>NZ_CP031012.1:0-2400000 GCF_009497775.1 Alcaligenes faecalis
ATGACCGATGAATGAATTCTGGCAGTCCTGCGTTCAGAAATTGGAGCAGGAGCTTCCCCCCCAACAAATAAGTGCGTGGATACGTCCACTGGTTCCCCTGGACTTCGACAGTGAAGCCGGGGTGTTGCGCGTTTCTGCTCCTAATCGTTTCAAACTGGATTGGGTCCGCAAGAATTTCGCCACTCGTATCGAGGAACTGGCTTCGGATTTCTACGAATGTCCCGTTACGGTTCAGTTCGAGCTGCCTTCGGCCAGCGCGGCGCCACGTCGCGCCCTGGCCGATCGTGCCGCTCCTGTGCCTGCAGGCAGCCCGGCCGGTGAAAACCTGGCCCCGCCCGTTGCCAACCCGGCCATGACGGCGGTGGTGGATGCGGTACAGGATCGTTCGCGCCTGAATGCCGAACTGACCTTCGACAATTTCGTGACGGGTAAAGCCAACCAGCTGGCACGCGCAGCGGCCTTGCAGGTGGCCGAGAACCCCGGTGTCTCCTATAACCCACTCTTTCTGTATGGCGGCGTGGGTTTGGGCAAGACCCACCTGATTCATGCGATCGGCAATGCGCTGGTCGCCAATGGCAATGGTGTGCGGGTCCGCTATGTCCATGCCGACCAATACGTGTCGGACGTGGTCAAGGCTTACCAGCGCAAGGCGTTTGACGAGTTCAAGCGCTACTACCATTCGCTGGACTTGCTGCTGATTGACGATATTCAGTTTTTCGCTGGCAAGAACCGTACGCAGGAAGAGTTTTTCTACGCCTTTGAAGCGATGGTGGCTCAGCGCAAGCAGATCATCATCACCTCGGATACCTATCCCAAAGAGCTGGCCAATATTGATAGCCGCCTGATCTCGCGCTTTGACTCCGGCCTGACTGTGGCGATCGAGCCGCCCGAGCTGGAAATGCGCGTGGCGATCTTGCTGCGCAAAGCCCAGGCTGAAGGCATTGCCATGCCCGAAGAAGTGGCCTTCTTTATTGCCAAGCATCTGCGCAGCAACGTGCGCGAGCTGGAAGGGGCGCTGCGCAAGGTTTCGGCCTACGCGCGTTTCCATGGCCGCGACGTCCTGACGGTGGAAGTGTGCAAGGACGCACTGAAGGATTTACTGTCGGTCTCCAATGGGCAGATCACAGTGGAAAATATTCAGAAAACCGTGGCCGATTTTTATAAAATCAAGGTCGCGGATATGTACTCCAAGCGCCGCCCCGCCAATATCGCCATGCCGCGCCAGGTGGCCATGTATCTGGCCAAGGAACTGACCCAAAAGAGTTTGCCGGAAATTGGCGATCTTTTCGGTGGTAGGGACCACACTACGGTGCTGCACGCGGTGCGCAAAATCTCGGATGCACGCACCAAGCAAGCCGAACTGAATCACGCATTACACGTACTGGAACAAACTCTCAAAGGATGACCATGCAACTCGTTCAAGCTACCCGCGACGCATTGCTAAAGCCCTTATCCACAGTAGTTGGCATTGTGGAGCGCCGCCATACTTTGCCGATTCTGGCCAACATCCTGCTGCGTAAAAACGGCTCTGATGTCTCTTTCCTGGCAACTGACCTGGAAGTGCAGATCACCACCAATGCCGATTTTGGCGTGGGTGAGGACAATGCAGCCACCACCGTGGCGGCCCGCAAGCTGCTGGACATTCTGAAAGCCCTGCCCGACTTTGGCGATGTGCGCCTGGGCCTGGATAGCGGCAAGCTGACCATCCAGTCCGGCAAGAGCCGCTTTCAGTTGCAGACTCTGGAAGCCGCTGATTTTCCAGTGCTGAACCTGCCCGAGCAATGGGACGTGTCCCTGAGCCTGCCTCAGCGCACGCTCAAGCACCTGTTCAACACGGTGCATTTTGCCATGGCCCAGCAAGACATCCGCTACTACCTGAACGGTATGTTGCTGGTGTTTGAGCCCGGTCTGGTACGTACGGTTACCACGGACGGTCACCGTCTGGCCCATAATGCCACCGCGATTGAAGGTGTGCAGGAACGTCACGACATCATCGTGCCCCGCAAGACCGTGCTGGAAATGCAGCGCCTGCTGGGTGATACCGACGATCTGGTCAATATTGACGTGTCCAGCCGTCAGATCCGTTTCCGTTTTGGCGATGTGGAGCTGGTCTCCAAACTGGTTGAAGGCAAATTCCCCGACTTTGCGCGTGTGATTCCTTCCAACTACACCCGCCACTTTGATGTGAGCCGTGAAGTGCTGCAAGGCAGCCTGCAACGTGCTGCCATTCTGACCACCGACAAACTGCGTGGCGTGCGACTGCAACTGTCGCAAAACCAGCTGAAGATTTCTGCTTCCAACGCTGAACAGGAAGAAGCCGTCGAAGAGCTGGATATTGATTATGAACACGAAAGTCTGGACGTTGGCTTTAACGTCAGCTACCTGCTCGATGTGTTGGCCAGCATCAAGGACGAAACTGTCCGCTGGTCTGTGCAGCCCGATGCCAACGCTTCTGTGTTGATGACGCTGCCCGAGCAAGAAGACTTCAAGTACGTGGTCATGCCGATGCGCATTTAATGCGGCATGTTCGACCGGTATGGCCCGCCGGGCCATACCCGCTTGAAGCAGACAGGCTATTACAAGGTTTTATGCTATGACCGATCAAACCACGACCACCCAGCCAGCCGATTACGGCGCTGATTCCATCAAAATGCTCAAAGGCCTGGAGGCCGTGCGCAAGCGTCCAGGCATGTACATCGGGGATACCTCCGACGGTACCGGCCTGCACCACATGGTTTTCGAGGTGGTGGATAACGCGATTGATGAGGCGCTGGCCGGTCATTGCGACGATATCGTCGTCACCATCCACTCCGACAACAGCATTTCGGTGTGCGATAACGGCCGCGGTATTCCAACCGATATCCACAAGGACGACGAACACCAGCGCAGCGCCGCTGAAATCGTCATGACCGAACTGCACGCCGGCGGTAAATTCGACCAGAACTCCTACAAGGTGTCTGGCGGTTTGCACGGTGTGGGTGTGTCTTGTGTGAACGCCCTGTCCGAATGGCTGTTGCTGACCATCTGGCGCAATGGCAACGAACACCAGGTCGAGTTCCGCCGTGGCGAGCGCACTGCGCCCCTGGCCGTGACTGGCAAGGCAGAAGGTCGCACCGGCACCTGCGTGCGTTACCTGGCTGACCTGGAGATTTTCAATAATATTGAATATCACCACGAGATCCTGGCCAAGCGCCTGCGTGAGCTGTCCTTCCTGAACAATGGCGTGAAGATCCGTCTGGTTGACGAAATTCAGGGCAAGGAAGAAGACTTTGCCTTCCTGGGTGGCGTCAAAGGCTTTGTGGATTTCATTAACCGCAACAAGACTCCGCTGCACCCTAACGTGTTTAGCGTGGCGACCGAGTCCAGTGCCGGTGGCACCCCCGTGTCGGTTGAAGTAGCCATGCAATGGAACGACAGCTACGCCGAAACCGTGCTGTGTTTCACCAACAATATTCCCCAACGTGACGGTGGCTCCCACCTGACCGGTCTGCGTGCGGCCATGACCCGCGTGCTGAACAAATACATCGCCGACAACGAACTGGCCAAAAAAGCCAAAGTCGATACGTCCGGTGATGACATGCGCGAAGGTCTGGTCTGCGTCTTGTCGGTCAAGGTGCCTGAGCCCAAGTTCAGCAGCCAGACCAAAGACAAGCTGGTTTCCAGCGAAGTTCGCCCTGCGGTTGAAGACGCCGTCGCCCGTACGCTGGAAACCTGGTTGCTGGAGAACCCGAACGACGCCAAAGCGCTGTGCGGCAAGATCGTGGAAGCAGCTCGTGCCCGTGAAGCGGCTCGTAAAGCCCGCGAAATGACACGTCGCAAGAGCGTGCTGGAAGGCGCTGGCCTGCCCGGCAAGCTGGCCGACTGCCAGGAAAAAGATCCCGCCCTGTGCGAACTGTACATTGTGGAGGGTGACTCCGCAGGCGGCTCGGCCAAGCAAGGCCGAGACCGTAAGTTCCAGGCCATCCTGCCGCTGCGCGGCAAGGTGCTGAACGTAGAAAAAGCCCGTTTCGACCGTCTGATTTCCAGCGAGCAGATCACGACCCTGATCACCGCCCTGGGTACCAGCATCGGCCCGGATTTCGATATCGACAAACTGCGCTACCACCGCATCATCATCATGACTGACGCGGACGTGGACGGTGCTCACATTCGTACCCTGCTGCTGACGCTGTTGTACCGTCAGATGCCCGAGCTGATTGAGCGTGGCTATGTCTACATTGCTCAGCCGCCTTTGTTCAAGGTTAAGGTTGGGCGTGAAGAGATGTACCTGAAGGACGAGGCCGAGGAAGCGGAATTCATGTTGAAGCTGGCATTGCGCGATGCAGTGCTGACACCCTCTGAAGGCGGTGCTCCTATCACTGGCGAAGCCCTGTCCGACTACGCCCATCGCTACGTGAAGGCCAAGGCCGTGATCGAGCGTCTGTCGCGTCATATGGACGGTGATGCCCTGTCAGCGTTGGCTGAAGGCGTGAAGCTGAACCTGGACACCCAGGAAGCAGCCGAGAAAAGCGCGCAAGAACTGCAAGACGTGCTGTTTGACGAAGCAGCTCCCAATGCTGTGAAGGTCTTTGCGGCTTACGACGAAACCAGCGAATCCTGGCGCGTTGTGGTGCAGCGTCTGCATCACGGCAATATCCGCGTAACCGTGTTCGACCGCAACTTCATGCGTGGCGGCGATCACCAAACCCTGGCCCGCGCTGGCGAGACCTTTGCCGGTTTGATCGGTGATGGTGCCATGATTGCCCGCGGTGAAGGCGAGAAGCGTCGTGAAACCGCCGTGGATGACTTCCGTGAAGTCATGCAATGGCTGTTGACTGAAGCCGAACGCGGGCTTAGCAAGCAGCGCTACAAAGGTCTGGGTGAGATGAACCCCAGCCAGCTGTGGGAAACCACCATGGACCCCACAGTACGTCGCCTGCTGCGTGTGCAGATCGCTGATGCTATCGATGCGGATCAGATCTTCACCACGCTGATGGGTGATCATGTTGAGCCACGTCGTGCCTTTATCGAATCCCATGCCTTGCAGGCGGGGAACCTGGATATTTAAGGCTGTCGGTGTTCACAATTCCTGAAAGCTTTTCGGGCTGATGAAAACCGATTTCAGGAATTCGTGAAAGACCTTGCAGTGATGTGGATACACAAAATGGGCTCCGGCGTTCTTGCTGGGGCTCATTTTTTTGATGATGACTGATGCGCTTTGAGCCCTAAAGATTCAGCGTTTTCGGGCAGGCTCAATTAATCTTTGACAGCAAACACTGGCTGATCAATTACTAGGTAGGTTAGTGGCTATGAAGTCACGCGCTCTAGGAATGGAAAGGCGTGGAATCAAGCTGATGTGGTCTACTTGCAGTAATTCACCCCGCTTCAGAATGAACTAAAAGAAGGGGCGTGGGGATCTGGTGGTGAAACGAGGCCTTGGTCTTGCAAGGCACCTTGATCGATAGCAATGACGCTGTAAATTGTTCAATAACTCTTTGTTTGGAAATGAAATGCGACTGGACAAGTTTCTTGGTGAGAGTACGGATCTGAGTCGCTCAGACGCACGTAAAGTCCTTAAAAGCGGGGAAATCACGGTTAACGGCGAGGTGGTGACCAAGGGCACCCACGTTATACAAGAGGGCGACGTAGTGTGCTGGGACGACGAGCCGCTTGCCCTGGTTGGTCTGCGTTACATCATGCTCAATAAGCCTGCTGGTTACGAGTGCAGCCTTAAAAATAGCGCCTACCCGTCCGTGATGATGCTGATTGATGTGGACAAGCGTGAGCGTTTGCACACCGTCGGTCGCTTGGACGTGGATACCACCGGCCTGATTTTGATTACAGATGATGGCCAGTGGACGCATCGTATTATCTCGCCCCGCCATCAGTGCGATAAGGTCTACGTGGCCACACTGGCAGAGCCTTTGCCTGACAATGCAGAAGAACTGTTCAAGGCCGGTATCTTGTTGAATGGCGAGGACAAGCCAACGTTGCCAGCTGTGCTGGAACGCATTGATGAACGCACCGCAAGGCTGACCATTCAGGAAGGGAAATACCATCAGGTGAAGCGTATGTTTGCCTCCTTGGGGAATCTGGTTCAGACCTTGCATCGTGAGCGCATAGGCTCGCTTTCCCTGGACGATAGTCTGGAGCCGGGAGAGTCGCGCTACTTAACTCCTGCCGAGGTGCAGCAGTTTGTAGAAGAAGGCTAAACTCCTGGCCCTTGGTTCTGGCTTTGATAAGTCAAAGGTGTATCAAACCCAAGGCTTTGAGGTCCTGACTTTGGAAACCAGCCAAAAAAAGCGCTCAAACAGAATGTTTTTGAGCGCTTTTTTGTACCTGCATCAATCGTCAAAGGGGCTGGTGGCGCGGTGTCCTGCCTTATGTCAGCGTCTTGCGCATGATGCTGGTGTTGTGTTCATAGCCCAGCTGCTCATACAGAGCGATAGCGCCCAGATTATTGCTCAAGACTCCCAGCTCGATGTAGTCCAGTCCACGCACTTGTGCCCACTCCTGGGCGGTCTGCATCAGCAGTTTGCCCAGCCCCATGCCTCGTGCCGATTCTGTCACGACAAGGTCAATCACATAAGCAAAGTCATGCGGCGTGATGCAGTTGTACGGCGGGGTCTTTTGCTGCTGAACAATAATGAAACCCAGCGCCTGATCGTTCTTCTCGGCCACAAACAAGGCTGCCTGATCCGACTCGATCATGGACTGAATAAAGCCTTCGTCCTGCCGTGCTTGCAGGTAGTAGTGCGGCTGCAAATGATGCATGTGGGCGAATAGCTCGGCGTACATATCTCCAATCGTGCCAATGTCAGCAAGTTGGGCGGGACGTAGGGTGGGCATGGTTCGGGCTCTTGGTCAGTAATAAAGCGGAAGCGAAAACAGAAGCGTCTTGATGGTAGGCCGGGCACGGGGAGGAGGCAAATCTTCTGTTCAGAATATTCCTTCAATAACAAGGGGTAATCCACTTTCATGCACGCCTGAAGCCTGGGTCCGGCGTCGTTCTCTGTACACCTTTTCCCCCTGAAAGCCGCTTCTGTACATTTATCCCTGTTTTTGTAAAGTATTTGTGCACGTACTTTACGACCGTCTTTTTCCTGCAAGCTCTTTCCCTCTGTTTCGTCTTGAGGCTCTGAAACCCTTATGTTTTCAGGTTTTTTGTGGATATTTAATGGAAAACCCCAAGCTTATTTTTTTCAAAAAAATAGAGGTTTAAAGTAATATCACACTGTTTTTGGGCAAATTTTGTGTACATTTAATGCACGAAATTTACACGAGGCGCTGAAATTTACACGCAATGCCTATAGAGGGGAGGAGATTGATGCAGACCCGTTTCTTGCGTCATGTTTGTAGTTGGATGTTCGGGCTGTCCGCACTGGCCATTCTGGCCTTGATGGCGGTGGCCTTTGCCGATGTCATGATGCGCAGTTTTGTGCGGCCGCTGTCTGGCGCTTTTGAATTAACCGAGGTGCTGGTCGGGGTGATGGTGTTTGCTGCCCTGCCCTTTGTCACCTTGAGTGGCAAGCACGTCAAAGTGTCCTTGCTGCGCTCCCTGGTGGGCAAGAACGTGCTGGTGCAAGGTTTGTTGCGCTGGTGCAGCCGTGTGGCGACGGGCGTGCTGATGGGCTTTCTGGCTTATCACCTGTGGGCCCTGGGTGTGCAGTTTGCACAGACCAATTCCCGCGCTGTTTTTGCGGACCTGCCCCTGGCGCCTTTTGCCTACTTTGCAGCGGCAATGTGCGCCCTGTCCACGCTGGCCGCACTGTTCAGTGCCGACGGCGACGAGCTCGCTGAGGAAAAATAATGACTGTCGTTGTCACTGGCATGATCATCCTGATCGTGCTCATGATTCTGGAAGTACCCATCGCTGTGGCGATGGCTCTGGTTGGTATTGGTGGCTTTGCCTATGTGGTCGATTGGGGCCCGGCCGCCTATATGGCTGCGGAAACCTCGTATCGCCTGGTTCATAACTACAACTTGTCCGTTATCCCGCTGTTCATCCTGATGGGCAATCTGGTGACACGGGCGGATGTCTCTAAAGATCTGTTCGATCTGGCCTATCGCTTTGTCGGTCATCGTCGCGGCGGTCTGGCCATTGCAACGGTGCTGTCAGGCGGCATGTTCTCGGCTGTATGCGGCTCCAGCTTTGCGACGACGGCCACCATGGCTCGGGTCGCTTACCCCTCCATGAAGCGCTATGGCTATGCCGATTCCCTGGCAGGTGGAGCTATTGCATCGGCCGGCACCCTGGGTGCCATGATCCCGCCCAGCGTGCCCCTGATTGTCTATGGCGTGCTGACCAGCAATGACATCGGCAAGCTGTTCATTGCAGCCGTCTTGCCCGGCATTCTGGGCATGGTGCTGTACATAGCTGCGGTCATGGTGGCCACTCGCATGACACCCGGTTTGGCCGGTGCGGGCGAGCGCAGCTCCTGGATGGAACGAATCCGCGGTTTGAAGAGTGTTGGCTCGGTCTTGCTGCTGTTCCTGCTGGTCATCGGCGGGATTTACGGCAACTTGTTCACGCCAACTGAAGCGGCTGGTATCGGTGCGGTCGGTGCCCTGCTCATCATGATCGCGCGCCGCAAGTTCTCCTGGCAGAGCTTGATGGGTGCCCTGCGTGAAACCGCCATGACCAGTGCCGCCATCTTCGTGATTATGGTGGGCGCACAAATCTTCACCACCTTTGTAAACGTGGCCGGCTTTACCGCCATGTTGTCTGACGCGGTCCAGCAATGGGACTTGCCGGGTTGGGGGATTTTGCTGGGCATCGTGGTGCTGTACCTGGTCCTGGGCTGCATGCTGGAAGGCATGTCCATGCTCTTGCTGACACTGCCCATTGTTTACCCGCTGATCATCAACCAGGGTCTGGACCCGATCTGGTTCGGCATTCTGGTGGTGACCTTGATCGAAGTGGGCCTGATCACACCGCCCTTGGGGATGAACGTGTTTGTGCTCAATTCAGTGGTGCCGTCCATGTCGCTGGGCACCATTTACCGAGGCGTTATCTATTTTGTATTGGCTGATCTGTTGCGCCTGGCGCTCTTGATTGGCATCCCTGGCATTGCTTTGTTTCTGCCCTCATTGATGTAAGCCATTTTTATTGAATCTGATTTTCTCGAAGGAATAAGCATGATTAAGCAAGTTAGCAAATGGGTGGGGGTAGCTGCAGTCGCCCTGGCAGCCAGCACCAGCGTGCAGGCACAAAACGTCACGCTGCGTTTTTCCAACTGGTTGCCACCTACCCATCCCATGGTGACCGAGATGTTGAACCCCTGGGCCAAGGATGTGGAACAGGCCACGGAAGGACGGGTGAAGATTCAGGTTCTGCCACCCCTGGGCACCCCTGCTTCGCACTACGATCTGGTGCGCAATGGCGTGGCGGACATGACGATTGGCGTGCACTCCTATACCCCGGAGCGTTTCAAGCTGACGGAAATGGTTGAACTGCCCATGACGGCCGAGAACGCTCAGGTGAATTCGCTGGCCTACTGGCGCACCTACCAGAAGTACTTCATGGGCAAGAACGAGCACGCTGGCACCAAGTTGCTGGGCGCGTGGGTTCCCGGTTCTTACCAGTTGTGGACGGCTGCCAAGGTGGACAGCCTGGACAAGCTGGATGGCACCAAGATCCGTATTCCCGGCGTGCTGGTGGAGCGTATCGCCAAGCTGCTGGGTCTGGTGTCGATTTCCTCGACGCTGACCGAAGCCTATGACCAGATTTCGCGCGGCATTATTGATGGCATGTTCCAGAACTACACCACGGTGATCGACTTCAATCTGGCGCGCTTCATGCCGAATCTGTTTGTCCTGCCCGGTGGTTTCTCCGCTTCCAGCCAGTTCATGGTGGTTAACGAGCGCAGCTGGCAGCGTATCAGCGAGGCCGACCGTGCCGCGATTGATGCCTTGTCGGGTGAAGCACTGGTCAAGCGTTTCTCGGGTATCTGGCAAAAGAACAATATGGCGGCTTTTGATCGCTTGAGCGCTGAAGGCATCAAGGTGCATCGCATTGAAGGCGAGCAGCTGGAAGCCATGAAGACCAAGCTGGCGGTGATTGAGCAGCAATGGTTGAGCGAAGCCAAGGGTGTGGAGGCTCAGGAAGCGCTGAACTTCTACCGTGCCGAACTGGATCGCGTGGCTGCTGAACTGGGCGTTTCCAAGGACTAAGCCCGTCATGACACAGCATCTGGAAAGTGAATACAACGCCAGTTGGCATGTGCCCGATCATAAGGAGATTGTGGCCTCGTGGTCGGGGCTGGCCGAGCAGTTTCGGGCTGGTTCACGCCATGAAGCCAATCAGCCCTATGGCCCGGAAACGCGTAATGTCATGGACATTCACTTTCCGGCTGTGGAGCGTCCGGATGCGGCGGTGCTGATGTTTATTCATGGTGGCTATTGGCAATCCATGGACCAGCGTCGTTTCAGCCATCTGGCACAAGGCAGCGTGGATAACGGCCTGATTACGGTCTTGCCCACTTATACCTTGTGTCCCCAGGCCAGCATGGCGCAGATCATTGATGAACTGCGCCTGGCTTGTGCGACGGTCTGGCGACGTTTCAAGCGCCCGATCGTGGTGGCAGGACACTCGGCAGGAGGGCATTTGGCAGCCTGCCTGCTAGCCACCGACTGGCCCGGTTTTGCCCCGGACCTGCCCGGCGATATGTTGCAGGCGGGCCTGGGCTTGTCCGGCCTGTATGACTTGGAACCGCTGACGCATATCGGCATTAATGATGCCTTGCAGCTCAATGCCGAAACCGCCCGAGCCTCCAGCCCCTTGTTTTGGCCTGCCCCTGCACATGGCCAGCCTTTCGAGGCCTGGGTAGGGGGGGATGAAACCTCGGAGTTTCATCGTCAAAGCCAGGAACTGGCCAAGGCCTGGTCCAGGCAAGGAGTGGATGCGGTGTACCGCAGCTTGCCGGGAACGAATCACTACAACGTGATCGCGGCCTTGGCCGATAAAGAATCCGTACTGTCAGCGCGTCTGGTTGCGCTGGCAAGGAATTGAGTTATCTCTGTCTTTCATTAGACACACCACTTTTACCGGGCCTTTGGCCCGGTTTTTTTGTGCCTCCTGCTTAACAGTCTTTAGTTGAGCCTTGTTGTTCAGTGCTGTGTTCCAGCTTAGGGGGGACATTCATGTCACGCTGAGCCGTGACACACCACGTATTTGGCGAAGATACTGATGTTTCGGATATGGGGAGTGTGCAGAGGCATCATGGTCTTTGTACAAGTGCCCAAGTTTTTGCCTTCTTCTACTATTGCTTTGTATTCGTCTATAAACGAAAATGACTCAATATCGTATTGAACATTACTTGACGGCTGGTACGCAGGAAGATGTGTACATGAAGTGGCTTGGCCGTTTACGTGATCGGAAAACGCAGGTGGCCTTGATCCGACGTGTGAACCGGATGGAACATGGCAATTTTGGCGATCACAGGTTTTGTCGGGACGGTGTTTGGGAGCTTCGCCTGGATGTAGGGCCAGGGCTGCGTGTCTATTACGCTCAAGCCGGACAGCGGATTGTGCTGTTGCTGTGTGGTGGCAGCAAACGAACGCAGCAGGCGGATATTGATCGGGCGCTTATTTATTGGCAGGACTGGCAGGAGAGAAAAGACCATGAGAAGCAGATCACATGATGAGGCTATGGCCGATCTGTATCGCAGTGATCCGGCCTTGGCATTAGAGACTATCAATCAGATTTTGGAGGACGGGGATCAGGCCGAACTCCTGATCGTGTTGCGTCAATTGGCACAGGCTTTTGGTGGTGTGCAGGCAGTTGCCGAGCAGGCGCAGTTAAATCCGACGCAGCTTTACAGGACCTTGTCACCCAAGGGGAATCCGGCCTTGAGCAGCCTGACGGCCATTTTGAAGGCAATGGGCCTGCGTCTTGCGGTGCAGCCTTTGTAGGCTTCTGGCGGATCATGATTTAGCATGACATTTCCCGCCCTGGACTTATTGTGATTCAAAGCCATTCATGACTGAAAACACCCCTGATACTCGCCCTGTGCATAAAGCGGCCTGCCATTGCGGAGCCGTTCGTTTCAATGTGAAGCTGACAGACGGCCTGCGTTCGGCGCGCCGTTGCAATTGCTCGTATTGCCGCATGCGCGGGGCGGTGGCGGTGTCGGCCAACCTGGCAGATATTCAGGTAGAGCAAGGGCAGGATGCTCTGACCCTTTATCAGTTCAACACCGGGCAGGCCCGGCATTATTTCTGTTCGCATTGCGGGATTTATACCTTCCATCAGCGCCGCTCCAACCCGGAGCAGTATGGTGTGAATGTGGCCTGTATTGAAGGCATGAGCCCCTTTGATTTTGAAGAGGTGCCAGTCAGTGAAGGCCGCAGTCATCCCAAGGATCGTCCAGGTGGTGGCAGTGTGATTGCCGGTTGGGTGCGCTATCAGGCAAATCCCCAGGCGCAGGGTGACTGACGTTACCTGCCTGCTTTGTGCTACGACCAATAAGAAATACCCCCAAGCTGTACCTTCGGCTTGCAGCCCCCTCGAGAGGAGTTTTTTTTAACCACCGAGTCTTGGGACGGTCAGGCGGTAAAAAAACGCCCCTTACGGCTAGCGTAGAGGGGCGTATAAAAACAGATATCGCGGAACAGAATCGCGTATCTACGGAAAAACAGTACAGCGAGTTACGGCATGGCCCCCGAGGGGGCATCCCGCTTTAGAACTTGTGGTTAAAGGCCACGTACAGCTGCGTAGCACGTGCGTCTGGCAAGAAGGTCAGGTTCTGTGCATAGCCGCCGTATACGTACACCATGGTGCGCTTGGACAGGTCGTACTGGTAACCCACCGAGTACACGTGCTGACGTTTGGTTTGCGCATTGGGGCCGGTAATGCTCTCTGGCAAGCTGCGTGGATCAGCCATGTTCCAGCCCAGCGAGAAGCGCCCACCGGCCAGGGGTGTGGTCACCCCAAAGGAGTAGGAGTTGATCCGCAAGCCTGGAACGGCCGCAAAGGATGGCAGCGGGTTGGTGACGTTGCTCAGGCCAAAGACCTGGGTGGCGAACAGACCATCGCGAGTCTGGCCGATACCGGCAAACACTTTGACGACATCAAAGTCGTAGCTGGCCGCACCCGCCCAGGCGCTGACACGGGTGGAGTCGGCAGCAGGACGTGCACCGCTGGCAGACTGTTTATTGATGTGCAGTTGGTCGTACACCAGAGCGGCACTCAAGGGGCCGTTGTTGTAGCGCAGGCCGGTGGTCACTGCACGGATATTGTTGTCCTTGCTGTTGGTGCCATCCGGGTGCTCGCTATCCCAGTGCTGCTTGCCGTTGATGTTGAAGGAATAGCCAATACCGAACTGAAAGCCGTTCAGCGTGGGCGATTGGTATTGGATCTGGTTGTCGTAACGCACCGTGTTGGCCACGCTGAAGGTCGATCCAAAGCCTACAATCCCGCCGCCGCCACCCAAGGGGTGAGCCATGCTGAAGTATTCGGTCGGCATATTGTTTTTCAGGCCGAAATCCACCTGCCCCCAGTCCTCGCCTGCCAGACCCAGTGTGGCCTGACGGCCGAACAGGCGACCACCCTGGATGGATTGGCCGGTGGGCACATCAAAGCCGCTTTCCAGCACAAACTTGGCTTGCAGCCCGTTGCCCAGATCTTCCGTGCCACGGATACCCCAGCGGCTGCCAAAGTGCACCCCGCTGTTGGGGCCCAGACGCGAGGTCTTGAACTCGGTAGCATCGGTTCGATCACGGCTGTAGCTGCTATTGCCTTTGTTCATGTCGTAGCCAACACCCGTGTCCAGAATCCCGTACAGGGTGATGGATGCGTGGGCTGCCGAGCTGGCCATCAGTAAAAACAGGGCCGTACCGACAGCGGTTTTATTTCTTGTTTTCAATTCCTCTTCTCCTTCGTGGTAGATAAAAAAAGCGTGCAGCAATCCCCCTACCGCAAGTGATGCAGCAAGAAACAGGCGCAACAAAGCAGGCAGGGCAAAGTGCCTGCGCCGTGTATCAGCGAAGGGGGTGTGGGGGCGAGTACCGGCGGTACTCGCAACAGGGGTCTTAGATCAGCTCAAGCTCGACCAAAGTTTGGCGTATCACTTCTATCTCGGTGTCCTCGACCTCCAGAATGGGGCGGCGTACATAGGGCTGCACGGGTACGCCGCGCATCTTGAATGCAACTTTCAGCACCGAAGGTGAAGAGCCGTAGCGGCCGATCAGCTCGGGTGTGTACCAGCGTTGCAGAATCTGTATGTCTTTCTGGCCGCAGGCGCGGGCAGCGTCTATATCGCCGCGCCAGATGTGGTTGTAAAAATCGGGCTGATAACGGCCCAGCACACCGCCTGCGCCAATCGTGCCATCGCCATCCACACTTTGCAGCAGGGACAGGCCGTGCTCATCCATGCGAAAGCCGTACACGCGGACCTTGTCTTTCAGGCGGAACAGCGTCTTGATGAATTGTTCAATGCTGGGGCTGGATTGCTTGATGCCGACGACACCATCGATATCGCTTAACTGCTCCAGCAAATCAACGGACAGGTCGATCCCGGTTCCGGCAGGCCAGTTGTAAATCACGATAGGCAGGGTGATTTCTTTGGCGATCTGCTGGTAAAAGGCCAGGATTTCCTTGTCATTGGGGCGTACATACGGGGGCGGCGCAATCACGACCCCTTCATAGCCCAGTGCCTGGGCCTCTTGAGCAAGAGCGACCACTTCGGCGGGTGTGTAGCCGGTACAGCCCGCCAGCAAAGGCAGCTTGCCGCGCATGGCGTCGGCACTGGCGCGGAACAGGTCTACTCGCTCCTGGTTGGACAGGCTGGTCCATTCGCTGGTGGTGCCGCCTACAAACAGACCGTGCATGCCCTCGGCATGCAGCCATTCCAGCATGCTGTGCAGTGCCGGTACATCCAGCTGTCGTGCTTCATCAAAAGGGGTGATGATGGTCGGGATATAGCCCTTCCAGTTCACCCTGTGTTTCTTGCTCATGTGTGTCACTTGTATGGGTTGAAGAAAAGAGGAGGCCTCTGGCTCAGGGCAGACGTGCAGTGGCTTCGATCTCGACCAGCATGTCTGGCAGCGCCAGATTGGCGACTCCCAGCAAGGTGTTGGCAGCCGGTTCGGCCCCCTCGTAAAACTCGTTGATCAGTGCGCAGATCGGGCCCAGCTCTTCAGGTGTGTGGCCGACCAGGTAGGTGCGCAAACGCACGACATCGCGCGGGCTGGCACCGGCTTCTTTCAGGACGGTTTTCAGGTTCTGCAAAGCCTGGCGGGTTTGTGCGATGCGATCGCCTGCGCCCACCAACTGCCCTTCACCGTTCCAGGCGACTTGTCCGGCCAGATGCACGGTGCGGCTGTTGTCCTGCACGACCGCGTGCGAGAAACCGAAGTTGGTGCTGTTGTAGAGCGATGCCGGATTCACGCACTCACGGCCCTGGGGGGCGTTCAGTGGCTGACTGCGTTGGACCAGTTCAAAAATATTGCCCCAGGGGTCGGTGAAGTACTGGAATTGAGCCCCGGCGGTCGGGCCGGTATCAAAGGCGATGCGGTCCAATACTGTGCAGCCGTGCTGTTCAAGTTGTGCAACTGCCTGATCCAGATCGGCCACCAGAAAACCCAGGTGATGTGCACCCACATGGTTGGACTTCAAGGCTTTTTGGGTGTCGCTGGCAGGTTGCGCGTAGGCAAACAGTTCGATATGAAAGCCATTGGGCAGCACCATAAAGGCCAATTCCAGCTTGGCATCAGGTACGTCCAGGTGGGCGTGGGTCCAGTCTTTGCCTTGAGCAGAACGGGGCAGCTCGGCACTGTTGATGGGCCCCAGACGGTAGAGCTGGCGGGCACCAAACAGGCGTTCATAAAAAGCAATGGCCGCATCCAGATCGGGTACGGTCCAGGCGGCGTGATCAATTTGTTCAATAGCCAATGGCAAAACAGGCGATGTCATGAAGTCTCCGTTTATGCCCGTACAGGGGCTGTATACAAGATTGTGCAATAAAACTGCACATAATTTACGGTTAAATAATACTTTAGGCCTGTAGTTTTTTGTTGAAAAACCGGACTACGTATTTTCCCTAGGTTAAATATTGTTTAAAAACAATAGCTTGTGATTGCCATTTGTGGCGTTCATATCGGTGCTGCGTGTAAAGTGCTTGTGCACACGTGTAAAGTCTGGAAGAATTCAGCACTGAAACTGCACGGTTTGTGCAGTTTCGGAACATGCATTTGCACACCATTAGGCTGCCTCTCTTACCCTATAATTCGTGAAGTTCGGCTACACATAACTACACGAACATAGGACTTCAGAATGATAGGCAAACGACTTCATGAGCTGCGCGTGGCCAAGGGTCTGTCCCTGCGGGAGCTGGGTCAGATGGTCAAGCTCTCGCCCACGCTGCTCAGTCAGGTAGAACGCGGTGTCACCACACCCAGTTTGACGACCCTGCGCAAGCTCAGCGGGATCTTTGGGGAATCCATGTCTTCCTTGTTCATGGATACCAGCAAGGGGCCGTCGGTATGGATCAGCCGCCCAGGTGAACGCATGTTGTTGCGTGGCCCGCGTGGGGGCGTCGTCTATGAACGGCTCACCCGTGGCAATGGCGAGATGGAAGTGTTCCGGGCTGTTTACGAAGTTGGTCAACAGTCCATGGACGATATGTCGCACCCGTCCCTGGAAAGTGTCTATGTGGTCCGGGGTGTCATTACTGCAGAGATTGATAAGGTAAGTTTTGACGTCAAAGCTGGCGAGAACATCAGCTTTGATGCACGCCAAAGCCACCGTTACCTGAACCGGGGAACGGAGGAAGCGGAAATCATCATGTCGATTACCCCGCCCGTCCCCTGATTTGTCTTGATCCGGGGCGAACGGTGTACCGCATCACTACACTATGAGCCCCAAGCCTGATTCTCTTTCCCCCCTACCTGCCTGTGCCCCTGGCTCCCTGCCCGCCCGGACGGATGTCCTGATCATTGGCGGCGGGCTGCTGGGCTGTGCCGCTGCCTATTATCTGAGCCTGGCAGGGGTGCCTGTGACCTTGATCGAACAAGGTGAGCTGGGCCTGCAGGCATCCAGCCAGAATGCGGGCAGCCTGCATTTCCAGATGGAATACCGCATGATCGAGGCGGGCCTGGAGGCCAGCAAACGCGCCTTGCAAGCCATGCCCTTGCATGTGGACGCCATTGCCCGCTGGCGGGCTCTGGAAGATCAGTTGGGTGTGTCGGTGGGTGTGCGCCAGAAAGGTGGTTTCATGCTGGCGGAAACGGCACAGCAAGCCCAGGTTCTGGAACAAAAAAGCCGTCTGGAAAACCAGGCCGGGCTGAAGGTGGAGCTACTGGACCGGGCCGCATTACAAGCCAAAGCGCCCTATTTGTCGGACTCCGTGCTGATGGGGGCTTTTTGTGCTGACGAAGGCAAGGCCGACCCGCGCCGTGCCAGTCTGGCCCTGGCCGCCGCCGCACGTGCTCTGGGGGCACAGATCGTCAGCCAATGCCAGGTTGTGGACTTGAAGCGTGTGGGTTCTGACTGGCAGGCCCAAGTGCTCAGTGGCGAGCAATGTCGCAGCAAGCAGGTTCTGATTGCTGCCGGTGTCTGGTCCGGGCGCATTGCGCAAATGACAGGTTCGCAGTTACCCGTCAGCCCGATTGCTCTGACCATGACGGCCACCGCGCGCACCGCTCCCTTCATGGATTACCTGTTCCAGCACGTGGGGCGACGCCTCTCCTTGAAGCAAACGGCAGAAGGCACGGTGCTGATTGGCGGCGGTTGGCCTTCCAAACTGCATCATCGTAATGGGATCGCGGATCTGGAACGCAAACCCAGCCTGAACCTGGATTCTTTGCAACGCAGCGTGCATACCGCCTGCAGCGTGGTCCCCCAACTGGCCTCCTTGCCCGTGTTGCGCTCCTGGACCGGGGTGACCTCTTTGGTGTCGGACCAATTGCCTTTGCTAGGTCAGGTGCCGCACCGCCCCGGTTTGTTCATTGCCACCGGCGGAGCCGCATTCACCCTGGGTTTGACCTACGCCCATTTGCTGGTGGCGCAGATGCTGGGCCAGCCGCCCAGTCTGGATATCTCTGCCTATGATCCTGATCGCTTTAGGAGTTTGACCTTTGCCTGACGCACAACGCTTGCTGCACAAACGCCAGCGCTTCGAGCCTGCCGTGGTGACTATTAATGGTCATGAGACCGCCTGTTATCTCGGTGAAACGGTGGCGACAGTCTTGCTGGCGGCTGGAGTCGGTGCCTTTCGCCGTACCGCCAGTGGTGCACCCCGTCGCCCGGTGTGCAATATGGGTGTGTGCTTTGACTGCATTGTGACCATTGACGGTATGCAGGGGCAGCGCAGTTGCATGACCACGGTGCGTAGCGGTATGCAGATCGAGGTAGCCGACCATGTCTGACATTCTGGATTTATTGATTGTGGGGGCAGGTCCGGCAGGACTGTCTGCGGCCCGTATTGCCAGCTCACAGGGTTTAAGCGTGGCCGTGCTGGACGAGCAGCCGCGCTTTGGCGGGCAGGTGTTCAGGCAGGCGCCCGAGGAGTTTGCAGCGGCGGATCCGGACTCCATGCACACCTATCC
Source organism: Alcaligenes faecalis (assembly GCF_009497775.1). NCBI lineage: Bacteria > Pseudomonadati > Pseudomonadota > Betaproteobacteria > Burkholderiales > Alcaligenaceae > Alcaligenes > Alcaligenes faecalis. Next base: position 18,526 of record NZ_CP031012.1, read on the forward strand.
TTTTTCACACAGCTTGTTTGAATGGGCGCGTGGTACCACGGCCGTGCAGTGGCATTCCAGTACCCTGGTGTGGGGGATTTTTGACGATCCGCAGGATGAGCATGTGCGTCAGATCGGCATTGCTGGCCCACAGGGGGCTTCCGTGCTGAAAGCCCGCCGAGTGCTGATTGCGACCGGGGCCTATGACTTGCCCGTGGCCTTTCCCGGCTGGACCTTGCCGGGCGTGCTGAGCGCGGGTGGGGTGCAAACCATGATCAAGAGCCAAAGCCTGATGCCGGGGCAACGTTTTTTGCTGGTGGGCGGCCATCCCTTGCTGCTTTTGGTCGCAGAGCTGTTGCTGGATGCCGGTGCACAGATTGCCGAAGTTGCCATTGCTCGCAGCTTGCCGTCCATGAAGGAAATGCTGCGCGCTACACGTGCTCTACCGGGACAGTCCAGACTGGTTAAGCAACTGCTGGCGATTTTGCTGAAACTGCGTCGTCATGGCGTGCCTTTGCGCTTTGCAACGGGTATAGAGCGTGCCCATGGGGACGAGTCCGTTCAGGCTGCCACGCTATGTAAAGTGGATCAAAACTGGCACGCCATCGCGGGTACACAAAGACGTGTAGAGGTAGACACGGTGGTCGTGGGTTATGGCCTGCTCGCCAGTACGGAACTGGCACGTCAGGCTGGCTGTGCCGTGAGGTGGGACAGCGCTGCTGGCGGCTGGCTGGTACAGCATGATGACAGGCTGCACAGTACTCAGTCAGGCGTGCTGGTTGCTGGAGAGCAGACGGGCATTGCAGGGGCATTCAATGCTCATCTGCAAGGTGAACTGGCCGCGTGGCAATGTGTGCTGGAATTGCAGCCGCCAACTGCCGTGACAGAGATAGAAAAAACCATTGCTGACCTGCAACTGCGCCTGGGTCGTAATCGTCGTTTTACTGACACCGTTATTACCTTGTCGGCCCCCAAGCTGGAGGCATTGGCCCAGGCGATCACCCCGGATACCGTGGTGTGCCGCTGCGAGGAAGTCACGGCACAGGAGGTGAACCAGTTTCTGGACGCCCATCCTTATGTGGCGGACATCAACAGCATCAAACTGGCCTGCCGTACCGGAATGGGGATGTGTCAGGGGCGCTATTGCCAGCACACCGTGGCGCAGATGCTGGCCAGCCGTTTGGGTAGGGGCATAGATCAGGTTGGAATTTACAAGGCCCAGGCGCCTGTGAAGCCTGTGCCGGTAGCGGCGCTGGCGGGAATGGAGTAAGGGGAGTCCTCCTGATAAAGGACGTACAGTGGAATGAAGAACGCCCCTTTAACAGGGGCGTTCTTTTGTATTGTCCTCAGGCCGGCTGTTCCAGTATTTCCTGCAGGCGGCTCAGCAGTTTTTCACTGGCGTTGTGCATATGTCGCTCGCAGATGGCGAGTGCCCCAGCTTCGTCGCCAGAGGAAATGGCCGCAGCCAGTTCTTCATGTTCGTCCCAGATGGACAGACGCTGTTCTGCCGATTGCAGTACCGCCCCCATGACACGCCGCAGGTGTACCCAATGAACCTGTGCACTCTCGGCGATCATGGGGTTGCCCGACGCTTCGTAAATCGCTTTGTGAAAGGCTTCATCGGCTTCGATCATGGCGCGTACGTCATGACCACGAGCAACCTTGCGACCCAGACGGATCAGGTCCGGGTCCAGTACGGCACTTTGGCGTGCCGCCAGCTTGGTTGCCAACGCTTCCAAGGCGCCCCGCACCTGGTACAGATGCCCGATATGTTCCAGATCCAGCGGGGCCACCATGACGCCCCGCCCTTCGGCGTCTTGCAGCAATCCATCTTTCTTCAGGAGCTGGATGGCTTGCAACACGGGCGAGCGTGACACTTTGAGCTGCTCGGCAATGTCTTCCTGAGTGATTCGCGAGCCGGGGGCCAGGGAGCCGTCGCTGATGGCATCGAGCAGGATGCGGTAGACCTCGTCTACATAGTGTGGACGGGCCTGCAACTTACCGGAAAGCTTGGCATGCATGAGGTCTGGAACTCCGCTACAAACAAAAAACAAGTTAAGGCCGCAGCCTGACTGCGGCCCTGGGTTTACATCAGGGCGTGGTCCGCATGGATTGCAAGAGCGCCGCCATGGGGTCCTGGTCTGACGTCGCTTGTACCTCGAACGGGTTGCTTAGCGGGTCGTCTGCCTGTATTGCTCCTGGGCTGAGCATGGGGGCGGGACGGTTCAGCTGGAGCAGGATTTCTTCATCGCTCAGGCTGACTGTTTTATGCAAGCCTCCCGTTACCAGTTGCGGATAGGCAATCACAATACCCACCACCAGCAATTGTAGTACGACGAAGTAGGCTGAGCCCTTCCAGATCTGCTGGGTACGAACCCTTGGAATAGTTTGCTGGCTAACGGAATCTACATAGTCGGATCGAGGTGCCACGCTGCGCAAATACAACAAGGCAAAACCGAACGGGGGTGTCAGAAAGGAGGTTTGCAGGACCAGAGCAATCACGATACCGAACCAGATCAGATCAATGCCCAGGCTGTTGGCGACGGGTGCCAGTAAGGGGACCACAATGAATGCAATTTCAAAAAAGTCCAGGAACATGCCCAGCACAAAGATGATGGCGCTGACGGCAATGACAAAACCCAGTTCGCCGCCGGGAATGGCATCAAACAGGTGCTCTACCCACAAGTGGCCGTCTGCGGCACTGAATGTGAAGCTGAAGACGGTGGAGCCGATTAGGATGAACATCACGAAAATAGCCAGCTTGGCGGTATTTTCCAGAGCTTGATTGAGCAAGGACCAGTTCAGGCGTTTGCGTATCAAGGCCAGTATCAGCGCGCCAATTGCACCCATGGCCCCGCCTTCTGTTGGTGTGGCAATTCCCAGGAATATGGTGCCAAGGACCAGAAAGATCAGGATGACTGGTGGGATCAGGGCGAAGACAAAGCGTTCGGCCAGTTGCGAGAGCAGTCCCCAGCCTGTCACGCGATTTACCGTCGCAAACAGCAGCGCACTCAGGGAGGCGACAACCAGGGCGGTGATGGCCACTTGATCCGTGGGGGCCTGAGCCGGCTGGGAAAAGACCTGGGCCATGACTTCGTTGTGCAGGCCTGCCCAGGTAAACCCGATGAAGGCGCACAGCAGGACCAACATGCCCAGCGACCGTCGTCCGCTTGCACCAGTGGCCGTCACCTGACTTCTGGCCTGTTCTGGCAGTGCTGGCATCCAGGAGGGGCGGAACAAGGCCAGAACAATGACGAATGTAATGTAGATCACCAGCAGCAAGAGACCGGGGCCCAGTGCCGCTGCGTACATGTCTCCGACTGATCGACCCAATTGATCGGCCATCACAATCAGGACCAGAGACGGCGGCAACGCCTGTACCAGAGCACCGGAGGCGGTGATGACGCCCGTAGCAATTTCCGGCTTGTAGCCGTAGCGCAGCATGACGGGCAAGGAGATCAGGCCCATGGAGATCACCACCGCCGATGTGACGCCGGTGGAGGCGGCCAGCAGGGCCCCTACCAGGACAACCGAAACGGCCAGGCCACCACGGACAGCACCAAAGAGCTGGCCCATGGTTTCAAGCAGGTCTTCTGCCATGCCCGACCGTTCCAGGATGATGCCCATTAGCGTGAAAAAGGGGATGGCCAGCATGGTTTCGTTTTGCATGATGCCAAAGATGCGCAGCGGCAAAACCTGGAACAGATTGGTCGGAAACAGGTCCAGTGCAATGCCTAGTACGCCAAATACCAGGCCGGTGGCGGCCAGCCCGAAGGCCACAGGAAAGCCGGTCAGCAAGAGCACGATCAGGCTCAGGAACATGATGGGGACGAAGTAGTCCGTGATAAAGGTGGCAATCATCGTGCACCCTCCTGTGCGGTCGATAGTGCTTGGGCGGGCACCTGAATAGGCGTGTCCTGGGCATTATCTTCAGCAATGCAGTCCGGCCCTTTGCCTGTCAGGAACAGAATACGTTTGACCAGCTCGGCCAAGCCCTGAAGCAACAGCAGGCTAAAGCCGGCAGGAATCAGCAGATAGGCGGGCCAGCGTACAAGCCCGCCGGCATTGCCGGACATTTCACCCGAATGCCAGGCGGCGGTGAAGAAGCCCCAGCTCAGGTTGATGACAAAAATACAGAACGGGATCAGGACGACAACAATCCCGGCGATGTCGACCAGGTTGCGTCCCCGCGCCCCCAGGCGGGTGGAAACAAAGTCGATACGCACATGGCTGTTATGCAGAAATGCGTAGCCTCCTCCCAAGAGAAAGACAGCCGCATACAGGTACCACTGAGCTTCCAGCATGCCGTTGGAGCTCAGGTCAAAGGCCTTGCGAGTGATGGCGTTGCTGGCGCTCAGAATGGTGGTGGCCAGCAATAGCCATTTGATGATGAATCCGATACAGCGGTTCAGGTGGTCTATTCCCCCCACCATGGTTTTCAATGCAGTCATGTTTGTCTCCGCGAATATTGTTGTGTTCGTCGTTGTGCTGCCGGGGAGTGTTTGATGGCGGCCGTGTGCCAGCCGCGTTGTAGCAGGTGCTGTGGTGACTCCTTGGGCCATGAGCGTGCCCGAAGTAAATGGGGTGTGCCCTGGCGGGAGCCAGGACCAGGAGATGGCCTTACAGGTCCAGAACCAGTACGCCCGAGCGTGCGCGCGAAACGCAGGCGGTCAGGCAATGGCTTTGCTCGTCGGGACTGAGGATGTAGTCCTGGTGATCAACATCCCCTTGCAGGTAGTTGATGCGGCATGTGCCACACAGGCCCGATACGCAGGAGGTGGCAATAGGCACACCGGCTTGCGTCAAGGCATCGCTCAGGGATTGATCGGGAGCAACCTCAATGCACTGGCCGGTACTGGCAATTTGCGCCACGAAGGCACCGGGAGGCAGGGTATTGGCATTAGGGGCAGGTTCAGGTGCCTTGAAGTGTTCGCAATGCACGGAACCGGCAGGCCAGTGCGAGCTGGCCTGCGCACAGGCCTGCATGAAGCCGGCTGGGCCGCAGTAATACACGTGGGTGCCTTCAGCTGCATTGGCAAGCAAGTCCTGCAGGTTCAGACCTTGTGCGGGATTGCCGTTGTCCAGATGCAGATGCAGGCGGCCTTGCTCTTGCCATGTGAGCAGTTCGGAGCCAAAGGCGGCCGTATCGTGGCTGCGAGTGCAGTAATGCAATTCAAAGGGCTGGCCCTGCGATTCCAGAAAGTGGGCCATCGCCTTGATGGGGGTGATGCCTATCCCCCCGGCCAGCAGGATCGAGCGGCGTGCGTTCGGGTCCAGTCGGAAATGATTTCGAGGCGTGCTGACGGTGACTTGCTGCTGGACCTGCAGGGCGTCGTGCAAGGTGCGTGAGCCGCCTCGTCCATTGACATCGCGCAGGACAGCAATGACGTAACGGTGACGCTCATGAGGCGGGTTGCACAGCGAGTATTGGCGGATCAAGCCGGGTTGAATATGTACGTCTATATGGGCACCGGCCTCGAAGGCGGGCAACTCGCCACCCTGAGGACAGCTGAGTTCATAAGAATTGATGCCTTGTGCTTCGTAGCGGATTTGCCGGATCCGCAGTGACAGCAGCCCGTCCGGGTTGGTAGCCGCCTGGACGGGAGTGGCGGGTTCTGCAATGGCGTTCATGGCGCTCTCCGTATGGGGCACCCGCCCCTTTGGAGCGGGTGCGACAGGCGATCAGGATTCAGCAGCAACAGCGCTGAGCGATTGTTGAAGTTCCTGCATGCTCTGTTTGACGAAAGCCTCGCGCTCCGAGCCTTTCAGATTGTCGGCCGAGGTCAGGATGCGCACGATTTCGCGCGTGGCATGTCGGCGGCGTGCGACTTCCTGGGCCAAATCCTCGGACTCGGGAATCGCCAGGACATTGCCGGAGCAATAGCTGTTGGGGGCGCCACCACAATCTTTCAGCCATTGGGCAAAGCCTTCGGGGGTCGCGGCAGGGTTGGAGCCACGCAAGGCATCGCGCAACATCTTGCGGAACATGTACAGCCCGGCGTCGAACTTGGTCGGGTTCTCCAGAGCATGGACGGCAATCGGGCGTTGGCTGATGATGGCCTCGTAATCGCCTGGTGCCTGTTGGCATTCCTTGTAGTTGTGGCGGGCACGATGGTCGGACGGGATGGGTGGCAGATCTTCCAGCTTGTATTGTCCAAAGCGCTCGGGACGGCGCATCGCAACCTGCCCTTCCAGAAAGTCGATGGTCTCGTAGCCCACCATCTCCTTGTTACCCACTCCGCGTGTATCAATGCCAGGGCCCATGACGCGCCAGCCAATCATCTTGCTGTTCTGGTCGTCCACGGGAACGGTCCAGCGCACGATGTGAAAGCGGCTGAAAAACTTTTGCTGGGCACCGTCTTCGGAGGTGTAGGCATGCAGGCTCAGATTGGGCAGGACCTGGTGCTGAACACGGATAAACAGATTGTCCTTGCTGGCACGACGTGCACCCGCGCAGGCCAGGCTGCGGCCATTGTGTACAGGGATGAACTGCATGTCGGGCGCCACTTCCATGGAGGCCGCGCCTACTTCGTCAAAGGTGGTGCCCTGGTAGTTGCCGCCTACCACGTTCTTGGCGGCATGCAAGGCAGTGGGGTGGAAGTTGTCAGCGGCATTATCTTGTACTTGCAGCCAGTTGCAGTGCTGGAAATTGCTGAAAGCCACCAGCTCATCGCCGGGCATGACGGTGAAGTTTTCCTCCCATTCGGGGAAAGGAGGTTCGGCATCGGGTGGGCCCATATAGGCAAAAATCAGGCCATGGCGCTCGAAGGCCTTGTAAGCACCCTGACGGATGGAGCAGGCGTATTTCTCGCCCTCGGCCTCTTCGCCTTTTGGATAAGGGACATGCAGACAGGTTCCGTCTACGTCGAACACCATGCCGTGATAGCAACACATAATGCCCTTTTCCTGGATGGCACCGTACTCCAGGGAGGCACCACGGTGGGCGCAATGGGCGTGCAGCAGGCCGATCTGACCGCTTTTGTCGCGGAAGGCGACCAGCTCTTCCCCCATGATTTTCAGAAAACGTGGGGTATCGGTCAGTTCCGCTGCCATGCAGACGGGATGCCAGAAGCGGCGCATGTACTCGCCCATGGGCGTGCCAGGACCGACTTCGGTCAATTCAGGGTCGTGATCAGGAATGCGGTTGGTGTAATAGCCGCCGTAGGGAATCAGTTTCTTTTCGGTCATGTCGTCCTCGTGTACAGATCAATGGTGGAAAGGGTCAGGCTACTTTTCGGTCGACCAGCGCCTGGGCGCTGATCCAGGGCATCATGGCGCGCAGCTGCTCGCCGACGATTTCAAGGCGGTGGCGCTGGTTCAGGCGTCGATGGGCATTCAAGGAAGGTTGGCCGGCACGGCTTTCCAGGATGAAATTCTTGGCATAGGTGCCGTCCTGGATGTCGCGCAGCAAGGCTTTCATGGCCTGGCGTGTGTTTTCGGTCACGATGCGTGGACCGGCCTGGTATTCGCCAAACTCGGCATTGTTGGAGATGCTGTAGTTCAGGTTGGCGATGCCGCCCTCGTAGAGCAGGTCCACAATCAGTTTCAGTTCATGCAGGCATTCGAAATAGGCCATTTCTTCGGCATAGCCCGCCTCGACCAAGGTTTCGAAGCCACACTTGACCAGATCCACCATGCCGCCACAGAGCACCGCCTGTTCGCCAAATAAATCTGTTTCAGTTTCTTCACGAAAATCGGTTTCGATGACACCAGAGCGCCCGCCGCCATTGGCGATGGCGTAGGACAAGGCCAAGTCACGAGCCTGGCCGGAGCGGTCGGCCTGAATGGCGATCAGGTGTGGAACCCCGCCGCCTTCCACATAGGTGGAGCGCACCGTATGGCCGGGTGCCTTGGGGGCGACCATGATGACGTCCAGATCGTCGCGGGGCTGGATCTGGCCGTAATGGATGTTGAAACCGTGGGCAAAGCCCAGTGTGGCGCCGGGGCGGATGTGGGGGGCGACTTCCTGCTCGTAGACTCGGGCAATGTCCTCGTCAGGCAGCAGCATCATCACGATGTCGGCTTGTTGAACGGCAGACGGGATATCAGCCACAGCCAGACGGGCAATGGCGGCCTTTTGACGCGATGCACTGTTGGGGCGCAAACCCACGACCACTTCCACGCCAGAATCACGCAGATTCAATGCATGTGCGTGGCCTTGAGAGCCGTAGCCGATGATGGCAACCCGGCGTTGCTGCACCAGGGCCAGATCGCCGTCCTTGTCATAAAACACCTTCATACTGCCTCCTTTTTGTGAGTTCTGTGTTCTGTATACAGAGTTCAGTATTGTGGGGCGATATTCGAGGTGTCAAGGAAAAATTGGCAGGTCGGGGGAAATCCCTAGGGCAGAAATTTTGCTTAGCGCATCGGGGTCAGGCTGGCCTCGCGCAGCAGCCATTCACGCAGGTGTTCCACGCGTTTGAGCGTGTCGCGGTGATTGCGGTAGTAGAGAAAATGCATCTCGCGTTGCAGGCTGCGACCATTGGGGGCGGGCAAGACGATCAGTTCCCGATTATCCAGTTCGCGTTCGGCAAAGCGCTGTGTTTCCAGGCAGACACCCAACTGATCCACCGCTGCTGCAACTGCCATGGCACCGCGGTCAAAGGACAGACGTGGACCGGGGGAGGCCGCCATGCCATTGCTGCCAAACCAGTCGGCCCAACTGACCGGACTGATGGTGGAGTCGATCAAGGGCAAATGCAGGTACCAGGGCTGATGAAGAGCCAGACTGGCATAGAGTTTGGGCGAGCATAAAGGCAACAGGGGTTCAGGGTGCAGCGATTCCACCACTAGTCGAGGGTCGTGGCTGGGAGCATGTCCGTAGCTGATCACGCAGTCAATGTCGGTGGACTGATGCAGATCGGGTGGTGTGGCGTCCGTGCGTAGATGGATGGCCAGGCCGGGATGTTCCCGCATGAAGGCATGCAGACGCGGCCCCAGCCATTTCACCGCCAGGCTGGGTGCGCAATGCACAGTCAAGGCGTGCGCACTTGCGTTCTCGCCCTGCGTGTCCTCGCAAAGTCGGGCCAGCTTGTCCAGCAAGGGCGTCAGTTCCCGATAGAACTCCTGGCCCTGGCTGTTCAAGCTGACACGCCGGTTGTGACGTACGAACAGGCTACGTCCCAGATGAGTTTCCAGGCTTTTGACCTGATGGCTGATCGCAGAAGGAGTCAGGTGCAGCTCATCGGCCGCCAGGCTGAAACTCTCCAGCCGGGCGGCCGACTCAAAGGCTCGTAGCCAGGCGAAATTAGGGATGGCTCGCATAAGGGCGCCTTAAACAGGTGAATATTTTTAATCAATAGCTGAAAAAGCTTCGTTTGTCATTCATGGTTTTCGACCTCTACCATGGTTTTACGTTTCACCCGTACGCTGCGCTGGATGGGCTGGCGTGCGGGCAACGCAACATCTTGCCGAACCCGAAGGAGACCTTCCCATGAACGCTAAACCCGATATCAATGAAATTTTGGCCATGACGGGCCGAAAGTCGATTTATCAGCCCGAGCAGCAAGGCCTGATCTACCCGGAAGAGCCCCAGTTTGATTCTTTTGAAGAGGCGCGCACGCATTTGAAGCAGCGCCTGGTGGCCGCCTGCCGTGCCTTTGCCCTGCATGGTCTGGACTATGGTTTTGCAGGCCATCTGACCATTCGCGATCCCGAGCATCCCAGCCTGTACTGGACCAATCCCATGGCCGTGCACTTTGCTGACGTGAAGGTTTCGAACCTGATCCTGGCTGACCATGAAGGCAAGGTGGTGGAAGGGGATTACGCCCTGAACCGCGCAGGTTTCGTACTGCATGCCGCCGTGCACGAGGCTCATCCTGACATTGTGGCCATGTGTCATGCGCATACCGTCTATGGCACTGCCTTTGCCTCGCTGGGTCAGGAAATCCTGCCCATTACGCAGGATGCTGCCGCTTTTTTTGAAGACCATGTTGTCATTCGCGAAGAAGCCGGCCAGGTGGCGGTGGAAACCAAGGCCGGTCACAAAGTGGCTAACGCCTTTGCTGGCGTCAAGGCGGCGATCCACCAGAACCATGGCTTGCTGACGGCCAGCCGCCACAGCATTGAAGCCGCCGCTTTCTGGTTCATTGCGCTGGAACGCTGCTGCCAGCAGCAATTGATGATCGCTGCAACCGGCATGACGCCCACATTAGTGACCCCCGAACGTGCCCGTTACAGCCGTGAGCACGTAGGGAGCGAATACATTGGCTGGCTGCACTTTCAGCCTATCTGGGAAAACCTGTTGCGCACCCAGCCCGATATGTTTGATTGATCCGTCCCGCAGGCAGCTTGATCCGTTGGGGGCAAGCTGCTGACTTTGCATAAATAAAACGAGGAGAGACAAGCGTGGAACGACGAGCAATGCTGAAACTGACCGGCCTGGCCGGCATTGTGGCCAGTGGCATGGCCCCTGCGGTGGTCAAGGCGCAAGAGAATTTGCGCTGGCGACTGGCATCCAGCTTCCCCAAGCACCTGGATACGATTTATGGCGGAGGGGAAGTCTTTGCGCAGAAAGTGCGTGAGCTTAGCGATGGCAAGTTCAATATCTCCGTGCATGCGGGCGGGGAACTGATGCCGGCCATGGGTGTGGTCGATGCGCTGGAACAGAACTCGGTGGAGGCGGCCCACACAGCGCCCTACTATTTCTTTGGCAAGAATGAAGCGTTTGCCTTGAGCTGTGCCATTCCATTTGGCATGAACTCTCGTCAGCTGACGGCCTGGATGTACCACGGCAATGGTTTGAAGCTGACGCGCGACTTTTATGCCAACTACAACATCGTCAACTTCCCCTGTGGCAACAGCGGTGTGCAGATGGGCGGCTGGTTTCGCAAGCAGATCAATACCCCGGAAGATATACGGGGCCTGAAGATCCGGATTGGTGGTTTGCCCGGTAAAGTCATCGAGAAGCTGGGTGGCATTCCACAAAATATTGCCGGTGGCGAGGTGTACCAGGCACTGGAAAAAGGCGTTATTGATGCCGCCGAGTGGGTGGGGCCGTATGACGATTTGCGACTGGGCTTTCACAAGGTCGCACCCTATTACTATTACCCAGGATGGTGGGAAGGTTCAGTAGGGCTGGATCTGCTGGTCAACAAGAAAGCGTATGACGGTTTGTCGCAGCACTACAAAGATATTGTCTCGGCAGCCAGCACGTATGCGCATCTGGATATGCAGGCCAAATACGATGCCCGCAACCCAGGTGCCTTGAAAGAACTGGTCGGTCAGGGAGCCAAGGTCTTGCCTTTTTCCAAGGAAGTGCTGGATGCCTCATTCAAGGCGAGTGAGGAACTGTATGCCGAATTGAATGCAAGCAATCCGCAGTGGCGAACGATTTATGCGGATTACCGGGCGTTCCAAAAGGACGAGCTGCTGTGGTTCCGCTTCGCGGAAGCTCGCTTTGATCAGTACATGCAGTCCGTGTCTTTATGATCCGAAGGCGGGGGCTGAATCGATTTGCTGCCTACGCAAGAAATACGAAGCCTCCGCCAGCTTCAGGAACCCTACCATTTCAGTACGCGCATACTCCGGGTCTCCACTGGTCAGGGCCTTGCCCAGCTTTTCCAGTGCCTCTACCGTGACCTGGTAGTTATCGGTGTCGCTGGTATTGGCAAAGCGAACCTGGTTGGCGTGGTCGGCGGACATGGCGATGGCGTCCAGCAGGCGCTCGTTGTGTACGCATTGCAGCCAGGCCTGACGAAAGCTGGCGTTGGCGCTGAACATCAGGGCGGCGTCTTTGTGCACCATGGCCACTTTGGCCAGATCAATGGCTTTGCTAAGACCGGCATGTAACTGATCGCGGTCGGCAATGTTGACGGCCAGGGCGGCGGCAGCCGGTTCCAGAATGCGGCGTAATTCAAAGATGTCGCGCACCATGGCGTCGGTCAGCACGGGGACCTGAAATCCCCGTGTGGTGCTGTTCAATAAACCTTCGTTGACCAGTCGCAGCAGGGCCTGGCGTACGGGCATGCGGGTACAACCAAAGCGCTCGGCCAATTCGTAATCCAGCAGGCGGTCGCCGGGGTGCCAGTCGCCCGCGTTCAAACGCTTGCGAGTGTCCCGGTAAATGGTGTCTACCAGCGTTTCTGCTTTGCTTGCCTGTGTGGATTTACCAGTCGAAGTCGCCATACGAAACCGATCAGAAAAGAATGGATGATTGTATCGTACAGACCCCGCTGCGCTGATCGGGTTTGTGCCTAGAACTTGGTTCGTATCCCCACCCTGAACAAGGTCTGGTTACGCCCCGTGGAGCTGGGCATGCTGATCACGTTGGCCGTTGCGCCCTCGCCTTGCGCGTGCTGGATGATGGCCTGAGTATAGATATCCGTGCGCTTGGACAGGAAGTAGTCGGCCGTCAGGTTCAGCTGATGGTATTTGTTCGATCCCAGGGTGGTCAGCCCATAGCCCGGTCCCAGTACCAGATTGGGTGCTGCGCGCCAGGCAAAACCCAGCTGGTAGTTGCGGAAGGTATGGTTCTTTTGCTGGCCATCGGGAGCCACGTACAGGGCTTGTGAAAACACACCGTAGATGGTCACTTTATCGAAGGCGTAGTTTGCTCCTATACCCCAGTCGCGCAGGTAACGGCCACCGACTCGATTGGCTGCGCCACCGCCAGTCAGTGGGCTGATGTCCAGGCTGGCTTCCTGCACTTCGGTATAAGCAGCACCCGTCGCAAAATTGCCGTTTTTATAGTTGGCCGTAAAGCTGATGGTGCGCCCGGTTTGGGCCTGCCCTTCGCGCCGTTCCGGAAAGCCGTACATGGCACCCAGCTCAACACCGGCAAAGGATGGCGTCACGTATTTCACCGACTGATTGACCCGCTGGCCGCTCATGCGGTCGTTGTCCAAGGGGCTGTTGGAATAGCCGCCCGCCGACCAGGTGGGGGTGTAGAACGCCTGCAAGGTGTCGGTGAAGAAATCGTATTGTCTGCCCAGCTTGATGCTGCCCAGATAATCGGATTTCAGGCCCACCCAGGCCTGGCGGCCCCACAGTGCGCCGCCCTGTCCCATTTCGCCGGTCGCCATGGAGAAACCGTTTTCCAGCTGGAAGATGGCGCTCATGCCATTACCCAGGGATTCCGAGCCGCGCAGACCCAGACGGTTGCCCTGCATGACGCCGGTATCTAGCGTGGTTTTGGAGGGGCCGTTGGCGTTGCTGATCCAGGTCAGGCCCGCATCCAGAATGCCGTACAAGGTGACGTTGTTGCCGGTTTGCGCTGTGGCGCTGGAGCTGGCGATCAGCGTGGCCAGCCCAACACAGCCAGCCAACGCGATTTTTACGTGACGGCGCATCATTGGGCACCGCCTTTGCTGGGAACAGCGTGCAATTTGGCGGCCTGATCCAGGGCGTTTTGCTGGCGGGCAGATGGCAGGGCAAAGACGCACAAACCACCCAGCACAGCCAGGCCGGCAATGGTCAGCACAGCAGTGCTGGTGTTGCCGCTCATCTCTTGTGCCAGACCCATGGCGTAGGGGCCAAACAAGCCACCCAACGCGGCTACCGCATTGATCAGGGCATAGCCGGTTGCAGCGGCGCGGCCACTCATGAAATTACCGCCCAAGGCCCAGACCAGTGGCGTGCCACCAATGAACATGGCGGTGGCGATGATGACGCCAATAATGCGCACGGTTGGGTCCGGTGCCAAGGCCGTCATCAGTAGGCCGATAGCACCACCTGCGCAAGCAATGGCTAAGTGCCAGCGACGTTCCCCAAAGTAGTCGGAGGAGCGGCCCAGAATCAGCATGGCCAGAGCCGATGCGGCATAGGGCAAGGCGGCAATATAGCCAATGTGCGTCAGGTTCTTGATACCGGCTTCCTGAATGATGGTGGGCGTCCAGAAGATCACCGCATAAATGCCCAGGTTCAGGGACAGCAGCACGCAGGCTAGCCACCACACATTGGGTTTGCCCAGCACTTCAGCAATTTTGTCCTTGCGCGGCAGCTCGCGTTGCGCGTCCTGGTTCAGGGTGTGCAGCAAGGTTTTTTCTTCCTGACTCAGCCATTTGGCGTCTTCAGGACGGTTGGGCAAGGTCGCCCACAGCAAGGCGGCCACGAACACAGCAGGCAGACCCTGCAAGAGGAACAGCCATTGCCAGTTATGCAGGTGCTGGGATTCGGAAAATACATCCATGATCCAGCCCGACAGCGGGCCCACGATCATGCCACCTGCGGCAGCGGCGGTGACCAAAGTCGCCATGACGCGGCCCTGGCGTTGTGGGGGGAACCATTGCGCCAGGTAATACACCACGCCAGGCAGAAAACCGGCTTCAGCCACGCCCAGCAGGAAGCGGACGATATAGAACTGTGTGGGGGTGGTGACGAACATGGTCATCACGGACAGGATGCCCCAGGTGACCATGATGCGTGTCAGCCAGGCGCGTGCGCCAAAGCGGTACAGCAAGAGGTTGCTGGGGATCTCGAACAACAAAAAGCCCACGAAGAAAATGCCCGAACCCAGGCCATAGACCTCGGCCGAAAAATTCAGGTCTTGCAGCATTTGCAGCTTGGCAAAGCCCACATTGACGCGGTCGATGTAGGCAACGATGTAGCTGATGAACAGGATGGGCATCAGCCGCCAGAGGATTTTGCCGAAAAGCAGATCCTCGGCCTTGGAGGGGACCGAGTCTGCGGGGCGCGATTGTTGTCTCATGATAGTCCTTATTGGTAATCGCAGTAAGTGAATTCAGTTGAACTCATTTTTTGTGAATATATTCATTTTCATACTTGATGGTCAATAAGTGCTATAGGTATAAAACAACTTTGTAATTCATTAATTTATTGAAATTAAACAGATTTATAAAAAACAAAAAGCGAATTTCTAGTACAAACACCTAGACTCGTTGACAGCGATATACCTGCTATATAAACTGAATTCAGTTTTTAATAATAGCAATAAGGAGCTGGCATATGAGCAGGCAGGAGGCCCCTTCGGCCCAGGTGATCGAGCATGTTTCGTCCCTGATTGGCTTTGATACGGTAAGCAGAAACTCCAATCTGGCATTGATTGAATGGGCCGCCAACCGGCTCGAATCGGCGGGCGCCCAAGTGCGTTTTGATTACAACGAATCGCGCTCCAAAGCCAATCTGCTGGCGACCTTCGGGCAGGGGCCGGGGGGCGTGGTTTTGTCTGGCCATACAGACGTGGTGCCGGTGGATGGGCAGGCGTGGTCCAGCGATCCTTTTCAGGCTCAGATTCGTGATGGCCGCTTGTTTGGTCGTGGCGCTTGCGACATGAAAGGGTTTATCGGCGTGGCCATGGCACAGGCGCAACGCCTGGGTTCCATGACACTGCGCGAGCCCGTGCATCTGGCCTTGAGCTACGACGAAGAAGTGGGCTGTCTGGGCATTCCCGGCCTGATCGAGGAAATGCGTAAAGCCGGTATTCAGCCCAGCGGCTGCATTGTGGGTGAACCCACCAGCATGCGCGTTGTGGCGGCCCATAAAGGCGGCCGCATTTATCGCTGCCGCGTCAAAGGCTGCGCCGCCCATTCGTCTTTGACACCACACGGTCTGAACGCAATCGAGTACGCCGCCAATCTGGTTTCGCACATTCAGCATCTGGCGGATGAAGAGGCCCAGGTCGGCAAGCGCATTGAAGGCTTTGATGTGCCCTTTTCCACCATTTCCACCAACACGATTTCCGGTGGCAATGGCATGAATATTATCCCGGCCCATTGCGAGTTCTCCTTTGAATACCGCTATCTGCCTGGCGTGGACCCGGATGGCTTCATCGGCAATTTGCGCCGCTTTGCCTATGAGCAGGTCTTGCCGCGCATGCAGGCACGCCATGGTGATGCGGCTATCGAATTCGAATGTCTGGGCAGCATCCCTGCCCTGGATGATGAAGACAGCCAGGAGCTGAAAAAAATGGCGTTGGCCTTGCTGGGTGAGTCCGCCGCACAACGTGTGGCCTATGGCACCGAAGCCTCGTTTTTCCAGGAAGCGGGCGTGCCCAGCATTGTCTGCGGGCCTGGCTCCATCACCGTGGCGCACAAGGCCGATGAGTACGTCAGCCTGGAGCAGTTGGCCGCCTGCGAGTCCTTTCTGGGCAAAGTGATCCAGTCCTTGGCTGCTTAGGGCGGGATGGTTTCCGGCAGGTCTTGGGGCCTGTCTTATTCTGAAGGAACAATTTTTCATGAAGCTAGCAAAACGCATTACCGGTACCTCCCAAAAATCCTTTGGCATGTACGAGCAGGCGGCTCGTTTGCAAGGCGATACCTCCGATCTGATTCATCTGGAAGTCGGCCGCCCGGACGCGGATACGCCGGTGGCGATCAAGCAGGCGGCAGCCGATGCCCTGATGCGCGGCGAGGTGCACTATAGCGATCTGCGTGGTGTGCCCGCCTTGCGCGAGGCCCTGGCCGCCAAGCTGCGCAAGCAAAACAAGCTGGATGTCGGGCCGGATGATGTGCTGGTTACCAATGGGCTGACGCACGCCTCCTTTGCCGCTTTCTTCGCCATTCTGGACGAGGGTGATGAGGTGATTCTGCTCTCGCCACACTACCCGCAGCACATAGGCAAAATCGAGCTGGCCGGGGCGCATCCGGTGCTGGTGCCGCTGAACAAGGAACAGGGTTTCGCCATTGATGCGCAGGCCATCGAAGCGGCGATTACGCCCCGTACTCGTATGGTGGTGCTGGTGAATCCGGCCAATCCTACGGGCCGTGTGTACCGCCGCAGCGAGCTGGAAGCATTGGCGCAATTGGCCATCAAGCATGACCTTGTCGTGGTCTCGGACGAAGTCTACGAGGACATTACCTACGACGATGCCGAGCACATCAGCATTGCCTCCCTGCCCGGCATGCAGGAGCGTACCGTGTCCATGTTTGCCTTCACCAAGTCCTACGCCATGGACGGCTGGCGCATTGGTTATCTGGCCGCGCCTGCCTGGTTGATGCCCGGCTTGTTGAAGATCACTGCCAACGATGTCACCCATGTGAATACCTTTATTCAGGCGGGCGCGCTGGAAGCGGTGGTCGGGCAGCAAGAAGCCCTGCGCGAGATGATCGCAGACGACGACGCCAAGCGCCGCCTGATGCTGCAACGCCTGAATGCCATGGCGAATGTCAGTTGCGCCCATGTGGAAGGCACGATTTACGCCTTTGCCGATGTGCGCGCCACGGGTGTGCCTTCGCAGGAACTGGCCGAGCGCTTGCTGAACGAGGCCCGCGTGGTGGTGGAGGCAGGCAGCTTCTACGGCCCGCAGGGGGAAGGCTTCTTGCGCCTGTGTTTTGGTTCTGCCTCGTATGAGCAGATCGAGCAGGCCATGGATCGCTTGCAGCTGTTCTTTGCTCAATTGGAGGCTCAGGCCAGCCAAACCGCCGCCTGATGGCGTGAACCGGCAGGACCTCAAGGCCGCTTTCTGTCATGGAAAGCGGCCTGTTTGTGTCTGTCAGCAGGTAGTTTCAACCCGGCTATCTAGCGAAATACATGCCCAGGCCATGACTTTTCCATATAAATATATAGACTAAAGTCCGTACAAATAAACCGACAATCCACGTCGGTGTTTTCCCTTAAATTGGTGCGTATCCCCCTGTAGGTGCTGGTTATAAGGTCATTATCAATCCATATTTCCATAGACAAGTATCGGCTCCTTATTATATTGTTCGTATCAAACAACAATTATGTCCGGTCAATTAATAGGAGCAGGTCCATGAAAAACGGGATACGGGGTGTACTGGCAGCAGCAGGGATGGTGGCTGCGCTGGGCGCGCAGGCTCAAACGCTCAAGCTGGGTGTGGTAGGAGGCATGACAGGTCCAGGCGCGCCCTGGGGTCTGGCTATTGATGGTGGCGTGAAAATCGCCGTGGATGAAATCAATCAGGCCGGTGGCCTGGAAGTGGGCGACAAGAAGTACAAGGTTGAAGTGCTGACCTACGACGACCACTACAAGGCAGCGGATGCAGTAACCGCCACCAATCGTCTGATCGATCAGGACGAAGTGAAATACATCATCGGTCCTATTGGCTCGGCTTCGGTCATGGCCATGAAGCCGATTACCGAGCGCAACAAGGTCATCATGCTGTCCAACAGCTACTCGACCGAAGTGCTGGATGCGAACACGCAATACATGTTCCGCGTGCTGCCTACGCAGTACGAATACAACCGTCAGTTGATCGGCTGGTTGAAGCAGGAACGCCCCGAGCTGAAGCGTCTGGCGATCTTGTCGCCTAACGATGCGACCGGCTGGAGCACGCAGAAGATCCAGACCGCTGCTTACAAGGACGCCGGTTACGACGTGGCTGAAACCAAGTTCTTCGAGCGCTCGCAAAACGATTTCCGCACCTTGCTGACCAGCATTCTGGCCAAGAACGTGGACTTCATCGAACTGGATACGGTGCCACCTGGCCCGGCCGGTATTGTGATACGTCAGGCACGTGAAATGGGCTTCAAAGGCCAGTTCACCAAGTTTGGCGGCAATAACGTGGCTGAAACCGTGAAGTCTGCCGGTGCAGAAAACGCTCAGGGCACCCTGGTGTACCTGTCGGCCGACCCATCCAGTGAGCCCTACCAGAAGCTGAGCCAGGCTTACGCCAAGGTCCACAGCAACAGCATGGATGACTTCGTTTTCTACTTCTACGATGCCACCCGCCTGCTGTTCAAAGCCATTAACGAAGCTGGCACCGTGGACGATACCGATGCCGTGCGTGCCCGCATTGAAGCCAATAGCAGCTTTGACGGCATTCAAGGCGCGATTGTCTGGGGCGGCAAGGATGTCTATGGCGTGAACCACCAGATCGCAACCCCGGCCTACCTGGGCGTGATCGAGGATGGCAAGGCCAAGGTCATCAACAAGTTCGACGCCCGCTAATTACCGGTTTTGTTTCAGTACGCACTCCGCCACGGCGGTGGAGTGCACCTTGATACGGTTAGCAATTATGCAGATCGCAATGCAAATCGCCATCATCGCCCTGATGTCCACTTTCGTGTACGCCCTGGTAGCCCTGGGTTTCACGCTGGTGTTTGGCATCTTGCGGGTGGTGAACTTCGCTCACGGCGAGTTCTACATGCTGGGCGCTTACGCCATGTATGTGTTTTATGGTCAGTTTGGCTGGCCCTACCTGCCCTCTATCGCGGCCGCTGCCGTGCTGGTGGGATTCCTGGGTTTACTGGCTGAACGTGGCCTGTTCCGTCGCTTTGTGGGCGACGAGATGGGCGGCATGATCATGTCCCTGGCTTTGGCGATTACCTTGCAGGCCGGGATCTCGCTGCTGTTCTCGGTGGACGAGCAATCGGTACGCCGTCCGGTGGAAGGTGCCTGGCAAATTGGCCAAGCCTTTTTCGCCAAGGACCAATTGCTGATCGTAGGCATGAGTGTGCTGGCGCTGGCTGCCTTCTATTTTCTGATCGAGCGTACCCGTATCGGCATGACGATACGTGCGGTGGCGCAGGACCGGGAAGTGGCACGTCTGCAAGGCGTCAGTTCCTGGAAGATCATGGCCTTCACCTTTGCCTTGAGCTGCGGCCTGGCCGGTTTGTCGGGTGCCCTGATGGCGCCGGTCTACACCGTGCACCCCTATATGGGCGAAGCCGTGGTGGTGAAAGCCTTCATTATTGTGGTTCTGGGTGGTCTGGGCAGCTTGCCCGGTGCAGTGGTTGCCGCCCTGATTCTGAGTGTCACCGAGGCCGTGGCGTCCACCTTCTATAACGCGACCGTAGCCACCATGTTGTCCTTCCTGATCGTGATGGCCGTGTTGCTGGTCAAACCCAGCGGTTTGATGGGGAAATCGTCATGAGCGCGATCAAAACTGCTTCTTTCTATCCGCGCGATGGCGCCCTGCAATGGGTCTGGCATGCCGTCGTGGTCGCGGTGCTGCTGGGCTGGCCCGTGTGGGCCGGACAGCCTCGCTTTGCCCTGCATCTGGCCATCATGGTGTCGCTGTACGCCTGCCTGGCCATGAGCATGAATCTGGTTTTGCGTATCGGCCAGCTCTCGCTGGCGCATGGTGCCTTGTTCGGGCTGGGGGCGTATGCCTCGGCCATTTTGAGTCGAGATTATGGCTGGTCCTTTCCAGCCGCGTTTTTGGGCGCCGGAGTACTGACGGCAGCATTAGCTGTGATCACCGGTCCCATTTTTATGCGTATCAAGGGTGTGCATTTCGCGCTCTTGACCTTCGCTCTGGGCGAAGCCGTGGTGCTGTGCTTTATCGAGTTCCACGAACTGTTTGGCGGCAATAACGGCTTTGGGCAGATTCCGTCCCTGCAAGCCAGCTTGCCGATTCCTGAAGGGCGTTACGGCGTTTATCTGGTGACGGTCAGCTTTGCCTTGGTGGTGTATTTCGTGCTGCGGGCCTTGTATCGCCGCGAATGGGGCATGGTGGCGGACTCCCTGCATCAGAACGAGCAACTGGTGCGTTCCGGTGGTTTGAATGTGCTGCGCTTTCGGGTCAGTGTGTTTGTCCTCAGTGCCTTGATTGCCGGTTGGACGGGCAGCTTGTACGCCCACTATCAAGGCTATATCTCGCCCGATTCCTTCGGGTTCTGGACAGCGGTGAACGCCGTCATCATGAATGTGCTGGGTGGCGTGGGTGCCCTGGCTGGAGCCGTGGTGGGGGCTGCCATCCTGATCCCTTTGCCCGAATTACTGCGCGACTTGCAGCAGTACCAGCGCCTGATCTATGGCCTGACGTTGATTCTGCTGCTCTTGTTCATGCCGCAAGGTTTGGCGGGTCTGTGGCGTAAGTGGCGCGGCGCGCGCAAGGAGGCAGCATGAGCGTGCAATTGAATGTTCAGGGTCTTAGCCGACATTTTGGTGGTATCCGTGCGGTGGACGAGGTGTCCTTCAGCACGGCTCCCGGCCAGATTACCGGCGTGATTGGCCCCAACGGCGCCGGTAAAACCACGCTGTTCAATCTGATTGCCGGTACGACCAAGCCCAGCGCGGGTGCTGTCACCATGGATGGTGCCGCCATTACGGGTCGCCCGGCCGCGGCCTTGGCGCGCCAGGGTCTGGTGCGTACCTTCCAGATGACGCATGTATTTGCAGGCCACACGGTCTTTGAAAACCTGTACCGTGCGGCCCTGTTCCGTCAGTTTCCTTCACCCTGGTCGCTGTTCAACCCCTGGGGTGTGCGCCGTGGCCGCCAGGAAGCGGCGCGACAGGCAGAACACGCTTTGGCCTTGATTGGCCTGGAGTCTGTAGCCAATGAGCAGGCCGATTCGCTGGCCTACGGCTTACAGAAGATTTTGGGTGTGGGCATGGCCCTGACAGCCATGCCCCGCCTTCTTTTAATGGATGAGCCCGCTGCTGGCCTGAACCCGGTGGAAACCGTGGCCATGGCTGACCTGATTGAACGCATCCACGCCAGTGGCATTGATGTGGTGGTGGTCGAGCACGATATGGGCCTGGTGATGCGTCTGTGCCAAAAGCTGGTGGTGCTGGTCAACGGTCGTTTGCTGGCCGAAGGCCCGACCGCGCAAGTGCGTCAGGACCCGCGGGTGATTGAAGCTTATCTGGGTGCGGATCTGGACAAGGAACCTGGGCTGGAACCGCCTGTGGATGCCCGCGCATTGCAAAATGGCATGGGCCGCCCGGCCTCGGTCTCTACAGCTGCTCAGGGAGCGCCCAAGGCCAGCAAGCCTGCTCCCATGCTGGAAATCAAGGATTTGAGTGTGTCCTATGGCGCAGTGCGAGCCTTGGACAAGGTCAGTTTTGCGGTGGAAGAAGCCAGTGTGTGCGCCGTGATCGGGGCTAATGGCGCGGGTAAATCTACCCTGATGAAAGCCATTAGCGGTCTGGTACCGGTTGCCGGAGGAGAAATCCTGCTGGAAGGCCAGCCTATCCAGAACCTGAGCGCAGAGCGCCGTGTGAATCTGGGTATCGCCCTGTCGCCGGAAGGCCGTCGCTTGTTCCCTGAACTGACCGTGCGCGAGAACCTCTTGATGGGGGCGTATCTGCGCCGCGATCAGGCCGACATTACGGTGGATCTGGAACGTATTTACGGTTACTTCCCGCGCCTGCTGGAGCGTGAGCAAAGCCAGGGGCGTCACCTCTCGGGTGGCGAGCAGCAAATGTGCGCGATTGGCCGTGCCCTGATGTCCCGGCCTCGTCTGCTCTTGCTGGATGAGCCCTCTTTGGGTCTGGCCCCGGCGGTCACGTTGGAAGTGGCCCGCGCGATTCGCCAGATCAGCCAGGACGGCACCACGATTGTGCTGGTGGAGCAAAACGCTCGTCTGGCCTTGAAGCTGTCCAACCATGCCGTTGTGCTGGAAACCGGGCGCTTGAGCCTGGCGGGCGACAGCAAAGACATCATGAATAACCCACAAATTGCAGCGGCCTATCTGGGTCACGCTGCAGAGGCTTCGCATCATGCCTAATATTTACCAGGTCGCCATGTTTAATGCCGAGCGCTACCCAGACAAGGTAGCGGTCTCGGACGAGCGCCAGGCCCTGTCCTTTGGCCAGTTTTGCGCCCGTGCGCGCGCCTTGTCGGCCTATTTGAAAGGCTTGGGTGTACAGCCAGGGGATCGGGTGGCCATCATGACGCCCAATTCCATCGACTACCTGGCCTTGCTGCATGCCACGGCCGTAGGCGGTTTTTCTCTGGTGCCGGTGAACACCCGTTATGGCGCTGCCGAACTGCGTTACTTGCTGGACGATGCCCAGCCTACCGTGTGCATTGTGGACCCGGCCTACCGTCCCTTGCGCGAGCAGATCGAGGCTGAAGGCGGCTTGAACAGTGCCGTGCAGTGGCTGGAACACCTGCCTGAGTCCTTGCCCGATCACCGTGCGGATGACCCGGTGCAGCATCGCTTTGGCCGTGTGGGGGATGAGGATGTTGCCATCATCATGTACACCTCCGGTACGACCTCGGCACCCAAGGGAGCCATGCTGACGCACGGCAATTTGTCGGCCAATGCCGTGAACTACATCATGGAGCTGGGCATTGATGCCAACAGCCGCTCCTTGCTGGCGACGCCCTTGTTTCACATTGGTGGTTTCGGGGTGGTGAATGGCCCCATTTTGTATGCCGGTGGCAGCTTGCATGTGGTGCCGCGCTTCGAGGCCGATGCGGTCATGGACGCGCTGCGTCTGTACCAGCCTACGCATGTGTTTTTGTTGTCGGCCATGTGGGTGGGTTTGACCGATCACCCTGAGTTCAAAGCGCTGTCCCTGCCCGGTGCCCAGTTTGTGCAAACCGCGGCTGCGCCTTTGGGTCAGTGGCGTCAGGATTTGATCCGTACCGTGTTTCCCAATGCTGAATTCAGCTGGGGCTTTGGCATGACGGAAAGCTGTGTCACCACCATCAAGAATCGCTACACGCAGGAGATTCTGGAGCACCCTGGTTCCATCGGTTACCTGTGGCGGCATGTGCAGTATCGACTGGTCGATGCCGACGGCAAGGTGCTGCCCGATCAGCGCGGACCGGGCGAAATGCAGGTGCGTGGCCCGACTGTGTTTAAAGGCTATTGGCGGCAGCCCGAGCTGACCGCCCAGGTGCTGGATGCGGATGGCTGGTTGCACACGGGTGATTTGATTCGGGTGGACGATGAAGGCTTTGCCTATTTCATGGGCCGCAGCAAAGATATGATCAAGACAGGTGGCGAAAACGTGGCCGCGCTGGAAGTGGAAAACTGTCTGGCCAGCCACACCGATGTACGCGAGGCCGCCGCCTTTGGCCTGCCCCACGAGTATTGGGGCGAAGAGCTGGTTGCTGCGATTGTGCCTGCCAATGGCCGTGAGCCGGATGTGGAAGTCTTGCGCGAGTTTTGCCGGGAAAAACTGTCCAGCTTTAAAGTACCCAAACGCATCTTTATTGTGGATTCCCTGCCCCAGTCCTCTTCGGGCAAAGTGCAGAAGTTCCTTCTTCGACAAAGGTATGTCTGATGCTGACTTCTTTATCTCTGTTTGACCCTGTTGTGCTGGCTGCATGGGCCAAGCGCGCCCGCGCCGATGATTTTGTACGGCAGCACAGTGTTCTGGCCGATGTTTGCGTGGCGCTGCGCAATACCGACACCGGCGAGCATATTTGGCTGGCCGTGTCAGAACAGGATGTGCAGGTGGGCACAGGCCCGCGCGAGGTGCCGTTCTGGCTGGAAGGCGATAGTGCCGCCTTTGCGGATCTGGCCCAGGGCTTTCCATTTAACCGGCTGGTGCGTCAGCACCGACTGGTTGTGGGCGGCGATTTGCGCGCCTGCGTGCAGAACTGGATGTTGTTGTACGCCCTGACCCGTCTGACGGGCGAGCTGGAGGTCTGATCATGCCTTATGTGACAACTGCGGACGGTATCCGCGCTTATTACGATCTGGCCGGTTCCGGTCCGGCCTTGGTGATGGTGCATGGTGCCAGTCAGGACAGCCTGTCCTGGCAATATGTGCTGGACCACTTTGCGCCTTTTTACACGGTGTATGCCCTGGATTTGCCCGGTCACGGCAAGAGCGGCATGCCAGTGGGTGGCCCTCATACTGCCACCCCGCAAAACGCCCAGTATCTGCTGCAATTTCTGGATGCGGCGGGTATTCAGGACCCGGTCCTGATGGGCCATTCCATGGGCGGGGGCGTTGTCGCCCAGGCCGCTGCCCTGGCACCCGAGCGTATTCGTGGCCTGGTGCTGGTCGATGGCGCTTCAGTGAATGTGGTGAAGTCCTCCGGCTATAACCCGCGCATTCTGGAGATGGCGCGTATCAATCCGGGTGACTGGTTTGAAGTGACCTTCCGCACCTTGATGGGCACCCTGTCCGACCCGGCCCGCGCGCTGGAAGTGGTGACGGACGCCCGACGTTGCATTCCGGCGGTAGCCTTTGCGGATATCTGCGCCTTTGGCGGTTTCCGCATGGAGCAGATTCTGGACGATATTCGCTGCCCGGTGGTGATTGTGGAGGGGGGCGAGGACTGGTCCGTGCCGCCAGAGTCCGCCAGAGAGGTCGAACGCTTGCTGCGAGAAGGCAAAGTTCCGGTGGAATATATAGAATGGCCGGGCATCGGGCATTTTCCCCAAAGTGAATGTCCTGAGCAGTTCACCCGCGACACCCTGGCTGCGATGCGCCGCCTGTCTCTTTAAGCTGAAAACCGTATGGCAAACACCGAATCCCAGTCCAGCGCCAAGCCAACCCTGTATCAGAACATGAGCGATCGCTTGTTGGAGCTGATCCGTTCGGGCCATTATCCCGTCGGTTCCAAGCTGCCCACCGAGATGGAGTTGTGCGAGATGTACGGGGTAGGTCGGCACACGGCGCGTGAAGCCATACGCAAGCTGACCGATCTGGGTTTGATCGAGCGGCGTCGCCGTGCCGGTACGACCGTCATTCGCCAGCATCCCAAGCCGCAGTTTGGCCTGGCGCTGGACACCACGGACCAGTTGCAGCGCTATCTGGAATTTACCGATCTGCACGTGCATAAAAAGGCGGTCTGTTTGGACAAGCAGCCGCCTGAAACCGCGCTGGACGGTGATCCGGCGGATTGGGTGAAGGTGGAAACCTATCGCAGTGTGCCGGGCAGCAAGCGCGGTATTTCCTGGACAGATATTTATCTGCGCAAGGAATACCAGGCGGTGGCGGAGTTGATTTCGACTCAGCCCGGCGGTGTGTATCCGCTGCTGGAAGAGCATTGTGGCGAAGTGGTGGAGACCATCGAAATGGAAATTTCCGCTTCGCGTTTTCCGCCACATGTTGCCCGCTTTCTGGGTTACGAGGACTCCGATCCTGCGTTGCTGATTATCCGTACCTTCCGCAATCTGGCGGGCAAGGTCATGGAAGTGGCCGTCAGCTTTTACCCACCTTATGAATTCCGCTACGTCACGCGCTTGTCGCGCAGTGATGGGAGCCACCGCTCGCAGAGCTGATTTTTCCGAACCTTTGGGGAGACATTCATGAAACGCAAATATGGCCGCAGTGTGACGGTCAAGGTGACGGGCGACCATGCGCTGGTGCGCTTTGATCGCGGCGTTAATCGTAATGCTATTGATCAGGACACTTTGCTGGCCCTGACGCAGGTGGCGCAGGATCTGGCCTTGTCGCTGGAGATTCACACCGTGGTGCTGACCGGGGCCAAGGATATTTTCTCGGCCGGGATTGATCTGAAAGACCCGCAAAAGTGGAACGATGAGCAGGCTGGCTTGCTGGAGCGTCGGGATGTGGCCCAGCGTGGTGCGCGTTTGTGCCGTTTGTGGGAAGAGCTGCCACAGCTGACCATTGCCGCGATTGAAGGTGCCGCTGTAGGTGGCTCGGTGGCCTTGGCACTGGCTTGCGATTGGCGTGTGGCCTCGCAGACATCCTTCCTGTATCTGCCTGAAGCCAAGGTGGGCCTGAACATGGGCTGGGGTGCCATTCCACGCATGGTGAACATGCTGGGTGCGGCCCGTACCAAACGTGCCATCTTGCTGGCCGAACGCTTCGGTGCTGAACAGGCGCTGGACTGGGGCTTGCTGGATGAAGTCTGTGAACCCGGTCAGGCCGTGGCAGTGGCGCAGTCTTTGGCCGCGCGTGCTTCGGAGTCGCCTGCGGCGATTATTCGCATGACCAAAGAGTCGGTGAATCAGGTAGCCAATGCCATGAACCGTCTGGGCATTTATATGGATGCCGATCAGGCGCTGGTGTGTCGCGACAGCGTAGAGGGAGCCCAGGCGCGTGCGGGTTTTTTGTCCGCGGGTCGGGCCTAGATAAAACAGCCCCCCTTGGTAGTGTCCAGCGGGCCAGCGAGCATACCAGGAAACGGCATTTTGCCGGGCCGCGTTTGAGTGCGCTGCGGGCGCATCGTTTTTGATGTGTCAGAGAGTTCAATAAAAAGCCCCAGGACCGGAATAATGTGCCGGTCCTGGGGCTTTTGTTTTGTCGTGTGCTGTGATGCACAGGGCTTGCTTTACGCCGCCGAGCAGGTGCTGAAACTGACACCTGCTCGTGCCATGGTTGCCGCCTTCATCAGAAGATAAAGCGATACCCTCCATTCACGTTGACGGTATCGAAGTTGTGGCCACGGTTGGTATCCACTTCCAGATAGAAGTCGTGGCGCTGGTTGATACGGGCATTGATACCCAGGCCATTGTTCCACCAGTTACCGCGGAAATAATGGTTCTCTTTTTCGCCGTTCAGATAGTAGTGACCGCGCCCGGAAAATTCGCGTACAAAGGCGGTTTTCCAGTACAGGTTGTACTCGGTGCTGCCATTACTCATCTCGTAGCCTAGCGAGAAGCCGTAGCGCCCCACATTGGAGTTGTAGCTGTCCAGCCGGATGTTCAAACCGTTGGAGGCCGTGAACTCCGTGCTGCCTACGCGGCTGTAGGTGTGCTGCATTTGCGGCTGGATATACCAGCCCTGCTTGGGCTGCTGAAAATGGAAGCGCTTGCCCACTTCCAGCGAGGCGCTCATGCCGTTGTTATTGGTGTCGCCCTCCACCATGTTTTTCTGCGTGTCCTCCACCGTGAAGCTGTGCTTGTAGCGGTTGAACTTCAGCACGCCATCCACATAAATGCCGCTGTCCTCGTGGATATAGGTGGCGTACAAACCGCCGAAGTAGGACTTGGCCTTGGCGCTGCCGCCGGTGGGTTTGGGATCGCCATAGGTATGGCCAATAAACAGACCCGTGTAGATGGGCAGATCGCCCAGGCGACGGTCCAGACCCATTTGTGCGCCGTAGTACTTCATCTTGAAGCCATCCAGCTTTTCACGCGCAAAACCGCTGTAGCGGCCACCATAGCCACGTATCCAGAAGTTGTGCAGCTTCTCGCCGTTCAGGCGCAGGTCGCCCATGCGTTGCATCAGGGTTTGCTGCTCGGCAATGTTCATCAGGTAGCCAATGCTGAACATATTGGCGGCGGCCTTGGCGGTGGTGGTAATCGGTACGTGCGGGTCAGGGCCAGGCTTGGGGGTCACCTCGGGGTCCACAGGCGGGGTGACGGGCGGCTCGATGGGCGGCACAACCGGGGGTTCAACTGGCGGGTCCGGGTCTACCGGCGGTTCCACTGGAGGATCGACAGGTGGGTCGATCGGTGGCGGCTGCCAGGGGTCGATAGGTGGTTCCGGGTCCAGCGGTTCGTAGAAGGAATCTTCGTCCGGTTTGGGTGGTAATGGATCATCACCCAGCGACGTTACTTGCCAGTCCTTGCCATTGGCGTGCGGGGCAACTTTGTACAGATAACCGCCCAGCTCAATGGCGTAAGGGGTATAGAAGGACAGCTTGCTGGGTGGCTGGCCGCTTGTGTTCACAATGGTCCAGGCGGAGTTCGACTGCGCATCAAACGCGCCGTTATTGGCAATCTGTACCTGGAATACACCCTGGGAATTGCCAGCGCTATTGTCCACAAACAGGCGCGTGTCGAAGTTGCCGGAATCGCTTGGGCTGATGCGGGGGCGGAACAGTAAAACTGGGTCACCCGTTCCTTGCAAACGCCCTTCTACCGCCACAATGCTGTCAACAGGCAGCTCGCGCAGGTCCAGCGAGGCTCCATTGAGCATGGCCAGCTCGTTCAGGTTGGAACTGCGGCTGGGCGTCCAGCGGCTTTGTGCCATGGTCAGGTCGATCTTTCCCTGCGTGCTTTGCAGGGCCGCGCCGTTCCAGGTGGAACCGGGGACCATATCCAGTCGAATATGTCCGTTGCTTTGCGCAATGGCGGTGCCGTAAATCCCCATCAGGCCTTTGGCATTGATCAGGCTGTTCGTGCCTTGAGCGGTCAGCGCCGTGTCGGCGGTGTTGCTCATGATGGTGGAGAGCTCGCCTGTGGCGTCCACGCGTCCGCCGGAGGTGGCCACAATGCCGTTGATCTGTGCCTGATCGCTGCTGCCTACCGTATTCAAGGTGAAGTTGTGCAGGATGACCTGACCGTTGTTGGAATACACCCCGTAGTTGGGCTGGGCGCTTTCCTGGCTGTTGTAGAACACGGCGCTGTCTCTGGCCTCGATCCGTCCGCCTGACGTTGCCACCAGGGCGGCCGAAACGCCGGTGCTGGAACCTGCCGCCCGGTCAATCCCAATGCTGGTGTTATCCAGCTCGATCTTGCCTTTGTTGACGGCATAGGCGCCGATGCGCTCGCCCAGCAGGAAGTTGGCCTGGGTGTCGCTGCCCTTGAACAGGATCTGGCCGGAGTCATCCGCGTACAGCGCGATGCCCTGGTCCACTTGAACCCGGCTACCGGCATCGACACGGGCGGTCGCGTTACCGCGCACGTCCAGCCCCACCGTGCTGCTGCCTTTACCGCGTATATCCAGCTCCTTGGCCTGCATGGTGATGACAGAGCCAGAGTCCAGCCTGCGGTTGGAGATCAGCCAGATGCCCGCCATGCTATTGCTTTCAATCGTGGAGCCGGTACCCAGATCCAGATTCACCCGGCCTTGAATATTCAGGCCGTAGCTGCCGGATTTGATGTGAACCTGATCAAACTTCAGTTCGGTGGCGTTGCCCGCATAGGAGTTGCCGGTACGCACGCCATAAATGAAGCCGCCCATGCCAGTGCTGCTCAGGTGGGTAACGCCTTTGAACTCGGACCTGTTGTCCAGACCGTTCATGCGCAAGCCAATCCCGCTGGCATTGGTGGCGGGGGCGCGGCTTTCCATCGTCAGGTTATTGGCCGTGAATTGAGTTTGTCCGCTCAGGTTCAAGGCATAGGCAAAACCATTGCCCACGGCACTCAGGACACTGTTATTGCCCAGGTCGATATGGCTGTGCCCATTGGAGCTTTGTACATCCAGTGCCGAAGCTCCAGCTCCCTCTGCCTTGATGGTGAGCTGGTCGGCTTTCAGGCTGGGTTCTGCGGTGGTGGCATTGTTGATATTGCTCTCTATCCTCATGCCATAGGCCGCATTACCGGCTTTCACATCAATCCGGGATTTCGAGCCCAGGTCGATATTGTGAGTTCTATTATTTCCGACTGCCTTGCTGATGCCATAGGCATCGGAGTTTTTTGACTGGACGTCGATTTTCAATTCGCTGGCTTGCAGGCTGACATCTCGATTCCATAGCCCAATTCCCAGTGCGAAATTATTGTCGCCTGCAATATTGGGAATGGTGGAGCCGGGGGGATTATCCCCAGTGCCGCTGACATTGATTTGGCTACCCGTACCCAGATTCAGATTGACGGCGCCGGTGGTATTGGGGTTGCTGAGCGCGCCTTGGGAAATACCGGCGGCCTTACCCGTTTCTTGTCGATTAACGGTGATATTGACGGCCTGGCCGATAACGTTCAGGGCAGACTGATCAGCGGCAATACCGTAGGAGCGTTTGGAGACGGGATCGCTGTCAATCCTGATGTTGACGCCATTTTTCAGATCAAAGCTGGACGGATTATTAGGGTCGGCATGCAGACTGTAAAAAGTGCCACTGGGCGTAATGTCTGTTGCCCGAATGGTGTCACTATTATTCAGGATCAGTGCAGAACCATCTCCGAGATGACTATTTAATACCGCCGCAAAGGCGGCTGGCGGGCATGTCAGCGCATGTAAACCTAAAATGCTTACCCAGATTGAAAGCGGGTGTTTCGGCCTTGCCATTGGACTCCCCCTGCAAGTTTATAAAAATATAGTGTTGCGACTAATTTTTTATGACTGCATTTATTTCCAACTGTGCAAATCCTAACATTTTTTATGTTTTTTTCTATTTTCGTGAATTTTTTAATCTTCTTTTGTGATTTTTAAATCAATTATCACTTTTGATTTTTTGTTATTTATTTTGATTTATTTCGAAAATCGTTATGAAATTTAGTGCTTTCCTCTATGGCGGGGCAAAAAAAAAGAGCAGCTCAAAAGCTGCTCTTGAAAATCTGCGCGGGGAAATTTGGCAGCCGGTTCAGGGGCCGCCCTTTGCGCAGACCAATGCTCAGACCATTTGGCGCTCGCGTGCCAAACGGCCGGCTTGTTGTGGAAATAAATCCAGGCCAGCGGTTGCCACCAGATCCCAGAAACCGGCGGGGGAACTGGACACGACGGTGACACCCAACTTGTCCTCGACCTGACGCACAGCTTCCAGCGATACCAGACCACCGCAAGACAGCAGCAAACCTTGTGCCTGACCGGGAGCCTGCTCCTGGGCGATGTCCCAGGTTTTCAGGCACAGATCGACCAGCTCTTGCGTGCTGATTTTTGCCATGGCCGTGACGTCATTGACGCCCAAACCATAGGCGCAGACGGCCTGAATCTGGTTCTGGGCCAGAAAGCGGACCAGACGCTGGTTTACGTCATCAATATAGGAGGACGCGACCGCCACCCGTTCAATGCCGCTGACACGCAGGCCGCGCAAGATGGCATGGCTCATGGTGGAGCATGGCAGGCCCGTGGATTCACGCAGGCGGGCCACCAGTTCCTCGTTAAAGTCCGAGCCACGGTAAAAGCTCAGCGAGGTACCCATCAGGGACACGGCCTGGGCACCCCGGGCGGCCAGTTTCCGGGCGGCTTCCACCACCTGGTCGATGACCTGGTCATAGCCTTCCTTGTCCACCGAACTTAGGGCCAGACCTTGGGCGATGAAGTCAATTTCCGGGTACATTTCCGGGCCTTCCGGAGGCACCAGACCGGCGGCGGGAGGCACGATCAAGCCCAGAACGGGGCGCTGGGCGCCAGAGTTGTCAGTCGTCATAACAGTAGCTGCTTATTTCATTGTTTAAAGTCGAGTTGGGCGGTCTTGATGACGTTGGCCCAGCGTTCTGTTTCTTCACCCAGCCATTTTTCGGTGGCCTGGGCATCCTGATAGCCCGCTACCGAACCCTGGGCCAGGAAGGCCTCCTGCACCTGTTTTTGCTGCATGCTGTTTTCCAGCGCCTTGCTGACGGTGGCGATCAGGGCTGGGTCCACGTTTTGTGGGGCCAGCATGAATAGCGACGGTGTCACGCTATAGCCGGGCAGTGTTTCCGAGACGCTGGGCAGGTCGGGCATGCCGGGGAAGCGGCGCTCGGACAAGGTGGCCAGCAAGCGGATGCGGCCGGAGTTGGCCAGGCCAATCGAAGAGGCCAGGCTGGCAAAGGACATGGACACTTCACCTGCAGCCAGAGCCTGGCTGGCCGGTGCGCCACCGCGATACGGTACGTGAACCAGCTCGGTTTTGGTCTGCAAGGCAAACAGCTCGCCACCCAGATGGTGCACCGAGCCTACGCCCACCGAGGCAAAGGTTTCGGTTTGAGGAGGCGCCTTGCGGATGGCTTCGATCAATTCGGCCACGGTTTTGACAGGGCTGTCACCCGGAACGGCCAGAGCCAGATCAGACTGGCCCACCATGCCGATAGGGGCGAAGTCACGCTGCAAGTCGTAGCGCAGCGCCGGGTAAATATAAGGGGCGACCAGCAAGGAGGTATCGGCAAACAGCAGCGTGTTGCCATCGGCCTGGGATTTGGACACGTAGTCGGCCGAAATGGTGCCGCCTGCGCCGGATTTGTTTTCCACAATCACGGTGCGGTCCAGCTCTTTGCTCAAGGCCTGGGCGGTGACGCGGGCCAGGGTGTCGACCCCGCCGCCGGGCGCAAAACCCACGACCAGGCGAATGGGTTCGGCAGCGTGTAGGGCGGCCACAGGGCTTAATGTCAGGGCGAGCGCAGCCAGCGCACGCCGTGTGAAACGGCTTGCAAACATGAGAAAGTCTCCTCGGTATGAGTGGTAGTTTTTTAGCTAATTATTAATTCAGTGCCGCATATAAAACCCGGCTAAAGGGTTGAGCTGGGCATTTAGCCAGCTATAGCGCTCGCGCTTGTCGAACTCCCATTTCTCGGGATGGGCTTGGGCGACACGGCGCAGGGATTCGGCCCCGGACAGCACATGGCTGGCCGCTGCCTGCATGGCGCTGGGGCCGTCGCGCTGGGCCAGGGCCTGGGTCAGTGCCTGATGTTCATGCCAGGACTGCTCCATGCGGTTTTCCTGATCCAGATGGCGGTGGCGGTAAGGGTTGGTCAGACGGCGCAGGTGTTCAATTTGCTGCACCATGAAGGTATTGCCGGCAATGCTGTGAATCAGGGCGTGCAGTTCGGCGTTGTACGTGGCGTAGTCAGCCAGGCTTTTTTCCTGCAGGGCCTTGGCACCACGCTTTTGCAAACGCTCCAGTTCGCGAATCTGGGCATTGCTGATGCGGTAGGCCGCCAGCTGGGTACAGGCGCCTTCCAGCAAGGCCAGGGTTTCCAGCATTTCTTCCAGCTCTTCAATCGTGTGCTGGGTGACAAAAATCCCGGCACGCGGGGCGATGCGCACTTGCCCGGTAGCCGCCAGCTGCAGCAAGGCTTCGCGCACCGGGGTGCGTGATACCCGGAAAAACGTGCACAGCAAGGATTCATCAATGGCGCTGCCCGGCGGCAGATCACCGCTGGCAATGCGGTGCTCCAGTTCGATTCGTACCCGGTCGGTATTGCTAAGCGTCATGTCTGTCTCCCAAGCCCTTTCCTATTTTTTAGGCTTAAATGATTCTAGGGAGAGCTTTTTGATATATCAATTAAGGCTTATCCGAGGGTAAAGAAATTTCTGCCCCGTTTGGATTCGGGGAAATTTCACGGATAATCAATTTTTGCGACCCCCTCTGACCCTGTTCGGTCATAGGGGAACGCACGCTATTTTTCGGATAAAAAAACCATGAGCGAAGAACGTAAACCGCTGGATGCGCTGGCCAGCAGTGCCATGCTGGTCTTGTGCCTGATCTGGAGCTTTCAGCAGATCTTGCTCAAGGCCACGGCCAATGACATGGCACCTATTTTTCAGATCGGTTTGCGCTCGGGCGTGGCCTGTGTGCTGGTGGCCCTGCTGGTTCTGGTGCGCACGCACAAGCTGGCCTTTACGGAAGGGGCCTGGAAGCCGGGGCTGATGGCCGGTTTGCTGTTTGCGCTGGAGTATTTGCTGCTGGGTGAGAGCCTGCGCTTTACCTCGGCAGCGCACGTAGTGGTGTTTTTATATACCGCGCCCGTGTTTGCGGCTTTGGGCCTGCATATACTCCTGCCGTCCGAGCGTCTGGCCCGCCTGCAATGGGTGGGGATCGGGCTGGCGGTGGCCGGTATTGCCATTACTTTTTTGGGGCCGGCCAGTATGGATGGGGCCAATCTGGGCCGCATGTTGATTGGGGATTTGATGGCCTTGGCGGCCGGAGCCTTGTGGGGCTTTACTACCGTGCTGATCCGTAGCACGCGCCTGTCTGCCGTCCCGCCTTCGGAAGCCTTGCTCTATCAGCTGTTCAGCGCTTTTGTGATTCTGATGGTGGCCGCGGGCCTGACCGGGCAAACCGAGATACATTGGTCAGGTTTGCTGGGCGCCAGCCTGGTATTCCAGTCCGTGGTGGTGGCGTTCTTGAGCTTTCTGGTCTGGTTCTGGTTGCTGCGCCAGTATCAGGCATCGCGTCTGGGGGTGTTTTCCTTTGCCACTCCCCTGTTCGGGGTGCTGTTCGGTGCGTTCTTGCTGGGTGAAACAATCGAGCCGCGCTTTGTCACCGGGGCCTTGCTGGTGCTGATGGGCATTACGCTGGTCAGTGCTTATAGCTGGCTCAATCAATGGCGCAAACGCGTGCGTTGATCATGGGCGTTCATGTTTTACAGGTAGCAGGAGTATGAAAACGGGTGCCAAATCCGCGCCTATTCCGGTCACCTTGCTGACCGGTTTTCTAGGCAGCGGCAAAACCACGTTGCTGAACCGCGCTTTGCAAGAGGCGCAGATGGCCGAGACGCTGGTCATCATCAATGAGTTCGGGCAGACGGCGCTGGACCATCATCTGGTGGCGCACAGCCAGGAAAATGTGATCGAGGCCATGGGCAGTGGTTGCCTGTGCTGCACCATACGGCGCGATCTGGTGCAGACCTTGCGTGACATTACCTGGCGCTTTTCGCGTGCAGGTCAGCGGCAGTTTCGACGGGTACTGATTGAGACAACCGGGCTGGCCAACCCTGCGCCTATCTTGCATACCTTGTTAAGCGATCCGCAATTAGCCGGGAAGTACAGTCTGGCGGGTGTGGTGACGGTGGTGGATCTGGAACATGGGCTGGAAACCCTGGCCCGCCATGCCGAGGCGCAGCGACAGGTGGCCGTGGCGGATCTGCTGTTGTTCAGCAAGCGCGATCGGGTGGATGCAGGGACTGAAACGGCGCTGCGTGAATGCGTGCGTGGCTTGAATCCTTTGGCGCAGCAGCAGATCTTGACCGCCTCGCAGCCTGTTGCGCCCAGTCTCTTGGGCTTGGGCGAGCAAGCCGGGCAAGGACGGGCCTGGAGCCTGGAAGCTTTCGAGGTGCTGGGGCAAGATATTGGCGATCACGATCACGATCACGATCACGATCACGATCACGATCACGATCACGATCACGATTATGTGCATAGCCATAGCCATAGCCACGGCACGGGTACCATGGCTGGCAACAGCAACAGCAACAGCAACAGCAACAGCAACAGCAACAGCAACAGCAACAGCAACAGCAACAGCAACAGCAACAGCAACAGTCCTGGGTCCGCCCACCTCCATGGAAAGAGTCCAGAAACGCCTGCAGTCAGCACGCCGGATGTCTCCCGTCATGGAGACTCAATCTACTCGTTAAGCGCTCTGTTCCCTCAGCCTCTGCCTGCCGACAAGCTGCAATCCTGGCTATCGGATCTGTGCCAGTGGGCAGGCCCGCGTCTCTTGCGCCTGAAGGCGGTTCTGCCCGTACAAGGTATGGACCAGCCACAGGTAATTCATGCCGTTCAGCATCAGTCCTACCCTTGGCAGGCTGTGCCGCAGCGGCCGTGGCCGGATCAGCAAGGGCGCATGGTATTGATCACGCAGGATCTGGATTCCCAGGAGCTTTGGGCGCGATTGCAGGCTTTGGATGCGGCGGTTCGCAAGACGGATTAAAACTTGATGAGTCAGGGCCTCTCTTGGCCGGATTTTCTTGAGCCATTGAGTCAGAGCCTTTCTTGATCGGGCTCTCTTGAGTCGTCGGGAGCCTGACGAGGCATTATTTTTTCGTCATCCGAGCAGGCGACTCACTGCTACGACAGGCAATTCCGCTAGTCGAAAAAAAGGACGCCTAAGCGTCCTTTTCAAAAGCCTTTGGGCTAACAGGTTTTATTGGGGCTCTACGCCCACTTTCTTGAACAATGCGGCCCATTGGGGCACTTGTTGCTCCACCTTGGCCTGCAAGGCGGCCGGGTTGGCTTCTTTTTCCATGACCGTTGCTCCCAGGGTGGCCATGCGGCTCTGGAAGTCCTTGTCGGCCATGCCCGCTTGCAACGCTTTCACCAGGGTGTCCACGACAGGCTGGGGTGTGTCTTTCGGTGCCCACATGCCGTGCCAGATACCGACTTCAAAGTCCTTGAAACCGGACTCCTGCATGGTGGGTACGTCCGGGAAGGTCGGGACGCGTTCGCGGCTGGTCACCGCATAGACTTTGACCTTGCCGGATTTGATTTGCTGGGTGGTGTTGGTGGTTTGGTCACACATGATGTCCACCTGCTTGCCCATCAGATCCGCAATGGCCGGGGCCGTGCCTTTGTAGGGCACGGTCAGCAGTTCAATACCCAGTGCTTCGGTGAACATGGTGCCGCACAGGTGGCTGGCTGCGCCAATCCCGGCGTTAGCTAGCGAAACCTTGTCCTGGTTGTCCTTCAGGTACTGCACCAGTTCCTGGATGTTGTTGGGCGGGAAGTCCTCGCGGGCAATGATGGTCATGGGAACGTCCACCACCAGACCGATGGGGGACATGCCATTGATGGCGTCGTAGCCGGGCTTTTTGTACAGCGAAGGAGCGGTGGAAAAGCCGATGTGCATCAGCAGTATGTTGTAGCCATCCGGTTTGGCGCGGGCAACCTGGGCGGTGCCAATGGAGCCACCTGCCCCGCCCTTGTTTTCCACCACGATGGTCTCGCCCAAAACGGGACGCATGGCCTCGGCCAGCGCACGGGCCACGTTGTCCGTGGGGCCGCCTGCCGCAAAGGGCACAACCATATTGATGGGGTGATCCGGGTAATCTGCTGCCTGTGCGGTGACCGAGCAGGCCAGAGCCGCAGTAAGACTGACCAACAGCTTGTTTAATGCAACAGCCATGATGCCTCCTTGATAAGGATTACTTATTCTTGTGGGCAATACTTTGGTCCGGTCGCTAATTACTGCCAAGCGTGTGGAGCGGCTTTTATTCTACTGAGGGTAGGGGCGTTTCTTTTTCAGGTCTAACCCTAGTTCGGGGCTGAAATTGACTAGGGGAATATACGGGGACGGCAAGCCGCGGCCAGGGGCGGCGGCTTGCTGGAGAGTCTGCTCAGGCCGCGGTGGCGGGCTTGTGCAGGACGGGTGTCAGGTAGGCGATGATGGAAATTATCAGCGCGGCAGTGGCGATCAGGCTGCAGAAGATCATCAGGCCCTGGTCCAGACCCAAGTGGTCGGCCAGCCAGCCCAGGCCCAAAATAGGCAGAATGGCGCCCAGATAGCCGGTGATCAGGTAGGTGGACGTCAGACCGGCACGTTGATGCGGAGGTGAGACACGCTGCACGATGGACATGCCGCCGTACATGCACAGGCCATGACCAAAGGCGGTCAGCAGCACGCACAGAATGAACAGCAGCGAGGAGCTGGCCCACAGATTGATCAGCAAGGCGATACAGGCCAGGGTGAAGGACAGCAGCCCCACAATGACGCTACGCTTGGCGGGCCAGCGGCGGATCAGCAGTTGGAAGCCCGAGGACAGGAACAGAATGATCCCGATGGAAAAGCCGCTGGTGGCCGGGCCGTGCCAAGGCACCATTTGTGCCATGAAGCTGGGTGCCAGCGAGGCAAACAGACTGAACATGGCAAAGGCGCAACAGGCAGACAGACAGCCAATCAGATAGGGCCGGCGCAGATGGGTAGCCGGCAGCGTCAGGCGCGGCATCCAGGTGCGCCAGCTGGTCTTTTGTGGCACAGGCTGCTTGCTGGCAATGGGCTTGATCTGAAACAGGGCATAGATGGCCAGCACGCCCAGCGCCATGGAGGGGATGTAGCTGGAGAACAGCGGATTCGGGACCCATTGTGCAATCAGGCCGCCTACGACCGGGCCCAGGCCAAAACCAAAGGCCAGCATCAGCGAGGTGGTGGCCGCCGCGCGTTGTACGTCTCCGCCCCGGTTGAATTGCCCCAGGCCGATGGAGGCCGAGGTCACAATCATGCTGGAGGCCATCCCGATCATGATGCGGCTGAACAGGAAGCTGCCCACGTCCCAGGCAAAGGCGGACAGGGTCACGCCGCTGGTTACCAGAATCAGGCCGGTACGCAGCACGGGCATAAAGCCTTTCATGTCGCTCAGGCGGCCCAGGAACAGCAGGCCCGTCAAACCGGCGGCCATATAGGCTACATACAGCTGGGTGATATGGCTGGCGTTCAGTTCCCAACGGTCCTGGTACAACGGGTACAAGGGGCTGGCCAAGGCCGTGCCCATCACCCCGATACACATGGCGATACTGATCCACACGTACGGGTCCCACTTGCTTTTCTTGCCCGACGGGCGTGCAGCCGCCGGCTTGTCAGCGCCCGCTTGCTGGGCCGGATGGTTCAGATTTTGTTCGACCCGTGCTTTTTGCAGGGTCTGGGCGGGGGCGCTGGCGTGAAAGTCCTTGCAGCTTTGGGAGTCTCGCCAGCTTTCATGCAGCACCCATTGTCCTGGGGGCTGGTCTTTGCGCAATACATCGAAGCGTAAACAGGCGCTGTTGGCTCGGGCTTGTTCAGCCAGCGAGCCTACATAGGCGTCCTGTGCCTGAGGGTCCAGATCGGTGAAATGGTAGTTTGTAGTGCGAAAGTACGTATCGCCCATGCGGCGCAATCCTTGACAGCGAAATCATTCGGGACCATCAAGGATACTCTTTCGTGCCTGCACTGACATGGCAATTCGCTGACACTAGGCTGGCTGGCGTAAATCCAGATGTATATCAGCCACACGCAGGATTTCGGCTTCGTGGTCCGGGTCGCGCCAGGTGTCCTGACAGGCCATCTGGTGCCAGCGCTGCATGGCAGGCAGTTCCAGTATGCGGTTCATGTAGTCCTGACAGGCCTCGTCCAGCTTCAGACCATAGGTTTGCAGGCGAAACACCACGGGGGCGTAAAAGGCATCGACTGCGCTGAATCGCTCTCCGGCCAGGAAAGGGCCACCAAAACGGCTCAAGCCTTCTTGCCAGATGGTTTGCAGACGCTCCAGCTCGCCTTGCAGGCGCATGTCGTGCTGATGGTGGTGGGCACGCAGGGCGACGGCAAAGGGGCAAAGATTTCGCAGCGAGGAAAAGTTGGCGTGCATTTCCGCGCTGGCGCTGCGAGCCCAGGCACGGGCCACGGGGTCAATCGGCCAGACGCCGGGATGCTGTTCAGCCAGGTATTCGGCAATGGCCAGGCTGTCCCAAATGATTTGCCCATTGGCATGCAGCACGGGTACCTGACCGGCCGGGGCCATTTCGTGAAAAGCCAGGGTGCTGAAGGGAGGGCCGAAATTGAACCATCGCACATCAAAGTCCATGCCCAGGTGGCTCATCAGTAGCCAAGGGCGTAGGGACCAGGACGAATAGTGGGGATTGCCCAGGACAAGGGTATAGCGTTTGGAGGCTTGCATGGTGGCACGATTTCACGAAGGTGATAGTGTTTGCACTTTAGTAGGCTTTGTTCTGCTTGGGTAGTACCAGAACTGGCTTGTCGTTTTGGTATGCTGTTTTTTTTGCGGATTTGGGGAGCGGTGCATGGCGTATGACCTGGAGAAACGGCTGGTGATTGGGTTGGCTTCCAGCGCTTTGTTTGATCTGAGCCAGTCCCATCAGGTCTTTCTGGAGCAAGGTGAGGCGGCTTATCGCGATTACCAGCTGGCGCGCGAGCACGAGCCCCTGAAGCCAGGTGTGGCCTTTTCCTTCATCCGGCGCTTGCTGGCCCTGAATGATCTGTCGCCCGACGATCCCTTGGTCGAGGTGGTGCTGCTGTCCCGTAACGATCCCAATACGGGTTTGCGGGTGATGAATTCCATTCGCCATCATGATCTGGACATTACGCGGGCGGTGTTTTTGCAAGGGGGCGACCCCAGCCCTTATATTCAGCCGCTATCCATCAGCCTGTTCCTGTCGGCCAATCAGGAGGATGTGCATCGGGCGGTGCAGCAAGGCTATCCCGCAGGTCAGGTGCTGAATTCCTCTTACGAGGATGCTTACGACGACCAGCCCATCCGCGTGGCCTTCGACTTTGATGGGGTGATTGCGGACGACGAGTCCGAACGTGTGTATCAGCAGGAAGGCGGCTTGCCGGCTTTTTTCGAGCATGAAGTGCGTTTGGTGCAAAAACCGCATAATCCGGGCCTGTTACAGGCGTTTTTGCTGAAATTGGCGCATATTCAGGAAGTGGAGCAGCAGCGTCAGGAGCAGGATGCCAGCTATGTGCCGCGCCTGCGGATTGCGATTGTGACGGCGCGCAATGCCCCGGCTCACGAGCGCGTCATCAATACCATCCGTAGCTGGGGTATTGAGGTGAATGAGGCTTTCTTTCTGGGCGGCATCGAAAAACGGCGGGTGCTGGAAGTCTTGCAGCCGCATATCTTCTTTGATGACCAGACCACGCACCTGATTCCTACCGCGCAGACTTTGCCTTCCGTGCATATTCCGTTTGGAGTGGTGAACCACCCGCCGGTGAAAGCGACGGAGCCGGAGAAAAAGAAAGGTCGGAAACAGGAGCAGCGGAAATCAAAGCCGTAGACAGGGTGTGTGATCGGCTGGTGCGGCTGCAGCGGGCTTAGTGCTAAATCCGTTCGGTTCTAAACCCGCCCAAGACAAAGCCGCGTACTGATGCTTGATCAGGCGCGGCTTGGTCCTTGTGGGCACCCAGTCCTCAGACTTGTGCCAGAGCGCGGCTAACGGCGCGTGCAGCGGGTTGGATCAGGCTGGCCAGTGCCTCGGGGTTGATGGCCTCAAAGCGTTCCAGCGTGCCCAGCAAGGTCAGGCTGCCGAAAATCCGTTTGGCATCGTCAAAAATAGGCGCGGAAATGCCGCCTATGCCCGGATTGATCTGCTCCTTGGTGATGCAATAGCCTGCACGGCGCAGCTCCTGCATATGGGCGGAGAAGGCTGGCCATTCCTTGCCCAGGCGCTGTACATAATCAATTTCCTGATTCTTCTCGTACAGACGGCGCAGATGGCGGGTGGGCAGGTAAGCCGTGACGATACGTGCCGTGGAACTGCGGAACATATCCATGGTGCGGCCCCGGCCAAACAGCAGCTCGAAACGCTCCGGCCCGGTTTCCTGATGGGTGGTCAAAATGCGTTCGCCATATTGCTGGCCAATCAGGACGTCCAGCCCGGTCTGCTCGACCAGCGAGCGCAACAGGGGACGACAGCGGCTGACCAGCGGATCAAATTCGCGGATCAGTAAATCCATTTCTATAAACCGGGGCCCGGGAGCGTAGCCTTCTGGGCTGCGGATCAACAGGCCGCTATTGCATAGCTCTTTCAGATAGCGATAGGTGGTGGCGGGAGGGTAGCTCAGGCGGGTGCAGATGGTCTCCACATCCAGAACCGGCGTGTGTGCACCGTACAAGTCCAGAATTTGCAGCATGCGTCTTAGACTATTCATGTGCCCTCGTAAAAACGGAGTTGTTGGTTCTCTATTCTAACCACGCTCTGGCCTGTCAGTGGCGAGCAACAGCGGGCATGGCTCCGGTCTACTGGTTTATACCTAAACCATCAGATTATTCAAAAATTATTCTCAGACTACGGTAATAATCTGGAACATAAGCGGGTCTGTTATGCATTTGCTTACACATGGCCTACTCCTTTTGTGATGCCGGGTTATACACGGGCCCGGCCCGGTTTTTTCGAGGCGGACATGGATCAGGCTCATCCCAGCCAGGTGTCTTTAGAGATCAAGAATGTGCTGTTCATCATGTGTGATCAGTTACGTGCGGACCACCTGTCCTGTTATGCCCCTGGCGGTGCATTGAAGACGCCCAATCTGGATCGTCTGGCCGCCATGGGTGTGCGCTTTGATCGCGCCTATGTGAACTCTGCCGTCTGTGGCCCCTCGCGGGCCTCGTATTACACCGGCCGCTATCCCTTGTCGCACCGGGTTAGCTGGAACCGCGTCCCTCATCCTATCGACGAGCTGTATCTGGGCGATTATCTGGCCCAGTCCGGGCGAGACTGCCATCTGCTGGGCAAGACTCACCACGTGCCGGACCCGGCCGGGGCCAATGCCCGGCGCTTTCAGGTGCAGCCCGAGGGGGCCGAGCGTTTCTGGCAAGGCGGCTTTACCGCGATTGAGCGCTACGACGGTCACTTTGAAATGGGCCCGGATAGCGAGTACCGCCAGTATTTGCAGGCTCAGGGTTACGACAGCGAGCGTCCCTGGGAAGACTATGTGATTGGCAGTCAGGATGCCCAGGGCCAGTTCGCCTCCGGTTGGTACATGCGCAATGCCAGCCTGCCTGCACGAGTGCAGGCGCAGGACTCGGAAACCGCCTACTTCACCCAGCGGGCCATGGATTTCATCACGGACAAAGGTGAAGAGCCCTGGGCCCTGCACCTGTCTTTCATCAAACCGCACTGGCCTTACAAAGCGCCCGCGCCCTACCACGACCGCTTTGGCGCGGAAGATGCCTGTACGCCCTTGCGTGCGGAGCACGAGCGCCAGAATGCACACCCGGTGCACGCGGCCTATCAG
The DNA here is from genome assembly GCF_009497775.1 of Alcaligenes faecalis. NCBI lineage: Bacteria > Pseudomonadati > Pseudomonadota > Betaproteobacteria > Burkholderiales > Alcaligenaceae > Alcaligenes > Alcaligenes faecalis. The sequence goes on from NZ_CP031012.1 coordinate 60,995, forward strand.
CAGCACGAAGAGTCACAGTCCTTTGCCCAGGATGAGGTCTGGCGCACGCTCAAGCCTGTCTATATGGGCCTGGTGCAGCAGATTGACGATGAAGTCGGCCGTTTGCTGAACATGCTGGAGCAGCAGGACCGCCTGAAAGACACCCTGATTATTTTCAGCTCCGATCATGGCGATTTGCTGGGCGATCACTGGCTGGGCGAAAAAGAGTACTTCTTTGAAAACGCCATTCGCGTTCCGCTGATCGTGGTTGACCCACGGGCCTCAGCGAATGCCACACGTGGCCAAAGCAGCGATGCCTTTGTGGAGTGCGTGGATGTCACCCCCACGATTCTGGATGCCTTGCACCTGCCTGCCCAGGAACACCGGGTGGAAGGTCGTTCCCTGATTCCCCTTTTGCACGGCCAGTCCGACTGGGCGCGTGAGTACACCGTGGCCAGCCTGGATTACGCCTATCGGGAAGCCCGCCAGATTCTGGGTCGTGGCGTGGATGAATGCCGGGGCCTGATGTTGCGCGATGGCGAGTATAAATACATGCACTGGCAGGGTTACCGGCCACAACTGTTCGATTTGAAGCAAGACCCTGACGAGCTGCACGACCTGGGCGCAGACCCGGCGTATGCAGCGGTTTGTCGGCGTATGAAAGAAGGCCTGCTGGACTGGCATGACACCCTGAAAGGGCGTGCCAGCGAGAGCTGGGCCGCGGTAGAGGATCGTACCAATGCGCATGAGCGCATGATGAATATCTTGATTGGACGATGGTAGATGCGCTGCGGGGGGCTACCAATCGGTGGCGGGCCGCAATCAATAACGATAAGGAGTGGACAAATGAAGCAGCTTAAAAATACGACGCTGGCCCTGTTGTTGGCAGGCGTAGGTGCTTTGGCCCCGATGATGGCTCAGGCCGCCTGGCCGACCACGGATCAGGTTCGTATTGTGGTCCCTTACCCACCCGGCACCGAGCCGGACATTCTGGCCCGCGATCTGGGTGTGCATCTGAACAAGGCCACCGGCAAGGTCTTTGTGATCGAGAACCGTCCGGGCGCCAACGCCATTATCGGCACCGACAATATCGCCAAAGCCAAGGGCGACGGTGCTTCCCTGCTGATGGTCGATAGCCTGGCAGTCTCCACCAACCCGCTGCTGTACAACAACCTGCCCTACAAATGGGAAAAGGACCTGAAGCCGGTCACAACGGTAGCCGGTGTGAACCTGTACCTGCTGGTGCGTAATGATTTCCCGGCCAAGGACTACAAGGAATTCATCGCCCAGGCCAAGAAAGCCAATGGCGACACCAATGTGGGCACAGGCGGCCGTGGACACGTCACGCACCTGGGCATGGGCTTGCTGGCCCGTGAAGAAGGGGTGAATTTCACCTACATCCCGTACAAGGGCATGGCCCCGGCCACTAATGCCATTCTGGGCGGTGAGACGGATGCCATGCTGGTCGGCGGTATTCTGGCGTCCCAGCACGTGGATGGCGGCAAAGTGCGCATCCTGGCCGTAGGCTCGGACAAACGTACCGAATTGCTGCCCAATGTGCCGACCGTGCAGGAAGCAGGCGGCCATGCCAACAGCATTCCAACCACGACGTTTGCGCTGTTTGCCCCCGGCACCACGCCCGATGACACTGTGAAAGAGATTCAGGAACAGGTCGATGCCGCCCTGAAGACGCCCGAGATGCAGGCCGCCTTCAAGAGCCGGGGTCTGGCCCAGTTCTTCACCACCCCTGCCCAGACGCTGGAGCGCGTGCAGAACGACTCCAAAGTCTATTCCGAGTTGATTCCTACCTTGGGTATCCAGCCTGAATAAGGCTTTGGTATCCCCCGGCGGGCACACCTGCCTGTAGCTGGATCACAGGCGGGTGTGCTGCTTTTTTAAAACCGGCTGCGGTTCAAACCAAGCAGGGTTTGAACCAATAGTGCGACGGGATTCGCTGCGTTTTACTGATCGTTGTAGTCGTGCTGCTCGGAGATCAGGCGCCGCAAGGTGGTCTTGAGGGCATTGACGTCCAGTGGTTGCAGGCGCTGCACCACTTCCTGTTCGTGCAGGCGAGCCTTGGCAATCAGACCTGAGATCAGGGTTTGGCCTTCCTCGGTAATGCGCACCAGCGTGATGCGGCGGTCCACATCGTGGGCCACGCGACGCAGCAAGCCCTGTTTTTCCAGCCGGTCCAGCAAACGGGTCACGGTGGGTTGTTTGGTGGTGGCAATACGAGCCAGGTGGCCGATGCTGACCTCGCCCGCGCCGGACAGGGTGGACAGGACACGCCATTCGGAAATGGACAAACCGTTGCTCAGCACCACTTCGTGGAACTCGGCAGAGATCAGCTGGCTGGCCTGGGCCAACAAGGCGGGCAGGTAGTTTTCGACAAAGACGGTGTCGTGTTCGGTGGGGCTCATGGTGCTTATTGTCATTACAGGCTAATGGGTGCCGCAAGGCGGCAACAGGGCTCACTATAACCAAGCTGTTCGTTTGCGTGTCGCAAATAATTTGCTGACTTTACTAGGGAAAACCATGAGGATGGATATGTTGAGATATAAACATATTCAGATGAAAATAAATACCATGTTCACAATGAGCGGTAAGTAAGGAAAGAAAAATGGCTGAGCGATCGTTTGTCGAAGAAGTCAAAAAGCTGCGCCTGGGTGATGGAGACGTATTCAGTGGCGAAGGCATCCTGGCAGTGACCAAAGCCCTGCTGGAATCGGGCGTGTCCTACGTGGCCGGCTACCAGGGTGCGCCTATCTCGCACTTGATGGACGTGCTGGCGGATGCCCAGGACATCCTGCAAGAAAACGGTATCCGTTTTGAAAACAGTGCCAGCGAGGCAACGGCGGCGGCAACGCTGGCCGCGTCGGTTAACTACCCGCTGCGTGGCGCCATCACTTTTAAAGCAACCGTGGGTACCAACGTGGCCTCGGACGCGCTGGCCAACCTGGCCTCCGGTGGGGTCAAGGGCGGTGCGCTGATCATTGTGGGCGAAGACTACGGTGAAGGCTCGTCCATCATGCAGGAGCGTAGTCACGCTTTTGCCATGAAATCCCAGATGTGGATGCTGGACCCCCGTCCTAACCTGCCCTGTATTGTGCAAGCGGTAAAAGACGGCTTTGATCTGTCCGAAGCGTCCAACACCCCCGTGATGTTGCAGCTGCGTATTCGCGCCTGTCACGTGCATGGTCAGTTTGTGGCCTCGGACAACCGCCGCGCCAAATTCACCATCAAAGAAGCCATGGAGCAGCCCACACGCGACATCAATCGCATTGTGTTGCCGCCTGCCAGCTTCCTGCACGAAAAAGAAAAGATCGAACAGCGCTGGCCGAACGCCGTCAAGTTCATCGAAGAGCGTCAGCTGAATGAATTCTTTGCTGATGGCACCGATGACGTAGGCCTGATCGTTCAGGGCGGTGGCTACAACACCGTGATCCGTGCTCTGGAACACCTGGATCTGGCCGACGTGTTTGGCGAATCCAAAGTGCCCATGTACGTCATGAACGTGGCTTACCCGCTGATTGAATCTGAAATCGTCCGTTTCTGTGAAGGCAAGCGTGCGGTGCTGGTGCTGGAAGAAGGTCAGCCCAACTTTGTGGAACAGAACATCTCCGACATCGTGCGTCGTCACAATGTGGACGTAAGTCTGCACGGCAAGGATCTGCTGCCACTGGCCGGTGAATACAACACCGCCACCATGTTGAAAGGCCTGCGTGCCTTCATGGAAAAATACGGCCGCGTCGAGCCCCTGGCTCCTCGCAAGCCACGCGTGATCCCGATGAAAGTCGAGACCGTGGAACGCCCCAAAGCTGAACAAGCCAGCCTGGTGGAAGTGGAAGCCGCTGAAGTCCAACCTTTGGGCAGCCTGGACGAGAACGTTCATGCCCGTCCGCCAGGGTTTTGTACCGGCTGTCCCGAGCGTCCTATCTTTACCGCACTGAAGCTGGTGGAGCGCGAGCTGGGCGAACACCACGTGTCGGCCGACATTGGCTGTCACCTGTTCTCCATTTTGCCGCCCTTCAACCTGGGTAACACCACCATGGGTTACGGCCTGGGTGGCGCCGGTTCGGCTGCCTTGAACGTGGATTCGGACAAGCGTGCGATCTCGGTGATGGGTGACGGTGGTTTCTGGCACAACGGTTTGACCAGCGGTATTGCCAATGCCGTGTTCAACCGCAGTGACAACCTGACCATTGTGATCGACAACAGCTACACCGCGGCTACGGGTGGTCAGGACATTCTGTCCTCCAAGGCCAAGAACGAAACCCGCAGTACCGGTCACCTGATCGAGAAAGCGGCACGTGGTGTGGGTGTGGAGTGGTTGCGCATGATTCGTCGCACCTACGACCTGAAGACCATGACGGCAACCCTGCGTGAAGCGCTGACGACCAAAGAAAAAGGTCCGAAAGTGCTGGTGGCGCAAAGTGAATGTATGTTGAACCGTCAGCGTCGCGAGAAAGGTCAGGTGCGTAAAGCCGTGGCTGCGGGCGAACGTGTGGTGCGCGAGCGCTTTGGTGTGGACCCGGACACATGTACCGGCGATCACTCCTGCATCCGCTTGTCCGGTTGTCCTTCGCTGTCGATTCGCCCCAATCCGGACGCCCTGCGTCAGGACCCGGTGGCGAACGTGATGAACAGTTGTGTGGGTTGCGGTCTGTGTGGTGAGGTTTCCCACGCGGCGATTCTGTGCCCGTCTTTCTACCGTGCACAAGTGGTCAGCAACCCGACTGGCTGGGACAAGTTCCGCGAAAAAACCCGCCGTGGCTTTATCGGCTGGTTGCAGCGTCGTGACGCTGCTCGTCGTGATCGTCTGGCCTTCTAAGCACACCCGTAGAGATTTTTATCATGCAGATCAAACCAATCAAGATTGCTATTTTGGCCATGGGTGGCGAAGGCGGCGGCGTGTTGGCCGACTGGATCGTCAACCTGGGCGAACAAAACGGCTACTTTGCACAGACTACCTCGGTGCCTGGCGTGGCCCAGCGTACCGGTGCCACGATTTACTACGTGGAACTGTTCCCGCACTCGGCCGCTGTGGATGGCAAAAAACCTGTGCTGGCTCTGATGCCCATGCCCGGTGATGTGGACGTGGTGCTGGCTTCCGAGTTGATGGAAGCCGGTCGCGCCGTACAACGTGGCCTGGTGACAGAGGACCGCACCACGCTGGTCGCCTCGACTCACCGCGTCTACTCCATTGCCGAAAAATCGGCCATGGGCGATGGCCGTGTGGACGACAACGCGCTGATTGCTCACGCAACCCAGGCTGCCAAGCGTTTTGTGTACTTCAATATGGAAAAAGCGGCCGAGGATTCGGGCAGCGTGATTTCCGCCGTGCTGTTTGGCGCCTTGGCCAGCACCGGCGTGCTGCCCTTCAGCCGCTCGCAGTTCGAGCAGACCATCGAGCGTGGTGGTGTGGGCGTCAAGCCCAGCCTGAAGGCTTTTGGTGCCGCTTACGCCCGTGTCGCGGAAGGCGATGCTGGTAAGGCCGATTCGGAAAACAAGCCTGTTGATATGGCGACGCTGGCTCCTCGCGACCCTGCCGTAGCCAAGCTGATTGACCGTGTCCGTGCCGAAGTCCCCGCGCAGGCTCAGCCTATCGTGGTGGAAGGTGTGCGCCGTGTTCTGGACTTCCAGGACGTGAACTACGCCAATCTGTACCTGGACCGCCTGAAAAAGATCAGCCAGTTTGCGCGTCCTGACGATGTGGCCCTGATCCGTGAAACCGGCCGTTATCTGGCGCTGTGGATGTCCTACGAGGACGCCATTCGCGTGGCCGAACTGAAGACCCGCTCCAGCCGTTTTGACCGTGTACACAAAGAAGTGCGCGCTGCCGACGGCCAGATCGTGGCGATCAACGAATACATGCACCCCCGTGTGGAAGAAATCAGCGAAATCCTGCCGTTTGCCAGCGTGGGCCGTTGGTTGATGCGTCCTACCTGGGGCAACAAGCTGGTGAAATCCCAGACCAAATCTGGTCGTGTGATTCAAACCAGCTCGGTGCGCGGTTTTATTCCTTTGTACTTGCTCTCGGGCTTCAAGCGCTGGCGTCGTCGCACGCTGCGTTACCAGGCCGAGCAGCAGCGTATTGAAGGCTGGTTGAAGCAGATCGAACAGGCTGCCGATGCCCACCCGGCTCTGGCGCTGGAAATTGCCCAGTGTCAGCGTCTGGTCAAAGGCTATGGCGATACCCATGCCCGTGGCTTGCGTAACTACCAGACCGTGATGTCGGCTCTGGAACGCAACCCCAGCACCCTGTCGCCTGCCATCTTGGGCGCCCTGCGCGATGCGGCTTTGGCTGACGAGCACGGCGTGAAGCTGGAGGCAGCACTGCGCCAGTACGCACTGGTGTAAGGGCAACACCGGGCCGCTTTCGGGCGGCCTTGGTGAAAACCCTTGAGGAAGCGTTTTTATCCCGCCAAATACTTTATTTCTAAAATATTCATAGTAGAATATAAATTCGGATTGGCACTGCGAAGAAGGCCCTGAAAGCCAACGATCCCGTGTCTACTTGGCCACTTGTTCAAGCAAGAATATCCCGCTGTTGGTCAAACTGAAATTAGCCAAAGTTTGGGGGAAAAACAATATGAATCAAAGCGAAGCAGCACTTGAATTCCTGGTAGAGCCGGCCGATGCCGGATTTGAAGGCCGCGTCGGTCCCAAGGACCCGGCCAGCCTGAAATTGTGGTTGCGCATGCTGACCTGCACCAAGCAGATCGAGGACGAAATCCGTCGCCGCCTGCGCCAGAATTTTGATATTTCGCTGGCCCGTTTTGACTATATGGCCCAGTTGTACCGCTACCCGCAGGGTCTGAAGATGGGCGAGCTGTCGCGCTATCTGATGGTGACCGGCGGCAATATTACCGGACTGACTGACGAGCTGGCCCGCGAGGGCATGGTGTCTCGCCAGAGCAGCCCCACTGACCGACGTGCCTGGGTGTTGCGTCTCACCCCCAAGGGCAAAAGCAGTTTCGAGGCGATGGCCCAGGCCCACAGCGACTGGATTGCAGAAATGTTTGAAGGACTGGGTACCGAGGAAGTCGTGCACATCCATCAGCACCTGGGCCTGTTACGGGTTCATCTGCAAAGCGCGGCCAGCTAGCATAAGGTGCATCCTGCCAGGCCTGTGAACCAGGCAGGATGCGGATAGCGCCACGAACAGGCGCACAAAACACTTGCTAAAAAGGTGTCTACAACATGGTTTCCAAGCTGTACGAACAAGAACATCGCATCCGTTTTTCGGAATGCGATCCGGCGGGTATCGTTTTTTATCCGCAGTACTTTGTGATGTTTAACGACCTGATGGAAGCATGGATCGACTCCATGACCCCCGAGGGTTTTCACAACATGATCGCCAGCAAACGGGTGGGCATGCCCTCGGTGCACATTGAAGCCGAGTTCAAGTCCATCAGCCGTATGGGTGATGATGTGGTGATGAGCCTGGGTGTGGAACGCATTGGCAATAGCTCCTTGAAGCTGCTGTTGCGCTGCATCGGTAAAGACGGCGTGTTGCGTATGCAAGTGCGCCAGACCGTGGTGACCACCTCGTTGGAGACGCACCTGGGTATTCCTATCCCTGATTTCCTGCGCAACCCCATGCAAGAGTATGTGATTGCCCAGCCAGAAAGCAGCAAGGCTTGATCTAGTTTGAAGTAGTAGCAGGCAGTGTGCAGGTCAGCTATTTTTTTTGATTTAAATAGTTGACTTGTATAATATTTATTAATAAATATACTATGCTCAGAAGCATGTATTCAGACCATACGGACATATCATGAATATCGTATGTATTGGCGGAGGCCCAGCCGGCTTGTATTTCGGTTTGCTGATGAAGTTGCAAAACCCTCAGAACGAGGTTTTTGTAGTCGAGCGTAACCGACCGTACGACACCTTTGGCTGGGGTGTGGTGTTCTCGGACGCGACCATGGAAAACCTGCGTGAAGCTGACCCCGTGTCCGCGCAGACCATCGGTGACGCGTTCAACCACTGGGACGACATTGAGTGCCATTTCAAAGGTAGCGCCGTGCGCTCCAGCGGCCATGGCTTTATCGGGATTGGTCGCAAGAAATTGCTGAACATCCTGCAGGCCCGCTGTGAAGAAGTGGGCGTCAAGCTGGTGTTCGAGACCGTGGTCACGGATGAAGCTGAACTGGCCCGCAAGTACAACGCCGATATCCTGATTGCTTCTGACGGCATCAACAGTGCTGTTCGTACCCGCTACGAAGACGTGTACCAGCCTGATATCGACACCCGTAACTGCCGCTTTGTGTGGCTGGGTACGGAAAAAGTGTTCGACGCCTTTAACTTCATTTTTGTTGAAACCGAGCACGGCTGGTTCCAGGCTCACGCCTACCGCTTCCAGGACGGCCTGTCCACGTTCATCGTGGAAACGCCTGAAGAGACCTGGCAGAAAGCCGGTATTGGCGAAATGTCGCAGGAAGAGGCCATTGCCTACTGTGAAAACCTGTTTGCCGACCACCTGGATGGCAACAAGCTGATCAGTAACGCCACCCACCTGCGCGGTTCGGCCATCTGGATCCGTTTCCCACGCGTTATCTGCAACAAGTGGGTGCACTGGCAAGATTACGGCACCGGTAAGCAAGTGCCTGTGGTGCTGATGGGCGACGCCGCTCACACCGCTCACTTCTCCATCGGCTCCGGCACCAAGCTGGCCCTGGAAGATGCCATCACGCTGGCCAAGCACATGGACCACGAGTCCATGGAAGAGGCCCTGAAAGATTACGAAGCCGCTCGTAGCGTGGACGTATTGCGTATTCAGAACGCTGCCCGCAACTCGACCGAATGGTTCGAGAACGTGGCCCGTTACGCCAATATGAAGCCCGAGCAGTTCACTTACTCCATGCTGACCCGTTCGCAGCGCATCTCGCACGAGAACATGCGTATGCGTGACGCCGCCTGGCTGGAAAAATACGAGCGCTGGATGGCGACCGAAGCCGGCATGACGCTGGCCGACGGTGAAAAAGCCCCTTCGCCCATGTTCACACCCTTCAAGCTGCGCGATATGCAGTTGAAGAACCGTGTCGTGCTCTCGCCCACGCTGATTTATAGCGCCAAGGATGGCATGCCCGGTGCTACGCACCAGGTGCATTACGGTAGCCGCGCCATGGGTGGTGCTGGCCTGATCATGGCTGAAATGACCGCTGTGACGCCTGAAGGTCGTGTCACCCCCGGTTGTACTGGTTTGTGGAACGACGAGCAGGCCAATGCCTGGAAACCTGTGGTGGCTTTCGCCCACGAACAGGGTGCCAAGATTGGTGTGCAGCTGGGCCACGCTGGCCGTCGCGGTTCGACGCAGTTGGGCTGGGAAAAAGCCAACAAGCCGCTGGCTGAAGGCAACTGGCCTTTGGTGTCGGCTTCTGCCCTGCCTTACCAGGCTGGCGTAACCGCCGTTCCTGCCGAGATCACTCGTGCCCAGATGGACGAAATCCGTGACGCCTTTGTGGCCGCTGCCAAGCGCGCTGACCAGGCCGGCTTTGACTGCATCGAATTGCAAGCCGCCCACGGTTACCTGCTGTCCAGCTTCATCTCGCCGCTGACTAATCAGCGTAGTGACGAATTTGGTGGTAGTCTGGAAAATCGCATGGCTTACCCGCTGGAAGTGTTTGCGGCTATCCGCGCCGTCTGGCCAGAGAACAAGCCCATCATGGTGCGTATCTCGGCAACAGACTGGGCCGAAGGTGGCAACACGGCGGACGATGGTGTGGAAATTGCACGCCTGTTCAAGCAAGCCGGTGCCGATCTGATCGACGTGTCCTCGGGTGAAGTGGTGCTGGAGCAGCAGCCAATTTACGGCCGCATGTACCAGACGCCATTCTCCGACCGTATCCGTAACGAAGCCGGTATCGCCACCATGGCGGTGGGCTCGATCATGGAAGCGGATCACGCCAACAGCATTATTGCTGCAGGCCGTGCTGACCTGTGCGCCCTGTCGCGAGGCTTTCTGGCCGACGCGAACTGGCCACAACGTCAGGCTGCGGAGCTGGGTTACACCGACCTGGCCTGGCCCGTTCAGTACGAATGGGGCAAGGACTGGTTGCAGCGTCAAATCAAACGTGCGCCAGTGGCCCAGGACGGCCCTGCCAAGTCATAAAACACGAAAGGAGACAGCATCATGTCGGAAGAACGTTTTGACACCCACCGCGAAAGCGTGCTCGGTCGTGCAGATGTTGAGGACACGCCCGAATTGGTGAAGTACTACCAGGATTTGACTCAGTTTGAAGCCGGTGCCCTGTGGACCGTGGCGAACAAGATTGAGCCCTGGGAGCCCAAGTCCGAGTCCGTGCCTGTGGTGTGGCGCTACCGCGACCTGCGTGACTACGTGTTGCGTTCGGTGGATCTGGTCAGCCCTGAAAAGGCCGGTCGTCGTGTGATTTACCTGAACAACCCCGGTCGCCAGGAAGTCTCGGCGGCGGTGGGCTGGCTGTACTCCGGTTTGCAGGTCATGAAACCGGGCGAAGCGGCTTCCGCACATGCACACTCCTCCTCGGCCCTGCGTTTCATCATGGAAGGCCGTGGTGCCTACACCATCGTGGACGGCCACAAGATGACCTTGGGCGCCAACGATTTCGTGCTGACGCCTAACGGCTGCTGGCACGAGCACGGCGTGGAAGCCGATGGCCTGCCCTGCATCTGGCAAGACGGTCTGGACATTCCACTGGTCAACGCCCTGGAAGCCGGTTTCTACGCGGTTCACCCGGATCTGGCCCAGGCCATTACGCACCCCGTCAACGACGCGGTGGGTATCTGGGGCGGCCGTGGTCTGAAGCCAACCCTGCACGATTGGCAAAAACCGTACTCGCCTCTGCTCAAGTACGAGTGGGAGCCTACTTACGAAGCCTTGTCGGCCTACGCCAAGGTTACGGACGGCAGCCCGTTTGATGGCGTCATCATGGACTACATCAACCCGCTGACCGGCGGCCCTGTCATGGCCACCATCGGCGCCAGCATGCAAATGCTGCGTCCTGGCGAGCACACCAAGGCCCACCGTCACACCGGCAGCATCATTTACCAATGCGCCAAGGGTGAAGGCTATTCGATCATCAATGGCAAACGCTTTGACTGGCGCGAACGCGACATTTTCTGCGTACCATCCTGGATGTTCCACGAGCACGTGAACGGTTCTTCGTCCGAGGACGCTTGCCTGTTCTCGTTCCACGACCTGCCCGTGATGCGCGCCCTGAATCTGTACCGCGAAGAAGCGCTGGCAGAGAACGGCGGCCACCAGGTCCTGCTGTAAGACTACTTGTTTAACCTATTTGGACGGCCTGCCAAGGCGGGCCGACCCGATTCATTCAAGCCATCTGCACAAGATGGCCCAATCTGGAGATAGAAATGCGTCTTGTAACGTACCGTAGTGAAGTTGCTGCCGCTGGCCGCTTGGGTGCCATTGTGGGTGATCTGGTGGTTGACCTGGGTTACCTGGGCGACGCCACAGGCCACATGCTGCCTGACAATATGCTCGATTTCATCGACCTGGGCCCAGCCGCTGTGACCTCCACGGCTCGCTTGCTGGAAACCTACGCCGACGATATGCCTTTTGGTGTGGCGCTGCCCCTGGCCAACGTCAAGCTGTTGGCTCCTATCCCACGCCCACGCAAGAACATCTTTGGTATTGGCTTGAACTACGTGGAACACGTGGCCGAATCCAGCCGCACTCTGGACACCTCCAAAGAGCTGCCCAAACAGCCCGTGATTTTCTCCAAGCCACCAACCACCGTGGTTGGCCCTGGCGATGCCATCGAGCACAACAAGAACATCACTCAGCAAATGGACTGGGAAGTTGAACTGGCCGTGATCATGGGCACCCGTGCTCAGCGCGTGGCTAAAGAAGACGCTCTGAAGTACGTGTTCGGTTACTCCGTCATGATCGACGTGAGCGCCCGCGACTGCCGTCGTGCCGGTCAGTGGATCTACTCCAAAGGCCAGGACACCTACGCTCCTTTCGGTCCCGTTATCGTGACTGCTGACGAGCTGACCGATCCTCACAACCTGAACCTGAGCCTGACTCTGAACGGTGTGACCAAGCAAAGCTCCAACACCAAGCACATGCTGTTCAACGTGAACGACCTGATCGCTGACATCAGCGCCGGTATCACGCTGGAACCCGGTGACATCATCGCTACTGGCACCCCAGAAGGCGTGGGCGCTGGCCGTACTCCTCAAGAGTGGATGTGGCCTGGTGACGTGGTGCACGCTGTGGTTGAAGGCATTGGCGAATTGCGTCACCCCATCGTGGACGTGACCCCACAAAACTAAGTAAAGGAGAGCATGATGCTGGAATTGCGTCAGTTCAAGGCCGCCGCCGTACAGGCAGCGCCTGTGTTCCTGGACACGAATGCGACCATCGAAAAAGTATGTCGTCTGATCAATGAAGCAGCCGATAACGGTGCCGAGCTGATCGCCTTCCCCGAGGTGTTCGTCTCTGGCTACCCTTACTGGAGCTGGGTGATGAACCCGATCGAGGGCAGCCCGTGGTTCGAGCGCCTGTGCAAATCGGCCATCGAAGTTCCCGGTCCCGAGATCCAGAAGGTTGCGCAAGTTTGTCGTCAGCGCAAGGTCAACGTGGTGTTGGGTGTGAACGAGCGCAGTCCCGTTGGCATCGGCACCATTTACAACACGCTGGTCACCATCGGCGCGGACGGCCGCATTCTGGGCCGTCACCGCAAACTGGTTCCAACCTGGGCTGAAAAGCTGACCTGGGCCAACGGCGACGCCTCCTCGATGCGTGTTCATGACACCACGATTGGCCCGCTGGGCGCCTTGGCTTGCGGTGAAAACACCAACACGCTGGCTCGTTTCAGCCTGTTGTCGCAAGGTGAACTGGTTCACGTTGCCAGCTACATCGCTTTGCCCGTGGCACCGAAAGACTACGACATGGCCGAAGCGATTCGCCTGCGTGCCGCTGCTCACTGCTTTGAAGGCAAGGTGTTTACGGTTGTGGCTTGCTCGACGGTTTCCGAGGAAATCATCGAAGCCATGTCGGCCAGCCATCCTGAAGCACGTGAACTGCTGGCTCGTCCCAACAGCGCGTTCTCGGGCATTATTGGCCCCGATGGCCGCGTTCAGGGCGAACCACTGATCGACAAGGAAGGCATTGCCTACGCCGATATCGATCTGTCGCGCTGCATCCAGCCGCGTCAAATGCACGACATCACCGGTCACTACAACCGTTTTGACGTGTTTGACCTGCGTGTGAACCGCAAGGCTTTGACGCCTGCCCGCTTTTACGAAGGCGACGCAGCGTCCCAGCCAGACCTGAATCCTGCCGAGTTCTCCGTTCTGGACGACAAGGAAGTGTAAGAAGGTTCAAGACGGTCCCTTTCCCCCAGTGGATCGGGACCGTTTTTTGACGGGTCTCTTTGCTCAAGCGACCTGCTCAAAAAAAACCGCCGTGGCCTTGCCGCAGCGGTCCAAGATGCACACTGCCTTTTGTAAAAAAGGGCAGCGCCGGGCCTGAAGGAGCGGGCTGTTTTAACGGCTGGTCCCTATCCTGCGCCTTGCAGGGCAGGCACTTATAACGATGACATAAGATCCCAGTAGGAGATGAAATGAGCGACAAGAACCCATTGGCAGCCTTTATCCAGGCGATCGACAGCAAGCAGGTCCGTTTTGTGGATCTGACCCAGACTCTGTCTCCCAGCTTCCCCGCCTTGCAACTGCCCCCCCAATTTGGCCAGACTGCCGGTTTCTCGATTGAGCGCATCAGCCAATACGACGAAAACGGCCCAGGCTGGTACTGGAACAACTTCACCTGTGGCGAACACACAGGTACCCACTTTGACGCGCCTGCGCACTGGATCTCCGGCAAGGACCATCCGGACAACACCGTCGACACCATTCCGGTGGACAACTTCCTGCGCCCTGCCGTTGTAGTGGATGCTTCTGCCGAAGTGGCCCAGAACGAAGACTTCATCCTGACCTCCGAGTTCCTGTTGAACTGGGAAGCCAAGCATGGCCGTATCCCTGAAGGCGCCTGGGTGCTGTTCCGCACCGATTGGTCCAAGCGCGTGAACGACGCCGAGGCGTTCCTGAACATGCGTGAAGACGGTGCCCATACACCTGGCCCAGCCCAGGAAGCCGTGGAGTGGATGATTCACGAGCGCAAGGTTCACGGTTTTGGCGTTGAAACCATCAATACCGATGCTGGCCAATCCTACGCATGGCCCATTGGCTACCCTTGCCACACCCTGATGCACGGTGCCAACCGCTACGGTTTGCAGTGCCTGTGCAATCTGGATCAGCTGCCCCCTCAAGGTGCACTGATCATGTCGGCCCCTCTGAAGATTGAAGGCGGTTCCGGCAGCCCACTGCGCGTGGTCGCACTGGTTGCTCAGTAAGCACGAGAGCAGAGTCGGCAAAGCAAAAAAAAGGGTCAGGCAAAGCCTGACCCGATATGGATAGAGTGTCGTTCAAAGCAGGTCTGTCATCCATTCAGCGTTTGGGTGCGTGGGTGGGGGAAGTTTTCTTGTGAGTGGCCGGTGCCTGGTGAGTGGTGGCTGCGCTGGCTTTAGGGGTCGTCGCGTGTGCGGCGGGTGCCGTTTGAGCCGTAGCGGCATGAGGGGCGGGAGCCGGTTTTTGTGCCATGGCAGCAGTGCCGCCTAAAACACCCGTAGCGCCCATAATGACTGCGCAGATCAATGTTGAACGTTTCATCGTAAAACTCCTTGCGGTAAGAAAACTTGGGTTTGTCTGTGTTAGACGGCCTGATTATGCGCAAGGTGCTGTGAACAGAATCTGAAAACGGCATTCATATTTTGTTCATCTTGAACGTTCTATCGATAAACTGCGGGGTGAGTACAAACGGTGCTGACAGCGTGCCAGACAGTCGTTACCGTGTCTGAGCGATGCTGTTTTCTCACCTAGTGGTTTTCCATTATATTCGGCAGTATATATTTATCCGTAAACTATTCATCAATAAAATAAATTCACAAAAGAATGAATAGAGATCCAGCCATACAGCCAGTCTTGGTGTCAGGCAGCCGGTTTTAGCGGAGACAGTAGACGAGCCTTACGCAGCCTTTTTCAGGTTACGCGATACCGTCCCATTGCCCCCTGCGGCGCTACATCATGCCACGGCTTGGCCTTTTCGGCTGGGTAATTGATGTAGTCATGCTCAATGGTAGGCACATGATGGATACTTTTGAACTCGTCATCCGGGACATCCAGAACGCATCCCCGCTGATTCGCAGTTTTACGCTAGAGCCTGCCCAGGCCGGTTCCCTGCCCGCGTTTGCGCCGGGTTCGCACCTGCAGGTACAGATTCCTGATCTGAACGATCACCGCTGCTATTCCCTGATTTCGCTGGACGCCGACACGGCACAGGGTCCGACCTGTTACCGTCTGGGCGTGCGCCTGGAAGACAATAGCTCGGGTGGTTCGCGCTTCATGCACAGCCTGAAAGTAGGCGATACGCTGCGTGTGGCTGGTCCCAAGAACGATTTTCCCCTGCACGCCGCTGCGGCAGGCGAGACCGAAACCGTGCTGATTGCCGGTGGTATCGGTATCACTCCCATTGCCAGCATGGCCGCTGCCCTGCATCACCAGGGCCGCCCCTACCAGCTGCACTATGCCGGTCGCAGCGTGGAACAGCTGGCCTTTCTGGACGAGCTGAGCGCCCTGTCCGGCCCGGCCCTGCGCCACTACGCCGACGATAGCGAAGGCCGTTTCTGCCTGAATACCCTGCTCGACGGTCTGTCCAAGGACCAGCACATTTACGTCTGTGGCCCCAAAGGCATGATTGATGCCGTGATCGAAGCCTGCAAGCAACGCGGCTGGCCTACCGACCATGTTCACTTCGAGCTGTTCATTACCGCCGCTCCCCAGGAAGGCGACCAGCCTTTTGAAGTGGAATTGCGCCAAAGCGGTGTCACCCTGCAAATTCCGGCCGACAAGACCATTGTGGACGTGATGGAAGAGCAGGGCCTGGACCCCATGATCGACTGCAAGCGCGGCGAGTGCGGCGTCTGTACCTGTGATGTGATCGAAGGCGAGGTTGACCACCGCGACTATTTCCTGAGCGACTCGGAAAAAGCCAGCAACAAGGTCATCCAGATCTGTATTTCCCGTGCCAAGACCCCGCGTCTGGTGCTGGATCTATAAAGCCCTAGGGCGACGGAGAACATGATGGAAAAGTATCGTGATAATCCCCAGGCCATCCGCGAATTGGTACGCGAGGCCGAGGTCCACAAGGATTTGTACATCAACCAGGAGCTGTTTGAACTGGAGATGGAGCAGTTGTTCGTCAATACCTGGGTCTACGTTGGCCATGCCAGCCAGGTGCCCAATAAAGGCGACTTCTACACCACGACGGTCGGTACTGAGTCCGTCATCATGGTGCGCCATACCGATGACAGCATCCGTGTGCTCTATAACCGCTGCCCGCACAAAGGCGTGCAGGTAGCGGGCGAGACCTGTGGCAACACGGGCAAATTCTTCCGTTGCCCCTACCACGCCTGGACCTTCAAGACCGACGGCTCCTTGCTGTCCATCCCCTTGAAGAAAGGCTACGAGAACACCGGCTTTGAATGCACCGAAGGCAGCAAGGGCATGGCAGCGGTACAGAACGTCAAGGTGTACCGCGATTTCGTGTTCTGTCGCCTGGCCGACGAAGGCGTGAGCTTTGAGGACTTCTTTGGTGAGTCCCTGAGCACCATCGACAATATGGTGGATCGCTCCCCCGAAGGCCGTCTGGAAGTGGCCGGTGGCGTGATGCGCTACATGCACCAGTGCAACTGGAAAATGCTGGTCGATAACCAGACCGATACCTGTCACCCCATGGTGGCGCACGAGTCTTCGGCCGGTACGGCAGTAAAAGCCTGGGAAGCGGCCCCTCCGGGCACACCCAAGCCCATGGCGGTCGAGCTGTTTGCCCCGTTCATGTCGCCTTACGAGTTCTACGAAGGCATGGGCATTCGCGTGTGGGAAAACGGTCACGGCCATACCGGCGTGAGCAATTCCATCCACGCTGATTACTCCGAAATTCCCGGCTACTGGGACCAGATGGTCGAAGCCTACGGTGAAGAACGCGCCAAAGCCATTTTGGGCGACACGCGTCACAACACCTGTTACTTCCCCAATATTATGGTCAAGGGCCCGATTCAGACCCTGCGTTTGTTCAAGCCGCTGGCCGCTGACAAGACCCTGGTGGAGTCCTGGACCTTCCGCCTGGTGGGTGCCCCTGACACCTTCCTGGAACGCACCCTGATGTACAACCGCCTGATCAACGCGCCGACCTCCATGGTCGGTCACGATGACCTGGAAATGTACGAGCGTGCCCAGCACGGTTTGCAGTCGCGTGGTCGCGACTGGATGAACCTGGCCCGTCTGGTGGAAAAAGATGAAGACCAGCAAAAGAACGTGGTGATCAACGGCACCAGCGAAATGCAGATGCGCGCCCAGTTCCGCGCCTGGTTGAAGTTCATGCTGCCCGAGCAGCAGGCCAAGAAAGAAGAGGAATAACCATGAGCGAAATCAGCCGTCAGGCCCTTATCGATTTTGTGTATGCGGAAGCCCGCCTGCTGGATGAACAGCGCTACGAGCAATGGCTCGACCTGTTCACCGAGGATGGCTACTACTGGATGCCCTTGGCGCACGATCAGCAGGACGCCCGTTTGCACGCGTCCCTGATGCACGAGGACAAGCTCTTGCTGCGTATCCGTGTGGAACGTCTGGCAGGCCGCCGTACCTTTTCCCAGCAGCCCAAGAGCCGCAGCCATCACTTGCTCCAGCAACCCACAGTGGAAAGCATGGACGAGGAAAAAGGCGAATACACCGTGCGTTGCGCCTTCCACTACACGGAAACGCGTGGCGACAACCAAGATATCTATGTGGGTTGGAATACCTACACCTTGGTGCGCCAGGACGACGCTTTGAAGATCCGTCTGAAACGGGTGGATCTGCTCAATTGCGACGCGCCTTTCGGCAATATCCAGTTGTTTATGTGACAGGACAGGAGAATTTTTGATGGCCAACACCACGGTCTACCAGGCTTTTCGAGACACCGCCCAGAAATGGGGCGACAAGCCCTTTGTATGTACCCTGCCTGAGACCGCCGAGATCTACGGTATTGAAGCGGGCGAGCTGACTTACGGTCAGGCTCTGGAGCGTATCGACGCCTTGCGCGCCGGCTACGCCGCTGCTGGCTACGGCCACGGTCATCGCGTCGGCATCCTGCTGGAGAACCGCCCCGTGTTCTTCCTGCACTGGTTTGCACTGAACAGCCTGGGCGTGTCCATTGTGCCGATCAACCCGGACCTGCGCGCTGCCGAGCTGGAATACCTGATCGGCCATTCGGAAATGATCATGGCCATTGCCCTGCCCAGCCGTCACCAGGATCTGGTGGAAGCGGCTCAGCGTGCTGGTCAGCCTTTTGCCATCATGGCCGATGGTGATGTGCCTCCGATGGTGGAGCGCGCCGCCTCCCGTTCCTGTGACATTCCTGATGAAAACAGCGAATGTGCCCTGCTGTACACCTCCGGCACCACAGGCCGCCCCAAGGGCTGCATGTTGGCTAACCAGTACTTCCATTACGCTGGCGAGTGGTATCGCGACATTGGTGGCCTGGCTTCGCTGGAGCATGGCAAAGAGCGCATGTTGACTCCGCTGCCCCTGTTCCACATGAATGCGATGGCCTGCTCGACCATGGCCATGGTCAAGACCGGCGGCTGCCTGATCTCCCTGGACCGTTTCCACCCACGCAGCTGGTGGGATTCGGTGCGTGAATCTGGCGCAACCGTGGTGCATTACCTGGGCGTGATGCCAGCCATTCTGATGAAGGCCGAGGCCAGCGAAAAAGACCGTCAACATAGCGTGCGCTTTGGTTTTGGCGCCGGTGTGGACCGTGGCCTGCATCCTATTTTTGAAGAACGCTTTGGTTTCCCTCTGCTGGAAGCCTGGGCCATGACCGAAACCGGCGCGGGTGCCAGCATCATCGCCAACCACGAGCCACGCCATATTGGTACTTCCTGCTTCGGCAAGGAAATGCCTGTAGTTGAAGTGCTGCTGCGTAAAGACGATGGCGAACCTGCTCAGGCCGGCGAAAACGGCGAGTTGCTGGTGCGCTCGGCCGGTGACAACCCACGCTACGGCTTTTTCTCCGGCTACTGGAAAGATCCAGCGGCGACCGACGAAGCCTGGGAAGGCGGCTGGTTCCACACAGGCGACATTGTTTGCCGTGATGAAGAAGGCTACCTGCACTTTGTGGACCGTAAAAAGAACGTGATCCGTCGCAGTGGCGAGAACATCGCTGCCGTGGAAGTGGAAAACATCATGCAGCAGCATCCGCTGGTGCGCTCCATTGCCGTGGCCGCCGTGCCCGACGCCATCCGTGGCGACGAAGTGATGGCGTTGGTGGTGCCGCACAATCCTATCGAAACCCAGGAACAGCGCGAACAGGCTGCCCAGGAAATGGTGCAGTGGGGTCTGACCCAACTGGCCTACTTCAAGGTGCCCGGCTACGTTCTGTTTGTGGATGCCCTGCCGCTGACTTCGACCAACAAGATTCAGCGCGGTGAGCTGAAAACAGTGGCCCTGGCCGCTTTGGAAAACCCGGCCTGCGTGAACACGAATCACCTGAAAAAACGTCAGGAGGCCTGAGCCCATGGCCTTGCCGCAAGCAGCCCGCCAGGGCTATGACGATGTGGTGCTGGTCGCTCCGGTGACCATTCCTTACGAGCGCCATTCCGAGCAGACCGCGCATTGGTGGCTGGGTGCGGCATTGGGCCAGTTGCTGGCCCAGTCCGGCCTGAAAAAAGCCGATGTCGATGGCGTGTGCGTGTCCAGTTTCACGCTGGGTTCGGACACCGCCGTAGGCGTGATGCAGCATTTTCAAATGAGCCCGCGTTGGCTGGACCACATCCCCATGGGCGGTGCCAGCGGCGTGGTGGCCATGCGTCGTGCGGCCCGTGCCGTGCAGTGTGGCGATGCGTCCATCGTGGCGTGTATTGCGGGCGATACCAACCACCGTGAATCCTTCAAGAACACGGTGTCGGGCTTTTCGCGTTTTTCGCAGGATGCCGTCTACCCCTACGGTGCCGGTGGACCCAATGCCAGCTTTGCGCTGCTGACGGACTACTACATGCGTCACTACGGTGCCACGCGTGAAGATTTCGGCAAGCTGTGCGTCGCCCAGCGTGACAATGCGCTGCGCAACCCGCATGCCCTGATGAAAAAACCGCTGACGCTGGAACAGTACATGGATGCGCGTGTCATTGCCGACCCCATCCATCTGTTCGATTGCGTGATGCCTTGCGCCGGAGCCGAAGGTTATCTGGTGATGCGTCGTGAACAGGCCGAAGCATTGGGCCTGCCTTATGTCCGTATTCGTTCCACCATCGAGCGTCATAATGCCTTCCCTGAAGATGCGGTACAGCATCGTGGTGGCTGGGCCATGGACAAGGATGCGTTCTACGAACACGCGGGCCTCACCCCGGCAGACGTGGATTTCATGGAAACCTACGATGACTACCCTGTCATCAACGTCCTGCAGTTTGAAGACCTGGGATTCTGCGCCAAGGGCGAAGGCCCGGAATTCATACGCAAGAACACCTTTACCGTAGACGGCAGCTTTCCCTTCAATACCAGCGGCGGACAGCTGTCGGTAGGCCAGGCTGGCGCTGCCGGTGGTTATCTGGGTCTGGTTCAGGCGCTGCGCCAATTGACGGATACCGCAGGCGACACGCAAGTGGCCAATGCCCGCATCGGTCTGGTGTCCGGCTTTGGCATGATTAATTACGACCGCGGCATTTGTACTGCTGCGGCCTTGCTGGAACGGGGGCAGTGATGAGCGATACCCAAATCTTGCCACCGGGCGCACGCAGCGCCACGGCAGCCGGTCTGACCGAAGCCGCCCAGCGTGGCGAATTCGCCCTGCAAGTGTGTCCTTCCTGCGGCACGGTGCAGTATCCCGCCAGGGACGTGTGCGGCCATTGCCTGCACACCACGCTGAACTGGAAGGCGGTGGCGGACACGGGCGTGTTGCGTGCCACCACGACCCTGCATCACAGCAACGAACCCTATTTTCAGGCACGACTGCCCTGGCGTATCGGCACCGTTCAACTGGATTGCGGCCCTTTTGCCATCGCCCACTTGCCCGAAGGCGGGCAGGCCGATGAGAAAGTGCGCCTGAGTCTGGAACTGGATGCCGGTGGCGTAGCCGTGCTGGTGGCGCGCCCTGCGCCTTGAATTTGCCTGGAGACAATCAAGATGACACAAGCTCAATACACCGCCATTGTGACGGGCGGCAGCACCGGTATTGGTGAAGACATTTGCCGCAAGATGCTGGATCAGGGTTACACCGTGATCAGCATGGCGCGCAATGTACTGCCCTGGACGCACGAGCGTCTGCACTGCGTGCAGGTGGACTTGCTGGATGCCGTGGCAACCGAGAAAGCGGCCAAGGACATTGCCGAGCGCTTTGAAGTGACTCACTTCATCCACAACGCAGGCGTAATCTGGCCCGCCTTGCTGGACGAGGTCAAGCTGGAAGACTTGCAGGGCCTGACCCAGATTCACCTGGGCGCAGCCTTGCAGATTACCCAGGCGGTGGTTCCTGGCATGCGCGAGCGCCACTTTGGCCGCATCGTGCTGATGTCATCGCGTGGCGCGTTGGGTCTGCAAACCCGTACTGCCTATGCCGCTACCAAGGCTGGCATGTTGGGCATGGCTCGCACCTGGGCGCTGGAACTGGCTGATCAAGGTATTACCGTCAACGTGATTGCCCCCGGCCCCATCACCACTAATATGTTCTACGACGTGGTTGAAGCCGGTAGCGAGCGCGAAGCCAAGCTGGCTGCCGCGATTCCCGTGAAGCGCCTGGGCCGTGCGGATGACATCAGCCGTGCCACCCTGTTCTTCTCGGATCCTGAAAACAGCTTCATCACGGGCCAGACCTTGTATGTCTGCGGTGGTGCCAGCGTGGGTACGCTGACGATCTGATCGACGGGCAACAGGACTGCTCGTGATTGCGCCTTGAGTGCGTTCGGGAGCCAGTCCATTTGCTTGGCGTAATATAAAAGCCCCCTTGGTTTTCCAAGGGGGCTTTTGTTTTTGGATGGCACAGCACCCTTGATGGACTATCTGTTCCAGCATGTCGGGCGGCGACTGTCATTTAAACAAACGGCTGAAGGGACCATCTTGATTGGTGGCGGCTGGTTGGCGGTACCTGGATTTTTTGCTGCCTAAGTTTTTTTCTTTGTCGTAGAGGCCGTTTTTGGCTTTTTATCCCCGGTTTTTGATGTCAAAAGTCGCTGTTTCAGACCTTCGACCATCAACATCAGCCCAAACTCGAATGAGGTTTCGGGGTCCAGGGCCGGAAGGCTTGCTGTGGCTGCCTGGGCTTGCCCGTTCGCGTTGGCTTTCGGGCTCGCCTCAGAGTCTGTTTCTGCTTTCTTTGCAGGCTGATCATTGCCCGCCGCCTGCCGCGTTTGACTCTCCAGCACGCAGCCCAGCGTGTATTCACCGGCAGACAGCAAGGCCATGGCCGCTTCTTCCTGGCTAAAGCCCACTTGCTCCAAATAAGCAATCTTGGGCAGCAGCCGTTCCATTTCCGTTTGACCGGGTGTGCTGCCCGCATGCAGCCGTGCGCCGTCGCGGTGGCTTAGCAAGGCCGCCCGAAAGCTGCGGGCATTGTCGGCAAACCAGCTGGCCCATGGTTCGGTGGAGTCGGGCACGGCCAAGGTGTGGTGTTCGACCAGCACCGTGGAGGCCATTTGTCCCAGCAAGACAGCCTTGTCGCGGAAATGCCAATACAAGGTGGCCGACTCTACCCCCAGCTTTTGCGCCAGCTTGCGGGTGGTCAGCGCGTCCAGGCCCAGCTCGTCCAGTAATTCCAGAGCGGCGGCGACGACTTGTTCAGGCCGGATTTTTGCCATTGGGGTGTCCTTGCTGAAAGAGGGTGTGCGTGCCGGGGTGAAGAAAATCCGGCTGTTGCGTGCAGCACAAAGTTTAGCATTGATAGATTAATCTATCGTTGATAAATAAATCTATCGATGATAGATTTTTATCTTTCCCGATCTTTAAAAAGGAACCGCCCATGAGCACAGCGCAAAAAACCTTGCCGGCGGCTATCACTTCCATTCCCCTCAGCATGTGGATGCAGGCCGGCATCATTACCCTGGGTGCCTTTTGCACCATGCTGTCTGCGACCTTGCTGAGCGCCGCCTTGCCGACCATCGCCAGCAACCTGGGGGTAAGCGAGGCGGCCATTCAGTGGCTGGCCAGCGCGTATCTGATGGCCTTGGCTGCGGGTGTGCCTGTCAGCGCCTGGGCCTCGCGGCGTTTTGGGCCGACGCAGTTGTGGCTGGCGGGCCTGGCCTTGTTTGCCGCCTTCTCTGCCTTGTGCGCACTCGCCCCGTCTTACGAGCTCTTGCTGTTTGCTCGCATAGGCCAGGGCTTGGCCGGTGGTTTGCTGGTGCCTGCCGGGCAGACGGTAGTCGGCATGGTGGTTGGGCGCGAGCGTCTGGGGCGCGTCGTTGGCACGATAGGCGTGGCGATTGTGCTGGCTCCGGTATTGGGCACGTCCTTGGGAGCCATGTTGCTGGGTAGTGCTGGTTGGCAAAGCCTGTTTTGGGTGAATGTGCCCTTATCTATCCTGGCCCTGATTGCCGGTTGCTATGGTTTGCCCCGTCCGGTCGTCGCGGCCAAAGGGCCGCAGCGTCTGGATTGGCTGGGACTGTTCCTGATCCTGTGCAGCCTGCCCTTGTTGATGGAAGGCATGAAGGCGATGGGGGCTATGGCGTCCGGCGATCAGTGGCATTGGCTGGCGTTGGCCGTTGGAGTGGTATTTGCCGTCCTGTTCGTCTACCGCTCTTTGCGTGTGGACTCGCCCTTGCTGCATTTGCGTCTGTTCAAGCAGCGCAGCTTTGCCTTGTCAGCCTTGCTGATGTTTCTGGGCGGTGCCATCAACTTTGGGGCGCAGTTTCTGCTGCCCTTGTACTTCAGGGACATTCGTCATGAATCGCTGGCCGCAGTCGGTCTGCTGCTGACCCCGCAATTGCTGGGCACGGCTATCGGCTTTCCGGTGGCGGGTTATCTGTCCGACAAGCTGGGCCCGCGTTGGGTGCTGATTGCCGGCGGCCTGATTACCGCTTTGGGGACCGTGCCCTTGGCCTTGATGACGGCGGAGGGCAACTACACGGTATTTGGCATGACAATTGCCGCACGTGGTTTTGGTTTGGCCTTGGCAACCGTGCCTGCCATGGCGGCAGGGATGGCGATGGCCGGTCCCGCTCATCTGGCCGATGCCGCGCCAATTCTGAATATCCTGCAGCGTATGGGTGCGGTGGCTGGTACGGCCTTTGTCTCGGCTATTTATGCCGCGCTGGCCTGGAGCAGTCGCGATGATCTGGCGGGATTCCAGTACGCCAATTGGGTGCTGACTGCAGGGGCGATGCTGATCGCCGTGGCCGCCACCTTCATCGGCAAGGAGGCTGGTCCTTCCAAACGTTAATCCTGATCCGAAAAGCGGCGGCTGCTTGCACAAAACAGCCGCCCATTCAGACAGCCCCCCGCAGCGTGGATGCATGTCCAACGCTTGGGGGCTTTTCAATTCCTGGCTCTTTTTCTGTGACATGACATACAGGGATCTCAGGGTCAGCCCACGGCTCTGGATGCCACCCGATTGCTAGTTGGCTGATTCCTTTTTTCTGCCTTCTTCAAGCCAATGTTCACCCGCTTGATAGTTGGCCAAGCCAGTACTCACGCCTGCTCCAGCGGCTTTTTCTGCTTCTAGCACAGGACAAGCGAGCTGGTTTGTGACCTTATTTCTTGCCATGTGAGATAGAAACCACGAATCCATGATTTTGGATGGAATTAAGGGTTTCTTTCTATTTACCTGGATTTGTTCATCTATAAACTATTTAGAACAAAAATATAACAATGCGACCCGGTTTTCCAGAGCGCATGATGACCCAAAAAACAGGCCTTGTCGGGCCAAAATAAGTGGAGCTGTAATGAACGACGATCTGCCAGGAATGGAGCTGGTGCGTTCACGTGGAGTAGTACGAGTTGTAGAGACAATTCTGGATGCTGCCTGTGTGGTCATCTTGATCCTGATGACAGGGATCACTACCGTGGACGTGATAGGCCGGTATGTATTTCACGCCCCTTTGCTGGGCGCTTATGAAGCCAGCGAACTCTTGCTGGGCGTGCTGATTTTTGCGGCCCTGCCGCGTGTCACCTGGCACCAGCAACACTTGACCGTCAGTCTGATTGACGCCTGGCTAGGCCCAGTAGCGCGTCGTATCCAGCAATTCGTGATCAATGTGGTCTCTACCGTCATGCTGGCCGTGCTGACTTTCTACCTGTGGAGTCACGCCAATGAGCTGGCCGACTACGGCGATATGAGCAATGCCTTGCAAGTGCCTATTGCCCCGTTTGCCTACATCATCGCCACCATGACCGGCATTGCCACTCTGGCTGCCTTGCTCAAGATTTTTAGCTCTTCCCGCCGATAAAGACGGAGTTTTTTCATGTTGATTTCTATTATCGGACTGGCTGTCCTGCTGGGTAGCTTATTTCTGGGTTTGCCCATTGCCTGGGGCATGTTGCTGGTAGGTACGCTGGGTTTTGCCTTCTTTACGGGCATGGAAGCGGCCTTGACCATGGCGGCGCAGACCAGCTACGACACGGCCATGAGCTACAGCTTTACCGTGTTGCCGCTGTTCATTCTGATGGGTAACCTGGTCAATGCCTCGGGCTTGTCCAAGGATCTGTACAAAGCTGCTCACGCCTTTATTGGCCACCTGCGCGGTGGTCTGGCAATGGCCACGATTGTTGCCTGTGGTGCCTTTAGCGCACTCTGTGGCTCCAGTATGGCCACCACGGCGGCCATGGGTCGCGTGGCCATGCCCAATATGCGCAAGTACAACTATGACGACCGTCTGGCTACCGGCAGTATTGCGGCAGGCGGCACCCTGGGCATTTTGATTCCGCCCAGCGTGATGATGGTGGTCTACGGGATTCTGACCGAAACCGACATCGGCAAGCTGTTTGCCGCCGGTTTCCTGCCCGGCATGGTGGCCATGCTGATGTACCTGATCACGGTGATGATCATTACCGCGATCAACCCGAATCTGGGCCGTCCTGGCGAGAAAGCCAGCTGGCGCGAGCGCTTTGAGGCGACCAAAGGCGTGATGGCCATTACCGTGCTGTTTATCGTCATCATGGGCGGTATTTACGGTGGTGTCTTCACCCCGACAGAAGCAGCCGGTATCGGTGCCGCAGCGACTTTCCTGCTGACCTTGAAGCGTCGTGGCTGGCAGCCTCGCATGTACCTGACGGTGCTGATTGAAGCCGCTCAAACCACCGCCATCATGTTTGCGCTGGTGATTGGTGCCCTGGTCTTTACCAACTTCCTGACCGTGGCCGGTTTGCCCAATCAGCTGCTGGGCTTCATCCAGGGCATTGATGTGTCGCCCATCGTGGTGATTCTGATCATCTGCGCGATTTACCTGGTTCTGGGTTGCTTCCTGGAAACCATGTCCATGGTCATGCTGACTGTGCCTATCTTCTACCCGATCGTGGCCTCCCTGGGCTTTGATCTGGTGTGGTTCGGCATCATCGTGGTGGTGGCCGCTGAAATCAGCCTGATTACCCCACCGCTGGGCCTGAATATTTTCATGATCAAGAACGTGATGCCCGATGTTCCTTTGGGCACCATTATTCGGGGTGTGACGCCCTTTGTAATGATGGATATCGTGCGTTTGCTCTTGCTGGTGTTTGTCCCCTGGATTGTTCTGGTCATCCCGAACAGTATGTAAACCTGGCCCGGATGCAGGTGTGATCCGGGCAGCAGTAAAGACACCGGGCGTGCAGGTCCAGGACCTGTTTATCGTCCCATCAAGTGGCCAAGACGCCGGGCTGTAGTGGCCCGGCAGCAAAATAATTTACGAGGAGTCGAGATGCGTGTTTTCAAAAAATTGGCCTTGAGCCTGGGCCTGGCTGCAGCAGCCCTGGCACCGACCATGCCTTCGGTTGCGGCTGAAGTCACCACCCTGCGTTTTTCCCAGTGGATGCCTCCAGGCCACTTCATCGTGACCAATATGTTCGAACCCTGGGCTCAGGAAGTCGAAAAAGTGACCGAAGGTCGCGTGAAGGTGGAATTCATCAACGCGCTGGGCAAGCCACAGGCTCACCTGGATCTGGTGCGTAACGGTATTGCTGATCTGGGCATGTCGGTACACAGCTACACGGCTAACCGCTTCCCGATGATCGAATTTGCCGAGCTGCCCTTCACTACTGATGACGGTGGCGTGAACTCGGTCGCTTACTGGCGCACTTACGAAAAGTTCATGATGGGTGCGAACGAGCACAAGGGCGTGAAACTGCTGGGTATGTGGACCAGCCCTGCTACCGTGATTTTCACCAGCCAGGACAATGTGCAAAGCATTGACGATCTGAAAGGCAAGAAGCTGCGCTCGCCCAGCCCCTTGTTTGATGCCATTGGTAAAGCTCTGGGTATCGTGACCGTGAACGCTCCTGCATCGGACAGCTACGAAATGCTGTCGCGTGGTGTGATCGACGGTATGTACTTCCAGTACGACCAATTGGATAACTGGAAACTGGACAAGCTGGTCAAGACCGCCGTGTCCGTGGAAGGTGGCTTTGGCAAGTCCAGCCAGTACATGTTCATGAACGAGCGCAAGTGGAACAGCCTGTCTGAAGCCGACCGCGCTGCTATTGAAAAAATCAGCGGCGAATGGATTGCCAACGACTTCGGTTCCAAGTGGCAGGCTGCCGAACAGCAAGCCATCGAGAAGCACACCGCAGCTGGCCTGAAGACACTGCGTATTCAGGGCGAAGCAGCAGACCAGATGAAAGAGCGTCTGGCCTTTGTTGAAGAAGACTGGATCAAGGCCGCCGACAAGAAGGGCATCGACGGTAAAGCCGCGCTGGCCTACTTCCGCGAGCAGATCAAAGAGCTGAGCGCTGCCAAGTAATACGCAGCAAGAGACACACTACAGTCTTGGCCCCGCTTTCCTTTGGGAGAGCGGGGTTTTTTTGTGTTTCTTGGAGGCTTTCGTCGTGAGCGCAGAGGATAGGCAGCCAGGTTGCTGCTGTAATCTTAGCCGACGTCTCTCCCTGTAAAACGCCGCTTCCGGCCCCGACGGGTCTGGCTGGGCTGACCGCTTGCCGGTGCTGCGCACCGGTACCCTGGTCGAGAGAGAGCTACGGGCGCATCCTGAACTCGCACGATAGTTTGTCCCCCGGACAAACTATAAGCGCCGTGCTCAAACAGCAGGATGCTTGTATCCCTACGCTCTCTCTCGCCTGCGGCAAGCAGTCTGATTCGCCCTGCCAGACCCGTCGGGGCCGGAAGCGGCTTGCAGCGGAGCAAGTGCGCAAGTTTTACAGCTTCAGGGGGCGGGTGGGGGTGCCCCTGTCTCCAGGTCATAGTAGTGATTGACCGCGTATTCATTGATCACCGCTTTGCTCCCGTAGTAGCGGGCCATGGCCTTGGGGTTGAAGTGCATATCAAAGCGATCCCGCGAGCGCAATGTGGGTAGAAAGAAATACTTGGGTAGCCTTACGTGATGACGCTGATGCTTGTGGGCATCGGACAAGATCGCGCGCCGCACCTGATCCTGCTCCCAGGTGCCGTGATAACTGCGTAACATGAGGCCGCTGGACACCAGCCATAGCGTGCCGCAGGCCCCCAGGGTCATTAATAGGCTGCGTTGCATAGGTATGACGCGTTGCCCTCGTGCCAATAAATCATGTCCATAAATAGACAGGGCCACCAGCAGATACATCAAGCCGCCATTCAAGGCTCGCTTGGGAATATTGGGTGCCAGAACCAGTATGGCATTGGCCAGGAGCGACGCTCCAATGAGCAGCCATATCGCCTGACGCACTGATTGAGAGGACGCAGGCCCTGCGGCAAAACGCCAAATCAGCATCACCAGGATTACACCCCAATAACGCAATATCGCGTCCGGGAAACGGCGACTGAAATGCTCCCAAATGCGCCATAGCAAAGGCTGGTCGTACCAATGAGCAAAGGCCTCTGCGCGTACCTGATTGCCCGGTGCCAAGACCAAGACGGCTACGCCCAGCCCCATGCACAGCAACCAGACCAGATGCCATTTGCTCAGCGAACCCGTACGCTGAAAGTGTCTTAGACACAGATACGCTAACAAGCACCAACTGATAATGCCGGTGTTCTCATTGGAGCAACCGGCCAGCACGGCCAGAATGCAGAGCGCCAAGCCCATGCCAACGGAGGGTCTGCCTTTTTGCAGATACCAGATAAAAGCCAGTACGAAGCCAAAATTGAATAAGTTCGGCCATAGATAATTTGCTGCACCCACCAGCCAGAATGTGGTTTGTCCCAGATCGGGATTAACCAGCCAATACAGCGTGAACATCAGTAGCAGTAAGGATGGGCGCAAGGCCTGTCCCGCCAGACGCGCTCCTAAGGTGGCTAATATCCAGATCAGGCCAAACAGGGCCGCTGTATTCAGTGTGGCTTTCAGCCAGCCGGGGGCCAGGTTGAGTATGGCGCTGGAAATCGTGTCTGATACGAGCCGACCACTCCAGTTCAGGTAGTGGGCCTTAATTGATGCCCAGGCAATCCCCTTGTTGGCGTAGTTGAAGTCGTCCGAAATCATGGGGGTGAGCCAGTAAATGGTCCACGTGGCCATCACAGCCATCACTGCAAAAAGAATAAAAGCCCAGGCGCCAGAACGGCGGCCGAGCAAGGGCTGGCTGAATCGAGATTCAGCAAAAGAGAGAGTTGAGCTCATCGAAATGAAGCGGCGGGTTTGTGGGCAGGTCCACGACGACGGTATTACACATCGCTGGCCGCCCTGGATGTTATTGCCACGGTGATATCAGTTATTTTCCGGGCTGAAAGGAAAGAAAGTATCTCAGGTACCCGTTGAAACACTGCGTTTAACGGCCTTACTGATCGCCATCCTTTAAATCTAAACCAAATCGGGGTTTTCCCTGCTTTTGCGGCTTCTTGCGCTTATTGGCTAGGCGCTGCGCAAAGTGGATATACCGGCATAAATGGCACTTCTACCATTGGCTCCATCGTCATACCTAAAAAACAAAAGGAGAAGGACGTGGGGGACATCAATAAAAAAATAGCAGCCGTTGTACTGGGAGCTGGCGCATTGGGCGCTGGTCCGGCCTATGCCATTGAAGGTAATGGCCTGCCCATTTATCCCGACGGTTTGGAAAATTTCATGAGTGGCGCCCTGCCACCACCCGGTGTGCATTTGCTGATGTACGGCGGTGCCATGCGCTATGACTCGGTGCGGGACAAGAACGGCGACAAGCTGCCTATTCCGGACTTCAAGGTGGATGTGGCCATGGTGGCCCCCCGTCTGGTTTGGGTGACGGAGCAGCAAGTGTTTGGTGGCCAACTGGCGTTCCACGCGCTGGCTCCCCTGCTGACCGTCAAGGCGCAAGCCGCTGGTCAGTCGCAGCGCCGCAGTGGTCTGGGTGATGTGGTGTTTGGTCCTGCCCTGGGTTTCCACCCCAGCGAAAAAATGCACTACGTGCTGGGTGTGGACTTTGTGGCCCCTACCGGCCGCTACAAGGTCACTGACAGCGCCAACCTGGGCCGCAACTACTGGGCCATTCAGCCCGCTGCTGCGTTCAGCTACATGCAGCCCAGTGGCATCAACCTGGATTTGAAGATGATGGTGGACTTCAACTTCCGCAACAGTGATACCGAAACCCGCACGGGTAAGGCCATTCACGCCGACTACGCCGTGGGTTGGGGTTTCGGTAATGGCCTGGTGCTGGGGGTGGGTGGTTATGCCTATCAACAGATTGAAAGCGACCGTGGCCCGGCAGCCGGGGACAGCAAGGCGCGCTCTTTCGCCATTGGTCCCAGCCTGCGTTACGCCAACGACAAGGGTCTGCTGATTACGGCCAAGTACCAGCAGGATCTGGGTGTGCGTGGCCGTCCTGAAGGAAAACAATTTTTTGTAAAAGTAGCGGTTCCGTTCTAAGGGCCCGCGGCAGGAGAGCGAGATGAAAGGACTGAAAGACAAGGTAGTCATTGTCACCGGCGGCGCAACGCGCGTTGGCGCAGGCGTGGTCGAAGTGCTGATGGGCTATGGCGCACGTGTGGCTGTGTTTGATATTGATGCCGCAGGTGGTCAGAAAGCCGTAGGCAACGATGCCGCCAAAGCCAAATTCTGGGAAGTGGACATCACCAGCGATCAAAGCCTGAATGCGGCCATCGAGCAGGTCAAGGCGCACTTTGGCCGTGTGGATGGCCTGGTCAATTTGGCCTGTTCCTATCTGGATGAGGGCATGGCCTCCAGCCGTGCAGACTGGCTCAAGGCATTGGACATCAACCTGGTCAGCGCTGTGCAAGCAGCCAAGGCCGTGCGTCCCTTGTTGCCGCGTGGCGGCTCCATCGTCAACTTCACGTCCATTTCATCGTCGATCGCACAAACCGGGCGCTGGTTGTACCCGGTCTCCAAGGCCGCCTTGTTGCAACTGACGCGCAGCATGGCTCTGGACTTCGCTCCGGATGGTATCCGCGTGAACTCGGTCTCGCCCGGCTGGATCTGGTCGCGGGTGATGGACGAGCTGACAGGCGGTGATCGCGCCAAAACCGACCGCGTGGCCTCGGCATTTCACATGCTGGGCCGCGTGGGCGACCCGCAGGAAGTGGGCGAAGTCGTGTCCTTCCTGCTCTCGGATTCCGCCAGTTTCGTGACCGGTGCCGATTACGCCGTGGATGGCGGCTACTCGGCCATGGGTCCCGAGCAAGGTGTACCGGCCATTCCCAAATTGGCTGAATAAGAAAAACCGGGACGCCGCTGGGGTGGCGTCCTTAGCTCCCTCAGAAGGAAAAAAATCATGCGTAAAGTTGCTATTGTGGGCGCTGGCCAAGCTGGCATGCCCGTTGCATTCGGCCTCTTGGCCCAAGGTTACGAAGTAGCCGTTTTCACCAACCGCAGCCCTGACGATGTTCGTGGTGGCCGCGTCATGTCCAGCCAGTGCATGTTTGCCGAGGCGCTGGATGTAGAGCGTCGCCTGGGTCTGAACTTCTGGGATGACGAGTGCCCACCTGTACAAGGTATTGGTTTTGCCCTGCCTAACCCCGATCAGCCTGACACCAAGGCCGTGGATTGGAGCGGTCGTCTGGACCGCGAAGCCCAAGCCACCGACCAGCGCGTGAAAATGCCTTACTGGCTTGAACTGTTCGAGCAGCGTGGCGGCAAGCTGATCATGGAAGATGTGGGCGTGGCCGAACTGGAACGCATCACCCAGGAATACGATCTGACCATGCTGGCTGCCGGTAAAGGCGAAGTGGTCAAACTGTTCGAGCGTGATGATCAGCGCTCCATGTACGACAAGCCCCAGCGTGCTCTGGCCCTGACCTACGTACACGGTCTGGAGCCTACGCCTGAATACTCGCGCGTGTCCTTTAACTTCATCCCCGGTGTGGGCGAATACTTTGTGTTCCCATCGCTGACCCTGTCCGGTCCTTGCGACATCATGGTGTTTGAAGGCGTGCCTGGTGGCCCATTGGATCGCTTCCGCGAGGCCAAGACCCCCGAAGCTCACCTGGAACAAAGCGTGTCCTTCCTGCGCGAATTCCTGCCTTGGGAAGCCGACCGCGCCCGCAATGTGGAACTGACTGACGCCCAGGGTTATCTGTCCGGCGCTTTCCCTCCCACGGTGCGCAAACCGGTACTGACACTGCCTTCGGGCCGCATGGTGCTGGGTCTGGGCGATGCCGTGGTCGTGAACGACCCCATTACCGGCCAGGGTTCCAACAATGCCGCCAAAGCCGCCCAAGTGTATCTGGACAGCATTTTGCAACGTGGTGAAGGCGCGTTTGACCGTAACTGGATGCAGGAAACGTTCGAGCGTTACTGGGATTACGCCAACCTGGTGGTGCGCTGGACCAACTCCATGTTGAAGCCGCCAACCGACTCCTCTTTTGCCTTGTTGACCTCGGCTCAGCAATCGCCTGCCCTGGCGCATTTCCTGGCCAACAGCTTTAACCACCCGCCGGTTCTGTTCCCGGCCTGGGAAGATCTGAATGCCGCCCAGGCATTGATCGAGAAGACTCGCAGCCAATCTGTGGCTGCCTGATAGATAGTATTCAAGGAGACGTATCATGACCCCCACCGCAACGCTGCAAGACTCCTCGTCCCAAACCGCTGCCCAGCGGCAGGCCGTGTCTGCCCAAGCGTTGGCAGCCGCTGACGCCAAACCCACACCGTCCAATCTGAATGTGGTCGATAGCCGTGCGTTTCGCCAGGCACTGGGCCATTTTCCAACGGGTGTGGCCATTGTCACGACTCGTTGTCCCGATGGCCGGGCGGTGGGTCTGACCATCAACTCCTTTACCTCCCTGTCGCTGGAGCCGCCTCTGGTGATGTGGAGCCTGGTGAATCACTCGCCCAGCCTGGAGATCTTTGAAAAATGCAGCCACTTTGCCATCAATGTGATTAGCCAGGAGCAAGTGCCTGTGGCTCTGGGTTTTGCCAATTCCCAGGTCAAGGACAAGTTCTCGCTGGTCTCGCATGTGGATGGTGAAGAAGGCGTGCCATTGCTGGACGATTGCGTGGCGACCTTTGTGTGCGAGAACTACCGTCAGCACGAAGGTGGTGACCACACTTTGTTTATTGGCCGTGTGGTGCGTCACACCACGCTGACCGAACACGAGCCTGCGGTGTTTCACCGTGGCCGTTTCGCCAACCTGACCACGCCTAGCGGAGACCGTTGAAATGAGTGACGCGCACAGCGCTGATGTAGTCATTGTCGGCAGCGGGATGAACTCCCTGACCTGCGCCGCCTTGTTGGCCCAACGGGGCTTGTCGGTGACAGTGCTGGAGCGCAATGCGGTTGCCGGGGGCTGTATCCGTACACAGGAGCTGTTCCCCGGTTTTACCCATGATGTTCTGTCCAGCTGGTATCCCCTGTTCATGGGCGGCGCGTCGTATGCCGCTCTGGCAGAGCCCTTGGCCAAAGCCGGTCTGGAGTTTGCCAAAGGCGAGTACAGCACGGGCTTGGCCATTCCCGGTGGCCCGTCGCTGGCCTTGCGCCAGGATATGGACGACACGGTGCGTCGTTTCAATGACTTGATGCCCGGCGAAGGCGATGCCTTGGGGGCCATGGCTGCCCGCATGTTTGGCCCGGATGCCGGTCTGGTATTTGGCCTGCTGGGTGGTGAGCCCTACCGCTGGCCCATGGCCAAGCTGGCTTTTGGTGCCTGGCGGGAACGGGGTTTGGACGGTTTGATGTCCTTTGGCTCGCAAGCGCTGGAAAGCTTCCGGCGCTGGGCCATGCGCGATCTGCGCAGCGATCTGGCCCGCGCCATGATTGCTCCCTGGGTGCTGCATAGCGGCCTGGGCCCGGACGAGGCCAGCTCGGCCCTGATCGGCAAGCTGACTTTCAGCGCCGTCGTCAGTGGCGGCATGCCGGTGGTCAAAGGCGGCAGTTACCAGATTGTGAAAGCCTTTACCCGCATTATTGAAGAAGCAGGTGGTGCGGTACTGACCAATTCCCATGTGGATCGCGTGCTGGTGGAAGGTAATAAAGCCACTGGAGTGTGTGTGGGTACGCAGCGCTATCTGGCCCGCCGTGCGGTGGTCTGCAATGTGACGCCCGGTCAGCTGTACGGCGACTTGTTGCCGGAAGTGGAGCCTGAACTGCTGAAGTCCGCTCAGGATTATCACTATGGCCGCGGTGGCATGCAGATTCACTTTGCCTTGAATTCCCCGCCCGACTGGGTGGACCCGGAACTGCGCCATGTACCGATGGTGCATGTGACGGAAAGCATGGAGCAGGTGTGTTCCTCTGTGGTGACGGCCAGCAATGGCTATCTGCCCGCCAAACCGACCTTGGCCGTGGGCCAGCCGGTGGCGGTGGATGTGACTCGCGCACCGGAAGGACACTGGATTCTATGGGTACAAATGCAGGAACTGCCGCGCCACATCAAAGGCGATGAGGCGGGCGAGATTCCTGTGCCGGCTGATGGTCGCTGGAACGAAGCCGTGCGCGAGGCCATGGCCGACCGCGTGCAGGCCCGTCTGGAAACCGTCATGCCCGGTTTGGCCGCCAAGATCATCGGGCGTCGTAGCGTCAGCCCGGCGGATCTGGAAGCCTTGAACATGAATCTGGTGGGGGGCGATCCGTATAGCGGAGTGTGCTCGCCGGATCAGTTCTTTTTCATGCGTCCTTTTGCAGGACACAAGAACGCGCGTAGCGGCACGACGCCCTGGCGCAATCTGCATCAAATTGGTGCGTCGGTGCATCCGGGCCCTGGCCTGGGTGGTCAATCCGGCTATCTGGCAGCCCAGCGTATCTTGAAGGGGTGAGAGGACGGGTGAGGCGGTCAGCTTAGTGCTGACCGCCGCGCACTCGTTGCAGGGTCTCGCTAGGCGTTTCGCCAAAGCGGCTGCGGTATTCGGCGCTGAAACGGCCCTGGTGTGCAAAGCCCCAGCGCATGGCCAGGTCGGCCAGCGTCAGATGAGGCTCGTTGGAATGGATCAGTTCGTGGCGCAGACGGTCCAGACGCACTTGGCGCAAGTACTGCATGGGGCTGACGCCGTAGTGGTCTCTGAAGGCTTGCTGCAAGGTGCGCGAGCTGACGCCCGCAATGGTGCTGAGTTCGTCCACCGTAACGGGCAAATGGGCCTGCTCATGCAAATGGCTGGCTACTTTCTTCAAGTGACGCGGCAAGATGCGGGTGGGGTTCAGGGCCTGAATCTGAGCCGGTGGGTGCAGATCCAGCAAGGTTGTCACCGCCAATTGCTCCAGCTGGTTGATAATCAGCGGCGAGCGCAAAATGTCTTCGTAGTTGCGTGCACAGTCCAGCACATAGCGCAGCATGATTTGCCAGGAAGGCTGGGTATGCGCCTCCAGGCGTACCGGAAACAGCAAACCTTGCGGGCCTACGTCCAGGCCCATGCCACGGGCAGCCTGTTCCACCAGATTGCGGTCTATCTTGAGCATTAATTGCTCATTATTGGCATGCCAGATCATATCCACGTCCTCGTTGGGATTCAGGATCGTGGCGGCGTAGGGGGTGGAGTCCACGGTTTGGCCACCGCAGCGAATTCTGGCGGTGCCATATTGGGGCATCTGGACCAGGTAGAAACCGGCCAAGTGGTCAGGTTGGATATGTACGTCGGCGCCATAGCCCAGGCGGCTCAAGGCGACCTGACCAAACTGGGCGTGTCGCAGCCGGGTTTGCAGGGTCTGGTCGGCACGTAGCTGCTTGAGCTGGTGCGACTTGAACATGTCGCTGACAGATTTGCGCACGTGTTCCAGGTCAGCAGAAGCTACACGTGCCCAGTGATCGGGCTTATTTTCCATGTTTCATGTGCCTAGATGGTTCTGAAAGGCAGGAAGGATACGTAAAACCTTGAGTTTCAACGGTTTGCAGCGGCTTTATTT
The DNA here is from genome assembly GCF_009497775.1 of Alcaligenes faecalis. Classification (NCBI taxonomy): domain Bacteria; kingdom Pseudomonadati; phylum Pseudomonadota; class Betaproteobacteria; order Burkholderiales; family Alcaligenaceae; genus Alcaligenes; species Alcaligenes faecalis. The sequence goes on from NZ_CP031012.1 coordinate 97,376, forward strand.
TAGTTGTAAAGTATATCAGTGGGCCACCGGGATTTCCCGCAGTCCTGTTTAGTTTGTTTTGTTTATTAACAGAGAGAACCGTGCAGAAAGACTTTCACTTCTACGAACCCACACAAGGCCATGGACTGCGCCACGACCCGATCAGTTCTATTGTGGGCCCTCGTGTAATTGGCTGGATCGGTACCAAAAGCACGGAAGGCGTGCTGAACCTGGCCCCGTACAGTTTCTGCAACGTGTTCAACTACCGCCCGCCTGTCATCGCTTTTTCCAGCGTGGGCTACAAAGACAGCGTGCGCAACGCAATTGAAACCGGCGTCTTTACCTGGAACCTGGCAACGCGTGATCTGGCCGAGCCCATGAACATGACCAGCCTGGAGCAAGACGTGCGCGAGTTTGAAGTCGCGGGCCTGACGCCTGTGGATTCCCGCCTGATTGATGCCCCCCGCGTGGGCGAGAGCCATGCCTCGCTGGAGTGCAAGGTCACGACGCACTTTCAGCTGAAAGACTCGGAAGGCAAGGATCTGAACACCTGGATGGTGCTGGGTGAAGTGGTGGGTGTGCATGTGTCGCCCAACAGCATCGTGGACGGCATTTACCGTACCGCGATCCCACGTCCGATTCTGCGTGGTGGTGGCCCTGGCGATTACTTTGAAATTACGGACCTGGCCTTGTTTGATATGCCACGTCCCAAGTCCTGATAGCAGGGCGACGTAGTCTGGGGGCGGTGATTGGCGGCCCCTGTGAGTTGTTTTGAGGTGACTACGCATTAGCTGGACATGACAACGGCGCCGAAAGGCGCCGTTTGCTTTATGTCTGCTCAGGGAGTGGCCGCAGTTTTGGACTGTTTTGCCATTGCTCGGTGACGGGTCGATCCGATCGACCCAAGGGGCAGATAGCCAGTCACAGACCCATCAATGCGCATTGCGCGCCGTAGGCGAGCATCTTAGCCCTTGGACGAACCGCCCGCTGCCAGGAATTGCGCCAGACGGGGGCTGCGCGGCGACACCAGCACTTCTTCTGGTGGGCCTTCTTCTTCGATCTGGCCTTCGTGCAGATACACCACCTTGCTTGATACGTTCCGTGCAAAGCTCATTTCGTGCGTAACGACCACCATCGTGCGCCCTTCTTCGGCCAAATTTTGCATAACGCGCAGAACTTCGCCCACACGTTCCGGGTCCAGCGCCGAGGTCGGTTCGTCAAACAGCATCACTTCAGGTTCCAGTGCCAGCGCACGGGCAATGGCCACACGCTGCTGCTGGCCGCCGGACAGGAAGGCCGGATATTGCTTGGCCAGATCGCGCGACAGGCCCACCTTGTCCAGATACAGTTCCGCCTTGGCTATGGCCTGGGCCTTGTCCATGCCCTGTACATGAATGGGCGTGGCGGTAATGTTTTCCAGCACGGTCATGTGCGACCACAGATTGAAGTGCTGAAATACCATCGCCAGACTGGTGCGCAGGCGCTTGAGCTGTTGTTTATCTACCGCAACCAGCTCATCCGTTTTGGGGTCCAGACGGGTTTTCAGTTCCTCGCCCTTGATGACGATACGGCCGGAATTGGGTGTTTCCAGGAAGTTGATGCAACGCAGAAACGTACTTTTACCCGAACCACTGGAACCGATCAGGCTGATGACATCGCCCGGCTCTGCGCTGAGAGAGACTCCCTTGAGGACCTCCAGGGAGCCATAGCGTTTGTGAATATTCTCGATGAGCAGGTTGGGCATGGAAAACGGTATCGTATTGAAAATAAAAAAGACCGGTGCGACGCGGCAGAGGGGATTACAGCACAGACTGGCCGTCAGGCAAATCATTGAGCCTGTGGTTTTCCCGTACAAATCTGTGGGTCTAAACGGATTTGCGCGCATTTCTGGGTTTATGATGCAGTCTTTCCCGCAGCCCTGATCGGGCTAAGGGCGCAGCGCAAGCCGCGTTTTAGCCAAGCTTAGGTGTCCGTTTTAGGGGACCTGTTTCTAGAGAGTGTTGTCATGAAAAAAGTGGTCCGTGCCAAGCTGCATGGTATCAAGGTGACCGGTGCCGACTTGAACTATCACGGGTCGATCACCCTGGATCCGGAAATCTGCGAACAAGCGGGCATTTTACCCATGGAGTTTGTGGAAATCTGGAATAAGGACAGTGGTGCCCGTATTTCTACCTACGTGATCTTCGGTGAACCCGGTTCGCGCTGCGTGGTTCTGAACGGCGCGGCCGCTCGTACCTGTCAAAAGGGCGACACCGTCATCATCTGCGCAACCGAATACGTGATGAACTCCGAAGACCTGTATTCCCTGCGCCCTACCGTGCTGACCTTCACGCCTGAAAACGAAGTGGACGAAGTCATGCACTATGAAGTGGCCAAGACGGCCCAGCGCGATTACGACTTCCGCGTGGTACGCGACGACCGCCCTCGCGGTGCCGAGCGCCCACTGGCCCGTGTCGACGTGGACGCCCTGTCCGCTGACCTGCGCTCCCGTGGTCTGGATGATCGTGCCATTGCCGACATTCTGTCCTGCCATTTGGCCGATTTCGCACCTGCGAACCAGAACTGATTGTTCTTCACCGGGCCGCAACAGGCCCGATGATGGCTATATTGAAAAACGCTGTGTTCACTGCCTCAGGCAGCAAGCACAGCGTTTTTTTATTCAGTCAGTTTGTGGCCAAATTACATCTGGTACACAAGCCTGAATATGGCATTGAGCACAGCGCCATAGCGCACAGGGTGCCGTCAGACCGCAAGGTACCCAGAGCGCTGAGATAAGAGCGCTTGAGTACCTTGTTCATGTTTGCGTTAGTACTGGGCGCGCAGCGTCAGCATGACGTTGCGTGGGTCGCCGTAGTAGTTGTAGGCACGTTCGTGGGCAATGTAACGGTAGTAGTTCTTGTCGAACAGGTTGTTCACGTTAAGGGTGGCTGAAACCTTGGGCGTGAAGTCGTAGCGCACCATCAGATCGGCCACGGCGTAAGGATTCTGCTCGATACGGATCGTGCCAGCCGTGTTCTCGTACAGGAATTTGGTCTGCCACGTGAAGCCACCACCCACCGTCCACTGGCGCAGCGAGCCTGGCAGGCGGTACGAGGTAAAGAGCTTGAACATATGTTCAGGCGTGCGGGTGTTGAAAGGCTTGCCTTGGTTGGCCGCATCCTTCACGTACTTGGTGGTGTTGTACGTATAGCCAGCCGTCAGATTCCAGCCTGGGGCCAGTTCACCTGTCAATTCCGCCTCAATCCCTTCGCTGCGCACTTTGCCTGCGGCAATCGAGCAGTAGTCGCTGGTGGTGTAGGGGCACGGTTTGGGGCCGTCCAGATCGGTCTGGGCGCGGTTGGTTTCTTCGATACGGAAGGCTGCCAGCGAAGCCTGCACGCGGCCGTCCTGGAATTCACCCTTGATACCCGCCTCGTAGTTGGCACCCACGATAGGCTTGAGCAGCGAGCCGTTGCGGTCGATGGCGTTCTGTGGACGGAACACGTCGGTGTAACTGGCGTACAGCGAGTAGGTGTCGTTCAGATCGAATATCAGACCGGCGTACGGTGTGAACTCGCCACTGACCTTATAGCTCGAGGAGGCCGTGTTCGCGCCCGTGAGCAGGTTGGTGCTGTCGCTGGTGTAGTCCCACCAGCTCCAACGACCACCCACGATCAGGGTGAGCGGATCGGCAAGGCTCAGACGAGCGGCGGTATAGATGCCTGACTGCTTGGTGGTGGTGGCGGTGCGCGATTCATAGCGCCCAATGTTCGGCGGTGGCAACGAGGTGGGGTCCCAGTTAAAGACATCGGGTCGGATGCTGGCGTATTCACGCAGCGGCACCTGATCGGTCTCGGTGGGGTTGCGGCGCATGTTCGCACCGACTACCAGCTCATGCTTGCGGCCCAGCAAGGAGAATGGGCCCGAGGCGTACAGGTCCATGCTGGTCTGGGTGCGGTTCAGGCTGCTGGCGCGGGCGTAGTTCAGGAGTGGGCCCTGGTGCGTGTTGCGGTCCACGCCCGCGCCCGAGGCGGACAGAAACACCGTGTCTACGTCGTAGTGCTGGCGGTTGGCCGACAGCTTGGTCTGCCAGCCGTTGTCCATTTCCCAGGTCAGATCACCGAATATGGTGGTGCTGCGAGTGGCGCGGTGGTTCCAGTCGGCACCCAGGTAAGTGCTGCGTGGCAGCTCCAGATCGCCACCATCGTCAAAAAAGACGACGCCAGTGCCGTTGGGCGTACCCTTGGTGCGCTGATGATCCACCCCCACGGTGGCCGTGATCGAGGGAGTAAAGTCGTATTGCAAGACGCCATACAGCACTTCCTTGCGTTCCTTGACGTGATCCACGAAGGAGTCGCGGTCGTCGTGTACAGCCACCACTCGTCCGCGCAGATCACCGCTCTTGTTGAGCGGGCCGGAGACATCGGCTTCCACACGGTAGCTGTTCCACGATCCCGCCATCGCGCTGCCGCTGGCGGTAAATTCGCGTGTCGGTTGCTTGCGCACCAGATTGAGCGTGCCGCCCGGATTGCCAGCGCCCTGCAACAGACCAGCGGCGCCGTGCACCACTTCCACCCGGTCGTAGATGGCCATGTCGGCGGCGGCTTCCGAGCCACCTGCGCCCAGCGAGACAGGCACGCCGTCAAGCTGTGCCGTGTCCAGCGAGAAGCCGCGGATCTGATAGGTTGTGCCCAGTACTTCGCCTTCCTGCACCTTCACGCCGGTGGCCTGCTTGAGTGCGTCGTTAAGTGTGAGCAGGCCCTGATCGTCAAGCCGCTGGCGCGTGATCACGCTGACCGACTGTGGAGTTTCACGCGCCGACAGGTTCAGGCGCGTGGCCGAGCTTGCCGATGCGTTGGTGTAGCTGCCCGTGCCTTCGGTTCTTGGATCGAGTTGTCCACGTACGGTTACGGTGCCCAGCTGGGTGACGTCACCGGCAGGTGCCTCTGGGACCTGGCGCAGATGATAACTGCCATCCGAGCTGGCAACAGCGGTCAGGCCGGTACCGGCCAGCAGCGCATCCAGCGCGGCCTGGGGCGACAAGGTGCCGGAGACGCCAGGGCTGTTTCGATCCTTGGCCAGCTCACCGGCTCCGGCTACCAGCACGCCGGACGCGCTGGCAAAGCGAGCCAGCGCTGTGCTCAAGGGGCCCGCTGGAATGCGGTAGCTTTGTTGTTGGGTTGATGCACGGTTGATGGTTTGAGCGTGGGCTTGAGGATGCCAGCTTGTCAGGCTTAATGCGCCACTGACCAGGGCGAGCTGCAGCACGCAAGCCAAGGGGTGTAGTTTGAAGCCAGGTCGGAAAAAGTGCATGGCACCAGAAGGGGCCGCCCGACGGGCGACAGGCTGGGAATAGCCGGACATGATGAATTCTGCTCCTTGGAAGCGGTGTAGTCGGCGAGAGCGAGCCGGTTTGCGTGTGTCCTGGCCAGTGTCTGTTCTGAGGCCAGAAGACGGAGTAAAACGATGCCCTCTTTAGGTATATCGAACACGCCAAGGAAAAGCGGAACTCGAAAAAGTGGAAATAGCCGGTTTCAGGTTTTGGGCCGCTTCAATAGGCCCGTAAACCGGCTTGTCATGCGCGGCTGCTCATGCCCGTGAATGTGCGCCTGAGTCAAGGCCGGTGCTCGGCAAGTTCAATGCTGACCCACCAGGGCAGGGTTCTTTTGAGGCGAATGGGGAGCACCCCTTCCAGCATTCTCAAGGCCCGGTCCGGGTCGGTGGAGGGATAACTGCCAATCACAGGAAGCTGGGCAGCCTCGGGCGAGACGCTAAGGTGGCCACCGCGATAGCGTTGCAATTCGCGCACGACCTCGATCAAGGGTGTGTTGTCGGTGACGAGGATACCTTTGGTCCAGCTTTGCCGTTCGGGAAGAACCGGAATGGTGTCCGCAATTTGGGCACGCGAGAGCTGCGTCTGCTGACCGGCATAGATAATGCGCTGCTTGCCATTGCTGGCCGTGTCCACTTGCACCGCCCCTTGGTACACCGCCAGAAAAGTCTCCTGACCGTCCAGTCGCACGGTAAAGCGGGTGCCCAAGGCACGCAGCAGGCCTTGGCGCGTCTTGACCAGAAAGGGCCGCCCAGGATCGGCCGCGGTATCGATCAGAATTTCACCCTGGACCAGTGAGAGCAGGCGTTGATCGCCTCGGTAATCATGGTTCAGTGCGGTGTCGGAACTGAGCCAGACGCTGGAGCCGTCGGGCAAGCTGAGCTGGCGAACTTCGCCACGGGCGGTGCGATGCTCGGCTGACCAGGCCATTACTGTGCCGGGCAAGGATGTATGCTGCCAGGCCAGCCAACTGCCCAATCCGCTGCCTGCCAGCGTGCCCAGGCCCAGCAACAATTGGCGGCGTCGCCCCATGCGTTGGTTGGCCATGCAATAGCTTTGGACGGCAGCCTGGCGGCTGTCGCTGCTTTGTATCGGCTCAAAGCGGCCACTGATGCGTTCCACGTACTGCCAGGCCTTGCGATGCTCGGCCTGAGCGGCCAGCCAGCCTTGCCAGCGTTGCTGGTCCTGGGCCGAGGCCTCATCCGAGCGCAACAGGGCAAACCATTCGGCGGCCTGTTCCAGCGCGTCAAACGAGGGCTCCAGCATATCGTCGGGATGCAGTTCGGAAGTGCTCATAGGGGGGCGTCCAGGCAATCAGCGTGGCTCGGGCAGGCTGGACGCCTGATGCACGGGCATGTCAGCGGCGGTATGGCGGGCTTCCAGTTTCAGGCAGCACAACATGGCCTGGCTAAGGTAGCGGTGCACCATGCGTGTGGACACGCCCAGCGCCTCTGCAATTTCCCGGTTGCTCATGCCGTCGGCCATTGCCATGAAAAAGGCATTGCCCACTTTGGCAGGCAGGGTGCGCAACATGCTGTCTATCTCTTGCAGGGCTTCCAGCACCAGGGCCTGGTGCTCGGCAGACGGAACCAGGGCGGCCGGGCGATTGGCCAGCTCTTCCAGCCAGGCTTGTTCAATTTGGCGGCGTCGCCACAAGTCCACGCACATGCCATTGGCCATCAGCCGCAAATACACACGCGCTTCGGGCTCGCTTCCGAATTGGCGGGGTTTTTGCAGCAGTCGTACAAAAACGTCTTGGGCCAGATCAGCCGCGTCAAAGGAATTACCTAGCCTGCGCCGCAGCCAGCTATGCAACCAGCTGTGATAATTCCGGTAGAGCGATTCCGTATCTGGTGAGAAGGCGGGATTGTGCATGATGCGTTCCAGTGGTGCCTGCTCGACCAGTAAAACGGTAGAGATTCGGGCAATGAGAACTGAGAATAATTCTCAATTATCAGAAAAAACCGCCCATTCGGCAAGCTGCCGTGGGCGGTTTTACTGTTGGCATCGAAAGCGATCAGGCCTGATCGCGCCCTTCTTCTACGGCATGACAAGCCACTTCCTGCGGCCCGGTTTTCAGCAAGGCCGGGGCTTCGCGACGGCAGCGATCATTGGCCAGCGGGCAGCGTGGATGAAAGGTACAGCCTGATGGTGGGTTCAGCGGATTAGGCACTTCACCCGCTACCGGGATGCGGCTTTTGCCCGCCCCGCTCATGTCGGGAATGGCTCCCAGCAGCATCCGTGTGTAGGGATGGCGAGGTTGCGCGAACAAGTCGTCGCGTGGCGCAATTTCCACAATTCGACCCAAATACATGACGCCCACCCGGTCGGCCACGTGATGTACCACGGCCAGGTTGTGCGAGATGAACAGATAGGTCAGCCCCAGCTCGCGCTGCAAATCCTTCATCAGGTTCAGTACCTGGGCCTGCACCGACACGTCCAGCGCCGAGGTCGGCTCGTCACAGACGATGAATTCGGGTTGCAGGGCCAGAGCACGGGCAATGGAAATACGCTGGCGCTGGCCGCCGGAGAACTGGTGCGGGTAACGCTGGGCGTCTGTGGGGTTCAGGCCCACTTGCGTCAGCAGTTCGGCCACTTTGGCGTCTTGCTGGGCGCGGCTCATGTCCGTGTGAGTGACCAGTGGCTCGGCAATGATGCGGCCCACGCGCCAGCGAGGATTCAGGCTGGCATACGGGTCCTGAAAAATCATCTGACGGCGCTTGCGCATGGCCTTCTGGCTGGCCTTGTCCATGGTTTGCAGGGACTGGCCATCAAACAGAATCTCGCCACGTGTCAGCGAATACAGGCCGGTCAGCAAACGGGCCACGGTGGATTTGCCACAGCCGGACTCACCCACCAGCGCCAGGGTTTCACCCTTGTTCAGGGTGAAGCTGACGCCATCGACCGCACGCAGGTTTACTTTGGGTTTGCGGTAGACCAGACGCTCCAGCAAGGGCGGGGACACATCAAACCAGCAGGCAGCGTCCTTGACCTGGACCAGGGCTTGTTTAGGGGCGCTCATGCGGACTCCTGTGCATGCAGCCAACAGGCCGCCTGTGTTTGTGGGGGAACAGGCAACAGCTCGGGGCGTTCAACCAGGCAGCGATCAAAACGGCGATCACAGCGTGGATTGAAAGCACAGCCCGCAGGGATGGCGTTCAGGCGCGGCATGCTGCCGGGGATTTGTTCCAGACGTTCCAGCCCGGCGTGCAGATTGGGGATGGAACGCATCAAACCACGGGTATAGGGGTGACTGGGTTTCTGGATGACGTCCTGCACAGGGCCAATCTCGATAATGCGGCCCGCGTACATCACAGCCACGCGGTCAGCAGTTTCGGCAATCACCCCCATATCGTGAGTAATCAGCATGACCGAGGTGCCTTGCGATCGACAGAGCTTTTTCAGCAGGTCGATAATCTGCGCCTGAATGGACACGTCCAGCGCGGTGGTGGGTTCGTCTGCCACGATCAGCTTGGGCTCGGCCGCCAGGGCCAGCGCAATCACCACCCGTTGGCGCATGCCGCCGGAGAACTGGTGCGGATAGTGGTCGATACGTTCGCGCGCGGCGGGAATGCCGGTGGCTTCCAGCAATTCGATGGCGCGTTCCCGTGCCTGTTTCCAGGACAGGGGCAGGTGCGTGACGATGGTTTCAGCCAACTGATGGCCCACGGTATAGAGGGGGTTCAGCGAGGTCAGCGGGTCCTGGAAGATCGCGCCAATCTTGCGGCCACGAATCTTGCGCATCTGGTCCTGGTTCAGGTTGTCGATGCGCTCGCCTTCCAGCAGGATCTGGCCGCCGCTGATGCGACCGGGGGCATCGAGCAAACCAATAATGGAGGAACCCGTCAGGGACTTGCCGGCGCCCGACTCGCCCACCACACCCAGCACTTCACCGGGGGCGATGGAAAAGGACACATGATCCAGGGCTTGGAGCACCCCACGCCGGGTCGGGAATTCGACACACAGGTCTTGGACAGTTAAGAGTGCAGTCATGGCTTAGCTCAATTTGGGGTTCAGGGCGTCACGCAACCAGTCGCCCAGGAGATTGACCGACAGCACCAGCAGCACCAGCATCAGGCCAGGGAAAATCGTGATCCACCATTCGCCCGAGAACAGGAAGTCGTTACCGATCCGGATCAGGGTGCCCAGGGAAGGCGAGGTGGCCGGAACGCCTACGCCCAGAAAGGACAGCGTGGCTTCGGTAATGATGGCGGTTGCCAGATGCACGGTGGCCAGCACCAGCACGGGGCCCATTACATTGGGCAGCACATGGCTGAACATGATGCGTGGCGAGGACACGCCAATGACGCGGGCAGCCTGCACGTATTCACGGTTTTTCTCCACCAGCGTGGAGCCGCGCACGGTACGGGCATATTGCGGCCAACCGGCCAGCGCAATCGCCCCGATCAGCACCGGGAAGGCGACCACATCGTGCATGTTCAAGGGGAACACGGCACGGGCCACACCGTCGATCAGCAAGGCAATCAGGATGGCCGGGAAGGACAGCTGCACATCGGCCACACGCATGATGAAGGCATCCACACGGCCACCGGAGTAACCGGCCAGCAGGCCCAACACAATGCCGACCACCATGGACAAGGCCACCGAGGCCAGACCAATCAGCAAGGAGGTGCGCGTCCCGTATAACAGGGCGGAATACAGGTCACGCCCCTGGCTGTCTGTTCCCAACCAGTATTGGGGCGAACCGTTTTCCGACCAGGCTGGGGCCAGTAAGGCGTCCATCAGGTCGATGGAGGTCAGGTCGAACGGGTCGTAAGGAGCCACCCAGCGGGCACCCAGTGCGCCGATAAACAGCAGCAAGGCCATGATGGTAGCGGCAATGGCCACGGGGGAATGACGCCAGGACCAGACCAGATCGCTATCCCAGGCGGTTTTCAATTTAGCGAACATATTAGTGCCCCTTGGCGCCCGACAATTGGGTGCGCAGACGTGGATCGACCAGGAAGTACAGCAGGTCTACCAGCAGGTTGATCACAACAAATACCAGGGCAATCAGACAGAGGTAGGCCGCCATCACGGGGATGTCGGCAAATTGCACGGCCTGGATAAACAGCAGACCCATGCCCGGCCATTGGAAAACGGTTTCCGTCACGATGGCAAAGGCGATGATGCCGCCCAGTTGCAGACCCGTGATGGTGATAACCGGCACCATGGTGTTTTTCAGGGCGTGGCCAAAGTGGATGGCGCGTTGCGACAAGCCACGGGCACGGGCGAACTTGATGTAATCGGCGCGCAGAACTTCTAGCATCTCGGAGCGCACCAGACGCAGGATCAAGGTGAGCTGGAACAAACAGAGCGTGATGGCGGGCAGGATCAAATGCTTGATCCCGTCCCAGCTAAGCAGGCCGGTACTCCACCAGCCAAACTTCAGAACTTCTCCCCGGCCATAGCTGGGCAGCCAGCCTAATTGCACGGAAAAGATCAGGATCAGCAAGATACCGATCAGGAAGGTGGGCAGCGAGATCCCCAACAGGGAAAAGGCCAGAATGCTTTGCGCCATGAAACCATTGCGCTTCAAGGCGGTATACACGCCCAGCGGTAGACCTATCAGCAAGGCCAGGATGGCGGCCACGACGGATAGCTCGACAGTGGCAGGCAGGCGATCTTTGAGCAGGGTGGAAACAGGTTGGGCTTGCCGCAGGGACAGGCCAAACTCGCCTTGTACGGCTTGGGAGACAAAGCGTCCGAATTGTACGGGGGCGGGTTGGTCCAGCCCCAGGCTGGCACGCAGTTCCACGCGATCTTGTTCGGTGGCGTCCTGTCCCAGCATGATGGTGACCGGGTCACCAATGTAGCGGAACAGCACAAAGGCCAGAAGGCTGACCGTCAGCATCACCAGAACAGCCTGGATCAGACGGCGAATAATAAATACCAGCATAGGCGGTCTCCTGGTAGAGCGCGAGGATCACTCGCGACCAGTGTCGTCCTTAATGTGTAGAAAGGGCCCGGCAAGGGGGCTGGTGTAGAAACGAATGACTACAGCGTAATTGGAGCCAGCCCCGCACGAAGGCGGGGCTGGGGTGGGGAAAAAAACTTAGTCGATGGTGGTCCATTGAGCCAGCATGCGGTTGTCCGCACGATGAATCACGTTGACCTTCTTGGCCATGGCCCAAGGAATGATCTGGTCATGCAAAGGGATATGACCCACTTCCTTGGCATGGATTTCCAGAACCTTGTGAATGGCGTCATCGCGCTTGGCGGTGTCGGTTTCGGTCTTGATCTGGTCGATCAGGGCGTCCACTTCGGCGTTTTCGTAGCCACCAAAGTTAAAGGAGCCGTCAGCGCCCTCGCCCTTGCTGTGCATCAGGCTTTGCAGGGTGTACAGCGCGTCAAAGGTGGGCACGCCCCAGCCAAACATGTAGGCGCTGGAGTCAAAGCTTTGTACTTTGGGGAAGTAGGTGGCGCGTGGCATGGCGTTCAGGTTGGCTTTCACGCCGACCTTGGCCCACATGCCCACGATGGCCTGGCAGATGGCTTCATCGTTGATGTAGCGATCGTTCGGGCAATCCAGGGTGAAGGTCAGGGAGTTCTCGTAACCGGCTTCTTTCAGCAGTTCCTTGGCGCGGTCCTGGCTGTAAGGAATGCGTTGTGCCAGTTCCTTGGTGTAGCCGTGAACCTGAGGGGCCACCATGGTGCCGGTGGGGGCGGAGGAACCGCGCATCACAGCTTTCTTGATGGCTTCAATGTCGATGGCCACGTACAGGGCTTCACGCACGCGCTGGTCAGCAAAGGGGTTCTTGCCCTTGATGCTGCTGTATTTCAGCTCTGGATTCTTTTGATCCAGGCCCAGGTAGATGGTGCGGTACTCGTTGCCTTCCACAATCTTGGTTTGCTGGCGCAGACGCTGCAAATCCTGAGCAGGCGGGTCCAGAACCAGGTCCACTTCGCCAGACAGCAAGGCAGCGGTACGGGTGGCGTTCTGCTTGATAGGTACGTAGATCACTTCGGTGACGTTACCCACCTTGTTGCCCTTGTTCCACCATTCTTCGTTTTCGACAAAGACGGTGCGCACGTCCACTTCACGCGATTTCAGCTTGTAAGGGCCGGTACCGTTGGTGTTGCGAGCCGAGAAGGTCTCTTCGTTCTTGTTGAAGTCCTGAGGCTGGGTGACATTGTTCTTTTCCGACCAGGCCTTGTTCATGATGAACACACTGGTCAATTGGCGCAGCAGAACCGGGTTGGGCGCGGCAGTGATGATGTCCACCGTCTTGTCGTCCACTTTTTCAGCCTTGACGATACCGTTCACGTAGGCCTTGAAGTTGGACGTAGGGGCCATGGCGCGCTGGACGGAGAACACCACGTCATCGGCGGTAAAGGGAGCGCCATCGTGGAATTTCACCCCTTCGCGCAGCGTAAAGCGCCACACAGTAGGTTCGCGCTGTTCCCAGGCCGTGGCCAGGCTGGGCACAATCTGGAAATCCTTGTCGTAGTCCACCAGCGCCTCATAGACATACATGCTGCCTGTGATCGTGAGGTTTTCGTTCTGTGCGTGTGGGTCCAGCGTCATGAAGTCGCCCTGGCTGGACCAGGTAAGCGTTTTGCTGTGGCCCACCAAGGGCAGGGCGACCAGAGCTGCCAGCGCAGCAGCCAATACTGTTTTTTTCATGAAAACCTCCTGTTGGGGTGCTTGGTGTCGCTGATAGAGAGGCTGCATAGTAACCGGGCGCTTGCTACCGATTCAATACGTAGTTTCAGCCTGCTGTCAGCTTAACGATGTTTAGTGATTTATATCATCCCGGCGCTTATTCAGTGGCTCTCGGTGCACCGCTGACTTGTCGCTATAATGGTGTACATATATACAGTTAACAGGCTGATCACGGTGGCGGCACAAGAAGAAAAACCTCTGGAGCGGCGTATCGCTCATGTGGATATGGATGCGTTTTATGCCTCGGTAGAGCTGCTGCGCTACCCGCATTTGCGCGGCAGTCCCGTGGTGATTGGCGGGCGCAGTGCCGATGCGCCGCGCCAATTGCCCGATGGCAGCTGGCAACATGCCCGTCTGGCCGATTACGTGGGGCGCGGAGTCGCCACGACGTCCACTTATGAAGCACGCCAGTTGGGCGTGTTCTCGGCCATGGGTTTAATGAAGGCGGCCCAACTGGCTCCCGACGCCATCTTGCTGCCTGCGGATTTTCAAGCCTACCGTCATTATTCACGTCTGTTTAAACAGGCCGTGGCCACGGTCTCGGACCATATCGAGGACCGGGGTATCGACGAGATCTACGTAGACCTTAGCCATAAAACCGAAGACAGCCACGAACTGGCCGAGCAGATTCGACAAGCCGTGAACCAGGCCACGGGCCTGACCTGTTCGGTAGGCATCACTCCCAACAAGCTGCTCTCCAAAATTGCCTCGGAGCTGAACAAGCCCAATGGGGCCTGTGTGCTGACCATGGACGATGTGCCTACCCGCATCTGGCCGCTGGCCGTGGGCAAGATCAATGGCATTGGCCCCAAGTCGGTCGTGAAGCTGACGGAAATGGGCATAGAGAAAATCGGGGAGTTGGCCGCCACGCCTGCAGAGAAATTGCAGGAACACTTTGGCTTGCGCTACGCGCAATGGCTGATGGCTGTGGCCCAAGGCCAGGATGAACGTCCCTTGTCGACCGACCGCACGCCTAAATCCATCAGCCGTGAAACCACCTTCGAGCGTGATCTGCACGTGCGCATGGATCGCTCCCGCCTGTCTGCCGTGCTGGAGTCCTTGTGTGAAAAGTTGGAGCAGGATTTACGCAAATCCGCCATGTGCGCCCAAACCATAGGCATCAAACTGAAGTTCGAGGACTTCAAAACCGTGACGCGCGACCTGTCCCTGCCCGCTCCGGTGCTGGCGGCAGATGCCATTCTGGCCGCCGCCCGCCAGAATCTGAAACGCGCCGTGCTGGACAGACGCTTGCGCTTGCTGGGCGTGAAAGCCAGCGCCCTGCTGCCTATCAGTGAAATGCCGCAGGAGCAGCCCCGGCAACTGGATCTGGACGGTTTGTTTTAGGCGGGCCGATCATCAGAAGTTTGCGGCCCTCCTGACAGGTTTTATATAGATGCGGCCCCTCAATACCCTGCAAAGATTTCAGGCTTAAAACGCTTTGGCGCCTGCCAGGGCGCGGATGTGTACCAGAAAAGGGACAATCCACGGCCAGATGGCCATTGTCCCAGGCATAAGCGTCCTGCTGGGGGTGTGCTGCGTTAGAATTAATTGTCCAGCCGCCGGGCTGGTTTATTTTTTCTTCTTTCATTTTCATCAAGGTTTGCCGTTATGGAATTCGATCGGGCCGGTGTACGTGCATTAATGGAAATTACCCAGCGTCCGGAGTTGGTCTTTGTGCGAGGAGAAGGTTCCTGGCTGCAAGATCACAACGGCAAGCGATACCTGGACACCGTCCAGGGCTGGGCCGTGAACGCGCTGGGCCACAGCCCTGCCAACGTGATCAAGGCGATCACCGAACAAGCGTCCAAATTGATCAACCCCTCGCCTGCGTTCTACAACGAGCCCTCTATCGAGCTGGCCAAACGCATCGTGGAACACTCCTGCTTTGACCGCGTGTTCTTTGCCAACAGCGGTGGCGAAGCCAACGAAGGTGCCATCAAGCTGGCGCGCAAATGGGGTCAGATCAACAAGAACAACGCTTACAAGATCATTTCTTTTGAGCACTCTTTCCATGGCCGTACCCTGGCCACCATGTCCCTGTCCGGCAAACCCGGCTGGGATCGCATGTTTGCTCCTCAGGTCGACGGCTTTCCTAAAGCCAAGCTGAACGATCTGGAATCCGTGCGCGCGCTGATCGACGATCAAACTGTGGGCATCATGCTCGAACCCGTACAGGGCGAGGCCGGTGTTATTCCCGCTACCGTGGAATTCATGAAGGGCCTGCGCGCCCTGGCTGACGAGCACAAGCTGCTGCTGATCGTGGACGAAGTGCAAACCGGCATGGGCCGTACCGGCACCATGTTTGCCTACGAACACTCGGGCATCCGTCCTGACATCATGACCCTGGGTAAAGGCATTGGTGGTGGCGTGCCTCTGTCGGCACTGTGCGCCCGCGAAGAAGTGTCCTGCTTCCAGCCAGGCGACCAGGGTGGTACCTACAACGGTAACCCTCTGATGACCGCTGCTGGCGTAGCCGTGTTCGACGAACTGACTGCCCCTGGCTTCCTGGAGTCGGTCAACGCCCGCGCCAAGCAACTGTCCGAAGGCCTGCTGGCCATCAGCGCCAAGTGGGGCATGAACGGCGAGCGTGGTGAAGGTCTGCTGCGTGCCCTGATCCTGGATCAGGACGACGGTCCGGAAATCGTGGCTGCTGCCCGCGACCGCGCTCCAGAAGGCATGTTGCTGAACTCGCCACGTCCTAACCTGCTGCGTTTCATGCCAGCCCTGAACATCACGGCCGACGAAATCGACCTGATGCTGGCCTGGCTGGACGAAATTCTGGTCAAGGTTCGCGGCTAAGCGGCCAGCTTGCTGTAAAGAAATCCGCCTTCGGGCGGATTTTTTTTGGTCTTTGGGTTTTGGTAGCCCTGCGGGTCTGGCGGTTTGGCGCAGGCCTGCAAGCCGCCGTTCCTGGCTTAGAAGTCGAGTTGCTCAGGTGTGATCCCAAGCGCGGCTGCAATGCGTTCCAGGCTGCTTTTGCGTAGCCGCTCGCTGCTCTCTTGCTGAGCATAGGCAGATTGGCTGATACCCAGACGAGCGGCCAGCTCTGCCTGTGTCAGCCCAAGGTGTTCACGCCATGCCCGAACCGGCGTAGCACCGTCGATCGTGCTGCTGACGACGGCGTGGGGGATCAGCCCGCCGTCCTGGGCCTGGCTGGCGATGTAGTCCTGGTAGGGAATCACGACAAAAGCGGGATTGCCGTCGGGGCCATTGATGATCTGAATGTTAGTACGTGCGTTCATCGCGCTTTCTCACTTCCTGGATGTCGATAATTCTTATCTCTACGTCCCAATCAAACAGGACGCGATAGTTTCCGATGCGCAGGCGATAGCCATACTGGTGATTCGTCAGCGCTTTGATGTTCTGCGATCCGGAGCAATTGGGCATGTCAGCCAAGTTGCCGACACCGTCGCGGATAGCGCCCTGGTGTTGCCTGTCGATCTTGCGCAGCTGTTTGGCGGCTTTGGGTGTCCAGAATATCGAGTTCATGGACAAAATATAAGTTAATTATAAGTTAAGTTCCTTGATATAAGTTTGGAAAAATTGCGCGAAGGCAGGCAAAAAACCATTTGTGACCTCTGCTCTTGCACTCCCACGGCTAACTTGAAACGCGCACGAAATATCACAAATACCATCGTTGGCAGTATTTATATTATTTTAAAAAATAATATAAATATCAATAACTTGAGGTAATTTCATCCAGCTGTTAGCCAGCATAAGTAAATGATTGTTCTGTTGTGGTGCCAGGGGAAGGGAGTCGATGTAATAGAAGCTTCCAAGATTTGCCTGCAAGCGCAGGCCCACCCCGTGAGGCACTGTTTACCATGCTCCAGCATCTGTCCAAACTCATCGTAGCTAGTGCCCTTGTGCTGGCTGTTTCTCCGGCCATCGCTGCCGACTCTTTACGCATTGGCGTGGTGCCGGGCGCCTATGCCGATTCCATCAATGCCGCGGCTCAGGATGCCAAGGCCCAAGGCATCAATGTCGAGGTGATTGAATTCACCGACTGGACCACGCCCAATGTGGCGGTGGATAACGGCGATATTGATATCAACTACTTCCAGCACCAGCCTTTCCTGAAAAACGCCATCGAGAAAAACGGCTACAAGCTGGCCAGCGCGGGCACGGGAATTCTGGCCAATGTGGGTGTGTATTCGCTCAAGCATCAGGCGGTGGACCAAGTCCCCCAAGGCGGCAAGGTAGGCATTGCCAACGATCCCGTGAACCAGGGCCGTGGTCTGCTGTTGCTGCAAAAAGTCGGGCTGATCAAGCTCAAGCCAGAGGTCGGTTATCTGGGCAGCCTGGATGACATTGTCGAGAACCCCAAAAAGCTCAGCTTTGTGGAAGTGGAAGGCCCGCAACTGGTGCGTATTACGGGTGATGTGGATATTGCCCAGGGCTATCCGCATTTCATCGTGGCGGCCAAAGCCTTTGATCCTTCCAGTGGTCTGGCCTACTCCGGTATAGAAGATGCGCAGTTTGCGATTCAGTTCGTGGTGAAAGCGGACCGTACCAACGACCCTGTCATTCAAAAGTTCATTTCCATCTATCAAAACTCGCAGTCTGTACGTGACGTGTCGCGTGCGGCATTCAATAACGACGAACGCCTCTACACCCTGGCCTGGCTGAATACCCAAGGAGGGGCGAAATAATGACGGCGATTTTCTCCTCTCGCGTGCAGCGTTGGGCGCTGGGCATTCTGTTTGCCGCTGCCCTGCCTTTCAGCAGCTCCGCCGCCGTGATCAAAGTGGGCTCCATTCCCGGTGCAACCTCGGATGCGGTGCAAGCGCTGATCCCGGAAGGCAAGAAGCAGGGTCTGGATATTCAGCTGGTGGAATTTACGGATTGGACGCTGCCCAATGAGGCCGTCAATAACCGCGATATTGATGTGAATTTCTTCCAGCACGAAGCCTTTTTGAACAATGCCATCAAGGAGCGTGGTTACGACCTGGAATTGATTGGTCTGGGCTTGCTGCAAAACATTGGCCTGTACTCGAACAAGTACCAGTCCCTGGACCAGGTTCCCAAGGGCGCAACCGTGTCCTTGCCGAATGATCCGGTCAATCAGGGCCGTGGCCTGTTGCTGCTGCAAAAAGCGGGCCTGATTACCTTGCGCCATGGTCTGGATACCGGGGCTACGGTCAATGATGTGGTGGACAACCCCAAGCAGCTCAAGCTGGTGGAAATTGAAGGCCCGCAACTGATTCATTCCCTGCCAGATGTGGATCTGGCCGTCGTCTGGCCCAGCTATTTCGTCAGCGCTGGCCGCAAGGCGGATGCGGGCAAGGCCCTGGTCTATTCCGGCATTGCCGACACCTTTTATGCAATGGGTTTTGTCACACGCAAAGACCGCGTCAACGACCCTGCCCTGAAACAGTTCGTGGAGCTGTTCCAGCAGTCGCAGGCGGTACGCAACACGATTGCAGACCGCTTTGATCACAACCCCCATCTGTACACCTTGCCCTGGCAAGGCAGCAGCACAGCGAGCAAGTGATATGGCATACACATCAGCACTACGGCGTAATTTGGACGAATTACGCGATACCGCCGAACAGGCCGCAGGACAGCGCGAGGTTCACAAGGCCAGTGCGTCTGTCAAAGCGGAACTGGAACAGCAGCCCAGCGTCGTCAAGGCAGGCAGCGTGGCCTTCCGTAATCTGTCCAAAATCTATCAGTCCTCGGCAGGCGCTGTGCCTGCTTTGCAGGACATTGATCTGGACATAGAGCCGGGCAGCATCTTCGGCATTATCGGTCGCAGTGGCGCGGGTAAGTCCAGCTTGCTGCGCACCATCAACCGGCTGGAGCGCCCAAGCAGCGGCCAGGTGTTGGTAGACGGCGTGGACATTGCCCGTCTGAATGAATCGGAGCTGGTGCAGCTGCGTCGCCGCATTGGCATGATTTTTCAGCACTTCAATTTGCTGTCTGCCAAGACGGTGTACGAGAACGTGGCCCTGCCCTTGAAGGTGGCTGGTGTGTCCGCGCAGGATATTGCCCAGCGCGTTCAGGAACTGCTGCAACTGGTTGGTCTGCAAGACAAGGCTGATACCTATCCCAGTCGTTTGTCGGGTGGGCAAAAGCAGCGTGTGGGCATTGCTCGCGCCTTGGCCACCGGCCCGGAGATTTTGCTGTGCGATGAAGCCACTTCGGCGCTGGACCCGGAGACCACGCAGTCCATCCTGAGTCTGCTCAAGGACATTAACCGCCGTCTGGGCATCACCGTCGTGCTGATTACGCATGAGATGAGCGTGATCCGTGAAATTGCCGACCGCGTGCTGGTGCTGGAAAAAGGCCGCATTGCCGAACAGGGAGAGGTCTGGCGTGTATTTGGTAAGCCGCAGCATGACGCCACCAAGGCGCTGCTGGCACCCTTGCAGCACACCTTGCCGGAGGACTTGCAGGCGCGTCTGGTGCAGCAGCCTCCTGAAACCGGGACCTACAGCCGCATCCTGCAATTGAGCTATAGCGGCGAAGGTGGCTGGGAGCCGGATTTGCTGCGCATTGCCCGCAGCCTGCCCGGCCAGCCGCAGCTGGTGCATGGCGGCGTGGACCGCATCCAGGGCCATGCACATGGACGCTTGCTGGTCGCTATTGAGGGGCATGTAAGCCTGCCCGATTTGAAATCCCTGACGCAAGGCCCGGCGGCCATCGCGCATCACATTGAGGACATTGGATATGTTGTGGAATCTGAGTATCCCCGCTGAACGTTATTGGCAGGCGTTTCTGGACACGCTGATGATGGTGGGCGTATCGGGGAGCATCGCCTTTCTGGCCGGTATTCCGCTGGCGGTGCTCTTGATTGTGACGGCCCCTCATGGCTTTTGGGAGTCGCCCAGGATCAACCGGGCGGTGGGTAGCGTGGTGAATGGTTTTCGGGCTACGCCCTTCATTGTTTTGCTGGTCGCGCTGATTCCTTTCACGCGTTTGCTGGCAGGCACCACGATTGGAGTGTGGGCGGCCATTGTGCCCCTGGCAATCAGCGCCACGCCGTTCTTCGCACGGATTGCCGAGGTCAGCCTGCGCGAGGTGGATTCGGGCCTGATTGAAGCGGCTCAAGCCATGGGCTGCAAGAAGTGGGACATTGTGCGCCATGTCTACTTGCCCGAGGCACTGCCCGGCATTGTGGGTGGCTTCACCATCACCATCGTGGCCTTGATCAGTTCCTCGGCCATGGCCGGTGCGGTCGGTGCCGGTGGCTTGGGTGACTTGGCGATCCGCTATGGCTATCAGCGTTTTGATACGCAGGTGATGTTGATCGTGATTGCTGTGCTGATTGCTTTAGTGACCGTAGTGCAGGTTGCTGGGGACCGCTACGTGCATTGGCTGCGCGCACGTTGATCCGAGTTCAGCCAAGGGCTGGCGCACGTAGTGGCGTCGCCTTGGCAAGGAATGTGATGTTCTTTGTTTGCTCGGACGCTCTGTCTTGAGCCGGGACGCAGGTGCTGGAAGCTGCGTCTATCCCTACCGTTTTTAGTCATTGAAAAGAGTGCCGTATGAATGATCGGATTACTCAGGGCGGAGCTTTGCCCGAAGCATCTGCAAAGCAGCGTCTGCCCTTGCCCCCCCAACAGCCTCATGTGATTGGCAGCGAGGCCGAAGCCCTCGCCATTGCTCGGCAATTGGCCACTGAATTTGCTCAAACCGCTGCCGAGCGCGACCGCCTGCGCCAGCTTCCCTGGGACGAGATAGAGCGCTATACCGCCAGTGGCCTGGGTGCCATCACTATTCCCAAAGCCTATGGCGGTCTGGAAGCTTCCAACGAAACGCTGGTGCAGGTGTTTGCCATCATCAGCGCGGCTGATCCTTCCCTGGGTCAGATCCCGCAAAACCATTTCGCGCTGATCCAGAACCTGAAAGACACCGGCACCGAATCTCAAAAGCAGCGCTGGTTCCAGGCGGTGCTGCAAGGTGCGCGTTTAGGCAATGGCGGGCCGGAGAAAAAGAGCAAGGCAGCGGTGATTACCGACATCACTGCCCATCTTGCTCGGGCAGCAGATGGCAGCTTGCGTGTCAGCGGTACACGCTTTTATTCAACCGGCGCCTTGTTCGCGCATTGGATTCCCTTCCGAGCCGCGGATGAGCAAGGCCGTGGTGTGCAAGTCTGGGTACGCCGTGATGCACCCGGTGTGCAGGTGATTGATGACTGGAATGCCTTTGGGCAACGCACCACCGCCAGTGGCAGTGTGGTATTCGACCAGGTTCTGGTTGATGAAGACCATGTGCTGGAAAGCTGGCGCTTTGTGGACAAGCCTTCCCTGTCAGGCCCGATTTCTCAACTGATTCAAGCCAGTATTGATGCCGGTATCGCCCAGGGTGCCTTGCGGGATGCGCTGGAATTTGTCCGCAATCGGGCGCGCCCCTGGACCGATTCGGGTGTGGCCAGCGCCACGCAGGACCCTCACATCATTCAGGAAGTGGGTGCTTTGCAGATTGAGGTGGATGCCGCTCAGGAAGTCTTGCTGGAGGCAGCGCGTTTGCTGGATGAGTTGGCCGCCAAGCCCGTGGATGCGGGCAGCAGCGCTCGTGCCTCTGTGGCCGTTGCCGAGGCCAAAATCCTGACGACAGAAGCTGCCCTGAATGCCAGCGAACAGCTCTTTGCCTTGGCTGGCTCATCGTCCACCCGTGCAGCTCATAACCTGGACCGCCACTGGCGCAATGCCCGCGTGCACACCTTGCATGACCCGGTGCGCTGGAAATATCACTTGCTGGGCAATTACCTGCTCAATGGCGCCTCGCCGTCTTATCACCAATGGAATTGAGGCCATGACTACACAGCTTTCTACATCCGTACACATCATCCAGTCCGAGGCCGAAGCGCTGCAAGCAGCCGAGCAGTTTGCACAATCCATTGCCCAACATGCGCTGGAGCGTGATCGCGACCGTATCTTGCCGCATCGCGAGGTGGAGCAGTTCAGTCAAAGCGGTTTGTGGGGCATTACGGTCCCCAAAGAATATGGGGGCGCAGGCGTCTCCACCGATGTGCTCACCCGTGTCGTGCAGCGCATTGCTCAGGCCGATGGCAACTTTGGCCATATCCCGCAAAACCACTATTACGCGCTGGAAGTGTTGCGTGTGGGGGCGACGCACGAGCAAAAAGCCTTTTTCTACGATCAGGTGCTGCAAGGCAAACGCTTTGGCAATGCATTGGCGGAGATCGGCAAGAAGGACTTTGTACGTCGCACGCAATTGCTGAAAGAGCCGGATGGCTGGTTCGTAGACGGCCGCAAGTTCTATTGCACGGGCTCGCTGTTTGCGCACTGGATTCCCACGTTGACGACCTCGCCTGATGATGGCCGCCTGTATCTGGTTTTTGTACCGCGCGGGGCTGCAGGCGTCACGCTGACAGACGATTGGGACGGCTTTGGCCAACGTGTCACAGGCAGTGGTTCGGTGGAGTTCACGCGTGTTCCTGTGCAGCCGCAATGGGTCGTGCCGTTCACGGATTCCTTCGAGCGTCCGACCACCATTGGCCCCTACGCCCAGATCATCCACGCGGCACTGGATTTGGGCATAGGCCAAGGGGCTTTCGAGGCCACCTTGCCCTTCATCCGCGAGCACAGCCGCCCCTGGATTGCCGCTGGTGTGGACAGCGCCGCACAGGACCCGTTGCTATTGCAGGAAGTGGGCAATGTGCATGTGCGTCTGCGTGCCGCGCAAGCGCTGCTGGCTCGCGCTGCCCGCTTTGTGGATGCCGCCCAACAAACCCCGGATGAGGACAGCGTGGCTCAGGCCTCCATTGCCGTCGCGCAGGCCAAAGCCCTGGCTACTAGCGCCAGTGTGTTGGCAGGCAGCAAGTTGTTTGAACTGGGGGGCACCAGCGCTACGCAGGCCCAGCATGGTCTGGATCGCTATTGGCGCAATGCCCGCGTTCATACCCTGCATGATCCGGTGCGCTGGAAATATCACGCCATTGGCAACTATGCCCTGAATGGCGTGCGTCCGCCGCGTCATGGTGCTTTGTGATGCCACCTGAAAAACCGTGTTTTGGCACGACTGCAAGGATGCAGAACAGATGCTCCACATGGCTCAAGGCGAGCCAATAAATATGTTTTAGCAAGGCATACATACGCTTCGATATGGCCTGTGTTCCAGGCCAAG
This sequence comes from Alcaligenes faecalis, assembly GCF_009497775.1. Classification (NCBI taxonomy): domain Bacteria; kingdom Pseudomonadati; phylum Pseudomonadota; class Betaproteobacteria; order Burkholderiales; family Alcaligenaceae; genus Alcaligenes; species Alcaligenes faecalis. Next base: position 120,427 of record NZ_CP031012.1, read on the forward strand.
AGCCTTTCTCTTTTATCTGGATTTTGATTGATGACTATCTCGCGATTTCTTAAAAAACTGACGGCATTCAGCCTTGTTTCTACCGCTGTCTTGTTGAGCAGCACAGCAACCGCAGCCCCTCTGAAAATCGGTGTTGTGCCCGGCATTTTTGCGGACTCGGTGGCCGTTGCCGCGCAGGAAGCCAAGAAGCAGGGTGTGGATGTACAGGTGATCGAATTTACCGATTGGGCCACGCCGAATGTGGCGCTGGATGCGGGCGATATCGATTTGAACTACTACCAGAACAGCAATTACCTGGCCAATGCCGTGCGCGACAAGGGCTTCAAACTGGTCAGTGTGCAGCCGGGCATTTTGTCTTACTTGGGCCTGTATTCCCTCAAGCACGCCACCTTGGCTGATTTGCCCGATGGCGCAAAAGTGGCAATTGCCAGTGACGCCGTCAACGTAGGCCGTGGGTTGCGCCTGTTGCAACATGCGGGCTTGATCACGCTGCGCCCTGAAACCGGCTTGCTGGGCACTCCGGATGACATTGTTTCCAACCCCAAAAACTTGAAGTTTGTGGAAGTGGAAGGCCCGCAATTGGCACGTGCCACGCAGGACGTGGATCTGGCTCAGGGCTTTCCGTATTTCATCCTGGCATCCAAAGCCTTCGATGCCACCAAGGCCTTGTCCTTGACCAGTTACGAGGACGATTCCTGGGCGATTCAGTTTGTGGCCCGTAGTGACAAGACGGAGGACCCGCGCATTGCCCAGTTCCTGGAGGTCTACAAAACATCGCCCGCTGTGCGCGAGGCAATCGATCAGTTCTACCAGGGCGAGAAAAAGCTGTATCGCCTGACCTGGTTGCCGCATTAAGCAAGGAGAATGCCCCATGACGCAGCCCAAGAAACACATCCATATCAACGCCTTCAATATGAATTGCGTCGGCCATATCCACCATGGTTTGTGGACGCATCCGCGGGATCAATCCACGCAGTACCACACCCTGAAGTACTGGACGGATCTGGCCAGAACTCTGGAAAAAGGCTTGTTCGACGGCATTTTTCTGGCGGATGTAGTCGGCTATTACGACGTCTACCAGCAAGGTGTGGACTTGACGCTGCGCGAGGGCATTCAACTGCCTGTGAACAATCCCTGGCTGCTGGTGTCGGCCATGGCGGCGGTCACGCAGCATATTGGCTTTGGCCTGACGGCGTCGGTGGCGGCGCATCATCCCTACACCTTCGCACGTGATGTCAGCACGCTGGATCAGCTAAGCAATGGCCGCATAGGCTGGAACATCGTGACCGGCTATGTGGATAGCGGAGCGCGGGGCTTGGGGCAGGATGGTCTGGATGCGCACGACAGCCGCTATGACCGGGCCGAGGACTTTTTGCAATTGGCCTACAAGCTGTGGGAAGGCAGCTGGGAAGATGGCGCGCTGATTGCCGACAAGCAGCGTCGCATCCATGCGCTGCCCGAGAAAGTGCATACCGTGCATCACGAAGGGCCGTTTTATCGCAGCAATGCGATTCATATGAGCGCGCCCTCGCCCCAGCGCACACCTCTGCTGTTCCAGGCTGGCACCTCGGCACGTGGGCTGCAGTTTGCCGGGCAACATGCCGAAGGCGTTTTTATCGGTGCGCGGGACCCGGAAGCGGCCAGGGACTCGTCCCGCAAGCTGCGTCAGGCAGCGATCAATGCGGGGCGGCAAGCGCAGGATCTGAAAATTTATGCGGGCGTGGCGGTCGTCACGGGTGCTACGGAAGCCGAGGCTAAAGAAAAATACGCCGACTATCTGGCCCATGCCAGCTCCGAAGGCGGCCTGGCGCACTTTGCGGCCAGCACGGGCGTGGATTTTGCCCAGTATGACCTGGACGAACCCATCAGCTTTGGTCCCAGCAATGCGATTCAATCCGCAGCGGCAGCGGCCCAGAAACAAGGCTGGACGACGCGCCGCAAGCTGCTGGAGCAATTCACGCTGGGTAGCCGCTACAAAACCATTGTGGGCGACCCACAGCAAGTGGCGGATGCACTAACTACCTGGATTGATGAAGGCGAGATCGACGGCTTCAACCTGACCCGCATCGTTGTGCCCGAAACCTGGGAGGACTTCGCCAGCTATATCGTGCCCGAGTTGCAAAACCGGGGCCGCTATCGCACGGCTTACGAAGGTGGAACCCTGCGCCAGCAACTGTTTGGGCAAGGTGATCGGGTATCTGCCACTCACCCTGCTGCGCAGTGGCGGCATTTGAATTCCGGCTCGACCTCGGAAGCGGGATCGGATGAGTCGGCCGCCTCCGCCTTGCAGGCAAGCTGATTCGGGCGGGAAAGAGCCTGTATCCGCTGCCTTGAACCCCCTTATTTACGAGCACTTTTATAAGGTTTGGACCATGTTGTTTGCCCGTTTTTCTATTCGTGCTGTGTTTGCCTTGGCAGCCTTGGGCCTTGCGGGCCAAGTGTCTGCTGCTGCGTTGAAAATTGGTGTCACCCCCGGCTCTTTGGCCGACTCTGTCGCCGTGGCGGCCAAGGAGGCCAGGCAAATTGGGTTGGAGGTAGAAGTCATCGAGTTCACCGACTGGACCACACCCAATACGGCCCTGGCATCGGGGGACCTGGATCTGAATTACTTCCAGCATCAGGCTTTTTTGGACAATGCTGTCAAAGAAGGTGGCTATGCCATTGAAAGTGTGGCTTACGGTTTGCTGCCCAATATTGGCTTGTATTCCAAGCAGTACCAGTCCTTGGATGCACTGCCCGAAGGCGCTTCTGTTGGGGTGGCCAATGACCCGGTGAATCAGGCGCGTGGTTTGCTGCTCTTGCAGACGGCGGGCCTGATCCAGCTGAAGGACGGTGTGGCGGCACGTGCCTCGATTCACGATGTGACGGCCAATCCCAGAAAGCTGCGCATTGTGGAAGTCGAAGGGCCGCAATTGGTGCGCGCAGCCGATGACCTGCCCCTGGTCCAAGGCTACCCGGCCCACTTTGTTAACGCCGGGCAGGCTGAACTGGCCAGCAAGGCTTTGCAGTATTCCACGGTGGATGACCTGTATTACGCGATTCGCTTTGTGGCTAGAAGCAGCCATAGAGATGATCCGCGCATACGCCAGTTTGTGGATCTTTATCAGAACTCTCCTGCCGTAGCCGCGCAGATCGACGCGTCTTTTGCGGGGGACAAGAAGCTGTATTCCTTGCCGTGGAAAACGGCGGGCCATGCCTCCATTACGCAGGCTCCTTGAGGGCTGAACATCATGATTACTGACACTGCCGTTTTTGCCCCTGATGCTGCGCCAGCGACAGCTTTTGCAAGAAAGGCGGAGGCTGCGCCTGCAAGTGTGCGGCCTTCTGATCTGGCTGCCTTGCGTGCCCGTTTCAGCGCCCTCTTTCAGCGCATTGCCGATACCGCTGCAGAGCGCGAGCACACCCGCACCTTGGCCTACGCACCCATTCTTTGGCTGAAAGACAGCGGCTTTACGGCTCTGCGTGTGCCGCCTCAATGGGGTGGCAGCGGTGTCTCCATTCCGGTGTTCTTTGAGCTGTTTCAGGAGCTGGCCGCGGCAGATTCAAATGTCGCCCAAATTCTGCGACCTCATTTTGGCTTCATCGACCGATTGTTGATTGATCGGGATGAGGCCACGCAAGCACAGTGGCTGCCGTTGGCAGGCCAAGGAGCGATCTTTGGCAATGCCACAACCGAGACTGGCTTGGGCGCTGTCGGACAACTGCAAACCACGCTGGAGCCTGATGCCGAGCAGGCCGGGCAATGGCGCTTGAATGGCCGCAAGTTCTACAGCACTGGCACTTTGTACGCGGATTGGGTCACCGTGGTGGCCCGCAGTACCCGGACGGGGCAGGAAGATGAAACGGTACATGCCGTGGTTGCCACCGACCAGGAGGGTGTGGAGCGTCTGGATGACTGGCATGGCTTTGGACAAAGGCTGACGGGCTCTGGCACAACGGTACTGACAGATGTGCTCGTGCCCGAGAGCGCCATCATCCGTTTTCCACGTCAGGAACCCACGCCTTTGGTGGCCTACTTTCAACTGGTGCATTTGGCGACCCTGGCAGGTATTGCCCAAGCCTTGCAGCGTGATGCTGTGGCCTATGTACAGGACCGCAAACGCGTCTTTAGCCATGGCAGTGCGGCGCTGCCCAAGGACGACCCTTTGGTGCAGCATATTGTGGGAGAGCTGGCCAGCACGGCTTATATCGCCCAACTGGCGGTACGTGATGTGGCGGCTCATTTGCAAAACATTGCGGATCAGCGGCAGGCGGGTGTGGAGATTTCCCGCGAAACCTTGGATGCTCTGGAACTGCGAACGGCACAGGCGCAAGTGGCGGTGGTGGAGCCAGTCTTGCGGGCAGCCACGCGCTTGTTCGATGTAGGTGGCTCTACGGCCTTGGAGGAGTCCCGTCGTCTGGATAGACATTGGCGTAATGCGCGAGCTTTGGCTTCGCATAATCCGGTGATCTACAAGGCTCGTTCGGTGGGGGATATTTTGCTGAACGAGGCCGAGCCTGTGTACTACTGGCATGTGGGGACCAAGGAGAGTTGAGGCTATGCGGCCAGTGACAGGGCCGCCTCTTGGAAACACAAAGGGCACGAATCATTCGTGCCCTTTTGCTTGGTACGCTCGGAGATCTGAGGATTGACGAGAAGCAAGCAGACTGTGGCGCTATCGCTAGTGCCCCCTTGGGGTGTTTTGGGGCGGGGATGTCGATAGGCTCCAAGGAGCACCATCAAAGAGGGGCGATTGTCTCGCCCTTTTGGTGTGCATTTTGTTCTACACCTGACGCTTGTATGTAATGAGTCAGAGGCCACCGGCCTCACCTTACCTGGGCAGCTGAAACAGCCTGGCCGCATTGCCATAAAACAGCTTGTCCAGAATTGCATCCTTGAAACCCAACTGCTGGAAGTCCTCAATACTCTGGCGAATCGGGCGGAAGGTGTAGGACGAACCAAACAGCAATTGCTCGGACAGAAAGCTGTTGGCTGCCTGCACATAGCCCTCATTACCTGGCTGGAAAATGTACATATCTGGCACCAGATGCACGTTCTCGTGCAGAAAGGCCAGGCCTATGGCCTGCTGCACATTGGGCCAATAGCCGTGATAGACCACCAAAGGCAGATCCGGGAAGGCTTTGGCCACTTTGGCCAGCCCGGCCGGGTCGTTATAGCGTGGGTCCGGTGTGGTGGGGCCGCTCATCAAAAAGACGGGCACTTTCAGGTGCCGGGCCAGCTCGTAAACCGGCCAGTAAATCGGGTCATCGGGGTGACGTGCTGGAACACCAAAACCCGGCTCGATATCAATGCCGGACAAGCCCAGTTCCTTGATGGCGCGTTCCGCCTCGGCCAGGGCTTCCTGCTCGCCTTGCAGGGTCGGGTCTATACCGGCAATGCCCAGCAATTCTTCGTGTCCATGCACGATCTGGTGAATGGTGTCGTTGGGCAAGTGTTGCGATGGCGTGTGGCGGCCTACGACTACCGCTTTGCTCAGCCCAGCCTGACGCACTTCTTCCAGAAAGCCCTCCTGGCTCAGCGACTTTTCAAAGTGGGTATCGCTGCCACGAGTGCCTACGCGGCGGTTCAGCCAACGAGCAGTGGCGTGTTCTGGCGAGCCGGGTTCAGCCCCGAAAAACTTGTGCAGGAAGGCAGGTCGGCAACGCAGATCGATTATTTTTTGGCTCATGATGCAGAAGAAAGTTGCTGGTTTTGAACACCGCGCGCGTCAAAGGCGCCGCCGGTCTGGGCGCGATCACTGACGGTGACGGCGCGTTTGCCCAGAAGTGGAAACACCAGCTCGGCAAAGCGTATGGACTCTTCCAGATGCGGATAGCCCGAGAGCACAAAGGAGTCCGCGCCCAGATCTATGTATTCCTGCAAGCGCTGGGCCACGGTCTGGGCATCGCCTACCAGGGCGGTGCCTGCTCCGCCCCGTACCAGCCCCACGCCTGCCCACAGATTGGGCGAGACTTCCAGCTGATCGCGACGGCCACCATGCAAGGCGGCCATGCGTTTCTGGCCTACCGAGTCCATGCTGGCGTAATTGGCCTGTGCCTTGGCAATGTCCTCGTCCGTTAATTTGCTGATCAGGCGATCCGCCTCGGCCCAGGCTTCTTCATTGGTTTCGCGCACAATCACGTGCAGGCGCACGCCCAGCCTTAATTTGCGACCACGGGCGGCGGCACGGCGGCGGATGTCCTCAAACTTCTTGCCCACCGCAGCCGGTGGCTCGCCCCAGGTCAGGTAGGCATCGACATGCTCGGCAGCCAGCTCGTGTGCGGCGTCCGAAGAGCCGCCAAAGTACAAGGGTGGATAGGGTTTTTGCACAGGCGGAAAGAAGTTGCGGCCGTTCTTTACCTGGAAGTGCTTGCCCTGAAAATTCACAGTTTCGCCAGAGAGCAATTGACGCCAGATCGTCAGATATTCATTGGCGTATTCGTAGCGGGAATCGTGGTCCAGAAACACGCCTTCGGCTGCCAGTTCAGTGGCATCGCCGCCGGGCACCACATTCAGCAGCAAACGGCCATGCAGGGCCTGGTCCAAGGACGCTGCCTGACGTGCGCTGGAGACGGGTGCGCCCAAAGAGGTGCGCAGTGCCACCAGTAGCTTGATGCGCTGGGTAACAGGAACCAGGCTGGCCGCCACCACCCAAGGGTCCAGGCAAGAGGCTCCGGTAGGAATCAGCAAGCCGTCATAACCCAGGTTCTCGCTGGTGACGGCAATGCTGCGCAGATACTCGTTGGTGGGGGCACGGCCAAAGTCGGATTTGCCCAGATAACGGGTGTCGCCCGAAGTGGGCAGGAACCAGAAAATATCGGGCGTGGTGGAGGTAATTTGGCTCATGCTGCCTGAGCCTCCAGAACGGTATTTTGCAGCGGCAAACGCGCTTGAATGCTGTGCAGCACAGGTACGGCCAGATCAACGGTGCGTTGGATGTGCTGTTGCAGGGCGGCGCTGCTGACTTCGCCATCCTGAATCTCTTCAGGCGTGGCATAGACCCCGATGGGCAAGGTCAGAGACTGGAAGAAGCTGAAGAGGGGACGCAGCTGATGTTCGATGACCAGGGCATGGCGCTGACTGCCGCCAGTGGCGGCCAGCAGCACAGGCGTGCCGTTCAGGGCATTCATGTTGACCAGATCGAACAGGTGCTTGAGCAGGCCCGGAATGCCTGCGCGAAAGATGGGCGAGCCCACGATCAGAAAGTCGGCCTGCTCAATGGCCTGGATGGCCTGATGCGCGTGGGCGGGCAAGGCGTCGGTGGACAGGGCCGCGCCCAGTTCGGGCAGCAGGCTGACCAGCTCGATGTTTTGCACGTCCAGTGCCAGTTGATCGTTCAGTGTGTCGCGCAGCGCGTCCAGCAGCACTTGGGTGCGGGAGGGACGGTGCAGGCTTCCATTCACAATAACGGTTTTCAGAGGGCGGCTCATGGCAATTCCTTGCAGTGAAATCAGGACAAGGTGCCGCCAGAAAACGGGGGCACCTGTGCGAGTCAATGCCTTGTATTACATGCCTGATCGCCGCCGCCACGAAAGACAATTCGCTCATGTGTTTATGGCCGATAAGCGTCCTTACTCTTTTGATTTGCTTATGAAAATCAGTATTGTTGAATGTGAAAAAATGAGCTGCCAAATGGCATGAATATGAAGAGTGTCAGGAGTCAAGCGAAGAGTCTGCTGCCTATGTTTTTCGGGGGCAGAAAAGCTGATCGGAACAGGAGTGCCAGAACTGGATAATGCGCAGCTGTGTTGTGCCAGAGCTGGATAGTTCGGTGCCAAATGAATCCATAGAATGAAAACAAGCCAATCCGGGGGGATTGGCATCCGACTGTGTCATACACGCAGCGGTTTTTATTTCTATGAGAGAGACAAGTCATGACTCAAAACAGCACCCCACCCTACATCGAGATCGAAAAGCGCATCGACAAGGTACGCGACGAATACGCTCTGGTTGAAGGCCACTTCGATACGTCTGAAGAAACCTCCCCCTGGATTCCCTTCGGCCCCAATATCTGGCTGCGTCACTTGAGCTTTGATATTCGCAACAACACCTCGGTGCACATCATGCGTGCCGACAAGGGTGGTTCTTTGGGGCGTCACCGTCACCGCGCTGTGGTGACCGGCTACATCCTGTCGGGCAGCCTGCGTTACGAGGAATACGATTGGGTGGCTCGCGCCGGCCATTACATCCACGAAAGCCCCGGCCGCACGCACACGCTGGTGTCCGATGAAGGCATGGAAACCCTGTTCCACCTGGGCACGCCTATCGAGTTCCTGGACGAGAACGACAACATCCTGGAAATCATTGATGTGTTCTGGATGATCGACCACTACACCAGCTACTGTAAGAAGCACAATCTGCCCATCAACCAGTCCATGTTCATCTAAGACTGTTTGAGGCTTGTGTGCCGTGTCTGCCCCGTTTGATGGGGCAGCTCCTGGAAGCGTTGCTGATAGTAGGCAGAAAACCGCCCCAGATGCCCAAAGCCATGTGCCAGGGCCACTTCGGTGACGTTGGGGCGGGGTCGGCTTTGCAGCACCTGATGGGCGGCGTCCAGACGCAGATTGCGTACCCAGCTCATGGGGGACTGCTTGTAGTGACGACGGCACAGCAGATGCAGGAAGCGGGGACTCACACCCGCTGCCTGAGCCAGATCATCCAGTGAGATGTTGCTGTGTAAATGCGCCAGCACATAGTTCCTGGCCTGGAGCAGACGCATTTGCCCTGCCCGGGCTGCGGCTCCCATGGATTCATCCACCAGAGCCTGCACAGCCTGTTCGTCGGCGGGATGACACAGCAGGAATAAAGCCAGGCTGCTTTCAATATGCTGCGTCCAGCTGGCCGAACGGTCGCTGTGTTGCGCCGGGAGCAGAAGCAGGTGCTGGATGAGGTTGGCCCATTGCGGGCCCATACAGGGGTCCAGCTTGTAGACACAGCCTCGGGTCATGCCCTCTTGTGCCAGAGTCTGGTGGCCCACGCCATCAAACAGGCTGTAGGGGATTTTCACGATCAGCTGTTCGCAACCGGCCTGCCACAAGGTGCGCACATGATGGCGGGGGGATACTACTGCAATATCGCCGGGATAGGCTGTTAATTTGTGATGGCCATCGCTGATGAATTCGGCCGTGCCCTGCAAGGGCATTTGCACCAGACAGAAGTCTCCGAAAGCATCGGCCTGGATTTCCACTTCAGCACCGTAACCCAGCCGCATCAGGCTGATCTGGTCTATATCGCGGCGGTACAGGCTGGTGTTGATGCGCCCGCGACCCCAATGCAGGGCATGCCGGGAAATGGCCCGGCTAAGTGGCTGATGAGACAGCTCGGCGCTGTGGGAATGAAAGATTGGATGACGGTACAACACCGACAGATCCAAGCCATTTTCTGCCGACATTGGGAACCCCTTGTTCCAGAGCATAAGGATGCGCGTGACCAGTGCCTAGTGTAGAAGTTGCGCGGCTAGGCGGGCATGGGGGCTATCCCTGATCGGGGTTTGATGGTTTTAGAATATTCTTTATTTACAGATAGATAGACGGCATTCTGTTTTATTTAAGTTTAAAAGAAGCTGTCTGTTTTTTGGTGCTGTGGTTGAGGTCTGAAGAAGTCGGCAGCAGGAGTTTTATCGCCCCTGTGCCCGATCCCCTTTCAAGGTCATGACAGCGCTTTCCACCGTAGCAATCATCTTGCCGTCTTCGCGCTGGATCTCACAGCGGTAATGGCTGATGCTGCGTCCGCGATGCGTGGCCCAGGCCCGGGCTTGCAGCCGTTCTTGCCAGACCGGGCGTAGAAAGGTGGCTTTCAGATCAATGCTGGTAAAGCTTTCGCCTTCCTGCATCAAGGTGGAATGGGCCGTGCCGATGGCGGCATCGGCCAGTTCGCACAAAAGGCCGCCATGTACAGTGCCCTGCTGGTTGCCATGCAAGGCAGCATCAGCGTCCAGCTCCAGCGTGGCGCTGGCTTCAGCTATAGCCGTAATGCGAAAGTTCAGCAGCCGGGAGATTGCTGTGGGGTAACGCATATGCGTGTGCTCGCCATCGGTCAGCGTGCCATCCAGTTGGCGTTGCAGATACTCCAGTACAGGCAAATGGCGAGATGAGCTTGGCATGGTGGTTCCAGTTGGAATAGATGATTTGAGAGTCTTGGGAATACTTGCAGCGAGGGTATGGGCTGCTCGATGATCAAAGGTTCAGGCGTGATCTGGAAAGCCGTCTTGGTCAGCCCCAACTTGCTTGCTGACCCGATCCGACCCGGCAAGTAGCGACAATTACCTTGTGCTCTGCCTCAAACAAAGGGTCGGATGATTAGCTGCAAACCCAGCACAGCCAGAAACAGCAACAAGCATTGCTTGAAGCGACGCGGGCTGATGCGTACGCGGATCTTTTGTCCCAGCCACATACCCAGCAAAGAAGGAATAATCACCAAGGTCGACATGCCTAGCTGATTGAGCTTGAACACATCGTGCATGAACAGGCCACCCGCCAGCGCGATTGTAGAGATCGTGAAGGACAGCCCCAAGGCTTGCACCAGCTCGTCTTTATCCAGATTCAGGGCTTGCAGATAGGGCACGGCAGGCATTACAAAAACGCCGGTAATGCCGGTGACGATACCGGTCACCAGACCAATCAAGGGTGAAAGCCAGGGTTCGAAGCGGGGTGACACGGTCAGGGCGGGGGCGATAAGGGCATAGCCTGCGTAAACCAGCAGTGCAATGCCCAAGGCCATGCCCGATAGCTGTGGCGAGGTATTGGCCAGCAGCGATGAGCCCCAGAGCGTGCCCAGCACAATGGTCAGCATCATGGACCAGAGCCTGCGCAGCAAAGCCAGCATGGACGGCCCGGCAAAGCATTGCCAGACATTGGTGATGAAAGAAGGCAGCACCAGCAAGGCGGCGGCCGAGGCGGGTGACATCACCAGACCCAGCAAGCTCATGGCGGCCGTAGGCAGGCCCATGCCGGTAATGCCTTTGACCATGCCCGCTACCAGGAAGGTGGCGCCGATCAGAAGAAGGAAAGAGAGTGATTCGTTCATGCCTGTATTGAAGCGTGGCAGGCCGGTGTACACAATGTGGATTTAAGACGGTATCCTTCGGTTTATCCGAAGGGTTTTCAGGAGTGGTCATGCGACTGGGGCTGGCAGATCTTCACTTGTTCTTGAGCATTGTGGATGCAGGCAGCATTACACAGGGGGCGGCACGCGCGAATCTGGCTCTGGCCTCGGCCAGCGAGCGTTTGCGTCGTATCGAGGACGATGCGGGCGTTGCCCTGCTGGAGCGGCTGCCGCGTGGAGTCGTCACCACAGAAGCGGGTGAGGCGCTGGCCCACCATGCCCGTTTGATGCTGCGTCAGCATGATCTGCTGAAAGGGGAACTGCAGGATTTTGCTGTCGGAGCGCGGGGGACCTTGCACCTGTATACGAACACGGCGGCCTTAACCGAATTTCTGCCGTCCCGTCTGGCACCCTGGTTGGCGCAGCGGCCTAATCTGCATATCGAACTGAAAGAGCGCACCAGCGCAGATATCGCGCGTACAGTTGCTGCGGGTTTGGCCGAGGCCGGTGTGGTGTCGGATGCAGTACAGGCATCGGGGCTGGTGCTGGAGCCGGTCGCCAAGGATCATTTGGTGCTGATTATGGCTGCGGCTCATCCCTTGGTGGCGCACGGCAAATTGAGCTTGCAGGATGTTCTGCATGAGCCTTTCGTGGGCCTGATGCCGGGTAATGCCTTGCAGGATCATCTGGACGAACATGCCCGCGCTGCGGGCCATGTTTTGGCGCAGCGCATCCGTATGAAAACCTTTGAGGGGCTATGCCAGATGGTGGCCCACGGCGTGGGCCTGGGGATTGTGCCGCAAGGCGTAGCCAGCCGCTACAAGCGCCGTCACGGCTTTGTAGCGCGGCCTTTGAGTGACACTTGGGCCAAGCGCTCCCTGTGCCTGTGTTATCAGGACTGGGACGCCCTATCCAAACCCATGCAGCGCTTGTTGCAGCATTTGGGGTCGACGAAGGTCTGCTGAGTCCAAGCTTTTTGCGGGAGCTTATTCACTGGCTGCTTGCTTTTCAAGTAGCCAGTGGGCAGATGTTAGGCGTAGTCCTCGTGCTGGTTTCCGCATTTTCCGTCGGCTTCAGCGGCCCGTTTATTTTGTCGCTGGTGCTTTGTAATTCTGTTGGTTGATTACTTACTCTAATGCTGGAGCTTATCTTTCTGGCTTTCGCTAAGCGCCCGCGAGGACAACGCTGACAAAGAGTGGACTGTTGGTGTAGTTACTCCAGCCCCTCCAGCTTGTGAGCTACAAGCGGCTCCTGCGATTCCGCTGGCTCCGTCAGGCTGACCTTCACTCCAATATCAGCCGGTTTGGCGTAGTGCAGGCTGCTGGTCACCAAAGCATTCACGCCCGTTGCGGCGTAGGCGGCTGCGTTACCTGCATGAATCCCGCCTGCTGCCAGAATGGTGACGTTGGGATGGGCTTTGCGTAGCGCAGGCACGATTTGCGCCAGGGTCTCAGGCGGGACTTTGTCGAACTGCACCACGTCTGCGCCAGCCTGGGCCGCGCTGTAGGCTTCGTCCAGATCCGCCGCTTCAATCACGATTTTCTTTTCGCACAAAGCGTATTTGTGACGGGCAATTGCACGGCCTACCTCTTCCCAGCCACCCATCAGCGCGCGGTGCTGGGGGAAGATCAAGATGGTTTCACCCAGGCCCAGCCGATGTGGCATGGCTCCGCCCGATAGTGTGGCTTTCAAGGCCAGCTTGCGCACGCCAGGGGCATGTTTGCGGGTGGTCAGCACCGCCACCGAGGCATTCACCGTTTGCACGGCCTGCACGACTTGATGCGTTAGGGTGGCGATGCCGCAGGCAAACTCCAGCAGGTTCTGGCCAACCTTCCAGGCACGCAGCAAGGCTTTGGCGGGACCTTGGGCCAGCAAGATGGTCTGGCCGGGCATGGCCGCCACGCCGCTGGGGGTGTAGTGCTGGGTCTGGCCGCCGCAAGAGCGCACAATCTCGGCCACCTCTTCGGTGCCTGCCACGCGGATATGGTCACGCACGACGTAACGCAGCGTGGTGTGCTGGTTGTGCAGGCCCAGCATGTGACTGGTCAGATCCAGGTAGGATGCATCTTCGCCAATCCATTGGTCGATTTGGCTTTGTTCAAAAAAAACCGTCATTTTTGATTCCCGTAGCGCCGCAGCGCCCAAAAGCAGGCTAATGCCGTCAGCCCCAGCAACCAGGACAGCGCATTGGCACAGTTTGTGTCGCCATCCAGGACGGCGTTGTAGATAGATAAAGACAAGGTTTCAGTCCGGCCCGCGATATTGCCGCCCAACATCAGCGAGATTCCGACTTCGCCCAGCGCCCTGCCACCCGACAGAATCAGGCCCGTGGCCAAGGCGGGCCGCAGCAAGGGCAACTCCACCCGGAAGAAGTAGGACCAAGTGCCATGGCCCAGCGTGGCCGCTGCTTCACGCAGCCGTGGCGACAGGCTGTTCATGCTGTTTTGCACGGGTTTGACCATTAAAGGCAGCCCGGCGATAAAGGCGGCAATCAACAAGGCCGCAGGCTGAAAAACAATATTGGGTGACCAGCCGGTGGCACTGGCCAGCCAGCCCTGTCTCCCCAAGGCAAGCAGCAGTAAATAACCGATGACAATCGGTGGAAAAACCAGCGGCAGACTCACCAGCGAATCGAGTAATCCGTGGCCCGGAAAGCGTTTTCTGGCCAGTACCCAGGCCAGCGCTACCCCCAGAACCAATTGGGCCACCAGGGTGGCGGCCAGCACATATACACTCAGACCCAGCGAGCTGCTGGAGCAGCTCATCCAGGCAGACATCACAGGCCGTGGCGCTCAAGAATGGACTTGGCCTTGTCCGAGCCCAGGAACTGGGTCCAGGATTGCAAGGCAGGGTTTTCAGGGCGGTCCTTGAGCACGGCCAGGCTCAGATCAATCGGGTCGTGACATTGGGCTGGCATGGGCAGGATGGTGCCCAGCTTGTCCTTGTGGGCCAGCGCTTCGCTGCGGTTGATGAAACCGGCATCCACTTCGCCGTTCAGCAAGTAAGTCGATACTTGCGGCAGCATGGCGACTTCAATGGTGCGACCATCGGCCTGGATTTTTTCACGTTCCATGCAGGTGGTGGCGGCGCGGCCGTAAACCGTTTTCTTGGCATCGCCAATTGCAATGCGGGCGTAGCTGGGCTGCTGCAAATCCTGGATGGAATCAATGGTCTTGCCCTTGGGCACGGCCAGCATCAGCGCACCCTGGCTGATGTTCACGAACTGCTGGGCAATGCCCATGGGTTCCAGAAAAAAGCGGTCGCCAATGATGGCGGCAATCTCCGGATTTTGCTCGCTCTGGGCGCGGACCTGCTGCATATTGCCAAAGCTGCTCTCTACCGTCAGGCCTGTTTCGTTATTGAAGGCTTCCATCAATTCCGTGACGGGCTTGCGATAGCCAGCGCCGGTGGCAATCAGCAGGTCGGAAGCGTGGGCCGTGGTGGTGATCGCCAGCAGGCAAGCGGCGGAAAACAGCAAAGATTTCATGGGGTTTCCTGTCGGTCAAATTCGTTATGAGTTCGAGTTTATAACGAGAAGGGACGGACAGGGACTACCAGGGTGCTTTTAGGCCGTGGGTTTGAAAGTGCTAGCAGGCGCAGTGGTTCGACCGCAGGGTTGAGATGTGTGGATAGGACGGCAAGCCGCGATCAAGCAGGTGTGCTGGAGGGCATGAAAAGGAGGCATTGCCGCCGCGTGAACATGATGTTTTCATGGTCTGGCTTACGGCTTACGGCTTACGGCTTACGGCTTACGGCTTACGGCTTACGGCTTACGGCTTACGGCTTACAGCCACAGCTCATAGCTCCTAGTCCGTAGCCCACCAGAGTTCACGGCAACACTCCCGCCTCTTTCAGCAAAGGCTCTTCATAAACGGAGTCTTCAGCGGGATAGCGCAGGTTCGGCACGTTTTTGGCCTTGGCCAAGGCCCAGATGATGCTCTCCCCGGCAGGCAGCGTATTGGGGGCTTGTGCGTACAAGGGGTCCTGAAATGCTGCCTCTGTTGAGGTGATGGTCCAACCCTTGGCGGTGAATGCCGCGATTACATCCGGCAATGCAGCCGCATTGATCTGGTTGGTATGCAAGAGGATCACATGAACCGGACTGCGTCCCAGAACCGCTTGAGCCAACTGATCGTAGTAGTTGGCACGATCCATCAGGTGAAGGATGTACTGCTCCTTCACGCGTTCTGCTTTGGCGCTGTTGCCCGCTTGTACATGATCCGCAAAGACCCGGCTGTAGTACCAGTCGCTGGCATCAATGGATACGGGCGCGCTCTTGTAATCATGCTCCGCCATCCATTGACGCAAGCCGTCGCGCTTGGCGATGGTGTCCCCTTCTTTCAAATAAGGAAAGCGCAGCATGGGGGTGAAGGTGGACAGACTTTTGAATGCGGCATCGGCAACTTGCACGTCTGCAATGAAGTCCTCCAGGCTGAGCGCCGGGTCGGCCAGGCTTTTATGGCTGGCGGTATGGTTGCCGACCCTATGCCCCTCTCTTGACCAGGCCTGAACCAGACTCAGCCCCCCTGCCCCGCCCATGCGGGCTAGCGAGGGGAACAGAGTCGCCTTGATTTTGTGGTCCCGCAGACTGGTCAATATTTGCTCATTCCATTGATGAGCTTGTGGTTGCGTACTGGGGTTGAAGCCGTCATCAAAGCTGAGGGCCAGGGTTTGAGCGGAGGCCCACGTCGCGCACAGAGCCAGAACAGCCGTAGCCAGGAAATGAAGGGGAGAAAAACGGAAAGCCATGCGGAAACGGAGGGTGCAAAAAGAGTGACAGAAACAGTGACAGAAACAGGCAAGCTTGCCCAGGCCTTGTCAGCATGCAGGACGGCAAGCGGCGGTGCAAGTTCGTAGTTATCGCAAGG
Source organism: Alcaligenes faecalis (assembly GCF_009497775.1). Taxonomy (NCBI): domain Bacteria; kingdom Pseudomonadati; phylum Pseudomonadota; class Betaproteobacteria; order Burkholderiales; family Alcaligenaceae; genus Alcaligenes; species Alcaligenes faecalis. Next base: position 136,318 of record NZ_CP031012.1, read on the forward strand.
GGCGAGTCAGAAGACGAAAAAAATCCCCATCCTGAACCAGCAAGATGGGGATTTTGGGGGGGCACCCGCCACCCGGAGTCAGGCTCCGGGCGACATCGTGTGCTTTAGGCCTGAGCGGCTTTGAAAGCCAGACGCCATTGGTGCAGCAAAGGCTCGGTGTAGCCGTTAGGCTGTTCCAGACCCTTCAGAACCAGATCCTGAGCGGCGCGGAAGGCAAAGGAGCCTTCAAAGTTGCCGGCCATGTTCTGATAGGCTGGGTCGCCCGCGTTTTGCTGATCCACCACAGCAGCCATGCGCTGCAGGGTTTCAACCACTTGTTCGTGGGTGACGATGCCGTGCAGCAGCCAGTTGGCGATGTGCTGGCTGGAGATACGCAGGGTAGCGCGGTCTTCCATCAGGCCCACGTTGTGGATGTCAGGCACTTTGGAGCAACCCACGCCCTGGTCAATCCAGCGAACCACGTAACCCAGGATGCCCTGAGCGTTGTTGTCCAGTTCTTCCTGGATTTCCTTGGCGGACCAGCTGGTATCAGTGGCCACAGGAATGGTCAGGATGCTGTCCAGGTAGTTGTTGGTGTCGCCTTCCAGACCCTTCTGGACGTCGACCACATTGACCTGGTGGTAGTGCAAGGCGTGCAGCGTAGCAGCGGTAGGCGATGGCACCCAGGCGGTGTTGCCACCGGCCTTCACGTGACCAATCTTTTGCTCCAGCATTTCAGCCATCAGGTCAGGCATGGCCCACATGCCTTTACCGATCTGGGCACGACCACGCAGACCGCATTGCAGGCCGATCTGAACGTTGTTGCGTTCGTAGGCAGGCTGCCAGTCAGCTTGTTTCATGTCGGCCTTGCGCACCACGGCGCCAGCTTGCATGCAAGTGTGGATTTCGTCGCCAGTGCGGTCCAGGAAGCCGGTGTTGATGAACACCACGCGCTCGGTGGCCTGGGCAATGGCTGCCTTCAGGTTCACGCTGGTGCGGCGCTCTTCGTCCATGATGCCCAGCTTGACGGTGTTGGGAGCCAGACCCAGCAGGCCTTCCACACGGTCAAAAATTTCGCTGGCAAAAGCCACTTCGTCAGGACCGTGCATTTTGGGTTTGACGATGTACAGCGAGCCGCTGCGCGAGTTTTTCTTCAGTTCCAGATCGCGCATGCCGATCAGGGTAGTGACCACGGCGTCCAGAATGCCCTCAGGGATTTCGCGACCTTCGCCGTCAATGATGGCAGGGTTGCTCATCAGGTGACCGACGTTACGCACGAACATCAGGGAGCGGCCAGCCAGAGTCTGGGTAGCGCCCTTCAGGTCGGTGTACTGGCGATCGTCAGCCAGGCGGCGGGTAAACACCTTGCCGTCTTTCTTGATTTCTTCGGTCAGCGAACCGGTAACCAGACCCAGCCAGTTGCGGTAGGCCAGCGTTTTGTCTTCGGCGTCCACGGCAGCCACGGAGTCTTCGCAGTCCATGATGGTGGTCAACGCCGATTCCAGGGCGATGTCTTTTACGCCAGCCGGGTCGGTCTTGCCGATGGGGCTGTTGGGGTCGATCTGCAGTTCAAAGTGCAGGCCGTTGTGCAGGAACACGATAGCTTCAGGCGCGTCGGGCTGACCACGGTAACCCAGCAGGGTCGATGGGTCTTTCAGGCCGGTGGTGCCACCGTTTTCCAGGGTGACGCGCACAGCGCCGTCAGCGATGGTGTAGGAGGTAGCCTGGTCGTGGCTGCCTTGAGCCAGAGGAATGGTGTCGTTCAGGAACTGACGGCCAAAGGCGATAACCTTGGCACCGCGCACGGCGTTGTAGCCACCGCCACGCTGCGCACCGTCGGTGTCAGGAATGGCGTTGGTGCCGTACAGAGCGTCGTACAGGCTGCCCCAACGTGCGTTCACGGCGTTCAGCGCGTAACGTGCGTTCATGATGGGCACAACCAGCTGAGGACCACCTTGTTCGGTGATTTCGGTGTCGACGTTGGCGGTGTTGACCTTGACGTTGGCAGGCGCGTCTTTCAGATAGCCGATGGAGCTCAGGAAGCTCTTGTAGGCAGGCATATCGGTGATGGGGCCTGGGTTGGCCGTGTGCCACTTGTCCAGTTCGACTTGCAAGCGGTCGCGTTCGGCCAGCAAGGCGCGGTTTTTAGGTGCCAGATCATGGACCAGCTTATCGAAACCAGCCCAGAAGGCTTCGGAGGAGATACCTGTGCCGGGCAGGGCTTCTTGTTCGATGAACTGATGAAGCACCTCGGCGACTTGCAGTCGCTGGCAGGAGATTCGAGTGGTCATGTGTACCCTTGCTGATAGTTAAAAGTGATTCGGTACAGCGGCAGGCCAAAACGGCCTTGCTGACTGCAATTACCTGGTCAAGAGCACATTCAGAACTTGCTGAATTCGCGGGTGGATAGACCCACGCGGCGCCAGGACACAAATGACATCAGAGGGCGAGCAGATTGCTTGAAGCGAAAATCATTAAAATACGCTAACCCATTGTAAATTAGCCTAAATACAAGCTAATTTGCGCGATGACGAGCTATGTCTCACACGCATGCCGAGCACACTGCCAGGTTGGATAACTTAAATTATGAAGGACTGACGCAAGCTGGATTTAATACTAAAAGTATTAAGACTACATACTTAATGTATTTACTGGTTTTGGACAAGTCTTATATATGAGGTAGAAGACGTGCCTGACTTCCACTTGCCATCATAAGCTGCCACATCAGGCCTTGCTTGAAATACTTGAGATGCCCGCCAAGCCGCTTGTCTAGCGCCATTAGCATAAAAAAGGGGGCTTGGGCTGCGAGGGCGTGCAGGGGGGCTGTCGGCCAGATCGCAGAAAAGTGGAATTTGCCCAAAACGGGGGTAAAGCCGCCAGTTCAAATGGGGTCCGTGAGTAAATTCCGTCTCAAAACCAACGATAGTCGTGTCCATTGTGTGGACAGTGGGGCTTGTGATTCAGTCGAAAACCAGTAACGACATTTGCTTTGGATGGGGACGGAGCTGTGGTCGCCTGGCTCTGATCCGGCAAGACGTGGGGGTGCTTACTGAGCCATTGCAAAGGTATATGGGCGATGGCCCCAGGTGCAGGCGAAAACAATAGCCGGGCTTCTGTATGGGGCGCGGTGATCCGCGAAAGCGGCATATGGTCAGGCTTCTCTGTTTGGCGGGTGCATGAGCGTCAGGATCGGGCGGCTGAATTTGTCATGGAGCCGTGTAGGAGGCGGAACAATAAACAGCTTATGATGCTTGCAGATCTGCTTGTCTTTGTTTCCCCTTGGAATACTTGTTATGTCTGATCCCAGCGGTTTTTCCCGTATTACGTCCACGCCCGAATTGATTCCGTTCAATGGCTATCAGGACGCAGGCCAGGCTTTGGCGCAGCTGCGCCATATCTATGACCGCAACACCGCCTTTTTGCGCGACTCGTTTGCCCAGTGTCTGGAAACCGGCTTTCCACGCGGGCAGCGTTTCAGAGCCTGCTACCCAGCGGTGCGTTTGCGTGTCGATACTTATCAGGAAGTGGATAGCCGTCTGTCTTACGGGCACGTGGTCGAGCCCGGTGTGTACATGACCACCATTACCGCCCCTGGCCTGTATCACGATTACTTGCTGGAGCAGTTGGAACTGCTGCTGCGCAATCACGGTGTGCAGGTGGAAGTGGGTGAGTCTTCCGTGCCTATCCCGCTGCATTTCGCGCTGAACAATGGCGTGCAGTCCACAGTGACAACCGTGCCCGAATCGCCCGGTGACACCTTGCGCGATCACTTCGATGTGCCGGATCTGGCCTATATGGACGATGCCATCGTCAACGGTACGTGGGAGCGTGTGCATAACGAGCCGTTGCCGCTGGCTCCTTTCACCGCACCGCGTATCGACTACTCCTTGCATCGTTTGCAGCACTACAGTGCCACCCGGCCCGAGTACTTCCAGAACTTTGTGCTGTTCACCAATTACCAGTTCTATGTGGACGAGTTCTGCCAGTGGGCGCGTGAAGTGCTGCAGGCTGATGACCAGGGCTATATCGATCTGGTGGAGCCGGGCAATATCATCACTCCAGCCGGTGCGAATGCCTCGACAACAGGCTCGCCCCTGGCTCGTGCGCCCCAAATGCCCTCGTATCACCTGCGCCGTGCCGATCACTCCGGCATCACGCTGATCAACATTGGTGTGGGGCCATCCAATGCCAAGACCATTACCGACCACGTCGCCGTCTTGCGCCCTGCTGCCTGGCTGATGCTGGGCCACTGCGCTGGTTTGCGTACTACACAGCGTTTGGGTGATTACGTGCTGGCGCATGGTTATGTGCGTCAGGATCACGTGCTGGACGAGGATTTGCCCACCTGGGTGCCTATCCCTCCCCTGGCTGAAATTCAGGTTGCCCTGGAGCAAGCCGTGGCCGAGGTGGCCGGGCTGTCCGGTTGGGAGCTGAAACGCATCATGCGTACCGGAACGGTGGCGTCCATTGATAACCGTAACTGGGAGCTGCGTGACCACCACGAGCCGGTGCGACGCTTGTCCCAGTCGCGGGCGATTGCGCTGGATATGGAGTCCGCCACGATTGCCGCCAATGGCTTCCGCTTCCGTGTGCCTTATGGCACCTTGCTGTGCGTGTCGGACAAGCCCTTGCATGGCGAGCTGAAGCTGCCGGGTATGGCTAGCGAGTTCTATGCGCGGCAGGTTGGTCAGCATCTGCACATTGGTATCCGGGCGCTGGAGTTGCTGCGCGAAATGCCCAAAGAAAGGCTGCACTCGCGCAAGCTGCGCAGCTTTCTGGAAACGGCGTTTCAATAAGGTATTGCAGGTACTCATATGGATAAAGCGTTTCAAGATTTTTATGCAGACAACTTCAGCCATTGCTACGGCTGCGGCAAACATAATCCCGACGGGCATCAGCTAAAGAGCTACTGGGACGGCGACGATACCGTGGCCCGCTACACACCCAAGCCAATTTACAGCGGTGGTGTGCCTAATCATGTGTACGGCGGTTTGATTGCTTCTTTGCTGGATTGCCATGGCACCGCTTCTGCGGCAGCGTTCATCTATCGGGATTTGAATATCGAGATGGGCACCAGCGAGGAGCCGATTCGCTGCGTGACAGCCTCTCTGAAAGTGGAGTTTCGGCGTCCTACCCCGATGGGGGCAGAGCTGACCGTGCAGGGCAAGCTGCGTGAGCTGGATGGGCGCAAGGTCTGGGTAGATCTGTCGCTAAGCGCGAATGGCGAGGTCTGTGCGACAGGTGAAATGCTGGCGATTCGCTTCAAGGAATAAGCGGGGGTGTCTGGGGCTTGAGGGGCCGCCAGACAATAAAAAGCCGGGCCCATTCAGGCCCGGCTTTTAGTCTTTCAAACCCAGCTAATTAGCGGCTGGCAGCAATTGCATCGCGTGCTTTCTTCACCAGATCTTCACCAATGGTCTTGGTCCACTTCTCGACCACGCCTTCGGTTGCCTTGGCAAAGGCAGCATGCTGTTCAGGAGTCAGCGTGGTGACCTTTACACCGTGGCTTTCGATCTCTTTCAGCAAGGTGGGGTCTTCAGCGGTGATGCCGGTACGGGCAATCACGATTTCACGCTTGCCGGCTTCAATAGCGGCTTCACGCACAATCTTCTGGTCTTCCTCGCTCCAGGATTTCCACACGTCACGGTTCACCACAAACACCAGTGGATCAGACACGTAGTTCCACAGGGTCAGGTATTGCTGCTGCACGTCGTACAGCTTGGCACCGGCGTAAATGGACAGGGGGTTTTCCTGGCCGTCTACGGCCTTATTAGCCAGTGCAGGTTGTGCATCCGCCCAGCTCATTTGCGTGGGGTTGGCACCCAGGGCGCTGAAGGTGTCCATGTATAAAGGTGAACCCACCACCCGCAGTTTCAGACCCTTCATGTCTTCAGGCTTGGTCACTTCGTGCTTGGAGTTGCTGAGCTGACGGAAACCGTTTTCACCCCAGGCCAGAGGCACCACACCGGCTTTCTCGATGTAGCCAAACAGGTCCTTGCCCACTTCGCCGTTGATCAGAGCATCGGTAGCTTTGGCATCAGGCTGCAGGAATGGCAGGGAGAACAGGTTCAGTTGCTTGATCTGGGGGGACCAGTTGATGGTGGAACCCACGGCCATATCAATCATGCCTTGGCGAATGGCGGTGAACTCGCGTGTCTGGTCGCCTTGCACCAGCGAGGTGCCGGGGTAGATCTTGATATTGATGCGGCCATCAGTGCGCTCGCGCACCAGATCGGACCAGATCACCGCCCCTTGGCCCCAGGGGAAGGTGGTCCCCACCACGATGGACAGCTTGTACTCGGATTTATAGGCAGCTTGGGCTGCAGGAACCACGGCCAGGGTGGCGGCTGTACATGCCAAAGCGGCCAGAATGTGACGTAATTTCATGGGTCAGGTCTCCCTTTCTATGAGTTGTGTTTCAGTCTTGTGGTTTTAGTTAAAGCCCAGGTAGCGTGGCAGCCACAGGGCGATCTCGGGTTCTGCGATCACAATCAACATGGTCGAACCCATGCCCAGCAGCAGCCAGCCTACCCAGCGCAAGGTGCTTTCCATGGGCACGCCCGCGATACGGCAGGCCACCATCAGGTTTACGGCGATTGGTGGGGTGAACTGGCCCAAGGCCACGTTCAAGGTCAGCAAGACACCGAACCAGACGGGATGCCAGCCAAAGTTGTAGGCAATAGGCATGAACAGCGGCACAAAGATCAGGAAGATCGAAATGCCATCCAGGAACATGCCCAGCACAATCAACATGACAATCATCAGCGCCAAAATGCCGTACTCGCCCAGACCGGAATTGATGATGGCATTGGTGACGGGGTCAATAATGCTCAGGGTGGACAGAGCCCAGGCAAAAATACCGGCCAGCGCCACGACCATCATGATGACGGCTGATAATTCGGCGGCTTCCCGCAGGATCAAAAACAGATCGCGGAACTTGATAGTGCGATGGATGACCATGCCTACGAACAGGCCGTAGAACACGGCCACAACAGCCGCTTCGGTGGGGGTGAACAGACCCAGGCGCATACCGCCCAGAATGATCACCGGCGCAATCAGACCCCAGGCTGCTTCTCGCAGGCTGCGCCAGAATGGTGGACGTGGCAGTTCGGCTTCGGCCAATCCCAGCTTGTGACGACGCGACAGCCAGATGGCCGGAATAATCAGGCCAATACCCGCCAGAATGCCGGGGAACATACCGGCCGCAAACAGCGCAGGTACGGAGGCCTCGGGCACCAGCACCGAGTAAATAATGAAGGCGATGGAGGGGGGAATCAGAATGTCGGTGGCAGCACCCGCGCCCACAATACTGGCCGCAAAAGGACCGGGATAGCCCGCGCGTTTCATGGCGCCGATCATGACCGCGCCCACGGCGGCGGCGCAGGCCGGGCCGGAGCCGGAAATACCGCCCAGGAACATGGCCACGCCAATGGCAACGACGGGCAACATACCAGGACCACGGCCAACCAGCGCTACGGCAAAGTTCACCAGACGGCTGGCCACGCCCGAGCGGTCAAAAATGGAGCCCACCAGCACAAACATAGGAATGGCCAGCAAAGGGTATTTGGCCAGACCGGCGTAAAAGCTTTGCGGCACGGCCATCAGGCCAAACCAGTGCGTATCCAGGTTGGACATCAAAATGGCAAAGGCACCGCCTATACCCAGGGATACGCCAACGGGCACGCCCACCAGCATCAAACCAATGAAGATGACGAACAGCAACGTTGCAATCATGATTTGGCCTGCCAACGACGCACCCACATGCCCAGCAAACGCAGGCTCAGGGTAGTAGACAGGATGGGCAGCCACATGCTGTACCACCAGGTCGGGACGCCAATGGACGGCGAGGTATCACCCCACTCGAACTCGTCCAGGGCCATGCGGCCAGACAGAATGGCCATGCCGATAAAGAACAGCAGGCTCATGCCAATGCCAAACAGGGCCAGGCGGCGTTGACGACGCTTTGTGCCCGCATCGGCAAAGACTTCAATACGAATGTGCAGGTGGCGCACACAGGCGCTGGCACCGGCATTCATGGTCAGGACCACCAGCAGGAAAATGGAGATTTCCTCGGTCCAGGCAAAGGAGCTATCGGTCAGATAGCGCACAAACACGTTGGCAAAGGTAATTAAAGCCAGGGCCGCCATGATCAGGACCGAAGCCCAGTCCTCTATTTGCAAAGGAATGCGCAAGCCGGATTCGGCGGGCGAGGCGGCGTGATTATCTGGTGTATCTGTAGAACTTGAATCCATGAGGTCTGTCAGATTTGGCAATAAAGCTACATGCTAGCGGTCAAAGACGGGGCTGGCAGTGAGTAATTTCCCCCGGTGCAATAGCACCTGCGGGCCTTAGTCGGCCAAGGGAAAGACGGAAGGGATAAGGGCGAGCACACACACAAAGTGGGGGTTTGTGTAGTCGCGTAGCTGATGAGGTGTGAACCTGGCCCGGCACGGCGAACCGACCTGTGGTGGGGTGTTCGGCCAGGGCTCGGCGGGGGTGTTGCCGGGCCTGTGCGGGCAATTAGCAGGGGTAAACAAACGGCCCCGGAGGGCCGCTTGAGCTAAGTGCGAGCTGAGGGAAGCTTACTCTTTTTTGCCGCCCTTTTTCTCTTTTTTGCCTTCTTTGTCCTTTTTGGACGCCTTCTTGTCCTTATTTTTCTCTTTGCCTTTATCTTTCTTTTTGGCTTTTTCTTTCTTCTTCTTTTTGTCTTTCTTATCTTTCTTGTCTTTTTCGTTTAAAGACTCTTTATCGCCGTCAGCATCCTCGTCTTTATCCTGATCAGACGTATCCTTTGCCGCTGTTTTACTTTCGGTGGCCTTGGAGCCAGCCGCTTTTTGTTTGGACGAAACTGGCGTTTTGCGGGCCTGCTCCATTTCCGCATCCAATTCTGCGGCCACTTCACGTAGCTCATCTGCAACAGCCTGGGAGCGATCTGATTGCAGGGCAATCATGGTGCCACGGCATTGGTCCGCGCCACATAGACAGCGATAGTTCTGCTTGAGCTCCTCGGTAATTTCATCGTCGATGACCAGCGAGTAGTCATACAAAAGCTCTTCCCCGGCGGGAATATCGCGCATGGCCACAATGAAGACACGCGAGCCATCGGCGTTTTCGTGACCTTCACAGTTGGGGGCACAAGAGTGGTTGATCCAGCGTGAATCATTGCCTCCTTGCCCACCATCCACAATTTTTCCGTTGCTCAAGGCAAAGAAAAACGTGTGAAAAGGTTCATCCGGATTGACCGGGAATAAGGCATCGGCCTGTTCCGGTGTAAGCCGCTTGCCAGCGTATTGCAGGATGCGAGTTCCGGCAGGAATATCGCGTAGCGCAAAGACGCCATTGCCATGCAGTTTGGATGGTTTAACGACGTGCCAGGGTTGGCGTTGAGTGACCATGGGGAATCAGCCTGTAAAAGGGGATAAACTGGACGGCGATCTCTATCTTACAAAACATGCAGGGCTACGCAACCATGTCACTTGAAACGACCGCCCACAACGGCGCGCAAATCTTGCTCGAAACCTTGATCGCTCAGGGTGTAGATACCATTTTTGGTTATCCTGGCGGAGCGGTGTTACCGCTCTATGATGCTCTTCATGCACAACCGCGAATTCGTCATATTCTGGTCCGTCACGAGCAGGCTGCCGTACACGCGGCCGAAGGCTATGCCCGTAGCACCGGTAAACCTGGCGTGGTGCTGGTGACATCAGGCCCCGGTATGGCCAATACCACCTCCGGTCTGCTCGATGCCTTGTGTGATTCTATTCCTGTCCTGTGTATTAGTGGTCAAGTAGCGACCACGGCAATTGGTACCGCTGCGTTCCAGGAGTGCGATGCGATTGGTATTTCCCGCCCTGTGACCAAGTGGAATGCCCAGGTTCGTCGCATTGAAGACGTGGCCTCCCTGACGGCCAAGGCCTTGCGCCTGTGTACCCAAGGCCGCCCTGGCCCGGTGCTGCTGGACTTCCCCAAAGATATTCAGATCGCCACCCTGCCCGCTGCCAGCAGCGAGGCTCCAGTCCAGGAAGAGGCCGACAGCCTGTTGGCTCCTGCCGCTCCGGCCCCGGCTCAGGAAGCCGCGATCAAACGCGCTGCCGCCATGATTGCCCACGCTCGTCGCCCTGTTTTTTACGGTGGTGGTGGCCTGATCAACTCCGGTGCTGACGCCAGTCACGCCTTCACCAGCCTGGTTCAGGAAACCGGCGCTCCTTGTACGCTGACTTTGATGGGCTTGGGTGCCTACCCCGCACGTGATGAGCAGTTCGTGGGCATGTTGGGCATGCACGGCACGCTGGAAGCCAATCTGGCCATGCACCATGCGGATCTGATTATCTGTGTGGGCGCTCGTTTCGACGACCGCATTACCGGCCGTCTGTCCGATTTCTGCCCGCATGCCAGCAAGATTCATATTGATATCGACCCCGGCTCCATCGACAAGGTGGTGCGTGCTGATGTGGCTTTGGTGGGCGATTGCTATCCCCTGCTGCGTGCCTTGCGCAAGGAGCTGTCGCACCACGAATTGCCCGAAGGTCGTCTGAATGACTGGTGGCAGCGTATTGGTGTGTGGCGTGCGCAAGAGTGTTTGAAGGTCACTCCACGCAGCGATGCAATTTTGCCTCAACATCTGCTGGAACGTCTGGACGCGCACCTGGAAGGCCATGATGCCATCGTGTCTACCGATGTGGGCCAGCACCAGATGTGGGCGGCGCAATACATCAAATTTGATCGCCCTCGCCGTTGGCTGACTTCGGGTGGTGCAGGCACCATGGGTTACGGCGTGCCAGCCGCTTTTGGGGCGCAGATTGCGCATCCGGACAAGCTGGTGGTGTGTGTCAGTGGTGACGCTTCGGTCTTGATGAATATTCAGGAACTGGCCAGCGCCGTGCAGCATCGCACGCCGATCAAGGTGATTCTGTGCAATAACCGTCACATGGGTATGGTGCGTCAGTGGCAAGAGCTGATTCATGATGGCCGCTACAGCCACAGCTATAACGAAGCCATGCCGGATTTTGTGGCCTTGTCGCGCGCCTTTGGCTGGGAAGCCGAACGCGTGGAGCACCCCGATCAGCTGGATGCGGCGCTGGAGCGCTGCTTGGCTCATGACGGCCCCTTCTTCCTGAACGTGGAAGTGCTGGCGCTAGAAAACTGTTTCCCCATGATGCCAGCGGGCTATGGCCATCAACAGGTCATGCTGTCCGAAGATAACTGGTACGTAGAAGAATAAGGTGCCCGGCTGGGACACAGGCGTAAAAACCCCTATGTCCCAGCCCGAGCACTACGCATTAAATACACTGATCCATTCAGACAGGAGGGGCATGCATGATGTACCGTCACATGAAGAACCGTCTTTTGGCCGCGGGTTTGATGCTGGGTTTAGGCCTGGCTGCGGGAGCGGCTACGGCTCAAACGTCCTTGAAGTTGGCCTACGCCTTATCCACCAGTTCACACTATGGTGCTGGCGCGAAAGCCTTTGCCAGTGCCTTGGAAAAGGATGGCAATTACACCATTGAGGCCTTTCCCAACAGCGCCTTGGGTGGTGAGCGCGAAGTTATTGAAGGCCTGCAACTGGGCACGATTGATCTGGCGATTGTGTCTACCGGCGCAACCCTGAACTTTGTGCCCAAGACCGGCGTGTTCGATATCCCCTTCCTGTTCCGCGATCTGCAACATGCCCGTCATGTGCTGGATGGCAAGATCGGTCAGGACATGCTGGCTGAGTTTCCCAAGCGCGGGATTGTGGCGCTGGCCTGGGGTGAGCAAGGTTTCCGTCACCTGACCAATAATGTGCGTCCTGTCACTACCCCGGCTGATGCCAAGGGTTTGAAGATACGCACCACAGAAAACCCCATTCATATTGCTGCTTTCCGTGAAATCGGCATTCTGGCAACGCCCATGGCCTGGCCGGAAGTGGCCACTGCCTTGCAACAAGGCACCATCGACGGTCAGGAAAACCCCTTGTCCGTGATTGTGTCGGCCAAGCTGCCGCAGCTGCAAAAGTATCTGTCGCTGACCGCTCACGTGTATGGCCCGGCCTTGGTTCTGATGTCCCCGGCGGTGTATGACGGCCTGTCCGATCAGGACAAGCAGTTGATGAAAGATGCCGGCGTAACGGCTGCTCAGGCCATGCGCGATTACGTGGACGACATCGAGAAAACCGGCGTGGATGCCGTCAAGGCGGAAGGCATGCAGGTCAATACGGTTGACCATGCTGCGTTTGCCAAAGCGGTAGAGCCTGTCTATCCCCAGTACTACAAACAGTTCGGCCAGGAGCTGGTCGAGTCTATCCGTCAGACTCAGTAAACGGCATTCATCATGAAAGCTCTGTTGTCCGTTCTGGATAAGGGCCTGTTTCGTCTGGTGTCCTGGGTGACGCAGTTGCTGTTGCTCTCGGCAGTGGCGGCTGCGTTCTATCAAGTGATTGCCCGGTTCGTGCTCCAGTCGCCCGCCGACTGGAGCGAAGCCTGGTCACGTGCCGCCCTGATCTGGACGGTCATGCTGGGTCTGTGTCTGGCCTTGCGTCAGGGCGCCATGCTTAGCGTGGATGTGCTGCGGCTCTGGGTCGGGAAGCGGACGCAGCATTGGCTGGATGTAGCCGTGCTGATTACTTGTCTGGCGTTTTTCGGCCTGTTGACCTGGGTCGGCATTCAAATGACCTGGCGGGTACGGTTTCAGACCATGCCCAGTCTGGAGTGGTCCATTTCCTGGGTGTACATCGCCATCCCGATTGGTGCCGTGCTGGCCATTTTGGGCCTGTTGGCTCGTTGGCTGGAGAAACCAGCGCCTGCTGTAGTCGATAACACGCAGCTCTAATTCAAGACCTGATTCCGTGCCTGTAAAGCACCACCGAACTCTGGATGTCTTACGGGCATCTGTTTAGACCGGAGACCGTATCGTGTCCCAGATCATGCTTGTGTCCATGCTGCTGTTTTTTGTATTGACGGTGCCCGTGGCGATTGCCGTGGGCCTGGCCAATATGGCGGGGGTAGCGTGGGAGGGGCGCATGACCTTCCTGGTCATCGCCCAGCAGTTGTATGCAGCTCTGGACAAGTATCCCCTGGTGGCGGTGCCTTTCTTCATCCTGGCAGGCAATCTGATGGAATCGGGCGGCATGTCCAACCGCATGGTGGAGTTTGCCAAAAGTCTGGTCGGTGGCGTGCAGGGTGGTCTGGCGTGCAGCTGTGTGCTGACCTGCATGATTTTTGCAGCTGTAGCCGGTTCCAGTGTGGCCACCACCTTTGCGGTCGGGGCAATTCTGATTCCCGCCATGGTCCGGCATGGCTACCCAGCACCTTTTGCCGCGTCCTTGCAGGCCTCAGCGGCGGAGCTGGGAGTGATTATCCCGCCGTCCATTCCCATGATTCTGTTCGCGGTATCCACGGACACCTCAGTAGGCGAGCTGTTTGTTGCGGGTATTGGCCCCGGCTTGTTGATTGGCGGTGCCTTGATGGTTTATGTGTGGTTATACGCACGTCGTCATGGTCTGGGTTTGCAGGACGGCGTGGGCCGTTTGGGTGTCTGGACGGCCTTTCGTCAGGCTTGGCTGGCCTTGCTGATGCCGGTGATTATTCTTGGCGGGATTTACGGGGGTATTTTCACGCCTACCGAGGCTTCAGCCGTAGCGGTAGTCTATGCCTTGATCGTGAGCATGTTTGTCTATCGCAGCGTTAAATGGGGCGATTTGTCCAAGGTGCTGCATCGGTCCGTGGTGTCCACGGCGGTGATCATGTTCATCATCGCCAATGCGGGGGTGTTTGGTTTCTTGCTTAATCGCACCGGCATTCCGGCTGCCATGGGGACATGGTTGGGGGAGTTGTTCAGCAGCCCCATGATGTTCTTGCTGGGCGTGAACGCGGCCTTGTTTGTGGTGGGAATGTTCGTCGAGACTTCGGCTTCGATTGTGGTGCTGGCCCCGCTCTTGTTGCCGGTGGCCATGCAGTTTGGCATTGATCCGGCGCACTTTGGCATCATCATGGTGGTCAATCTGGCCTTGGGAATGGTGACACCGCCTTTTGGTGTGAACCTGTTTGCGGCGTGTTCAGTAGCCGGAATTTCTTTGGAAAAACTGATACGTCCCCTGCTGCCTTTTGTCGTTGTCATCCTGGCCTGCTTGATGCTGATCAGCTATGTGCCAGAAGTCAGTTTATGGGCGCGAGACCTGGTGTACCGTTGATGAATTGTCTGCTTTTCTGAGCACTGTTCATGAGCTATTTCTTCCTGTTGTTGGTTCACCTTCTGGCTGCGATTTTCTTTATCGGCACCGTGTTTTTCGAGGTGCTGATGTTGTCGCCTTTGGCGCGTCAGGTTTCCCGCCCATCGATGCGGGAGTTCGAATATGCCCTGGGGCGTCGCGCGCGTCGCATCATGCCTTGGGTTCTGTTATTGCTTTACGGTGCGGGCTTGAGTCTGGCCTGGCAGCATCGGGCCTTGTTTGAGGTCGGCGGGGCCAGGGCCTGGATTCTGGGCTTGAAAATCACCTTGGCCTTGAGTGTGTTTGGACACTTCCTGTCCGTCATGGTGATGAGCCGACGCAAGACCATGACAGCGCGTCGGTCACGGATTATTCACCTGAGTGTTTTTGCACACGTACTGCTGATTGTGGTGCTGGCCAAGGCTTTGTTTTATTTGCCGCTTTAGTCGTGGGTTTTCATGCTGTGGCATTGATGTTTAGAAAGGGTTTGGCTGTGGAATAGTACTCGGATGCAGCTTGGCGTAGGAGAGCTTATTAAAAGCCAGGCGCAAGTCCGTGGGGCTCTGGGGGTGGGCTGAGCACTTGCCGGTGCTGCGCACCGGTTCCCTTGTCAGGAGATAGCGCAGGGCGCATCCTGAACTCGCACGATGGTTTGTCCACCGGACAAACCATAAGCGTCGTGCTCAAACAGCAGGATGCTTGGACCCCTGCGCTATCTCCTGACCGCGGCAAGTACTCTGATCCGCCCACCCCCAGAGCCCCACGGACTCGCGCCTTCACAGAGACTCTCTTCCCCAGCCTGCAAGCCCTACACGACTGCTCATAAAAAAAACGGCCCCCCAAAAAAGGGAGGCCGTTCTTCCAAAGAAACCAAGCTTTTTACTCCGCCTTGCTGGCCGTCTTTTTAGCAGCTGTTTTCTTGGCTGCCGTCTTCTTGGCCGCTGTTTTCTTCACTGCTGTCTTTTTAGCCGCCGCTTTAGTCGCCGTTTTCTTGGCGGCTGTTTTGCGACCTGGCTTCTCTGGGCGCGGCTCGAACTCAAAGCCGATCTTGCCGTCTGCCTGACGTACCAGGAAGGCTTTGAACTTGCGGTTGGTACGCGAAGACACGAAACCATCCAGCAGGTCTGTCTTGCCTTCGCCCAGCAGCTTGGCCATCTGCTCGCGGGTAATTTCCTGCTGCAAGATCACCTTGCCGCTACGGAAGTCGCAGCTCTTGGACGGGCCAACCGACTTTTCGCACAAGTAACGCAAGCCGTGTTCAAAGACGGAAGACTGGCACTTGGGGCAGGGGCCGACCGGGGTCTGGCCGCTGAAATCCAGAGCTTCCTCATCATCGTCATCGTTCTGGCCGAAGTCGAACTCCAGCTTGTACTCGTCGGTGATGCGCAAGAGAGCAGCAAAGGGGCGACCCATCTTGCTGATGAAGCCAGGTAGTGGACCCAGTTCTTTCTTGGCCAACAGCTCTTCAACTTCAGGCAGCTCGAAGGTGCGACCACCTGGGTGCTTGCCAATGGAGAAATCGCAAGCCGTGCAAGCATAACGACGGTAATTTTCTTTGACCACGCCACCACATTTAGGGCATGGAGTCTGCAAAGTCGCGTAATCGCCCGGAACCGTGTCGCGCTCGTATTCTTTAGCGCGCTTGACGATAACTTGCGTCATCTGCGCAATTTCACGCATGAACACGTCGCGGTCCAGCTGACGTTGCTCGATCTGCTTGAGCTGGTGCTCCCATTCGCCAGTCAGTTCGGGCGACGTCAGTTCGCTAACACCCAGACCGGACAACAAAGTCATCAGCTGACGTGCCTTGGCGCTAGGCACCAGTTCGCGGCCTTCACGACGCAGATAGGCTTCGTTCAGCAGACCTTCAATAATGGCAGCGCGAGTGGCTGGTGTACCCAGACCGCGCTCGGACATGGCTTCACGCAAGGCTTCATCGTCAACCAGTTTGCCGGCGCTTTCCATGGCCGACAGCAAGGTCGCTTCCGTAAAGCGTGCAGGCGGCTTGGTGGCCAGCGCTTTGGTGTTCACATCTTCAGTGCGAACCTTCTCGCCATCGGCAACCGGCACCAGGGAAGCATCTTCACCTTGAGCATCGCGGCCATAAATAGCCAGCCAGCCCGGTTTGACCAGCACTTTGCCTTCTGTCTTGAAGTGGTGTCCCGACACCTGCGTAATACGCGTAGTGACGCGGAATTCCGCGGCTGGGAAGAACACGGCCAGGAAACGACGGCTGATCAGCTCGTAAATCTTGTGTTCGGCATCGCTCAGCTCCCGAGGCACCTGCAAGGTGGGGATGATGGCAAAGTGATCCGAAACCTTTTTGTTGTCGAAAATCCGACGGTTGGGCTTGACCCATTTCTGCTCAACCACTTCCTGCGCAAACGGCTGTACCGAAGCGCTGGCAGGCGTACCGCTGTCAGCCAGCGCACGCATGGTCTCTTGCACCGTACTTATATAGTCTTCGGGCAGATAGCGCGAATCGGTACGTGGGTAAGTCAGGGCCTTGTGGCGTTCGTACAGCGTCTGCGCCAAGGACAAGGTGGTCTTGGCGGAGAAACCGAAGCGCGAGTTGGCTTCGCGTTGCAGCGAGGTCAAATCAAACAAGGCGGGCGACATCTGTGTGCTGGGCTTGGATTCCTCGGTGACTACACCGGGTTGCTCGCGGCAGGCGGCCACAATCGTTTGGGCAGCGGTCAGGGACCACAGACGCGAGTCTTTCTTCTCGGGGTCGTGCTCGTCTTTGGTGAATTTGGGGTCAAACCAGCGGCCGGTATACAAGCCGGCGGCAGCGATAAAGTCCGCGTGGACTTCCCAGTAATCGCGCGACACGAACTGGCGAATGCGGTTCTCGCGCTCGTTCACGATAGCCAGCGTGGGGGTTTGCACACGGCCCACGGGGGTTTTGAAAAAGCCGCCGTCCTTGCTGTTGAAGGCCGTCATGGCACGGGTGCCGTTAATGCCCACCAGCCAGTCTGCCTCGGCGCGCGAACGTGCCGCCGCTTCTAGCGGTTTCATGTCCTCGTCATCGCGCAGATTCTCAAATGCTTCACGAATCGCCGATTGTGTCATCGAACGTAACCAAAGCCTTTGCACCGGTTTTTTCGCCCCGGCGTACTGCATAATGTAGCGAAAAATCAGCTCACCCTCGCGCCCCGCGTCACAGGCATTAATAACAGCGGTGACATCTTTTCGTTTGATCAGCTTGACCAGCAGTTTCAAGCGCTCAGTCGATTTCTTGTCAGTCGGGTTGAGCTCAAACTGAGGGGGAATAACAGGTAGATGTGTGAAGCTCCACTTGCCGCGGACCGGATCATTAGGGGCCACCAGGCCCAGCAGATGGCCGATGCTGGAGGCCAGCACATAGCGATCGCTTTCAAAATAATCACCTTCTCGAGTGAAACCGCCCAATGCCCGCGAGATATCTACGGCGACTGAAGGTTTCTCGGCAATGATTAGTGTTTTATCCATATGATTCCAGTGACAGCAACTGCGCTGCAATGCGCGAAATGATACGAGGTGCTTATCCCTCTATGCAAGTTATGAGACCTGACAAGACTAACGTATGGCCAACGGACTGGCGAGTGTTTCTGACAAAACTGGCCTGGGGTTTGGCCGTTTTGCTGCTCGCCAGTGGTCTGGTGACCTGGATTGCGGCCAATTGGGAAAACTGGGGGCACGTAGCCAAATTTGCCCTGGCTCAAGGCGCCGTGCTGGTTTCTGCAGGGCTGGCCTTGCTGTTTCGCCGACGTTCCGGTGGCTGGGGTCATGATCTGGGAGTGCCTGCTGCTTTGACCGGCCTGGCCGCCGTGGCCACGGGCGGTTTGCTGGCGCTGATTGGCCAGACTTATCAGACTGGCGCAGACCCTTGGCAGCTTTTCGCATTGTGGACTGTGCTGATCATACCTTGGGTATTCACAGTGCGCAGTGTCTTTCTGTCCGTGCTGTGGCTGGTACTGATCAATACCGCCTTGTACCTATGGATAGATGTGACCCGCCTGGGCTGGTTTGAGCGCACCTATACCTCGCAGACCTTGATGGCTCTGGGGGTGAATGCGCTGCTCTTGCTGGCGGCCGAAACCATCTGGCGTGCGCGTCATGACCCGTGGCGCATCTTGCCGCGTGTGGCGGCAATTGCGGTGGGCTTTTTCATCGGTGCCCAGGTCATGGAGGGCGACTTCCTGCTGGGACTGGTCCTGTTCCTGGCGCTGTACGGTATTTATCATTACCGTCGCCCTGACCTGCTGATCATGTCGTTGGCCTCCTTCGGGGCTTATGGTTCCTTGAGTGCGCTGATCATCGAGCATGCGGGGAATGCCTTCCTCTTGATTGTGGTGGTGATTGTGGGCCTGGGCCTGGGGCTGCTGCGTTTCTTGCAGCAGCAGGTCGTCAATTGGCGACGGACTCATGGCGGTGATGTGCAGGCTGCTAAAGAAGATACGGCGGGCGTTATCAAGGCGGACGCAGGTGCTGGGACGCTTGAAGCGGCTGCAACTCAATCAACCGTCAACGCAGCAGCGGCAACAAGTCCTGCGGTTTCAACAGCAGAGGTCCTGGCCAATGCTCAGGCCAGCGTTCAGGCTGATGCCGCTCCCCAAGCGCAACATCTGGCCCAGGCAGATGCACTGGATGCCCAAGGCAGTGACGAACATCACCCTTGGTATCTGCGGCTGATCAAGCTGTTCCTGTTTCTGTTGCTGCCGCTGATCATCCTGCTGTATCTGGTCGTCTCGCTGGATTTGAGCCTGGAAGTGCTGGGTGTATTGGGCGGGATCATGGCGGTGGTGTCCCCGATTCTGTTTGCCAAAGCGCATACGGTGCCTAGCCGGGATCTGGTGGGCGGCTGGGTGGCGTGCGCGATCCTGCTGCTTAGTGCGCCCATTGTGGACATGCGTTATCCCTGGCCCCATGAAGTCAGCGCCATGCTGGCTGTGGTGATCAGCACTTTGCTGTACAGACAGGCCAAGGGCCAGTTTGTGCTGCGCATGTTGCTGACACTCTGGGCTTTGGCCGCGATCGAGTTCCTGGTGATCGAGCGCCTGTTTGATCGCTGGACCATGATGCCTTACTGGGTGCTGGAAATGCCCGCGGCCGTCATGTTCTTGGCGGCGTTGCTGCTGGGACATCTCTATTTGCGCGAGGGCAAGAAGTCCACTTTCTGGCAGCCCCTGTTCTGGTCCTTGTTGCTGTGCGCTCAAATCCACATTGTGTCTGCAGGCGCCCTGTTTTTCTCCATGCCCTTCTGGGATGAAACCCGCCCTTATCTGACACCAGCCGGTTTCCTGCTGGCGGTGGCTCCAGTAGCCATCCTGGCGTTTTACTGGCGCGGTTGGCGCGAACAGCCTCTGGTCTATGGCATTGCTTTGCTGGGCCTGGCTGCCTTGTGCGCAGTCTGGACGCCCTATCCGCCTGTGGCCTTGGCCCTGAGCTGGATTCTGGCCGCATACGCCTGGCGTTACCTGAGCTTGATGGCCGTGGCGGTAGCCATGGGCTTGTTCTGCCTGTGGCGCCTGTATTACATCCTGAACATCAGCCTGTTGGACAAGGCCGAGCTGTTGTTGGCAACTGGCGTAGGCTGCCTGGTGTTTGCTTACCTGGGCCAGTTGGGACGTAAGAAAGTGGTGGCAGATGCGCCGGTGCAGGCAGCTCCTAAAGGCATTCTGGCCAGCGTGTTGCTGGGGACTGTGCTGGTACTGGGCGTGGCTAATGTGGCCATTGTGCAAAAAGAACGGATCCTGAGCGACGGCCAGACTGTATTGCTGGAGCTGGCCCCTGTGGACCCGCGCTCCTTGATGCAGGGCGACTATATGTCCTTGAATTTTGCCCTGTCGGAAAACCTGTCTTATCTGGCCTGGCGCTTGCCCAAGGATGCCGTCGCCAAGATTGACTCCCAGCAGTGGGTCGTGATTGGCGTACAGCTGGATGAGAACAAGGTGGCGAAGATGAAAGGTGTTTATCTGGAGCTGGATGGCCAGGAGCGTCTATGGAGCGAAGAAGGCCCCGTGGCTGAAACGGGCGATGTGATGCGCTTGCGCATGCGTCGTCACCGCAATAACTGGACGCCCGGCACGGATGCCTGGTTCTTTGCGGAAGGCGCGGCAGATCGCTTTGATGCGGCCCGTTACGGCGAGTTTGCCGTGGTCGAGAACGGCCAAAGCTTGCTGCGTGCGATGCTGGACAAGGACAGACAGGCCATCAAGTAAGCCTGTGCCAGCTGTCCTGAGGCCGGATTGCTTTTAACAGAGGCGATCCGGCTTTCCTGTATCCGGGCTGTCTCTATAAAGAAGGCTAAATACCGTCCAAGCGATGGCAGGACCCATCAAAAAGGCCCGA
Organism: Alcaligenes faecalis; assembly: GCF_009497775.1. Lineage (NCBI taxonomy): Bacteria > Pseudomonadati > Pseudomonadota > Betaproteobacteria > Burkholderiales > Alcaligenaceae > Alcaligenes > Alcaligenes faecalis. The sequence continues at coordinate 156,815 of NZ_CP031012.1, forward strand.
ATCCGCTGAAGTGTCGGATTCGGGCCTTGGTTTTTTGTGTTGAAGGACCCTCTTTATCGGGGCCGTTTCCTGAACAAAAAATAGGTTCCTGTGTATCAGCTTAGTGGGACTGACGGGTGGAGTCGTCGCTGAGCAGCTCTTCAAAGATCAGGTGATCGATTTCGGCTTCGTGGCTCCACAAAACCATCAGGGCGACAATTTTTATTTTGTCCAACGAGACCGGGCTTTCGTCCACCGTCATGGCGCTTTCAATCAGAATTTCGCGCAGGTGGGCGGTAAGAGCGCCGGAATTTTGCAAAAAGGTGATGAAACCCATCGCGTCAGCGCCCAGCACATTTTGTTCGTGCTCGGAAAAAATACGCTGACTGTTGGGACTGAGTTGAGCCGTAGGCTGACACTGTTGCGAGGTCTCGCCCAGTGCATGTAACCAGCCCAGTGCGTCGTTGATGTCCTCGTCTTCAAAGCCAATAGCGGCCAATTTGTGGGCCAGAACCTCCGCCTTGGGACAGGACTGGGGGTTGTAATACGTCTCGAATAGATAAACCAGGATATCAAACATGGGTATAAGGTTGCCGTCCTAAGTGATTAAAAAAACTGCGTGATTTCGGTAACCAGTGACCAAACTTTACGCTGATTTGCGGTAGGGGGCAAATGGGGTGTTCAGGGGATGGATGAGTCTTGCCTTGTGCATCCGGGCGGCTTTTCGCCGGGTTTTGCTCTGGCAGACGTCCTTTGCGGCAGGGCGTCTTTATGATTGAAACATAAATCGATTGTTGGGGCAGAAACTGTCGTTTATTTGAAACCCTGCAAGTGGGATCACAGCGGCTGAAAGGTCTCTAAACTAGCTGGCATCCGCATCCGCATCCGCATCCGCATCCGCATCCGCATCCGCATCCGCATCCAGCCTAGGCTCGTGGCTCAGTTGTTCGGGCTTGGCTCCGCAGGCAGCGGGAAGCGCTGCGCCCAGGCGCTGATGGCCTGACTCCAGAATTCGTCCAGGGTGTTCGCAGCCAAGGGAGCAAAACCCAGAAAAGCCCAGACCCGTTGCAGCGTCTCCATTGGATGGTCCAGGTCAAAGGCCGGGGCATGGTTCTGTTTGGAGAGCTTGCGGCCTTGTTCATCGCAGGCCAGCGGCACGTGCAACGTGCGCGGGACAGGCAGGCCCAGGACTTTTTGCAAGACGCGCTGGCGGGCTGTGGAGCTGAGCAAGTCGGCGCCGCGCACAACATCGGTGATCTGGCTGTCCGCATCATCAATGACTACAACAAACTGGTAGGCCCAGAGCTTGTCGGCGCGCTTAAGAATGTAGTCCCCTACTTCTTTGGCTACGTCCTGCTGTTGCGGCCCGGCCCAGCGATCGGTGAAGTGTTCCACCCCTTCCGGGACACGTAGCCGCCATGCACGGATGGTACGGTCTGCCGGGATGCCGTGGCGGCAGGTGCCTGCATAGGGATATTCGTGCGAATCCGGGGCGACTGGCATGGAAGCCGCCAGAATCTCCTGACGGGTGCAGGTGCAGCCGTAGACCAGATTCCGCTCGCGCAGGCCATCAAACACTTCCTGATAGCGTGCCAGCCGCTGACTTTGCCAAATCACCTCGCCATCCCAGTGCATGCCCAGACCTTGGAGCTGCTGCATGATGATCTGGTCGGCCCCCGCAACCACGCGTGGCGTGTCTATATCTTCAATGCGCAGTAGCCAGCGCCCGTTCTGGGCACGTGCATCCAGGTAGCTGGCCATGGCGGCAACCAGCGAACCCTCGTGCAAGGGACCACTGGGACTAGGCGCAAAGCGACCACAGTAGGGGGTAAGGGGCTGGGCGGTCATGAGTCGTTCTTAACGGCAAGAGCCCCTGTGTGGGGGCTCTTGTTTGTGCGACTTTACGCCTATTTTTCCAGCCCGGCAATGCGTTTTACACGGGCTGAAAGGGAGGAGTTTTAGCTCTCCATTGTGACCAGTTCTGCGCCTTCGGGCACTTGATCGCCCACCGCAAAGAACAGCTCGGCTACAGTGCCATCGGCAGGTGCCTGAATGGAGTGTTCCATTTTCATGGCTTCCATCACCAGCAGCACATCGCCCTGTTTGACGCTGGTGCCGGGTTCCACATTCAGGGCAATAATCTTGCCTGGCATGGGAGCGGTCAGGCGGCCACCGTGGGCTTCCTGACTGTTGGTGCCAGCACTGGCCAGGGTGTCGACCACGGCCAGAGTCCAGTCCGAACCGGCCTGGGCAACTTGCAGATGCTCGCCATCTTGCAGCACCTGGGCGCGGTATTCGACCTGATCCAGCCACAGACGCAAAGTCAGGGTTTTGGCCAGATCAGCCCTTGCCTCGGCTTGCCAGCGCAGCGCGTGTTGGGTTTCGCCCAGCGTGATCTGCCACTGGTTTTCACGACGTTGCAGCACAACTTCGTGGGCTTGCTCGCCCAGTTGCAGGGCCACTTTCTGGTCGTAGTCCCCGCTCAGACGCCAGGCGTCGTGTACGGCCCACGGGTCGGAGTTTTGGGCTTGCCCGCTCATACCTTGGTGAGTCAGCACGGCGCAGGCGGCAAAGGCCAAGACAGAAGCCGGAACGTCCTGATTGCTGGGGAACAGCGCATCGTGACGACGTGGGATCAGACCCGTATCCAGATCGGCCTGGGCAAAGGCTTCATCGCCCAGCAAGCGTTGCAGGAAGGTCTTGTTGGTGTGTACACCGGCCACCTGAGTGTCAGCCAGCGTGCGAATCAGGCGACGACGGGCCTGTTCACGATCAGCACCATGGGTGATGACCTTGGCGATCATGGGATCGTAGAAGGGGCTGATCACGCTGCCTTCACGCACACCGCTGTCGATACGCACATCACCAGAGGTAAAGGACGCGTGGGCGGGGTACTGCAAGCTGCGCAGCGTACCGATGGACGGCAGGAAGTCCTTATCGGGGTTTTCTGCGTAGATACGCACCTCGATGGCGTGGCCGTTGATGCTCAGCTCGTCCTGTTTGGCAGGCAAAGGCTGGCCGTCGGCCACACGAAGCTGCCATTCCACCAGATCGTGGCCGGTAATCAGTTCGGTGACCGGGTGTTCCACTTGCAGGCGGGTATTCATTTCCATGAAGTAGAAACGTCCGTCCTGCTCGGCAATGAACTCCACCGTGCCTGCGCCCACATAGTTCACTGCGCGGGCCGCAGCAATGGCGGCTTCGCCCATGGCCTGGCGACGCTCGGGCGTCATGCCGGGGGCGGGGGCTTCTTCAATCACTTTCTGGTGACGGCGCTGTACAGAACAATCGCGCTCGAACAGGTAGACGTACTCGCCATGTTGGTCACCAAAGACCTGGATTTCGATATGGCGTGGCTTGGTGATGTAGCGTTCGATCAGCACGCGGTCGTCGCTAAAGCTGCTGGCAGCTTCGCGCTGGCAAGAGCGCAAGGCTTCCAGAAATGCGCCGGATTCTTCCACAATGCGCATGCCCTTGCCGCCACCGCCAGCACTGGCTTTGATCAGCACGGGGTAGCCGATGTTGTCGGCTTGCTGGTGCAGGAAGTCGGGGTCCTGGTTGTCGCCGTGGTAACCGGGCACCAAAGGCACACCGGCTTTTTCCATCAGGGATTTGGCGGCGGATTTGCTACCCATGGCCGCAATGGCTTGAGCAGGTGGGCCTACAAAAATAATGCCGGCTTCTTCACAAGCGCGAGCAAAGTGCTCGTTCTCGGACAGAAAACCATAGCCAGGGTGGATGGCATTCGCGCCAGTGGCACGGGCGGCTTCCAGAATGGCGTCGATCTTCAAGTAACTGTCGCGTGGCTCGGGGCCACCGATGCGTACGGCTTGATCACAAGCACGTACGTGCTGGGCGTCGGCGTCCGCGTCGGAGTAAACCGCAACGGTACGCAGCCCCAGGCTGCGGGCAGTGGCGGCCACCCGGCAGGCAATTTCACCGCGATTGGCTATCAGCAGGGTCTGAAACACAGTGTCTCCTTGTCTTACATGCGGAACACGCCAAAGCGGGTGTCTTCAATAGGGGCGTTCAAGGCGGCGGACAGGCCCAGGGCCAGAACGCGCCGGGTATCCGAAGGCTGGATGATGCCGTCATCCCACAAACGCGCGGTGGCGTAGTAGGGGTGGCCTTCATGTTCGTATTGTTCGCGGATGGGGGCCTTGAAGGCTTCTTCTTCCTCGGCGCTCCAGCTTTGGCCACGAGCTTCCAGGCCATCACGGCGCACGGTAGCCAGCACGCTGGCCGCCTGTTCACCACCCATGACCGAGATACGGGCATTGGGCCAGAGGAACAGCAGGCGCGGGCTGAAGGCACGGCCACACATACCGTAGTTACCGGCACCAAAGGAGCCGCCCAGAATCACGGTGAACTTGGGCACGGCCGCGGTAGACACGGCGGTGACCAGCTTGGCGCCATGACGGGCAATCCCTTCGTTCTCGTACTTGCGGCCCACCATGAAGCCGGTGATGTTTTGCAGAAACACCAAAGGCGTCTTGCGCTGGCAGCACAGTTCAATGAAGTGCGCGCCCTTCTGTGCCGCTTCCGAGAACAGAATGCCGTTATTGGCGATGATGCCCACGGGCATGCCGTGGATATGAGCAAAGCCGGTTACCAGGGTGGTGCCAAAGCGGGCCTTGAATTCATCAAAATCCGAGTCATCCACAATGCGGGCGATCACTTCACGCACATCGTAGGGCTTGCGGGTGTCGGCCGGGATGATGCCGTTCAGTTCTTGCGGGTCGTAACGTGGCTCGCGGACTTCTTTCAGCGGCCAGGGCAGTTTTTTCTCGCGGTTCAGGCGGCCGACGCAGCGGCGTGCCAGCTCCAGCGCATGCAGATCGTTCTCGGCAAGATGGTCGGCCACGCCGGACAGACGGGTGTGCACATCGCCACCGCCCAGGTCCTCGGCGCTGACTTCTTCACCTGTTGCGGCTTTCACCAGTGGCGGGCCACCCAGGAAGATGGTGCCCTGGTCGCGCACGATGATGGACTCATCGCTCATGGCCGGAACGTAGGCACCGCCAGCGGTACACGAACCCATTACCACGGCGATCTGTGCAATGCCCTGGGCCGACATATTGGCCTGGTTGTAGAAGATGCGGCCAAAGTGGTCACGGTCCGGGAACACGTCTTCCTGGTTGGGCAGGTTGGCCCCGCCCGAGTCCACCAGGTACACGCAAGGCAGATTGTTCTGTTGGGCAATTTCCTGGGCACGCAAATGCTTCTTCACCGTCAGCGGATAGTAAGTACCGCCCTTGACCGTCGCGTCGTTGCAGACCACTACGCATTCAATGCCTGCAATGCGGCCGATGCCCGTGATGATGCCGGCACCGGGAGACTCGTTGTTATAGACATCCTGGGCAGCCAGAGGCGAGAGCTCCAGAAAGGGAGTGCCGGGATCAAGCAGACGTTCGACGCGCTCGCGGGGCAGCAGCTTGCCGCGACCCACATGGCGTTGCCGGGAGGATTCGGACCCACCCAAGGCGGTTTTCTGTAGCTTTTGGCGCAGATCAAGGATCAGGGCCTGCATGATTGAGGCGTTGTCCTGAAAGTCTTGGGAACGCGGATTGATGCGGGATTCAATAACTGACATGGCGTGCCTGGAAAGAGAACAGAGAAAAGCCCATAAAATCAGCCGGGCCGCAGCCCGGCTGATGAGCTTGCTTTAAACCAGCTCGACGGCCAGGGCGACAGCTTCGCCACCGCCAATGCACAGCGAGGCAATACCGCGCTTGCCGCCGGTCTTGCGCAGTGCGCCGATCAAGGTTGCCAGAAGGCGAGCACCCGATGCACCGATAGGGTGACCCAGGGCAGTGGCGCCACCGTGGATATTGACCTTGTCGTGCGGGATGTTCAGCTCTTTCATGGCGGCCATGGTGACCACGGCAAAGGCTTCGTTGATCTCGAACAGATCAACATCGGCCACGCTCCAGCCGGTTTTATCCAGCAGCTTCTGGATAGCGGCCACAGGTGCGGTCGTGAACCAGGCGGGTTCCTGAGCGTGCTGGGTGTGAGCCACAATGCGGGCCAGTGGCGTGGCGCCCAGTTCCTTGGCTTTCTCTTCGGTGGTGATCACCATGGCGGCGGCACCGTCCGAAATGGACGAGGCGTTGGCAGCAGTAATCGTGCCGTCTTTCTTGAAAGCGGGACGCAGCGTCGGGATTTTCTCGGGCATGGCTTTGGTGGGGGCTTCGTCCTTGGCCACAACGACATCACCCTTGCGACCAGCGATAGTGACTGGCGCAATTTCCCATTCAAAGCTGCCGTCATCGCTGGCTTGGCGAGCGCGGCGCAGCGATTCCAATGCGTAGGCGTCCTGCTCTTCGCGGCTGAATTCGTATTTGCTGGCGCAGTCTTCAGCGAACACACCCATGGCGGTGCCACGGCTGTACGCATCTTCCAGGCCGTCCATGGCCATGTGGTCATACACGGTGGAGTGACCGTAGCGGTAGCCTTCGCGGCCCTTGAGCAGCAGGTAAGGGGCATTGCTCATGCTTTCCTGACCACCTGCCACCACCACGTCCACGCTGCCTGCCTTGAGCAGGTCGTGGGCAAACATGGCGGCTTTCAGACCGGAACCGCAAACCTTGTGAATGGTGGTGCAAGCCACGCCCTGGGGCAGACCGGCGCCCAAGGCTGCCTGGCGTGCAGGGGCCTGGCCCTGACCGGCTTGCAGCACGTTACCCATGATCACTTCGTCGACCTTGTCGGCCTGAATGCCCGAGCGCTCCATGGCCGCCTTGATGGCGACGGCGCCCAGTTCGTGGGCGGCCAGATCGGACAGGCTACCCATCATGCCGCCCATAGGGGTGCGGGCGATCGAGACGATGACAACGGAATTAGTCATGAAAGACTCCTGGTTGCAAAGAGGAGACCGGCGCGCGCTTGGCAAACTCGTGCAGCTGCCGATCTTTGTTATATGGAAAAATATTTTCGATCCGACCTTGTGTCACTCGCAAGCGGCACTGAGTCCACCATTCAGGCTCCAGCAGTTCTGCGTGGTGGGCCATGAAGGCTTTGCGAATGCGCGGGTCGGTCAATAGAAAGTAGCCGAATTCTTCGGGAAATACATCGTTCGGGCCGATGGGGTACCAGGGTTCGCTGGCCATTTCGGCTTCTTCGTTAGGTGCGGGCGGGATGGCGCGGAAGTTCATCTCGCGCATGTGCTGGATTTCGTCGTAGTCATAGAAGACGACGCGGCCCAGACGGGTCACACCAAAGTTCTTGAACAGCATATCGCCTGGGAAGATGTCGGCGGCGGCCAGCTCCCGGATGGCCTTGCCGTACTGTTCCACGGCGGCATTCAGGGCGGGGTCGCTGGCCTTGTTCAGATACAGGTTCAGCGGGGTCATGCGCCGCTCAATGTAGACGTGGCGCAGCAAGATGGTGTCTTCGGACTCTTCCAGCAGGCTGGGCACTTCGCGGCGCAGCTCTTTCAGCAAGGCTTGCGAAAAACGCGCCTTGGGCAAGGCTACCTGGGCGTAATCCCAGGTGTCGGCCATGCGTCCGACACGATCATGTTTTTTGACCAGTTGGTATTTGCTGCGCACCGTGGCGTGGTCCATGCCCTGCTTTTGAATGCGGTCGCGGATCAGCTTGAACACATAGGGGTAGGACGGCAGGGTGAATACCGTCATCACCATACCGGCAATACCGGGTGCCAGATCAAAGTGATCGTGCGAGTGCGACAGGTGATGCAGAAAGTCGCGGTAGAACAGGGTCTTGCCCTGCTTCTGCAGGCCGATGGCGGTGTACAGCTCGGCCTTGGGCTTGCGGGGCAGCAGGCTGGACAGGAAGTCCACATAGGCCGACGGCGCTTCCATATCGACCAGAAAATAGGCGCGGGTAAAGCTGAACAGCGTGGACAGGTCGTCCGTGGTGTGCAGCAAGGCGTCTATATACAAGTGTCCCGAGGGGCGATGCAGGATGGCAATCGAAAACGGCAGCACTTCACCCTGATTGATCAGGCGGCCCACTACATAGGCACCCTTGTTGCGGAAGAACAGGGAGTTCAGCACCTGAATCTGGCAATCCGAGCCAATGCGCGAGCCATAGCCGCGCGGCAGACGGCGGCACAGTTGGCGCACGGCCATACGAGCCAGCGTGCGCACATCGCGCGGCAGGTCGGCAAAGGGGGCGGCCAGGCCGAAGTCGGCCAGCATACTGGTCAGGCTGGCTTCCAGACCTTCTTCGGTGGGGTAGTAGACCCGATACGAAGGCAGCGCACCGTCCAGATAATCCGTGGCAACGGCTGGTCGCACGAAAATGAATTCGTTGCGGAAGTAGTGCCGGTGCAGCACGCGGCAGGAGACGGAGTTGAAAAAGGTCTCCGCACACTCTGGCTGGCGGTGGCCCGAGAGCAAACGCACAAATTCAGCCTTGGCCTGCAACCACAATTGCTGCTGGGCCTCGTCCAGATGAGCCGGATCGGATGGCGTGGGCTGATGCAGACGCAGGTTCTGGCTAAGCATGGATGCGCATTCGCGCACCCGTGTGGCGTAGTACTCGATACGTTCGCGCGAGAGCTGCTGAATACCATGCCAGTCGCCTGATTCGTATAAAGACTTGGCGCGCTGGGCGCTGTAGCGAAACAGCGCATAGTGGCGATTGAACCCATCCAGCATGGCCTGGGCCACCTGGATAGCCGTCATCCCCGGTTTTTGAACCGGGGTGATGACGGTGGTTTCGCCAAAATCAGGGTTGGACATGCCTTTGCCTTTTTAGGCGGTTTCAGCGAACAGTTCGCGGCCGATCAGCATGCGGCGGATTTCACTGGTGCCCGCGCCGATCTCGTACAGCTTGGCATCGCGCCACAGACGGCCTGTGGGGAATTCGTTGATGTAGCCGTTGCCGCCCAGAATCTGGATGCCTTCACCAGCCATCCAGGTGGCTTTTTCAGCGCTGTACAGGATCGCGGCAGCGCAGTCTTTACGCACGGAACGCACGTGGCCTGCACCCAGACGATCCAGGTTCTTGCCCACGGCGTAGCACAGAGCGCGGCTGGCTTGCAGGGTGGTGTACATATCGGCCACCTTGCCTTGAATCAGCTGGAATTCGCCAATGGCCTGGCCGAACTGCTTGCGATCGTGGATGTAGGGAATCACCACATCCATCACCGCCTGCATGATGCCCAGCGGGCCACCGGCCAGCACGGCGCGTTCGTAGTCCAGGCCGGACATCAGTACTTTGACGCCACCGTTCAGTTGGCCCAGCACGTTTTCTTCTGGCACCTCACAGTCCTGGAACACCAGTTCGCCCGTGTGGCTGCCGCGCATGCCCAGCTTGTCCAGCTTTTGGGCAACGGAGAAACCGGCAAAATCTTTTTCGATCAGGAAGGCGGTAATGCCGCGTGCACCGGCTTGCGGGTCCGTCTTGGCGTATACCACTAGGGTGTCAGCGTCCGGGCCGTTGGTAATCCACATTTTGGAGCCATTGAGCACGTAGCGATCGCCCTTCTTTTCGGCGCGCAGCTTCATGCTGACCACGTCCGAACCGGCACCGGGCTCACTCATGGCCAGGGCACCAATATGCTCGCCGCTGATCAGCTTGGGCAGGTATTTCTGCTTCTGAGCTTCCGTACCGTTGCGGTTGATCTGGTTCACACAGAGGTTGGAGTGTGCACCGTAGGACAGGGCCACCGAGGCGCTGGCACGGGAGATTTCTTCCATTGCGATCATGTGGGCCAGATAGCCCAGGTTCGCACCACCGTATTCTTCGCTGACGGTCATGCCCAGCAAACCCATCTCACCGAACTTCTTCCACAAGTGCATGGGGAACTGGTCATCGTGATCCAGTTGAGCCGCTAAGGGGGCAATTTCGGCCTGGGAGAAGTCGGCGACAGCGTCGCGCAGCATGTCCAGGTCGGAGCCAAGATCAAAATTCAGGCCGGGCAGGCTCATGAGACACTCCGTGGAAATAAATGGGTTGTGGAATTGTATTTATATTACGTTTACGTAAACGTCATATATATGGGTTTTCCCTTATCGGGATTCCAGCTTCAACTGTTCGCTCATGGTGTGACAGATATCGAGCTGATCCTGGATTTCCTGCAAGGTCTGGTCCAGATCCTGCCGCTGGCGCTCCAGGCGCAGGCGATGCTCGTTCAATACCTCCTGATAGTGCTTAAGCTGGGAGGCCGTGTCCATCGGGGATTCATACATATTGATCAGCCGCAGAATCTCCGATAACTGCAGCCCCAGCCTTTTGCCGCGCAGGGCCAGCTTCAGGCGGGCGCGATCGCGGGGCTGATAAATGCGCTGAGTGCCTTGGCGCAGCGGGCTCAAGATTCCTTGATCTTCATAGAAGCGCAGGGTGCGGGGCGTGATGCCAAACTCGTGCGCCAGATCCGATATTGTCCAGGTTGTCGTTGTCATTTTTAGTGTGATTTACGTAAACGTAAACTATCATGCCATAGAGCCGGGGTGCGAACTAGGGCCTTTTAGTATGGTCTGCCCTTACGCCCTACAAGAGCCATTCATTGGAGCGAGCATGAATCCTAACGAACAAAAATTGAATTATCCCTGGGCAGATACCCTGCCCCCAGCGGGCGGCAGCCTGGAAGTCGCGCCGGGGGTGCGCTGGCTACGCATGCCTTTGCCCTTTGCGCTGGATCACATCAATCTGTGGCTATTGCGCGACCAAATCGATGGCCGCGAGGGCTGGACGATTGTGGACTGTGGCGTGGCTCGCCCCGAAGTGCGGGAGCTGTGGGAACAGGTTTTTCAGAATGAGCTGCAAGGCTTGCCCGTGCTGCGTGTAATCGTCACGCACATGCATCCGGATCATGTTGGTTTGGCGGACTGGCTGTGCCAGCGCTGGGATGCGCCGCTGTGGATCAGCATGACGGATTACGCGACCGCCAAGCTGTGGTCGGGTACGGGTGGACGCCAGACTGGTGCGGAAGCCGGTGGCCCGAATGGGGTGGCCGCAGAAGCGCACTTTGTCCGTCATGGCCTGCAGGATGAAAAAGCCCGCGAGCAGATTCGCAGCCGTGGGGATTACTACCCTTCGATGGTGCCTTCGGTGCCCGAGCGTTTTGTGCGCTTGATGGATGGTCAGCGTGTGGTGATTGCCGGTCGTCCCTGGCGCCTGATTGTGGGTTACGGCCATGCTCCCGAGCATATGTCCCTGTACTGTGAGGAGCTAAAGGTGCTGATCTCCGGTGACATGCTCTTGCCGCGTATCTCCACCAATATCAGCGTGTTCGATACCGAGCCTTTCGCCAATCCTTTGCCCTTGTATTTGAACTCCCTGCTGTCCTATCAGGACCTGGCCCCGGACACCCTGGTGCTGCCTTCGCACGGCAAGCCTTTCCGTGGCATGCACGAGCGTATTCGTCAGCAGCAGGAGCACCATGCCGAGCGCCTGGAGGAAGTGCTGGAAGCCTGTGCCCAGCCTTGTACCGCCGCCGACATTTTGCCCGTGCTGTTCCATCGCAAGCTGGACTCGCACCAGATGACTTTCGCCATGGGCGAGGCTATTGCCCACCTGCACGCCTTGTATTTCGACGATCGTTTGCGTCGCGAGATGGGCGAGGACGGGGTTTACCGCTTTCAGCGTATTTAAATACCGGGGCGCCTCTTAATAAGAGGGGGCAATATAGCGACTGTTGGCATAGGCGACCGGGCCTGCTGGCCTGTGGTAGCGTAGAGCTTTTCTTGCTACCGCCTGCCGACACTATGAGCTCTGATCTCGCCCTGGACACCGCCCTGCAACACACTGGTCTGGCCCCGTTCGATCCGCATACGGATGCGGCGCCGGTGGCCGTGCCCATCATGCGCACCAGTACGGTGCGCTTTCGCAATCTGGATGCCTTGGACCGTGCTCAGGCTGACAAGGCAGATCCTGAAAAACGCTCGGTTACCTACGGGCGCTCCGGTATGGATACCCATGCCGCGCTGGAGCAGGTGTTCTGTCAGCTGGAGTCTGCTACCCAGGCCTTGTTGGCACCGTCGGGCATGGCAGCCATTACCTTGGGTTTGCTGGCCTTGCTGGACTCCAGCGATCACGTGCTGATTGCCGACAGTGCGTATGGCCCGGTGCGCTATCTGGAAAAAACCGTGCTGCGTCGCATGGGCATACAGGCCACATTCTGCGCCCCGATCCCCGAGGAAATGGCCCGTCATCTGCAGGACAACACCCGCATGGTGTACGTGGAATCACCCGGTTCCTTGCTGATGCAGATGCTGGATATGCCCGCCTTGGCCGAATTTGGCCGCAAGCATGATTTGCTGCTGGTCACCGACAATACCTGGGGCTCGGGCTATATCTATCGTCCACTGGAATTGGGCTTTGATGTGTCTATCGTGGCGGGCACCAAATACGTGGCAGGCCACTCCGATTTGATGCTGGGTGCGGTGATGTCGGCCGACCCGGAGATCAACAAGCGCTTGCACGATAATCACTATGCTCTGGGCTTTTCCATCAGTGCGGACGATGCCTGGCTGGCTCTGCGTGGTGTTCGCACCCTGCCTATCCGTATGCGTGAAAGCGCCGCCAATGCCTTGAAGGTCTGCCAGTTTCTGGATAGCCGCCCTGAAGTCACCCGTATCTATCACCCGGCATGGCCGCAAGATCCAGGCCACGCTTTGTGGCAACGTGATTGCACCGGCTCTAACGGCATGTTGTCGGTGCAGCTACGGCTGAGCAATGCGCAGGCCCGTGTGTTTGTGGATGCCCTGACGCTGTTTGGTATCGGCTTTTCCTGGGGTGGCTTTGAAAGTCTGGTGCAACTGGTAGATACGAGCTTCCTGGGGGGCCACAGCTATTGGGAACAAAGTCAGGACAGTTTGGTGCGCCTGCATATCGGCCTGGAGTCCACCAAGGACTTGTGTGCCGATCTGACACAGGCTTTTGAGAAGGCGGCGCAGGCTTAGGCCTTTAACTGACTGCTCTAGCCAGGGACGCACCCTGGCTTTAATAAATGGCCCAGAATTGCAATGACGTTGGAATCCCGTATCTTCTTATAAGCCGCTGTTATCGAATTACTTACGGGCTACCGGCAGCTAATAGATCACAGATATAGAAACACCAAGGGCCCTCAAAACCGGAGCGAATCCAGTCTTGAGGGCCCTTGGCTGTATGGTTCAGCCAGATCGCTGATTAGCCATTGGTGACCATTTTCAGCAGCTCTTGAGCCTTGGTGATGCTTTCGTCGTAGCCATTGGCCAGTGCAGGCGAAGTCACAAACTTGCCACCCACGGCCAGGCTGGGTGTGCCCTGGATCTGGTAGGTGTTGGACAGTTCGTTGGCTTTATTGGCCTTGGTCTGTACGCCAAAAGAGTTGAAGGTCTGCTCGAAGCGGGCCTTGTCCACGCCTTGCTGGGCTGCCCAGGCCGTGATGGTCTTGGCATCAAAAATGCGCTCACGTTTCTGGTGAATGGCTTCAAACACCTTGGGATGCAGGTCCAGACGGTCCATGGCTTCCAGGGTGTAGTACAGCTTTTGCAGATCGGTCATGCCGGCATTGAAGGCAACAGGCACACGGCGCAGCACGACGTTGTCTGGCAGGCTCTTGGCCCAGGCTTCGACCTTGGGTTCCAGAATGGCGCAGTGTGGGCAGCTGTAGGAGAAGAACTCCAGCACTTCGGTTTTACCGACGCTGTCCGAGGGCTGAGCCGCAGGCAGGGTGACGTAGCCTTGGTTGGCTTGTTGAGCCAGCGCGCTGGTGGCGGGCAACAAGGTCGCCCCAGCCAACAGACTGGCACCGACCAGGGATCGTACAAACAATGCGTTCAGCTTCATGAATCAATTTCCTTAATGGGGAAGATGAGGTCTATGACCTGTGCAATGGCGGAAAAGTTCACCTTGGGGCTGCCTTTGGCGCAAATTGCTTAGGGCCGTACCACCGAAGTATCAATTTTTTCCTCGGCCAGACGGCTGCGTGCCCGGTTCATTTCGTCTATGCCCTTGAAGGGGCCCATGCGTACCCGATTCACCGTGCTGCCGTTGACCTGAGCGCTTTGCACCGATGCATCAAAGCCCAACATCAACAAGCGTGCCTTCATGGCTTCGGCGTCCGCATTGTTGCGGAAGGCACCTGCTTGCAGGTAGTAGGGGGTAGAGGTGGTGGCTGGCTTGGTCGCTGCCGGGGGCGCAGCAGGAGCCGGTGTGGCTGGTTTGCTGGCTGCCGGTGCCGGGGTGCTTGGAGCGGCAGGCGCTGTGGCCGGAGGCGTGACCGCAGGTGCCGCAGGAGCGGTATTGCGAGTCTCTGGCTGGCGCGCCGGTTCCGTACCCATGGCGGGCAAGGTGGCGATCAGATCACCCAAGGCATCTGGCGCCGCGGGCTTGGGCGGGATGCTGGGCAAATTGACGGGGGGCAAGGTCAAACCGGGAATGGTGTCGCCCGGCGGAGGAGTTTGTCCGCTGGAGCTGCCATACAGGTCCCGGTTCGGGTCCAGCAAGTCTCGCCCCTCAGGCAAGGCAACGGTAGGTTTGTCCCGGCTGGCCTTGTCCACAAAGGGCATGGGCACTTTGGTGACAAACAGGGCAACGGCAACCGCCGCGCCCAGACCCAGAATCAGGCCAATCAGAATGCCGGTATAGGTACCGCCGGAACTACTGGATTTTTTACGTGCTCTTGCCATATCTGCCTATGGGTTTACATACGTTCGGGTGCGGACACACCCAGCAGGTTCAGACCATTGCGAATGACTTGGGCGCAGGCCTGGGCCAGACGCAGACGGGCCAGACGCAAGGCGGTGTCGTCTACCGACACGCGCTCGGCGTTGTACCAGGAGTGGAAGTCCGCAGCGCAGTCGCGCAGCCAGAAGGCAATGTGGTGAGGAGCCAATTCGCGAGCGGATTGGGCCAGCACATCGGGGTATTCGGACAGACGCTGCATCAGGGCGATTTCGGTGGGGGCGGTCAAAGGCGTGATGTCGGCCTGAGGCACCTGATCCAGCAGTTCTGCCGACTGGTTCAACATGGAGTTGATACGGGCATGAGCGTACTGGATGTAGTAAACCGGGTTTTCTTCGCTCTTGGACAGGGCCAGATCGATATCGAATACGAATTCGGAGTCGGCACGACGCTGGATCAGGAAGAAGCGCACGGCGTCCTGGCCTACCCATTCGATCAGGTCACGCAAGGTGACGTAGCTGCCTGCGCGCTTGGAAATTTTCACTTCCTGGCCATTGCGCATGACTTTGACCATCTTGTGCAGGATGTAGGCCGGGAATTCCTTGGGGATACCCAGACCCAGACCTTGCAGGCCAGCGCGCACACGGGCAATGGTGCCGTGGTGGTCGGAGCCCTGAATATTGATGGCGTGGTGGAAACCGCGTTCCCACTTGGCCACGTGGTAGGCCACGTCCGGCACGAAGTAGGTGTAGCCGCCTTCGGATTTGCGCATCACGCGGTCTTTGTCGTCGCCTGTGCCCAGTTCGGTGGTGCGCAGCCACAGCGCGCCGTCCAGCTCGTAGGTGTGACCGGCGTCGATCAGGGCCTGCACGGTTTTTTCAACCTTGCCGGAGGTGTATAGCGAGCTTTCCAGGTAGAAGTTGTCGAACTTCAGGCCGAAAGCCTGCAAGTCCAGATCCTGTTCGCGGCGCAGGTAGGCCACGGCAAAGCGGCGGATGTCTTCCAGATTGTCCAGATCACCACTGGCGGTGACGGAGGCGCCATCGGCAGCCTGAACCGTTGCACCGGCCTGGTAGTCGCGGGCGATATCCAGAATGTAGTCGCCTTTGTAGCCGTCAGCGGGGAATTGCTCGCTGTCGGGCTCGATGCCACGGGCACGGGCATGCACGCTGGTGGTCAGGTTGTCGATCTGGTTACCGGCGTCGTTGTAGTAAAACTCGCGGGTAACGTCGTAGCCTTGCGAGCTGAACACGCGGCACAGGGAGTCGCCCAGCGCGGCCTGGCGGGCGTGGCCCACATGCAAGGGGCCGGTCGGGTTGGCCGACACGAACTCCACCATCAGTTTTTCCTGGGTAGGAGCGACGTGGCCGAAGTTCTCGCCCTGCTCGGCAATGGTCTTCAGGACAGCCTGATGCGTGGCGGTGGACAGACGGAAGTTGATAAAGCCCGGGCCGGCAATTTCCGCACCTGCCAGCAAAGCGGCGGCATTCGGATCGGCCAAGAGGGTATCGACGATTTGCTGAGCCAGCTCGCGCGGGTTGCGACCGGCTGGTTTGGCCAATTGCATGGCAATATTGCAGGCGGCATCACCGTGCGCAGCCACTTTGGGGCGCTCCAGCGTGATGTTGGGTTCAGCCTGGGGCAAGATGGCACGGACGGCAGCCTGTAGGCAGGCGATTAATTGAGATTGTTGCTCAGCAAGCATAGGAAAGGTCTGGATTGGTAGAAAGACAACTGAGGCGGGTGGTTCCCGCATCAGATGGAAGGCGCGACATTGGCCCGCCGGATAGCCCCACATGATAGCGTGATTTGACGCCAAATTCTTTTCAAGAAGCCTGGCGCTCCCATCCCAGGTGGTTATGTAACCACGTATCGTAAGCGTCCATGTCTACCCAACCCACTTGATTACCGGGGCGGATACGCCAACTGTTATGACGCTTGATCACTGTTTCCATGGATTGCTGGGTGGCCTTACCCAGACGCGGGTGCAGGTCTTGGTACATCAGGTTTCGACCCTGCCCGTGAAAGTCCACACCCCGCAAACTGCCTTTAGCTAGCCGCAGCCCAGGCAGGCGCATGTCCAGCAGAACAGGGTGACGGACGCTAAGGTCTGTGTGCGCCAGTTCCGCCAGCGTCAGGCCCGTTGCCCTGGCTTGCCAGTGCATCCAGGCCAGCGCCACTTTATCCAGATCGCTGATGGTTTCTTCGTTTTCATCAGGCAGCACGCCGCCGCCAATTTGGCTGTGTGCGCCGATAAAGGGCATTTCCACGGTGTTCATGGCCTCTGACAGGGCGCTCAAGGGGAAGTAGGCACGGTGTTCATGCATGGCGACGGCATGGGCAACCCAGCTCCAGGCGTCGGATACGCCCAGGCGATATTGGGAGTTGTTGCCGCCGCCCAGCCCGAATTGGGCCACGGTATCGAACAGTCCTAAAAAGCGGGGCGTGATGCAGGCTCGAATCGCACCGCGCTGCGGATCATTCAGCACAAACCACCCCTGTTGCACGTGATCCAGAATGCGATTGGAGAAGTCTCGTGCCAGTGCTGCTCCCCGAGAAAAACCCAGCAAATCTACAGGTGCAGCGCTCGGGGCCGGGCCTTGCTCCTGCATGCGATTCAGAAAGTTGTTCCATTGCGATTCCAGAATCCGCCCTGCTCGCCACGCGGTCAGTGCATCCCAGTTCAGGGTCACGGGATCGCCCGGCCCTTCGGCGTAATGCACCGCTCCATCCTGATACAACTGCGACAGTTTCCACACATTGCTATTGGTAATGGGGGCCTGTCGTGTGCCATCAAAGGCGAACAGAAGCAGGCCGGTGGGATCAATATGACGCAAGGGCTGTTGTTGGGCGTAACCCACGGCCTGGGTTTGTGGCCATGGGCCTAACGGGTCCGCCTCCAGATAGTGGCCGTGCTCGGGTAGATAGGTACGCAGCAGATTGTCGTGCCAGCCGGTAGCGGACTCCGTATATTGCCCCGGCAGACGTAGATTGAACTCCAGGGTTTCAAGCAAGGGTTCGGCCTGTCCAAAAGGGTTGAGGTCGGCAGCCCAGACCGGCCTGGCTTGCTGGTCGCTAATCAGCCGTACCGCACCCATCAAGTCACTATGCAGGTAGTACAGTTGCCCTTGCCCGTCTGGCTGATAAACAATCATGCCTATCGGCGTCAGCCCGGCATACAGATAGCGCCGGGAGATGAGCTGGCCGGGCGCAGCGGGTAAATCCAGTTCAGCCATCAATTGCTGACCATGAAAGAAGAAGGCGCGCTCCTGATTGCCTTGCTTGCGCCAGATGCGCTGGCCAAAGGCATCGTGCCGGTATTCGACCAAAGTGGTGTTTGCTGTTTGTACACGCTGTAAGCGACGGTTGGGACCGTAGTCCAGATTTAAGTTGCCGACGGCTTTCGCCGTGCCGGTGGAGGAACGCTGAATGGAAGCGGCTGGCTTTGGATGGCGTGCAGCAAGTGCGCCGCTGTGGTTCCAGGCCAGCCACTGTTCTGATTCCGTCTTGCCTTGGCGGAACGCGATCAGCCGGTTTTGGGCGTCGTAATGCAAAAGCCAATGGCGTGTTTGCTGTAGCAGCGGATATTCATGTCGATCCTCCAGCACCTTGCCTTGAGCATCCAGGCGGCGGGCTTGTGTCCAGACAGGTGTGCCATCCGGCTGCAAAAGCATTAAATCCACAGCTTGCCCGGTGTTGTTTGCATGGCTGATCAATTGAAGGCCATTGCCCCAGGCATAGCCCACCTCTTGTGCGTGGATCACGGTCTGGCTTTGCCCGGTTTTCGGGACCCACTCCAGAGACTGCAAACGTCCGTGTGCATCCCAGCGATAGCGCAGTTGTCCACCCTCCGGCAGGGTGTGCTGCGTCAGCCTGCGCTGTTCGTCGTACTCAAAGCGCGCGGTCCAGCTTTGGCCGGGGCTATGGCTACGTTCCAGACGGCGTTCTTGTAATAGGCCAGCCCGCAACTTCAGCCATTGCGTTTCCATGGGATGACGAATACGCAGCGCGCCAGGCCCGAGCCAGTCCAGTTCACTGCGTTCAGTTTCCTGATCTTGCTGATGTTCAAGGTTGCGCAAACGTCCCTGTTGGTCGTATTGAATCTGAAGTGAGCCTTCTCCGGCATATTCAATACGTGTCAGCTTGCCGTCCGGGTTCCAGTAGCGGGTTTCGCTTCCATGTTGCTCACTGGCCCAGCTCTGCAAGCGCCCTTTTGCATCAAGCGCCAGGCTTAGTGGCCCCCAACTGCCTTGCTTGTGCTCCAGCCGAGACAGAGTTCCATTTGCACGGCGCTGCGCGGTCCAAGGTCCGGCCTGCAACCAGCGCCCTTGTGGATCGTATTGCCACTCCGTGCTGTGGACCGGGCAGTCCTCACACAAGCGGCTTTCCAGTTTTTGTAGCCGCTGCTGGCCTTGATAAGCGCGGTAATGGAAGCGATGTCGCTCTGTGCCTATGGACCATTCACTCAGGCCCGGCTCATAGCGCGCCGTCCAGTCCTGATTGAAGGCGTGGGAGATCAAACGGCTGACTCGGCCTTGGGCGTCGTACTCCCATTGCTGGACTGGCTGAGGGGCTTGTTCCGGTGCTTGCAGGCGGCTGCCACCTAAACGGTGTGACCAAGGTGCAGGGGCCGGATGGTAGAGGCGTTGCATGCCGTCCGGACGGCTGACGCTGGCCAGCCAGATTTGCTGATCGTGCTGTTCCAGACGCAAGCGAAATGGCCCGGCCGGGGTTTTAATACTGATGGCTGTGGCTGTGGCTGTGGCTGTCGGCGCGGTTGTGGTTGCCGCCGTTGCCTTTTCTTCTTCTTCTTCTTCTTCTTCTTCTTCTTCTGCTGCTGCTGCTGCTGCCGTTTCCGCTGTCGTTATCACCGTTGTGACATTAGCTAGGGGCCTGGTTTTGGTTTGAGCTGGTCTTGGAGTCTGGGCCTGAGCCTGAGTTTGGTTTTGCTCTTGCCCTTGTCCTTGTCCCGGCCCCTGCCCCTGTGGCGACACCTGCTCCTGCGCTTGGTTTTTCCAGTCAAACACCAGCGTTTGGCCCAAATGATTACGTACAGTTTTAATCGCATACGCATGTGGATGCGTGTCCGGAAAGCGCTCTATATCCAGCCACTGCTGGGTCGAAACCCGCACATGGATCAACCAGCCCTGCTCGTCAAACCGTAGAATCAAACCGTTCGGCCCCTGCCAGAACCAGCCCGTACTTTGCTCCTGTGCTGGCGGGTACAAGCGAGTCTGTCGCCCATCTGGCATGAACAAGGCATGGCCTTGCTGCCGCAATTGCAGGTCGTAATTCAAGGCCCAGCCAGTTTGTCCAAGAGTCGGCGTAGGATTGCGTCCCTGCCCATTCCAGTGACGCTGCAATTGCAGCAAGGGCCAGGCCTGGCTTAATGGCAGGTCCGTATCGCTTTGGTATTTCTGACCGCTCAGTAAATCCACTGGATTGAGCAAACCCATATCTGCTGCGGGCTCGCCCTGTTCTCCCAAGGCCGCTGCCGGCGCACAGCGGGTGGATGACGGGGGCAAGGGACATTCAAGCGAGCTTTGTGACCAGGCCAGGGATGGCAAGGTGATCAAGAGCAAGATTAGCCAAGACAGGAGTGCGGCTGGCATGAAGGACTCTCCAAGACGGGGAAAATCCTGCTATCTTGCAGGGGTGTGTATCCTGAAAGTCGAATCGGAAACACAAAGATCCATAAGGAGAAACCGTATGCTAGTCGTCTTTAAAAGCAAAGCCGCCGCCGATGTTCTGATGTTCTCTGAACATGCCATGCCTATTCTCCGGGCCGCGGGGCGCTCCTATCCTGATGGTTTGCCCGAGCGTGGCGTGTTCACGGCAGAGCAACTGTCCGAAGCCATTGGCAATATCGAGCGAGCGATCGGGCAAGACCGGGAAAACAAGCATTCGCCCCACGAGGACGAAGACGAGGACAAGGAACACCCGATTTCGCAGGCCGTGAGCTTCAGCCAACGTGCCTATCCTTTGCTGGATATGTTGCGCCAGGCGAATAACACCGGCGTGCCGGTGATGTGGGAACCGGCAGATAGTTCCTGGTAGTCCCTGGAATGTCGGCCTGCCGACAATTTGGCAGGCCTTCTTTGCTTAAGCTCCAAAGTTGATCTATTTTTTTTCGGAGATCGTCTATGAGCGCTATGGTGCTTGTGATCTTTAGTCCTCGCCAGCACATAGAGCTGGTCACTCCTATACAAACCATTGATCCGGACAGCGGCAAGCAATCGCGCGACTGGTTCGATCGCACCTGGCAAGAGCTGGGCTGTGAACCTCTGCGCGCCAGCGGCAAAGTGCTGTTGCTGGACAAGATTATGGGCGTGGCTGATGCCCTGGGTTACACGCTGCTGTCGCAAGACGATGAGCGCGCCCAGGAGTTTGCGCGCCATTGCTTGCAAGCGGTGGGCTCCATGCAGGTCACCGTGGACTTGCCGGGCCTGGCGGTCACGTACTGATCAGGTTCAAGGCAATGGGAAACCGGCTCTGTGGGGCCGGTTTTTTTTATGTCTTTTTGAATGTTTTTGGGCTTGTGAGGCTGTTGGTTTGCAGTTGATGCTGCCGTCACAGTCATGAGCATAGGCCTCATCGCTGTTATTGCCGCTGCCAGCGCCACTACAACCTTGTGGGGCAGGCGTACCTTGAGAACTTGCACGGCTTTCGACCCAGCCTCCTGCCGGAGCTTCAGTTACACAATGCATAGGCTCAGTCTTCAGGGGCTTATTACAATCCAGCAGATTCAGACTTGGCTTGAAACTGCATAGTCTGCAACCCTGTTATCCGAAGCACTATGGATCTCAAAACGCTAGAAAAACACCTTGATGCCTCGCCACTGCTGCAAGCGCATAAACAGTATTTCCTGGATTTGGCGCAGCCCGCGGTGGCTATCCATTTGGGTAAAGACAAGGGCCAGCCCTTGCAAAGCCGTTTTGGTGGTCAGCCTATGGTGCCTCCCGGTTTTACCTGGCCCGAGCATCCAGATGGTCACTATCTGTTTGTAGGTCAGATCAACTTTGCGGAGTTGCCGCAGGGGCCGGATCGCCCGGCTGATTTGCCAAGCAGCGGTCTGCTGTCGCTGTTCTATGGTTTCGATGAAGATGACGCCATTTTCTGGCGTGATGAGGACTATCTCAAGGCTTATTACTGGGCAGACACCAGCGATTTCCAGGAGATTCAGGCGCCTCATCGCTGGAGCACGCGTAGCTGGGCGTTGGAGTTTGAAAACTGCATCGACATTCCGCGTCATGAGGAACTGCGTCAGGATTGGCCGGTTGATTTTGAGGAACTCTACGACTGGTTCGACGAGCTGGAAGAAAACGGTGAGCTGCCGGCTGACTACCTGCTGGGCCGCCCTTCCTGGGACAGTCTGGCCTATGACCCTACGCCCAACCAGGAGGAGCATCCGAGCCAATCGCGCTGGCGCTCCTTGTTGACCGTGCAGTCGCATGAAAAACTGCATTGGTGCTGGCAGGACGGTGCTCGTCTTATGGCTTTTATCGAAGACGATAAGTTGCGGGCCAAAGACTTTAGCCATTTGCAGGTTGATTGTGGCTAAGGGCAATCAAGCCATTTAGGGCATGGCTAGCTGCGTTGGCGATAAGAGATGTTCCCCTAAAGCTCTAGTGCTAAGCCAAGCCAAGCCAAGCCAAGCGAAGGTGAATGTTCGCACCTTTGTCGGTGCCGGTTTCACTACTTTGCTGGGTTTACTGCTTTTTGATACGAGTTGCCATGTTGCACCCACGAAAAACCCGCCTTGTGGGCGGGTTGCGGGCAGAGCGACGATAAGTCGGGCTGCGAAAGCGGGTCTGGCGCGGCTAGTGTGAGCCGGGCGGGCGCTTGGATGGGATCACCACCCAAGTCGCGGTATGAAGACGGTATTAAGCCGTTGTGGTTTCAGCTTCTTGCTGAGCGATGGTGTGGCGGTTAACCGCGCTCAAGATCGCCAGGAAGGAGGAAGTCACGATGTCGGCGTGAACGCCCACACCAAAGCCCGATGGGCTGTCACCGATACGCATTTCCACGTAAGCGGCAGCGCGGGTTTCAGCACCGGAGCCAATGGCGTGCTCGTTGTAGTCCATGATCTTGATGGATAGATCCAGGGCATTCACAAAGGCAGAGATCGCGCCTTCGCCCGAACCCTTCAAGGTGCGAACCTGGCCGTCGTGTTCCACATCCACTTCAATCGTGAATTGCTGGCCGCTGTCGGCGTGAGGCTGGCTGATGATGTTGTGCTTGAGCAGCTTGTAGTGCTTCTTGCAGTTCAGGTATTCGGATTCGAAAATGCCGTACACGTCCGAAGGCGTCACTTCCTTGCCGGAAGAATCGGTCACGCGCTGAATGGCGCGGCTGAATTCGATTTGCATGCGACGTGGCAAGACCAGACCGTGCTCTTGTTCCAGCAAGTAGGAAACCCCGCCCTTGCCCGACTGGCTGTTGACGCGGATAACCGCATCGTAGCTGCGGCCCAGGTCGGCCGGGTCGATAGGCAAGTAAGGCACTTCCCACAGTTCGTCGGATTTCTGCTGAGCCAGGCCTTTCTTGATGGCGTCCTGGTGGGAGCCGGAGAAGGCGGTAAAGACCAGATCGCCAGCGTAAGGATGACGTGGGTGCACGGGCAACTGGTTGCAGTACTCGGCAGTGCGACGCACTTCGTCGATGTCCGAGAAGTCCAGCTCAGGGTCCACGCCCTGGGTGTACAAGTTCAGGGCCAGGGTCACCAGGCAGACGTTGCCGGTGCGCTCGCCGCTACCGAACAAGCAGCCTTCGATACGGTCTGCGCCAGCCATCACGGCCAATTCAGCAGCAGCCACGGCAGTGCCACGGTCGTTGTGCGGGTGCACGCTCAAGGTCACGTTGCTGCGCTGTTCCAGATTGTTGTGCATCCACTCGATCTGGTCGGCGTACATATTGGGCGTAGTGGCCTCAATGGTCGCGGGCAAGTTCAGGATCACGCGCTCGTCGGCGGCTGGACCCCAGGCTTTCACTACCGCGTTACACACGTCCAGAGCAAACTCAGGCTCAGTGGTGCTGAACACTTCGGGCGAGTACTCGTAGCCCCATTGGGTTTGCGGGTACTTGGCCACTTCGTTCTTGACCAGACGTGTACCGGTCAAGGCAATTTCCTTGATCTCGTCCTTGCTCAAGTTAAAGACAATCTTGCGAAAGGCCGGTGCACATGCGTTGTACAGGTGAATGATGGCGCGTTTGGCACCGGCAGCGGCTTCGGCCGTGCGCTTGATCAGGTCTTCACGCGATTGCGTCAGGACGATGATGGTGACGTCTTCAGGAATACGGTTTTCTTCGATCAGCTTGCGAACGAAATCGAAGTCGGTCTGCGATGCGGAAGGGAAACCGACCTCGATTTCCTTGAAACCGATTTTGACGAGTTGCTCGAAAAAGCGCAGTTTGCGAGCCACGTTCATGGGCTCGATCAGGGACTGGTTGCCGTCACGCAAGTCTGTGCTCATCCAGATGGGCGCTTTGGTGATGCGCTTGGAAGGCCAGGTGCGTTCAGCGAAGTCGCGATCAAAGGCGACAAAAGGACGATACTTTTGAGAGGGGTTTTTCAGCATTGCCATGGGGATACCTGTCGGACAAAAAGTGTTGATTACTTCTTGCCGTCACCAGCGATTGCAGCATTTACGTAGGCCGGTGGCGGCACAAATGACGTAGATGTGGCTGAGTATTGGCTGCCGAACTGCCACAGGACACTAGGCCCGGCAACCGGACGCTAGTAGTAGCAGCTGGGATAGGCTGGAGGCAGGGGCCGAAGAACGGCCTTCACGCACGGAACGCGACAAGGCTGCTTCAGCGGCGGGGCTGAAACCTTGGCAGGCGTAGGAGGATTGGCGTGCGTGAGTCATGACCGTTAGTCAAACACAAAAAAAACAGGAAGGCAAGCTTTACGCTTGTGGCTCGTGGCGTTCGTAATCGGCTTGAAGCAGGCGGCTTTGCTGCTCGGCCAGTTCCATTTTGCCAAAGCGTCCGGCGCGCAACTCGCTATGGGCTCGTTGTAAATCGCCCACAGTCAAAGGACTGCGCTGGTCGGGCCAGCACCACAAAACTACTTCACGGGCCGGACGACTGAGCGATCGGGCCAGTTGAGCCACGGTGGACTCGTCGATAATGCGTTGCTGGTTGCGTCGCATGACCCCTTGTACGAAGCCATACAAAAGATAGGCAATAATGAGGGTTATGACGCCCACTACCGTCCACCAGAAAAACGGGTTGTATTGCTTGATCAGCGCCAGGTTTTGAATGCTCAAGGCCTGCAGGCCGGAGTAATCCAGGCCACGCCCAAAGCTGATGAGACGGTTGAGCAGGTCCCACCAGATAATGGCTACCACGATAGTGACTACGGTGCAGATAATAGTGGCCGTGGCGCACAGCTTGAACAGCGTGCTGCGCAGAGCCTGACTATCGTTGGCGGTGGGTGTCTGGGCGTTGTCAGTTTTCATGGAAACGATTGTACCTATGCTTACGCGTCAGTCACTAGATTTACGCCAGCAGCAAACGCTGGTTTTGACGCCGCAATTGCAACAGTCTATTAAAGTGTTGCAGCTATCGGGGGCCGAGCTGGAGCAGGAATTGGCTCAGGCTTTGCTGGATAACCCCTTGCTGGAACGTCTGGACGTGCAGACGGATGTCGCCGCCGAGCCATTGCCCGAAGCCACTTCGGGCGAGGCGGAATCCTCGTGGGCGAGCCTGGAGTTTCCCAAGCATCAGGGGGACTCGGACGACCCTGACTGGACCCCCGAATCGGCCATTGCCCAGGACCTGGCCGCTTATTTAAGCGAGCAGTTGGGACTGTTGCGTTTGAGCGACCGTGACCGCGCTTTGGCCCAATTACTGATCGATGAGCTGGACGATAACGGCTACCTGCCCGTCTCTCTGGAAGAGGTGCTGGCCTGCCTGCCTGAAGAGCTGGATATTGATGAAAGTGATTTGCGCTGTGCTCTGGCACAGGTGCAGTCTCTGGATCCGGCTGGTGTCGGGGCGCGGGATCTGGCCGAGTGCCTGGGCTTGCAATTGATGCAACAGGCCCAGCAGCTGGAACCTGCCTTGCTCGATTGCGCCCGTTATCTGGTGCGCGAGCATGTTGGTATTCTGGCCTCGCCCAGTCAGCTGCGTCAGCGTTGTGCGGGGCATTATCCGGCTGAACTGGTGGAACGGGCTCATCATCTGGTCTTGAAACTGGACCCCAAACCGGGGCGTGCCTGGACGCAGAACGTCTCGGCCTATGTGGTGCCGGACGTGTTGTTGATTCGTGGCAAGGATAGCTGGCAGGCGGCCTTGAATCCCCTGGCTGTGCCGCGCCTGCAACTGGTTAACCTGCACGATTATGAAATTGAAGCGCACCCAGCCTTGCTGGCGGAGCGTCAAAAAGCTACTGGCTTGCTGCGCAGCGTTAACAGCCGTTTCGTGACGATTTTGCGGGTGGCCCAAGCTATCGTGCAGATGCAGCAGGACTTCTTTACGCAAGGTGTGTCGGCGCTGAAACCCATGCAATTGGCCGATCTGGCGGCCGAGCTGGACTTGCACGAGTCCACGATTTCCCGCGCAACGCGGCAAAAGTACATGCAGACGCCGCATGGGGTGATGGAGCTTAAGCAGTTCTTTACCGTGGCGCTGGCCAGTGCCGATGGCAAGGCTGACCTGTCGGCGGCTTCGGTGCGTGCGCAGATCGCGCAGATGATTCGGGACGAGTCCCCCACCAAGCCTTTGTCGGACCAGCAGATTACCGATCTCTTGCAGGCTCAGGGCCTGACTTTGGCGCGCCGTACGGTGGCTAAATACCGGGAAGCGGAAGGTTTGGCACCGGCTTCACAACGCAAGATGCGGGCGGCGGCCGGGGTGTAGGAGCTGAATGCCACTGCATCTCTCGAAGATGCTTGGCAAGCCCAGAGGCTTAC
Organism: Alcaligenes faecalis; assembly: GCF_009497775.1. Lineage (NCBI taxonomy): Bacteria > Pseudomonadati > Pseudomonadota > Betaproteobacteria > Burkholderiales > Alcaligenaceae > Alcaligenes > Alcaligenes faecalis. The sequence continues at coordinate 183,292 of NZ_CP031012.1, forward strand.
CGTTTTGGCTCGCAAGCCCTTTAAAACAATAAAAAAACAGGGCCTGGCATACACGCATGAACCGGCCCTGCAAAAGCGGAGTTAGACTCTGCCAGCCAGACGGAGAACTGGATGGCAGAGGTATCGCTGGTCTGCTTAGAATTTCATGGTGGCCGAAGCCAGGAAGGTACGTGGCGAACCCTGGCCATTGCTCAAAGGTACGACCCAGTAGGCTTTATTACCCACGTTTTCCAGGCTGGCGCGCAAGGTCACTTCCTTGCCGGCAAAGCGCGTTTTGTAGCGCATACCCAGGTCATAGGTGGTCACGCCCGGCATGTAGTAGCTGTTGCTGGCGTCGGCATATTGCTTGGACTGGCTGTGCAGGTTGGCATTCAAGGTCAGGCCCTGAACAAAAGGCGTATCCCATTCAATCCCGGCCTTGGCAACCCAGCGGGACAGGCCTACGGCCATACGTCCTTCGTTGGTCGGGTTGCTGGCCTTGCGAATCTTGGGGTCCAGGTAGGCAATGCCGCCGGTCAGACGCCAGTTCTCGGCGATTTGACCAAAGACTTGCACTTCCACTCCTCGGTTGCGCTGGCGGCCGTCATAGCTCAGGTTGGGCTTGCCATTGAAACGTTCGGCGCTCTCGTAGCTGTTGGGTTGGGTGATGTCAAAAAGAGCGGCGGTCAGCGCGTAGTCCCCGCTGTCATACTTCATCCCGATTTCGTATTGACGTGTTTTCTGGGGAGCGAAGATCTGGCCTTCGTTGGCGTAGTCATCGCCCACAATCATGCCCTGGGTCAGACCCTCGGCGTAGTTGGCGTACAGCATCCAGTCGTCACGCAATTGCCAGACACCGGCAATGGTGGGGGTCAGTGCGTTCTTGCTGTAGTTGTCGCTCTTGCCGCTTTTATCTTTGGTGCTGACCCATTGCTGGCGCAGGCCCAGTGTCAGCTGATATTTGCCATCCGCAAAAGACAGGGTATCGGCCAGCGCTGCACTGTACAGATAGCTGACGTTAGGCGCACTTAGCCCATTCATGGGGACATAAGGGCGAGCCGGGTAGTCCGGATCGTAGATATTGATGGTCTCGGACCAGCCCTTGATGGAGGTGTTGTCGCTGCGCGAGCTTTTGCGATTCCAGTCCAATCCAGCGCTGATGGTGTGGTGCACGGCGCCGGTGTCGAAGTTGTAGAACAGGCCACTATTGGCGGCCAGGTTGTAGCCGTTATTGTTGCGACGAGTCGCAGCCAGCTTCAGGTCCCCTTGCTCGTTCAGCAAGGTGCTGCCCTTGGTGTTGTAGTTGCTCATCTCGGACTTGCTGTAACCCGCCGAGCCGTAGACGGCCAGCTTGTCGCTGGCAGCCCAGTCTGCACGTACCAGCGCCGTGGTTTCGCGCGTCAGGCCAGCGGCCCAAGGGACACCCAGCAAGACATTGCCCTTGGGTGGCGTGGGCAAGGGGTTCTTGTCCAGACCCTTGGCCAGACGCACACCCCGGTTCAGGCCGGAAATGTACTCTTCCAGGTGGTACAGATCGGCAGACAGCTTGACGGAGCCCAGGCGATAGTCAGCGCCCAAAGAGATCAGCTTGTCGCGATTGGTACGGTGGTCCACTACGCCCTCGCCGTCCTTGAACACACCGTTCAAACGCAGGCCCAGCTCATTGGATTCCCCGAAACGACGGCCCAGATCCAGATGCGTCCCGAATTGGGAAGGCTGGATATAGGACATGGTGACGTTGGTGATGGGATCGTCCGTGGCACGCTTGGTCACCAGGTTGATCGAGCCACCCACATCGTTGCTGGCATTCATGCCGTTCAGAACGGCAGAGGGGCCTTTGAGAATTTCTAAACGCTCTGCGATGGCCATCACGCGGCGGCCACTGGTCAAACCTTGCAAACCATTTAGAGACACGTCACCGGCACGGAAACCCCGTATATACATGGTGTCTTTGCCGCCCGTTCCGCCTGCACCGGGGGTCTGTACGGAAGGGTCGTTCTTGCTGATCAGAATGCGCAGTTCCTGACCTTGCAGGTCTTCGATGTAGTCGCTGGTGTAGTTGATGGTGCTAAAGGGGGTGTTCATGACATCCCGGTTGCCCAGCAAACCCAGATTGCCGCCGGTAGCGACATGATTGCCTTCATAAGCGGGGGGCAAGTCAATGTATTCGCTGGCTTTGACTTCAATGGTGGACAAAGACGTAACCGGGGGAGCATCGGAAGATTGTGCCCAACTGCTGCTCGCGCTGAGCAGGCTCAGGCCAATAAGATGAGAAATGCGCATGGATCTTTAAGTTAAATATAAATAAAAATGATTCTCATTAATGTTTCATTTGTAGCATTTGCTTGTAGGTGGTTCAAGCAGTTAGGCGCCTTTGTGATATAAAAACGACCCTAAAAAACTTAGGGGTATAAGGAGGTGATGCAGTCGATTTCGCTCCGAAACCGCGCCGGAATCAGGGTTTCAGGGGGATTTTTGAGCAAATTCGAAGCGCGTCTGACTCCACGGTGGGAGTGCGTCCCATGGAGCTGTTTTGGCAAAACAGGCGATGTTTGCTTGGTAAGGGGTAGGCAAAGGAGCGGTGATGGCTCCCGGCTAATAAAGCAGCGGTTCAAGAAATTGTTCTATTTGTGGCCTGAACAGGCTTGAGCTGTGTTTTGATGCTTGTCGACTGCGACTGCGACTGCGACTGCGACTGCGACTGCGACTGCGACTGCGACTGCGACTGCGACTGCCAGGGCGGGAGGCAGGTAAGCAGCGGCGGAACTCCCCTTCCGCGACTGCCCCCTTTATCTATCGTCTTTAGCTAAATAACCAGGGTTCCTGTTTCCTGCGGTGTTGCTCGTATGCCTGGATCTGATCCATTTTCTGCTCTGTCACGCTGATGTCGTCCAGCGCCAGCAGCAGGCGGTGGCGACGTTCAGGCTCCACCTGGAAACGGATGTGTTGATCGGGACCGATCAACATGCAGGCTTCCAGATCTACCGTCCATTCATCCCACGGATTTTGCGCGGCAGTGGTGAATAAGCCATCAATCTGCTCCGCAGCCAGCTGTATCGGCAACATGCCGTTTTTAAAGCAGTTATTGCGGAAGATGTCAGCAAATGAAGGGGCGATAAGTACCGCAATGCCTAAATCCTTCAACGCCCAGACCGCGTGTTCGCGACTGGACCCGCAGCCAAAGTTTTCGCGTCCCAGCAGAATGCGGGCGCCTTGCGCATGCGGCTGATGCAGGCAAAAACTGTGGATCGGCTCACGCTCGGCCAGCGGTTTGCCGGGGTAGCCAATATCCGCGTACCGCCAGTTGTCGAAGGCATATTGCCCAAAGCCGGTGCGCGACAAGGAAGTCATGTACTGCTTGGGCAAGATCGCGTCGGTGTCCACATTGGCGCGGTCCAGCGCAATCAGGCGCGAGCGCACGGAAGTAAAGGGTGTGTTCATGCAGCGTCCCAGTGGCGGATATCGACAAGATGGCCTGCAATTGCGGCGGCAGCTGCCATGGCGGGGCTCATCAGGTGTGTGCGTCCCAAGGCGCCCTGCCTGCCTTCAAAATTGCGGTTGGAGGTGGAGGCGCAGCGCTCGCCCGGATTCAGGCGGTCTTCGTTCATGCCCAGGCACATGGAGCAGCCCGGCTCGCGCCATTCAAAACCGGCTTGCGTGAAAACCTGGTCCAAGCCTTCCTGCTCGGCCTGACGGCGTACCAATCCCGAGCCGGGTACGACCAAGGCTTGCAGCACCGTGCTGGCCACGCGTTTGCCTTTCACCATGGCCGCAGCGCTGCGCAAGTCTTCAATGCGGGCGTTGGTACAGGAACCAATAAACACCCGGTCTATGCTGATACCCGCCAGCGGCTGCCCGGCCTGCAAGGCCATATAGTTCAAGGCGCGTTGGGCGTCAGCCTGTTTGCCCGTGGTGGCCGCTAATGGATCAGGCACAAGCTGGTCGATAGCCGCCGCCATATCGGGGGAGGTTCCCCAGGTCACAGTAGGGGCGACCTGCGTGGCGTCGATTTGCAAGTGCTGATCGTATTGGCAGCCCTCATCGCTGATCAGCGTGCGCCAGTATTGTTCCGCCTTGTCCCAGGCCTCGCCTTTCGGTGCCAAGGGGCGACTGCGCACATAGTCCAGAGTCTTGTCGTCCACAGCGACCAGACCAATACGGGCACCCGCTTCGATCGCCATATTGCACAAGGTCATGCGCCCTTCCATGGACAAGGCGCGGATGGCGGGGCCGGTAAACTCGATGGCACAGTCCCGCCCGCCATCTGCACCCATGCGGGCAATGATGTGCAGGATCAGATCCTTGGCGGTGCTGGTAGCGGGCAGTTCGCCTTGCACATCCACTTGCAGGCTGCGCATGCGTTTTGCGGCCAGACATTGTGTGGCCAGAACATGCTCCACCTCGGAGGTGCCAATGCCAAAGGCCAAAGCCGCAAACGCACCATGCGTGCTGGTATGGGAATCTCCGGCCACGATGCTGGAGCCGGGCAAGGTCATGCCCTGTTCGGGTCCGATCACGTGAATGATGCCCTGGCGCTCGTCATCCAGCCCAAAATAGCGCAGGCCAAATTCCCGGCTATTGATCTCCATCTGGTCGATCTGCGCTTGGGCCAAAGGATCTTCCAGACGCTGATTGCGGCGACGAGTGGGCACGTTGTGGTCCACCGTGGTCAGTGCGGTTTCCGGGCGACGCACATGGCGTCCGGCCAGGCGCAAACTCTCGAAGGCTTGCGGACTGGTGACTTCGTACAACAACTGACGGTCTATGTAGATCAGATCATGCTCATCGTCTACTGCCGCGACGCGATGTGTATCCCAGAGCTTTTGAAAAAGGGTACGGGCCGTGCTCATGGTTGGCATACCTTCAAGGCGTAGGCAGGCCCCGCTTTGTGCAGGCGACTTTGAATAGGCTCTTGCGTCAGGGCCGCGATTTCTTCGGCCAAGGGCTGGAGCGCTTCCAGATTCAAACCTGTTTCCACACCGCTGATCTGGAACATATGCGCCAGATCTTCCAGGCTGGCATTGCCGCTGGCACCGGGGGCGTAGGGGCAGCCACCCAAACCGGCCAAAGCCGCATCGAAACGACGTCCGCCTTCACGATAGGCCGCCCAGGCATTGGCCAGCGCCAGCCCGCGGGTGTCATGGAAATGGCCGGTTACGCCCTGCTCGCCATACAAGCTCAAGGCGGCTTGGGTCAGGCGCTCTACATCCACGGGCGAACCCATGCCGGTGGTATCGCACAGGCTGATGGAGCTGGCTCCCATGCGCTGCACTTCCTGCATCAAGGCAATCACGTGTGCGGGGGCGACGGCGCCGGTAAAGGGGCAGCCGAAAGCGGTGGACAGGGACACGTTGACCGGCGTTTTTTCCGCCGCTTCCAGTACCTGTTCCAGCTGGGCCAGTGATTGCGCAATGTTCATGCGCAGATTGGCCTGGTTATGCGCTTCAGAGGCTGAAAACACAAAGTTCAGCTCGTTCATATTGGCTGCCAAAGCGCGCTGCGCACCGCGCAGATTGGGGACCAGTGCGGTGTAGCAGACTTGAGGGTCGCGTGTGGTCAGACTGGCCAGCTCGTCGGCATCCGCCAAGGAGGGGATGGCTTTGGGCGACGTAAAGGACGTCAGCTCAATCTTGCGCACGCCGCATTGAGGCAGTCCTTGCGCGATACGCAGTTTGTCCGGCGTAGGCACCCAGCGTGGCACGATTTGCAGGCCGTCACGCAAGGTGACGTCGGTGATCAATACGGTACTCATTCCACGATTCCTTGTTCGCGCAGGGCTTGGCGGCGCTCCGGGCTCATGCCCAGTTCTTGCAGGATGCTGTCTGTGTGCTCGCCCAACTCCGGCCCCAACCATTGAGTGGCGCCGGGGCTGCGGCTTAGCTTGGGCACGATGCCGGGTATGGTCAGCTCCTGGCCGTCTTCCAGTGTGTGTTTCTCCAGCATGCCGCGCGCCTGGTAGTGCGGGTCATCCAGAATGTCGGCGGCGGTGTAGATGCTGCCGCTGGGAACTTCGGCCTTGTCCAATGCTGTCAGCACATCTTCCAGGCTGCGCGCGCCGGTCCAGTCGCCAATGGTTTGGTCCAGCATGGCGCTGTGTTCCACGCGTCCGGCGTTGTCGGACAGGCGCGGATCGTTGGCCAGATCGGGCCGGCTCATGGCCTGCATCAGACGAATGAAAATGGCATCGCTATTAGCCGCAATCACCACCCATTTGCCGTCGCCGGTGGGATAGGTGTTGGACGGTGCGATACCGGGCAGGCTGGCTCCGGTGCGTTCGCGTTGATGACCATTCAGTTGATAGTCCGGAATCAGGCTTTCCATGATGGCAAAGACAGATTCGTACAAGGCCACATCAATCATTTGGCCCTGCCCGCCTTCCTGGCGCAGATGGTGCATGGCCAGCAGCGCGCCTATGGTGCCGTACAGCGAAGCCAGCGTATCGCCCAGGCTGACACCGGCTCGTACGGGGGGGCGATCCGGATAGCCTGTGCCATAACGCAGGCCACCCATACATTCCGCGATGGCGGCAAAGCCGGGGCGACGGTGATAGGGGCCATCCTGTCCATAGCCGGAGACGCGTACCATGATCAGGCGCGGGTTCAGTGCGTGCAGCGTTTCCCAGCCCAGGCCCCAGCGTTCCAGTACGCCAGGGCGGAAATTTTCAATGACGATATCGCTTTGCAGGGCCAGCTCACGGGCAATTTCCTGGCCCTCGGGCTGGCGCAGATCCAGCGCAATGGAGCGCTTGTTGCGGCTTTGCACGCGCCACCACAGGGAGGTGTCCTTGTGCAGCTGCCGCCAGCGGCGTAGCGGGTCGCCTTTGCCGGGCGGTTCGATCTTGATGACATCGGCCCCGAATTGGGCCAGCAGGCTACCGGCATAGGGGCCGGCAATCAATGAACCCAGCTCCAGGACTTTGATGCCTTTGAGCGGGGGTTCGGTAAAGCTGTTCTTATCCATTTCTGTTTCCTCCAGCTATGGATTCTGGAATAGAAAAAGAAAGTGGAAAAGCAATCAAATATTATGCTGCCATCGTAAAAAACGTGGGTGGAAGATAAATAAAAACCCGCATTAAGCGGGTTTTATTTTTAAAGCGTTCTAGGTAACCAAAGAATGATGTCGGGGAATATCGTCAAAATGATAATCGCCAGAATTTCCAGGGCCACAAAGGGCAGCGCACCACGAGTAATCTGCTGTAGCGAGATCTGCGGGGCAATGCCTTTGATCACATACAGATTCAATCCCACCGGCGGTGTAATTACGGCCATTTCGCAGGCAATAATCATCACAATGCCAAACCAGAGAGGATCGTAACCCAGGGCCACAATAACCGGCAGTAAAACAGGCGTGGTGATCAGAATAAGCGAAACAATATCCAGGAACATGCCGATCAAAATAAGAAACAGCAGAACGAATATCAGAATGACCCACGCCGGTTGAGACGAAGCCGTAATCAGCGTGACCAGCTTTTGCGGAATCATCAGACGCGTCATGATGTAGCCAAACAGCAGTGCGGCGGCCAGAATCAGCAAGATCATGCCGCTGGTGACGGCGGTGGAACGCAGGATTTGCAGCGCCGTGCGCCAGTTCATTTCGCCATAGGCAATGGCGATCAGGAACGCGCCGGAGGCACCGATACCGGCTGCTTCGGTGGGCGTGGCAATACCCAGATAGATAGTTCCGAGCACCAGCAGAATCAGCAGTGCGGCGGCCCAGATATCTTTCAAGGCACCCAGCTTTTGCGCCCAGGTAACCGTTTCCGAATTACGAGGAGCGGCTTCAGGGCGGAAGATGGCAACCAGCGCGACATAGATCACCATCATGACGGTAACCATCAGGGCGGGCAACAAGGCACCAATGAACAGCTTGCCGATGGACTGGTCCGCCATTTCGCCATACAGCACAAATCCGATGCTGGGAGGAATCAGCAAGGCCAGCGCACCGGCCGCGGCAATCGTCCCACCGGACAGGCTGGGCGAGTAACCGCGCTTGAGCATTTCAGGAATGGCAAAGCGGCCAATTGTGGCTGCGCCGGCCACACTGACACCGCTCATGGCACCGAACACAGCCGAGCTGCCCACACTGGCCACGGCCAAACCACCGGGCAAACGGTTCAACCACAGGTAAAACAACTGATAGAGCTTGCCGCCGATACTGGTGCGCGCAATGACTTCGCCCATCAGGATGAACAGCGGAATGGCGATCAGGGAGTAGCTGGCCATGCCACGGTGCAAGGTGGCGGGGATCACGTCCAGACCGGCCAGGCCGGACTTCATCAAAATACCGGAAATACTGGCAACACCCAGCGCGGCGAAGATGGGGGTACCGATAACCATCAGGATGGCAAAGCAAGCCATCATCAGGCTGAAAATGAGCATGGAATCCATGTCAGAACTCCTTGATGCTGTCGTTGGATTCCACACTGTTCGGAATGAACAGTTGGCGCAGGGTCGCCAGACCCAGCAAGGTGCCGCCCAGCGGGATCATGCCGTAAGCCATCCACAGGGGGAAACGCAGCATGGAAGCCGAGCGATAGTTACGGGCAATGGCGGTTTCCACCACCGAAATACCGGCCCACAAGAGCACCAGGCAGAAAAACAGAATGCACAGCTGCGACACGCAGCTTGCCAGGCGCTGGCCGCGTGGGGAAAACTTCTGGTGGAAAGCCTCGACGCTGACGTGGCGGTTTTCCAGGTGGACCCAGCCTATGGAAAGCCAGGAGCACACCAGCAGCAAGTACACACACACTTCAGTGATGTAAATGCTGGGGCTGTTAAAGACATAGCGCGCAATGACGCCATAGGTGCAGGCAAGCATCAGGGCGGTCAAAGCGACTTCAGCCACCAGGATGGCGACTCGGTTGCTGCCGCGCGCAAATGCGCCCAGGAAGTGAATAAGTGGATTCATGGTGTCTCCACACGAGAGCAGCGCGCCAGTGGTTCACACTGGCGCGTCTTCACGCGTGATCAGGGCTGGCGGGTTTTCTCGATCAGGTCCAGGTAGGCGGGACCGTTATCGACCTGCTTGCTCCACTCATCAATGGCAGGGCGGGTCAGCTTGCGCATCTCTTCCAACTGGGCGGGTTCAACGCGGTTGATCGCCACACCGGCTTGTTCGTAGCGTTTCAGCGCCTGGTCTACAAAGGCGTTCACACGATCAAACTGTTCTTGGTCGCGCTGGTGGGCGGCCTTGCTGATGATCTCTTGTAGATCAGGTGGCAGGGATTCCCACTTCTTGCGGTTGATGGTCAGCACGGACACGTCGATACCGAAGTTGGCGATGGACAGGTACTTGGCCACTTCGTACAGATTGCGGCCAATGCCGGTCAGCAATGGACGGGGGGTGGCGTCGATCACACCACGGTCAAAGGCCAGGTACAGTTCGGACGAGGGCATGCCGGTGGGCGAGCCGCCCAGCAGTTGCAGTGCGCGTGCGTCCATGGAGCTGGTCGAGGCCCAGACTTTGCCTTTGACATCCGCTGCCGAGTTGATCGGAGCCTTGCGGCTGTAGAACTCGTAGGGGTCCCACGGAGCCAGGCCCAGGACCACGGCGTCGTGTGTGTCGCGCAGCTCCTGTTCGGCACCCAGCTTGAACAGGCCCTGGTCCAGAGCACGTTTTAGGTGAGCCGTGCTGTCAAACAGGAATGGCAGGGTAAAGATGTTCAGCGCAGGCACGGTACCGCTGGGGTAGGTGCTGGTCATGTTGACGATGTCCACGTCACCACGCGACAGGGCGGGCAGTTCCTCGTAGCCGTCAAACAACTGGCCGGAGTGGAACACATTGATCTTGATCCGGCCCTGGCTTTCTTTTTCCACGGTCTGGACGAAGTTCTCGATTGGCTTCCAGGCGTATTCGTAGGAAGGGGGCAAGTAGGTCGAGAAAGTCAGCTCAACTTCTTGGGCGTGGGCGGGCGAAATGCCTAGCGCCAGGGTGCAGGCGGTCAGCGCCGCTGTCAGGGCTTTTTTCATGAAGGTCTCCTGTGGTTTCTTTTTTTGTGTAGCGTTAAAGCGTGTGTAGATGGGTGATCAAGTCCGCCGAGGGCAGGACTTCGGCGTATTTACTGGCCATATCGACCAGGTTGCTGCGGTGTTGGGCTGCCGAGCGGTCAGCCACCGCATCTTCAGCCACGAATGGGGCAAATCCCGACTGCAGGCTGTCCACCACGCTGGCACGGACGCAACCGCTGGTGGTGGCACCGGCCACAATCAGCATGTCGCAGCCCTGATGGGCCAGCAAGGCAGGCAGCGGCGTGCCGTAAAAGGCGGAAGCCTGGGTCTTGTACAGGATGATGTCTTGTTCGGGGTCGTAGTCCAGCCGTGGGTCCAGCTCACAGGCAGACGAACCGCGCAGCAGGCAGCGCAAGGACGAGGCCTTGGTCAGCCACAGATTGGCATCGGCCAGATGAGCCTCGTAGCCGATGATGGTGAAAATAACGCGACCCTTGCCACGCATGGCGCGGATCAAGGCATTGGTTTGCTCGATCTGGCTGTCGCAGTTCGAGGCCAGGGGCGTCAGGCCCGGTTCGGTAAAACCACGTTGAAAGTCGATAACGACCAAAGCCGGCTGTTGCCCCATGGGCAGGGTGCCGTCAAACCCCCCTTTCAGATTATCGCTATCGCGCATCTGTTCTCCCCTTATATTTTTCCTGACTTAAATAATCAGGTTCCGTATTATTTGCGTAGTCTGTCATCGCTAATGACGTGAGTACAGCGTCAAATTGCGATGGTGCTATCGCAATTGATGATGGCAGAGCGCTTGTCGCGATGGCCTTCATAGGATGGAATACTGGCTTATGAACATCGATCCCAAATCTTTGCGGCTGTTTTTGTTGGTGCTGGAGCGCGGCACCATCTCGGGGGCAGCCGAGCAGTTTCACATTGCCCCAGCGGCAGTCAGCAAGCGCCTTAGCGATCTGGAGCAGCAGCTAGGTGCAGCCTTGATCGAGCGCAGCAATAAGGGTGTGTATCCAACGGCAGCGGGTAAATCGCTGGCTGCCATGTCGCAACGTCTGCTGGATGATATGGATGCCATGGGCGCACTGATGCGGGACTTCGCGGGTGGAGCAACCGGGCATGTACGGATTGCTGCGAACCTGTCGTCCATCACGCAGTTTTTGCCGCAGGCTTTGAGCTCCTTTATGGCACGTCATCCCAAAGTGCGGGTGTCGCTGGAGGAACGTATCAGTGCCGGAGTCGCCCAGGCGGTGGCCGACAACAATGCCGATCTGGGCGTGCTGATTCGAGGCGTAGGCAGTGCCGAGGTGGAGTACTACGACTATCGCCAGGACGAGCTGGTTCTGCTGGTGCCCGCCACACATCCTTTGGCAGGTCAGGGAGAACTGGCCTTTGCCGATACGCTGGATTTTGACTATGTGGGCATGCATACCGGCAGCCATCCCAACCTTTTGCTGATACGTGCCGCCAGTGAACTGGAGCGCCCGTGGCGTTGCCGTGTGCAAGTCACCAGCTACGATGCGCAGTGCCGCATGATCGAGGCGGGTTTGGGGATTGGCGTGCTGCCCCGCTCCGTGGCCGAGTCCTATGTGCAGAGCCTGGGGCTGGTTTTATGTGTGATCAAGGAGCCCTGGACCTCCCGCCGCGTGGCCTTGTGTGTGCGTAGTCGCTATAGCTTGTCGCCCGCCGCGCGTCTGCTGATGGACCATCTGTTGCAGAATTGACGCGTCTGCCAGCACTAGCCAAAATCCCTGAAGGCAGGCTACAAGCCCTTTCCAGTGATTTTTCGGCACGCCAGATTTCTTAATGAGAATGACTCTTGATATTTTTAGAATTCTTGATAATAATAGTTCTCATGTTTATCTGCATATGTAACGCGATCACCGAGCGTCAAGTACAAGAAGCAGTACGTGGCGGCGCTTCCAGCCTGGCAGACCTGCAAGGTCAGCTTGGCGTGGCGTCTTGCTGTGGCTGCTGCGCGGAGACGGCTCAGGACTATTTGCCCGGCGGACGCTATGCCAATCAAACCATGATTGCTAGCCTTGAAACCGCCCGGGTGGATTACGCTGCCAACGACAGCCTGATCCCTGACCCTGAGTTTGGCCGTCTTGTTTGCCGCGCCTAAGCGCATGTTTTTGATCAGGATTTCCCATTCCCACTATTGCTAGTGGGAATGATTGTTATTGGTCCTGTTACTAACCCAAAAGCGCAACGCTTTCTGGGTGCTTTTTCGTTTTTTAAGCCATTGCCCATGCGTGCATGGTAGCCTGTCACATTCATCCCCCACTGTGTTTTTGCCTGCATCGCGCCTGTGTGCGATCTCTGGCGTGAGCAGCGTTTGTGGGGGCTCGGCGGCTCCTTGGGGGGAGCGCCGTCAGATTTACAGGAGAACAGCATGTTTGGCGATAAAGTGGTAATTCAGCATCTGAACAAGCAGCTAAAGAACGAACTAACAGCAATCAATCAATACTTCTTGCACGCTCGCATGTTGAACCATTGGGGCTTTAACAAGCTGGGCAAACACGAGTATGACGAGTCCATCGGTGAGATGAAGCACGCCGATATGCTGATTGAACGTATCTTCATGCTGGACGGCCTGCCTAACCTGCAGGACATGCACAAGATCATGATCGGTGAGAACGTGCCTGAATTGCTGGGCTGTGATCTGAAGCTGGAACAGGCTGCCCGTCAGACCGTGGTAGAGGCCATCGAATACTGTGAGTCCACTCGTGACTACGTGTCGCGCGATTTGTTCCTGAAGATTCTGGACGACACCGAAGAGCACATCGATTGGCTGGGCACTCAGCTGGAACTGATCGAAAAAGTGGGTCTGCAAAACTACCTGCAATCGCAGATGGGCGACCACGACGAGTAAGCATCCGCTGCTCAGGCTACAAAAAAAGCACCCGCTAAAACGGGTGCTTTTTTATTGGGCTACACAGACCGGGTAGCAGGCCAGACAAACTGGCTGTGGATACGCCCTGCAGCCTTAGAAGGACTTGCTAGGACAGCCTGCAACCTTGCCCCACGCATTATTGGGACCACAGTATTTGTTGCGTGCTTCCCAGGAACAGCTGGGACGGTCGAAAAAGCCTTTATTGCTGCAGGCATTGAGCTCCTGCTGCAATTGAGCTTGCCAGGCGCCATTGTTGGAGCCTGCGATTTGAATATCTTGAGGAGGTGGTGGAGGGGGCGTACCAACGTCGACAGGCTGGATAGGCTCGGAGCCTCCCAGATTGACGCGGGCAATTCCTTGCAATTCCCGGTTCTGCTCGGTCATGGCAATTTGAATAGCCTGCTCCAGCGAAATGGACGTGGTAGCCAGGGCAATGGGCGGCTTTTCTTCCGTTAGCGTAGAAGTGTCGATTTCCCAGGCGATCGGTGTGGGTGCTTGTGGCACTCCCAGTCGACCATTGGGCAAAGGCTGCGGCGGTTGCGCGGTAAAGGGTTTGCCATCGGCATCAAGCGTAGGCAAGTCTGACGGGTCGGGGGTGCTGACCGCCATGGACTTTTCAGGGCCGTGCGCGATAAGCCAGTTCCCCAGTTCCAGGCCGCCCCACACTGAAGCACCTGCTACCAGCAGCAAGACAGCAATGATAAAACGCCAGGGCATAAGCGATGTCTCGGTTGAATCAGGGGCAATCCGGTGGGCCGGATGCGCGTTATTAAAAGAAAAGAGCCGTCATTGTAGCGAAATGTCGGCCCTGCTCTTGTGACAGAATTAGACGGCATCCCCGAAAACGTGTCCACCATGTTCACGTAATGCGTGGAATTCAATGCCCGGATTCAGCTCCTGCGCCACGCGCAGCTGCGCAGGCGATGTTGCTAAAAAGGCAATGGCTTCGACCACGTCATAGGCGATATTGCCCGCGTTGGTCTCGATGAACTTCTTCATGTCCTTGGGGTCTTTGGCCGTTACCCAGCGAGCCATATTGAAGCGGCTGGACGACAGGCGTGCTTCCACACCGTACTCCGTTTTCAGGCGATGGGCCACCACTTCAAACTGCAGTTGGCCAACCGCGCCCAGCAGCATCATGCCGCCTGCCATATGGGGACGGAACACCTGAATGGCGCCCTCTTCACCCAGCTGGGTCAGGCCGGTACGCAATTGCTTGGTGCGCAGCGGATCTTTGACTTCAATGGACTGGAACAGTTCGGGAGCGAAGAAAGGCAGGCCGGTAAATTGCAGGTTTTCGCCTTCGGTCAGCACGTCGCCCAGTTGCAAAATGCCGTGGTTGGGCACACCGATAATGTCGCCTGCAAACGCATCGTCCAGCAGTTCACGGCGTTGCGACAGGAAGGACACCACGTTATTGGGGCGAATTTCCTTGCCGGTACGAGACACTTTCAGTTTCATCCCGCGCTTGAAATGGCCGGAGCTGACGCGCACAAAGGCCACACGGTCGCGGTGGGCTGGGTCCATATTGGCTTGCACCTTGAACACTACACCACTGAACTTGGGCTCGTCAGGCTGCACTTCGCGCTGCAGGGCGGCGCGTGGGCCAGGAGAAGGAGCCAGGTCAACCAGCGCGTCCAGCACTTCCTGCACACCAAAGTTATTGATGGCCGAGCCAAAGAACACGGGGGTTTGCTTGCCTTGCAGGAACAGGTCCAGGTCGAACTCGGGCGCTGCGGCGTTCAGCAGTTCGATTTCTTCCTGCGCCTTTTCAAAGGGCTCGCCAAAGCGTGCGGCAATCGCCGGGTTGTCCAGGCCGGGGATGATTTCATCCTCGCCATGACGTTCCTGACCGGGCTTGAACACACGCATATGGTTGGCGCGCAGATTGAACACACCGCCAAAGCGACGTGCCATCCCGATAGGCCAGGAAAACGGCACCACTTCCATGCCCAGGTGCGACTCAATTTCCGACAGCACATCCAGCGGCTCTTGAACTTCGCGGTCCAGCTTGTTTACGAAAGTGATGATGGGCGTATTGCGGGCCCGGCACACTTGCAAGAGGCGAATGGTTTGCGGTTCCACACCGTTGGCCGCGTCAATCACCATCAGGGCGGCGTCCACGGCGGTCAGCACACGGTAGGTATCTTCCGAGAAGTCCTGGTGGCCGGGGGTGTCCAGCAGGTTGATGACGCAATCGCGGTATTCCATCTGCATGACCGAGGAGGCCACCGAAATACCACGTTGCTTTTCAATTTCCATCCAGTCCGAGGAGGCATGGCGGCTGGCTTTACGGGCCTTGACGCTACCTGCAATCTGAATCGCACCCGCGAACAGCAGCAGTTTTTCAGTCAGTGTGGTCTTACCCGCGTCAGGGTGAGAAATAATGGCAAAGGTGCGGCGTTTCTTGACTTCAGAGCGTATGTCACCGGACGACATTGAAAATCCTTGTGGCAGCGCCAGTCTGGCGCGTGGAAAACAGTGAGCGAATTATCCGTAAAGCAGGGCTTGGGGGCAAGCGCAGGCGCGCACAAGGCTAACGCGACACGCTGGCCAATACCGTACCTGCCAGAATAAATAGCGAACCGAACACGCGGTTCAGCAGCCGCACATGGCTGGCCTGACGGAGCAAATGCAACATGCGGGCCGCCAGCGACGTGTAGCAACCCATGGCCACCAGATCCGTAAAGCACAGGGTCATGGCGATCAACAGGTATTGCAGCGGCATGGGCCGATTCAAGTCCAGAAACTGGGGCATGATGGCCAGCAGAAATACCAGACCCTTGGGGTTGGTGATGTTGATCAGGCAACCACGCAGCAACAGATCACGAATGCGAAAGTCGCTGGGTTCCTGGCCTGTAACCTGCACCGGCATGGCGTCGGTGCGCAATTGCTTCCAGCCCAGATAAATCAGGTAGGCCGCACCCAGCCATTTAAGCGTGGTGAAAGCCAGTTCCGAGCGCGCCAGGACTTGTCCCAGCCCCAGGCTGATGATGAATATCTGAATCATGATTCCGATATTCAGGCCAATCGCCATCCAGTAGCCACGCTTGAAGCCGTATTTCAGGCCGGAGGACATGGAGGAGATTGCACCTGGGCCAGGTGAAAACGAAATGACCCAGGAAGCCGCGAAAAAAGCGAGCCAGGTGCTCAGTGCCATGGTGTGCTCGGTTCAAAGGCGGGCGCTGTGCCCGCCTTTGGCAGGCACAGTCCCTGGCCGGATTTAGGCTTTGGCTTGGGCGGGGCTACGGTTGCTGCGGTTCGGGCCGCGGCTGTCCTGACGGCCACCGGGGCGACCTTGGCCAGCACGGGCTGCGCCACCGCCAGCACCGCCAGGAGCAGCACTGCGACGTGGGCGGTTGTCGTTGCCAGGACGGCGTGGACGGCTTTCGCCATTACCACCACGGCCTTCAGCGGAGCGACCTTGACCACCACCGTTGGGGCGACGGGCACCAGGAGCACGAGCGCCAGGAGCGCTGTTGAAGCGACGCTCTGCGTAGGTGTCTTCCTTGGCTTCTTCAGCCAGGGCAGCTCGCGAAGGAGGCGTCCAGCCTTCCACCACGATGCGCTCGATAGGATTGCGGGTCATGCGCTCGATCTGCTTGAGCAAACGCATTTCGCTGCGATCCACCAGCGACAGGGCCACGCCTTCGCTACCAGCACGGCCAGTACGGCCAATGCGGTGTACGTAGTCTTCAGGAACGTTAGGCAGTTCGAAGTTGACCACGTAAGGCAGTTGATCAATGTCCAGACCACGAGCGGCGATGTCAGTAGCAACCAGCACCACAACCTTGCCGTTCTTGAAGCCTGCCAGCGCACGGGTACGAGCCGCCTGGCTCTTGTTACCGTGCAGGGCTTCAGCGGCCATACCGTCCTTGGACAGTTTTTCGGCCAGACGGTTGGCGCCGTGCTTGGTGCGGCAGAACACCAGAACCTGGTTCCAGCCGCTTTCGCGGATGATGTGGCTCAGCAGGTCACGTTTGTGAGCCTGGTCAGCCAGAATCACTTGCTGGGTAATCAGTTCGTTGGTGGTGTTGCGGGCAGCAACGGCCACTTCGTCAGGGTTGTTCAGCGAACCACGGGCCAGTTCACGGATTTCGTCCGAGAAAGTTGCCGAGAACAGCAGAGTCTGACGATCAACCGGCATCAGGCTGATGATCTTGCGAATGTCGCGGATAAAGCCCATGTCCAGCATGCGGTCGGCTTCGTCCAGGACCAGGATTTCCACGCCGGTCAGGTCCACCGTGCGTTGACGCACGTGGTCCAGCAAACGACCAGGAGTGGCCACCAGAATGTCCAGGGGCTTACGCAGCGCATGGAACTGGGGGTTGATGTTCACGCCACCAAACATGACCATCGAGCGCAGACGGGTGTGCTGGCTGTACAAACGTACCGATTCTTCAACCTGGGCGGCCAGTTCACGGGTAGGAGCCAGGATCAGCGCACGTGGGCGGCCTGGTTTGCGGTTTTGCTGAGGGTTGTTCAGCAGACGGTGCAAGATAGGCAGGGTAAAGCCTGCGGTCTTGCCGGTGCCGGTTTGAGCGGCAGCCAACAGGTCACCACCTTCAATGACCTTGGGGATGGCCTGGGCTTGAATAGGGGTGGGGTGGGTATAGCCTGCGTCGGTTACAGCACGCAACAGAGGTTCTGCCAGCTCAAGAGAGGCAAAAGTGATTTGAGAGTCCAAGAATTTTCCAGTGACTAGCCCAAAAGCCCTCTTTGGGGCCCTACCAATCCAGGCTAAGGTGTTTTGTTATGGCGACAATGCCACGGCAGGGGCAAGAACGCCGCCTGCTGCAAGAGGCGCAGTGATTGGTGCGCTGCGCAATCCGCCATTATAGCGTGAAATTAGTAAAAATCCTCATTGACCATCTTGTATCATTTTGACCGGTAGCGTTAAAACAACCTGCTTCAAACGTAAACGGTCAGGCAGATTGTTCCGCCGGATTTGACAGAAATTGTTAAGCGCCGCCATAGACGGACTTGTTATGCTGCGGTACGCGGTTTACGCTTGGCGTGCACGCACCGCCGGGCTCTGTTTGGCACGTGCCCGAGCACAGGGGTCGCAACCCGTTTTTGTTGTTTATCTGCTTATTTTTGCAGGAAAAAAATCATGACATCATGGATACGATGGGTCTTTATCAGCAGCGTGGCGGTCTTGCTGTCTGGTTGTGGGTATAACGAGATCCAGCGCCTGGACGAGCAGGTCAAGGCCGCTTGGTCGCAAACTCTGAATCAATACGAGCGTCGCGCCGAACTGGTGCCCAAGCTGGTCAGCTCGGTCAATGCCTATATGGTGAATGAGCGCACAGTGCTGACTCAGGTTACCGAAGCCCGTGCCAAGGTTGGCACCATTCAGATGAAAGTGGACGATCTGGATAACCCCGAAGTGATGGCGCGCTTCCAGGAAGCCCAGAACCAGTTGTCCTCGGCGCTGTCGCGTCTGATCGCCGTGTCGGAAAACTACCCGCAACTGAAAAGCGATGGCCTGTTCCGCGACCTGATGACGCAGCTGGAAGGCACGGAAAACCGTATTGCCACCGAACGCGGCCGTTATGTACAGACCGTGCAGGAATACAACCTGTTCATCCGTCAGTTCCCTACCCTGATTACCGCCAAGCTGTTTGGCTACAAGGTCAAGGAAAACTACGGCGTGGATCGTCAAAGCGAAATCACGCGTGACCCCGAGGTCAAGTTTGATATCCCTGCGACCCCCGCTCCTGCTGGGTATTGATTAATTCTGGAGGTGGAGTCATGAACGTGCACGATCTTGCACTGACTGCTGGGCCTGGGTCTGCACGTTCTGGCAGGCTGGCGAGGGCCTGTGGCTTGTTGATGGCATTGCTGTTGCTGTGCTGGTCCTGGACACAGGCGCAGGCCAAGCCTGAGCCCATTCCCGCCATTGCGGGGTGGGTGACGGACACCACGGGCACTCTCAGCCCGGATCAAAAAGATGCCCTGAACCAGCAGCTCAAAGCGGTGGAGCAGGAAAAGGGCGCGCAGGTCGTGATCCTGATGGTGCCCACCACGGGTGAAGAAACCATCGAACAATATGCTTTGCGTGTCTTTGATCAATGGGAAATTGGCCGCAAGAAAGTGGACGATGGCATCTTGCTGCTGGTGGCCAAGGATGATCGCCGCATGCGTATCCAGACCGGTTATGGCCTGGAAGGCGCGGTGACGGACTTGCAGGCGGGCCGCATCATCCGCGAACAGATGACACCTCGTTTTATCGAAGGCAATTTCTACGCCGGTATCCAGGCCGCAGCCGATAGTCTGGTTGGTCTGGTCAACGGCGAAGAGCTTCCCCCTCCTCCTAAAAATGCACCTGTCACGTCTTCGGGTGAAGAAGGCGTGTTCTGGGAGCCTTTGCTGGCCGTAGGTGCGATTGTTTTTTTTGCCTCGCCCGTGTTTGCCGCGCTGGCAGCAGGCGTGTTCACCCTGGTGGTCTCAGGCAGCATCGGGCTGGCCTTGCTGGCCGCCGTGGTAGGCGCTGGTTTGAGCATGATTGGCCGACTCTTTGGCGCAGGCGGTAAATCCAGCTCCGGGCGCGCCTCGCGCCGTGGTGGCGTCGTTGGTGGCCTGGGTGGTTATTCCTCCGGTGGTTTTGGTGGGAATGGCGGCAGCAGCGGTGGTGGCTTCGGCGGTTTTGGCGGAGGCAGCGGCGGTGGTGGTGGCGGTAGCGGAGGCGGTGGCGCTTCCGGTAGTTGGTAAGGCCACAGGGGAGCGACATGAGTATGAATTGGAAAGAACTGTCGGGCTGGGCATCGGTGCAAGGCCAATGGCTGCGTCGTCGTCATTTCAACGCTGAAATGCTGGGCCATCTGGCTGAACAGATCCGCAAGAGTGAAGAAAACCATAGTGGCGAGTTGGTGGTCGCGATCGAGGCCGTCTTGCCCGCCCACGAAGCCGACAGCGCCCACCGTGCTCTGGAAGTCTTTGGCCGTTTGCGTGTCTGGGACACGCCCTTGAACTCCGGCGTCTTGCTGTATCTGGCTCTGGGTCAGCGCCGTATCCATATCATTGCGGACCGGGGCATCAAGGCTGATCCGGCTCAGTGGGCACAGATCTGTCAGAAACTGGAAAAAGATCTGGCCTCGCGTGAGTATTTGTCGGGTTTGCTGGCTGCGGTCAGCGCCATTGAAACTATCTTGCAGCAAGGCGCTCCGGCGCAGACTTCGGGCGTGGCGGCAGTCAATGCCTTGCCTGACGAACCTGTACTTCTTTAAGTGATGGCCAGTGCCATGAAACCGTCTGAATCCGTCGGCTCCTGGCAGCAGCAAACTCTGGTTGAAGCCATACGTTTGCGCGAGACCCTGTGGGGGCCTATTGAAGACCTGTCTGAGTCGCGCCGTGCGCGGGCCGCAGGGGGGTCCTTTGCCCAACGTGTCTCGGCTCGGGCCTTGGCGCTGGCTCGACGCGATGGGCTGGAGCAAGCCTGGACGCGCTGGTGGCGTGTTGCCCGCCTTTTGCTGATTGCCATGGCAGTGCTGGCTTTGCTGGCCGGGGCTGGAACAGCGGCGGGTGCATTGGGCGATGGCAGTCGAGCCGTGAATGTACTGACGGCCTTGGGCGCTTTGCTGGGTCTGCATGTACTGACTTTTATCTTCTGGCTGTTCAGCCTGGCCTGGTCGGGCAAAAGTAGCGGTACGGGCAGTTGGGCCGGTGATGCCTGGTGGTGGCTAAGTCGCCGCTTTGTCAAAGGCGATGCCAGTCTGGTTCCTCAGGCTTTTGCCGCCGTGCTGGCGCGCCGGGGCAGCCAATCCTGGCTGGCGGGCCTGATCAGCCACAGCTTGTGGGTGCTGGCCTTTTTGTCGGCTCTGAGCACCCTGCTGTTACTGCTGGCCTCGCGCCGCTACCACTTCAATTGGGAAACCACGCTTTTGACACCAGATACCTTTGTCTGGCTGGTTGAAGGTCTGGGTGCCCTGCCGTCCTTATTGGGCTTTGCCCTGCCCGATACCCTCACCATCCGTAGCAGCGATGGCCTGCAAATGCTGGATGCCCAGGCTCAGGCCTTGTGGTCCAGCTGGCTGTTGGGCGCAGTGGTGACCTACGGTTTGTTGCCTCGCGTGCTGGCTTTGGCCTGGAGCCTGTGGCAATGGCGTAAACACACGGCTCGCTTGAGTCTGGATGACAGCTTGCCGGGCTTGGCAGAGCTGCGCCCTCGTTTGATGCCCGTTAGCGAACCGACGGGTGTGGATGAGTTGGCGTCCCCGGACAGAGTGGCTCGCATTCAAAGTCAGCCCAGCACCCCTTTGGCTGCCAATGCGCTGTGTGTGGTGGGGCTGGAGTTGCCGCCAGAACATAGCTGGCCCCCTGCTTTCATGCAGGCGCAGATGCAGGATTTGGGCCGGGTGGATTCGCGGGCCGAGCGGCTGGATATTCTGGGGCGCTTGCAGTCCGCCAGTCCTCGTCATTTGCTGATGGTCTGTGATGCCGCCCAGACGCCGGATCGCGGTGTGGTGGCGACGCTGGTTGAATGGGCGCAATTGGCCCAGCAGTCCGATGTAGTGTTGCTGGACGAAGCCTTGGCCGACCCGGACCAGACGCGCCGTCGCAGTTGGCATGAGCGTTTGGTGGCGGCAGGCTTTGCGCCTGGGCAGATTCACGATCAATGGCCTGACTTGTCTTTGAAGGAGCCATCATGAGTGCTGCGGCCTTGACGCTGGCGGTGGTGGGTCACACCAATACGGGCAAGACCTCTTTGCTGCGTACCCTGACGCGGGATACGGAGTTTGGGCAGGTCAGCAATAGTCCAGGCACCACACGGCATGTGGAAGGCGCCAGGCTGACGGTGGACGGCGAGGCTTTGGTGGAGCTGTTCGACACCCCTGGTCTGGAAGACAGCATGGCCTTGCTGGACTTCATGGATCAGCTAAGCCAGCCCGGCGAACGTATTGATGGCCCAGAGCGGATACGCCGTTTTCTGGAGTCCCCGGCGGCACAAGGCCGTTTCGAGCAGGAAGCCCGTGTGCTGCGCAAGCTGCAATCCTGCGATGCGGGCCTGTATGTGGTGGATGCGCGCGATCCTGTCCTGAGCAAGCATAAGGACGAGTTGACCTTGCTGGCCTATAGCGGGCGGCCTTTGCTGCCTGTGCTCAATTTCGTGCGTAGCCCGCAGGCGCGGGTGCAGGAATGGCGTAGTGCCTTGGCACGTCTGGGACTGCATGCCTTGGCAGAGTTCGATACGGTGGCACCGGCTTTGGATGGCGAGGCTTTGCTGTACGACAAGCTGGCCGTGCTGCTGGAGACGCAAGCCGGGGTGCTGCAGCAGCTGAAGGTGGATTTGGCGCAGCAGGCTGTATTGCGGCGTCGGGATGCCTTGCGTTTGCTGGCAGAGCTGTTGATTGATGTGGCGGCCTGGCGCGTCAGTACCCCCTCGGACAAGGAGTCCATGGAGCTGGCCGCGCAGCAGTTACGCGAGCCAGTGTTGGCGCGCGAGGCCAAGAGTGTGCAGGCTTTGCTCAAGCGCTACAGCTTCGGTCGTCAGGATGTGGTGGCGGACTTGCTGCATTTTGAAGGTGGCCGTTGGGGCATGGATTTGTTTGACCCCCAGGCCTTGAAGGAATTTGGCGTGCAGCTGGGTAAAGGCGTGGCGGCGGGTGCCATGGCCGGGGCCACGCTGGATGTGATGACGGGTGGTCTCAGCTTGGGAACCGGGACGGTTCTGGGCGCCTTGGCCGGTGGTTTGTGGCAAGGCGCGGACAAGTGGGGCCAGCGTTTGATGGGCAAGCTGCGGGGCGAGACAGAACTGAGCGTGGATGATGCCGTGCTGCGTTTGCTGGCCGTGCGGCAGCTCAGTTTGATTGCGGCTTTGGAGCGGCGCGGTCATGCCGCACAGACCCCGATTCGCCTGGGCGAGATTGATGCCGAGAATTTTGATCAGGCTTTGCAGCGGGAATTGAATGTCTGGCGGGCGCAAGGCCTGCCGGAGGAGCTGGCACAGGCACGGATTCATCCGACTTGGTCTACCTTGCGCTCGGACTATGCGCCGGATTCGCGGCGGGAGACTTGTGTGCAGAGCCTGGTGCAGCGTTTGCTGGGGGCGCGCAATGCGCCGAATGCCAACTCTGTCGGGCAGCCACAGGGCTAGCAAACCCCGGCTTATTTCTTTTTATCTTTCATTAAGTGCGCGTAGCAGACCGGCGAGCTGGGTTCATTGCCGTCGTGTAGGCGGTCCTCTTCGACCAAAGCCTGGATCACAGCCTGTTTGAGCACCGTCAGGTACGAGGCTTGCGGGTCGTGGGTGGCGGTCAGCAATTGCAGTTCGCCTTTACGGGCCAGCTTCATCAAGGAGAGCAGGGAATCAGGGTCGTGCGCTAGCTGTTCTTGATAGCGACGCTGGAACTGCTCGGGCGAGATATCGCCACTATGAAAGCTTTTGCGCAGCTCGGTTGCAGGGCTGGCCTCGTGCAGCCACTGGACATCGCCCAGCTCGTCTTTGCTCAGGCCGCGTGGCCAGAGACGATCGGTGAGTACACGGGCCGCTTTGCCGGCAGGCTCATGGACGGCGTCGTAAATGCGATTCAAGGTGATGGTGTAGGGCATGACTGGCTCCGGGAGCGTCAGGCTTTCAGTGTTCAGGCGCTTGGCCTTAATTATCCATCTATCTGTTTTTTCTGTGAATCAGGGCCGCGATAGCGACAGGTATCGGTGGCAGGCGTCTTATGCCAAATAGCAAACTGCGGTGTAGCAGCCTTGCCGCCGTGTGTGGCGATGTTTTGGATCGCCCATCACACAGGCTGCAAGGCTGCTGTTTTGCGTTTGATGCAGCGTTTTACGCTTTCTTGCTGATCAGTCCGTAAACGAACAGAACGATGATGGCGCCCACGATGGAGCCGATCCAGCCTGCACCTTCACCCGGCACGTACCAGCCCATGGATTGGCCCAGGTAGCCTGCCACAAAGGAGCCGACGATACCCAGGATGGTGGTCATTATCCATCCCATTTTTTGCTCGCCGGGCATGATGGCTCGTGCCAGCAAACCTACGATAAAGCCGACAATGATCATGGAGATAATACTCATGGCGCTGCTCCTGTTGCTTTGTATGTCGGTCAGGGGGTCGGACCGCTGCTTTTATCTTAGGTATGGAGTTTTTAGGCGTCTATCTTTTTGCGTTTTTGAAACAGTTAAAAACGTCAGGTTTTGTAAACGGATGGCGTCTAATCAGCTTTGCTTAGGCCAGCAAGGTCGGTTTACGCTTTTGCACCCACTGCGTGGCCTGTTCATACGCGTAGGACAGTTGCAGCACGGCCATATCGGCCTGGGCAGGGCCCATGATCTGCAAGCCCATGGGCAATCCGGCTTCGTTAAAGCCCGCAGGCACGTTCATGACGGGCAGCCCTGCCAGAGAGCCGCCAATGACGATTTCCATCCAGCGGTGGTAGGTGTCCATCTTGCGCCCGGCGATTTCGGTGGGCCAGTGGGTCGTGCCTGCAAAGGGGAAGACCTGGGCGGTGGGCAGGACCAGATAGTCGTAGGTCTGGAACAGCTTGCGCAGGCTTTCGTACCATTTGCTGCGGTTGATGGAGGCTTGGTAGACCTGCGCGCCGCTCAGGTTCAGGCCCCCTTCTACTTCCCAGATGGCTTCGGGCTTCATTTGGGCGCGCAGCTCGGGTTTGGCGTACAGGCCCTGGGCGGTACCGGCGACGGTGAAGTGACGCAGTGTCAGCCAGGTTTGCCACAGCTGTTCCATGGAGTAGTCGGGTTGCGCCGCTTCGACGGTGCAGCCTATGGCTTCAAAGCTCTTCAATGCGCTCTGGCACAGATCCATGACACCGGCTTGCATGGGCAGGTAGCCGTTGTAATCGCCCAGCCAGCCGATGCGGGTGCCCTTGAAGTCGCGTTGCAGTTTGCCAGCGAATTGTTGCGGGTCCTGGTTGATGCTGAGCGGGCTGCGGGCATCGAAACCGGCCTGGGTGGACAGCAGCATGGCCAGGTCGGCCACGGTACGACCCATGGGGCCTTCGTAGCCCATTTGCTGGAAGAACACTTCGGAGGTCGGGCCATAGGGCACACGGCCTTGTGATGGCCGAAAACCGTAGACGTTGTTGAAGGCACCGGGGTTGCGCAGGGAACCCATCATGTCGCTGCCATCAGCGACGGGCAACATGCGGGTGGCCAGGGCCACGGCGGCCCCGCCGCTGCTGCCACCGGCACACAGGTCGGGCTGGTAGGCATTGCCGGTGGTGCCAAACACGGAGTTGTAGGTATGCGATCCCAGACCAAATTCCGGGGTATTGGTTTTACCGATCAGAATGGCACCGGATTGCCGTACCCGCTCCACCACGATGGCGTCCTGTTTGGGCAGATAGTCCTTGAAAATCGGTGAGCCATTGGTGGTGACGATATCGACTGTTGCCGCCAGATCTTTGGGTGCCTGGGGCATACCGTGCATCCAGCCCAGGTACTGGCCTGCTTTCAGTTGCTGATCGCGCTTGTCAGCCTGGGCCAGCAAGCCGCTGCGCTCTTGCAGGGACACGATGGCGTTGACCTTGGGGTTTACACGGTCGATATGGTCCAGATACGCCACCATCACTTCGCGGCAGGAGACCTGGCGTTGTGCAATCCAGCCCGACAGAGTCAGCGCATCGGCCATGATGATATCTTGAGCCGTGCCCGGACCGGGGGCGGTTTTTGCGAAAGCCTGGCGTCCCAGTGAAGGGGCCATACCCGCCAGCGACAGCAGTCCGGTGGTTTTCAAAAAGCGGCGGCGCGCGTCCAGGGGTGTCGAGGTATCTGTCATGTTTGTCTCCCGTTTTTTTGTAAGGCCATCCAAGTGGCTAGGCCATTCTATGCAGGTACAATGCGCGGCTCAAACGCCAAAAAATCATCAAGTTGATGCGGTCTGTGCATAAGCCGGTTCAAGCGTCAGCAAGGGGACAAGCATGGACTTTCGCAAGCTGCGGCACTTTGTGGCCGTTTGCGAACACGGTACCTTTCATCGGGCCGCGCAAGCCGTCCATTTAAGCCAGTCGGCCTTGAGCCGTAGCATCCAGGCTCTGGAGCAGGAACTGGGCGTGCCGCTGTTTGATCGCAGCAGTCAGCGTATTTTTTTGACGCCTTATGGCCGTGTACTTCTGGAGCGGGCGCACCGGGTGTTGCAGGAAGGCCGGGCCTTGCAGCGCGAGCTGGCCTTGCTTCAGGGCGAGGACGCAGGCAGCCTGCGCTTGGGGTTAAGCTCTACCCCCGCTGCGGTTTTGCTGCATCCGTGCATGGTGGCGCTGCTGGACGAATATCCGCGTTTGCGCGTGGATGCTGTGATTGGCCGCACGCTGGAACTGATCGAGGGCCTGCGCCGTGAACGTTACGATATGGTGGTGCTGGACGTCAGCGCGGTGACCGATGTGCGTGGTCTGGATATTGAGTATCTGCCCGCCATGCAAGGCGATATGCTGGTCCGCCAGGGCCACCCGCTTTTGCAGCTGGAGTCGCTGGATTTTGCGGCGATCAGCCAGTATCCCGTGGCCTGCTCTGTGATCAGCGATGATTTGACTGACCGCCTGATTGCCGAGTTTGGTGCCCAAGGTCATCCGGCAGCTTTGTACGCTTTTGTTGTGATAGCTTCAGCATTCAGCGCGATGTTGTGCTGGACAGCGATATGGTCTTGATGAGTGTGCTGGCGGCGGTACGGCGCGATATTGATGCCGGTGATCTGGTGCCGCTGGGCCTGTTTTCTTCTTCCTTGTCCGGGCACTATGCCCTGGTGCGTTTGTCGGGCCGCACGCAATTGCCGGCTCTGGATATTGTTTACGATCTGGCGCGTCGCCTGTGCAGGGCCTAGGCCAAACGCCCCGCTTTCTGATCTACCTTGTTTGAGGGTTTGCTGATGACGATCCCCCTGCCCATTCTGGACCTGAAACAGTTAGGTGCAGAACACTCCTTTCGTGCTTTCATCGGCTGGTGGCCAGACGCACAAACCCGCGCCTGGCTGGCGGAGCAGGCGCTACAGGCCCATGCACTTTATGGCGGGCGGATGATGCAGTCCGATCACTTTCACTTAACACTGGCGTTTCTGGATGGCAGCCGCGTGTCTGAGCTGCAGACCTTGGCGACACAGATGGCGGAATGGGCGGTGCCGGAGATCAAGCTGGACCTGACGATACGGGATGTATTCGAGAAACCGCAGGTGGTGTGGGCCGGGCCGGACGAGTCGCAAACCCAAGCACTGGCGGCCCTGCAGCAGTGGCATGACGAGCTTTGGGCCAGGCTGACTGCCTTGGGCTGGACGCAGCCGCCACGTCGTTTTCGCCCGCATGTGTCCTTGCTGCGCCATGTGCGGATTGCCGCTGATCAGCCCCATTGCCATGCTTTGCCTGCACAGGCGTTTGTGGGCGACGGTGCTGGCCTGATTGTGTCTGTCCCCAGTGAGCAGCGTAGCCAATATCATCTGGCCGCCATGATGAAGCCTGAAAGGACAGGTGCATGAATATCCGCTTTTTAGAAACCTTTATCTGGATTGCCCGTTTGGGCAGTTTCCGTGCGGCAGCGAACAAGCAGCATCTGACGCAGGCTGCCGTTTCAGGGCGGATTGCGGCTCTGGAAAGCGAGTTTCAGAAAACCTTGTTTGAGCGTGGCCACCGCGATCTGCGCCTGACTCCAGCAGGCCGCAAACTGATGCAGTATGCCGAGCAAATGCTGGGCATGGAACACGATTTGCGTGAAGCCCTGGCCGGCTCCAGTCGCTTGAGTGGCCGGGTGCGACTGGGCGTGGTCGAGTCCATTGTGCATACCTGGTTCAAGGATTTGATTCGTCAGCTGCATGCGCTCTACCCCGAGCTGGAAATTGAGCTGACCGCCGAGTCCACCTTGCGCCTGCACGACTTGCTCAAGCGCGGCACCATTGATGTGGCCTTGCAGACCGATCCCATCATGGGAGACGGCATACGCAACCTGCCGATGGGCTCCATGCGCATGGGCTGGGTGTGCATGGCCGATGAAACCATGCCGGTACGCAGCGGCTTGCAGGAGCTGGTGCAACGCTGGCCACTGGTGACGTTCCCTCGTGGTTCCCAGCCGCATCTGGCCTTGGTGCAGTTGCTTGAACCCTTGCCTGTCGATCAGGCTCGGATTCACTACGTTTCTTCAATTGCCGCCAGCACGCAATTGATCGAAGCCCAGCCTTGCATTGCCACCTTGCCCCTGGCGGCAGTCAGCCGTCAGCTGGACAGTGGCCTGTATCAGGAAATTGTGTGTGAGCATGCTTTGCCCGACTTGCGCCTGGTCGCCAGTTGGCGGCCCGATCCTTTGACGCAGACCGCCCAGGCGGTGATTGGGGTGGCGCTGGAGCGTATGCACCATTTTGCGGCCGAGCATCCTGGGCTGGCTTTACCCCCGCCAGACACGCGTGTCTTCGCGATTTAGCTGTTGAGGGTTTTCCCCTTGCCTGCGCATGTGTACTGAGCGTGGGCTTGCTTGATAATCTATATACCGCGCCACTCGCTTGAACTGATCGCTTTTTCCTATTGCCCCAGGCTGAAATAAACCGTTTGGAATCCGCCCAGAAGCCGTTGGACACTCCCATAAAGAGTGTGCAATGACTTTGATTCAGGAGGCTTTCGTGTCTGCTACTTTTCGTACTGATCGTGATGCGCCGGGGGAACTGTTCATCTGGACGGATATCGCCCCTGAGCATGAGCAGGATTTCAATCAATGGTATGAGCGCGAGCATATGGCTGAACGTGCGGCCATACCCGGCTTTCAGTGGTCGCGCCGTTATGTGCGACAAGGCACCGGGCGCAAGTACCTGGCCTTGTACCGTACCGAGTCCCTGCGCGTCTTTGGCACCGCGGAATACAAAAAGGCTTTTGAGCAGCAAACGGACTGGTCCAATACCAATTTTGCCCGCATGAGCAATACCCAGCGCCGCGTGATGGCGGTGTCTTTGCTGGGTGGTGCTGGTACGGGTTCCGTGGTTTTGCTGGTGCGTCTGCCTGAGCTGGCCCAACGGGAAGCCCTGGCGCGTCAATGCGCCGCCTACCTGGAACAGACCGATGGCCTGCTGGCCTTGCGCGTGCTGACGCCAGACCCTGAACTCTCTACCCCTTTGCCGTCCGAGGATACGCAGCAGCGTCGCCTGGACCCCTACCTGGTGGCTGATCTGACCACCCTGAATGCTGCTCGTACCCTGGCTGCCCGCTTGCAGCAGGATCTGGGAGTGGCGACCAACGATGTATCCGAGTTTTCTTTGCTGTGGGATCTGCAGTCACGGGATCTGAATGCGGGCCGCTCATAAGGCGGCCATCACCTCAATTCTTGGGAGAAGCAACATCATGATCAAAAAACTACTTTCCATGGCTTGCGTTCTGGCTCTGGCTGGCACCGCGCAGGCGGCGACCAACTGGAACATGAGCACGGAGCAGCCTGATAACAACTTCCTGACGCAAAACGCGCGTGAGTTTGCGGCGGACATCAAGGCGGCCACCAACGGGGAACTGAATATCAACGTGCAATCGAACTCGGTGCTGCTCAAGCGCCCCGAGGTCAAGCGTGGTGTACAGCAAGGTGTGGTGCAGGCTGGTGAAATGCTGGTGGCGGCCATTGGCAACGAAGATCCTTTGTTCGAGGTCGATAGTGTGCCGTTCCTGGCTTCATCCTTCGATCAGTCGGAAAAACTCTGGAAAGCCACTCGCCCCTTCCTGGCCGAGCGTTTGGACAAGCAGGGTATTGTGCTGGTCTATGGCTCGCCCTGGCCACCGCAAGGCATCTACACCAAAAAGCCGGTGGAACAGTTGTCTGATCTGGCCGGAGTCCGTTTCCGTGCCTACAGCCCAGCTACCAGCCGTTTGGTGTCCTTGATGGGGGCCGTGCCGACTACCGTACAAACGCCCGAAGTACCCCAGGCATTTTCCACCGGCATTATTGATGCCATGCTGACCTCGCCCGCCACGGGTGTGGATTCGCAGGCCTGGGACTATGTGAAGTACTACTACGACGCCCAGGTGTTCATTCCACAAAGCTTTGTGATCATCAACAAGCGTGCCTTCCAGCGCCTGCCCGAGAACGTCCAGAAAGCGGTTCTGGAAGCCGGTGAACGTGCTGAACAACGTGGCTGGGCCATGTCGCGCGAGCAGACCTCCAAGCTGACCCAGACCATGGCCGACAAAGGCATGGTGGTGGGCCAGTTAAGCGAGAAACTGGCTGGCGAGCTGCATGCCATTGGCCAGACCATGACCGAAGAGTGGCTGAAAAAGGCGGGTGCCGACGGCCAGAAGTTGCTTGATACCTACCGTCAGCCCTAAACCAAGGAGTGCGTCCATGATTGTGCTGGAGCGTATGGCCAGAGTATGCGGCGCACTGGCCGCACTCTTTCTATGTTCGATTGGGGTGGTGGTGACAGCGCAGATTGTGGCACGCCTGTTTTCCATGCAAATCCCCGCTTCGGATGACTTTGCGGGCTGGTTTATGGCAGCGTCGATTTTTCTGGCGCTGCCCTACGCCATGCTGCATGGCGACCATATCCGGGTGTCCTTGTTGCTGCAGGTGATCCCGGATCGTTTGCGACGCCCATACGAGTTATTGGCGACGCTGATCGGGGTCGCGCTGGCAGCCTGGTGCACCTGGGAAACCGCCCATTTTGTGTATGAGTCCTTCATTTACAAGGAAGTAGCGCAGGGCATGGTGGCTGTACCGCTGTGGATTCCCCAACTGGGGATGCCCATTGGTTTGGGCTTGCTGACCTTGATGTTGTTGCGGCGCTTGCTGCGTGTGGTTCAGGGTCAAGAACTGGAGGCGACTGAACATGGCTGATTTATCTCAGGCAATTGTGCTGTTTGTTGTTCTGCTTGCCTTGCTGGCCAGTGGCGTGTGGGTGGCGCTGGTTCTGATCGCTTGCGGTATTTTGTCTATTTTTCTGTATGCCGACGCGCCTGCGGGCATTATTTTTGCCACCAAGGCCTGGGACTCCTCGGCCAGTTGGGCTTTGACAGCGTTACCCCTGTTTATCTGGATGGGGGAAATTCTGTATCGGACGCGACTGGCCGAAGACATGTTCAGTGGCCTGGGGCCGTGGGTACAGCGTTTGCCGGGCCGCCTGGTGCACGTCAATACTTTGGGCTGCGGCATTTTTGCTGCAGTCAGCGGCTCGTCGGCTGCCACGGCGGCAACGATTGGCCGTATCTCTCTGCCTGAACTGAAGTCACGCGGTTATGACGACAGCATCAGTATTGGTTCTTTGGCCGGTGCCGGTACCTTGGGCCTGCTGATTCCGCCTTCCATTGTGATGATTGTGTATGCCGTCGCTGCACAGGTTTCCATCATCCGCTTGTTTGTGGCGGGTGTGCTGCCAGGCATTTTGTTGATGTGTCTGTTCTCGGCCTATATCGCGATCTGGTCGATTCGCCATCCGGATCGTGTGCCGCCTGCGACCGAAGAGTTAAGCCTGGGCGAAAAGGTACGACGCCTGCGTCTGCTGTTGCCTGTGGTTCTGTTGATTGTGGCGGTGATCGGGTCGATTTACGGGGGTATTGCAACTGCCACGGAAGCTGCCGTGCTGGGCGTAATCGGCTCTTTGGTCATTGCGGGTGTGGGGCGTTCCCTGAACTGGAAAACCTTTACCGCCAGTTTGTTGGGCGCAGCACGTACCTCCTGCATGATCTCTTTCATTCTGATCGGTGCCGCTTACCTGACCAGTGCCATGAGCTTTACCGGCTTGCCCGCGAATCTGGCCGCCTGGATTGGCTCTTTGGGCTTGAGCCAGTACGCCTTGATTGCCGTGTTGACGGTGTTCTTTGTGATTCTGGGCGCGTTTCTGGATGGCATTTCTATTGTGGTGCTGACCACGTCGGTCTTGTTGCCTGCCGTGATTGCCGCTGGAATTGATCCGATCTGGTTTGGTGTCTACCTGATCCTGACGGTGGAAATGGCCCAGATCACCCCGCCTATTGGTTTTAACTTGTTCGTGATTCAGGGCATTACCGGACGCAATCTGTTTGAACTGGTGCGCATGGCTTTCCCGTTTTTCCTGTTGCTGGTTCTGGCGACAGTCCTGGTGACGATATTCCCGCAAATCGTCATGGTCTTGCCTAACGCCATGTAAGGGAGGCTGGAGATGGCAGTTGCCTATGTAACTTTGGGCTCGCAGCGCTACAAGGTAGAGCGCGCCTGGACTCAGGCAGATATCAGCAGCATCACCAGTGTGGCGGTGCTGGCTGATGGGCGCATCGCCGCCTTGTTGCGTCGCCCGGCCTGCGTGCTGGTGCTGGCCCCGGATGGGCAGGTGTCAGCGCGCTGGTCCCTGGAGGACATCCTGTGCCCGCACCATATCAGTGCCCGTCCCCAAGGCGGGGTGCTGGTCACGGATCTGGACGGACATCAGGTTCTGGCGCTGGATGCCCAAGGTCATGAACAATGGCGTTTGGGCAAACCCGAGCAGCCACGCTGGCAAGAGCCATTCAACCACCCCACACATGCGGTCGAGTGCGCCGATGGTGGCTTGTGGGTCACTGATGGCTACGGCAATACTGTGGTCCATCGCTTTGATCCGCAACGCCAATGGCTGGCGGCATTGGGGGCGCCGGGCTCCGGTCCTTTGCAGTTCAGCACGCCCCATATGCTGGCTTGTGCCGCCGACGGCTCGGTCTGGGTAGCTGACCGGGAAAACAACCGTGTGCAGCATCTGGATGGGCAAGGCCGTTATCTGGGTGAACTGCGCCCCATGCACAAACCCATGGCAGTGGCCGTGCAAACAGACGGTTCGGTACTGGTTAGCGACCAAACGGCCAGTCTGTCCTTGTTCGACCCGGATTCGGGCACCCTGGTAGGACGTTGCCGGGTACAAGGCGTGTACGGACACGGCCTGTCCGCCGGTTTGGACGGGCGTATTTATATCGCGGAAATGTTGCCGGATTGTTTGACCTGCTTACAGCCTGCTTAATTGTCCACAAAGCATGAAAAAGTAGTCGGCGCTATGGAAGCTCTCAAAGCAAATCCATTAGACTATGCGCATGAATACGTCCGTGCCTCTGTATGTTCGTACAGATTCCTCCGGCCAGCTGCAATTGCTAGGCGATTGGTCCTTGCGTCACTACGAAGCGCTGCAAAGCAGTTTGCGCTCGCTCAGTGACAAGCAGGGTCCTTGGTCTTTGGATTTCAGCGAACTGAAGTCCCTGGACACCACAGGTGCGCAAGTCCTGTGCGAATGGCTGGGTGCCGAGCGTGTGCAAGCGGCCTTGGACAGTGCTCAAGGCTTGTCCAAAGAGCGCCATCAATTATTGCAAACCGTTGCCAAGGCGATGAGCCGCATGGATCATGGGCAGTTGGTCCCGGCGCGCTGGGGCATTACGGATTTGTTCGAGCGCGTGGGCCTGTCCATGGTCCACATCTCGCGCAATGTGCGTGAGCTGCTGGGCTTTATCGGCTTGACGCTGGAAACCCTGATTCTGAATATGCTGCGGCCCAGCCAGTGGCGCGTCACCTCGATTGTGGCGCAGCTGGAAGAAACGGCCTTTAACGCCGTGCCTATCGTGGCCTTGCTGACTTTCCTGGTGGGCGCGGTGATCGCGTTTCTGGGGGCGACGGTGCTGGCGGACTTTGGTGCCACCATCTACACCGTGAACCTGGTCGGCTTTTCCTTTTTGCGTGAATTTGCGGTGCTCTTGACCGCCATCCTGATGGCAGGCCGCACCGCCAGTGCCTTTACCGCGCAGATCGGCTCCATGAAAGCGAACGAGGAAATCGACGCTTTACGTGCCCAGGGCTTGAACCCCATGCTGATTCTGGTCATTCCACGCGTACTGGCCATGCTGCTGGCCATGCCTATTTTGACCTTTGTGGGCATGGTGGCCGGGATCTTCGGTGGCGGGCTGGTCTGCGCCCTGATTCTGGATATTTCACCCACCATGTTCATCAATATCTTCAATCAGGATATTGATTTGCGGCACTTCGTGCTGGGCATGGCCAAGGCTCCGATCTTTGCCTTTTTGATTGCCGTGATTGGTTGCCAGGAAGGTTTTAAAGTCACCGGCAGCGCGCAGTCCGTGGGTGAACACACGACCTCGGCGGTGGTGCAGTCCATCTTTATCGTGATCCTGATTGATGCGCTGGCAGCGCTGTTCTTCATGGAGATGGGATGGTAGAGGCCACCGCTCGTCCCATTATTCAAGTACGTGACCTGGACAATCGCTTTGGCGATCACGTTGTGCACGAGCATCTGGATATGGATGTGTATCCCGGTGAAATCGTGGGCGTAGTGGGTGGCTCCGGCACCGGCAAGTCCGTGCTGCTGCGCTCCATTCTGGGATTGCGCCCGCCTACTGGTGGCACTGTACGCATTTTTGATCAGGAAATTGGCACGCTGTCGCCCGAAGCCCGTTCGCGGCTGGAGCGTCGTTTAGGTGTGCTATTCCAGCAAGGGGCCTTGTTCTCCTCGCTGACGGTGGTGGAAAACATTGCCATGCCTCTGATCGAACACATTGGCCTGTCCCGTTCCTCTGCAGAACATATCGCCGCCATGAAAATGTCTCTGGCGGGTTTGCCGGCCAATGCGGCCACCAAATATCCGGCCGAGCTGTCCGGTGGCATGATCAAGCGTGCCGCCTTGGCACGTGCTCTGGCGCTGGACCCGGAAATCCTGTTTCTGGACGAACCTACTGCCGGTCTGGACCCGGTGGGCGCGGGTGATTTCGACCAGCTTATTTTGACCTTGCGCGATGCGCTGGGATTGACCGTGTTTCTGGTTACACACGATCTGGATACGCTCTACACCATTTGTGACCGAGTGGCCGTGCTGGCGGAAAAGCGCGTGCTGGTCAACGACACATTGGCGCGGGTAGAGCAAGTTGATAACGACTGGATCCGGGAGTACTTCCACGGTCCACGGGGACGGGCCGCCGAACAGGCCCAAAACCGTCGTCAGGAGCATAGTTAATGGAACCGCGTGCCCATCATGTATTGATCGGGGTCTTTACCTTGGTAGTGGCTGTGGCTGCTGT
This sequence comes from Alcaligenes faecalis, assembly GCF_009497775.1. Taxonomy (NCBI): domain Bacteria; kingdom Pseudomonadati; phylum Pseudomonadota; class Betaproteobacteria; order Burkholderiales; family Alcaligenaceae; genus Alcaligenes; species Alcaligenes faecalis. Next base: position 218,053 of record NZ_CP031012.1, read on the forward strand.
CCTGTTCTCGCTTTGGCTGGCCAAGGCCGGGCAAGATGCCGAGACCCGCGATTACGATATTGTCTTTCTGGAAGGTGTGCGTGGTCTGTCTCGTGGCAGCGCCGTGCAATACAACGGCTTGCGCGTCGGTGAAGTGCGCCAGCTGCGCCTGGATCCGAACGACTTGCAGCGTGTGCGCGCGCAAGTGTCGATTCAGGCTGCCATCCCTATTCACGAAGATACTCAGGCTCGCCTGGCATTGGCTGGCATCACCGGTCAATCCGTAATCGAGCTGAGCGGTGGCACACCCAATAGCCCCTTGCTGGAAGCCACAGGCGATGGCCTGCCCACGATTGTGGCCTCGCCCTCTCCGCTGGCCCAATTGATGGCGGGGGGTGAAGAGCTGATGACGCAAATCTCCAAGCTGCTGGATAACGCCAATACCTTCTTGTCCTCCGAGAACTCCAAGTCCCTGTCGGCCAGTTTGCAAAAGCTGGAAGCCTTGATGGGCCAGCTCTCGACCGCCAGCGAAGGTGTACCGGCTTTGGTGAAAGAGCTGTCCCAGGCCAGCCAGCAAGCCACGACTCTGCTGTCTTCCACGCAGGGTCTGGTAGACCGCCAGGGTACGCAGGCCATGAATGCCATTCAGAAATCCATGGAGGATTTCAGCCGTGCGACACAAAGTCTGAACAAGCTGCTGGAGCAAAATTCGGCAGCCATTGGCCGCGGTGCTCAGGGTCTGACCGAGATCGAACCCGCCTTGCGTGAATTGCGTCAGGTACTGGCCGGTTTCCGCGCCGTTACCTCCCGTCTGGAAGATAATCCAGCTGGCTACCTCTTGGGTCGCGACAAATTACAGGAGTTCACACCATGATGCCCACTGTTGTGCGTCGTTTGTTGCAGGCATCGCTAGTCGGTCTGGCTGCCTTGTCCACTGCCTGCTCGGTTCTGCCGCAGGCTGAATCGCTGACCTATTACCAGCTTCCCGCTGTGGCATTGACGGCCCAGCAAGCCCCGGCGGCACACAAGCAGCTGATTATTCAGGTGAACCGGCCCCATGCCGAGCGTCTGCTGGCCAGCTCGCGTATTACGGTTCTGCCGCAAGGCAATGAGCTAAGCGCGTATAAGGGCGTGCGTTGGGGTGACGATGTGCCCGCCTTGCTGCGCAATCGTCTGGCCGATGCCTTGCGTGATGCCGCCCAATTCCGGGCGGTGGTGCTGGATAGCGAATCCGTGATTGCCGATCTGGAACTGGGCGGCACGCTGGGTGCCTTCCAGGTGGAGTACATTCAGGGCGCACCGCGTGTGCGCATCCAGTTTGATGCGCTGCTACGTAATCAGCGCTCCGGTGAATTGCTGCAAACCCGTCGTTTTGTTGTACAGCAGGATGTCGTGGGCACCGCCGTGCCACAGGTGGTTGAGGCATTTGGACAGGCAAGCGATGCCTTGTCCTTGCAAGTCAGCCAATGGTTAGCTTCATTAACTGTTCAGGCCAATACTCTTTAATGACATGTACGAGTCACGTGATGAGCCCCTGATTACGGGGTGGCAATTTGCCAAGCGCCTGTTGGCGCATGCCCTTATCGGTATTGTTTTCGTGGCCTTTTCACTGATGCTGGGTGCATTGGGCCATATGTGGTTTGAAGAGAACGTGCACTGGCACGATGCGGCTTTAAATGCCGCCATGATGGTAGGTGGGCTCGGTCCGATGACCTTGCCTGAAACATGGGCTGGCAAAGTGTTTTTTGCTATTTATGGTGCGTATATCAGTCTGGTATTGGCCGCGACCTTCGGGCTGATTATTGCTCCTGTGCTGCATCGGATTTTGCATACCTTCCATCTGGAAGACTAAGCAAAAGATAAAAAACCGCACGCTAAGCTTTTGGCTTGCTGCTCCCGAAGGGGAGCTTTGTGCTGGGGGCTGAGCCTGGAGTCGGCCCGACGGCAAAAAAGGCGCTGTGTTTTGAGCAGTTCCAAAGGGTGGGATCTCCCTCTTTTGAAGAAACTGCCTAAAACACAGCGCCTTTTCTATTGCCTGGCGATGAATCAGCCTTGTACCCGTTCCTGCTCCAACTTGGCGATCAAGGCGGGTAGCTCGTCCATGCGGCGGAAGGTGTCACGCACGCCCAGGCTGCGCAATTCCTCTTCCTTGTCAGGAACCGGGCAGTAGCCCAGCACGGTTGCGCCTGCGGCCAGGCCTGCGCTTGCGCCAGTCACGCTGTCTTCCACGACCAGACACTGTGTGGGGTCAACGCCCAGACCGTGGGCAGCGGCCAGATAGACATCCGGGTAAGGCTTGTTGCGCGGCGTTTCAGCGCCGCTATAGATGTGGGTGCCGAAGTAATCCAGCAGGCCGGTCTGGCCCAATTGCAGCACCAGCTTGGCGCGGTCTGCGCCGGACGCGCAGGCAATCATGCCGGGCTTGTCACGCAAGATGGTATCGAGCGTGTCCTGAATACCGGGAATGGCCATGACTTCATTGGTCAGCGCATGGTTGCGGCGCATGCGAAAGGCCATCACCCATTCCATATCCAGATCTTTACCCGTCATCTTGCGCACGGTGGGCAGTTCGTCGGGCAGAGCCTTGCCAATGAACCAGTCATAGCACTGCTCGTACGTCATCACCCAGCCTTCCTCTTGCAACATATCCCGCAGTACACGAACCGTGATTGGTTCGCTGTCTACCAGCACACCGTCACAATCAAACAGCACAGCGGAAAATGTCATGGGTAATACCTTTTAAGCCAACAAAACTAGAAGTCTGTGATGATACAGCAGGCGGTCCGCATACAGAATTCAGGTGCAATATCGGTGCCAGACCTTATGGGCCCGTAGCGCGCCTAGTGAAAACCCCGACTTATAAATAATTGATTATTGATATATTTATATCTAAACTAAAATTTCATAACAAACCTTTCTGCGGAAGTTCCGTCATGGTGCATAAAACAACTCGGGTGGTGGCAGCGGCCTTGCTGGCTTTGGGAATGGCTGGCGCGCAGGCAGCGGAAGTAACGCTGAAAGCGGTGTCTGTCTTTACGATGGACACCTTCTTTACCAAGCGCTTCAAACAGTTCGTTGACAAGGTCAACACGGAAGGCAAGGGCCTGGTACAGATCAATGTGATTGGTGGTCCAGAGGCCATTCCTCCTTTCGAGGTCGGTAACGCACTGCGTTCCGGCGTGATTGATTTCGCCAATACCACTGCCGTGTTCCACGCCAATCTGGTGCCTGAAGCACTGGCTCTGACGTTGACCGAAAAACCCATGAGCGAGCTGCGTCAGAACGGCGGCTACGAACTGATGGACAAGATTCACCGCGAGAAAGCCAACATCACCTGGCTGGCCCGCACGACGGATGGTTTGCAATACCACATCTACACCAACAAGCCTGTGACCTCGGCAGACCTGTCGGGCTTCAAGCTGCGCGGTGTGCCCGTGTACTTGTCCTTCTTCCGCGAAATTGGCGCAACGCCGCTGCAGATTCCACCGGGCGAGGTCTACACCGCGCTGGAGCGTGGCGTAGTGGACGGCTATGGCTGGCCTTCCGTGGGCGTGATGGAAATGGGTTGGCATGAAAAGACCAAATACCGTGTGGAGCCAGGCTTCTACAACGTGGAAGTGGGCTTTTTCATGAACCAGAAGAGCTGGGAAAAACTGGACGAAGACCAGAAAGCCTTCATGCGCAAGCAGATCGAGTGGATGGAGTCGCAGAACGTGACTGAACACCAGATGGCAATTGATGAAAAAGCCGCCACCGAACAAGCCGGTGTGCAAGCTCTGGTTCTGGAACCTGAAGTGGCTCGTGCCTTGCGCACCAAAGCTTACGAAGCAGGCTGGGCCGGTATCGACAAATCCAGCCCCAAATACGCCGCGCAACTGCGTGAACTGTTTGGTGGTTATCACCCTTAAACAAGATTGCGGATTACGTAGTTTGACAGTGGACATTGTGCCCTTGGGACAGTGTCCACTTTTTGATGGTGCCATACGGGCGGCAAGATGCCCGCCCTTTCAGTGACCTTGATCTGCGGAGAAGACGCGATGTCTGCTGCAACAGCCCCGGAAGGCTTGCCTTCCAACACGACCTGGGGGCGTCCTTACGCCCTGTTAATGAACGCTTGCGGAGCCGTCGCGGCCCTGACCTTCGGGCTGATGAGCCTGCTGGTTTGTGCCGACGTGGTGCTGCGCAACCTGGGTTACGACGCGCTGTCCACCAGCGTGGAAGTAACCGAATACATGCTGATCATTGCCACCTTCGTGGCAGCACCGTGGGTGCTGTACCTGGGCGGCCATATCCGTATCGACGTGCTGTTCAACAACCTTCCCCTACCCATGCAGCGCTTGCTGGACCTGATCTCCAACCTCTTGGGCTTGTTCGTCAGCGCTGTGCTGGCCTGGCAATGTGCCGTGGTTGCCCTGGATGCCCACGAACAAGGGGCCATGGTGTTCAAAGCCCTGGTGTTCCCGGAGTGGTGGCTGAATCTGCCTTTGCTGTTTGGTGCATCCATGTTGGCGCTGGAATTCCTGCGTCGCCTGATTTCCCGTCCTGTTGAGCAAGGAGTCTGAGCATGGAATGGCACATGGCCTTGATCCTGCTGCTGGGATCACTTTTTCTCTTGATGGCCATCGGCACACCGGTGGTCTTTGCCTTCTTGTCCGTGAACTTGCTGGGTGCGTGGCTGTTTCTGGGTGAAGCGGCTGGTTTGGCCCAATGGGCGCGCAACACCACCGCCTCTATTGGCAGCTTTTCCTTAACTCCTATCCCCTTATTCGTACTGATGGGAGAGGTGCTTTTTCATACCGGATTGGCCTTCAAAGCCATCGACTCCATCGAACGCATGATCTCGCGCGTGCCGGGCAAACTGTCCATCGTCAGCATTCTGGGCGGTACGACCTTCGCTACCTTGTCGGGTTCGTCCATTGCCAACACGGCCATGATGGGCGGCGTGATGTTGCCAGAAATGCTGCGTCGCGGCTATCACCCCACCATGGCCATGGGACCCATCATGGCAGTAGGCGGTATCGCCATGCTGATCCCACCTTCGGCATTGGCTGTCATGCTGGGTAGCCTGGCTGGCATCTCCATCGAACGACTACTGATTGGCGGCATCCTGCCCGGCATGTTGATGGCAGCAGGCTTTCTGGCCTACGTGGTCGTGCGCAGCCGCCTGCGTCCGCAAGACGCACCCATGAGTGACGAAGATCCAGCCACTCGTCTGAAAGGCTGGGCCTTGTGGAAACCCTTCGTGTTTAACGTTGTGCCATTGCTGGGTATTTTTATTGCGGTGGTTGGCTCGATGCTGGCCGGTTGGGCATCGCCCACCGAATCGGCCGCGATCGGCGTGGTGGCTTCTGTAATCGCTACCATCGCCTACCGTGCCCTGACCTTGAAAGCCTTGTGGAAAAGCCTGATCGAAACCGCCAAAGTCTCGGTTGTGATCCTGTTCATCCTGGCCGCGTCCACCACCTTCGCACAACTGCTCAGCTTCTCCGGCGCCAGCGCAGGCTTCCTGGGCATGATCAAAGACTACAACCTGTCGCCCTTCGTGCTGGTGATCTGCATGTTGCTGGTGCTGCTGGTCATGGGCATGGTGCTGGATCAAATCTCCATGATGATGATCGCCTTGCCCTTCTTCATGCCCCTGGCCCTGGCCGCAGGCGTGGACACCGTCTGGCTGGGCGTGATGATCCTGATCGCACTGGAAATTGGCCTGCTGACCCCACCCTTCGGCCTGCTGCTGATCGTGATGCAAAGCGTGGCACCGCCATCCATCCGCTTGCCCCATATCTACAGCGCCGCCGTGCCCTTCCTAGCCATAGAAATAGCCGTACTGGCGCTGGTCCTGTTCATCCCCTGGATTGCCATAGGCCTGCCAGGACTGATCGGATAACACAGAGCAGGCAACTTGAAAGCGGGACAACAAGCATATTGTCCCGCGTAGAAAGCCAGAGTCTGGAAACGCTTTCAAAACAAAAAACCTCAGTTCGGCACATGCCAAACTGAGGTTTTTTATACTCGATAGTGCTGATCGTTTTTGCCGCCTATTTATGTGTAGCAAAGTGATTGATGTGGAAGCGGTACATAAGAACTTTAACGATCTTGCTGTTCATCACCGAGGTCGATTTGAGAGACGAGCAGGCTGCAGACAGTGTTCGTACCGACAGCGTTCAAGTCAGCTTTTAAGGCTTAAGAGCATAAGCCCACGTCTTTAACTTGTGTGTAGTAAAGCGTACTTAGACATTGGCAAATACGGGCTTAGGACATTGATTGCCTACCCCATCTTTCCAAGCAACCTCATTGATCAAGCAGCTCTACGATCAACCATTTCTACGACCAACCCTCTCGTTAAGAACACGAAGTCGGAGCATTCAAACCCCAATCAACAATCGTCCGATAAAAGATGCTGTGAGCTGATTGAGGGGCTGTCCCGGTGTTGGGGCGGATCAGGTGACTTGCCGCAGGCAGATAATTGCGCAGGGGTGCAAGCACCTTGCTGTTTGAGTCCGACGTTTGTGGTTTGTCCGGGGGACAAACCACCGGACGAGTTCAAGGTGCGCCCGTAGCGATTATCTGACCAGGGCACCGGCGCGCAGCGCCGGCAAGTTACCAGCCCCGACACCGGGACAGCCCCTTAATCAGCGTCTTCTAGTCACCTTCTTCATCGCGTCGAACAGTTGCTGACTCCAAGCCTTGAGTCATCCCGATCTCTACACGCTGGGCATCTAAACCCAACCCCATCCAGTCAAGCCATTCCAAAGAAAGCTGTTGAGAAAGTGCCTTTACTTCCGCACAGGATCAGCATAGATCCCGCCATCCCGCAAAGCCAAAGCGACCTTATCTTCCCGCTGCACTGACTCATCCAGCACACGAGCAATCAACACCGGCCCTGCATCGCTGGCCACCGTTGCCAGCATATACACGCTCGGCTTCTCGCCAGAGGAGAGGGCACTACGCGTCAGTTCTGTGACCACACCAGACGTACATGTCTGCGCCTCAAACTCATCCCCATGACACTTCGGACACAAGAACCGCGCCGGAAACACCCGATGATCACACTGCACACAACGAAAGACAGAAGGACTCATCACAAGGCCTCCAAAACAAGAGCCGTCGAACACATCCCATAGCGATACTCCACCATGCCATAGCCCGTGACCAAGCCATAACGGGCCTGGGCCACCTGACGCTCCCCGGCCTGAGCGCTTAACTGACGCATCACTTCCACCAAACCATGCAAGCTGCACGCCGCCCCGGCCTGCCCGGCCGACAACTGCCCGCCAGACGTATTCAAAGCCAGACGTCCTGACGCAATAGATTCATGGATAAATTGCTTCGCTCCATCCGCCTCAAAAAAGCCCAAATCCTGCAACTGCGCCAGCACCATGACCGGGTAATCGTCATAAATACTGACCACATCCATCTGCGCCGGACTCAAGCCCGAATCCGCCCACAAGCTTGGAGCCAAAGCCGCCAGACCCGTGCTCAAGCCGTCGCCTTGCTGATCATCAATATTATGAAAACTGCGTAAAGCCTTCACCGTAATTTCAGGCTGATTCTGCGCCGCCGGATGATCCGCGCGCATCACAATCAAAGCATTGGCCCCATCCACCACCGGCACACAATCCAGCCGCGTCAAAGGGTCCGCCACTTCAGGCGCATTCAGATAATCATCCAGACTCATGGGACTGCGATACACCGCACCCGGATTCATGCCGGCCCACATGCGCTGGCGCATCACCAAGGCCGCATAATCCGCTCGCTCCAAACCCAGCTTGCGCATCTGATTCGCCGTCAGCATGGCAAAGCGATGATTCGGACTGCCAGCCCCCAAAGGCCGCAAATGATCGTAAGTCGTCTGGTTATAGTTCTCGACCAGTTGCTGGAAATCCTTGGCTTGAAAATGATCCCCGGCCACGATCGCAATACAGCGTGCATCACCCGCCTGAACAGCACGAATAGCGTGCTGCAGAATATTCAGACCGCTGGCACCGCCATTGCTGTCATCCATAATCCAGCCCACCTTCAAGCCCAGCTTCCAGGCCAGATCAATAGCCCGATCCGGTGCATGGGTAAAGGAGGCTACCCCCAGACCATCAACATCGCTGGCCTTCAGGCCTGCTGCGGCAAGAGACTGCTTGAAAGCCTGGGCCAGCAGCTCGGACGTGCCAAGCTGACCACGCCGGGTGTAGGTGACCTCGGTTGCGCCCAGCAGGCGCACCGTGTCCAGATTGAAGTTAGGCGTCATATCGAATTCCTGTGGCAGCGATCAGCGGCGAACCTGATAGCCTGCTTTTTCTCTATCCCAGGTGTCGGGGCCAATGCCGCGATCACGCAGGGCAAACTTTTGAATCTTGCCATTTTCCGTGGTGGGCAAGACTTGGGCAAACTCAATAAAGCGCGGTACGGCAAAGTAAGGCAGACGGCGCTCACAATGCTGCAGCAGCTCCTCGCAGCTGACCGTGCAATCCGGGCGCAGCACAATCATGGCCATGACTTCATCCTCGGCCAGCTCGGACTTGGCGGCATAGACGGCAACCGTATGGACAGCAGGATGACTGGCCAAAGCCTGTTCGACTTCGTAGGAAGAAATGTTTTCACCACGACGGCGAATCATGTCTTTCAGACGGTCCACAAAGCGGTAGTAGCCATCGGCATCGCGCACGACGCGGTCACCCGTGTGGAACCACAGGTTTTTCCAGGTCTCCACCGTCTTGTCAGGCTGACCGTAGTATCCCAGCGCGAAGGCATAGGGTTCATCAGCGCGCAGCAACAGCTCGCCCACTTCACCGTCTGGCAGCGGGTTGTCGTTTTCATCCACGACCAGCGCCTCAAAGCCTTCAGAGACGCGGCCCATATAGCCATTGCGCTGTTCCTGAATGCCACGGCCCATCACATAGTTGGTTTCGGTAGAGCCAAAGCCATCCAGCAGATGCATGTGGCAGCGCTCCAGAAACTGGCTATGAAACTGCTCGGGAACACCGGGGCCCAGGGCAATACGGGTCTTGTGCAGCTTCTCTGCCGCTGTTTCTGGCTTGGACAGCAAGATAGGCACCATGGCGCCCAACAGATAGGTAATCGTCGCGCCGGTTTCGTACAGATTGTCGAAGAAACGGCTGGCCGAGAAACGCTTGTCCACCACCATGCAGGCGTCGCTGACCAGGGCCTGGAAAAACGTGTTCAAGGCATTGGTGTGGAACATGGGCAGGCAGGTGTACAGCACATCATCAGGCTTCATGCCCAGCTTGCTGGCGGTGTAAATACCCCACCAGTAGAACTGGGCGTGCGGGCACTGCACCCCTTTGGAAGGGCCCGAGGTGCCGGAGGTGTACAGAATGGCTAGCGTATCGCCGGGGCCTATATCAGCAGGCTCGCAGTAATCGCCCAAAGGAGGCAGATCGCAGGTGGCTACAGCCAGTGTTTGTGCGGCTTCCTGGCCCTGAATCAACCAGGCTTGCTGAACAGCAGTGGCACCAAGGTCCACATCTGCCAGCAGTGGTGTCAGATCCGTTTCCACCACCAGCAGACTGGCCTGGCTATTGCACAAGATGTGCTGCAACTGCGCCCCACGCGAAGCGGTATTGATAGGCACCACAATCGCGCCCAGCCAACCACAACCCAGAACCATATCCAGAAATTCGTGGCGGTTGGTACATAGCAGGGCAACACGGTCGCCTCGTTTGATACCGGCACGGCTCAGACGGCTGGCACTGGCGGCAGCTGCCTGCAGGGTTTGCTGGCCGGTGTAGTGGATGTTGCGGTCTGAAAACAGCGGAGCATCACCCATGCGCTCTGCGCGCAGGCGCAACAGGGCGGGCACCGTGCGCTGCGTGGCAGGTATTGAAAACAGCGGCAATTCAGAAGCTGGAATGGAATGGGCGTGCATGATCAATCTGTCTCCCGGCCAACGCGCGATCAAGGCGGCAAGCCGATATGCATGGGTGAAATTACTAATATCCTGCAAACAGTATACTGCAATATATTATTTTGAAATTCCTGTCCTTCACCGGAAAAACCCGAAGTAGCAGAGCTCACCAGGCAGTGGTATTTCGCGTAAACCAGGGGCGGAGCAAGGACAGAAAAGGAGGCGTTTTGCAGGCCAGGGCAGTACGGCCAGCAAGACGGTTGATCAGGTTTATGGACGACAGTCGATCAGCAAAAAGCAGGCCAGGCTCACGTGTTTGAGCGAATGTGCTTCACAATGACTTTGAATAAGCCCACAGGGGCAACGGGGATAGAACAATGAAGGTATGGCTTAAGTTGGCAACGTGTTGTGCGCTGATGTTGGGTGCACAGGCCCATGCTCAAAACAAGAATGTGACGCTGGTTGTGCCTTACCCTCCGGGCGGTGCGGCTGACCAGTTGGCGCGTGTGATTTCCCAGGAAATGGGCACGCGCTTTGATCAGAAAGTCATCGTGGAAAACCGCCCTGGTGCGGGTGCCCAGGTTGCCATGAACGTGGTGAAAAACGCCAACCCCAGCTCTTTGGGTACGGTGCTGTTCCTGGCCGATAGCGGTGCTTACTCCCTGAATCGCCACCTTTATCAGCGTCTGAATTACGATGTAGCTACCGACCTGATCCCCATGACGCTGGCTGCCAAGGCTCCTGTGTTCCTGCTGGTCAATAAAGACAGCCCCTTCAAGACCGTTCAGGATCTGGTCGCTGCTGGCCAGAAGCAGGAACTGACCTACGGTTCGCCAGGTATGGGTACCGGCACTCACCTCCTGGGCGAGATGCTGCGTAAAGAAACCGGCGCTCGTTTGGTGCACGTGCCTTACAAGGGTGCAGGTCCCGCTTTGATTGATGCCGTCAGCGGCCAGATCGACTTTATTTTTGACGTGCTGACGGGCAGCCGTGGCTTCCTGGAAGATGGCCGCCTGCGCGCGATTGCCGCGGCGACAACTGAGCGCAGCCCTCTGCGTCCAGACGTGCCTACGATTGCCGAAGCCGGTATCCCCAATGTGGCATTCACCATCTGGTGGGGTATTTCGGCCAAAGCCGGTACGCCTGACGAAGACGTAGCCCGCCTGACCGAGCAGCTGACAGCTGTCCTGAAAGAGGATGCAGTGGTCAAGAAATTCGTGGACTTCGGCATCCAGATCGAGCCTTCCACTCCCAAAGAGTTTGCTGATCTGATCGAGCACGATGCTCAAGCCATGGGACCAACCATCAAGGCCCTGGAAATCACGCTGGACTAAGCCGTGATGGCTTGAAGAAAAAAGGCGCTACGGCGCCTTTTTTTGTCGTGTGTGGGCTGTCCCGGAACCATGAGGGGGCACTGTCTTCAGCACACAAGACAGTTGCTTGGGCTGAAGAGCCAAACTTGCATATGGTTTACAGCCGAGGCTTTATATTGCCGGTGCTTGAGCAGGAAGCATCGACGGCGGCAGCAATCACAGCCTGCTTCGCAGCTTCCTGTTTATGCCGAACTGTTAAGCCAGCAATTCCGCCTGTTTGAGGCAATACGCCGAGCAGCAAATGACCAGATTTTCCATAATCAGATGGGCCGCCTGCTCTTCCTGGCGCTCGCTGAAGGCCTGACAAATCGCCTTGGCTCGCTGCATGGTTTCCAGACGGAATTGAGGGTCTTGCAAGCAGGCAATCCGGGCCTGATCGGCCTGATCATGCAGACGCGCCATCGTATCGACCAGCTGCTTGTTGGGCACCATGCTGATCCAGGCGCTGCGGAATGCCCAGTTGGCCTGAATATTGTCGATAGGGTCGCCCTGCTGATGCGTGGCTTCAATGCGGCTCAAGGCCTGTTCCATGGCCAGCATGCCCACTCTGCTTTGATTCACGCAAGCCAGCTTGGCGGCCGGTGGTTCCAGTAGCAGGCGCACTGAGAAAATATCCTCAATATCCTGGGCGGTGTAGACCCGCAGCACAAAGCCGCGCGACGTCCCTTCCAGTACCCCTTCGTTTTTCAGTTGCAGCAAGGCTTCACGCACCGGCATGCGCGAGACATTCAGGCTGGCGGCAATTTCGTTATCCACCAGCCGCACATCAAAGCCAATTTTGCCCAAGGCAATGTCCTGGCGCAGCATGCCGTAGACTTGTTCACGGATATTGGGTTCGCGTTTTTTATAAGGATTGGCAGCCATAAGCTCGCCCGGCGCCTGGCGCACGGCAAAAGACTCAAAGGGCTATAGGATACCAAGTAAGCCATGGGGGCTGACGCGTTTTATGTCAGGCCAAGTTGCAGGATAATAAGTTGTTTTCAGACCAGCACGCAGCAGGAGGGCCAGTCGATGCGGTGGCGGCATGTAGAAATTTTTGATGCGATTTGCCGTGGCGGCTCTTTGACGCAGGCCGCGCAGTTGCTGCATATCTCTCAGCCTGCGGCCAGCAAAATGCTGGCGACGGCAGAAATGCAGCTGGGCTTTCGCTTGTTTGACCGTGTGCGTGGCCGCCTGATCCCCACGCGTGAGGCCAGCATTCTGGCCCCCTACGTTGCGCGTCTGCATCAGAACCTGGATGACGTCAGCCGACTGGCGCGCAATCTGCGCTCTCACCATGAAGGTTTGTGGCGTATCGGCAGCAGTCCGGCTTTTGGTCTGGAGCTATTGCCAGTGGCATTGAGCCGTTGTCGTCAGGCTCACCCGGCCATGAGCTTCGAGCTGCGTACCCATCACAGCGGTGAGCTATTGCAAGCTCTGGAAACGCGCGACCTGGATATGGTGATGAGCTTTGATCAGGGCGAATCTTCCGGCGTGCAACAGCAGGTGCTGGCCCATACCGAACTGGTGCACGTTACCGTGCCGGGCGTTGCGCCTTTGCGTCATTGGGAGGAGATGGCCGAGCGCGCTTTCATCGCTTTGGACGCTGACGATCCTGTCGGCGCGATGGTGGAAGACCTGCTGCAAAGCTATGTCCCCGATGTGGCTCCCTCTATGCGTGTACAGACCCATTACGTGGCTTGCGGCCTGGTTTTACAGCAGGTGGGTGAGGCCCTGGTGGATCTGGTCACGGCCCGAGCCATGCAAGGCCGAGGCCTTGCCATACACCGCTTGCCCGAGCCTTTGCCGATTCCGGTCAGCATTTTGACGGCCCATGATGATGCCGGTTCTGGCTCGCGTGAGCGTGTGCTGGATCACATCCGGCAGGCTCTGCTGGAGTGCCGTTTCCCGGACTGAGCAGAAAGCTGATTCTATAACCCTGGGTTATGGAATGCGCCAACTATTCATTGGCGCTCTAAGGCGGCCCCCAAGACAATAGAGGCCAGTTATTGGGGGTATTTCCATGCATGTATGTATTATCGGCGCCGGTGTAATTGGCATGAGCACCGCGTTCATGTTGCGCCAGAAAGGGGTGAAGGTCACGGTACTGGAAGCCGGTTCACAAGTGGCCGGACAGACCAGCTTTGCCAATGGCGGACAGCTGAGCTACAGCTATGTGGCCCCCCTGGCTGATCCCGGTGTGTTCAAGGATTTGCCACGCTGGTTATTGAATAAAGACTCGCCACTGCGCTTCAAACCTGCGTTGAGCCCGCAGCAATGGCGCTGGTTGCTGCATTTTCTGAAAGCCTGCCGAGGCGATGTGGTGCGCCGTACCACCGCGCAGATGCTGACCCTGTCCTATCTGAGCCGCGACATTCTGCACGACTGGCAAGCGCGCTTCAATCTGGAATTTGCCCATCAAAACAATGGCAAGCTGATTGTGTTCCGCAGTCCCGGCCCATTCCAGCATGCGCGTGAACAGGCGCAATTGCAGGCGGATATGGGATCTTCGCAGCAAGTGCTGGAAGCGGCCCAAGTGCTGGAGCTGGAGCCTTCTTTGCAGGCGTTGGGCTCGCGCTTGCAGGGTGCGATTTATACACCTAGCGAAGAAGCGGGCGACGCTTATCTGTTTTCCGTGGCCTTGCATGAGCGCATGCAAAACGACAGCGACTATCAGCTGAAACTGAACACGCCGGTGCAGCGCTTTGTGATGGAAGGGCGTGATATTCGTGCCGTGCAAACCGCAGAAGGCGAGATACAGGCGGATCAGTTTGTTGTTGCCAGCGGTATGGGTACGGTTCCTTTGCTGCGTCAGCTGGGTGGCCGTCCTCTGATCTACCCATTAAAGGGCTACAGCTTGAGTCTGCCACTGGAAGGCCTGAATCAAGCCGTGCCGGCTATCAGCGTGACCGACTACGAACAGCGCATTGTGTACGCCCGTTTGGGTGAAGTGCTGCGTATGGCCGCAATGGTGGATATCGGCTTTGATGGGCTGGATATTCCCGCTGCCCGTATGGCGACCTTGAAGCAGCAGGTAAAGGATCTGTTCCCTGGCCTGCCACTGGAAAAGGCCCCGACCTGGGCCGGTTTGCGCCCTGCTACGCCTTCGGGCAAGCCGGTCGTGGGGGCCAGCAAGCTGGCTGGTCGTTTGTGGGTGAACGCAGGCCACGGAGCATTGGGCTTCACCCTGGCTTGCGGTAGCGCAGCGATTCTGGCGGCTCACCTGACGGGTGAGGCTTCGCCTATTGATGATGCGCCGTTTCGTCCTTAAGCCTTGAAGCAGATGATCGAGGCTGGACGATCAATTGTCAGTGGCCGGTTATGGCTTACGGTTGTTGTATGTATTGAATGATAGGTGCCAGATAGTTTGCCGCTACTAATCAGTAGCGATGATTGCGCGCCAGTAGATGTAGATGGGCAAGTTTCCCCTTGGGGGCTTGCCCATTTTTCATGTCTTACGTATTTGTTTTTAGACGGTCGCCCGCAGAACCGGCGTCGCTTTGAAGCCGGCCGTCAGCAACAGGGATAGACCATAAATTGCCACCGCCAGCACAGGAATCGACCACAGCGCATTGAAATCCAGTGCCGTGAACAGGTAGCGGTACATCAGGTCGATCAGCCAGGGGTGGATCAAATACACTCCCAAGGTCAGCTCCGCCAGATGGGCACTGATACGCGAGTTGATCAAGGGCTGATCCCAGTCACGCAGCAGTAGAATCAGCGCGATGGACATGGGGATGACGGTGATGCTCAGGTAATCATAAAAGTACGCACCCGTTTGCCTATCGTGCGTCATGGCCAGCGCATAAAAGCCCCATGCTGTTGCCGCGATACTGCTGAGCAGTACCGTGATAGTCAGCCAGCGAGGCACATTCACCGGCACTTTGCGCAGCAGATAACCGAGCAGAAAATAGGGCAGATAGGACAGGAACCAGGTAAAGAAAGGCGCAGAGTGGGTGTTCAGGTCCGGATTGCTGAGGGTGCTAAGGGCCGATAGCACAAAGGCTGCCCCGGTCAGCGCGGCCAGCTGCCTCAGGTTGGTGTTCTGGACCATCCGACGCAAAAAGGGCGTGAACAGGTACAGGAACACAATCATGTACAGAAACCAGAGATGGAAATAAGGCCGACCCTGCAGCAGCCGCTCCAGATAGGGGTAGGGGTCTGCCTCCGGCGTCCACCAGTGCTGCTTGAAGGCCGTCCAGCCCAGGTAGAAAGCGGTCCAGAATAGCAGCGGCAGCAAAACCCGCGCTGCCCGCTTGCGATAGAACAGCTTCATGCCTTCCTGGGGGCGAGGCTCCAGCAAGAGTGCCCCGCTGACCATGACGAAGACCGGCACACACCAGCGGGTGGCGGCATCGTAAAGATTGCCACTCCACCAGTTGGCTGTGCCCAGCTCGGCATTCAGGACGGCGTAGGCGGCTATATGCAGGCAGACGACAGAGAAAATCGCCACGATCCGTGCATTGCTGATCCAGTTCATGACAAGACATAAAA
The DNA here is from genome assembly GCF_009497775.1 of Alcaligenes faecalis. NCBI lineage: Bacteria > Pseudomonadati > Pseudomonadota > Betaproteobacteria > Burkholderiales > Alcaligenaceae > Alcaligenes > Alcaligenes faecalis. The sequence continues at coordinate 233,737 of NZ_CP031012.1, forward strand.
ATCAGAGACCTCCCCATCCTAACGAGCAGACGTTTCTGATTTGTCCCCCAAATACGGGATTTAGCGTCCAGTTTTATCTGGATGTGACTGCTTGGCCGGAGGTTTTCTGCGGATGCAGGCTGGATGAAAGCATCCCGCTCTCTGTCGAGGAAGACTGAAAAAGGGTGTATAAATTACCAGCGTTATACGGTTAAATAGCAGGCTTAGCCAGACAGACCAGCCAGGGCATTCCTGAGCGGGCGGTGCTGGGCAGGAGTACGGTGGATGGAGCTGGATTTGCGGGGCTTGGATATGCTGATTGCCTTGGTCGCCTTGGCGCTGGGTTTGCTGATCGGGCTGTGGCTGCGGGCGCGCATGAGTGCGCCTATCGAGCAGGCATTGGAGGATCGCTGCGCACGTCTGGAACAAGATCTGGCCCAGGCTCAGGAGCAGACTCAGGATGCGCAGGACAGGGCCGTGGAATTGGACAAAGAACTGATACGCCGCGATGCCCAGCTACAGGCTCAGGAAATGCGTAATCAGGCCATACAAGAGGACCTGGAGCATAGCCGCGAGCAGATGCGCTTGCAGTTCGAGTCCCTGGCCCAGCAGATTCTGGAGGCTAAAGGACAGACCCTGCGTCAGGATAGCCAACGTACTTTGGATGAAATGCTGCGACCGTTTCGGGAGCAATTGGCGGGTTTCCAATTGCGTGTGAATCAAGTGCACGATGAAGCCGTCAAAGGTCAGACCGCCTTGAGTCTGGAGCTGCAACGCATGCAGGAAATGGGTCTGCGCATGAGTGCCGAGGCTCACTCCCTGGCGGTGGCACTGAAGGGCGATAAAAAGACCACTGGCAACTGGGGTGAAACCCAGCTGGAAAAAACGCTGGAAGTGGCCGGTTTGGTGCGAGGCGTCCACTTCGACACACAATGGCAGGCCCGTGACGAGCAAGGCCGCCTGCGATACCCCGACTTTGTCGTGCACCTGCCGCAAGACAAGCATCTGGTGCTCGATTGCAAAGTGTCCCTGGTGGACTACGACCGCGCCATCCGCGCCCAGACGGATGAAGAGCGTCAGCAAAGCCTGCAAGCTCATGTGCAGGCGCTACGCAATCATATTGATGATCTGGCTTCCAAGGATTACAGCGCCTTGCCCGGCTTGAGCAGCCCCGGCTTCGTGTTCATGTACGTGCCCATCGAAGCGGCCTATATGCAGGCTTTGCAGCATCATCATGGCCTGTTTGATTACGGCCTGGGCAAGAATGTTCTGATGGTTTCGCACACAACCTTGCTGCCTATTTTGCGCACCGTAGCCAATATCTGGATGATGGTGCGCAGCAACGAGCAAGCCCATGAATTAAGCCAGCGTGCGGGTGATATCTATAACCAGGTATCCATTCTGGCGGAACGTCTGAAAAAGCTGGGTGAAACCTTGGGGCAGGCAGGCAAGCACTACAACAGCACAGTGACAGCACTGGCAGGTCAGCAGGGGCTGTATGGTAAGGTCAGCCGCTTTGCCGAGCTATCGGCCAGGGCTAAACGTACCCAGCCCGGCATTGAGCCTTTGCATACGGATATAGAACACGAACGGCTGGATTGGGTATTGCTGGAAGATGAGGTGCCTGGCCAAAACAAGGACGTTGATGCCTGATGGTGTTTAGACCAGTGTTTGGGGCCGAATCAAGCTTTCGGCTGGGATACCAAGGGCGGTGTGCAAGCGCCAGATCATTGGCAGTGTCAGGCCGCGTTTGCGATTCAGGACCTCGTAGACGCGATTGCGCTTACCGATCATTGGCTCCAAGTCTTTGGCCGTCAAACCACCTTGTTCCATACGGAACTTGATGGCCTCTACAGGGTCTGGCAAATCAATCGGATAGTGTTTGGCTTCATAGGCCAATACCAGTGTGGTTAGCACATCCAGACGATCGCCATCAGGCGTGCCCAGATCTGGGTCAGACTCCATAAGCCGAGAGATTTCTTTCAGAGCCGACTTGTAATCGGCCTCGGTGTGTACGGGGCGGATTTCCATGTTTACTCCATTTCAATAGTTTCGGCGTCGACCTTGTCGTACTCCTCGTGAGTGCCGACAAATTTTACGTAGACGATGCCTAGTTTGAATGCCACTGCAACAATCAGGCGGTAGTTGTTGCCTTTGATGTTGAAGACGACACGCCGATTCTTCAAGATACTGGCACTACGATAGTGAGCCTTGATATCGGTGGGTTGAGTCCATTGCGCCTTAGTCGCTTCGTCGACCCATGCTTTGATGGGCTGCTCTGCGTCGGGGTGTTTCTCCCAGAATTGGCGAAGGGTGCTGACGGCTATGACTCGCATGATCTGATATTAGTCCCATTTTGGGACTAATGCAAGATTGTTGGAAGGGTGATGCAGGAGCTTACTGTGGCTCCACCGGTCCGCAGTCTTGCTGAATCACTTCCAGCCACTGCTCCACCAACTGCGGTGCGCAGAACAGGTAGCCTTGCAGTGCATGGCAGCCTCGGCGCAGCAGAAACTCTTTTTGCTGCTCGTTTTCCACACCCTCGGCCACGACATGCAGGCCTAGCTGTCTTGCCATCGCCAGCACGGTGCGCACAATGGCGTTGGCTTCCTGTTCCATGGGTACACCCAGGATCAGGCTGCGGTCCATTTTCAGTTCGTACAGCGGCAGGCGGCGGATGGCGGCCAGGTTGGAGTAGCCCGTGCCAAAGTCGTCCATGGAAAAGCGGATGCCCAGGTCTTTCAGCTCTCGCATCATGCTGTTGGCGGAGGCAAAGTCCTCCATCAGCACGCCTTCGGTAATTTCAAAGATCAGTCGGTGGGCGGGAGCGCCACTGGTTTCCAGAATCTGGCGGGTGCGGCGGGCAAAGTCAGGTCGGCGGAATTGAATCGGGCTGACGTTGATGGATATCGGGAACTGGCATTGCTGGGTTTGCAGCAGTAAATCACATACCGAGGCCATGATCCAGTCGCCCAATGGAGTGATCAAGTCTGTGCTTTCCGCCAGCGGGATGAACAGATTCGGTGTCAGCATGCCGCGGCTAGGGTGCAGCCAGCGCAGCAGCACTTCAGCGCCGCAAATGCGGTTTTGCTTGTCGTATTGAGACTGTACGAACAGGCGCAATTGATCGGAGCCGATGGCAAAACGCAGATCGTGCTGCAGGTTCAAATGCTCCTCGACGGCCTCTTGCATGCCGGGTTCGTACAAGGTGATCTGGTTGCGGCCATTTTCCTTGGAGCGATACATGGCCGTGTCGGCCTGTCGCATCAGGTCTTCCGAGGTCAGGGTGCTGTCGGTAATCAGGGCCAGGCCAATACTGCTGCTACTCAGGTAGGAGTGGCCTTCGATGCTGTAAGGCTCTTCCAGGCGCGTGCGCACCAGCTCGGCAAATTCCAGCGCTTCTTTGTAGCAGTCGCGCACGGTGCCGGGATGCAGGATTTTCAGGATGACAAATTCGTCCCCGCCCAGGCGGGCCACGATGTCCTGCGGATCAATAATCAGGGACAGGCGGCGTGCGACTTTGCGCAGCAGGGCATCACCAATGGCGTGCCCGCGAGCATCGTTAATGTGCTTGAAACGGTCCAGATCCAGGAAGTACAGCGCACCGGGCCGCTTGTACGGCTCTATGGTCTGCAGGTGACGTTCCAGACGTTGCAGCAGCAGGCGACGGTTGGGCAGCTCGGTGAGTGGGTCGTAGAAAGCCAGCCGGTAGTTCTCTGACTGCGTGGCTTTCAGGGCCGAGATATTGGTGGAGATGCAGTACAGACTGGTCTGCCGGGTCTCGGGGTCCTTGACCGGCATTTTGATGGAGAAGAACGTGGCGCGGATATCGCCTTTTCGGTCGCGTACCACTTCTTCGACGGCCAGGCGCTCGCCGCTGTACAGCACCTGTTCGTCGTTATGACGGAACTCGTTAATAGTCTGCTTGTTGGCGTACAAATCCTGGTCGGTTTTGCCCACAATGCTGACGGTGGTGTAGTTCAGGTCTTCACACAGTTTGCGGTTGGCGTACTGATAACGAAACTTGTCGTCCTTGATATAGACGTAAGCATCAATCGCATCCAGCACGGTATGCAGATGGTGCTCGGTACGGACCAGCTTCTTGCGCTGACGACGCAGACCAATACGCATCAGGGTGACGGTCAGCAGGGCAATGGTCAGCAAGACACCCAGCGTCAGCAAGGCGGGGATAATCCAGGGCTTGGTCGGTTTCTCGATCAGGCGCAGGCCCCACTGGTTCAGCGTTTCTGTGTAAAACGGGTCGTTATTGTCTTGCCACTGCTTGATATGGGTATCAATGGCCGCCAGCAGGTCCAGGTGGCGGTCCTTGGCAGTCACAAAGTAGGTATTGGTCGGCTCCAGCCGGATGGGGGCGGTTTTCAGGCCATGCTCGCCCGCATGGCGTACCCCAAATAAATGGCCGACTACTGCGGCGTCGGCCTGTTTGGTTTGGACCAGTTTCAGTGCGTTGTATTGGGAATCGGTGATGACCAGCTTGGAACCCAGCTCCAGTTTCTGCAAAATATTGTAGAGCTGGGTTAATTGCAGGGTTCCGCTCATGACGGCAATGCGTTTGCCATTCAAGTCGTTCAGCGCACCGATATGAGTGGTTTTGCCGGTGAAGATCTGAGACCAGTCCTCCAGCACGGCGCGACTGTGAAAGCTGTACAGGGCGGCGCGTTCAGGTGAATAAGCCAGGCCGGGCACAATATCCAGCAAGTCATTTTGCAGGGCATTCAGGCATTGCTGCCAGTCGCATTGCACGGCTTCCAGGGTCCAGCCTTCACGCTTGGCAATTTCCAGCAGCAGCTCGCCCATGATGCCGCCAGGCCGGGCCTGGCTGTCCAGCAGCAGTTTGGGTGGGTTTTCGTAAATACCCACGCGCACAATATGCTGTTGGGAATGCGGTGCAGCATGGGCGGCGGGGGATACCCACCCCAGAGCGGCCAGCATGCCTAGCACGTACATTGCCCTGCGCAGCGATAGAGTAAAAAGGCGGGGCAAGTTCATAGGGTAGAGGCTGCACAAAGCAGGTAATCGGGAGCGGGTGCGGTCATGCAACAATGATGCGACTAATTTAACTGAATATTGAGATGCGGGGCGGATGCTGCCACATTTCGGGCACAAATAGCAGGGAGCAGGCTAATGGCGGATTGTGAAACGGTAGAAGTGTGTGTTAAAGGGCGGGTGCAGGGGGTGGGTTTTCGCGCCAGCGCCTTGCGCCATGCTCATTTGTACGGCGTCAAAGGGTGGGTCAGCAATGCCGGGGATGGCTCGGTAGAGCTGCTGTTGCAGGGCAGCGCGGATGCCATAGACAGTATGGTGAGCTGGTTGTATATCGGCCCCGAGCAGGCGGTGGTTGAGCACGTGGATATACAGCGCTCTTATACCGACAAGCGGTATGATTTTTTTGAGATTCGCTAGCAAGCGAGAGCGGTGATCTCAGCGTTGATTGGGCCCGCCCCGAAAAGAAATAATTATAGTTATTAGCGGGCAAACCCTAGGAAAACATTTGTTTTTTTTGACGCTCTCCAGATTAACATGCGTTTTATTGTGTTGATGTGTGAGTAGGACGACAAATGGAGCCCTTGTTGCGTTTGCAGCGTATCTTGCCTGGCCTGACGCCCGAGTTGCGTCGTGCTGCTCAATGGGTGGAGCGCCACCCGGTTGAAGTCAGCCTGTGGTCCATGCGCAAACAGGCGCAGGAGTTGTCCATTGCTCCGGCCACGATGCTTCGTCTGGCCAAAGCGGCGGGCTACGAAAGCTATGACTGCTTTCGTGAGCCGTTTCAGCAGGCATTGCATCGCAATGGCGGCACGATGGCAGCGCGGGCCCAGAATTTGCAAGGCAACCGGGCTTCAGAGCAACAAATACGGGACCTGGGGGAGCAACAGGAGATGGCCCTGGAGTCTGTCTTGAGGCTTAATCCCGTCAGATCGCTAGACGCCTGTGCCCAGGCGATTCTGGGTGCTTCCAAAGTGGGTTTCATGGGTTTGGGAGTGAGCTTTGCCTGTGCGTTCCAGATGCATTATGCGTATCAATTGATACGCGGTAACGGCGTTCTGCTGAACCGGGCTGTGGACTTGTTTCTGGAGCTGGAGGCTGGCCTGGACAGCGGGGGTGTGCTGATTGTGATCAGCCAGGCTCCGTATGTGAAAACAGTGGTCAATAGTGTGCAGCAGGCGGTGCAGCGTGGCATTACCGTGGTCGCCATAACGGACAGTGTGCTGTCTCCGGTGGCGCAGGGCGCCGAGCATGTCTTGTTGTTTGATGCGCAGACCAGCGAGCAGCCAGCGGCCAGTTTTTTTCATTCTCTAGTGGGCACCGTCACGGTTGCCGAGCATTTATTGGCACGAATTGCCACCCTGGGCGGCAAGACAGTGGTGCAGCGCCTGGCGCAACTGGAGTCCTCATTTCGAAGTCAGGGAGTTTATTGGCAACAGGACGAGGCGGTTGGCTCCGCTCCGTCTACGTAAAGAAACCGGTCGTACCGGCTATACAAACAGGGGAGACCCCATGGGAGACACAAAGATGGAACACATTAGCAAAAAAACAGGCAGGAAAACGGTGTGGGCGCTTAGTGCAACAGCGGCTATGTGCGCCATGTTGCTCAGCCCCTTGCCTGCCAGCGCCCAGCAGAAGTTTGTCAGTATCGGGACGGGTGGTGTAACCGGGGTGTATTACGCGGCGGGTGGCGCCATTTGCCGTCTGGTGAATAAAGATCGTGGTACTGACGGTGTGCGTTGCTCGGTGGAATCCACGGGCGGTTCGGTCTTTAACGTCAATACCATCAAAGCGGGCGAGCTGGACCTGGGCGTGGTGCAGTCTGATGTGGGCTACAACGCGTATAACGGTGAAGGCCAGTTCAAGGATGGCGGGGCTTACAAGAAGCTGCGCTCGGTATTCTCCATTCACCCGGAGCCCTTTACTGTGCTGTCTCGCAAAGAGGCCAATGTCAGCAAGTTTGACGACTTCAAGGGCAAGCGTTTTAACGTAGGCAATCCGGGTTCGGGCACGCGAGCTTCCATGGATCAGTTGCTGCAGGCCATGGGACTGGATGCCAGCTTTTTCTCGCTGGCCTCGGAGCTGCGCCCGGATGAGCACGGCCCGGCATTGTGTGATGGAAAGATTGACGGCTTTATTTATGGCGTAGGCCATCCTTCGGCCAACATCCAGGATCCCACCACCTCTTGCGGCGCCAAGCTGGTGCCTCTGACCGGTCCTGCGGTGGACAAGCTGGTCGAGACTTATCCCTACTATGCCAAGGTCGCGATTCCTGGCGGCCTATACCCCAACAATCCTGACGACGTCCAGACCTATGGTGTTCTGGCGACCTTTGTGACATCCGAGGATGTGCCCGAAGAGTCCGTCTACAACGTCGTCAAGGCGGTGTTCGACAACTTTGATGACTTCAAACGTCTGCATCCTGCACTGGCGAATCTGAAGAAAGAGGACATGGTCAAAAATGGCCTGTCTGCTCCTTTGCACAAAGGGGCTGAAAAGTACTTCAAGGAAAAAGGACTGCTGTAAGACAGTCTGATTGACACCAGGCTGGCTGTGCCAGCCTGGCCGCAAGTGTCATGGCCATAGCTGTGGCCTTGCCTCTGGTCTGGAGGTCCTGGGCTGCCCGGCTCAGGTAGATCGGGTGCTTTGCTGACGGTGTCGGCGGTGCCGGTGCTCCACGCCAGGTTTTCCTGGAGACAAATGTAAATGACACAACAAGAACATAAAAAAACGGGGCCGGACATCGCCCTGACACAGGATGAGACGGCAGAACTGGAAAAACTGGTTGCCGATGTCGATCGTGGTGGCCGTTCTGTGGCGGGTGCCGCAGGCATGGTTTTGTTTTTGGCTGCAATAGGCTGGTCCTTGTTTCAGCTTTGGTATGCCTCTCCGCTGCCGTTTGCCCTGAATTTGGGCATTTTCAATGACACTGAAGCGCGTGCCCTGCATTTGGGCATCGCCATGTTTTTGGCTTATCTGGCTTTCCCTGCCCGCAAGCAGTCCGCGCGGGACAGAATTCCGATTCACGACTGGTTGTTGGCCCTGATCGCGGCCTTTTGCGGCTCGTACTTGTTCTTTTTCTATAAAGAACTGGCGACTCGCCCCGGTATCCCCACCACGATGGATGTGGTGGTGGCCAGTATGGGTCTGGTGTTGCTGCTGGAGGCGACGCGGCGCTCTTTGGGCGCGCCCATGGCGGTGCTGGCGATTGTTTTTATTGCTTATATTTTTCTGGGTCCCTGGCTGCCCGATGCCTTGTCTCACCGGGGTGCGTCCTTGCAGCGCCTGGTCTCGCATATGTGGCTGACCACGGAGGGCGTATACGGGGTTGCTCTGGGCGTGTCGGTCTCGTATATCTTTATTTTTGTACTGCTTGGTTCCTTGCTGGATCGCTGCGGGGCGGGCAATTACATGATGCAGGTTTCGTTTGCCTTGCTGGGGCATTTGCGGGGTGGGCCGGCCAAAGTTGCCGTGGTCTCCTCGGCCGTGAACGGGATTGTGTCGGCTTCTTCCGTCGCCAATGTGGTGACGGGCGGTATTTTTACTATTCCCTTGATGAAGAAAGCAGGCTACGGCGGTATTCGGGCCGGGGCGATTGAAACAGCCTCGTCCGTCAATGGTCAGATCATGCCGCCCGTCATGGGGGCGGCTGCCTTTTTGATGATTGAATATGTAGGCATCCCATATACCGACATCATTCGGCATGCCTTGCTGCCTGCGGTCATTTCATACATCGCACTATTTTATATCGTGCATCTGGAAGCGCTGAAGTTGGGTATTCAGCCCATGATGGCGTCGGGCAAGCCCAAGACCTTTACCCAGAAACTGGCGGGCTGGGGCATGGGTACCGCCGGCACCTTGATTGTGATGGGCCTGGTTTACTGGATAGGTGTTGGAGTTCAGGCAGTAGCGGGTGATGCGGCGATCTGGATTTTGCTGCTTTTGCTGCTGGTGCTGTATGTGTTCTTGCTGAAAGTGGCTGCAGATCACGAGGATCTGCCCACCGACATTAATGTGAAGACGCCGGTGCGCCCTGAGCCTTGGCCTACCGTACGTGCCGGTTTGTATTTCCTGATTCCGATCGGTATTTTGGTGTGGTGTCTGACAGTAGAGGTGATGTCTGCTGGTCTGTCGGCTTTCTGGGCTGTAATGGCCATGTTGTTTCAGATGGCCACACAGCGTCCCATCATCGCCTGGTTCCGCAAGCAGGCAACGGCTCAACCGCTGCGCCAGGGTGTCAGTGAGGTCTGGACAGGACTGCAGGAAGGCGCCCGCAATATGGTGGGTATCGGGATTGCCTGCGGGACAGCAGGCTTGATTGTGGGAGCCATTACCCTGACAGGTCTGGGCCTGCGCATGACAGCTTTTGTGGAGCTGGTCTCCATGGGCAATGTGCTGGTGATGCTGTTCTTTACCGCCGCCGTGTGCCTGGTTTTGGGTTTGGGCATGCCCACCACCGCCAACTACATTCTGATGGCGACACTGATGGCACCCGTCGTGGTGGAGCTGGGGGCGCAAAGCGGAATGGTAATCCCGCTGATTGCAGTCCACATGTTCGTGTTCTATTACGGGATCATGGCGGATATTACGCCGCCTGTGGGGTTAGCTACCTTTGCAGCCGCTGCCATTTCAGGGGAGGACCCGATCAAGACCGGGGTGCAGGGCGTCACTTATGCCATGCGTACGGCGGTGCTGCCCTTCATGTTCATCTTCAACCCCATGCTCTTGTTGATCGGCATACACAGTGTCTGGGAGTTGGTCCTGGTCGTGGTGGGCGCAACCGTGGCCTCTTTGGCATTTGCGGCGGCAACAATGGGCTGGTTGCGTATCAAAACCAGTTGGCTGGAGACGATCTTGCTGTTGCTGGTCACGTTCATGCTGTTCCGTCCGGACTGGTTCATGGACCATGTCAGCGAGAAGTATCAAAGCCGTCCCGCCTCCGAGTTGATGCAGGTGGTGCAGAACACGCCGGACGGGGGCAATCTGGTGGTGCAACTGGCCGGGATGAACCTGGAAGGCAAGGATTTGCAGAAAACGGTTGCCGTTTCTCTGCCAGCCTTGCCGGAAGGAGATCAGGCGACGGGACTGGCCGCGGCCAGCAAACGCCTTTCTTTGGCAGGTCTGACGGTCATGGCCTTTGGAGACACGGCTCAAGTGGCATCGGTTGCCTTTGGCAGTTCGGCACGCAGAGGGGGATGGGAGCAGGGTTGGGATATCCAGCAGGTTAAAGTGCCGCATCCCGATCGTCCATCCGAGTTCTGGGTGTTTCTTCCAGCATTCCTGATTCTGGTCTGGTTGTGGACAAGGCAGGGTGTGCGGATGCGGCGTGCTTTGCCTGCACACGGTGCTGCCCAAACCTGATCTCAAGCGCCAGCCGCCCCTGTGGCGGCTGGTAGTACACTGATGGCCCTGGATTTCAGGCCCGCTGCGCAAGCGGGCCGTTTTCTGTTTGGCTTTTGTGATGACATCTATTCGTTCTCTCCCACCCCTGGCGTCTCGTGATGGGGTCAGCCCCAGCAAAGTATGGTGTCCGCGTGGTTCGTGGCGCCTGCTGGAAGAGTTCTTGCTGGAACGCTTCCCCCATGTCAGCCCCGAGGTTCTGCTGGAGAGACTGGCCCGTGGCGACATTCTGGACCAGGACGGAGTCCGCCAACAGCCCGGCTCGCCTTATCAGGCGGAGCGTTGGCTATGGTATTTCCGTATGGTGGAAAACGAAGCAGTGGTGCCGTTTGAGATGCCTGTTCTTTACAAGGATGAGCGTTTGATTGCGGTGGATAAACCGCATTTCCTGGCAACGACGCCGGGTGGTCGTTATTTGTCCGAAACCGCCTTGACTCGTTTGCGCCGTGATTTTGGAGAGGATGACATCAGTCCTATTCACAGGCTGGACCGGGAAACAGCGGGAATCTTGCTGTTTTGCCGTGATCCTGCGTCTCGTGGTGCGTACCAGTCTCTGTTTCAGCAGGGCGAGATCGAGAAGGAATATGAAGCCGTCGCGCCGTTTCAAGAGAAACTGGCGAATGGACTACTGTACAGCAGTCGCATGAAAGAGGTGCCGGGGCGTTTTGTAATGGAAGAGGTGGCCGGAGAACCGAATAGCAGCACCGAGATCGTGTGCGAGCGCCAATGGCATACCGAGCAGGGACAGCATTTGGCGCTGTATCGCTTGCGTCCTCAAAGTGGTCGCAAACATCAATTGCGGGTGCATCTAAGCAGCCTGGGGGCGCCCATCGTCAATGATGTGTTCTATCCCGAGCTGTTGCCGGAGCGCGATGCGGATGACTTTAGCCAACCGTTGCAGTTACTGGCCCGACATATTGCATTTGTAGACCCCGTAACGGGTCAGCCACGGCGTTTCAGCAGTCGGCGACAGTTGGAGTTGGCGTAGTGGCGATAGGGTCTGTGCATAGTGGGCTGCCAATGACGAGTCGACAGCTCAAGCCCGGATCTTGATTCGGTCTGGCCGTTGAAGACTCATCATGATCACGACTTAGTAATCGCGAAAAATACCCTCAATCTCGTCGTGTTCCAGTTTGCTTGCCAGACACAGCATCAACAAGATCCGGGCTTTTTGTGCGGGCAGATAATGCGCAGCGATTGTGTGGTGATCTTCATCGTAGGCGCTGTCTGTCACAGGCCCTGCATGGATACGCGAAGCCCGAACACATACCACGCCCAGTCTGTGCGCCCGGCTGACGCCTTCTAGCGCACCGGGAGTCAGGCTGCCGTTCCCGGTTGCCGCCACCACAATGCCTTGCACACCACTTTGCGCGGCATGGCGGTAGAGCTCTGCCAAGGTGTCGGGATGATCGTAGAAGACCTGGACTTTAGGCAGACTGTGCAAGGAACGTACATCGAACAGACTGCTGTGCGTATGGGGCAGCAGAGTACGCATCATGAAGCGCGGCTGGCCGCCTGCAACCAGGCCCAAGGGGCCAGCATCGGGCGAGCCGAAGGCACTGGTTTGTGTCGTGTGTTGTTTGCTCAGGAAGCGCGCACTGTGGATTTGATCATTCAGCAAGACCAGTACGCCTTGATCCTGTGCCAGGGAAGAGCAGGCTACCTGGACGGCCTGATACAGGTTCAGTGGTCCGTCCGCACTCAGGGCCGAGGCGGGGCGCATGGCAGCCACCATCACCACGGGCTTGTCGGTTTTCAGGGTCAGGTGCAGGAAAAAAGCGCTTTCTTCCAGCGTGTCGGTGCCGTGAGTGATCACGGCTCCATTGATATCCGGCCTGGCCAACAGCTCATTGAGCTTGTGCGACAGCTCCAGCAGCATCAGCGAGCCCATCGCCCGGCTGTCCACATTGAAAACCTGATGACATTCCAGATCAGCCAGCTCGGTAATGCCGGGTACGGCCTGCAACAGCGTTTGCACGCCCTGGGTGATGTCGTAATCAGTCAGGCCAGTATTGGACTGAGTAGTGGCGGCGATGGTGCCGCCTGTGCCCACCAGGGCCAGTTTGGGGCGTGTCGGCATGAGAGTGTTCCGCGTCCAGTAGTAGCGCTATGGGGTGCGGAGAGACTGCTTCAGGATAACGCCGCGTTAACGGCGTACTTTCAGCCAGCGCTCGATCAGGTGCACCACCGACAGCAAAGTAAAGTTGATCAGCAGGTACAGCAAACCTGCAATAACAAAGGTCTCGATGATGGCGTAGTTCTGGTTCATCAAGCGCTTGGCATGGCCGGTCAGGTCCATGACGGCAATGGTCGAAGCCAGACTGGTGCCTTTAATCGCCAGCACAATTTCATTGCTATAGGCGGGCAGGGCCTGGCGGATTGCCAAGGGGAAGGCCACGCGGTGAAACCGTGTCCAGGCGGACATGCCTATGGATTTGGCCGCTTCAATCTGGCCCACTGGCACTGCCTGGAAACCGCCACGGAATACTTCGCTGACGTAGGCGCCACTGTTCAGGCCAATGGCCAGAATCGCGCAGCGCATGCCGTCGCTGAACAGCCACCACAGAGTGGGTGATTCCTTTACAAAACTCAGAGTGCCCACGCCGTAGTACAGCAGGAACAGTTGCACCAGCAGGGGGGTGCCGCGAAACAGGGTGCTGTAGCTAAAGGCAAAGCTGCGCAGGGCGCGGCTATTGGACTGGCGCATCAAGGCAAGCGACAGGCCAATGAATAGCGAGAGCACAATGCCCCACAGACCGATATACACACTCAAGCCAAACCCTTTGAACAGGGTTTCGACAGTGGTCTTGAATAATTCCAGATCAATCATGCCCGGGCTCTCATGCCTTTGCCGGTGTAACGTTCGGCCAGCAAAAACAGGGCCTGACTACAGGCGCCAATCAGAAAATAAAGCACGCCTGCAATCAGATACATGGCCATGGGTTCGCGCGTGTTGGCGGCACCCAGGGTCGCGGCACGCATGATCTCGACCAGACCCACCAGGGAGATCAGAGCCGTGTCTTTCAGTGCGGTTTGCCAGACGTTATTGGCACCCGGCAGGGCGTACCAGAACATTTGCGGCAGGATAATGCGGCGCAGGCGCTGCCAGGGGGACATGCCAATGGCTTTGGCGGCCTCGATCTGGCCTTCGGGAATGGCTTGCAAGGCACCGCGAAACACTTCCACGCTGTAAGAGCCTGCAATCAGGCCAATGGCCAGAATGCCGACCAGCGCGGGGAACCAGCGCGTCATCACATCTTCCATGCGCATGAAATCGGCCAGGTCGGAGACGACTTGGACCGAGCCAAAGAACAGCAGGTAGATGATGAGCAGCTCGGGGATACTGCGAACAACCGTGGTGTACAGGCTAACGGGGCCACGCAGCCAGCGTGGCCCGTTGGTCTTGATGCTGGCTCCTGTAATCCCAATGACTACGCCAAGGGCCATGCCCAAAACGGAGATCAGCAAGGTCATTGCTGCTCCGCGAAGGAACATCCAGCCCCAGCCTTCGCGCAGCACATTAAAAATGGTCTCTAGCATCAAGTGGTACTTCTCGACTTATTTCTTGCAGATCTCGTAGTTGGCGATGTCGATGTCAAACCACTTTTCGCTGGCGGTCTTGACGGTGCCATCGTCGATCAGCTTGCACAGGGCAGCGTCAACCTTGGCTTTCAGCTCTGCATTGTCTTTGTGAATACCGACGGCAATGCCATAACCCAGGGTTTCAGGGTCGGAAGAGCCCTTGATGACCAGCTTGGACAGGGCAAAGTTCTGCTCGCCAACCTTGTGCAGGAACTTGGACTGGGAAGTCAGGTCGGCAAAGGTGCCGTTCAGACGACCGGCGTCCAGATCGATTTGCATCTGGTCCAGAGTCTCGTAGTTCTTGACGGTGGTCTTGGGGGCTTTCTTGGACAGGAAAGCGCCGTGAGTGGTGCCACCTTGAACGCCAATGGTTTTGCCAGCCAGGCCATCAAAAATAGCTTGTTCGTTGTCCGCGCCAACCAGATCGCTGTTCTTGGGCAGAACGAAAATGGCGTCTTCAACAGCGTAAGGAATACTGAAGTTTACGCGCTTGGCACGCTCGGGGGTGTAGGACATGCCCGAGATGATCAGGTCAAAGCGCTTGGCATCCAGCGAAGGGATCAGGCTGTCAAAGGCTTGCACGATGAATTTGCAGTCGCTGTTCAGCTCCTTGCACAGGGCAGCGCCCACGTCGGCGTCAAAGCCGGTGACCTTACCGGCTGCGTCCACCATGCTCCATGGTGGGTAACCGCCTTCGGTACCGATTTTCAGGGTGTCTGCCATTGCAGCCTGGGAGCCCAACAGGGCCAGGCTGGCACAGATCAGGGTCTTGCTGAGGAAACTCATGGTCTGGCTCTCCTTTGTGGATAGGCTGGTGAGGGCCGTATTAGCCCTGCTGGTTTTCCAGCCTGTGTCGTATTCACGAAGCGATGATCTTACTGCATTGGTTGTAGAAACTGCTGTAGACGCTCGGATTGTGGCCTATCGAACAGGTCTTTGGGGTGGCCACGTTCTTCAATCAGGCCGTTGTGCATGAAAATGGTCTCGGAAGACACGTCACGCGCAAAATTCATTTCGTGGGTGACCAGGATCATGGTGCGGCCTTCCTGGGCCAGCTGGCGAATCACGCGCAGCACTTCGCCCACCATTTCCGGGTCCAGCGCCGAGGTCGGCTCGTCAAACAACAGGACATCCGGGTCCATGGCCAGTGCACGGGCAATAGCCACGCGTTGCTGCTGGCCGCCGGACAGCTCGGCCGGGTAGGCATCGCACTTATTGCTCAGACCCACCTTGCCCAGCAGTTCGCGGGCGTACTCAGCCGCTTCACGGGCCGGGCGGCCTTTGACGTGGATGGGGCCTTCGGTGACGTTTTGCAGCACCGTGCGGTGCGACCACAGATTGAAGTTCTGAAACACCATCCCCAAGCGGGCGCGGACTTGTTCCAGCAGGCGCGGATTGTCCGTCTGGCAAATGCCCTTGCGATTGCGATGGCTGCGCAAAATGTCATTGCCGATCTGGATTTCGCCCTGATCGGGGACGACCAGGTGGTTAATACAGCGCAGCAGGGTACTTTTGCCCGAGCCGGAGGCTCCAATAATGGAGAGCACATCGCCCTTGTGAGCTTGCAGGGAAATGCCCTTGAGCACCTCGTTGGTGCCAAAGCGTTTGTGGATGTCGCGTACCTGGACCGCCGCGTTCAGGTCATTGTTATTCACAGCAACGTCCTTGCGGTCAAAGAGAAAGGGGGTAAGGGTTTCATACGGGTGTCATATCCTGGATGCCCGATTCTACCGCTTTCCCCCTGTTTTTTTTGCACAAGCGCTGTATTTTGCTCATAAAAAGCGGCATAAACCGAGTACGCCGCCTTACGAGCTTAAGGATACAGGCCGCGTACCTGACGAGATTCCAGAATGCGGGCGCAACCCACAATAAAGGCAGCCGTACGCAAGGTGACGTTGTGCTCTTTGGCAACCGCCGCCACCGTGGTGTAGGCCGAGCGCATCATCATTTCCAGACGGTTGTTGATCTCGTCCTCGGTCCAGAAGAAGCTGGAGAAGTCCTGGACCCACTCGAAGTAGGACACGGTCACGCCACCGGCGTTGGCCACTACGTCCGGAACAATGGTCACGCCCTTGTCGTTCAGGATGTCGTCGGCTTCAGGAGTGGTGGGGCCGTTGGCGCCTTCGATCACAATGCGGGCGCGGATGCGATCGGCATTGTTCTTGTTGATCTGGCCTTCCAGTGCGGCCGGGATCAGCAGATCGGTTTCGACATGCCAGAAGTCTTCGTTGGAAATGGCCTCGGCATTGGGTGCCCCGGCCAGACCTTTGTGCTGCTCCATGTGGTTCAGCAAGGCCAGCACGTCCAGACCGTTGGGGTTGTACACCGTGCCGGTGTGATCCTGTACGGCCAGCACCTTGGCACCGGCTTCCTGGAACAGGCGGGCGGCGGTGCCACCTACGTTACCGAAGCCTTGCACAATGACGCGGGCGCCATTCAGGTCGATACCGGCGTCGCGGGCCGCTTCACAACCTACGGTAAACACGCCGCGGCCGGTGGCTTCCACACGGCCTAGGCTGCCGCCCAGGGACACGGGTTTGCCGGTGACCACGCCAGTGCTGGTGCCGCCCACATTCATGGAGTAGGTGTCCATCATCCAGGCCATGGTCTGGGCGTTGGTGTTCACGTCCGGTGCAGGAATATCCTTGTTGGGGCCGATGATCACGCCAATCTCGCTGGTGTAGCGGCGGGTGATGCGCTCCAGTTCAGCCTGGGAGTGGTTGCGCGGGTCAATACGAATACCGCCCTTGGCACCGCCAAATGGCAGGTTCACGGCAGCCGATTTGATCGACATCCAGGCAGCCAGCGCCATCACTTCGGACAGGGTGACGTCCTGGTGGTAGCGCACGCCGCCCTTGCCTGGGCCACGGGAAGTATTGTGCTGAACGCGATAGCCCTCGAAGTGGGCCACAGTGCCGTTATCCAGTTCAATGGGTACGTCGACAATCAGCGTGCGCTTGGGGCGCTTGAGTGTTTCAACCCATCGGGACAGTTTGCCCAGATACGGAGTGACTCGCTCCACTTGTTCGAGATAAATACCCCACGGGCCGACGTCGTCGGCGTTCAGGTATGACGGCAAAGCATGGGTGGGACGATCTGTCATGAGCTCCTCGATAAGGTTGGGGAAACGGGATACGAGTACACAGTGAAGACGCAAAATGCGCACAGACGCAGAACCTGGCAAACACGCTGTGGATTGGCTTAGCGGTGGCCGTGTGCAACAGTTATGCTATCGGAAATGGCCGCTGTTGTGTTTGCAGCGTTTGCGATGGTTTTATCTGGGTGCTGGTGCATTGATGGCTTCTTCTGACTCTTCCCTTTCTGGTCGCTTGGCGCAGTTGCGTCAACGCATCGAACAGGCTTGCTTGCAGGCCGGCCGCCCTGCTGATGCGGTGGCTCTTTTACCGGTAAGCAAAACCTTTCCTGTGCCCGTGCTGGCTCAAGCCCTGGATTTGGGCCTGTCACGAATGGGCGAGAACAAGGTTCAGGAGATTCGGGACAAGCAGGCAGAGCTGGCCGATCGCGCGGTGCAGTGGGTGATGATAGGCCATCTGCAGAGCAATAAGGCCAAAGAGATCGCACGTTTAGCCAGCGAAGTACAGTCTTTGGACCGTTTGTCGTTGGCTCAGGCGCTGGATCGGCATCTGCAAACCGAGCAGCGTAGCCTGGATGTGCTGATCCAGGTCAAGACTTCGCCGGAGCCCAGCAAGTTTGGTTTGGCACCGGAGCAATTACCTGCCTTCATGCAGTCCTTGCGCTCGCTGGATACCTTGAATGTGCGTGGTTTGATGACCATGGCCGTCAATAGCGAAGACCCCCAGGCGGTACGCGCCTGCTTTGCTACTCTGCGCCAGTGGCGCGATCGCCTGGTGGAGTTGGGCTATGAACAGGTGCAAGGCCTGTCCATGGGCATGAGCGGGGATTTCGAGCTGGCGATTCAGGAAGGCTCTACCGAAGTTCGGGTCGGCTCGGCCCTGTTTGGCGCACGCGATTACCACTAATCGATATCAGCATCGTTACTAATGCCCTGCGCAGGGCTGTCCGCGCATAATGTCTCTGCGCATCCCGGACGGGATGCTTAATACTTAAAAAGAATAGCGCCACAAGCGCTGTCTGCACGCATGGAGGAGACATCATGCATTGGAAGAGCTTTGGAGCCGGTGTGCTGTTGCTAAGCGCCAGCCTGACAGGAACGGCGATGGCAGCAGACTGGCCCCAGTCTGCCGTGACTTGGGTAGTGCCCTATCCCGCAGGGGGCGGTTCAGATGTGATTGCCCGATTGGTCGCCAAGCAATTGGAAAGCAGCCTGGGCCAGACGCTGATTGTGGAAAACAAACCGGGGGCGGCCACCATTATTGGCGCAACCTACGTCAGCAACGCCAAGCCGGACGGCTATACCGTAGGAACGGCCGATTCAGGTACGTTGGCGTTCAACTCCTCCCTGTACAGCAAGCTGCAATACGATCCGGCGGCCTTCACGTATGTGGGCGGTCTGGCTCGTTTTCCCCTGATGCTGGCGGTGCCACAAGAGTCTCCGTACAAGACGGTGGCGGATTTGCTGGAAGCCGCTCGTAAACAGCCTGAAAAACTGACGTCCTCGTCCGCTGGCAGTGGGTCCCCACACCATCTGGCGCTGGAAATGTTCAAGCAGCGCACGGACACCAAGATCGTGCACGTGCCCTACAAGGGTGCCGCCCCTGCCATTCAGGATTTGTTAGGTGGTCAGGTGGATATGTCTTTTGTGGACTCCGCGGCAGCACTGTCCAACATCAAGGCAGGCAAACTGCGGGTGCTGGCCGTTGCCACGCCTGAGCGCAGTGGTTTGTTGCCTGACGTGCCCACCATGGCCGAAGCCGGTATTGCCGACTTCTACGCCTATGCTTGGCAGGGCATCGTGGGGCCACCCAAGATGGATGAAGCGGCCCGTCAACGCTTGAGCCAGGATTTGATGCAGGCCCTGAAAACGCCTGAACTGGACCAGCGCATACGCGAGATGGGTGTAGAGCCCATGCCCATGACGCCCGATGAATTCCAGGCCTATGCCCAGCGTGAACGCGCTGAATGGGCCACGGTTATCGAGCGTGCAGGCATCCGTATGGATTGACGGTGATGCGGCCCATAGTGGCCGCATAATCAGGCGGCATACTCATCGCCGTAACGTTTCAGGCCGTCCAGGTCCAGCACCTGGACGCCACCATACTTGATCAGCAACAGCCCTTCGTTTTCCAGTTGACGCAGGGCCTGGTTGGCACGCTGGCGCGACACCCGCGCCAGGTAGCCGATTTCTTCCTGGGTAATGTCCAGGCGCAGACCTTTTCCGGGGTAGAGCAGCGGGTTGAACAGCTCTGCCAGACAACGTGCCACGCGGGCATCGGGCGTAGACAGGCTGTTGTATTCCGCCTTGCCGATAAATTGCGCCACACGTTCATTGAGCTGATGCAGGAGGTAGCGGTTGAAAGCAATGCTCTGGTCCAGCAAATCGTTAAAACTGTGCAGGGGCAAGCGGGCCACCTGGCTGTCGCGCAAGGCCACCACATCGTATTTGCGTTCTTCGTTTTTCAGCAAAGAGCCTTCGCCTATCCAGCCACCGGCAGGCACCCCGGTCATGGAGGCAATCTTGCCTTCGGAATTTCCCACCGACACCTTGAGCAAACCCGAGAGCACGCCGATCCATGCGGTGGCGCGTTCTCCCTTGCGTTCGACGATGGCTCCGGCCTCGTATGCGGTGATCAGTGTGTCGCGGCGGACACGCTCTTGCAGCTCGGGCGTCAACAGGCGAAACCAGGCGGCTCGCTCGGATAAAGCATCTACAACAAGCATGAGGATTAACCCTCGATAAAGGTCGAATGTCATGTCCGTGACAATCTTCGGGACGGGCAGCCGATAACTTGATTAATAACAGGCTGCAAATAGCTTGAAGGCAGAACATCAGCCTTCTGCCGCAATCATAAGCAGCCTCCTGGACCATAACAAGCCGGGAAAATTCGGAGGAGACATGGTTGTGCGGATGGATAAAGAGCAGGTAGCGGGTTTACCCGGCACCTTCCCAGCCTGGATAGAACACCATGCCCAGGTGCGCGGCAACAAAGTTGCCATGCGCGAAAAAGACCTGGGAATCTGGCAGACCTGGACGTGGCAGGAGCTGGCTGAACAGGCCGAGCAACTGGCTGCGGGCCTGGCCGGGCTGGGTGTCAAGGACGGTCAGCACGTCGCGGTGATCGGTGAAAACCGCCCGCGCCTGTATCTGGCCATGATGGCGGCGCAAATGCTGGGCGCCGTACCCGTGCCGCTGTATCAGGATGCGGTGGCCCAGGAAATGCTGCACGTCTTGCTGGATGCCAGCATACGCGTGGCCGTGGTCGAGGATCAGGAACAGGTCGACAAGCTGCTGGAAGTCTGGGACCAGTGCCCCGATCTGGATGCGCTGATTTATGACGATCCACGCGGTCTGCGCAACTATCAGCAAGAACAGCTGCAATACATCGAACAGGTCATGGAGCAGGGGCGCTTGCAATTGGCGCGTGATCCGGACTGTGTGCGTCGTATCTGGAAGGCCATTACGCCTGAGCATGCTGCTGCCATGTTCTACACCTCCGGTACCACCGGCAAGCCCAAGGGCGTGGTCTTGACCCACGGCGCTCTGGTGGATCGCGGTCTGGCTATTCAGGAGCTGGAGTCGCTGACCGATGCCGAGGAAGTGCTGGCTTACCTGCCTCCCGCCTGGATCGGGCAGAACATGTTTTCCTATACGCAGTTCCTGGTCACAGGCTTTACGGTGAATCACCCCGAGTCGCCCGAAACCGTGTCCATCGACCTGCACGACATAGGCCCAACCTATTACTTTGCTCCTCCCCGCGTGCTGGAAGGCTTGCTGACGCAAGTGACCATTCGCATGGAAGATGCCGGTGCCCTGAAGCGTGGCTTGTACAAGCGCTTTATGGCTTTGGCGCACCGCGTGGGTGTGCAGATTCTGGACAAGCGCCCCGGCGTGGGGATGTGGGATCGCCTGTGCTATGGCCTGGGCAATATCCTGATCTACGGCCCCTTGCGTAATGCCCTGGGTATGAGCCGCGTGCGTGTGGCCTATACCGCCGGTGAAGCCATTGGCCCCGATCTGTTCGACTTTTACCGCTCCATTGGCATCAACCTGAAGCAGCTTTACGGCGCTACCGAAACCTCGGTATTCGTTTGTGTTCAGGAAGATGGCCATGTGCGTGCCGACACCGTAGGCCCACCTGTGAAAGGCGTGGAAATCCGCGTGGCTGATAACGGTGAAATCCAGGTGCGCAGCCCCGGTTTGTTCAAGGAGTACTACCGCAATCCCGAGTCCACCGCCGAGTCCTTTACCGAGGACGGCTGGTATCACACGGGTGATGCCGGGTATCTGGACACGGATGGTCAGTTAAAGATCATCGACCGTGCCAAGGACGTGGGCAAATTGGCCGATGGCTCCTTGTTTGCACCCAAGTACATCGAGAACAAGCTCAAGTTCTTCCCCTTCGTCAAAGAAGCCGTGGCTTTTGGTGACGGCCAGGAAGAGGTGTGTGCCTTTATCAATATTGATCTGGAAGCCGTGGGCAACTGGGCCGAGCGTCGCAACCTGCCCTATGCCGGTTACACCGACCTGGCGGGCAAACCCGAGGTTTACGCCTTGATTCGCGATTGCGTGGCGCAGGTTAACGAGGATCTGGCCAACGATCCCAAGCTGGCCGGTTCGCGCATCAATGCCTTCCTGATTCTGCACAAGGAGCTGGACCCGGATGACGATGAACTGACCCGTACCCGCAAAGTACGTCGCGGCTTTATCGCGCAAAAGTACAAGGTTCTGGTCGACGCCCTGTTCAACGGCTTGGACAGGCAGTTTGTGGAGACAGAAGTGAAGTTTGAGGATGGGCGCAGCGGTCGCATTTCGGCAGACCTGCACATTGAGCGCATGACAGACGTAGCAGCAAGGAGCGCATGATGAGTGAGGCGCAAATGCCGGGCCGTCGCATTGGCCCAGTGGTACTGGATTTGAAGAATATTTCGCTGTCCTTTGGGGGTGTGAAAGCACTGACCGATATCTCGTTCAACATTCGTGAACACGAGATCCGCTCCATCATCGGCCCGAACGGTGCAGGCAAAAGCTCCATGCTGAACGTCATCAACGGCGTGTATGCACCACAACAAGGCGAGATTGTCTTGCGGGACCAGAGTTATGCACGCATGAACTCGCGTCACACGGCAGAGCAGGGCATTGCCCGTACCTTCCAGAACCTGGCGCTGTTCAAGGGCATGAGTGTGCTGGACAACATCATGACCGGCCGCAATCTGCATATGAAAAGCGGGGTGTTTGCCCAGGCTTTCCGACTGGGCGGTGCCGAGCGTGAAGAGATTCGCAACCGTGAATACGTGGAAGGCATCATCGACTTTCTGGAGATCCAGGCCTATCGCAAAACGCCGGTAGGACGCCTGCCTTACGGCCTGCAAAAACGGGTTGACCTGGGCCGGGCGCTGGCGATGCAACCGAGCATTCTGCTGCTTGATGAGCCCATGGCGGGCATGAACATCGAAGAAAAGCAGGATATGTGCCGTTTCATTCTGGATGTGAACGAAGAGTACGGCACCACGATTGTTTTGATTGAACACGATATGGGTGTGGTCATGGATATTTCGGACCGTGTGGTGGTCCTGGACTATGGCAAGAAAATTGGTGACGGAGTACCGGACGAAGTACGACAAAACCCGGACGTCATCCGCGCCTATCTTGGCGCTGGCCATTGAGGGGAACGGACATGGCATTTTTTCTTGAAACTTTGCTGGGCGGGCTGATGAGCGGGATGTTGTACGCCCTGGTCGCGCTGGGCTTTGTCCTGATCTTCAAAGCATCGGGTGTCTTTAACTTTGCACAGGGTGCAATGGTGCTGGTGGCTGCATTGGCCATGGCCCGTCTGTCCCAGTGGATTCCGCAGTTGCTGGGCATGGAGCCTGGCATTTTGGGCAATGTGCTGGCTTTCATCGTCTCGGCCATCTTGATGTTTGTGCTGGCTGTCGTGATTGAACGCTGGGTGTTGCGTTATCTGGTCAACCAGGAAGGCACAACCTTGCTGATGGCCACCATCGGTATCAGCTACCTGCTCGATGGCCTGGGCCAGATCGTGTTTGGCAGTTCCGTGTACTCCATTGACGTGGGCATGCCCAAAGACCCGGCTTTCATTCTGGAATCCGTGTTTGAAGGCGGTGTGCTGGTCAGCCTGGAAGACCTGAGTTCAGCCGTGGTTGCGGCCCTGCTGGTTGTAGCCCTGGCTATCTTCTTCCAATACACCAGCGTGGGCCGTGCCCTGCGGGCGGTGGCGGACGATCACCAGGCAGCGCAATCCATTGGTATTCCTTTGAACCGTATCTGGGTTGTGGTCTGGACCGTGGCCGGTTTGGTGGCTCTGGTGGCGGGCATTATCTGGGGCTCCAAATACGGGGTGCAGTTCACCTTGTCGACCGCAGCGCTGCGCGCCTTGCCGGTGGTGATTCTGGGTGGTCTGACGTCGGTGCCCGGCGCCATTGTGGGCGGCCTGATTATCGGTGTGGGCGAGAAGGTGTCCGAGGTTTACC
Organism: Alcaligenes faecalis; assembly: GCF_009497775.1. NCBI lineage: Bacteria > Pseudomonadati > Pseudomonadota > Betaproteobacteria > Burkholderiales > Alcaligenaceae > Alcaligenes > Alcaligenes faecalis. The sequence goes on from NZ_CP031012.1 coordinate 257,290, forward strand.
TGGGCCCTTATGTAGGTGGCGGCATCGAGATCTGGTTTGCTTATGTGCTGGCCCTGGTGTTCCTGCTGTTCCGACCACAAGGTCTGTTCGGCGAGAAGATTATTGATCGCGTCTGAGGTGGAGTCGATATGATTTACCGCGAAAATGGTCAGTTCAAAAGCAGCTATCGGGCTGACCAGCAGATTTTTCCCATCCGCCAGGATCGCTATGTGGTGTTGGGCTTGTTGCTGGTGGCATTCCTGCTGGTGCCAGCCATGGCATCCAACTACTTCCTGCAAGCCATTCTGATCCCCTTTCTGATCCTGTCCCTGGCAGCGATTGGCCTGAACATTCTGGTGGGCTATTGCGGCCAGATTTCCATCGGTTCGGGTGCCTTCATGGCTGTGGGCGCCTACGCCGCCTGGAACTTTGGTGTTCGTATTCCGGAGCTGCCACTGGTCTTGCAGATCCTGCTGGGCGGTGTGTTCGCCACCTTGGTGGGTGTGGCTTTCGGTATCCCCAGCTTGCGTATCCGGGGCTTGTACCTGGCCGTCACGACCCTGGCCGCACAGTTTTTTGTGGATTGGGCTTTCCTGCGTATCGCCTTCTTCACGAACTACTCGCCCTCGGGCAACGTGTCGGTGCCAGCCTTGAGCGCCTTTGGTTTGCCAGTTCAAACCCCCATGCAGAAGTACTTGTTCGTGCTGATCTTTGTGGTGGTGTTTGCCTTGCTGGCCAAGAACCTGGTGCGTGGCGCGATTGGTCGCCAATGGATGGCGATTCGTGACATGGACGTGGCCGCTGAGGTGATTGGTATCCGCCCGGTTTACGCCAAGCTCACGGCCTTTGCCGTCAGCTCCTTCATCATCGGTGTGGCCGGTGCCTTGTGGGCCTTTGTGCACCTGGGTTCCTGGGAGCCGCTCGCCTTTGACCTGAACCGTTCCTTGCAGTTGCTGTTCATTGTGATCATCGGTGGTCTGGGCTCGATTGTGGGCAGTTTCTTTGGTGCCGCTTTCATGGTTCTGCTGCCCGTGTTCCTGACCAACGTACCGCACTGGTTCGGTGTGTCCATTGGCGTGGATACCGCCTCGCACATTGAGCACATGGTGTTCGGTGCCCTGATCGTATTTTTCTTGATTGTGGAGCCGCACGGTTTGGCTCGACTCTGGAGTATTGGTAAGGAAAAGCTGCGTTTGTGGCCCTTCCCCCATTAATAGCAGGTAGGCAGTTCATTACAACAACAGCCCCGCCAATCGGGACGGGGTACTTAGACAAATGGTACTTATCGGAGGACCAGGAGATGACAACACGACTGAAACGCGCTGTGCTCGGTTTGAGTGCTTGCGCTGCAATGTTGACCATGAGTACAGCCGCTGTGGCAGCCGAGGAACAGTACATTCCCCTGCTGACCTACCGCACCGGCTCGTTTGCCCCACTGGGTATCCCATGGGCGGACGGCAAGCTGGACTATCTGGCTTTGGTCAATGAACGTGATGGCGGTGTGAATGGCGTCAAGCTGGCATACGAAGAGTGTGAAACGGCGTATGCCACGGACCGCGGCGTAGAGTGCTACGAGCGCATGAAAGGCAAGAACGGCGGCGCTTCGGGTTTTGATACCCAGTCCACGGGCATTACCTTCGCGCTGACCGACAAGGCCTTTGTCGATGGCGTCACCATTGAAACCATGGGCTACGGTCTGTCGCACTCGGCTAACGGTGCGGTGTTCGAGTGGAACTTTCCGCTGCTGGGCACCTACTGGACGGCGGCTGACGTCATGATCCAGGACATCGCCAAGCAAGTGGGCGAGGACAAGCTGAAAGATCAGCGCATTGCTCTGGTCTACCACGACTCGCCTTACGGTAAAGAGCCTATCGCCCTGTTGCAGGCACGTGCCAAAGAGCAAGGCTTCAAGCTGGATCTGTACCCTGTGACCGCTCCTGGCGTGGAACAAAAATCCACCTGGCTGCAAGTGCGTAAAAACCGTCCTGACTTCGTCCTGCTGTGGAGCGCCGGGATCATGACGCCCACTGCCATTCGTGAGGCGCAGGCCGTGGGTTACCCACGTGACAAGATCTACGGTATCTGGTGGGCAGCGTCCGAGAGTGATGTGGTCGATCTGGGCCAGACCGCCAAGGGCTACAAGGGCATCACCATTCACAACAGTGCCGAGGACGGTCCAGTGCATGACGCTGTGCGCGAGATGCACGCCAAAGGCAAAGGCGCGGAAAACGGTGACAAGTACGTCGGCACTCTGGCTCACACCCGCGGCATGATGATTTCCATGATGCAGGTTGAAGCGATCCGCACCGCACAAGAGAAGTTCGGTAAAGGTCAGCACATGACTCCCGAGCAAGTGCGCTGGGGCTTCGAGAACCTGAATCTGGACGAAGCTCGTCTGAAAGAGCTGGGCTTTGAAGGCATCATGCGTCCCGTCAAAACCTCGTGCAACAACCACATGGGTGATGACTGGGCCCGTATTGTGCAGTGGGACGGCAGCAAGTTTGAAGTCGTGTCCGACTGGTATCAGTCCGACAAGAAATATGTCGATCCTTTAGTCAAGGAAATGTCGGCTAAATACGCCGCCGAGAAGAAAATTACGCCTCGCACCTGCGAAGGCTAAACCCAGGCGCCCAGGGTTCGCCCTGGGCACTGCATTGCGTGGGGAAGATTATGAGTGAGACCGTAGGCCAAGTGGATGAGACGCCCGCTCTGTTGGACGTCAATGGCATCGAAGTGATTTACAACCACGTCATTCTGGTGCTCAAGGGCGTGTCCTTGCGTGTGCCGGAAGGGCGGATTGTTGCCTTGCTGGGCGCCAACGGTGCCGGTAAAACCACGACCTTGCGGGCCGTATCGAACTTGCTGCGCGCCGAGCGCGGCGATGTGACCAAAGGCCAGATCCATCTGCGTGGCGAACGTATTGATCAACTGACTCCGGCTGATCTGGTCAAGCGCGGCGTAGTGCAGGTGATGGAAGGGCGCCACTGTTTTGCGCACCTGAGCATTGAAGAAAACTTGCTGACCGGGGCTTATACCCGCTCCCTGTCACGCGGCGATTTAAGCGCCGAGCTGGACAAGGTGTACCAGTATTTTCCACGTCTGAAGCAGCGCCGTACCAGTCAGGCCGGCTATACCTCGGGCGGGGAGCAGCAAATGTGTGCCATTGGCCGTGCCTTGATGGCCGATCCGGGCATGATTTTGCTGGACGAGCCTTCCATGGGGCTGGCACCGCAGGTGGTGGAAGAGATTTTCGAAATCGTGCGTGACCTGAATCAGCGCGAGCGCGTCAGCTTCTTGCTGGCCGAGCAAAACACCAACGTGGCCCTGAAGTATGCCGACTACGGCTACATCCTGGAAAACGGCCGAGTGATGATGGATGGACCCTCCCAGGCCTTGGCCGAGAACGAAGACGTCAAGGAGTTCTATCTGGGTGTGTCCGGGGGCGAGCGCAAGAGCTTTCGCGACAATAAATTTTATCGACGGCGCAAGCGCTGGTTGGCGTAACTCCGCCACCCCTGACCCCCTTTGACACTTTTAGTTTTGGGCAGCTTCTGGCTACACGGGGTGTGGTAGCAGAGCTTGGTATCGACACCTGTCTGTGTGCGGACAGAACGTCGGCTGGGCGCGGGAGTGTTTGAATGCCAATTCATCCCACTGGAGGAGAGATGAGCGAATATTACGACGAGCGCGAAACCCTGGAGCCGGAGGAGCGCGAAGCCGATTTGATGTCCCGTTTGCCGCAGGTCTTGCAAGCGGCCGCGAAAGGGGCCCCCGCGATTGCCAAGCAGCTGGATTCGGTGGATCTGGCTGCTGTGCGCAGCCGCGAGGACCTGCTGGCCATTCCGGTGTTTCGTAAAAGCGAGCTGCTGAAAGCTCAGTTGCAAGCGCGCGAACAGGCTCGCTCGGGCGGGCCATCGGCTGATTACGCGCAGTCCGTATTCGGGGGCTTTTCCTCCATTGCCTGGGGTGCGGCGCGCAAAGTGTTTGCCTCGCCCGGCCCTATGTACGAGCCAGAAAGCCGTCGCCCGGATTATTGGGGCTTTGCGCGTGCGCTGTACGCCGCCGGTTTCCGCCGCGAAGAACTGATTTTCAACTGCTTCTCCTACCATTTCACCCCGGCTGGCTCCATGATGGAAACCGCCGCACATGCCCTGGATTGCACGGTATTTCCAGGTGGCGTGGGACAAACCGAACAGCAAGTGCAGGCCATGGCTGATTTGCGCCCGCATGGCTACACCGGCACCCCCAGTTTCCTGAAGATCATCATGGAAAAAGCCCAGTCCATGCAGATTGCTCTGCCAGGGCTGAGCAAGGCCTTGTTCTCCGGCGAAGCCTATCCGCCTTCATTGCAAAAGTGGTTCAGCGAGCACGGCGTGGCAGGCTACCAGGCCTATGGCAGCGCTGATCTGGGCATGATTGCCTATGAAACCCAGGCCCGCGAAGGCTTGGTGCTCAATGAAAACCTGATTCTGGAGATTGTGCGTCCCGGCACAGGCCAGCCGGTTGCGCCGGGCGAAGTGGGTGAGGTGGTCGTGACCTCCTTTAATCCCGACTATCCGCTAGTGCGTTTTGGCACGGGCGATTTGTCCGCCATCATGCCCGGTCAGTCTCCTTGCGGTCGTACCAACCAGCGCATTCGCGGCTGGATGGGGCGTGCTGACCAGACGACCAAGGTGCGCGGCATGTTTGTGCATCCGGGGCAGGTGGAGCAGATTCGTCTGCGTCACAAGGAACTGGGTCAGGCTCGTCTGGTGGTGCGTGGTGCCAGTGGGCAGGACCAGATGGTGTTTCAGGTGGAAGTCACCTCCAAGCCCGAAGGTCTGGAAAGTGCCTTGGCCGACTCGATCCGTGAAATCACCAAACTGCGTGCACAGGTGGAATTTGTAGAGCCAGGTGCCTTGCCTCGGGATGGTAAAGTCATCGAGGACCAACGCAGCTACGATTAATTAGCCATGTAGATATGCACACAAGTAGCAGTCGGGCTGCGGTACTATGCTGGAAAATAGTCAATACCTATACCTTCTGAGGAGAGCCCGATGCGCTTTGTGCCCGTTTCTGCCGTAGTTTTGGCCTTGATGGCCAGCCTGCCTGCTGCCCAGGCCGCCACCCTGGACAATGTCAAACAGCGCGGTCACGTGCTGTGTGGTGTGACCACCGGCTTTGCCGGTTTTTCTGCCCCTGATGACAAGGGCACGTGGACGGGGCTGGATATCGACGTGTGTCGCTCGGTAGCCGCCGCCACCCTGGGCGACGCCAGCAAATTCAAGGCGGTGCCCTTGAACTCGCAGCAGCGCTTTACGGCTCTGCAGTCCGGTGAGATTGATCTGTTGGCTCGTAACACCACCGTGACTCAGCAGCGTGACACCGCTGTCGGTGCGATCCACGCCGGTATCAACTTCTACGACGGTCAGGGCTTTTTGGTGTCCAAGAAACTGGGCGTATCCAGCGCCAAGGAATTGAACGGTGCGACGGTTTGTATGCAGACTGGCACGTCTAACGAAAACACCATGGCTGACTGGGCGCGTGCTAACAAGGTTGAATACAAGCCTGTAGTGATCGAGCAGTTCAACGAAGTGGTTAACGCTTTCGTGGCTGGCCGCTGTGATGTGTTCTCTACCGACGCTTCCGGTCTGGCGTCGATCCGTATCTCCAAAATGGAGAACCCGGACGACTACCTGGTGCTGCCTGAAATCATTTCCAAAGAGCCGCTGGGCCCATTCGTCCGTCAGGGTGATGATGCCTGGCTGAACATTGTGAAATGGTCCATTCAGGCCAGCTTCAACGCCGAAGAGCTGGGTGTGACCGCTGCCAACGTGGACGAGAAGCTCAAGAGCAACAACCCCAATATCCAGCGTTTGCTGGGCGTGACTCCCGGTGCCGGTAAAAACCTGGGCCTGGACGAAAAATGGGCTTACAACATCATCAAGCAAGTTGGTAACTACGGTGAGTCCTTCGAGCGCAACGTGGGTAAAGGTAGCCCGTTGCAAATCGAACGTGGCCTGAACGCCTTGTGGATCGACGGTGGCCTGATCTACGGTCTGCCTATTCGTTAATTCTTTCGGGATTTGCGATATGCAAAAAGCAGCTCTCTTTGAGAGCTGCTTTTTTATTGACTGCTAGGTCTGGGGGTGATGACCTTGATGTGCTTTTTGTCCTTCGCGATGTGGGCTGCCCTGAGCCGTTGGTGTATGTATCGCTGTGTGTTGGAGCACGGCGATACATGGTCTGCCTAACTGCAGCACACGGTTTTCGGATGGGAGAGGCTCAGGATTGCTTGCCCCAATACGCAAATGGTACGGGACAAGCTTGGAGACTTAGCTCTTGCGCCGCAACACCAGGGAAATCTTGGCAAAGGCCACTTGCAGGTCTTGCGTGGCACCTTGAAAAATTACAGGGCGGCCACGCCGGGTAAAGCAGATCAGGCGCTTGGAGTTGAACAGCGGCACAAATTTGGCAAAGTGGATGTCTTGCCACTCTACCTGCCGCTTCATGACCCAGCTTTGGCGTATACCGTTCTGGTCAATGGTGGTGACGCCATGCCACATATGCCAGGCAATCAGAATCAGGCCGGTAAACAGCAGGACCAGACAGCCCGCCAGTACGGGGCTGATGGCGGCGCCTTGTGGGGAGCTGGCCACCAGCGCGAAACGCACGCCGATCAGGGCCAGCACAATCCAGGCGCTGGCCGCCACCCATTTGGGCCAGGAACGGCCTTGAATGGGAAGCGAACCCAGATCCTTCAACAGGTCGTCAATTTCCTCTTTCGAGGGGGCCTGGCTCATCAGCACGCGGCGGCCCCTTGCTTGCGGGCTGCCAGGGCGTTACCGGCATTGCTGGCCGATTTGCGCTTCAGATGAGCCGAAATCCACTGGCCCGTGTCCACCACGGCGTTCAGATCAATGCCGGTTTCAATATCCAGGCCTTGCATCAGGAACAGCACGTCTTCGGTGGCGACGTTGCCGGTAGCGCCCTTGGCGTAGGGGCAGCCGCCTAGACCGGCCACAGAACTGTGGAAAATATGAATGCCAGCCTGCATGGAGGCCACGATATTGGCGATGGCTTGGCCGTAGGTGTCGTGGAAGTGGCCGGACACATGAATGGGGTCAATGTGCTCGGTGACCATGCGCATGACCTCGTAGACCTGACGGGCCGTGCCTACGCCGATGGTGTCGGCTACGTCGATCTCGTCACAGCCCAGATCGATCAGGCGCTTGCCTACTTTCAGTACATTGGACGGAGCCACCGCGCCCTCATAGGGACAACCGAAAGAACAGCTGATGGAACCGCGCAGACGCAAACCGGCTTCTTTGGCGGCCTGGGCAACGGGGGCAAAGCGCTCCAGTGACTCTTCGATGCTGCAATTGATATTGCGCTGGGAAAACGCTTCGCTGGCGGCGGCGAAGATCACTACTTCGTCAGCCTTGGCGGCTAAGGCACCTTCAAAACCACGCATATTGGGCGTCAGGGCAGAATAAATCGTGCCGGGGCGGCGCTCGATGGCGGCCATCAACTCGGCACCGTCCGCCATTTGTGGCACCCATTTGGGCGAGACAAAGGAAGCGGCTTCCACGTTCACAAAACCGGCGTTGGACAGGCGATTGACCAGTTCGACTTTGATATCGGTGGGGATGAATTCTTTTTCGTTCTGCAAGCCGTCCCGAGGGCCGACCTCCACAATCTTGACGCGCGATGGGTATGACATGAAGTTTCCTGAAGGTAAGGGGCTGGGCCTGGAGGCCTTTACGTATTCGTCATGATACCTCTTGAAGGCCAGGGCTGGCCCCCTAGGAACAGCCCTATAAGCAGGCGGCGTGGCCGGGGTTTCGATGCAAATGAGTAGACCATGCTGCAGTGTGGTCCTGTCGGGTCCTAGGGCTTGATGCGTTGGAATCGCCCATCTGCCAGAGGCTCTATGCAGCCTGCCAGCTCCAGTTCAGCCAGGACAGCAGGCAACTCGGTTGCGAGCAGCCCTGTACGCCGCATCAGCTGTTCGGGGCTGAGCGGCGCAAAGTCGATACGCTCCAGAATAGGGCGCAACTCCTCGGGCAAGGCCTCATAGGGGTTGGGTTTTGCCCCAGTCTGGGGAGTGGCATCCAGATTGAAGTCGCTTTGCACATTGCCCAGCTCATCCAGAATGTCCTGGGCGCTTTCCACCAGCTTGGCACCCTGGCGTATCAAGGCATGGCAGCCGCGAGCCAGGGGGGAGTGAATGGAGCCGGGAATGGCAAAAACTTCTCGGCCTAGCTCTCCGGCCAGCCGGGCCGTGATCAGGGACCCGCTTTGTTTTGCGGCTTCTACCACCAATACGCCTTTAGCCAGAGCCGCCACAATGCGGTTACGGCGTGGAAAGTGGTGGGGCATGGCGCGGGTGCCCAAAGGAAACTCGCTAAGCAAGAGACCGTGAGCGCTGATTTGATGAGCCAGATCGCGGTGTGCCGCCGGGTAGACCAGGTCCAGCCCCGTTCCCATCACGGCAATTGTGCCTGAGGATTGTGGACCAGCTTTCAAGGCCCCTTTGTGCGCGGCCTGGTCGATGCCGCTGGCCAGACCGCTGATGATGCACCATCCTCTGGATGCCAGGGTAGCGGCAAAATCCGTTGCGGTTTCCTGGCCGGATTGGGTGGCATTGCGTGCCCCCACGATAGCCAGCCCTTTGCGCTGCAAGACACCCAGATCGCCATTGGCATAGAGCAGCAGAGGTGCATCGTGCAGGTCCAGCAAGGAGGCGGGATAGGTGGGGTCGGCCAGCGTCACGACATGGTGATTGGGCTGCTTGAGCCATTCCACCGCTTGTTCAATCTGTGCTTGCAACTCGTCCAGCGGTTCCTGGCTTAGCTGCACAGCCAGTTCGCTTGGAATATGGCGTGACAGGGTTTGAACTGAGCTTTGATAGATTTGCGGCGGCAGCCCGCAGGCAGCCAGCAATTGCCGGGCCTGGGCGGGCGCAAGTTCTGGCTCTAGCGACAGGCGCAACCAGGCACGCAATTCTTCCGAGATTTCATCCGAGGTTTCACCCGAGCTAAAATAATGAGACATAAGGTAGTGTGGCACGAAACCGATAATTGTTCTGTTTGGCCTGGACTGTTTTATCCAGGGTGAAGACCGTTTTTTTGCTAGGGCTTCGTGTGGTGCCGGGGCAATCGGGTGCCGCCCTGAAACTTGTTTTATTATATCGACTTATCGCTTTTTCTTCGGACATGACAATGGCTTTGCTTCCTATCCTTAAATTTCCTGACCCACGTCTGCACACGGTGGCCAAACCTGTGCAGGAGGTCGACGACCGTATTCGCAAACTGGTCAAGGATATGGCCGAGACCATGTATGACGCGCCCGGCGTAGGACTGGCCGCGACGCAGGTTGACGTGCACGAGCGCGTGGTGGTCATTGACGTATCGGAAAGCGGCAATGAATTGCTGGTGCTGATCAACCCGGAAATCACCTGGAAAAGCGAAGAGCTGAAGGTCTACGAAGAAGGCTGCCTGTCTGTCCCTGATACCTACGACAAGGTGGAGCGCGCCGCCAGTATTCGCTTCAAGGCTCAGAACGAAAAAGGCGAGTGGTACGAGAAAGAAGCCGATGGCCTGCTGGCCGTGTGTGTTCAGCATGAACTGGACCACTTGGATGGCAAGGTGTTTGTGGAGTACCTGTCCGTGCTCAAGCGTGAGCGTATCCGCAGCCGTCTGCGCAAGCAGCAGCGTGAAGCATTGAAGGCAGGGCAATAGTCGCCATGCGTATTGTTTTTGCCGGCACCCCGGATTTTGCCCGTATCGCCCTAGAGGCCCTGTTAGCGCAGGGCTTTGATGTTCCTTTGGTCATGACGCAGCCAGACCGTCCGGCTGGCCGTGGCATGAAGCTTAGTCCCAGCCCGGTCAAGCAAGCCGCTGTGAACGCCAATATCCCGGTGCTGCAGCCGCATAGCTTGCGTTTGGATGGCAAGTATCCCGAGGAAGCAGCTCAGGCCCGCCAGACCTTGCTGGATTTACAGCCGGATCTGATGGTGGTGGCCGCCTACGGCCTGATTTTGCCCAAGTGGACTTTGGAGCTGCCGCGCTACGGTTGCTTCAATATTCACGCCAGTCTCTTGCCTCGTTGGCGCGGTGCGGCACCGATTCAGCGTGCGATTCAGGCGGGTGATGCGGCCACGGGCATTACCATCATGCAGATGGATGAAGGCCTGGATACCGGCGATATGCTGGTGCGCAGCGAGCTGGCGATTCGTGATGATCACAGTGCCGCAACCTTGCATGACGATTTGGCGCAGCTGGGGGCACAGGCCTTGCTGGAAGCCTTGCAGCAAGTGCGTGATGGCACCTTGCAAGCGACTCCTCAGCCAGAAGAAGGCGTGACCTACGCTGAGAAACTGTCCAAGGCGGAGTCAGTGCTGGATTTAAGCCAGCCGGCCAAGGAACTGGAGCGCCGTATTCGCGCGTTTGACCCGGTGCCTGGCTCTACCCTGTCCCTGCCCGGTTTGGAGCAGCCCGTGAAGGTTTGGCGCGCTCAGGCAGTAGAGCAGAAGCATTCTGCGGAACCCGGCCAGGTACTGAACGTCAGTGCCCAAGGTATTGATGTGGCTTGCGGTGAAGGTGTGTTGCGTTTGCTGGAGCTGCAAAAAGCCGGTTCCAAGCGTCAGCCCGTCGCCGTCTTTGTGCAGGGCTGGCAGTCTCGCTAAGTTCTGCAGGGGTCAGGCGCCAGCTCTGCTCTGGCGCCGCCACTCCAGAGTCCCAATCACAATGCCGCTGGTACACACCACGGCAATCCCGATCCAGGTAAAGACATCCGGGAACTGACCCCAGATCAGCCACCCCAGTGCGGCTGCGGCCACAATTTGCAGATACACAAATGGGGCCAGCAAAGACGCCGAGGCGCGTTGATAGGCCTGGATTTGCAGCAGATGGCCCAGACAACCCCACAGTCCGGTCGAAATCAGAATTAACCATTGGAAAAAGCTCAGCTCTTTCAGGGCAGGCAGGGCGGCGGGCAGCAAAAAGGGCAGGGCAATGGTCAGGCAGATACTGCCGACTGCACCGCTCCAGATCAGGGTGGTCAGCGAATTGTCCACGGCCACGCGACGTGTTGCGATAAATTGCGTGGCGAACAGACAGGCGGTCATCAAACCAAACAGCACCCCTATTGGGTGCAGGCCAGCAGTAGGCCGGATGATGATCAGCACGCCCAGAAAGCCGACTCCGGCAGCCACCCAGCGGCTGATGCGCGGCGGTTCCTTCAGAATCCAGGGAGCAACGGATAGCACCAGCAAAGGCGCCAGAAAGTTGATGGAGGTAGCTTCGGCTTGAGGCAGATAGCTCAAGGCGTTGAAAAACGAAAAGGTGGACAGCATCATCACTGTGCCACGCAGAATTTGTGCTTTGGGGCGGGAGCTGCGCAGGATCTTGCGGCCCTTGACCGGCAATACCAGCGCCAGCACCAGCCCCAGGTGGACGACGTAGCGAAACCAGCACATCACCAGCAGTGGCACGCCAAAGCCCATAATCCATTTGCCGCTGGCATCCAGACCCGACAGGGCCCAGGAAGACAGAATCAGAATGAGCACCCCCGCCAATGGAAAGACCGCCGGTGTCATGGTCTGGGGCAAGGAGGAGGGTTGGGATGTGCTCATGACAGGCTCCTGACGAAAAGCACAAGGACGGCCGGATGGCCGTCCTGGATCGAACGTAAATCTTACCGGATTAGCGTTTGCGCAGGGGCAATACCCGTTCGATTGCTGAACCTACTGCCAGGAGGTGTTCGTCGTGGTAGGCAGGTGCGGCCACCATCAGGCCCACAGGGGCTTCATCAGCCGCATGGCAAGGCAGCGACAGGGCGCAGCCGTCCAGGAAGTTGATCAGGGTGGGGTTACGCAATACCAGGCCGTTGGTGGCGAAGTAGACGTCGTCCGATTCTTTCAGGTCGGCAATGCGAGGAGCGACCACAGGCACGGTAGGCATCAGGACGGCGTCGTAGCGTTCCAGACGGCTTTCCACAGCGCTGATCCAGGCCTGGCGTGTGTCTTGCAGTTCGATGTAGTCGGCGCAGTCGATGTCCTTGCCGCGCAGGATGCGGGAGGCTACGCGTGGGTCGTATTGCTCGCCCTTGCTTTGCAGGGTGTCGCGGTGCACGGACCAGGCTTCGGCGCAGACAAAGCCGCCTTTGCGGTTGATCTGTGGCAGTTGGTCAAATTCGGGCAAATTGATTTCTTCGACTACAGCGCCTTGCTCACGCAGCAGGGCGATAGCGCGGTCAAAGGCAGCACGCACGGTTTCATCAATGCCGTCAAACACAAAGGTCTTGGGCACGGCCAGACGCAAGGTGTCCAGGGCAGGCGTTGCCACGGGCACATAAGGCTGGTCGGTCAGGATGGAGTCCACAATGGCGCAACACTCTACCGAGGCAGCCAGAGGGCCATTGGAGTCCAGGCTGCGCGACAAAGGCATGGTGCCTTCGCTGGGAACGCGCTCGGCGGTGGGTTTGAAGCCGGTCAGGCCGTTAAAGGCCGAAGGAATACGGATGGAGCCGCCCGTGTCGGTACCAATGGAGAAAACCGACATGCCCTGGGCAACCGCGACACCGGCGCCGGAGGACGAACCACCCGGGATGCGGGCATTGTCACGGTCCCAAACGGAACGAGGCGTACCGTAGTGGGGGTTGATGCCCAGACCGGAGAAGGCAAACTCGGTCATATTGGTGGAGCCGATCAGAATGGCACCGGCGCGCAGCAGGCGCTCCACAATGGTGGCGTTCTGTTCGGCCGGTTCGGCGTCTTTCAGTACAGCCGACCCACCCAGAGTGATGCAGCCCGCGATGTCATGCAGGTTCTTGACCGACATGGGCAGACCTTCAACCAGCGAGCGGCTTAAACCGGCAGCGCGCAAAATGTCGGAGGCTTTGGCGGCGGCCAGAGCCTGTTCAGCAAACACTTCGATGAACGTGGCAGCGCCGTCACGGCTTTCGTCCTGGATACGGTCCAGGGCTTGCTGAGTCAGTTCGACCGAGGTGGTTTCGCCACGATCAAGAGCACGTTGCAATTCGGTAATAGTCGCTAGCATGGGTCACTCGCAAAATAAATGGGTGGGGCGGGCTGGGCCAGTTTAGGCTACTTCAGGCAGGATTTCGGTTACGTAGGTATGACGGATGCTGCGTTCGCGGCGGGGGTCATACAGTTCCATGGTGAACTGGGTAGCAGGACGAATGCCACCGATGGCACCGACCGTACCGCAGGTCATGCCAAAGCCTTCAGGCATGGTGGTGGACTGGAAGTAGCCTTCGATCAGTTCCAGCGGATTCTTCAGGGTGGACAAGGGACCGTCCTGGTACAGGACTTCCTTGCCGTCTTCCTGAATGTAGGCGCGGATGATCAGCTCGTCCCAGTAGTCGGTCACGTCGCTGAACAACCAGGCTTCGCGGGCAACGGGCTTGGCGCAGATCTGCTTGGACAGGGCCACGCTGTGGGCTTCCAGTACGCGGTCCGTGTGGTCCGAGGCCAGGCTGACCAGCAGGCGACCCTGGTGGTTGAACACAAACACTTCGGTCTCGCCGGACGAACCGGAGCCCACGACCTGGATGTCGGCATCCTGGATCATCTGGTTGGCGGCGATGCGGTAGTACAAAGGCACCGAGCTAGGGCGCGGTACGCCCAGTTCGGCCAGCTCTTCAATGTGGTGCTCGATGGCAGCCAGATCGCGGCCAGCCCAGCCGGCCACGATGCAGTGCTGCAAATCAGCTTCGATGATTTCAGTGTGGGTGGCCTGGGCCAGTTCAAAGGTCAAACGCATAGCAGTACTCGTTTACTCAAAGACAGATTGGGATTAACCGAACAGGCGTGGCAGCCACAAAGCCAGATCCGGGAAGATAGCCAGCAGGCCCACCATGGCCAGCAGCATGATCACAAAGGGCAGGCTGCCCATCATGACGTCATTCATGCTGCCGCTCTTGCGCAGGCTCTGGACCACAAACAGGTTCAGACCAACAGGCGGAGTGATCAGCGCCACTTCCACCAGAATGATGATGGCAATACCCAGCCACACCGGATCAAAGCCCAGGGCGATCATGATGGGAGCCACGATAGGGATGGTGGTGATCATCATGGACAGGGTTTCCATGAAGCAGCCCAGCACCAGGTAGAACACCACGATGATCATCAGCATGACCATGGGCGAGACACCCAGGCCCGTGATGGCGTCGGTCAGCGCATTGGTCAGGCCAGTGGCGGACATGACAAAGTTCAGGAAGGCCGAACCGATCACGATCAGCATGATCATGGCGGTGGCTTTCATGGTGCCTTCCAGCACTTCCTTGATCATGTTCCAGCTCATACGGCCCGAGAAGGCAGCCAGAATCAGAGCACCGACCACACCCAGGGCAGCAGCCTCGGTCGGGGTGGCAACACCGGCGTAAATCGAGCCCACGACCAGCAGGAAAATACCCAGTGGTGGAACCAGGTGCACCAGGCTGGCAAAACGCTGGCCCCAGGAGGCCTTGATCTTCGCACCGCCCCATTTGGGTTTGACCATACATGCAGCAGCAATTGCCAACATGAACAGCAAGGCCATGCCCAAACCGGGGATGATGCCGGCCAGGTACAGCTTGGGCACAGAAGTATTGGTCAGTACACCGTAGATCACCAGGTTGATCGAAGGCGGAATCAGAATGCCCAAGGTACCGCCAGCGGCCAGGCTACCCAGGAACAGAGGCTCGTTATAGCCTTGTTTCTTGATTTGTGGCAGGGCCACGGTGCCCACGGTGGCGGCAGTGGCCACGCTGGAACCGGAGGTGGCGGCAAACAGGGCGCTGGCACCAATGTTGGCGTGCATCAGGCCGCCGGGCAGCCAGGACAGCCACAGGCTCATGGCGTTGTACATGCGTTCAGCCATGCCCGAGCGCAGCAGAATCTCGCCCAGCATGATGAACAGGGGAATGGCCACCAGCAGGAATTCGTTGCTGGTGCCCCAGGAAATTTCGCCCAATGCGCCGGTCAGGGGCAGCATGGAATACAGCGGGTCCAGAATCAGGCCCAAAACACCCAGGGCAGCGCCCACGGGAATGCTCAGTCCGATCAGAACGAGCAGGAGAGTCAGTGCAGTACTAATCATTTGGTGTCTCCGTGGACCATGCGTTGGCCGGCCTCGGCTTCTTCAAGGGCTTCTTCCTGGGTGCTGCGAATGCCGCACAGGTTCTGGATGGCGTTCAGGTCACCCGTGATCAGGGCCAGGCTGGAGCGCAGCAGCATCAGTGCCAGGACGACACACAGCCAGATCAGGCCTGCGACCCACAGAAACTGGGGAATCCACAGGGGAGTGCCCATTGCTGTGTTCGCCGTGGACTGGTTGGTCCAGGAGATGTCGGCCACGCTGGTGGCATACAGGGTCAGATACACAATAAAGACCGAAAGTGCGACCAGGGCAATCCAGTCCAGCAGGGCGGCAAGGCGCACGGGCAGATGCTGGTAAATGGCGTCGATACGGATATTGGCGCGTTGCAAGGTGGCAAAGGACAAGGCCCAGGAGATGCTGATGGCAAAGGCATAGCCAGACAATTCATCGGAGCCGCCTAGCGAGCGTCCGGTGAATTTGCGAAACAGCACATCGGCCGTGATGTAGAGAGCGCTGATCAAGGTCAGGCTGCCAGCAAACCAGATGGCGTAGCGCGACAGATTGGTAGCACCAGCCAGCAGGCGGTTGAGCATGGCGAATTTTTCGGTATTTTCCATGGCGTCTAACCCGTATAGGGTTCAGGGAGCTTATAAATGGACGAGTAGGCCCTGGAGACAGGGTGGGCCCAGGTGCTGGGCCACCAACTGACGCGAGGGGTAGCGTCAGTTGGCAGTGACATCAAGTCAGATTACTTCTTGGCTTCAAAGCCCAGGATCGGGCTCAGGCTGGTGTTAAAGGCCGCCACAGTGTCAGCGGAGCTACGCTCGGCCCACTTGGGCACCACGGTTTCGCTCATGACTTTCTTCAGCAGTTCGCGGTCAGCATCGGTAGGTTTGACCAGAGTCATCTTGCCTTTCAGAGGCTGGGTGCAAGCGTCGGCGCCGGTGTTGCAGTCATAGCCTTCCTGCGTTTCCTTGGCAGCGGCAACCCAGATTTCTTCGGTCATGGCCTTGATGTTGCTGGCCAGGAATTCCTGAACTTTGGGGTCCAGCTTGTTCCAGGTGCCCAGGTTGGCAGCGTGAATCTGCTGGTTCCAGTTGATCGGCATTTCGTACAGCTTGGAGCTGACTTCGTACCACTTGGCCGAGTAGCCGGACATGGAACCGGTAATGGCGCAATCGACCACACCGTTTTGCAGAGCAGGAACCACTTCACCAAATGGGATGGTTACGCTGTTGCCGCCCAGAGCCTGAACGAATTCAGCCTGTGTACGGCTGCTGGTACGCACTTTCTTGCCTTTCAGATCGCTCAGGCCGTTGAAGTTGCCGTTGCAAAACAGAACCTGGGCAGGGTAGGTGGAGAAACCTAGTACCTTGACGTTGTTCTTGGCGTAGAACGCTTCGTAAGCAGGAGTGAAGGCGTCGGTCAGCTTCTTGGCCACTTCGATATCGGGAGCCAGGCCAGCCAGGTCGATGGCTTCGTTGATGGAGTTGTCGCTGGCGAAGTAGGCCAGCGTTGCTGTACCAAAAGGAATCACGCCTTGACCGATCAAGCGCATGATTTCAGGACCTTTCAGGCCCATGTCGTTAAAGCCCTTGATATCAGCGGTGATCTGGCCACCGGACAGCTCAGGCACTTTCTTGGCCCAGAAGGGCTGCTCTGTGTTCTGGTAGGCGGTCAGGTTGCTCAAGCCACCGACAACTTTCAGGGAAGTCTTGGGCAGTTCCTGGGCCATGGCGGCAGAGCCCAGGGCCAGCGAGCCTAAAGCCAGGGAGGTCAGTACGATTTTTTTCATAAGGTGCTCCTAATAGCGGTCCAGCTGTATGGTTGATAGAGTGCGCTCCCTTGTTGTCAGGGAGCTGCATATTGAAACCAAAGGGGCGACCGGTTTTTGGGCCGGTCAAAACTTGCTTAAAGCGCGGCCAGCCGTGTGTTGGGCAGGTCCGTAATCAACATATGGCCAGGGGCATGCGTGATACAAAACTGCGGCTTGGCCTGGGCGGCGACGGCTTGAGGGGTGACGCCGCAAGCCCAGAAAACGGGTAGTTCGTCGGGGCCGACTGGCACGGCATCGCCATAGTCGGGTTGTTGCAGGTCGCTGATTCCAATCAGGGACGGGTCGCCAATATGAACTGGGGCACCGTGCACGGACGGAAAGCGCGAGGTGATCTGAATGGCGCGGATGGCATCGGCAGCACGCATGGGGCGCATCGATACCACCAGGGGGCCGGACAGGCGCTGTGTGCCCTGGGTTTGGATCGAGCTGCGATACATGGGCACATTCACGCCCGCACTGATATGGCGTACATCAATTCCGTCGGCCAGCAGCGCTTCTTCAAAGGAGAAGGAGCAGCCAATCAGAAAGGACACCAGATCATCACGCCAGACTTGCTCAATGTTCAGGGGCTCAGCGCTGAGCTCGCCATTCTGCCAGACACGGTAACGAGGGAAATCCGTGCGCAGATCAATCGAGCCACCCAAGGTTGGCACCTGAAACTGACCGGGTTCCGTCACGGCCAATAAAGGGCAGGGTTTGGGGTTGCGCTGACAAAACAGCAGGAACTCATCGGCCCAGTCCTTGGGCAGAATCATCAGGTTGGCCTGCACATAGCCTGCCGCCAGTCCCGCAGTGGGACCAGTGTGGATTTCTTGACGGATCTGCTCGCGGCACGTTTCGGCCTCGGGCGCCAGTACAGGCAGGGTTTGCAGGTTCATGATGACCACTCGCACAAAGGGGGTTGATCACAGCCTCGGATTGCAACCGATCAGATAATTTGTGTCCAATCGTATGTTTGAATCCTAGGCCATAACGATTACTTATCGGACTGCACGTATTGTTGGGCGATTTCCTGGGCGTGATTGGCCACGACGCGAGCAATATGACTGTCCGGCGAATCCATCCAGCAGGCAAAAAATTCGATGGCCGGCAGGGGCTGATCCACCTTCAAAAGGCGCAGTTTTCCCTCGGAAAGCTCGTCTTTTATGACCTCGGGAGCCAGCACGCTGGGGCCCATGGCATGACGTGTCATTTGCACGATTGTGCTTAGCGATGCGCTGCCAAAAATACGTGGAGATTTGACGCCGGCACGCAGCAGGGCTTCGCGTGTGGCGAGGTAGGGAACGCTACCGGAGGGATAGGTGATTACAGGGTAAACCCCTAGCTCGGAAACGCTGACTTTGCGGCCATGCAGCTTCAATTCGGGGCTGGCGACCCAGCCTAATTGATAAGCGCACAGTCGAATGCATTGTTCTTTGGGGTCCTGGCCTACGCCCACAATCATGGCCATATCAATCTGGAAGCTGGCCAGTTGCTGGCGCAGCACGCTGGTGGTGTCGACATGGATCTCGATGACCAGAGCCGGGTATTCCTGATGCAGCTTGTCGATCAGCTCGTGCAGCCAGGTCTGCACAATGGTTTCAGCCACGCCCAGACGCAGCAGGCCGCGGATGGCGTTCTGCTCTTTGGCCGCGCGCAGCATTTCGGTGCGCAAATCCAGCATGCGCTGCGCGTGCGACAACAACTCCTGGCCTTTGTCGGTCAGTTTGATGCCCCGGGCACCCCGATCAAACAAGCGCAGCTCCAGACTGGATTCCAGTCCGGCAATGCGTTGAGAAATAGACGGTTGAGTCGTGTTGAGTTTTTCGGCAGCTGCCCGGAAACCGCCAAGCTCGGCAACCCATACAAAGGCTTCGATCTGTTTGAGATCAATCATGTTTCCGGTCCAGAAAATAGGCAGTCTTATTATGCCTGATGGCAATTGGCGGGCATAAGTAGAGCTAGCGGATATTTTTCTGCATCTTTGTTTGATTGGACGCGGCCACCACTATAATTCGCCCATGACTTGCAAGATACTGATTGTGCGTACGTCCTCTTTGGGAGATCTGGTGCATATGCTGCCAGCAATCTCGGACATTGCACGCCATGTGCCCGGTGCACAAATTGATTGGCTCGTAGAAGAGAGCTTTGCTCAGATTCCGGGCTGGCATCCGGCAGTAAATGAAGTGATCCCGGTGGCGCATCGGCGCTGGCGCAAACAATGGTGGTCTGCCCAGACACGTCAGGAGCGCGCCGCCTTGCGCGAGCAGCTGCAATCGCGCCAATACGATGTGGTGCTGGATATGCAGGCGCTGATGAAATCCATCTGGCTGGTGCGGCAGACTAAAGGTCGTCGTCATGGGCTGGACTGGAAGTCGGCGCGTGAACCGCTGGCCTCGCTGTTTTACGACGTGCGTCATCGCGTTGGTTTCTGGCAGCCTGCTGTTTTCCGTCAGCGCAGCCTGGCCGCAGCCGCCTTTGGCTATCAGTTTGAAGGCGATCCCGATTTTGGTTTGCAAGGCTTGGCCGCGCAAGCGCCCAAGGATGAAGATCCTTACGCCATCATCATGCCTTCGGCCAGCCGCGACGATAAGCTCTGGGAGCCGGAGAACTGGCAACAGGTCTTTGATCGTCTGCAAGGTGAAGGGATGGCACTGCGCTTGTTGGCAGGCAGTCCTGCCGAGTCCGCACGTGCCGAGGCGCTGATCGCCGGCCGCAGTCAGGCTCAGGTAATGCCTCGAATGGATTTGACGTCCATCGCTCTGCAATTGGCCGGGGCGCAAGTCATGGTGGGGCTGGATAGTGGTCTGACGCATTTGTCAGCCGGTTTGGGCCGTCCCACTATTGGTATCTATAAAGCCTCGACCCCGGTACGTACTCCTCTGGAAGGTTCTGCCTACACCGCCAGCCTGGGCGAGCGTGGCCATCCTCCGTCGGCGGAAACCGTGCTCTGTGCCATCGATCAGGCACTGGGGCGGACGGCCGTGCCGGAAGCGGCCTTGCTGGACTCGCCAAAAGACTAGTTCGGGTCGGATAGCCAATTCGTTTTTTGTCAGCCGGCTTTGTGCTTACAATACGCGATGCTAAGGGGCCTGCCGCCCCGCCTGGGTGCAGGCCCTTTGTCTGCCTGGCACCGTTTTCTATCTGTCTTCCTGGTAGCGTCGAGCGTGGCTTCGCTGCTGCTGATTTCATGCCGAGGCCAAGCGGGTGAACCGATTCTTCTATACCGCCTCTATTCGCATTCTGGCTCCAGCCTTGATGGCCTGGATGGGCTTGCGTGCCCGTCGAGCGGGTGGTGAATGGCAGGTGTTATCGGGCCCTCGCTTTGGTTTTTATGGTTCCCTGCCTGCGCCCAGGAAAGCGCCTGTGTGGGTGCATGCGGTCAGCCTGGGTGAAACGCGCGCGGCTCAACCTTTGATTCGTGCCTTGTTGGATCAGGGTGAGACGGTTTTGCTGACGCATATGACTGTCACGGGCCGTACAGAAGGGGCGAATGCATTTGCGGCTGAAATTGCCAGTGGGCAATTGCTGCAACAATGGCTGCCTTACGACTTTCCCGGCTCGGTACGACGTTTTTTTGCCCATTACCGTCCCTGTGCCGGGGTGCTGATCGAACGCGAGGTGTGGCCCAATCTGCTGGCTGCGGCACGCCGACAAGGTGTTCCCATGATGTTGGCCAGTGCCCGGTTCTCGGAAAGCGCACTGCGCACTAGCCTGAAAGCAGGCTCGGTCATGCGAGAAGCCTACCGTTCCTTCAAGCTGATCTACGCACAAAGTCTGGCTGATGCGCAGCGTCTGGAGCTGGCGGGCGCACAAGGCGTGCGTGTGTCCGGGAATCTGAAGTTTGATGTTGTTTTGCCACAGGACAAGATTGCACGTGGCCGTGGCTTTGCCAGTGACCTGGGCCGACGTGTGGTGGTGATTGCCAGTACGCGCGAGACTGAGCATGTCGATTTTATTGATGCCATTGCCCATTACCTGCGCCGTGAACGCGAGCATGGCAGTGAGCTGCATAGC
Source organism: Alcaligenes faecalis (assembly GCF_009497775.1). Taxonomy (NCBI): domain Bacteria; kingdom Pseudomonadati; phylum Pseudomonadota; class Betaproteobacteria; order Burkholderiales; family Alcaligenaceae; genus Alcaligenes; species Alcaligenes faecalis. The sequence goes on from NZ_CP031012.1 coordinate 278,188, forward strand.
CCCGTCCTGTTTGTCGTGATTCCGCGTCATCCCGAGCGTTTTGAGGAAGCGGCTGACTATTTGAATCAGCTAGGTTTGCGCTCTGTGCGGCGCAGCGAGTTGCTGGAGCAGGGCGATACCAGCACCAGCGCTATCCAGGCCTGCCGTGAAGTGGATGTGTTGCTGGGCGACACAATAGGCGAAATGCACTGGTATTACGGCCTGGCACGTGTCGCCATTGTGGCAGGCAGCTTCCAGCCTCTGGGCGGGCAGAATTTTATTGAGGCTTGCGCCGTGGGTGTCCCTGTGATTGTGGGCCCGCATACGCATAATTTCGCCCAGGCCATGCAAGATGCCATGCACGCCGGTGCCGCGATACGGGCAGGTACGCCAGCCTTGGCGTTGCAGCAGGCCGTGGAGCTGGTGGATGATCCAGCACGCCATCACAAGATGGCTGACGCGGGTTTGCATTGGGTTCAAATGCATGAAGGCGCAGTGCAACGCGTACTTTCTGGATTGGCACAAATTCGCGATTAAATACGTGGCTGTTTATTAGCTAATAAGTATTTAGTTTTACGTGTTTTGGAATTTGTGGCGATTTGAGGACAGCTTGTCTTGATTTGAATCAAGTTAAATAAAAAAGCCCGCATTAAGCGGGCTTTTTTGAGATCTAAAAACTGATCGAGATCGATTTACAGTTTTTGGATGCTCTTAGCTTGTGGACCCTTTTGGCCTTCAGCCGACACGTACGAAACGCGTTGGTTTTCTTCCAAGGATTTAAAGCCCGTGCCCAAGATGTCGGAATGGTGAACGAAAAGATCTTTGCCACCGTTGTCGGGGGAGATAAAGCCGTAGCCTTTTTCGTTATTGAACCATTTCACGATACCGGTTTCTGTTTGCATTTCCTGCATTCCCTAAAAATGACGAGCAATCTGCTCAAAAAAGATTGTCAAGATGTAAAAATCAGGGCAATGAGTATTAGAAACAATACCGTATTGAACAAACTTCGACGAACTTGAAATCCTGCACCGCCAATCGTAGGGGGTATTTAACCTGTAAGTCAAGCTAAATCGACCCTTTGCGTGGTTTTCAGGCAGTGTTTGATCAACAATTACAACCAAGCTTGTTATCGCAACGGACCCCTCTGCGCCCCTCGTTAAAGTCCGTGGTATTTACGACCAAATTCAAGCGTAGCATGAAAGAAACCGGACTTGCTACCACAGTCGTAACGCGTGCCTTCATATTCATATGCATATACCGCGCGACTTTCCAAAAGACTGGCAATTCCATCCGTTAATTGAATCTCTCCACCCACCCCTGCTTGAGTGCGTCGCAGGTGGTCAAAGATTTCCGGTTCCAATACATAACGGCCTACAACGGCTTGTGTAGAAGGGGCGACTTCGGGTGCGGGCTTTTCAACAATTCCATTAAGTCGAGTTGCTTTTGAGTCGACTAAATTACCCGAAACAATTCCATATTTATTTGTTTCATTTCTATTTACATTTTGAGTTGCGACAATACTTCCGTTGTATTGATGCGCAGCCTCAACCAGCTGCCGTGCCACGGGCGTGGTGGCGTCGATCAGGTCGTCGGCCAGCAGGACCAGGAAGGGCTCGTTGCCCACGATGGGGGCAGCGCACAGCACGGCATGACCCAGACCCAGCGCGCGTGGCTGGCGGGTGTAAATACAGCTTACATGGCTGGGAATGATGTTTTGAACGGCATCCAGCAATTCCAGCTTGTTCTTGCCTTCCAGCTCGTGCTCCAGTTCCGGGATGCTGTCAAAGTGATCTTCGATGGCGCGCTTGTTTCGGCCGGTGATAAAGATCAGTTCTGTGGCACCCGCAGCGATGGCTTCTTCGACGGCATACTGAATCAGCGGCTTGTCGACAATAGGCAACATTTCCTTGGGCATGGCCTTGGTGGCAGGCAGAAAACGCGTGCCTAGACCAGCGACGGGAAAAACAGCTTTGCGTATGGGTTTCATAATGTCGTCAATCGAGATCAGGGGGCAGCAGGTGTTGGGTGGCTGGGTGTTCCCAACTGAATGGAGTCCTGGTTTCGCTGCGAAAACTGCCGAGGCTCACGTCCTTGTTCGCTGGGAGGTGTGCCAAAAAAGCCTTGTCCAAAGGCTAGAAGGGCAACGTTGGCCACCAGGATCAGTATGAAAAGCAGTCGCATCGCAGATGCCCTGAAAAATACAGTTCAACCCAAGATTGTACGGGCAGGCGGGTTTAAGTTCATCCGTTTTAATGCCAATCGTATCCATGGGTCACCCGGATTGCGCAGGTGAGAGGGGCGGTTGTGAGCCTGGATCGACTTACAAATGAGCTGCAAACAGCGCCAGACCCCGCAAAGCGGGCGTTTCCAGCTCGTGCAGGCGGGGTATCTCTATATTGAGCAAGCGGCAATGATGACTTAATTGTTCTAACAGTTCTTGTTGCGCCAGTGCGCGGCCACCGCCAGCCAAAAAGACCAATGGGCAATGTCCCAGATGCTGACGGCCTTTCTCCCACTGCCGCAACACGGCTCCAGCCTGCGCTGCTGCAACCCCGGTACTGATAGCCGCTTGAGTATTGCGCGGGAATGCCGCTGTTTGCCCATGCGCTTCAGGCAGCTGTGCCGTATTTTGCTTGAGTGAAGCCAGCATCAGGCTGGGGCCGGGCAGAATGGACCCACCCAGAAAGTGACGCACTTCATTTTGTGCAGGTCCCAGCAGATCAATCGTGGTGGCCGTACCAAAGCTGATCAGCAAGGCGCCTTGCTCGTCCGGGTATTCCTGGGACAGCAAATCGCTTAAGCCTAGTAAAGAGGCCCAGCGGTCTGCGCCCAGTTGGCCTGCCTGTTCATAATCGTTGTGCAGCCCAAAAGCCTGCTCTTGCGCCTGCAACCAGCGTATCGGTCCCAAACCCAGACGGCTGACGGCTGCATCAATCTGCTTTTGCACCTGCGGCCCTGCCACATTCACCCCCAGCGCTTGCACACCTTTTTGCTTGGCAAATTCTTGCAGCGGGGCCTGGCCTGCTTCCAGCCAAACCGCCAATTGATCCAATTGGTCGGCATGCACGCTAACCGGCTGGCTTTCGCGCGCGCCGGTTAAAGGATGACACCACCCTAATTTGATACGGGTATTGCCAGAGTCGATGAGCAGGGTCATGCCGGGTCGTCAGAACTAAAAAGAGTGCAGTATAGCGATCAGCGTTGAGCGCGAACGGAAACTTCGCCCACTGTGACCGCACGTTCGGATCCATCGGGGTGGCGCAACAATAACTGCCCCGAGGTATTGATGCCCGTCACGATGCCCGTGTGCAGGATCTGGCCGTTATCGATGATATGGACTTGCTGGCCAATCAGCGCATCAACCTGCGCGTAGCGTGTGGGCAGATCCGCAAAACCGTGGGCGGTGACGTGATTCAGGCTCAGGTACAGGCTTTGTGCAACCTTGGCCACAATGTCCGAACATCGTGCCAGGGATGCTTGCTGGGAGTGTTCCGCAATGCTGCTCCAGTCCGCAATGGCGCGTTGCGTGTTCTGGCTGATGGTTTCCGCCTCACGCAGGTTCAGGCCTATACCAATAATCACCACATGATGGTCACTGGAGCTGGGCGCAGCGCTGGCGCGGGTTGCTTCAACCAGAATGCCGGACAGCTTGGCCTGATCCCACAGCACGTCATTGGGCCATTTCATGGCCAGACGATTGCGCACGGCTGGTTCCAGAAACTGGCGCAGCGCTTCCGTCGTTGCCAGACCGGACAGTGGCGAAAGAGTAGGCAACTGCCGCGCAGGCAGAAAAATATCGAAGGCACAGGAAAACATCAGGTTTGCACCGATGCTGTTTTCCCAGGTGCGCCCGGCGCGTCCACGGCCCCGGCTTTGCAGATGAGCGCCCAGTAACCAGGGACGCACACGCGGCCCGGACTCCTGGCGAGCCAGGGCGAGCAAATCCGCGTTGGTTGATTCGGTCGAGTCTACCCAGCGTATCTGGGGGAAATGTGGCAAGCGCGTACGCAACTCCGCCACCATATCGCGAGGGCTGGGTAGGGTGAATGCAGAAGAGGTATTCATGACAATCCGGTACACTGGATGAGTTAAACGTAATCTTATGTGATATTTGATCTGAGCATGTCTGAACGCGTAGATACAATCCAATTTTCCGGCCAGGCCGGTGTTATTGACTGTGCTCTGGACTGGCCAGCAGGCGAGCCCAAGGGTTGGGCCTTGTTGCTGCATCCTCACCCTTTGCATGGTGGAGCACGCAATAACAAAGTCGTGACCACCTTGTCGCGCAGTGCCACTCAACATGGTTTGCTGGCAGTACGCCCCGATTTCCGTGGTGTCGGAAAATCTGCTGGGGAGTTCGATAGCAGCCGTGGCGAAACCGCCGATATGCTGGCCCTGATTGAGCAATTCCCATCGCATTTCCCGCAGTGGAGTTCCGGCCCATCCATGTTGGCCGGTTTTTCATTTGGCACCGCGGTCGCTGCTCAAGTGTATGCCAGCCTGCAAGAAGCCCAGGCACCTTTGCCCAGTGCTTTCATCCTGACCGGCACGGCAGTCAATCGTTTCCGATTTCGGGATGTCAGCCCTCCTGCCGATACCTTATTAGTACACGGTGAAACCGACGATGTTGTTCCCCTGTCGGAAGGCATGGACTTTGCGCGTGAGCATCAACTGCCCATGGTGGTGCTGCCCGACGCCGGCCACTTTTTTCATGGCAAGCTGATTCAGCTGCGCGAGCTGGTTAGCCGTCATTTGGCCGGGCTTGGAACCTAAGCCGGGTTTTGCTTTCAAATCGTTGCGTTTTCCTGCTCAGACTCAGGGGCCTTGCCCCTCACAGGCCCAGATGGCTCTGCCATAATGGGTTCTTTCCGCCACTGTCAAAGCAATCGATTTTTCCCATGACTTCTATTCAAAAATTTGCATCTCCGGTCCTCTCCCGTTGTGTGGTGGCTCTTGCCCTGGCGCTGCCTATGGTGGCTCAGGCACAAACTCAAACCCCTGCCCCGACAGAATCGGCCCAAGTGCTTGGCGCTCAGACGCCTGCCTTGCCGGGTGATTTGTCCGTGGTGCCCGCACCTGGCCTGACGGCCCGTGCCTGGTTGTCCATGGACGTTAATAGTGGCCAGATCATCGCTGCAGAAGGGCTGAACGAGCGGGTCGAGCCTGCTTCCCTGACCAAGCTGATGACGGCTTACCTGGTCTTTGATGCTCTGGAATCCGGTCGCCTGAAGCTGGACCAAACCGTTGTGATTTCGGACAAGGCATGGCGCACCGAAGGTTCGCGCATGTTTGTGAAGGTCAACTCGCAAGTGGCAGTGAATGATCTGCTGCAAGGCGTGATCGTGCAGTCGGGTAACGATGCTTCTGTCGCTCTGGCTGAAGCTGTTGCTGGCAGCGAAGGTGCTTTTGCCGCCTTGATGAACGAAGAAGCCGCCAAGCTGGGTCTGACGGCGACGCATTTCAAGAATTCCACCGGCCTGCCTGATCCTGATCATCTGACCTCGGTACGCGATCTGGGGGTGTTGTCCGCGGCACTGGTTGCCCGCTTTCCCCAGTATCTGCACTACTACAGCCAAAAAGAGTACACCTACAACAATATCAAGCAGCCCAACCGTAACCGCCTGCTTTGGCTGGACAACACGGTTGATGGCCTGAAAACTGGCCATACCCAATCGGCGGGTTACTGTCTGGTGTCGACCGCCCTGCGCGACGGTCGTCGTGTGGTGTCGGTTGTCGTGGGTACAGCGAACGACGCCGCCCGTACAGAAAACAGCCTGAAGCTTCTGAACTGGAGCTTCCAGAACTTTGAAACGGTCAAGCTGTATGACGCCAGCAATCCTGCTGTCACCGCCCGTGTTTGGGAGGGTGAAGTCGAGAACGTGGGCCTGGGTACCGAAGGTGCCTTGTGGCTGACGGTGCCTCGCGGCAAGTCTTCGGAGATCAAGCCCGTTGCCAACTATACCCAGCCTTTGCTGGCCCCGTTGAGCAAGGGTGACAAGGTCGGTACACTGACTTTGTCCCTGGATGGCAAAGTCCTGTCCGAGCAGCCTTTGCTGGTGCTGCAAGATGTGCCCGAGGCAGGCTTTTTTGGTCGTATGGCCGACAAAGTGCGCTTGATGTTTGAGTAATCCCTTGGTGCGAGGCTGAACCTATGATTGCAGGCATTGATCCCGACAGTATTGTTTATTTGAACGGCGATTTCGTGCGCTTGGGCGAAGCCAAGATCTCGGTACTGGATCGTGGCTTCATCTTTGGCGACGGCATCTACGATGTCGTGCCTGCTTATCACGGGAAACCTTTTCGTATCGATGGACACCTGGGGCGTCTGGAGCGCAGCCTGGCAAAAGTAGGCATCACCAACCCCTTTACCCGTCGTGAATGGGAAAAGCTGGTGCTGGATATGCTGGCCCGTTCGGGCCGTGGTGCCGATTGCATGGTCTACATTCAGGTGACCCGAGGCGTTGCCAAGCGCGAACATGCCTTCCCCAGCAATGTGGCGCCCAGCATCTTCATCATGGTCTCGCCCTTCAAGCGTGTGCAGCAAGAACGAGAAACGGGTTTGAAGGCGGTGGCCATTGAAGATGAACGCTGGCTACGTTGCGATATAAAATCCGTTTCCTTGCTGGGCAATGTGTTGGCCAAGCAGCAGGCAGTCGAAGCCGGTGTGGACGAGGTCATTCAGTTCAGAGATGGTTTTCTGACCGAAGGGGCCTCCTGCAATATCTGGATTGTGCGCGACGGCACCTTGCTGGCACCCATGCGCAACAATTTGATCCTGGAAGGGATTCGCTACAGTTTGATGGAAGAGCTGGCCGCCCAGGCGGGCATAGCTTTTCAGGCGCGTCAGATCTCTCGTGAAGAGGTCGACACTGCCGACGAAATTATGATGACGTCAGCTACCAAAGAGGTGCTGCCCATCGTTGTGTTTAACGGTCAGCCCGTCGGTGACGGACGACCCGGCCCTGTCTTTGCCAAATTACGTGAAGGCTATGACAAGGCCATCAAGGCTGCGGAGCAAGCATGACTATTTCCCCCGAAGAATCGTTGATCGAATACCCCAGTGACTTTCCTATCAAAGTCATGGGCCAGACCCACGACACCCTGCAAGACGAATTGCTGGCCATTGTGCTGGAACACGATCCAGGTTTTGACGCTGCCACGATTGAGGTGCGTCCCAGCAAGGCAGGCAACTACACGGGCCTGACCTTTACCGTGCGCGCTGTCTCGCGCGAGCAGCTGGATAACCTTTACCGTGCCCTGCATGCGCACCATCTGGTGCGTGTGGTGATGTAAGCAGGGATCAGGCGTTCATGTCCGACTCAGTTCGTATCAAGTGGTTTGAGCGGCCTAGCGCCTATGAACCCATCTGGCAGGCAATGCGCGACTTCACCGAGCAGCGCGGGCCAGAGACTCCTGATGAAATCTGGCTTGTCGAGCACACACCTGTCTACACTCAAGGACAGGCCGGCAAGCCGGAACATCTGCTTAATCCCGGTGGCATCCCCGTGGTGCAAACCGACAGGGGCGGGCAGATTACCTACCACGGCCCTGGGCAGTTGATGGTGTACTGCCTGTTTGATCTGCGCCGGGTAGGGTTATACGTCAAAGAATACGTGCGCCTGCTGGAAGAGGCGGTGATTGCCTGTCTGACGCATTTTGGCGTTGAGGGCGCTTGCTGCAAGCCGGGAGCGCCGGGCGTGTACGTGCCGCAAGGGGCGACAAACCAGGAGCTGGCCAAGATTTCCGCACTGGGTATCAAGATTCGCAATGGCCGCTCTTACCATGGCCTGGCCTTGAATATAGGCATGGATCTAAGCCCGTTTAGCGGCATCAATCCCTGTGGCTATGAAGGACTGCAAACGACGGACATGTGCTCGCAAGGCATTAACGTCTCTATGGACGAAGCCGCGCAGTATCTATGCACGTATTTAAGTCAAGCACTGGCCCAACGTAGCCAGCTTGTTAGCGCCTGAGTGGCTGGTCTGGGGATTTATTGAGCACCGCATAACGCGATGCCCAGTCTCAAATATCGTTATTGATCAGGACGACGCGCCGTTTTAGGTTCCGCTCCATTGCGGCGCGCGTTTTTCGATAAAGGCGTCAATGCCTTCGCAGGCATCATGGCTCATCATATTGTCAGCCATGACCTGGCCGGCGTAGTCGTAGGCTTGTTCAATAGCCAGGCTGCGCTGGCGGTAGAACATGGCCTTGCCTGCACGGACGGCAACCGGACTCTTGGCCATGATGCTGTCGGCCAGTTTCTGTACGGTTTGATCCAGCTGGTCTTCGGCTACGGCGTAATTGATCAGCCCCAACTCTTGAGCACGTTGGGCGCTGATGAATTCGCCCGTCATCAACATTTCCATGGCGGCTTTGGGCGGCACGCAGCGCGACAGCGCAACAGCGGGGGTGGAGCAGAACAGGCCAACGTTAATGCCTGAAACCGCAAAGCGAGTGGACTCGGTGGCTACAGCCATATCGCAGGTAGCAACCAGCTGACAGCCCGCTGCGGTGGCCAACCCTTGCACGCGAGCAATCACCGGCACGGGCAAGGCCAGCACACCTTGCATGACGCGACTGCAGCGGCTGAACAGATCCCGGTAGTAGTCGTGCTCGGGCTTGGAGCGCATCTGTTTCAGATCGTGCCCGGCACAAAAGGCCTTGCCTTCCGCCTGGATAATGACGCACTGCAAGCTGGGGTCCTGGGCCAGCTTGTCCAGAATGTGTTGTAAAGAGTCCAACACTTCTTCAGACAGCGCGTTGTACTTGGCGGGCCGGTTCAAGGTGATGCGGGCCAGTCCCTGATGCTGTTCCAGCAGGACGGGATCGGCGGGGTGCTCTTGTGACATGTAAGTCTCCGTACTTATAGTATGTGCAGGTTTTATTTTCGGGTGTTGCTGCATCGTTAAGTCGACCTCTATATTAGAGGGGTCTGGTACAAACTATCGCCCTTGTTCTAGGCGCTTGTAAAGCGAAGGGGCTACAATTGGCCACTGCGCCCATCGTTTAGTGATGCTGCCCGCACGCTGTTTTTCTATTTAGACGCCTATGACCACCCCTACAGATACGTCCGTCGATTCCAAACCTACTGTGCGCCCTCGCGTTGTCGAATACGACGCAACGCAAAAGCAGAAGGCCGAGGCCAAGACCTCGCGCATTCCTATTAAGGTCGTGCAGGCAGAGCGTTTGAAAAAGCCTGATTGGATTCGGGTGAAGGCGGCTGCACCGAACTCCCGTTTCTACGAGATCAAGGAAACACTGCGCGAGCACAAGCTGTTCTCGGTGTGTGAAGAAGCTTCCTGTCCCAATATCGGGGAGTGTTTTGGCAAGGGCACGGCCACCTTCATGATCATGGGTGACAAGTGCACACGTCGTTGCCCATTCTGTGATGTGGGCCACGGTCGTCCCGATCCGCTGGACGAGAACGAGCCCGCCAACCTGGCCAAAGCCATTGGTGCCATGAAGTTGTCCTACGTGGTGATTACCTCCGTAGACCGTGACGACTTGCGTGATGGTGGCGCTGCCCACTTTGTGGAATGTATTCGTCAGGTGCGTGAGCATTCGCCCACCACCACGATTGAAGTGCTGGTGCCGGACTTCCGCGCACGTCTGGACCGTGCCTTGGGCATTCTGAATGCCTGCCCTCCTGATGTGATGAACCACAACCTGGAAACGGTACCTCGCTTGTACAAGCAAGCGCGTCCCGGTTCGGATTACCACCACTCCTTGAAACTGCTGCAAGAGTTCAAGAAGCTGCATCCCAACATTCCAACCAAATCCGGTTTGATGGTTGGTCTGGGTGAAACCAACGAAGAGATTCTGGAAGTGATGCGCGATATGCGTGCTCACGATATTGATATGCTGACCATTGGCCAGTATCTGCAACCATCAGGCCACCACTTGCCCGTGATGCGTTACGTGACACCTGATGAGTTTCTGATGTTTGAACGCGAAGCCTATGCAATGGGCTTTACCCATGCCGCTGTTGGTGCCATGGTGCGTTCGTCCTATCACGCAGATCAGCAGGCACACGCTGCAGGCGTGCAACCTTAAGGATAAGAGAACGGGTCTTCGTAAGACTTGGCTTTTATGTGAAGAACCCGGCCTTGGCGCCGGTTTTTTTTTATGCCTGCCAGGATTTCAGGCGCTGTTGATTCACGCCCGTCTGTTTTGGCTTCAGGTTCCAGAGCGGGTGGAAAACCAAAGAGCCTTTAACGGCTCTTTGATCATGCCATCAATGGCAACTGGGTGGTTTACTTGGATGGTGGGCTTTTCACCGCATCATTCTGAGCCAGGGCCTTGGCAGACAGGCTCTCTATATAAGGTTCTAGCACTTCGTCGTAATCTTCGACGCCCAAATACCAGGCTGTCAGGCCTTTGCTGTCTTGCTTGAGATCAGTCCAGCAGAATAAAGAGCGGTCAAAAGAGTCCTTGATGGTCTCGTTCACAAACTTGAATAACTCGTCCAGCAAGGGCAGGCTGCTTGAGGGGACGGCAAATGGCGTTTCCCCCTGAAATTGCCAGGCGTATTGTTCGAGCAGTTCGTTCGACCAAAGAGCATGTTGTTCTTGAGAGCTTAATTCTGGATTGGCAGGGCTTAAAGGCATGGTTCTGGATCAGGTAAGGGTAACGGATGGTCAAGCGCCAGTGGCAAACCATTGTATGGGGGCGGCGCCTTGCCCTTTGAGCCACTCATTGGCTTGCTGGAAATGACCGCAACCAATAAAAGGCACAGGGGGGCGGCGCGCAGCCAAGGGGGAAGGGTGATTGGCCTTCAAAATCAGATAGGGCTGCTGGGAGTGCTGCTGAATCAAAGCCTCTTTGGCCTGGGCATGAGTACCCCACAACATATAAACAATAGGACGCGTACTTTGCTGAGCCAGATTCATCAGCAGGGAGTCAGTAATCTGCTCCCAGCCTTTCTTGGCGTGAGAGGCAGGCAAACCGTCTTCTACTGTTAGCGATGTATTCAATAGCAAGACACCTTGTCGGCCCCAGTTGCTCAGATCATGGCTGTTTGGCAAAGCGGTGTCGGGATATTCCAGCTCCAGCTCTTTAAAGATATTGCGCAGACTGGGTGGAGCCGGGCAGGTGTCAGGCACTGAAAATGACAGGCCCTGTGCCTGATTGGGACCGTGATAAGGATCCTGGCCCAGAATCACTACGCTGACTTTCTGCAATGGCAGCAGTTCCAGCGCGCGGAAAGGGGCGACCGGGTAAATAGAGGCACCATCCTGGCACTCCTTATCCAACCATTTGGCCAGAGTTGCCAATATGTCTTGCAGCTCCGGGCGATCCAAGGTTGCACGCCAGTCGCTGGGAAGGCGGGCAGCTTGAGTCAGGATGTTCTCGGTCAGGAGATTGCCGGAGAGTATTTCTTCACCAATCAGGCTGAGCTGTGCCGCAGGGGCTTGAGAAGATGAGCGGGCCATAGTCTGCATACAGAGTTATTTGTCCGCCTATTGTAATAGGGGAGAGGTCGCCTACCTATCTGCCTGGATGGGGTGTCTCTATATAGAGAGGGGCTTGTCGGTCAAAAGTAGGGCGATTGGTATTCCTCTATATATAAAGGCATGACTGGCTCTCTATATATAGAGTGTTGTAGACCAGGTTCTAGATTAGCGGCCCATGGTGATAGCCGAGTCTTTGTTCAGCCTTCCCCAGGATCGCAACTGCATTCTTATCTTATCTTGTCTGTCTGTCTGTCTGTCTGTCTGTCTGTCTGTCTGTCTGTCTGTCTGTCTGTCTGTCTGTGAAAACACTTTTGGGGCGGGAGTTCAGTGAGAAACAAGAGAATCGATGCTGAGCCGGGGAGGAAAAGCCCGGAATCGACCCGTTCTGCGATGGGGTATTCTGGCGTTTCACCTGCCAGTTCTGGTGTCCCTCCAGCTATGAACGAGATATGGCTATTTCGGTATCATTTGGTTTCATTTTGGATTTCTTATATATAACAATGAGCTAAGTTGAAAATCACTGTAAACCATCTCTTTTACATGAAATATTCAGGTAAAAAACTTGCCAAGTCGAAAATCATCGTGCTATAGTTCTTTTCTCGCTGCAGCACACACAGGGTTTTCCCTGAAGCGCGACAGAGAGTAGTTAGACAAGTTTCACCGCCTTGGCCAAGAGGCCCGCACCGAAGCTTGAATGACTGAGTCAGGTAACTGACACGGCGTAAAACCCGGAGCTTGACAAATCAGAAAATTCTGTGTTAAAGTTCTAGGTTCTGCTCCAGAGAACGCAACGTTAAGTTTTTAAGCGGTTTCGAAGGTTGAAACGGATTTGAAAATTTACCCTTGTTTGTGAAGTTGGATGGTTAGCCTCACGGTTGATTGTTCATCAGGTAGTTCGGAACGAAAGTTCTGGTTTAAGCGGGACGAGTTAGACAGTTTTAAAACTTTCTAACTTCTTCAAAAAAAACGCTTGACACACTGCCTGATCTGCTTCATAATCTCGTTTCTCTGCTGCTAACACAGCAAGGCACGAAGCGCCAAGCGCGACGAGCCAGCCGGGTTAGTCAGTAGAACGACAGGCAACTGTCATTGCTCTTTAACAATTAACAGCCGATAAGTGTGGGCGCTTGGAATGAGCGAGTCGAACCCTTCGGGGATCGCCACAAGTTTGTATCAAGTGCTCACAAACGAAAGATGAAGAATTACCTTGTGTAACTCTGAATTTTTCTTTGAGACACAATCGGTCTCGTCGCAAGACGGGACAACCACAGAGATTAAACTGAAGAGTTTGATCCTGGCTCAGATTGAACGCTAGCGGGATGCTTTACACATGCAAGTCGAACGGCAGCACGAGAGAGCTTGCTCTCTTGGTGGCGAGTGGCGGACGGGTGAGTAATATATCGGAACGTGCCCAGTAGCGGGGGATAACTACTCGAAAGAGTGGCTAATACCGCATACGCCCTACGGGGGAAAGGGGGGGATCGCAAGACCTCTCACTATTGGAGCGGCCGATATCGGATTAGCTAGTTGGTGGGGTAAAGGCTCACCAAGGCAACGATCCGTAGCTGGTTTGAGAGGACGACCAGCCACACTGGGACTGAGACACGGCCCAGACTCCTACGGGAGGCAGCAGTGGGGAATTTTGGACAATGGGGGAAACCCTGATCCAGCCATCCCGCGTGTATGATGAAGGCCTTCGGGTTGTAAAGTACTTTTGGCAGAGAAGAAAAGGTATCTCCTAATACGAGGTACTGCTGACGGTATCTGCAGAATAAGCACCGGCTAACTACGTGCCAGCAGCCGCGGTAATACGTAGGGTGCAAGCGTTAATCGGAATTACTGGGCGTAAAGCGTGTGTAGGCGGTTCGGAAAGAAAGATGTGAAATCCCAGGGCTCAACCTTGGAACTGCATTTTTAACTGCCGAGCTAGAGTATGTCAGAGGGGGGTAGAATTCCACGTGTAGCAGTGAAATGCGTAGATATGTGGAGGAATACCGATGGCGAAGGCAGCCCCCTGGGATAATACTGACGCTCAGACACGAAAGCGTGGGGAGCAAACAGGATTAGATACCCTGGTAGTCCACGCCCTAAACGATGTCAACTAGCTGTTGGGGCCGTTAGGCCTTAGTAGCGCAGCTAACGCGTGAAGTTGACCGCCTGGGGAGTACGGTCGCAAGATTAAAACTCAAAGGAATTGACGGGGACCCGCACAAGCGGTGGATGATGTGGATTAATTCGATGCAACGCGAAAAACCTTACCTACCCTTGACATGTCTGGAAAGCCGAAGAGATTTGGCCGTGCTCGCAAGAGAACCGGAACACAGGTGCTGCATGGCTGTCGTCAGCTCGTGTCGTGAGATGTTGGGTTAAGTCCCGCAACGAGCGCAACCCTTGTCATTAGTTGCTACGCAAGAGCACTCTAATGAGACTGCCGGTGACAAACCGGAGGAAGGTGGGGATGACGTCAAGTCCTCATGGCCCTTATGGGTAGGGCTTCACACGTCATACAATGGTCGGGACAGAGGGTCGCCAACCCGCGAGGGGGAGCCAATCTCAGAAACCCGATCGTAGTCCGGATCGCAGTCTGCAACTCGACTGCGTGAAGTCGGAATCGCTAGTAATCGCGGATCAGAATGTCGCGGTGAATACGTTCCCGGGTCTTGTACACACCGCCCGTCACACCATGGGAGTGGGTTTCACCAGAAGTAGGTAGCCTAACCGTAAGGAGGGCGCTTACCACGGTGGGATTCATGACTGGGGTGAAGTCGTAACAAGGTAGCCGTATCGGAAGGTGCGGCTGGATCACCTCCTTTTAGAGCGAATGGCTCGCAAAGCGAAAGCGTCCACACTTATTGGCTGTTAGTTAATGTCATGACCATTGAAGGTATCGCCCACTGGTGATAGATGGGTCAGTAGCTCAGTCGGTTAGAGCACCGTCTTGATAAGGCGGGGGTCGTTGGTTCGATTCCAACTTGACCCACCAACGATTACCTCGGGGGATTAGCTCAGCTGGGAGAGCACCTGCTTTGCAAGCAGGGGGTCGTCGGTTCGATCCCGTCATCCTCCACCACCGCTTTTGTGGTTGGTTGTCGATACAGCAAGGTTCATGACAGAGTATAGGGCACAGGACAACAGCGGTTGACCTGGCGCTAGATTCAACGAAGAGTGTTCTTTTTAAAGAATACTGCTCGTTGGGTTATGCAACCCACGAATTGCTCTTTAACAATTAGGAAGAAGCACAACGAAGGTGTGTTGTCTAATAAACGCAAAGCGAATTTCGCCTTGTGATGACAATACACGGGTTGTGATTGCAACAGAACAAATTATGTTCAACGAAAGTTCTCAAAAATATAGACGTTGTCTGATCTTCGGATTGGATGACAGCTAAGGATTGATGAACGGCAACAACGTATACTCATATTCCTATAACAGCATCAAGCGTTATAGGATCAAGCGAATAAGTGCATATGATGGATGCCTTGGCGATCACAGGCGATGAAGGACGCGGTAGCCTGCGAAAAGCTACGGGGAGCTGGCAAACAAGCTTTGATCCGTAGATGTCCGAATGGGGAAACCCACCGTAGTAATACGGTATCCCATGCTGAATACATAGGCATGTGGAGGCGAACCGAGTGAACTGAACCATCTCAGTAACTCGAGGAAAAGAAATCAACCGAGATTCCGGAAGTAGTGGCGAGCGAAACCGGACCAGCCTGGATGTTTTAGCGTATTGAATAGTCGAATGGAATGGAAAGTCCAGCCGTAGCAGGTGATAGCCCTGTAGGCGAAATTCAGTACGTGGAACTAAGCATCGAACAAGTAGGGCGGGACACGTGAAATCCTGTCTGAATATGGGGGGACCATCCTCCAAGGCTAAATACTCGTGATCGACCGATAGTGAACCAGTACCGTGAGGGAAAGGCGAAAAGAACCCCGGAAGGGGAGTGAAATAGATCCTGAAATCGTATGCATACAAACAGTAGGAGCACCTTCGTGGTGTGACTGCGTACCTTTTGTATAATGGGTCAGCGACTTACATTCAGTGGCAAGCTTAACCGAATAGGGGAGGCGTAGCGAAAGCGAGTCCGAATAGGGCGATTCAGTCGCTGGGTGTAGACCCGAAACCAGGCGATCTATCCATGGCCAGGTTGAAGGCACGGTAACACGTGCTGGAGGACCGAACCCACTAATGTTGAAAAATTAGGGGATGAGCTGTGGATCGGAGTGAAAGGCTAAACAAGCCTGGAGATAGCTGGTTCTCTCCGAAAACTATTTAGGTAGTGCCTCGTATATTACTGCCGGGGGTAGAGCACTGTTATGGCTAGGGGGTCACAGCGACTTACCAACCCATGGCAAACTCCGAATACCGGCAAGTACAGTACGGGAGACAGAGCACCGGGTGCTAACGTCCGGACTCAAGAGGGAAACAACCCAGACCGCCAGCTAAGGTCCCTAACTATGGCTAAGTGGGAAACGAAGTGGGAAGGCATAGACAGTCAGGAGGTTGGCTTAGAAGCAGCCATCCTTTAAAGAAAGCGTAATAGCTCACTGATCGAGTCGTCCTGCGCGGAAGATGTAACGGGGCTAAGCCATAGACCGAAGCTGCGGATGTGTACTTTAGTACACATGGTAGGAGAGCGTTCCGTAAGCCTGTGAAGGTGTTCCGTGAGGAATGCTGGAGGTATCGGAAGTGAGAATGCTGACATGAGTAGCGATAAAGGGGGTGAAAAGCCCCCTCGCCGTAAGTCCAAGGTTTCCTGCGCAACGTTCATCGGCGCAGGGTGAGTCGGCCCCTAAGGCGAGGCAGAGATGCGTAGCTGATGGGAAGCGGGTTAATATTCCCGCACCGTCGTAGAGTGCGATGGGGGGACGGATTGCAGAATGTTATCGGGGTGTTGGATGTCCCCGTTGGCGCATCATAGAAGGCACTTAGGCAAATCCGGGTGCGTAATTCAAGGGTGTGACTGGATAGAGCTTCGGCTCTAAACTAACTGGAAGCAGTTCCAAGAAAAGCCTCTAAGCTTCAGCTCTACGAGACCGTACCGCAAACCGACACAGGTGGACGGGATGAATATTCCAAGGCGCTTGAGAGAACTCAGGAGAAGGAACTCGGCAAATTAATACCGTAACTTCGGGAGAAGGTATGCCTCATTAGTGTGATGTGCCTGCGCACAAAGCATGAAGAGGCCGCAGTGAATCGGTGGCTGCGACTGTTTACTAAAAACACAGCACTCTGCAAACACGAAAGTGGACGTATAGGGTGTGACGCCTGCCCGGTGCCGGAAGGTTAAGTGATGGGGTGCAAGCTCTTGATCGAAGCCCCGGTAAACGGCGGCCGTAACTATAACGGTCCTAAGGTAGCGAAATTCCTTGTCGGGTAAGTTCCGACCTGCACGAATGGCGTAACGATGGCCACACTGTCTCCTCCTGAGACTCAGCGAAGTTGACATGGTTGTGATGATGCAATCTCCCCGCGGCTAGACGGAAAGACCCCATGAACCTTTACTGTAGCTTTGCATTGGATTGTGAACCGGCCTGTGTAGGATAGGTGGGAGACGTTGAAGCGTGGTCGCCAGATCGCGTGGAGTCATCCTTGAAATACCACCCTGGTCTGTTTGCGGTTCTAACCTAGGTCCCTTATCGGGATCGGGGACCGTGCATGGTGGGCAGTTTGACTGGGGCGGTCTCCTCCTAAAGTGTAACGGAGGAGTTCGAAGGTACGCTAGAGACGGTCGGAAATCGTCTTGATAGTGCAATGGCATAAGCGTGCTTGACTGTGAGACTGACAAGTCGAACAGGTACGAAAGTAGGACATAGTGATCCGGTGGTTCTGTATGGAAGGGCCATCGCTCAACGGATAAAAGGTACTCTGGGGATAACAGGCTGATACCGCCCAAGAGTTCATATCGACGGCGGTGTTTGGCACCTCGATGTCGGCTCATCTCATCCTGGGGCTGTAGCCGGTCCCAAGGGTATGGCTGTTCGCCATTTAAAGAGGTACGTGAGCTGGGTTTAAAACGTCGTGAGACAGTTTGGTCCCTATCTGCCGTGGGCGTTGGATATTTGACGGAGCCTGCTCCTAGTACGAGAGGACCGGAGTGGACGTACCACTGGTGTATCGGTTGTCATGCCAATGGCATTGCCGAGTAGCTACGTACGGAAGAGATAACCGCTGAAGGCATCTAAGCGGGAAACTCGTCTGAAGATTAGATATCCCGGAGGCTTGACCTCCCTGTAGGGTCGTCCGAGACCAGGACGTTGATAGGCTGGGTGTGGAAGTGCAGTAATGCATGTAGCTAACCAGTACTAATTGCCCGTGTGGCTTGATCCTATAACCCTTGAGGTTGTAGTGAGTTAAGTTGTTGACCACAGAACGTAATATTGAAGTGCAGCGCAACCCGCGCTCGACACCTTCGTAACCGCTGCTAGCTGATCCGTACTGATCGCTAGCGGTGTGCTTCTTCCAATTGGCTGGGGCGTCCCTTAAAGACGACTCGGCAACCAGTTACGCTTGACGACCATAGCGAGGTGGTCCCACACCTTCCCATCCCGAACAGGATTGTGAAACGCCTTTGCGCCGATGATAGTGGACGGACGTCTGTGAAAGTAGGTCATCGTCAAGCTCTTATTCCTCAAAACCCCCGCAAGCTATCCGCTTGCGGGGGTTTTGTTTTATGGGTCGCTAACACACAGGCGACAGGCAAGAGCAGATGCTCGTGATTGCCTGACCCGTGGATCACGCACTTTAGGCGCACCGCCACCCCCCCTGGCTTCTGGATTACCTCACCCGGTTTACACTACAGCCATCCCTCCTGGCCCGTTCTGGGCACCGCTTACCTTCCATTCTTTTTTTACTACGCCTATTGGCCCAAACCTATTGAGTTGGTTATTGCGTACGCTCCCTACACCATGGGATTGATGTTCAATCAGCCATTACTTCTATCTGCAGGGTGGGGGAGTCTTACTATGGGTGTGCCTAGCGTTAGCTGCTGATGTGCAGCTTGAGGCTGCTTCTTTTATTTATCTTGGCTCCGCCATACTTTAGACGCGGGTTGGCAGCTGGTTGCCACTAGGTGGTGCCAATGCAGGCTGGAACCTGCGGCTTCATCTAACCGGTGGTTCACTGGCTGTTTGTACTCCAGCCCTGCTCAATTCTTTTTAGCGATGGCATCCAATAGGACAAGACCAGATTGGTGTTCGATCTGCTTCTTCTACCTGTACTTCTCCTCTCCTGACCCCTCCCTGAAATTCCTACTCAGTTTCCTTTTTGCTGTTGCAGCTATGAGGCCTGAGAAGGCCTATCGCACCGATTCAGAATCGAAGTCGATTTGGAAACGTAGCCGCTTCCAATCAACTCCACCCCTTAATATTCCCTACCTCTAACATGGTCAAATTTGACCGCTTCTTGCTTGGATTTGTTCCTAAGTCATGCTGAACTAGCAGTTCTGACTGTCTTTTTACCTCCTCTCCAAAACCTCGATTTAACTGTTTGACGTGTATCAATCAGGCGCCGAGCTAATCTGAACAAGAGGGAAAGGAGTATGTCAGTCTAGCTATGGTTTTATTTGGCTTATGGAAAAGATATGGCGGCTCAAGACTCGGCCTCGCAGGCAAGCAATGAAGATTTGTCGGACTCCAGGCTAGTGCAGGGCGAAGGGCCTGGGCGTTGGAAACGTATACAGGCTCAGTTGGCTCATCTGCCCATATTCAAGGAGCTACCACCGGAGCAACTGGAGCCTATCGCCCAAGGCACTCAGGAAGTGCACGCCTTGCGTGGGACGACGTTATTTCACAGTGGCGACCCTTGTTTGGGCTTTCACATGCTGGTCTATGGTCGGGTGAAGCTGGTATTTGTCTCGTCCACAGGATCCGAGCGCGTTGTGCGCTTGGTTGGGCCCGGAGAGGGATTCGGTGAGGCGCTGATGTTCATGGGCCGTAATTACATTGTGACGGCTCAGACTTTGGTGGATTCTTTGCTCCTGCACATCAACAGGGATACCTTGATGGAGCAGTTGGAAAAAGGCAGTGATGTTGCCCGCCTTATGCTGGCTGGTTTAAGCGAGCGGCTTTATCGCCTGATGGGCGAGCTGGAAGCCTACACGTTGCAAAATGGTGTGCAGCGGCTGGTCAGTTATCTCTTGCAAGAATGGCCAGGTGAAGAGGGGGTTCCCTTCAGGATTGATGTAGGCAAGTCCGTGATTGCTTCTCGTCTGAATCTGACCCCGGAGCATTTATCGCGTACCTTGCGTGATTTGATGGACCGGGATCTGATTCGGGTTCAGCGACGTAATTTTACGATTCTGGACAGTGCGGCTTTGCGGCAATATGGTGCTCTGCCTGATACGCGCGAATAGCACGCAGGCTATGGCGATAACGCTGCCAGGCTGTCCATAGATTCCAGGACAGAATTGCAAAGGACAACAGCAAGGCAGGGGCTGCCACCCACGCAAAAGATTCGATACCCCAGCTTGCCCCCGTCCAAAGCACCAGGCTCAGGCTATGCAAAGCCCAATGCACGCGGGCGGTGGATGCCGGAATGTAGTTGGCAGTCTTGGGGATAAGACGCAAGAGGGCACGGGTGTGCTCGGTATTGTCGGTATCCATGCTGACATGCTCCTGGGCCTCGCGCCAAAGCAGAAAAGGCACGATGGTATAGAGCATTCCACAGACGACGGAACCCAAGGCTCCCATGATCAGCAAGACTCCTATGGCCAGCTCTGCGTTGGAGGCGGTGGGACTGTGGGCCCAGAAGTTCAAAAGGACAGCAATCAAGAGGCTGCTTAAGGAGCTGTACCAGAACAAGGTGCTGGCTCCGGCTGTTGGACGTTTGCGTTTCCAGAGTCGTGCCCAGCTAATCACTGCCCACAAGCCGTAGCTTAGAAAGATCAGGTAGGTGACCAGATCACGTACAGGTAGCCAGGAGCCAGGCAAAGAAGCCAGGCCCCATTGCGCGATCAACAATGCACCGATGACCCAAGGTAACCAACGTACTAGAGGCGCCGGGTAGAGTTCGGTGATTTGAAAAATAGGTAGCAGTTGGAAGGACATGGCAATCAGCAGCAAGCCGGCCCAAGCGGCCACACCCATCATTACGTGCAGGCTCAGCAGATTGGCGACGGCTTGTTCGCTTGCCAGAGCGATCAGCATGGCAAGCCCCGTTGAGACGGTCAGCAGCAGCCCCAGCAAAGCCAGGCGGATAGGAGCAACAATCTCTTTGGCGCCGCGAAAGATATCGCGCCGAGAGCGCCACAAGGCCAGCACGACAGTCAGCAGATAGCCACCCAGGGCAAGGGCCAGACAAAAGCCTGCCAGTGTGTAAGCCCAGCTTTGCCAGCTAAGAAAGCCCGTCATCAGGAATAGGGTGCCAGCGCTGAGCAAGCCCCAAAAAACCAGAGCCCGACCGCGTGATACTTGAAGACGCACATTACAGGCCACCGCCAGAATATGCGCCAAAGAGGCAAACATGGCACTGCCCACGACTCCCAAGGTCCAGGCATGGGTCAAGGCCAAGGTAGCCGGGTGCCAGCGGGAGTTGAATAATTCCGGTCCGCTATAGAGCGCCAGTATGGCGGCCAGCAGTCCAAAAAATGGGACGTTCGCAAACAGGGGCAGGGTCAGTGACAAAGAGGGCGACTGATCCAGCGATAAAGCGCGTTGCATAGACTTAGTTCCTGCGGATGATGAGCTGAAAGCCGTTTTCCTGGTGTGTGCCGTGATATCTGAAACCACTGCGTCGCAGGATCTCATACAAAGGGAAGGGCTCTCGATCCAGCCACATGAGCAAGGCTTGGGTGGGAGCCAGTTCGGCCAGTGCTTCCAGGCAATGCTCCAACGGCTCGGGTGCGGGCAGGCCGCGAGTATCCAGCGTGATCTCAGTTTGTGTCATCAAGACTCCAGCACGAAAGGCTTGGAAGGCATTGTGTACCATTCTGCCCGCCTATGGCGCAGTCAAAGTGGGACTTGTTTGCCACGGGTCAGGAGGTGGGAAGAATTTGATATGCGTTAAGGCCCCTTAATTTCAGAGCAGGCATAGTGGTGGTCTTGTCGAGCCAGGATCCGCCCTGGCCAGATTGCTGATCGGGGAGTGTCATGAATACAGCGTCCACGGCTTTAGCCGCGTCCGATAACCCGCAGATGGAACTGGTTTGCCCCGCGGGCAGCTTGCCTGCCTTGAAAGCGGCGATTGATAACGGCGCCGATAGTGTCTACCTGGGGTTCCGGGATGCCACCAATGCCCGGAACTTCGCCGGGCTTAATTTTGATGCGCAGGCAATTGCACAAGGGATTGATTACGCGCATCAGCGCGGCCGCAAGGTTTTGCTGGCTCTCAATACCTACCCGCAGCCCAATGCCTGGCAGCAGTGGCGCGACGCAGTGGACCGGGCTGCCGAGGCTCAGGTCGATGCGGTCATCATGGCAGACCCTGGCTTGATGGCCTATGCCAGCCAGACACATCCCAATCTGCGCTTGCACTTGTCGGTGCAAGGTTCGGCCACCAACCCGGAAGCCATCAAGTATTACCACCAGAACTTTGGTATTCAGCGTGTGGTCTTGCCGCGTGTCTTGTCCATGGCCCAAGTGGAACAGGTCTGTGAGCAGGTCCCGGTTCAGGTTGAGGTGTTTGGTTTTGGCAGCTTGTGCGTAATGGTGGAAGGGCGCTGTGCCTTGTCCTCCTATGCCACCGGAGAATCGCCCAATACACATGGAGTCTGTTCCCCCGCTGGTCATGTGCGCTGGGAGCAAACTGATCAGGGGCTGGAGTCGCGTCTGAATGGTGTGTTGATCGACCGCTATCAGGATGGTGAAAACGCGGCTTACCCCACTTTGTGCAAAGGGCGCTTTGATGTGGCGGGCGAAAACTATTACGCCCTGGAAGAGCCTACCAGCCTGAACACCTTGTCCTTATTGCCGCAGTTGCTGGCGGCGGGTGTCAGCGCAATCAAGATTGAAGGCCGACAGCGCAGCCCGGCTTATGTGGCTCAAGTTACTCAGGTTTGGCGTCAAGCCATTGATTCGGCCAAAACCACGCCAGCTCGTTATTCAGTCCACCCGGCCTGGATGGGGGCTTTGAACAAATTGGCCGAAGGGCAGCAACATACGCTGGGTGCCTATTCTCGGCCCTGGAAGTAGAGCATGGGAGGCTCAAACATGAAATTATCCTTAGGCCCCTTGCAGTACTACTGGTCCCGCGTTGCCACCATGCAGTTTTATGAGTCGGCCTGCGACTGGCCAGTAGAGGTGGTGTATCTGGGCGAGACCGTATGTTCACGCCGTCACGAGCTACGGCTGGATGATTGGCTGGATATTGCACAGATGCTGGCTCAGGCTGGCAAGGTGCCGGTTCTGTCCAGCCAGGTTTTGCTGGAGTCGGGGCGGGACGTGAATACGCTACGCAAGGTCACCGAGCAGGCCGATTATCTGGTCGAAGCCAATGATATGGGGGCAGTACGTTTGATGCAGGGCCGGGACTTTGTCGCCGGCCCTTTTTTGAATGTTTATAACGGGCCGGTGCTGGATTTGATTGCCTCTCAAGGCGCTGTGCGCTGGGTGATGCCTCTGGAAATGGGTCGGTCGGGATTGGCGCAGTTGCAGCAGGACAGACCAGCGGGTTTGGAAACCGAGGTCTTTGCCTTTGGGCGTTTGCCCCTGGCTTTCTCGGCCCGTTGCTTTGCCGCGCGTAACCGCAACTTGCCCAAGGACAATTGCCAGTACGTGTGCATGGACTATCCCGATGGCTTGTTGCTGGAAACCCGTGAAGGACAGGGTTTTCTGACGATCAACGGTATTCAGACTCAATCTGCCTGGGTATATACCTTGCTGGAGCAGATACAGGATTTGCGTGACTTGGGCGTGGATATGCTGCGCTTGAGCCCGCAATCTCAACATATGGATGCGGTCGTGCATTTGTTTAATGACGTGATTCAGGGGCGTATTCAGGCAACGGATGCCCACGAGGATATGCTGCCTTTGCTGCCTGCTAAAGCCTGCAACGGTTTCTGGCATGGTCGTCCCGGCCTGGAATGGGTAGCGCCAGTGTCAGAGCGTTTTTAAGGGAAGGATGCCAGAGTGAATGAAATAACGACTCCCCGTTTGCCCGCTGTCGTGGCTGGTGTTTTAAGCCGTTTGCCCCCTTGGCCAGGCTCCCGCTTGTTTTGTACGGGCTTGAATGTGATGATGCGTCCGCACCTACCGGCTGATATTGCGGAGCGGCTGGAAGGTCGGGCTTTACGCATACAGGTGGCCGATGCCGGTTTGGCGTTTGACTACACCTGGCGACAAGGGGCTTTTTACCCTTTGTCGGCACGGTCGCAAAGCCCGGATTTAATCCTGAAAGCAGATCTTTGGGCTTTTTATCAGCTTTTGCAGCGCCAGGAAGACCCGGATACCTTGTTCTTTAATCGACGTTTGTCGATTGAGGGTGATACAGAACTGGGCCTGATGGTGAAAAACACTCTGGATGCCCTGGACCCCGATATTCTGCATCCGCGTGCAGTGCTCAAACAGGGGAAAGCGGCTTTGCAGGATGTGCTGCGTCGCCCGATCCGTACGCCAGCTTCTTCCTGAGACAGTCAAGAGCGCCGCACTTCAAAGTGCGGAAACAGCTTTTGGAGGTTTTCCAAAACTTCCGTTCCTGGGTAGGCCTGCAAAGCCTGCCCAGTTTCATTCAGGAAATCATCATCACAGCCTTGTGTGCGGAAAATCTGCACGGCATAGCGCTGCACGCCCAGCTCATGCAAGTGTTGCCCCAAGGCCTGGACCGAGGCGGGGCTATGCAGCTGGGGATGAATGGTGCTGCGGCATTCAAACAGAACGTCTTCGTTCAGCAGCAACTGCAAGCTGCGTAACGGTGCGGCCGCACTATTACTGCGTTGAGTAATGGCGTCGTAGTGGCTGAACTCTGCCTTGATATCCAGGCCTATCCAGTCCACCCAAGGCAGGATTTCCAGCAGTCTGGCCGGATGTGTGCCTGCCGTGTGTAAACCGATTTTGAAACCCAGCCTGCGTACCGCGCGTATGGCGGAACCCAAGGCTGGGTCCAACGTGGGTTCTCCGCCGCTAAAGACCACGGCGTCCAGCAAGCCGACGCGGCGATTCAGAAAATCCAGCAAGGCGTTCCAATCAATAGCACTGTCTGGCGTGCGTTCTTGCAGGTGAGGGTTATGGCAGTAGCCACAGCGCCAGGGGCAGCCTTGCACAAAGATGACAGCGGCTAATTGGCCGGGGTAATCCGTGGCCGAGAAAGGGGCGCAGCCACCCACTTTCAGGGCCACTTTGCGAGGAGGCATGGCCGGATAAAGATGGCGCGTGGCGTAAGTCATGGTGCTTGAGCGGATTTTTACAGAGTGGGGACAGTGCGGGTTACGGCTGCGCTGGCTTCGGTGAAGTAGCGTCGCTCGTGGAACTCGCCTTGCTTGCCAATGTTGAAAGACGACATGGGGCGGTGATAGCCCATGACGCGTGTCCAGATTTCGCAAGCTTGGCGTTCGGAATCTTGAAGAGTGATGGTGTCGGTGTTCATGAATAACTCCCTGGATAAAAAGGCCGTCACGCTAATTGGGTGTGACTAGCCAAGGTGTGTGCCAAGAGGCTGCTTGTAGAGAAATGCAGAGGAAAGCAAAAAGCCTGGTTTGATCTGAGTTAAGTGGGTTGCTTATAGCCAATTTCCGTAAAAGAGATCTGTTTGAAGAGATCGGCTTTAATGGACTGCTGTCGGTGTCGGTGTCGGTGTCGGTGTCGGTGTCGGTGTCGGTGTCTGCGGCGGCGTTGAGGTTTCCGCGCCCGCGATGGTTTGAGCATCAGTTTCGACCCTGGCCTGAGCTATCTTGTTGGCCAGAAGCTCACTATCGCAATGTGGGCAAAACTCATGTTTTCCAGACAGATAGCCGTGTTTGGGGCAGATGGAAAAGGTGGGTGTGACGGTGATGTAGGGTAAGGAAAAACGGTTCAAGGCTCGTTGCACCAGATTGCGGCAGGCATCGGTGCTGGACAGGGCTTCGGTCATGTACAGGTGCAGTACAGTGCCGCCGGTGTATTTTCCTTGCAGCTCGTCTTGTCGCTCCAGCGCCTCGAAGGGATCTTCGGTGAAACCCACCGGCAACTGAGAGGAATTGGTGTAGTAAGGCATCTGCTCGGTCCCTGCTTGCAGAATGTCGGGCCAGCGGGCGCGATCTTCTTTGGCAAAGCGGTAGGTGGTACCCTCGGCAGGGGTAGCCTCCAGGTTGTACAGGTGGCCGGTACTTTCCTGAAACTCCACCATGCGATTCCGGATGTGATCCAGCAAACGCAAGGCAAAGCGGTGGCCCCACGGGGTACAAAGATCTTGCTTATCCTGGGTAAAGTTGCGGATCATCTCGTTAATGCCGTTAACTCCCAGCGTGGAGAAGTGATTGCGTAAGGTGCCCAGATAGCGGCGCGTGTAGGGAAACAGCCCTTGGTCCATATGTTGCTGAATCACGGTACGCTTGATTTCAAGGCTGTCGCGGCCCATTTCCAGCAGCTGATCCAAACGGGCAAACAGACCGGCTTCATCGCCTTGATACAGATACCCCAGGCGGGCGCAGTTCAGGGTGACGACTCCCAGGGAGCCGGTTTGCTCGGCAGAGCCAAACAAGCCATTACCGCGTTTGAGTAGCTCGCGCAGATCCAGCTGCAGGCGGCAGCACATGGAGCGGATCATATTGGGTTCCAGCTCGGAATTAATGAAGTTCTGGAAGTAGGGCAGGCCATATTTGGCCGTCATGGCAAACAGGCGTTCGGCATTCGGGCTGTGCCAGTCAAAATCCCGAGTGATGTTGTAGGTGGGGATCGGGAAGGTGAAGGCACGGCCTCGGGCATCGCCCTCGCTCATGACTTCGATATAGGCCTGGTTGATCATGTCCATTTCGGCTTGCAGATCTCCGTAGCAAAACGGCATTTCTACGCCACCGATTTGTGGCACTTGCTCGCGCAGGTCTTCGGGACATACCCAGTCAAAGGTCAGATTGGTAAAGGGCGTCTGCGTACCCCAGCGCGAGGGTACGTTCAGGTTGTAGATCAGTTCCTGCATGCATTGGCGCACCTGCTTGTAGCTCAGACCATCCTTGCGGATGAAGGGTGCCATATAGGTATCAAAGGAGCTGAAAGCCTGGGCACCGGCCCACTCATTCTGAAGGGTGCCCAGAAAATTGACGACCTGGCCGACCGCGCTGCTTAGATGTCGTGGTGGGCCGGATTCGATTTTGCCGGGCACGCCATTGAGCCCTTCGTTCAGGAAGGTGCGCAAGGACCAGCCGGCGCAGTAGCCAGAGAGCATGTCCAGATCGTGGATGTGCAGGTCAGCCTGACGGTGTGCCTGGCCGATGGCTTCGGGGTACACATGGCTGAGCCAGTAGTTGGCAATCATCTTGCCTGAGCTGTTCAGAATCAGCCCGCCTAGCGAGTAGCCCTGGTTGGCATTGGCCTGCACGCGCCAGTCCTGGCGGTCCAGATACTCGGTAATGGAGCGGATGATGTCCAGCTGAGCAGCTGGACGCGTTGCGGTTTCCTGGGTAGCCATATTTTTCACCAAAACCTATATATAGTGATTTTTAGGATTCACGACACTATATATGGTGGTTTTTGATGGGGCTAGGCGATTGTTGCCCAGGCTTGATCTAGGTTAATTTTGTGCTCGAAGTGACTGGATCAAGGATTTTGTCGGAAAGAAGTCTTTGGGCACTCCTTATCCTGATTGTTCTTAGGTGGAGATTTATGAAGCCGAGAGGGTTGTGCTGCCAAGTGTAAAGAGGTGGCTATGGCCATGCTGTGCAAGCAAGCAAACTGTGCATGCAAGTAGCGCAACAGCAGCTTGGCTCCTGCCGGTGGAATCGCGCTGTAGCGGGCTTCACGAATAAGCGGTGTACTTGTCTGTTATTGTGCGCCAGATCTTTTTTGAGACGGCAAAAAATACCCGCTGACTTTTTAGAGGCCAGCGGGTATTTCTTGAATAACAGGATTTGGATAGCCGGTTTAGTGCTTGAATCGTGCTTCTAGCGCAGTACGCAGTGCCTGCTGATACTCGCTGACTTGTTCAAGCAGGCGTTCCTCGTGGGACGCCCAACCTTGCTTCTGTTCTTCCGTGCGCGTGGGGGCGGGCGACCAGGCAGAATCCGGAAAGAACGGGTCGTCCTTCCAACGTGGGATGATGTGCCAATGCAGGTGCGGCACCTGATTCCCGAACTGAGCCAGATTGATTTTGGCGACTCCCAGCTGTTCACGCTGAGTCTGCTCAACCACATAGACCGCCGCCATGATGTGCTGCCGCTGTTCTTCAGACAGGTCTGTCATTTCAGCCACGTGCTCTTGCCAGATCACTCTCGTATAGCCAGGAAATGGGCTGTCTGTGACAGCCAGTACCTGTAGCCCTGCGCCTGACCATAACAATTGATCAGGCTTCAAGGCGCACAGGGGGCAAGCGGAGGTGCTCATGCAGGCTGACCGAAGAACAGGTTCTGCAAGGCGACGCCCGGATCAGGCTCACGCATGAAGGCTTCACCGACCAGGAAGGCTTGCACCTGGTTTTCACGCATCAGGGCCACGTCTTCAATGGTGTGGATACCGCTTTCGGTGACAACGCGCTTTTCGCTGGGGATGAAGGGCAGCAGGTCCAGGGTGTTCTGGGTGCTGGTTTCAAAGGTGCGCAGATTGCGGTTATTGATACCCAGCAGGCTGGTCTTCATTTGCAGGGCAATATCCAGCTCGGCGCGGTCATGTACTTCAACCAGCACGTCCATGCCCAGTTCGTGGGCCATTTCTTCGTATTCCATCAGCTGATCCTGCTCCAGCGCGGCGACGATCAGCAAGATGCAGTCGGCACCCATGGCACGGGCATGGATGATCTGATAGGGATCAATAATGAAATCTTTGCGCAGTACGGGCAGCGCGCACACGGCACGGGCCTGGCGCAGGTGGTCGTAGGAGCCCTGAAAATACTGGATATCGGTCAGGACCGACAGGCAGGCAGCGCCGTGGGCGGCGTAGCTGGAAGCAATTTCCGTGGGGTTGAAGTCGGCACGGATCACCCCCTTGGACGGGGAGGCCTTTTTGACTTCCGCAATAATGGCAGGCTTGCCTTGCGCAATCTTGTCTTCAATCGCGCTGGCAAAGCCGCGCAGGTCGTTCCGGTTCTTCGCTTCGCGCAGCAGATCGGACTCGCTGCGCAGTTGGCGGGCGGTGACGACTTCAGCTCTTTTGGTGTCGAGGATCTTGGCCAGAATGTCGTTCATGGATTTAACTTCCTTGTATAAGCGCGGAATTGTTCGAGTTTTTCGCGGGCGGCACCGTTCGCAATGGCCTCAAAAGCCATGCGCAGGCCTTGTTCAATGGAGTCGGCGTGGTTGGCGGCATAGATGGCCAGACCAGCATTGAGGCCAACAATATCACGAGCCGTACCCTCTTGGTTATTGAGGGCTTCCATAATCATCACGGCAGATTCTTCTTTGCTGGAGACGCGAATGCTGCGGTTGGAGGTCATGGCCATACCAAAGTCTTCGGGGTGAATTTCGTATTCACGCACCTGACCGTCCTTCAGTTCGCCCACCAGGGTGGCCGCACCCAGAGAGGCTTCATCCATGCCGTCCTTGCCGTGTACGATCAGCACGTGTTTGGCGCCCAGACGTTGCATCACGCGGACCTGAATCCCCACCAGGTCGGGGTGGAAGACGCCCATCAGCTGGTTGGTTGCACCGGCCGGGTTGGTCAGTGGGCCCAGAATATTGAAAATGGTGCGCACGCCCAGCTCTTTGCGGACAGCGGCCACGTTTTTCATGGCACCGTGGTGAGCGGGGGCGAACATGAAGCCGATATTGGTTTCGGCAATACTTTGCGCCACTTGCTCGGGCGAGAAGGTCAGGTTCACGCCCAGGGCTTCCAGTACGTCCGCACTGCCGGACGAGGAAGACGCACTGCGGTTGCCGTGCTTGGCCACTTTTACCCCTACGGAGGCGGCCACAAACATGGAAGCGGTGGAGATATTGAAGGTATTGGAGCCGTCGCCACCTGTACCGCACATATCCAGCAGTTCGTCCGGGTTAGGCGTAATGACGGGGGTGGCAAATTCGCGCATCACCTGGGCGGCGGCAGAAATTTCACCCACGCTTTCTTTTTTCACGCGCAGGCCCATCAGCAAGGCAGCCGCGATCTGGGGCGACATTTCGCCGCGCATCAGCATGCGCATCAGATGCAGCATTTCGTCGTGGAAGATTTCCCGGTGTTCGATACAGCGCACCAGTGCTTCGGTAGGAGTGATGGTGTTCATGATTTAAAGGTCCAGAAAGTTCTTCAGTAAGGCGTGGCCATGCTCGCTTAACACCGACTCGGGGTGAAACTGCACGCCATAAATAGGCAATTCGCGGTGACGCACACCCATGATCTCGCCGTCTTCGGTTTGCGCGGTCACTTCCAGGCAGTCGGGCAGGCTGTCGCGCTCGATGGCCAGGGAGTGGTAGCGGGTGACGTTAAAGGGCGAGGGCAAGTTGCTGAATACGTCCGTGCCCTGGTGGGTAATAGGGGAGACTTTCCCATGCATGATTTGCTGCGCACGGATAATGCGCGCCCCAAAAGCATGTCCGATTGCTTGATGACCCAGGCAGACGCCCAGAATCGGTAGCTTGCCGGCAAAGTGCTGGATCAGTGCAACTGACAGGCCCGCATCTGCAGGGGATTTGGGGCCGGGCGAGACGCACAGATGGCTGGGATTCAAGGCTTCAATTTCTTCAAGTGTGACTTGATCGTTGCGTCGTACCACTACTTCCTGACCCAGTTCTCCAAAGTACTGGACCAGGTTATAGGTAAACGAGTCATAGTTATCGAGCATGAACAGCATGGGAATACTCCGGCAAAAAAAGGATGGCAGTCAGGCGATTAAATAGGCTCGTCCAGACCGAATTGCACTTGTTCGGCAGCGCGGATCACGGCGCGTGCCTTGGCTTCGGTCTCTTGCCATTCTTTTTCGGGATCGGAGTCGGCCACGACACCGGCGGCTGCCTGCACATAGAGCATGCCGTCCTTGATGACGCCGGTGCGAATGGCAATAGCCAGATCCATCTCGCCCGAGTAGCTCAGGTAGCCAGCTGCACCACCGTAAACGCCACGACGCACGGGCTCCAGTTCATCAATGACTTCCATGGCGCGTACCTTGGGGGCGCCGGTCAGGGTGCCTGCAGGGAAGGAGGCGCGCAGCACGTCCATCTGGCTCATGCCGTCTTGCAGTTCGCCGCAGACGTTGGACACCAGGTGCTGAACATGCGAGTAGCGCTCGATCGCCATGGTGTCTGTGACTTGTACCGTGCCGGTTTTGGCGATACGGCCAATATCGTTGCGGGCCAGGTCGATCAGCATCAGGTGTTCGGCGCGTTCTTTCGGGTCGGACTTCAGCTCGGCGGCCAGTGCGGCATCGGCTTCAGGTGTAGCACCGCGTTTGCGGGTACCGGCCAGCGGGCGAATGGTGACGCGTTCCATATTGCGACCATCCTGACGGTGTTCTTCCTGACGCACCAGAATTTCTGGCGATGCACCCACAACCTGGAAATCCTCGAAGTTCCAGAAGTACATGTAGGGCGATGGGTTCAGCGAACGCAGGGCGCGGTACAGGGACAGGGGCGAGTCGCGGAAAGGCTTGGTGATGACCTGGCCGATCTGCACTTGCATCAGATCACCGGCTGCAATGTATTCCTTGGCGCGGGCCACGGCCTTCAGGTAATCCTCTTTGTCGAAGTCGCGCTCGCATTCGGTTTGCATGCTGGCGTAGGCGTAAGGGATCACTACGGGCGAGCGCAGCTTTTCACGCAGCTCTTTCAGACGGCGCTTGGCCAGTACGTAGGCTTCGGGCTGGGCGGGATCCGCGTAGACCAGCAGGTAGGTGCGACCAGCCAGATTATCCACAATCACCAGCTCGTCCACTTGCAGCAGCATGATGTCCGGTACGCCTTCTTCCTGGTCGGAAGGGAAGGGTTTGCGATTCATGCCCAGGGACGGTTCGATGTGGCGCACGGTGTCGTAGCCGAAGTAGCCGGCCAGACCACCCGCAAAGCGGGGCATGCCAGGGCGCAGGGCTACTTTGAAACGGGCCTGGAATTGTTCGATAAATTCCAGCGGATCGCCTTCGGCTGTTTCGACGACCTTGCCATCGTGCAACACTTGGGTATGGCGGCCGTAGCTGCGGATCACGGTACGGGCAGGCAGGCCAATAAAGGAGTAGCGACCGAACTGTTCGCCGCCCACAACCGATTCCATCAGGCAGCTGTAACGTCCGCCTTCGGGGCCGTTGTGCGCCAGTTTCAGATAAATCGACAGGGGCGTATCCAGGTCGGCGTAGGTTTCCGCAATCAGGGGAATGCGGTTAAAGCCTTCTGCTGCTAGGGCATTGAATTCTATTTCTGTCATTGGGATCTCGAGGGTCAGTGGGTACGACGAGCCGGACAGAAACAAAAAAAAGCCCGGTCGTTGTGATTACCGGGCTTATTTTCCTGGAGGCGGTCCGCTGTGTACTACTTTGCAGGGACGCCAGACTTCAAGGTTATATCTACCCGATACACGAACGCCACCAGCGCCAATAAGCGCCGTAGATTGTGGATGCGTGAGTGCGAGTAGACATGAATTTTATGACGTAAATATGGTGTTGCGTTTGTTGCGCAGCCAGGTGGCCGCGTCGGCAATAGAGGCAACTATACCATCGGAATCCAGGCTTTGCACATCCTTGCCTTCGTTATAGCCGTAAGGAACCAACAGTACGGGGATGTTCGCCGCACGCGCTGCCTGGGCGTCATTCATGGAATCCCCAATGACCAAGGTTTGTTCGGGAGCCAGTTTCATTTGCTCGCAGGCGTAGACAAAGGGCATGGGGTCGGGCTTTTTGCGCGGGCAGGTATCGCCGCCTACCACCAGCTCGAAATATGGGCTCAATCCCGTTTGTTCCAGCAAGGGACGGGCAAATTGTTCGGGCTTGTTGGTGACCACGGCCAGACGCAATCCCTGGCTTTTAAAGTCGTCCAATCCTTTTAGTACACCGGGATACAGGCGGCTGTGTTGGCCATTACATAATTGGTAATGGTAATAAAATGATTCCAGTGCCTGGGTGTAGTCGGCAGAAGGTTCAGGCAGGTCGGTCAGGGCGCGTCGCACCAGGTTTTCCGAGCCTTTGCCCACAAAAGTGGCAATACGCTCCTCTGGGAGCGGGGGCAAACCAAGGTCGATACGCATGGCATTACATGCCGAGGCCAGATCGGGAATGGTATCGAGCAGGGTGCCGTCCAAATCAAACAGTACAGAGAAAATATTCATCTTTTTGTAGCGAACTTGTGACAAAATATTGTCAAATTCCTGTTAAGGTCGAGCAGAAAAAGTTTTCGGAACATCGGGTTTTCATTTCGTTTGATTCATCATGTTAAAGCTCCTTACTGCACGCGGGCTTATCAATTTAGTGAGCAAACCGTATTTTGGTACAAGATTGGCTTTCGATAGTCCGTTCAGAAAGGCCCTAGGAGCGGAAGTATGATGCTCGATACATTTCATCAGATTCTCGTAGAAAAACAAGTTACGCCGGTCTTTCAGCCCATTGTGGATTTGCAGTCCGGCTTTATTCTGGGTTACGAGGGTTTGATTCGAGGGCCAAAGGACACCAGTTTTTATTCGCCATTAGCTTTGTTCGACGCTGCCCGGCAGTGCGGGCGCCTATGGGATCTGGAAGAGCTGTGTTGCCATACCTTGGTCAGCAGTTTCAACCAGCAGGGTTTGGCGGGCAAACTGTTCCTGAATTCCAGCCCGGATGTGGTGATACGCATGTTGCCTTCGGCCCGCATCGAACCGCGTACCGGCATGCCACAACTGGATGGCATTGACTGGAGCCGGGTGGTGGTCGAGTTGACCGAGTCCGAGCGCACCGACAGCTACGACTATCTGAATCAGGCCATTGAGCTGTACCGGCATGAAGGCCTGCAGTTCGCCATTGATGATCTGGGCGAAGGCTATGCCTCGTTGCGTTTGTGGTCCGAATTGCGGCCTGAATACGTCAAGATCGACAAATATTTTGTGCGCGATATTGATACCGATGTGCTCAAGCAGCAATTGGTGCGTTCCATTTGCGATATCGCCAGCCACGCGCAATCTGTGGTGATTGCAGAAGGGATTGAAACCGGCGCGGAACTACGCACCCTGCGGTATTTGGGCGTGGCCTGTGGTCAGGGCTATTTGCTATGCCGGCCCCAACCCAATCCTCCGACTCAATTGGAACCTGCCCAGGCTGCCTTGTTTGGTCCTTCCAATGTGCGCGCTCAGCGCCAGGTACAGGGACGGGAGTCCATGAGTGTGCGACGTTTGCTGCGTGCAGCCCCGGCCGTTCCGGATCACACCCCGACCAACCGTGTTTATGAGCTGTTTCAAAGCCACCCCGATTTAAGCGCGGTGGCTTTGCTGCGAGGCAATCGGCCAACAGGCATTTTGCGCCGCAGCCAGCTTTACGATCAGCTTGCCCGGCCTTATCACCGCGAGCTGTATGGCAACAAACCATGTTCCCTGTTTATTGAAACCCCGCCGCTGATTGTGGATTGCGACACCAGCCTGCTGGAGTTGGGCACCTTGATGACGCAAGGAGCGGGGGATGCCTTGAGTGATGGTTTCATCATCACCGGCGCGGGAGAGTACTTGGGTTTGGGCTCCAGCGTGGAGCTGATGCGTGAAATTACGCAGATTCAGATCATGACGGCGCGTTATGCCAATCCCCTGACGCAATTGCCGGGCAATGTGCCGATTGATGAGCATATTGATGGTTTGCTGCGTAATCGTCAGAACTTCGCCGTGTGCTACGCGGATCTGGACCACTTCAAACCCTATAACGACTTGTACGGCTATCGCAAAGGAGATGAGCTGCTGCGCTCCATGGCCGAACTCTTTACCCGTTACGCAGTGGCACGCATGGACTTTGTGGGCCATGTGGGGGGCGACGATTTTATTTTGGTGTTTACCAGCCCGGATTGGGCCGAGCGCTGCCAAAGCATTCTGGACGAGCTGGAAAAAGAGCTGGAGTCCTTGTATCGACTGGAACACCGGCAAGCAGGCGGCTATCTGGCTGAGAACCGTCAAGGCGTGCTGGTATTTCACCCGCTAGTGAGCCTGTCTTTAGGTGTGGTCACTGTTGATGAGCCCGAATTGTATTCGGGCTCTTTAATTGCGGAGCTGGCCAGTTCTGCCAAGGCACAGGCCAAGCGTGTGCAGGGCAATGCCTTGTTTGTGGAGCGTCGCCGCCCGGACAATCCGGTTCGGCAGGGCAGTTATAGCCGCAATACGATGTTGCAGTAGAGGGAACAGCGGGTGCTGGCAGCAGGCCTGCCGGGTGGGCAGGCCGGACGCAGGGCTTAGGCCTGCTCTGCCAGCGCGATTTGCGCGCGCATGTCGCGGATGACCTGAGCGTAGTCGGGCTGACCAAAAATAGCCGAACCGGCCACAAAGGTGTCAGCACCAGCAGCGCGAATGGCGCCGATATTGTCCACTTTCACGCCACCGTCGATTTGAAGCAGGATGGGCTGGCCACCTTCTGCGGTCCAGGCATCAATGCGGGCACGGGCCTGGCGCAGCTTGTCCATGGCGCTGGGGATGAAGGCCTGACCACCAAAGCCGGGGTTAACGGACATCAGCAAGACCAGATCCAGCTTGTCCATCAAGTGATCCATCCAGTTCAGCGGGGTGGCCGGGTTGAACACCAGGCCGGCCTTACAGCCGTGGTCACGGATCAGCGCCAGGGTGCGATCCACGTGGCGCGAGGCTTCGGGGTGAAAACTGATGTAATTGGCACCGGCTTTGGCAAATTCGGGGATCAGCGCGTCCACGGGCTCTACCATCAGGTGTACGTCGATGGGAGCGGTAGTGTGGGGGCGCAGCGCAGCACAGACCATGGGGCCGAAAGTCAGGTTCGGTACAAAGTGGTTGTCCATGATGTCGCAGTGAACCCAGTCGGCTCCGGCGGCAATCACATTGCGGACTTCTTCACCCAGGCGGGCGAAGTCGGCCGATAAAATACTGGGAGCGATACGTGTGGAGCTGGCTTGGGACATAATAGGTGCCGTAAAGATTAGACATCACGAAAATCGTGGCCATATGTCATCATTATAGTTTCAAGCGGGGGGCTGTGCAGCGCTCCGTATTTGTACAGCCGTAACCTGGAATCCATCATGAAGCCTGACGATATTGAGGTGCAGATCACGCCCCAGTACCTGCCTGAGCAATCCGAACCCGATAGCAATCAATACGTTTTTGCCTATACCGTACGGATTACCAACAATGGACAGCAGACGGCCCAGATTATCAGTCGTCACTGGATCATTACGGACGACAATCAGCAGGTTCAGGAAGTGCGCGGCCTGGGTGTTGTGGGACAACAGCCAGTGCTGGCTCCGGGCGAGACCTTCGAGTACACCAGTGGCTGCCCCCTGAACACGCCGTTTGGCACCATGCGCGGCAGCTATCAATGTGTTGGTGAAAATGGTGTGCCCTTTGAGGTCGCCATTCAGGAGTTCATCCTTTCCTCCCCCCGTACCTTGCACTAAGGGCCAAACCCAGCCATGAAGATAATTTATTGCGTGCCAGCCGTATTGCTGGCATTAAGTGCCTGTTCCACTGTTCCTGTGGATCAGGGTTCTTCGTCAACGGCTCCGGGTACAGCAGAAGGCGGTCCTGATATCGCTCTGCAGCCTTTGCGCGTGCCGTCCCTGTCGGCACTGCCGGAAACCCCGGCGCGTGCGCTGGCGGGTCGTTATCAGGCCGTGAACTGGTCCACTTTGCCGGGCTGGCAGGCTGATTCGCTGGACCATGTCTGGAAAGGGTTTATCAATAACTGCAAGGGCCTGATGCGTCCGGTCAGCGGTTCGCTGGCCATGCCGGCACGTGCCAATCCCCGTGCCTGGCAACCCGTGTGTCAGGCTGCAGCGTCCGCAGGTCTGAACGCTGAGACCAAAGATACGGCGGCCGTGCGCAATTTCCTGCAGGAGCAGTTGCAGCCCTGGCGTTTGCTGACCGGCGATGGCGCGGTGGCTCAAAACACCGTCACTGGCTATTACGAACCACTGTTGAAAGCCTCGCGTACACGCAGCTCCGGTTATCAGTGGCCGTTGTTCGCCGCACCGGATGATTTGTTGACGATTGATCTGGGCAGCTTGTATCCCGAACTGGCTGGCAAGCGTATTCGCGGCAAGCAAGTGGGCAAACGTATCGTGCCTTACGACACACGCGAGCAGATCGTGTCCAAGCAGGATCGTCAGCCACCCGTGATTGTTTATGCAGAAGATCCGGTAGAAGGTTTCTTCTTGCAGATTCAAGGCTCGGGCCGTGCTGTATTGCCCGATGGCAGCGCCGTACGTCTGGCCTATGCCGACCATAACGGCCGTCCTTATGCTTCGGTAGGTCAATGGCTGGCCAAGCAGGGCGAGATGCCTTTGGCACAAACCTCCATGCAAAACATCAAGGCCTGGGCCAAGCGCAATCCGCATCGCGTTCAGGAAATGATGAATGTAAATACCGCCATGGTGTTCTTCCGTGAAGAGGCCATTGTGGATCAGGACCTGGGCCCTAAAGGTGCCTATGGCATTCCCTTGATTGGCCTGCGTTCCGTTGCTATTGATCCCACTTACGTACCTTTGGGTACGCCTGTGTATCTGGCCACCTCGCAGCCTGCGACGAACCAGCCTTTGCAGCGACTGGTCTTTGCTCAGGACACAGGCGCGGCGATTAAAGGTGCCGCTCGTACCGACTTGTACTGGGGCACGGGCGATCAGGCAGGCGCACAGGCAGGGCGCATGAAGCAGCAAGGTCAAATGTGGCTGCTGTGGCCACGTCAGGCAGGAGCACCGAGCGCACGATGAAGAAAGAACGAATTGTGGTGTGTGGCGGGGCCTTGGCCGGTATGGCCAGTGCCCTGGGTTTACGCAAGGCCGGGTTTGATGTCAGTATCCTGTCCCCCGCCTACAAGCCTATGGAGCTGGCGGCGGGGCAGTATCACCCCCGTGTCTATGCTGTCTCGGTCGCCAGCCAGCGTTTTTTGGCGCAGCTGGGTGCCTGGAACTTGATGTCGGCCCAGCGTATTTCGCCGGTGCAGGCCATGGAAGTCCATGGTGATGGCGGTGGTTGTCTGAATCTGCATGCCTGGCAGGATGCGCAGGACTATCTGGCCTGGATTGTCGAGTCCGGTCAGATGGAACAAGCTCTGTATCAAGCGCTGCAAGTGTTTGGTGTGCCTTGGATTGAAGATCGCTTTGAGCGCCTGGAAGGCAATACCATCGTTACCGCCGGACAAAAGCGCATCAGCGCCGATTTGTTCGTGGGGGCGGATGGTGCCCGTTCTGGCCTGCGCTCTGCTGCCGGCATTGAACATCATGGTCGTGAATACGGGGATGCCGGCCTGGTGGCCCATTTCAACGTAGAACGCCCGCACCAGCAAGTCGCCCTGCAGTGGTTTACAGGCGATTCGATTCTGGCCCTGTTGCCTATGCCGGATGTGGATGGCAGAGCGCAAGTCTCCATGGTCTGGTCCGTGCCGCAAGCACAGGCAGACAAGGTGCTGGCCATGCCTTCAGAGGAGCAGGCGCAGTATCTGCAAAACAGCCTGTTTTCCTTGTCCAATGGCCGTTTGGGGCAGCTCAGCTTGCGTAGCCCTGTACACGGTTTCCCTCTGACCTTTGAACGCAGCGGCCTGGTGTCGCCCGGCGTGGCGCTGGTGGGGGATGCGGCGCATCGCGTTCATCCTTTGGCCGGTCAGGGTTTGAATCTGGGTCTGGGCGATATCGAAGCCCTGATCAAGGTCTTGTCCGAGCGCGGCCCGCATTATTCGGTCGGTGATATGCGCGTGCTCAATCGCTACAAGCGCGCTCGCGCTGAACCGATTGCGGCCATGCGGGCAGCTACGGATGGCTTGTACCGTCTGTTCGCGGCACCGGGAGCACCGGCTTCCATGCTGCGTAATGCCGGCATGCAAGTGGTGGACCGCCTGCCCTGGGTGAAACGCCGCCTGATTGCGCATGCTGCCGGAATCAGCCCCGGCGCGCTCTTGTTCTAAGGCCGCTAGGGTCTTGTCGATTAGTAAAGGAAGTACGTCATGATGTTGCACCTTCGTTCTGTATTGGCTCTGGCGCTGTTGTCGCTGTGTGGCCTGGCTCAGGCAGCCAGCCCCGCCAAAGTAGACACTCGTTTCGAACCCACACGCCAGGCTTTTGAAGCCGCCTTCCCCGGTGTAACGGTGGATGGCATTCGCGCCACGCCGTTCCCCAATTTGCTGGAAGTGGAAGTGGGTGGCACCTTGCTCTATACCGACCCGCAGGCCAGCTTCGTGATGCAAGGTTCTTTGCTGGATAGTAAAACCCGTGTTGATCTGACCGAGCAGCGCATGCAGGAACTCAATCGCGTGTCGCTGAATGACTTGCCGCTGGATAAGGCCATCAAGCTGGTAAAAGGCGACGGTAGCCGTCAAATGGTGGTTTTTGAAGATCCCAATTGCGGCTATTGCAAACGTCTGCATACAACTTTGCAGGAGATCGACAATGTTACGGTTTATAGCCTGATGTTTCCCATCCTGGGACCGGACAGCCGCCGCAAAGCCGAGGACATTTGGTGTGCCCAAAACCCCGCTAAAACCTTGAGTGATTGGATGGGGGGCGGAGCGCGACCCGAGAAAGCCTCGTGTGAGCATCCATTGGATCAGTTATTGGCAGTAGGACAAAAACTGCGCGTTCAAGGCACCCCGGCCATTTACTTTGCCGATGGCAGCCGCGCTGATGGCTGGCTGCCTGCTGCCCAGTTGCAGTCTCGTCTGGACGCTGCCGCCCAGTAAGTATTCTGGCTGGTCTTGAGCTAGAACAACCCGCTTTCGAGCGGGTTTTTTATGTCCCATCGTTATGGAAACTATAATTATTTGTAGGGCATGATTTTAAAAGAACAGCGATTAGAAAATAATCCCGAGATGGTTCAGGCGGTAAGGCGGACGTTATTTTGAAGACAAAAAATTTCAAACGCCACATTTGACCATTCTTTACTTTGTGCTCCGTATTCTAGAAGTGATAATTCTAACTATTGATAAAAATAGTATTGTCGGCCCTCGTCGGGACCGCCGTGGGACTGACAATAATTAAATAGTAGGCGCTTATGGAACATGCACGCTGCGTGTTGATTGTTTTGGAAGAAGGCGAAGGCTTGCACTACTGGCTGGAGCAACTGCGGGTTTTCGGTACCAAGACAAGCGTTGTCAGATCCCTGGAGAAGGTCGCGGAGGCGCGTCTGAGCCAGGCTGATCTGCTGCTGTTTCCTGTCGAGACGGGCTACGTGCCTTTGATGGTGGCCAAGTTGCGCAATGACTTTGGTTCCCTGGGTATCGTGGCCGTTCAGTCCGGCCTGTCTGCCAGCGCCCGTGTGCAGCTGCTGCTGACGGGGGCGGACGCGTGTCTGGCACTGGATGTGCAAGTGCCCGAGCTGATGGCCTGGTGCCATGCTGTGCGTCGCCGGAATGTTTATGCTGCCGTGGGTGCCGCCCAGGCGATAGAAGAGGTTCAGGACCATAGCGGCCAGCAGGAATGGATCTTGCGCGACAAGGGCTGGACGCTGGTGGCTCCCAATGGGGTAGGCCTGGAGCTGACCCATAGCGAGCGTCAATTGATGGACGCCTTTATTCGCCATGCGGATGCCCGTTTCAGCCGTGAAGACCTGATGCGCGACAAGGGACTGGCTGCCAGCGACAGCCGCGCCGTGGATTCCCTGATCAGCCGTTTGCGCCGCAAGGCCAGCCAGGCTGGTGTGGCCTTGCCGATCAAATCGGTGCACGGCTGGGGCTATACCTTTACGGGCAAATTGATCGCCCAGCAAGAGCCACAAGACACGGAAATCATGGAGTTTTACGCGCCGCGTGACGATCAGGAGGCATCCCAGCCCACGCCGCTGGAACTCTTGCGTGCTTTGGAAACGCTGGATGTGCTGGACCC
The DNA here is from genome assembly GCF_009497775.1 of Alcaligenes faecalis. Taxonomy (NCBI): domain Bacteria; kingdom Pseudomonadati; phylum Pseudomonadota; class Betaproteobacteria; order Burkholderiales; family Alcaligenaceae; genus Alcaligenes; species Alcaligenes faecalis. Next base: position 318,587 of record NZ_CP031012.1, read on the forward strand.
CCATGCCAGCGAAGCGCTGTCTTTCTCTTATCAGTTGCGGGTGGCGACCAGCACAGGTCAATACAGTGGTGTGGATGCTCAGGTGTTCTGGACCTCGCCCACAGGCTTGCGTTTGTCCTCGGACCTGGTGCTGCGCCATATGCCGGACTCGATCCACCGTCAGGCTTTGTGTGAATGGATGCTGCGCACCCTGATGGCTGACGTGCGTCGCTGGTGGCAGGAGTATTCGCTGCGTGCCAGCCATATCGGCCTGAAGTTGCCCATTGATATGCTGCTGCCTATGTACAAGCGCATGCCCAGCATGTTGCGTCAGTTCGAGCTGCAGCCTTGTTGTGTGGAGCTGGACTTGTTCAGCGACGAGGAGTTGGAAGAAACGCCGGAATTGATCCAGGCTTTGCAATTCCTGAAAGAGCAGGACATTCAGGTCTGGCTGACCAGTCCTGATATTGAAAACACCAAGCTCAACCGTTTGCGTGGCTGGCCGATCAGCGGGGTCAAGCTGGAAGCCGAGGTGATTCAACGAGCCTGCCGTGAACCAACGTTCAAGGCTTTGCTGGAAACCGCGTGCCATTTGCTGAGCGAGCAGGGCTTTGAACTGGTCATCAAAGGCGTGGATAACCTGGAACAGCGTGATCTGGCACTGAATCTGGAACTGGGTCACTACCAGGGGCGTCTGACCTCGGAATTGATGTCCGAAGACGGCTTCCTGCTGACTTTGGCCAGTAGCGAACCCTCTTTTGGCCAAGGCCATGACGCATCCCGACGCCTGAGCGGTAGTGTTTTGTAAGCCGCCTTAGCATCCAATCATCTCGATATGTAACTTTAGTTAAGTATTTCAAGCCCGAGGCCGTTACCCAGCTTGTTCGATGGGGCCTCCTTGCAGGCCGACCGTGCTGACACGGTCGGTTTTTGCGTACCTGGGACCTGTCTCTTCAGCGTTGCTCGGGGAATATGATGCGTTTGGGCTTGAAACAGAAGTTGTGGTTGCCATTGATCTTGTGCTTGATGGCTTTGGTGGCGGTTTTTGCGTTTGTGAACTATCAGCTCTATCAGGCACAGATGGAAGAGCGAAGAACCAGTTTGCAGCACATCGTCAATATTGCAGCGAACATTACGCAGGACTACCAGCAACTGGTCAGCAAAGGCGTTCTCAGCAAGGAAGAGGCGCAAAAGCAGGCGCTGCAACGCATCAGCAGTATCCGTTTTGGACAGGAAGGCTACGTGTCGGTGTTATCGACCGATGTGGTGTCCATCATGAATCCCAGCCGACCGGAGCTGGACGGTCAGGACGTCAGTGCCGTGGTCGATAGCAATGGGGTGCATCCTTTTGCCGAGATGAGCCGCATCGGCCGCAATGGCGGTGAAGGCTTTCTGGAGTATCACTGGCCCAAGCTCAGCGACAAGAGCAATGCGCCCAAACTGGCCTTTGGTAAGGGGGTGACGCAGTGGGATTGGGTGCTGACCTCGGGCGTGTATATCGACAATATCCAGGCGCGTTTCCTGAACAATCTGCTCAGCTCTTCGATCGTGTTCATTCTGATCGTGCTGCTGGTATCGACCGTCACCGTGTTCTTGGCGCGCCAGATCTTTGCCGAGCTGGGCGCTGAACCCAAGATTTTGCATGGAGCGGCCCAGGCCATTGCTAATGGCGATTTGCGTGTGGCACATTCCTTGCGTTCGATTCCGGACAATAGCGTGATGGCGTCCATCGAGCAGATGCGCCTGAAGCTGAACGAGGTCATGCGCACGCTGCAACACAGCAGTGGCGTGATTGCGGACGATACCTCGCAGCTGTCTGTGGGCAATCTGGAGCTGTCCAGCCGCACGACTCAGCAGGCGGCGGCCTTGCAGGAAACAGCATCGGCCATGGAAGAGATGACCGGTACGGTGCGCATGAGCGAAGAAAACGCCATGCGGGCTGAGGAAGTCTCCAGCCAGGTGCAGAAAACCGCTCAGCACGGTGGCCAGATGGTCAGCGAGCTGGTGGACCGCATGGGCGCGATTCGTGACACCAGCGGCAAGGTGGCGGACATCACCACGGTGATTAACTCGATTGCCTTCCAGACGAATATTCTGGCCTTGAACGCCGCTGTGGAAGCCGCGCGAGCCGGTGAACAAGGTCGAGGTTTTGCGGTGGTGGCCGGTGAAGTGCGTGCCTTGGCGCAGCGTACGACCGCTTCTGCCCAGGAGATTGCTCAATTGGTGGAGGCGTCCTCCAACAGCACCCGCGAAGGGGTGCAGTTGATGGGGCAGGTGGGTGAGGTCATTGATGAGATGGTCACCGGCAGCTCGCAAGTGATGACGATTGTTCACGAGATTGCGGCTTCTACTCGCGAGCAAACCATTGGTATCGAGCAAATCAATGTGGCTGTGGGTCAGCTGGATTCGGCCACTCAGCAAAACGCGGAGATGGTGAACCAGGTGGCGCACACCTCCAGCGAGTTGCAAGACCAGGTACAAGAGCTGGATCGTTTGATTCAGGCTTTCCGTCTGGGGTGATAAAAGGCGCCGCCTCGCGCCAGCCAAGGGGTGCGCTGATTATTTTTGATCGTATACTGCTTCTTGGTACTGGGCTTGTCCTGCGGCAAACCGGCATTTAGGAGGATGTATGTTGCGCGCACCTGTTGTTGCTGTATTGATGGTGGGAATGGTTGGGTCGGCTTGGGCGGCTACGCTGCCTTCGGCTCAAGGTGAAGTTCAGGCGCACGAACATCATGAACGAATACTGAGCTTGCAACAGAATGATCTGGTGCAAGGCAGTTGGCAGCACAGTGGTGATGTGGCGCTGGAGTTATTCGGCCCCGATGGCAAGGCGATTCGTCATTGGGCGGATGCACCGGAGCGGGGCGGTCCTTTTGGCTTTATTGCCAGCACGGCGGGCGAGTATCGTTTGCGTGTGCTGGGGCAGGGCGAGTATCAGTGGCAGGTCAAATCGGTCACGGCTCCCCAAACGCCGGCTCAGGCCGAACCTTTGCAAGGTGATGTGATCCGTCAGTGGAGCATGCGGTTGCGCGCTGGCGAGCCATCTCGCGGTTTTTGGGATTATGTGCAGCGTGTGGGTTCTCCTTTGGTGGAGCGCTACAGCAATACGCATGATCGCGTCACGTTTGTCTGGCGCGGTGCCCAGAACGAGGTGCGTCTGCACGGCGGGCCTTTCTCTTATACCGATCGCATGCATCGCTTGGGCGAGTCGGATATCTGGTACATCACCTACGATTTGCCGCGTGATGCCCGTTTTGCTTATCGCATGGCACCGGATGTGCCTTATGTAGGTCAGAACCTGGCGCGTGAAGTGCTGCGGGCGGCTTTGCAGCGCGATCCTCATAATTCCCAGGTTTTGCCGGAAAACAGCAAGGATCTGTTTGATGGTGAGTCGGTCTTGCGTTTGACGCAGGCTCCGGCCGAGGTGGTGAGCCTGGAGCCGCAGCAGTTGGGGCAGGGACAATGGCGTACGGAACGCTTGCCCAGCGAGGCCTTGGGTGTGGAGCGGCAGGTGCAGATTTATCAGCCTGCTGGCACTCGGGCCCAGGAAATTGATCACACTTTGATTTTGTTCGATGGTCGTGACTATCGGGATTTGGCGCGCGCGCCTGCCATGTTGGACACTTTGATTGCGCAGGGGCGTGTGGAGCCTATGTGGCTGGTCCTGGTGGACAATCCGGGCATGGCGGAACGGGCACGGGAATTGCCGCCGAATGAGGCTTACATCAAGTTTCTGGACAAGGAGCTGATGCCTTGGTTGAATGCCCAGGGTGTGCAGTCGACGGCGGACAAGACGGCGATTGGTGGCTCCAGTTATGGTGGTTTGGCCGCCATGAATGCTGCGTGGCGTTTGCCGCAGTGGTTTGGCAATGTCCTGAGCATGTCGGGGTCGTTCTGGTGGGCTCCGACGGGTGATGCTCGTGGGCAGTGGCTGACGCGCCAGATGGCGGATTCGCCTGCTGTGCCAGTGAAGGTTTATATGAGCGCGGGGGTGTTCGAGTCTTCAGGCTCCAGCCGGGATGTCAGCCTGGTGCAGGCTAATCGTCATCTGGATGATGTGCTGCGGGCACGGGGGTATGACGTGCGTTACGTGGAAAGCGCGACGGCGCATGATTTTGTGGCTTGGAGGGATGCTTTGGCTTTGGGGCTGGAGCATTTGTTTGGGATTGAGCAGGTTGAAGAGCCTGTTCAGGAGAAGAAGTAGTTGTAGCTGGGCTTAAGTTGTGAGGTACGGGCTATAGACAGGCTCAGTCGACTGGACCGGGAGGCTGTTCGGGTCGGGGCAGGCTCAGGCGGGGCTGAGCGTTTGCTGGTGCTGCGCACCAGTACCCTTGGCATAAGATTGCTACGGGCGGGGCCTGAACTCGCCGGGTACTTGGTCCCCCGGACCAAGTACAAACGCCCGGCTCAAACAGCAGGCCCCTTGCATCCCTACGCAATCTCATGCCCGCGGCAAGCACTCTGATCCGCCCCGCCTGAGCCTGCCCCGACCCGAACAGCATGGCAGCAGTGCTCTTGAGTGGGCCTGCTTTCAACGGCTGTAGGTTGGGGCGTTTGGAACGCTGCAGTTGCTCGATCTAGTTCATAAGACTCGACTGAGTTAAGGGGAATCCGACAGGGGGACCTGCACTGAGCAGGTCTAATCTGATGCAGGCCTGACTGCGCTTGGCTTTAATTAATCTCGTTCGCGATGTGTTGGTTCGCGTGTATTTTTCCTTGGCCCGGCAATATGTGCCCAGTCCTTATCGGCACTGGCTCTAATATTGGTGTGCGCATGCTTGTGTCCGGACTCGTTCCGATGAGCAATAAAAAAGGGCGGAGATTCCGCCCTTTTTTGCGTCTGGCTGTTTAGCCTTGGTCCAGTGTGGCACCGCCGTCCACGCGCAGGTCGGACAGGGTGATGTGGCTGGCGCGGTCCGAGAGCAGGAACAGGACGGCTTCCGCGATTTCTTCGGGGGTGGCGATTTTTTGCAGGGGGATGCCCAGGCGGTAGTTTTCGCCGGAGCCCGCGATGACGGTTTCGCGTGAGCTGCCTTGTGCCCACATGGCTTGTTGCATGGGGGTGTCGGTGGAGCCGGGGGAGATGACGTTCACCCGGATGCCGTGTGGGGCCAGTTCCAGGCCCAGGCAGCGGCTCAGTTGGGTGACGGCAGCTTTGGAGGCGGCGTAGGCGCCCATGGCGATGCGTGGGGTGGCGGCGGAGTTGGAGCTGACGTTGACGATGGCGCCTTGTTTGCGCTCGATCATGCCTTTGGCCACGTTGCGGCAGACGTTAAAGACGCCGGTGGTGTTGATGGCAAAGGTGCGATCCCATTGTTCGTTGCTCAGCTCGGTGATGCGGCCCATTTGCAGGACGCCCGCCACACAGGCCAGGCGCTGGATGGGCCCCAGTTTTTCCTGGCCTTGGGCCAGCGCTGCATCGACGGCATCGGCCTGGCTGATGTCGACCAGGTGGCAGGAGACGCGCTCGCTGTAGCTGGACTGGCTCAGTTGGGTCAGGCCTTCTACGTCCAGGTCCAGGGCGATGACGCGTGCGCCTCGCTCCAGCAGCAGTTTGGTCACGGCAGCGCCAATGCCACGGGCGGCGCCCGTGACGGCGACGCATTCGCCTGCAAATTCTTGTGTGTTAGTGCTCATGTGTGCGTCCTGTTTAGCTTTGCAGGCTGTCCTGGATTTCGGTGCAGGTCAGGCTGACGCCGCAGCGTTGCGAGACGTGGCGGATGGCCATTTGGTGTTCTTCCAGAGAGAAGTCGGCAACGCCGTCGATGGCCAGGAAGGGCTGCACGTCTTGCATGAAGGCTTCCAGGGCGGTGGTCATGCAGCCGATGTGGGCGTAGACGCCCGTGATGATCAGTTGGTCACGGCCCAGATTGCGCAGTTGCTCTCGCAGGTCGGAGCGCTGGAAGGCGCTGTAACGCCATTTGGTCAGCATGATGTCCTGCTCGGCCGGTGTCAGCTCCGGCACGACGGCTTGCTGGGTGTGAAATTCGGTGGCGGTCAGGCCTGGGCCCCAGAAATCGTTCAGCAAGGCACGGTCTTTCTCGGGCTGCTCGGTAGGCTGGGCGGTATAGAACACGGGAATCCCCAGCTTGTGGCAGACGTCGCGCAGGGCGGCGATGCGTTCGATCAGCATGGGGATAGGGGCCTGGCTCATATCGTATTTCTGCAGAAAGTAGGTCTGCATGTCGTGAATGAGCAGGGCGGCACGATTTGCCTGTGGGCGCCAATTGACGCGGTTGGCTACGGGGGTTTGAGGCAGCTCGTAGCTGGGCAACGCGTGAATGGTCATAAGTCGTGTCTCCGTTTTAAAGTGTTATGTTTTGCGCCAGACCCAGTGAGTTGATCAGGGTCATGAGTTTATTGCCGGTTTCCTGGCGCTCCAGGGCAGGGACGGAGCCGTCCACAATGCCGGCGCCAGCCGATAAGGTCAGGCCTTGCTGGGTGTAGTGGCCGCAGCGAATGGCCACGGCCCATTCGCCGTTTCCTTCATGGTCGTTCCAGCCTATGGCGCCTGCAAAGTAGCCGCGATCAAAGACTTCGGTGGCTTCGATGGCCTGCATGGCTGGCTGGGTAGGCAGGCCGCAGACGGCCGGAGTGGGGTGCATGGCCAGTGCCAGCTCCAGAGAGGTGACGGAAGGGTCACGCAAACGGCCGCTTATACGGGTGGACAGGTGCCACAGGTTGGCGGTGCTGGTCAGGTTGGGGCCGTCGGGCACTTCCATGGAGTCGCAGAACTGGGACAGGATACGCACCACGTCCTGAATCACGTAGGCGTGCTCGCGCAGGTCTTTGCTGGAGGCCATCAAGGTTTCGGCGCTGGTCTGATCGCGCTGCGGATCGGCAAAGCGTGGGGCTGTGCCTGCCAGCGGGTTGACTGTCACCAGATCGCCCTGGCGGCGTACCAGCAGTTCGGGGCTGGCCCCAAAAAACAGGTCCGGGTCTTCGGCCTTGCCGCCTGGCACAGGCAGGGCGTAGGTGTAGCCAGCCGGATTGCTGTGGAGCATGTTGCTCAACACAGTCTGACGATCCAGGGCTTCGTTCAGTGTGATGGTCACGGTGCGGGCCATCACAGTTTTGGAAATGTTCTGTTCGCGCATCGTTGCCAGGATGCGGCTGACGCTGTCTTCGTAGCCTTCGCCATCGGGCAGCAAGCTTTGGCTGGCAATGGTGTTGCCGGATTTGGCCAGCGGTGGGCGCTGGACCGGGCGCAGCAAGACGGGATCGCGCCGGTATTCCTTGGGCACTCGCAAATAGGCTTCGCGGGCCGGGTTAAAGGGGATTACGCCCAGCAGGAGGGGGGCGTCCAGACCTTCCTGTGCAGCTTGCGACAGCAAGGTTCGGGCATCGTCCAGCAATTGCCCCTGGGCATTATTGGTATGCCGCTCCAGTGCCGTGCCGTGTGCCATCAAACTGACGGAGGGAGAGGCAAATACGCTGCTGTCGGCCCGGTAATGCTTTAGCCATTCTTCAATGGCGGCAGGGCGGACTTGATCGTCGATACGGCTGTTCATAGGAGTCCTTTTTAAGGGCAGGGGTTTTGCCTTTGCGCCCCTTTTCATGGAAGGGGCGCGTCGGGCGATTACTTCAGGTGAAGACGCGTGATGCGGTCAGCAGTCTGGTCAGCCTTACCTTTGGATTTGTTGACCAGGTAGGCATTGCCTTCGCCATCCAGCGAGACGTGGTTGGGGAAGCTGCCGCCGTCCAGATTGGCAACGATTTCGCCTTTACCGTTAACAGCGGTCACGGTGCCTGCACCGCGAGAGGCCACGTAGGCCAGGGATGTCTTGGGATCAAAGACCACGTTCAAGGCGCCAGCGCCAATCTTGATGTCGTGCTGAATGGCACCGTCTTTGGCGTTGATGATCAGCAGGTTGTCGCTGCCTTGGGCGGCCACATAGACTTGATCATTCTTGCTGTCTACCGATACGCCAGCCAGGCCACGAGCGCCAGGAATGGGGAATACGGTTTGAGCATTGCCGTTTTTCAGATCCACAATGATCAGCTCATTGGTGCTGGCGCTGACGGTGTACAGACGGTCTTTTTCAGCGTCCAGGATCAGGCTCATGCTGCCGGGCTTGTTGCGGGTTTTCGATTGCAGTTCGATCGGGTCCAACTGAGTCAGCTTTTTGGTGTCGAACACGGCCAGGGTGTCAGCGCCGGGCGAGGACACGTAAGCGCGGTTGGTCTTTTCGTCCACAACCACATCACGTGGGTGGCTGACGACGCCGTCTTCAAACTGTTTGACCAGTTTCAGGTCTTTCTGGCTGTAGACAGCGATGGAGCTGCTGCGGGTGTTGGTAACCCAGACATTGCCTTGCTTGTCGTCCACGTCCACGCCATAAACGGCTTGAACCTGGCCATCGTCACGGCCTTTTTGTGCGGCCGGTGTCACGCTGGCTTCAACGGCCAGGGTCTTGGGGTTAACTTTGAGCAGCTGCGATTGCTTGACCGGTGGGCGGCCCACGGCGGAGGTCACGAACAGCACTTTGTTCTTGGGGCTGTAAGCGCTTTGGTACAAGCCGGGCACCAGGTGCTGGGATTGCAGTTCAAATTTGTCCTGGCCGCTCAGTTCAACTTTAGGAGAAACCTTCAGGTTGAAGATGCCGGCGGTCGAGGGCTTGCTGACCTGCATGACCACGGGGTGCACGCCAACGGCGGCTTCGGCAGGAATGGCAACGGTGGTGCTCAGATTGCCTTCTTTGTCAGCGACCAGCGCTTGAGGTGTCAGAGTGTGGCCGTTTTGCAGCAGGATCACTTCCTGGCCAGGTGTGAAACCACGGCCTGCCAGTTGGGCTTCATTACCTGCATAGACCACACCAGCGGCATTCATGGAGCCGCGGAAGTCAACATCAGGCTGGTCAAAAGCGGGGGCCGCAAAGGCATTGGCCAGGGACAGGGACAGGACGGCTGCGCTCAGGCCGGCCTTGCGCAGCAGTGCAGCAGGGGTACGGCGAATGCAATTGACATTGATTAGCATCTTTTAATCCTAAATAAAGGTTCGGTCGACAAGACGGTCCATGTAGGAGATCTTTCTACAGGCGTGCAGCAGGCGTGGGTAGAACAAAATCGAGATGTCAGGCATTGGGTGGGCCATCCTGTTTGCTGGCCGAACGCAGGCCTTGATTGAGAATTCCGAAACCACCCGCTACCGCGGCACAGGCCAAGCCCCCTACCGCAACGGCGACGGCCGGGCTGAGCAGGCGGGACAGATAGCCCATTTGCATATTGCCCAGAGCCTGGCCCAGAGAGTACTGCGTCATCCACAGGCTGGAGACACGGCCCAGGAGGTAGTCGGGAGTGTGGTGCTGAACCAGCGCCATACGCATGATTTTGGAAATGGTATCGGCGGCACCCATGATGGCCAGACAAATCAGGGCCCACCATAAGGTCGGTTGCAGGGACAGGGCGGCCACGGCCAAACCCCAGATCAGCACGGCAATCACAATGGCTGCACCGGGGCGGGAGACTTGGCGGCACCAGCCGCTGGACAGGGCGGCCAGCGTGGCACCTACAGCCGGAGCGGCGTAAAGGTAGCCGGTGGCAGTGGCACCCATCTTCAAAATGGTGTCGCCCCATTCGGGCATCAAAGCCAGAGGCGTCGCCAGAATCAGGGCGGCCAGATCAATCAGCAGCAGGGCGCGCAGCAAGGGGTGGCTGGCGACAAAGGTCAGCCCATCGCGCAGGGACTGGAAGGCATTTTTCTGTGGCTGCTTGCCGGCTTGCGGAGGCAAGGGCGGCAGAGCACGCAAGAGCAAAGGGGTGACGATGACACCACACAGCACGATCACGTAGCAGAACACCAGGCCAGGGCCTGCAATCAGTACGCCTGCCAGTGCTGGCCCGATAATGCCGCCCAATTGCATGGCCAGACCGGACAGCGCAGCCGCAGCGGCCAGCTTGTCGCGACCGACCAGCGCCGGGGTGGCCGACATCATGGCCGGAACGCTGATCCCGCCTGCTGCGCCACCAATGGCCGCAGCTACATAAATCAGCCAGACCTGGGGGTTGGGCAAGAGCGTATTGAGCAGGAACAGCACCACGCTGATGATATAGACGCTGCGCGACCAGACCATCAAGCTGCGTCTGTCCATACGGTCGGACAAGACACCGCCCGCAATCAGGGCCAGCACCATGGGGGTGGCCATGGACACGTTCAGAAAGGCAACGGCCACACTGGATTTGGTCAGCTCATAGAGCTGCACGCTGGCAGCCACCATCAGCATGCCGGTGACCAGCACGGTCGCGGCCCGAGCGAAGTAGGCAAAGCGGAAGGCTCGGCTTTCGATCAGCGGTGAGATATCCAGAAAGAAACGTCTTACAGACATGGCTTATACATCGAGTTCAGGTTGAGCTTGTGCCTGTTCGGCAAAAGCCATGGCCGAGTCCATCAGCGGGGCCATGATGGCCACAGCTTCAGTACCGGTCAAATGAGCGTGCAGGGAGGCAATGTCGTGCACGTCCAGCTGCCCTGCATAGGGCTTCCACAAATCGGGATGCAATTGTGTGCCTGCATGATCCAGCGCCGCGCGGAAATACAGCATGGAGCCGTCATAGGCGTGATGCTCGTACAGACGCACCAGGCGGTTATTGTTTTCCACCACCTGGAATACGCTGTCCAGACGCGTGTCGGGCAGTTCGGCCAGCGGATGACCGCTGCGCTTGAGGAAGTCCACCACACCCTGACGGGTCAGGGAAACGTCGGGCAAGCTGTCCGGGTCGTGACCCGCAATATGCAGCAGCGCCTTGTAGATGGCGTTGGGCTCGGGAGCCGGTTCGTTACGCCAGGCGTCGCTGGGGTAGGCGTCCAGCAAGGACAACATGCCCACCAGTTGACCGCGACGGCGTAGCTCTACGGCCATGGCCTGAGCAATAATGCCGCCTACGGACCAGCCTGCCAGATGGTAGGGGCCGTGCGGCTGAACTTGCTCGATACGGTCCACATAGACTTTGGCCATGGCGTCCAGGCTGCCATCCAGACCCAGCGAGGCGTCAGATAGCACGCTGGCTTGCAAACCATAGACAGCACGGCCTGGAGGAAGGTGACGCGCCAGCGCACCATAGCACCAGGACAAGCCACCGGCCGGGTGAATCACGAACAGCGCAGGCTGATCGTTTTGTGCTGGGCGCAAGGTGATGATGGGACCAAAACCATCGGCTGTCGTACTGCCAGCCTGATCCAGGTGTTTGGCCAGACGGGCAATGGTGGGGTATTCAAAAATAGTGCCAATCGACACGGCCTGACCACGCGCTTCACGCAGCATCAAGGCCAGTTTGGCGGCCAACAGCGAATGTCCGCCCAGGGCGAAGAAGTCGTCGTCGGCGTAAAACGCTTCGCTGCTTTCCAGCACGGTGGCGAAAGCGGCGGCGATTTGATGTTGAGTAGCGCCTTCCAGTGGCAAACCTGCCGAACGTGCCTGCAAGGCAGGGACGGGCAGGGCCTTGCGGTCCAGCTTGCCGTTGGCCGTCACGGGCAGAGCGTCCAGGCTGATCCAGGCGCTGGGCACCATGTAGGACGGCAAGTGCTCGCCTACATAAGCGGCCAGCGTGTTGTCTGTGCACTGGCTGCCTGCTTGCGGCACCCAGTAAGCCACAATCGCCATTTGACCGGGTACATCTTCACGGGCAATAACAGCGACGTGGGCCACATCGGGGTGACGCGCCAGCAAGGCTTCAATTTCGCCCAGCTCGATACGTTGACCGCGCAGCTTGATCTGGTGGTCGGAGCGACCCAGGAAAATAACCGCACCATCGTCACGCCAGCGGGCCACATCGCCGGTGGCGTACATGCGGTCGCCATGCAGGGCGTAAGGATCGGGCACAAAGCGTTCTTCAGTCAGGTCCGGGCGGCCCCAGTAGCCTTGCGCCAGTTGTCGGCCAGCCAGGTACAGATGACCGGCCACGCCGGGCGGTACGGGCTGCAACTGCTCGTCCAGAATGTACAGAGCGGTGTTCCACACGGGGAAACCGATAGGCACAGGCTGGGATTTGTCGTCGCGCGAAGCAGGCCAGTAGGACACGTCCACGGCGGCTTCGGTGGGGCCGTACAGATTGTGCAGCTCGGCGTTCAGCAGGGAATGGAAGCGGTCGCGGGTGGCGGCCGACAGTTCTTCACCACTACAAAACACCAGACGCGGCGCCAGTCCACGAGCGGCAGGCTCATCCAGGAAGGCGCTGAGCATGGAGGGCACAAAGTGCAGCACTGTGATGCTCTGTTCGCGCATCAGGCGGGCGATATGGGCCGGATCGCGGTGCGCTTGTGGCGGGGCCACGACCAGGGTCGCACCCGACAGGAAGGGCAGGAAGAACTCCCACACCGACACGTCAAAGGTGGCCGGGGTCTTTTGCAGAATGCGATCACCGGCACCAATGCCGTAATGCGTTTGCATCCACACCAGACGGTTGACGATGGCGTCGTGGTTGACCAGCACGCCTTTTGGGGTGCCGGTAGAGCCGGAGGTGTAGATCAGGTAAGACGGGTCATGCGGGCCAGCGGCTGTCCAGGCGTCTGCGCTGCAAGCCTGTTCAGGCTGAGGAACCAGCAGGGTGGCGTTCAGCGTGCAATCAGGTTGGCCAACCAGCAGGCGCGGTTGAGCGGCTTGCAAGATGGTGTTCAGGCGATCGGCAGGCTGGTCCAGATCCAGTGGCAAGTAGGCAGCACCGGCACGATGAATAGCCAGCAAGCTCAACACCAGTTCCAGCGAGCGGGGCAGGGCGACGGCGACGATATCGCCGGTCTGCACACCGGCCAGACGCAGTTGCGCGGCCAGATTGGTGGTTTGTTCGTCGATCTGGGCGTAGCTGAGTTTCTTGCCTTCAAACTCCAGGCCATTTTGTTCCGGGTGAGCCTGCAACTGGGCGTGGATCAGTGCCCACAGCGTGGTCTCGGGAACCGGGTGAGCGGTCTGGTTGACGGTTTCAATCCAGTGATAGTGTTCTGCTTCCGTCAGCGTAGGCACAGCAGACAGCGTGTCCGCTTGCAAAGCGCGCAACAGGAACTGTTCGAGACGAACCAGATGGGTTTGAATCTGCTCTTCGGTGTACAGACGCGGATTGGCTTCCACTTCCAGACGCAAACCACCGGCATCGGGCTGGGCGCGGAAGGTGAAGTTCAAGTCTTCCACGGGGCCAGCGCACAGCACAGTCTGGCTGGCGGTCAGGCCCGCTTGTTCGTAGGGGGCATCGAAAGGCAGGACGTTGATGATGGGGCCGTGCAGGCGACGCATGCCACCCAGCAAACCCAGATCACGACGCAGTTGTTCACTGCGATAGCGGCCATGACGACGTGCCTGACGCAGGGCCTTGGAAACCTGAATCAGGTACTGATTCAAAGGCTGGGATTCGTCGATCTGCAAACGCAGCGGAGCCACGTTCATGACGGTGGAGACGATACGGGCGCTGATGTGGCCCAGACGTCCCATCCACGGCACACCGACGGTGCATTCGTCCTGGCGGGTGTGACGGCGCACATAGGCGGCGGTCAGGCCCGTCAGAATGTCTGGCCAACTGATGTCGCTGCTTTGTGCCAGTGCTTGCAGGCTGGCCGTCAGCTCGGGCTTGACGGCGCTGCGTGCCAGCAGGAAATGATGGTCGCTCAAGGCCTGGGATTCGCTCAGGCTTTGGGCGGGTTCTGCATCGCTCAAGGTGTCCAGCCAGAACTGTCTGTCCTTGCTGCGGCGCTCGCTCTCCCGATAGCTTTGATCGTCATCCTGCAAAAGGGTGAACGATTCCAGCTCATGCCCATGATCTTCACGGCCGCTTAACAAGGCCTTGTAGAGCTTGACCACGCGCGTCTCGATCAGCGCCATGCCATAGCCGTCGGCGGCCAGGTGATGGATACGCTGATACCAAAGATGATGCTTGGGCCCCAGCACAAACAGGATGTGCCGTGCCAGTGGCGCAACGGTCGGGTCCAGCGGCGTGCGCAGGTCGGCCATCAACTGGGTTTGGGCTTGTTCGGCACCGTCTGCGTGCGCGGACAGGTCGACAATTTCCAGTTGGATAGGCTCTTGCGGGCGCAGGTACTGGGCCGGGCCATCGGGCGTGTCCACCATGCGCAAGGTCAAGGCATCGGCTTCAGTCAGCGTCAGATTGATGGCTTGCGCAAACAGCGCAGTGTCCAGCGCCGAGTGGATATGGGTGCAATGCCCTGTATTGAAAATCGGGTTGAGCGGGTCCAAACGCTGGGCGTACCACAGACCTTCTTGTGCTTCGGTCAGGGGGCGCAATGGCAGTTCGGAAGGGGAGCTAAACATAAGCGTGTTGCAGTAAGAGAATCAACGACCGTTTTGCTGGGCACGCTCGATCAGCGACCACCATTGGCCCAGGGTCACGACCGAGGCCATTTCGGAAAACTCGATAGGAGCGCCCGCTTCGCGCCAGCGCGTAGCCAAAGTCATGACGCGCATGGAATCCAGGCCCAGATCGATCAGGTTGTCGTCGTCCAGAATGTCCTGCGGGTCTTCATGCAGCATGGCGGCAATGTCTTGCCGCATGCGTTCCAGGGTAAGTGCAGTACTCATGATTATTCTTGCGTTGTGTTTTCTAATTGCTCGCGCAACTGGGCGCGCAGTTCTTTGCGGCTGATCTTCAAGGCCGCTGTTTCCATGAAACGATCCACAAACACGATTTGATCCGGCACCTTGAAGTCGGCCAGACCGCGGCTGCGTATCCATTTCTTCAGCTCAATGGCGCGTGGCTTCTCATCCTTGGGGATGATGAAAGCGCAGCTGCGCTCGCCCAGGAATTCGTCGGGTATCGACACCACGGCGGCATCAAAGACCTGCGGGTGGGCCAGCAGATGGTCTTCAATTTCCTCGGCGGAGATTTTCTCGCCAGCACGGTTGATGTGGTCAGTGGCACGGCCCTGAACCATCAGATTGCCTTCGGGCGTCATGCGTACCACGTCGCCTGTGCGGTAAAAACCGTCCTCGGTAAAGGAGCGGGTATTGGCCGACGGGTTGTTGTGATAGGCGCGGATTGTGTAGGGGCCACGAGTGAGCAGGTAGCCGGTTTCGCCAGGGGCGACCGGTGTGCCGTTGTCGTCCACGATCAGGATTTCATCGTCCGGGCTGATAGGACGGCCCTGGGTGTTGATGATGACGTCCTCGGGATCGTCCAGGCGGGTGTAGTTCACCAGGCCTTCGGCCATGCCAAACACCTGCTGCAAGGTCACGCCCAGGGTGGGGCGCACGCGCTTGGCTGCTTCGGAGTTCAGCTTGGCACCGCCTACCTGAATCACTTGCAGCGATTCCAGATTGGCATTGGTCTTGGTGGCCGCATCCATCCACAGCATCAGCAGCGGGGGAACCAGACTGGTGTCGGTCACGCCTTCGCGCTCGATCAGCTCAAAGCAAACGTCCGGGCTGGGGGCAGGGCTCAGTACCACTTTGGCACCGGCGTACAGCGCACCCAGAAAACCGGGCGAGCTCATGGGAAAGTTGTGAGCAATGGGCAAAGCGCCCAGGAACACACTTTTCTCGTCCAGACCGGCAATCTTGGCGCTTTCGCGCAAGGTGTAGATGTAGTCGTCGTGCGTGCGGGGGATCAGCTTGGACAAGCCTGTGCTGCCGCCTGAAATTTGCAGGAAAGCCACTTCGGAAGGCTGGGCGGCCGATACGGGCACGTCCACATTGGCAGCGCTGCTTTGCAACTGAGCCAGGGAGGTAAATTCTTGTGCCTCGCCCACGATGTAAACCTGCTCAATTTGCGGGCAGCGTTCACGCAGCTCGCGCACCAAAGGCAGGTAAGCAAAACCGGCATGAGCATCAACACCTATATAGGCGCGTGCTTCGGCGGAATTGGCAAAGTGTTCGACTTCGGTGATGCGGTGCGCAGGCAGGACGTACACGGGCAACAGACCGGCACGGAACAGGCCAAAGATCACACTGACAAATTCAGGGATGTTGGGCAGGTGCACCAGGACGCGGTCGCCCTTGCGCAGACCGGCTTGCAGCAGGCCTGCCGCGATCTGGCTGGCGTACTGATCCAGCGCGCCATAGGTCCAGCGCTGGGTGCCGCCAACAATGGCTTCGCGTTCCGGGTGGTTTTGCGCGCGCGTGCGCAGCAAAGCGCCAAAAGTTTCCCCTTGCCAGTGTCCAGCATCGCGGTATCGCTGGGCAAAAGCGTCAGGCCAAATTTGTTCAACAGGAATAGATTTCATCATGGTAATGAGAACTATTACATAAATAAGTTAGCTTGTCAGATTTACTCGTGGTAAGTCAGCTTAGCGTCAGGCAGTTGAATACTGTCCAAAAAGCTGACTGTCCAGGGAGCAAAGGAAGTGTTCAGACAGACCGCGGCGGCATAGTTTTCCACCGGCCGGTGACTGTGCACCACCAAACCTTGCAAGATGGGATGGGGGGATTGTACGGTGCATCCGTGATCTGGGTGACCGTCCAAGGATAATTCTTGAGGCTGAATATGAAAACTCGTGCCTGCTTGTTTCAGGGCGGCTTCTTTGCCACACCAAAGCGCGTAGAAGTCCAGATCGCTCTTTAGCCAGGAGCGCTCGGACGGCACACTGCAATGTTCGACCAGCCCCGGTTTGACGGGCAGGCGCATGGCTTCTATGTCTACGCCTATGGTTCGGTCGGCTATTCCGATCAGCACACGCTCGCCGCTGTGCGACAGGCTGAAGTGCAGATCGCTATCGTCCAGATCCAGCACCGGCTTGCCATGTTCCAGATGGGTGATGGGAACGGCGCGCGGCGTGCAGCCCAGCAGGGGCGCCAGAAAATGGCGCAGCGCACCGTGGGCCAGCAAGCTTAAATGCTGATCCGACTGCTGTCGGCGGCGGGCAATCATCGCCAAGGTGCTGTCGGGAATCTGGTTTCGTAACCAGGATTCCATACCGGGGGGCAGGGGAAGCGACAAGCTGTACACAGACAGCATGTCAAAGTCCCAAATGGCGTTGCAAAAGGGCCGCGTCCTGGCGAAGCTGTTCGGCAGGGCCGTCGTAAACCAGCTGACCATTGCCTAATAACAAGGCGCGATCGGCCAGTTGCAGGGCCAGACTCAAATTCTGTTCGGCAATCAGCACGGTAATGCCTTGCTCGTTCAGTGTTTGCAGTTGCGGCAGCAAGGTGTCCTGAATCGTCATGGGAGCCAGGCCTTCGCTGGGCTCGTCCAGAACAATAATGGAGGACTGCGTCAGCAGCGCACGGGCCAGTGCCAGCAATTGTCGTTCGCCACCACTCAAGGCCGAGCAGGAGGATTGACGGCGCTCGTACAGACGCGGCATGGCCTCGTAGATGCTGCTCAGCGTCCAGCGATCATCGGAGCGTGGACGTCGCGCCAGCCCGGCCAAACGCAGGCTTTCCTGCACGGTCAGCGTCGGGAAGCGTCCCCGGCCTTGCGGCACCAAAGCCATGCCCAGCAGGGCGATTTTGTGCGTGGGCCAACCTGCAATGTTTTTCCCGTGCACATTGATTTGTCCGCTCCATTGCGGGCCCATATTGAACAGGCAATGCAGCAGGCTGGTTTTGCCGGCACCGTTGCGGCCCAGCAGGGCTACGCTTTGTCCGGCGGGAATATCCAGCGAAATTTCTTGCAGAATGTCGGCACGGTCGTAGCGTGCATGCAGGCCCGAGATGTTCAGCGCTGTGCTCATGCTGCCTCCAAAGCCAGTTCACCCAGATAGGCCTGACGCGCGCCTTCGTGCTGACGCACAGCGTCCGGAGTGTCGCAGGTCAGCAAGGTGCCGGACGACAACACGGCGATCCGGTCACATTCCTGGAAAACAATATCAATGTCATGGCTGATCAGCAGCACGGCGCATTGGCCGCGCATGGCATGGACCAGCGCCATGACTTCACGCGATTCGGACTCGGACAGACCCGCGGTAGGCTCATCCAGCAAGAGCACGCGGGGTTGCTGCGCCAGGGCAATCAGCAAATCCAGAATGCGTTGCTCGCCATAGGACAGGGAGCGGGCCAGCAAATGGCCTCGACCAGCCAGGGCACTGTGTTCCAGCAAGGCTTCGGCAGCTTTCTGGCTGGCGGCGCGGGCGTCCTTGCGGCCCCACCAGTGGTAGGCGCAATCTTTTTTGATGCGCACGGCCAGGGCCAGGTTTTGCAGCAGGGTCAGTTCGGGGAAAATGCGGCTGGTTTGAAAGCTGCGCACCATGCCTTGCTTGGCGCGTTCAATCGGGCCCAGACTGCGCAGGTCCTTGCCTTCCAGAAACACCTGGCCGCTGGAAGGCGTGGCCAAACCGCTGATGATATTGAACAGCGTGGTTTTGCCTGCGCCATTGGGGCCAATCAGCCCCAGGGTTTCGCCCGCCCGCAGCTCCAGGCTGACGTCCGTCAGAATGTCCAGACCGCCCACATGCAAGGCCAGTTCGCGCGTGCTTAATAAAACGCTCATGCAGACCTCTTGCGTCGTTCTGCCAGACCGTTGGGCATGAACAGAACCGTCAGCACAAAGATCAAACCTACCAGCAACTGCCAACGATCCGTGTAGGAGCTCAGGTAGGTCTGGGCAAACAGGTAGAAGGTGGCACCGATGAATGCGCCTCGCCAGGTGCGTATGCCACCGATCACGCCCATGATGATGAGTGTGGCCGAGAAGCTCCAATGCACTTGCTGCGGGCTGACGTACTGATTCGCAAAGGGATACAGGCCGCCAGCCGCACCCGCTACCGCACCTGCAATCATGAAGGTGTAAAGGCGGATGCGCCATGCCTGATAACCCAGGGCAGCCATGCGCAAGGGCTGGTCACGCAGGCCGGTCAAGGCCAGCCCGATTGGGGCACGGCTGAAGGAGCGCAGCAGCAACCAGCAGATCACTGCCAGCACCAGGGCCAGAATCATCAGGGTGTAGGGGGCGCTCAGGGGCAGATCGCCCAGGCTCAGACGCGGGAAGCCGCGCAGGCCATCGGCACCGCCGGTGACATCACGCCAGCGAAACGCCACTTCCCAGATCAATTGACCGGCGACCAGCGTCGCCACCATGAAGAACAGTTCCGAACTGCGCAGGCTGATCAGCGCCATCAAAACGGACAGCAGGGTGCCCGCCACCATGCCCACCAGCAGCATCAGCGGCAGGGACGCGCCCCAATACTGGCTGCTGACAGCGGTGGCATAGGCGGCAAAGCCAAAGACGGCACCGTGGCCCAGGGAGACCAGACCGCCGTAACCAATCAAGAGGTTGATGCTAAGGACAGCGCAACCAATCAGCAGGGCTTCGGTGCCAAAGCGCCACAAGAAGGCGTCGCCCCAGAAATAGCTGCTGAGCAAGACCAGACAGGCCAGAGCGGGCCAAAGTCCAGTGCGCAGCAGGCAGGTGTTGAGCTTGTTCATTTAAACCTGACGCGTAGCGGATTTGCTCAGACCATTGGGCCAGCAAAGAAGAAGCCCCAGCATGACGGCTAGGGTGGCAGCATTGGCAAAGGCCGGGACCCAGACGCGGGCAAAGGTGGTGACGAAACCCAGAATCAGTGCGCACAGCAAGGTGCCGCGTACCGAGTTCAAGCCGCCAATGACCACCACCAGCAAGGCCAGCAAGAGAATTTCTTCATCCAGACCAGGGTAGACCGACAGCATCCCTGCGCCCAAGGCACCGCCCAAACCGGCCAAACCGGCGGCCAGTGCCATGCCGATGGCAAACAGGCGACGCGAGTTCAAGCCCAGGGTTTCAACAATCTGGGCGTCCTGTACGCAAGCGCGAATGGCTGCGCCCCACAGGGTGCGATCCAGCAGGAACCAGAACAGCAAGGCCAGCGTCAGGCCGGTGACGATCAGGAATAGGCGATAGGTGGGGAAGGGCAGGCCCATGATCCACACCCCGCCACGCAGCACTTGCGGCAGCATGGGCGAGAGCGTGTCGGCGCTGAAACCCCAGCGCATCAAGTCCGCCAGAATCACGGACAGGCCGTAGGTCAGCAGCACCTGCATCAAGTGGGTACGCTGGTAGAACTGGCGAAAGGGGAAGCGGTCCAGCAACAGGCCCATCAGCCCGCACAGCGCAAAAGCGGCGGGGAAGGCCAGCCACCAGGGCGCGCCGGATGCCAGCCACTGGACGCTGATATAGCCGCCCAAGAGGAAAAAAGAGCCGTGTGTCAGGTTGATGAAGTTCATCAGGCTGAGCACTAAAGACAGCCCCAGCCCTGCCAACATCAGCAGGGCTGAGAATGACAGGGCATTGAGGATTTGAAGCAGGAAATAAGACAAGGTGGAGCTCAAGAACGCGGGCCGGGGTCCTGGATGCGCTGGTAAGTGTGAACCACGGTGTTAAAGGGGCGACCTTGCGCGTCTTTTTCCACCCGGTTGACGTAAATATCCAGAATGGACTGGTTATTGCGCGGGTCAAAAGCCATGGGGCCAAAGGCGGTATTGATGGGCTTGTCCAGCAGGGCTTGCTTGAAGGCGGCCTTATTGGACAGATCGCCCTTGACCGCATCCAGACCGGCCTTGATGACCTGGCCGGTTACGTAACCGGAGGTGCTGGCCTCGCCGGGCAAACGGCCACGGCTGGCCTGGTAAGCAGCCACAAAGTCCTGGGCAGCCGGAGCGCCGGGCGATTGGTGGAAGGTGCTGACGCCACCCAAAGCGGCTTCGCCCACAGCGGTAATCACGTCTTCCTGATCGAACAGGGCGCCGGGGCCCACGATCTGGATCTTGCCGTGCAACTGGTAGTCCTGCATTTGCTGGTGGAAACGAACGGCGTCGGCACCGGCCAGGAAGGTGTAAACAAACTTGGGATTGCTGGCAGCCAGATTCATCAGGATAGGCGCGAAGTCGGGCGTACCCAAGGGTGTCCAGATGCGCTCGCCCAGCGTGCCGCCTTGTTCCTGATAGGTTTTGGCGAAGTCGTCAATGTATTCGCGGCCTGCGGTGTAGTCCGAACCCAGCGTGATACCGCCGGATTTTTCGATGTGCTCGAAAGTCCACAAAGCGCCAGTGTGGCCCAACATCCAGCTGGTTTTGGTGGGGCGGAACACGTAGGGGCTGGCGGCTTCACGGGCCAGACCATTGGCAGCGGCGTTGGAAATGAAGGTGGGCAGTTGCGCATCGTGCACGATGTCACGGATGGCCAGCGCGATATTGGCGCTGATGACTCCGCCCAGTACGTCGATCTTGTCGCGCTCGATCAGCTTGCGCACTTTACGGATGGCTTCGTCCGGTTTGCCGTGGTCGTCTTCTACCAGCAACTGAACCTTGCGCCCGCCCATTTCGTAATTGCACTGTTGCAGCATCAACTCCAGACCGGCGCGCATGCTTTCGCCCAGAGAGGCGAAGGGGCCGGACAAGGAAGTCAGCAGGGCAATTTTCAGGGGACCGTCTTGGGCGCGAAGCAGGCGGGGGACGCCAAATAGCAAAGGGCTGGCCGCAGCGGCCAGCAAGAGCTGGCGACGTCCAGCGCGAGTAGGAGAGAGAGTCACGAGATCTGATTTCCGTAAGAGAACCAAGCGTACCTGGCAAGACATCTCAGGTCGCTGCGCTACTACTAAATGTTAATCATTATCATTTTATGGTCTTTCCTGTCGTAAATAAAGGCTCATCGCCCTTGAATGTCCATTTCAAGCCTGGACGATCAGGGGCAACAGGCCCCGATGTGGGGCGGATTCAGGGGTGACAGGCGAGTGAAAGCGGCCAAGGGGACGCTTTACAGGAAAGACGGCAGGGCGTGACGCTTAGCGGGCATCCCCATTGATATTGGCGCGAATGCGGTTCAGAAACTGACGCAGCTGGGTCAGCTCTTCAGCCGAAAAGCCCTGAATGGCACGGTGATGGATGTCCAGAGCGGCGGGCAGGACGCGCAGAAAGTGCTGGCGACCTTGTTCATGCAGATGGATCAGCACACGGCGTTGGTCCAGCGGATCGGGCTGGCGGGACAGGTGGCCCGCATTTTCCATTACCACCAGGGCGCGCGACAAGGTGGTTTGATCCACGTCCGTATATTGCGCCAGGGTGCTGACGCCCAGGCCATCGGTTTCGTTCAGAAAAGCCAGTACGCGCCAATGCAGCAGGGTCAGTTCATGGCTGCGCAGCAAGGTTTGAAAGTCAGCATTTAAGGCCGAGGTGCTGCGATTGAGCAGATAGGGAATAAACGTATCGTGCCCGGTATAGGCGTCGGTCAGAGGACGGCTGGCCATAGTGAAGCGGCTTCCTTGATGCAGAAAAAAAAGCAGGCTACTCGTTCAGAGTGATTGAGTGAGCCTGCGAAAGCCCGGTCAGCGCTGCCATTGACCGGGCAAGTGGTTGGTTCAGTCTCAGTTCGTATGATCCACTTTGCGCTGCAAAGCGGCAATCGTCAGGTTCAGTGCGAAGCCCAGCACACAGATCCAGACCAAGGGTACAAACATATCAATCGTGCGGTAGCTGCGTGCGGCGGCGGTCAGCATATGGCCCAGACCGTCGGTGGAGGCAATCATCTCGGCCAGAAAAACCACCACGCAGGCAATCACGCCGGCCACCCGGACACCGGCCAGCACGGTCGGGCTGATGGCGGGCAAAATGATTTTCCACAGGCAGGCACTGCGGGATGTGCCCGCGGCACGTGCCGACCAGATCAGCTTGCGGTCCACGGTTTGCGCCGCCACCCAGCTGGCCATCAGCACAGGGAAAATCGCGTCTGAAACCACCAGGGCGATTTTCGATGAGCTTTCAAACCCCATGATCAGGATCAGTGCCGGGTAAAGGGCGATCTTGGGGATAGGGGCCAGCAGGCGGATCAGGGCATCCAGCAGAAACGAGCTCCAGCGCGTCAGCTGTGCAATCAGCGCCAGGGCGACACCGGCCACACAGGCAATCAGCAAACCGCTTAGCAGGCGGTAGACCGTAATGCCCAGGTTCTGCCAGAAGTCCGCCTGACCGGCCAGTTCCAGTACACGCATCAAAATGGAAGAGGGGGCCGGCAGCAACTGCGGGCTGACCCAGCCCGAGCGGGTGCATAGCTCCCAGACAATCAGCATCAGGGCCGGACTGATGCACAAAGACAGTCCCGACAAATCCCGGCGTTTGGCCGGGCGGGTTTGAGTAGAACGCATAGCTTGTCCCGGTGAGGCTAAGGTTTTGGTGGTCATAGCGTCATCCTTTGTCCATCAGGCTCTGGGTAGAGTCATGCCAGTGCGTGCAGCGTTTGCGGACAAACTCGAACAGCGCATCGCAGGCAATGCCCAGCACGGCCAGCAGCATGATGACCGCGTACACCGTGGAGTACTGCGCCATATCCATGGAGGTGAACAGCAGATTGCCTATGCCTTCCTGACGCGCAATCATCTCGGAGGACACCATCACGATCAGGGCCATGACCACCCCGACGCGGCAGCCAATCATGACTTCCGGCAAGGAGGCGGGCAGCACAATCTTGCCCAGACGGGCCAGTGGACCCATGCCCATGGATTGGGCCACCCAGATCAGCTTGGGCTCGATACGGGTTGCGCCGTGATAGCTGTGATAGAGCAAAGGCAGGGACACGCCCAGCGCAATGACCAGGATCTTGGAGAAATCTCCCAGACCGAACCACAGCATCAGGATCGGCATCAAGGCTGCTTTGGGCATGGGGTAGGCCAGGGCCACCAAGGGATAAAAGGCGGTATAGACCAAGCGACTGCGGCCCATGGCCAAACCCAGCGGCACGGCCACGACCAGCGCCAGGGCATAGCCTGCAAACATGCGGCCTACCGACTGCAGGATGGCCGACCAGGCCATCGGGTCGCTGATCAGGGCGGGCAGTTCGCCCAGGGCCGCCCAGGGGCTAGGGAAGGAATCCAGCCCCACCCAACGGGCCAGCCCCGCCCAGGCCAGCAGCACCAGAATGGCCGCCATGACCAAAGAGGCCCAGCGATTTTCATACCAGTGCTGTGGCGTCATGGGTGGGCCTCCGCCATCAGGGATTGCTCCAGACGAATAATGGTTTCCTGGTAAACCGGATTGCGCAGCAGCTCGCTACGGACGCGGGGGCGGGGCAAGTCAATATCCACCACCTCCTTGATGCGGCCAGGCGAGCCAGTCATGACAATCACGGTATCGGACAGAAAGACCGCTTCGTCCACGCCGTGCGTCACAAAGACCACGGTATTGCGCAACTGCTCCCACAAGCTGAGCAGTTCCGTTTGCAGGGTGACGCGCGTATGGGCATCCAGCGCCCCGAAGGGCTCGTCCATCAGCAGGATGTCCGGCTCATAGGCCAGGGTGCGGGCAATGGCCGCGCGCTGACGCATGCCGCCGGACAGTTCACGCGGATAGAAGGCGGCGTAAGGCCCCAGCTTGACCTTGTCCAGCCATTCGCTGGCGCGTTGTTCGGCCTGGGCTTTAGGCATGCCTTGTTCGCGCATGCCGTAGGCCACGTTTCCCAGCACGGTTTTCCAGGGAAACAGGGCATATTCCTGAAACACCGGGCCCCGGTCTGGACCTGGGCCGGTAATGGGCTTGCCCTTGACGCGGATCTGGCCGCTGGAGCAGGACTCAAAGCCCCCTAACATATAGAGCAGGGTGCTTTTGCCGCAACCGCTGGGTCCCAGAATAGACACAAAGCGCCCTGCCGGAATGCTCAGGGCGATGTCTTGCAGGGCCGTATGGCTGCGGCCCTGCCGGGTGTTAAAGGTTTTACCGACACCATCCAGTTCAATCATGGTGTTGCCTCACGTAAATCAGCCCGATAGAAGTCCTGCACGTTCAAGGCTTTTTTCAGGAAACCAGCCTTGTGATAGCGGTCGTAAGTGCCCTGGATGGACTCCAGATTGGGCTGCATGTCCGGGACGCGAGCAAAGTCCTTGTCCGTGAACAGGTACTGGGCCAGCAGGTCTTTGGGTGCACGGGTAATTTGTGCCGTCACGTCCACGGCCAGCGATGGGTCTTTGCTAAGCATGCCCATGGCTGTCTTCAAATCTTGCACGTAGGCACGCACTACCTCGGGGTTGGCGTCGCTATAGGATTTGCTGCAAGCCTCGAAAATCTGCACCGAGGGGCTGGCCACTTCGGACAGGGAGAACAGCTTGCGCAAGCCGCCTTTCTTTTCGTTCAGCAGGGCAAAGGGCTGGGCCATGGGGCCCGCATCAATGCGGCCACTGCGAATCGCGTCAGCCGCAGGTGGAAAGCCGGTTTCAACGATTTTCACGTCCTTGTCCGGGTCAATGCCGTTCTGGCGCAGCCACAGCAGCATGTCGAAGTACACGCCAGCCCCATAGGCGTTGGTGCCAATGACCTTGCCTTTCAGATCAGCCGCCGTCTTGATCGGGCTGTCTTCCTTCACCGCCCAGTAGACGGAGAAGTGATCATCATCCGAGTGCACGTGCTGGGCCACGATATAGGCTTCCAGACCGCTTTCGATAGCGCCATTGGCCAGCGACATGGGGGCCATGGTAGAGCATTCCAGAACGCCAGCGCGCATGGCTTGCACCATGGGCGAGGTGCCCTGGAACTGGGTCCACTGTATCTGGTATTTCTTGCCCAGTTGCGGGAACAGTTCGGGGCGCTTGGCCATCAGATACTTGGCTTCCTCGCCCGGAATGGTCCAACCTACCCGTAGGGTGGGGACTTCCTGAGCCTGGCTCAGACCGTGACAGCTCATCAGGGCAAACAGCAACGCAGCAGTTTTTTTCATTCCTGTGTCTCCTTGGCAAGGTTCTCGGCGCGGGCAGGGGCCAGGCCGATGTGATCCAGCATTCCCAGTACGCGGGCCAGCACATCGCGGCGGTATGCCTGTTGCTGGTCCACCGGGTATTCATGAAAGCCCTGTCCGCTGCGCAGACCGTTGCGTCCACTTTCCATATAACGGGTGATGATGTCGGGTACGGCGTAGCGTTCCGGGTCCAGGTTCTGCGATAGATACTGTCCGGCGTGATACAGAATGTCGTTGCCGCCGTAGTCGATGAACTCCAGTACGCCGATGCTGGCAAAGCGGAAGCCCAGGCCGTAGCGGGTGGCTTTATCAATATCAGCAGCACTGGCCACGCCTTCCTCCACCATGCGAGCGGCCTCGTTCATGATCAGGGTTTGCAGGCGTGGAACGATGAAACCGGGGTGGCAGCCACAGACCACAGGCACTTTGCCGATGGACTCCAGATTGCTTTGCAGACGACTCAAGGTCTGCTCGCTGGTGCCGGGGTGGGCGCTGATTTCCACCAGTGGAATCAGAAAAGCCGGGTTGAGCCAGTGCGCGTTCAGGAAGCGCTCGGGATGGCTCAACATGGGGGCCAGATCCGAGGCCAGCATGGTGGAGGTCGTGGAGGCGATCAGTGCATCGGGCTGGGCCAGTTCACCGATACGTCCCAGGGCGTCGGTCTTGGCTTCCCGTGTTTCGGGCACGCCTTCGTAAATCAGATCGGCCTGGCCCAGCACTTGCGCGGCGTCGCTCAAGGGGGCGACGCCGATGCAGGCCAGATAGCCATCGATCTGTTCGGCGGCGAACATGCCCAGGTCGGCCAGCTGTTCCAGCGTGGCACGCAATTCCTGGCGTATTTCGGCTTCCAGACGGGCGCTATCAGCAGGCTGACGGGGTTTGAAATCCAGTAGGGTCACGGCTTGGCCGCGCAGCGCATAGGCCAGGGCGATGCCCCGCCCCATGCGACCTGCGCCCACCGCAACGATACGTTTGATCGGGGCGGGCGCGTTCATCAGGCTCTCCCGGCTTGCAGCATCTCTTGCAGTTGCTCGCGGCTCATCTTGTCCAGACCCAGGCTGGCCAGAGTGCGTTGGCCCTGGCGCAGATCTTCACCCACGATGGCACCGGCAATCGCCAGCAAGCCCTTGGTGACGGGGGCGTCCACACCGGCCCAGTCGGCTACGGAAGCGAAGAAGGCCAGACCCAGCATGGTGTCTTCACGCATGTAGCGGTGCTCGTGCAGGTCGATCTTCTCGCGCCAGTCGCCGCTTTTTACCAGCTTGGAGTGCGAGGAACGGTCGCCATACATCCACTGGTCGTTTTCGTAGTGGTCGGACAGGGGGAAGTGCGGGGCACCGTAGCCCAGCGCTTCACGAATACGCATGCGTTCATTGTCCAGCTGCGTGGTCACGGCACGTACCGAGGGCTGAGTGCCTTCGTTATGAATATCCCAGGCCGGGAAGTGCTCCAGCGGGCCTGCGTTCATCATGATCAGTGGTGGGTGGATGATGGGGCCAGCATTCATCAGGGCACCGGACAGGGCATCTTCGCAGCGCTCCACGCTGGGGAATACCTTGCCAATCACCTCCAGGGCGTGATCGGTATTGCGTGCGGGGTACACGCCGGTAGGCAGGCGGGTGGCGCGGGTGGTGATGTTGATGACGGTATCGCCATGCTTGCGGGCCAGCCAGGGCAGGGTGCCGGTTTCAGCCCAGCTGACGTCGGCCTTGTTGCCGGTGCCGCGCACGATCTCGCTCATGATGAAGGAGCCAAAAGTGCCTGGTGGCAGGAACACGACCTGGCCGTCCGTCAGGTGGGGAGCCATGACGCGGGCAATATCGGTTTGTGCAATAGCGGGCGAAGGAATCAGCACCAGGTCGGCACCGGCGATGGCCTCGCCAATATCGGCGCAGACTTTGGCAATGGGGATGTCGCGCTCGCCCGCTTCGTCTTTCAGTGTCATGACCGGACGGTCCAGCAAGGGTTGCAGCTGAGCCGTATCACGACGCCACAAACGTACTTCGTGACCCTGTTCGCTCAAGTCTGCCGCTGCCGCGTAACAACCGTGCCCGCCACCTAATACCGCTACCTTCATATTCGTCTCCAATCTCTTTTTTTGATTTCTATGCACTTGCATATAAATACAGACTAAAAGATGTTGAGGCCTAAAACAAGAGGAGGAATGGGGGGAGTTACCCTAGGGCGGGAAAACTTGGATAGGGGCTGAAAAGGCGCAGGATGCGCGCAGAGAAAATGCGGCTAAGCCGCGCCGCAGGCCAGTTCCAGCGCCCGCAGGGTGGCTTGGGCCAGAACATGGCCGTGACCGGCTCCGGGCAGAACATGCAAGTTTGCCTGCATGCCTTGAGCTTGCAATTGCGCTTGCAGTTTTTGCATGGCGGGCAGGGTAGGCACGCCATTTTTGCGTCCTTCCGGTCCCGCTGCCTGAGCGCTAAGCGGATACCAGGCCTCGGAGGCACCGGCCAGAATATCCACCTGCACCGGCTTGCCCAACTGCTCCAGCAAGGTCCAGATCAGGGGATCGCGCCACCACAAAGAAGGGCTGGCGCACAGGTAGTGCTGGATGGGCAGACTGTGCTGGCTAAGGGCATACAGCACGAACAGACCGGCGTAGGAATGGCCGTACAGGCTGATGCGCGAACGGGTCAGTGCGGGCTCCATTCTTTGGGCCAAGGCCAGCGCCATGCGCACTTGTTCGATCATGGCGGGCGCGCCACCCGCTTGCCATTGGGGAACGCGCGGGTCTTCCCATAAACCACCGTCCGGGCCGGGCGGGGTGTAGTCCAGGGCGCGATACCGAGTGATCTGATCGCGCTCGCCCTGGTAGCCCAGCGACAGAATCGCACAGTGCTGCAAGGCGGGGTGACCGCTTTCTTCCAGCAAGGGCAAGGTCCACTGACCATCGAGCAGGCACAGCAAAGGCAGGGGGCCTTGTGCAGGCTTTTCGTCCGGCAGGCGCAGCAAGACGTGATGGGGATGGCCGCCTGCAGGCGGCAGTTCCAGTGGAAGCAGACGAGACATGAAGGCTTAGGGGGCGGGCTTCAGATCAATCATGTAGGTGCCTTCCATGGGTACGGTCAGAAAGCGCTGGTTCACCTCTTCCAGCGTTTTCAAGGCCGAGACCCCTTCAAAACGATCCGGGTGAATCCAGGTTGCCAAGGCCTCAATGAAAATCATGTGCAAAGGCGAATCGTTGAAGGCGTGCCAGATGCCGTGGCTATTGCCGCTGCGCACGGCTGGCAAGGCTTGCAGACGGTTGCCATCGATAATGGCCTGTAAGCTTTTACGGGCCTGTTCTTCGCTGACGCCTGTGCCAATGGCCAATCCACCGGAGGTGGTGCGCTTGCCTGCGCCTGTGCCCGTGGCCACATAGACCACAGGAGCGCGGGAGTGGATGTACTCAAAGTTCAGCTTGCCGGTGGAGCTTTTCAGGACATCCGCGCCAATATTGTGGCCGCCTGCATAGCTGATCATGTCGTTAAAGGTGCCTGCACCGGGAGAGTTGCAGCAGTCCGTGCTGCCTGCATGGGCGTGCACGAACACAGGCGGGTGATCTTCCTTGGGGAGATCGGCCAGTCGCTGGGCCACGCCTTGCATGTGTTCTTCGTAGAACTGAATGAATTCGTCGGTGCGTTCTTTCTCACCCACGGCGTAACCCAATGCGCGCAGGCTGGGCACGGTGTTTTCCAGTGGATTTACAAAGAAGTCGATCACGATGACGGGCACTTTGGCGGCGGTCAGACGCTGGATCAGTGCCGAATCGCGTGTGTCCTG
Organism: Alcaligenes faecalis; assembly: GCF_009497775.1. Lineage (NCBI taxonomy): Bacteria > Pseudomonadati > Pseudomonadota > Betaproteobacteria > Burkholderiales > Alcaligenaceae > Alcaligenes > Alcaligenes faecalis. Next base: position 347,906 of record NZ_CP031012.1, read on the forward strand.
ACCGGGTGTCAGGCCGGCAAAGGCAGCCGTCAGCACCACCAGATCCGGGCGCAGGGCCAGGGCCTGTTCGACCGAGAAGGTATCCGCGGTATGGCGACCCACAACAGGAATATTGGCCAGTTGCGGGTAGCGCTTCAGATAGGTGTTGTATTCGTTGGAAAAGGAGGTCTTGAACTCGTCTGACCAGCCTGCAATCAGGGTGGCTGGTTCCGGGTGGACCAGAGCCAGCACCTGGAAGTGGCGTGCCTGGGTCAGCACAACGCGCTTGGCCGGGCCGGGCAGGGTAACGGTACGACCCATGGCATCGGTAACTTCGATGGGCTGGGCCTGCACGCCCAAAGGCAAGAGCAAGGTCAGCGACAACAGCAGGTGGCGCAGGATGTTCATGGGTTCTCCGAGGTCACAGCACAGGCTCTTGCAGCCCGTCGATAATGATTTGCAAGGTGCCTTGCGAGCAGCTTTCCACGCGGGCACGGACACCATAGGCCTGGGCCAGCGAGTTGGGGGTAATTACCTTGGAAGGCTCGCCTTGTGCCAGCAGACCACCGCCTTCGATCATCAGCGCATAGTCGCTGTGGCGCAGGGCCACGTTCAGATCATGCAGCACGATCAGGGTGATCAGATTATTGTCGTGGGTTTCCTGGGCCAGCAAATCCATCACGTGGAATTGGTAGTTCAGGTCCAGAGCAGACAAGGGTTCGTCCAGCAGCAGCAAGGTCGGCTTGCGGATCAAGGCCTGTGCCAGGCCCACTAATTGCTTCTGGCCACCCGAGAGCTGATCCAGATAATGCATGGACAAGTGCGCAATGCCCAGACGCTGCAGAATGTGCATGATGTGGTCGTGATCCACATCGCGGGCATGGCCGCCGGGGGCCGAGGCATTGGCCGCTACCAGTACGGATTCAAACACACGCAGGTGGACCGAGGCGGGCAGGGACTGGGGCAGGTACACCACTTTTTGGGCGCGCTGCTCGAAGCTGACGCCGCTCAGTTCCTGGCCGTCCAGCAGGATCTTGCCGGTGGTGGGCTTGAGCAGCCCCGCCAGGGACTTGAGCAGGGTGGATTTGCCGCTGCCATTGGGGCCCAGCAAAGCCACCAGCTGACCGGGCTGCAAAGGCTCGATGGTCAGCTTGGACAGGATTTCGCGTTTGCCGTAAGACAGGCTCAGATCGTGGACTTCAAGCATGGTTCACTTTATTTGGCGTCGCAGCACAACGCCCAGGAAGAAGGGCACACCCACCAGCGAGGTGACAATGCCGACCGGAATAATAATGCCGGGCACAATGTTTTTCGAGGCAATCGAGGCCAGCGACAGAATCACGCCACCGACCAGCGCACTGCCGGGCAGGTAGAAACGGTGATCTTCACCAAACAGACGGCGTGCGATATGCGGTGCAATCAGGCCCACAAAGCCGATGGTGCCCACAAAGGACACGGCCAGCGCTGCCAGCAAGCTGATACGCAGCAGGGACACCAGACGCAGGCGTGAGACATTGATACCAAAGCTGGTGGCTCGGTCTTCACCCAGACGCAGGGCGGTCAGTTTCCAGGTATCGCGCAGGGACAGCGGCAGAATCAGCGCAAACACCGCCAGCATGATGCCGACCTTGCCCCAGGAGGAGCGCGACAGGCTGCCCATGGTCCAGAACACCAGCCCTTGCAGGGCTTCGGCGCTGGCCACAAACTGCACCAGCGAAACCAGTGCGTTAAAGGAGAACACCAGCGCAATACCAAACAGCACCAGATTGGCGGTGCTCATGGCGCCCCAGCGGGCGACTGCGTCCAGCAGCAAGGCGGACAGCAGCGCAAAAATGAAGGCGTTGGCGGCAATGGTCCAGGCTTGCGGAATGCCGGGAATCGACAGGTCCAGCACAATGGCCAGGGATGCGCCAAAAGCCGCTGCCGAGGAAATCCCCAAGGTAAAGGGACTGGCCAGCGGGTTATTCAGGATGGTCTGCATTTCCGCGCCGGACAGGCCCAGCGCCAAACCAATGGCCATGGCCATCAAGGCATAAGGCAGGCGGATTTCCCAGACGATGACGCGCGTGGTCGGGTCGGACTGTTCCGGGTTGAACAGTGCGTGGCTCAGTTCTCCCAGGCTAAGACCCGAGGGCCCCAACATGAAATCGGCCACAATCGAGGCCAGAATCACAAGAACCAGGGCTCCAACCAGGAGCCAGCGACGTCTGAGGATGTGTTGATAGTCGGCCAGCGCAGGGGCCGGAACAGCAGATGTGGACATTAAGTGTCTGAATGATAACCGTTTACATAGAAAGAAAGTATAGTTCATCAGCCGGGCTTTGGCGCCCTTACCGCGATTCTTTTATGCAGCTTGAACATTTGGATTTTCTTTCCCCATTGGGCCGACAGTATCGTCTGACTTTGGCCTGGCCGGACGCGCCAGCGCCTGTAGATGGTTGGCCATTGCTGTGTGTGCTTGATCTACCGCAATTTGAAGCGGTGCAGGCCACCTGTGAAAAGCAGGCTCCACAAGCCTGTGCCGTGCTGGGGATAGGTTATGGCGGGGAGGTCTGGCGCGATCAGGACTTCACGCCCGCGCTGAATGGGGAAGCGGGCCATGCGCCGGATTTTCTGGCCATGATGCAGGACGTGTTCTTGCCCTGGGCTTATGCTCAAGCGCCCTTGAATGCGCAGCGGCGTCTGCTCTGTGGCCATTCCCTGGGTGGCCTGTTTGCCTTGCAACTGCTGTATCAGCAGCCGGAATTGTTCGATGCGCTGGTAGTGTCCAGCCCTTCGGTCTGGTGGGGAGAGGGCTATCTGGCTCGATTGCTGGCTCAACCCTTGCCTAAAGCTGCCTTGACGATGCCCGTACAGTTCTCCGTTGGCGAGTTCGAGCAAAGCCTGGGCCCGGCAGAAGAAGCCATGCCTGAGGACAAGCGCGAGCTGCGTCGTCTGCGTTTGCAAGAGCGCCGCATGGTGGATGGCACCCGCGAACTGGCGCAGGCTTTGGCGCAGCAACAAGGTGGTGAGCCGCGTTTTCGCATCGTGCCGGGCTGTAATCACAGTCAGTCCGGTTTGGCCGCCTTGCCGCAAGCTTGTCTGGAATGGCTGGCTGATTAGGCCTGTGTCTTCTTGCCCACAAAGACGTGCAGCACGGTGATTGCCTGTATCCTCTGAACGTCCCGGAGCAGACCCGTATAATGCTGCTCATGCTTGCTTGAACCGGCTTTTCTGCCCTTCTCGTTCTCTTCTTCCCGTATTTTCAGGTCCCCGCCCTATGGCTGCGCGTCGCGCTTCGTCTGTTTCCGATTCTCCCGTCCCCACTCAAGCGGGCTTGCTGCTCCATCCCCAATGGCTGGATTATCCGCGTCTGGAAGGTGTGGCTCGTCAGGTCGCCAAGAAAGCACGTTTTCAGGACCGGGCAGGCATACGGCGCGTATGGCTGAAAGCCTGGCGCTTGCCGCAGGACGCTGCCTTTTTCAATCAGATCATTGCGGCTGAGCTGGGCTTGAAGGATGCGGACCAGCGCCTGGAGTCCCAAGGTGTGCCCGAGGTCGTGATTCGGACCCTGCGCCTGCTGTATCAAATGAGCGCAGACAAGCTGGAAGCGGATATTTATGAAGTCCTGCGCGAGCAACTGCTTGAACAGCGTGGTCAATTGGCCGGAGCGATTGCCTCCCAGTCCTTGCCTTTAAGCGAGAACTGGCCCGAAGCCGAGCGCGCTCCGCGCTTGCAGGCTTTGGTGCAGGCCTGGCAATCCTTGCCCCTGGCCCAAACCTACCTATGGCAGTTGCAGGCCGAGCAGCGTGACCGTGATCAACGTGCCCAGCGCTGGGAGCAGGCCCAAAAAGAACGCGAACAAGCGCGCCAAAAAGAACAAAACGACAAGCAGCGCAAGTTCGATCAAGCCCAGGAGCGTTTGACAGCCTGGCTGAAAGAGCAGGGTTGCGAACCGCAGCGCATCACCCTGGAGGCCTTTGAGGGCCTGCAAGCCGGTGAGCCTGCTCATTGGTTCATGACGGTGTATGGCCGCAATGCCAGCGCCGCTGTATTAACCCAGGAATTCAAACTGGATGCTGAGCAGCAGGAGTTTTTGTTGCAGGCCCAGGCACAACGTCAGGAACGTCAGCGCGAGCAACGCCAGCAGCGCTGGGCCTGGGAGCAGGAGTGCATAGGGTCGGAAGAAACCATGGCCTTGCTGGGTATTACCCGGCAGGAATACGAGCTGTGGCTGGCTGATCGCCGTTTGCCCAGTACCAAGCTGGAAGTGCGTGGTGGAGCCGCTGGGGGACGTGATCGCGTTGCCCATCACCCGGATTTATTGGTGGCGATTGATCAGAACCAGATTGAACAATGGCGCGAGCAACATGCCAGCACCTTGAGCAATCGTGAACGTGCGCAGTACCAGCGAGCCGCCGACCGTGCCCGTACGCAATGGCGTCAGCAACAAGTGCTGAACCAGATCAAGAAGCAAGAAGAGTGCGATTACGAAATTGACCCGGAAGATCCACTGCGCCTGTGGTGGCACAAGGATTTGTGGCTTGCAGTGAATGTGCCCGTAGCGGGTGAACGTCAGCACTGGCGCGCCAATGTGCGTATGCAGGCCGCCGTGCCGTTGCCACGTACCGGCTCGGAGCTGGACCGATTGCCCGCCCGTGTCACGGTCTTGTTCAACACGGCGGCTCAAAACCGTTTGTCCCAGCGTCTGGAAGATTCGCTGGATGCGTTTTTGCAAACCCAGCGCCCTCTGATTGATGGCTCGTCCTTTCTGGAATTGGCCAAAGCCTTGCGCATGGCTCTGGAAGAGGGCATCGAGCAAAAGGAAATCGAGGCCGGGGATTTTGAAAAACGCCTGCTGAATGGCCCGGTGCGCCGCATTCTGGAAAGTGTAGAGCAGCAGCGCGCTCAGGACTTGATGCGTCTGGGCGACTTCCCGGAAATGTTCAGTCTGGCCCGTGGTATCCGCCGCCATCTGGTATTCCGCTTGGGGCCGACCAACTCGGGCAAGACGCACGAAGCTCTGGAAGCTCTGATGGAAGCGCGATCCGGTGTGTATCTGGCACCGCTGCGACTGCTGGCCATGGAAGTGCGTGACCGTCTGATGAATGCCGGTATCCCCTGCAATCTGGTGACGGGCGAAGAGCGCGTGATGGTGCCCGGTGCCCAGCACACCGCCTGCACGGTCGAGATGATGGACCCCACGATGGAAGTGCGCGTGGCTGTCCTGGACGAGATTCAAATGCTGCAAGACGAGCAGCGCGGCTGGGCCTGGACGGCGGCCTTGGTCGGTGTTCCGGCCCGTACTCTGTTTGTCTGTGGTGATGCCTCGGTCTTGCGTCCTTGCGAGCGTCTGGTGCGCTCCATGGAAGAGACCATGGAGCTGGAGTTTACCGAACGCAAAACCCCGCTGGAGGTCATGCCTTATCCGGTGGACCCGCCGCGTGCGACGGGCAAGCAAGGGCGCCAGGAAGCGCCGTGGCGTGGTCGCAAAGACCGTCAACGTGAAGCCCAGGGCGTCTCCAAAGGCGATGCGGTGGTGGCCTTCACCCGTAAGGATGTACTGACGCTCAGTGCTCGCTATCGCGCCCAGGGCTGGAAAGTCGCCACGATTTACGGCGCGCTGGCTCCCGAAGTGCGTCGTACCGAGTCCGAACGTTTTTCCCAAGGCGAGGCCGATGTGTTGGTCGCCACCGATGCGATTGGCATGGGTTTGAATCTGCCGATACGCCGCGTCCTGTTCTCTACCGTTCACAAGTTCGACGGCCGCTCCATGCGCGCCCTGAACGCCACCGAAGTGCGCCAGATCGCCGGACGGGCAGGCCGCTACGGTCTGTACCCCAAAGGCTATGTGGGGGCGATGGACAAGCAGGACTTGAACCATGTCCGTGCCCAATTGCAGAGCGACGCCCCCAGCGTGGATTTGCGCTTGCCCATTGCACCCAGCCCCGAGCACGTGCAGGCACTGGCGTCTTTATTGGATAACAACAATATTGGCGCGGTGCTCCAGTACTTTGCGCAGAAAGTGGCTTCCGACAGCCCCTTGTTCCAGACAGCGGGTTTGAAAGACGCTATCGAGCTGGGCTTTTGTGTAGACCGTCTGGCTCCCAAGCTGGACCTGCGCGAGAAGTTCACCTTTGCGTGTGCGCCGGTGTCCGTGGATAAAGATACGGAGCTGGATTACTTCAAGCGTTGCCTGTCGGCCTATGTGGCACAACGCCCCATGGCCTTGCCACCGGCACCGTCCTGGTTGAAATCCGCCAGTCCCTCCCGCCTGGAAGACGCGGAATTGCTGAGCAAGCAGATCAGCCTCTACGCCTGGTTCAGCATGAAGTTCCCGCAAGTGTTTGACCAGGGCCCGTGGTTGCCGGAAGTGCGCTCTCAGGTCAGCCGCTTTATTGAGCGCAGTCTGCTGCATCAAAGCGGTTTCGGGCAGACCAGCCGCGAGGCTTTTGGGACGCCGTCGCCGGGCAGACGCTGATCCTTTTTTCAGACAAGTGGTTACCGGACCGGCCTGCACGGAAACAGGCTGGCTCGATCCGCTTTATATCGTTTGATACACTATGCCCTGTGCGGACGTGTCCGTACGGTCCGGTTAAGGGGTACCATGCCCCTATCCCTGCGCCGATTCTGGCGCCCTCCCTGTTTTCCAAAGCTATCTATGAATTACCGCAAGCTGACCTTGGTGTTGGCGGCGTTGGCGATGCTGGGGCCTTTTGCTACCGATGCCTATCTGCCGTCATTTCACCGTATCGGTGTTGAATTTTCCGTTGACCAGTCAATGGTTCAGCAGACCTTAAGTCTGTATCTGTTTGGCTTTGCCTTCATGAGCCTGTTCTGGGGCATGTTGTCCGACAGTTTCGGGCGGCGTCCCGTGATTCTGGCCTCCCTGATCCTGTTCCTGATCGGGTCCGTGGGCTCGGCGCTGGCCCCCAGCTTTTCCTGGCTGTTGTTCTTTCGTTTGATCCAGGGCTGTTCGGCTGGTGCAGGGCGGGTCGTCGGTCAGGCCCTGGCGCGCGACTGTGTGCAAGGGGTGCAGGCCCAGCGCTTGTTTGCCCACATCACCATGGTGTTCAGTTTGGCGCCCGCGCTCGCTCCGGTAATGGGAGGCTATTTAAGCAGCTATTCGGGTTGGCGTTCTGTGTTCTGGATGCTGACGGTGCTGAGCGTCGGCCTGATTGCGCTGTGCTGGCGGCAACTGCCTGAAACCTTGCCCGTGGCCTCGCGCCAGCCTTTGAAGCTGTGGGTGATTCTGGCCAATTACGCACGCGCCTTGAGCAATGGCCGCTTTGTGCTGGCCATCTCCGCAATTGCCTGTGCGTTTGGTGGTTTTGCCTTGTACATTTCGTCCGCTGCCAGCTTTGTGATTGGTGTGCTGGGCCTGACAGAAACCGCCTTTGCCTGGCTGTTCCTGCCCTTTATTGGCGGTATGTTGGGCGGTTCTATCCTGAATGCCCGCTTTGCCGAGAAGCTGGCCCCGGCACGCATGATTCGTCTGGGCCTGTCCATCATGCTGGCTGGAGCGACGTTCAACACCGTGTACAACCTGCTGTTCCAGGCTGAAGTGCCTTGGGCCGTGATGCCGATTTTTGTGTACGCCTTTGGCATGTCCATGGCCTTGCCGGGCATGACGGTGGTGACCTTGGGCACCTTCCCCACCATGCGCGGCCTGGCCTCTTCGGTACAAAGTGCCTGGCAAATGCTCTTGTTTGCCACCGTGTCCGGTGTGGTGGCTCCGCTGCTGTTCGATAGCGGCTTGTTGCTGGCCCTGGGCATGTTGTCGGCGGCTGCCTTGTCGGCCGGGTTCTGGTGGTGCAGCCAGTTCCGCTCCAAATCTACCAAGGCGTCCGCCTAAGCCTTATCAAGAGCGGGTGCTGCTTTCAGCGCCTGCGCTTTGAGCCACGCTTGGATTGCTTTCCAGAGCGCCACTGTGATCTGCAGTGGCGCTTTTGTTTTCAGCCGCAGCAGGCACCGAAGGCGTAAACCATTGCACCAGGCCCATGCCGGCCAAAATCAGCAGCACGCCCACTATGCGTCCCATATGCACAGGGCGCGGGGTCAGGCCCATCAAACCGTAGTGGTCGATCAGCATGGAGCTGAGCATTTGCCCGGCCACCACACAGACAATAAAGCTGGCGGCGCCCATGCGTGGCGTCAGAATCAGGGCGGCGCTGATGTAAATGACGCCGCCAATCCCGCCCGTCCATACCCACCAGGGGGCGTGCGCCAGTTGTGCAGTCAGGGGAGCGGGGGCGCGCATCAGCCAGATTGTGGGCAACACCAGGGCTGCACTGATACAGAGCGAGACCAGCGTGGCCCATAGCGGATGCCCCAGGACTTTACCCAGAACGGCATTGCTGGCGGCTTGAAACGGCACGGCTGATCCAGCAAAGACAGCCACCAACATACTGAACAAAGCGGTACCGGGCATGAGCGCATCTCCATAAGAATCAAAGCTCTATCTTGCACTATTCGCGATTCTTATTGAAATTAATAGTGTGCACAGTCATTATTCGTTCTATGGATGAACTGCGCCGTATAGACCTGAATTTGATGCTGAGCCTGCATGCCTTGTTGACCGAACAGCATGTGACGCGGGCTGCCCAACGCTTGCATAAAAGCCAGCCTGCCGTGAGCCACGCCTTGGCGCATTTGCGGCAGGTGTTCAACGATCCCTTGTTGATACGCCGTGGCTCCCGGCTGGAACTGACCGCGCTGGCCTTGCAATTGCAGCGCCCTCTGGAACAGGCATTGCAGCAGTTAAATGGCCTGCTGGATGCGGGTGGCTTTGACCCGGCCAGTGAAGAGCGTGAATTTCGCTTGGCCATGTCGGATTACGGCGCGCAAATCGTCTTGCCACCGTTGATGCGCCGCCTGCGTCGTGATGCACCGGGTATTCGGCTGGCGGTTAGCCAGGCCAGCCGGGAAGCCATGCAAGGCCAACTGCGTGATGGTGAGATTGATCTGGCCTTGAGCGTGTTCTCGGAAATTCCGGCCAACCTGCAGGCGCAGACCTTGTTTGAGGAACACCTGATCTGTATTGCGGATCGGGCCAGTCTACGCGGTGGGGAAGTGCCTGCTCTGGAAGAGTGGTTGCAGCGTCCGCATGTGCTGCTGGCCATGCGTCCGGGAGGGGAAAGCGAGGTCGATAATGTCCTGAATCGGCTCGGTCTTAAACGGCAGATTGCCCTGTCCTTGCCGCACTGGAGTGCTGCGGCCCAGGTCCTGGCAGGCACGGACCTGATTTTGACGGTATCCAGCCGTAGTGCCGAGCATTTGCGCGAGCAGGCCGAGCTGGTGTTTTTCCAGCCTCCCTTGCCCATTCCCTCGGTTTTGTTTCAGCAAGTCTGGCATAGCCGTCGCCAGGCGGACCCGGCCCATGTCTGGCTGCGCCAGCAGTTGATGCAGTGCTGTTAAGGCCCGTCTTTACCCTTTATGACGGGCTATGGCTTGACGATAGGGCCTGCAGTTTCCGACAATTTATGTTTGCTTTTGAATTTCAGCTTTTATCTGTTTAAACGGATAGATAAAACGTTTTGGATTGCGATTGTCAGTCCCTGTGTAGTGCTTTTTGAATTGATTGTTGATGAACCCTGCCAATGCCTTGAATCTGGATGAAGACACCTTGCACAAGGAGGCACGAGCCTGGGTCAGCCGCCTGAAAACGTCCTCGCTGACCTCTCGTCAGGCTCGGGAACTGCGCCGCTGGTGTGGGCGCAGTCCTTCTCACGCATCCGCTTTTGCGCACGCGCGCGAAATGTGGGATGCCATGCCCCAAGATCGTGAAGATTGGCTGCGCGAAGCCAAGTTGATGAAAAAACGCGGTCACCAGCCTTTGCGCCGTGCCTTGCTGGGCGGTTTGCTGGTGGGCGGCGGTCTGTACCTGGTCGCCAAACCCCCCATGCAGTTATGGCCCTCGCTGGCTGATTTGCGTGCCGACTACCGCACGGGTGCGGGTGAGCAGCGGCGCGTGCAGTTGCTGGACCATGTCTGGCTGGATATGAATACACGCAGTCGCCTGAATGTCAGTGACGACCCGCATCTGGGCCGGATCGTGGCCCTGCTGGATGGTGAAGTGGAAGTGCGTCAGTCCGAGCGCTCGGCCTCGGTGTGTACGGTGTTTGCCGGTGCTGGCTCCATTCAGACCTTTAATGGCCGTACCAATATTCGCTATCTGGATGGCAAGACCCAGGTGACCTGTTTGTCCGGCAGTGCCCAGGTGGATTTTGGTGGACAGGGATACCGGCTGGCGGCGGGTGAGCAGCTGGTGTATGGACGCCATGCAATCAGCTCGGTGCAGACGGTCGCGGCGGAGGATTTCCCGTCCTGGCGTCAGCGCCAACTGGTTTTCCACGAACAGCCCTTGTCTCAAGTGCTGGCTGAGTTGAACCGCTATTGGGCGGGACATCTGATTTTGCGGGACGGCTCCTTGGGCCATGTGCTGGTCAGTTTTGCGGTCAGCCTGGATAGCCTGTCCGAAGCGCTGGATATTTTGCAGCAGCTCTATGGCGTGGATGTGATGCGCCTGCCCGGTGGAATTGCTCTTTTGAGCCGTGCCTGATTGAAAAAGGCCCGCTTTGCAGCGGGCCTTTTTTTACTCTTGTGTCAGCTCCGGTGCCTGCAAGCGGCTGACGTGTACCGTCGCAATACGGCGCTGGCTGACTTCGGTAATCTCGAAGCGCAAGCCGTCTGCTTCAACAACCGTGCCCACTTTGGGCAAAGAGTCCAGACGCTCCAGCAAGAAACCGGCCACGGAATTAAAGCTGCTGTCTTTCAGGAGCAGATCGTCCGCTTCCACCGCCTGGGCCAGCAAGAGCAAGTCTATGCTGCCATCTACCTGCCACAGATTGGGGCCAATTTGCTGAATGGCGGGTTGTTCGTCCTCGTCGGGGAACTCGCCGGCAATGGCTTCCAGAATGTCGATGGGGGTTAGCAGGCCTTCAATTGCGCCGTATTCGTCGGTTACCAGCACGAACTGGCCATTGGACTGCTTCAGCATGGCAATCGCGCTGAGTACATCGGTGTGCTCGTGCACGATGATGGGCTCACGCAGATCCGGCCACAGTTTTACTTGCGGATATTCGTCCAGATCGGCCAGCAAGTCCTTGGCGCGGGCCACACCCACCACCTGATCCAGATCGCCCTGACACACAGGCAAGAAGCTGTGCGGGGTAGAGCGCAATTGCTGGCGCAGGGTGTCGGCGGAGTCCTCAATATTGAGCCAGGTAATTTCCTGACGAGGGGTCATTAGAGAGCGGATAGGGCGTTCTGCCAGGCTGAGCACGCCGCTGACCATATTGCGTTCTTCGGTGCGGAAAGCCTGCTCGTCCAGTTCCAGCTGGCCATCGCTGCCGCCGTCGTCCTTGTCTTCATTCTTGCGGTTGCTCAGCATGCGCAGCACGGCTTCAGCGGTACGGTCACGCAAAGGACGGCGTGACTGCGAGCGTTGCAGGCTGCGGCGGGCAATCTGGTTGAAGAACTCGATCAGGATGGAGAAGCCAATGGCCGCGTACAGATAGCCCTTGGGAATCTTGAAGCCCAGGCCTTCGGCAGTCAGCGTCAGACCAATCATCAGCAAGAAGCTCAGGCACAGCACCACCACGGTGGGGTGGTTGTTCACGAAGGTGGTCAGTGGCTTGGAGGCCCAGATCATCAAACCGATGGAGATGATAACGGCCGTCATCATGACGGGCAGTTCGTCCACCATACCCACGGCGGTAATCACCGCATCCAGGGAGAACACGGCATCGAGCACCACAATTTGCGCCACGACCACACCGAAGCTGGCGTAAGCCTTGTTGGTGCTGGCGTGGTGGCTGCCGCCTTCCAGACGTTCATGCAGTTCGCTGGTGGCCTTGAACAGCAGGAACAGACCACCCAGCAGCAGGATCAGGTCGCGCCCGGAGAAACTAAGCGGGCCAATGGAGAACAGCGGCGTGGTCAGGGTGACCAGCCAGGAGACGATGGTAAGCAGACCCAGGCGCATGATCAGCGCCAGAGACAGGCCGATCAGACGAGCACGGTCGCGCTGATGTGGGGGAAGTTTATCGGCCAGAATCGCGATAAAGATCAGGTTGTCGATGCCGAGAACAATCTCCAGCACCACCAGAGTTAATAAGCCGACCCAGATGCTGGGATCGAGTAGCCATTCCATGATGTTGTCCTGTTAGACAGATAAATAAGTGCAAAAAAGCAAAGAGACAGGGCGCCGCAAAGCGTCAGGGGTCAGACGCGGGGCGGGCGGTGCTCCGGGGCAAATTCGCAGCAAATTGCTGGCAGGGAATAGGGCGGACACGCCGAGGGCCAGGCATGCAGCCAGAAAGACTGAACCGGGCAGGGCAAGGGGGTATCCGCGTGATCGGCATACTGTTGCATGGGCGTGTGCGCCAGAATGGCGCTGAGCTGCTGCAAGGGATGATTCCCCGATAGGACACGTTGCTGTGCAGGCTCGGTCGCATTGGCTTCGTGTTGAACGAACAACGCGGATTGACCACCTTGCACGGTTGCGTGGTAGTGGGAGCTGTAAGCCTGCAGGGGAAGGATAAGAAGCAAGACGACGACGAACCAGCGTCTCATAGTGTCTAAGGGAAGTCGATGACGGTTCAGTATATCGTATGCGGGCTGGCTCAATGCAAGTGTGCGGTGATGATGGATGAGGAGGGCCGGGTGGCAGGGCCTGCCATCGGGGCGTGTGGCGACCTTGAAATCGCAGAGGGAATGTTCAGCCCAGACAGCCAAACCGGCCCTGATCAAAATCGGCAATTGCCTGGGTAATTTCCTGTTGTGTATTCATCACAAAAGAGCCGTAGGCCAGGACAGGCTCATCAATGGGCTCGCCGCCCAGTAAAAGCAGGTGGGCGTCGCTTTGGGCATTCAGTCTGATGCTCTGGCCTTCCAGGCTCAGCAACACAACCTGGGCGGGGCGGACCCGTGTTTGCTGGTTCACCTGTACCTCGCCGTCCAGCACCAGCAAGCTGGTGTTCCAGCCCTCGGGCACTTGAAAACAGGCTTGATGCCCGGCCTTGATCTCTATGTCCCACAAGAGGAGCGGGCTGTGATGTCGGGCCGCGCCGGGCTGTTCCAGGTACTGACCGGCAATCACTCGTATCTGTCCTGCCTGATCGGGCAGGGCCAGGACGGGAATGTCTACGCTGGGCAGAAATTGCTGGCTGGGGGGCAGGGTTTTCGCACAGGCTGGCAGGTTGACCCATAGCTGCACCATCTCCCACGTACCGCCCTGGCGGGCGAAGGGTTCGGAATGGCTGGCCTTGTACAGCAGGCCGGAGGCCGCGCTGAGCCATTGCACATCGCCCGGACCCAGAATGGCGCTATGGCCGGTGGAATCGCGATACTCCAGTTCGCCCTGATACACCAGTGTGACGGTTTCAAAACCGCGCTGCGGGGAGCCATGCACCTTGTGTCGACGGCTGCGGGCCGGGTAGTGGGTGGGGGCGGCGTAATTTAAACGCAGAAAGGGGCTGTGTTGATCCGCGTGATCCTGATGGCTGAACAAAGTACGCGCCGCCAGGCCATCGTCACCCGCCAGAGAGGGGCATGGACTGAGGATGCTGGCGACCTTTTTCATGGCATGGGTTCCGATTGAAAAACGCATGCTTTCAAGGATAGGGGCGAAATCCCGCTATGATTAGCCCCCGCTATTGCAAAACTGTATTGCTTTGGCGGGCTGGACGAATGTGAGCAATTAGTAACCAAATTAACAAACGTAATCTCCCTGACCGCGCTAGCATTAGCGCACTTTGTTACGTAGAGAGTGGAATGGGGCAGGCTTTTCAGGCCTTGAGCGTCTGGCAGGTAATGGGCGTGGGCTTATTGTTCTTCGGCGGCATTTACGTGCTGTTTGCACTGGGCACCTTGGCGCTGACACATTGGCTTTTACCCGCCTTGGGTTGGGGACGCCCCCTGGACACGCGCCCGCTGCGCCCTGGTCAGTTGCGCCGGGAATTGAAGCAATCGGGCACGGCCATTCTGATTTTTGGCACAGGCATGATTTTCCCCTGGGGCTTCTTGCAGCTAGGTTGGGCGCATCTGACGCCCAATGCCAGCGCGACCCGCATTGCTCTGGAAATTCTGGCTCTGGTGATCTGGAACGACGTGCATTTCTGGATCAATCATCGTCTCTTGCATACCCGCTGGCTGCGCCGTTACCACGGCCCGCATCATTCTTCCGTGGTGGTGACGCCATTTTCCACCTACAGCTTTCACCCTCTGGAGTCGATCATGCTGGGCAATGTGATCTTGCTGCCCATGGTCGTGCATGATTTCAGCTTCTGGTCGCTTTTGTCCGTGCCCTTGTTCAGCCTGTTTTTCAATAGTATCGGCCACTCCAATTACGACTTTTTCCCCAATGTCTCCAGCCGCCATTGGCTGGCGGCCAGCCGTCGTCACCAGCGCCATCACGCGCAATACAACGGTAATTACGGTTTTCAATTCAGCTTTATGGACCGCCTGTTTGGCACCCGCCTGCCCGATCGCCCCGAGGAGGCGCGGGGATGAGCGCTGCGTGGCGTTTGCGTAAGCCGCGCGATTGGCAAAGCCTGCTGTATCTGATTGCCTACCCGGTGCTGGTGGTCGCGCTGTGGCGGGGTGGTTTCTCCTGGATTCTGTACGGCTTGCTGCTGTTTCTGACGCTGGGCATAGGCGTCATCAACCACAACCATCATCATCTGCGCATGTGGCGCGGCCGTCTTCCCAATCGCTTGACGGATTTCTGGCTGACGCTGGTGCAAGGCCACCCCGCTTGCGTGTTCTGGCCTGCGCATGGGCGCAATCACCATCGCTACAAACATGGCGAAAAAGATGTGGCCCGCACCTACCGTTTCTGGCGGGGCGACACCAACGACACGCTGGGCTGGCTGATGCACCCCTTTGAGGCCGTGCCTGCGCTGTACCCCACGATTTTTGGTTGGCTGGGCAGTCTGCGCCGCCATTGGCCGGGTGTCTGGGCCTATTGCATGGCGCAATACGGCGTGTGGTTGGGAAGCTGGGGCCTGGCCCTGGCGCTGGACCCGATGAAAGGCTTTTTGTACGTCATCCTGCCGCAGCTGCATGGCTTGCACTGGCTGCTGACCACGAATTATCTGCAACATGCTCATGCCGATGGCAGCCATGAAGGCCGGCATGGCGAGCAACTGGCCTATGCCCGTAACTTCGAGGGCCTGGTCAATCCCTTGCTCTTTAATATCGGCCTGCATGTGGCCCACCATGAACATTCACGTGCGCACTGGTCCGAGCTGACACGGCTGCACGATACCGAATACCGAGCCCGCACCCCGGACGCCTTGAACGAAGGGGGGCTGGTGCCTTATATGCTGCGTGTTTTTGTGCTGGGCCTGTTTGTGCCCCGCTACCGCAGTCAATCCTTGAACGCCGTGGGCCAGACGGAGCGTCGGCGTGATTCCGTGTAATCAGGAGTATTTCTATGCCCGTGGCCTTTGAGCACGTTGTTATCCATCAGGCCCAGTGGTTTATGCCCGGCGAGCCGGTCGATAACACCACCATGGATAACTTTATTGCCCCCTTGAATCGTATTTCGGGGCGCATCAAGCAGCGCATTCTGGCCGAAAACGGTATTCAGCAGCGTTACTACGCCATTGGTGAAGATGGCAGCACGCGCTGGAGCAATACGGCCATGGCCGCCAATGCCATCCGCAGTTGCCTGGAGCAGGCGGGGCTGGGTATGGCCGATATTGGCCTGCTGGCCAGCGGCTCGTCGGGTGGCGATTTGCTGATGCCCGGTTTTGCCAACGCGATTCAGGGTGAACTGGCGGCTCCCCCGCTGGAAGTGCATTCCGTACACGGGATTTGCGCCGCGGGTGTCACGGCTTTGCAGACAGTTGCCCAAGGCATCGAGCTGGGGGCGCATCGTCATGGCATGGCCGTGGCCAGTGAAATGCCTTCGCGCCTGTTCCGCCGCTCGCGCTTTGCCTCGCAGGATTATCAAGCGGACTTTGATGCGCACTTCCTGCGCTGGATGCTGTCCGATGGCGCGGGTGCGGCTTTGCTCAGCCATCAGGATCAGGTGCTGCCCACCACCCAGCCCGGTGTGCGTTTGCGCCTGCGCTGGATTCATCAGAAATCCTTCTCCGGTGACTACCCTGTTTGCATGCAGCTAGGTGCCGCACGCGACTCCACGCGTAGCCATTTGGATTACGATTCCTGGGCCGACGCCGAGCAGGCCGGTGCCTTGTCCTTGCGCCAGGACATTCGCCTGCTGCCGCATTTGTTCGACATCGGCATTCATGAGTACGTGAAACTGGTGCGTGATGGTTGGGTAGACCCGGAGCGCATCAGTCATTTCCTGTGCCATTACTCGTCCGAAAAATTCATCCCCGTGGTGGCCGATCTGCTGGAACAGGCAGGTCTGGGCATTCCTGCCGAACGTTGGTACAGCAATCTGCGTTGGCGCGGCAATACGGGCGCAGCCTCCATCCTGATCATGCTGGCCGAGTTCATGCGCGACCGGACCTTGACGCCGGGCGAGCAGATCCTGTGCTACGTGCCCGAGTCGGGCCGCTTCATGACGGCCTACATGCTGCTGGAAGTGGAAGCCTGCGATGCGCCGGCTCCCGCCGTGTCCTACCCGTCTGCCAAGCAATCGGTCGCTGCGTCCTCCGATCAGGTAGATATTGCTCCCCCGCATGACCCCGCCACGGCCCCGCAAGGCTTGCGCGATCTGCTGACGCAATTGGCTCCCATCTGGCACGACTATCGCTCCCAGGTGTGGCGCACTCCCTTGTTGCGCAGCCTGCACGATGGCTCGATTCGCATACAGGACTATCAAAAGTGGATGGCAGACTGGATTCCCCAAGTACG
Source organism: Alcaligenes faecalis (assembly GCF_009497775.1). Taxonomy (NCBI): domain Bacteria; kingdom Pseudomonadati; phylum Pseudomonadota; class Betaproteobacteria; order Burkholderiales; family Alcaligenaceae; genus Alcaligenes; species Alcaligenes faecalis. The sequence goes on from NZ_CP031012.1 coordinate 364,697, forward strand.
CGAAGGGGCCAAGTGGATGCGCGAAGCCTGCGACTCCCTGTCGCCCGCCTACGCACCGCTGGCCGAGCTGATTCGTCTGCATGCGGGCGAAGAACAGGACGACTTCAAAATTCTGTTCGAGGATTATCAACATGCGGGCGGCACTGCGACCGAGATCGAGCAACTGAGCCGTAATCCCGGCGGTCAGGCCCTGAACTCCTACCTGCATGCCCTGGCGGCCAGTCAGGACCCGATTGGCTTGCTGGGTGCGATTTATATTATTGAAGGCACCGGCCAGCGCATTGTGCCCGCCTTGTTGCCTCTGCTGAAATCCTCGCTGTCGCTGGAACCGAATATGTACCGTTTCCTGCACTATCACGGCATGAACGACGAGCATCACCTGGCCCGTTGGCTGGTGGCGGTGGAGCTGGCTCTGGATTGCGATGAAACAGGTCGCGCCGAGCAGATTATTATTGAAACCGCACGTCGTACCGCCGCCCTGTACCTGATGCAGTTCCAATACGCGAAAGAGTTTTAAGTCATGGATCAAATCCCGGATTTTTTAAGCAAGCCGCATGACCCGCAGGATCCCAACCCCTGGCGGGCCCTGTATCTGGATCGCAGCACGCCCCTGCCTGATGAAGTGAAGCAGGCCTGGCTGGCCGATTCCAGCTCTTCGTCACGCCAGTATTTGCTGCCGTTCTTGCGGCCACTGGCACGCTTGATGATTGTGCTGATTCAGGTCGTTAAAACCTTTTTGCCGCGCAAATGGTCGCACTCGGGCCTGTTGCACCGCATTCTGGTGTGGGGCTTGAAGCGTTTTGTCTCGCCCCAGGCCAACTGGCTGATTCTGCGTCACTTCCATCTGGGTTCACAGGTGCTGGCCTTTATTGCTGCCAACTCGCCCACCAAGGTGCCGACCACGCCGCTGACGCCCATGAACATCGACGAATTGCGCGATCACACCTTTGTGAAGCACGATTTGAATCTGTTCAATTTCGTGATCCGACTGAATCAGACCTTGCGGGACAATAATCAGGAAATCGGCCCGCCGGAGCGGGTGGACTTCTCCATGATTCAACCCGTGCCCCTGGCGCTGGACGATATGCCGCAAGGCCCGCTGAACAAGATGGACCTGCAAAGTGCCATTGAACTGTTCACGCCCTTGTACCAACTGCTGCTGACCGATAACGACTTCTGGCGTGCGGCCAATTCCTTGCAACTGGACGAGACGATCGGGATTTATGCCGCCAAGATTTTGCAGGCGCCCGAGCATCTGATTCTGGTGAACAATGGCCACCCTCTGGTGCCCATGTCGACCTTGCGAGCAGGCTACCGACTGGTGTTGCACGGCTTGTCGACAGAGATGCTGCATAGCCTGCTGAATCAGATGAAGCAGGCGCAAGCGCAGCAGGAAATTGGCCCAGCGCCAGACTTGGCGCAGGACAATAGCGCAGCTTCTCCTTAAGTGTGAGGCAGAAAAAAACGGCTCATACATGAGCCGTTTTTCTGAGCCACGGATTCCCTGCCAAAAGATGCAGAGTGGCATCGAAACCAGTTCTTATAGAGAACGCGGCTATTTCTTACGCTTCAAAACCCGGCACCACAATGAACTCAGCCTCGGAGGCGGGTTCACGGATGGCTTTGGCGGCCTGGTATTGGGCCGACTCGTAAAAGGCCTGGGCCTGGGCCACATCAGGAAATTCCACCACCACGGTGCGGCGTGTGTCGGCAGGACCTTCCAGAGTGATGGGCGCTTGGCTGCGGGCCAGAAAACGGCCCCCGTGAGCCTTGATGATGGCGGGACTCAGCGCCGTGTAGTTGGCGTAGGAGTCTGGGTCATGGACGTGTACGCGGGCGATCAGGTAAGCGGGCATGGCGAGATATCCGTGAATCAGTTGCGTTCGGTGTAGGCCATGTACAGCTCGTGGGCACGGGTTTCAATCGGGCCGCGCGCGTAATGGCGATCGTCAATGCGATTGCAGTGCAGAACCTTGCCGTAGTTGCCGGTACTGAAGACTTCGTCCGCATCCAGCACGTCTTGTGGTGTCAGGCTGGCTTCACGCACTTCAATGCCATCGTCACGCAGCAGTTGCATGACACGTCGGCGGGTAATGCCGTTCAGAAAGGTGCCGTTCAGCTCGGGTGTCAGCACTACGCCGTCCCGCACAATCCACAGATTGGCAACAGCAAATTCGGCGATCTTGCCTTTGGAGTCCAGCACGATGGCGTTGTCAAAACCGCGTGCACTGGCCTCGCGCAAGATGCGCTGGGTATTGGGGTACAGGCAGGAAGCCTTGGCATCGGTAGGTGCCATGGAGGGGTCCGGGCGCAGGAATTCACTGAAAGTGGCGCTAAAGCCGCTGTCGTCCGGCATGGGGGATTCAAAAATATGAATGGCTAACTGGCTGGTGGCTGGATCGGGCTGGATGAAACCGCCGGGCGCGAAATACAGCAGCTTGATGTAGTAATCCGTGGTGTGGGACAGCTTTTTCAGGCCTTCGTGCACCAGGTCTACAGTTTGCTGGGGCGTCATCACCGGCTCCATGCCCAGGGTGACGGCAGAACGGTTCAGGCGCTCACAGTGCAAGTCCAGATCCGGAGTATGGCCCTGAATAGAACGGGCACCATCAAAGACAGTGGTGGCCATCCAGAAAGCATGGTCCGTCGCGCCAATCAGGGGTGCGCTGGTGCTGCTCCATTGACCGTTGGACCAGGTGATTTCATTTTTACTCATGGGGCTTTCCTCCTAGTTTTGTTGGGACGTAGTGGCAATTTATCTTGCCGTTGTACTATTTCCAATACACATAATAGAGAGCAAAAAACGACTTGAGGTGGTGTCAGCGTGCTATCTGATATTTACAAAACATATAACTGGACGCTGGCCGAGCTGCATGCTTTCTGCCTGATCTGTGAGTGCCAGAATCTGAGTCAGGCGGCGCTGCGCATCGGGATCAGCCAGTCGGCTATTTCCTTGATGGTGCAGCGTTGGCGACAGGCTTTGGGCGACCCTTTGTTTGTTCGGGCGCGCTATGGCGTCGCGCCCACGCAGATCGCCATTGCGCTGCGCGAAAAGCTGCAACCTTTGCTGGAAGAGGTAGGCATTGCGCTGACCCAGACCCAGGGCTTCAATCCTGCTCAGTCTACGCGCGTTTTTAAAGTTCATATGACGGACATTGGCCAGTTGGTCTTTTTGCCCGGTCTGAACAACTTTGTGGCCAAACATGCGCCGGGTATTCGTCTGGTGATCAAGAACCTGGGCTGGGAAGCGCTGGAAAGCGGCTTGAGTTCGGGTGAGATTGATGTGGCGATTGGGTCTTTGCCCATGATTAAAGGCCGGGTGCATTCGCGTGCATTTCGGCACGAGCGCTATGTGACAGCCATGCGCAAAGGCCATCCACTGGCTAAAACCGAGCTGGATCTGACCGCCTTTGTGGCGGCAGATCATTTGGCGATTGATGCCACCAGCAGTGGGCATTCTCTGGTGGAAAATGCCCTGCGCGCTCTGGATATGCGCCGCAATATCAGCCTGACGATTCCGCATTACTTGGCGGCCGAGCAGATTCTGGTCAACAGCAATTATTTGCTGACCGTGCCCAATGTAGCGGTGCTGTCTTTTCAGGACCCCGCCGCCTTGCGCATCGTGCCTACGCCGCTGGCTTTACCCAGCTTTGATGTGCGCGTGCATTGGCATGAGCGCAGTCGGCAGGATGAAGGCGTGCGTTGGCTGCGTACGGCTATTTCCGATTTGTTCGAGCAGCGCTAAGCCTGGTTGGCGATTGGGATTCGGTTTGCACAAGGGCTGTACGCGGTTTGCGAAGGCCGTCGCTCAGCCCCTTGCCCATTTGCTTATCAATCAAACTTCAACACGGCTTCCAGCTCGTGTTCCCCATAGGTGCCGCCTGTCAGCTCAAAGCCCAGTTTGGTGTAGAACGCTTCTGGGCTGCCTTCGCCCCGGCTATAGCCCAACCGAATTTCCTTGTAGCCCTGATACTTCAGATCATGGATCAGCAGCGCGATGGCTTTGCGCCCGAAACCCAGATTTTGGAAGGGGGCGGCAATCATGAAACGCCATAAAAAGGCACCGGGATACAGAATGCCTTCGTCGTGGTCAGCACCGATGTGCAGCATGATAAAGCCCACCATCGTGTCATCGGCGTAGATGGCACGGAACCAGGCATTCTCGGAGAAGTGAGCCTCTGCAATGGAAGTGCCATTGTCGGCAATCATGCTGCGCTGTGCGGGAGAAAGGGTCTCGCTGAGCTCGCACACCTCGTAGATGATTTTCGAGTTGATGCGACGAAAAGAGACGGTGGCGTCTTTGGAAACGGTGTGTTTGCTCATATGAATTTAAGGTTTTATGTTCAGAGAAGAGGCGGTTCAGCTGCGCTTGGACCCATAGGTGATACGTCGTAGCACCGCCTCCAAGGGGCCTCGTCCCCAGCGCTGGGCGATCAGACCTGTCAGGCTCATGGCCAGCAGAGCCAGGCCAATGGCGATGACTAGCAATGCCGCATTGCCAAAGGAATCAAACAGGTCCAGGCCATAGCTGCTGAAAATCAGACCAGCCAGAATACCTTGGCTGACATAAGCACTAAGCGAATTGCGGCCCGCTTCAATCAGCACATTGGGCAGCTTGAACCATTGTCCGCAACGCAGCAGCAGGTACAGATACACCGTGGACAACAAGGGCGCGCCGATTGCGATGCTGAAAAGGCCTATCAAGCCCATCAGATTCTCTTCGTTGGACACGCTGGCGCTAAAGAGGTTGATGGCCAGAGCCAGTGGCAAGAGCCAGGGCAGGGCGCGGCCCAGCTGTTGTTGTCCAGGGCTATGGGCTTCAAAAAAGTTGCTTTTGGCCGCGGCCAAGCCCATCAACATGGCTCCAAAGGCCAGCGGACCCTGGTAAAGAAACAGGAAGAAAAAGGACTCCGGCCACTCGCTGATGCGTGCCAGTGTTGCTTCGGTGAAGGCGCCACCCAGTGAGTACACCGGGGCCATGTCTTCGGCATCCGCCAGCAAATAAGCGATCAGTGCCAGACTGACAATTTCCACCAGCACCATTAACAAGGCCACCTTGATCAGCCCGCGTGGAGCCAGTTTGTGCAGCGGCCAGATCAGCACACCCAGCACGGAGTAAAGCAGCAAGATGTCGCCGGTAAAAACCAGCGTCGCGTGCAGGCAACCCAGCACGGCCAGGCCGAGCATGCGGCGGAAATAACGACTGCTCAGGGGGACGCCAGCACGTTCAGCGGAACGTGCCTGGATTTCTATGCCCCAGCCAAAAATCAGCGAGAACAGCAGAAAGAATTTGCCCTGAAACAGAAATTCGATCAGGAAGGCCGCCATGTGGTCATAGGCGGGGGACGTGGCTGTCGGGTCACTGTCGGTCAGTGCCAGATAGGGCAGGTTCACTACACAAATGCCGATCAGGGCAGCGGTGCGAATCAGGTCGATGGAGGAGTTGCGAGTGGCTGAAGACATGGATGTTTATTGATTGAGCGCTTGTTCAATGCCATAATATTGAGCGCTTGCTCAATGTGTCAATAGGGAGGGAAGGGGATGAGTGAAAAAGAAGACAGTGCCACACGAATTCGACAAGCCGCTGTCGAGATCCTGCTGGAAGTGGGGGTACGTGCCGCCACCACTCGCATGGTGACCGAACGGGCTGGTGTGGGCCGTGGACTTTTAAACCATTACTTTCGCTGGTCCGAATTGCGGGCCGAGGCCTGGGGGCAGATTTTTGACCAGTTGCTGGATCAGGAAGCACAAGGCTCGCAAGAGCCGCAGGTCTTGATGGAAAGCTACCTGAGCACCGCCTTTGAGCAGAACAATCGCATTTACTGGTTCTTGTGGCTTGATGCCACCGATCTGGCCAAAACCGATGCCGCCCTGGCGGTGGTGATTACACGGGTACACAGTCGAATGCTGGAGCAACTGGCCTCTTATCTGCGACGAGGGGCCGAGCAAGGGCTGTGGCAAGCGCCCGATCCTGAAGGCATCGCGCTACGGCTGTCCGCCTTGTATGACGGTCTGGCCAATATGTTACTTACGGACTCGACGGATTTGAGTGCAGAGCAAGCCGAACAACATTTACGGCATTTGTTTTTTCTGGAAACCCGGCCGATTTCGGTGGGCAGTGCAGGCCAGGCAAAGTCAGTGCGTGGGCGATAGCCCCAGCCAATAAGGGGGATCTGCCCGGCTCACAAGGCTAAGGCAAGGTCCTTCGTATCAAGGAGAAGTTGTTTGAATAATCAGAACAAAAACGTGCCTGTACGGGCACTGGAACAAATCACCACCTTCGAGGATGGCGATCCCAATGAGAATCCCTGGGTGGCAGGTCAACCCAAGGCAGAGCTGATCGAGGTCCAGGCCTACGATGCGAACTGGCCTGTGCTGTATCAGTGCTTGAGCCAGGAGATTCTGAGGGCTTTGGGTAACAAGGCCCTGACCATTGCGCATGTAGGTTCGACTGCTGTGGTCGGCCTGCCTGCCAAGCCTGTCATTGATATTGATGTGCTGGTGGCGGACCCGGAACAGGAAGAGGACTATGTGCCTGCTTTGGAGGCCTTGGGTTATGCGCTCAGCATACGCGAACGCTCCTGGTATCAGCACCGTATGCTGCGTCAGGAAGAGCCGCGCGTGAACCTGCATGTGTTCGGCTCGGACTGCCCCGAGCATATTCGCCATATCTTGTTTCGGGATTGGTTGGGTACACATCCCGAGGATTTGCAACGCTACGCGGATGCCAAGACGCAGGCCAAAGAAGGGGTCAATAATGTGCGGGACTACAACCAGAGAAAGCAGGCTGTAGTTCGGGATATTTACCGGAAAATCTTTGAGTCTCAAGGTCTGCTGTAACTCCAGGTTGTTTTGTCGGGGGTGATCCTCCCGCTGAAAACCAGATGAACCCTTGAAAGGGAAAGATGATGAATATTCGCCATTCGCGCCCGGAGGACGGGCAACGTGTTGTTGAAATCTGGCGCAAGGCCGTTGATGCCACGCACGATTTTTTATCCGCTCAGGATCGTCAGGAGATTGATGAACTGGTATGTGGCTTTCTGCCTCAGGCCAGCTTGTGGTTGGCGGTGGACGAGGCTGACTACCCGTTGGCTTTCATGCTGATCGACGAAGGCCATATGCAGGCCTTGTTTGTGGACCCGGACAGCCGGGGAACGGGTGTAGGCAAGGCTTTGGTGCTGCATGGCTTGAGCCTGCATCCCACCATGACTACCGATGTGAATGAACAGAATGGGCAAGCCGTGGGCTTTTACGAAAAAATGGGCTTCAAGCGTATTGGGCGCTCGCCTGTGGATGATCAGGGCAAGCCTTATCCGCTGATTCATCTGCAACATCAGGCCTGATGTGCATCGCTGTTTGATTCCTTGGGTGTAATCCCCGCCCCCTGTTTTTAGCGACTGTTTTTAGCAAGGTTTTTGAGTATGAGTTTTCCTGCTGCCTGGCAGACCCGACTGGCCGCCGCCAAGGTGCAACGTCAAACCATTGGAGAGTCTGGAGCCGACGTCTGGCGTCTGGAGTGGCCGGATGGCTCCTGCCAGTTTGTGAAGGCAGAGGATGATCTGCCCTTGGCCGAACTGCCCGATGAAATCGAGCGCCTGCGCTGGATGCACGCGCAAGGTCTGCCTTGTCCTGAGGTGCTGGACACGCTGGTCGCAGATGGCCGCCATTGGCTCCTGATGAGCGCTGTTCCAGGGCGCGATCTGGCCTGCACAGAAGGCTTGTCTCCGCAGCAAACGGTGGAGTTATTGGCTTCGTCCTTGCAAAGCCTGCACCGCTTGCCGATTGAATCCTGTCCCTTCGATCATCGCCTGGAGCACCGTTTGGCCGATGCCAGCGCACGGGCGAAAGCGGGCCTGATTGATGAAGAAGATTTTGACGATGAACGCCAGGGCATGCCGGTTCAAAGCCTGCTGGATGAGCTGTATGCCAGCCGCCCCCAGCAGGAGGATCTGGTGGTCACCCATGGTGATGCCTGTTTGCCCAACTTCATGGTGCATCAAGGGCAGTTCAGCGGTTTTATCGACTGCGGACGCCTGGGCGTGGCGGATCGTTTTCAGGATCTGGCGCTGACGGCGCGCAGCATAGAACGCAATTTAGGCAAGGAGTGGCTGGCGCCTTTCTTTGCCCTGTATGGCGTGGAAATGGATGCCGAGCGCATCGCTTTCTTCTGCCTTCTGGATGAGTTTTTTTAAACCCGACTGGTCTGTGTAGACGGGCAAGTGCGTCAACCCCATCCGCTTGCTTCTCCTCGCATAAAAGATCGGCCAGCTCACTGTCGTGCGCTGGCTGATTGGCTACGTATTTTTGAGTGAGTTCAATGATGGTTACTTCCACTTCTTCCGAACAAAGCGTGTTTTCTCCCAAGGTCAGCCACTATTGGGAAACCCGCTTTGCACGCGGCATTCCCTACAGCAGCAGTGCAGAGCTGGTGCTACGCGTTGACGACAGTCTGGATGAGGGCGAAGCAGGCATGGTTTTGCAGCGTCCCGGCCAGCCTGTGTGGGCCTTGATCTCTCCTGCAATGGCAAAAGCCATAGGCCCTCGCCCCCTGACTTCCTTGGAGGATTTGCAGGCCGCGGTGCAGGAAGCGGGTGGGCGTTTTCATGGTGCTGATGCGCTGTTTTATTTCCCTTTGGCGGGTCAGGCAGGCTTGAGTGCTGCGCCGGCTGGCGGGCCGGTGCGTCAGTTAAATGCTGATGATGCCGCTGCGTTTGAAGCCTTCTCCGAGCAAGCTAGCGAAGAGGACCGGGACGCCAGTTATGTAGAGCTGGATCACTGGCTGGTCTTTGGTGCGTTTGATGGCGAAGAGCTGGCCTGCGCGGCCAGCATGTATGTCTGGGACGAGGACGAGTTTGGTCTGGCTGATCTGGGTGTGCTGACGCATGCCGACAAGCGTGGCCGGGGGTACGCCCGTTCTACGGTCCAGACCATGTGTCATTACGCCTTGCAACAAGGCTGGGAGCCGCAATATCGTTTTCAAGGGGACAACCTGGCCTCGGCCAGCGTCGCCCGTGGTGCGGGTCTGGAACTGTACGGCTATTGGGATGTAATTCTGCCGCCCGTATAAAGACGCCAAGCTATTCAGCATGGGCGCTGGAGGGATATGCAGCGCCTATGTTTATCTCAGCAATACTCTGACGATACAGGGGCAGTGTTTAGGGAGTTCTTAGGTAATCCCTGAACAATTCTTGGACGATATCCAGGTCGTTCCCAGGTGGCTTCCACATAGTTCCCAGGCAAAGCCAGCACCGTTTTGGACGCTGGCTTTGTGCTTTTATGCGCAGATGAAGTCCAGCTCACCGATCCCTTGAATGGCGGCCTGAATCCGGTCGCCGGGAGCGGCATACAGCATGGGCAGGCAAGTGCCAGTAATGATGACCTGACCCTTTTGCAGCCCACCAAGATGGTGGCTGCCCTGATTGGCCAGCCAGATCAGCAGCCGCGTCAGCCCACCAGCCGGATTCTGGTTCGGGCCTTGCAGCAAGGCTTGCTGTCCCACCTGCAGGCGCGCCCATTCAGGCTGTAGCAGTGCCATGTTCTGTGCGGCGGTACCTTGCGCCTGATAGACCAGCGCGCCGTGGCTGGCCAGATCGGCCAGGGTGGACAGACGGCCCACGGTGTCACGCTGCGCAAAACGCGATTCCACAATCTCGACTGCCACACAAACCTGGCTGACTGCCTGCCAGATTTGCTCCATGGAATAGGGGGCTTGGCCGGGCGGCAAGTCCTGACCCAGAATCAGGCCGATTTCCACTTCCATGCCACGCAAGGACAGGTCCTTACCGGCGGGAGTCTCCGGGCTGGCGTAACGAAAACGCTGGGGCAGGGGCGCGCAGGTAGGCGGGGCCACGCTATTGGCCGCGCCGACTTTCCAGCCACCTATGGGGCCCAAGGTTTCCATTTGCGCAGCCTGGACGCGATAGGCCTGATCAAAAGACACAGGGCGCAGCGATTCGGGCCAGTCCTCGATGGGGCGGTTCTCTTGGCGTGCCTGAAGCAGCCGCTGTGCGGTTGCCAGACAGCCGGGTTGCAAAGGGGCGTTCATCAAGGCTTACCAGCCTAACAAGCAGCGGCCCAAGGCTACTGCAACGGTGGCCTGCGTGGGCTCCACGACGGCAATGCCCAAAGCCTGCTCCAGTGCCTCGCGCTGATTGGCCATACCAGCGCAACCCAGCACCACAACGTCGGCACCATGCTCATCACGCAAGCGCTGGCCGACTTCTGTCAGACGTTGCAGGGCTTTTTTCTCGTCAGCCAGTTCCGACACGCCCATATTGATGGCCAGATCGGCCGCCAGACGATCCGTTACCCCCATCGCGCCAAAGTAGCGCAGGTGACGCGGAATGGAAGCCTGCAAAATGGACAGCACGCCAAAGCGCTGTCCCAGCGACAAGGCGGTCAGTACGCCGGTTTCGGCAATGCCCAGTACAGGTACATCCAGCGCTTCGCGCAAGGTGTACAGGCCGGGGTCGCTAAAGCAGGCCACTACATAAGCAGCGGCGTCTTCTTTGACGCTCAGGGCCTGGGCGCGCAGATGGGGAATCAGGGTGTCGATATCGGTTTGGCTTTGTACACCCGCCGGGCCTTGGGGCAGGCGCAGGCAGGAGATGGCTGGGCCATCGGCCAGACGCAAGGGCTGGACAGCACGGTCCAGGCCATCCGTTACGATCTGGCTGGAATTGGGGTTCAGAACGTAGATATGAGGGCGACGGTTCATGATGTTTTTATGTTTGGGTGGGCGGTAGCCCGTTTTGGTGGCTTAATTTTTCTGACTGAAAGCGGCCTTGCAGGCCGACATACCAGTCAGAACCATGCATGCGCCCAATAGGGTCGTAAGCGTCTATATCAATGCGCCCTTCAGGCGTCAGGATGGCGTCGTCGCAGTGCAAATGCAGGATTTCGCCAATGACGATATGGCGTAGCGGGCCCAGGTCCAGCGCAGTGTGCAAACGGCATTCAAACTGCACCGGGCATTGGGCGATACGGGGAGGTTGCACTTGTACGCTGGGGGCCAGATCCAGGCCCGCTTGCAGGTGTTCGGCCTGCCCGGTCGGGTAGGCAATGCCGCAGATATTCATGGCGCGTGCCATCTTGGCGCTGATCAGGTTCACCACAAACTGGCTGGTGGCCAGGATATTGCGGGTGGTGTCCTTCAGGCCATCGGCAGAGTGCGTATCGTTTTCCAGGCCCAGTGCCAGCACGGCAGGTTCTGAGCCCATCACATTGAAAAAGCTGAATGGGGCCGTGTTCACGCGCCCCTGCTGGTCACAGGTCGTGACCAGGGCAATGGGGCGCGGCAACACGGTGTTGACCAACAAGCGGTAGCGTTCGCGTTCGCTGAGCTGATCACAGGACCAGTCCATGTCAGTTCTCCAGACTCTGGTCCAACATGACAACGGTCTGATACAGAACCCGCGTACCGTCCAGAAGCTGCTCGGAAGTAATGGATTCTTCGGGGCAATGGCTGCGACCATTCAGGCAGGGAATGAAGATCATGCCCATGGGGCCGCTGGGTGCCATGTACACCGCATCGTGACCGGCTCCGCTAGGCATGACCATGCTCTGGTATCCCAACGCGCTGGCAGCTTGCTCGATGATGTTCATCACATCTGGCGTGCAGTCCGTGGGCTTGGCCAGGCTGACTTGCGCCGCGTCCAGACCCAGGCCCATGGCCTCGATTTCCGGGCGCAGTTGGGTCAGCAGTTCCTCGGTGAAGTTCTGCATCAGTTCCTGGCGGTCGCTGCGTACTTCCACCATCATTTCTACGCGTCCGGGAACGGCATTGGAGGCGTTGGGCGTCAGGTTCAGGTTGCCAATGGTGGCGACCAGATAGTCTGGCCCACCCAGCGCACGGCGGGCCTTGCGGTCCACTTCGCTGATGATCAGGCTGGCACCGACCAGGGCATCACGGCGGATGTCCATGGGTGTGGTGCCAGCATGGTCTGGACGGCCCGTGATGATGATGCGGTGGCGGCAAATACCCACGATGTTGCTGACCACGCCAATGGGCAGATTGCGCGATTCCAGCACCGGCCCTTGTTCGATATGCAGCTCGACAAAAGCGGCAGTATCACCGGGGGCGCGACGGGCCTGGGCCAGTTCCTGGGGGCGGCCACCGATGCGGGCAATGCCTTGCGCCAGTGTTTCACCCTGTGGATTGCGTTCGGCCAGCATGGCTTCGGACAGGACACCGCCCATGGCGCGGCTGCCTACGCAGGACACGCCATAGTCGCTAGGCTCTTCAGACAGAAAATCCACCACTTCAAAAGGATGGTCTAGCTGGATGTTCTGCTCGTTCAGGCAACGGGCGACTTCCAGCCCGGCCAGTACGCCGATGATGCCGTCGTAGCGTCCGCCATACATCACGGTGTCGCAGTGCGAGCCGGTGGTAATCGGTGCCAGGCCGGGCTTGCGCCCTTCGCGGCGACCGATCAGATTGCCTGCGGCATCCATGCGTACGCTCAGGCCTGCTTCCTCGAACTGTTTCAGCAGCCACTGACGCGACTGCAGAAACAGATCGGAGAAGGCGCGGCGTGTCCAGGGCTGGTCGGGCAGCGTGAACGCGGCCAGCTCCTGGGTGCTGCGCCACAGGCGCTCCTGATTCAACAAGGGCATGGCCAGACTCATGACAATTCGCCTGCCTTGTGCGGACGGATGAACTGACCGTCGCCCGCTGCGTTACGCACGGTTTTGCCGTCCCAGGCCAGTTGGCCGCGCACATAGGTGGCTTCCACACGCACCTGGAATTCACGGTCCTCGAAGGAGCTCCAGGTCACGGCGGACAGGCTGTTGGACGGATCAAAGCGGTAGGTTTCGGGTTTGACGATCACGATGTCGGCGTCTGCACCCACATTCAGCGAACCCTTGCGGTGTTCCAGCAGGAAGTGTTGGGCAGGGCCCCAGCACAATTGCTTGACGACCATGGTGGGGGAAATGCCGTGCTCGGCGCAGCCTGTCCAGAAGGCGGGCAGCAGGGTTTCCAGACCAGGGCCACCGGAGGAGTTCTGGAACACATTGTCAAACTGCTTGCGCTCCAGGCCCCAGCTCACGTGGTCGGAGGACACGAAGGTACATTCGTCGTTGGCGATGTGGGTCCAGAGCAGATCCATTTCCGCCTTGGGGCGAATGGGTGGGTAGTGCTTGGTCTTGGCACCGAAGCGGCGGGTGTGCTCTTCGTGGTTCAGCATCAGGTACTGCACGCAGGTTTCAATCGAGGCTTTGTGGCCTGCCTGACGGTACATATTGCAGATTTCAAAACCGCGCGACAGGGATACGTGCACGGCGTGGGCACGGGCGCCGGTCTGGGCACCGATTTCATAAATAGCGCTGGTGGCCAGGTTTTCGATCAAGGGGGTGTGGGCGCGCAAGAACGCGTCCCAGCCCGTATCACCGGCTTCGACCATGCGCTTGATGTTCTTGCGTGTCAGTTCCTGGTCCTGGTTGTGCACACCGCAGGCCAGGCCGGAGGGGGCGATCAGGCGGAAGGCTTCCATCAGGATGTCTTCTTCCACGCGCGGGAAGCGGTTGGGGCTGGCTTCAAAGGTAGAGAACTTGAAACCACAAACGCCGCCTTCAATCAGGCCAGCCGCGGCTTCCAGACCGTGCTGGTCGTTCAATGTGCCGTAGCAAGCCACGTCCACGTGGCAATCGCTTTCAATGCGGGCAATCTTGTCTTCCAGTTGGGGGCGGGAGGCAACGGGCTCGGGATCGTCGTAAGGCATTTCCACCATGGTGGTCACGCCACCGGCGGCTGCCGCACGCGAGGCCCAACCCAGACCTTCCTGATTGGCCTGACTGCCGGAGTGCACCTGGCCGTCCAGCACGCCGGGCATTACCCACATGCCACGCGCATCCACATGCTCACGGGCCGAAGGAGCCGCGCCAACGCCACGGGCCGCCACTCGGCCTTCACGCACGGCCAGCCAGCCGTCAGTGATGATGCGGTCGCGCTCAACAATATTTCCTCGTACTACCAGATCGAAGTCGCTCATTATCTTCCTCCTTGGATGGCTCGGACCCGCGCATGTCGCGTGTCCGTAATCGTGTTCGTTTCTATGATTGAAGCAAATCTAATCATGAATGTCGTATGCCTATTTATCGGTAAAACATAACGTCATGTTAAGTCTTGCTTGGAGTGCGCCCAGCGCTGCACGTGATAGCGGTCATGGCCCAGGCACAGGCAGAAAGAACCCACGGCTTTGGCCAGTTTTTCAGTGATGTGGCGCTTGTCGTAGGTATTGCGCGTGATGCGTTCCTGGGCCTGCTCCACTTGTTGGCGCAGGCGCGGCATATTCACTTGTGTTAACTGTCGGTCGCGCACGGCAAACTGGCCGTCGACCATTACATGGCGTAGCGCCAGGCCGTCTTCCAGATGCACCAGCTGATTGACCGTGTTGTTATGCGGAATCCAGTTGATATGGGCCAGATCCAGAAACACGATGTCGGCCTTGCGACCCGGCTCCAGACGTCCCAGTTGTTCGCCCATGCCCAGACAGCGGGCGCTGCCTTCAGTGGCCGCGTATAGCGCTTGTTCGGTGGTGACCCAGCGCTCGGTATCCGGGCCGCGTACCTTGGACGAGAAGGAGGCCAGACGCATGGCTTCGTACATATTCTGGTTATCGCCGCTGTTTGAGCCGTCCGTGCCCAGACCCACGGTAATACCGCGTTCCAGCATGGAGTTCACGTCGGCAATCCCATTACCTAAACGCATATTGCTGCCGGGGTTGTGGGCCACCATGGCTCCGCGCACCGCCAGAATGTCCAGATCGCGCTCGTCCAGCCAGATGGCGTGCGCCAGGGTGAAACGGGGCGAGATCAGGCCCAGCTTGTCCAGATGCTGGACAATGGTGGTGCCATAACGCTTCATGCCAGTCAGGGCTTGCACATAGGATTCACCGACGTGGCTGTGCAGGCCGATATTGCGCTCTGCACTGATTTCGCCGCAGGTTTGCAGGAACTCGTCCGAGCACAACATGGGAATGGTCGGAGCCAGGGCCACGCGAATGCGGTCGGAGTTGCGCTGCTGGTCCAGAAAGTCCGTCAGGCCCGATAGCGTGGCCCGGAAGGATTGTGGTGCCAGTTGGGCCACAAACTTCTGCAGTTCTTCCGGCAGAGCTTCGATCAGGCCGGGCACGGATTGGTAAAAGGACAGGTCCGCCATCATGGGGGCGACCGTGGCCCGCATACCGGCATCCACATAGGCCTGGGCAACGGCATTCATGCCTTCTGCTGTGGGCACGGGGACCTCAGAATACAGGTCGTAGCTGGCGGTACAGCCTTTCAGCAGCATTTCTGCGGCATTGAGCTGGGTGCTCAGGTACTTGTCTTCCAGATGGCGGTCGCCATTGATCCAGGGGCCCGCCGTCAGTAGCAGCTCCAGTGACCAGCGATCTCCCATGGCCTTGGCATAGGTGCCGTGGCCGTGGGTATGCGCATTGATCAGGCCGGGATGCAGCAGTTGGTCATCCGCTTGCACTACTGTGGCATCAGCAGGTGCGGGCAGGCCGGGCGGGCCCATGGCTTCGATCTCGCCATTCTTGATCAGAATGTCCAAAGGCTCGGCTTGGGCGTGAGCGTGGGCCAGCACCAGGCCCCCACGGATGACGGTATAAGGTGATGTCATGATCAGCTCCGATTGTCCTTGATCGCCCAAGGAAACAGGATGCGTTCAGCGGCAGAAATCACCTGGAAGAACACAATGCCCAGCACCGACAAGATCGCCATGGCGCCAAAGGCAACCGGTGTCTTGAAGAAAGCGGTGGAGGTGGTGATCAGATAGCCCAGACCTTGGTCGGCCGCCACAAACTCACCCACCACAGCGCCCACAACGGACAAGGTGATGGCTACTTTCAGGCCCGAGAAAATAAAGGGCACGGCAAAGGGCAGGCGGATACGGAAGAACTCTTGCAAACGGGTGGCGCGGCAGGCACGGACCAGCTCAATCAGTTCAGGTGGGGCGGCCAGCAGGCCAGCGGTCATGGAGATGACCAGCGGAAAAAACGCGACCAGAAAGGTGACGACGACGCGTGGTAGCTCGGTGGGGCCAAAGATAATGACAAGAATCGGAGCCAGGGCCACCTTGGGGATGGACTGGGTCAGAATCAGCAGCGGGTAGATAGCCTGCTCGAAAAAGCGCGAGTAGGTAATCAGCACGGCCAGCGGGAAGCTGATCACGATGGACAGAAAAAAGCCCAGCATGATGGTGCGTGTGGACACCAGCGTGTGCATCAGCATGGCCTCTTTCATTTGCATGGAATCGGCCCAGATGCGCGAGGGGGCGGGAACCAGGTATTCAGGGATATCAAACAGGCGGCTGGCCAGTTCCCACAGAATGACCACGGCAATCAGGGTGATGGCCGGGACGGTAATTTCATTGAAATCGCGCAGGTGCAGTCGTCGCTTGCGCACGGGCGCGGCGACCAGGGTTTGAGTTTGCTCGCTCATCAAGCCACCTCATGTTGGAAAATAAGTTCACGGACGGCAGCGGCACAGCGCGTAAATTCCGGCGTGCCCACCAGGGAAAAGTCGCGTTCGCGGGGCAGGTTCACGTCCAGAATTTCGGTAATCTGGCCGGGGCGCGGCGACATCACCACAATGCGGTGCCCCAGCATGACGGCTTCGGAGATCGAGTGCGTCACAAACACAATGGTTTTGGGGTCTTCGTACCAAAGGCGCAGCAGTTCCAGCGTCATGGTTTCGCGGGTCAGCGCGTCCAGGGCGCCGAAAGGCTCATCCATCAGTACCACTTTGGGGTTGTGGACCAGGGCGCGGCAAATGGCCACGCGTTGCTGCATCCCACCGGACAATTGCTTGGGGTGGTGATGCAGAAAATTGCCCAGACCGGCGGTAGTGAGCAGACGCGTGGCGCGGCTGCGGGCCTGATCGTCCAGACGACCCATGATGCTCGATGGCAAGAGGGTGTTGTCCAGAATATTGGCCCAGGGCACCAGGGTCGGGGCCTGGAACACAATGCCGGTGTCCTGGCGGGGGTGGGCGACAACTTCATCATCAATGCTGACGGTGCCGGTTGTGGGCATCAGCAAGCCTGCGATCAGGCGCAGCAGGGTGGATTTCCCACAGCCCGACGCGCCAACGATGGCAATGATTTCGTTGTCCTGGATGTCCAGATTGATTTGTTTCAGTGCCTGAGTCTCGCGCTCGGTATTACGACCGTAGATCAGGTTGACGTCTTGAATGCGTATCACAATGCGCTCCTAGGCGCGCGCTGACCCGCCTGGGCCAAGCCAGTGCGCGCGCGAAAATCAGCTCAACTCAGGGCTTGGCCGTGCCGTTGGCCTTGACGATGAACTGGGTGTCGTAGGCTTGGTGATAGTCCCAGGCGGGGTCCAGGTTCTGGGCTTCTGCAACCGCTTCGTACGTGGTTTTCATGCGGCCTTCTTCCAGGCTGCCGACCCCGTGTTCGGCACTGAAATCGGTGTAGATGTAGCCCAGCACCGCGTTCAGATTGCCCATGCAGTCATCCAGATCGATTTCAGGGTTGGCCTTCACGTGGGCCTGACAAGCTGTTTCCGGGTCCTTGCGGGCGGCTTCCCAGGCTTCGATGGTGGCATTCAGGAAGTTCTGCACCATCTGTGGGCGTTCGGCCAGCGTCTTGTCGGTAGCGAAAACGGACAGGGCGTAGATGTTGAAACCCTGGTCGCTAAAGGGCAGCACCACGATTTCCTTGCCAAAACGTTTGGCCTGCTTGTTCTGGTAGTAGTAGTTGGTGGCCAGGAAAGGGGCGGCGTCCACTTTGCCGTTGATTAGCAGCGGTGCCATGGAGGAACCATCCACGGTTACCCACTGAATCTTGTCGGGATCGGTGTTGGCTTTGCGCGCCACCATGGGGAAGTAGAGTTTGTGGCTATTGCCTGGCGAGACGGCAATTTTCTTGCCTTCCAGGCCGGAGAAATCGGTAATGCCCGAGTCTTTGCGCACAAATAGGGAGTGGGCCGAGTGCGAGAACGTGGAAGCAATGGCCTTGATGGGGGTCTGGCTGTTCTGACGCGAGGTCAGAATGGCGGAAATATCAGCCAGGCCAATATCGGCTGCGCCACCGGCTACTTTCAGAACCGTATCGCCCGAACCGGTACCACGGGTGATCTTCAGGTCTATGCCGTTTTTCTCGTAAATCCCGTTGGCAATGCCCGAGTAATACGGGGCATAGTCGCCGGTGGGGATGAAGTCCAGCATCAGATGAACTTTGTCAGCGGCATGGGCGGTGGGCGCAGCGGCGGCCAGTCCCAAGCCCAGCACCGCAAGGGTGCGTGTAAGCAGGGTTTGCATGATTTTGTCTCCGTGTCGTAGTTATGAAGCCGCTCTGTAAGCCCGTTGCGATCAAGGCGCGCCGGGATGGCAGCTTGAAAAAATTGAAACATAGGCAAATCAAAATGTCTTATGCTTATTTGTGCTCGAAACATAAGGCTACGTTAAGGGATGCTGCTCAATCTTCGTCAAATCGAGGTTTTTCGCGCGATCATGCTGACCGGCTCCATCAGCAAGGCGGCGCAATTGCTGAACGTGTCGCAACCGGCCATCAGCCGCCTTCTGTCCTATACCGAATCGCGTATTGGTCTGGTGCTGTTCGAGCGCATCAAGGGGCGTCTATACCCCACGCCCGAGGCACGTCGGCTCTATCAGGAAGTGGAGCAGGTCCATAACAGTGTGCAGCGGGTAAACGAGGTGGCCACCGACCTGATCGAGAAGCGCCACGGCAGCTTGCACATTGCCGTCAGCCCCAGTCTGGGACAGACCTTGATCCCCATGGCGGTGACGCGTTTTCGCCAGGCATTCCCGGATGTGAAGGTGTATGTGCGCACGCTGATCTCCAGTGATCTGGTGCAGGCTTTGGTCACTCAGCAGGCCGAGGTGGGTGTGGCCATCGTGCCGCTGACGCATCCCAGCCTGCATGCCCAATCCATTTACGAAAACCATCTGGTGGCGGTGTTGCCAGCCAGTCATCCCCTGGCCGACAAACAGGAGCTGGATGCCAGCGATCTGGAAGGACTGGACCTGATTGGTTATGGCAATGACACACCTTATGGGCAAATGGTGCAGCAGTTATTTGGTAACCGTCCGGGTGTGCCGCAACTGGCGGTAGAAGTGCGTTTGACGCACATTGCCTGTGCCATGGTGCAGGCCGGAGCAGGCATTGCGATTGTGGATGAACTGGCGGTAGCAGGCCGGGTCTGGCCCGATGTGGTGGTACGCCCCATCAACCCCCGCACCACCATGCCTTTGCACATGCTGCATTCCAATGTGGTGCCGGTTTCGCAGTTGGCGCACGACTTCATGGAAGTGGTGATTTCCACGGCCTCCCGAGGCATGCGGGCAGGCTGGGCCTGAGTTATTCACCCCTCAATAAACCGTTTCCCGCGCAGTGCCTTCGCCTGGCTGCCTCTCCAAGGGGGGACTTACCCTTAGAGGAGCCTGCGCGGGAAAACACGCTGTGTCCGTGAAGTCCGCCGTGTACAGGGAGCACGAGTATTCGCTTAACGCTGTGTTATGAAGAGTTAATAAAAAAGCATATGACATCAAGGTTTTGCCACCCCTAGAATTAAAAGCACTACAAACTAGAAAATGATGGCAAGGAGACCTTATGCAAGGCGTAAACACTATCGCCGCGTTGGCTGCGGCTGTTTCTCGCAAACACAGCGTTGCTCATTTAGGACGTGCCCGTCTGGGGCATACCCGCTTGGGACGTAAAGCTGGCTTGATGCTGGCTGCCGTGGCCGCTGGCCTGGCCTTGAGCCTGCCAGCACATGCTGACAATCCCAATCAGGGCAAGAAGTTCAAAGTAGCTGCTGACGTGGGCCTGGTGCCGTTTTTCATGCGTGGTACCGATGGCAAGATGGACGGCTTTTCCAACGACCTGACTCAGGAAGTGGCCCAACGCATGGGCTATGACGGTGCCGAGGTCATCGACACCCCGTTTTCCGCTATTTTTGCGGGCCTGTTTTCCAGCCGCTACGACATGGTGGCCGCGCCCACCAACACGACGCTGGAGCGCGCTCAACAAATGCTGTTTGCCGAGCCGTATATGGCAGGCGGCCTGAGTTTTCTGGCTAAAAAAGGCGCTACCGTCAATTCGCTGGAAGACCTGAAAGGCAAGACGATTGCCGTCAATAATGGCAGTTTCTCGGACCGCTGGTTGCAGGATAACCAGGAAAAATACGGCTACAAGATCCAGCGCTTCAACAAGAACACGGATGCCGTGCAGGCGGTGGCCATTGGTCGCGCCTTCGCCAATATGTCCGAAACTCCTTTGGCGCGTTATATCGCCACCCAAACCCCCGCGCTGGCTCCGGTCTACGACATGACCACCGAGGCCAACTACGCCTTTGCTTTCCGCAAGGACGACACGGCCTTGCGCAACCGCGTGGATGAAGTGCTGGAATGCATGAAGCAGGACGGCTCCCTGTCCAAGCTGCATGTGAAATGGTTTGGTACGGAGCCCAATGCCGGTACGGCCATGACGGTGATTTTTCCCGGCTACGGCGTGCCTGATTTCCCCGGCTACGAGCCCACCGAGCACACTCCCGACTGCTCCCGTCCGTAAAAGCGCCATCGCGCTGTTTCTCTAGCTATATGGCCCTGCAGGGGCCGGTCCCCGCCTGCCCGACTGGCAGGCGGACAAGGAGCGACCATGAGTGAAATTGTCCGCATCCAGGGCTTGCGCAAGTCGTTTGGGCAAGCCGAAATTCTTAAAGGCATAGACCTGAGCGTCAACACCGGCGAAGTCGTGGTGATGATTGGCGGTTCGGGCTCGGGCAAAAGTACTTGTCTGCGCTGCATCAACCGGCTGGAAACTCCCACCAGCGGCACGATTGTGGTGGCAGGCAGTGATGTGACCTGTCCGCGTACCGACTTGAATCAGGTACGCCAAAACATTGGCATGGTGTTTCAAGGCATACACCTGTACCCGCACATGACGGCGCTGGGTAATGTGATGCTGGCGCTGCGCAAGGTGAAGAAAGTACCCAAGGCGCAGGCCGAAGAGCAGGCCCGCCACCATCTGGAACAAGTGGGTCTGGCCCAGCGTATCGAGCACTATCCCAGCCAGTTGTCCGGCGGTCAGCAGCAACGTGTGGGCATTGCCCGTGCGCTGGCGCTGGAGCCCAAAGTCATGCTGTTTGACGAGCCTACCTCGGGCCTGGACCCGGAGCTGGTCGGTGAAGTGCTGAACGTGATGAAACGCACCCGCGATGCGGGCATGACCATGGTGATTGTCACGCACGAAATGCAGTTTGCCCGCGAAGTAGGGGACCGCATTGTGTTCATGGACCAGGGCGTGATTCTGGACCAGGGCAGCCCTGATGAAATTCTGAGCAAGCCGCGTCACAAGCGTATTCAGGATTTTCTGAGCCGCATGAACTGAGGCCGGCCATGGATCAGATTCTTTATTACTTCTTTAACTGGACGCTGATCAGTCCCCATCTGCCCGAGATCATGCAGGGCTTTTGGGTCACGCTGCAAATGGCCGTGATGACCGTGATTCTGGGCACTGTCCTGGGCCTGGGTCTGGCCGTGCTGCGCTGCTACGGCTGGCGTCCCGTCAATATTCTGATGACGCTGTATGTGGACGTATTCCGTGCGATTCCGCAGCTGGTCATTATTGTGCTGGTGTTCTTCGCCTTGCCGTCCCTGGGCATTGTGATCGAGCCTGTACCTGCCACGGTGCTGGCTTTGAGCCTGGTGCTGTCTGCCTTTGCGGAAGAAATCTTCTGGTCAGGTATTGCTGCGGTGCCGACAGGGCAATGGGAAGCGGGCCGCTCCACCGGCATGGGTTTCAGCCAGACGCTGTTTGCCATCATCCTGCCGCAAGCCGTGCGCCTGGCGATTCCACCGCTGACCAACCGCGCCATCGGGATTACCAAAGGCACCACACTGGGCTCAGTCATTGCCGTGCCCGAGCTGCTTAACGTATCCAGCAATATCCAGTCCAACATCGCCAACCCCACCGCCTTTACGGCCGGGGCCATTTTGTTCTGCCTGATTTTCTTCCCCTTCGTTCATCTGACGAGGGTGCTGGAACGGCGCTATGCGATCAAGTCGTAGGAGTGACACGCTATGGAACTGATCGATACCTTTCTGAACCCGAAGATTATTGCCGCCAGCTGGCCGCTGCTGATGCAGGGCCTGTGGCTGACGTTCAAGCTCTCCATCATCATCGTGCCGCTGGCGGCCTTGCTGGGCCTGATCATTGCCTGCCTGCATTACCAGCAGCATCGCTGGCTGAACCGCTTGATCCTGCTGTACGTGGATTTCTTCCGTGCCTTCCCGCCCCTGGTGCTGCTGATCTTCATTTACTACGGCCTGCCGTTCCTGGGCCTGCCCTTGAATGAGTTTTCCGCCACGGTGCTGGCGCTGGTCCTGAACAGTAGTGGTTATTTCGCGGAGATTTTCCGTGCCGGGCTGGAGTCGGTGTCCCCCGGCCAGAACGAGGCGGCGCGCTCGACCGGCTTGAACGCCCGTCAGGCCATGGCTTATGTGGTCGTGCCCCAGGGTGTGCGCAATGTGATTCCGGATCTGGCCAGCAACACGCTGGAAGCCATCAAGCAGACCTCGATTGCCTCGGCCGTGGCCTTGCCCGAGCTGCTGCGTTCGGCCCAGATTGTGCAGGGCGAGACCTATAGCCAGACACCGCTGGTGGCCGCTGCGCTGATTTACTTCATTCTTCTCTGGCCCTTGGTACGCATGATTTCGCGTATGCAAAAGCCGTTTGTTATTCCACGTTGAGCCTAAGCGTAACTATGAAAAATAAAGGTGTCTTTTCCATTTGCCCCACCCCTTTCAAACCGGGTGGCGAGCTGGATCTGCAAAGCCTGGTCAGTCTGGTGAATTTCCAGCTGGAAGCCGGTATTCACGGGCTGGCGATTTTGGGGGTGATGGGTGAGCTGCACAAACTCAGTACCTTCGAGCGTCGGCGTGTCATTGAAACTGTGGTGGCCGCGGTGCGTGGTGCGGTGCCGGTGTGGGTGGGCGTGCGCGCCTTGGGTACGGCAGCGGCTGTCGAACAGGCTCGCAGTGCCGAGGACCTGGGCGCGGATGCGATCTTTGTCGCCCCCTTGGCCGGGGCAGACGATGATATGCAGGTGTCCTATTACCGTCAGATCGTGCAGGCGATCCGTATTCCGGTGGTGATTCACGACTTCCCGGAACTGTTTGCCGCCCGCATCAGCCCAGCCTTGGCCGTGCGCCTGAAAGGCGAGGCGGGTGTGTCCATTTTGAACTCTGAAGATCCGCCCGTTGGTCAGAAAATTACTGCCGTGCGTGGCTTGTCCGGTGACGCCCTGCCTATCTTGAGTGGCCTGGGTGGCATGCATTTTCTGGAAGAGCTGCAACGGGGGGCCGATGGCGTGGTCACCGGCTTCTCCTTCCCGGAAATTTTGCTGAAGGTATATGCCTTGCACCGTCAGGGCGATCAGGAAGAGGCCGCACGTGTGTTTGACCGTTACTGCTCGCTGATCCGTTACGAGTTTCAGCCGCTGGTGGCACTGGCGCTGCGCAAATATTCCTATATGCGCCGTGGCATCATCGCCTGCGACGCCACCCGCGATCCGGCCACGGCGCTGGACCACATCAGCCGTGACGAGTTCGAGGCCGTGGTACGCCGCGTGGGCCTGGATTTGTCCGTCAAGGGAGTGCAAATCGTTTAAACCTTGCTGTTCTTGAGTAATTGCTGCATTTGTTGGATTTGCCGGGTAAATAACGTCTGGGGGGCCCCGGCGTTATTTACCCGGTTTTTTTGCTTCTTCTTCTTCTTCTTCTTCTTCTTTGGCCCTTGTAGAGTGGGGCTGTGTCCGAAGCGAGAGGCTGGCGAGATAAGGAAACAAGGAGCGCAAAAGTGGCTGCATGTGTAGATAGTGTCTCGTGAAAACGCCGGTCTGGGCCGGGGGGCCGTCCTCCGGGCTTGGCTCCTTGCCGGTGCTGCGCACCGGTACCCTGGTCAGGCTTGCTATTCGGGCGCATCCTGAACTCGCGAAAGTGCCTTGTCCCCCGGACAAGGCACAAGCATTTCGCTCAAACAACAGGACGCTTGAACCCCGAATAGCAAGCCTGCCTGCGGCAAGAAGCCTGAATCGCCCAGAGGACGGCCCCCCGGCCCAGACCGGCTCACAATGACTATTAATATGAGCCCTTCCTCCTTCTGGGGCCTGGCAGTATGTGGTTCTTTCGGCTGCTGTAGCGGCCTAAGGGGCTTGAGGGTGTCGAGGTTTGCGTGTTGATCGTCGCTCTCAACAGTTAGCGGTGGGTATGGGGAGATACAAAAGTAGGAGCCAGCTACTAACTATTGAGTGTCAGACGCTTAATGGAAGCATGAGCCTTGCTCGGGATATCCCGCTCAACAAACTGCCGTGCGTAATCTGGAGTTTGTCGTTTGTCGTTTGTCGTTTGTCGTTTTTCTTTGACGCTAAAGCCCAAGCTGTCTGGGTGTTGCCAGGGTTTTTGAAGTGGTTGGAGTCGCGCAGTATGATCAAACATTCTGCCCTCGGATTTGGACTGCCATGTTTGCCTATGTCGGGCTGCGTACTGCCTGCTTTGATACGCCTTTAGGCGCGATGCGTCTGTTAGTGGATGCCCAAGGCGCTTTGCTGCGTCTGGACTTCGAGGAAGAGACCGTGCACGGCCTGACGCCCGAGCAACTGGCCGGGCTGATCCCGGAACCTGCTTTGGCCGAGCCCGTGCAGGCGCAGTTGGATGCATATTTTTCCGGCAAGCTGCAACAGTTTGATTTGCCTTTCAGCCTGCAAGGCACCGAGTTCCAGCAGCAGGTCTGGCAGGCCTTGCAGACCATCCCTTATGGCCAAACCTGGACCTACGGGCAGATGGCTGAACATCTGGGCCGCCCTAAAGCGGTCCGTGCTGTGGGCCAGGCCTGCGGCCTGAATCCCATCAGCATCATCGTGCCTTGCCATCGCGTGCAGGGTGCCAATGGCATGTTGACCGGTTTTAGCTCCGGTTTGCATCGCAAAGCCAGCTTGCTGGACTTTGAACGCCGCGTGCATTTGACCGGCGTGGGTGACTTTCAGCTCAGCATGCCCGCCCAGCTGGATTTGTTCTAACGCAGGCCAGGGCTTACTCCGTACCCAAATCAACAAGCCCCCGTGCACAGAATCACAAGTCCGGGCTTGTCCTCGTCCCTATACTGGATTCGTTAAGAATCAACTATTCCGTGTGGAGACAGACTATGGGGCAGGACGTACAACCCGAGCGCAACGCGATTCGCGAACACATGATTATTGACGGCAAACCCGTCACTGAATCTCAAGGACCAACGATTCCCGTCTACGATCCCGCAACGGGACAAGTGATTGCGCATCAGCCAGAGGCCGGCGCTCAAGGCGTAGACTTGGCTGTTCGTGCCGCTCGCCAGGCTTTGGAGCAGGGTGAATGGAGCAAGATGCTGCCCGCCCAGCGCGAGCGCCTGCTGTTGCGCTTGGCCGATCTGGTCGAAGCCAATGCCGACGAGCTGGCTCGTCTGGAAACTCTGAACAACGGCAAACTGCTGTTCTTCTCCTACGGTCTGGAAGTGGCCGCCAGCGCACAGTGGCTGCGTTACATGGCTGGCTGGTCAACCAAGATCAGCGGTGAACTGCTGTCGCCCTCCATCGCTTTCCCTCCTGGTATCAATTACCACGCTTACACCCGTCAGGAACCTGTGGGTGTGGTCGGCGCCATCGTGCCCTGGAACTTCCCGCTGCTGATGGCCGTGTGGAAAATCGCCCCTGCCATGGCGGCGGGTTGCACCGTGGTTCTGAAGCCTGCTGAAGAGACCCCGCTGACCGCCATCCGTCTGGCCGAGCTGGCTCTGGAAGCCGGTTTCCCCGCCGGTGTGATCAACGTGATTACCGGTCGTGGCGAAAGCACGGGTGCCGCTTTGACGGCTCACCCAGGCGTGAACAAGATTTCCTTTACCGGCTCCACGGAAGTGGGCAAGTTGATTGGCCATCAAGCCGTCAACGACATGAAGCGCATGTCTCTGGAACTGGGCGGCAAGTCCCCCGTGGTCATCATGGATGATTGCGATGTGGACATGGCCATTCAAGGTGCGGCCAACGCCATCTTCTTTAACCAGGGTCAGGTGTGTACTGCCGGTTCGCGTCTGTTTGTGCAAAAAGGCATTTACGAGCGCGTGGTGCAGGGCGTGGCCGATCTGGCTTCCTCCATGACACTGGGCTCGGGCTTTGAGCAATCTACCCAGATTGCTCCGCTGATCTCGGCACGCCACCAGCAGCGCGTGCAGAACTACATTGATGTGGGTCGCCAGCAAGGCGGCCGCATGTTGGCAGGCGAGGGCGCTCGCCCTGAGCAGGGCTACTTTGTACGCCCCACCGTGTTTGCCGACGTGGCTCCCGATGCCCGCATCATGCGTGAAGAAATCTTTGGCCCCGTCGTGGTTGCGACTCCGTTTGAAACCGAGGCGCAGGCATTGGCATTGGCCAACGATACAGACTTTGGCCTGGGTGCCAGCGTCTGGAGTCAGGACCTGGCCCGCGTGCAACGTCTGACCGCCGGTATCAAGGCGGGCACGGTGTGGGTCAACACCCACAACATGCTGGACCCCAGCATGCCCTTTGGTGGCTACAAGCAGTCTGGCCTGGGCCGGGAACACGGGCGCGCTGCGGTAGAGGCTTACCTGGAGACCAAATCGGTCTGCATGGCCTACCCGGCAGCCTAGCTAGGGACAAGGGCGCGAACACAATAACGATACCGTTCGCGCCTTCTTCGAGGAGACAAAAATAATGTACGCAATAGTGCAGCGGACCGCTCTGGCCTTGGCCTTGAGCGGTATCAGTGCCGGGCTCGCCCATGCAGGCGACCCCAGTGCTCGGGATTGGATACCTGCTCCGGTGGGCACCAATGTTTTGGCCGTTTACATGATGGGCCTGAAGTCGCATGGTTTTTATGATCAGGGTTCACGAATTGGCGATAGCCCCAAGCTCAATGTGCAAGGCATGATTTACCGCCAGATGCACTTTCGCGAGCTGGCCGGTAAAACGGTGCAGTACGAGCTGATCGTGCCCGGTTTTCGCAACACGCTGGATATTCCAGGGGAAGACCGTGACCGCATGACAGGGATAGGTGACGTCACTGCGGGTGCCGCCGTCTGGCTGCACAACGATCCGGACAACCGTTTCTGGTTTGCGTGGGAGCCCTTTGTGACGGCACCCACGGGTCGTTATCACGGCTCGCACGCGGATGTGTCCGCGGGCAAGAACCGCTGGAGCACCATTCAGGACTTTGCGATTGTGAAAGGCTTTGGCGAATCCTCCTTTGTGGAAGGCGTGGCGGAGTTCGAGTTCTTTGGCAATAACAAGAACTACTACGGCCAGACCCTGAAAAAAGACACGGCAATCCGCCTGATGGCCCTGGTTTCAACCAACCTGACTGAAAAGACCTATGTGGGTCTGCGCTACCGCTACGAAACTGGCGGGCGCGAGCGGGTCAATGGCGAAACCACCGTCACGCGGGCGCGTAACCATCAACTGGCTGCCGAAATTACCCATCAGCTGACCGATGCCCACCAGGTGCAATTGCAGTACATCCATGATTTGAAAGTCGAGAATGGCCCGCGCATGCGCGGCCTGCAATTCCGTTATGCCTATGCGTTCTGACAGCGTGGACGCCCATGAGGAGAGACATCCAATGAAGTCTAAATTTAAATTAACGACCGCCGCCGCCATGTTGGGGCTGATGGTTCTGGCCGGTGGTGTGCAAGCCCAGGACAAGCCGCTTGAGGTCCTGACCGGCGGCCATAGCGTGTCTGCCCCCCAGGCAAACCGTATCTATGTCATGGACTCGGTGTTCAACCACCTGACCGAAAGCCGCGTGCATGTCTATGACTACACCAACGGCAAATTCCTGGGCATGGTGCCAACCGCGTTCAACGGCCACGTGCAGTTGTCCAACGACGGCAAGAAAATCTACACCATGACCACCTACCACGAGCGCGTCACCCGCGGTAAGCGCTCGGACGTGGTGGAAGTCTGGGACGCTGACAAGCTGACCTTCGAGAAAGAAATTTCCCTGCCGCCCAAGCGTGTTCAAGGCCTGAACTACGATGGCATGTTCCGTCAGACCACTGATGGCAAATTCATCGTGCTGCAAAACGCGTCGCCTGCGACTTCCATCGGTATCGTGGACGTGGCCAAGGGCGACTATGTGGAAGACGTCACCGCTGCCGCCGGTTGCTGGAGCGTGATTCCCCAGCCCAATCGCCCACGCAGCTTCATGACCATTTGTGGTGATGGTGGCTTGTTGAGCATCAATCTGGGTGAAGACGGCAAGGTCGCCAGCCAGTCGCGCAGCAAGCAGATGTTCTCCGTGAAGGACGATCCGATCTTTATCGCTCCTGCCCTGGACAAGGACAAGGCTCACTTCGTGTCCTACTACGGCAATGTCTACAGTGCGGATTTCAGCGGTGACGAGGTCAAGGTCGACGGCCCCTGGTCCTTGCTGAATGACGAGGACAAGGCCAAGAACTGGGTGCCCGGTGGCTACAACCTGGTGGGTCTGCATCGCGCCAGCGGTCGCATGTACGTGTTCATGCACCCCGATGGCAAGGAAGGCACTCACAAGTTCCCCGCTGCCGAGATCTGGGTCATGGATACCAAGACCAAGAAGCGCGTAGCCCGTGTGCCCGGACGTGATGCTTTGTCCATGACCATTGATCAGCAACGCAATCTGATGCTGACCCTGGACGGTGGCAATGTGAATGTCTACGACATCAGCCAGCCTGAACCCAAGTTGCTTCGCACCATTGAAGGCGCGGCAGAAGCTTCCTTGCAAGTTCAGTTCCACCCGGTTGGGGGTGTCTGATATGGACCCGGTCCTGACCTATGCCAGCCTGGCTTGCTTGGCCGTGCTGATGGGACTGGGGGCGCTGGATAAACTGCGTCACTTCAGCCTGTTCGAGGCAGCCGTTGGCGGTTATCGATTGTTGCCGGAAGTGTTGTTACGACCGTTCAGTGTGCTGTTTGTTGCTGCCGAGGCCTTGAGTGCGCCTTTGCTGCTGTGGCCAGCCAGTCGTTCGCTGGGAGCCGTTCTGGCCCTGTGCGTCCTGTTGGTTGCCACCAGTGGCATCGTGATGAACCTGCTGCGTGGCCGCCGCGATGTGGATTGCGGTTGCTCGGGGCTGGGGGAGTCCTCTGGTGGTCTGTCCTGGTGGCTGGTGGCTCGCAATGCCTTGCTGGCTGCGCTGGCCGTGGCCAGTGGCGACTGGGCTATCAGCAGCGCCCGTGAACTGGTCTGGGTGGACGGTTTGACCTTCTTTGGTGCCACATTGGCCTTGCTGGGCCTGTACTATGCGGCCAACCAGCTGATCGAATCCCATCTGAAATTCCAGAAAATGCAGAATTCTTAGGAGACCTAAATGACCGCTTTAATGATTTCCAACGTCATTTTATGGGTAATCGTACTGGCCCTGGTGCTGGTTGTACTTGCCCTGTCGCGCCAGATTGGCGTGTTGTACGAACGGGTTGCCCCCATGGGTGCCCTGACCATGGACAAAGGCCCGCAAGTGGGTGATGCCGCGCCCGTCATGGAACTGCAGGACCTGCGCGGTCGTGCCGTTACCGTGGGTGTGGCTGGCCCGCGCAGCCAGTTGATTTTCTTCATGTCGCCCACCTGCCCGGTGTGCAAGAAGCTCTTGCCGATTCTGAAGTCCATCCAGGGCTCGGAAGGTCAGTGGGTCGATATTGTGCTGGCCAGTGATGGTGAGATGCCCGAGCATCTGGCTTTCTACCAGAAAGCACAACTGGACGCCTTCCCCTACGTCCTGTCCACGCAGCTGGGCATGGGCTTTCAGATCAGCAAACTGCCTTACGCCGTTCTGATCGACGAGAACGGTGTGGTGCGCGGCAAGGGTCTGGTCAATTCGCGTGAACAGCTGGAAAGCCTGTTTACCGCCAAAGACCTGGGCGTGGCCTCGGCGCAAGAATACTTGGCCGGTGACTCGGGCATGAAGCAAGTGCAGGTATCACGAAAGGAGAACGTCAATGCGTTGGCTGGATAAATTTGGGGAGAGCCTCTCCCGTTCGGTGGCCCACAAGACTTCGCGTCGCAGCGTGCTGCGCTCGGTGGGCAAATTAATGGTCGGTTCGGCCTTTGTGTTGCCCGTATTGCCTGTGGCTCGCGCTGCCGGTGGTGGTGGCAGCAGCAGTAGTGGTGCCGATCACATCAGTCTGAATCCCGATCTGGCGAATGAAGACGAAGTGAACTCCTGCGACTACTGGCGTCATTGCGCGGTGGATGGGTTCCTGTGCTCTTGCTGCGGCGGCACAACCACCACCTGCCCGCCGGGCTCGACGCCCTCGCCCATCTCGTGGATTGGCACCTGCCATAACCCGCATGATGGCAAGGACTACCTGATCAGCTACCACGACTGCTGCGGCAAGACCGCTTGCGGCCGCTGCCAGTGCAACACGCAGACCCGCGAGCGTCCTGGTTACGAGTTCTTCCTGCACAATGACGTGAACTGGTGCATGGCGAACGAGAACAGCACCTTCCATTGCACGACATCGGTACTGGTTGGCTTGGCTAAAAACTAAAAAAGGCCCGTCGGGCTGCCCGTTCTTTTCTGTACAGGCAGCCCTCAGGGTTTGAATAAGGTGCCGGGCGGCCAGGATGGCGTCCGGTCACTCAAGGAGGCATCACTGTGTGGACATCTTTGCGCCTGGCCTGTTTGGGCGCCGTACTCCTGGCGTTTACGCCTTGGGCCCATGCCCAAGAAGAGATGGCCGGAACGGGCGATTACCTGCAAAGCTCCCAGGCTTTTAAAGACTATATGCTGCAATGTGCAGGCTGCCATCGCTACGATGGCCAGGGCCTGACGCATCGTGGAATCCCCAATTTCAACCAGTCCATTGGCTTGTTTACACGCTTGCCGGCTGGACGGGACTATATGATTCGGGTGCCCGGTGCCTCGCAGTCGCAGCTGGATAATGCAGATCTGGCTCGTGTGCTGAACTGGATTGTGGCCAAGTTCAGCCCTGAGGAAATAACACCCGATTACCGACCCTTTACCTCGGCCGAGGTAGGGGCGTCACGCCGTCACCGTTTTGATGATGTACTCAAGGCGCGTACGGAGTTAACCGCGAAGATGAACAGCATGGGTCTGGAGCCTGCTCCTTACCTGTACGGGTCCATGGATCGTTGATGCAGCGGGTTAACGACCGTAGACGCTTGGATTTTTTAGGGCTATAAGAAAAGGGAGGCGTATCATGCCTCCCATCCCGATCAATAGCGTTGGCCGCAAGGGCCCCTCAGGCAATGTCTATGTTATTGCGCACTCCCTCTGCTTCTTTCAAGAGCCTGGCTGCTTGGCAGGAAGTGGTGTGCGCGTATTTTGTGCCTTTGGAAGTCCAGCCGGACTCGCGCCGCGGTTTCTCCAACCGGGCGGCAACCGATCGCATGGGCTCGGTCGATGTCATGGAACTGTGTACCAGCGCGCAGCGCGTGCGGCGTACCCAGGCCCTGGCCAGCCGTTCCGAGCAGGCACTGTACAAGGTCACCTTGCAGATCAGTGGCAGCAGCCAGATTCAGCAGGATAATCGCAGCGGTATTTTGCACGCTGGGGAGTGGGGCATTTATGACACCACCCGTCCTTACGAGGTGGCCGTGCAGGATCAATCCCATTTTCTGGTCTTGCAGTTCGAGGAAGAGCGTTTGCTGCCTTGGCTGCCCTGGTTAAGTGATGCTGTGGCCCGGTCTTTTTCGGCCACCACCGGCCCGGCCCGGATTGCCATGGATATGCTGCGTCTTGGTTTGCAGGAACGTGGACACCTGTCGCCCTCGGCCTTGAGCGAACTGTCCCAGACCGTGATTCGCATGATGGCCCTGAGCCTGGCCGATGGTCGCCCGGTGACGACCGAGTCAGCTCTGGACGAAGTGCGGCGCGGACAGTTGCTGCAAATTCAGCAATACGTGCAGGATCATCTGGGCGATGCTGGCTTGAATGCACAGTCTTTGGCACTGCAATTTCGCATTTCCCGTCGTTATCTCTACAAGCTGTTCGAGCTGTGTGGGCAAGCGCCTGCCGACTACATCATGGCCGCTCGCCTGGAGCGCGCCTGTCAATTATTGGTGGATGGCAAACCCGGTCGACAGATCAGTGAACTGGCCTGGCAAATGGGCTTTTCCGATGCTGCGGTGTTCAGCCACGCCTTCCGGCGACGCTATGGCATATCGCCCAGCGAATGGCGTCGCAGCCGCATTTGCGGCGATTAAGTACAGCTACGTAGACGCAACTCCGACTTATCGCAGACAGGTCGGATTTCTATCCTAGAAGCTCATGATTTTGGGGCGGCCGGTGTGGTTCGCCCGGCTTCTCAAGGACAGTCTTATGCGTCTACACCTCGATTGCGCTTTGCTGCATACCCAGCCATCGTGGGCTCAGAATTTGCTGGCCATCATCCCGCCTTGCGAGCGTTTGCAACTGCATGCCTTGCAGGCCCCGCCTCCACCCCGTCCCGATCAGGAATATCTGTTCTTGCGCAGCGCATCGGCCTTGCTGCTGCGTTTTGATGCCTGTCTGATTCCCATCGAAGCCGCCACCCTGATCCACGTGCGCCGTGCCTTGTCGGCGGCCCAAGGTTATTTGCCGGTACCGATCTTCGGTTTGGTGCGTGCCGCCATCAAGGCGGCTGCCCTGACAGACCTGCTGGAACTGGGCCTGGCGGACTACGTGCGTGAGCCTTTATGCCTGGACGATTTGCGCGCCCGCATCAATCGTCAGCGTTTGCAGACGTCTTCCCACGCTTTGAATGAACCGGGGCTGTCGGGTCGGATACACTATAGGGTGCAGGAAAACCAGGATCTGGTCCTGCACCCCGGCCCAACGGAGCAGCGCCTGTCGCAAACGATCTTGCAACAGGAGGGGACAACGCTGGAAGCCTATGCCGCTGCGGTAGCCTCGCGCTATGCCAGCAGCCAGGAATCTTTCAAAGTTGCCAAGGGACGGATAGTGGCCCGCTTCGAGCAGGCCTATATCCACGCCGCCCTTGATCGCCATAGCGGCAATATCGCCATGGCGGCCCGCTCCGCGCAAAAGCACCGGCGTGCTTTCTGGGCACTGATGCGCAAACACCATATCGATGCAGCACGCTTTCGATCCGCGTCAAACCCAGACGACGAACACGATGGTTAAAATTAACAGGCATTTTTCAATAGGGATTGCCGTGTCTTTACCTCAATTAAAAAACGATGTTTTCCTGCGCTCGCTGTTGCGCGAACCTGTGCCTTACACCCCCATCTGGCTGATGCGTCAGGCCGGGCGTTATTTGCCTGAATACAATGCCACCCGTGCTCAGGCTGGCTCTTTCATGCAATTGGCTCAGAATCCCGAATTTGCGTGCGAAGTAACCTTGCAACCCCTGCGTCGTTTCGATCTGGATGCCGCCATTCTGTTCTCGGACATCCTGACCGTGCCACACGCCATGGGCCTGGGTCTGGATTTCGTCGCTGGTGAAGGCCCGCGTTTTGCCCGTCCTGTACGCAACGAAGCCGACGTCATGGCGCTGGAAGCGCCGGACATGTCCAAGCTGCAATACGTGTTTGATGCTGTCTCGCTGATCCGCAAGGAACTGGACGGCAAAGTACCCCTGATCGGTTTTGCCGGCAGCCCCTGGACCATTGCCTGCTATATGGTTGAAGGCCAGGGCTCGGACGATTACCGTCTGGTGAAAAGCATGATGTATCAGCGTCCGGACCTGATGCACCACATGCTGGAAATCAATGCAAAAACCACCTGCGAATACCTGAACAATCAGATCCGTGCCGGTGCACAGGCTGTGATGTTGTTTGACAGCTGGGGTGGTGTCTTGTCCGACTCCCTGTTCCAGGAATTCTCCCTGGCCTACACCCGTAAAGTGGTTGATGGCCTGATCCGCGAACATGACGGCAAGCGCGTTCCTGTCATCGTCTTTACCAAGGGCGGCGGCATGTGGCTGGAAGATATCGCTGGCTGTGGCGCTGACGCCATGGGTGTGGACTGGACAGTGAACCTGTCCCGTGCGCGCGCTCGTATCGGTGACAAGCTGGCCCTGCAAGGCAATCTGGACCCCATGACCATGTTCGGTGGCGAAGAAGCCATCCGTCGTGAGGCCCGTCGCGTTATCGACGACTTCGGCCCTGTGGGTCAGGGCGGTCACGTGTTCAACTTCGGTCACGGTATTTCGCGTTTCACCGATCCGGAAGCCGTGGGCATTCTGGTCGATGAAGTGCATTCCTACAGCCGTCGTCACCACAGCGTTTGATCGTGTTTGCGCACGGGCTGACGCAGCTTGTGCGCAAAGTTATGCACACAGATGGGACTGGGTTTGAGGTCTTTATATTTAAGGTTTAATTTCAATACCCAGTTTTAATTATTTGATTTCTCTGCGTTTTATCCTTATTTCAGAGATATTGAAAATTAAATTGTATCTGTGCTTGCTTCTTTGTATTTTTTGTTCATGCCATTTTCCCCAAAGTTATCCACAGGTCGCTAAGCTCTTGACTTATCAGGCTTTCAGCCAGGCCAGCCCTTTTTTGAATCACCATCCATGACCGCCACTCCTGACGCTATTTCTGCATCGGCAAGCACCGGATCTTTCTGGCTGCATGTGGCTTTGGACGTTCCTCTGGATGGGGTGTTTGATTATCAGCACCACGAACCTGTCCTGGTCGGGCAGCGTGTCATTGTGCATTTTGGGCGGCGGCAGATGATAGGTGTGGTGGTGGCTTTGCCTGAGCAACCTTCCTACCCGCCCGAGCAGGTCAAAGCGATTGATCAGCTGCTGGATGACTTGCCTCCCTTCCCGGAGGACTGGTTACGGATGGCGCGCTTTGCGTCCACCTATTACCACCGCCCGCTGGGCGAGGTCATGATGCCGTCCTTGCCGGGGCCCTTGCGCAAACCCTCTGCCTATCTGGGCAAGCGTTCCGCAGGTGGTCCGGTACTGCGCATGGCCAAGCGCAAGGAAAAGAAGGTGGAGCCGGTGGACAGCGATGTCCTGCCTGTGCTCAATGCCGAACAACAGGCTGCGGTGGATGGCATTTTGGCGGCCAAACCCGGCAGCTGCATGTTGCTCCATGGCGTAACGGGTAGCGGGAAAACCGAAGTCTATATGCGGGTGCTGGAACAAGTGCTGGCCGCTGGTCGGCAAGTCCTGTTCATGGTGCCCGAAATCAATCTGACGCCTCAGTTCGAGCAGGTCCTGCGTGCCCGTTTGGCGCGCGTCCTGCCCGGCGATGTGCTGGCCGTCCTGCATAGCGGCCTGTCCGAAGGCGAACGGTTGCGTTCCTGGTTGCGCGTTAACAATGGTCAGGCGCGTATTCTGCTGGGAACACGGCTGTCCATCTTTACCCCCATGCCCGAGCTGGGCCTGATTATTGTGGACGAGGAGCACGACGCTTCCTACAAGCAGCAAGATGGCTTGCGTTACTCCGCCCGGGATCTGGCTGTGTGGCGTGGCTACGATCTGAAAGTGCCGGTGGTGCTGGGCTCAGCGACTCCGTCGCTGGAAAGCTGGAATCATGCCCGGCAAGGGCGCTATAGCCTGTTGAGCTTGCCCAAGCGCGCTCGTGAGGTTTCCTTGCCGCGGGTGCGTCTGGTCGATACCCGCCATTTGCGGCTGGAGTCGGGCTTTTCTCCCCAACTGCTGGATGCGCTGGAAGCATGTCTGGAGCGCGGCGAGCAATCGCTGGTTTTCATCAACCGACGTGGCTACGCGCCTGTGCTGCATTGCGCCTCTTGCGGCTGGCTGTCTCAATGTCCGCGTTGTACGGTTTATACCGTGCTGCACCGGCAAAATGGCTTCAAGCACAATTTGCAGTGCCACCATTGCGGCTATCAGGCTCCCGTGCCACGTGCTTGCCCGGATTGCGGTGATCAGGATTTGCAGCCCATGGGCCGGGGTACCCAGCGTATTGAAGAGTTTTTGGGCGAGCGTTTTCCGAATGCTCGACTGGTGCGTATCGACGCGGACAGCACCCGCTTGAAGGGCAGTGCGCAGCAATTGTTCGAGCAGGTGCATGCGGGTGAAGTGGACATCATGGTGGGGACGCAAATGGTCGCCAAGGGCCATGACTTCACCCGCTTGAGCGTGGTGGGTGTGCTCAATGCCGATGCCACCTTGTTTGCCCATGATTTCCGCGCACCCGAGCGCTTGTTTGCCCAGTTGATGCAGGTGGCTGGGCGGGCCGGTCGCCATACCGAAGGGGCGGATGTCATCATCCAGACGGGCTACCCTGAGCAGGCGGTTTATCAAAGTCTGATCAAGCACGATTACATAGGCTTTGCTCAAAGCGCCTTGAACGAGCGTGAGTCCGTGGGCTTGCCGCCTTTTGCCTATCAGGTGCTTCTGTCTGCTGAAGCGCCGCAATTGGCAGATGCGATTCGATTGCTGACCCAGGCACGTCGTTTGCCTGAAGAATATCCGAATGAATTCCCGGGCGCAGATCAGGTTTTCCTGTACGATCCCGTGCCCTTACGTGTTTTGCGCGTGGCCAAGGTGGAGCGCGCCCAGTTGCTGTTGGAAAGCGCCCATCGTCCGGCCTTGCAAGCCTTTGTGCGCTATTGGGGACCCCAGGTCGCGCAGTTGGCCAAGCAGCATAAAGTGCGCATTACGATTGAGGTCGATCCCCTCGAGATTTAAGATTCTCCAGGCTCATGTGCGGACGGAAACAGTAGGAGCATCTCGGGTACAGCAGGGTGTATCCTTGACCGCTATGCAGCTATGCAGCTATGCAGCTATGCAGCTATGAGCCAAGAGGCAGGAAGCGATGAGGCTGTGGCGCGATGTTGTTGCCCTGCCGCTGTCATGCTCTTGTACCTCGTTTCCGCTGTATCTCTGTGTTGGCCTTTCGCTTGTCATCAAACCATACTCGGCTTGGCCGGGATTCCACTTTTAGTTTTGCACGCTGTTTGGCTTTGAACCTCGTTTTCTTGCCTAGTATTCACTGATTCCACCATGTCCACCTCCGTCACTACCCCAGGCCATACTGTCCCCACCGACCTGAACGCCATGCAGCGTCAGGCCGTGTTGTATATGGATGGGCCCTGTCTGGTCCTGGCTGGGGCGGGCAGTGGCAAGACACGTGTGATCACGCAGAAAATCGCCTATTTGCTGCGCGAATGTGGGTACACGGGCCGACAAGTGGTGGCGCTGACTTTCACCAATAAAGCCGCGCGTGAAATGAACGAGCGGATTCGCGCTTTGGTCGATCCCAAGCTGCTGCGAGGGCTGACCGTCAGCACCTTCCACTCTTTGGGCTTGCGCATGCTGCGTGAGGAAGCTCAGCACGTGGGTTTGAAACCGCGCTTTTCCATTCTTGATTCCAACGATGCGCTGGCAATTATTCAGGAGCTGCTGGCCACCACGGATAAAGGTCGCCTGAAGTCCGTTCAGCAGGAAATTTCCCTGTGGAAAAACGCCCTGATGGGGCCGGACGATGCGGAACGTGCCGCCAACTCACCCAGCCAGATTGAAGCCGCGCGTATTTACCGCGATTACGCCGCCACCTTGATTGCCTATCAGTCGGTAGACTTTGATGATCTGATCCGCCTGCCTGCGCAGTTGATGGAAGACAATCAGGAAGTACGCGAGCGCTGGCAGCGTCGGGTGCAGTACTTGCTGGTGGACGAGTATCAGGACACTAATCTGTGCCAATACCGTCTGGTGCGCTCGCTGACGGGGCACCGCAATATGTTTACCGTGGTGGGGGATGACGATCAGGCCATTTACGCCTGGCGTGGCGCCACCGTGGAGAATCTGGCGCAGCTTCCGACGGACTATCCGGACTTGAAGGTCGTGAAGCTGGAGCAGAACTATCGCTCGGTGCAGCGCATCTTGCAGGCCGCCAATAATGTCATTGGCAATAATCCTGTCGTGTTCGGTAAAAAGCTCTGGTCTGATCTGGGCTTTGGTGAGCCCATCCAGGTTCACGTGACGGACGACGAGCAGAATGAGGCTGACTCGGTAGCCATGCGTATCTCGGCAGAGCGCTTCGAGCATCAGGCCGAGTGGCGTGATTTTGCGGTGCTGTACCGTGGCAACCATCAGGCTCGTATCTTTGAGCAGGCTCTGCGTAATCTGCGCATTCCCTACACGATCTCGGGTGGGCAAAGTTTTTTTGACAAGGCCGAGATTCGCGACATCCTGTCTTACTTGCGAGTCGTGGCGAACGATGATGATGATCCG
Source organism: Alcaligenes faecalis (assembly GCF_009497775.1). NCBI lineage: Bacteria > Pseudomonadati > Pseudomonadota > Betaproteobacteria > Burkholderiales > Alcaligenaceae > Alcaligenes > Alcaligenes faecalis. The sequence goes on from NZ_CP031012.1 coordinate 402,877, forward strand.
GCTTTCATCCGCGCAGCGACGACGCCCCGGCGCGGGATTGGGCAGGCTACCTTGCAGGTGCTGGGCCAGTTTGCGGCGGAGCAAAAGCTGTCTTTGTATTCCGCTGTCTCGCAAATCGCTCTGACGGATCGCCTGCCAGAAAGGCAGCTGGAGCCCTTAAGTGTCTTTGCGCAGTTTATTGGCCGTATTCAGCAAAGAGCGGACCGGGTAGAAAGCGAGCAGGAAGGGCACGAAACGGCCGTCAGCGAATTGCTGGACGAGTTGCTGCGGGCGATTGATTACGAGCGCTATCTCTACGATATGTTCGATGAGCGTCCTGCGCAGACCCGTTGGGAAAACGTGCTGGAGCTGATTACCTGGTTGAAGTCCAAAGCGGCAGACGATCAGTTGAGTTTGAACGATCTGGTGCAGCGAGTCGCCCTGATCACCATGCTGGAGCGTGGCGAGGACGAAGACCCGGATGCGGTCAAATTGTCCACGCTTCATGCGTCCAAGGGCCTGGAATATCCGCATGTGTTTCTGGTGGGGGTGGAGGAAGGTTTGCTGCCGCACATCGGGCGCGATGACGAGGATATAGACCCGGATAAAGAGGCCGATATTCTGGCTCAACGTATTCAGGAAGAACGGCGTTTGATGTACGTGGGGATTACGCGTGCGCAACGCAGCTTGCGCTTGAGCTGGTGCAAGAAGCGCAGACGCGCACGTGAAAATCTGGTGCGGGAGCGGTCGCGCTTTATTGATGAGATGAAGATCGAAGACCCTGGTGCGCAGGAAGATCCGGCTCAGGCGGCTTTAAGTCCCAAGCAGCGGCTGGATATGTTGAAGAACTTGTTGAACAAGTCTTGAGCGGTTTGCATCGTCCGAGGACGATTAGCGCTCAGACTATGTTTTGAGGGACCGTAGGTCTGCAGGCCAGCTTTTGCTGGCCTTTTTCATTTCTTGCGTCGATAGAAGAAGTGCTTTCCTTGCCCCGATCTATCTCGATCTGGAAGGGGGAAGCTGTGAGGTGCTTACGCGCAGTGGGCTACCAAAGCCTTCGGCTGAGCATTAGCGTGTGTTATCAAAAACGTTGGTTTGGCAAACGCAGAAAAAACAAAAGCCTGCTGATTTAGCAGGCTTTTCAACATCAAGCGGTGTTTTGCTTGAGCGTTACGACGGTGATGCGTGGCTTACCAGTAGCTGGCCGACATGCGGGAATCGCGGATGCGGGCTTCGTTCAAGGCACGGGTCAGTTCGACCATGTACTTGAACACCACGTTTGCGGCTTTGGAAACTTGTTTGGCCGCTGCTTTGGTCAGTGCAGTTAAAGACACGGATTCACCATTTTCCAGGGCATGCTGCATTACCCCACGCTCAACAGCATCACTCCAGTGAATGTAGTGCGAGTAAGTGGTCATGGTAGACATTTGCTTTCCCTTTAAGGTGAAGGTCTAAGTTACGAATCCTCATTATAGGGTTTTCCCTAGTCGAAAAGCAAGGGTAAACCCTAGGGATTGGATTAGCTTGTGGTTTTTAGGGGAAAACCCTAGGATTTTTTGGAAAGGGAAATTAAATCAAAGGCTTATGGGGGTGGGGTTTGTGGGGTTTTGCGGGTTTTAGGTGGGGAGTGGAGTCCTTGCGGCAGCCCTTGCTGGCTTGAGGCTGGTGATAACCAACAACCACACAACCAACATCCTCCCTTGTGGTCTTTGACCCGCTGCTACACGGTTAGAGCTAGTGGCTATGAATCGCTAGTCTGTAGGCTGATTGCAAACGGCACGTAGGGTAAAGGGCAGAGGTCATCCGCCCAAAGACAAACAGCCAGCCGTTTGTCGCGGCTGGCTGTTTGTGTACTGGTACTGCCAAGAGGACTTAGCGGGGAAGTGTCGAATTCCCCATCAGGAACTCGTCTACGGAACGGGCACACTGGCGGCCTTCGCGGATGGCCCAGACGATCAGGGACTGGCCGCGTCGCATGTCTCCGGCTGCAAAGACTTTGGCGCGGTTGGTTTGGTAGTTGTCTGTGTTGGCGGCGACGTTGCCGCGTTGGTCGGCGTCTACGGCAAAGGCTTCCAGGACTTGGCGCACGGGGGCGGTGAAGCCCATGGCCAGCAGGACCAGGTCGGCTGGGAAGGTCATTTCGGAGCCGGCGATGGGCGTCATGCTCATGCGGCCTGTCGCTGGGTCGGTTTTCCATTCCACGCGCACGGCGCGCAGTTCTTTGACTTGGCCGTTCTTGCCTTCCAGCTCTACGGTGTTGATCGCCCAGTCGCGCTCGCAGCCTTCTTCGTGCGAGGACGAGGTGCGCAGTTTCATGGGCCAGTAGGGCCAGGTCAGCTCCGTGTTTTCCTGCTCGGGAGGACGGGGCATCAGTTCAAACTGGGTGACTGATTTTGCGCCCTGGCGTGTGCTGGTGCCCACGCAGTCCGAGCCGGTATCACCGCCGCCAATTACCACGACATGCTTGCCTTGGGCGCTGATGGCGGGGGTGCCACGCGAACCGGCAACTTGCTGGTTCTGGATGCGCAGGAAATCCATGGCGGGGTGCACGCCTTGCAACTGGCTGCCAGGGGCGTCCAGCAGGCGTGGGGTTTCGGAGCCGCCAGCCAGGATGATCGCGTCGAACTGTTGCTCAAGATCGGTAGGGGACAGTACGGTCAGCCCCGGTTCCTGGGCGGCTTGGTCTTGTGCCTGGCCAATGTAGGTAGAGGGGCAAAATTGCACGCCCTCGGCCTGCATTTGGGCGATACGGCGATCCAGCAGGTGCTTGTCCAGCTTGAAGTCGGGGATGCCGTAGCGCATCAGGCCACCAATGCGGTCGCTTTTCTCGTACACGGTGACGTCGTGGCCGACGCGTGCCAATTGCTGGGCGCTGGCCAATCCGGCAGGGCCGGAGCCGATGACGGCCACGCGTTTGCCGGTTTTATGGGTGGGCACTTGTGGCACGACCCAGCCTTCTGTCCAGCCTTTATCGATAATCGCGTGCTCGATGGATTTGATGCCCACGGGTGCGCGGTCGATGTTCAAAGTACAGGCTGCCTCGCAAGGAGCGGGGCAGATGCGGCCGGTAATTTCCGGAAAGTTGTTGGTGGAGTGCAGCACGTCCAGCGCTTCTTTCCACTGCTGGCGGTAAACCAGATCATTCCAGTCGGGGATGATGTTGTTGACCGGGCAGCCGTTGTGGCAAAAGGGGATACCACAGTCCATGCAGCGGGCGGCCTGTTGGCCTGCCTGCTCGTCGTTCAATACCTGGACAAACTCTTTCCAGTGCTTGACCCGCTTTAAAGGAGCTTCTACGGCTTCTTGCAGACGTTGAAACTCAAGAAATCCAGTCGTCTTTCCCATGATGTGTCGTTTCCTGATGGTGATGGGAAGGGTTCAGGCCGAAGCCGAACGGCGGGTTTTACTGCTTTTGGGCGCGGCTTTGCTCGCTTGCGGGCCTTGCCACAATTCGCTCAATGCACGGCGATACTCGCGTGGAATGACTTTGACGAATTGTGCGCGGGCGCTGTCCCAGTCTTTCAAAAGCTCGCGCGCCTGGAAGCTGCCCGTGGCCTTGAAGTGTTCCTGGACCAGGGTTTGCAAGATGGCATCGTCGGTCTGACGCTCGCTCTGGGCGCTACGGCTGTGCCATTGCGCCATGCTGCTGTTCATCTCTTGCTCGGCCTTGCTCAGGACGGGCTCCAGATCCACCATGCCGGGGTTGCAGCGCAGTTGCAGGCGACGTTGCGGGTCCCACACGTAGGCCACGCCACCGGACATGCCGGCTGCAAAGTTGCGGCCCACTTCGCCCAGAACAACGACAGTGCCGCCCGTCATGTATTCGCAACCGTGGTCGCCTACGCCTTCTACAACTGCGCTGGCACCGGAGTTACGCACGGCAAAGCGTTCACCGGCGACGCCGTTGAAGTAGGCTGCACCTGCCAAGGCACCGTAAAGCACGGTATTGCCCACGATGATGTGATCGGGGCCGTAGCCACGGAAGTCGTTGGGCGAGCGCACAATAATGCGGCCACCGGACAAGCCTTTGCCCACGTAGTCATTGGCTTCGCCCACCAGATCCAGGGTGATGCCCTGAGCCAGGAATGCACCAAAGCTCTGGCCCGCTGTGCCTTTGCACTGAATGTGCAGGCTGTCGTCAGGCAGACCTTGATGGCCGTATTTCTTGGTGAATACGCCCGAGAGCATGGCACCGACGCTGCGGTTGCGGTTACGCACGGGGGTGATGAAGGACAGCGGGGTGCCCTGATTCAGCGTGACGGCGCTGCGCTCGATCAGTTGGCGATCCAGGGTGTGTTCCAGGTCATGATCCTGGGTAGCGATCTGACGTGGCGACTCTTCGTTGTCCACTTTGTGCAGCAGGCGGGAGAAGTCCAGACCTTGTGCTTTCCAGTGTTGGATACCGCTGCGCATATCCAGCCAGTCGCTGCGACCGATCAGATCGTCAAAGTGACGCACGCCCAGCTTGGCCATCAGTTCACGGACTTCTTCGGCAACGAAGAAGAAGTAGTTCACCACGTGTTCGGGCTTGCCCTTGAACTTGCGGCGCAGCACGGGGTCCTGAGTGGCAACGCCAACGGGACAGGTGTTCAGATGGCACTTGCGCATCATGATGCAGCCTTCCACCACCAGCGGGGCGGTGGCAAAGCCAAATTCATCTGCACCCAGCAAGGCACCGATCACCACATCGCGGCCGGTTTTCATCTGGCCGTCGGCTTGTACGCGGATACGGCTGCGCAAGCGGTTCAGCAACAGGGTCTGCTGGGTTTCAGCCAGACCCAGCTCCCACGGGGTACCGGCATGTTTGATGGAGGACAGGGGGGAGGCACCGGTACCGCCGTCGTGACCGGCAATCACAATGTGATCGGCCTTGGCTTTGGCAACACCAGCAGCCACAGTACCTACACCCACTTTGGACACCAGCTTCACGGAGATATCCGCTTGCGGATTCACGTTTTTCAGGTCGTGAATCAGCTGGGCCAAATCTTCGATGGAGTAAATATCGTGGTGGGGTGGGGGTGAAATCAGGCCCACACCGGGGACGGAGTAACGCAGCTTGGCGATGTACTCGGACACTTTATGGCCGGGCAACTGGCCGCCTTCGCCGGGCTTGGCACCTTGTGCCATCTTGATCTGGATTTGATCGGCACTGCACAGATACTGGGCCGACACACCAAAGCGGCCGGACGCTACCTGCTTGATGCGCGAGCGCAGCGAATCGTTTTCTTGCAGATCAATGTCGGCAAACACGCGATCCTGGCCCAGGACGCTGGCCAAGGTATCACCCTGGCGGATGCCGCTTTTACCGTGCTGCATTTCGTGCTGATAGCGCAGCTCGTCCTCGCCACCTTCGCCGGTATTGGACTTGCCGCCAATTCGGTTCATGGCCACGGCCAGTACGGCATGGGCTTCGGTGGAAATCGAGCCCAGCGACATGGCGCCGGTTGCAAAGCGTTTGACGATCTCGCTGGCCGGCTCTACCTCTTCCAGAGGAATGGCCTGGGCCGGGTCCAGACGCAGCTCGAACAGACCGCGCAGGGTCATGTGACGGCGGCTTTGGTCGTTGATGAGCTGGGCGTATTCCTTGTAGGTGCTGTAATTCTGGCTGCGGGTGGCATGTTGCAGCTTGGCGATGGAGTCGGCCGTCCACATATGGTCTTCACCACGGACGCGTACCGCATATTCGCCACCGGCTTCCAGATGGTTCTCCAGTACGGGGTCCTTGCTGTAGGCGGCACGATGCTGACGCAGCGCTTCTTCGGCCACGGTGAAGATATCAATCCCTTCTACTGGACAGGAGGTACCCACAAAGTACTTGTCCACCAGAGAACGCGACAGGCCAATGGTCTCGAAAATCTGCGCGCCGGTGTAGGACATGTAGGTGGAGATGCCCATTTTGGACATGACCTTGTACAAGCCCTTGTTGATGGCCTTGATGTAATAGCCCTCGGCCTGGGACGCGTCGATCTGGTTGATCGGGTCCTGGGCCAGATGCTGCAGGCTTTCAAAGGCCAGCCAGGGGTGCATGGCTTCGGCGCCGTAGGCACCCAGCAGGGCGAAGTGATGCACTTCACGGGCCGAGCCGGTTTCCACGACCAGGCCGGTGCGGGTACGCAGACCGATGCGGATCAGGTGCTGGTGAATGGCGGAGGTTGCCAGCAGGGCGGGGATGGCCACATGCTCGGCGTCACAACGGCGATCCGTCAGGATCAGGATGTTGTAGCCATCGCGCACGGCATCTGCTGCACGGGCGCACAGGGCGGCCACGCTGGCTTCAATGCCTTCCGGACCCCAGGCGCTGGGGTAGACGATGTCCAGTTCCTGGCTGCGGAACTTGCCATTGCTGGCCGCTTCAATGCGCCGGATCTGGTTCATGTCAGCCGGGCTCAGCACGGGCTGGGACACTTCCAGACGCAGTGGCGGGTTGACGTTATTGATGTCCAGCAGATTGGGTTTGGGGCCAATAAAGGACACCAGCGACATCACCATCTGTTCGCGAATCGGGTCGATAGGCGGGTTGGTAACCTGGGCAAACAGCTGGCGGAAGTAGTTGTAGAAGGGTTTGGACTTGTCGGACAGCACGGCCAACGGCGCGTCATTACCCATGGAGCCGGTGGCTTCTTCGCCCTTGCTGGCCATGGGCTGCAAGACGACTTTGATGTCTTCCTGGGTCCAGCCAAAAGCTTGTTGCTGATCCAGCAGGTCGCGGTTGGCCAATTGCGGACGCACGCCGGGCACACTGGGCAGGGAATCCAGGCGCAAGCGCAGGCGTTCAATCCACTGCTTGTAGGGGTGGGTGTTGGCCAACTGGGATTTGATTTCGGCATCGTCAATGATGCGGCCCTGTTCCAGATCGATCAGCAACATCTTGCCCGGCTGCAGACGCCATTTTTTGACAATGCGGTGCTCGGGAATAGGCAGGGTACCGGCTTCAGAAGCCAGCACGATCATGTCGTCGTCGGTGATGACGTAGCGGGCCGGACGCAGGCCGTTACGATCCAGCAGCGCGCCGATTTGCAGGCCATCGGTAAAGGCGATGGCGGCGGGGCCATCCCAAGGCTCCATCTGGGCTGCGTAGTACTCGTAGAAGGCGCGACGGCTCTCGTCCATCTCGGCGTGCTGTTCCCAGGCCTCCGGCATCATGATCATCATGGCGTGCGGCAGGGAGTAGCCAGCCATCACCAGCAGTTCCAGACAGTTGTCGAAGGTGGCCGTGTCGGACTGACCTTCGTACACGATGGGGTAGAGCTTTTGCAGATCCGAACCCAGCACGGCCGATTCCATGGCGCCTTCACGGGCACGCAGCCAGTTGAAGTTGCCCTGTACCGTGTTGATCTCGCCGTTGTGAGCGATCAGGCGGTACGGGTGGGCCAGAGGCCAGGCGGGGAAGGTGTTGGTGGAAAAGCGCTGGTGCACCAGAGCCAGGGCGGAACAGGCGCGAGGGTCGGCCAGATCGCGGTAGTAGCGGCCAACCTGGTCAGCCAGCAGCAAGCCCTTGTAGACGATGGTGCGCACCGAGGCCGAGGTCACGAAGTATTCCTGGCCGTGGGCCAAGGCCATGCGGTAGATGGCGTGGCTGGCGGTCTTGCGGATTACGTACAGCTTGCGCTCCAGCGCGTCGGGCACCATCACATCCGGGCCGCGGCCAATGAACAGCTGGCGAATCACCGGCTCGTTGGCCTTGACGGTGGGCGACATGGGCATGGTGCTGTCCACGGGCACATCGCGCCAGCCCAGCATGTGCTGGCCTTCGGCACGTACCGCACGCTCCAGTTCCTGCTCACAGGCCAGACGGGATGCGGTTTCTTTGGGCAGGAACACCATGGCTACGCCGTACTCGCCGGGGGGCGGCAGGGTCACGCCCTGGGCGGCCATTTCTTCGCGGTAAAGCTGGTCGGGGATCTGGATCAGAATGCCTGCACCGTCACCCATCAGGGGGTCTGCGCCTACGGCGCCGCGGTGATCAAGGTTTTCCAGGATTTTGAGGCCTTGGGTGATGATGGCGTGGCTCGCCTGGCCTTTGATGTGTGCGATAAATCCGACGCCGCAGGCGTCGTGTTCGTTAGCGGGAAGGTACAAGCCTTGGGCTTGGGGGGGACAGGAGTGTGTCATGGGCGTATCCGCAAAGAACGTGTTAAAGCGGTGCATTTGTTGCAGCGCAAAAAATAAAATACAGCGATTTTTTTTTTGCACGCAAGAAATTTTTGCGAATACGGTAAAAAAAATAAGGGGCCTGCTCTCACAGGCCCCTTATCACCCCATCTGAACGGGGTGCACTGTGGCAAGATCGCTGCACACGCGGGTTTGCGCAGAAATCAGGCCCGATGAACGGCTATTTGCCGCTGCGGTTCTGGCTCATTTGGCCCAGAATTTGCAGAGCTTCTTCGCCTTCAAGCAGTTTGGAAAACAGCTTGCGCTCGCGCTCCAGAACATCCAGCAAAACCTCTCGCTGGGGCTCACGTAGCAAACGCTTGCTGGTGCGCAAGGCAATGGGAGGCTGCTCGGACAGCGAGTGAGCGCAGGCACGGGCGGCTTCCAGGCTGTTGCCGTGGTCGGTCAGTTCAGTGAGCAGGCCGTCTTCCATGGCCTGCTCGGCACTGAAGGCTTGTGACAGCAGCAGCCATTCGTTGGCACGGCGTGGCCCCACGTATTGGGCCAGCAGGTGGCTGGATGCGCCCTCCGGGCACAGGCCCAGGGCCGTGAAAGGCATGCGCAAACGCGCGTCACGGGCCGCGTACACAAAGTCTGCATGCAGCAGCAAGGTCACGCCGATACCCACAGCGTGGCCTTCTACGGCCACGATCAATGGGATGTCGGCCTTGACCAGACTGCGCAGGAATTTGATCGGCGGCGGCATGTCGTTGTTGCGCACATTGGACAGCTCCGAGATGTCGTTGCCGGCACAGAAATGCTCGCCCGCGCCAGTCAGAATCAGGGCACGATATTTCTGGTTCTGATTGGCCTGGTCGATGATGTCGGCCAGCTCTTCGTACATGGGGCCGGTCAAGGCATTGCGTCGTTCCGGGCGATCCAGAATGACTTCCAGCCAATGACCTGCGTCATGAGTCCGTATCATGGCGTGCTCCTGGTTCAGGCGAAGGGGGAGGCCAGCAGTGCTGCCTTGGCTTCCTGATATTCGCGATGCAGACGGGCCACGATGTCGGCAGTAGGCTCTACCGAGTCAATGCCACCAATGCCCTGGCCAGCGCCCCAGATGTCGCGCCAGGCTTTGCTCATGCCCGAGCCAAAGGCGGTGTCGGCATTTTTTTCGCCGTCCAGCTTGTCTGGGTCCAGGCCCGCAGCGCGGATACTGTCTTTCAGGTAGTTGCCGGGGATGCCCGTAAACAGTGGCGTGTAGACGATATCGGCGGCGCGACCCTTGACGATCATGTTCTTGTAATCGTCCGAGGCATTGGCTTCGGTACTGGCAATGAAGCGTGTGCCGATGTAGGCCATGTCGGCACCCATGGCCTGAGCGGCCAGAATGTCGCGGCCACGGCTCATGGCGCCGGACAGAGCAATCGGGCCATCAAAAATCTGACGGATTTCGTTGACCAGCACAAAGGGGCTCAGGGTACCGGCGTGACCGCCTGCACCAGCAGCCACCACGATCAGGCCATCCACACCGGCTTCCAGCGCTTTTTCAGCGTGGCGCAAGGTGGTCACGTCGTGAAAGACCTTGCCACCCCAGGCATGCACATGCGGCACGATGTCCTGCGGGGCACGCAGGCTGGTAATTACCAGCGGCACCTTGTGGTCGGCGCATACCCGCAGATCCTGCTCCAGGCGGTCGTTGGACTGGTGGATGATGTGGTTGATGGCGTAGGGGGCGATGCGGCGCTCGGGGTGGCGCTCGCGCAGTTCGGCCAGGGTGTCGTCGATCTCGTCCAGCCAATCCTTGAGCTTTTCCTGGGGGCGGGCGTTCAAGGCGGGGACGGAACCGATAATGCCGCTGGCGCATTGCGCAATCACCAGGGCGGGGTTCGAAACAATAAACATGGGCGCTGCCATTACAGGCAGGGTCATAGATTGATAAAGCTGCTGCGTTAATGCCGATGGCATAAGGTCGGTCTCCTGTTATCGAAAGAAGTGCCCTGCCTCTTGAAGGGGCGGGGTCCTGCAAGGAAGATCTGCCGCTGATAATCTATCGTCACCTATTCTAGGACGGTTTATCGTCGCCCGGCTTGGTGCGCCGCACAAATTCCTCCGGGCCCGAAAATGACCATGGTTTGAGCACTTTTTTCTGTCCGTAGACCGGACTAAGAAGACGTAGTGCACAATAAGCGACTTGAAGGATTTTTGTTTGCTATGACCACGACTGAACGAAAAGCGCCCTTGGCGGGATTGCGTGTTCTGGACTTGACGCGCGTGCTGGCCGGGCCCTGGTGTACTCAAAACCTGGCTGATCTGGGTGCGGAAGTCATCAAGGTCGAACGTCCCGGTGCGGGAGACGATACCCGGGGCTGGGGGCCGCCTTATCTGCAGGATGGTCACAGAGCGGACACAGAAGATGCGGCCTATTTTGGGGCCGCTAACCGTAATAAAGAATCCATCACCCTGGATATAGGCACTGCACAAGGCGCAGATGTGGTGCGTCAGTTGGTCAGTCGCTGCGATATCCTGGTGGAAAACTTCAAGGTTGGTGGTCTGAAAAAGTACGGGCTGGATTATGAAAGCCTGCAAGCCATTAACCCGGCCCTGATTTATTGTTCGATTACCGGATTTGGGCAGACTGGCCCCTATGCAAGTCGGCCAGGATATGACTTCATGATCCAGGGTCTGGGTGGCTTGATGTCCCTGACAGGTGAACCGGGCGGCGAACCGCAAAAAGCGGGTGTGGCCGTGGCCGATGTCATGACCGGCATGTACGCCACAGTGGCGGTGCTGGCAGCTGTGGTGGAGCGCCATCGCAGCGGTTTGGGCCAGCATCTGGATATTGCCTTGCTGGATTGTCAGGTGGCCATGATGGCCAACCAGAACATGAATTACTTGTGTACCGGACAGGCGCCACAGCGGCCTGGTAATGCACATCAGAATCTGGTGCCCTATCAGGTCTTTGAGGCCAGTGATGGGCATTTGATTGTGGCGGTGGGCAACGATGCCCAGTTTCGCAGTTTTGCGCAGGAGCTGGGGCACCCCGAGTGGGCTGATGACACTCGTTTTGCGCGCAATGCCGGGCGTGTCATGCACAGGGACGAGCTGGTGCCCATGCTGGCACAAGTCATGCTGAGCCGGACGCGCGATAGCTGGTTGCAGGCGCTGGAAACCGTGGGCATTCCAGCCGGGCCCATCAATACGATGGAACAGGTTTATCAGGACCCGCAGGTGTTGGCGCGTGGTTTGCGCCTGGACTTGCCGACCGGGCAGGGTGGCAGGCTGCCTTCGGTGGCCAGCCCTTTGCGTTTGTCGGCCACGCCGGTGCAGTATCACAGTGCGCCTCCGCGTCTGGGAGAACACACCCGCGAGGTCCTGGCGCGAGTGCTGGAGCTGTCGCCCGACCAGGTAGAGGTCTTGGTGTCTGGCTCCGCTGACCAGGCTTAATTTTTATTGCTTTTCGATCAGGTTGTGAATCATGAAACAGATACAAACCATCGCTATTGTTGGCGCAGGTGCTATGGGACGGGGCATTGCCCAGATTGCTGCCCAGGCTGGCAAGCAAGTCTTGCTGTATGACCTGAATGCGGACTCGGTCAAGGCTGCTCTGGCGGATGTACACGCCGTCTGGAGCCGCTTGCAAGAAAAAGGCCGCATGACGGCTGAACAGGTGGGTGCGGCCAAAGCGTGTCTGCAAACCGCCAGCGATCTGCAAGCGCTGGCCCCTGCTGATCTGGTCGTGGAAGCCATTGTGGAGCGTCTGGACGTCAAGCAAGGCTTGCTGCAGCAGCTGGAAGAGATTGTGTCGGCCGATTGCGTGCTGGCCTCCAACACCTCTTCGCTGTCCATTACGGCCATTGCCCAGGCCTGCCGTCACCCCGAGCGCGTGGCTGGTTATCACTTCTTCAACCCCGTGCCTCTGATGAAAGTGGTTGAGGTGATTGATGGCCTGCGCACCTCGCCTGAAGTGGGTGATGCTTTGATGCAAGTGTCGCGTGATATGGGCCACACGCCTGTGCGCGCCAAGGACATGCCCGGCTTTATCGTGAACCACGCCGGTCGTGGCATGAATATCGAGGGCCTGAAAATCGCCCAGGAATGCGTGGCGCCTTTCTACCAGATCGACGCCATCATGCGTGAACAGGCCGGTTTCCGCATGGGCCCCTTTGAACTGCTGGATCTGACTGCGCTGGATGTGTCGCATCCGGTGATGGAATCCATTTATCGCCAGTTTTACGACGAGCCTCGCTTCCGTCCTTCGCCCATTACCGCCGTGCGTCACGCCGGCAAATTGTTTGGCCGCAAGAACGGCGAAGGCTTCTACAAGTATGAAGATGGCAAGAAACAGCTTCCTCAAGAGCCTGCTGTTCCTGCTGTAACGTCCTTTGCACCCGTATGGGTCTCGCCTTACCACGAGCAAGGTCAGACTCGCGCGCTGCAATTGTTGAACGAGCTGGGTGTGAAAGTTGTGGAAGGCGACCAGCCGCCAGCTGATGCGCTGATTCTGTTGACGCCTTATGGCGAAGACGTGGCGACCTTGGTGTCCCTGCATGGCCTGGACCCTGCCCGTACCGTGGCGCTGGATACCTTGTTCGGTCTGGAAAAAGGCCGTCGCCGTGTGCTGATGTGCTCGGCTGCAACCACACCAGAATGGCGCGACCAGGCTTGGGCCATGCTGGCCAGCGATGGTACGGCTGTTAGTGTTATCGAGGATTCTGCCGGGTTTGTGGCTCAGCGTTTGGTGGCCACCATTGTGAACATCGCCAGCGATATCGCTCAGCAGCAGATTGCCACGCCGTCGGACATCGACGCTGCTGTGCGTCTGGGTCTGGGTTACCCGCACAATGGCCCGCTGTCCATGGGGGATGCCGTCGGCTCGCGTGACTTGTTGGATGTGCTGAACACGCTGCAAGCCGTGACGGGCGATATGCGCTACCGCGCCAGCCCTTGGCTGCAACGCCGTGTCCAACTGGGTATGTCCCTGACGGCCTTGGCGCAGTGCAAGGCGCAATAAGGCCCTAGATTGCTCTCCTGGACGCTTTATGAGGCTTTATAGAGCGTTCTGGAGGTAGATCAGTCATCAAGGCTATGAATAAGCCTGAGTTCGGGCGGATACCGGACTCAGGCTTTTTTATTGCTGAAAAGGGGATGCTGGAAGTGTGGTTCGGGTAGCGCTTTTGCCAAGGCTATGGCGGACCTGTTTCCCTATCAAAGGCAGCCTAAACCTGGTGCTAAAGAGACGGATGCTGGGACTGGGCTTAGGACTCTAAAGAGAGCAGGCCTATCACTTCTGTGTTTTCGTCGCGGGTATTTTCACCGAAGCCAGGTCGGGATACAGCTCAATCAGTTCGGGCAGCAGCGCATCCTCACTGAGTGGGGTGATGAAAATCTTCTTGCCATCTACGCTGGCCAATGTGGGATAGCTAAGTTCAAAGGTCTTGCCGTCTTTCTTGAAGGTACGGCTGTAGTTCAGTACGGCGTAGTCGCGGCCTGCGCTGGTTTTGCCGAACTGCGCGGTATCCATGTCGTAGTGGCCAGACAGAATCTGCACGGGCTGATGCTCATCCACAGAGCGGCCCACCCGGATCAGTTCGGCAATGGTCTCTGCGTGGTCCTTGCCCATCGCTTGTGAAATTTTCTGAATCTTGCGTGGCGACTGGAATTGCAGAATTGTCTCCAGGTCCCGGGCCATGGTGGCTTGCAACAGCGTGTGCATGGCTTTGTCCAGACTGTCCCGATTCAGGATGCTGCTGGCCTGTGCAGCGTCTTGAGTGGTGGCTGTTGTCGACTCATTGGCGAAGGCCTGGGCCGACGGCAAGATCAAAACGGCCAGGGCCGACAGGATGCCCGTAAGGGCCAGACGAGCAGGGGAAGGAAGGCGTGTCATGGTAAGTGCCCGCAGCTGTTTGATGGCTGCGGAGTGCTGTGATCCGAGGGCTCGATTGTAGGGGGCAGTTCCTGCATCAGTCATCTGCAGACAGTTTCAGGCAAAGAAAAAGCCCGATGAATATTCATCGGGCTTTTTGTATTCGCAGGCTCTGTACCGGGACAGAGCCTTGAGGCACTGCTTACTTGGCGGCGTTAACCATGTGCTGAATGGCAGCACGGATTTCGTCGTCAGAGGCTTGCGAGCCACCGCGTGGAGGCATGGCGCCTACACCGTGGATGGCCTTTTGAACCATAGTGTCCATACCGGAATCGATATATGGCTTCCAGGCAGCTTGATCGCCAAACTTGGGAGCACCGGCTACACCGGCTGCGTGACAGGCAAAGCAGATGGTGTCGTACAGCTTGATACCGGCTGGGTCGACCTTGTTGTCGTCCGCAGCGGCGGTTTCAGTGGCTTTAGGAGCGTCAGCAGCAGGGGCCTCGGCAGGTTTGGTGTCTGCAGCAGCGGTGGCTTCAGGCTTGGCGTCGGCTTCTTCACCTTCTGGTGCGGGAGCTTCGGGTTCTTTGAAATCAGCACCACCGGCGTTAGCCATGTAGGCAACGGCACGGGCCACTTCGATATCGTCCAGCGAAGGGTTACCACCCTTGGCAGGCATGGCGCGGATACCGTGAATAGCGTTCTTGACCAGTTCATCCTGGCCCAGCTTGATCAGCTCGCCCCAGGCGCCCTTGTCACCAAATTTGGGCGCACCGGCCACACCGGCGCCGTGACAGGCGGTACAGGTGGTTTCGTACACTTGCTGACCAGTCTTCAGCTCTTTGACGGCATTGGCGTCAACCAGTTTGAAACCGGCAACAGGCTGAATGCGGGCTGCAATGGCTTCAGGGGAAAGGGCGGCGGAGCCAGCACCTGCACCCATGGTGGAGGTAACCAGGCTGACCAGCATGACAATAATCGCGATGGGCACCAAGAAAGCCAGAGCCACGGTCACAAGCAATTGTTTAGGGGTTTTGATCATGGCTGAGTGACCCTCGTTGTGTTCTTCGGGTTTTTGTTCCGTGTTGCTCATTATCGGATCCTGCGAGTTCGTACAAGAAATGACGGGAGGGCCTTTAAGGCCACCAATAAAGGCTTGCGCCTACCTAATGGGTGTGCGCAAGGACGTGTCTACCAAGCCACCGACCCAGATCGCGCAACCATGGATTATAGCGGAGTGTATCGCTCTTGTATCTGACTCTTGATTTAGCACACTCATAATTGCCGGATAGATGCTGAAAAAAACCCCAAACTCGCGCTACAATAGCGAGCTTGGCGTCCGTAGTTCAATGGATAGAATTAGGGTTTCCGAAGCCCTCGATACAGGTTCGATTCCTGTCGGACGCGCCAGAATTCCTTGTTTATACGGCTCTTAAGGGCCGCTTTTCAAGACCTGGTTTGAATTTCCAGTTATGAATTGTCGCCATGCAAGCAGCCCAAGGCTGCTTTTTTTGTGTCTGTTGTTTGTCAAAATTCGGCCTCATGAAGGGTTGGGATGAAGTCGGCTAATTATTGATCTTGATCATTTGACCTAGGACGAAATGGCGTTGTTCGCCTGTGTTGGTATACAAACTTCCGCTTGGAGGTCCGGCCAGGACAGCGATCAGGTTGATAGACAATGGCGATGTCTGGGGAAACGGTGCCCGGAATTCTGAACCTGTAGCCGTCTCCAAAACCTGGTGTGCTGCAATCGCAGCCCATGAAAGACAAAAGGGGCCGAAGCCCCTTTTGCTTTTTCCTGAGCAGCTTTCTGGTTTTTAAATAGCTTCGGCACAAATCACATAGTCATGACCGTGACGCAGACCACCCAAGGTCTGATTCAAGGCCAGAGCTTGCTTGCGCAAGGCCTGAACATGCTCGGACAAAGCCATGGCCAGGTTGCGGTCCTTCAGACGGCGCAAGCGCCCGTCACACATATCCAGCTGACCGTGAATAAAGCTGTCGCCGTAGCGAATGCCAAAGCGTTGCGCATCCACACAGCGATAGCCGGATTGCCGCAGGTGACGCAGCACCCAGTCCATCGGGTACTCGCGATACGGGCGCTCGCCTGCCAGCAGCAGGCAGGCATCGCGCAAACGGCCTATTCCCACAATCAATTTGCCCGCCGGGTCCGTGCTGCTATAGGGCACATAGGGCTCCAGACCAATAATGTAGAGACGCTGGCCGGTAAGCGGTCGCAGGCGGCTGAACAACTGGTCCTGGGTGTAGGGGGCAAAGCCGTCTATGGCACCCAGCAGATAATCCGCCAGAACCGTATCGAAGCGTTCGCCCTGCAAGAACTCCGGGTCGCTCCAGTTGCCTACCAGCAGACGGTCCTCGGGACGCTTCTGATCGCCCAGCTCACGGGTCACCTGTTCGGCCATACCGGGTGAGGCGGTAATGGCCGTCCAGCGTTCTGTGTCCAGCGTCAGCAACCAGCGCAGTGACCCCTTGCCGGTGCCGGCGTCCAGAAAGTTGCCCCAGGGACGGTCGCCCTGCATGTCGGCCACGATCTGGTAGAGACGGCTACCCGTGTGTATGGCGGTCTTGCTCAAAATTCCACCTGTATCCCGGCCAGGATGTTGCGTCCCATCAGAGGAGCCTGACGGGCAATAAAGGAGGTATGGCGGTAAGCCAACTTGTTCAGCAAGTTATTTCCTCTCACGTACAGGGTGTAGGTGTTCTGGTCCATATGCAGGCGGTAGCTTAAACCCATGCTGAGCAAACCGTAAGACGGCGAACGTTCTTCATGCTCAGCCAGTCGGTCCTGGGCAAAGGTATGGGTGTAGCCGACAAAGCCGGACCAGTTCTGCCAGTTCAGATCCGTGCGAATACCCAGGCGGGCGGAGGGCATGCGTGGCAGGTTGCGGCCGGGGTCTTGCAGTTTACCGCGCACCAGATCGCCATAAACGCTAACCGAGGCCCAGGAAGTGACGGGGTAGGAGGCTTCCGCTTCCAGGCCCCAGAACTGTGCCTTGTCCTGGCTGTATTGAATCAGCTGGAAGTCTTCATGACGGTCCAGGCTGCGGCCATAAATATAGTTCGAGCTGCGGGTGTAAAAGGTGCGCAGATCAAAGCGCAGATCGCCCAGGTGTTTTTGCAGGCCCAGGTCCACGCTGTGGCTGGTTTCCCGGTCCAGATTCGGGTCGCCGCGTTCATAGCTCAGCGTGGCAAAGTGCACGCCTTTGGCAAACAGCTCCTGAGCTGTGGGCAGGCGCTGCGAGCGGGACACGGACAGGCTGGCGGCGTATTCAGGCGCGAAGTCCCAGACCGTGCCCAAGGAGAAGGAGGTGGCCGTGCCTTTGCGGCGTTCCAGCGTTTGCGAGTCGGGCGTGACGGTTTGCCATTCCTGGCGTGCGCCCAGTTCCAGACGCCAGTCGTCCCAGTTCACGCTTTCCAGAAGGAACAAGCCCTGGCTGCGAGTGCGGGTGGGCGGAATGAAGTTTTCCGAGCCGTCGCGGGACGCAAAATCAGACTGGCTGGTTTGCAGGCCGATTACCCCTTCAAACGGACCCCATGGATTATGTTCCAGCTCCAGACGCGTGTCGTAACCGCGGTTGGTGAAGCGGGTGCCGTCAATATCACCGTCTTTTTCTACGTGCTGGTAGTTGGTCGCGCCAGCGCGCAGGCGAGCACGTTTGAAGCCGGGCAGTGGGTCACGCAATTCGCCACGGATATCGAAACGCTGGGTACGCAGGTGAGCGGTGGCCGAGTGCTCGTGATCATGATCGTGTTCGTGGCTGTGTCCATGATCGTGGTCATGGCCGTGATCGTGACTGTGACCGCCGCAATGCAGGGTGGCACCGTGCGGGTGGCAGTCCTCGTATTCGTGGCTGTGGCCGGGCAGGCCGTAGCTGCCTTCACGGTAGGAGTAAGCCGCGCCTATATAGCCACGGTCACCAATAAAGGAGAGGCCGACGCTGCCTGTGTCCGTGCTGGAGTCGGAGTCCTTGACACGGCCATCGGTCCAGTTGGGGACGCGATAGTCGCGGCTGCGGTGCGAGGCGCCTTCCACGTGCAAGGCGATATTGCCTTCACCGGCTGTCATTTCCACGGCTCCGATCCTGCCACGATCTGCCGTGGAACCCTGGGCGCGTACCGAGCCTTCAAAACCCTTTTCGGGGATGGCGGTTGGGATCTTGCGATCCAGCACGTTGACCACGCCACCAATGGCGCCGCCACCGTAAAGCAGGGCTGATGGGCCGCGCAGTACTTCAATGCGATCAGCTTGCCAGGTGTCGACCGTGATGGTGTGGTCGGGCGAGATGGCCGACGCATCCATGACTTCTGCGCCGTCACTCAGGACTTTGACGCGGGGTGCGGTTTGGCCACGAATGACGGGGCGGCTGGCACCGCTGCCAAAGCTGTCTACATGGATGCCGACTTCACCGTCCAGCAATTCACCCAAGGTGCTGCTGCGGCGCAAATCCAGTTTGGGGCCTTGCAGGACCGTGCTGGCCGTGGCCAGCTCTGTTTGTCGCAAGGCCAGGGGGCTGGCGGAGATTCGGATAGGGGCCAGTTCAGGGACAGGTTCTTCAAGTTCATTGGCTTGGGCAGAGGCGCACAAAAGCAGAGCCAGGGCGAGTGGCAGGGGACGGGGTTGGAAACGCATCTCATCTTCCGGTTTGTTAATTTTCGAGATGTTATAACATAACAATATTTTTTTGAATTAGTAAAAAAAACATTCCAAACAAAGGGGTGTTGCCCCGCGGGTTATGGCTTTGGCTGGGGCAGCATGGGTTCAGAGGCAAGTCGCTTGCTCATGCAGGCAAGCGGCGCGTGCGCAAATCCTGAAATAGACGCCTGAAAATCGACTGCCTGTTTGGGTGTTTCGGGGTAAAAATCCCACATGCTATTTGATCTTCCCGACTTCCCGACCCTGTACACAGCCTTGCTGACCCGAGATGAACGCTATGACGGTCAAGCCTTCGTCTGCGTGTCGTCCACGGGTGTGTTTTGTCGCCTGACTTGCCCGGCCCGCAAACCTAAAGCGGAGCACTGCACCTTTCACGCCACAATTGGCGAGTGCATCGAGGCCGGGTTTCGACCTTGCAAGCGATGCCATCCGCTGCAAGCTGCGGCCTTGGAGGACCCCACAATTACCGCTTTGTTGCGGGAGCTGGACGCCAGGCCGGGCTTGCGATGGTCGGAGGGGCATCTGGAGCGCATGGGCTATGACTTGTCTACGGTACGCCGCAGCTTCAAACGGCACTTTGGCATGACCTTTCTGGAAATGGCCAGGCAGCGTCGTCTGCGCGAGGGTTTCGAGACTTTGGCCACGGGCGGCAATGTCATTGCCGCGCAGCATCAAGCCAGCTTTGAGTCTGCCAGTGCCTTTCGGACTGCCTTTGCCCGCTTGCTGGGTTGTGCGCCTGCTGCCTTGCGGACGGACGGCTTGTTGCGGGCTACCTGGATACCCACGCCTTTGGGCGACATGATTGCGGTCAGTAGCCAAAGCCATTTGCATCTGCTGGAGTTCGTAGACCGCAAAGGCTTGCCCGCTGAACTCAAGCGTTTGCAGGCGTCGATCAAGGATGGCATTGGTATTGGTGTGATGCCGCCTTCAGAGCAAGCGGCTGCCGAGCTGGCGGATTATTTCGCTGCACGATCGGATCGCTTCAAGACACCTCTGGCCTTGACCAGTGGCAGTGCCTTTACGCAAGAGGTCTGGCGTATTTTGCAAAACATCCCGGCCGGAGAGACACGCAGCTATTCCGATATTGCCCGTCAGATAGAGCGGCCCACTGCCGTACGTGCGGTGGCGCGGGCGAATGGGGCGAATCAGATTGCCTTGATGATTCCGTGCCATCGTGTGATCGGCGCTGATGGTTCCTTGACCGGCTATGGGGGCGGTTTGTGGCGCAAACAGCGTTTGATCGAGATTGAGCGGGAACTCAAGAGGGTGAAGCAGGAAGAGCCCAGCTGAGCAGGGGCAGGAATGGGGCATTCAGGTCAAACAGGCTGTTCTGGCGTGTTGGTCCAGGATGCCCTGCTGGATCCTTAAATAATCAAGACCCCAATGAACAAGCCCCAAAAGCCGGATTTTAATTAGGCGTTTGGGGCGGATCAGAACAGCGGATTGTTCAAGCTGCTTTAGCTGTTTTCCACTTCAGGTGGAATCAGGTTGCGCTCGTAGCGATGGACGTAGTCCTCAAAGGACTCCTGATCCTGCGCTTCGATATCAATCTGGGCTTGCAGGGAATCTTTGGCCTGTTGCTCGAAAGCAGCTTGCTTGTCGGCAGGCAATGGGTGGGCCAGCAAGGTTTGGTGATGCTCACGGCTGCGTTGCAAGGCGTAGTCGTGAAAGCTCAAGCCGGTTTCGCGCAAACGGCTCAGCAATTGGGCCGAAGGTGTCAGCTCCGGATTCTCCAGCTTGCGGATTTGGGCTTGCACGGCTTCGGTGTGGCCTTGGGTATTCAGGGCCTGATCCAGCATTTGTGCGTAAGGCAGCAGAGATTCCAGAATCTCGTGGCCCCAGTCTTGCAGGCTGACGCTTTCCTTTTGCTGATTGGTCAGCATCAGGCCGGGGCGACGGCCTTCGCGTACTACCGTCGCAAAGTTGCTCTTGCTGTCCTGGCAGTAGCCGCCATCCGGGAAGAAGGGGCTGTCTTGCACGGCACAGAACAGCAGGAACGTATCCAGAAAGCGGCAGGATTGCTCGGAAATGCCGGTGGGTGATTCAGGGTCTATATCCAGGCAGCGAACTTCGATGTACTCCACACCGCGCTGGGCCAGGGCTGTAGCCGGGCGCTCGCTGCGCTGGGTCGTGCGTTTGGGACGAATGCTGGAGTAGTACTCGTTTTCAATCTGCAGGATATGGGTGTTGAGCTGAATCCACTCGCCATCGCGGTGGGTGCCCAGTTTTTCGTAATCCGGCCAAGGGGTCACGGCAGCGTGATACATGCGCATCACAAAGGTGTCCAGGTCGTTGTAGCAAAGCTGAAGCTCGGCCTGGGCTTCCTTGTTGTGATAGCCCAGATCGCTCATGCGCAGGCTGGTTGCCCAGGGCATGGTCAGCGTGTCGTCGTCGATCTTGTCCAGATTGTTGCTGCGGCCTTGCAGGAAGTTCGCATCCAGCACGGGCGAGGCACCAAACAAGTACATCAGCAGCCAGGAATAGCGCGTGAAGTTGCGGATCAGTGCCAAATACCCGTTGGAGCGCTGGTCTTGCAGATTGTCACCACAGACATTCAACAAGGGCCAGATGCCATCAGGCAGGGAAAAGTTGTAGTGCACCCCGGCAATACATTGCATGGGCTTGCCATAACGCTCGGCCAGGCCACGGCGGTACACATGCTTGAGCATGCCGGTGTTGGACTTGCCGTACCAGGCAATCGCAATGTCTTTTTCGGCAGGCAGCAGCGCGGGCATGGACTGGTTCCAGATAATTTCCTGGTCCAGCTTGCCGGCTACAAAGGTGTGGATGTCGGTCAGCTCCTGCAGCACGTCCTCGACCCGGGCTTGTGGCTCGGTAATCAGTTCCAGCAGGGCTTCGGCGTAGTCGGTCGTGATATGGCCGTTGGTCAGGGCCGATCCAATCGCTTGCGGGTGGGGGGTATTTGCCAATTGGCCCAGCGCATCGACGCGCAGTCCTTCTTTTTCGATGCCGCGCAAGATTCCCGTCAAAATATCGGGATTCTGTTGCAGGGCAAGGCGGCGTTCGTGGCTGGTGT
This sequence comes from Alcaligenes faecalis, assembly GCF_009497775.1. Classification (NCBI taxonomy): domain Bacteria; kingdom Pseudomonadati; phylum Pseudomonadota; class Betaproteobacteria; order Burkholderiales; family Alcaligenaceae; genus Alcaligenes; species Alcaligenes faecalis. The sequence goes on from NZ_CP031012.1 coordinate 424,528, forward strand.
TCATGGTGGTGTTTCCCACTTTCGAAATCGGGTGCAAGATACGGGACTGTTCAAGGGGGCCTGGCCCCGTCTATAAATAGTAGTCCGACCAGACTTGCTTTGTTAAGGTGCGCCAAAAGGCGTATCGGGCAGGGCGAGTATAAGGCGGCTGTTCAGCCAGCCGATGAAAAGCATGAAACGGGATATGGGATTAGCACCATGATGATCAGGCGCATTACCGCGGTACTGGCGGCTTTCTTGATGTTGGCAGCCTGCAGTCCGGAGTTTAACTGGCGCAAGGTTCAGCTTGAACAAACAGGCCTGTCGGCCATGTTGCCCGGCAAGCCTACGACCAGCCACCGACTGTTGGATTTCGAGCAGCATCAACTGGATTTTTACCTGACTACCGCCACGGCAGGCGGGCAGAGCTACACCGTGGGTCACGTGATCTTGCCCAAGGAATTGCAACAGGACGAGGCCGCTCGCCAACGCTTGTACGAGGCTCTGCACGAGTCCCTGCGCGAGAAGTTCATACCCGATGGGCAAGTCAGCGAGAAAAGCCAGGTACAACTGCCGCCACCCGGACAGGTCTTTTTCATGACACGCGATGTGGGCGGTGTGGCCTTGCGCCTGGAAGCCATGATACGCATGGAGCCGGGCTGGCTGGTGCAGGGCTTTGTTATGACGGATTCCGGGAAGGCCCCGGACGCGGCTCAGGCAAAGGTTTTCTTTGACGGCTTAGCTCGCTAGCCGGATCGCCGCTGATCAGGTGCTGTTGCAAGGCCAGGGTAATGGCAGCTTGGCGGCTATAGACTCCAAGCTTGGCGTAGGCGTTCTGGAAGTGAAAGTTGATCGTGCGTTCAGTAATGCCCAGGATGATGCTGATTTCCCAGCTGGTCTTGCCATGGGCAGCCCAGTTCAGGCAGGACTGCTCGCGTGAAGTTAAATGCGTCACGGTAAAGCCATTCCTCATGCATTCGTGGTAGACGTCGGGCCAATGTACTCAAATTTAGCTTAGCTGGCAGACAAATGTGCATGAAAATAATGATGTAAATCAAAGCATTGTCTTTTCTCTGACGTTACCGTTGCGCAGAGTTCTGAATCGATCCCGGCTGGTCGATTTGGACGCCGCGCCGCAGCGATGCTAGAATTTTGTCTTATACGTTTTGCGCCGATTTGCCTGATCCGCTTGCGGGCGCTCCATAAATCCAGCTAAAGAGGTCCTGATGGCCACTGATTCCGTCCCTAGCGCCGACGCTGGCGCCCTTAGCCCATCCTGCGGATTGATCCCCGAAGGTTCCGTGGGCCCTGTACATGCCGAACTAATCGCCTTTGACGAACCCCTGCATCTGCGCAGCGGGCAAGTGCTGCCCAGCTACGAGCTGGCAGTCGAAACCTACGGCACCCTTAACGAAGAACGCAGCAATGCGGTATTGGTGTGCCATGCGCTCAATGCCTCGCACCACGTTGCCGGTTATTACGACGAAGATCCCAAAAGCACAGGCTGGTGGGACAATATGGTCGGCCCCGGCAAAGCTGTTGATACGGATCGCTTTTTCGTTATTGGCGTCAACAATATCGGCTCCTGCTTTGGCTCTACCGGCCCGTCCAGCATCAATCCCGCCACTGGCAAACCCTGGGGCTCCGAGTTTCCCGTTCTGACGGTAGAAGACTGGGTGCGTGCTCAGGCCCGATTGGCTGACTACTTTGGCATTCGCAAGTTTGCGGCTGTCATGGGTGGCTCCCTGGGCGGCATGCAGGCCCTGAGCTGGGCCATCAGTTGCCCGGAACGCGTGGAAAACTGCGTGGTCATTGCCAGCACCCCGCGCCTGTCGGCTCAGAACATCGCTTTTAACGAAGTGGCCCGCAGCGCCATTTTGTCCGATCCGCAGTTTCATGGTGGTAATTATTACGAACACGGTGTGGTGCCCAAGGCTGGCCTGGGCGTTGCCCGCATGGTGGGCCACATCACTTACCTGTCCGATACCGTCATGGCCGAGAAGTTTGGCCGCAATCAGCGTGCCCCTGCCCAAGGCGGTGAGTACCACTACAACTACGGCGTGGAATTCGAGGTCGAATCCTATTTGCGTTATCAAGGCGAGAAGTTCTCGCGTTACTTTGACGCCAATACCTACCTGATCATCACCCGTGCGCTGGACTACTTTGATCCTTCGCGTCAGTACCAGGGGGATCTGGTCAAGGCGCTGGAAAAGGTGCAGGCCAAATTCCTGCTGGTGTCGTTTACGACAGACTGGCGTTTCTCGCCCGAGCGCTCGCGTGAAATCGTGCAGGCCTTGCTGCGCAACCAGCGTCAGGTAACGTATGCCGAAATCGATGCCCCGCACGGGCACGACGCTTTCTTGCTGGAAGACCCTCGTTACCATGCCGTTGTGCAGGGATACTATGACCAGATCGCCGCTAATTTGGGCTTGCCTGCGCGCACGCGCACTACAGGGGTGTTGGCAGAATGACTAAGCCGCAAACACAGGTGGATGCCGCCATGTTAAGACCGGACTTGCTGCGCATTGCGCAGTGGATTGAGCCAGGTTCGCGTGTGCTGGATCTGGGCTGTAACGATGGCACCTTGCTGGCGCATCTGCGTGATACGCGTCAGGTCGTCGGAACGGGTGTGGAATTGAATGATCAGTTCGTGATTGCTTCGGTGCGCCGTGGCGTCAATGTCATTCAACAGGACTTGGAAAAAGGTCTGGCGCTGTTCAGCGACCAGCAGTTCGACACCGTTGTTCTGTCCAAGACACTGCAATCCATGCACCATACCGAGCACATCCTGCGCGAGATGGCGCGGGTGGCGCGGTATGGTATCGTCTCGTTTCCTAACTTCGGTTATTGGCCGCATGGTTGGAGCATTTTGCGCGGACGGATGCCAGTTACCGGCGAAATGCCTTACCAGTGGTACAACACGCCCAACATCCATTTGTGCACCATGAAGGACTTTCAGGATCTGGCCCAGGCTGTGGGCGTACGTATTCTTGATCGTGCCGCATTCAATGGTCGCGATACGGTGCGCTTTTTGCCGGGCTGGCGCAGTACCTTGGCCATGTATCGTTTCGAGTCTCCCCATTCTCTTGCTGCTTAGCGCTAATAAGGCCTGACGTGTCACGTGTCTATACCAGTCCCCGAGTCTTGCCTTTGCTGATTCTGGGGTTCGCCAGCGGCCTGCCTCTGGCCCTGGTTTCAGGCACTTTGCAGGCCTGGGCAACGGTTGAAAATGTTTCGCTGACCGAGATCGGTTTCCTGACCCTGGTTGGCTCGGCCTATACGCTGAAGTTTCTGTGGGCTCCCCTGATTGACCGCTACGCGCCACCGTTCATGGGGCGCAGACGTGGCTGGATACTGGTTACTCAGTTACTGCTGGCCGCCTCCATTGCGGCCATGGGCCTATTTTCCCCTTCCGTGAATTTGACGGCACTGGCTTTGCTGGCCGTGTGGGTGGCCTTCCTGTCGGCCACGCAGGACATAGCCTTCGATGCCTATTGCACGGACGTGTTGCAAGCGCACGAACGAGCGGCGGGGGCGGCGGTCAAGGTCATGGGCTATCGCATTGCCATGATTGTGTCCGGTGGTCTGGCCCTGATTCTGGCCGATCGCTGGCTGGGCTGGTCCAACACGTATTTTCTGATGGGTGTCTTCATGGCACTGTGTGCGCTGGTGACTTTGATTTCACCAGACCCGCAGGAGCAAAGCCGCCCACCGCGCAGCTTGTCCGAAGCTGTGGTCGCACCTTTGGCAGATTTTTTCTCGCGTCCCGGCGCCTGGAGCGTTCTGGCGCTGATCGTGCTCTACAAGCTGGGTGACGCTTTTGCAGGCGCCTTGTCCACCACCTTTCTGATTCGTGCCGCCGGTTTTACCTTGTCTGAGGTCGGCACGATCAACAAGGTGTTTGGTCTGGCCGCCACGGTGGTCGGAGCCTTGATGGGCGGGGCGATCATGGCCCGCCTGGGGCTGTACCGGGCCTTGATGATTTTTGGTATTTTGCAGGCTGTCTCCAACCTGGGCTACTGGCTGATCGCGATTGAAACCGCGCCGTCCATGTGGCTGATGGGCATTGTGGTCGGTCTGGAAAACCTGTGTGGTGGCTTGGGCACAGCGGCTTTTGTCGCTTTGCTGATGGCCTTGTGTAATCGGACCTATTCCGCGACTCAATTTGCGCTGCTGTCGGCCTTGTCGGCAGTGGGGCGTACCTATCTGGCCGGGCCATTGACGCCTGTGCTGGTCGAATCCCTGGGTTGGCCGGGCTTTTTTATTTGTACCGTCTTTATTGCTGTGCCTGGCTTGCTGATGCTGCGTTGTTATCGGGGCCTTATTCAACAGCTTGATGCTTAAAAAATATCATGCTCTTACTTGTTCTCTACATTATTGCCATCACCGCAGAAGCCATGACCGCGGCGCTGGCCGCTGGCCGTCGCGACATGGACTGGGTGGGGGTCTGTACCATCGCCTGTGTCACTGCCCTGGGTGGTGGCTCGGTACGGGACGTGCTCCTGGGGCATTACCCGCTGACCTGGGTGCAGCATCCTGAATACCTGTGGATCACGGCTGGTGCGGCTATCCTCACGGCTTTGATCGCCCCGATCATGCGACGCTTGCACAGCCTGTTCCTGTTGCTTGATGCTATGGGGCTGGTGGTCTTTACCGTGATTGGCTGTCAGATCGCGCTGGAAATGAAGCTGCCCATTACGGTGGTGCTGCTGAGCGGCATGATTACCGGTTGTGCAGGCGGCGTCTTGCGCGACATCTTGTGTAATGACATCCCCTTGCTGCTGCGCAAGGAGATGTATGCCAGCGTATCCATGCTGACCGGCGCTTTGTACCTGGGTGCCCAACACCTGGACTGGAACCCGTATGTGACCCTGCTGGGCCCCATGATTATCGGTTTGAGTTTCCGTATGCTGGCTCTGCACCGCAATTGGCAGATGCCCCGCTTCGTCTATCGAGACGAGTGGCGCTAGAGCCAGCTTTCCTGCTTATCGCCTCAGGCTACGCCCAACCAGCGCAACACAATCGGCACGAAGGGCACCAATACGGCTGTCATGATGCCGTTCAGGCTCAGACCAATCGCAGAGAACGCGCCAATGGTTTCATGAACCTGCAAGGCGCGGGCGGTGCCAATGGCGTGTGCTGTCACGCCCACTGCAAAGCCTCGGGCTTCGGGGCGATCAATACGCAGCAAGTTCAACAGCGGGCGCGCCATGATGGTGCCTGCAATCCCGGTAATGGCAACCGCCACCGCGGCCAGGGAAGGCTGCCCCTGAAATTGCTCTGCCAACGCCATGGCAATGGGCATGGTGGCCGAGCGTGGCGCGACTGACATGATGGTTTCAACCGAACCACCCAGAGCCCAGGCAATCAGCACCGTACTGAAGATAGCGGTAACCGAGCCAATCATCAGGGCAATAGTCAGTGGCTTCCAGATCTTGCGCAGCTGACGCAGCTGGCTATAGAGCGGCACAGCCAGGGCGACGGTTGCTGGTCCAATCAGGAAGTGAATGAACTTTGCCCCTTCAAAGTAGACAGGGTAGGGCGTGCGGGTCAGCAGGAGCAGGGCCACAATCACAACGACCGAGACCAGAATCGGCAGCAAAAAGGGGCTGCTGCCCGATTTGCGGTACATCCAGACCGAGCCTGCGTAGACCGAGCAGGTCAAGGTCAGCCACAGCAGGGGCGTGCTGGCCAGAAAGACCCAGATTTGAAAAAGTCCGTCCGTCATTATTCTTCTTCCTGGCGGTTTTTAAGCAGACGATTGAGCACCACGGCGGTGACCACCATGGTGATGACGGTGCCGCCCAGGGTGGCGATCAAAAAGGGCTGCCACTCATCAGCCACCCGATCAAAATACAACATCACGCCGGTGACAGCGGGGATGAACAGCAGCATCAGGTTCTGCAACATGACACTGGCCGTGCTCTCTAGCGAGCTGGGTACGCCGCCACGAATCAGCAAGGCGGCAGTCAGGAGCAGCATGCCGGCCAAAGGGCCTGGCAGCGGCAAGGACAGGGTCTGCACCAGGATCTCGCCTAATAGCTGAAAGGCGAAAAGGGCAGTAATCGCGTAGATCATGAGAGTTTCCGTAAAGGCACGAAAACGCCAGGCGGCAAGCCTGGCGCGGGTAAAGGGTCTGGCTAAGGGTGCTAGTGTGCCATACAAGATAGTCAGGCTGTAAGCGTGCTGCTTATATCGAATTGCCTATAGTAAGTGGCCTGCATCAATGCTTGGCGGGGCTGGTTTTTGCCCCCATCCAGGCTTGAACCTCGATTTCCACATCCACACCGCCAGCCAGCTTGGCCTGCACCAAAGAGCGGGCCGGGAAGTTGCTGCCCAGGCGTTCTTTATAGACTTTGTTGAATTGCTCGTACAAGGCAATATCGGACAGATAGACCGTGGCTTTGACGACATGGCTGAAGTCGGCACCCGCCAGCTTCAGGGTCTCTTCAATTCGGTCCAGCGTGGCATTGGTTTGATCTTCAATGCTGCCGCGTATGATTTCGCCTTTCTCGTTCAGCGGGATTTGTCCCGACAGGAACAGAAAGTCCCCGGCCTGCACGGCGCGGGAAAAAGGCATGTCCGAGTCGCCCAGATAGCGTTTGATCGCAGTCGGTTCTGCGGTTTTGCCAGTATTGGCTGCATAGGCGCTGCTGCTGATGCCCAGACCTAAGACAGAACAAGCCAGCAAAATGTGACGGGCCGAAGCAAAAAAACGCATCAGGATTCTCCTTGGACTAGGGGAATTCAGTGTGCCATAGCCAGGGCCGGGCAGCGTTAATTTGTGTGACGGCCCGTCGGCCTTAAGGCTGCTTAGGCGCGATCGCCCAGCCAGGCCTGCACTTCGATTTCTACGTCTACGCTTTTGGCCAGCTTGGCTTCAACCAGCGAGCGGGTAGGCAGGGTGTCGCCAAAGCGCTCGGCATAGACTTTGTTGAAGTCGGCAAACAAGGCCATATCGGACAACCAGACAGTGGCTTTGACCACATCAGCCAGGGTGGCGTTTGCCAGAGCCAGGCCTTCGATCAGGCGATCAAACACGGCGTGGGTCTGGTCCTGAATGGAGCCGCGCACCACTTCACCTTGGGCGTCGTAAGGAATCTGGCCGGACAGGAACAGAAAGCCGCCAGCCATGGTGGCACGCGAGAAGGGCAGTGGCAGTGGGCTGGCAATACGGCGGATACCGGACATGGAGTACTCCTGATAGGGATGGTGGAAAATTCGGACTAGGCAGCAATGCGCGTTTATTCGCGTCTCTTGCCTACAATAAGGCGTCACTATACAACTTCAAATGAGGAGCGAGACGACGTGAGCAAGGAAATTTTGCAACGCCTGGACCAACTGAGCCAGGCCGCGCTGGCCAGCGGTGACTTGTTGCCCGTGCAAGCTCAGGAAGAGCTGATGCAGGATCAAGGGCTGACATTTTTTGTGCGTTGGGTATCCACTCTGGCGGCCAAGGATGCGGCCAGCGTCTCGATTCCAGGTGGACCGCGCGACCCCAACTTCAATCCTTTTCTGCCACCGGCTCCGGCTCTGACGGTGGACGATGCCAGCAGCACGCACAATATTGTGCTGAACAAGTTTGCTGTCTGTGATCTGCATCTGGTGCTGGCTGACAAGGTGTTTTCCGAACAGCTCAGCCCGCTGCGTGAGATTGATTTCCGGATTCTGGCGGACTTTCTGGCCTTGCAGGGCGGACTGGGCTTTTATAACGGCGGTGGTCCGGCAGGTGCCAGCCAGCGTCACAAACATACTCAATGGATTCCACAGGCGGACAGCAACGGTTCACTGGCCCTGTATCTGGACAAGCTCCCCGCTGACGCTGTTGCGGGCAGTGTGCATCAACATCCTGCACTGGCTTTTGAACACTGCTTTGTGCTTCTACAGGATACGCAGGACCCGGACACCTTAAGCATCAGTCTTTTGAATTCCTACCGCACAGCCTGCAATGAATTGGGACTGGTGCCTGCAGAGGATGGCTTGTTGCCGCCACATAATATGTTGGCAGGCCAGGGCTGGTTGTTAGTGGTGCCCCGCAGCATGGAATTGGTAGACGGTATTTCGGTCAATGCACTGTCGTATGCAGGCTGCATTTATGTGCGCACTCCCGAGCAAATAGACCTGGTTCGCCAAATTGGCCCACTGGGTGTGTTGGCTCGTGCAGGCTATGCCCGCTGCGCCTGATCCCTGAGTTGTAACCCTGCTCGAGACGATGAACCCCGCTACGGCGGGGTTTTTATTTGTGAGTTTGCGTATTGTTTGGATGCTTAATTTACTGATTTGAAACAAAAGACAAATATTTGATTGTAATGAAGCCTGATTTTCGAATCATTGCCATTCAAGGCAGCGTTTAATGGGTTTAAAAGGAAATGAACTGAAATAATGTAACTTTTGTTGTGGAAATAAATGGAAATGCAGAGTGTCAGAAAATAAGAGACTTAATGTATAAGCGTTTTTAATTATTAGAATTACCGTCAGCTTGGAACAACACAAACTTGTCTGTCTCCAGAGGTGGATTGCTTATGTGTGTCTCGTCTGAAGCTCATATTTTGGTTATTGCTCCAGAACCTGCAGGCGTAGCCGATTTACTGGTTTTGTTACGTACTAGTTTTGCCCGTATCAGCTTTGCCCTGGATGCGCAGCAGGGCCTGGCACGCTGCCAGTCCTTGCAGCCGGATTTTGTATTGAGTGAGTACAACTTGCCTCGTTTGCGGGGCGATACGTTTATGCGAATGTTGCGTGCGAATCCCCAGACTGCCTCTATCCCGGTGGTGTTCATGTCGGCGGTTTCGTGTGCGGACAGTCAGCTCATGGCCTTGCGCAGTGGAGCTCGCGATTTCATTGCGTACCAAACCAATGTGCAATTAGTCATGGAGCGTATTCGTTTGCATCTGGGTTTGAAGGAAGTGGAGGGAAATAAGGGAGAGGTCAATAAAAATAAGGGATGGGATGGGTTTTCCAGACCACCAGCACAACATCATCTGGTTGATGCGGTGCAGCAGTACGTGCGGGACAATCTGTCGGATTGCTTGACGGCCGAAAGCCTGGCGGAGATGTTTGGGACCACGGGTCGCCGCCTGAACGAGCTCTTTAAGGGGAGCTGCGGCCTGACGGTGCACGATTTTGTACGCTCCAGCCGCATGCGTTATGCCATGCAGTTGCTCCGGCAAACAGACATGGCGGTCACCAACGTGGCGGTCGAGTCCGGCTATGTGAATCCGGCCAATTTTGCCACCGCATTTCGTCAGTACAGCGGCCTGTCTCCATCGGTCTACCGACAGCGCAACGGTACTAATATTTAAAACAAAAATGAAATAAAGAATTTAATAAAATGTTGTTTTGCAGTGATTCAAACGGCTTCTGTAGAAATTCAAAAGTAATTATTAAAAAACGGTAAGAAAATAAAACGATCCGAATAGGGATGAGGGTTCGGTAAGAATTTCCTGAACAACAAATTCAAATTATCGCCAAGACGGGGCGAGGGGGTTTGTTGCGCCTGAAAACTCTGTTACGTCAGCGCGAGATAGAGGTGATCGGGAAAGGCTTATGGCTAATTTCTTTTGTAAGCGAAGAGATCATGAACAGAATCTATAAGTCGGTTTGGAACGAGCAAACGGCAACATTTGTCGCTGTTGCAGAAAACACCAAGACGCGCGGCAAGCGTAGCTCTAGCGGTGCCAGTGCCAGCCAGGCTGTGCTGGAGTGGGTGCAGGGATTGCGTTTGCGGACCGTGGCATTAGCCTTGCTTAGTGCAGGGGTATTGACACAACCTGCCATGGCACAAATTACCGATGGTTGGGAGCTGGCTGTAGACGGCGCGACCCCTTTCCATGTGATTCCTGGTGGCGCCTTTTCTTTGACTTCAGGCAGCAACATCGCTCTGACCCAAACGGGCGGGGCGGTTTCGGTGGCTTTGAATTCTGATCTCAACGTGGACTCCGTGACGGCCTCGGGCCTGGTCAAGGGAGGTAGTGGTGAATTTACCGGCGTGCTGACAGCCGGTTCGGCCACGGTACAAGGTAATTTGCAGGCGAATGCGGCCACGATTACCAATCAATTGACGGCAGGCAGTGTGTCCGCCGGAGCAGGTACGTTTACGGGTACCTTGACGGCACCCAGTGCTGTCATTGATGGAAACCTGGCGGCGAAATCGGCCACGGTAGTGGGTGCTGTCAACGCGGGGGGCGTCAATACCGTCAGCCTGACGGCGACCGGCAATACGAGCCTGCGTGCCGTGAATGTGAATAACAACAAGATCTCGGGCCTGGCTGACGCCGTAGTGAACGCTTCCAGTACCGAGGCTGTGTCGGGCAAAGTCTTGTACGGGGCCTTGAACTCGGGTGATGGTGTCAAATATTTCCACACTAAATCCACCAAGGCGGATTCGGTAGCCAGTGGAGCAGATTCCACCGCGATTGGGCCACAGGCGAAGTCAACGGGTGAGGCTGCTCTGGCAGCAGGCCTGGAGTCGGAGGCCGCCGGTAAAGAAGCGATTGCTTTGGGTGCACGCTCGGGCACGGGTAATACCGTGGAAAACGGCATTGCGATTGGTAGCGATGCGGGTGCCGCCAGCAAGGGCAGTGATTTGATTGCCATGGGTAATAGCGCTGGCCAGCGTCTGGAAGGCAAGAATAACGTGGCCATTGGCAATAGCGCAGGCAGTGCGGTGGACCCCCTGGAAGTCGATGACACGATTGCGATCGGCAATAAGGCTCTTGCCAAGGCAAGCGGGGCGATTGCCCTGGGAACCGGTGCGGATGTGGGCTTGCTGGCAGATAAGTCAGTGGCTATCGGTCAGGGAACAACCGTCTGGCAGGATGCGACATCCTCGACCGTGGTGGGCGCGGGTGCAACCGTCATGGCGGTGTCAGGAACGGCGCTGGGTGCAGGTGCACATAGCTCTGGGGGCAGTTCCACGGCGGTCGGTAGCGGTGCATCCGCCACGGGCAGCCTCTCTTTTGCGGGCGGTGCCGGTGCTCAGGCCCATGGCATCAAGTCCGTCGCGATTGGTACGGGCGCCTTGAGCAATACGGAATCCGGTGTGTCGATTGGTGAAGGCGCCGGTGTGAACGCGGGAACCCCGGTGATTGGCAACCGATTTGGTCAGGTTGCTGTCGGTGGTGAAGCCGGTCGGGGCGTACTGGGTGGCTACAACGTCGCGCTGGGCTACAAGTCGGGTGGCGATATTACCGGCGACGATACTGTGTCCATTGGCCGTGAGGCTGGTAGCCGAGTGGTGGGGGACCGTACGGTCAGCATTGGTTACGGTGCCAATAACCTGCCCGGCGAAACAGGCGCTGGTACTCCGGTTGCTCCGCCCGTCAAAGCCTCCAATGCCGTGGCAGTGGGTGACCGCTCCCGCTCGGGTGCGGACGGCTCGGTGGCCATGGGCTCGATGGCCACCGTGGTGGACTATGACATCGGCGGTATCGCCATCGGCAATAAAGCGCTGGTGTATGCAGGTACGTCGACTAAAGCGGCGGCAGGTGGGATTGCCTTGGGTGATCAGGCGCGTGTCACGCATGCCAATAGTGTGGCGATTGGTGCCAATGCCCATTCGGTAGAAACAACAGGTCTGGGCTATGGTGCGCCAACGGGTGCTTATCTGGCCTCCTCCAGTGTGTCCTTCGGTACTACTGATGCTCAGCGACGCTTGAGCAATGTGGCAGCGGGTCGACTGGATACGGATGCGGTCAACGTCAGCCAGCTGAAGGTGCTGCATACGGACCTTGAGTCCATCGTGGGTGGCAATCTGAAATGGGATAGCGATGGGGTGATTACCGGCCCATCCTTTGTCATCAAAGACGAAAATGGCAATGACCATACCTACACCTCGATTGGCTCCGCCTTTGAGGCCATGCGTACGGGTGTAGCCGGCATGATCGGCGGGCTGTCTGCCGTGACCTATTCCAATGCCGACCGCACCTTGATTGACCTGGACAGCAGTACCGGCGGTCCGGTACGGATCACGAATCTGGCAGCGGGCGTGGATGTGGACGATGCGGTCACCAAAGGTCAGCTCGATGGCCTGGAGTCCACGCTGATTGCCAACCGCCAACGCTACGTCAGCGTGAACTCGACCCAGAATCCGAACGTCAACAATAACGGTGCAACGGGTAATGATGCGATTGCCATCGGTGCCGTGGCGCGGGCTTCCGGTGTGGGCGGAACGGCCATTGGTTTGAACTCCTCTGCCGGTGGTTTGCAACAGGCCGACTACACCACGTCGTTGGGCTCTCATACCGAGGCTTCGGCTCGGGGCGCGACAGTAGTGGGTAGTGGCTCCTCGGCTGAGTCGGAAAGCTCCATGGCTTTGGGTCATGAGGCTCGTGTGGCTGATACCGCCAACTTCTCCACAGCCATTGGTTACAAGGCCGAAGTGATGGGGGATGGCCAAAACCAGACCCGTGGTGCGATTGCCTTTGGTGAACGTGCCCGCGTAACTCAGGAAGGCGGTCTGGCCTTCGGACGTAATGCCTACGATGAAGCGGTCGATGGTATTGCGATTGGTACCAGCTCCAGTGTTGATCGCGGCGCATCGCAGGGCGTGGCCATGGGGAGTGGCTCCAAGGCCTCGGGCAGTCAGTCAGTGGCTTTGGGCTCTCAGGCTTTTGTGGCTGGCAGTAACTCTCTGGCCCTGGGCCAGGGCAGCAAGACCCGTGCCAGCAACTCCGTGGGTGCCGGTTCGGGGGTCGAGGCTGATGGCTTCCGCTCCGTTGCCGTGGGTGACAAGGCCAAGGCAGGCTGGATCGAAGAAAAAACAGGTCCCAATGGCTTGATCGAACACATCATGCACGGCGAAGGGGCGATGAGCGTGGGCGCAGGCTCCAATGCCAAAGAGAATGGTGGCCTGGCGTTGGGTTTCAAGGCCGTTTCCGAAGGCGTGGATGCGTCGGCTCTGGGTACTAATGCCCAGGCTTTGGCAGCCGGGTCTCAGGCCTGGGGTAAAGACGCACGAGCCTCCGCCGAGAAGTCGATGGCCTTTGGTCAGGGTGCGATTGCCAATGAAAACGCCGTCCAGGGTCTGGCCCTGGGTGCGGGTGCGACGGTGTCGGCAAGCGGTGCGGTGGCTCTGGGTTCGGGGGCGGTGACTAACGCGGCTTACACCTCCTCGACTGCACGCTATACCGGCGCGGTGACTCAGGAAGCCCGGCAAGGCGTGGTGTCGATCGGTAATGGTTCAGAAAAGCGCCGTATTACCAATCTGGCTGGTGGTCAGGATCTGACTGACGCGGTGAACGTCGCTCAGTTGATCAAGCTGGACGAAGATCTGACGGCACTGGGGACCAACTACAGCGGCAATAACTTCAGCAGCGGTAACAGCAATACGACGATTCACAAGAATCTGGGACAACGCCTGGAGATTCTGGGTGGGGCGACGACCGCGGGTAACTACAGCGGTGCCAACCTGCGTACTCAGGTCCTGAACGGTCAGTTGCAGGTTCAGATTGCCGAAACCCCATTCTTCAAGGGTGCTGATATGGGCAGCCAGAAGATCACCAATGTGGCCAAGGGAACCACAGGGACCGATGCAGTGAATCTGAGCCAGTTGACGGAAGCCGAAGGCGGCTTGACTGCCAAGGGCATGGGTTTTGCTGCACAAAGCGGCACAGCCGTACATCGTGATTTGGGCCAGACGCTGACCATCAAGGGCAGCAATGCCAACCTGACTACTTCTACGGTGGGCGGCGATACGGTGCAAGTGGCTCTGAATGATGATCTGACACTGACCAGCGTCACCACGGGTGATACCGAGATGACGACCGCGGGAGTGAAGGTCAAGGGTGCCACAGGCAAACCTGATGTCATTCTGGGCAATACCGGCCTGACGATCGGGCAAGTCAATCTGACCAATGCCGGTCTGACCGCCTTCAATGTGGTGATCAATGACCAGGGCATCAATGCTGGTAATCAGAAGATTACCGGCGTGGCCAAAGGCGTTGCACCGACTGATGCAGTGAACGTCAGCCAGCTGGAAGGCCGTGATGATGGTCTGACCGCCAAGGGCATGAACTTTGCGGGCAGCACCGGCACGGCGGTGCATCGGGATCTGGGCGAGACGCTGAAGATTGTGGGCAGCAATAGCAATCTGAGCACCAGTGGCAACGGCACCGATACCTTGAGCATTGCCTTGAATGATGATCTGGACCTCAAGAGCGTGACCGTGAAAGGCACGGGTGGCGCTCCTGATGTGGTCATGAACAATCTGGGCTTTGCCATCGGGACGAACATTGCCTTGAGCAATGCCGGGCTGCGGGCTGGCAACGTGGTGGTGTCGGCAACGAACAATGACATCACGGGCCTGAGCAACCGTACTCTGACGGGGGCGAACTTTGCCAAGAGTGGTCGTGCCGCAACCGAAGAACAGCTGGATCTGGTGCGGGGTGAAACCCAGAATCTGGTGGATCGTGCCGTCAAGTACGACCTGAACCCGGATCAGTCAGTTAACTACGGCAAGGTCACCATGGCCGGCACCGAGTCTACCGACGGCGGCCGCACGGGGGGCACGGGTATCACCAATGTGGCGCGTGGTGATATCTCCGCCACCAGTACCGATGCAGTCAATGGCAGCCAGATTCACGATATGGGTGAAAGTATTGCCAGCGGCATGGGTGGTGGTTCCAAGTTCGAGAACGGCAAGCTGGTTACGGAGTTGAATGTAGGCGATAAAACCTACAACAACGTGAACGATGCCTTGGGTGGCTTGAATACCAAGGTAGAAAACGTGACCGAGCTGGCCAGCGCGGGCTGGAACATTCAGACCAATGGCGATACGGCCAGCAAGGTGGCCCCCAAGTCCACCGTGCAGTTCCTGAATGGCGACAACATCGAGATCTCGCGCTCCGGTACGGACGTGACGGTAGCCTTGGCGCAGGACATCAAGGTCAATAGCGTGGTGGCCAAGTCCGTCACTACCAACGAAGTGAAGATTGTCGATGGCCCAACCATGAATCAGCAGGGTATCGACATGCACGACAAGACCATCAGCAATCTGGCCGATGGTCAGGCACCGCAAGATGCCGTCAACGTGCGTCAGTTGAGCCAGGCAACATCCAACATCACTAACCAGTTCAACCATCTGGACCGTCGTATCGACAAGGTGGAGAACCGGGCGAGTGCGGGTGTGGCAGCGGCCATGGCGACGGCAGGTTTGCCGCAAGCCTATGTCCCAGGCAAGAGCATGTTCGCCGTCGCTGGTGGTGTATGGCGTGGTGAAAGTGGCTACGCCATGGGCTTGTCTACGGTGACCGATAGCGGTAGCTGGGTCCTGAAGGGCAACGTCGCGGGCTCTTCCCGTGGTGATTACGGTGGCTCGGTGGGCGTAGGGTACCAATGGTAATGGGGTGAGGGGGAAGGGTCGCGTGCCTTGGCACGCGGCCCTTTTTGACGGGCCGTGCCTGGCGTCTTGAAAGAGACCACGGGTACGGGTCAAAGCGGAGAGTGAATATGGCGACAAAGCGTAGTCAAACAGGGCAAGCAGTACTGGGCACGGCTATTGGCATGATGCTGTTTTTACTGGCCGGGTGCCAGACCACGACAGCAGGGGGAGGAGCGGATTTGAGCCCGCCTGCACTGGCCAGCAATTATGAGCAGGAAGGTGATGATGGCACGCGCAGTTTTCTGGCATCCCAGACACAGCGCTCGGTGCAGTTTCCTCAAGTGGATTTCTATGTGGGGATGGGAGAGGCCATCCCCGGTTTGGTACAGGTGCAGGGGCCGCAAGGACCCTTGTGGTTGTATCCGCAAGTTGTTGTGCAGCGCAGCGATTTGACGCGTGTGGCGTCCTTGCGTACCGATCAGGGACAACACCTTGTTCGATTCCAACTGAATTCTTTGGGTGCGCGTAAGTTGGCCGAGGCCAGCTCTGGTAATGTGGGAGCCTTGCTGGTTTTGGTCATGGAAGATCAAGTGGCACAGGTCGCCCGAATTGGCGAGCCCTTGAAGCAGGGAGCTATTTATCTGTCCATGCCTGACGACGCAGCAGCACAGCGTTTGTTAAGGCAGGTCCAAGGGTAAAAAAAACATAAAGCGCCTAATAGGGCCAGCAAGGGTGAGGACTATGACGGTAGAACAGATTTTTCTGTTGTATGACGACAAGGCTAGTTTGCAGCAGATCGCTTTGGAGTCGGAGCAGTGGGGGGTAAGGGTCCAGACGGTAGAGACGATGGAGCAGTGCTTGTCGCAAGCACATGCTGCCGGGGCGGAGATGGTGTTCGCTTTAGTGTGTCAGGCAGACAACGTTTTTTTACACATCAACCGTTTACGTATGGATTTTCCTGCCGCCGGCGTCATCGTTGTGCGGCGCGACAAAATGGCCGGCCTGGAGCGCGGGCATTTGCTGCTTGCCGGGGCTGATGCCTGCTTTGATCAAGATGCCTTGCCGGTGGAAGTGGTGGCCTGCGTGCAGGCCTTGCGTCGGCGTGGTTATGCCTTGCAGCAAAGCTTGCGAGGCTCTTTTGCGGAGCCTGTCAAAACAGGCACGACCGTTCGCAAGCCTGAGCAGGAACCAGAGTCCCTGCTTTGGGATTTGATGGAGAACGGCTGGACCATGATCACGCCCAGAGGTCACTCGGTCATGTTGACCCGTGGCGAGCGGCGTATTGTCCAGGTTCTCTTCTCAGTCAGCCCCCAAACTGTAGAACGCGATCGTCTTTTTCCGCTGGAGGAAGGGCGGGAGGCCACTGCCCGTTCTGTGGACGTTTTGATCAGTCGCCTGAAACGCAAATTAACGGCTATGGGCGAGGAACTGCCCATCCGTTCAGTACGCGGGGAAGGCTACGCTTTTGTGGGCAAAGTGCCCGCTGCGTGTCAGGAGCTGGCACGCGTGAGCCTGAGCAATGACGAGGTCTATGAATGATTCGAAAAGGGCTTGAAAGCCCTTTTTCGATGCTGAAACAGCATGATATATACCCTTAAATTTTAAATATGTATAATTGATGGCTCTGGTTCATTGAATCAGCTTCTCGAACAGGCCGTTCAGGTGCGACAAAATTGCATAAAAAAATGGCGGCCCGTTCTTCAACAGGTTGTTGCACAACAACCCGGCTTTAGCCCGAAACACCTTGCCCGGCCCTTGGGTCGCGGAACAACCAGCCGACTGTCTCACACGACATCGGCCTGCAACAGAGCGGCTTGTCTCTGGCCATGTTTATTTGCTGTAAGGCCCGCAGACTCGCCGTAATGTGAGGCACTTTGCGCTGTGTCTTGCTTTTTTCCCGCTTTGGCGTCTGCCAAGGGCGGGGGCGTTTGTGCGCGCGTTCGGTTTAGGTGCTTCGGTTCTGGTCCTGGGACCGGTGCCGCCCAGCGCGTTACTGCGGAATCGGCACGCATGCGAACAAGGCTGCCTGTAGGGAGCCCGAACGCAGAAGAGAAAGGGAAAAGACATGCAAGAGGCGGAGTTTTTTACGCTTTCAACCACAACGGCCATATTGTTGCTGGTTGGCTTTTATGGCGCGACATTCCTGATGTCGCTCATGATCGGTCAAAAGAAAGAAAACGTGGACGGATACATGGTATCCAACAGTGCGGTGGGGTTTGGCCTGTCAGCGGCCAGCATGATTGCCACCTGGGTATGGGCGGCGTCGTTCTACGCCAGCGCAACGTCGGGCTACAAGTACGGCCTGTCCGGTCCCCTGCATTACGGGCTATGGGGTGCCTTGATGATTCTGTTCATCTACCCCTTCGGGCGACGCTTTCGCCAGCTGGCGCCGCAGGCACACACCCTGGCCGAAGTGCTGCATGCACGGCACGGCTCGTCCAGCCAGATGATTATGGCGATTTCCAACGTGGTGGGCAGTGGTATCAGCCTGATGGTGAACTTCACCGCCGCGGGTGCGTTGGTCTCGATCCTTAGCCCTCTGACATTTATTCAAGGTGTGCTGATTGCGGGTCTGGGTGTCTTGTCCTACACCTTGTGGTCGGGGTTCCGCGCCTCGGTGATGACGGACTTTGCCCAACTGGTTGCCATGATTTTGTCGGCCGTGGTCATTATTCCGTTGATCTTCTTTAACGCCGGTGGCCCGGAGATGGTGCAGGCCAACTGGTGGCGTCTGGACGCCGAGCAAGCCAACTTCTATTCCACCAAGGCGATTCTGGAGCAGGGTGCGCCCTACTTTGTGGCGGTACTGGCTTACGCGATTGGTAATCAGACCATCGCCCAGCGTTTGTTTGCCGTACGCGAGGACCTGATCAAACCCACTTTCCTGACCGCTACCATTGGCTACGGTGCCGTGGTGATTGGTCTGGGCATGTTGGGTCTGCTGGCTCTGTTCACCGGCTTGCAGCCTGTGGATGGAAACATGAACAACATCATCCCGCAGATGGCGTCCACTTACTTGCCGCCATTTGGCATTGCCCTGTTCTTCATCCTGGTGGTGGGCTCCTTGTCCTCCACGGCGGACTCGGACCTGGCTGCGCTGTCGGCCATCATGATGACGGACATTTACGCCAAGAACATTGCCCGTGGCCGTCCAAAACCAGCTCGCATGTTGTGGTGGGGCCGTATCACCATGGTGGTTGCCACGATGGTGGGCGTGATCTTCGCCAGCCTGCGTCTGGATATTCTGGTGATGCTGGTGTTTGTGGGTGCCTTGTGGGGCGCGATTGTGTTCCCGGTCATCGTCAGCTTCTACTGGGATCGTGTGACCAACAAGGCCTTTAGCTGGTCGGTCTTGTGTGCCGTCGTGCTGTTCACGATCGTGCGTTTTGAGCTGATTCCTATCGAAGGTGTGGTGGCGGTGTTCTACGAAGTGACCGCTTCGATTGGTGGTGGTGTGGTTGCCGGCCTGATGGCTTTTGCATTCTTCCGCAGCCGTATTGCGATTGCGGTGGGGGTGATTGCCACAGCGATTCTTTTGCCCAACTTCATCGGTTTCTTGCGTGAGTACATTGTTTTGTTGGGTTCCTTGACGGCTTACGGTGTCAGCGCGGTGGTGTGTGTGGCGATCAGCTTGCGTAGTCAGGAACGTTTTGATTTCTCTGTGCTTGCCGAGCGTGTGCAGTCGTTTCACTACGACGACACGCCCGCAGCGAGCAAGCAGAAAGCTCGTGAACCACAACAAGGCGAACCGGCCTCGGCTCGTGCCTGAGGGCATGAGACAAGCAGCTAAAAGGAGAACACTATGCTTATGACGATTTACTTTCTGGTCTGGCCGGTGATGTCGGCCATCATTCTGATCTTGCTGGTTGGCAATCTGATTCGTGATTGGCGCAGAGCCCGCAAGACAGGTGAGTCCATGATCTAAATGCAAAAAATCCCGCCCTTCAGAAAAGGACGGGATTTTTTTGTGATGTGGCTGAGCATCGCCAGGATTTTAGTGAACTCAAGTCCTGGCGGCGCTCCCATGCAGGCCTAGAGCAGGATGCGTTGTCCTGCATGAACCAGCAGACGCAGTGAGAAGCCCAGCAGCAGGACGCCCGTCACACGCTCGAACCAGGTCCCCATACGCAGGAATCGCTGACGTACGCGGGGATTGGTAAAGATCAGGCTGACCACAATAAACCAGCCCGCATTGACCAGACACATCCAGACGCCGTAGAGCATCTGGGTCGTCAACGGTGTGCTGGCGCTGACCACGGTGGTGAACACCGCCAGAAAGAACAGCGTGGCTTTGGGGTTGGTGGCATTGGTCATGAAGCCCAGCGTCAAGGACTGGCGCACACTGACGGCAGCGGGCTTGCCATCGTCGGACTGGCCCAGGCTCACTTCCATGGGTGTGCTGGCCTGGCGTAAAAATCCCCAGCCTATATACAGCAGGTAAGTACCGCCCAATACCTCGGCCACACTCATCAGCCAAGGGGTGGAGTGCAGCAGGGCGCCCACGCCCATCAAGGTATAGATCACATGCACGGAGATTCCGGCGCCAATGCCAATGGCAGTGGCAATACCGGCCTGGCGGCCTAGTCGCACACTTTGGCGGATGGTGACAGCAAAATCAGGTCCAGGGGCAATAACGGCCAAAAAATGAATCAAAGCCAGAGTAGCGAACTCTGGCCAATAGGTTTGCAACACATTAACTCCAAAAGGTCAGCGGCATGGCCGGGCCGCGATATCCCACAAAGCAAGACAGGCTCAGGCGTAAATCGCCCTTGCCGGGGGTGACGGCATGCATTTTGCGAGAATTGAAAATAATCAGATCGCCCGGACCGGGGCGTATCTGTACTTCGGGGGCGCCCAATAAATCAGGATGAATGCCGTAGCTGTCGCCACGCATTTCATCAAATTCATTCGGGCTCAGTTCGGTTTGCCAGATTTGCAGTTCACCTCCTTGTTCAGGCATTTTCAAATAGACATTGGCGGCCAACTGTCCTTGCAGACTGATGGCCTGGTAATTACCGGGAGCGTCCTTGGCCAAAATGTCGTGATGCGCCAGAAAGTGCACATCGGGCTGCACCACGCGCGACAAACCCACATACATCTTTTTTCCGTACAGCGTCTCCAGCGTGGCTCCGGCAGGCCAGACTTCGTCCAGCGTGCAACGCAGCACATCAATCGGGGACAGGTAGGGAGCGCAACGGCGACGCAGTTCGTCGATATTGTCAAAAACCCCCTCGAAGTAAGAGGCCATGCGTTCAGGCTGGTTTTCAGCTTCGTAAAAAGCCATGCCAATGCGGCCGATGCTGGGGGCGTTCACATAGCGATCAAAGCCTTTATCTATGATTTGCTCGCCCAGCTTTTGTGAGGTGGGCGCATCAATGAAGCGGGAAAGGCGGATAGCCAGCAGTTCGCCATTCAACAGAGACTGCATATGCTCAGTCTGCAATCGTTCGGTCTCTAAATACATATCTCACTTCCCTTTGGGGTTTTAAAAGAATTTTTTTTCTTTTCCGATAATAGCCAGAACTAATAAATCGCCTTGGTTTTTATTATTTATTAATCCATCATTTCATAATGAACGCTCAATTCATCTTTTTTGTTTTTGATACGGACTATTTTCAGTCCATTTAATTCGGATGTATTTTCAACATGCGTGCCGCCGCAGGGATATTGCCCCAGGCAGCCAATCGCTACCTGGCGGCGTCCTTCCTGAAAACTGATGGAAATGGGCTGGGCCAATTGAATCTGCTCGGCACAGCGATTCGATAAATCATCCAGGAAAGGAGGCAGGGCATTTTTGGGGTTGCGAAAGATCACACGTGACTCGCCCCGCCAGTGGTGCGCCTTTACCGCCTGCCAGCCTATGCGCTCAACCAGATGACCAATCATGTGACCTGCCGTGTGCAGGCGGGCGTGTTCCAGCCGATGGGCACGATCAATATGCAGTTCTACGGGCCCCAGAGGCAGGCGCACATGCAGGTAGTGCAGCACATGGCCATCACGGTTTTGAGCCACATGCAGGACCTCATGCCCATTTATCGTGCCTTTGTCGCAAGGCTGGCCCCCGCCTTGGGGGTGAAATAAGGTTTTATCCAGCCTGATAGCATAGCGTTCATTTTCGGAGTGATAACACTCCAGGATTTCCGCTATGCAGGTAAGGCTATTGCTAGTCAAATATAATTTATCTTGCATTTTATTACCTGTAGGTTGGTTTTAAGGCATTGTAGGCATAGTGGGCAGTCCTGATAATTGCAATTCATTGAAATAATTTATTCCCTATGAGCACAAATAATCTCACTTCCCTGATGAGCGATATGGTGGTTTTTGTCAAAGTGGTGGAGACAGGCAGTTTTTCTGAAGCCTCTCGCCAACTTGGCTATACCCCGTCGGCAGTCAGCCGTTCCATTGCGCGTCTGGAGAAAGGCCTGGGGACGCGGGTATTGCAGCGCACGACGCGCAAGTTGCGCTTAAGCGATAGTGGTCAGGCGATTTACGAGCATGCCCGTGACATGCTGTCCTGCGCCCAGGCCGCGATGGAGATCTCGGGGCAGTTCCAGACCGAGCCGGAGGGGCAGATTCGTTTGAGTGTCCCCAAGGCCGTGGGGCATTTTCTGATCCATCCGCATATGCCGGATTTCCTGGCGGCGCACCCCAAAGTGAATGTGCTGATGAATCTGGATGATCGCTACGCAGACTTGATTGACGATCAACTGGATCTGGCGATACGCATCACGGATCAGCCACCACCCGGTTTGATGGGCCGTCATCTGACTGATATTCGGCATGGACTGTACGCCAGCCCGGCGTATCTGGCCGAGCACAGCCTGCCCGTGCATCCTCAGCAGTTGCGTGAACATAGCTGCATCTATCTGGGCGAGGCGCCCAGCGATTCACGCTGGCGCTTCAATAAAGGCGGGCGGGTGCTGAATGTGTCGGTTAGCGGGCGGTATGCTGCCAACCATACGGGCGTGCGTCTGGATGCGGTAGAGCGGGGTTTGGGGATAGGCAGTTTGCCCTGCTTTGTGGCCAAGGAGCCGGAGCAGGAAGGGCGTATTGTGCGTGTGCTGGCCGACTGGGAGTTCCGCACTCAGTATTGCGGTGCCTTGTGGGCCTTGTATCCGCCCACCCGCCATTTGCCTCCCAAACTGCGTTTGTTCGTGGAGTTTCTGGCGGGGCGCCTGGGAGGCAGCCGGACGGATGTGCTCAGGATGCCGTTTTAACGTGAGTCGTCGGAATGGATGTGCAAGGCTTCCAGAAAGCGCGACACCATATTGTAGGTAGCGATGGTGGCGGTCAGCTCAACCGTCAGTCGTTCATCGAAATACTGGCGTACGTCCTGAAAAACGGTGGGCTCCACTTGCACATTCAGGGTCATGGCATCGGTGTAGGCCAGCACAGCGCACTGGATGGGCGTGAACACATCCGAGTCCTGCCAGTCGGGCAGGGCATCCAGCTGGGCCTGGCTCAGGCCTTCTGCCAGCGCGATAGGGGCATGTTGATCAGCCTCGTAAGGGGCGCGGTTCAATAGGGCGACGCGCATGATGACCAGCTCGCGCAGATCTCCCGGCAGGCTGCTGTTGTGGCGTATGCCGGTCAGGTGATTCAGCCAGCCTTGCGCAATGGGTGGACTGTGCAGCAGCATCTGGTACAGGTGCAGGACGCTGCCACGCTCGGCAATGATCTGTTCTACCAATGGGGCAGCATCGGGGGCTGTCAGGTCAGCATAGGGTAGGCGGGCCATGATTCTCCTTTATGTAAGCGGTCTGCTTGCGGCGGGCTTGCCGCAGGGCAATCCGCAGAGCGTTTCTTGATAGGCGCAGCGCATGCTGATGGCCTGTGCGACGCTCTGCAAGACGGGTTTAACGGGGCAGGATGTGCTCTATGGTTTGCGTCAGTCGTTTCACGATTTCGTGAATGTCGGACTCGGTGCAGATAAAGGGCGGTGCCAGCAAAATATGGTCGCCATGAACCCCATCTATTGTGCCCCCCATAGGGTAGAGCATCAAACCTTGGGAAAATGCATGCTGCTTGATCTTGGCGTGGGTTTTCAGGCCAGGGTCCAGCGCTTGCTTGCTGGCCTTGTCTTGTACCAGTTCGACGCCGACAAACAGACCACGGCCGCGTATATTACCCACATTGGGATGGCTGTCCAAAGCCTGATGCAGTTCCCGACGCAATTGCTCGCCGCGTTGACGGACGTTTTCCAGCAACTGGTCTTGCTCAATCACTTGTTGCACGGCCAAAGCGCCGGCGCAGGCCGTGGCGTGACCCATATAGGTATGGCCGTGCTGGAAAAAGCCCGAGCCATTCAGGATGGCCTGATAAATCCGGTCGCTGGCCAGCATCGCGCCAATAGGCTGATAGCCAGCTCCCAGACCCTTGGCAATGGCCATGATGTCCGGCACCACACCGTCCTCCTCGCAGGCAAACAGATAGCCGGTGCGCCCCATGCCGGACATGACCTCATCCAGAATCAGCAGCACACCGTGCTTGTCGCAGACCTGGCGGATTTTCTTCCAGTAGTCGCCTACCGGAGCCAAGGCACCCGCGGTTGCACCCACCACAGTTTCCCCGACAAAGGCAGCCACATTCTGGGGACCCAGGCTTTGAATCATGTCGTCCAATTCCTGGGCCAGGCGGTCGGCATATTGCTCGGCGCTTTCGTCGCTGCGCTGATCGCGGTAGGGATAGCAGGGCGAGACATGCTGGGCTGGAGCTAGCAAAGGCAGAAACGGTTTGCGGCGCCACTCATTGCCGCCAATGGCCAGGGCACCCAGCGTATTGCCGTGATAGCTCTGACGACGTGCGATGAAAATATGTCGCTCGGGCTGGCCAATTTCCACAAAATATTGCCGCGCCAGCTTCAGGCTGGCTTCCACGGCCTCGGAACCACCGGATAGAAAGTACACATGGTCCAGATCACCGGGGGATCGGCTGGTCAGAAAATCTGCCAGATCCTCGGCGGCCTGGCTGCTGAAAAAGGAGGTGTGGGCGTAGGCAAGCTGGTCCAGCTGCTGCTTGATGGCAGCGATCACGACGGGGTGGCTATGGCCCAGGCAGGACACAGCCGCGCCACCACTGGCGTCTATATAGGCCTTGCCATTGCTGTCCACAATGTGGATGCCATCGCCTTCGACGGCGTAGGGCAAGGTTTGTTTGGGGTTGCGATGAAAGACGTGTGTCATGGCGCAGATCCGGAAAGTAGGCCCGAAAAGATTTTCAACGTATGTTGAATATATAATAATACTTTCAACAAATAAATCATCACTGGCTTGTCGGAGCAGGTGGATAAAGGCCTCACTGTTGCGCCCAGACTGCATTTGCGCCCGATATATACTTGGTGTCCCCTTTTGAAGCGTGTTGGCCCATGAACTCCTTGAGCACCCTGACCGAGCGTATCCAGGCAGCGTTTGCCACCATGTCGCCGCAGTTCCAGCAAAGCGCACGCTATGTGCTTGATCACGCGGATCAGGTGCCCTTGATGTCCATGCGGCAGTTGGCTGCGCAGGCACAGGTGCAGCCTGCGACCTTGCTGCGCTTTGCCCAGTCTTTGGGCTTTGGCGGTTGGGCAGAATTCAAGGCCGTGTTCACCCAGGCCCTGCATGGTCAGGGCGTCCGGCGCTATGCCGATCAGGCTAGGGCGGTGGTGCGTAATCGAAACAAGGAAGATCGTCTGGCGCAGACGCTGACCGCGCAAATGGATAATCTGGCGCTGCTGCGCGAGGTGAACGAAGCGCGTCTCCCCCAGGCTGTGGAACTGCTGAACAAGGCCAAGCGGGTGTTTGTCGCCGGGTTTCGAGCCTCGTTTGCCCCCGCTTTTTCCTTTCATTACCAGTACCGTCTGTTCCGGCCCTCGATTGGCTTGTTGCGTGGCGAGTCCGGCACTCTGGATATGGATTTGCGGGCGCTGCAAAAGGGCGATGTGCTGGTTCTGTTCGGTTTTGCACCGTACTCGCAGGAAGCCGTGCTGGCGCATGGAGCGGCCAGACAGGCAGATGCACAAATTCTGGCGATTTGCGACAGCTTGCTTGCCCCTATTGCGCAGCAGGCAGATGCCACATTATTGTTTGGAACCGACAGTCCGTCTTTTTTCCCTTCTCTGGTTGCTGCACAGGCGCTGGTGGAGGTCTTGCTGGAGCAGGTTCTGGCCAAGGCGGGCAGTCGTGCTGTCAGCGGTATTGAGTTGGTTGAAAATCAATTGCACCAGTCCGGTGCCTACTGGAAATAGACGCAATGGCTAAGTTGTCCTATCTGGAGTTAAGTGGTGGTCCCAAAGAAATTGGCCATTCTTTGGGACGTTTCGGAGCCCCCGCAGTGCATGCCTATTTGCTGAACTCAGCAGCATGGCAAGGCATCATGCAATCGAAGGGGACGGCGGTAGCCAGCCAGCTGGCTCAGTACACCGAGCGCTATTTCCCCCGAATATGGACCGAGCTCCAGGGCCTGGCATTGGGCCTGGAGCTCCCCTTTGAAGACGTTTTCCTGTGGAATTGCCGGGGCGACTTGTGGGCCATGGCGCCCGATGGTTGCACTACCGTGCAAATGCCCGCCCAAGGCGAACCTCGTCTGGTGCATAACGAAGATGGTGATCCAGGGTTTGCCGGTTACTGCGGGGTGGCCAAATTCATCCCCGACAGCGGCATGTCCTTTGTCTCCTTTCTTTACCCTGCCTCCTTGCCCGGTCACAGCTTTGCCGTGACCCAGGCCGGTTTGGCCATGACCGTGAATAATGTGCGGGCCCGTCACGTGGCCCCCGGTGTGCCGCGCATGGTCCTGACCCGCGCCATGCTGGATCAGCCCGATCTGGATCAGGCGGTAGGCATCTTGCAGGATCACCCACGTTCCGGGGCGTTCCACTTGAGTCTGGCCCAGCGTGGCGATCCGCGCTTGCTGAGCGTGGAATTCAGTGCCGAGGCCGTGTCCGTGCAGACGATCGAGCAGAACCGTTTGCATGCCAACCATGCCTTGCACCCGTCCATGCAGGGATTTGAGCAGCGCATTACCCGTTCGTCCGAGCTGCGACAGGAGCGTGGGGATGAGTTGCTGGCGCAAGCCGGAGCCGAGCTGGATCCTTTGAAGGTGCTGGCAGATCAGCACCATGCGGAGTTTCCGATCTGGCGTTGTGATCCGGCCGATAGTGACGCGGAAAATACCTTGGCGACCGTCGATATCCAGGTGGGTAGCCTGTCCTTGAAATGGCAGGTGTACGAAGATCCTACGGATCAGCCTGCGCTGAAGTTTGCGGATATCACTCGTATTGATCCTGCCTGAAAATAAATAGGGCCCTGCCAAGCAGGGCCCTATTCTTATAGTCGCTGTCGCTTCGCAGCGATGCGGGCTATCAGTCCTTTTTCTGCTCGTGTCGCTTGGGTTCCCACAGCACGTCAGAGCGGCCTGCATGGCGGTTCAAGGTACGCGCCAGCACAAACAACAAATCCGACAAGCGGTTCAGATACAAGCGCGGGCCATCCTGCGGCAAAGACTCTGATGGCACCGCCACGACGCTGCGTTCAGCCCGTCGCGCCACACAACGCAGCACATGCGTTTGCGCTGCGGCGGGGCTGCCACCGGGCAAAATAAACTCTTTGAGTATGCCCAAAGGCTCGTTGTAGTGACGAATCGCCTGGTCCAGACGTTCCACATGCGTGCTGCCTATGACCTGATGGCCAGGAATGCACAGCTCAGCCCCCATATCGAACAAGTCGTGCTGGATGTCAGACAGCAGGGTATCGATGGCCTCGGGCAGCGCCATGCTGCGCAGAACACCAATATGGCTGTTCAGCTCATCCACATCGCCCAGGGCGTGAATCAGGGGAGCGGTTTTGGGCAGGCGGCTGCCATCGCCCAAACCCGTCGTACCATCGTCGCCGGTGCGGGTACTGATAATGGAAAGTCGTGTGGACATAATGGAGTCTTAGTTGTCGACAGGGGTAGGGGTGCCCTGGGCCATATTGACCAGGGCATCACCAGTGACGCGTACTACGCGCCAGTCTTCCAGCACCTGAGCGCCCTGATACTTGTAGAAGTCGATGGCGTTCTGGTTCCAGTCCAGCACCACCCATTCCAGACGACCACAGCCCTGGGCCACAGCCATTTGAGCCAGATGGCGCAGGGCAGCCGCGCCCAGACCGTGCTTGCGGTGGGCCGGGTCTATATACAAATCCTCCAGATAGATGCCGCGGCGATCCAGGAAGCTGGAGTAGTTGTAAAACCACATAATGTAAGAAATTGGTGTCTCGGGCTGATCTTCAGGCGTGATCACCAGACAGTAGGCGCTGGGCTCATCAGAGAAGAAGCTGTTGCGCAGCGACTCGGCGCTGGCCTTGAAAATATGCTCCAGTTTCTCAAAGGCGGCCATATCGCGCATCAGGCCCAAAATGGCCGGAATGTCTGCGGGGGTGGCTGGACGCAGCACATACCCTTTAATAAATTCGCTCATGCTTTTGCAAAGGTTTAGCGTTATGCTTGATCGGAAACAGACGCATCAGGCGTCCGAAAATAGGCATTATGAGCTAATTGTCTGGCTCTGCCCAATTTGCAGGAGTGAAAAATGACGTGGACGAAACGAAGCGCAGCTTTGGCCTTGGGGACTTTGGGTGTGGTGGCTGGCTCGGCTTATGTCGTGGTCGCCCAGGCTCAGGAAGCCAGTGCTTCGGGTGAAGTGCGCCGACTGGATGCCGAGGCCGGTAAAATTACCATCAAGCATGGTGAGATCAGCGACCTGGAGCTGCCCGCCATGACATTGGTGTACAAAATTGATCCCGCCTTGCTGGCCAATATCAAACCGGGCGACAAGGTGAAATTCACCGCCAAGCGCGACGGTGGCGAATACGTGGTTACCAAGATCAGCAAATAAGGCGGATTCAGCAAGTGGAAAAAACCGGGTTCGCCCGGTTTTTTTTATGTCCTGTGCAGGGGAGCCGTCAGTATGCTCTGGTCGGCGGAATTGTTTGGCGATCTGACGATCAGCAAGCTTGATTCGTTTTGCCAAGTCGGAGCTTGTTGAAAACCTGGCTGTGGTCGCCTGCTTGGTACGGTGTTGGTTCTTACCCGACCAAGAATGGAAAAAGGGGCAGAAAAATCTGCCCCTTTTTCGTGTCCGGCAATAAGCGGAACAAGCGTTGGATCTAGTGCTGAACTTACAGCACGTAGCGTGCCAGATCCTGGCTGGCTGCAGTTTCCTGCAGCTGCTTGTTCACGTAGTCCGCATCAATGACCACGCTTTGTTCACCGTGGCTGCCAGCGCTGTAGGACAGCTCTTCCAGCAGTTTTTCCATGACGGTGTACAGGCGACGGGCACCAATGTTCTCGGTACGCTCGTTGACTTCGAAGGCCAGCTCGGCCAGACGCTGGATACCGTCGGGACGGAAATCCAGTTGCACGTCTTCGGTGCCCAGCAAAGCGGCGTATTGCTTGGTCAGCGAGGCGTCCGTGGTCGACAGAATCTGTACAAAATCCTGGGCGCTCAGCGATTCGAGTTCTACACGGATAGGGAAACGGCCTTGCAGTTCAGGAATCAGATCCGATGGGCGGGACAGGTGGAACGCGCCCGAGGCAATGAACAGAATGTGGTCGGTACGCACTACACCGTATTTGGTGGTGACGTTCGTGCCTTCTACCAAAGGCAGCAGGTCGCGCTGCACGCCTTGGCGGGACACATCGCCGCCGCTGCCCTGGCTCTCGCCACGTGCGGTGATCTTGTCGATCTCGTCCAGGAACACAATGCCGTTCTGCTCGGCGTTGGCCACTGCAGCCGTGCGCAAATCGTCTTCATTGACGCGACGGGCCGCTTCTTCTTCGGTCAGTTGCTTGAAGGCTTCCTTGACCGTCAGCTTGCGAGCCTTGGTTTTTTCCTGGCCCATACCGGAGAACATGCCGCGCAGTTGCTCGGTCATCTCTTCCATGCCGGGAGGGGCCATGATTTCCATGCGAGGCATGGCCTGGGCCATCTCGATTTCAATCTCGGTATCGTCCAGCTTGCCTTCACGCAGGCGCTTGCGGAACACCTGACGGGCAGAGTTGTCCTCACGCTGGGGCTGACCGTGGGCATCGCGCGAGGGCGGCACCAGCACGTCCAGAATGCGGTCTTCAGCCGCTTCCTCGGCCTGGGTGCGCACACGGCGCATTTCGACTTCGCGGGTTTGCTTGACCGAAATATCCACCAGATCGCGGATGATGGTTTCAACGTCGCGGCCTACATAGCCCACTTCCGTGAACTTGGTGGCTTCGACCTTGATGAAAGGGGCATTGGCCAGCTTGGCCAGACGACGGGCGATTTCGGTTTTACCCACGCCGGTGGGGCCGATCATCAGAATGTTCTTGGGGACGATTTCGCTGCGCAGGGGCTCGGCAACCTGCTGGCGGCGCCAGCGATTGCGCAGGGCCACGGCCACGGAGCGCTTGGCCTTGCCCTGGCCAACGATATGCTTGTCCAGTTCGGAGACGATTTCTCCGGGAGTCATATTAGGTGTAGACATGGTGGTGTATCCGGCTGTCAGAGTGTTTCGACGATATGGTTCTGGTTGGTGTAGATGCACAGATCACCTGCGATCTCCAACGATTTCTTGACGATGTCGGCAGGAGCCATATCGGTGTTTTGCAGCAAGGCCATGGCGGCAGATTGGGCATAGGAGCCGCCCGAGCCGATGGCGGCCAGGCCATGTTCGGGTTCGAGCACGTCGCCATTGCCGGTCAGCACCAGCGTGTGCTCCTTGTCCGCCACCAGCAGCATGGCTTCCAGACGGCGCAGAACGCGGTCGGTGCGCCAGTCGCGCGTCAGTTCGACGGCGGCGCGCAGCAGGTTGCCCTGGTGCTTTTCCAGCTTCGCTTCAAAGCGCTCTTGCAAGGTGAATGCGTCGGCCGTCGCACCGGCAAAGCCGGCCAGGATGCTGTCGTTGTACAAACGGCGAATCTTGCGGGCCGTGCCCTTGATGACAATATTGCCCAGGGTGACCTGACCATCGCCGCCAATGGCGACCTGATCTCCGCGGCGTACACAGACAATAGTAGTGGCGTGAAATTGTTCCATGATTTCCTTCCTTTAAGGTTCCCATCTGGGGGTCGGGTCGGAAATTTCAAGCGCATGACAGCAGGAAGTTTTTACCGACTGAGCGTCGTTCCTGAAAACCGTGTTGGTCGTATCGAATTTCCTGTCTCAGTTGACTGTTCTTCAATACGGGGAAAAAGCGTCAGCGTAATTCCGGACGGGTCAGACTCCACAAAAAAGCCCGCCAGAATGATCGGGCGGGCTTTTTATCAGGGTGATGGGCGTGGCAGCCTATCAATCCCCAAACATCTTTTGACGCTTCTCGCGACGCTCCTGGGCTTCCAGAGACAGGTTAGCCGTAGGACGTGCCAGCAAACGGGGCAGGCCGATAGGCTCGCCGGTTTCCTCACACCAGCCGTATTCGCCCGAATCGATCAGGGCGATGGACTGTTGCACTTTCTTGAGCAGCTTGCGTTCGCGATCGCGGGTGCGCAGCTCCAGAGCGTGTTCTTCTTCGATCGTGGCACGGTCAGCCGGGTCAGGAACGAACTGGGTTTCACGCAGGTTTTCCGTTGTGGCACCCGCATTGGCCAGAATGTCTTGCTCCAGCTGGCGCAAGCGGTGCTTGAAAAACCCCAGCTGGGCGGCGTTCATGTAGTCTGACTCAGGCATCGCCAAAAGCTCCTGCTCGGTCAGCAGGGTTGTAGTACTGTCATGTGACTTAGTTGCCATGATGCTTACCTCTTGTTGACGTCTGGGAGCCTGTAACTGTCGTCACGCGCAATCGCTCCGCATTTACTGAATAATTAATTCAAACCAGGCAATTCTCCAGGCCCTGGGTGAATATGTCTTGTGGCAATTTGCGGCCAATAAAGACCAGCTTGGTGCCTTTTTTATCTTTGGCCAGCCAGGCATTGCCAGGCTCGGCGCTCATCATCATGTGTACGCCTTGGAACAGCATACGGCGATTGATGCCCTTCAGATACAAAATGCCCTTGTAGCGCATCAGATCTGGTCCAAATACCTGGACAATGCCCGACAGGAAGTCTTCCAGACGCTCGGGGTCGAAAGGACGGTCCGAACGGAACACGAAAGCCCCGATCTCGTCGTTGTGAGCGGCGTGCTGGTGGTGATGATGATGGTGATCGTGTCCGCAGCCCGGACCGCACTCGTCGTCATCGCCATGGGCATGATCGTGGTGGTGATCATGGCCGTCTGCCGCATCGGGGTGCTGCTCTGCCAGGAATTGTGGATCAATGTCCAAAATGGAATTCAGGTTGAAACCGCTGACTTCCAGCAAATCCTTGATGTCGGTTTCACCGAAGTGAACCGGCGTAATCGTGGCTCGCGGGTTGATGCGGACCAGACGGGCGCGCAGGGCCTCGTAATCCACATCGTTGACCAGATCTTTTTTGGAGATCAGCAAGCGGTCCGCAAAACCAACCTGTTTTTGGGCTTCTTCTTGTTGGTCCAGTGTGGCCATGCCGTGTTTGGCATCCACTACCGTGATGACCGCGTCCAGCCGATAGTAGTCGGCAATATCATCGTCCATGAAGAAGGTCTGGCAGACCGGGCCGGGGTTAGCCATGCCGGTGGTCTCGATGATGACGCGCTCGAACTTCAGTTCGCCCGCCTGGCGGCGTACGCGCAAATCGTTCAGGGTGCGCATCAGGTCGCCACGCACGGTGCAGCATACGCAGCCGTTGCTCAGCTCGACGATTTCTTCCTGGGAATCTTGCACCAGCAATTCATTGTCGATGCCTTCAGGCCCGAACTCGTTTTCGATGACGGCAATGCGTCGACCGTGATATTCGCTCAGGATGCGCTTGAGCAGCGTGGTTTTGCCAGCGCCCAAAAAACCAGTCAGAACAGTGACTGGAACCATGTTTTTCAGATCTGATGCCGCGTTCATAAACATGCCTCGCAGTGGCGGGCGAAAGGTACAAGGCACGGCACCAACCGCGGCTTCCTGCACCCATCTGCTCCGCACGAAAACAACGTGCGATTACATCACAGCCTTGCCTGTTGGGCAAACGGTGATCTGTAAAAATTCACAGAGGTTTGCCAATAGATCGGGGAATATATACTGATTGGCGGCAAAATACCACGTTTTAGGGGGCAGATAAGGGTTTTCGCTCGTTTTTAGCCGCAACGCAACGTTGGCACAGGCCGCGCAATTCAGTTTCGTGGCCGGACAGGGCAAAGCCTGCTCCGCGCACACAGTCAGCCAGCCTTTGGCTCAGGTCCGGGGCGCACAGTTCCACCACGGTGCCGCACTGGGTGCAGACAATCAGCAAATCGTGGGGGTGGCCACCGGCATCCACACAGGCCGTCCAGGCATTGACGGCATCCAGACGGTGGATCAGACCTTCTTCAGTCAGAAAGTCCAGGGCGCGGTAAACGGTAGGGGGCTTGGCGCCGGGTTGAAACTCGCGAACCAGATCCAGCAGTTCGTAGGCGCGCAAACTGCGCTGGGCCTGAATCAGGATTTCCAGCACCTGGCGGCGAATTGAAGTCAGCCGTTTACCGCGTTCCAGACAGAGCTGTTCAGCGGTAGCAAGCTGATCTTCAATGGCGTTGGGCGTAAGAATATGTACAGGCATGGCGCTTGATAGGGTGTTTGTTATGTTATAACATCTTTGGAAAAATTAAATTCCCAATCTAGCCGCATTATCCCTGTTTCATGTCCTGTTCTCAATTTTCCTCGACTTCCCGTAGTCCGGCGCCGCGCCGTTCGCTCTTGCTGGCCTCGGCCGGGCAGCGCGTACTGGGCGCTTTGTGCGTGGCAGGAGCCCTGTGGCTGCTGACCGCCTGGGCATTGGGCGCGTGGTAAGGGCATGACATCCAATCAAACCCTGATCGAACTCGATCATGTCGCGCTGGGCTGGAAAGACAAAATCGCCCTGCGTGATATCAGCGGCTGTTTTACCCGAGGCTCCTTGACGGCCATCGTCGGGCCCAACGGTGCCGGTAAATCCACCTTGCTCAAAGGGCTGACCGGGCAGATCAATCCCCTGAAAGGGCGCATTGCGGTCGATAGCGGTTTTCTGGATCAACTGGCCTTGTTGCCGCAAATGGGCGATCTGGACAAAAGCTTTCCGGTAACGGTTCATGACCTGGTCGCTATGGGAGCCTGGAAGCGCGTTGGAGCCTGGGGCGGTTTTCCCAAAGCAGAGCACGAACGCATTGGCCATGCGCTGGAGCAGGTGGGGTTGGCCGACTTTGCGCGTCGCTCCATTGGCACCTTGTCGGGTGGTCAGTTACAGCGCGCCTTGTTTGCCCGCATGATCATGCAGGACGCCCAGATCCTCTTGCTGGACGAGCCTTTTGCCGCAGTGGACCGGGCAACCTCGGATGAATTGATGAAGCTGATTCTGGACTGGCACCAACAGGGCCGTACCGTGATGGCCGTGCTGCATGATCTGGATATGGTGCGTAGCTGTTTTCCGCAAACCGTGCTGCTTGCCGGGCAGGTGGTGGGCTGGGGTGAAACCGAGGCGGTGCTGACTCCGGAGAACCTGCATCTGGCTCGCCATTTGTGTGCGGGGGACTACCTATGATGGCGCTGATTGATGTGCTGTTTGGCCCCTTCATGGACTTTGGTTTCATGAAGCGCGCGCTGGCCGGTTCGTTTGCCCTGGCCGCAGCGGCCGGGCCTTTGGGTGTGTTTCTGGTGCTGCGCCGCATGAGCCTGATGGGCGATGCGATGGCACATGCCATCCTGCCCGGTGTGGCGGTGGGTTTTCTGACGGCCGGCCTGTCTTTAAGTGCGATGGCCATAGGCGGCATGATTACCGGCCTGGTCGTGGCCTTGCTGGCCGGTCTGGTGGCCCGCCTGACACCACAACGGGAGGACGCCAGTTTTGCGGCTTTCTATCTGGTGTCACTGGGGCTGGGGGTGCTGCTGGTGTCGCTGCGCGGCTCCAATATGGATTTGATTCATGTGCTGTTTGGCACGGTGCTGGGGCTGGATGACGCATCTTTGCTGCTGGTCACCAGCAGCACGACGATCACGCTGATTATTCTGGCCCTGGTGTTTCGACCTCTGGTGCTGGAGTGCATGGACCCGATCTTTCTGCGCACCCAGGGCGGGCGCGGTTCCGTGGTTCACATGCTGTTCTTGTTCATGCTGGTCATCACGCTGGTGGCTGGCTTCCAGGTTCTGGGGACCTTGATGGTAGTGGGGATCATGATGCTGCCCGCTGCCTCCGCCCGGTTCTGGGTGTATTCCGTAGGTCGACAAATGCTGGTGGCGGCCTTGCTGGGCATGATCAGCGCCTATCTGGGGCTGCTGTTCTCGTATTACTACAACGTACCGGCTTCGCCCGCGATTATTCTGGCGGCCGGCGCGTTCTATTTTCTTTCTATCACCCTTGGCCCCCAAGGCGGTTTGCTGCGTGCTTATTCCCAATGGCGTGCACGGCGTCGGCGCATGGCCTCTCTCTTGGAGCACGATTGATGAAAATGCGAGACATTTATTCAGGCCGCACGGTGCTGGCCCTGGGCTTGCTGGCGGCCAGCCTGTCGGTACAGGCAGAGCCTTTGCGAGTGGTCAGCAGCTTCTCGATCCTGAATGATATGGTCAAGGAGATTGGTGGCGACAAGGTCATGGCCAGCGCGATCGTGCCTGCCAATGGGGATGCCCACTCGTTTGAGCCGCGCCCCAGCGATGCGAAGACCCTGGCCAGCGCGCAGTTGCTGGTGATCAATGGCCTGGAATTTGAAACCTGGCTGCCACGCTTGCAGCAGGCCGCAGGCTACCAGGGGCCACAGGTCGTGGCGACGGAAGGCATTACGCCTTTGGCTTTTGAGGGCGGGCAGCACGACCATGCTGGCCACGACCACGACCACGACCACGACCACGACCACGACCACGACCACGACCACGACCACGACCACGATCATGAGCCTGCGCATGACCACGCTCAAGATCATCAACATGCCGATGAGAAAGACCCTAGCGGCCACGACCATAGCCATCAGCACGGCAGTCAGGACCCGCATGCCTGGCAAAGTTTGGGTCTGGCGCAGATCTATGCCCGCAATATCAGCAAAGGACTGGAGCAGGCTGACCCGGCCAATGCCGAGTACTACCAGCGCCGTGCCAAGGATTATGCGCAGCGCCTTCAGGAACTGGACGATTCCATCAAAACCCGCCTGCAAGCAGTGCCGGTAGAAAAGCGCAAGGTCATTACCTCGCACGATGCTTTCTCTTATATGGGCAAGGCTTACGACATCCGTTTTATCCCCTTGGTCGGTGTCTCCAGCCAGGCGGAGCCGTCTGCACGCGATATTGCACAGATCATCCAGCAAGCGCGTAGCGAGCAGATTCAGGCCATTTTTGTAGAAAATACGGTTAGCGCAAAGCTGGTCGAGCAAGTGGCCAGAGAAACCGGCGCGAAGGTAGGCGGCACTCTGTATTCCGACGCCCTGGGTGCGCCCGGATCAGGTGTGGATACCTATTTGGGCATGATGCGCTCGAATACCGATCAACTGATCAAGGCTTTGCAGCCCTGATTCATTCATCCGGCTTGTCGCTGGCCCGGTTTTTGCGTTGTGCCCGAGGATGGGCCTGATCGTAAGCCTGGGCCAGATGCTGGAAGTCCAGACGGGTATAAATCTGGGTCGTGGAAATATTGGTGTGACCCAATAGCTCCTGCACCGCTCGCAAGTCTTGTGCCGATTGCAGCAAATGACTGGCAAAGCTGTGGCGCAGGCTGTGCGGGTGTACATGCACAGGCAGGCCGCTGGCACGGGCGTAGTTTTCCAGCTCTTGCTGCACGACACGTGGGTGAATGCGGGCCCCACGGGCTCCTAGAAACAGCGCGGCACTGGCATCGGCACTGGTCGCCAGCGATGCTAAAGCTGGGCGTTTTTCCAGCCACTGCTGCAAGGCGAGCAGGGCCTTTTCGCCTACAGGCAGGCGGCGTGTCTTGCCGCCTTTGCCACTGACCACCAGCTCACGATCATCCAGCAGTAACCAGCTTTTGGACTGGTATTGCGTGTCCTGGTGATAGTGCGTGTCCAGGCTGACCAACTCTGCCAAACGCAGCCCGCTGGAATAAAACAATTCAAACATGGCCTGATTACGCCAGCTGACCGGGTCGTCCTGAATGGGAGCGGTCGGGCGGTCCAGTAATTGCTGGGTCTGGTCTACGGACAAGGCCTTGGGCAGCGGACGACCTATCTTGGGTGCCTTCAGGCTGGTAGCCGGGTTCAAGGGCCAACCCAGCTCTTTGGTGCGTGATTGATAGTAGCCACGCCAGGCCGCCAGAATACGGGCCAGGCTGCGCGGTGCCAGGCCCTGTGCATGCAAACGGGCGGCGGCCTGTCGCAACTGGCTCTGAGTCAGTGTGTCGGGGTCTGTGCCTGGGTACTGCGCCAGCAAATGGCGCAGATCATTGCGGTACGCACTGAGCGTGTGTTCCGAATAGCGTTTTTCATGGCTTAGTTGATGCAGCCAGCTTTGCATGGCCGGGCTGAGGGCCTGGGGGGCGGCTGGCTGCTTGTGGGGCTTGTCCCCGGAAGGGGGGCGGTCTTGTTTCTTCAGGCCGGACATTCGCTTTGATCAACGCTGCTGGGCTTGTGCAAGCGCTGCAGGGCGGCGCTGCACAACTCACCAATGCCTTCCAGAAAGTCCGTACCCATATCGGCGGTAAAGCGTGTGGCTTCGGGTGAGCCCAGAACCAGCAGGCCAAACAGGGTGTTCGACTCGGGGAACTTCAAGGGCACAATGGCCACCGATTGCGCGTCTTGCTGCAAATCGGCCAGGAACTCCTGTTCGCGTCGGACGCCGCAATATGGATTGATCAAGGTGTAGGCCCAGCTGGCCAGGGCGTCATCGGCCAGCACCTCGTCCGGATTCCAGCAGTGCAAGCGTACAACCGGCATTTCAAAAATGCGTTCCAGGCTGCTGCAAATCAGGGCAGGGAGGGCGCCGGGATCGGACTCGGCCAGCATCTGGCAGTTCCATTGATGCAGTTGGCGCGAGATCTTTTCATTGCCACGGGCATTGGCTACCAGCGTGGCCAGTTGGCGCTCGGTTTTCTTGCCGCGCTCGCGCAGCAGCATGATCTGGCGCTCGCCCAGGGAAATGGCGCGGCTTTGGTGCGGGTGCGGCACCATCAGTTTGGAAAAAACGTCGGCGTGCGCGTCGAAGAAATCAGGGTTGGCTTTCAAAAACTGGGCCACTTCCACGGCGCTAAGGCTGTTGGGGGTTTCCATGTCTAGAAGGTTTCCTTTCTGGCTAAGGATGCACACAGTGCATCGATATCGACTTGTCCGGTAAAGACAGTTTGGGCCGGGCCGCTCATGCGTAGTGCCTGTCCGTCCCATTCAATGCGCAGACTGCCTCCACGAGTATCAACGACAACCGGGCTTTGGAGCAATCCCCGGCGTATGCCCGCCACCACAGCCGCACATGCGCCTGTACCGCAGGCCAGGGTTTCTCCGGCTCCGCGCTCGTAGACGCGCAGCTTGATGTGGTGAGGGTCGACGATTTGCATGAAACCCGCGTTCACCTTGTGGGCAAAACGGGGGTGGGATTCGATGAAGGGGCCAACCGTGGCAACCGGAGCCTGTTTCACATCGTCCACGACCTGCACGGCATGCGGATTGGAAATCGAGACCAGTGACAGGGCGACGGGGGCGGCTTGATCGGGCACAGGCAAGAGCCACAGCGTGTCGTTGCCTTGGTCGCGCGCTTCCAGACCTTTATTGTCAAAACCCACATCGGCAGGCGCAAAGCGGGTGGTGCCCATCATGACATCCACGCCGCGTTGCGGGTCGTCATTCAGGCTGATGATGCCGGTACGAATTTGCGCCCGCAAAGGGTTGGCCGAGGACAGGCCCTGCTCGTGTACAAAGCGGACAAAGCAACGTGCGCCGTTGCCGCAGTGTTCAACTTCGCTGCCATCTGCATTGAAGATGCGGTAGCGGAAATCGGCCCCTGCTTCGGTGGCGGCTTCGACCAGCAAGATCTGGTCGGCACCAATCCCGAAGTGGCGATCGGCCAGGGCACGGGCCCGTTCCGGTGTCAGTTCAATATGCTGCGTCACACCGTCCAGCATGACAAAGTCATTGCCCGCTCCGTGCATTTTGCTGAAACGCCAAAGGGAGGAGACGGGCTGGGGGGCGGTGGAACGGTGCATGATGGGCCTAGTAGATGCCGGGTTGACCTTCAGGTCGGGTTTTGAAGCGTCGATGCACCCAATAATACTGCGGCGGGTCCTCGCGCACATATTTTTCGATCAGGGCATTCATGCGCTCGGTCGCTTCTTCCAGGCTGCCTTCGCCGGGGAAGTCGGACATGGGTTCCAGCACCTGAATATGGTAGTGACCAGTCTGGGCATCCACGCGGGAAATCACGGGAATGACCACGGCATCTTGATTGCGGGCAATCTGGGCGGTGGACAGCAAAGTGGCAGTCGGGACATTGAAAAAGGGCATAAAGGCCGAGCCCTTGGTGCCGAAGTCCATATCAGGCAGGTAGTAAATAGGTCGGCGATTTTGCAGGGCACGTATCAGGCCACGAATACCGTCCTTGCGGGAAACCAGGTCTACCGAGGAGAAGCGGCTGCGGCCTTCATACATCAGTCTATCCACATGAGGGTCGCGCTGGGGAGTGTAAAAGGCCACCATATTCGGGATGGACATGGACAGTCGTGTTCCGGCTGCATCCATACCTAGAAAGTGAGGCACCAGCAGCATGACTTTGCGGCCCTGCTCCAGGGCCTGAGTGATGTGTTCTTCACCCGTCAGGTGCAGAGTGTTCAGAATAGTGCTGGGCAGACCAAACCAGAGCAGACCCCGATCCAGATAGGATTGGGCCAGCAGGCGAAAGTGCTGTTTTTCCCATTCGCGGCGTGTGCTTTCTGGCGTGTCGGGGAAGCACAAATCCAGGTTAGTGCGAACAATGTGACGGCGGCGGGAGGCGAAGCGATGAACCAGTCCGCCCAGCACGGCCCCCCAACGCTGACGCGTGCGTACGGAGGCACGGCCAAAGTAGGTGAAAACGGATTTGAGCAGTGGGTAAGAATTAAAACTCATGGGGTGGTTTCGCCAGGCAAAGGGGGCGCATCGTGAGGAATCTTGTAGCGGTTGTATCCCCACAGGTATTGCGTGGGAAAACGGCGTATCAAGCTTTCCATGGATTCGTTGATCAGGGTGGCCAGCTCCGTGGGGTCTTCGGGCAAAGGCTCCGGCAGGCGCAAGGTGTGAATATGCCAGCCGCGCCCTTTTGGCAGGCGTTCGGCAGCGGTCACAATAACAGGCACATTGGACTGGCGGGCCAGCTTGCCAGCCAGCGTCATGGTCAGGGCAGGGCGGCCAAAAAACGGCGCCCACACACCATCGCCACCACTGGGAACCTGGTCGGGCAACATGCCTACCGATTCACCCTTGCGAAACGCGCGGACAAATTCACGCACGCCTTTCATATTGGCGGGGACGGCATGCAGGCCGGGCAGTTCACGCGACTCTACCATCAGGGGTTCCAGTACGGCCTGGCGTGGTGGGCGGAACATCACGGTCAGTGGGCCTAAACCCACCAGATAACGTGCCGTAATCTCAAAGCAACCCAAGTGAGGAGTCAGATACAGCACGCCGCGTCCTTCGGCATGGGTGGTCTCCAGCAAGGCCACATTATCGACGGTGCAGCGGGCCAGACAGGCTTGCGGATGCAGCCAGACGCGCGGTGTTTCCAGGATCATGGCGCCGGTTTGTCCGGCTGCTTGCCGGAAAAATGCGGGGGAGTCGTAACCCGCTTGCCGACAGTGGCTTTGCAGACGGCGGCGATAGCGTCCGGGAAAGGCGTAAATCAGTCGTCCAATCCCCTTGCCCAGCCCATGCAGGACGGGTAAAGGCAGACGAGCCATCAGACGCAAAAGTGCCGCTAGCATGGGCCAGGCAATCCTTTAATGTGAAGTTTTGCTGAAATAAATACGTATTTTCGCTTAAAATGGATTGTATCGCTGAGTTAAACGACAACTTGCGGAGCGATCAGGCAGCAAGCTGCCCACTATAAACCGCTAAAGCGTCGCGCCCCGTCTATCGTATCCACATCGCTGGCTTCGAGGTGCAACGCAGTTTGTTCAACCTCGTGCTGATTATCAGCCCTTATTAAAGGAAGCTACGCTGTGAACAACAACGACTTTCTCTTTACTTCCGAATCCGTCTCTGAAGGCCACCCCGATAAGGTTGCCGACCAGATCTCCGACGCCATCCTGGACGCTATTTTCGAGCAAGATCCTCAGGCACGTGTTGCTGCCGAGACCTTGTGCAATACCGGTCTGGTAGTGTTGGCTGGCGAGATCACCACGCACGCCAACGTGGATTACATCCAGGTTGCCCGTGACACCATCAAGCG
Organism: Alcaligenes faecalis; assembly: GCF_009497775.1. NCBI lineage: Bacteria > Pseudomonadati > Pseudomonadota > Betaproteobacteria > Burkholderiales > Alcaligenaceae > Alcaligenes > Alcaligenes faecalis. Next base: position 465,175 of record NZ_CP031012.1, read on the forward strand.
CATTGGCTATGACAATGGCGACTACGGCATTGATTACAAGTCCTGCGCCGTTCTGGTGGCCTACGACAAGCAATCGCCCGATATCGCCCAAGGCGTGGACCGCAGCCCTGAAGAGCTGCTGAACCAGGGCGCTGGTGACCAGGGCCTGATGTTTGGCTACGCGTGCGACGAAACCCCTGATCTGATGCCTGCTCCCATCTGGTACGCCCACCGCCTGGTGCAGCGCCAGAGCGAACTGCGCAAAGATGGCCGTCTGCCCTGGTTGCGTCCTGACGCCAAATCCCAGGTGACCTTCCGCTACGTGGATGGCCGTCCTACCGAAGTGGACACCGTGGTGCTGTCCACTCAGCACGCTCCTGAAATGTCCCAGAAAGACATTCACGAAGCCGTGATCGAACACATCATTCGTCCATGCTTCCCTTCGGACCTGCTGACCGAAAAAACCCGCTTCCTGGTGAACCCCACCGGCAAGTTCGTGATTGGTGGTCCTCAAGGCGATTGCGGTCTTACTGGCCGCAAGATCATTGTGGATACCTACGGTGGCGCATGCCCTCACGGTGGTGGTGCTTTCTCCGGCAAGGACCCCTCCAAAGTGGACCGTTCCGCTGCTTACGCGGCGCGTTACGTGGCCAAGAACATTGTGGCAGCCGGTCTGGCCCGACAGTGTCAGGTGCAGCTGAGCTACGCCATCGGTGTGGCCGAGCCTATCAACATCACCATCTACACTGAAGGCACTGGCGTGATCCCGGATACCGAGATCGCCAAGCTGGTTCGCCAACATTTCGACCTGCGCCCACGCGGCATCATCGAAATGCTGGATCTGCAGCGTCCCATCTACACCAAGACAGCGGCCTACGGTCACTTTGGCCGCAGCGAGCCCGAGTTCAGCTGGGAAGCCACGGACAAGGCCCAGGCTTTGCGTCAGGCTATCTAAGAAAGGTGCAAAGGCCGCTTGCGGGCGGCGCTTTGCAGCAGGGATACAGCGTTGTCGGGGCCGGAAAACCGGGCTGCCCGCAACGCTGGAAGAGGCAGGCCCCGGTCCGTCTCGCAAGAAGAAATTATGATTTTTACCCCTGGAGCCGTCTTCCCAAGACGATCCAAACAGGTACAATCACCCACATTAATTTGCCATCCTCGAGGGGCGTTGCGACAAGACACTAGTCTTGCCAGGCTCGGGGCATGGATAGGTGGTATCCACCTTGGAGAACGACGCTCACCACGACCTGCATGGCGGGCTGCTGGTGAGAATTCATTTGCTCTCCGTGCAGTCTGCGTGCCGTATAACGGAGCCCGACTGTGACTTTTACCGATTACAAAATTGCCGATATTTCCTTGGCTGAATGGGGCCGCCGCGAGCTGACCATTGCCGAGACCGAAATGCCTGGCCTGATGGCCACCCGCGAGGAATTTGCTGCCTCCCAGCCCCTGAAGGGCGCACGCATTGCCGGCAGTTTGCACATGACGATTCAAACCGGGGTTCTGATTGAAACCCTGACGGCCCTGGGCGCGGAAGTGCGCTGGGCATCGTGCAACATCTTCTCCACTCAAGACCACGCTGCCGCTGCTATTGCCGCCTCTGGAGTGCCTGTGTTCGCCGTCAAGGGCGAAACTCTGGAAGAGTACTGGCAATACGCCCACGACATTTTCGATTGGCCCGGTGAGCAGGCCAACATGATTCTGGACGACGGTGGCGACGCAACTCTGTTGCTGCACCTGGGTGCCCGTGCTGAAAAAGACCTGTCCGTTCTGGATAAACCCGGCAGCGAAGAAGAGCGCGTCATGTTCGCCTCTATCCGTGCCCGTCTGCAAAACGACAAAACCTGGTACTCCACCCGTCTGGCCCAGATCAAGGGCGTGACCGAAGAGACCACCACGGGTGTGCACCGTCTGTACCAGATGGCCAAGAAAGGCGAACTGGCCTTCCCCGCCATCAACGTGAACGACTCGGTGACCAAGTCCAAGTTCGACAACCTGTACGGCTGCCGCGAGTCCCTGGTGGACGGTATCAAGCGCGCGACCGACGTGATGGTTGCTGGCAAGATCGCCGTGGTTTGCGGTTTCGGTGACGTGGGTAAAGGTTGCGCGCAAGCGCTGGCCGCTTTGCGCGCCCAGGTTTGGGTTACCGAAATTGACCCTATCTGCGCCCTGCAAGCTTCGATGGAAGGCTACCGCGTTGTGACCATGGAAGAAGCCGCCGACAAGGCCGACATCTTCGTGACCGCCACCGGCAACTACCATGTGATCAACCGCTCGCACATGGATCGCATGAAAGACCAGGCCATCGTGTGCAATATCGGTCACTTCGACAACGAAATCGACGTGGCTTCCATTGAGGACCTGGAGTGGGAAGAGATCAAGCCTCAGGTTGATCACATCATTTTCCCTGACGGCAAGCGCATCATCCTGCTGGCTCAAGGCCGCCTGGTGAACCTGGGTTGCGCCACTGGTCACCCTTCGTTTGTGATGTCGGCTTCGTTCACGAACCAGACCATTGCACAAATTGAACTGTTCACTCGTGGTGAGAACTACGAAACAGGTAAAGTATATGTACTGCCCAAGCATCTGGACGAAAAAGTCGCTCGTTTGCACTTGAAGAAATTGGGTGTGAACTTGTCGACCTTGTCGCAGGCGCAGGCGGATTACATCAACGTACCGGTGCAAGGTCCATTCAAGGCCGAGCACTACCGTTACTAAAACGCACCGGCGTCTTCGGACGCCTATTCCTGGAGCCCTATCATGACTTTGCTACTTGTCTGGATCCTGAATGCTGTTGCCTTGCTGGTTGTTGCCTACATCCTGCCGGGTATTACGGTTGCCTCGTTTGGCTCAGCCCTGATTGCTGCGCTGGTACTGGGTCTGCTCAATACTCTGGTCAAACCTTTGCTGATTGTGCTGACCTTGCCCATCACTATTGTGACTTTGGGCTTGTTCCTGCTGGTGCTCAACGCCTTGGTGTTCTGGTTTGCGGGCTCTATTCTCAAGGGCTTCCAGGTTGAAGGCTTCTGGTGGGCCGTGATTGGGGCAATTGTCTACAGTCTGGTTTCCGGACTGCTGTCGGGATTGTTAATGAAATGAGCAATCAGCAAACTTTGAGCCTGGAGTTTTTCCCGCCGCGAGATATCGCGGCGCAGGAAAAACTGGTGCGGACCGCCAAGTCCCTGATGGGCTTGAACCCCGCCTATGTCAGCATGACGTTCGGGGCCGGTGGCTCCACCCGTGCTGGCACGGTGGATGCGGTGGCACTGCTGCAAAAACTGGGCTTTGATGTCGCACCGCACTTGTCGTGCATTGGTACGGCACCCGCACAGCTGAGCGAGATGCTGGACAATTACCGCGACCAGGGCATACGACGTATCGTGGCCCTGCGCGGTGACTTGCCGTCGGGTATGGGTGGTGATGCGGGCGAGCTGCGTTATGCCAGCGATCTGGTGGCTTTCATTCGTGAAAACTACGGTGAGCAGTTTCATATCGAAGTGGCCGCCTACCCAGAAATGCACCCCCAGGCGACGGGTTTTGGGGACGACCTGGATCACTTTGTGAACAAGGTCAACGCAGGGGCGCATGGCGCGATCACGCAGTACTTCTTCAACCCGGACTCCTACTTCAGCTTTGTTGAACGGGCCCAGGCGCAAGGAGTCACAATTCCGATCACGCCAGGCATCATGCCTATTACCAACTCGTCCCAGTTGCTGCGTTTCTCGACCATGTGTGGAGCAGAAGTGCCGCGCTGGATTCGTTTGCGTCTGGCCGACTTCGGTGATGATCGCGCATCGATTCGCGCTTTTGGTATCGATGTGGTGGCACGCTTGTGTCAGGACCTGTTGGATGGTGGTGCTCCCGGCATCCATATGTACACCCTGAACGGGGCAGACGCGAGCATGGCTATTTTGCCGAATCTGACCTGGCGCTAGGCTCTCAGATGTTCAATAAAAAACCCGCCAGAGGTCTTGGCGGGTTTTTTTATGGGGGGCTATATGGCCTGCACCTTTTCCGGTTTGATCGACTGCTTTGTAAACAGAGTTCTCGATTAAACAGTTTGTGGTAGCGGGTTACTTATAGTTCCGGAGCGGGCACAGCCCAGCCTTTATCAGTCAGAATACTGTCCAGGCGTTGGTCGTGCGGGGCGGGCTGGTAGGATTGGCCCGACAAGTCGCCCACTGCCCAGGCAATACCAATGCTGGTAAACGCGTGGTTTTGTTCTTTCAGCGCCGCCAAAGTCCGGTCGTAATACCCTTTGCCGTAGCCCAGGCGATCGCCCTGGCGGGTGTAGCCCAGGGTAGGGACCAGGACAATGTCCGGTTGCATGGTTTTAGTGGAAACCGGGATTTCGATGCCGTAGCGTCCCTTTTCCATTTCGGTGTCGGGTGTCCACTCGACAAAACTCAAAGGGGCGTCGGGCTCCTGGACAACGGGCAGACAGACATTGATGCCTTCCTCCTCTACCCATTGAAGCAGCAATGGGCGCAAGTCCGGTTCTTGGGCCATAGGCCAGAAAGCGGCAATGGTGGTGGGTTCGGCACGGCCTTGTTCACGCAGGCGGCTGCGGTTGGTGGCCAGCCAGGTGAACAGACGGCCCCGGATCAGCAAAGCGCCCCGGTTGGTGTCGATGGAGGGCTGCCCGGCTCGCAGGTCTTTTAGTCGCGTGCGCAGCGCGGCTGCGTTATGCTCTACGTTCTGAATCATGGGTGATTTTCTAAAGGCCGTCACTATGGGTATCAACCAGCTAAAGTACCAGAAAACACCAGCTTGGGGCATGGCATCCATGCTTCCTCGCCCGCCCTTGAGCGCTTTGGTGGTGTTTGCTCTGGGTTTGGTCGGCTGTGCGGGGTCGCAGTCGCCGCAAGCCCAGACACATTCTCCGGATCCTGCCGTGGCCAAGCAAACTGTCGTGTTGCAGCCTGCCAAGGAAGCCGTGCGTCGCTGGGACCGTGTCCCGCCTGTGCCGCCAACTGCTCGTCAGGCTTTGGTGGATGCTCGTGATGCCATGCAGGCCAAGCGCTGGACAGCGCTGGATGCCCTGGCTCCGGTGGCGGCCAATGATCCTGTCCTGGGTTCCTATGCCGAGTACTGGCGCTTGCGCCGGATTTTGCAGGATACGACCACGCCCGTACCCGATGAGCAAGTTCGCTTGTTCCTGAGCGGCAATCAAGATGAATACCTGGAAAACCGTCTGAAGTCCGATTGGATTGTGGCGGCCGCCCGTACCGGAAACTATGCCCTGGTGCGTGAGCTGGCTCCCGTCCAGGCCCCCACTTCGGCGGTGAAGTGTGCGGTAGCTTCGGCCCAGAACGTGGCCGGGCAATCTGTGGATGTGCAGGACCTGCTGTCGTCCTTCTCGCCCAGCCAGGCTTGCTGGTCGGCATTGGACCAGTTGTACGCCCGTAAAGTGGTCAGCAAGAATCAGGTCCGCGACCTGATGCGTGATGCTCTGGAAAATAACCGCACGGGCGAGGCTCGTCGTCTGGCTGCGATTATTTTCACGGCACCGCAAATGAAGGATTACACCGCTCTGATGGCTGCGCCACAGAAGTGGCTGGATCGTAATGCGACCAATAGTGCGGTCAACCCGGAGCTGGTGTCCTTGGCCCTGTCCCGCCTGGGCCGTGGTCAGCGTGATTCGGCAGCCGCCTATATCGACCGTACCTGGGCTGGCAAAATCCCTCAGGAAAACCTGAATTGGGTTTGGGGGCAGTTTGGTCTGATCAGTGCCTTGCGGGTGGAAGACGATGCGGCCAAATGGTATCGCCGCTCCGGTCGTACCCCCATGACGGATTACAACAATGCCTGGCAAGTACGTGCCGAGTTGCGTCAGGGCACCATTGAGTGGAAGCATGTCTCTGCCGCCATCGACAAGATGAACGATGCGCAAAAGGCCGAGCCGGTTTGGGTGTACTGGTCGGGGCGTGCTCACGAAGCCTTGGGCCATAAAGATCAGGCTCGTGCCAAGTTCCAGTCCATTGTGGGCGATCTGAACTTCTACGGTCAGCTGGCTACAGAAGAGTTGGGCCTGACTCCTTCCTTGCCCCCTCAGCCACAGCCTTTGACGCCTTTGGATATGCAGGATGCCCGTACCAATGCAGGCTTGCTGCGTGCGGTGGAGCTGTTCAAGCTGGGCTGGCGTCCGGAAGCTGTGCCCGAGTGGAACTTCGCTCTGCGTGGCATGAACGACAGGCAGTTGCGCGCAGCGGCCGAGTTCGCGCGCGAGCAGCATATTTACGACCGGGTGGTGAATACCTCCTTGTTGACCAAGAACGAGATCGACTTCAGCCAGCGCTTTATCGCTCCCTTTGAAGGCCGCGTGACCGAGCAGGCCAAGTCCATCAATCTGGACCCGGCCTGGGTGTATGGCCTGATCCGTCAGGAATCGCGCTTCATTACCGATGCGCGTTCGGGCGTCGGGGCATCAGGCTTGATGCAACTGATGCCTGCCACCGCCAAGTGGGTAGCCAACAAGATCGATATGCGCGATTTCTCGCCTTCGCGAGTCAACGAGTTCGAGGTGAATACTGTACTGGGCACCAACTACCTGAACATGGTTCTGGGTCAGCTGGATGGCTCGCAGGTGCTGGCGTCGGCAGGCTATAACGCGGGACCAGGCCGTCCCCGCCAGTGGCGTGCGCGCTTGAATACATCGGTGGAAGGGGCCATTTTTGCCGAGACCATCCCCTTTACCGAAACGCGCTTGTACGTGAAAAACGTGCTCTCCAATGCGACCTACTACGCCATGATGTTCAGCGGCCAGCCGCAGTCCCTGAAAGGGCGTTTGGGTACGATTTCACCTTGATGAATCCGTCCATGCTTGATGACAGACAACAAGCAGCCCTGGCGGCCCTGATGGGGCCGCCAGATCCTGTTCTGGAAGGCTTGCAGGTCTATGTAGTGGGTGGCGCGGTGCGCGACGCCTTGCTGGGTATGCCAGCGGGCGACAAGGACTGGGTGGTGGTGGGTGTCCGGCCTGAAGATTTAGCAGCCCGAGGCTTTGTGCCTGTGGGTGGCGACTTCCCCGTCTTTCTGAATCCCCACAGCAAAGAAGAGTTCGCCCTGGCCCGAACTGAACGCAAGTCTGGCCGTGGTTACAAGGGCTTTACCTTTTACACCGGCACAGACGTAAGCCTGGCGGACGATTTGCGCCGCCGTGATCTGACCATTAATGCCATGGCCGTGGATGCGGCGGGGAATCTGCACGATCCCTTGAACGGCCTGGTGGATTTACAAGCTCGCCTGTTCCGTCATGTGGGTACTGCGTTTAGCGAAGACCCCGTGCGTTTGCTGCGGCTGGCACGTTTTGCCGCGCGCTTTACCGAATTCACCGTGGCCGACGATACCTGGGCCTTGGCGCGTGAGCTGGTCGAGCAGGGCGAAGTGGACGAGCTGGTGCCCGAACGCATCTATCTGGAAATAGCGAAAGGTTTATCTGCCCAGCAGCCCGCTCGCATGTTCGAGGTACTGCGGGAGGTCGGCGCGCTGGAGCGTGTCATGCCCGGCTTGAACTACAACGATCAGGTGGGTCAGCAGGTTCAGATCGCCAAAGACAGACGTCTGGATCTGGCAAGCTGCTTTGCCGTTCTGTGTCATCTCTCGGAAAAACCGGCGCAGGTGGCCGAGCAGATTCGTGCTCCTTCTGAATGGCGTGATCAGGCTCGTCTCTTGCCAGTGCTCTTAGCCAGCCCTGCCTTGTTGCAGCCTCGGGCAGATGTAGAGTCTGCCTTGCAGGTGATGGAGTCGTTGGATGCCTTGCGCAAGCCAGAGCGTTTTATTCAGCTGATCAGTGCAGCAGCTTGCCTGCAAGGAGTTCCGGAGCTGGAGTGGGACTTTCTGCGCAAGGTGATGGCCAGTGTGGATGCCGGTGCGGTTGCCGCGCAGTACAAGGCCGAGCCAGGCAAAATCCGTGAAGCGGTGCGAGCAGCCCGGCTGACGGCTTTGGAGCAACTGGTCTAGTTTGGCGTGAGCATCCAAGGCAGCGTTACAGGCGCTCGCGTCGATCTCCGCTCATCGTACCCAGCACTGGGGCTGGAATATCGCGCCCAATAATCAGAACCTTGAACAGCTCCCCCATTTCCGCTTCAGACAGCAGCTTGTTGGCTGCGCTCATGGTCTGTGCCCATTGCTGTTGCACAGCTGGCGATGGGTCTTCCGGTGGAGACGCCAGGAAATTGGTAATGCCGCAGTTCATCAGGAAGCGCGCCTGACTGGTGTAGCCCAGCACATCCAGACCCGCTTCCAGGGCGGCATCCGCCATGGCGGTGAAGTCCACGTGGGCGGTAATGTCCTGCAAGCCAGCCAGCACCAATGGCTCGGCGTGAGCAAAGTGACGGAAGTGGCACATCAAGGTGCCTTTGTCGCGTTGCGGGTGGTAGTACTCGCGTTGCGGAAAACCGTAGTCGATCAGAATGGCCGCGCCTTGCTTCAACCAAGTGCCCATGCTGCGCACCCAGGCTTCAGCTTGCAGATTGATTTCCGAAAGGTAAAAAGGCTGGGCCTGCACGCGCTCGGCCACCAGCGAAGCCAGATGGTCGGGAGCAGGGCGGGTAGCCAGGTAGAAAGGTGCTGGCAGGCCTTGAGCTGTGCTGTCGTCTGCCGCAATAACACCCACTTCCAGCACCTTGCCAGCCACATCAAAGGTGAACAGGCTGGCAGGCATGGCATCCAGAACCTCATTGGCCACCACGCAACCCTTGAAGCTGTGTGGCGTGCTGTCCAGCCATTGCACCTGGGCTTGCAGAGGCGCCAGACGCTCTTGCTGACGCGCACGCAGGTCAGGCGACACTTCCAGAATTGAGTATTGCGGCTCGATACCTTGCTTGCGCAGCTCCGTAATCAGCGCTTCGGCCAAAGCGCCGCTACCCGCGCCAAACTCCAGAATGGACAGGGATTGGCTGCCTTCCAGCACTTCCATGACCTGCCGACTCAAGGTCTGAGCAAACAGGGGAGAGAGTTCGGGGGCCGTCGTAAAGTCGCCCGTGGGCTGATTGCTGCCAAACTTGGTGCTGCCGCCGGTGTAGTAGCCCAGATGTGGGGCGTACAACGCATGATGCATCCATTGGTCAAAAGGCAGGAAACCGCCTTCATCTTCAATGCGATCCAGCAAGTAGTCGTTAACGTGTGCGACGTGTTTTTTCAGCTCCTCGGACAGGGGAGGCAAACCGTGTGGCAGGGCGGGGGCAGACAATACGTTCATGGCGTCAGTTGGGCTTGTCGTTAGGTGTCTCGGAAGAAGCCGGGGCGGCGCTCTTGGCGCTGGCTTTCTTGGCCTCAGTCACTTGGTGCAGGGTGCGGATCATGCCTACCAGCATCCCGATCAGGATGGAGGTGGCAGCGGCCAGGATGAAGTTGCCGTAGATAAACCATAAAGGCAGGCACAGAACGGCCATCAGCAATATGGGTTTTTGCAGCAGAACTTTCATACACCCTCAAAAAATAGCGTGGAACCGAGGCCAATTGTAGCCCAGGCCAGTGCCGTGCTTGAGCTTGGCCACCGCTGCGTTACCATGAGCGTTTTGTCTGCTTAGCAAAGGGGTAGGGATGAACGACAGGGGACAGGCCAGCGCCTGGTTACAGGCATGGGCCCATTTGATTCCTAATCCGGGCACGGTCCTGGATGTGGCCTGTGGTCGGGGGCGCAATGCCCGCTGGTTGGCCGAGCGCGGCAATACCGTGATCGGTGTAGACCGGGATCCGGAAGCTGTCGCAGCGACCTCGCCTTACGGGGAAATTATCCAGGCTGATATTGAAAACGGTCCCTGGCCTTTTGCCGGACGCAAGTTCAATGCTCTGGTGGTGACCAAGTATCTGTGGCGTCCTTTGATGCCTACCTTGCTGGAAAGCCTGGAGCCGGGCGGGGTGCTGGTTTACGAAACCTTTGGGGTGGGTAACGAGCAATACAACACGCCACGCAACCCGGACTTTCTGTTGCAGCCAGGTGAGTTGCTGCGCTGGTGTGCAGACCTGGATATCGTGGCCTATGAGCATGGTTTCCGCGCTGACCCGGACCATATTGTTCAGCGCATTGTCGCAGTGCGTCCGCGTGAGGGCGGCTCTTTCAGCGATTACCGCCTGAACCCGCAAGACGGTGGCGGCAGTATCTGCGAATAAAGCGTGTGCAGTTTTGAGCCAAGCGCAGCGCTTGGCTCAGAGCCATGTATCGGTATTGCGTGAGTGGGATTGAGCGTATCGAATCGCGGCTTAAAACAGATAGGTACGTGCCAGCATGGACAGAGCCACAACAGCCGTCAGAATGCTGAATCCCTGCTGCAAGCGCACAGAAGGAATATGAGGGGCCAGTTGTCGGCCTATCACCATTCCACCCATGGCCGAGGCCACAAATACCCAGCCGCTAAGGGGAATCACCGCCCCGTGTGCCAGACTCATGGCCGAAGCGCTCAGGGAAATCAGGGCGATCAGCATCAAGGATGTGGCCACAATGCTGTGCATGGACAGGTCGCTGAAACGTTTCAAGGCAGGCACGATCAGAAAGCCGCCGCCCACGCCCAACATGCCTGAAAACAAACCCGCTACGGCACCAATTGAAGCCAGGGTGGCGGTGCCTGCTGGCGTCCAGCGCAGGCGACCGGTTTCCGGGTTCAGACAACAGGGCGTATGAGCATGTGCCGTTGCTGCCGGACGGCGCAGCATCTTGGTGGCAATCCACAACATGATGGCGACAAACAGAGTCACCAGCACTTTTTCTGGCAAAGCGTGGCTGATGCGCACGCCCAGTGACGTCACCAAGGCACCCGTTACCGCCATGAACACGGCAGCTCTATAGCGCACGATATGTTTGTACAAACCATCCAGTGCACCGACCAGAGCTGCGGCGCCTACAGCCAGCAAGGCCACTGGTGTGGCCGCCGTCATGCTGTAGCCCATGCCCAGCACCAGTGCGGGTACGGCCAAAATACCGCCACCCGCGCCAGTCAAACCCAGCGACAGGCCAGTCAGAATTCCCAGGATGATTGCAAGCGCCATAAGCCAGATGGCGTGACCCCGGTGGGGATCACGCCTTTTTCAGAAAGCGTAGTAATGGCTTATTGTACGCTCTTAACTTCTTTTGGAAATTAGCTTATTTATAAAAGTAATTAATAGGGCCAGTTTCCATGGTTTCGCTTTAGCCCGAGTTACGCAGGCCGGCTGCAATACCGTTGATCGTCAGGTGAATCACGTGCTGCTTGTTCACACCGCTGCGTGTGGGCTTGTTGGCCTTTTCACCCTGACGGCGATGGCGACGCAGCAGTTCCACCTGCAAGTGATTCAGCGGGTCAATATAGGCAAAGCGTTCGGCCAGAGCATCTTGCAAAGCCTGATCGTGCGCCAGCAGCTCGTGGCCGGTGATTTCACGGAACAACTGGTGTGTCAGCTCGAACTCGTCACGGATTTGGGTGAAGATGCCTTCGCGCAGTTCCTCGTCCTCGACCAGACCGGCGTATTTCAGGCCGATATCCAGGTCAGTCTTGGCCAGCACCTGTTCCATATTGGACAGCAGGGTGCGGAAGAAGGCCCAGTCACGGGCCATGGTTTGCAGCTGAGCCAAGCGCTTGTTGCGGTTCAGACCATCATTTGGCAGCCCCGACTCCAGATAGCGGTTCAAGGCTGTGCCCATGCCGTACCAGCCCGGAATAGGCAGACGACATTGCGCCCAGGAGAAACTCCAGGGGATGGCGCGCAGGTCTTCAATGCTTTGCGTGGCCTTGCGTGACGATGGGCGCGAACCGATATTCAGGCCGGCAATTTCCTTGATGGGCGTGGACTGGAAGAAGTACTGATCAAAGTTCGGCGTACCGTAGACCAACTGGCGATAGCTTTGATGGGCCTGCTCGGACATCCAGGCCATGGCTTCGCCGTAAGCGGCTAGATGTTCGTCGTCATTGGACGAGCCCTTGCGCGAACCCAGGCTGGCTTCCAGCGTGGCGGCGACAAACAGCTCCAGATGCCAGCGGCCTACGTCCGCATCCTTGTAGCGGCCCTGAATCATCTCGCCTTGCTCGGTCAGACGAATCTGGCCGTTCACGGTGCCGGGAGGTTGCGCCAGGATAGCGTCGAAACTGGAGCCACCGCCTCGGCCTACCGAACCGCCGCGACCGTGGAACAGACGCAGACGCACTTTGCGGCGCGAGAAAACCTGCGCAAATTCACGCTCGGCACGGTACAGCGTCCAGTTGGAGGTCAGGTAGCCACCGTCCTTATTACTGTCCGAGTAGCCCAGCATCACTTCCTGCACGCTGTCCTGGGCGTGACGCACACGCTGGCGGATTTCAGGCATATCCAGCCATTCCTGCATGATCTGCGGGCCACGCTCCAAGTCAGGAATAGTCTCGAACAAGGGTACAACCATCAGACCTTGATGCTCCGGCTCGTTGGAGTTGGGCACGATCAGGCCGGTTTCCTGTTGCAGCACCAGCACTTCCAGCAAGTCGCTGAGCGTTTCGGTGTGCGACACAATGGTTTGTTCCAGCGCACGCGCACCAAAGCGGCGGCGGCATTCGGCGGCTTTGCGCAGAATGGACAGCTCTTTCTCGGTTTCTTCCGAGTAGCGATACCAGGGCGAAACCAGGGGGCGATGGTGGCGCAGCTCCGAGCGCAGCAAGGTGATGCGGTCTTCTTCGGACAACTGGCGGTAATTGACGGGCTCGTCCTTGTACAGCGTGCCTGCCACGCGGAACAGCTCGTCCAGCACGCGCTCGTGCACGTCCGAGCTTTGGCGCAGGTCCAGTGTGGCCAGATGGAAGCCAAACACCTCCACGGCCTGGATCAATTCATTCAAACGCAGGCCAGCAATAGCACCGCCTTTGTTTTCAGCCAGGGAGTCCGCAATGATTTGCAGATCAGCCTTGAACTCTTGCGGGTTTGCATAGGCGGGGGCGGCGTAAGTGGGGCGATCAGCCAGATCACGACCCAGCAGGTTTTGGGCCGTGGCCGCCATACGGGCGTACAGATGGATAAAACTGCGGCGGTAAGGCTCGTCCACACGGTGTGGTGAGGGGTCCTGACTGCTGGCCGACAAGGCTGCCAGGTCTTTGCTGACGCGGTTCAGCGCGTCGGACACGGAGATTTCCGTACCCAGCAGGCGGATCTGTTCCAGATAGTGTTGGAGCGCGCGTGTAGCTTGGCGCAGCACCGCTTGCTCAACGGTTTCAGGGCCTACATTCGGGTTGCCGTCGCGGTCACCGCCAATCCAGCTACCCATGCGCAAAAAGGCGGGCAGGGAGCGGGTTTTCTGATCCAGCAGGCTTTTCTTGCCGGGCTCCAGCAAGCGGTCCAGGTCGTGGTACAGCTGCGGAATCGTGGGCAGGAAGGTAGAACCGTAATAGGCCAGGGCGTTGTCGATCTCGTCCATCACGGTCAGCTTGTGATCGCGCAACATGCGGGTTTGCCACAGCAGGGACACCAGACCGGTCAGTTTTTCCTGGGTGCGAGCCGATTGCGTGGCGCTGGCCTTGTGATCCAGTCCGTTCAGTTCATCGGCAATGGCCATATGCACAGCTAGCGTACTTTGGCGCTGCACTTCGGTCGGGTGAGCCGTCAGCACCGGCATCACACAAGCTTCTTGCAGATAACGGCGGATTTTCTTGGCGCTCAGTCCCTGATCCATCAAGGTCTGAATGGCGTGTTGCAGGCTGCCCAGCAGTTTTTCAGGATCCTGCTCCTCACGGCGACGGTTCTGGTCGCGGTCCTCGGCAATATTGGACAGGTGCAGAAAATAGGCAAAGGCACGGGCCACCGAGCGGGCCTGCGCATCGTTCAGCTTGGGAATGTCTTTTTCCAGAATCCGTGCTTGCTGCGGATCGTGTTCACGTCTGAAACTGACAGCCGCCCGACGCAGGGCTTCAATCAGCGTGAAGGTCGCCTTTCCTTCGCTATCACGAATCACCTCTCCCAGGGCCTTGCCCAGAAAGCGGATGTCCTGTCTGAGCAGGTTGGAAAGGTCAGGCACGGCCTGCGGCATAATAGATCTCCTGTTAAATAAGGGGTTTTGCTGCAAAGGATTCTGGGTGCCAGATCGGTAGCTGCCCTACTATAAGACACCTGCCCGACCTTGACGCGCACAAAGCGCCTTGGGACGTTTATGATAGGTATCTTTACATAATTTTCCTGTTCAGAGAGTAGTCATGCCCCAATATCGCTCCCGTACCTCGACCCACGGTCGGAATATGGCCGGCGCGCGTGCCCTGTGGCGCGCCACCGGTATGAAAGACGAGGATTTCTCCAAACCGATCATTGCGGTGGTGAACTCCTTTACGCAATTCGTACCGGGTCACGTACACCTGAAAGACATGGGCCAGCTGGTTGCCCGTCAAATTGAAGCGGTCGGCGGTGTGGCAAAAGAGTTCAACACCATTGCGGTGGACGACGGTATTGCGATGGGCCACGGCGGCATGCTGTATTCCCTGCCTTCACGCGAACTGATCGCCGATTCGGTGGAATACATGGTCAACGCCCACTGTGCCGACGCCATGGTGTGTATCTCCAACTGCGACAAAATCACCCCCGGTATGTTGATGGCCGCCATGCGCCTGAACATTCCTGTTGTTTTTGTGTCGGGCGGACCGATGGAAGCGGGCAAGGTCTACTCGCCAGACGGCAAGACCGTGGTGCAGAAGCTGGATCTGGTGGACGCCATGATTCAAGCCGCCGACCCTAACGTGACTGATGAACAGGCTGAAGCGGTTGAGCGCAGCGCTTGTCCTACCTGTGGCTCCTGTTCGGGCATGTTTACTGCCAACTCCATGAACTGCCTGACCGAGGCTCTGGGCCTGTCCCTGCCCGGTAACGGCACCATTGTTGCCACCCACGCCCGTCGCCAAGGTTTGTTCGAGCGCGCTGGCAGCCTGATCGTGGATCTGGCCAAGCGCTACTACGAGCAAGACGACGAATCCGTCCTGCCACGCAACATCGCCACCTACCAGGCCTTTGAAAACGCCATGACCCTGGACGTGGCCATGGGCGGCTCTACCAACACCGTGCTGCACTTGCTGGCTGCTGCCCAGGAAGCTGGCGTGGAATTCACGATGGCTGACATAGACAAGATTTCGCGCCGCGTGCCTTGCCTGTGTAAAGTGGCCCCCGCTACCCCCGAATTCCACATGGAAGACGTGCACCGCGCAGGCGGCATCATGGCGATTCTGGCCGAACTGGGCCGCGCCGATTTGCTGAATCTGGATGTGGGTAACGTGCATAGCGGCACCTTGCGTGAAGCCATCAAGCGTTGGGACGTCAAGGGCGACAACGTTAAAGCCATCAGCGACTTTTTCCGTGCCTCCCCCGGTGGTATTCCTACGCAAGTGGCCTTCAGCCAGGACCGTTACTACCAGGAACTGGACACTGACCGCGCTAAAGGCTGTATCCGTGACAAGGCCAATGCCTACTCGCAAGACGGTGGTTTGGCCGTGCTGTACGGCAACCTGGCCATCAATGGTTGTATCGTTAAAACCGCTGGCGTGGATGAAAGCATTCTGACCTTCACCGGCACCGCGCGCGTTTACGAAAGCCAGGACGATTCTGTTGCCGCCATTCTGGACGGCGTGGTCAAGGCGGGCGATGTGGTCATCATTCGCTACGAAGGCCCCAAAGGCGGCCCAGGTATGCAGGAAATGCTGTACCCCACTTCCTATCTGAAATCCATGGGTCTGGGCAAAAGCTCGGCCTTGTTCACCGATGGTCGCTTCTCCGGCGGTTCGTCCGGTCTGGTGATCGGTCACGCTTCGCCTGAAGCGGCGGAGGGCGGCAACATCGCCCTGGTGCAAGATGGCGACACTATCGAGATCGACATCCCCAACCGTCGCATTCACTTGGCCATCAGCGACGAAGAAATGGCCGCACGCCGCGCCGAAATGGAATCGCGTGGTTCCAAGGCCTGGAAGCCAGTGAACCGCGAGCGCGTTGTGTCGCAAGCACTGAAAGCCTATGCCGCTTTGGCGACGTCGGCCGACCGTGGCGCAGTGCGTGATGTATCGCAGCTGGATCGCTAAGCACTAGTCCAGTTCGTCAAAACCCCATCTGCCTTTGGCAGGTGGGGTTTTTTTATGCCTGGAAGAAACGTACCGGGTAAATACGAATATTCCGGCCTCATCGTCCTGATAGAATCCATTTCATGCAAAACGGGATCCCATTTTGTTAATTTGGTTTTTAAGGAGGAAGTGATGAGTGAAATAGATCCAATTACCTTGGCTCCGATTCTTAATCCGGGAGGGATAGGCGGCCCCTTGACCGCGGCTCACCGGGAAATGGCTGTCAAGCACCGGGATGATCTGGATTGGGACAATCTGCGCTACGAAGGGCAGTTCACCAAGATGATGTTCCACCCCACCCAGGAAGATCCCACCATCCCCAACGCCGGAGTTGTGAAGTATCTGAAGGGCTCTGGCCATCCTTTGCACAGCCATTACTTCGCCCAGATCTGGTACATCCTGGCGGGCAAGTTCGAGATCAATGGCGTTGTGTACGGGGAAGGCACCATGGTGTTTCACCCCGATCCGCACTACGAGCATGCGCTGACGACCCTGGAAGATGGCGAGATTCTGTACGTGCAGTACATGGGGCCGACGACCCGCCAGCCCGCTATTTATGAAGGCCGCTTCAATATGAAAACCCGCCGTTCCCTAGAGGAAGAATCCAGAGCGGTGTAAGCGGAGCAACTTGCATAGCGAGTCACAGGAAAGCTGCTCATGCCGGAATTCATGGGCAGCGTCAAAAAGCAGAAAAAAGCCCGATCAGGGCAAGCTTGGACAAATTATTAAAACTGAGCTGACGTTCACTACCACAGGATGCAGGGGGACAATCATGAAACGAATGACAAGACTGGGGATCGCTGTTCTGGCGATGCTTGGCGCGCTGAGCGCATGCGGTAAAGGCAGTTCCGGCGATGCCGCCAATAATGAGAGCAAAGGTCCGCGGACCTTGCAGCTTGCTCATGTTTCGGTAGAGCAGAGCGAAGATATGTACCACCACCTGGCAACGAATTTTGCCAAGCGGGTGGAGGAACAAACCAAGGGCGGAATCAAGGTACAAGTGCTGGGTGGTGCCCAGTTGGGTGGTGAACGCGATGTGGCCGAAGGTATGCAGTTGGGCACGGTGGACATGAGCCTGCTGGCCAGTTTCACGCTGGGCACCTTCGAGAAAAAAGCGATGGTGTTTGACTTGCCTTATCTGTTCAAGGACTACCAGACAGCATTCAAAACCCTGGATTCCAGCTTTACAGACCCGATTGAGGCAGACCTGGAAAAGTCTGGCCTGAAAATTCTGGGCTGGGGTCATGGCGGTTTCCGGAATCTGTACAACTCCAAGCATGCTATTCGCAGTTTGTCGGATTTGAGCGGCATGAAAGTGCGTACGCCGGAAAGCCCCATTTATGTGGATACCTGGCAGGCGCTGGGTGTAAACGTTACCTCCATGGCGTATCCGGAGCTGTTTACCGGCCTGCAGCAAAAGACGATTGATGGCGCAGAAAATCCGACGGCCTTGTTCTATACCAGTCGCTTTTATGAAGCAGCACCTTATCTGTCCCGTACAGAGCACGTCTACGTCGCTATTCCCCTTGTGATCTCCGGGCGAGTGTGGGACACCTTGTCGGATGATGAAAAAGCCATCTTCCAGAAAGCGGCCAGTGAGTCGGTGCAAGAGCAACGTCAGTTCCTGATCCAGAGTGAAGCGCAGATCGAGAAGAAACTGATGGATGCGGGCGTATCCATTAATGCTGATGTGGACAAAGCACAGTTCCGCAAAGCCGTCATGCCAATTTATGAAAAATACAAGACGGTGATTGATCCTGATCTGGTCACCCGTGCCGCGGCGCTTTCTCAATAATCCTGGCGGATAACCATCATGAAACACTCTTTGCTCGATTGGGCCGATAGAGTCAGTACCCGCCTGGACAGCTTATGCAGAACCATGGGAGCGGCATTTCTGGGCTTGATTGTGCTGGCCGCATCGGTACAGGTGGCCGGACGCTACTTTATGGGTTACTCCCCACCGTGGATTGAGGAAATCACGCGCTACAGCTTTATCTGGATGATCATGCTGGGCACGGCGGTACTGGTTAAAAGCAATGGCCATGCGGTGATTGACTTGCTGGTGATGCGACTGAAAGGTAAAGCCCGCCGGGTGCATAACGGAGTAGTGCAGATCGCCATTTTGACCTGCGCATTGGTCTTGCTGGTGCAGGGTTTGCAACTGATTGCCATCGTCTACCAGCAGCTTAGTCCTGCGCTGCGTATCTCCATGGCTTATGTGTACGCAGCCCTGCCCGTTGGTGGTGCCATCATCGCTGTGCAGTGTGTGAATGCCTTGCTGGATGGGTATCGGGATCAGCCCAGCCAGTCGTTGGAGGGGGTGTAAATGCAAGAAGCTCTCTTACTTTTTAGCTTGATGTTCACGCTGTTCATCGCGGGCATTCCTATCGCTTTTTCCTTATTGCTGTGCAGTGCGCTGTTTTTGCTGTTTACCGGCATGCGGCCACTGATTGTTGTGCCGCAGCGCGTGATGGCGGGGCTGGATTCCTTCCCCTTGCTGGCGGTGCCGCTGTTTATCCTGATGGGAAACCTGATGGAAAAGGCGGGCCTGTCCAAGCGCCTGATTGATCTGATCGATATGCTGGTTGGGCGAGTGCATGGCGCACTGGGCTACGTGACGGTGATTGCGTGTGCCATGTTTGGTGCCCTGACCGGCTCGGCCCCGGCGACGGTGGCAGCCATTGGCGCCATCATGATGCCTGCGATGATCGCGCAGAAATACCCGGCTTCTTTGGCGACGGGGATTACGGCTTCGTCCGGTGCCTTGGGCAATATCATTCCGCCCAGCATTGCCTTGATTCTGTATGGCGCAACCGTCAACGTTTCTATCCCCAAGCTGTTTGTGGCTAATATCCTGCCAGGTTTGTTGATGGCTCTGGCCTTCATGCTGACCCATATGCTGCTGACCAGAAAGCTGAAGGTGCCTAGGACCGCAGCGCGCTCCTATACCTCGCAAGAGATGGTGATGGTTGCGCTGAAGGCGATTCCGTCCTTGTTAATGCCCGTCGTGATTCTGGGCGGGATCTATGGCGGTGTGTTCACGCCTACTGAAGCCGCCGCCGTGGGTGTGGTGTTCAGTTTGGTGCTGGGTGTGTGTTATCGACAGTTCACGTTTGGCACCTTGTGGCAGGTCATGAAGAGCTCGGTGGAAACCTCTTCCATGGTGGGCATTATCCTGGGTGCAGCCGGCATCTTTGGCTGGATTCTGGCCTCGGCGCGTATCCCCATGCTGATGGTTACTGAACTGACGCCTTTGCTGGATACGCAGTTTCTGTACCTGGCTTTGTTGGTGGTGTTTCTGCTGCTGGTCGGTTGTGTGATGGATGCTGCCGCCAGCATCGTGATCCTGGCCCCGATTCTGGTTCCTATCGGAATTGCATTGGGTGTGGATCCTATCCATTTGGGTGTGGTGTTTTGCGTCAATCTGGTGGTGGGTTTCTTTACCCCTCCCTTTGGCCTGAATCTGTTCACGACAGTTTCTGTGTCTGGCCAGCCTTACGAGGTCGTGGTCCGGGGTGTCATGCCTTTTGTGATCGCAGCCATCATCGTCCTGTTCATTCTGGCTTATGTGCCTGATATCTCCCTGGTGCTGGTTCGTTTGATGGAGGCGGCAGCATGATGTTGAGCTCCCAATCTGATGAAGCAATGAGCAAGCCCGAGGGCAGGGTGGATAGGAAGTCTTCAGGGGCTATGGATTTGATCTATGCCAGCGCTGATGAACTGCGCCGCTTGTATCAAAGCAAGGAGGTGTCACCCGTGGAGGTGGCGCGGGCAACGCTGGATGCGGTGGATCGCTGGAACCCCATTGTTAATGCCTACTGTTATTTGGATCGTGATTTGACCCTGCAAGAAGCAGCTGAATCAGAAGCACGCTGGATGGCAGGCGCTGAACGCGGCCCTTTGGATGGCATTCCGTACGGAGTTAAAGACTTGCTTCTGGTGCGTGGCTTGCCGACTGGTTATGGCTCTAGTGCAGCAAGGATTACGGATGCCGCTCAGGAGGATGCTCCTGCGGTAGCGCGGATGCGTGAGGCCGGTGCTGTGCTGGTGGGTAAAACGACGACCTCGGAGTTTGGCTGGAAGGGAACGGCGGACAGTCCTTTAACGGGAGTCACACGCAATATCTGGGACTTCAGTCTGACCAGCGGGGGCAGCAGTGGCGGTGCAGCTACGGCGCTGGCAGCGGGCATGGGGACGCTGCAAATCGGTACGGATGGCGGTGGATCCACCCGGATTCCCGCCAGCTTTTGCGGTGTTACCGGCATGAAAGCCACCTTTGGGGGCGTACCTGCCTGGCCTGCTGGCCCGATGCTGACCTTATCCAATGTAGGTCCCATGGCCCGATCCGTGGCGGACCTGAAAGGCTTGCTGAGCGTCATGATGCAAGCCGACTCACGCGATTGGAACTCGGTGCCTTTGCCTCGTCATGTGCGGGCTCCCGCTCGTACCTTGCAGGGCCTGCGTATCGGTCTGCATCTGGATGAGCATTGCAGCCCCGAGGTCAGGGGCATCATCCAGGCAGCGGCTGACAAGCTGCAAGAGCAGGGAGCGCATATCGTGCCTACCGAGCTACCCCTGGCCGGTGCAAAAGAGCTGATTACAGCGCATTGGGAAGCTGGGACGGCCTGGTTGGTGAATCAAGTCTCTGCGGCACAGCGCCCTTTGGTGGACGAAGGTCTGCGCCAGGTTGCCAGCAAGGGCGAGACGAACAGCTTGTCGGATTATTACCAAGCCCTGATTGGCCGACAAAAGCTGGGTGAAGCCATGCTTCGGCATTTTGCGCAGTTTGATCTGGTCCTGACGCCTACCGTTCCGATATTGCCGTTTGAGGCGGGCCGGGAAGCGCCGTCTGACGCCGGTTCGCAGAATTGGCTGGATTGGAATCCCTATACCTATCCCTTCAATTTGACGCGGCAGCCTGCTATTTCTTTGCCGGCCGGCCTCAGTGCCTCCGGTTTGCCCGTGGGGCTGCAACTGGTGGCGGGTCTGTATCAGGATGAATGGTTGGTGGATGTTGCCCAACTGGTAGAGGATTGCCTGCAAGTGCGCAGGCCGCGGTTTTAACAATCAGGTGGTTTGTCCGGGGGATCGCAAACCACCTTGATTGTGCGGTGCCACCTCTCCTTGCGGGTGGCACTGTTTTTTTCTTAACGCTCTGGCAACCAGTCCAGGACCAGATTCATGGTCTTGGCAACGTGTTCTGTCATGGCTTCTCGGGCGGCAGTGCTATTGCGATCTGCCAGCGCGGCGATGATAGCCTCGTGTTCCAGAATATTTTCTTCCATCAGGCGCGGCGGCATTTTCGAGGCAAAGCTCAAAGCACTGGAGACGCTATCGTTTTGCAGTTCCTGAATCAACTCGTGCAGGCGCTCGTTGTGACTGGTTATCGTAATCAGGTCATGGAAAGAACGGTTGTGCTGCAACCACTCCGATCCTTCCTCACTGCGCACACGCGTTCGCAAGGTGCGGGCGTAGTCGGACTGATGCTGCATCAGGACCTCCAGATCCGAGTCCTTGATCCAGTCCACTGCCAGCTGCGCCGCCAAACCTTCCAGCTCGGCCCGAATCTGAAACGCTTCGCGGATTGATTTGGCAGAAGGAATAGCCACAATCGTGCGCCCGGTCTTGGTCAGCGAGGTCACACGGCGCGCCTCCAGAAAGCGGAGAGCCTCCCGTACAGGAGTGCGGCTGGTCTGAAACTCCTCCGCTAGTTCGTATTGACTCAGCGAGTCGCCGGGCCGGTAGTGGCCGGACTGAATGCGTCTAAGGATTTCATCTGCAATTTCGGTTGAGGATCTCATGGAGTACGTCTGGTGAGCCCGAGGCCAGCAGGTGCGTGAATCGTGCTTGATTGCATGCAGAGCACCGGATGACGTGGCTGGTTTTATGGTGCCCGAGCAGCAGATACAGGGCTTGTCTCAGTAAGGGCGAATTTGTTTTTCTTGACCGAAGATTATATACAGAATCCAGTTTTAATGAATAAGGATCCCATATCACACAGTTCCCCCAGTCCTTTACAATCGAACTATTGTTCACTTTGTGTAGAGAGCCTGCGCCATGACTGATGATCAACGCGCTTTGCAAGCCAGTATCCGTGCGGAATTGGGGATCACGGATCATTTCGATGTTCAGCAGGAGATCGAACGTCGCGTCCGCTTTCTAAGTGACTATTTGCTGCGCACCGGCTGCCGTAGCCTGGTCCTGGGGATCAGCGGGGGCGTGGACTCTCTGGCAGCAGGGTGCCTGTCTCAGCGAGCCGTAGAGCTGGCACGTGAGCAAGGCCATCAGGCGCAATTCATCGCCGTGCGTTTGCCTTACGGTGAACAGGCTGACGAGAAAGATGCCCAAGGTGGCCTGAAGGTCATCAATCCCGACCAGACCTTGGTCGTGAACGTGAAGCCCGCATCGGATGCCATGCTGGAGCAATTGCTGGCCTCCGGCCTGAAATTCCGTGATGCCGCTCAACAGGATTTTTTGATGGGCAATATCAAAGCCCGTCAACGCATGGTGGCGCAGTACGCGATTGCCGGTGCGAATGGTGGTTTGGTGGTCGGCACAGACCACGCCGCTGAAGCCTTGATGGGTTTCTTCACCAAATTTGGTGACGGCGCTGCCGACATCACCCCCTTGGCGGGTTTGAACAAACGCCGCGTGCGCGCTCTGGCCACGGCAATGGGTGCAACTGATGCTTTGGTCTTTAAAGTCCCGACCGCCGATCTGGAAAGCCTGAGCCCCTTGAAACCAGACGAAGATGCCTTTGGTGTCAGCTATGACCAGATTGATGATTTTCTGGAGGGCAAAGCGATTGATGATGACGCCACGCAGATCATCATCAAAACCTTCCGTGCTTCGGCGCATAAACGTGCATTGCCGGTGGCACCCTGAGCATGACTTGAGGGGATAAAGACAGCCACAGCTGGCACGGCCTTGTCTAAAGAAGCCCCTGAATATAGAGAAACGCCCTGAGGCATCCAGCCTAAGGGCGTTTTTTATTGCCCACAAAAAAAGAAGTCTGGAGTTCTGCAAGAACAGACTGAAGGCATCAGCATCAGCATCAGCATCAGCATCAGCATCAGCATCAGCATCAGCATCAGCATCAGCATCAGCATCAGTACCATACCCATACCCATACCCATACCCATACCCACACCCACACCCACACCCACACCCACACCTACACCTACACCCACACCTACACCTACACCAGCACGTGATGCCTGTTGTAGCCCCAAGCGACCAAGGATCACAAGACCCGAATCCCTGTTGCAGATTTCAAGCTTTCGTGTGCGGCGTTTAAGCCGCTTCACAGCAGCAGGAGTAGACTTGGCAAGGCGCGGTGTGAGGCGCAGTTCATTGAGCGTCAGATCCGAGTCAGTCCAATCGAACCGACCCAGTCCTGATGCTGCTACTCAACCCGCCATGATGAGTCTTGACCCTATGCAGATCGCGGGTGCCGCTCAGAGCCTGCTTCCACCTTGAAAAGTGTTATCAGCTTGTTGTAAGAAACGGGTATTCCTCGGGCTGTGATCATGCTATCGTCAAAAAAACTTTCGGGCACCGACCCATGCCCAGACCAATAGACAAGAGGGTCTCCACCGTTTATGCAACCCGTCTTACCCGCATTCCTCATCGCTCGCTGGCTATTGCTGCTATTGCTGGCCGCAGGCGTCTACTTTTTGAAGGGATTTCTGGTCCCTGTTCTGGCCGCGCTGATCATAGGCCTGGCCGGTTGGCCCTTATATAAACGGCTGGTCGTACGCTGCAATGGCCGCACCGCACTGGCTGCCACACTGGCCCTGCTGGTCGTCATCGTGGTCCTGGTCGTGCCTTTGTCCCTGGCCTTGTCCTTTGCGATCCAGGAAGCCAGCAGCTTCATCACTTGGGCGCTGGCCGCTAACCGCTACGGCACACCCACCCCGGAATGGATCAAAGCCATGCCCCTGATGGGCGAGCGCTTGACCGAGTACTGGCAAGTCTATTTAGGCGAGCCTCACGCGCTGGGTGAGCTGGTCGAGATGGTTAGCGGCCAGCACCTGGGCAATATCTACCGCATGGTCCTGTCTGCCACAGGCAACGTATTCCACCTGCTGCTGACCGTGCTGTTCATGCTGATCACGCTGTTCTTCATCTTCAAGGATGGCGACAGACTGCTGGTGCAATTGGATATTGTTGGTGAACGCGTCCTGCCAGGCCGCTGGCAGCGTTTCTCCCGCGTCGTCCCTGCTACCGTGAACTCTACCGTTACCGGCATGGGGTTGATCGCCTTGGGCGAGGGCGTGGTCCTGGGGATTGCCTACTGGATTGCAGGGGTGCCTTCGCCTGTATTGCTGGGTGTGATTACCGGCTTCATGGCGTTGATTCCCGGTGGTGCGCCTTTGTCCTTTACCTTGGTGTCGCTCTACCTGGTTGGCTCCGGCCATCTGGTTGCCGGTGTCAGCCTGTTCCTGTGGGGCGCTATTGAGCTATTCATCGTCGATAAAACACTCCGACCACGTCTGGTTGGTGGGCCGGTGAAACTGCCATTCCTGCCGACTTTCTTTGGCCTGGTTGGCGGTGTGCAAACAATGGGCATCGTGGGCTTGTTCATCGGCCCGGTCCTGATGGCTTTGTTGGTTGCGATCTGGAGAGAGTGGATTCGTAACGGGCAAGCTGTGGCAGGGGACTAAACCCTGGACGCAGAGCAGAAAATCGAGCAGGCCAGGATAATGTTCCTGGCCTGTTTTTATTTGGAATTCAAGTTCGAGTATGGCCAAGAGTGGTGCAGGTTTCTGCCTGCTGAGAACCGCCCGTTATTGCTTAAGCAGTTGTGACAAAGCAGGTGGAAAATGGGGGTTCAGACGGGCTTTAGGCAGGAATGTTTTCAGCCCCAGGCTAAATTTAAAAAAATTGCTGTAGCGCTTGCCAAAACCCCCAGTAATCTGCGTATAATAACAATCTTTCCTTCCAAGCCTGGATTCCCAGGTTGCCATACCTAGCCCGGGTGGTGAAATTGGTAGACGCAGGGGACTCAAAATCCCCCGCCGCAAGGCGTGCCGGTTCGATTCCGGCCCCGGGCACCAATCAAAAATCCCTAGTGTTCACAAGCACTTAGCGCGATTCAAGTCTTAGCCCCAATACTGGGGGATTTTCCTCAAAGTTCGCTTAGGTACAGTTTCGGTACACTGACGCAGCGCAATGCGTTTGACGGAGTATGTGTAGTGACGATTGGTCTCGCCGTACTGAGGATGAAATGGTGTGCGGTGTATACATTCAGTGATTCTCTGCGGCACCGATTGAGCCACCGTTGTATCTGAAATGGAGAATGACCTTAGCCGTGGACGGGATTTTTTGACTGAATGTCTGCAATATTAGCGTCTTCAGTGCGCTGCACCGAGTTCTTACTGGAGACCGACGAATTTGGTCTAGACAAAACGTTCCCGCGTGCAAGGGCTACCCTGGTGTTTTATCTATTGTCTGACAATGACAACAACTCTTGTCGTTCTGTAGTGGCTCTTGTACACGGGATTAGGACTGAACAATAGCAAACAGAAGTGTTGAACCGTTAAGCCGGAGGCTTCAACGGCTCGCTAGGGATATTTTTAGAAGAAAATCGGTGAAAGGTTGCGTGATCTGAGCGTAGTGCGATCTGGTCGCTCTCATGGCGGCCTCTTGGGGGAGGAAGTTACGTAGGAGCACCTTACTTAAGAGAGAAAAATGTGACTCATTGCTCGAAAAGCCTTTTAATAGTTTCGAGTGTTATTTATCTTCGAGGTAGGGGCTCTTTAGTGCGCTCTTCTCCTCCCCGGCGGCGCTTATCCCTTCTAGCAGGAGGGGTGATGTCGAGAGCGCGCCATAACATTGGATGAACATTGATTGAAGAGCTTTTCTTGTATTGACCATCCGAAATACCTCGGTCATCCAAATGAGACCAACTAGCTCGCTCTGCCGCCTCAGGCTTTATGCCAATAATAGATGTGGTATATAACACCTTGAGAACCTGAATTAGGCAGGCATTGACACTACGCTGATTTTGAAGATACAGCTGAGCAACGTGGCCCACTGGGTCGGTATCTGGGAGCTCAAGCCAGTGCTCTTGAAGACAATCTTCCAATTGTATTTGTGTAATTTCAGAGTATTTAAAATGAGAGTTTCTGCCCCTCAAGATTTCTGTGCATGCATCTAATGACGAGTAATGACCACTCCATTCATCTCTAAGCGATCGTAATCTACCTAAAGAATATGCTCTTTCTGCGTCTTGAACAGTGGAGGATGGGACTGTTTCTTTTCCTTCGCAAAGTTCGATGCATGAATTTACAAAAGCAATAACATCGCGAGGTCTTAAGAGTGTACGTGCAATTAAATAGTCTATGGCTGACTCACCGCGTACTTCACTGCGAAAAACATCGTCAAATCTAACAGTTCTTTGCGTATATTGTTCTTTGATAAGTTTATCAATACGTAGATCTAATAGATTTTTAAGCTGACTTTTGCTCCACCGTAACCGAAGAATTAGCCCTTCAAATTTCTCCTCTTGAAATCCGGCATCACGAGTTTTTTCAAATACTGTTCGAAGAAGATCTTCTCGTAAAGCTACTATGGCTTTTACTGATCTGACGCGTTGAAAAGCTCTAACAGTTTCAATAAGAGCGCGGATTAATTTGAATCTTATTCGATCATCTACCCAAGAATCATCCAGTCGATCAATTACTAGATAAAATCTATTTTTTGGATCTGTGAATATCTCGTCTGCTAGTAAGTCAATAATTTCACCCAATTCACGAACTTGATTTTCATTCACGATCGCTTGTGCTTTATGAAGAACTTCGGCTTTCGCTTCGTTAGTAAGCACGCGTGCACCTGCAGCATTTAATGTTATGCCATGTTTTTTTGCATCAACAGCAGCTGATAAGGTTTTCTCGAGCTTGGTTGTAAATTCTTTTACTCTTGTTTCTGTATCCTGCCAAAATTTGTCATTCCATTGTTTCAGATATTCTACAGCTCGTTTTTTAGCAGGGTCTCTTTGGAAAAGATCACGAAATTGATCTAGAAATCCCCATGGGTCTTTTGCATTTATTTTGTAGCGTCTGCAAAGTAGCTCAACAACAAAGACATGTCGCCACAGCAATTGATAGAAAAGGTCTAATTTTACTCCTGCGGCTTCGAAGAATTGGATGATGTCTGAGTTGGCTACATAGCCTAGCGAAAGAGCTTCTGCGCGAATTTCTATAGCATTTTGTTGAACATCAAGCAAACGTGACAGAAGAGCACTCTTGCCTGCTCCTACGCGTCCAACAACGATACGTTTCGGGTCTTCACAGTCGACCAGAGAGTCAATATCGCCAGTGTTTAGGAAGCAATCTCTGAGGAAACGCTCGTCAGACTCAGCGTCCATGGCGCCGACAGAGCTATTGCGTCGAAACACATATCGCATCATCATCCCCTAGTATATGTTTACGTGACACACTGTAGCAGTATGGCGACTCTCGAACGAGATCTCGGTTACCCCTAATTGGCAGTTGTTTGATTCTACTTGTAATCTCATATATACCCTCCATGCCCTTATGGATTTCAGATTGTTTCTTTTTTTAAATGATTTTGAAATTTAAAGAATTAAGTAGTTGTGGCTATAAATCTTCGATAATCGATTCAGCTGGCTCTAGGTATAAAGATGAGCTTCGGTGGCGCGGGTGCTAGCTGCAAGTTGGGGTTATGGGATCATCTCAAGATCAGGTTTTTGGGATTTTCGGCTCGTTATACACTATATAAAGCAGCGCCTACGCCTACCCCCAAGCCGCGCCAGCCTGCTAAACAAACACAGAATTTTGCTTTGGTATGCGGAGTCACAGATCAAGGAATGTTGAGCTTCCATGATCAGGACGGAGAGCCTGTTTCCGAGTCGGTTGTTGAGCTAGCCAAAAAGCAGAATCGCCAAGCTATTCAAACCTTAATCCAACGTAAATGCGACGAAATAAATAGTGAATGTGAAGCGGTAGCTAATATTCATTTAGACACTCCTGCGCCTCATATTGCACCCAGGTATGTTTCAGAGCGTTTTCTTCGTTCTGAGCCCTTGTTGCCTGCTTTGTTAAGTGCGAAATGGTGGGAAAAGTTTTTTCCCAAACGTTTAGAAAAATTGAATCAGCTCAATCAGCAGATAGCCGGGGAGCATCAGCGTTTGTTGGCGGCATGGAAAAGTGATCAGTCTCAACATGTGTATGAGCAAGAGCAGCAGCGCAAGCTGCTTGAAGAGAATATCTATCAAGATACGGCAGCGATGGAGCAATGGCTGGAGGCTAATCTCCAAAACATTGCTTGGCCTCGGGAGACGCTAATATCGTTAGACATTGCGGAGCAGGGAAAGCATGTTCACTTGGACATTGATTTGCCGGAGATTGAGGACATGCCCTCGAAGATTGCAGCGGTTCCGGCAAGGGGCTTGAAGCTGTCTGTGAAGGATTTGCCAGCAGTGCAAGTTCGTAAGCGCTACATGGCCCATGTTCATGGAGTAGGCTTCCGGATTATTGGCGAAACCTTTGCAGCTCTTCCTGTCGTTCAGCGCATCACTCTATCAGGGTTTTCTCAGCGCCATGATCCGGCCACTGGGCAGTTGCGTGATGATTATTTGTACTCAGTGAAGGTGAGTCGGGAAGCTTGGGCAGGGATAAATTTTGAGATGCTGCCCATGATTGATGTGGTTGAGGCGCTGGCTCAGTTTGATCTTCGGCGCAATATGAGCAAGACGGGTGTTTTTAAACCTATCGAACCCTTTTGACGGTTAGTTGCTCTAGATTTACCGAGTACAAGAGGGCGCAGTAAAGCTAGCGCTCTAAAAGGGAGCCTGGCATGGTTCCCTAATAGACTCATCAAAACACGTAGGCATTTTCGATATCGGATAGCCAGCATCAAGTCGGCTTGACCAGATACCCCCTCATCCCCAAAAGCCGTGTAGGTTGTTTGGACGTCAAGTCTGACAATTTGTCATAGATATCAATCAGCGGCGTGCCCTTACTTAGCTCCAGTTCATACAAGGCAACTTTCTCCGCCTGGTACTTGCCATCAGCCAGCAAGAAATAGGTTGTGCTTTCTTCCGTGACAGGTTCACGTGTGTTTGAGTAGTACATCGGCCCACCTTTTAGCCAGTCGGTGATATCTACCAGGATTTCGTGCATGGCTTGTCTTTTAGGCCCTCCTTCATAAACGATATCTTTCAGAAAATCACTACGTTCCTTTTCGTCCATTTTGCTGACGATATTGCGCATTGCAAAGCTGCCGTGCTTAAGCTCGGTGACTTGAGTTTGCTGTTGAGCTGCAGGCGAGATCGTCACTTGTGTAGATGCTGCCGCAAGAACGGCTTGGAAACTTTGGGTGGCTGCGCTTGCGATGGGCTGCTGCTGATTGACGTTTGTGTCAGCTAACGCAGACTTAGGTGTTGATGAGTTGATAAGCATGGGTCGCATCCTGGAGTTGTCTGTTGCAGTCGAGAAAGGCGGGTATATCAATGCTTCGCTTATAGGCCTTCAAGTGAACAGAGATTTATGTGGGCGCAACCAGATACCCCATCATCCCCAGGAATCGTACGGGTTGCTGTGACGTTAGCTCACACAGGTTTTCATAGATCTCGATCAGAGGGGTGCCGTTTCGTAATCCTGTC
Organism: Alcaligenes faecalis; assembly: GCF_009497775.1. NCBI lineage: Bacteria > Pseudomonadati > Pseudomonadota > Betaproteobacteria > Burkholderiales > Alcaligenaceae > Alcaligenes > Alcaligenes faecalis. The sequence goes on from NZ_CP031012.1 coordinate 494,806, forward strand.
TCAAGCACTGATATTTTCTGTGATCGGTATTGGCTTGCCGCCGCATTGAAATAGGTTTTGCTTTCTACTGTTACCAGTTCACCCGTATTGGAGTAACGGATAGGCCCTCCATGTATCCACTCGGTCAGATCCAGTAATCCTCCTGGGCCATCTCCTTTGCCTGCTATGTCTTCGTAAACCATTCCTTTGAGCAAGTCTCGCAGCATGGCGTCGTCCATTTTGTGAATGGACTCGTCCATGACGAAGACGCTTTTAACGATATTTTCTTGAGGTTTTGGTGGAGTGGGGCTGGGTAAATCGATTTTTGGAATGCCGACCTGTTTGGAGAGTCCAGCAAGAACCTCATTGAAATTGGATGAGTTTGCTGTATCAACCTGCTGCTTTTTTTTGACTTGCACAGCAGGCGCGACTTCGGGGGGGGAAGAGCTAACAAACATGAGCGGGACCTTTTTGAGCAGGTATCAGGGTAGGGGCGTGCGGATGACGTCTGGTTGGGGCTTAGAGTTTGTAATAGACGGTGACCGTTATGGGCACATAGGCAGGAGGATAGAGGCCACCAAAGTTGGTTGCGCGAAGCACGACGTATATTGGCCTGCTAGCGTCGCGGTTTCTGAAGTTGTAGGTGGTGAACTCCTTGTCGTACATTGGCACGCAATCTGAAATGCCGTTCCAGCACACATGAGTTGTTGACGAAACTCTGTCGATTTGGTCTCCAGACATATAGGCTTCAACACGCTCAATTTTTGCTCCTGCTGGCAAGGAATGGCCAAACTGGATGGGGTTGAAGCTAAGGTGATAGGTCTCCAGCCTCGTTATCTGGAGAGTATGTTTCCCCGTCCAGAAGTTCTGCGCGTATGCGTTAGATGTAAATAATAAAAACTGAATGACAATAAATGACGTTAATTTAAATAGTTTTTTCAATTTTCTTCCTCGGTTGGTTCTATTTTTTTATTCTATTCTCCATTGAGGTTGGCTAATTGATGGTTTGCATTGGTAAAGGCGCCTAATTCGCTGTTTTGATTGTTTATTTTTCCAATTTTCATTAATTAGGTAGTTTATTTTTAATGCTTAATTCTGTTTTTATGAATGGTTTTATTTTTTTGGTTTCTATTATTTTTTTTGAAATTTACATTAATTCTGAGCGTTCGAAATTGGATATGGTTTATCTGTATTAGGGATCGTAGTGTTTGTTAGTCACTATGTTTCTGGCGTCACACCCTCAGCCTTGTATGTCTCTGGCAAGCTGCCTTGTTGTATCCAGGGGAAGCCGTCGAAAGCAGGTTGATGTAGTGCTTAATCATTAGCAGGCTGCATCGAGATGGAGATTAATCGCTGGGGAAGCTACAGACATATTCCTCTGTAGATAACTTCAAATAGATGCGGGCTGTGGTAAGAGTTTCTCTTGGCAAGAGGCTGGCAGGATCAGCCCTCATCACTGCCAGCCGTAACGCCGACCTAGCAATCCACCACCCTGGTTTCGCAAGCCCCCAACACCGCCACAGGCGTCCTGCTCGCCCCCTCCCTATCCCGCCGATCCAATCTCCCCGCCAACACCGTCAGCCCCAAAGCCAGCAACACAATCCCAGCCCCGATCCAGGTGGTATGGATCAACCCCATTCGTTCCACGATCACCCCACCGCCTAATGCACCGATGGCAATCCCGATATTGAACGCCGCAATGTTCAGCCCCGAGGCTACGTCTACAGCCTGCGGGGCAAAACGGTAGGCCTGGTTGACGACGTAAATTTGCAGCGCGGGTACGTTTCCGAAGGCAACGCCTCCCCAGGCCAGCACGGTGGCCAGCATCAGCCAACGGTTTGTCGCGGTAACGCTCAGCACCAGCAGCACCACGGCCAGCAGCAGGAAAATCAGTTTCAGGGCAGGGATAGGGCCGTGGCGGTCGGCCAGTTTGCCGCCCCACAGATTGCCTACGGCTACCGACACGCCATAGGCCAGCATCACCCAGCCCACGGCGTGGCTGGAAAAGCCTGTGATCTGCTCCAGCATGGGAGCCAGAAAGGTGAAGGCGGTGAACGAGCCTCCGTATCCCACCGCCGTCATGGCGTAGACCAGCAGCAGCCGGGGTTGTCCGAACACGCTTAGCTGCTGACGCAAGGTGGTCGCCTTGCTAGGCGCCACGTTCTTGGGCACAAAGATCAAACTTCCCAGAAAGGCGATGACGCCCAGTGCAGCAACGGCCAGGAAGGTGATGCGCCAGCCGTATTCCTGACCGATGAAGGTGCCCAATGGCACGCCGGTTACCAGGGCTGCGGTCAGGCCAGTGAACATGATGGCAATGGCGCTGGCGGCTTTTTCTTTGGGGACCAGGCTGGCGGCGATGGTGGAGCCAATGGAAAAGAAAACGCCATGTGCCAGTCCGGTCAGGATGCGGGCCACGATCAGGGAGTCGTATCCCGGTGCCAGCCAGGCGACCAGGTTGCCCAGGGTGAACAAGGCCATCAGGGCCAGCATCAGTGCCTTGCGGGGGATTTTGCCGGTCAGGGCGGTCAGGACAGGTGCGCCGATAGCCACGCCCAGGGCGTAGAGGCTGACCAGCAGCCCGGCAGAGGGCAGGCTCACGTTCAGGTCGGCCGCGATGGTAGGTAACAGGCCAACAATGACGAACTCGGTCGTTCCGATGGCGTAGGCGCTGATGGTCAGCGCCAAAAGAGCGATAGGCATGCTTGCATCCTTGCGTCGTGCAGTAAAAGGATGCAATTGTCTGCCTGCTTATTTATTCTAAAAAGTCTATATTGACCAAAATTCTTTTGATTTAAATTCAATAATGAAAACGACTTTTGATGAGATGCAGGCTTTGATTGCGGTGGTTGATACGGGAGCTATCTCTCGTGCGGCCGAGCATTTGGGGCTAACCGTGTCTGCGGTCAGCCGTACCTTGAGTCGCCTTGAGGAAAAGTTGAACACCACGCTGCTGCAGCGTACGACCCGTCGTCTGGAGCTGACTGAGGAAGGGGCAGTGTTCCTGGAAAAGGCCAGGGCGATTGTGGCCAGTGTGGAGGAGGCGGAGGAGGATCTGGCCGTGCGGCGTGAACAGCCTGCGGGGCGTTTGCGTGTGGATGCGGCCTCGCCTTTTATCCTGCATTGTGTGATTCCTTTGGTGGGCGGTTACCGGGAGCGCTATCCACAAGTGAATCTGGAGCTGACCAGCAACGAAGGCTGGATTGATCTGCTGGAGCATCGCATTGATGTGGCGATCCGTATTGGTCGGCTCAAGGATTCCACCTTGCATGCGCGGCCTATCGGCAGTTGTCGCTTACGTGTTCTGGCGTCTCCTGCTTATCTGAAAAAGCATGGGCATCCGCGTGATGTGACGGAGCTGGAGAATCATGTGCTATTGGGCTTTACTCAGCCCTTAAGCCTTAATGACTGGCCTTTGCTTGCGCCGGACGGGATGCCATTGCATATCAAGCCGACTATTGCGGCTTCCAGTGGCGAAACCTTGCGACAATTGGCGCTGGCAGGGCAGGGGATGGTGTGCTTGTCGGACTTCATGACGCATCGGGATCGTGCCGAGGGGCGCTTGGTGGAGGTACTCCCCAAACAGGCGCTGGAGATGCGTCAGCCCATCAATGCTGTTTACTATCGCAACACCGCTTTATCGGCCAGGATCTCTACGTTTGTTAGCTATTTGAGTGAATGCTGGGATGCCAATGCGGGTGGTTGTAGTGTAGATAGGGGGGCGGGAGTCTCATAAATAATAAAGAGTATTAATTTCAGGTGCCGTACTTCATCGGGGCCTGATTGCTTTCGGGGGAGTTCAAACGGTGACGAATGGTTCTAGCAGCACGCCTTTACCGCAGCCAGTGGCGGTACAGCAAGGCAAGCCTTTGGAGGTTTTTTGGGCCTTCCTGAAACTGGGCCTCACCTCATTCGGTGGGCCTATCGCGCATCTTGGGTATTTCCGTTCGGAGTTTGTGGAGCGTCGTCGCTGGCTGGACGAGCACAGCTATTCCGATCTGGTCGCCTTGTGTCAGTTCCTGCCTGGACCGGCCAGCAGTCAGGTGGGAATGGCGATTGGCTTGGGGCGCGCCGGCTGGCTGGGTTTGCTGGCTGCATGGACGGGGTTTACCTTGCCCTCGGCAATTGCGCTGATTCTGTTTGCCTTGGGTTTGGCTGGGCTTCAAGGCGTCGCTGAGTCTCCTTGGGTGCATGGCCTCAAGATTGTGGCCGTAGCGATTGTGGCGCAGGCGGTGTTGGGTATGGCGCGCTCTTTATGCCCTGATCGGGGCAGGGCGGCATTGGCGATTCTGGCAGCCTTGTTAAGCCTTTTGCTGCCCTCTGCAGTCGGGCAGGTGGCCGCTATTGCGATCACGGGTCTGCTGGCCTGGTGGAGGCTGGATGTGGCCCAGTCAGGTGCTGCGCAGGCTCATGCGTATCCTGTGTCGCGCAAGGTGGGGATGGTGGCCCTGCTGCTCTTTGCGGGCTTGTTGATTGCCTTGCCTGTTTGGGCAGCGGCTAGCGGATCATCCGTAGTTCAGTTGTTGGAAGGGGTTTATCGCTCCGGGGCCTTGGTGTTCGGGGGCGGGCATGTGGTCTTGCCTCTGCTGCAGGCTTCGGTGGTGCCTAGCGGTGTGGTCAGCAATGCGGATTTGATGGTGGGCTACGGTGCGGCCCAAGCTGTTCCGGGACCGTTGTTTACCTTTGCAGCGTATATCGGGGCGATTGCTCAAGGGCCCTTGCATGGATGGCTGGGTGGGCTGGTCTTACTGGTGGTGATTTTTGTACCGGCGTTCTTGATTTTGATTGGCGTCTTGCCCTTTTGGCAGAGCTTGAGGCACAGAGCAGGGGTTCGGACGGCGATGGCTGGTGTGAATGCTGGTGTGGTCGGCATTCTGGGAGCCGCCTTGTATGACCCGGTGTGGACCAGTGCCATTCATAGTCGGGCGGATTTTGGGCTGGCTTTGTTCTTGTTTGGACTGTTGATCGTAGGGCGTGTACCGCCTGCTTTGGTGGTGCTGTTGGCAGGGGTGGGGGCGTGGGGAATGTCTTTCGTTTGACTTGAGCTGTAGTTGGTTCTGGTAGAGAGCGCAGCTTGGCGCTTTCAGACCTCAGACTGAAAGCGCCAAGCCCGCCAAGCCCGCCAAGCCCGCCAAGCCCGCCAAGCCCGAGAAGGCTTTACCACTGCCCAAAAAACACCCCCGCCTTTTTATACGCATTCGTACCGCGTTCGACCTCTTCTTCCGTCACGGTGGTACGGCGTTTCAGGCTTGTGAACCATTGCAGCAAGCGCTCCCGGCATTCCTCCCGTATGTGCTCATGCTCCGCAGAGCGGCCCAGGTCGTTGAACTGCTCTGGATCGGCATGCAGGTCGTAAAGTTGCTCTGGCTCGTCCAGCCAATACACATAACGCCAACGGTCGCTGCGCAGGGACCAGGCTCTGGCATTGGATGGTGATTTGTCACGTATCACGCGTGCCAGTCGATAGCTGTAATCCAGTTCGGAAAACACGCAGTCGCGCCAAGGGGGCTGGGCGCCGTGCAGCAGGGGCAGAAGGTTTCGTCCCTCAAGCCGGTGCGAGGCCAGTGGCAGGCCCAGCCAGGAGAGCATGGTGGGCAGCACGTCTACCGCTTCAACCATTCTGTTATCGACCGTCCCGCGTGTCGCGTTTGCTTCTGGTGATGGGTCGTAGACGATGAAAGGCACGCGTTGCACGGTGTCGTAGAACAGTTCTTTCTCGCCCAGCCAGTGGTCGCCCAGGAAGTCCCCGTGATCGGCGGTGAAGATGATCAGGGTGTTGTCCATCAGGCCATTGTGGGACATGAAGTCGAACAAGCGGCCCAGGTGGGCGTCCAACTGGGTGATCAGCCCCTGGTAGGCTGGCCGGACCGTCTCCACGCACGTATCGCTGGAGAAACTGACGCATTCTTCTTGCTGGCGGTAGGCCTCTACAACCGGATGCGCGTTGTTTAATTCGGCCTGGTTGCGCACTACGGGCAGACATTGATCTGCGCTGTACATATCGTGGTAGGGCGCAGGGGCGATGTAGGGCCAGTGTGGTTTGACGTAGCTCAGGTGCAGCACCCAGGGCTCATCCCCCATGCGCTCCATGAAGGACAGGGCCTGGTCCGTCATGTAGGCGGTTTCTGAATGCTTTTCTTCCACCAGAGAGGGGTAGCGGGCATTACGCATATGCCAGCCACTGACGGCCTCCCCATCCGGGCCGCGTGCGGAGATGACAAAGTCTGTCCATGGGTCGTCGGACTCATAGCCGTGGCGTCGCAGGTAAGCCGGGTAACCGCTTTCTTCTCCCGGTTCGTGGTGGCCGTCGTAGCGGTCTATCTCTTCAAAGCCGCCGGTTTTAAGCAGGCGAGCCAGCTCGCTGCCCCCATCCAGTGCCAGTCGTTCCAGCCCTTTGTGGTCGACCATGATGTGGGTTTTGCCCGCCAGCACCAGCTTGTGCCCACCGGCGCGCAAGTATTCGCCCATGGTGACTTCGCCTACCGATAAAGGAACGCGGTTCCAGGTGGCGCCATGGGTAGAGGGGTAGCGGCCCGTGTAATAGCTCATGCGGGATGGGCCGCAGACGCCGGAGTTAACAAAGGCGCGGTCAAAGCGCACCCCCTTGGCGGCCAGCGCATCCAGATTGGGGGTACGAATATGAGGGTGCCCATAGCAGGCCAGGTGATCAGCCCGTAGCTGATCGGCCATGATGAACAGGACGTTCTTGCGTTGTGTCATGTCGTTTGTGTTGCTGGTTTATTGCGTGACTTTGAAGCCGGAGGCCTGAATAACGGGTGCCCATTGCTGGCGGAATTGTTCGATGCGGACTCGGGTTTCTTCCGCATTGGCAGACACGGGGATCAATTCATTTTTCAGCAGCGTTTCTTGCAGGGCTGGATCGCTGGTGACTTCCTTGATTGCCTCGCCCAGTTGGGTCACTTTGTCGGCAGGCATGGAAGCGGGGGTGAAGAAAGCGTTCCAGCCGGAGGCTTCCAGCTCAACGCCGGACTGCTTCAGGGTAGGGACGTCCGGCAGGGCGGCTTCGCGCTCGCTGCCCGAGGTGGCCAGAATGCGGATGCGTTTGCCCTGGTGCTGGGAGGTCAGCACATCCAGCGTATCAATGGCCACGGGCAGAATGCCGCCGATCAGGTCGGTAATGACGGGGGCCGAGCCACGGTAGCCAATGATCTCGCCCTTGGAGCCAATCTGCTGGGACAGCATCAGGCCGAAGAAGTGGGGCAGGCTGCCGGTGGCGGGAACGCCGATATTGAAGGCACCGGGATGTTCCTTGGCCCAGGTGATCAGTTGATCCATGGTTTTAATGTCGCTGTCTGCCGAGACGGCCACCCCAAAACCGTACTCGGTCACCATGGAAACCGCTTGAAAGTCGCTGTCGGGCTTGTACGGAATGTCGTTGAAAACCAGCGGGGCGACCACCATGATGGCGGGGTTGGCCAGAATCAGCACATTCTTGTCTGCCGCCGTGCTTTTGACATACTGGGCGGCAATCCGGCCCCCTGCACCGGTTTTGTTCTCGACCACAATGGGAATACCCAGTTTCTTGTGCAAACCGTCCGACACGATGCGGGCGGCCCGATCTGACGCGCCTCCTGGCGCATAGGGCACAACAACAGTCAGGGTTTCAACAGGGCTGGCTGCGTGGGATAAACCAGTGAACAGCAGTCCTGACAGCAGACAGCTTGTTACCGTGGCGCGAAGGCGGTTCTGGGCCATGATTTGTCTCCTTTTTTTGTTTTCCATCAGTTTTTACCGCAGCTTAACAAGGGGGCTGATACTTGTTCTAATCAAGTATCTTTAAGGCTAAAGGTCCTTTGATGCCCCGCTCCTCCACGTCTTCCTCTGCCTTGGCAAGCACTGCTCCGGCTCCTACGCTTCCGGCCATGATGATGTTCCAGCTGTATCGGGCCTGGTCGGCTGGCAACCCGATTTTCATTCGCCTGTGCGAGGGGCGCTTCAATATCACTCGCCGTGAGTGGCGCATTCTGGCTATCGCCTGTATGCATCCCGCCCTGACGGGCACGGCCTCGGCCGAGGCAGCCGCATTGGATACGGCCCGTTGCTCGCGAGCGGTCAGCACCTTGTGTGAGAAGGGCCTGTTGAAGCGGACACGCGATACCAAAGACACGCGTGTTGTGCATGTCTCGGTGACGGAGTTGGGAATGCAGCGCTACAAGGAAGTCATGCCGATTGTGGCCTCCCTGAACGAGGAGATTTTTCAGGACCTGAGCGCAGCCGAAATGGTGGCCCTGAGTAGCATGCTGGACCGGATTAGCAGCCGAGCGGCCTTGATGCTGGAAAGTAATGTGGTGAAGGAACGCGCTAGACGAAATCGATAAGCGGGTCCACGCACCGGCTTATGACTTATGTTTCTGATTGCTTCGGGAGCAAGAGTGCAGCACTATTGCCCGAAAGGAGCTAGGAGAGGCACGCATGGCTGGCAAAACAATTCTTATCCAGCAGATACAAGAGCATATTCAGGCACAGGATCATCAAACCATTCTGCAGGCTGCGCTGGAGCGCGGGATCTCGTATCCCCACGGCTGCAAGACGGGCGTGTGTGGCGGCTGTAAAACGCGCCTGGTCAAAGGGCAGGTGGAGATGATGGAGTACTCCCGCTTTGCGCTGACCGAGGAACAAAAGGCCAGGGGACTGATTCTGGCCTGTAGGGCGGTGCCCCAAACCGATGTAACAGTGGGCTGGATAGGGACGGACGATGTTCGGGGCCTGATCCCGTCTCGCGAGCTGACGGGCACGGTGTCCTGTATCAAGGATCTGACCCACGATATCCGGCAAGTGCGGATACGTCTGGATAATCAGGAGCCTTTGATTTTCTTTGCGGGGCAGTACGCGGATATCAAATTCGGGCAGGCTCCGGTACGCAGTTACTCCATGGCTAATCGTCCGGGGGAGCCGGAGCTGGATTTTTACGTGCGCCGCGTGCCGCGCGGGGTGGCCTCGGCCTATGTGCATACGGTCTTGCAGACTGGTGAGCCGGTCAGCCTGAAGGTGCCGCTAGGTTCGTCCTATTTGCGTGATGGCTATGGCGGGCCGATTCTCTGTATTGCTGGTGGAACGGGCCTGGCACCGATCAAGTCGATTGTGGAATCCGCATTGGGCTGGGGCATGAGCCAGCCTATTCATGTGTATTTCGGGGTGCGGGAGCTGCGGGATTTGTACTGCGAGGACGAGTTCAAGGCCTTGCAGGAACGTTATGCCAATCTGAGCTTTACGCCAGTGCTGTCGGGGATGCCGGTGGCACCGTACCGCAGGGGCATGGTGACTGAGGCGGTCGGCAAGGATCTGCCTGATCTGAATGGCTGGAAAGTGTATGTGGCGGGGTCGCCCTCCATGGTGGATGAGGCCATTGGCATGGTGCTCAAGCGCGGCGTGAAGGTGCAGAACCTGCATGTGGATGTGTTTTTTACGCCCTGAGCAAACCACGTTTGCATAGCAGAGCCTATGGCGATTGTTTACCATTGAGCCTTATGCGTTCCAACTCCTGTTTTACCCAATCATCTGCATTGAATACTGTGCCTGACTCCTCTCTTTCCCTGCCTGACGGCTGCACGTTTCGTCCCCTTCAAAAATCTGAATTGAACCTGCTGTGGTCCATAGACCGTAGCGAGCGGATCGACGGTTTGTACGAGCTGCGCGATGGCGTGTTGCACAAGCAAGCGGCTGATATTGATCTGCGCGGTTGGCCGGAAGGCGACCCGGAGAAATATCACCCAGAACATGAGGACGCCTTTCATCGCGGCTCCTGGTTCATGGGGGTATTCAAGGGGGATAGCTTGCTGGCTGCTGTGGGTTTGGACAGCCTGCCCTTGGGGCCACAGGGAGATTGGCGTCAGCTATTTTTCCTGCATGTCAGCCAGTCCTTGCGTGGGCAGGGGATGGGCGTATGGCTGCTGGATCAGGCTAAAAAGCAGGCTGTGGAGTGGGGCGCGAAGGCGGTCTATGCCTCGGCCACGCCTTCGGTGAATACGGTGGATTTCTATATGGCTCATGGCTTTGAAATCGCGTCAGAGCCTGATCCCCGTTTGTTCGAGCTGGACCCGGAAGATATCCATTTGCTGTGTTTTCTAGAAGACTAAGACCTGATCTATATATTAAGAGAAATTTAGTCGTGCTTTCCGCCGCAGCATACACTCCACCATTTGCGGCGTGAGGTGTGGCCGATGCCAGGGTTGAAGGTGTTGGTGGGGTCCAGCTCGCGGTAAAAACCGGCCAAGGCAGGTTTGGCGATATACAGGTGGCCTACATTGTGCTCGGCCGGATATTCGGCACGGCGTTCATCCAGCAGCTTCCACATGCGGTGTTCCATATCCAGAGGAACCACGCCTTTCTTGACGATGTAGTCCTGGTGGAACACGTGGCACAGGAAGTGGCCGTAGTAGAGCTTGTGGATGATGTCTTTTTCCATATCGTCCGGCAGTTGCTCCACCCATTCCTTATCGTTGCGGCGCAAGGCAATGTCCAGAGCCACAATATCTTCCACGCTGTCGGGGTGAGCCTCGCGGTAGCGGATGGCGGCACCGGCAATGGCAAAGCGGTGCAGGAAGGCTTTGCGACCTTCTTCGGCATCGCACTCAAAATAGGCCCCTTGCTGGCTGCCTTCAAATTGCTGGCTTAGAAATTCGCGCGTGGCCTGGGCGGTGTCGTTGGAGACACGCAGCAACAGGTGGTGCTCGAAACGGTCGCGCCATTCACGCATACGCGGCGGCAGGTGACTGGGCAGGCGGTTCATGATTGCCTGGATGACGCGATCGGTGACGCCACGCCAGCCAAAGCGTTCAAAAAAACCATCGACACGGCTTTTCATTGCAAAGGCGGACGGCACTTTAGCCGTACCAAAACGGTCGATCAGCAAGAAGGTGTCTTTGCCGTACTGCTCGCCAATATCGTAGGCGGTACGGTGGATGTACTCACCCGCAATCGGCAGGCGGGGCAGATCCGTCAGCAGGTGACGGCGTACGGCAGTCAGCTCATCCGGGTCATTGGTGCCGATGTAGAAAACGGTACTGGCTTCTTTGGGGAAGGTATCCAGACGCACGGCAAAAATGCACAGCTTGCCTGCCGAGCCAGAGGCTTCATACAGGCGTGAAGGGTCGGCATTGAAACGGGCCGGGGTCTGGGCATCCACGTCGCGCACATCTTCGGCGTAGCGTGGGTCGCTGGCCTTGCGTTCCGGGTCGTTGACGATGTCCGCAACACTGTATTTGCCTTGTTCCAGGCGGCTCAGAATTTCTTCCGGAGTATCCCCCAGATTGATGCCCAGGTGATTGACCAGTTGCAGGGTGCCATCGTCCAGCACTTGCGCGTATAGCGTCAATTCCGTGTAGGCCGGGCCGCGTCGTACCAGCGCACCGCCGGAGTTGTTGCAGACCCCGCCCAGCACAGATGCGCCGATACACGAGGAGCCAATCACTGAGTGGGGTTCACGCTCCAGCGGGGCCAGGGTCTGTTCCAGACGGTCCAGCGTGGCACCGGGCAGGCAGACAACCTGCTCGCCATCGTTGATGACCTGTATGCCTTGCAAACGCATGGTGTTCATCAGCACGATGTCGCGGTCGTAGTCGTCCCCGTCGGGGGTGGAGCCACCCGTCAGGCCGGTGTTGGCCGCTTGCATGATCACGATGCAGTCGGCGGCGACGGCGGCTTGCAGGCTGCGCCATTGTTCCAGCAGCGTTCCGGGCCGTACCACGGCCAACACTTTGCCTTCACCCGTGCGGTGGCCCTTGCGGTAACGACGCGTGCTGCGGTCGTCCGTCAGGACATGAGGGTTGCCGACAATAGAGCGCAGTTGCTGCAGCAAGTCCGCAGCGCTGGTGGAAACTGACATGGTCAAGACTCCTGTACAAGCAGGTCAGAGGTGATCTGGGAAATGCTGCTGACACTGGTCAGCGTCATGGCGACCCGAATTTCTTTTTCAATGAGGCCGAGCAGGTGGTCCACGCCGGATTGTCCGGCGGCGGCCAGCGCATAAATGTAGGCACGGCCCAGCATGGCAGCGTCGGCACCCAGGGCAATCATGCGCACCACGTCCAGGCCGCTGCGGATACCGGAGTCCGCCAGAATCTTGATCTGGCCTTTGACGGCATCGGCAATGGCGGGCAGCGCACGGGCCGAGGACAGAACGCCATCCAGCTGGCGGCCACCGTGGTTGGAGACGATGATGCCGTCGGCACCAAAGCGCACGGCATCGCGCGCGTCATCGGGGTCCAGAATGCCTTTGATGACCATCGGGCCTTTCCAGAATTCGCGTATCCACTCCAGATCTTTCCAGGAAATGGAGGGGTCGAAGTTCGCGCCCAGATAGCCCATATAGTCTTCCAGACCCGTAGGCTTGCCCAGGTATCGCGAGATATTGCCCAGATCGTGCGGGCGACCCAGCAGACCGACATCCCAGGCCCAGCGCGGGTGCATGACCGCTTGTGCATAGCGACGCAGGGCAGCGTTCGGGCCGCTCATTCCCGAATGCGCATCGCGGTAACGTGCGCCGGGTACGGGCATGTCCACGGTAAAGACCAAAGTGCTGCAACCTGCGGCTTGCGCACGTTCCAGCGCATTGCGCATGAAACCGCGGTCTTTCAGTACATACAGCTGAAACCACATGGGCCGTTTCAGGCGCGGGGCCACTTCCTCGATCGGGCAGACCGATACGCTGGACATGGTGAAAGGAATGCCATGTGCATCGGCCGCCTGGGCCGCTTGAACTTCACCTCGACGCGCGTACATGCCTGTCAGACCTACCGGGGACAGGGCCACCGGCATGGACAGCTTTTCACCAAACAAATCGATGCTGGTGTCCAGCTGGCTCATGTCCTTCAGAACACGCTGGCGCAGGGCGACGTCAGCCAGATCATCCACATTGCGGCGCAGGGTGTGCTCGGCATAGGCGCCGCCGTCAATGTAGTGGAACAGGAAAGGAGGCAGTCGTTTTTGGGCGGCACGCCGGTAGTCGGTCGAGGAAGAAATAATCATGGCAAGGGGGAGTCGGGTAAGACTGAAGGAGGTGTCTGCAAGCGTGCAGCACGTTCGCGGCGGGCGAGGTCTTCGTCAGCCTGAAGAAGGGTATTGCGCACATAGCCCAGGTGCTCGTTCACGACGTGGCGGGCACGAGCCGCGTCGCCATCAATAATGGCTTTGACCAGGGCTTCATGCTGGGCGGTCAGATTGGTAATGGTTTCGGGCGAGTCATGCACGAACATGATGATGTCCCGGTTCTGCGTCACGCTGCTGAGCACCAGATCGAACAGCCCGCGCATGACCTGAACCAGCACCAGATTGTGCGAGGCTTCGGCCACAGCCAGGTGAAACTGGGCATCGGCGCGGGCGGACTGTACGGTATCGCCGCTTTGCTGATAGCGAATCATTTGCTCGAAACATTGCAGGATCTTGTCCTTGTCTTCGGGCGAGGCGCGCAGGGCAGCGTGCCAGGTGGTACTGCTCTCCAGAGCAATGCGCGCTTCCAGCACGTCGTAACGGTACTGGGGATCGGACAGCATCAAGGCGGCCAGCGGGTCTACCGAGCGCTGAGTCCACTGCGGTGTCTGGGAGGTCAGGTAAGTGCCCGAGCCCACCTGACTACGCAAAATGCCCTGACTGTTCAGTTGCTGAATGGCCTCGCGCAGCGAGGCACGCGACACATTCAATTGGGCGGCCAACGTACGCTCGGCGGGCAGTCTTTGCCCCGCCTTGAAATCGCTGGATTGAATCAGCGCCAGCAATTGTTGGGCAACGTGATCAGAGAGGCGCATAGTTCTTGAGATACCGGAAAAATAAATCTGCAAGGCACGCGTGTACGCGCCTTGCAGATGAAGGATGAGGGCGGGCCCTTAGGGAATCATCCAAGGTAACACATAGGCTTGCAGTGTAGTCAGCAGGCCAATCAGAACCGCAAAGATCAAACTGTGTTTCACGGTAAAGCGGAACAGGTCGGATTCTTTCCCGGCCAGACCCACTGCCGCGCAAGCAATGGCAATTGACTGGGGCGAGATCATCTTGCCGGTCACGCCACCGGTGGTATTGGCGGCCACCATCAGCACTTCAGGCAGACCCAGCTGCTGTGCCGTGGTTGCCTGCAAGGCACCAAACAAGGCGTTGGCAGAGGTGTCGGAGCCGGTCAGGAACACACCAATCCAGCCCAGGAATGGTGAGAAGAAGGTGAAGGCTTTGCCGGTGTGAGCCAGGGCCAGCGCCAGGGTGGCGGACAGGCCGGAGTAGTTGGCGATAAAGGCGAAGGCCAGCACCATGCCAATCGAGTAGATCGGTACAGCCAGTTCCTTGAGGGTTTCGCCCAAAGTCTCGATGGCTTTGGCAGGCTTCATGCGCAGCAGAACAATGGTCAGCAAGGCGGCAATCAGAATGGCGGTGCCGGTGGCAGACAGCCAGTTAAAGGAGTAGACCGCGCCGTAAGGAGTAGCCGAGGCCACCACTGGAGGCGCCTTGTCGACCAGGTTGTGCAGGAAGGGCACAGGAATGTTCACGATGGTCGAAGCCAGCGGGCCATTGGCGGCAAACAAGGCCTTGAAGGGCTGCACGCTCCAGATCGTGACCATGGCAGTCAGGATGATGAAGGGCGACCAGGCTTTGATGATGCGGCCTGTGGTCAGCACGGTAGGAGCTTTATCGGCCAGATTGTCCTGGGCAGGCGAGCCTTCTTGCGTGTCAAAACGGAAGATGCGCTTGGGTTGCCACACTTTCAGGAACAGGGTCAGCACGACCAGAGACACCAGGGCCGAGGTAATGTCCGGCAGTTCGGGGCCAATGTAGTTGGCTGTCAGGAACTGCACAATGGCAAAGGAGCCACCACCGACCAGCACAGCAGGCCAGGTTTCCTTGATACCGCGCCAGCCGTCCATGATGGCCATCAGCCAGAACAGCACGATGATGGTCATGAAAGGCAGTTGGCGACCAGCCATCTGGCCGATTTCAAAGGGATCAATACCCGATACCTGACCGGCCACGATGATGGGAATACCCATGGCACCGAAAGCAACCGGGGCCGTATTGGCGATCAGGCACAGACCGGCAGCATACAAGGGGCGGAAACCCAGGCCAGCCAGCAAGGCGGCGGTAATCGCAACAGGTGCACCAAAACCGGCTGCCCCTTCCAGGAAGGCGCCAAAGCAGAAACCTACCAGAATCAGCTGCAGGCGCTGGTCAGGGGTGACGGACAGGATGGAGGCACGAATGATGTCGAACTGGCCGGTCTTGACCGAAATCTTGTACAGAAAAACGGCGGCCACAATGATCCAGGCAATCGGCCACAGACCATAGAAAAAGCCATACACCACCGAGGCCAGCGCGGTGGAAACCGGCATGCGATAGAAAAACAGGGCAACGCCCAGGGCCAGCAACACGGTAATCGTGCCTGCCAGATACCCCTTCATGCGCAACTTGGTCAGGGCCAGGAAAAAAAAGATGATCGGAATGAGAGCGATCAGTGCCGACAGCCAGATATTGCCGGTGGGATCGTATTGCTGCAGCCACGCTTGTTGCATGTTGTTCTATCTCCGCAGGAGCAAGGGGGAGGCGCTTGTATTGCAAGCGAACCTGAAGGTCGTTAAATTGGTCTGACCATTTCTTGAGATCGTCAAGAGCAGAGTGCATTGTATCCAAAGGATTATTTTATTGAATGTCAGTGTTTACCCTAGTTATTTAAGACTCAATGGTTTTTTTGCGAATTAATTGGTCAGACCAATTTGAGCAAAAAGAGCCAGACAAGCCGTTTCAGGGCTCAGGGCTGTTCGATTAATTTGCAGAGAAAAATCCGGGCAGGTGCTGGCCGGGCGGCTGGGTGAGCGGCAGTGGATTGGGTTACGCTGTAGCCCGTTTCTTGAAATGTCTTGCTACGTCAAAAACAGGAAAGCGGCCCTTGCAAAAAATGATATTGAGAATCATTATCGAAGATGTGAACTAAGTGACTAATTAGTAGAGTCTCTTAAATTAAATAAGAAGCAGCGGCGGGGGATCCGCACCGCTGCGATCAAAAGGGTCAACGTAGATATGCAAACCCCTCAGGCGCCCGCGCCTCGCGGACGTCCTCCCACCATTACCCGAGCACGGATTGCCGATGCGGGTATTCAGATTGGCCTGCCCAATATCACCTTTGTGGGTGTGGCAACTGCTTTGGGTGTCAGCCAGATGGCGCTGTACAAGCATGTGGGCAATCTGGAAGGGCTTAAACAGCTGGTGGCCGAAGAGATTTTCAGCCGCTGGCAAGTGCCTCGGGCCAAGACCCCGGTTCAAGGCAGCCTGGAAGATTATTTGCAGCTGTTCAGTGCCGCGACACAGGCCTTTGTGAAAGCCAATCCGGGCATCACGCCTTATGTCATCCGCAGATTGGTGGCGACCCCTTCCATGCTGGACAAGATTCGGGAGCATCAGGAGCACATCGCCCAGGCTTATGGCGTGTCCTTCGAGCGCTCGCGTTACTTGATGGGAACGGTGGCGTTTCACTGCCTGGCGGTTGCCGATACGGTCTATGCCGTGGCAGGCCGGGAACCCCGTGCTGCTGTGGAACGGGTGGTGGAGGAGATCGAGATGGAGGGCATATTGCAATTGGGCATGACAGCCCTGATTCAAGGAGCTTTAGCAATGAATGAGCAAGATATTTCTCCCAACTTTTCCACCCAGTTTCTGGATACGTCCGCCTTGCCAATGGCGCGGGTGCGCGAGTTCCCTTTGACCATGGAACTGGCCACGCAGTGGCTGGATGATATGGAAACCCTGATCAAGGCCGAAAAGGAGTTTGTGCTGGTGTACGAAAGCCTGCCCGATCCTTCCACGCCCGGCGACCCGGAAGGGCGCAAGAAAGCGGTGCTGTGGTTGAAGGCGCATCGCGAAGGTTTTGGCCGCTATTGCCGCGGAATTGTGATGATGTGCGACGACGCAGCCAACCTGCCAGCCTTGCAGGCAATGGTGGAGCCTTTGGAAAAGGTCTATCGCGTGCCCGGTGGCGTGGCTTCCAATCCTGACGAGCTGCGTGCCTTCATCCAGAAATGGGTTACGCCTAATTAATTTCGGCAAGCCCGTCGCCAGATCGCTGTTTTCTGCCGATCTGAGATTTCGCCCGCTTCTCCAACCGCTGACAGTCCTTCGGGAGAGTCAGCGGTTTTTTTATGGCTGTTAGGGCTAATGATTAGTTG
This sequence comes from Alcaligenes faecalis, assembly GCF_009497775.1. NCBI lineage: Bacteria > Pseudomonadati > Pseudomonadota > Betaproteobacteria > Burkholderiales > Alcaligenaceae > Alcaligenes > Alcaligenes faecalis. The sequence continues at coordinate 511,941 of NZ_CP031012.1, forward strand.
CCTACGTGTTTTCCCCGGTATCAAATCCAAGTCTTTGGTATGACAATACGATCATTGTCATAACAATATGATTTTTACCCACAGGAGCATGTACGTGAGAGATCCACATTGTCATTCCAGCAGCATCTTGGTTGAACGCTCTGCCGCCGAAGCCTTCGAGATCATGTCCGACGGTATCAAGCAAGGCCAATGGGCCTGGGGTAGCGCCAATCGCAGTGAAGTGGAGCCGGGCCTGTTCAAGGGCACCTCGGTTTTTTCCGGCATGGATACCTATGTCAGCCTGGATGTGGACCATCAACGTTTCCAGGTGGATTACTCGGTCGGTGCCAGCAAGGAAGCCATGCAGTTTCGCAATATGTCCCGCGTCATTCCCGGTGATCTGCTCAAGATCGGGGCCGACAAGTGCGTGGTCACCTTGCTGACCTGGCGTTTGGCTACCCAAAGTGATGCGGCCTGGGAACAGATGTCCTGCGTGCACGAGGCGGAAATGTTCCTGATCAAAGGTCTGCTGGAAAGGAAGTAATTCCTTTCGTACCGGGCGCAAAAACCGATTAGCCAGACGCATCAAAGGAGGATGTATGGGGGGGCAAGCGGCAATACAGCTACGGGATGTATCGATCAACTATGGCAGTCAAACCATTGTGTCGGGTGTGGACTTGTCCATCGAAGCCGGGGAGTTTGTCTGCTTGCTCGGGCCCAGTGGCTGCGGGAAATCCACCATTCTTAGCGCCATCGCGGGGTTCATTCCGGTGCAGGGCCAGATTCTGTCTTACGGGGAGCCGGTGCATGGCCCTTCGGTAGAGCGGGGCGTGGTGTTCCAGAACTCGGAGGTTCTGTTTCCCTGGCTGACGGTTCAGGAAAATGTGGAATACGGGCTGAAAATTAAAAAAGTAGGGCCCAGGGAACGGGCAGAAGCCGCCCGGCATTTTATTGATCTGGTCGGGCTGGGGGGAGCCTTGCACAAGTTTCCCAAAGAGCTCTCGGGTGGAATGCGGCAAAGACTGCAAATGGCCCGCGTGCTGGTCAATGAACCGCGCATTGTGCTGATGGACGAGCCTTTCGGGGCACTGGACGCGCAAACGCGGGAAGTGATGCAAGAGGAGCTGAGCAATATTCGCAAGAAGACCCGATCCACCATTGTTTTTGTGACGCACGACATTGGTGAATCCATCTTGTTGGGAGACCGGATTGTGACCATGACGACCGGGCCATTCGCCAGGATCAAATCCAATAGCAAAATCGATCTGGCTTATCCGCGCAGTTTTCTGGACCCGGCTGTCATTGAATTGCATAACCGGCTGCGCGATGAAATTGGCGAGGAAGTGACCAAGTTTCTCAGTGAGCAAGGTATAGGGAGCAAAGTGCAATGAGCACGCAACAAATCCGCTCGAACAGCCGCTGGATTCGCTTTGTGCCTTTGCTGGCGGTGCTGATCGGCATTCTGATCTGGGAGCTGTTAAGCAGGCAGTTGATCCCGCTGTTCCTGCCCTCACCCTGGGCCACGGTGCAGGCCGCTGTGGAACTGTGGTCCGAAGGCATGATCACGGAGGCGATTTATGCCTCCATGGGGCGTATTGCTCTGGGTTGGAGCATGGGCGTCATCGTGGGGGTGCCCATCGGCATCATCATGGGCAGCTCGCTGATCTTGCGCAAGGCGATCGAGCCTTATGTAGACTTCTTCCGCTTTGTTCCGCCCATCGCTTTTGTGACCCTGGCCATTATCTGGCTTGGCCCCGGCGAAGCCTCCAAGGTCGGGCTGATTTTTTACGCCACGATTTTCATCGTCATCATCAGCGTGGTGGCGGGTGTGCAGGCAGTCAGCCAGGACAGGTTGCGTGCAGCGGCCACGCTGGGGGCAGGCCGCATGCGCACCTTGCTGACCGTGGTTGTGCCGTCCACCATTCCCGCCATCGTGACTGGAGCGCGGTTGGCCATGGGCAACTCTTTCCTGACAGTGGTGTCTGCCGAGATTGTGGCGGCCCAGGAAGGGATTGGCGCGCTGATCTGGTCGGCCCGCAATTATGGCCGTACCGAATGGGTGTTTGTAGGCATTATTTTGCTGGGCGTCTTGGGCTATATCAGCGACCAGATTCTGCGGTTTTTTGCCCTGAAATTTCTGGGGCGCTACGACATTAAAGTGTGATCGCCCAAGACCTTGGGTGGCCAGGAGACAAGCTATGTTTACTAGAATCAAATCGTATGCAAAAAAGCTGACACAGGAAAACATCAGCATCAAAAATACGATGGCAGCCAGTGCCTTGTCGGCGCTGTGTCTGTCCGGGGCGGTGGCGCAGGCGCAGACCGTGCCCATCGCGGTGGGGATAGACCCGACTTTCGTATCCTTTTTCGTCGCCAAGGATCAGGGCCTGTTTCAAAAGCACGGGGTGGACGTCAAGCTGGTGACGTTTGGACCGGGCGGGGCCATGGTGGACGGCATGATGGCGGGGCAGGCCGTCATGACCGCCTCGACCGAAACCACCCACCTGATCCGCATGCCGCACGCCGATATTCGCCCTGTTGGCATCGTGGGCGAGTCGGGCGACAACCTGAAGCTGGTGTCACGAGCGGACATTACGGACCCCGCCCAAATCAAGACCTATGGCGTGGTACCGGGCGGGGTATTCGAGTATCTGACCAGCCTGAGCACGGAGAAATTCAATGGTACAGGGGTCAAGGTCGCCCAGGTGAAATCCGGCCCGCCCGAGTTGCCTGCCTTGCTCTTGCGGGGTGATGTCGATGCGTTCTGGCTGTTTGAACCCTTTCCGAGCATGGTGAAACGCCAGGGCGGGAACATTCTTGCGAGCAGCAAGGACGTGGGATATACCTACGCCACGTGGGTATCGGCAATGGGCTCATGGTTGGAAAGCAATCCGGAGCAAGCGAAGAAAGTGCTGGATGCCTTGGCCGAGGCTTGCGAAGTAACCACCGCCAATCCGGATCTGGCTGCCGCTGCGGTTGAAAAGCAGGTGCGTATTCCGAAAACGCAAACCCTGGAGTTCCTGCGCGAGACACAGTGTCGGATGCGGGGTTTTACCCAGGATGATCTGAACGGTTACGATAGAATCGCTGACTTCCTGCAAGACCGGAAAATCACGACTCAGCGAGTTTCTTTCCGAGATAAAGTGGCCATGGGCTTTTATCCATAAGTTCTATGTCTGCACCTGAGAGACAGGAAAATCATACTTTTAATTAAAACCAGAAATTTTCTTGTTTTTACTGTGACGAGACACACCAGTGACCACAAAGCCGCTTTACGAACAACTTGCCGATAAACTGACCCGCTACATCCAGGACGGTCGCCTGCAGCCGGGCGACCGTTTGCCTACCGAGGCCGAACTGGGGGAGATGTTTGGCGTCAGCCGCATTACCGTGCGCCAGGGCCTGGCGATTTTGACGCGCAATGGCTTGATCGAGCGCTTTCCCAGCCGGGGCTCTTTTGTGCTGGAACGCAAGAATACCGGCTCCTGGGAGCTGGGTTCCATCAATGATCTGGTACAGCTGGGTAAAGACACCACCACCAAGATTGCCAGCTGGGGGCTGGTCACACCGCCTGCCGAGATTGCCGAATTCTTTGCGTCCGACGAGCCGGTCTACAAGCTGCAAGCGGTGCGCTACAAGTCTGCGGTTCCCTTGTATTTTGCAGAGAACTATTTGCTGCGCTCTATCGGTGAACGCATCCAGGTGGAGGATCTGGAAACGCGCACCATGGTGGAGATGCTGACGTCCGTGCTGAACGTGCCCATCAAGCATGCGCAAGAAGAGATCAGCATGGCCAACGCGTCGGCAGACATGGCCAAGCAGCTCTGGATCAAGGAGAACCAGGCTGTGATTGTGCAGCGTATTGATCTGTTCAATACCGATGACAAGCCGGTGCAAAGCGGCAAGGGCTGGTGGCGCAGCGAGCATTTCAAGCGACGCTTCAAACTGAACTACGTCTGAAGCCGGGGCTGGCGCCAGGCCAGACCTTGCCGGTATGCCGGCTTACACAGGCAAACGCTGTCCTTTGGCCTTGATGCAGGACAGCACAATCTGCGAATGGATTTTGGTGACGCCGCGCAGCGTGTTGAGCTTGTGAATCACAAAGTTGGAGAAGGTCTCGAAGTTGCGCGTGCGTATGTGCAGCATGTAGTTCGCCTGCCCGGTCACGATGTAGGCGTGCAGCACTTCATCCATGGTGGCCAGCGCCTTGCTCAGGTACTGATGCTCGCTTTCGTTGAGCTGTCCAATATTCACTTCCACGAAAGCTTCAATGGCAAAGCCCAGCTTGCCCGCGCTCAGGTTGGCGCTGTAGTTTTCGATCAGCCCTTCCTGCTCCAGAATTTTTACCCGCCGGTGGCAGGAGGAGGGGGAAAGGGCCACCAGGTCAGCCAGCTCCTGGTTGCTGAGCCTGCCGTTGTCCTGCAAAAGGCGCAGGATTTTCAGGTCTGTCTCGTCTAGTCTCATATTTTAGAATTATCTATGAAAAGGGTTTTTAAAAACCGAATTTTCTTCCAGATTTAATCATAATCTTCATCGCTTTGGAATAATTTGCCAGAGGCTCGATGCTAGACTAAATGTCGTAAAAAGCAGAATCGAGGAGCATGAACATGATTACCTTGCAGCAATGCGAGCAGTGGGATCAGGCCGATGAACTGGCTGCCTTCAAAGCCAAGTTCGACCTGCCACCCAACACGATTTATCTGGACGGGAACTCGCTGGGCGCCATGCCCCGACACGCCATGGAGCGCGCCCAGGAAGTCATTGGTCAGGAATGGCGTACCGACCTGATCAATAGCTGGAACAAAGCAGGCTGGTGGACCTTGCCCGTGCGTCTGGGCGACCAGATGTCGCCCCTGATCGGTGCCGGTCACGGTGAAACCATCGTGAGCGACAGCACCTCGGTCAATCTGTTCAAGGTGCTGGCTGCCGCCGTCAATTTGCAAAAAGAGCGTCATCCGGAAAAGAAAGTCATCCTGGCCGAGCGCGATTCCTTCCCTACGGATCTGTACATCATTGAAGGGTTTAACGCCTTCTTTGGCAAAGACTATAGGCTGGAGTTGATTGACGACCCGGCAGACCTGCAAACGGCCGTCAATGATGAAACCGCTGTGGTGGTGTTGTCCCATGTGAATTACCGCACGGGCTACTTGCACGATATGCAGGCCACCAACCGCCTGGTGCATGAGCACAATGGCCTGTTGATCTGGGACTTGTGCCACTCCGTGGGTGCCTTGCCCATCGAGCTGAAAGACAGCCAGTCTGACTTTGCCATCGGCTGCACCTACAAGTATCTGAACGCCGGTCCGGGTGCTCCCGCCTTGCTGTGGGTGAACCCCAAGCTGATGAGCCAGATTAGCCAGCCCCTGTCCGGCTGGTGGGGCCACAAGCACCCCTTTGCCATGAGCCCGTCTTATGAAGCGGCCAGCGGTATCGAGCGCTTCCTGTGCGGTACTCAGCCCATTGTGTCCTTGAGCCTGGTGGCTTGCGGTGTGGACGTGTTCCTGCAAACTGACTTGCAGGCCGTGCGCCGTAAATCCCTGGCCCTGACAGACTTGTTCATCGCTTTGGTGGAACAGGAATGTGCGGAATTTGGTCTGCGTCTGGTGACCCCGCGTGACCACCACTACCGTGGCAGCCATGTCAGCTTTGCTCACGAGCAAGGTTATGCCGTGGTGCAGGCCCTGATCGCCCGTGGTGTGATTGGTGACTACCGCGAACCTGAAGTGATGCGCTTTGGTGTCACTCCCTTGTATCTGTCTTTTGTGGATATCTGGCAGGCTGTGCAGCATATCAAGACGGTGCTGACCGATAAGGAATGGGACAAGCCCGCCTACAAAACACGCTCCAAGGTGACCTGATCAAGGTGATATAAAAAAACAAGCATTAAGGAGGAGACATGAGCCGATTTGAGCAAATTCAATCGCGCGAAGCCGGGCTGCATAAAAAACTGAGCGCCCGCCAAATGAGCATGATTGCGATCGGGGGCGCCATCGGTACCGGTTTGTTCCTGGGCAGCAAATTTGCCATTGGCTTTGCCGGTCCCGGCGTTGTACTGAGTTATGTGATTGGCGGCTTCATTGCTCTGGTCCTGATGGGCTGCCTGGCTGAGATGACGGTGGAACACCCTACCTCGGGCTCCTTTGGAGCCTATGCGGAGTTCTACATTCATCCGCTGGCCGGGTTCCTGGTGCGCTATAGCTATTGGGCTTGCATTGTCCTGGCTGTGGGCACCGAGGTGACGGCGGTGGCGGACTATATGAAGTTCTGGTTCCCGGATGTTTCACCCTGGATCTGGATCGCCTTTTTCTCCGCCGTGCTGATTGCCGTCAATGCTTACAGCGTCAAGGCGTTTGGCTCGGTGGAGTATTGGTTTGCCCTGATCAAGGTGTTCGCCATCATTGCGTTCATCGTGCTGGCCATTGGCATGTTGACGGGCTATTACAAGCCCGCGCAGATACAGGAAAACCTGATTGGCCAGGGCGGCTTCATGCCCAATGGCTGGTATGGGGTGTGGGTAGGGGTGATCATTTCCATCTTCAGTTATCTGAGTATCGAGATGATTGCCGTGGCGGCGGGCGAGGCAGAAAACCCCGAGCAAGCCGTGCGTCAGGCCTTCAAGGCCACGATCTGGCGCTTGATCATTTTCTACCTGCTGTCCTTGTCCCTGATCGTGATGCTGGTGCCTTGGCAGGTGCTGGTGGCGGATGGCACGACCAGTCCGTTTATCACCGTGATGCAGTCCGTTGGCATTCCTTATGCAGACAGCATTCTGAATTTCATCGTGATTATTGCGGCCTTGTCGGCCATGAACAGCATGCTTTATATCTCGACCCGCATGATGTTCAGCCTGTCGCGTGCGGGTGATGCACCTGCCGCGCTGGGCAAGGTAGCTCGCAATGGTGTGCCCTTGAACGCCCTGGCCTTGTCGGCCAGCGGTGTGGCTGTGGCTGCGGTGGTGTATGCCTACAATCCGGAAACCGCCTTTCCGGTGATGATTGCCTTGTCCATGTTTGGTGCCTTGTTCACGTGGGGCATGATCTTCCTGACCCACTTGTTCTTCCGCCGCCGCGTGGCCCAGGATGGCGTGCAACTACGCTTTCGCATGCCTGCCTATCCCATCGGCACCTTGCTGGGTTTGATCGGTATCGTGGCGATTTTGGTGACCACCTGGTTCATCAATATCTTCCACTACACCTTGCTGTTTGGTGTGCCGTTCCTGCTGGCCTTGATCGTGATTTACTTTGTGCGTGCGCGTCGCTCCAAGACGGAGCCGTCACTCTAGGCTTGCACGTGTCAGAGTATGGGTGAATAAGGTATATGCGGCTGTAGTCATGTGTTGCCTTGAGCCAGGACGCTACACTGAGGCGGGTTGTTTGACAGACCCGTACTCATGTAAGGACAACGCTATGGCAGCACTAAAACCCCAGTTGCGTGAGGCTTTGCTGTTACGCCTGGTCCACGCCTTGGAGGATCAGCCACGGGCAACGATGGAACAGCTTGCGACTCAAGTGGGCTTGAGTCGCGCTACCTTATGCCGTTATTTTTCCTCGCGTGAGGCCATGATCCTGGAGATTGTCCAGGAGGGCGCCCGTTGTACTGAGCTGGCTGTCGAGCGTTCTCGTTTGCAAGAGGGCGGGGCCGAGCGTGCCATCATGCGCCTGATTCAGGAGTTGCTGCCTATAGTGGAGCTCTCTATGTATGTGGCGCGGCAAGGTGACGGCCAGGACTCCTTTAACCCTCGTTCTGACACTCTGTATCTGGGTCTGATTGATCAGTGTCGGTACTGGCAGGAGATGGGAGAGTTACGCCGGGACATATCGGCTTTGTGGCTGTGCGAGTCCTTGTTTGCCTTGCTCAATAAAGCAGCCAAATCCATACGCCAAGGTCGTTTGGCACGGCAGGATGCGCCTCGCCATGTTTTTGCCGTCTTGTGGGGGGGCATTGCTCATTCTTGAAAATGGGCTTGTCTTGATGTGCTTAAGCCGATTACGCTGCTTGCTGGTGCGGCGCACAAATACGGAGGCAATGGCATGAAACAGGCAATAGGATCTTTTTCTTTGGGCTTGTCCCTGCTGATGGGAGCAGGTGGCGCACAGGCCGCTTTGGACGTGGGCACGCCCGCGCCGGACTTCACCGTACAAGCCGCTCTGGCCGGTAAAACCTTTGAATTCAATTTGAATGAGGCCTTAAAGAAGGGGCCAGTCGTCCTGTATTTTTATCCGGCAGCGTTTACTCAGGGTTGTACCGTCGAAGCGCATACTTTTGCGGAAGCTATTGACGAATACAGCTATTTTGGCGCCACCGTGATTGGCTTGTCTTCGGACAATATCGACACCCTGAAGGATTTTTCCACCGGGCCTTGCGGCAGCAAGTTTGCGGTGGGGGCGGACACCACAGGCCAGGTTATCAAGGCTTATGACGCGGGCCTGGGAACGCATACCGAACGTGCTTCCCGCATTTCCTACGTCATTTCGCCTGAGCGAAAAATCATTTTTGAATATACGGCGATGGAGCCGGACGAGCACGTGAACAAGACTCTGGGCGCCGTACGCGACTGGACCGCACAGCAGGGACCCAAGTAGAAAGGGGAACATATGTCGTTCAAAAGCATACTGAAGGTGTGTGTGTTGGCGAGCAGTATGGTGATGGCTGGCTCTGCCTGGACGGCGGAAATGGCCGATCAGATCTGGATGGGCGGTCCCGTGCTGACGATGAGTGACAGCCAGCCTGCTGCCCAAGCGGTCGCGGTCAAGGATGGTCTGATTCTGGATGTGGGCACCTTGCAGGCGATGCAAGCCTATAAAGGTCAGGACACCACCGTGATCGACTTGCAGGGCAAGGCTTTGCTACCGGGTTTTGTGGACGCACATAGCCACGCCTTCATGATCGGTTTGCAGGCCATGTCCGCCAATCTGCTATCGCCCCCGGATGGCGCGGTCAAAGATATCCAGAGTTTGCAGGCGACCCTCAAGCAATGGCTGGGTGAGCAAAGTAAAACCAGGGAGGTGGATCTGATCCTGGGCTTCGGTTATGACGATGCCCAGTTGGCAGAACAGCGACATCCCAATCGACATGAATTGGATGCCGTGTCCGAGTCAGTGCCGATTATCATCATTCATCAGTCTAGCCACATTGGAGTGCTCAACAGCAAGGCCTTGGAGATGGCGGGCATTTCCGCCCAGACCCCGGATCCTGCAGGCGGTGTCATTCGGCGCGAAGAGGGCGGGACTCAACCTGATGGGGTGCTGGAGGAGATGGCTTTTTTCTCCAGCATGACCAGCCAGATGGGCAAACTTACGTCCGAACAGGTTCAGGCTCTGTTTGTTGCCGGCACCGATCTGCTAAAGCGTTATGGCTATACGACCGGGCAGGAGGGGCGGGCGACGTCCGATACGGTGCCTTTAATGCAGGCAGCAGCGACGGCGGGCAAAATCGATATTGATGTCGCCGTCTATGTTGATGTGCTGCAGGACCGGGACTATATCGCGCGTCATGTATCGCGTCATTACACCGACGGTTTCCGGGTGGCTGGTGCCAAGCTCACGATTGACGGTTCTCCTCAGGGTTTTACGGCCTATCGCGACCGCCCCTATTACAAACCGCCAGCAGGCTACCGCGCTGATTACCGCGGTTATGCGGCGGTCACGCCAGATCAGGTGTTTGAGTCGGTGGACTGGGCCTTCAAGAACGATATACAGCTTCTGACTCATGCGAATGGTGAGGCAGCTTCGGATCTTTTGTTGGCTGCGATTAAAACAGCCCGTGACAAGTATGGCCCCCGGGATCGGCGAGCCGTATTGATTCATGGGCAGTTTTTGCGCCGGGACCAGGTGGCGGCCATAGCGGCGCTGGATGTCTTTCCTTCTTTGTTCCCCATGCACACCTTTTATTGGGGGGACTGGCACCGTGACCGCACAGTGGGGCCGGTCAATGCCGACAATATTTCCCCCACTGGCTGGGTGCGCGAGCACGGCTTGATGTTTTCCACCCACCACGACGCGCCAGTTGCCTTTCCTGATTCCATGCGGGTGCTGTCGGCGACCGTGACTCGTCGCACTCGATCGGGCGATATTCTGGGGCCGGACCAGAGGGTGGATGTCATGACGGCCCTTAAGGCGATGACTATCTGGCCGGCTTTCCAGCATTTTGAGGAGAAGGAGAAAGGGTCGATTGAGCCGGGCAAGCTGGCGGATTTTGTCGTCTTGTCACAAGACCCGACAGCGGTCGACCCTGAACAATTGGCCAACTTGCAAGTGATTCAGACCATCAAGCGGGGCAAGCTCATTTATGACCAGGATGGGGCACTGGAGACAAATCGGCTTGTCCGCCACTAAGATCAGACAGACCGTGCGAATGCTGTCTGAATTGAGCGCTCAAATGTTCATACGAACATTTGAGCGTCATAAAACTTTCATCTGAGCGTCACCGACTCGTAACTTCGCGTTCCTACACTGCCGGGTATTCAAACGAAACCCATACGCCGTGTTATGAACCTATCCGTCAGGCAAAGCATTATTGTGGATTTGCTGGCCGCCCAAGGGGCGGTGTCAGTTGATGGCTTGGCCTCGCATTTCGGGGTGACGCCGCAGACTATCCGGCGCGACCTGAACCACTTGTATGAAGCCGATCTGGTGCGCCGCCGCCATGGTGGTGCCGAATTGAACGTGGTCGAGCGCAATGTGCCTTTCCAAACGCGCCGCATTACCCATTTGCAAGCCAAGGCCCGTATCGGCCGAGCCGTTGCCAAACTGATTCCTCCCGGTGCCAGCCTGCTGCTGGGCTTTGGCACAACCCCCGAGCAAGTTGCCCTGGCCTTGGCTGATCATCGTGATCTGACCGTAGTCACCAACAACATCAGCGCGGCTCTGGCCCTGTCTCACAATATGAGCCATCGCGTGGTGCTGACTGGGGGTGAGCTGCGTCAGCCCAATCCCGAAATTTTGGGCCCCGGTGCCGAGCGCCTGTTCAACAGTTTCAAGGCCGACTTCGGTGTGTCCGGGGTAGGCGGCTTTGATTCGGACGGTGCCTTGCTGGACTTTGATATGGCCGAGTCCGATTGCCACAAAGCCCTGCGCGGCAATTGCCGTGTGCGGATTCTGGTGTTGGACCACACCAAGTTTGGCCGCCGTGCCCCTGTGCGCAGCGGCTCTTTGGATGATGTGGATATTCTGGTCAGCGACCAGCCCATCCCCGAGCCTTACCGCGAGCAAATTCCTGCACGTGTTCAGGTGGTGATTGCTGACGAGGTGCAGGCATGAGTCGCGCCGCTATCGAGCTGCAAGGCATAGGCAAAGCCTGGGGCGAACAGGCTGTGCTCAAGCAGATGGACCTGTCCATTCAGGAAGGCAAATTCACGGCCTTGCTGGGGCCTTCGGGTTGCGGCAAATCCACCTTGCTGCGCATTATCGCCGGGCTGGAAACACCGGATCAGGGTCGTCTTCTGATCAATGGACAGGACGCCACCTATATGGAACCTGCCAAGCGTGGTTTGAGCATGGTGTTCCAGTCCTACGCCCTGTTTCCGCATCTGAATGTGGCCGACAACATCTTGTTCGGCCTGCAAGTGCGCCGGGCTGATCGTCAACAGCAAAAAGAGCGTCTGCGAGAAGCCTTGGCGCTGACCAATCTGGAAGGTCTGGAAGAGCGCAAGCCTGGCCAGCTTTCGGGCGGGCAGCGGCAGCGTGTGGCTCTGGCGCGCAGCATTGTGTCGGGCCATCGCATTTGCTTGATGGATGAACCGCTCTCGAATCTGGATGCCAAGTTGCGTCACACCGTGCGCCATGAAATCCGTGCTTTGCAGCAGCGCCTGGGTTTGACCGTTGTCTACGTTACCCACGACCAGACCGAAGCCATGGGCATGGCCGATCACGTGGTGCTGCTCAATGCTGGACGCATCGAACAGCAGGGCAGCGCACAGGATCTGTACGGCCAGCCCAATAGCGTCTTTACCGCCGGTTTTATCGGCAGCCCACCCATGATGATGATTCACAGCGACCACGTTCCTGTGGCGCTGTGGCCCTCGCGCCGTCAGTACGACCAGCCGCATCGTGTGCTGGTGGGCGTGCGCCCGGAGAACCTGAACTTGCACGAAGCGGGCGAGCAGCATGTAGCCGCCACCGTGGTGCATCAGGAGTTTCAGGGGGCCGATGCCTATGTGTATGTCCAGCTTGATGACGGCCATACCTTGATCGTGCGCGCGCCGCACAGCCGCAGCGTCGAGGCGGGCGCTCGCTGTGGTTTGAGCTGGAATCCCGTTCATGCTTTTTACTTTAACCAGGACAGCGGGGCTCGCCTGCCGACTCCGTCTGCGGATGCTCTGACTGCTGCTCCTTTCGCTGTTCTTCCTGCTGTTCTTCCCTAAACGTACTGCGAGTCTACTCATGTTGAAGAATTGTCTGCTTGCCACCTCCAGCGCCCTGTTGATGGGCCTGGGCGCCAATGCCCATAGCGCGGTGGAATTGACCATGTATTACCCCATTGCCGTCGGTGGTCCGCTGACCGATGTAGTCGATGGAATGATCAAGGACTACCAGGCCCAAAACCCGGAAGTCAAAGTGAAAGCCGTGTACTCCGGCAACTACGACGAAACCCGTGTGCGCGCCTTGTCGGCCCTGCGTGCAGGCGAGTCGGTGCAACTGTCTGTGCTGGGCGCATTGGATACCCATGATCTGGTGGAACAAGGCCTGGTTGAAGCCTTTAGCGATGTGGCCCAGGACGCCCCCAGCCAGGATTGGCTGAAAAGCTTTTACCCTGCCTTGATGGCTAACGGCACCCTGGAAGGCAAGGTCTGGGGCATTCCGTTCCAGCGCTCCACCATCGTCATGTTCTACAACAAGGACATGTTCCGCGCAGCGGGTCTGAACCCGGATCAAGCTCCCAAAACCTGGGACGAACTGGTGCAAACCGCCCAGAAGCTGACCAACGATCAGCACCACGGTTTGATGATCCCTTCGACGGGTTACCCCTACTGGATGTTCCAGGCCCTGGCTTTGCAAAACGGCCGTCAGCTGATGAATGAAGAAGGGACTCAGGTTTACTTCAACGATCCCAAGTCGGTTGAGGCTTTGCAGTTCTTCCACGACCTGGCCTACAAGCACAAGGTCAGCCCCACCGGCACCATCGAATGGGGCACCTTGCGTCAGTCCTTTGTGCAAGGCAAGACAGCCATGATGTGGCACACCACGGGCAATCTGACGGCGGTGAAGAACGAAGCCAAGTTCGACTTTGGTGTCGCCATGCTGCCTGCCAAGGAAAAAGCGGCTTCGCCTACCGGCGGTGGCAACTTCTACCTGTTCAAGGGCGCTAACGACGAGCAGAAGAAAGCGGCTCTGGATTTCGTGCGCTGGATGACTGCCCCTGAACGTGCTGCCAACTGGTCCATGGCTACGGGTTATGTCGGTGTTAGTCCTGCCGCCTACGAAACGCCTGCTTTGACCGAGTACGCCAAGACCTTCCCGCAGGCACTGGTGGCTCGCGATCAGTTGGCCGTAGCCTCGCCCGAGTTTGCGACTTACGAAACAGCACGTGTCCGTGAATTGCTGTCCAACGCCGTGCAAGCCGTGCTGACCAATGCCAAGACGCCCAAGGCCGCTCTGGATGAAGCCCAGGCTGCCGCAGATCGTCTGCTGCGTCCTTTCAACTAAGCAGGTGCAGGAATGGCTGAACCATTGCGTGTGCTGCGTAAAGAGTGGGTCTTTGCTTACCTCTTGTTGACGCCGCTGTTTGTGCTGCTAAGCGTGTTTGCCTTTATCCCGGCGCTGCACACGTTCTGGTCCAGCCTGTTGAGCAAAGGCACGGCTCGTCGTCCGGCCCAGTTTGTGGGCATGGACAACTACGATGCCATGCTGGCTGACCCGACTTTCTGGCTGGTTCTGAAGAACAATCTTTGGTACGCCGCGATTGTGATTCCGGTGTCCATGGCCCTGGCCTTGCTGATGGCCTTGTGGGCCAACCGGGCCATGAGCATGCGGGCGTGGGTGCGTTGTGCTTACTTCACGCCCACCATGCTGCCCATGATTGCGGCGGCGAACCTGTGGCTGTTTTTCTACACGCCGGATCTGGGTTTGCTGGACCAGATTGCCAAGCTGTTTGGCGCCGGAGCCACCAACTGGCTGGGCCAGCCGCAAACGGCCTTGGGTGCCGTCATGGTGGTGACGATCTGGAAAGAGGCTGGTTTTTTCATGATCTTCTATCTGGCGGCCTTGCAAACCATTCCGCCGGAGTTGCGCGATGCCGCTCGTCTGGAAGGCGCGACCCGCTGGCAGTATGGCCGCCGTGTGCTCTTGCCCTTGCTGGCACCCACGACCCTGTTCATTTTGATCAATGCGCTGATCAACTCGGTCAAGCTGGTTGATCACCTGTTTATCCTGACCAAGGGCGGCCCCAATAATGCCTCCAAGCTGATGCTGTACTGGATCTGGGAAACGGCCTTTGCCTATATGGATACGCCTAGTGCCGCCGTGCTGACGGTTGTGCTCCTGCTGGGGCTGGGTGCCGTCGCTATTTTTCAATTCCGCTACGCTGAACGACGCGTGCACTACCAGTGATGAACATGGACACTGTTTTGACTGCCCCAGGCCGCCCGCTGCGTTTGCCTTCTCTGGATACGGTAGGGGCGCACGCTTTGGCCCTGCTGTGGATTGCGCCCTTGCTGTACGCCTGCTGGGCTGCGTTTCGCGACCCGTCCGCCGCCTTGAGTTTTGACTGGAGCGCAGGCTGGACTTTGGATAACTTTGCTGCCGCCTGGGACCGTGCGCCCTGGCTGCGCTACATCTTCAACACCACCGTGCTGGTGCTGACCATTCTGGTCGGGCAGTTTGTGCTGTGTACCCTGGCCGCTTACGCCTTTGCCCGTTTTCGTTTCTTTGGCAGCCAGTTTCTGTTCATGCTGCTGCTTTTACAGCTGTTCATCCTGCCCGAAGTGCTGATTGTGGAGAACTACCGCATGGTGGCTTTGCTGGGCTGGACGGACACGGTCTGGGGCATGGGTGTGCCTTATATGGCCAGTGCCTTTGGCGTGTTCTTGTTGCGTCAGGCTTTCAAGCAAGTGCCCCGTGAACTGGAAGACGCAGCGCGTCTGGAAGGCTGCAGCCGCCTGGGTGTGCTCTGGCGTGTGTACGTGCCGCTGGTCAAGCCTGTGTACCTGGCTTATGCCCTGGTGTCGGTGTCTACGCACTGGAACAATTTTCTTTGGCCTTTGGTGATCAGCAGCTCTGATCACACCCGGCCTTTGACAGTGGGTTTATCCCTGTTTGGCGCACCGGAAAGTGGTGTCAGTATCTCCCTGATCAGTGCCGCCACATTAATGACTATCTTGCCGCTTTTGCTGGGCTTTTTACTGTTTCAGAAGCAGTTCATGCAGGCCTTTTTACGCGCCGGCATTCGTTAAGGAATTCTGATGAAGATCATCCAGTTTTCGGATCTGCACATTACCCCGCCCGATGGCCTGTTGTTTGGCTCGGACCCTCTGGATCGCTTGCGTAGCTGTGTGGAACATGTCAACCGCCACCACGCCGATGCGGACTTGTGTGTGCTGACGGGTGACCTGACCCATGCCGGTCATCCACGTGCATACGAACGTCTGCGCGAAGGCTTGCAGGACTTGATTCCACCCGTGCGTCTGATGATGGGCAACCACGACAGTCGCAGC
The DNA here is from genome assembly GCF_009497775.1 of Alcaligenes faecalis. Lineage (NCBI taxonomy): Bacteria > Pseudomonadati > Pseudomonadota > Betaproteobacteria > Burkholderiales > Alcaligenaceae > Alcaligenes > Alcaligenes faecalis. The sequence goes on from NZ_CP031012.1 coordinate 527,569, forward strand.
GCATTTCATAGCGTGTTTCCACAGGCCACAAGCGATTTGCCCGGTTTTGTGCAGAATGCGGAAACCAGGGGTGACTGGCGTCTGATTTATCTGGACACTTTGGAAGACGGCTACACCAACGGCTATTTGTGTACGCGGCGTCTGGAGTGGTTGCAGCAGGAGCTGGCGGCGCATAGCGGGCCGGTGATGCTGTTTTCCCACCATCCTTTGCCTGCCTTGCAGTACCCGTCCATGGACTGGCTGCGTTTGAGCAATGCCCCGGATCTATTGCCTGTATTGAAAGCACATCCCGCGCCTGTGCATTTGTTCTCCGGCCACGTGCATCGCTGCGCCAGCGGCGTGTGGAATGGCCTGCACTTTGTGACGGTGAATGGCACCAACCATCAGCACGAACTGGATCTGGAGCGTGAGGGGGCGGCTACGTCCACCTTTGAGCCGGCCAGCTATGCGGTGATCTTGCCCAATGCAGACGGCCTGACTGTGCATTTCCAGCCCTTCGGTTACGAGGAACTGCGCTTTCCATACACCGGCGATTTACGTGCCTTGAAATGCATTTGATCCACGCTGTGCCATAACAGCGCTGCCTTGTTGAACATGGCTCCCGATTCCTGGAGGTAATCCAGAGATCGGGAGCCGTTTTTACGATCTGGCCCTGTGCTGCTTAGAAGGAGTAACGCAGGTTCAGCATGGCATTACGCGGTGCGCCGTAATAACCGGTGTAGAAGGTCTGATCCAGCGCGCTCAGGTACTTGCGGTTGAACAGATTGTTGACGTTCAAGGTGGCCGTCAACTGCTTGCTGAAGTCGTAGCGGCCCATCAGGTTGACCACGGCGTAGCTGCTTTGCTCGCCGGTAACGGTCTTGCCCAAATCCCATGGTGTGGCGGTGAAATGGATCTGGCTTTGCCAGTTCACACCACCCCCAATCGTCAGGCGATTCCAGCTGCCGGGCAGGCGGTACGTGGTCCACAGCTTGGCCATATGACGCGGCACCAGGGTTTTGATGCGCTCGCCCTGGGCGTCTTTGGTCTGGCTGTAGGTGTAGCTAAAGGCCATGTTCCAGCCATCGAGCAGCTCGCCCGTTACTTCCATATCCAGGCCCTGCGTCTTGGCGCCTTTGACGGCGGTGTAGGCTGCTTCGCGTTCGGTGCCTGGAACGATAAAGCCACTGTCGGCCACGGCCAGATTGTCCTGGCGGATTTCGTACAGCGCAATGCTGCTGTTCACGCGACCGTCCAGCATTTCGCTTTTCAGGCCGATCTCGTAGTTATCGCCTTTGCGCGGGTCCAGAAAGTTGCCGCTGCGGTCACGATAGCTTTGTGGCTTGAAGATGCTGGTGTAGCTGGCGTAGATCGAATGCTCTTCGTTCAGGTCATACACAATGCCTGCATAAGGGGTGAAGACATTGTCTTCGTGCATGGTTTTCAGGCTGTTGTTCCTGGCCAGTGCAGGGTCGGGATATTGCTGGGACAGGCTGTAGCGATAGTTGCTGATGCGGGTGCCCAGAATAACGGCCAGATCATCGCTGGGCTTCAAGCGCAGCGCGGTATAGCCGCCGTATTGCTTGACGGACAAGTCGTAGTCAAACAGCTTCTCACCGGAGATATTGGGGCGGGCGGGGTTGTTGTCCCACTCGAACATATTGTTCACGGCGGTGCCTTCAATACCGGCATAGCGCATGGGCTCGTGAAAGTTGTCGTACTTGGACGAGTTAAAGCCCAGCACCAGTTCATGCTCGCGCCCGAAGAGCTGGAACGGACCTTTCACATTCACATCAAAGCTGGTCTGACGTTGCTTGGCGCTGGAGACACCGCCATACAGTTTCACGCCTTTGCCGGTGACCGGGTCCGGGTAGCCCCAGGACGCATCGGCACGCTGACCACTGCGGCGGCCTTCCATATGGTTCAAGGACAAGGCCAGCGCCCAGTCGCCCGGCAGTTGCTGATCCAGCTTCAGGAAGCTATTTGTGACTTCCATGGTGTTGGTGCTCCAGCGTGCGCCGGGGCTGGTGTGTACGTCGTAATCGATCTGCTCGCCGGTGTTGTAGAACAGGGGCAGGCCGGAGCCGGTGGAACCGCGTGGATCGTTTTTCTGATAATCCAGCCCCAAAGTCACCAGGGTTGTATCCGTGACATCGGCTTCCAGAACGCCGTAGACAATATCTTTCTTGGTCTTGAAGTAGTCCATGTAGCTATTGCCTTCCTGATGCGCTCCCACCAGACGGCCACGCAAACGGCCGCTGTTTAGCAAAGGCCCGCTCAAATCGACTTGCGCCCTCATCTGATCCCAGGAGCCATAGCTGACTTCGGCATGACCCTGGAAGTCGGCTGTTGGACGCTTGCGCACCATATTGACGATGCCTGAAGGGTCACCAGCGCCAGCCAGCAGACCGGAGGCACCACGCAGCACTTCCACGCGGTCATAAATCGCCATATCCGCCAGCCCCTGGGGGATGTTCTGGCTGACGATATCGGACAGCGTGGACAGGCCGTCCAGCTGATAGTTGTCGATGGCATAGCCACGCGAGTAGATGGTGTAGCGGTCGCTGCCTATGTGCTGGATAGAAATACCGGGTGCTTGTTGCAGCACGCTGCCGATATTGTCCAGCGACTGGTCTTCAATGCGCTGGCGAGTCATGACGCTGACGGTTTGCGGCGTTTCACGCAGCGTCATGTTCAGCTTGGTGGCTGTGGTGGTGGCGCCGTGGCTGGCATAGGTCTGGCTGCCTTCCGTCACGGGCAGGCGACGGCCTACGACACGCACCGGATCCAGCATGGTGGCGTCCGTATTGGGGCGCGACAGGGTGATGGTGTTGTTCTCGCGCCGGTACTCCAGACCGGAACCTTGCAACAGGCTGCGCAGGGCCTCTTCCGGGCGCATGCGGCCCTGAATGGGCGTCGTGCTCAGACCCAGCACCAGCGAGGGCGAGAAAAACACCTGTAGCTGGGTTTGCTCGGCCAGTTTCAGCAGTGCTTCGGACAAGGGCTGGGCAGGAATGTGGATAGGAACAGGATTGTCCTGGGCCAGGGCAGGGGCGCTGGCACTGGCCATCATCAAAGCGAGCAGGACGGGGCGCAGGCGGGGTGGAAAAGCGGTTCGGTTCACAGTGCAGGTTCAGGGTAGGGGTCGGGCATCGCGGTGCCCGGATTCAGATATGTTCTTCAAACGCGATGTTGAGGAACGCTGAATCTAAATACGAGTCAGTCTCACTAAACCCCTCAGCCTGAACCGATTTATTTGAAACCAATTGTAATTACGAGGCGCTGCTCAGCAGTACGCTGCCATCGTCCTGTGTTCTGGCGTGCAGGGGCAGGATCTGTTGCAGGGCTTGAAGCACCGCGCTTTGCTCGTCCAGCAGGAAAGAGGCGGTGACACGTTGTTGGCCGATTTTGGCGTCAGCGATGCGAATGGGCTGCTCGCGGTAGCGGTTGAGTTCAGCAACGACTTCGGACAAGGACAGGTCCCGCACAATCAGGCGTCCTTGCCGCCAGGCGGTGGCAGCGGCCACATCGACTTCGGCCTGGATGCTGAGCCCATCCTGAGGGGAGATCGTGGCGCCCGAGCCTGCAGCCAGATACCGGGTCTGGCGATTCCACCAGCGCCCGCTGGACACTTCCACACTGCCGCTTTCGACCAGCACTTTGACCTGCTCGGCATCGCGGCGCACCGTAAAGCTGGTGCCGGTAACGCGCACTACGGTATTGCCTGCTTTGACGATGAAAGGGCGTTGCGGGCTGGATGCCACGGCACACATCACCTCGCCCTGAATCAGGTCCAGGTGACGGCTGTCCTCATAAAACCGCAGCTCGGCTTGGGTGCCGGTATTCAATTCCAGGCTGGAGCCGTCTGGCAGGGGAACCCAGCGGCGCTCGCCCACGCGCGTTTGCAGGGAAGTGGCGTAGACCGCCTGGGGGCTGAGCAGCAGGCCGGCCAAACCGGCAGAGCCAGCCACGGCGACCAGTGCGCCGGTATTACGGATCAGTTTGCGGCGGCGCAGATCAGGCCGCAGGGGGACTTTGCCGCCATACAGCAAGTTGACCAGATCCTTGTCCAGCGTGCTGGCCAGAGAGCTGAGCTGCTCTACCGCCATGAATTCGCGCTCGTTTTCGGGGTCGGCCTGCAACCATTCCTCCAGCGCTTGCTCGTCCGCCGGGCTAAAGCGGCCCGAATGCAGGCGCGCCGACCATTGGGCGGCGGCTTCGGCAGGGGAGGTGGCATCACTGGGATAGAAAGGAGATTCAGAACTCATCGCGCAGGCGCTCGCGGACAAACTGGCTGGCCAGCGCAATATAACGCTCCACGCTGGCAATGGACAGTTTTAGATGACGGGCAATTTCAGGCTGGGTCCAGCCTTCGATGCGATTCAGGACAAAAGCCCGTCGGTGATTCAAGGGCAGCTCTTCCAGGGCCGCTACCAGAGCCTGGCGCAACTGCTCCGCACTGGCATGGGCATCGGCCCCGTCGGTGACGGGGTGGGCTTCTTCATGCAGCTCGTCCCAGGCCAGGTGCTGGAAGCGGCTGTTGCGACGCCACAGATCAATGGCCCGATGGCGCGCGGACTTGTACAGAAAGTTGCGGGCATGGGCTGCTGTCAGGGTTTTCTGATCTTTTTGAAGCAGGGCCTCCACCGCATCATGAGCGACGTCCTCCGCGTCCGCCGTGCTGCTGAAGCGGCGCAGGCAGGACTGCATGAACTCGCCGTAGTAGGCAAGCCAGCTTTTGCGGGAGAGGCCCGAATTGGACATGAGGGTGGGGAGCTTGAATAAGAAAAAGCAAATTATTGCAAATAGTTCTCATTAACTCAATGGCGCTTCATTCAGGCCGTATCGGGGGGTGAGGTCAGCCTGCAACGTCAATCAGTAACTGGCACCGAAAAATCGTCATGTCCTGCGAAAAGCTTTGTTGTTTCATACAAGATCGTTATACTTGCGAACTATCAGGGGGAGTAGCTTACTTTCCGGCGCATCGTCATCACGGCAATTTGTGTTTTTTGCACATATTCCCGGTGCCCGGGCAACCTTAAGGTTGCAAGCAAGACCTTGCCATTAATGGGCAAGGTGTATCCTCTAAAAACGATATGGCCTGCGTCCTTAATGGATCAGGCCATTTTTGTTTGGGGTGTCGTCCTACAAAGTGGCCGTCGAATTTCAATTCAACAATATGAAAAGGCGGTCTTACACATGATTGAGTTTTTGCAGACGATGAGCTGGGCGGCAGTATTTCAGATCATCCTGATCGATATATTGCTGGGGGGCGATAACGCCGTGGTGATTGCGCTGGCGTGTCGCAATTTGCCTGCACAACAACGCATTAAAGGTATTTTGTGGGGTACGGCTGGTGCCATTGGCCTGCGCGTTGTACTGATTGCCTTTGCCCTGACCTTGCTGGCCGTGCCTTACCTGAAAGTGGTCGGCGCGCTCTTGCTGGTCTGGATTGGCGTGAAACTGCTGATCCCCGAGGATGAAGGCCACGGTAATGTGGAAGGCAGTGCCACCCTGTGGAAAGCCGTTAAAACCATCATCATTGCCGACTTTGTCATGAGCCTGGACAACGTGATCGCCATTGCCGGTGCCGCGCAAACCGCAGACCCGGATCACCAGATTGGCTTGGTGGTGTTTGGTCTGATCGTGAGTGTGCCTATCATCATCTGGGGTAGCACTCTGGTTCTGAAGCTGATCGACCGTTTCCCGTTCGTGGTGACGCTGGGTGCAGCGCTGCTGGGCTGGATCGCTGGTGGCATGATCGTGACCGACGTGAAATTCATCGAGTACTTTGGCGAAGCCTCCACCAGCACCAAGCTGATTGCTGAAGTGGCCGGTGCCTTGTTGATCGTGGGTTTGGGGCATGCCCTGGCTGCCCGCAAGCGCAAACAAGCTGCCCAGGCCTGAAATTGAAACAGCAGGTGTAGAACCGGCGCCGGGGGCTTCGCTTCCGGCATGGTTCTGGGTTAAGCTCAAACGATTTTCTAAAAAAAGGAGTACACCATGGCACAAGCCTCCGCACGCCACATTCTGGTCAGCACCGAAGAGAAAGCGAACGAACTGAAAGCCGCTATCGAAGGTGGTTCTGACTTTGCTCAGGTGGCCAAGGAAAATTCCAGCTGCCCATCGGCCCGCATGGGCGGTGAGCTGGGAACATTTGGCCGTGGCCAAATGGTGCCCGAGTTCGATCAGGTTGTGTTCAGCGCCCCCGTTGGCGTTGTGCAAGGCCCCGTCAAGACTCAGTTCGGCTACCACCTGGTAGAAGTGACTGCACGTCAGGACTGATACGATCAGGCCCGAAAAAACCCGCTACGGCGGGTTTTTTTGTGCATGCTGGTGACCGGCGACTAGTGATTAGGACTCGGACTTGGCTGTTGCTGGGGCTGACAGGCTAGGGAAAAATTGAGTTGCCTTAAAAACCGACGCGGTGCCCAATAAAGAGGCTGTTTTTTGTCTCTTTTCTTGTGCAACAGGTCTGCTTATAGAAACTAATGCTTTGATTGTCAGGACTTATACATAAAAAGTCTGGACATTTGCCTGCAAGCTGCGCAGTATGCCAGCCATACCGGCTCACGGCCTTGTCGCCGTGTTGTTCGCTTACCGTGAGCGAACCAGCCCATTCTTATAAAGAAATTCGATGAAACGCACCGATATGGAAAAACTCAGCGCCGTGAAACTGCTGAGCAATGTAAAAAAAGCGGGTACGCCACAACGCTTTGCGGGTGACTCCGCCGTGGCCGATCGGCGCGAACAACGTCGTCTGGATCAGGCCGCTGGTCTGGTGTCCTTTCCCGTGAAGCTGACCCAGCCCGTCATTGATGCCGTACGCGCTCGCGCTGCAGAGCAAGGCGTATCGACCAATGAAGTGATTGATCGCCTGCTGGCCCAAGCGCTGGACCTGTAATCCATGCAGATTTGGGTTGATGCGGACGCCTGTCCCGTCGTCATCAAAGAAATTCTGTACCGTGCCGGGCAGCGCTGGAGCCGCCATGTGATCCTGGTGGCCAACCAGATGCTGCGCACTCCGCCATCGCCCTGGCTGCGGGCGGTGCAGGTGGCGCGGGGCTTTGACGTGGCGGACGATTACATCGTCCAGCACGCCAGCGTGGGAGACCTGGTGATTACCGCCGACATCCCCCTGGCTGCCCAGGTGCTGGAGCGTAAGGCTCTGGTCCTGACCCCGAGAGGTGAGCGCCTGGACGCCAACAGCATAGGCGAGCGTCTGGCCATGCGCGACATGATGGAAGAACTGCGCAGCACTGGCGTGGATATCGGAGGCCCGGCCCCCTTCAGTCAGGCCGACCGGCGCGAGTTTGCCAACGCACTGGACCGCCTGATGATGAGCCTTAAAACGGCTGCGAGATCGTAAACAGACTTGCCATCCCCCCGGCCCTTGTGTGAGTCTGTTGCTGGATTGAAATTTTTAAAGTGAAGTACGCAATGACAGACTCCAACCGCCCCCTGATGAATTTGACTGGCCTGAACGAGGCCGTCGCCCAGTTCGCCCGCGAGCGTGAGTGGGATCAGTTTCATAGCCCCAAAAATCTGGCCATGGCGCTGACCAACGAAGTGGGCGAGCTGATCGAAATCTTCCAATGGCTGACAGAAGACCAGTCCCGCGAGGTTGGTAACGATCCGAAAACCGCCGAAGCCGTGCGCGATGAACTGGCGGACGTGCAGATTTATTTGAGCCGTCTTGCAGTCGTTCTAGGTGTGGATATGAACGAAGCGGTCACGAATAAGCTGGTGAAGAATGCCCAGAAGTACTCCGCTGATAAGGTGCGGGGGACGAACAAGAAATATACGGAGTTGTAAGAGTAGCCAGGACTTACAGCTCCTCCAGCATTTCCTCTACAAACCGTTCCATTCGTTCATGTCGCTCACGCGCGATTTCCTGTCCGCGCTTCGTCTGAAAACCCTCGGCCAATTTGAATAATTTGGCCGGGAAGTGATCCAGCGCGTAGCGCTTGTCATCCAGAGGGCGATTCTCTGCTTTTGGATCTTCCGGCTCATACAAGCTGGAGCCCATTCGCCCTGCGGTATAGAAGCAGCGAGCTATCCCTAAAGCACCAATGGCATCCAGGCGGTCTGCGTCCTGCAGGATATGGGCCTCCAAGCTGATGGGCGCTATGTTCGCTGAAAAACTGTGGCTTTGAATGGCTTGGCCCACCGCCTCGCAGTCCTGCTCGGACCAGCCCAACTTGGCCAGAATGTGTTGCGCTTGCTCGGCTGACAGAGTGGAAGCACGAGAGCGCAAGGGTGAATTCTTTTCTACCGCAACGCAGTCATGCAGCACCGTTGCTGCCAGCAAAATCCGCAGATCCCCGCCTTCTTTTTCCTGAATCGCACAGACGTTCTTCCAGACGCGCTGCAAGTGTGATTGGTCATGGGAGCCGTCGTTGTGACTGGTGCTGCTGTGGGGCAGGAGTTGGGCGGCAAGCTCTTCAAAGGGGTGGAACAGGCTGGACATGGCTATGGTTCGCTGTAAAGGGTGTCACAGCATAACGCGAAGCAGCAGGGGCAGGACAGACTCAAGAAAAAGGGCTGCCACTGGCAGCCCTGAAGGCAAGTTGCAGCTTTTAGAGTTAGAAGTTGCTCAGCCCCAGATCACTGACCGAGTCGGCCCAATAGTTCAGCTCCTGATCCACATATACCGTGAACTCGGCTGGGCTATTGGTGACCAGGGTTGCTCCGTTCCCCTCCCAGATTTCCTTGATCTTGTCGGTGTTCAAGGCCCGGTGAATGCTGTCTGCCACGCTTTGCACGGTGGCATCCGGCACATCTCCCTGCATGAAAATCCCGTACCAGGTCTGGGCGCTGATCTCATCCAGGCCCAGTTCTTTCAAGGTGGGAACATCCGGCAAGGCAGGAGCGCGTTCCGGGCTGGAGACGGCCAGGGCGCCCAGGCGGCCATTGCGTATCTGCGCCACGGCGGACGGCATGGTCTCGAACATGAAGTCCACTTGATCGCCACTGATCAGCGCCATGACAGCCGGGCCGCTGCCTTTGTAATGCACGGCGGTCATGGTGGTGCCAGATTTCTTTTCCAGCTTGCCGGCCATCAGATGCAGCATGGTAGCGACGCCGCTGGTGCCATAGTTCACGCCAGCGCCTTGCTTGGCGGCGGCCAGCAGGTCGTCCACGCTGTGATAGGGCGAATTGGCGTTCACCACCAGCACATTGGGCATGGCAGCAATCAGAGTGACGGCTTTCAGGTCTTTGCGTGTGTCGTAGGGGAAGTTCTTCAACACGGCAGGCGCAATCATGTGATGCACGGCACCAAACAGGAGCTGATTGTCTGCGGGGCTGGAGTTGGCCACCATGCTGGCACCCAGCACGCCGCCTACGCCTCCTTTATTTTCCACTACAACGGTTTGACCAATTTCATTGCCCAAGGCTTCGGCCAGTGGACGGGCCAGGGTATCGCCCGAACCGCCTGCGGCAGAGGGGACGATCAGCCGCACCGGGCGCTCGGCCCAGGCGGGGGGAGCTGCCCAGCTTTGGGGCGCGGCAGCAAAGATAAAACTGAGGGCAAGTACAACACGGGACCAGGGTTTCATGTCTGTTTACCTCCTCGGTAGTAGTCGGTTTAGCCTTTGCCGGAGCCCAGGCTGCCGGGGTTGCTGCGCAGCTTGTCGATTTGATCTTGTCGTGGTGTCAGCCCCAGGCCGGGGGCGTCGGGCATGCGCAGCCAGCCCTGTTCGGGCTGAGGCAGGCCGGTGTAGATCTCGGCCATCATGGCGCTGGCGGCCAGGTGCCATTCCACATCGCCGCCGTTGAGCAAACCGCAGTGCAGGTGACCGTTGTGGGAGGGGAAAGCCCCGCCATTGGCGACGGAAGCGTTAAAGCTTTCTGCCAGGGCGAAGATCTTGCGGGACTGGGTGAAACCGCCGGAGATCAGCACGTTGGGCTGCAAAATATCGACAGCCTGTTGCATCAGCAGATCCCGGAAGCGATAGGACTGGCCTTCGTTCTGGCCAGCGGCAATGGTGATGCCTGTGCTTTGACGCAGTTCGCGCAAGCGGCCCGTGTCGTTCTGGGTGATGGGTTCTTCAAAAAAACCTACGTCCAGATCACGGGCATGGCGGGCGATGGCTTTGGCGTGCACATAGTCCAGGCTGCAGTTGCCGTCGATGTACAAAGGGATGTCGGCGGGAATAGCCTCGCGTACCAGGCTCATGCGGCGCATGTCCTGGCGGATCAGGTCGGCCAGCGGGCGCGGTTCGTCGCGACGTTGCAGACCGTGATGGCCTACCACCATCTTCAGGCCCTTGAAGCCTTGATCCACGCAGTCGCGTGCCACTTTGATCAACTCTTCTTCACCCAGGAAGGCAAAGCCGAACGTCGCGTAGGCAGGCACTTTTTCTCGGGCACCGCCCAGCAGTTTCCATACGGGCAGACCCAGAGCTTTGCCCTTGATGTCCCACAGGGCAATGTCCAGTGCGGAGATGGCGTGCATGGCATAGCCCGTCTGGCCGCGAGGACACACGTTCCAGTACATGCGGTCCCACAGGCGCTCGGTGTTCAAGGGGTCTTGCCCGATCAGGTCGCTGGCCAGAATATCGTTGATGGTGCTGGCAACGGGGTGCTCTTCGGTAATGGCGCTAAGCCCATAGCCGGTGATGCCTTCATCGGTCTCGATTTCCACATGACAGATGGCCAGGTTGGTGGGTTTTATGATGCCCGCGCTATCGAACTTGAAAGGCACGTTCAAGGGAATGGCGCGTACTGCCGTGATCTTCATTTTCCTGTCTCCTCACATTTTTTTGAATGCGTTTGCATGTAATTGTTTTAGGTTTATAGCGTTTTGTTGCAAGCGCGATCAATGGTGTAAACCCTTGATTTTATTGATATATAAAAGCGTAATCTGATATATCAAAAAGGGTTTTGGAGCTTTTTTGAAGCTCTTTAGTGGAGGGGTTCTAGCATTGGGGGATTCTTTGGGAGACGGGAATCCAGGCGTTTTATGGAGAGTTTGGAAGCAGCGCAGGGGCTGGCTGAATAAGTAGCTAGACAGGGCTGGAAGGAGGTAAGCAGGAGCGGGTTTTATTCCCTGGCCAGATCGTCGTGAAACCTTGGCGATAGGCTCGTCGAAAGAACGATCCATAAAAAAACCCTGCCAAGCAGGGCAGCTTGGCGGGGCTTTTTCTGTATCGTGAAGTAGGTGCAGCGGGCGGACTATTTACCCCTCAGCACCTGCATCTGACGGCGATCTTTTTTGGTCGGACGGCCAGCATCAAAATCCAGTGCAGGCTCGGGTGCCAGACGGCGTTGTTCGGCGGCCTGTGCGCGGCGTGCGCTACTTTCTTCCGTTTCCTGATACAGCTGACGGGCAACCGGGGCGGGGCCACGCACGCCACTTAATGCAGTGACATGAACCTCCATGGCCGGAGTTTCTTTGCGCAGGGTAATCACATCACCAATGGAGACCTCGCGGGCAGGCTTGGTGTTTTGCTGATTCAGCAAAACCCGCCCTTTGGTGATCTCTTCAGAAGCCAGGCTGCGCGTCTTGTAAAAGCGCGCTGCCCAGAGCCATTTATCCAGTCGTAATTTGTCCATGCGCCATTGTAAATCCAGTCTGCAATAGTCGGGTTAATGCAGTTCCACCGCAGCGGCAGGCGCTGCCTGCACACGAGGCAAGCGCAGGCGCAGCAACAGAACCAGGCTGAAAACAGCCAGCAATCCGGCCCAGAACATGACGCGGTGGAAGCCGTCTGCCCAGGCGTGCTGAATGGCTTGCATCCAGAACAAGGCATCTGCCGAGGCAGGCAGATTCACCTGGCCGGAAGTGATGATTTGCTGAGCCTGCTCCAGCATGGGATTGACCGGATCAAGGCGGCTGGACAAGGAGCTGACTGCGCCCTGGCTCATCAAGGAGGCCAGCAGGGCAACGCCCAAGGTCATGCCGGTTTGGCGAATGGTGTTGGTGGTGGCTGATGCCATACCGGACCGCTCACGCGGCACCAGATTCATGACCAAGGTACTGCATGCCGGGACGGACAAGCCCATGCCAATGCCCAGTACGGCCAAAGCGAAACCTGCCATCCAGTAGGAAGCGCCGGGTTGCAGCAGCATCATTAACCAGGAACCGGCTGCCATCAGGCCAAAGCCCATGGTCAGGATCAGCTTCAAGCCAAAGCGTTGGCTCAAGGCACCGAAACGGGAGGCCAGCACGGCCATGCCGATGAACTGGGGCGCCAGCCCCCAGCCGGTTTGGGTGGCGCTCCAGCCCAAGGCGTTCTGGAAGAACAGGGATAGGAAAAACACATTGCTATAGGCGGCAAAACCCAGCACAAAGGAGGCGATATTGGCGGTGCTGAAGCGGTAGTCCCGGAACAGGCTCAAAGGCAGCAAGGGGCGGGTGACGCGGGTTTGGGCATAGATAAACGCCACGAAGGTGACAGCGGCCACGCCCAGGGAGCGAATTGTCTCGGTAGCGTGCCAGCCTTGCTCACCTGCGCAGATCAGGCCATAGGTCAGGGAGCCGAGCCAGATAACGCTAAGCAACTGGCCGATAGGGTCGAAGGCCGCATGTTCCGGGTTGGCCGACTCCTGAATGCCCCACATCCCTAAGCCCAGGGTCAGCAAACCCAGGGGCAGGTTCAGGCTGAAGATCGACGGCCAGTCGGCCACATCGACCAGCACACCGCCCAGAATCGGGCCCAGTACCAGAGCCAGAGCGCTGAAGGAAGACCAGCCGCCAATGACGCGGGCACGCTGGGCAGGGTCCGGGAAGGCGTGGGTCAGGATGGATAAGGCGCCGGGAATAAGCAAAGCCCCGGCCATGCCTTGCACGACGCGGCCCCAGAGCAAGGCAGTCAGTGAACCGGCCAGGGCGCACATCATGGAACCAACGGTAAAGGCCAGCACACCCAGTAGCCAGCTTTTCTTGCGTCCGTAGCGATCCCCCAGCAACCCGGCGGACAACATGAAGGCGGACAGGCACAACGCATAGGAATCCACAATCCATTGCAGCCCGGCCATATCGGTTTGCAGGGCTTGTTGCATGCGTGGCAAGGCAAGATTCACGATGCTGATGTCCAGGGTGACCATGAAAGTCCCCAGGTAAATGGCGATGGTTAGAGCGAGTCGGCGAGTCATAGTATTCGATAAATGAGAATTATTATCGACGACTATAAAATATTGACTGACTGTCAGTCAATAAGAAATAAACAGGCTGGCTAAAATAGTGCAGTGACACCCGACGAGGTACTTTGTCGGGTTTTTTCTGATACCTTGACGCCCATGACCGCCGCTAAAACACCTCGTACCCAACCCTCTGAAGTTCGCCGCCGAGATTTATTGGAGGCGGCTGCTACCTTGTTTCTGCAACAGGGGTTTGATGCGACCCCGGTCGATGAAATTGTGTTGCGGGCGGGCATGTCCAAGGGCTTGTTCTATCACTACTTCAGCTCCAAGCAGGAGATCCTGGCCGCTCTGCGCGAGCAGTTCATCCAGCAGTTTCATGACCGCGTGCAAGGGGCCCTGGAGCAAGCGCCGGAAGATGATTGGGTGCAGCGTCTGGCCTGTTGGATTCGGGCGTCGGTACAAGCGTATAGAGACACGCTGGAGATGCATGATCTGGTGTTTTCAGACCATATGCGCAGCAATTATCAGGGTGAACGCAATACGGTGACCGAGCCCTTGCACATGATCCTGAACGAAGGGCAGAAAGCCGGTGCCTGGTCGGTGGCCGATGTGGATTTGACCGCCTGGGTGATCTACCAGGGCATGCATGGTGCGGTCGACAATATGGGTCTGGAAACCCCGGAGCAGTGGGCCGCCATGGAGAACAATCTGGTGACTCTTTTTGTGTCCATGCTCGGGGCGACGCCACCTCACCAAAATACCTAGGCTGTTCTCGTCGCACTGGACTTCTGCACTCCGCATAAGCAGAACTGGCCTTGTTCTGATTGATGAACAAGGCCGGTTGCTGGATGAGCAAAGGCTTAGCGGAACTGGAAGTGTTCCTTGTGCAGGGTCCAGGATTTCGCAGGCAAAGTCTGCTTGAGTTCACGCCGCAACTGCCTGCCCATGGCCGCCGGGCCACAGAACCAGATATGCAAAGGCATGTCGGCATGGTAGTACTGCAGCACCTCTCTGGGCGTCCAGCGACGGCCGTCCGCATAGATTTCCAGATTCACATCCGGGTGTTCCTTGGCGGCCTTGCTCAAGGCCTGGGCCAGCGGGTCCGAGCTGTGCTGACAGGCATATTGCAAATAGGCATAGGGCGCGTGACCTTCCTGGTGTTCCTGGCTTAACCAGGATAGAAATGGAGTGGCCCCAACCCCGGCTCCCACCCAGATATAGATTCCCTTTTCATCGCTGCCCGGTTGGGTGAAGCGGCCATACGGGCCATCCAGCTCGATGTTCTGCCCGATATGCAAACGTTCGGGCAAGCGGCGGGTCCAGTCGCCCAGTTGCTTGATGTGAAAGCGGACAATCTGGTTGTCCTGATCCGCATCGGACAAGGTGAATGGATGGGACTCGGACTCGCCTTTCAAGCGCAAAAAGGCGAATTGCCCGGCCTGATGGCCCGGCCAGGATTGGTCCATGCGGCATTGCACCTCCAGCACATCGCCTTGCGAGGTACAGGAGATGACGGTGCCGGTATGGGGGTAGGCCGAACTCAGATTACGCAGCAGCTGAATACAGGCTGCTGCCGTCCCGATCACCATGGTGATCGCCAGCGCCCAGCCGCCTATGCCGCTCCAGTAAGCAGGGGGCGTCAGTACCACGCCATGAAAGATCAGGATCAAATAGGCCACCGGCATCAGACGATGCAGGCTGTACCATTTTTTATAGGAAATCGTGCGGCGCGCCAGGGTGATGATCAGCATCAGAATCAGCGCATAAAACGTCCATTCGCCCAGTGACTTGGCATAGGGTTTGAACAGGCTGATCCATTCAGGGACAGGCGTTTTGGCCAGACGGCCGCCCGTGCCGATAGCCGCTGAAATCAGGCCTTTGGATTCCTTGCTGAGCCAATGGGCCAGACTGAGCAAAATGGCGATGATGCCCAGCCATTTATGCAGCCTGTAGGCTTTGTCCATGCCACCCAGCCAGGGTTCCAGACGGCGGGGGCGCAGAGCCAGAACCATAATGGCCGTCATGGTGCCCAGTGCCAGAATGCCGGTCAGCAGCATGCCTTCTTGTCGGACCACCCACAGCGTATCGCCTGGTGGCGACGGGGCCAGCCACAGGGCTTCGACAGCCCAGATCAAAAAGAAAGTGGAGAGCAACAGTAAGAGAGGGCGACGCATGGCCTTTTCCGGATTGTTTGAAAGAGCCGGATGCTGCGTAGTCGCGATTTGAAGAACGTACCGACGCAGCGCACCGGGAACACCTTATTGATGTTAGTACGCCGCCTGGTCGTCTGTAGAGCCAGTATTCAAGGGGGCTTTGAGAAAACTCAAAGCACTCCTAAATATTTGTTATTTAAAGCATTTGTTAATGATTCTGGTTGCTGTTTACTCTATTTCTGCTTGTTTCAGAGGTAACTGTTTTGATTGTTTTTCCGGCTGCTCAGACCGGGCAGATCAGCGATGCCAGATCCAGCAAAGCCGCATCTTCATGAGGCTGTCCGATCAGTTGCAGGCCCAAAGGCAGCGGGCTGTCTTGACCAGGGGCGGGCAGGCTCAGGGTAGGCCAGCCCAGCAAGGACCAGGGACGGTTCAGCACTGAAGAGCCGGTGCTGTCCAGCCCATATGGAGCCGGTCCAGGTGCTGCCGGAGTCAGCAAGGCGTCGAACTGGCCATAACGATCCTGCCATTCTGTTTGCAGCTGACGGCGGCGTGCCTGCCAGGCATGGTAGTCCGCCGGGGGCAGGTCCAGTCCCTGCTTGATGGCTTGCACCGTAATGGGTCGCAGGGCATCCGGGCTGGCTTGCCAGACGGGCAACAGGCTGCGGGCCATTTCATACGCCATGATCTGGCCTTGCAGAATTAGCAGCTCTTTCAGTTGCGGGTCCGCAGGCAGATGTTCCAGTTGGGCACCTTGTTGTTCCAGGTGCTGGCAACCTTGCTCCAAGGCGGCAAGCGCAGCCGGTGTAATCGGCCCCAGATCTTTGCCATCCAGCACGCCAATGCGTGGCGCGGTGGGCACATGAATATCAGGCAGACCCTGCAAGACCGTGGCCACGCGGCGCAGCACGGACAGGTCCCGGCTGAAGTAGCCAATGGTGTCCAGGCTGTCGCACAACAAGAAAAGACCGCTGCGATGCACCGCGCCAAAGCTGGGTTTGAAACCCAGAATGCCGGTAAACGCAGCGGGGCGCATCATGGAGCCGCCCGTTTGGGTGCCCAATGCAAAATCAACCATGCCTGCTGCTACGGCCGCTGCCGAACCACTGGAAGAACCGCCGGGCGTATGCTCCAGGTTCAGCGGGTTGCGGGTGGGGCCGGGGGCCGCGTAGGCAAATTCGGCGGTGACGGTTTTGCCCAAGGCAATGGCACCGGCCTGCCGCAGCAGGGCAACACAGGCGGCATCCCGTTCGGCGGGCCGCGCATCGGGGAAATGCGCGCCGTAGCACGTGGGCATGCCGTGGACATCCAGCACATCCTTCACACCAAAACTCAAACCCGCCAAGGGGCCGGTGGGATTGGTGCTGATACAGGTGGCCGGATCAGCCAGCCAGGACCAGGCCTGGATAGCCTGATCCTGCGTAGCGAGAGGGGAAGGGATTGCAGTCATAAGCGAGAACTGGAACTACTGAATCGAGATGTTCTGTGCCTTGATCAGCGCGGTCCAGCGTTTGGTTTCTTCTTTCGCAAAAGCGGTAAATTCTTCAGGGGTGCCACCCACGACTTCTGCACCTTGGGACTCCACAATCTGACGATAGTCGGGGTCTTTCAGGGCGTCGTTGACGGCCTTGTTCAGTTTTTCCAGCACATCGGCAGGCAAGCCAGCGGGCGCAATCACGCCAAACCAGTTCGATGCCACCAGATCCACTCCTTGCTCTTTGAAGGTGGGCGTATCAGGCATGGCTTTCAGACGTTCTTCGGAGGTTACTCCCAGCACGCGCAGGCGCGGGTTGTCGATTTGCATATGGGGCAGGAACAGGCTGGCCAGTTCCAGATAGAAGGAGATATTGCCGGCCAGCAAATCGTTCGATGCGGGCGCGCCGCCACGGTAGGGCACGTGTACCGCGTCAAAGCCGGAGGTAGCTTTGAACTGTTCAGTCAGCAAGTGCGAGGCACCGCCTGCGCCGGTGGAGGCGTAGTCCAGTTTTTCCGGGTTTTTCTGGCCGTCGGTGACCAGGTCAGCCAAGGACTTGTAGGGCGAGTTGCTGTTCACACCCAGTGCCATGGCACCGCGTTCGATCAGGGCGATGGGCTGCAAATCCTGCTCAGGATCAAAGGGCAGGTTGCTGCCGTACAGCGCCTTGTTCACCGACATGGGACCAAAGTTGCCCAGGCCGATGGTGTAGCCGTTGGGCTTGGCGCGGGCAATCATGCTGGTGCCGATATTGCCGCTGGCGCCGGGCTTGTTTTCCACCACAATGGTCACGCCCAGGCTGTCGCTCATTTTTTGAGCCAGCATGCGCGAGCGGGTGTCCGAGCTGCCACCCGCAGCGTAAGGCACCACAAAGGTAATGGCTTGCGAAGGGTAGCTTGCGTCGGCCATGGCCGAACCGGAACCCAGCAAAGTCAGGGTCAGCAGGCCGCTCAGCAAAGGGGCGCGATGCTTGAATACCGTCATGTTTATCTCCTGCGGTGGGCCAATTTCGCAGTGACGTGCAGGTTGGCCCTGTTTTTGATAAGTGTCAGGACGGATGGTAGTAAGAGCTGATTATGTTGTCTAATACTAAAAATAATCCTTATTGATCTGTTTTAAAACCTAATTGGTGGGCATATGCTGGACTCCAAATTAAGCGAGATGTTCCTGGTGGTGGCGGAAGAACTGCATTTCGGCCGGGCCGCCCAGCGTTTGTTCATGACACAGCCACCGTTGAGTCAAGCCATACGCAGGCTGGAAGAGCAGATCGGGGCGACCTTGTTCATCCGCACCACACGCACGGTGCAATTGACGGCGGCGGGCGAGGAATTGCAGCGTCGTTTGCGCCTGATCGGCAACGAGCTGGAGCAGACCTTGCAGGCGGTACAGCAAGTGCATAGAGGCGAGACTGGCATGTTGCGCATAGCCCTGACCCCCAGCAGTGCCTATGCCGGGGTGTCCAAGCATTTGCATCGTTTTCGGCAGGACTTCCCGCAAGTGGATATACAGATCTACGAGATGAATTCCAGCGATATGCCTGCGGCTCTTTATGAGCGCCGGGTGGATGTGGCCTTGATCCGGCCTTCCTTTGCTGTACCGGATTTGAACCCGCAACTGGTAGAGTCCGAACCCATGATGTTTGTGGTGAGGCGTGACGATCCGCGTGCCCAGCAACATAGCCAGGGACTGACCTTACACCAGGCTTTTTCCTACGAAATGGTGGCGTATTCGCGTCAGCAGTCGCGCTACTTTCATCTCTTGCAGCAACGGATGTTGCAGCGCTCAGGCTGCCTGCCGCGTTTTGCACAGGAAAGCATGGTGCCCACGGTATTGGTCATGGTTGAAGCGGGCATTGCGCCTGCCATCGTGCCCGCTTCTCTGGCGCGCTTGCGTACCGATACCCTGGAGTATCTGCCCCTGCTGGATGCAGACGATATTGCGGCCGAGCTGATGAGTGCTTATGTCTCGGACAATACCAACCCGGCCTTGATGAATTTTCTGGCGGTGCTGGAGCAGCATCGCTCAAGCTGATTGACGCTCGGCCAGCCATTCCCGCATGGATTGGCCGGTGCGCTGACGAAACAGGCGGGACAGGGCAGACGGGTTGGCATAGCCCAGATCCAGAGCAATGCGTTTGGCAGACTGACCTTGTGCCAGGCGCTGGCAGGCTAGCGACAAACGCCATTGAGCCAGATAGTCTGCCGGTGTGTCGCCCACCCAATGCTTGAACTGCACGGCAAAAGCGCTGCGCGACATCTTGGCTTCCTGTGCCAGCGATTGCACGGTCCAGTCCCGACCGGGATCGGCCTGAATTGCCAGCAGGGCGCGTGCGACAGGTGGGTGTGACAAACCCCGGAACAGGCCCACCGGAATCTCGCAACGATCCGGATGGTCAAAGAGCCAGCGCAGCAATTGCAGCAACACAATCTCGAACAGGCGGTCTGCCAGCAGACGATGACCGCAGCGCACGGACTCCGTTTCAGCAAAGAGCAGGCCCAGTGCCTGTTCCAGACCCGCCGCTTCTTCCAGTGGCACGATGATCAGATCGGGCAGGGAACGGGCCAAGGGGTGATGCTCACCACCATCAAAATCCAGGGTGGCGCAGGTGAAATCCGAGCCTTCATTGGGCAGATCGTAAAAGGCATGCTCCAGCGGACGGGGATAAAACAGCAGGCTGGGGCGATCAATGGTCATGACTTCCGGCACGGGATCGCGCGGATCGTGGCGCACGCTTAACTGGCCGCGCCGCAGAATGTGCAAGAAGGCCCGGCCGGGCTGGGCCGCAAAGCGGGTCACGCCACATAAAGAGCCGTTGTAGAACAAATGTGCCCGAACACGGAATTGTTCCAGCAGAAGGGAGAGGCGATCCAGGTTCATGAAAACATCCTCGTCTGGATGAAAAGGTAAGTTGTCGGGACTAATCTTATCCAATGATCTTGATCTTGGCGAGACACTATCCCTGCAAGCTTTTTTCGGCCACCCCGGCCCACTTCACCAGGAGATCATCATGTCCCGTCTTACATTGCCTGAAGTTGCCCAAGCTCCCGCCGCCAGCCAGCCTGCCTTGCAGGAAATTCAAAAAGCCTTTGGTGGCAGCGTGCCTGCCATGTTCCGTATGGTGTCCAATTCGCCCGCCGCCTTGCGCAGCATGTGGGGCTCCTTCGGCGCCTTTGCCGGTGGCAAGCTGGGTGCGAAACTGGGCGAGCAACTGGCTGTTGCCATTGCTGACCGCAATCGTTGCGAATACTGCCTGGCTGCCCACAATGTGCTGGGTGCCAATGCCGGTCTTAGCCCAGAGACACTGGCTCAGGCCCAGCGTGGTCAGTCGGATGACCCGCGTACCGCAGCCGCTTTGAAATTTGTGCTCAAGCTGGTGGATCAGCGTGGGCAAGTCTCGGCCGCCGATGTGCAAGCCGTGCGCGATGCCGGTTTTTCTGAAGGTGAGGTGGTGGAGCTGGTCGGTGTGACTGCCTTGAACTTGTTCACCAACTACATCAACAATGCGCTGGAAGTGCCGGTGGATTTCAAGGCTGTTGAGCTGACTGCCTAAACACCGAAGGTAGAGCCCGCCTGTTGATGGACAGGCGGGCTTTTTTGCGTCTGTTGATTTTGTTTTATTGGGCCGACAAGGGGCCGGCGTTAATGGCTGTCAGCGGCTGGTTCACATTAAAAAAACGAGCATCAATGCCGCTGATGCCAAAGCTGTTGAGCCGCTTGCTGTGCATGTCCAGATAAGCCTGTGCGCTGGCTTTATCCTTGAACAGATACACGCCGCCTGCTTTGGACTGCTCCTTGTTTTCTGTCCAGATTTTCCAGATCAGGCCCGGCTCCAGGCAGATGGATTGCGCCAGTTCTTGCATGGCTTCGCTCATCTCTGAACCCCAGGGGCCGGGGTAGGGAAAATCAACATACAGCAGGGTGCTCATGATCGGCTCCATATCAAAATACGTGCCGAACATCATACCTTGATGTTTGAATTGTCCAGTACTGTCTCTTATTTGTCATGGGACGTTGAAGGCGCCGTGATTGGCTGGCTTCACCCAGGAAGGGGGCGTATAGTTTTTCTTTTGCTATTTGCTGGTGGAAGCCCTCATGTCCTGGACCGCTTTGTTGTTGGTGGTGTGTGCTGCGTTCATTCATGCGGGTTGGAATCTGCTCTCTAAACGGGCCGCCATGGCAGGGGCGCATTTCGTATTTGCGTACTCCTTTTTTGCCATCCTGTTTTATTTCCCCATCATGCTGTGGGTGGTTTTTACGCAAGGCAATATGCCTTGGACTAGCGAAACCATTACGTGTTTGTTACTAAGCGCCTTGCTGCATATGGGCTATAGCCTGAGCCTGCAAAAAGGTTATCAGGTGGCCGACCTGTCGGTGGTGTATCCGATTGCGCGCGGCACTGGCCCCATGCTCTCTTCTATTGGTGCCTTCATCCTGCTGGGCGAGCCGGTGCGGCCTTTGGGTGTGCTGGGCATCTTGCTGGTGGTGATGGGGATTTTGCTGATCGCCACGCAAGGCCATCTGCGCCGTTTCTTCAGCCCCGCTGCCTTGACCGGCGTGCGCTGGGGCATGCAGACAGGGATTCTGATTGCGGCCTATACCGTGGTGGATGCTTATGGCGTCAAAGTCTTGCTGATCTCGCCGTTTTTGCTGGACTGGTTCAGCAATGTGCTGCGTCTGGGCATGCTGGCTCCCTTCATTGCCAAGCGTGGGCGTGAAGGCTTCGTCAAACTTAAACCTTATTGGAAACTGGCGGCGGCCGTGGGCCTGCTCTCGCCCATGTCCTACATTCTGGTCTTGCAGGCTCTGAGCATGGGGGCGCCCCTGTCCATGGTGGCCCCAGCCCGTGAAATGTCCATGATGGCCGGCACCATACTGGGCATGGTGGTGCTGCGTGAGAAAGCCAATGCCTGGAGTTTGCTGGGCTGTGCGGTAATGATCAGCGGGGTGATTGCCCTGACTTCCGGCCCGGCTGTCTGATTGCTCTCTTGAAATATTCGGGGCCGTCCCTATCTGTCTTCAATAGGGCGCGCCCCGGCGCGCGGCAATCAACCCATTTTTTGCTTTTTCACCATGAGCCAGACTGACACTGCGAATACGTCCGAAACCTTGGGTTTTCAGGCTGAAGTCAAACAATTACTGCATTTGATGATTCACTCCTTGTACAGCAACAAGGAGATTTTCCTGCGTGAGCTGGTATCCAATGCGTCGGATGCCTGTGACAAACTGCGCTTTGAGGCCATCGACAATCCAGCCCTGCTGGAAGGCGAGCCAGAAATGCGTATCCGTGTGGAGTTCGACAAGGAACAGCGCACGATCACCCTGTCCGACAACGGCATTGGCATGTCGCGTGATGAAGCCATCGCCAACCTGGGCACTATTGCTCGCTCGGGCACCAAAGAATTCTTCTCCCAACTGACGGGCGACAAGCAAAAAGACACCCAGCTGATTGGTCAGTTTGGCGTGGGCTTTTACTCCTCCTTTATCGTTGCCGACAAAGTGTCCGTCCTGACACGCCGTGCCGGTGGCGATCAGGAAGCCGTGCTGTGGGAATCCGCCGGTGAAGGTGAATTCACCATTGCCGCCGCTGAAAAAGCCGAGCGCGGTACGACGATTACCCTGCATCTGCGTGAAGGCGAGGACGATTTCCTGGACGGTTGGCGCTTGCGCAACGTGCTGCGTCGCTACTCCGATCACATCTCCTTGCCCGTGCAAATGCGCAAGGAAGAGTGGGACGAAGAGAAGCAGCAGCAAGTCAAGCAGGACGAATGGGAAAGCGTGAACCAGGCCAGCGCCTTGTGGACACGCTCCAAGTCGGAAATCACCGATGAGCAGTACCAGGAGTTCTACAAGCACATCGCTCACGATTACGAGAACCCTCTGGCCTGGACACACAACCGGGTCGAAGGCCGTAGTGAATACACCCAGCTCTTGTTCGTTCCCAAGCAGGCTCCTTTCGATCTGTGGGATCGTGATGCCCGCCGTGGCGTGAAGCTGTACGTGAAACGCGTGTTCATCATGGACGACGCCGAGCAACTGCTGCCTGCCTACCTGCGCTTTGTGCGCGGTGTGATCGATTCAGCCGACCTGCCGCTGAACGTCTCGCGTGAAATCCTGCAAGAAAGCCGCGATGTGCGTGCTATTCGTGAAGGTAGTGCCAAGCGCATCCTGTCCTTGCTGGAAGATCTGGCCGAGAACCAGCCCGAGCAATACGCCGAGTTCTGGAACCAGTTTGGCCAGGTACTGAAAGAAGGCACCGGCGAAGACATGGGCAATCAGGCCCGTATCGCTGCCTTGCTGCGCTTTGCGTCCACGAATCAGGAAGGCTCGGCTCAGACCGTGTCTCTGAACGATTACATCGGTCGCATGAAAGAAGGTCAGGATAAGATCTACTACGTCACCGCTGACACCTTTGCTGCTGCGTCCAACAGCCCGCATCTGGAAGTGTTCCGCAAGAAAGGCATCGAAGTGCTGCTGATGTCCGACCGCGTGGACGAGTGGATGCTGTCCTACCTGCGCGAATTTGAAGGCAAGCAACTGGTGTCCGTGGCCAAGGGCGGTCTGGATCTGGATTCGCTGGCAGACGAGGAAGAAAAGAAGCATCAGGCCGAAGTGGCTGAAACCTTCAAGCCTCTGGTCGAGCGTCTGCAAGCCACGCTGGGCGAGAAGGTCAAGGAAGTGCGCATTACTGCACGTCTGGTCGATTCCCCCGCTTGCGTGGTGGTTGATGCCAACGAACTGAGCCCGCACCTGCTGCGTATGCTGCAAGCCGCTGGTCAGGAAGCCCCAGAAGTTAAGCCGATTCTGGAAATCAACCCGGAACACGCTTTGATCGCCAAAGTTCAGGCGGCTGACGACGAGGCTTTTGGTGAGTGGGCTCAACTCTTGCTGGAACAAGCCATGCTGGCCGAAGGTGCCGCATTGCAAGATCCCGCCAGCTTTGTGAAACGCGTGAACCGTTTGCTGTTGAATTTGTAAGCCTGAAGCTTGCTGGCTTTGCCTTAAGGTGGAGCCAGCAAGCTGTCAGTGTAATGGCCTCTATCTTGATTTGTAAGATAGGGGCTTTTTTGCGCCTGTTGAAAGACCATTACAGGTAGAAGCGAGAACATGGCAGGTAAGTAGAAGTTAAATTGCTAAGCGATTTTTTATTTTTTGTCCATCTTAATGAGAATTGATCGTAATACGATGCGTGAACGCCACACTGTGGACAAAAACAAGCTGATTTTTAGCTGAATTTAAGGAAATCGTAAGATTTGGATAGACTTCATAATAAGAATGATTGATATTACGGTCTCCTATTAAAAGCACTTATCTGGCAGTGAAACACCGCTAACACGCGCGATTGGCCCTGCTTTGATCGCCCTGCCTGGAAAAGTGATACCTACCACATGGAGCTGGTGATGTCGTTCGTTTCCCCTTTGCCGCCTCGTCGTTTTGCCGAGACGGTCTTGTCTGCTGCTCTGTTTGCGGCCCTGACGAGTCCTGTTATTGCTCAAACTGCCCATCCAGGCGTGACAGAATTGCAGTCGATTAAAGTTCAGGGCTCGGTGGACGGCACTGGCATTGATGGTTATCAGGCTAAGCGAGTGCAGTCTAATAAAGTGACTGCTCCGTTGCTGGATACGCCGCGCACGATCATGGTGATTCCACAGGAAGTGATTCGTGATCGTGGGGCTTCTTCGTTGCAGGATGTTCTGCGTACTACTCCCGGTATTACGCTAGGTTCTGGGGAGGGGGGAACTCCAACGGGAGATCGACCTTTTATCCGTGGTTATGAAGCCAGTACCGATATTTTTATTGATGGCTTGCGTGATTACGCACGAGGCAGTCATGACACCTTCAACTTGGAGTCGGTGGAAGTCTTGAAGGGCCCCAGCTCGGCCTTTGGTGGTCGAGGTGGTACAGGCGGTAGCATCAACTTGCAGACCAAGAAGCCCAAGTTAAGCGACTTCTTTGAAGTTTCCGCTGGAGTGGGCACTGACTCGCAGTATCAAATGCTTGTGGATGGAAACTACGCTTTTACAGACAGCTCCGCATTTCGTTTGAACATGATGCGTATGGGTGGCGACATGCCCGGGCGTGATGGGGTAGAGATTGATCGCTGGGGTATTGCTCCATCTATCGCATTCGGCCTGGGTACTCCTACACGGGTGGTGTTGAGTTACTCCCATGTTGAGAACCGTGATACGCCTGATTGGGGTATCCCGTTTGTAAACTCCAAGACGGACCGTAATGAACCGTTGACGGTCGATCGGAATAATTTTTATGGCCGTAGCAAAGTCGATTACCGTAAAAATATCTTTGATACAGCGACAGTGGATGTTGAACACGATATCAATGACCGTTTGACGGTACGTAACGTGACTCGTTATGGAAAAAGCCTGAACGAATACTTGTATACACGCCCATCTTTTGATAACTGCGCTGACCCAGGTCGACGTAACGCAGTTTCAAAAATTACCCCTTCTTGTTATACAGAGGGCCCAGAGTTGGAGTTTGTGCGCCAGAATCGTGCTCGTTGGCGCGAGAGTGAATCGCTCATCAACCAGACAGAGATATTTGGTCAATTTAATACAGGGGCGATCCAACACGAGTTCATTGCAGGTCTCGAGTTCAGCAAAGAGGAAATTTACTCGCGCGATACTTTACCGGGTATGGATGGGCCAAAATTTGATTACGATAGTTTTTGGAATCCCAACCATAATCGTAGCTACAACCGCAACTTGGCGTTTGGCTCCAAGTACAAGGATGGCAGCCTGCGTAACTCGTCGCTCTTTTTCCTGGATACGATTCATTTGAATGAACAGTGGTTGCTCAATGCCGGTATCCGATACGACAGTTTCAAGGTTAATGACGATAAGAATGGCTTAAGCCGCAAAGACAATATGTTTAACTATCAGGCCGGGATTGTGTATAAGCCCCTGCCTAATGGGTCGATTTACTTGTCCTACGGCACGTCCAGTAACCCTTCAGGTGAAAACCTAGGACAAGCTGGTGGAGCGGATGGTCCTGCTGGCGCTGCCCAAGTTCGCGATTTGAAACCAGAGCGTAGTCAGAGCTGGGAGTTAGGTACCAAGTGGGATGTAGCGGGTGATCATCTCTCTCTGACAGCCGCAATTTTTGAGACTGAGAAAAAAGATGCGAGATCCCATGCGGGAGACAACGAAACGGTGACCTTGGGTGGTCAAAATCGAGTGCGTGGTTTGGAGTTGGGAGCAACAGGCGCAATCACGCCTAAATGGAGTGTGTGGGCGGGTTACTCTTATCTTGATCCGAAGGTACTGAGCTACAACAACGCTGGCAATGTTTATGACGGTAAACAGATCAAGTTCATTGCCAAGCACAATGCCAGCTTGTGGACTACTTATAAAGTGCTTCCACAGTGGACGGTTGGTGGCGGTGTGACTTATGTGGGCTCACGATTTGTCGATGATGCCAATTCGCTACGTTTGCCTTCTCATACCGTCTATGATGCGATGGTTTCGTACGATGTCACGAAGCACTTTAATCTGCGTTTGAACGCTAATAATCTTTCAAATGCCCGGATGTATGATGCGTCTCACGTTGGTATTTTCGCTAACGTAGGCCCAGGTCGATCGTACATGCTGAATGCGACTTACCGCTTCGAGTAAGTTGCGCCTTGTAGTGTAAATTCAGATGGGCCGCCTTTTGGGGCGGCCTGTCTGTTTCTTGCTTAGCCTTGTATTCCTTTTGTTCTGGCAGGTGCCCCATGCTGATTACTATCCCTGACGTTCTGAATGCTGAACAGTTGCGAGACTGTCGCCAGGCCCTGGAACAGGCGCAGTGGGAGGACGGGCGCACGACAGCGGGCTATCTGGCCCAGCACAGCAAACGGAATCTGCAATTGCCTCTGGATGCTGCCGTGTCTCGCCAGATGGGGGAGTTTCTGATGCACGTACTGGGTCAGCACAGTGGCTTTATTGCCGCTGCCTTGCCTCTGCGCATGCTGCCACCACGCTTTAATCGTTACGAGGGTGGCGGGGAGTACGGCAACCATATTGATAACGCGATTTTTACCGTTCCCGGTACGGCTCAGCGCCTGCGTACCGATGTTTCCACAACCCTGTTTTTCAGTGATCCCGACGAATATGAAGGTGGAGAGCTGATTATCGAGGATGTATACGGTACTCAGTCCATCAAGCTGCCCGCAGGGCATATGGTGGTGTATCCCGGTACCAGCTTGCATCGAGTCCAGCCTGTCACTAAAGGGACGCG
The DNA here is from genome assembly GCF_009497775.1 of Alcaligenes faecalis. Lineage (NCBI taxonomy): Bacteria > Pseudomonadati > Pseudomonadota > Betaproteobacteria > Burkholderiales > Alcaligenaceae > Alcaligenes > Alcaligenes faecalis. The sequence goes on from NZ_CP031012.1 coordinate 554,497, forward strand.
TTATGCCTCCTTCTTCTGGACGCAAAGCATGGTGCGCCACGCGCATCAACGCAAATTGCTGTGGGAGCTGGATCAGAGCATTCAGCAACTGGCCAAGCAGAATGCGGATGCCCAGGAGCTGTCTCGCCTGACGGGGATTTATCATAATTTGCTGCGTGAATGGAGCGATGTCTGATCGCCTGGAGCTTGATTGACCATGTCCCAAGAACGACTGCCCCCACTCAGTAATATCCCGGCTCAGATTGCCTGCCTGAGGGATTATGAACCCTATGCCCGTCAGCGTATGCGTGTGCAGGACTGGGCGTACTTCAGTGCAGGGGTGGCGGATGAACTGACCTTGCAAGACAACCTGGCCAGCTTTGGGCGCTGGGGTTTATGGCCCGCTGCTTTAAGCAAGTTTGATCAGCCCTCAACCCGCTTGACGCTGCAGGGGCAGTCTATGGACTACCCGATTCTTCTGGCACCCGTGGCGTATCAGCGCTTGGCTCACACTGAAGGTGAATTGGCCAGTGTGCTGGGTGCAGGTGCGATGGGGGCGACCAGTGTAATCAGCATGCAGGCCAGTCATTCCTTTGAGGAGATCGCTGCACAGGCCCATGCTCCTTTGTGGGCGCAGTGGTATTGGCAAACGGATCGCGCATTTACGCTGGAGTTAATGGGGCGGCTTGAAGCGGCGGGTTATGCCGCGCTGATGCTGACGGTGGATGCTGCGGTGAATGGTGTGCGTAATCAGGAGCAGCGTGCGGGCTTTGCCTTGCCTGAGGGCGTGGACGCTGTGAATCTGCGGGGTGCTCCCAGGCAGCAGGCGGTTTTAGGCGCAGCAGGCACCAGCCCTTTATTTGGCAGTGGTTTGTTAAATACAGCGCCGACTTGGGATGATCTGGCCTGGTTGGTGCAGAACAGTCCTTTGCCTGTTTGGGTGAAGGGAGTCATGCGGCCCCGTGACGCTCAGCAAGCCCTGGATAGGGGAGTTGCCGGGATTGTTGTGTCCAATCATGGGGGGCGAACTTTGGATGGTGCGCCCGCTTCTGTGGACGTATTGGCACAGGTTTGTCAGGTCGTGCAGGGCAGGGTGCCGGTCTTGGTGGATGGCGGCATTCGACGCGGAACAGATGTGCTCAAGGCATTGGCGCTTGGTGCAAGCGCCGTGATGATCGGCCGTCCCTATATATACGGTCTAGCTGCCGCAGGAGCGGCTGGTGTGGCGCATGTTCTGCATATTTTGCGGGCAGAACTGGAAGTGGCGATGGCTCTGACGGGTTGCAATACCTTGGCCGATATTGGCCCTGAGCTACTTTATCAGCCCTGATCTGGCGCTGCTTGTGGCTTGGGTTCCAGCTCTTGCTCCGGCAAGGTCTCTTTGGGCCAGCCATGCTCGCGCTTCACCCGTTTCCAATCAAAGAACGGCCCCGGATCTGTCTTGCGTCCAGGGGCGATATGTTCGTGACCACGTACCGCGCGCAGGTTATGGCGCATACGCAGGGCGCGGCTCAGTCGGGATAGCTCTCGATACTGCGCTTCTGTAAAAGGCTCGAAATCGCTGCCTTCCAGCTCAATACCAATAGAGAAGTCGTTACAGCGCTCGCGGTCTTCAAAGCGCGACACACCCGCGTGCCAGGCGCGGCGGGTCGTAGGCACAAACTGAATGATGTGGCCTGTGCGCTGGATCAGAAAGTGAGCCGACACCTTCAGGTCCCGGATGTTCTCGAACCAGGGGTGGGCGCTGATATCCAGCTTGTTCTGGAAGAAATCCCGAATATAAGGCCCGCCAAACTCTTGCGGCGGCAGGCTGATATTGTGCAGCACCAGCAGGGTCGGGGTGTCGCCCTCGGGGCGGTCATCCTGATTGGGTGACAGGGCGCGCAGGACATTGGCATGAGGTTTCAGCCAGCCCTGGCGGTCCAGGTCGTAAGCGTGGTGCATGCGGGCCATGGCGTTAACTGCGCGGGCCGCGCTTGGCGTGTTCCAGGCTGCACCAGGTGTGATGATTGCTCATCAAGGCTTCGGAGCGTGGCAGATAAATGCCACAGTGCGCGCAACGGACCATTTCTTCAGCCGTGCCTTGCTTGCGGGGAGGCCGCATGGTCGGGTTGGGTGGGTTGCGTTTGCGGGCCTTGTTTTGCGACACGATGCGGGCAATGATCATGCCCGCCAAGATGACGACAACCCAAAATAAGACTTTACCCAATTTTCCCTCGTTGCAAGATGACGTCCAGTACAAAGTGGCTGCCTGTATAGGCTAGCAGCAGGAAGGCAAAACCGGCCAGGGTCCAGCGCAAGGCAACGCGACCACGCCATCCATACTGTTTTCGACCCCATAATAAGCCACCAAATGTAACCCAGGATAGCAAGGTAAAGACAGTTTTGTGGTCGGCGGGCAAAAATTTACCGTCTATCGCCATGGAGACGGCGGCACCGCTCAGGATCGTGAAGGTCAGAATCACGAAAGAGACGCGGATCAGGCGAAACAGCAGCTCTTCCTGCACCAGCAGGGGCGGCATGGTGTCCAGCACCCGGCTGAACAAACCGCGTTGCTCCTGATGAAGAATAGGGCGGTGCAACTGGCGGTCCAGCGCCGTCATCAAGACGGCATGCAGGGCAGCCACGGTGCTAAGCCCATAGGCAACCAGTGCAATCATCAAGTGAATGCGCAGCCATTCATTGCCCACGTGGTTGACGATATGGCCTTCGGGGAAGGCCATGGCCAGCAGGCTGACGATTGTGGCTGCAGGCAGTAGAATGAGCAGCAGGCTGTCCAGACGCAGATACAGGCTTTGGAACCAGAACACCACCATGCCCAGCCAGATTGCCGCTGACAGGGCCAGCGCCCAGCTCAGATGCAGCCCCTGGGGCAGCACAATAGTCAGCAGCAGGCCCGCTCCGTGCACAATGATGGCGCAGAGCAAGGCCACCCGGCTGGGGGCGTTCAGTACGGTTCGGGTGCTGCCGCGAGTCAACGGACGCCATAGCGAGATCGACAGCACGATGTACGCCAGTGCGGCGAGCAAGTGAAATACAATACTTGCAGACATAAGTCCCGGATTTCCTGAAAAACGGTACGGGGCGTACCTCAAGTGGCCATTTTATTCTTATTCGTAGACCACACGATAACCTAGTTTAAGCGAACCCAGTCCTATGTTTGAAAATCTGACCCAGCGTATGTCGCGTGTGGTGAAAACCATGCGCGGGCAGGCTCGTCTGACCGAATCCAATACTCAGGATATGTTGAGGGAAGTGCGTCTGGCTTTGCTGGAAGCGGACGTGGCCTTGCCCGTCGTGCGCGATTTTGTTGCACGGGTCAAAGAAAAGGCACTTGGCGTTGAAGTTGCCGACAGCTTGAATCCTGGCCAGGCACTGGTGGGGGTTGTCCACCAGGAACTGACCAATCTGATGGGCGCAGACCTGGGCGATAACGCCAGCGAGCTGTCCCTGGCGGCTCAGCCTCCCGCCATTATTCTGATGGCCGGTCTGCAAGGTGCGGGTAAAACTACCACTACCGGTAAGCTGGCCAAATGGCTGAGCGAAGGCGGCCACGTTCAGCACGGCCGTAAAACGGGCAAGAAAAAAGTGCTGGTGGTCAGTGCTGACGTCTACCGTCCTGCCGCTATCGAGCAGCTGAAAACCGTTGCCGCCCAGGTAGGCGTCGAGTTCCTGCCCTCCGATCCCAGCCAGAAGCCTGCCGACATTGCCCGCAATGCCCTGGACCACGCCAAGCGTCATCACTTTGATGTGCTGATTGTCGATACGGCCGGTCGCCTGGGTATTGACGAAGAAATGATGCGCGAGATTCGCGCTCTGTACGATCTGTTGAACCCCATCGAAACCCTGTTCGTGGTGGATGCCATGCAGGGTCAGGACGCGGTGAACGTCGCCAAAGCCTTTGCTGACGCCTTGCCGCTGACCGGTGTGGTGCTGACCAAGCTTGACGGTGATGCTCGTGGTGGTGCCGCCTTGTCGGTGCGCCATGTCACCGGCAAACCGCTGAAGTTTGTGGGTGTGTCGGAAAAACTGGATGGCCTGGAGCCATTCCACCCCGAGCGTATGGCTCAGCGCGTGTTGGGCATGGGTGACATCATCTCCCTGGTGGAACAGGCCCAGCGCAATATCGACATTGCCGATGCGCAAAAGATTACCGACAAGATCAAGGCGGGCGACAAGTTCGACTTGAACGACTTCCGTGACCAGCTACAGCAAGTTAAAAAGCTGGGCGATATGGGCTCCTTGCTGGAAAAACTGCCCGCGCAGTTCTCCCAGGCGGCGTCCCAGTTGCAAGGCGGCCAGGCAGAGCAGCAATTGCGTCGCACCGAAGGTATCTTGAACTCCATGACCCCGGCCGAGCGCGCCAAGCCTGAATTGCTCAAAGCCTCGCGCAAACGTCGTATTGCGGCAGGCTCTGGCGTGCCAGTGCAAGAGGTCAACCGCTTGCTGAATCAGTTCGAGCAAATGCAAGGCATGATGAAGCAGATGAAAAAAGGCGGCATGGCCAAAATGATGCGCGGCCTGGGCGGTATGGGCGCCTTGAAAGGACTGGCTGGTAAGGGCTTCAAGGGTTTCCGTTAAGAAACCGCAAGAGACTAGCGGGCGCTGCTTGATCGGTGCCTGGTGGTTTCAGCCAAGAAAAAGCCCGCTTGAAGCGGGCTTTTTTGCAATCTGGCAGGCTGATTACAGCGCCGGAATACGCAGTACCTGACCAGGGTAAATCTTGTCAGGATGGCTGAGCATAGGCTTGTTAGCTTCAAAAATAACGGTGTATTTCGCACCGTTGGCCTTGCCGTAGTTGGTTTCAGCAATTTTCCACAGGGTGTCGCCTTTCTGTACGGTGTACATGGTGGCTTCGGCGGAAGGCTGAGCAACGCTGAGCTGGTTGTCGACTTGGGAGACACCGAGGGTATTGCCCAGTGCCAGCACAATTTTTTCGGCTTGTTCGGTGGAGGCAGCCTGGCCGCTAACCGTGACTTTGTCGCCATCAACCGCCAGATTCAGACCGTCGGCGGAAAGTTGGTGTTTGGCCAGTTCTTTCTGGAGTTCGTCTGCAGTCGCTGCTTTGGCTTCATTGGCACCAAAGAGTTTTTCGCCGACATCTTTAAGAAAACTGAATACGCCCATCGCTTTGCTCCTGAAGTTAGGGTTCTATGGCTGCCTGCTTGATGGCAGGCGAGACGGCCCATTATGACCTCATTTCTGGCCGTGAAGCCGTACCGGAATGTCAGCAATTGTGCATTTTAAAGGGCGAGTATCAGCCGCCCCCAACGGCAACCACGATTTCTATGGTGTCGCCTTCTTTGATGGGGGTGCTGGCGTGCTGGCTTTTGGGCACGATGTCGCCGTTCAGTTCCACGGCGATGCGCTTGTTCTCGTAGCCCAGCTCGATAATCAGCGTGCCAACCGTGTCGGAATTTGCCAGAGTCTTGCTCTGGCCGTTCAGGGTAATGTTCATTCTTGTCTCTGGATATGGTCCGGGCAGCGCCGGACGAGTGATTCAGATGGCAAATTTCTGGGTGGCGGCCAGCAGCCGGGCCAAAATGCCGGGTTCGTCGTAGGCGTGGCCTGCGTCTGCAACCATGTGAAATTCTGCTTGTGGCCAGGCGCGATGCAGTTGCCAGGCTGTATGCGCCGGAGTGCACACATCATAGCGTCCCTGCACGATCACCCCTGGAATGCCATGCAAGCGGTGGGCGTTTTTCAGCAGCTGATCCGGCTCCAAAAAGCCCTGATTCATGAAGTAGTGGTTTTCAATACGCGCAAAAGCCAAGGCGGCCTTGTCGCTGGACTTGGCGTCCAGGTGATTCTGGCTGGGCAACAGCGTGATCGTATTGCTTTCCCATTGCGACCAGGCATGCGCGGCGCGCAGCTGTACAGCAGCGTCGTCGCCCGTCAGGCGCTTGTGATAGGCGCTAATCAGATCCCCGTGCTCTTCCTTGGGAATAGGGGCCAGATACTGTTCCCAGATGTCCGGGAACAGGCGCGAGGCGCCTTCCTGATAAAACCAGTGCAGCTCTTCGGGGCGGGCCATGAAGATCCCGCGCACAATCAATTCACTGACGTGCTCGGGGTGAGTCTGGGCATAAGCCAGTGCCAGGGTCGAGCCCCAGGAGCCACCAAAGACCAGCATCTTATCGGCTTTGAGCTTTTCCTTGCGCAGCCGCTCCATGTCCTGCACCAGATGCCAGGTGGTGTTGTTCTCCAGGCTGGCATGAGGGTAGGAGCGCCCGCAACCGCGCTGATCAAATAGCAGCACATTGTATTTTTGCGGGTCGAACAAGCGGCGGTGATCGGTAGAACATCCTGATCCCGGCCCACCGTGCAAGAAAATGGCTGGCTTACCCGCCGGGTTGCCGCAGCATTCCCAGTAGATATGGTGCCCATCATCGGTGTGCAAGGTGCCTTGGGCGTAAGGCTCTATAGGCGGGAACAGGGTAGCGCTCATTGGTCTTTCTTGGGCCAGTTCAGTTCAGGAGTAGGGGTGTCGTTGCGGGTGAAGATCAGATCCCACACGCCATGACCCAGACGCAGCCCACGGTTCTCGAACTTGGTCAGTGGACGGAAGTCAGGGCGGGGGGCGTAGCCTTCGTGTGTGTTGCTGAGCATGGGCTCGGCGGACAGCACTTCCAGCATTTGTTCGGCGTAGTTTTCCCAGTCGGTGGCGCAGTGAATGTAGCCACCGGGTTTCAGACGGCTGGTCAGCAGCTGAATAAAGGGCGATTGCACCAGACGGCGCTTGTGATGGCGCTTTTTGGGCCAGGGGTCCGGGAAGTAGATGTGAATGCCAGCCAGCGAGGCCGGGGCGATCATGTCGCGCACCACTTCCACCGCGTCATGCTGGATGATGCGGATATTGCTGATCTGGTTGTCATCAATACGCTTGAGCAAAGCGCCGACACCGGCGTTGAACACTTCCACACCCAGGAAGTTGTCGTCGGGACGAGCCTGGGCAATTTTCTGGGTGGTTTCACCCATGCCAAAACCGATTTCCAGAATCAGGGGGTTGTCATTGCCGTACAGGGTTTCGGGCTTGAGAATGCCGTCGCGATATGTCACCGACCACTGGGGCAGCAGGCGCGCCAAGGCTTGTTCCTGGCTGGGCGTAATGTGCGCACGCCGATGAACAAAGCTACGGATATGGGTCTCGCCGGAATTGCTGTTCGCGACATTGGGCGACAGCAGGGATGGTTTTTCGTTGCTGGAGGTCATGGTTGTGGCGCGGGCATCAGGAATGGCTCGCGTATCAGCTAAAAGCGGGAAAACTCTATTGTAGTGAGTCTTGCCGCCGAATTCATGTGGTGGCACGCGAAAAAGATAGGGCTGGGGCGACGCATCAAGAAAAGATCGCGCTATAATTTTCGCTTCCCCATTCGCGGGATCTTCTGCTTTAGATGCAGACCTCTCCATCAGGGCGGGTGTAGTTTAATGGTAAAACTGATGCTTCCCAAGCATCCGTCGTGGGTTCGATTCCCATCACCCGCTCCAGTTCTGCTTTGCTTCCAGCTCCCCATTTTTCTGCAACAATTTCTCAAGTCAGGCTTTGTAGCCCCTGGGATTCGGATGTACAGGTCTGCAACAGCACTGTATTTCTATTTCTTAGACGCTGGTAGCTGCTGATCCTTCAAGCGAAACTTGATACATGGAGCACCATACTTCAGGTTAACGGTGGGGGAAGCAGAAGCAATCTGGGCGGAGCTTGTTCAGGCTGTCAGTCGTTGGCGCAGCGTCGCCAAAGGGTTAGGCATGCAAAGTACGGACCTGGTGGATTTTGAGCCGGCATTTGCTTAACTTCGTTCCCATGGCACTATACCCAGCATGCAAGAAGATCTTTTCGGCGATGCCATTCCTCAGCCTCCCGCTTCAAAGCCCGCCGCTCCCTCCCGACGCAAAATCACCAAAGTCAGCCTTGCTGCTTCCGCGCTGGAGCTAAGCGATCTGGCGGCTCAGCTTCCAGAGACCTTGCGCTTCGGTGTCTCCACCTGGTCCTACCCTGGTTGGGAAGGCTTGATCTGGGATGGTGAATACGAGTCGAACATCTTGTCCAAGCACGGTCTGGAGGCTTATCACCAGCATCCTTTGATGCGTACGGTCTGTGTCGATCGCACTTTCTGGCGTCCTTTGACGGTCACGCAGTATTCCGCCTACGCCGCGCAGGTGGATGAGGACTTCCGTTTCGTCGTGAAATGCCCGTCCATGATTACGGACGCCCAGGTTCGTGACGAGCAAGGCAAGGTGCGCAAATCAAATCCGGACTTCCTGGATATTCGTCTGGCGGTAGAGCAGTTTGTGCAGCCTGCGGTCGAGGGTTTGCGTGACAAGCTGGGCGTGCTGGTCTTCCAGTTAAGTCCGCTGTCCTGGGGCTGGTTGAATCGTCCGGCAGAATTGTTCGACAAGTTGGGGCAGATGCTGGCGGCAGCGCGTGAGGCTTTGCCACAGGGGTCACAAGTGGTGCTTGCGGTAGAGGTGCGTGATCCGGAGCTGTTGACTCAAGATCTTGTCGATACGCTCAAGGCCAATGGCGCGACGTTTTGTCTGGGTTTGCACGGCAAGATGCCGCCGATTGAGGAGCAGTTGCCTGTATTGCGCGCCTTGTGGCCGGGACCCTTGGTGTGTCGCTGGAACTTGAATCGGGAGTTTGGTGCTTACGGCTATGCCGATGCTCAGAAAAAGCACACCCCGTTCGATGCCATTGTCAGCGAGGATTTGCATACCCGCACTGTGCTGGCGCGCACGATTCGTGGGATTACGGGGGCAGGGCAGGCGGCTTATGTGACGATCAGCAATGATGCGGAAGGCTGTGCGCCGCTCTCCATCCAGCGTTTGGCGCAGCTGATTGCGGCGCAAGAAAAGTAGCAGCAGGCCTTGTGAACTGATCTCCAGAAGTTGGGTAGATTACAAGGCCTGCTTGAGTGCGGAGCCTTAAGGTATACGGGCTTTGACCGTGTTCATGCCCCTTACCTGGTTTTCTGAATCAGCTCATCCGTCGTCATGACATGCGCTGTGGACACCGCCAACACCCCCAGGGTGACGCGGTGCACTTCTTCAGCCGGGATCGCCCCAAAGCCCGTATCCGGGTAGTTGTAGGTGCCGGTCGCATCAGAGATAAAAGCCACTTTGTAGCCATGGAACATGGCGTCGCGGGCTGTAGCGTGGCAGCAGTTCTCGGTGGTTACACCAGTGATTACCACCGTGTCGATCTTGCGGGTACGCAGGATGATGTCCAGGTCGGTGCCAAAGAACGCGCTGTACCGATGCTTCTTGATAACGACCTCGTCCCCCTGTGGAGCCACTTCGGGGTAGATATCAATGCCAGTCGTCTCATCGACCAGTCCCACCTGGTTTTGGATCGGAGGGTAAATTTCCCCGAACAGGCCCATATCGCAGCCGTTGCGGCGGTGGGCGTGGGCGGTGAAGATCACTTCCATGCCGGTTTTACGGGCATGGCCCAGCAGTTTTTGCAGGCGGGGCATCAGTTCCATGCCCATGGGCGTTTCCAGCGGGGCGCCGGGTGCGATGAAGTCGTTTTGCATGTCGATCACAATGACCGCCGTGCTGCCGGGATTGATTTGATCAATCTGAATAGCCATCTCATTCTCCTTTGGTCTGCTCAAGGCCGGGCGGCTGTGTATTTGGTATTGCCGCTGCCGGTGTCATAGACGCTTTTAGAGTAGAAGGATGGGGCGGATCTGGCTTGGCTGTCCGTGCCATTTTTACGGTTTTTTTGACTGTGTCTGCCATCTTTGGGGGCGCACCGGCAGGGTGCTGGGACTTGGTGTTTTCAGGGCTTGTCTGTGCTTGGGGAATGGACGTAATCTTGTTGAAAAACGATTAATCCATCGGTGCAGATAGCGCCGATTATGGAGACTGAACCTATGACAGCGATCATAGCGGTCAAGCCCGGAGACAGCTTTGAACACTGGCACGAGGTCACTTGTAGACAGTTTTCACACACCGAGTGCAGCCAGATTGCCCGACCCCAGTTTCAGGCGCGGGTCACCCTCAATAGCGTTGGTGGTTTGGGCCTGAGCAGCATCTGGTCTGCCACCCCTCAGGGGGAGGCCATACGCGTCAATAGACGGCAGGCCGATATTCGTAAGGATCAGCGCGACTGCTTCATGTTGTGGCTCATGCTGGATGGCCATATTCAGCTGAGCCAGGACGGACGCTATGTCCGCCTGGGAACGGGGGATCTGGTCCTTCAGGATCAGTCGCGGCCTTTTGATCTGGAGCTGGGGCCCTTGGCCCATGCGGCCATGGTCATGATTCCGCGCCCCTTGCTGGCAACGCGTCTGCCCTTCGTAGGGAATCTGGCTGCGCGTCGTATTGCTGCCAACTCGCGTCTGGGTCCGATGGCGGGGGCTTTGGTCAAGCAACTGCTTGGTATGGGTGAAACGGCAGAGAACGGCATGGATCAGCGTGTGACGGCTTCGGTGCTGGACATCTTTTCTGCGGTATTCGAGTCCGAAGCCTCCACGCTTTCTCTGGCCAGTCGTCAGGAGCGGCGTCTGGAACAGGTCCAGGCTTATATACGGGCGCACCTGCATGAGGACGCGCTGGATGTGGAGCAAATTGCCCGTGCTTCGTCCATGGCGACTCGCACTCTATATCGGCTTTTTGCACAAGAAGCGACAACCCCCATGCAATGGCTGTGGGAGCAGCGTTTGATCCAGAGCTACCGCTTGTTGGAGGAGGGAAAGCACAAGCGGGTGACCGAGGTGGCCATGGCTTGTGGCTTCAAGGATCTCTCCCATTTCAGCCGTCTGTTTCAGGCACGATTTGCGCAATCCCCCTCGACGCTAGGATATGTGGTCAGGTCTTGAACTTTGCATGTTCAAGCGGTTTTATATCCAGGCTGGTTGTTGTGGGGGACCAATGCGTGCGGGTACCAGCTACAAATCTTGTTTTTATGGTCAGAGCCTATAGGCCCAGATAGACCAGCCCATCCAATCGGAACGCTTGCTGGCTGACTTACTCGTTTTTCAAAAATGTAAAGTTAACTTTACTTATTGACAAGCGTTTTTGACTTCTATAAAGTCAGGTTTACTTTACATTCAAGTGTTCAAACATGCATAGCAACAGCAATTCCACTTCTGCGCCATCAGCTGGTCGCAGCTATCTGATTCGTACTTTGCTCTTTATGGGCGTGTATATCCTGGTCAATGCCTTGACCATTGTGGGGCTGTTCGACAGCCTGCTGGGTCGACCTGTTGGTTGGCTGATTGCCATTGCCGTCGCCCTGCCGGTTGCCGGGCAAGTCTGGGCTACCTTGCGCTTGATGGCGCAAAGCGATGAGTTCGTGCGGGTGATTGTGGCCAAGTGCTTTGTGCTGGCCGCCGGTGCAACTCTGACCTTGTGGACAGCCTGGGGTTTTGGGGAAACCTACGCCGCTGCGCCCCATATTCCTGCCTGGCTGATTTACCCCTTCTTTTGGGCTGTGTTCGCCCTGGTTTCACCCTTTGTCCGGACTAGCGATTAAATGAAAAACCGATTGCGTGTATTGCGGGCTGAGGCGAACTGGACGCAGGCAGATTTGGCAGAGCGTTTGGGCGTGTCCCGGCAGGCGGTGAATGCGCTGGAAACGGGCAAACATGCGCCATCCCTGGATCTGGCATTCAAGATCAGTGCCTTGTTCGAGCAGGCTGTAGAAGAGGTTTTCGAGAACCCATATCGGGAACCCTGAGCCTGAACGGGGATTGCACCCTGGATGGCACGGCGGCTTGTTGATGCCTGCTGGACATCAACAAGCGGGTGTCGAAAAAAAGCCAGTGTTCAAGCCTGAAGTAATGATCTTGCAGGCTCAGACACTGACTTGCTTTCTTACTTGGTGGTGTAACCACCGTTGATCAGAATGGTCTGGCCGGTAATCCACCAGCCATCGCTGACCAGATGACGGATAAAGGGCACCACATCTTCAATGTCTGTCAGCCCGGTCCTGGAGTAGGGCGACAGGGCGGCAGCCGTCTTGTGATAGGCCACGGCGTCCTCGCCTTCGGCTGGATAGAAGAAGGGCGTATCCATAGGGCCAGGACCTACTGCCGTCACGGAAATACCGCGTGCGCCATACTCTTTGGCAGCGGCGCGGGTGTAGTGTTCTACCGGCGCTTTGGTGCCCGCATACGCGGCGTAAAACGGGGTGAATGCACCCAGTAAGGATGTGACCAGGGTGCAGACTTTGCCATTGTCTTGCACATGCTTGCCGGCTTCTTTCAGGAAGAAAAAAGCGGTTTTGGAGTTGATGTCGCTCATCTCCTCGTACTCGGCTTCGCTGACTTCGGTCAGTGATTTTTTCAGTACCTTGCCGACCGTGTTGATGGCGATATCGGGGCGGCCAATTGCGGCGACGGTATCCTTGAACAGTTTTTCCATGGCGCTGGCCGAACGCAAGTCGGCCTGGAAGGCGACGGCTTGTGCGCCAGCGGCCTGGATGGCTTTGACGGTGGCTTCAGCATCCGCTTTGGAGCTGTCGCTGTTGTAGTGAATGGCAATGGCGCGCGCCCCTTGTTCTGCCAGGTCGCGGGCGATCAGGCCACCCAGATTCTTTGCCCCGCCTGCAATCAGAACGGTTTTACCTTTGATGCTGTGCTTTGCCATGATGACTCCTTGCTAGTGTGGGCTGCGGGCTGCAAGCCGTTTCGTTTTTCCATGATATAAGTCGCTGAAATTGTTTAAATCATCTAGTTCTGACATCATTTGTCTGAAAAAACGAACAATAATCATCGCTGCTTGAACAGACGGGGGCTGGCGATTCGCCCTGCGTTTTGCTGCTTATCTGGAGAAAGCCATGGACCGCATTGACCTGTTTCGCATCTTTACGCGGGTCGTGGAGTGCGCCAATTTCACCCGTGCAGCGGATACCTTGGGTATGCCGCGCTCTTCAGTGTCGGCGGCCATTCAGGAATTGGAGGGGCGAGTGGGTGCGCGCTTGCTGAATCGCACCACGCGCAAAGTGACGGTCACTCAAGATGGGGCAGCGTTTTACGAGCGTTGCCTGCGCGTGATTGCCGATGTGCAGGACACCGAGAACCTGTTTCGCCAGGCCAGTGTGGGGCCCAGCGGCACGATCAAGGTGGATGTGCCGGGGCGGGTAGGTCGCCTGATTGTGGCGCCTGCATTGCCCGAGTTTCTGGAGCGCTATCCGCATGTCCATGTGCATCTGGGCGTGACGGACCGCGAGGTGAATTTGATCGAAGAGCAGGTGGATTGTGTGCTGCGGGTGGGGCCCTTAAGTGATTCGGGCCTGATCGCCAGGAAAATGGGCAGCTTGCCCTTGATTAATGTGGCCAGCCCCGCTTATCTTGCCCGTTATGGCATGCCCCAGACACCTGCGGACCTGGAAAATCATCAAGTGGTGCGTTATGCCTCGCCCACCAGTGAACGTGTGGCTCCTTGGGAATGGATGGAGCAGGACAAGCGTCAGGTGCTGGATCTGCCAGGCCGTGTGACGGTGAATAATGCCGAGGCCTATATCGCCTGTTGTTTGTCTGGTTTGGGGCTGATTCAGATTCCTGCCTACGATGTGCAGGCGCATTTGCAGGCAGGCGAATTGGTGGAAGTGCTGCCGGATCACCGCGCCGCCCCTATGCCCATGTCCTTGCTGTATTTGCACCGCCAACACTTGTCGCGCCGCTTTCAGGTGTTCGCGGATTGGCTGGAAACCTTGCTGCGGCATTCCGCCTTGGAATGAGGCGAGTCTCGAACGTTTTTTATTGGGGCCGCTCCAAGCAGCACCGGAGCAAATCAAAACGGGGTAGCGATGGAAATCAGAAAAATGCGTGCGACAGACTGGGACTGGATACAGCAATGGTTTCAGGACGAGGACTTGAACCGCGAGTTGGGGCCACTGGATCAGGAGTGGCTGGACCACGTCTTGAATCAAAGCGATGGTGTCCAACTGGTTGCTGAGCAGAATGGTCAGCCCATTGGTTTGATTGGATGTGCCTGGGGTGATGGGCGAAATCTGCCACACGCAATTACCGATATTGCCGTTGCGCCGCCATTACGCGGCAATGGTCAGGCCGGGGCCATGCTGGAAGCGGTATTGGCTTGGCCGGGCCATCCCCCATGTCGTAAATGGGTGGCCTTTGTGTTCCCGGAAAATCAGCGAGCCTGCCGTTTTTTTACGCGCCTGGGTTGGGAACACGTGGACTTTGCCGATGGCATGAACGAGTTCGAGTACAAGTGCGCGGGTTCAGAACCAGGTCAACCCTGAGCTCGGGCTGATTTGAGCAAGGTATGTTCTGAGGGGCAGTTACTCGGCTCAAGAGGACGTCCTGCAGTTGCCTATTTAGCTAGATAGAGGCAGACAAAGCCAGCATGGCCTTGTCTGCCTTATTTTTATCAGGGATAAAACAGCAGCAGCCCGAACACCGCGAAAACCATCAGGTGCATATAACCCTGAATGGGTGAGGTTCGTTTGCCGCTAAAGCTCAAGATACTGAGCAGTGCCGTGATCACAAACAGCACGATTTCTGTGTTGCTGATGCCCATGATCACTTGCTTGCCGGTGATCAGACCAATCATCAGCACCACCGGCACAGTCAGCCCCACGGTAGAGACGAAGGCCCCCAGACACAGGTTGATCGCCCGTTGCATTTCATTGTTCATGGCCGCCTTGATGGCGGTAATGGACTCGGGGGTGAACACGATAATTGCGATTAGCACACCACCGACAGCAACAGGGGCGCCCGAAGCGGCGATCCCGTAGTCCGTCACAATGGCCAGATCGTGTGCCAGCAGGACAATTGGCAAGATCAAGGCGATTAACACCAGGCTGCGTATCAGCATGGCGCGGGTAGCCTGGGGATCACGTGGTGCGGGTAGCTCATCTTCAGAGTTCTGCACCACCTGGTTGGGCTGCACATAGTCATGACGGTGGCTGCCCATTTGCAGATACAGAAAGATGGCATAGACCAGACCTGTCAGCACCGAAATGCCGATGGCCTGGGTTGTGCTGAATTCGCCTGCATTGCTGGTGTAGTTGGGCAGAATCAGGCCCACACTGGTCAGCAGGACGATCATGGACAAATAGGTGTTGGTGCCTTGGTGGTTGAACTCCTGGTCGCCATTGCGCGCCGCGCCAGCAATCAGACACAGGCCGGTGATCAGGTTCAGGATGATCATCATGACGGCGTAGATGGAGTCCCGACCTATGGTGGGAAAGTCGCCCGGCCCCAGCAGTACCGAGGCAATCAGGATGACTTCGATCAGCACAATGGACAGGGTCAGGATCAGGGTGCCGTAGGGCTCGCCTAGTTGATGGGCCAGGTGATCGGCTTCACGGACCACGCCAAACGAGGCCGCCAAGATAGTCACAAACAGCACCAGAAAGACGATGGCCGCCGTAGTGCCGTTCAGGGAGTCTCCTAGCCATTGCCCGCCAAAAATCATGAACAGGACAACAATGGACCAGGAACCAAGCAGACGCAGCCAGGTGATAGGGGTAATGAGTGGAGAGGAAGATGATGCAGGGTGGGCCATCGTGGATGCTCCGCCAAAGAGGTAGGGCCGTCCCTGTACTGAAAAGGCAGATCCAGGTCGTCCCGGATCTGTTTTGAATTGAACTATTCAAGTAGCCACGATTTTATCACCTTGCCCCCAGGCAGCAAGTGCGGTCCATCTGAAGCCGACTTTTTGTGGCTTGCAGCCATCTTTTTCTGTAGATGGCCAGGATGGAGGTGTGAAGGGCGGGTTCCTTTATCACCTTCCTGGCATTGTTTTATTCAGTCGTTTTATTTTTCTGAGAGGGGGTAGAGCAAGTCTCCTGTGGACCTTATTCTTTTCCTGCCGCTATTTATGGCGGACACCAACCCGATGAGAAAAAAGGTGGGCCCATGGGGCGAATACATGGTGTGTTTTCCGTATAGGGTTTGTTCTTCTCAATAGCTTGACGGAATTTTCCAGGAGCGACTCCCGCATAGGTTTTGAATGCGGTAGAGAAATTGGCCGGGCTGGAAAATCCCAAATCAGTTGCAATCACATCAATTTTCAAGGCCGTGGTTTTCAGCAAATACTCGGCCCGATACATACGCTGTAATCGGATATAACTGCTTACACTTAAGCCAAAGTTACGCTGAAATATATTCATGATTTTTCGACGCGAAATCTTGAACATATCGCACAGTTCTTTTTGGCTGGGCGGTGCGCCCAGATTGGCATCAATGGTTTTCTGAATGGCATGGATCAGCATGCTGGTTTCAGCCGTCGTGCTGGGGCGCTGGCTTTGCGCCTTGCCCGACACGAGCGCAGGTGTCATCTGCTTGGGGCAGCGCAAGGGCACGTTGATACGTTCCTTGACCTCATCTACCGCATACGGATTGCCAATGTAATCAACCGCACCTGCCTTTAAAAAAGTGACGCACTCATCACTGCTGCCGTCCATGCGCGAATCCAGAATGATGATGGGGATTTGGGCCGTGGCTTTTAATCCTTGCAGCATATGGGTCAAGGACAAAGCATCTATCCCCGTCAATTGCTTATCCATCAGGATAAGTTCCGGTAGCGTTAACTGGGCCTTGGTATATCCTTGCACTCCGTCAGCAGCAACAGAAACCCGAAAAGCACCAGCCAGCAGGGCTTGAAGAAGTTGTTCGTGCTGTCGAGTGTTATTGGAGATCAGCAGAATCCTGATTTTTTGATCTGGCTGATACTTTATAGTGGCGTATTTGTTCAATATAAAGCCCCGCGCCCTTCTTCTGACGAAGACGGCTACCTTTACTGGCATTGCTCAAGTAGCCAATTTCTTCAGAATACAGACTCAATGAATAGATAAAATCTATCGATATGATTCGTACGGCAGACATAACATTCTGTATCAATGGAAAAAGTAAATTTTCAAAATTGCTCATTGCATTTCATTTTTGGCAGGCGGCATGCCGAAAGCCCGAAACCTGGGCCTTAAGCCGGACCCAAAAGTCCAATTTCAGGAATGCTACGCTGGCGTATCGGTGAATTTTCCTGGCAGGAAAAGGCGTGATTCTACGGCTTTTACCCCTGAATAAAGGACTATGTCCAGGCAGGCCAGCCGTGGTTTTGCCGGCATTAGTGTGCATCTGGATTAGACTGTCCGGGGAAGATTGTGTCGCTCTTTGAGTGATGATTTGTCGAAGCTGGCAGCGCAGCCAGTAGCAAGGCGTTTATTTGCCGCTTTTTTGTTGGATTTTGACCAAGTTCAAACGCTTGTTTTTGATGATTGTTATGGTTATTAGAGCGATTTTGGTATAGATCGTTTGAATCATTTTGACGGGTCAGGGGCAGGGCTGGGGCCTGCGAATGGGACCACAAACAGGGTCACAAACAAGAAGGGCGGGGCAAGGTGTATCTACCTTGTCCCGCCCTTGTTTTAAAAACAACCAGGCTCTGTGCCAGCGTTCAGCGTCAAGCTGACGCAGGATGCAGGGCGATGGCTTCGTCCAGCATCTCCAGCCTGTCCTGGCCCCAGAACAGCTCGCCTTGATACACGTAGGAAGGTGAGCCGAAGACACCGGCTGCAATGGCCTCTTCGGTGTGGGCTTGATACTGCGCTTGCATCAATGGTGCCTGTGCCAGCCAGTAGTCTGCATCCAGCTGCTGTGCCTGCAGAATTCGGGCCAGTTGCGCGGGGTCAGCGATGTTCTGCTCCTCGCACCATTGCGCCCGCAGAATGGCTTTGTACAGATCCAGTACCGGCAAGCCAGCCTGATTAACCGCGATCACCAGGGTGGAAGCCAGCGTGGCGTCCGGGCACATGAAGCGCGGTGTGGGATTCACGTGTATGCCCAGCTTGCGACACCAGCGCTGCAACTCAGCAATTCGATAGGCCTGTCGCTCGGGGGAGCGCTGTCCCAGCAGGACGCCGCCTGTACGCGCATAGACCTGCGGCAAATCCACGGGTTTGTAATGGATAGGGATGCCATGCTTGTGGGCAATCGCTTCCAGCCTGTCAGCCCCCAGGTACGCCCAGTCCGAATTCATCCAGAAGTAGTAGTGAATACCGGGCGTGTTCATGTGCGCACCTTTCGGTTGGATAGGGCGGGCAGGGAGAAATGCGTAGGGCCGTGCATGAACCAGGTACTGGCAAAGGCAATCAGACCCAGCCCGCTCAGGTACCAGACGATGTAGTCGGGTTGGCCATCGCCATAGGCCAGCAGGGAAGTCGCCACCAAGGGAGCCAGACCGCCACCAATGGCACCGGAGACTTGCACGGCAATGGAGATGCCGCTGTAACGCACTTCAGGTGGAAATTGCGTGGAAAACAGGCCACCTTGCGGGCCATACAGCGCGGCATAGACCAGCCCGATCGCAATCACCAAAGCCAGGGTGATGGTCCTGGAGTCCAGGCTGCCCAGCATGGAGAAGAAGGTGGAGGAGAACGCCAACATGCAGATCGTGCCGGCCATGAAGACCCATTTGAAGCCGATTCTGTCGCCCAATACGCCAAACAGGGGCATGGTGAACAGGGCTGCAAAGGCACCCCAGACGGTGGCATCCAGCATGACGCTGCGCTCCACACCCAGGGTGGTGGTGGCGTAGGCCAGGGCAAAGGTCACCACGGTGTAGAACCAGGTCACTTCAGCCAGACGGCCCCCCACGACCAGCAGGACTTCACGCGGGTAATGACGCAGAACTTCCAGAGCGGGGATCGGAACCTGCTTGCCCTTTTTGCTCATCTGCTCGAAGTCGGGGGACTCGGCCACTTTGGCGCGTATCCACCAGCCCACCAGCAGCAAGACGACACTGGCCAGAAAGGGCAGACGCCAGCCCCAGGACAGCATGTCTTCTTCAGGCAGGCTGGCGACCGCTCCCATGGCCAGAGAAGACAGGATCAGGCCGGGAGCAACCCCCGTTTGCGGCAAGCTGCCGAAAAAGCCTTTCTTGCCTTCCGGGGCATGTTCAACCGCCATCAGCACAGCGCCGCCCCATTCGCCGCCCACTGCAATGCCTTGCAGAAAGCGCATCAGGACCAGCAGCACAGCGGCCCAGTAGCCAATGCTTTCATAAGAGGGAATCAGGCCGATCAGGATGGTGGGAATCCCCATCAGAAAGAGCGTGATCAGTAGCATGGATTTTCGGCCCAGTTTGTCTCCAAAATGGCCGAAAACAAATCCTCCCAAAGGACGGGCGAAAAAGCCCACGGAGTAGGTGGCAAAAGCCGCCAGCGTGCCCGTGATCGGGTCAAAGGCGGGGAAAAAGATCTTGTTGAAAATCAGTGCGGCAGCGGTGCCGTACAGGAAAAAGTCATACCACTCTATGGTGGTTCCCATCATGCTGGCCAAGCCAGCGGTAACGTACTGGCGCGACGAACGCGCCTGTCCATTGTTAGGCATCGTCATAGCGACCTCCTGGTGGAAGCTGGATATGGGGTACGGGCGTCAGCGAGTTTTAGTTAAGGGCGCAATGCCTTGGGTCTGACGGGACCAGTAGTCAAAGGTAGCGTTAACAATGGAGGGCTTGAGCAGATAGTCGTGCGCTTCGGCCGCCAGGGTATCGTCCACCGGCGTAAGCGGGCCAAAGGCTGCTTGTGCGCGTACTTGCAGGCGTGCGGCGCGCTCCAGATACACCGACAGGTAGGTGGCTTCCTGACAGCTCTTGCCTGCGGTCAGATAACCGTGGTGGGCCAGAATAATGGCGCGCTTGTCGCCCAGGGCTTTGGAGATGATGACGCCTTCCTGATCGGCAATGGGCACACCGGGCCATTCGCCCAGAAATGCACAGTCATTGTGCAGGGGCGTCATGTCCATTTGCGAAATCACCAAGGGTTGGCGGGCGGTGGCCAGCACCGTGGCCCAGGGCGAGTGCGTGTGGATGATGGAATTGACGTCGGGGCGAGCCTCGTAGACCCACAGGTGAAAGCGGGTGGCGGGGTTGGCCATGCCTTCGCCGCTAAGGGTGTTCAAGTCGCGGTCCACTTCAATGAAGTCTTCGGGGGTGGCCTCGTCAAAACCCAGACCAAAGCGCAAGGTCCAGTACGCGCCGGGGCGCTCGGAACGGACGCTGATCTGGCCCGCCAGACCGGCTTCCTGTTCGGTCATGGCCAGGATGCGGCAGGCGAATGCCATGGTTTCGCGGGTGTCGCGTTGCACTTGCTGCAGATGAGTGGCCATCTCTTTGGTGGCGCGCTCATCAAAATAGGATTTGTCTCTGAGTGGGGTATCCATGTGATTGTCTCCTTTGGTATGCCTCGTCGATCCTTGTGCCGACGATGGGATTCATTGTCTTGATTTACATCAAGAGGAGCTATGCGCGCTGGCTCATAGCTCCTATTCCATTTGCTTGGGGCCTTATCAAGGAGACGAGCCCGGCAGTGGGGCCGGGCCGGGAGACAGGCACCGGGGCGGTTTAGCCCTGGCGCCAGCGGGATCGCTCGCGGCGTCGCGAGCGGGACCAGGGATGTTGCACCTTATGCGGCTGTGGCCGGGGATCGGGTGGATGTCGCGTGTCATTGCTTTCCACGGGATTGGAGTCCGGTTTAGGCGAGTCCAGAAAGACACTAATGGAACAATCGCAATCGAGGTACATGGACAGTCCTTTGTCAACGTGAAGAAAGGGGAGGCGGTACGGCGGCTCCGTTGCGGGCCGGTGTGCCTTCCGAAAAAAACGTGTCGTAGCTGTCTTGCAGGGCATGCAGGATCAATTCGGGGTAGTTGTCTTGCTCGGCGGGCAGGCGTAATTGCAGCTGCGCCAGATGCTCGTTGTCCTGCTGCCCGCCCCACTGCTTGTGATAGTGGCCATGCTGATAGCCGCGCAGCTGACGCAAGCGGTTCAGGGCATTCTTGCCGGCGTAGGAGTGGTAGAGCGTGTCCAGTGTCAGACCGCAAAGACCGGCCAGTTGAGCAAAGCCGCTGAAATCAAACTGACGTGTCTCCAGCACACGCAAGGTAAAGCGTTCCAGAGCCGTCATGATGGCCGTAGAGTCGCTGGCGGTAGCCGATGCATGTTGGAGCTGATCCAGCGCGTTGGCGGCCTCCTGTTCGCGCAGCGCATCGTCGGCACGCAGGACATCGCACAGACCAAAATGCAGGATGTCGATCAGCTCCAGCTGAAGTTGCGGCAGATTGCGCTCGCAATGCTGCCACCACTTCCAGTCCAGGTAATCGGCCAGTTCCGCACATTCCACCCAGATCGCCCGGTAGTAGTCCTGCTTGGCCACTCGCCAGTTCGGATCAATCAGCTGATTCAGCTCGGTTTGCAGGGCCAGCATTTGCTTCAGGCGGCGGGCCCCTGGACCGGCGGGGGCGACCGTCACTTGCTGGCCCAAGCGGTGTTTCTGACGACCTTGTTCGTCAAAGTTCTCGGGTGCCAGCCAGGCCTGGAAATTCGCTTTCAGGGCCGGCCATTCCTGATCGGTGATGGCGAACCAGGCCGTGTCGCGCGAGCGGCCCTTGTACACAATTGCCTGACGGAAAATGCCTTCGTAACGAAAGCCCAGTCGTCGTGCCGCTGCTTGTGAGGGAGCATTGTGCGTGTCGCACTTCCATTCGTAGCGACGGTAGCCCAGGCCATCAATCGCATAAGCCATCAGCAAGTAGTGGGCCTCGGTAGCCATGCGGGTTTGTTTCAGGGCGGGCGACCAGGCAACAAAGCCCACTTCAATGCAGCCGTTTTGCGGGTCGATACGCATCAGGGACAAGGTGCCCAGTGCGCGTCCTGTGGCTTGTTCGACGACGGCATAGTGCACGGCATTGCTGGCCTGGCTGATGGTTTGCAGGTGCTGGTCGAACTGCGCGCGGTTGTTAAAGGGTTCTACAGACAAATAGGTCCAGTCGCGGCCATCGCTGGCGCTGCTGTAGGCCTGGTACAGGCTGTCGCCATGTTGCTCCGGGTTCACCGCTTCAAGACGGCAGTATTTGCCGTGCAGAACGCAGCGCGCTGGCTGCGGGCGGGCTTGCCAATGAGGGAGCGAGGGGCCAATAGGCTGGTGATAAGCGTTCAGCTGAGCCATGAGATGTCTTCAATAGAAAACGCTCCTGAAATGCCAATCCGTGGCATATTAGGAGGCGGGAAAGGGAGGGAGTGGGCTGGGGGACAAGCGATGTCGTGCTAGGCCACTAATTGATTCTATTGAGCAAGTGGCAGGTTGCAGCAAACCGCTTTGCTGCCTGTTTCCAGACCGCATTGCTGAAACGGCTTTGAAACGCCCAAGAGCCAGCCCCGGCGGGCCCTGGCTTGGGGCTTGAACAGCGGACAAAACTATCCTGCGGCCCAAGCACAGATGGGGTGCAGGCCGCCTGGCAGACCAAAGTGGCAGGTATTAAAAAAGCCGAGCTACCTTGTGGGTAGTCTCGGCTTGGGATCAAGCGTTAAGCCAGAGGCTTAGAGCTGATTCAGGTTCAGACGCAGAACGCTGTCCTTGGCCCCTTTCAGGTAGTGCGGGCTCTTGTCGCCATGGGGGACCTTGATGGTGACAAAAGCGGTCTGGCCGTCAGCGCTCAGAGTTACGCTGTTGGGGTGCACAGGGGCGCTGATGCGGTGTTTCACAGCCAGGGTGTTGGCATCCAGAATGGTGACCGAACCGGTACCGGCGGGTGTTTCACGATCCACGCCACGGTTGGTGGTGATCAGCTCTTTGCGAGTGTCGTTGTACACGATATCCAGCAGGCCCAGACCCACGTCGGCGGTGTTTTCCACTTTGCCGGAGGTGGTGTCGAATTGGTAGACCTTGCCGGTGTTGGCGTCAGCACCAAACAGTTTCTTGCCATCTGCGCTCAGGGCAATGTTCACGAAGAAGTGGCGCGAGTCTTCACGCTTGTCGCTCTTTGCGTCGCCGGTGCTAAAGCGCTGTTCGATAGCGCCAGTAGTCGGGTTGATGACAGCAATTTCATCCTTGCCGCCGTGGCCCACGAACAGACGCTTGGTGTTCGCATCGTAGGCAGCGCCAGCAGGCCACAGACCCACGTTGTTGATGTTGTGCAGAATGCGGCCTTCGGCGCCGTCCACAATCCATACGCGGCCACCTTCAGAGGGGTTGGTCACGAAGATGCGGTTGTCCTGCTCGTCAATAACGACTTTGCGGGTGTGTTCCCAGCCGTCCTTGCCTTCTTTCTCGCCCAGTTGAATCAGTTGCTTGACGGTGCCATTCAGGCTGTTGATGGCCAGCAGCGAGCCGTCCAGGGTGTTGCCCACGTACAGAGTATGAGTTTTCTGGTTCAGTCCCAGTGCGAAGGCGCGGCGTGGCAATTGAATCAGCTGCGATTCACGCAGAGTGTCCTGGTCCAGAACGTGCAGGAAGCCAGCAGCACGGTCTTCAAACAAGGGAGTAGCGGCAACAAACAGCTGCTTGCTGTCTTTGGCGGCCAGGATTTCGTAGGCACCATCAATGGTGTCCTGACGGAAGGTGACCTGTGCCTGAGGGGCTGTCGCGTTGAAAGACGATGTTTGGCCCGCTTGTTGCGATTGCGGCGCGGTCTGGCATGCGCTGAGCAGCAAAGCGCCCATTACGGAGGCAACAATCATTTTTAAAGAGGCAGGGCGGGACGCAATCATGTATTTCCTTTGGGATTGGACATAGACAAGCTGAATGCAGAACGGGTGGGTTTGTGAATGAAAAGCCTGTAAAAGGCGAATTGCACAAAGCCAAGGCAGCTTCAAAACAGTGTTTTAAAAATGGAATGCCGCTGGGTCTGATTCAGTATCAAGATAATAAATGAGAATCGTTACTATAACTGCTCTGTTTTATAAACTTTTCTTACTTGTCTGTCTATGTAAATACGCAAAACCCTGCTCGATTGCAGGGTTTTGAATGGTCGTTGTTTTAGTCCTGCTTGGAGTCGTTTCCAAAGCGGGCTTGCCAGGCTTCGTACACTTTGCGTTTTTCAGGCAAAGGCAGGTGTTCCATTTTCACGCCCTGCTTGCCAAAGTCCTGCTGCATCTTTTTGTAGAAGGATTCGGTGGACCAGCCAAAAGGCTCGCCTTCTGCATCGTCGGCGCAATACACCACGCGCTCTACGCCCGAGGCGATCATGGCGGCCATGCACATGGGGCAGGGGATGCCGCTGGCATACATGGTGCTGCCTGCATGGCTGCTGCTTTTCACGTTCTGGCTGGCAGTACGCAGGGCCTGGATTTCGGCGTGTGCGGTGGGGTCGTGGGCGATGTAGGTCTCATTCACCCCTTCGGCCAGAACCTGGCCATCACGCACCAGCACCGCGCCAAAGGGCTGGCCGCCGCGGGCGACATTCTCTTCCGCAATCTGGATGGAGCGCAGTAGATAGTGTTTATCGTTCATGTTTTTCTCCTGTAGAGAGGCAAGGTTGAAATGAGCCTTGAAACCAGAGTCTTTGTTTATGCCTTGTGGGCCGCAGGCCGCCCAAGGGGGACGTGTTCCGGTTTGGCGTGTGTGTAATGCAAAACAGCCGCTGACGGGCAGCGGCTGTTCTGTTTTATGCCCTATTAGCGATTGCCGCCAATAGTCAGGTTGGCATGACGATTCACGTCTTTGTACAGCAAGTAGCGGAAACGGCTAGGGCCGCCCGCGTAACAAGCCTGTGGGCAGAAAGCGCGCAGCCACATGAAGTCACCGGCTTCAACTTCAACCCAGTCCTGGTTCAGGCGGTAAACGGCCTTACCTTCCAGAACGTACAGACCGTGTTCCATCACGTGTGTTTCAGCAAAGGGGATCACGCCACCGGGTTCAAAGTTCACGATGTTCACGTGCATGTCGTGACGCAGGTCGGACATGTCGGTGAAACGGGTGGTGCTCCAACGGCCTTCGGTGTCAGGCATGACGCCAGGTTTCACGTCTTTTTCGTTGGTCACAAAGGCTTCTGGTGCATCCAGGCCTTCCACGCGCTGGTAGCGCTTGCGGATCCAGTGGAAGTTGGCCAGCTCGCCCGTGCGGTTGTGCAAGGTCCAGTTGGTGGAAGGAGGAATAAAGGCATAGCCGCCTTCTTCCATGATGTGCTTGGTACCTTCCAGAACCAGTTCCAGCTGGCCCTTGACGACAAAAATCACGCCTTCGGCTTCAGGATCGGACTCAGGATTGTTGCTGCCACCCTGAGGACTCACTTCCATGATGTATTGGGAGAAGGTCTCGGCAAAGCCGGACAGAGGACGTGCCAATACCCACAGACGGGTCTTTTCCCAACCGGGCAGGAAGCTGGTCACGATGTCTTGCAGCACGCCCTTGGGTAGCACGGCATAGGCTTCGGTGAACATGGCGCGGTCCGTCAGCAGTTGAGTCTGAGGAGGATGGCCACCTGGAGGGGCGTAGTAATTGACTTTGGACATGTTGATTCCCATTGAAATTCAGTAAGGAAAAATCTGTCGAACGGCACGGCGCAATCCCGGCGGCTGGCAAAAGGCTCAGGCGGGATGTCGTTGTAATGCGCGGGACCAATACACCTTAACGATTGCTGGTGATATTTACAAATTAAATGTATAAATCTCTAGTATTTGTTTTTTGAATGATCGGGATTGTGGAGACTGTTGGCAGCAACAACTACTGCAATAGCGTTAATGCCAGAGCCAGCAGCGGTGTTGTCACCCGTGCCGGTGCTTATCGATGTCACGGCCGTCTTCGAGCAACATTTGATCTCAGTTCAGTGTCCGTACGCCGTGGGCTACAGCTTCATTGGCTATCCTTGTTGCAAAGCTAATATCAAGTGGTAGCCGACAATTTACTTGTGCCATAGACGGATTTCAGAAGGGTTTTGAACGAATGGACCATCAACTATCAAGCAGTCCCAGCCTGAATCGGCCTTTGTACGACCTGGACCTGCTGCTGGCCTTGTTGACGGTGGTCGATTGCGGCAGCTTCACGGCGGCCGCAACGCGTTTGCATTCCACGCAGTCCACGATCAGCCAGAAAGTACGGCGTCTGGAAGAGCTGGCCGGGCTACGTCTGCTGGATCGGGCCAGTCGGGGAGTAAGCACGACCGAAGCCGGGCAGACCTTGCTGGGCTACGCCCGCCAGATGCTGGCTTTGAATCATCAGCTGTCTGAAGCGCTGTCCGGTTCTTTGGTAACTATTTCCGTGCGTCTGGGTGTGCCAGAGGACTTTACCAACGGCCAGACCATGCGAGCCTTGGCCGGTTTCAGTCGTCGTTTTCCGCAGGTGCGGTTGGAAGTCAGTAGTGGCTTGAGCAGCGATTTGCTGGCGGCCTACGATCAGGGTGAGCTGGATCTGGTGCTGGTCAAACAGCGTCACAATGCCCGTGAAGCGGTGGCCTGTTTACCCGAGCAGACGGCATGGGTAGATAGCGCGACTGATCCGGTTTTTCATCTGGACCCCATCCCTTTGGTGACCTTCCCGCGCCGTGGCGTGTACCGAGAGGAAATTATCAGTGCTGTCGAATCCTTGGGACGTCGCTGGCGTATCAGCTTTACCAGCTCCAGTTTGAGCGGGATTCAGGGGGCGGTAGCAGATGGGATGGGTATCAGTTTGCTGCCAAGGCGTGCTGTGCGGGATGACCATATTGAACTGGGGCAAGCGCAAGGCCTGCCCCGTATCGATGCTTTTGAACTGGCGATCTTGCATCGGCCTCATGCCAATGAAATGGTGACGGCCTTGTCCCGTGTGCTGGTCGAGATGCTGGCTCCCGAGAGTGAACGCCACACCGGCTAGGGTGGCGTTTGGCCTGCAGGAGCGATCAAGGAGCGTCAGGCTTTCGCGTTGGGTGTGACCGGATCAAAGTGCGTCATGACATCCAGCACAGGTTCTTCGGCCATCACACGGTCTCGCGCAGCGACGGCAATGGCATGGCCTTGATCAATAGTCAGCGTGCCATCCATTTCCAGATCCACCTCCACCCAAATCATGTCTCCCAGTTTGCGGGTCCGTAGCTGGTGTATTCCTTCTACACCGGGGGTCTCGCGCAAGAGCTTGGCAATGCGCTCTTCGGTTTCCTGATCGACCGCTTTATCCGTCAGGTCGTGAAATGCGCCAATAGAAAACTTCCAGCCCATGCGTAGAATCATCAAGCCCACAATACTGGCTGCCAATGGGTCACCCAAGGGCAGGCCTGCCAAGTTGGCCATCACCCCGAGGCTGACGACCAGCGAGGAGGCCGCATCCGAGCGGGCATGCCAGGCATTGGCAACCAGCATGGTTGAACGTAGACGCTTGGCGACACGCAACATGTAGCGAAACAGGAGTTCTTTACTACAGAGTGCGGTGAAAGCAATGGCCAAGGCAATCGGGTGCACGGCCTCGATGCTGCTGGGATCGCGTAAGGAGGACACGGCATTCCACAACATTCCCAGACCCACGGCCAGCAAAAGGCCGCCAATCGCGAAGGTAGCGGCTGTTTCGTAGCGTAAATGCCCGTAGGGATGATCTGCATCTGGGCCTCGGCGGCTATGGCGATTGGCAATCAGCACCACAAAGTCCGACAGTAGATCAGACAAAGAGTGAATCGCGTCGGCAATCAGGGCCTGTGAATGGGCAAAGAGCCCCACCACAATTTGCAGCACGCTTAAACCGATATTGACAAGGACACTGACCCAGGTGGTGCGTTGAGCACCACGGTGCCGATCCAGTTCAGAAGGGGTGATGTTTTTCATGCCAAAAGGTCCTTGCGTTCAAAGCAGCAGACTGTGCATCAATACAGCAGTTTCAAGATGAAGAGTGTATCGGCTTTCCTGGGTGGCGGGGCGCTGAAAGGGGCGTGGCAGGCTGTTTTGAGCCTATTCTTTGGTATATGTAGACAAAAAAGCCTCGCTTTTTAGGCGAGGCTTTTTTGCGTATCAGGAATGCGTCTTAATTGATGCGCATACCGGGCTGGGCACCTGGGAATGGTTCCAGAATATAGATGCCTTGATCCACTGCATCATCAGCATGGCTGGCAGCCAGAACCATGCCCTCGGACACGCCAAAACGCATCTTGCGAGGAGCCAGGTTAGCCACCAGAACGGTCAGCTTGCCGATCAGATCATCGGGCTGGTACGCCGACTTGATGCCGGAGAACACCTGGCGCAAACGGCCTTCGCCAGCATCCAGGCTCAGACGCAGCAGCTTGTCCGAACCTTCCACGGCTTCGCAGCTCACGATCTTGGCAATGCGCAGGTCAACCTTGATGAAGTCCTTGATGTCGATGGTGTCGGCAATGGCCTCGCCACCGGGCAGGACGACGGGAGCCGGTGGGGGAGCCAGCAGCTCGTCCACCATGGCGCTGTCTACACGCTGCATCAGGTGCTTGAAGGGGGCGATGTGATCAGGCAAGGCAGCTACGTCGTCCCAGACAAAGTCGCGGTCCAGACCGAAGAGCTCGCGGGCCACGCGATCGGTCAGGGTAGGCAAAATGGCGGTCAGCATGACGGACAAGCCCTTGAAGCCAGCCAGGGTACGCGAGCAAATGTCTTGCAGCGCGTCTTTCTGGGCTTGTTCGGCAGTCGCAATGCCTTTGGCCATGACCCAGGGTTGGGCCGTATCAAAAGCCTGGTTGATGATGTCGGCCTGAGCCATGATTTGGCGCACGGCACGGCCGTACTCACGGCTTTCCAGATCGGCGCGAACTTTTTCGGCAACTTCCTTGAGCTGGTTTTGCAGCTCGGAGGTGTCGCCCTGGTAAGCCAGCTTGCCATCAAAATGCTTGCTGATGAAGTTGGCGGCACGGCTGGCGATGTTGACGTATTTGCCAATCAGGTCGCTATTGACGCGGGCGATAAAGTCATCAGGGTTGAAGTCCATGTCTTCAACGTGCGAGTTCAGCTTGGCGGCCATGTAATAGCGCATCCACTCGGCATCCATGCCCAGTTCCAGATAGCGCAGGGGCGAAATGCCTGTGCCACGGCTCTTGGACATTTTTTCACCGCTAACCGTGATGAAACCGTGCACGTTCAGGGCGTCAGGCACTTTACGGCCGGAGAACTTCAGCATGGCAGGCCAGAACAGGGCGTGGAAGTACACGATGTCCTTGCCGATGAAGTGGACCTGCTCGGTATTGCCTTCAGGGTCCAGCAAGGCATCAAAGTCCAGACCGGCTTTGGCGCAGTAGGCTTTCAAGGAAGCCAGGTAGCCAACAGGGGCGTCCAGCCAGACGTAGAAGTATTTGCCGGGAGCATCAGGAATAGGGATGCCGTAGTACGGCTCGTCACGCGAAATGTCCCAGTCGTTCAGGGAGGCTTCAGCGCCTTCGCCGGTACCCAGCCATTCGCGGGTCTTGCCCAGCACTTCCGATTGCAGACGTGGCTTGCCCTGGGCGTTCTTGCCTGTGGTCCACTCTTGCAGGAAGGCCACGCAGCGCGGGTCGGACAGACGGAAGAAGAAGTGTTCCGAGGTCTTCAAGACCGGACGTGCATTGGTCAGGGTGGAGTAGGGCTCGATCAATTCGGTAGGAGCGTAAACCGCGCTACAGACTTCGCAGCTATCGCCGTACTGGTCCTTGGCGTGACACTTGGGGCACTCACCCTTGATGTAACGATCGGGCAGGAACATGCCTTTGACCGGATCGTAGAACTGTTCGATGGTGCGGGTATCAATAAAGCCGGCGCTTTTCAGCGTGCGGTAGATATCCTGGGCCAGTTCAACGTTGTCTGGCGAGTCCGTGCGGTGCCAGTGGTCGAACTTGACGTTAAAGCCGTTCAGGTAGGTGGGGCGCTCGGCCGCAATCTTGTCCACCAGTTGAGCGGGGGTAATGCCAGCGCTTTCTGCCTTGAGCATGATGGGCGCACCATGGGCGTCGTCCGCACACACAAAATGCACAGTATGTCCCGACATTCGCATGGACCGAACCCAGATGTCGGCCTGGATATATTCCATGATGTGGCCGATGTGAAACGAGCCGTTGGCATACGGCAGGGCGGTCGTAACAAATATCGTTCGTGACATGACTTAACAAAATAAAAGAGAAAGGGAACAAGGATTCTACGGTCTATTGCAGACTTGTGCTGCGCCAGACAGAGGAATGTCCACGGGCAAGGTGCTGATTGGCAATTGCGAATGATACAAATGCACACACCCTGAGCCTTTGGCGACTCAGGGTGTTCGGGGGCAGTGCCTAATCAGCGTTGCTGCTCGCCAAATGTTTGGCGCACAGTCAAGAACTGTTAAGGAATCTCGCGCATCTCGATGTCGGTAACATCACGCGAACGTGGTGTTGTCGACTGTTTGCTAGCAGCGGCAGGGCGGCGGCGCTGGTCCCAATAGGCTTTAACACCAAAAGGACGGCCACTAATACGCGCCACAATGTATAAAATGCCGATCGCAATAGCGGTAGAAACCATGAAGATAAACGCCATGATTGCACCGAAAATTGTCAGCAAGACAAAGAGGGCTGTGCGGATAATCTGGTTAAATGTGTTCATAGGGTTAGTATGACATCATAAGTGTAAAAAAATTCCTCTTGAACCGCTAATTTTCTGGTTTAAAGGTATGGTGATGTTTCTTTATATCAAGGTTTTGGATAAATGACAGTGAGTTCCGAGCGCGTGTTGCAAGCCCTGGCGAGTGTGACCGATCCCAACACGTTAAAGAAGTTATCGGTCGATGCGGGTCGATGCGAACTGAGCATTGACCAAAACCAGGTTGAGCTGACTTTGCATCTGCCGTATACGGCTTATGACATTCAGGGACAACTGCGCGAACGTATCGAGCAAGCCTTGGCGGGCGTGGGCGCCACCCTGTCCAAGCTGCATCTGAATCCTCGCATTGGTGTGCATGCCGTGCAGGAAGGTTTGCGACCCATGCCCAATATCCGCAACATTATTGCGGTGTCCTCGGGCAAGGGCGGTGTCGGTAAAAGTACAACGTCGGTGAACCTGGCTTTGGCCCTGCATATGCAAGGCGCGCGTGTCGGTTTGCTGGACGCGGATATTTATGGCCCCAGCGTGCCCACCATGCTGGGCCTGCACGAGCGCCCGCGCAGTGCAGACGGCAAGATGATGGAGCCGCTGATCGGCCACGGTCTGCAAGCCAACTCGATTGGTTTCCTGCTGGACGAAGATGCTCCCGCGATCTGGCGTGGCCCGATGGCAACCCAGGCGCTGACACAGCTGCTTACACAAACGCGTTGGGATGATCTGGATTACCTGATCATCGACATGCCTCCCGGCACCGGCGACATTGCGCTGACCTTGTCGCAAAAAGTGCCTTTGACGGGCGCGGTAATTGTGACCACCCCACAGGATCTGGCACTGATCGACGCCAAACGTGGCCTGAACATGTTCCAGAAGGTGAATGTGCCTGTTCTGGGTATTGTGGAAAACATGTCGGTCCATATCTGCTCGAACTGTGGTCATGCTGACCCGGTCTTCGGTCAGCATGGTGGTCGCGATATGGCCAGCCAGTTCAACGTGCCTTGGCTGGGTGCCTTGCCTTTGGCAATGAGCATTCGGGCTCAGACCGACTCCGGTACCCCGACGGTGATTGCCAGCGCAGACAGTCCCGAGGCCCGCCTGTATCACGAGATTGCCAATCGCGTTTCGGCTAACTTGTCGCAACTTCCTCCAGACACGTCGGGGCAGCGCCCCAAGGTTGTTCCTCGTCCTCTTTGAGTACGTATGCGCAAATCCGGCTTTTGCCTGTTGTTCTCGATAGTCCTGAGCCCTGCAGTATGGGCTCAGTCTTCCGTTCCCGATGTCATTATTGATCCGGGGGGCGTGCCCCCCCAGGCGCTGAAAGAAATTCAGCGCGCGGTCAGTGCCATTACGCGTTTGGCGGAAGACCAGGACCTGGGAGAGGTCTCGCGTCTGCGACGCCGGGCTCACGATGCGACCGTCTCCGCCTTGCAGACCCAGGGTTATTTTGACTCTGTGGTCACGCTGGAGGTGGGCGAAGATTCCAGCGGTGAATATTGGGACATCATTATTCAGCCGGGTGAAATCACGCGTGTACGCGACATCGCTCTGGACTTCAAGGGCAAGATTCAGGAGCCGGAATACCAGGTGCGTCTGGAAGGGATCAAAGCCAGCTTTCCCTTGAAAGTGGACGATCCCTTTTTGAATTCGGTCTGGTCCTCCGCCAAGTCGGATCTGCTGGAAAGCGTACAGCGCCAGGACTTTTACTACGCCCGTTATATCGACACACGGGCGACGGTCTTGGCCGATGAAGGCGTGGCCGACCTGTCCCTGAAAGTGGATAGCGGGCCGCGGGTTCGCATGGGCCCGCTGGAAACCACCGGCCTGAAGCGAGTCCCCCAGTCTCTGGTAGACCGCTATGTGCGCTATACCCCCGGTGATCCTTACGATCAGGACAAGCTGGACGAGTGGCAGCAATCTTTGGCTGCCACCACTTTTTTCCGGGGGGCTTTTGTCACGTTGGATGAAGAGGCCGGCAAGAAGAAAGAACTTCCGGATGGGGATGTAGAACTGCCCGTGCGTGTACGGGTGACAGAAGCGCCATCCAAGCAGTTCACCGGCTCTTTGGGTTTTGACAGCGACCACGGGGCGCGTGTTGAAGCCTTGTATCGAAAGAATATTGTGTTTGGCCTGCCAATCTGGTCCGAGGCCGGTATTGGCGTGGATAAAAAGCGCCAGCGGGCCTTTTATGACATCCACTTGCCGCCCACCATTAGCGGCTACAAGAACAGTTTTGGTGTTCTGTACGATCGTTCCGACATTGAAGGTCTGGACACAGAACGTGCGGCCTTGGGCTGGAAGCTGCGCCAGGAACGGCAGGCAGCGGGCAATAGCCGCGTGGAATACGAAACCGAATGGGGTTTGCTGGGAGCCTGGGACAAGACCAAGATTTCCGGCCTGCCCACCCGTGAAACGCCTTCCGCAATTGCAACCTGGCAATGGCTGCGTCGCGACGTGGACAAGAAATACGATCCGCGCGAAGGCAATCTGATTGATTTCGGCGTGGGTGCTGGTGTCACCCTGGACAAGGGCGAGACCTTTTACCGCAGCAATTTGCGACTGCAACAGTGGTGGCCAGTTGGAGAGCGGGATATTTTGTCCCTGCGGGGTGAAATCGGTAAGGTTTGGCGCATGACGGACCGCACACCGCCTGATTTCGGTTATCGAACCGGGGGCGCTCGCAGTGTCCGCGGCTACAAATATCAAAGCATTGGCCTTCAACAAGGCGATGCCGTGGTGGGCGCGCCCGCCATGGCCGTAGCCAGTGTGGAATACACGCACTTTTTCACCAGCATGTATGGCATGCGTGCCTTTGTGGACGTGGGTGATGCTGCGCCCAGCTTTGGTGATATGGATTTAGCCTGGGGCTACGGTTTGGGTGCGGTTGTGCGCACCCCCGCTGGTCCTTTCAATCTTGATCTGGCCTACGGCCAGCGAGACAGACGCGTACGTTTGAGCTTTTCTTTGGGAATCGCATTTTAATGGCCTGGGTTCGGCGCTGGTTCCGATATTTCGCCTTGTGGGGCATTCCCTTTGTGGTGATTGCCCTGCTGCTTGTTTGCGGCTTTGTGTATTGGGTGCTGGCCAGTCAGGCCGGGACACGCTGGGCCTTGCGTACGGCTTTGCCCTATGCGCAGGGCAGCGCTCAAGGGGTACGCGGAACAATCTGGGATGGCTTGAGTATCGACCACTTGGTGCTGGGTTTGCCGGATACCCATGTGGATATCGAGCGTTTGCGCTTGCAGGCCAACTGGAAAGAGCTGTGGGAACGCCGCCTGCACGTGGTGGAGCTGAGCGCTCAGAAAGTGGACGTGGCCTTGACCTCCTCGGATGCGCCCAAGTCCGACGAACCCTTCAAAATGCCCGAGCTGCCGATCAGCATTGCCGTGGACAAGCTGGCCTTGGGTCAGTTCTTGTTGACGCAGGATGGCACGCCCTTGCCGGTCGCGATTGCGGACTTGTCCTCGGCGCTGGCCTTGGATTCCGACAGCGCGCAACTGCGTCTGTACGATTTGATGGTGGCCAATGAGTCCATTCGCGCTGGGTTTCAGGGCGAAGTGGAATTGGCGGGCCTGGAAGCGCCTTACCCGGCACGAGCCGATATTCAAGTCATTGCTCGCGGTTTGACGGCCGATTCGCCTATTTGTGCGAAACAGTATTTGCCTGCTTATGCAGAGCAGTCGAAATCTGGCAAACCTGCCGTGAAGGTAGTAGCCGATCAGTCCAAAAAAACAGGTGCCGCTGAAACGGTCAAGACCAGTGCCAAGGCTGCAGCAGCTCCCGCTGCTGCGCAAGCTGACAAACAGACTGCAGATAAAGCAGCAGAAAAATCATCAGAAAAAACGTCGGAAAAAGCTGCAGAGCAAAGTGCCGAACCTGCAAAGACTGCGACAACACAGCAAGGTCAATCTGAGGCCAGCGCACCGAGTCACGCAGCTCCTGCCAGCCAGCCAGTCGATCAGCCAGTAGACGCCCATGGTGTCGCCGGAGTCATCAGCTCCGAGCCCGAGGGCAGTGCAGGTCTTGTCGATGAAGAACGTATCCAGGAGCCGGTTGCTGTTCCTGAGCCCGAGCCTTTGCCTGATTGTGTGGTCAACGCTCAAATCACCTTGAATGGCTCTCTGGAACAGGCCACCTTGCTGCTCAACGGTCATGGCCAAGGCTATAGCCTGGACGCCAGCGCAGAGTTGAGCCCGCTGGACTCCGTGCCCGTGCGTCAGGCCAAGCTGGCTGTGAAATTGCCGGACGAGTCTTCGCTGGATGCGGATTTCGCCTGGGATGCCACCCAGGAAGGTGTGCACGTTCAGGATCATTTCAAAGGCCAGTTCCGCAGCGACAAGCTGGATCTGCACGCCTTGCTGGGTGATGTGCTGCCAGACGCCCTGATCAATACCCAAGGTCAGTTCGATGTGATCCTGGCGGATAAAGAGCAATTGCTCTCTGCTGATGTGGATGTGCAGCTTTTGCAGGGCAGTCGCTGGAACAAGCAGACCGCTATCGGGCAGATCAAGGCCAAAGCTTCGGCACCGGCTCAGCCGGGCCAGCCAGATTGGTGGCGATTGCTGTCGGTTTCGGATGTGCTTACCGATATGAAGATTGGTGACAACCAGGTTCTGCTGAAAGGTGGCTTTGGAATGTCCGGCAAGGCCGAGCTGGATTTGCTGGCGAAGGTCTCTCGTGCCGAGCAGCTGTGGCCTGGTCTGGAACTGGGCAAGGCTTCGGCAGAAGGGCAGTTGCGTGGCGATATTGCTCATCACACCTTGCAGCTGAAAGGCCAATACGATTTGGGTGGCAAGGCCAAGGGGCAGTTAGGTCAAGGTCTGGCCGAGGCCGATCTGGCTCTGGAAGGTGGCTGGCACTTTGCCGATCAGGGCAAGGCCGCGTATTGGGATGGCAAGGTAAACCGTTTGGTAGCTGACCATGCCGGATTGATCGTGCGTTTGCAGTCGGCTCTGCCTGTACGCTTTACCGATGCTCTGCGAGCACCGGAGCCTCCGGCTCAAGTTGCCAAGGCAGATGCACAAGCAGATGCCAAGGATCAAGCCAAGGTAGAAGGTGATGTAGCAGGCCAGGGTACTGCCAAGGAAGAAGCGACTACGTCAGCGACCGCACAGACGGCTGCTTCGTCTGCTCCAGCGGCAGCAGAGCAAGCGAAGGCACAAGCTGGCGCTTCCGAAAACGCAGCTGATAAAGCAGCAAAAGCTCCCAAGACCCCCGAGCCATTGGCTCCCTGGTCAGTCCGAGTCGGTGCCGGTACCTTGAGCACCACAGTTGATGGTGAGCCCTGGATCAACCTGCGTCACCAGGAGTCCAGCTACCAGCCTGGCCAATGGGCCAGCCGTGGTGAATTACTGGATCTGGTCTTGTCCGAGCCCCGCATCGCGCGCTTGCTGCGTAAAGTTGGCGTAGAAGAAAACGCTGACAAGGCCAAGGGTGGCGTTAAGATTGTTAAGCACAAGAAAACCCAGCCGCCTGAAATTGATATCAAAGCCCGTTGGGATCTGAAATTTAATGGCGCCTTGTCTGGACAAGTGCGCGTCGACCGCGTTGCCGGGGATGTGCAGGTCTTTGCGGAACCGCCCATGTCTTTGGGCCTGGAAGACCTGAGTATCGTCATCAATGCGAAGCCTACTTCGGCCACGACCAGCCGTCTGGATGCTCAGATGGATGTGCGTACCAAGGAAATGGGTTACGTCACCGCCAAGGCGCAGACTCCCATTCACGGGCTGGCCCTGAACGAGAACGATCGTAAAACGGTTAGCATTCAAGCCAATATCGACGACTTGAGCTGGACGCGCCTGTTCCTGGGTGATGCCATGGAATTGGGCGGCCGTCTGAACGCGGACGTGAATATTGATGTGGGCGCGAAATGGGCCTGGACCAGCCGTGGCACGGTAACGGGCCGCGAGTTGCGCTTCACCCGTCTGGATGACGGTATCCGTCTGATTGATGGTCAGCTGGATGCTCGTTTCGATGGCGATATTTTCAGGTTGGAGTCCTTGAGCTTCCCGGCTCGCCCACGGGTAGAGCCGCAAGAGTGGCGTACGGCGACCTGGCTGAAAGAAAGCCCGGATGCCAAGGATGGCAAGCTGACGGTGTCGGGACAATGGAATCTGAGCACTCAGCAAGGGGCTTTTGGCGTCGATATTTTCCGCTTCCCGATTCTGCAACGTTCCGACCGTTACGCCATGATGTCCGGCAATATCGCCTTGAACATGGAATTGCCGCGCATTGCGATTACCGGCAAGGTCGAGGCCGATGCGGGCTGGTTCAACCTGGACATGCTGGGTGGCATTCCTACCGTCGATAGCGATGTGGTGATTGTGCGGGCAGGTGACGAGCCTGCTTCCGAGCCTTCCCAGGCCGCTACTGACATGAGCATGGAAATTGATGTGGACCTGGGCCCGCGCTTTTACCTGACGGGTTACGGCGTGAACTCCGGTCTGGTCGGCAGCCTGCGCGTCACCATGATTGGCGGCAAGCTCACCGGCATGGGTGCTTTGCGCACTCGCGGGGGCCGTATCGAGCTATACGGTCAAAAACTGATGCTCAAGCGCGGAACCGTGACCTTCCAGGGCGACATTACCTCGCCTATCCTGGACATCGAAGCCTTGCGTACCGGCCAGGCGGTAGAGGCAGGTGTTAAGGTAGCCGGTACGGCTCGCAAGCCCAGAATCGATCTGGTGTCCTATCCGGAAGTCAGTGAAGTTGAGAAACTGTCCTGGCTCCTGCTGGGCCACGGCCCGGATGATTCCGGTGGCGATATGGCCTTGCTGCTTAGCGTGGGTACCTCTTTCCTGGGCGATGGTGAACCCTTCTATCGCAAGTTCGGGATTGATGAAGTGGCCATGCGCTCGGGCGATCTGGGCAGTGCCGGTAGCATTTTGCCGGTGGAAAGTGTGGTCAAATCCCTGAACAGCGGCACCAGCAACGAAGAGCGCAAGTTTATTGCGATCAGCAAGGCACTGACGGCGGACATTTCCGTTAGCCTGGAGCAGGCCATGGCCGATACCGGTACGGTGGGTCGGGCCAGCTACCGCCTGGCGCGGGGCCTGACAGCCGAGGTCAGTGCCGGTACGGTAAACGGTCTGGCCCTGATTTACCGCTGGTTCTCGAAGGATTGATGCGGGCTTGCCCGGCGCAAAGCGGGCAGAGAATTGTGGCGCAAATGACATATTTGCGCCGCAATTGGCTTGTGCGTGTATCTAAACGATAAAATAACCGGTTACTGATTTAAGGCGGCTAATTTCTTATGAGTATCAAAAGCGACCGTTGGATTCGGCGGGCTGCTGCCCAGGGCATGATCGAGCCTTTCGAGCCAGGCCAAGTGCGCAATGTAGACGGACAACGTATCGTCAGCTACGGCACCAGCAGCTATGGCTACGATGTGCGTTGTGCCAACGAATTCAAGATTTTCACCAACATCAACTCGACCATCGTGGACCCCAAGGCCTTCGATGAAAAATCCTTTGTGGATTTCGTCGGTGATGTGTGCATTATTCCGCCCAATTCCTTTGCGCTGGCCCGCACGGTTGAGTACTTCCGTATTCCCCGCAGTGTGCTG
Organism: Alcaligenes faecalis; assembly: GCF_009497775.1. Taxonomy (NCBI): domain Bacteria; kingdom Pseudomonadati; phylum Pseudomonadota; class Betaproteobacteria; order Burkholderiales; family Alcaligenaceae; genus Alcaligenes; species Alcaligenes faecalis. The sequence continues at coordinate 592,250 of NZ_CP031012.1, forward strand.
ACCATGTGTCTGGGCAAAAGCACCTATGCCCGTTGCGGCATCATCGTGAACGTGACCCCGCTGGAACCCGAATGGGAAGGCCACGTCACCCTGGAGTTTTCCAACACCACCCCGCTGCCCGCCAAGATTTACGCCGGTGAAGGGTGTGCACAGATGTTGTTCTTTGAAAGCGATGAAGTGTGCGAAGTGTCGTACCGCGACCGCGGCGGCAAATATCAAGGTCAGCTAGGCGTTACCCTGCCTCGTACCTAGGAGTTCTGGATGAAGTTTCGTTTTCCTATCGTCATCATCGACGAAGACTACCGTTCCGAAAATACGTCAGGCCTGGGCATTCGAGCCCTGGCCTCGGCGATAGAGGCCGAAGGCGTAGAGGTTCTCGGGGTCACCAGCTATGGTGACCTTAGTTCTTTTGCGCAACAGCAAAGCCGCGCGAGCGCCTTCATTTTGTCGATTGATGATGAGGAATTCGATGTGGATTCCCCGGAGGATGTCGCCAATGCGATCAAGAACCTGCGCTCCTTTATTGGCGAGCTGCGGTTCCGCAACGAGGACATCCCCATCTACCTGTACGGCGAGACGCGCACCTCGCAGCATATCCCCAACGATATTCTGCGCGAGCTGCATGGCTTCATTCACATGTTCGAGGACACGCCCGAGTTCGTGGCGCGTCACATCATCCGTGAAGCACGCTCCTACCTGGAAAGCCTGGCACCGCCGTTTTTCCGCGAGCTGGTCAAATACGCGTCCGACGGTTCTTACTCCTGGCACTGCCCTGGGCACTCGGGTGGCGTCGCCTTCCTGAAAAGCCCGGTAGGGCAGATGTTTCACCAGTTTTTTGGTGAAAACATGCTGCGCGCTGACGTCTGTAATGCGGTCGATGAACTGGGCCAGTTGCTGGACCATACAGGCCCGGTAGCCGATGCCGAGCGCAACGCTGCCCGTATCTTCCATGCCGACCACTGCTTTTTCGTGACCAACGGCACGTCCACATCCAACAAGATCGTCTGGCACGCCAACGTGGCCAATAACGACGTGGTGGTGGTGGACCGTAACTGCCATAAGTCGATTCTGCACGCCATCACCATGACGGGCGCCATCCCGGTGTTTCTGCGCCCCACGCGCAACCACTTGGGCATTATCGGCCCCATCCCGCAGGACGAGTTCCTGCCGGAAAACATTGCGCGCAAGATCGAGGCCAATCCCTTTGCCAGCAAGGCCAAGAACAAGAAGCCTCGTATTCTGACGCTGACGCAAAGTACGTACGACGGCGTGATCTACAACGTCGAAATGATCAAGGAAACTCTGGATTCCAAGATCCCTACGCTGCACTTTGATGAAGCCTGGTTGCCGCATGCGGCTTTCCACGACTTCTATCACGACATGCATGCCATTGGTGCGGATCGTCCGCGCACCAAAGACACCATGATTTACGCCACGCACTCCACACACAAAATGCTGGCTGGCTTGTCGCAGGCGTCGCAGATTACGGTGCAGGATGCGGAAAACCGCCCCTTGGACCGCAACGTGTTCAACGAAGCCTACCTGATGCACACCAGCACCAGCCCGCAGTACGCAATTATTGCGTCCTGTGATGTGGCTGCGGCCATGATGGAGCCGCCCGGCGGCACCGCACTGGTTGAAGAAAGCATTTGCGAGGCCATGGACTTCCGTCGCGCCATGCGCAAGGTATCCAAGGAATATGGCGAGAGCGACTGGTGGTTCAAGGTCTGGGGCCCGGACAATCTGCCTGACGAAGGCATAGGCGAGCGCGACGACTGGATTTTGCGCTCCGACGCCGAATGGCACGGCTTTGGCAAGTTGTCGACCAACTTCAACATGCTGGACCCGGTCAAAGCCACGGTAGTGACTCCCGGCCTGGATATTTCCGGCACCTTTGCCGAGCAGGGCATTCCTGCCGCCCTGGTCTCCAAGTATCTGGCCGAGCACGGCGTGGTGGTCGAGAAAACCGGCCTGTATTCCTTCTTCATTCTGTTCACCATTGGTATCACCAAGGGTCGCTGGAATACCTTGCTGACCGCCTTGCAACAGTTCAAGGACGATTACGACCGTAACCAGCCCATGTGGCGCATCTTGCCGGACTTCTGCAAGACCCAGCCCACTTACGAGCGCATGGGCTTGCGTGATCTGTGTCAGCAGATTCACCAGGCTTACCGCAAGTACGATCTGGCCCGCCTGACTACCGAGGTTTATCTGAGCGACATGATTCCCGCTCTGAAACCGTCGGATGCCTACGCCAAGATGGCGCACGGCGATATCGAACGCGTTGGCATTGACGAGCTGGAAGGTCGAGTAACGGGTGTCTTGCTGACGCCTTACCCTCCTGGCATTCCTTTGCTGATTCCTGGCGAACGTTTTAACTCGCGCATTGTGGAGTACCTGCAATTTGCGCGCGAGTTCAATGCCCGCTTCCCCGGCTTTGAAACCTATGTGCATGGACTGGCGCAGGATATTGGCCCTGATGGACTGCCGCGCTACTACGTAGACTGCGTGCTTGAGTCTGAAACGAACGAGTAAACCCGCGTGACCCCTATTTTTGATGTTGCCGTCATCGGCGCAGGTGCGGCCGGCATGATGGCTGCCAGTATCGCAGGCCAGCGCGGCCTGCGAGTGGTATTGATTGATCACGCTGAAAAGCTGGCCGAGAAAATCCGTATTTCCGGTGGAGGGCGCTGCAACTTCACCAATACAGGTACCTCGCCAGAGAATTTTCTATCCAAGAACCCGCACTTTTGCCGTTCGGCCCTGGCTGGCTATACCCCCCAGGATTTTCTCCAACTGGTGCGAGAGTACCGCATCGGTTTCCATGAAAAGCACAAAGGTCAGCTTTTCTGTGATGACTCCAGCGAGTCCATCATCCAGATGCTGCGTCAGGAGTGCTTGAAAGGGCAGGTGTCCTGGCGCATGCCCTGTTCGGTGCAGTCCATAGGCCGTAGCGAAGAGGGCTTTGTGCTACGTACCAGCCAGGGCGATTTGAATGCCTTGCAGGTCGTTGTTGCGACCGGCGGTATGGCGATTCCGCAACTGGGTTCCACGGACTATGCCTTGCGCGTGGCGCGTCACTTTGGTTTGAAAGTGATCGAACCGCATCCGGCTCTGGTGCCTTTGACCTTTGATGGTCGGGACTGGAAGCCATTTTCTGCCTTGAGCGGGATGGCTTTGGAGGTGGAAGTCAGCACGGGGCAGGGCAAGCAACGCCAGGCTTTTCTGGAGGATTTGCTGTTCACGCACCGTGGCCTGTCCGGGCCGGGGATCTTGCAGATTTCCAGCTACTGGCAGTCGGGCGAGAGCATTAGTGTGGACCTGGCTCCCGGTCAGGATATCGCGCAGCAGTTACTGGATTTGAAGGCGGGTAGCCGCCAGCAGTTGGTCACTGTCTTGTCGACCTTGTGGCCTCGCCGTCTGGTCGAGCAATGGCTGGACACCTCGGACTTGTTGCCCAAAGGTGTGGGACAACAACGTCTGGCTGATTTGCCGGACCGCGTATTGCGTGCGGTGGGGCAGGTGATTAATGCCTGGGAGTTGAAACCCAGTGGCACCGCAGGCTATAAAAAGGCGGAAGTAATGAGCGGCGGCGTGGATACACGCGAGCTGAATCAGAAAAGCATGGAAGCACGTAAAGTACCCGGCCTGTTTTTTATTGGCGAAGCGGTGGATGTCACCGGCTGGCTGGGCGGGTATAACTTCCAATGGGCCTGGGCTTCGGCGGCGGCGTGTGCACGTGCACTGAAGGCGCAAGTAGCTCAGAGCTAAGTAAACGAGCGGGAGCGGCAAGACGCAGTGTTTGCGGCCGCTTCTGAAATCAACAGGATTGTGTGCTGGTTTGTCAGGGAGGCGATATGCAGCTGCCAGGAGATCGAAAGTACGTAGTAAGCCACGAGTGGGCCAAGGATGAAGACGGTATCGTGCTGGTTGGCATTACCGACTTTGCTCAGGACCAGTTGGGTGATTTGGTGTTTGTGGGTGACTTCACTCCCGGTACCCGTCTGGCTGCGGGTGCAACGGCGGGCGTGGTGGAATCGGTGAAGGCCGCTTCCGACATTTACGCACCGGTGGCGGGCGAACTGGTGGAGTTCAACCAGGCTTTGTCCGATGCGCCGCATCTGATCAACGAAGCCCCGTTTGATACCTGGATTTTCAAGCTCAAGGCTGACAATCCGGCTGACCTGCAAGGTTTGCTGGATGGCCCGGCTTATGCCGCGGTGGCTGAGTAAGTTCAGATATTGAGCTAGCAAGAATACGCGGTGGCTCAGCCTGATCCAGGCGGGTTGATCGTTAAAAAGGCCTGAGTCCGTGAAATCGGATTCAGGCCTTTTATTTGGCTTTGGGCAGGGTCAGGTGGCTGCGTGACGCAAGTCGCCGGGCTCCTGCTGGAGAACCTGAAGCTCAGCCCACTGTCGGGGCTAAGTTTTCCTTGCTGTTGATCTCTGTGCTGATGGAGTGCCGGCGTTGTTCAATATCAAAGCTCTGGCCCTGGCGCATTGACGTAGAGTTCGTGTACCGCAGGGTAGGTAAGCTCAAGCCCCCTGTTTTGCAGCTCTCTTAACTATTGCGGCGACGATACGTCACGTAATCGTAAGTGAAGCCATTTTCCTCGGGCTGGGGCAGGCGTTCAACTTCTTCCCATTCGCCCGCAGGCAAGGCTGGAAAGAAGGTGTCACCGTCTACATCGGCCTTGATCTCTGTTGCAATCAGTTCCTGTGCCACCGGGAGGGCCAGACGGAACAGTTGCTCACCACCAATCACGCAAGCAGTTTCAAAGCCGGGGCAGGCTGCCAGGGCATCGTCCAGATTGCTGAATACCTGTGCTCCTTCAGCCTGATAATCCGCATTGCGGCTGATCACCAGATTCGGACGGCCAGGCAAAGGACGGCCCAGCGACTCCCAGGTCTTGCGACCCATGATGATGGGCAAACCCATGGTCACGCGTTTGAAGTGCTGCAAGTCGGACGGCAGGCGCCAGGGCAGGTCGTTATCCTTGCCTATGCAGCGATTGGCCGCATAGGCAACGACCAGACGAATAAAAGGGGTGGAACTCATACGGCAACAGGCGCCTTGATATGGGGGTGAGGATCGTAGTCGGTGATTTCGAAGTCTTCGTACTCGTAATCAAACAGACTGGCGGGTTTGCGCTTGATCGTCAGCTTGGGGTAGGGGCGCGGCTCACGCGACAGCTGCAATTCGGCTTGCTCGAAGTGGTTGGAATACAGGTGGCAGTCGCCGCCTGTCCAGATGAAGTCACCCACTTCCAGATCACATTGCTGGGCCATCATGTGGGTCAGCAAGGCGTAGCTGGCGATATTGAAGGGCACACCCAGGAAAATATCCGCACTGCGCTGGTAGAGCTGGCAGGAGAGCTTGCCGTCGGCCACATAGAACTGGAACAGAGCGTGGCAAGGGGGCAGAGCCATCTGGCCCACATCCGCCACGTTCCAGGCCGAGACGATCAGGCGACGCGAGTCTGGATTCTTGCGAATCTGCTCCACCAACTGGCTGATCTGGTCGATGTGACGGCCATCGGGCGTAGGCCACGAGCGCCATTGCACGCCGTAGACGGGGCCCAGATTGCCGTTCTCGTCGGCCCATTCGTCCCAGATGGAGACGCCACGCTCTTGCAGCCAACGTACATTGGACTCGCCACGCAAGAACCACAGCAGCTCAATAAAGATGCTGCGGGTGTGCAGCTTCTTGGTCGTGATCAGCGGAAAACCCTGCGACAGATCGAAGCGCATTTGATGACCAAATACCGAGTTCGTGCCGGTACCTGTGCGGTCCCCTTTGGGAGTGCCTTGGGTGTAGACCAGGCGCAGCAGGTCTTCGTAGGGGTAGAGGGACATGGTGGCCTCAGGCTTGCTGAATGTCGACGGAATAGGTGATCTCGGCGGTTTTGCCCAGCATGGCCGAAGCGGAGCAGTACTTGTCGTGCGACAGTTGTACGGCGCGCTCAACGGCGGCTTGGGGCAGGTCCTTGCCAGTGACCACAAAAGTGAAGTGAATCTTGGTGAAGACTTTGGGGTCGGTGTCGGCACGTTCAGCCATCAGCTTGACCTGGCAGCCGGTAATGGCGTGACGACCGCGCTTGAGAATCAGCACCACGTCGTACGCTGCGCAGCCACCTGCGCCGGTCAGCAGCATTTCCATGGGGCGTGGGGCCAGATTATTGCCGCCACCTTCGGGTGCACCGTCCATGGCCGTCACATGACCACTGCCTGTACGGGCAACGAACAACATTCCGTCTTTGCCGCCCCAGTCGATTGTGCATTCCATATGAATTCCTTTGTTTGCAGTGCGAGCCAAGACTCGTCAGTAGATTGATAGCGGTGATTGTACTTTTTGATGGGGCCTGTGTCGCGCCCGGATGGAAACCAGGTTTAGCGTGATTTGATGCGGATCTTTGCAGCTTTATTGCTAATTGAAATGTGGGGCCCGGATGCGGGCCTTGTTACTTCTGAGCGCAGCTTATTGTGGCCGGTGTTGTGTCCGTATACGAAATTCCATATAGACAAATCGGAGCAGAACCACACTCTTTGTAAGATTTAGACTGGTTTTGTTGATTGTCCTAGGATAAACTTCGGAGCGGTACACGGCATTTTGAAACAGATATGTCACACGGGTTTACCCGCGCCTATAATGTCTGTCGCCCCTATACCAAAAAATGTCGTGCCCGTATTTGTTCTTTCTCAATAAACCCTGCTTTCCATGGGGGCTTTATTCAGACGTAACAAGCGGGTGTTTTAACATGACGGCTCTCGCGACCTAGGCAGTCGCAGATTTTTTGCGTCCATGCTCTTTCGATCTGCGACGCGTCAAGGTGCCGCCGAGCTGCTTGGCAGCTTCACATTAACCAGGCCTGGATCATTGTGAATACCGTTTCAATACTGCTACTAGCTTTCATATTGTCCGTTACAGGACTCTTTGTTTTCATCTGGTCGTTACGCCGTAACTTCTTTGACCACAGCCCCGCTGCTTCGCGAGAGATCTTCTCCAAAGGCGAAATCGGGCAGGTAGATGACCCCTCCGCCACCCCTGAACAACGTCAGGCACTTCAAGAAGAAATGGGTCGCAAGACAATTTCTGCTGAAGATCGTCAGGCGCTGAGCCTTGAACTGGCAGAACGCGTGGAAGCCGACCGTTCCTCCGCCAAGGTCACGTTCATTTTGCTGGCCTGTTCGGTCTTGTGGCTGATTTTCGCCTCGACCGCAGGTCTGATCAGCTCGATCAAGCTGCACGATCCCGAATTCTTGACACAACACGCCTGGATGACGTTTGGTCGCATGCGTACGCTGCACCTGAACGGTGTGGCTTATGGCTGGGCGCCAATGGCCGCTTTCGGCGTTGCCATGTGGATGCTGCCTCGTTTGCTCAAGACTCCCCTGATCGGTGCGCGTTATGCCATCGCAGGCGGGATCTTGTGGAATATTGGTCTGGCTATCGGTCTGACATGTATCGCGATGGGTATCACCGACGGTATGGAATGGCTGGAAATGCCCTGGCAGGTTGATATCCTGATGGTTATCGGTGGTGCCCTGGCTGCCTTGCCTTTGGTCTTCACCTTGCAGAACCGTCGTGCTCACCACCTGTATGTGTCGGTGTGGTACATGGGCGCCGCCCTGTTCTGGTTCCCCATCCTGTTCCTGGTCGGCAACCTGCCTGCCGTGCACGTGGGTGTTGAACAAGCAACCATGAACTGGTGGTTTGGCCACAACGTGCTGGGTCTGTTCTACACCCCGATGGCTCTGGCTTCGGTGTACTACTTCCTGCCGAAAATCATTGGTCAGCCTATCAGCTCCTACAACCTGTCTCTGGTGGGTTTCTGGGGTCTGGCATTTTTCTACGGTCAGGTCGGTGGTCACCACCTGGTCGGCGGCCCTGTGCCGCAGTGGATGGTTACCCTGTCCATCGTGCAAAGCATGATGATGATCATCCCTGTGCTGGCTTTCTCGATCAACCAGCACTACACCATGAAGGGTCACTTCCGTACCCTGATTCACTCGCCCACCCTGCGCTTTATCGTGCTGGGCGGCATGATGTACACCGTCAGCTCCATTCAAGGTTCTTTTGAAGCGCTGCGCAGCATCAACACGATTACCCACTTCACGCACTTTACGGTTGCCCACGCCCACATCGGCTTGTACGGCTTCTTTACCATCGTGATGTTCGGTGCCATCTACTACGTGATGCCACGTGTGATGTCCTGGGAATGGCCTTACCCCAAACTGATCTCCCTGCACTTCTGGCTGGTTGTGGTCGGTTTCTCCATCTACGCCATTGGTCTGAGCATTGGCGGCTGGCTGCAAGGTCTGGCCATGCTGGACCCTGCTAAAACCTTCATGGAGTCGGTGTTTGTCACGATGCCGTACCTGAAGTCGCGTTCTGTCGGTGGTGGTTTGATGACTCTGGGTCACCTTGTGTTTGCCTTCCACTTTGTGGCAATGGCTTTGCGCTATGGCAGCCGTCGTATTGGTCCAGCCCTGTTTCACCAGCGCTCGGCAACTCGCAATGTAGTGGAGGCATGATTTAGTCATGGAAAGCGAATACAAACTATTGGGCGGCGCCATGGTGACGCTGGCCCTGGCCACATCGGCTCTGGTCGTTGTCCCTTACCTGCAAGTCAAGAAGGTGGAGCCCTCTCCAGGGCTCAAGCCTTACACCGAGGTGCAACTGCGCGGCCGTCAGCAATACATTGATATGGGCTGTGTCTACTGTCACTCGCAGCAGCCACGTAGCCAGAATCAGGCTCCTGACTTCCAGCGTGGCTGGGGTCGTGCGTCGGTAGCAGGCGACTACTTCTACGACACACCACACTTGCTCGGCACCATGCGTACCGGTCCTGACTTGCTCAATATTGGTGCTCGTCAGCCTAGCGTGGACTGGCATCTGGGTCACTTGTATCAGCCTCGTGCTTACACCCCTGGCAGCAATATGCCTTCTTACCCCTTCATGTTCGAGCTCAAGGACAAGGCAGAGGAAGGCGACAAGGTTGTCAACTTGCCTGGTGATTTCGCACCGGAAGGCAAGGTGGTTGTGGCCAAGCAAGAGGCCCTGGACCTGGTTCAATACCTGTTGGCGCTGGATCGTACGTATCCCGTATCGCCAGCCAGCGTTATCAAATAAACAGGCATTGCTGAGCTAGCGCGCCCCGCAGGGCGGGGCGCCTCGGAGAATTAGAATGAGCGACAATCGTAAATATGAAGCACAGCTGCGTGAGCATTCCGATCCGGAAGAAAACGTAGCACCGATCCCTTGGGTGGTTCTGCTGATCATTGCAGGTCTGTTCCTGTGGGGCATCTACTATATTTTCAGCAGTGACCTGAGCCATGACGCAACCGTGGGCGACAACCGTATCGTTGCCGACTTCGAATTGCCAGAAGGCGCCGTAGACGGTCATCAACTGTTCGTAGCCCAATGTGCTGCCTGTCACCAGGCAACGGGTGCCGGTGTTCCAGGCGTGTTTCCTCCACTGGTAGGTTCCGAGTGGGTGCTGCGCAAACCTGAAGTTTTGGTCCAGATCATGCTGCACGGTATTACCGGCGAGATCACGGTCAAGGGTAATAAGTACAATGGTGCGATGCCCGAGTTCCGCGAGAAGTTCAACGACGAGGAATTGACGGCCGTTGTTAATTACCTGCGTACAGAGTTGGGCGGCAATAGCGCCGATCCTGTGGACGTGGCCTTTGTCAAAGCCGAACGTGAAAAAACAGCTGATAAAACCGATCATTGGAATGGGGACGCCGACCTGGCTCCCATGGAAGAGTAAGACTGAAATGATGGGCCAGCGATGAGACTATTTATAAGTATTCTCCTGGTTTTCGCCCTGGGTATTGGGGCACTGGCCCATTTGACGCAAGGGTTCTCCGCCCTGACAGCCGAGACGGCCCGTCGCAATGATGTTGCCGCCTCGCCGCGTCTGATCTCCGATGTCGAAGTACTGCTCCCTGCCGGGGGCAGTACCCAGCTAAGTTCCCTGCTGCAAAACGATGGTCGCATTACCATCGTCAATTTCATCTATACCCGCTGCGTCACGCTATGTCTGGCGATGGGCTCGGAGTATCAGCAACTGCAAAAAGCGATTGTGGACGAAGGCTTGCAGGATCGTATCCGCCTGCTGAGCATCAGTTTCGACCCCACCGATTCGCCTGATCACCTGCGTCGTTACAGCAAAACCATGAAGGCCAACCCGGACGTCTGGCAATTTGTCACCATGATGCCCGGCGAACAGCGCCAGCGTGTGCTGGATGATTTTGGTATCGTCGTCATTCCCGCCCCTTTTGATGAGTACGAGCACAACGCGGCTTATCACGTTGTCAGCGCCGAACCGCGGCTGGGTCGCATTGTGGATTACGGTGAACCCATGTTGGCCCTGGCCTATGCCAAGCGTGCCCTTGAAGATCTGGACAAGAAGGGAGCGATGTAATGTCTTTAAAACGTGTCGTCGAATCCCCTAAAGTACGTCCCTATTTTGGTAGTGCCCTGGCTCTGGTGGCGGCTTTGCTGTTTGCCGCTGCGGCTTTCTGGGATCGGCCTTTGACGGCCTCCATGAGCCTGCACATGCTGGTGCATATTCCCTTGTTGGTCCTGTCGGGCATTACCTTGCAGTTGGCCTTGCGCTACCAGGGCGTAGGCCGTTCGGCTGCCATCCAGTCCTTGCTGCGCCCGTATTACGCCCTGAATGAATATGGTTTGCCCGGCCTGATCATGGTCAGCTTTGCCGCGGCTTACTGGATGGTTCCCAAAGCACTGGACGATGTGCTGGTGTCGCCTCCCATGGCCACCGCCAAATATATTGGTCTGGTTTTGATGGGCATGTTGTTCATGGAGTCCTGGCGACGCGCCCACCTGGTGTTTCGCCTGTTCTTCTTCGGTAACTTCAGTTGGATGATGGCCATTGTTGGTTTGCTGTATTACGACAATCCGGTTCGGCTCTGTAATTTCTATCTACAGTCTGACCAAGAGATTGCCGGCATAGGCCTGGTTATCATGGCTTGTGTGCTGCCATTGCTGTGGCTCTTGTCTGAGAGCAAGGCAGTGATCGCCTTTTTGCGGCAATAATACCCATCCATTTTGTTTTGCAGGTGTCCTCATGAGCCATACCGTTTCCAACAGCGATACCCGTCTGTACCGGCGCAACAGCTTTTTTGACCAGATTCTGAGCGAGACGAATCGGGCCCTGGAAGTATTGGGACGTTCGGCACGCGCGTCGCGCCCGAATCCCGCGGGCAAGGAAGTGTCCGAGATCACGGCTGACGAAGCCCGCCATGCTGCCGGCCTGATGCGTGTGAACCATGTGGGCGAGATTTGCGCCCAGGCCTTGTACCGTAGCCAGGCCATGCTGTGCAAAGATCCCCAGGCAACCGAAGTGCTGCTGCAAGCGGCCCAGGAAGAGGTGGATCACCTGTCCTGGTGCGATGACCGTCTGCGCGAGCTGGACAGCCGCCCCAGCGTGTTCAACCCCTTGTGGTACGTCGGCTCCTTCGCCTTGGGTTTGCTCGCCAGCCGGGCAGGGGTGCCGTACAACCTGGGCTTTATGGCCGAGACCGAACGTCAGGTTGAAGAGCACCTGGAAAGCCATCTGGAGTCCTTGCCTGCCAGCGACAATCGCTCGCGCCGCATTGTGGAAAAAATGCGCGATGACGAGATTGAGCATCGTCGTACTGCCGAGAATCATGGCGCCGTAGGTTTGCCGCCACCCGTCAAAACCTTGATGCGCATGATGTCCAAAGTCATGACGACGACGGCTTATCGCTTGTAATTACTTTGCTTGAGCCAGTCGCTGTAGCTTGCTGCTGGTTCTTGAGCTTTATGCGACTGACGAAAAAACGGGCCAATCATTGGCCCGTTTTTGTTGTGCAGGATCAGAAATAGCAGGGTGCAGAAGCTGCACCCTTTTGCGCCCAAATCATAGAGCAAAATTACCAGCGGTAGTTCAGATTTATCATGCCGCTCATCCCGTAAGACGAGCCCGAGCCTTGCTCACGAATAAAGCGGGCCGAGACCAGGGTGCTCTTGCTGATTTCGCCATCCACACCCAGCTGGATTTCGCCCGCATTGCGCGCGTTGCTGGCTTTGAAGCGGCTATCGCCTACGTAGATGCCTGTGTCGTTGAAGCGGTGTATCCAGGCCAGTTCCACAAAGGGACGCAAGGGCAGGGTGGTGGTGTCCGGGGCGGCTTCTACTCGCACACCCAGGCGGGATTGGGTGGTGCTCTTGCGCTGAACTGCGTAGCTGGTGCCTTGAACTTCACCTTCGTCGCCCGACAAGTGACTGTACAACAACTGGGCTTTAGGGGTGATCAGCACGGCGCTATCCGGTGCATATTTCCAGCCATAGCCAGCTTCTGCCGCTACTTGCCACAGGTTGTTATTGTGTTTCAGCTCGCCCAGATCGCTGGTGAGCTTGCCACGGTAGTGTGTAAATTGCAGGGAGCTGTCGACGAACCAGCCCTGGCGGCTTTGGGCATCTTGCAGATAGGTCGCGTATGCGCCCACGTTGTAGCCAGTCCGTTTGTCCTTGGCATGCAGGGTGCTGTGATGGTTCAGATCAGCCGGGTCAATGAACTGGTTGCGGGATTTGGCGGAGATTTCACCTACGCCCGCCATCAGGCCGGTACGGAAATCGCCTTTTTCAAAGCTCTTGCCCCAGACGTCACCACCAAATTGGAACATGCTGCTGTTGACCTTGGCATCGACAGAATCGTAGTCCTCGAAGCCCATTTTCTTGTCGGTACGCACTTGTGCGCGAGCCCAGATTTTGCGCTGACCGGCGGTCAGACCTTGCTGATTCAACTCACGTTCGTGGAAGGTATGGGCAAACAGATTCTGGGAAACACGGTGGGCGGCCAGGTAGGCCGGGGCTTCCGGGGAGACGTTAACGTGCCCGTCGGTTTCCGGATCGGTGGGGCCTTCGGGATCAGGATTGTTGGTGGAGGAAGTCAGATACCACTGGTGGTTGTTGCTTTGGTCCTTGTCGCGGCTGACCAGGCTGTATTCATAGCCATTGGCCGAGACTGTGTGTGTGGCAGGGCGGTAGCCGCTGGACTGGGCGCTCAGGGTGAAGGCATCGTTGGCAATGTTTGCGCCGGTACCGCTGACCACCAGCGGAATGCCGTGAACGGTCTGGCCGCCTGGGCCGCGCACGTTCAGAATGTGCAGCTCGGTGTTGCCGGTGACTTTGCCGTTGTCGCCAATCACTAGTCGGTCGGAGCCGGAGCCATCGCCTTCCAGGTAGACGCTCATGGCCATGTGGCCGCCACCTTCGTACTCATTCACGCTCAAGGTTTTAAAGCGTGTGCTCAGGTCTGGCTGGAACAGCAGGTAGCCGTCCTTATTGACGACTTTGTCCAGTTGGGAGGAGCGGGTCATCAGCCAGGTGCTGTTGTCTTGCAGGTTTAGCGTGCCGACCGAGCTGTCGTCATCTTTATCAATACCGCCAACCCAGGCGCTGCGTCCGTTCAGCGTCATGTTGTCCAGCTTGGCGCCATTGCGCAGCTTCAGATTGCCAGCCAGTGTGGAGCGGGTGCTGGTCAGGCTGGAAGTGCCCAGATTGGCTTGTGTGCCGTCCAGGGTCAGGAGCTGGCGACCGTTAATGTTGCTGTCACTGATATCCAGTGCTACGCCTACGTTGCTGGCGCGCAGCGCGCTGGCTTTGGTCGAGATGATGGAGCTGTTCTTGATGCTCTTGGCAACTTGAATGCCGTCATTGCTGGCGTTGCTCAGGCGAAAGCCGTCGGCATTGTTGCCCGAGGTTCGGACATTGAGCTGCTCAAAATTGAAGATGGGGTTTTCGCGCAAATACACGCCTACCGCGCCATCACCCAGCGTAGTGATGTTGGTGACGCCTTTCATGTCCAGACGTGGGGTGCCGACGTCAGTACCGTCAAACATATGCACACCGTGGGCGCTGTTGCCTTCGGTCAGGATGTTGATATTTGTAGTGCTGGCCGCTACATCCAGGCCAACGTCGTTATTGGTCAAGACATAGATGCCAGCGGCACCGGCGGCCTTGGTGTGAACATTGATGTCCTTGCCATGGAAGACCGCCAGATCTTGGCCGGGGGTTCCTGCCCAGGCGGGGTGGCCTTGCACATAAATACCGTGGGCCGCTACGCCGTTCGCCGTAGTGGTGATATTGACGCGCTCAAAAATGGCCAGGCCCTGCCGCATATCAATCCCGGCGCGGCCCACTTCCATGTCCACATCTTGCAGATGGATGGTGGCGTCATCCACGACCCAGACGCCAATAGCCGTGTTTCCGTTGGCAGCGCCCATATCCTTGATGGATGTATTCTTGACCGTCATGGTACCGCCTGGCTGATCCAGTTTGAGGATCTGGCTGCCATTGGCGCCTTCATAAAAGACTTTGCTGTCTGTAATTGTGGCGGTGCCACCATAGACGCCAAGACCGGAGGTGGCAGCCCGGCTGCTGCTGTCTTTCAGATCCGCGCCGCCAATGTGGATTTCGCTGTTCTTGATGTTCAGTGTGCCGTCTCGATTGGCGCTGACTGACTGGCTAAAGGAGCGCAGGACGGAGTTTTCAATATTCAGGGTGCTATCGCGGGGGACGGCAGCAATTCCTCCCGCCGTATTCACCTGCACATTGTTCCAGTTTTGTGTGCTGCCCGAGCTCATGTCCATCAGCGTGGATGCGCCGTTGCGGTGATTCAGGACCGTGTCTTGCAGCGTGAGCGTGGAGTTCGAGCCTTGTGCGATCAGGTATTGTCCGTCGCCGCTGATGGTGCTGCCTTCAATGGTGGCGTTGCTGTTTCCGCCCAGGCGAATGGTGGGAGCCTTGCGGTTGTCGCTGGAGATCTCGCTGTCTTTGACCTTGAGTGTGGCATTGGAGCCGCTCAGGTGAATGGCCGCGCCCTGGGAGTTCGTGCCGTTGCTGATGGTGCTGGTGACACGGCTATTGTTCAATTCGACCGAGGTATTGCTTTGTCCTGAACCGATGGCGTAGACACGTTCGCCTTCTGCACTGATTTGGGAGCCATTGGCGGTGAAACTGTGTCCGCTTCCTAAAATGACGGCGCCGCCTGTGGTCGTGCCCTGGAAAATAACCTGATCATCTGGGCCAATAAGGTTGGGGCCTCCGGCAGCACCCTGTGTCAGATCTATCTGACTATAGGTTTCGGCCTGTGCCGAAATAGTCCCTGCGGCGAGTGCCACGCCGCTCAGCAAGCTGAGCATGATGGGGTTAAGTGCGAACATCTTTCATACTCCCTGTTGTTTTTGTCATCAGGGTGTTGGTTGGCAACTTCAGCCTTAGGCAGCGCGCAACCACACCCTATCTGAAACCAAGCATTTATCGAGCAGAGAAATCGCCATTTTGGTGCCCACCGTTGCGTGAGCTGAGCCAAGATGTGAAAACGGGCCTAGTGTTGTGCTAGGCCCGCCTGCGTATGATAGTGAAGCTTGCTGGTCTTTGTATCGAAGGGTGTCGTTTATTTGTGATGTTTTTGTTTACGAACGTCACATTTTCCGCATCAAGAAAATCTCCTTGACGAATCCGCCTATATACGGCGGCTTACAGCGGAATGGGTTCATGATGTGGTGGCTTAGGGTTAACGACTAGATACCTGGCATGGGATTTGCGCTAGGAAATTGATGCTTTAAAGCGACAAGATAGGCAACCAAGGGTTTTCCATAGCATTTATCTTGCATTGCACCATTTTTGTGGGTAGACTTCAGTTATTGGATGTTGAAAAGAAAGCGGGAAAACAAGCGTAATAACCCTTAGCTTTCAGGCTCGATACTTTATCTGGTAGCCCAACTTGCCACGATTGTCTCCTCCACCCTCCTCCTTTGGTGGATTTGCCCGAGATCTCTAGATCTCGGGTTTTTTTTTGTGCGTTCCTTTTTTGCGCACATATCCTGCTCAGCAAAGCCAGCGTTTAAGCGGTTTATGGCTTTGTTGATGTTTTTGCTGTTCGCCGGAGCTGCTTTGGCTTCGCACGGCAAAACACGTTCCACAGCCTGAATAGAAAAAGCCTTGCCCATCATTGCTGATGGACAAGGCTTTTTTGCTGTCAGGGTCGAACGAACTTACTTCTGTGGAACGGTGGCTACATGCAGCAAGTTGGTGCGACCGCTGGTGCCAAAAGGAACACCGGCAATCATCACGATGGTGTCGCCAGCCTGAGCAAACTCATGCTGCGCTGCCATATCGGTAGCGTGGTCGATCATCTCGCCCAGATCGCTGACGTCCTCGCAAGGCACGGCATGCACACCCCAGGCCAAGGTCAGACGACGTGCGGTTTCCACACGGGGCGTCAGTGCCAGGATAGGGGCGATGGGCCGTTCACGGCTGGCACGCAAGGCGCTAAAGCCAGTGGTGGTGTAAGCCACATTCGTTGCCGGTTCCAGAATGCTGGCGACGCGACGCAGGGCGCAGCAGATCGCGTCTGCGGTGCTGGCTTCGGCGGTGCTGTGGTTGGCTTCCAGAATGGTGCGCCAGCTAGGATCGTTTTCGATCTCCTTGATGATGCTGTCCATGATGGACACCGCTTCCAGCGGAAACTGGCCCGAGGCCGATTCGGCAGACAGCATGACGGCGTCAGCACCTGAGTAGATGGCGGTAGCCACGTCGGAGGCTTCAGCACGTGTAGGCACAGGCGAGGTAATCATGGATTCCAGCATCTGTGTGGCGACGACCACCGGGCGGCCTGCCGCACGGGCAGTACGCACGATTTGACGCTGCAACACAGGCACGCGCTGGGGTGGGACTTCCACGCCCAGGTCGCCACGTGCCACCATTACGCCATCACACAGCTGGACGATTTCTTCCAGGTGTTCCAGCGCTTGTGGTTTTTCCAGCTTGGCCATGATCCAGGCCTTGTCACCGATCAGCTCGCGGGCTTCACGGATGTCGCCAGGACGCTGTACAAAGGACAGCGCAACCCAATCCACGCCCAATTCCAGTCCAAACTTCAGATCGATCAGGTCTTTCTCGGTCAAGGGCGAGATAGGCAGTACCACGCCGGGTACGTTCACGCCCTTGCGGTCGGACAGGGGGCCGCCGACCATGACCGTGGTTTCTGCAAAGTCCGGACCAAAGCTGTCCACACGCAGACGCAGCTTGCCGTCATCGAGCAGCAGGTCTGTCCCGTCTTCCAGAGCAGCGAAGATTTCGGGGTGAGGTAGGTAGGCTCGCTGGCTGGTCCCCTCGGCGGGGTCCAGATCCAGGCGGAATTTCTGGCCGGTTTCCAATGTCACGCGGCCATCTTGCATTTTGCCAACGCGCAGCTTGGGCCCTTGCAGGTCCATCAGAATACCGATACTGCGACCGGTTTCCTTTTCAATCTGACGAATGGTGTGATAGCGCGCGGCATGGTCTTCATGTGTGCCGTGGCTGAAGTTCAGGCGGAATACATCAGCTCCGGCCTCGAACAGTTCACGAATGCGTTCTGGCGTAGAACTGGCAGGACCCAGGGTAGCCAGAATGCGGGAATGACGTTGACGTTTCATGGGTTGTTGTCCTTAGGGGGATCGATAGCTCAAAGAGCAGCGATACCGGCGCGGGCGATCTGAGCGTCTTCAGGTGCTTTCACGCCGGACACGCCGACTGCACCAATGACTTGACCGTCCACCACAATCGGTTCGCCGCCTTCCAGAGGCGTGATGGGCATGGACAGAGCGGCAAAGCGACCATTGTTGACCATGTCTTCAAATACCTTGCTGGGCTTGCCACCGCCAAGCACGCAAGTGTGTGCTTTTGCGGGGGCAACCTGGGCGCTCATCAAGGGAGCGCCGTCCATACGCTGCATCCAGAGCGCGTGACCGCCTGCATCGCAAATGGCGATGCTGACAGCCCAGTTGTTCTTCAGCGCTTCTTGCTCGGCAGCGGCAGCAATTTTTTTAACATCGGCCAGGGTCAGTACTTTCGTGTCTCTCATGTCCAGTCCTTAAAGAAAAGCGTTAATCGCTAGGGGTTAAAACCAGAATTGCACGGAAATCATTGACGTTGGTCAGGGTGGGGCCCGTAACCAAAGCGTCATCCAAGGCTTCAAAGAAGCCATGACCATCATTATTGTCCAGACTGGCCCTTGGGCGTATACCTAGTTGCCAGGCACGCTCCAAAGTGTCCGGACTGCAGAAGGCTCCGGCAATTTCTTCCTGGCCATCCACACCGTCGGTATCGCCTGCCAAACCGTAGATACCGGGTGCCCCGTTCAAGGCAATGGCGGTGGACAACAGAAACTCCACATTGCGACCACCACGGCCCTGGCCGCGCAAGGTCACGGTGGTTTCTCCGCCCGACAGCAGTACGCAGGGAGTCTGGGCAGGCTGGCCATGCTGGGAAACACTCAAGGCGATACCGGCCATGACTTTGCCTACATCGCGGGCTTCGCCTTCAATGCTGTCGCCCAGCAAGACGGGACGCACGCCACGGGCTTCAGCGACACGAGCTGCAGCCAGCAGGGCCAGTTGGGGTGTGGCGACCAGATGGGTGGTGACATGAGCCAGGCGTGGATCATCGGGCTTGATGGTTTCGCCATCGCCGCTCTCCAGCAGGGCACGGGCTGCGGCAGGAATCTCGATGCCGTAGCGGGTGATGATTTCCAGTGCTTGCTCACACGTGGTGGGATCTGCCACCGTGGGGCCAGAAGCGATGTCCATGGGCTTGTCGCCGGGAACATCGGAAATCAGCAGGTTCAGGACACGGGCAGGGGCGCACGCCGCTGCCAGACGGCCGCCTTTGATGGCAGACAGGTGGCGGCGCACGGTGTTCATCTCGCCAATCGAAGCGCCTGATTTCAGCAGCGCTTTATTGATGGCTTGTTTGTCGGCCAGGGTGACGCCTTCTGCGGCCAGGGGCAGCAGAGACGAGCCGCCACCGGAAATCAGGCAGATCACCAGATCGTCTTCGTTCAGATCGCTGACCGTGCGCAAAATCTCGCGGGCCGCGTCTTCACCGGCCTGGTCAGGCACAGGGTGAGAAGCTTCCAGAATCTTGATGTGGTCACAAGGCACGCTGTAGCCATAACGGGTGACGACCACGCCGCTGATGGGGCCTTTGTCCCAGTGACGCTCTAGTGCCTGGGCCATCGCTGCCGATGCCTTGCCTGCGCCAATCACAATGGTGCGGCCTTTGGGCGCATCGGGAAGATAAGGCGGGATGCAATGTTCAGGCTGAGCCGCGTTGACGGCAGCTTGAAACATTTTGCTGAGTAAGTCTTGTGGCTCGATCTTCATGGGTCAATCCTAATGCAGGGCGATGGCAGCAAACCATCTTACTGCGCGACAGGGATGTGACTGCGTGAGAGCAGGACATCTTTGCTGCTAACTGGAAAAAAAAGCGGGCCGCAGCCCGCTTGCTGGATGTCCTGGCCGTGCTGGCTCGATGTCTGGAAAAAACCAGCCCGGACGGGAGCATCCTTGAACCGATCTTATTGACCAATCTCGTAGTTGGCCATGATTTCCAGAGCGCGGACCATGGCGGAGTGGTCTTGTGCAGCGCCACCGTGGGCGGCGCAGGTGTTGAACAGTTCCTGGGCCGTTGCGGTGTTGGGCAAAGCCACGCCCAACTGACGCGCGGTGGTCAGGGCCAGGTTCAAGTCTTTCTGGTGCAGTTCAATGCGGAAGCCAGGATCAAAAGTGCGTTTGACCATGCGCTCGCCGTGTACTTCCAGAATGCGCGAGTTGGCAAAACCGCCCATCAGCGCTTCACGAACCTTGCCTGCATCAGCACCGGCCTTGGAGGCCAGCAACAGGGCTTCGCCTACGGCTTCAATGGTCAGAGCCACAATGATCTGGTTGGCCACCTTGGTGATCTGACCGTCGCCGTAGCTGCCGACCAGGGTGATGTTCTTGCCCATCAGTTCAAACAGAGGCTTGACCTTGTCGAAGGCTTCTTGCTTGCCGCCGACCATGATGGTCAGCGAGCCAGCTTTGGCACCGACTTCGCCACCGGACACAGGAGCGTCCAGGTATTCGCAACCCAGCTTGACGATGCGCTCGGCAAAGCCTTTGGTGGCCACGGGAGAGATGGAGCTCATGTCCACCACGATCTTGCCAGCGGTCAGGCCAGCGGCAATGCCGTCTTCGCCAAACAGCGCATCTTCCACGTGAGGGGTGTCGGGCACCATCGTGATGATGATGTCAGCCTGACGGGTCACTTCGGTGCCGTTGGCGCAAACCGTTGCACCAGCTTCTTTCACGCTTTTGGGGAAGTCGCCACGGGTGTAGGCAAACAGCTCATGACCACCCTTGATCAGGTTGACGGCCATGGGTGCGCCCATGATGCCCAAACCAATAAAACCGATTTTAGCCATTGTGTAATCTCCTAATAATTATCTGCAGGTATCCGACGATCAGGCGGCGACTTCAGTCAGTTCAGTCATCCAGCCCAGGCCATCCTTGGTCACGCCAGCGGGCTTGTACTCGCCGCCGATCCAGCCCCGGTAGCCAATGCTGTCGATGTACTTGAACAGCCAGGCGTAGTTGATCTCGCCTGTGCCTGGTTCGTTGCGGCCTGGGTTATCCGCGATCTGGATGTGCGCAATCTTGTCCAGGTGCTTTTTCATGGTGGCGGCCAGCTCGCCTTCCATGCGCTGGGCGTGGTAGACGTCGTACTGGATGAACAGATTGTCCGAACCCACGTCCTGCAACAGAGCCGCGGCCTGCTCGGTGCGGTTCAGGTAGAAACCTGGAATGTCGAAGGTGTTGATGGGTTCAACCAGCAGGCGCAGGCCGGCGTCTTTCAGCTTGGCGGCAGCAAACTGCAGATTGCTGACCAAGGTCTTGTGAGCCAGTTCACGGTCTGCGCCTTGGGCCAGTTTGCCCGCTAGGCAGTTGACTTGCTTGCAGCCCAGCGCGGTGGCGTATTCGATGGCACGGCCTACGCCGTCCTGGAATTCACCCACGCGCTCGGGCAGGATTGCAATGCCGCGCTCGCCACCGTCCCAGTCGCCCGCAGGCAGGTTGTGCAACACTTGGGTCAGACCGTGTTGTTGCAGTTTGTCAGCCAGCTGCTGTTTGTCGTAGGCGTAGGGGAACAGGTACTCCACTCCCTTGAAACCGGCTTCGGCCGCTGCCTGGAAACGATCCAGGAAGTCGTGCTCGTTAAACAGCATGGTCAGGTTGGCGGCAAATTTTGGCATAGTGCTACTCCGTTTTTTAAATCAGCAATCAGTCCATCAGCGAGATGGCGGTGGGGGCGTCAATACCCGCTTCGGCCAGGGACTCGAATTCCGTCACATTGTGCAGTTCGGTGCCCATGGCAATGTTGGTGACGCGCTCCAGGATCAGTTCGATCACAACCGGCACGCTGAACTCTTTCATCCATGCGCGAGCCTGTTCGATGGCGGCCTGAATGTCTTGGGGTTTGTGTACACGGATGGCCTTGCAACCCAGACCTTCCACCACAGTGATGTGATCCACACCATAACCTTCGGTTTCAGGGGCGTTGATGTTGTCAAAGGCCAGCTGTACACAATAGTCCATCTCAAAGCCGCGCTGTGCCTGACGGATCAGACCCAGGTAGGCGTTGTTGACCAGAATATGGATGTAAGGCAGCTTGAACTGGGCGCCTACGGCCAGCTCTTCAATCATGAACTGGAAGTCGTAGTCGCCCGAAATGGCCACCACTTCACGGCCTGGGTCAGCGGCAACCACACCCAGAGCAGCGGGAATGGTCCAGCCCAATGGGCCCGCCTGACCGCAGTTGATCCAGTGACGTGGCTTGTACACGTGCAGGAACTGGGCGGCCGCAATCTGCGACAGACCAATCGTGCTGACGTAGGTGGTCGAAGGACCAAAGGCGCGGTTCATTTCTTCGTACACGCGCTGAGGCTTCAAGGGCACGTTGTCGAAGTTGGTCTTGCGTTGCAAAGTGGCCTTGCGTTTCTGGCAGTCGGCTACCCAGGCGGCGCGATCGCTCAGCTTGCCAGCAGCCTTGTATTCTTTGGCGACTTCAATGAACAGTTTCAGTGCAGCGCCTGCGTCCGAGGCAATGCCCAGATCAGGACCAAACACGCGGCCGATCTGTGTGGGTTCGATGTCCACGTGCACGAACTTGCGGCCTTCGGTGTAGACGTCCACGGAACCGGTGTGGCGGTTGGCCCAGCGGTTACCGATACCGAATACAAAGTCCGAAGCCAGCAAAGTCTGGTTGCCGTAACGGTGCGAGGTTTGCAGACCGACCATACCGGCCATCAATGGGTGATCGTCCGGCACAGTGCCCCAGCCCATCAGGGTTGGAATCACGGGAACGTTCACCAGTTCGGCAAATTCCTGCAGCAGGGCAGCGGCGTCAGCGTTGATCACGCCACCACCGGAGACGATCAGCGGACGCTCGGAAGCGTTCAGCAGTTCGATGGCTTTTTCAGCCTGGGCGCGCGTGGCGGTCGGCTTGTACGCTTCCAGTGGCGAGTAGGTGTCCAGATCGAACTCGATCTCGGCCATTTGTACGTCGATAGGCATATCGATCAGCACAGGACCGGGACGGCCGGAGCGCATGATGTGGAAAGCCTGCTGGAACACGCGTGGGATCAGATCAGGTTCGCGAACCGTCACGGCCCATTTGGTCACGGGCTTGGCAATGGATTCAATGTCCACAGCCTGGAAGTCTTCCTTGTACAGGCGGGCACGTGGGGCCTGGCCGGTAATGCACAGAATTGGGATCGAGTCAGCCGATGCGGAGTACAGGCCGGTGATCATGTCTGTGCCAGCGGGACCGGAGGTGCCAATGCACACGCCGATATTGCCGGGATTGGCACGGGTAAAACCTTCGGCCATGTGGGAAGCGCCTTCCACGTGGCGGGCGAGAATGTGATCAAAGCCACCTTCTTTGCGCAGTGCGGAGTAGAAGGGGTTGATGGCGGCGCCGGGCACGCCAAATACGGTGCTCACGCCTTCTTTACGTAAAATTGCGGCGGCGGCGTCCACTGCTCTCATTCGAGCCATTGATATCTCCTAGATCATCGTTTGACGAAATTCACAACTCGATAATAAGGAGTGATGGACCTGCCTAGAAATGGTGGTACGATTGTTTCTATCGATACTTGGAGTATTGAATGAGCCGTTATACCGAAATTCGAAGTTTTGCACTGGTCGCTGAAAAAGGCAGTTTTGCAGCCGCTTCTGTGATCGAAGGAGTCACCCCCGTGGTCATGGGCCGCCGCCTGGATGCGCTGGAACAGCGCCTGGGTGTGCGCCTGATGCACCGATCTACCCGTGGGCTGACGCTGACGGATCTGGGCGAGCAGTTTCTGGAGCAGTGCAAACAAATTCTGAAGGACTTTGAGGAGGCCGAAGCCAGTATCAGCGCCCAGCGTAAAGTGGTGCGCGGGCACTTGGTGGTGTCGGCCCCGGCGGCCTTTGGGCGTCGCCATGTGGCGCCCCATGCCTTGTCCTTCAAAAAGCGTTATCCCGAGTTGAAGCTGTCGTTTAACTTCACCGACAGCGTGGTCGATCTGGTGCGTGAAGGTTATGACATGGCCTTGCGGATTGGTGAAGTGACCGACCCCAACTATGTGGCGGTGCGTCTGTATCCGAACCGACGGGTGGTGTGTGGCACGCCCGAGTATTTTGAGCGTCACGGTGTGCCGCGCGTACCGGAAGATCTGGCTCGTCATAACTGCTTGGCGTTCAACTTGCAGGGCGGGCAGCAACGCGGTTGGACCTTCTTGCGTGATGGTCGGCCTTTGGCGGTACGGGTCGATGGCGATCTGGACTGCAATGACGGTGAACTGCTTTTCAACTGGGTCAAGCAAGGTTGGGGGATAGGCTGGCGTTCCACCTGGGAAATTCAGCCGGAACTCAAGCGGGGCGAGCTGGTGACGGTGCTGAACGAGTTTGAAATTCCCAGCTACGACATCCAGGCGGTGTATCAGCAGCAGCGTTATTTGCCAGCCAAGGTGCGCCGTTTCATCGACTATTTGCGTGCTATCTACAACACGCCTGGCTATTGGGATGGCGAGGTGCAGTTCTAGGCTTTCCAGTTTCCTGAATGAAAAAAAAACCGCTTCGAAAAGCGGTTTTTTTCATGCTGCATGGCGCTTAGAAGTGCCATTCCACCTGCACGGTGGGGGCGCTGGTTTTGATGCCAGGCTTCAGGTTGCCGTTCGCCATGTAACGATTGCCGAACTTGTTGTACCAGTACTCGTAGCCAATCCCCACCCACAGGGTGTTTTTCTTGTCGAAGGCCACTTTACCCACGTCGGCCATCAGGGAGGTACGGACCAGCACTTCAGACTTGGTGCTGATGCCTGCGTAGTCGTCACCCTTGGGGCCAGCGTAGTTGGCAAAGCCCTGGAACTTCAGCGGGACCGAACCCACATCGAAGGGCAGGTTCCAGTTCAGGCTGGCCAGAAACTGAGTGTGGAAAGAGCTGCGGCTGTCGGGGCAAGCAGGGGCACCCAGGCCACAGTGGTTCCACTCTTTACCCACCATCAGGCTTAGGTCCACAAAGCCTCGGGGTACATCGAACTTGAAGGTTGGGCCCAGCACCAGCAGGCGTTTGCGCGGTGCAAAGGCGGTGTTCTTGGTGTTCAGGTCAAAGCCGGCCGTAATGGCCACATCCTTCACGGGACCAAAGCTGATGTCCTTGTCGAACACCTTGCCCATGGAGAGCTGGTGACGATAAGTGGCGTAGAACTCGGTGGCGCCATTGCTGCCGTTGCCGCTGGACGGGTCGTAGCGATCCGACTGCAGAATATCCAGGTTAAAGAAGTTCTGTCCCAGGCTGTAGCCGTTGACGTGAGTCAGGCTCAGGATGTGCTTCTGGATAGTCCGATCGTTCATCGGCTCGGTGTACTGCGTGCTGAAACGGTAGCCTAAAAAGGTGTCGCTCCAGTCGGCTGCCAAAGCGGGGCTGGACAGCAGGGGGGCGGCCAGCAGGGCGCATGCCCAGCGAGCAGGGTGTAGCTGTTTCATAGTGTCTCCTCTTTGTTTGAGCACAAACAGGTCCTTGGGATCTGATGTCCCTTATGGCCTGCGGCTTTAGTTTTCTTCGAGTGGGTGTTACTGACCTTGCTTAGATTAATTATGGGCAGTCGATACTTTTATGCGGGTACTGCAGAAATTTGAACAGCCGCCCGTTTCAGGCTGGGCGGCTGTTCAAAAAGGGGGGCTTAGCCGTTTTGTGAGGCCAGGTGATTGCTGCTGTCTTCCGTCGCTTTTTGAGCGGTGGCCTGTTTGCGGGCCTGGGTAGCAGCGGTGGATTCAACGGTGTGACCTTGATCGGCGTATTTCTCCATGCCGTTGAAGAACAGGTTCAACAAGATGGCAGAGACGGCAGCCAGCAAGATTCCGCTATGCAGCAGGGGGGCCAGAGCAGGCGGCATCTTGTCCAGCAGATGCTCGGCAACCAGGGGGATCATGCCAAAGCCCAGGCTGATGGCCACGATGTAGGGGTTGTAAGGGTTGCGGTTCAGGTTGGCCGACATCAGGATCTTGATGCCGGTGGCGGCCACCATGCCGAACATCACAATGCCAGCACCGCCCAGAACGTAGTTGGGGATGGAAGCCACGATGAACGCCATTTTGGGGAACAGGCCCAGCATGATCAGGAAGGCACCGCCCATGACGCATACCCAGCGGCTGCGCACGCCGGTCACGCTGACCAGGCCCACGTTTTGCGAGAAAGAGCTGTGCGGGAAGGTGTTCATGATGCCGCCCACCAGGGTGCCCAGACCGTCAGTACGCAGACCACGCACCAGCGCTTCGCGGTCGGTAGGACGGCCGCAGATGGAACCCAGTGCCAGGAACATGCCCAGAGATTCAACCATGATCACAACCATGATCAGGGACAGGACGGCTGCTGCACCCAGCAGGGCCCAGCTGAAAGTCGGTACACCAAAGTGGAATGGAGTCACCACGGCAAACCAGCTGGTCTGATCCAGACCTTCAAAGGTGATGCGACCCATGGCCAGGGAAACGAAGAAACCAACCAGCAGACCAATCAGCACGGCCACGTTTGCCAGGAAACCGCGCGCAAACTTGGTGATCAGCAGGATCACGGTCAGCACCATCAGGGCAATGCCCAGGTTTTCCAGCGAACCGTAGTCGGGATTGGGGATGGACAGGCCGGTAGCA
Source organism: Alcaligenes faecalis (assembly GCF_009497775.1). Classification (NCBI taxonomy): domain Bacteria; kingdom Pseudomonadati; phylum Pseudomonadota; class Betaproteobacteria; order Burkholderiales; family Alcaligenaceae; genus Alcaligenes; species Alcaligenes faecalis. Next base: position 618,298 of record NZ_CP031012.1, read on the forward strand.
GCATCGGTAATGGTCGGGGAGCCGCCGCCGATCCAGTTCAGACCCACGCGCATCAGCGTCACGCCAATCACGGTAATGATGATGCCGGTCACGACAGGGGGGAACAAGCCCATCAGACGGCTAAATACCGGGGCAATCAGAATACTGAAGATACCGGCCAGGATGGTGGCGCCGAAAATACCGGGCAGGCCCAGTTGCGGGTCCAGACCAATGGCGATCATGGGGCTGACCGCTGCAAAGGACACACCCATCATGACGGGCAGTTTGATACCGAACATGCCCAGGCCGCGAGCCTGGATGATGGTGATCAGGCCACAGCACAGCAGGTCGGCATTAATCAGGAATGCGATCTGTTCTTTGGTCAGGCCCAAGGCTGCACCAATGATCAGGGGGACAGCAACTGCGCCCGCGTACATCACCATGACGTGTTGCAAACCAAGGGTTGCCAGGCGCCCCGTTGGTAGGCGTTCGTCTACACCGTCACAAGCAGCAGGTGTGGACACTTCTGGGTTGGCGGACATCCGGGTCTCCTTATTAATACGTTATGCGCAGCCGATGCCTGGGCCGCGTAAGCATAAAGTTATCGGATGGGCCGTATCACTGGAAGGCAGTACGGCTTGATAAGTAGAATACGTAAAAGCGTATGGCAGGCTGATCCCTACAGGGGGGAAAGGATATAAGCCCTGTAGATGGGGCCTGTGTTCAGGCCGCGGCCTAGCAGATTCCTGCTTTTTTCATGCGTTTTGCAGTGCTAGGGGTATTGCCCACCTAGTCCATCCGAAAAATCTATGTTAGCAGCCTCCAAACTACTGTTTGATTGACGTTTGAAGGGCCTTCAAGGTACTGAAAGATATAAAAAAAGCGGCCTGATAGCCGCTTTTTTCATGGGTCTGATTTACTTGTCCGACCACAGGACACCGGCTGTCGCCCAGTCCTCGCGTTTGACGTCGGTAAAGATCACATCGACGGCATCCGGGGTACAGCCAAGCACGCGACAGGCTTCTTTGGTCAGGGCCTGGGCGAGTTCACGCTTGATTTCCACGGGACGGCCGTCGAATAGTTGTACGTTAATAGAAGGCATAAAAGCTCCGTAGGGGTGGAAAGGGTCTTAGCGGCAAAAATCCGGCTCGCTCTGATAGAGCTTGCGCAGCAAGGCCGGCCATTCTAACAAGCCCTCCGGCTCGTCCTCCGGCAAAAGCTGGCGATGTGTCAAATCCAGCACATCCTTCGGGGGCAGGTGCAATTCCGGGCTGGCAGCCATGGCAGAGAGCTGAATGCGACAGGCGCGCTCCAGGGCATCCATCAGAACATAGGCCTCGGCAACGGTACGTCCACAGGTCAGGGCACCGTGGTTGCGCAAGAGCAGGGCCGGATAGGAGCCTAATTGCTTGAGCAGGGCTTCTTGTTCCTGGGGCGGGAAGGCCAGACCGGCATAGTCGTGATAGCCAATATCCTGCCAGAAGCGCATGGCGTGTTGCGACAGGGGCAGCAATCCACAGGACAGGGCCGAGACCGCAATCGAGGCATCAGTATGTAAGTGGATGACACAGTGCGCATCCGCGCGGGCGCGGTGAACGGCACCGTGAATGGCAAAACCGCTGGGGTTGGCATGGCGGCCTGTGCCGTCCACGACCTGGCCCTGGGTATCAATCAACAGCAGATTGGACGCGCAGATTTCATCAAAGCGCAAACCAAAGGGATTGATCAGGAAAATGTCGTCGTGGCCGGGCAGGCGCAGGGAAATGTGGGTGTAGATGATATCGTCCCAGCCCTGACGGGCCGCCAGCCGGTAGGCGGCGGCCAGATTGACGCGGGCGCGCCAGTGCTCGGGATCAATATCCGCCGGACGATGGGCGTAAATGGCCTCTATGTCCGGCGTGATGGGACAGGACTGGCTCACGCTGCGGTGGTTTCCAGTTCAGCGATGATGGCTTTTTCTTCCAGCTGGATCACGTCGCAGTTGTCGCCAGGACCTTTGCGGTCAATCACGATGAAGTCGGCCACTTGGTTCAGCGCCATCAGGGGGTGGTGCCACACGCCGGTTGCGTAGTTCACGCCCTGGTCGCCACGAGCCAGGAACAGGCGCAGATCGCTTGCCTTGGGAGTTGGGCCAGCGGGAGCCACAATCACCAGATAGGGTTGGCCGGACTGGGGAATGAAGGCCTGGCTACCTTTGGGGTGGCGTTCCATCATTTCCACGGTAAAGGGCAGGGTGCGCGGCTGGCCACGGAAAATGGACACAATCGCGTGACCGTCTGGGCCCGGCTCGATCTTGGCCAGGTCGTGGTAACGCTCGGTATTGCCTTCATTGATGGTGAAGTGCTGAACTGTGTCGGAGGCCTCGATGACATCACCAAAAGGGGTGAAGGCTTCGGCTGTCAGGGTTTCCAACTTCAATGTGATTGTCATGGCAGAGGTCCTTAATAAGGCAGACCCGCGTGGGGCTGAAAGCAGCCGCGCCACGAAGGGTCAGAGGAAACAAAGGGTAGCGTGCCCGCAGGCTGGCGCTACCCCGTGAACTGGATGGGTCAATCAGACCCGGCAGGCAGCAAGATCAGCCCAGCAGCGCATCCAGACGGAAACGGGCAATCTTGCCGATTTCGGTCAGACAAGCTTGAAACTCGGTTTCAGCGCTGTTGTTCAGACGGGCTTCTACTGTATCCATGATTTGGTAACGGCTCAAACCCTTGACGGCAATCACGAAGGGAAAACCGAAGCGCTCACGGTATTGGGCGTTCAGGCTACGCAGACGGGCCAGCTCTTCGGCCGAGCACTGGTCCAGGCCGGCGCCGCGTTGTTCGCCTGTCGATGCGGTAGTCAGTGTCCCTTGCTCGGCTTCTTTACCAGCCAGCTCGGGGTGAGCACAGATCAGGTTCTTCTGTTCGTCGTGCGATGCCTCTTTGACCACTTGCACCATGCAGGCGTGCAGCTGATCCACGCTTTCAAACGGACGCTGGTTCCAGCTACGTTCAGGGACCCAGGGGGAGTGTTCAAAAATACCTTCGAGCTTGTCCACGAATTGGCTCTGATCCAGGCTGGAGAGTTCAGTTAGCGCCTGTGAGGTGGTAAGGGTTTGAGTAGTCATGTGTCAGTCCGATTATCTAAGCGTAAATAGTGCGAGCCGAGGCGGCTCCAGGACCAGGCCTGGGGGCCGTTTTATCAAGGTAGTGGGTGGGCGTTTACACGGTCTGTTTGATTTATTCAAACCCTTATAAACCACCGCCTGTGGGCTATGATTTTCTTATATGGGACCAGTTTAAGTTTTCTGTTTATAAATAAAATAGAATTAGGCGTATAAATGATATATGCCATCTCGTATTGTGCATGTATGTCATTATCATGCTGGAAAAAAGCGTAAGAAGGAGAGAATAAGATGGCCGCCCGACGTGGGGATAACCCGCTTGATACCTATCTATTGAGGGTATTTTGCTTACTCGTTACCGAGCGCAGCGTCTCGCGTACCGCGTTCAAAATGAACCAGTCGCAGCCTGCTATCAGTGCGGCCTTACGACGCTTGCGTGACATTATTGGCGATCCCTTGCTGGTCCGGGAGAAGGGCGGCATGGTGCCCACCGAGCGCGCCATTGGCCTGCTGGCCCACGCCAAGGGAGCCCTGGCCGAGATCGACTGTATGGTTAATGCGCCAGACAGTTTCGATCCTCAGGTAAGTCGCAGCGAGTTTCATATTGGAGCGCCGGACTATCTGGCGCCTGTCTTTATTGGCGGGGTGGTCGAGCGCATGCGCCGCGAGGCACCGGGTGCGCGTTTGAATCTGCATTCTCTGGATGCCAGTTTTGATTTTGAGCGCTCGCTGGCGGAAGGCGATCTGGACATGGTCATTGGTAACTGGCCCGAACCACCGGATCGCATGCACCTGTCCGTGCTGCTGGAAGATCAGATCGTCTGTCTGGTAGCGGCAACGCACCCCTTGGCCCGCAAGGGTTTGACCATGGACGATTACGTGCGGGCGCGCCATGTGGTGCCCATGCCGTATTCCATCAACCAGCGCGGTGTTATCGACACCACCCTGGCGACCTTGCGTATTCAGCGTGATGAAAGCGTGGCGGTGCAGTCCTTCTCGGCCGCACCGTATTTGCTACAGAATACAGACCTGATTTTTACAACCTCACGTCATTTTGCCGAGTTCTATTGCCGATTATTGCCTCTGGCGATTCTGGAGGCTCCACTGGAGTTTCCGCCCATGCGCTTTTATCAGCTCTGGCATGAGCGTAACCGGCATTCGCCCAGCCATCGCTGGTTACGGCGACTTCTGACCGAGTGCGGTAATCAGCTGGCCTCGACAGAACCGTTGCCGCAACCCGATTCCTGAGCGCCAAAGCCCTAAAATACTTGCTTTCGGGCTCGCGCTCGGGCAAATTAGCGAGCTACTCCTGCCTACACGAAAGCGATACGGGACTTGACGAAAATTGTTGCATTTAAAGCGACTGGTCACGGACACAAGCCGGAAGGCAGGTTGATAATGTGTAGTTCCTAACCTTGCAGGGTGTTTTGCGGTGTCTTTACCTCAGATGGGGGAGTCCCTAACCTGGTTGTATATCTGTGTCGTGGCTTTTATGGTCGGCGGGCTTATTGTGGCCTCCGAACGTTGGCATGGCCGTTTGACCGGGGATAGCGACCTTAGTAAACCCCAAGCGTCCCATTCTCGTCCTACCCCGCGTGTGGGTGGTCTGGCAGTGGTGGCAGGCAGTTTGGCGGGCTTGCTGGTCCTTGGACCCAGCAATATGACACTGACCTGGCTGTGGCCGGTCTTGTTTCTGGCGGCCATGCCGGTATTTGTGGCGGGCCTGGTCGAGGATATCACCAAGGACGTAGGCTCCCTGAAACGCTTGCTGGCCGCGTTCTTGTCGGCTGCGATTGCCTGGTGGTTGCTGGGCGGCGTATCGCGCGTTGGGGTGAGCTGGGCCGACTGGATTCTGGGTTTCTGGCCCATTTCGCTGCTTTTCACCATGATTGCAGTAGGCGGCTGCACCCATGCCCTGAATATTATTGACGGTATGAACGGCCTGGCCGGCATGATTGCCACCTTGATGGCGCTGTCGCTGGCTCTGGTGGCCTTGCAGGTGCAGGACATCCCGATTTTCCTGATTGCCGCCTCGCTGGCGTCGGCCACCCTGGGCTTTCTGGTGTGGAACTTTCCTTTCGGACGGGTCTTTCTGGGGGATGGTGGCGCGTACTTTCTGGGCTTCATGCTGGCCGAACTGGCTGTGCAACTGGTGGTACGCAACCCCAGTGTGTCGCCGTTTTACGCCTTGGCCGTGCTGTTTTACCCTGTTTTTGAAACCATGTTTTCGATCTGGCGTCGCCGCTTCAAACGTGGTGTGCCTGTGGATCAGCCGGACGCGCTGCACCTGCATCAACTGGTGTTCCGTCGTCTGGTGCGTTCCACGTTCAGTCGTGACAGTGGTGGGGCCTTGCCCGCGTTTTGTAATGCCATGACGTCTCCATACCTGTGGGTGCTGGCCTTGATCGGTTTGGTGCCAGCTACTATCTGGTGGGACAATACCTGGGCATTGTGTGCCAGCATGCTGGCCTTCTCACTGGTTTATATCTGGCTCTATTCCCGTCTGGTTTCGTGGCGTCGCCCCTCCTGGTTGCTGCTGCCCTCGGTACGGCGGCGGATAGACCGGGACTGATACTGTCAGGCGTTCAAGATTATTCCTTGCGCATAGCGCTAACTGGAGAATGAAGTTGCAACTTGAGAATGTGAAACTGGCCGTAGTCGGCTTGGGATATGTCGGTTTGCCTTTGGCTGTAGAGTTTGGCAAAAAGCGTTCCGTTATTGGTTTTGACATTAACGCGCGTCGTGTCGCCGAACTCAAGGAAGGGGTGGACCGTACCTTGGAGGTCGAGAGCGAAGAACTGGCCCAAGCCAGTGGTCTGAGCTACTCCTGCGAGGCGGATGAACTGGCTCAGGCCAATGTGTTCATCGTGACCGTGCCCACGCCTATTGATGAATTCAAGCAGCCTGATCTGACTCCTTTGGTCCGTGCTTCCGAGACCATTGGTAAAGTGCTCAAACGCGGCGATATCGTGATTTACGAATCCACGGTCTACCCCGGCGCTACCGAAGAAGTGTGTGTGCCTGTGCTGGAACAAGTGTCGGGCCTGCGCTTTAACGAAGATTTCTACGCCGGTTATAGCCCGGAGCGTATCAATCCGGGCGATAAGGAACACCGTGTTTCCACCATCAAGAAAGTGACTTCCGGCTCGACCCCAGAGGTTGCTGATCTGGTCGACGCCTTGTACCGCGAGATCATTGTGGTGGGCACCTTCAAGGCCAGCTCCATTCGCGTGGCCGAAGCTGCCAAGGTGATCGAGAACACTCAGCGTGATGTGAACATCGCCCTGATCAACGAATTGGCTCTGATCTTCAACCGTCTGGGCATCGATACCCTGGACGTGCTGGAAGCTGCAGGCACCAAGTGGAACTTCCTGCCTTTCCGTCCCGGTCTGGTTGGCGGTCACTGCATTGGCGTGGACCCCTACTACCTGACGCACAAGGCGCAAGCCATTGGCTACCACCCCGAGATCATTCTGGCCGGCCGTCGTCTGAACGACTCCATGGGTGGTTATGTGGCTTCCCAGCTGGTTAAAGCCATGACCAAGCGCCGCATCCAGGTGCAAGGTTCGCGCGTTCTCTTGCTGGGTCTGGCCTTTAAAGAAAACTGTCCTGACCTGCGTAACACCCGCATTGTCGATATCGTGCATGAACTCAAGCAATACGATGTGCACGTAGACGTGTACGACCCTTGGGTTGACCCTGCAGAGGCACAACATGAATATGGTATTACTCCCGTCGAAGCGCCCAAAGCGGGCGAATACGACGGTGTGATCGTGGCTGTGGCCCACAAACAGTTCAAGGATCTGGGTGTGGAGGGCGTGCGCCGATGGGGCAAGCCCGAGCATGTGCTCTACGACTTGAAGTATGTGTTTGATCGCGAACAGTCCGATCTGCGCCTTTAATTTTGGAAAGCATTATGAGCTCTGCATTTGAACAGGCGAGCCAACAACTGCGTAATCAGCCTAAAACCTGGCTGGTTACGGGTTGTGCTGGCTTTATCGGTTCCAATCTTCTGGAAGCCTTGCTGAATCTGGATCAGCAGGTGGTGGGTCTGGATAACTTTGCAACCGGCCATCAATACAATCTGGATGAAGTGCGCGATCAGGTTGGTGCTGAGCGCTGGGCCCGTTTCCGCTTTATTGAAGGCGATATCCGTAATCTGGATACCTGTCGCGAAGCCGTTAAAGGCGTGGACTATGTGCTGCACCAGGCCGCGTTGGGTTCGGTGCCCCGTTCCTTGAACGATCCGCTGACCTCCAACGAAGTGAATGTGAACGGTGCCCTGAACATGATGGTGGCAGCGCGTGACGAACAGGTTAAAGCCTTTGTCTATGCGGCCTCCAGCTCCACGTATGGCGATCACCCCGGCTTGCCCAAGGTGGAAGATACGATTGGTCGCCCCTTGTCTCCTTACGCGGTCACCAAGTTCGTGAACGAGCTGTATGCGGACGTGTTTGCCCGTGCCTATAGTTTCTCCAGCGTGGGCCTGCGTTACTTCAACGTATTCGGTAAACGTCAGGACCCCAATGGTGCGTACGCCGCCGTGATCCCTAAATGGGTATCGGCCATGATCCAGAATCAGGATGTGCAAATCAACGGGGATGGCCAAACCAGCCGCGATTTCTGCTTTATCGACAACGTTATTCAAATGAATATCCTGGCCGCCGTGCAGCAAAAACCTGCTGTGGCCGAGGTCTATAACGTTGCCGTCAATGCCCGTACCAGCCTGAACGAGCTGTTCGAGCACTTGAAGCAGGCCTTGAGCACAAATGGTGTGAACTACACCAAGCAGCCCATCTATGCGGATTTCCGCGCTGGCGATGTGCTGCATTCTCAAGCCGATATCACCAAAGCTCGCACGCAATTGGGTTACGAGCCGACTCACACGATTTTGCAGGGCCTGAACACCGCCATGCCCTGGTACGTGGCGTTTCTGAGTTGATTTGGGCCGGCCTGAAAGCACGTCTGTCTAGTCTGCATGACGACCACCGTCGCATCGCTCTTGGGGCGATGCGGGTGGCGTTTTTTCTATTGCTGGGCAAGGCAGCGGGCGCTTTCAAAGAAATGGCGGTGGCTTATCGCTACGGTGTGAGCGATGTAGTCGATGCTTATCAGTTCACGATGGTCATGGCCAACTGGCTGCCAGTGACTATCGTTGGCTCCATGTCAGTTGTGCTGATTCCCGTTCTGGTGCGTTTGCATCGCCTGGAACCGGCTGCGCGCAGTCGTTTTTTGGGTGAACTGAAAGCCTGGTGCATTGTGCTCGGCTGCGTGCTGGGCGCATTGATCTGGATTAGCTGGCCCTGGGTGCTGCAATGGACCGGACAAGGTTTAAGTCCGGCCGTCCATGAAATGAGCCGGGAGCTGCTGTTTGCCTTTGCGCCTGCAGCGGTTCTGACGCTGATGATTGGCTTGAGTGCCGCTCGCCTGCGAGCCCATGAGCGTCACATCAATACTTTGCTGGAAAGTGTTCCGGCCTTTGTCATCCTGATCTGGGTGCTGGCCGCAGGCGGGAATGCAGGCATTGGCCCTTTGCTGTGGGGCACTTTGCTGGGCATGACGATCCAGGCCGTATGGCTGATGATTCTGGCTTCGCGGGCCGATCAGATCTGGGCTCGTCCCACGATCAGCTTGCGTGCCGAGCAGTGGCCGGATTTGCTCAAGGCCGCCACCATCATGCTGGTGGGGCAGGTTGCCATGAGCTTTGTCGGCCCTATTGACCAATATACGGCAGCCAATCTGGGCGCCAATGCCAACGCAACCTTGGGTTATGCCACTCGCTTGCTGGCTCTGGTGCTGGGAGTCGGTGCTGCTTCTGTCGGCCGGGCCGCCTTGCCTGTGCTGGCGGATATTCAAAGCCGAGGCGACAACGCCCGTGCTCGCTCCATGGCCCTGAAGTGGTCGGTCATGATGTTGGCGGCCGGAGCGGTCGCGGCGGCGATTGGTGTCCTGCTGGCACCTTGGGGTGTGGAGCTGCTGTTTGAGCGAGGTGCCTTCACCGCGCAGGATACGGCCACCGTTGCTCAGGTGTTTAGCTGGGGCCTGGTGCAACTGCCTTTTTATTTTGGGGTGCTGATTCTGGTGCAGCTACTGGCCAGTCAGAACCGTTATAAATCAATGGCAATTATTGCCGTGATCAATTTTTTGGTGAAAGCGGCCCTGAACCCGATCCTGGCGGCGCGCATGGGTCCGTCGGGCATCATGCTGGCAACCAGCCTGATGTACGCGGCCTCTTTCACTTGTTACTTCATCTTGGCCTTGAAGCCAGCCAGTGCCTTTGCGCCTGGTTCGCAGGAATAGGAAAACGTGCACAGTCATTCGGTAGTTCGCCCTCATATCATGCTGCTTATCCACTCTTTGGGTGGGGGCGGGGCAGAACGTGTCGCAGTCGATCTCAGCGCAGCCTGGGTGGCGCGTGGTTATCGAGTGTCCCTGGTGACTCAGGCAGGCCGTGAAAAAGACGCTTATACCGTGGCAGACGGTGTAGAGCGCCACGTATTGGGAACGGCAGGCAGCAGCCGGGGCCGTCTGGACGCCTTGTGGAAGAACTGGCGACGCGTCAGCCGCTTGCGCTCCTTGATACGCAAGACCAAGCCCGATGTTGTGTTGGGCATGATGACGACGTCCTCGGTGCTGGCTATTTCTGCCGCCAAAGGCTTGCCCTGCAAGGTGATTGCTACCGAGCATACGCATCCTCCCTCTCAGTCCTTGTCCTCCTTCTGGCAGAAAGCCCGTTTGCGCACCTACCCGCAAGCGCATGCCGTGATCGCGCTGACTGCTGGTACCGCTGACTGGTTGCGCGAGCATGTGCCTGGCAGTCAGGTACAGGTGATTCCCAATGCCGTGCGCTGGCCTATGGACCGCGCCGAGCCCGTTGTGCCGGTGCCCGAGCTGCCAGAAGGCCGCAAACGCTTGCTGGCCGTGGGACGATTGCACCCGGTCAAGGGTTTTGACACCCTGATCGAATCCTTTGCCATGCTGTCCAACTATTTCCCCGACTGGGATCTGGTGATTCTGGGCGAGGGCGAGCAGCGCGCTCCGCTGGAAGCACGCATTGAAGAACTGGAACTGCAAGAGCGTATCCAGCTTCCTGGCCGCGTCGGCAATATGGCGGACTGGTACGAACAGTCTGATTTGTATGTACTCAGCTCCCGCATGGAAGGTTTGTCCAACAGCCTGCTGGAAGCCATGGCCAGCGGTCTGACCGCCGTTGCCTTCGATTGCGATACCGGCCCGCGCGAGATCATCCGCGCCAATATTGACGGTGTGTTGGTACGCCCGATCGAAGACGTGGAAGCGCTGGCCGCTCATTTGTCCGACCTGATGTCCAACGATGACAAGCGCCAGCGATTGGCGCGTCGCGCCACGGATGTGCGCGATCGTTTTTCCTCGGCCCGAGTTCTGGCGCTATGGCAGCAAGTGTTGGAACAGTGCTTGCGTCGGCCTTAAAATGGCGCTTTGCTTAGTGCCAGCAGGCCCAAGCTACCCGGTCGATGAGCCCACGGAGGCCCAGTGAATATTCTGTTTTTCGTCAGCTCCCTGAACGCAGGCGGTGCCGAGCGCGTCGCCTCTACCCTGGCCAATGCCTGGGGTTTGCGGGGCGATCAGGTCACCCTGGTGCCTACCTATAGTGGAGGAGGCAGCGCCTTTTACCCTATCGACTCCAAGGTGGAACTGGTGTGGCTGGCCCATCGCATGCGCGGTAGCTGGCTGCCCAAACCGTTGGCCAAGCTGCGTGCCATGCGCAAGCTGGTGCGTGAAAAACAGCCTGATGTCATCGTGTCTTTTCTGACCAATGTGAATATCAATGTCTTGCTGGGGCTGGGCGGCATGGGCGTCCCTATTGTGGTGGGCGAACGTACCAACCCAGCCTTTAGCAGCAGTGCAGGCAAGCTCTTGCAAAGCCTGCGCCGCCGTCTGTATCCCAAGGCGCAGGTAGTGACTGTGCAGACCCGAGCCAGCGTGGCAGCGTTTCAGGCCATGGTGCCGGGCATGAAACAGGTCATGGTTGTTCCCAACCCCTTGCCGCAGGCCTTGAATGCCGTGCAGCGCGAGGTGCGAGTGGAAGAAAACCGTCACTGCACCCTGATGGCCATGGGGCGTCTGGTGCCTTCCAAGCGCTTTGATGTCCTGATCCGCGTGTTTGCTGGCCTGGCTGCCGAGCATCCGGAATGGAAACTGAAAATCTGGGGCGATGGCCCGCAGCGTGCCCAATTGGTGCAGCTGATTGCCATGTCGGGTGCGGCCGATCGTATCGAGCTGGCTGGTAAAACCGCCCAGCCCTGGCAGGAAATGGCGCGTTCCCATGCTTTTGTCATGACCTCGGAAGTGGAAGGTTTTCCGAACGTGCTGCTGGAAGCCATGGCCATGGGCCTGCCCGCCGTGACGGTTGATTGCCCCAGCGGCCCGCGCGAGATCAGCGCCGATGGCAAGGATGCCTTGCTGGTTCCGGTAGGGGATGAAGGTGCCTTGACCGCCGCCCTGGCCGAGCTGATGGGGGATGGTGTGTTTCGGGGTGTCTTGGGACGTCGTGCTGCTGCTGCGGTGCGTCAGCGTTATGAACTAGAGCAGGTTTTGCTTAACTGGGACCAGGTCTTTCAGGCCGCCCGTGGCGGTATAGAAGAGGGAGCCAAAGCATGAGTGCATTGCAGCCAAGGTCGTTGAATCAGGAAACAGACGCCGTGGATGACAAGCTGGAGAAAACAACGCAGCCTTTGCGTGTCGTACATATTATTGCGGGGCTGGGGCAGGGTGGCGCAGAAACAGTCTTGTTCCGTTTGGTGACGGCACCCGGTCAAGATACCGAACATATTGTGATTTCTTTGGGCGAGGAAGATGTGTTTGGGCCGCAATTGCGGGCCGCAGACATTCCTTTGTACTGCCTGCACATGCACTCGCCGCTGGGGTTTCTGAAGGGCTTGCGATCGCTGACACGCGTGCTGCGCGACGTACAGCCCGATGTGGTGCAAACCTGGATGTATCACTCCGATCTGATCGGTGGCGCCGCTGCGCGACTGGTTGGCATTCCGGCGGTGTCCTGGGGTATCCGTAACTCGGGCGCGAATTTGTATCAAGGCAGCCCGAAAGCTCGTATGGTGGCCTGGCTGTGTGCCCGCCTGTCGCGCTTTATTCCCAATCTGATTGTGTCCTGCGCCGAAAACGCGGCCCGACGTCATAAGCAGTGGGGCTATCGTGCCGACATCATGAAAGTGATTCCCAATGGCTACGATTTAAGCCGTTGGCACCCCGATCAGCAGGCGCGTGAGGAAGTGCGCCAAGAATTGGGCCTGTCACTGGATACGCCGGTTATTGGTAGTGTGGCCCGCTGGAATCCGCTGAAAGATCATCCCAATCTGCTGGCCGCCTTGGCCCGCAGCTTGCACCGTCATCCTGGTTTGCGTTGCCTCTTGATTGGCGACGGCATGGACAGCAATAACGAAACCCTGATGCGTTTGCTGGATCAGCATCAGTTGCGTGAGAGCGTCATCCTGATGGGACGGCGCAGCGATGTCCCTCGCCTGATGAATGCGCTGGACGTGCATGTGCTGTCCAGCTCGGCGGAAGGCTTCCCCAACGTGGTGTGTGAAGCAATGGCCGCCGGGGTGTCCAATGTGGTCACCGACGTGGGCGATGCAGCCTTGATCGTAGGCAATGAGGGCTGGATTGTGCCCCCCAGCAATGCCGAAGCCTTGGCAGGCGCGATCAGTAGCGCGGTTGATGAGCTGGGTGCACCTTCCTGGCAGGCTCGTCATGAGCATGCCCGTGAACGGGTTGCCCGCCTGTTCTCCCTGGAGGGCATGGTCAAGAATTACACGCAGGCCTGGAAGACCTTGACGGCGCAGTACCCGCCCAAACGCAAGCGCAGCCGTCAGGCCTTGAGCGCCTTGACGGACGATGCCAGCAAGAAAACGCGCATGCTGATGTTCGTGGTCAATAACCCCGCTTTTTTCCTGTCGCACCGCTTGCCTTTGGCGCAGGCGGCCCAGCGTGAGGGCTATGACGTGCATGTGGCCACCATGGATGGCCCTGCGGTTGCCGAGATCGAGCGTCATGGCCTGCATCACCATGCTTTGCCCATGACTCGCAGCGGGACCAATCCCTTGCAGGAGCTGCAAACCATCTGGGCTTTGTGGCGTCTGTTTCGCCGGGAGCGCCCCGAGCTGGTGCACGCGGTTACCATCAAGCCTGTTTTGTACGGTGGAATTGCGGCGCGCATGGCCGGTGTGCCGGGTTTTCTGGCTGCTGTATCTGGCCTGGGCTATGTGTTTACCAAGCGCGACAAGTCATTTGATCCCGTACGCTGGGTTGCCCTGCAGCTTTATCGCATTGCCTTGGGACATCCTAATAGCCGTGTGATTTTCCAGAACAGCAATGACCGTGATGTCTTGCTGGAGGACCGCGTTGTCAAACGCGATCAGTGCATTCTGATTCGTGGTTCAGGCGTAGACCTGAACGAGTTTCAAGCCTTGCCAGAGCCTGAAGGCCCGCCCGTCGCCTTGATGGTGTCGCGTCTGTTGGTGGACAAGGGCGTGCGCGAGTTTGTGGAAGCTGCCCGTATCAGTGCCGCTCAAGGCAGCTCGGTGAAATGGGTATTGGCTGGCAGTCCTGATCCCGGTAATCCTGCCAGCATCAGCGAGCAGGAGTGGCAGAGCTGGCAAAAGCAGGGCGTGGTGGAGTGCCTGGGCGAGCGTCGTGATATTGCTCAGCTTTATGCCCAATCGCATATTGCCGTGCTGCCGTCTTACCGTGAAGGCTTGCCTAAATCCTTGGTGGAAGCTGCAGCTTGCGGGCGAGCGGTGGTGACGACTGATGTACCCGGTTGCCGTGATGCTATCGAACCTGGCGTGACGGGTGTGCTGGTGCCAGTGCGTAATGCACAGGCCTTGGCAGCGGCGGTGATGGAATTGGGTGAGGATACGGCCAAGCGACAAGCCATGGGGGCGGAAAGCCGACGTTTGGCTGAAGAGGCCTTTGATATAGGCCGCATCAGCGAGGCTCATCTGGATTTGTATCAGTATTTGAGTCGTTAAGACTTGAACTGCCTTGGTCCTGGGCCAAGGCATAAAAAAACGGGCTGAACTGTTTGCTGTGACTTTGGGTTGAATCCAAGGTTTCAGAGACAGTTCAGCTCCTTTTTTTTACCGCCGAGCTACCCCAAGGCTCGGTGCCCCCGGTAAAAAGTGTCCCCTTTAGGGCAGCAAGCCCAAGGCGCAGCGCGGGGGCATTTCTTATACTGCGCTAGAGACTAGAGATCAGCGAGCAGGGATCTGGGTATTAGCGAATTTCCGCCGTATTAGAAAGGCAACGCAGCATCAGGCTTTAAAGCCAGCAGTGCCGCACGGAATTCACCCTGAATCCGATCCAGTGCCTCTTGGGATTGGGCCTCAAAACGCAGCACAATCACAGGCGTGGTGTTGGAGGCACGAGCCAGACCGAAGCCATCCGGGTACTCGGCACGTACACCATCAATCGTGTTGAGCTGATTGGAGCTGGGGAAACGGCCCTCTTTTTGCAATCGGGCAATCAAGGCATGCGGCTCGCCTTCGGCCAGAGGCAGTTTCAGTTCCGGTGTGGACAGGTCTTGCGGCAAGGCTTCCAGTACTGCCGTAGGGTTGTCACCGCGCGAAAGAATCGCCAGCAGACGTGCGCCGGTGTACAGACCGTCGTCGAAGCCGTACCAGCCTTCCTTGAAGAACACGTGGCCGCTCATCTCGCCTGCCAGGGGAGCACCGGTCTCGGCCAGTTTGGCCTTGATCAGCGAATGGCCGGTTTGCCACATCAAGGGCTCACCCCCCGCCTTGGCAATTTCCAGAGCAACGTGGCGGCTGCATTTCACGTCAAAAATAATCGTGGAGCCGGGCTCGCGCTGCAAGATATCGCGGGCGTACAGAATCAGTTGGCGATCTGGCCAGATGATCTGACCAGAGCGAGTCACCACACCCAGGCGGTCGGCATCGCCGTCGAAGGCCAGACCCACTTCGCAGTCCGTGTTTTGAACATGGGCGATCAGATCTTGCAGATTGTGCGGTTCGGCCGGATCAGGGTGGTGGTTGGGGAAGCTGCCATCTACATCCTCAAACAGCATATCCACTTCGCAACCCAGGGCCTTGAACAGGCGGGCGGCAACAATACCGCCAACCCCATTGCCACAGTCCAGGGCGATTTTCATGGGGCGGGCCAGTTTGACGCGCTCGGCAATGGTGCTGACGTAGTCATCCAGCAAGTCTTTCTTTCGGCCTGTACCCGCTTGTGCCGCAGGCTGAGCACCGCTCTGCATGCGCTTCATCAGATCCTGAATGTCCTGGCCGTGCAAGGTCTTGCCAGCCATCATCATCTTGAAACCGTTGTAGTTGGACGGGTTATGGCTGCCTGTAATGGCCACACCCGAGCCGGTTTCCAGCACATTGGCTGCAAAATAAACGACGGGAGTAGGAACCATGCCCAGATCGACCGTGTTGATTCCGCCCGCCTGAATCCCTTTTTGCAGGGCACGCGACAGGGCTGGACTGCTGTGGCGGCCGTCGTAACCCACTACCAGGGTTTGCACACTTTGTTCACGGGCCAAGGCCGCCAGGGCCAGACCTAATTGGTAAGCGAAGTCGGGGTTCAGCTGTTCGGGAACGGTGCCCCGAATATCGTAGGCTTTGAATACAGCGGTCGGTAGAGCGAGAATTTGGGTCACTGTCGCGTCCTGAGCGAATACACAAAGAAAGAAGTTTAGCGCGAATGCCACCGGCTTTCGTGAGTTACCATTAAGAGCTGTAGCGCGACAGCAAGAGCGCCTGATTGTTTTTCTTGAGTGGCTTGGGTCATGACTTTTCTGAACGAACTTGAACAGCGTATTGGTCAGCAGCACGTGCTGACAGGACAATCCATGCAGCAGTACCTGGAGGATTGGCGTGGACGCTATACCGGTACTGCATTGGCGGTTGCCCGGCCTGCAACGACGGAAGAAGTGGCCCAGGTCGTGCGTCTATGCGCGCAGCACCGCGTGCCCATCGTCCCTCAAGGCGGCAATACCGGCTTGTGCGGGGGCGCAACCCCGGACAACAGCGCTACTGCGCTGGTGCTGTCTCTGGAGCGCCTGAACAAGATTCGCAGCGTGGATACCGACAATGACACCATGGTGGTGGAAGCAGGCTGCATTTTGCAAAATGTGCAGCAGGCCGCCCGCGATCATCAGCGTCTGTTCCCCTTGAGCCTGGCCGCAGAAGGCAGTTGCACAATTGGCGGCAATCTGGCCACCAATGCAGGCGGTACGCAGGTTCTGCGTTACGGCAATGCTCGCGACCTGACCTTGGGTCTGGAAGTGGTGACGGCCCAGGGCGAAATCCTGCATGGCCTGCTTGGCCTGCGCAAAGACAATACCGGCTACGACCTGCGCAACCTGTTTATTGGTAGCGAAGGCACCTTGGGTATCATCACCGCCGCGACCATCAAGCTGTATCCCCAACCTGTGGCGGCGTGCACCGCCTTGCTGGCACTGAATACGATTGAAGATGCCGTACAAGTGCTGGCTCTGGCTCGTCAGGGTCTGGCCGCCTCCTTGACCGGCTTTGAACTGATTGCAGGCAACTGCTTGCAAGCCGTGCTGCATTGTTACCCTGATCAACGCATGCCTTTCCAAGGCCCGGCTGAAAAAGCCGCCTGGTATGCCTTGCTGGAGCTGTCTGACAGCGAAAGCCTGGAACATGCCCGCGAACGTTTTGAAAGCGTGATCGGTCAGGCTCTGGAGCAAGATCTGGTGCAAGACGCCGTCATTGCCGAGACCATCGCACAGAGCAAGGCGCTTTGGCACTTGCGCGAAAGCATTCCCCTGGCTGAAAAAGCCTACGGCAAAAGCATCAAGCATGATGTGTCCATCCCCGTGTCCGTGATGTCCCAGTTCGTGCACGAGACGGACAAGGCTTTGCAAGAAGCCTTCCCCGGCCTGGAAAACGTGACATTCGGGCACTTGGGTGACGGCAACCTGCACTACAACGTCGCGCGTGGTACCGCCTTCACGGAAGAAGAACTGCTCAAGCGTCAGGACGAAATTTACGCCCTGGTGCATGACAGCGTGCACCGCTTCCATGGCTCCATCAGTGCCGAGCATGGCGTAGGCCAGCTCAAGCGCCAACTGCTGCCACGTTATAAAGATTCCGTTTCCCTGACTTTGATGAAGCAGATCAAGATGGCACTGGATCCGTTGGGGATCATGAACCCCGGTAAAGTATTGCCCGACTGATTGAAGTTACTTGGTGTGTAGATGTTTTTTCGTCCTTATATCGTTGCCAGTGCCGTCTTGTTTACTGTTTTGGGAATCGTCGCGGCCGTGACGATGGGTTCAGCAACGGACTTGTCGCTAAGCGCCTATTTTTACGATCCCCAACTACAGGATTTTTCCTGGCGATTGCAGCCCTTTGTAGATTTGTTCGGGCGCAAGCTGGTGTGGTTCGTCCCCTTTGGCGGCGCGGTGATATGGACGATTGTGGCCTGGCGGCAGCCCAAGGGCTCCCGCCGGCAATTGGCTTGGGCAGGAGCCGCTTTCTTCATGGGCAGCGGCCCTTTGATGGTAGGCGTACTGAAACATCTGACCGCCATGCCTCGCCCCTTTAATCTGGCCATGTTCGGCGGCATAGAATCCATGCCCAGCTACTTTTGGGCGCATTCCTGGGCTGAAGCGGGCAATGCCATGCCCAGCGCTCATGCCGCATCCGGCTTTGTGCTTTTATCCCTGTTCTTTGTGGGCGTCATGATAGGCTGCCGCAAATTAGCCGCTGGGGGCTTTGTGCTGGGTATCAGCGCCGGTTTGCTGTTCGGTTTTTTGCGCATCATGCAGGGCTACCATTTTCTTAGTCAGGTGCTGGCTTCGGGTGCCGTTCTGGGGCTGTATGGCTGCGTTCTGTTTTATATCTTGTGGTCCTGGGCCAGACACAAGCAATTGCCGGCCTAGTGGCTTCCAGCGTGTGGAAAAGGGGACTTGAAGTCCCCTTTGTCGTTTTGGATCAGGCTTCAGGGAAAGGCTGCTGTAGAGGCGGCCTTTGTTCTTGGGCCCCTTTGGCACAGGCTTAGAGGGCGCGAGCAAGAGCGATGCGTTCAGCCGCTTGCTCAACCAGCACCTGAGCGTCTGCCCCCGCTGCTAAATAAGCGGGGCAATGGGCATCAGTCGCTGCACGCCAGATCGCTGCCACGACATCAGACACTTCGGTCATGGGGGCGGACGACTGTGCCCATTCTTGAAACACCTGTTGAGCCAGTTCGCTATAGGCCTGCGGAATAGCCTCCATTCTGGAACGGGAGTTTTCGCCAAAGCGGGTTTGTGGCGAGCGTCCCGGCAAGATCAGGTGTACACGTACATTAAAAGGTTTCAGCTCTTGCGCCAGAGATTCGCTCAAGGCGTTCAGGGCGACTTTGCTGGCCGTATACGCAGCGATCAGGGGCAAGGCCGTCAAGGTCACGCTGGAACTGATATTGATGATGATCCCGGCCTTGCGTGCCCTGAACTGCGGCAATACAGCCTGCATCATTGCAAGCGTGCCAAAGGTATTGGTTTCAAAGGTCTCGCGCACTACCTTCATGGATGTGCCTTCCAGGGCATTCAAGGCACCAATGCCCGCATTGTTCACCAGTACATCAATAGGGCCGACTTGTTCAATCAGGTGTTGAATGCTGCTGGGGTCTGTAATGTCCAGTGGCAACACCCGCAAATGCTCGGAAACCGGCAGCAGGTCCGGGCGGGGTGTGCGCATGGTGGCGATGACTTTCCAGCCTTGCTGTAGAAAGTAAGAGGTGGTTTCCAGGCCAAAACCGGAGGAGCATCCGGTGATCAGGACAGTTTTCATGGTCAGTTCCAGGCTGTGAGTTCAGGTCCGGAAACGATAGATCCTGCGGGCCGGACTATCTACAATAGAAAGTCCATGTTTATCAACTAAAAGTCCATTCATGTTCGATCCATTGGCCCAGATCGTCACACTGCTGCAAGTTGCTGCACCCTTCTCCAAGGTCGTGAGTGCCGCGGGAACCTGGCGCGTGCAGCGCACAGAACCAGGGCGCACCTTTTATTGCGTCATTCTGGAGGGGGCGTGTCGTCTGGAGCCGGACGCCCAGGAATCGCTTGCTTTGGAGGCAGGGGATTTTCTCCTGATTCCTTCCGCCCAGCGCTTTGGTCTGGCCAGTCTTGATGCAACACCGGACAGTCCTGCCCTCAGTCCGGTTCTGCTTTCCGATGGGCAATTCAGATTGGGTGAAGTCAGCGGACCATCGCAGGTACGCTACCTGGTTGGGTACTGCGAGTTTGGAGCGCCGGATGCCGCCCTGTTGGTCTCGCTGTTGCCCCAACTGATTTTGGTGCGAGGGGAGCCGAGGTTGGCAACCCTGGTGCAGTTGGTCGATGAGGAATGCCGGGCTGACCGGCCTGCGCGTGAACTTGTTCTGTCACGTTTGCTGGAGGTGCTGTTAGTGGAGGCATTGCGCTTGGGAGGCGGTGCCAATGCCTCATCAGGCCTGTTGCGTGGATTGGCGGATGAACGCTTGTCATTGGTGATACGTAGCATGCACGAGCATCCGGCCCATCCCTGGACCGTTCAGCAGTTGGCGTCACAGGCAGCCTTGTCGCGTTCGGCGTTTTTTGATCGCTTTAATCGTATTGTGGGCATGACGCCCATGGATTATCTGCTGTCCTGGCGTATGGCCTTGGCCAAGAACCTTTTATATAAAGGCGGCCATACCTTGGCTCGGATTAGCGAGGAGCTTGGCTATAGCTCGGTGAATACCTTTAGCGTGGCGTTTACACGCCATGTGGGGATGACGCCCAGACGCTACGCCTTGCAAAGCCGAGAGAAGTAAAGAAATCCTTGGTCGTGATGCAAGGCGTACGTCAACGGAGCAACAGTAGTTTCAGGCTACGACGTTCAGTGCCTTGTTCAGGCTTGAAACGGCTTAGCTTTTGGGGTGTGCGCCAGGATGCTCATGAAAGACTACGGGCCTGGAGCCATCATCAGCTTCCAAGAGGGCACTGCTGTGGCAGGATCCTGTACTGGCGTCGACGGGTGCGTCGCAGCGGCTGCAAGCGCCGCAGCCGGGGGCCTGGGCCAGTTTCGGGTTGATGCCGGATAGCGAGTTACGCCACTTTTGTGGCATGTAGCGCCATACGACATACAGCAAAGCGGCAAGCACGACGAGTGCAACGATGACAGTCTGAGCCATATCAGTTCCCTCTAATCAATACAGCATCAAGCTGGGTGAAGACCCATGCTTCATAGCAGAAGCCCGGCAAATTCTTAACCCCAGCCCAAGGCCACAGCGGCCTGATACATGATGAAGCAGGCGATGTAAGCCAGGCCGAAGAGATAGGCTGCCATGATGGCCGCATACTTCCAGCTATTGGTCTCTCGGCGCACGGTGGCCAGTGTGGCCAGACATTGCGGGGCGAAGATGAACCAGGTCAGCAAGGACAAGGCAGTGGCCAGGGACCACTGATGGGCAATCAGCGGGCCAAGCTGCGCTGCCGTGTCGTCGCCCGTTGCGGACAGGGCATACACCGTGCCCAGTGCACTGACAGCCACTTCACGTGCGGCCATGCCGGGAATAAGGGCAATGCAGATTTGCCAGTTAAAGCCGATGGGAGCAAACAGCAGCGCCAGAAATTCACCGATGCGGCCTGCCAGACTGTAGGTGATGGCAGCGTCGGTTGCGCCTTCCGGTGCCCCAGGAAAGGAGGACAAAAACCACAGGACGATGGTCAGCGCCAGAATAATGCCGCCGACACGCTTCAAGAAGATAATGGCGCGTTCATACAGGCCCAGCAGCAGGCTGCGTATGCTGGGCATACGATAAGCTGGCAGCTCCATCATCAGGGCCGCGCGACCCTGGCGTGCTCCAAATAACTTGGCCACATAGGCCACCGCCATAGCACTGACAATCCCTGCGATGTACAAACCAAACAGCACCAGCCCTTGCAGGTTGAAGATGCCCGCCACCGTGCGCGAGGGGATGAAGGCACTGATCAGCAGCGCATACACGGGCAGGCGCGCGGAGCAGGTCATCAATGGCGCGATCATGATGGTGACCAGACGGTCCCGCCAGCTTGGAATGGAGCGCGCCGCCATGACACCGGGAATCGCACAGGCAAAGCTGGAGAGCAGGGGGATGAAGGAGCGCCCGGACAAGCCGACCGTGCTCATCAGGCGATCCAGCAGGAATGCCGCGCGTGGCAGATAGCCGGAGTCCTCAAGCACAAGAATGAAGAAAAACAGGATCAGGATTTGCGGCAGAAATACGATGACACCGCCTGCCCCTGCGATCACCCCATCGGCCAGCAGGCTGCGCAAGGGGCCATCGGCCATCTGGGTGTTAAGCCATTCCGCTGCGGAGGTGGTGGTGGCGTCAATAAAGTCCATCGGTACCTGGGCCCAGGCAAACACGGCCTGGAAGATCAGGAACAGGAGGACGGCCAGCAGTACCAGCCCCCAGACGGGATGCAACACAATGGCGTCTATCTTGTCATCGCGCGCCAGTTGCATGGCCGGTGCTTTGACAGCCAGATCCAGAATGCGCCGGACTTCATCATGCAGTGCGAGCACACGTTGCTGTGCATCACCCTGGGGCACGTCCTGCTTGCTGGGGAGGGCGTGCTTGAACTGATCGGTATCTATCCATTTCAGCAGGCTGTCGGCACCGTCATTTTTGACGGCGACGGTGGAGACGACCGGGATGCCCAGTTCGCGCGCCAGCACGGCTTCATCAATTTCTATGCCTTGTTTTTTCGCGATATCTGCCATGTTCAGTACCAGCACCATGGGCAGGCCCAGATTGCGCGCTTCCAGCACCAGACGCAGGTTCAGGCGCAGGTGGGTTGCATCGGTCACGCAGGCAATCAATTCCGGCAGAGGTTCGCCCGCGCGTTTGCCCAGCAGGACGTCGCGCGTTACGGCTTCATCCAGGCTTTGGGCTTGCAGACTGTATGCGCCGGGTAGATCCAGCATGCGTACGCGCTTGCCTTCAGGGGTAGTGAACCAGCCTTCTTTGCGCTCCACCGTTACGCCGGCGTAGTTGGCCACTTTCTGGCGTGCGCCGGTCATCAGGTTGAACAGGGCGGTTTTGCCGCAGTTGGGGTTGCCCAGCAAGGCCACATGCAGGGGAGTGGCGTCGGAAGGACTGGTCGTCGCGCTTGTCATTGTTATCTCTGGCTTTTGTAGGGAGTGTGCTTGCCGTCTGCGCTCAGGCAGGCTGTATCAGCACAAAGGCGGCCTCGTCACGGCGCAGGGCGAAGGTGGCTTGTCCTACGCGAATGGCCAGTGGGTCCGCTCCGGGAAATCCGGTGGCGACGACACGAACACGCTCGCCGGGCAGAAAACCGATTTCCATGAGACGCAAAATCAGCGCCTGTCCGTGTTCATTATTTGTGGACTGAAGTCCAATGACTGTTCCGCTCTGACCACGCGCTAAAGTGTCCAGCGTGGTTTGCGGCAATCCCGTGGTTTTGGCGGGGATTGCTTGGCCGTTCAACTCGTGTGACTGAACTCGCATGGCAGACTGAATCCTGAATAGTTGTAGTTCGCATTTTAAAATAAAGCGATTTCAAAGAGCGTATTTTGCTGGGGTCGGTCACGAAATTTTTTTGAGTGTGGCGCAGCGGTATCAGGCGTGGGTGGCCGGTTTGGCCTGTGTATAGCCAAAAAAATGCCCCAGCGCCGGATAGATAACAGGGGCTGGGGCAGGAGAGGCTCAGGCTTGTTTAAAGGCCTGGCTGTTTGTATTTACAGGATGGCAGGCAGCACGCGACCAGCACACTCACCAAAAGACAGGGTCGGGTAGCCATCCTGACGGCACAGGCCCTTCAAGATGATCTCGTCCTGATCTTCCAGGAACTTGCGCTGTTCGCCCCAAGGCAGATCAATGGGGTTCTTGCCGCCCTGGTTCATTTCCAGCAGGGAGCCTTCCTGACCCTTGGCCGGGCCGGACAAGGTGCCGGTGCCCAGCAGGTCGCCGGTTTGCAGATTGCAGCCGTTGACGCTGTGGTGGGCGACCAGTTGGGCCACGGTCCAATAGGCTTCCTTGAAGTTGCTACGCGAGAGCAGAGCCGGTTCTTTCTTTTGCTGACGCGACTGCTCGGTGCTCAGGTACACCTCCAGCTCCACATCCAGAACGCCGCTGCTCTGGTTGGCCTGATCCTGCAAATACGGCAGTGGCTGGGGATCGGACTCGGGACGGCTGAAGGGGCGACGGAAGGGAGCCAGGGCTTCCAGTGTCACTACCCAGGGGGAGATCGTCGAGGCAAAGTTCTTGGCCAGGAAAGGGCCCAAAGGCTGGTATTCCCAGGCTTGCAGATCGCGTGCCGACCAGTCATTGAACAGGCACAGACCAAAAACGTGTTCGTCTGCCTGAGCAATAGGAATACGGTGACCGGCTTCGTTGCCTTTGCCAATCAGAATGCCCATTTCCAGTTCAAAGTCCAGGCGCTGGCAAGGGCCAAAGTTGGGTTGCTCCTGCCCCTCGGGTGGACGGGTCTGGCCGACGGGACGCGGGAACTGCTGGCCGGATACGCCAATGCTGGAGGCGCGGCCGTGGTAGCCAATCGGCACCCACTTGTAGTTGGGCAGCAAGGGGGCGTCGGGGCGGAATTGTTTGCCCACCGCCGTTGCGTGGTGCACGGAAATGTAGAAGTCGGTGTAGTCGCCAATCTGGGCAGGCAGGGCGTATTCCAGCTTGCTGCGCTCGATCAGCATGGGGCGCAGGCGCGATTCGGCCGAAGAGCCTTGGCGCAAGTCATGTGACAAGGCGGCACGCAGCGCGCTCCAGTATTCCTGGCCCAAGGCCATCAGGCCATTCAGTGCGGGTTTGACGCAAGCGGCCAGGGCGTCGGCGGCTTTGCCGTGCCAGGGGGTATCGCAGGCCAGCAGGCCCAGGTCCAGCGCGTAAGGGCCAATGGCCACCATGACGCGGAAGTCTTCCTGACTGTCACGGCGACGGGCCACGGCAAAGGGCAGGTTCTGGATGGGGAAACCGTTATCGGCCTCGTTGGCGCCGGGCACCCAGCTTTGCAGCTTGGGGTCGTGAGTGTCATTCAGATAAGGTCGGGTCATGCCTTTTGTTCCGTAGAGAAGTGTTTTTCCAGTCCGTCCCAGACGGCATCGTAATTGGCTTGCAGACTGCCGCTTTGCAAGGCCTGTGGCGAGGGGCGGATGACTTTGCGGGTCTCGAACATAAAGGCCATGGTACCGCGCAGATAGTCTGCCTTGCTCAAGTCCGCAGCGCTGGCCTTGTCGAAGGTGTTGGCGTCGGGGCCATGCGGGCTCATGCAATTGTGCAGGCTGGAGCCGCCGGGTGCAAAGCCATCGGCCTTGGCATCGTACACACCCTGGATCAGACCCATGAATTCACTGGCGAAGTTACGGTGGAACCACGGTGGGCGGAAGGTGTTTTCCATGGCCAGAATGCGTGGCGGGAAAATTGCGAAGTCCAGGTTGGCCGTGCCGGGGGTGTCGGAGGGCGAGGTCAATACGCTGAAAATGCAGGGATCGGGGTGGTCGTAGCTGATCGAGCCGATCACGTTGAAGTCGCGCAAATCGTATTTGTAGGGGGCGTGCGTACCATGCCAGGCTACTACGTCCAGCGGCGAGTGCGTCAGTTGCGCAACCCAGAAACCGCCTGTGAATTTGGTGACCAGCTCATGCGGCTCGCTGATATCTTCGTACCAGGCTACCGGGGTTTTGAAGTCGCGAGCATTGGCCAGGCCGTTGGAGCCGATCGGACCCAGTTCGGGCAGGCGCAAAGGCGCGCCGAAGTTCTCCAGCAAGTAACCGCGGGCCACATCGTCCAGCAACTCCACCTTGAAGCGCACGCCACGCGGCATGACGGCAATCTCGCACGGCTCGATCTCCATGATGCCCAGTTCGCTGACCAGACGCAGGCGGCCCTGTTCAGGCACAAACATCATTTCGGCGTCGGCGTTGTAGAACACGCGCCGTCCCATGGACTGGTTGATGGCGTACAGATGGATGGCAACACCGCTTTGCGAGTCACTGCTGCCATTGCCTGCCCAGGTATGGACGCCGGCCAGAAAGTCGGTTGGTTTGCCGGGCAGATTCAGCGGGCTCCAGCGCAGGCGATTGGGGTTGGCCGGGCCTTGGCCGAAGTCCTCATTCCAGTGGGGAGCACCTTCAAATGCCGTAAATGCCCCTTGCTTGGCGCTGGGACGAATGCGGTACAGCCAGGAGCGGCGGTTATCGGCGCGTGGCGCGGTAAAGGCCGTGCCGGACAACTGCTCGGCATACAGCCCGTAAGGGCAGCGCTGCGGCGAGTTGCGTCCCAGCGGCAGCGCACCGGGCAGCGCCTCGGTGGCAAAGGCGTTACCAAAACCAATCTGATAATTCAAAGAGCTCATTAGGGGTCTCCAGATTCAGGCAGCCTGCTCCAGGCAGGTCTGGCGGGCGGCATCCAAGGCTTGCTTGATCACATCCAGCGAGCCGACATGATTGCACAGCAAAAGCACCAAAGCGGCATTCATGGCATGGCTTTGTGCCGTGCTCAGGCCTTGGTGGGCATCGATCAACATTTGGTAGAAATCGTCAGCCCGTTCCAGGGGGGTATCGGTATTCAGTGTAGACATGAAGCACTCTCCAGGAAATGGCCACAGGCTTTATGCAAGGCAGCCTGGACAGCTTGCCCATCCAGATGACGCCAGCGGGCGCACAGGTGTTGGTCGGGGCGAATCAGATAGCAGGAGCCGGGCTGGGCGTCGTAACGCTGGCGCAGCATATCCTGGCTGTCGATGATGCCTCCCTGGGCCTGGGCGGTGCTGGTGCCAGCGGGCCAGACGCGCAGGCGGGTCAAGAGACCTTGGGCGACCAGTTCTTCCAGCACTTCAGACTGGCTGGCCTGGCCTTCACCAAACTCCAGCAGAGTGAAGCCGCTACCCAATTGACCCAGCCACCAGTCTTGCTGACCGTTTTGCTCGATAGGCGCATCGGGGACGCAGGCGCCCAGTGGCGTGGCGCAGGCGGAGAACTCCTGTGTGTCAGCCGTATTCAAGGGGCTGTCCGGGTAGGCGCTGGGCAAGGACAGGCGGCCGCTATTGACCAGTACACGGGCAAAGGCGTGGCGACGCGCCAGAATCAAGGCCGCATCACGGAACAGACGGCTGACTTCGCTTTTAGGTGTAATGAAATCCGTTGAACGGCTGGAGTGGCGGATGTTCTCGTCCGCGGCCAACTCACGTTCATGGCTGTAGCTGTCCAGCAGGCTGTCGGGAGCCTGGGCATTCAGAACCAGATTCAGCTTCCAGGCCAGATTGTCGGCGTCCTGGATACCGCTATTGGCGCCGCGTGCGCCAAAAGGCGAGACACGGTGGGCCGAATCTCCGGCAAACAGAATACGGCCATGGCGGAAGCGCTCCATGCGCTCGCAGGCAAAGGTGTAAATGCTGACCCATTCCAGCTCAAAGGGGGCGTCGGCACCCAGAAGGGCGCGAATGCGGGGCAGCACGTTTTCGGGTTTGACGGCTTCAACCGGGTCGGCATCCCAGCCCAACTGAAAGTCGATACGCCAGACATTGTCTGGCTGGCTGTGCAGCAAGACCGATTGATTGGGGTGGAAGGGCGGGTCAAACCAGAACCAGCGCTCGGCGGGGAAGTCGGCCTGCATGCGCACGTCTGCAATCAGGAAACGGTCCTTGAAGACGCGTCCGCTGCTGCTTTCACCCAAGGCACGGCGAATGGCCGAGCGCGAGCCGTCGCAGGCTAGCAGCCATTCAGCTTCCAGCGTGTAATTGCCTTGCTGTGTTTCTACGTCCAGATGCACGCCTGCCGCCTGGTTCACCACGTTCAGCACTTTATGGCCGGAACGCAGTTCGATCAGGGGCTGAGCGCAGACCGCTTCGTAGAGATAGCCTTCGCAGTAATACTGCTGCAAATTGATAAAGGCGGGGCGCTGGTGGCCTTCTTCGGGCCGCAAATTGAAGCTCCAGACTTCCTGGTTGCGGAAAAAAACCTTGCCCACATTCCAGGACACGCCCTTGTCCATCATGCGCGAGCCCACGCCCAATCGGTCCCAGATATCCAGAGTGCGTTTGGCAAAGCAAATGGCCCGCGATCCTTTGGACAGCGTGGTGTCGTCATCCAGAATCACGACCCGGTGGCCTTTGGCCGCCAGATCCAGGGCCATGGTCAGCCCCACCGGGCCGGCACCCACCACCACAACAGGGTGGCGGGCATGGGTAGCCGGTGGGGGCGCTTGCGTCAGCTCCAGGGTCTGGTAATTAATGTCTCCCATCTTCTTTCTCCCTGGCCTTGCGTCTTACTGACCTTCGAGCTGTTTCCACATTTCCAGATCGCGCTCGGCGGTCCAGATGCGTGGGTCTTCGTGGCCGTTGACTTCGTCGTAGGCACGGGACACGTCAAAGGGCATGCAGTGATCAAAAATGACCCAGTCTGCGTAGCGAGGCTTCATGAAATCGTAGGTTTCGCGGTAAATGGTCTTCAGATCTTTACCGGCGGCTGCGCCTTGCTGCACGCTGGAGTACAGGTCTGTCAAGAACGCGCGTGTGCCGGCCAGCGCCTGACGCACTTCGGTGGCGTTCTTCAGTGCCGGGCCACGGCCAGGAACCATTTGTTCGGCTTTGAAGTCACCCAGACGGTCCAGTGTGCGGGGCCATTCGCGGAAGTAGCAGTCGCCTGCGTACGGGGTGGATTGGTATTCAACCAGGTCACCGGCGAACAGGATTTTTTGCTTGGGCAGCCAGGCGATGGTGTCGCCCTTGGTGTGGCCACGGCCCACTTGCATCAGGTGCACTTCCAGATTGCCCAGGTCCACGGTCATGTGACCTTCAAAGGTCATGGTGGGCCAGGTCAGGCCGGGAGGAATGGACTCGGCGTTGCGGAACAGACGGGGGAAGCGGCCAATTTCGCTGGCCTTGTCTTGCTCGCCACGCTCCACGATCAGGTCGTAAGTGTCGCGGCTGGCCAGGATTTCCTGGGCATCGTAGGCCGAGGCACCCAGCACGCGTACGGCGTGGTAGTGCGATAGCAAGACATATTTGATGGGTTTGTCGCTGACTTCGCGGATGCGGCGAATGACGTCTTCGGCCATGACAGGCGTGGCCTGGGTGTCGATCACCATAATGGCCTCGTCACCAATGATGATGCCCGTATTGGGGTCACCCTCAGCCGTGTAGGCGTAGGCGTTGTCGGACAGTTTTTCAAAGGCAACGACTTTGTCTTCCAGGTCGTTATGCGAGGCGAAGGACTTGCTCATGAAAATGACTCCACAGTCGATAGGGATGGTGTCAGATTAGTTTATGGTGAATCAGTTAGATATAGGTGAATACCTGAATAGGGTAGGGATAATTGAAAAAGTGCAGACGAGCGTCTGCCTGCCGGAATCGGCATCAGACGCTGTCAGAAGAAAGGGGGAGGGGCTTAGCGGCGCTGGCAGCGCGAGCAGTAATAGGTCGCGCGCTGGCCTTGGACGATTCGTTTGATAGGCTGTTGGCAGCGTGGGCAGGGTTTGCCGACGCGCTCATAGACATTGGCGTGGATGTCGAAGTAGGCACCCGGCTCGCCGCTGGCATTGACGTAATCGCGCAGCGTACTGCCCCCTGAATCCAGGGCGGCTTGCAAGGTGCTCAAGATAGACGAGTGCAGTTTCTCGCAGCGATGCAAGGAGACTTCACCGGCGGGTAGTTCAGGGTGAATACCGGCCAGGAACAAGGACTCGGAAGCATAAATATTGCCCACGCCCACCACGATCTTGCCGCCCAGCAAGGCTTGCTTGATGGCAACGCGTCGCCCTTGCAAGTAGCGGTGCAGATACTCCGGGGTGAACAAAGGATCAAAAGGTTCGATCCCTAAAGTACGTAGCAAAGGGTGGTTTTCCAGCGGGCCGTCCCTATGGGCGTGCCATAATATCGCACCAAATCGTCGTGGGTCGTGCAGCAGGAAGCGGGCCTCATCAAAGATCCATTCCGCATGATCGTGTTTGCGGCGTTCTTCATCCAGATCCACGCGACGCAAGGAGCCGGACATTCCTAAATGGACGATCTGGACACCTTGTTCAAAATGCAACAACAAGTATTTGCCTCGACGCGTGCAATTCTGGACGGCCTGGCCTTCAATCCATTGCGGCAAAGAGGCAGGCACGGGCCAGCGTAAACGGGGCTCGTGAACCAGGAATTGTCGGACATTTTTTCCCTGGATAACCGTCGCAATTCCGCGACGAGTTGTTTCAACTTCTGGCAGTTCAGGCATGGGGGGGTGATACCATCAACAAATCTGATTCCTTTATTGTGCCATCGGGCGTTTTGTCGCGCGTATCAGGGCACGGGTTTTTCTGGATGAATGCTCTGACCTTAGCACTAAAGCTGGGCCTGATGTCGTTGCTTGCAGCGGTTTCGGTGCAAGCCCAACCATCACTTCCCATACTCAAGGCGGAGCCGCCTGCTGACAAGATCCGTTTGCGCAGCGGGCAATTGCCTTTGGTCGGCCTGACTTCGGACATTCTGTATCGCATTCTGGTTGCCGAAGTGGCGGCTTCTCGTGGTGAATACGACGTTGCCAGCCAGACCTTCCTGTCTTTGGCGCGTGACACCAGCGATCCTCGCCTGGCTCAAAACGCCTTTCAATACGCCATGGCCGACCGTGATTTGGCTCGTGCTCTGCGTGCTGCCAAAGAATGGGCCTTGCTGGCCCCCAATGATCCCGAAGCCAAAGCCACGGCTCTGGCGCTGGAAGCCTCCAGCGGTCAGACCGAAGGCTTGGCTGATGCCTTGTGGCTGCGTATCTCTCGCGCCCAGGATAAAGAGCAGGCCGTGGTGCAAGCCATGAGCATGGTCAGCAAGATGGTGGATCGCCGCTTGGCGCTGGAGGTGCTGGACAAGGCCTTGCAGCAACCCGTGCGCTCCTTGCCGATTGCCCGTCTGGCCTTGGCCGATACTGCCTGGAGTGCCGGGGATATGAGCCGGGCTGAGCGCGAAGCACGTGAAGCCCTGAAGCTGGACCCCCATTCTGAAGCGGCCGCGCAGCGCGTGCTGGAATACGGTATCAAGATTGATCCTTCGGCTGCCTTGCAAAGCGCACGTATTTTTGTACGGGCCAATCCGGATAGCCGCAAGTTGCAACTGTTGTTGGCCAACCGTCTGGTGGAGCGTCAGCAGTTTGAAGAAGCCCAAGCCATCGTCAGCGCCTTGCAACGCGCCAACCCTGAGGATTTTGATCTGCTCTACACTCAGGCCGAAATTCATATTCGTGCCCAGGAGTTTGATCAGGCTCGTAAATTGCTGGAGCAATACATTGCCGTTCAGCAGCAGCGCCGCCAGTCCTTGAACGATGCCGTCAACACGGCGTTGGCCAGTATTTCTGAAGCCCGTTTGTCCTTGGTACAAATTGCCGAGGCCCAGGGCGATATGAACGAAGCCATTCGTCAGCTGGACTTGATAGAAGAGCCTGCGCTGCGTTTCCAGGCCCAGATTCATAAAGCTGTCCTGCAGGCTCGCCAGGGCAATTTGCCACAAGCGCGTCGTACCCTGGAAAACTCTCGCCCACGCGATATGAGTGAACAGGTCGTTGTGGCTTTGACGTATTCCTCTATCTATCAAGATAGCGGTCGTACCGACCAGGCTCTGGAAGTGCTGGAGCGCGCGGACCGTGAATTGCCTGATAGCGCCGAAATCAAATACAACCTGGCCATGCTGTACGAACAGCGCGCCAAGCACGACAAGTTTGAAACCTTGATGCGCCGCGTTATTGAGCTGCGTCCGGACCATGCCAATGCGTATAACGCCTTGGGCTACACCTATGCGGATCAGAATCGCCGTATGGACGAAGCCCAGGATTTGCTGGAACGCGCCATGGAGCTGGAGCCGGACAATCCTTATATTCTGGATAGCGTAGGCTGGTACCTGTTCCGTATTGGCGATCTGCAAGCCGCATTGGAATACTTGCAGCGTTCTTACGAGCGTTTGCCTGAAGCGGACGTTGCCGCCCACCTGGGTGAAGTGTTGTGGGTAAAAGGCCGTCGCGATGATGCCATGCTGGTATTCCGGGCTGGCCTGAGCAAAGACGCCGAAAACCGAACATTGACAGAAACCATCAAGCGTCTGGGAGTACCGCTGCCGTGAGTATTTTGAAACAGCGGGTCTGGACCCGAGCAGGGGCTTTGGCCCTGGTTGCTTTGCTCAGTGCTTGTGCAACACCGCCCAAACCTGAAGTTGGCAGTGCTACAGATGCCTCCCAATCCGCAAGTGCTTTGTCTCGTTCCGGCCGCTTTGCGTTGAGCGTGACCCACTCCAGTTCGCAGGTCGAAGCCGTGCAGGGTGGTTTTTCCTGGCGCGACGATGGCCACAAGCTGATGCTGGATTTGAGCAATCCTTTGGGTAATACCTTGGCACGTGTCTGGGTGTTGCCGGGTCGCGCCATCCTGGAACGCACAGACGGTAGCCAGGAAGCCGCTTCCCATCCCGATGCTCTGGTTGAGCAGGTCTTGGGTAGTCCCGTTCCTGTCGCTGGCCTGCGTGACTGGCTGCATGGCCGCACGGGGAGCGCCCCGGTTCAGAGTGAACGCCGGGATGATCAGCAAAAGCTGAGCAGTTTCGAGCAGTCCGGCTGGCGTGTGACGCTGTCGCGTTACGACGAACAAGGCCCGCGCCTGCTGCAATTGAATCGTCATGAAGCCAATCGCTCCATCAGCGTGCGTTTGGTCGTGGATCAGTAAAGCCCGAGCAGGTTTGTGTAATGGCGCTCTACAACGTCCCGGCTCCGGCCAAGATCAATCTGTTTTTGCACGTCACGGGTCGTCGTGAAGACGGCTACCATTTCTTGCAGACCGCCTTTCGCTTTGTTGATCTGAATGATTACCTGAGCTTCGTTCCGCGTCGCGATGGGCAGATCCATCGGGTACACAGCACCTTGAGCGATGTGGAGCCTGAGCAGGATCTGGTGATCAAAGCCGCTCGTGCCCTGCAACAAGCGACGGGTACCCGGCAAGGCGTAGATATCTCTTGTATCAAGAACATTCCTTCGGGAGCAGGGATGGGCGGTGGCTCCAGCGATGCGGCCACCACCCTGATTGCCTTGAACTGTTTATGGAACCTGGGCCTGAGCCGTCAGGCCTTGATGGATATTGGTTTGCCCCTGGGCGCTGATGTGCCGGTTTTTGTATTCGGGCAGGCCGCATTTGCGCAAGGGATAGGCGAGCAACTGCAAGCCATCCAGATGCCGCCA
Source organism: Alcaligenes faecalis (assembly GCF_009497775.1). NCBI lineage: Bacteria > Pseudomonadati > Pseudomonadota > Betaproteobacteria > Burkholderiales > Alcaligenaceae > Alcaligenes > Alcaligenes faecalis. The sequence goes on from NZ_CP031012.1 coordinate 650,575, forward strand.
CGGGATTACATCATCATCCGTCCACCGCAATTTATATCCACGGGGAAAATATTTACCTCCGAATGCTTGACACGTGATGAGAAACCCATCACAATAACGTTCTTTACTGATTGGCAAGAAAAATTCTGGCAAGCCAAGGACAACAATCCTTACTTTGGCAGAAACAACCTGGAATCAGTGGCATTTAATCTTTATCCTGATTTAAAAGTTTTGAAACAGGGTTTGCAAAGTTTAAAATTAAATGCTAGAATTACAGGCTCAGGTTCTTGTTTGTTTGTTGAGTGCAGAGACAAGCAAAGCGCCAAGACAGGTCAGTTTGAAATTGACCGAAACAGCAGTAAAATAGATTTTTCTGGTAGCGAAGAATCAAATAGTGGTAAATTGCTGGTTGAACAAACTTGGGTTTGTTCAGGATTGCAAGATCATCCGCTACGTTACTGGATTAAGTAAGTATTTGGGGAATCGCCAAGCTGGTTAAGGCACTGGATTTTGATTCCAGCATGCGAAGGTTCGAATCCTTCTTCCCCAGCCACCTTTCAGGCCTAGCCTGCGATAATGTAAAGCTGTTGAGTCGTTTCCTTGTAGGGGTCTCGATCAACAGCTTTGCTTTTCCTGCATCAAAATCTATCTCCCATCATGGCACAAGACCGATTCATGATCTTCACCGGCACGGCTAATCCTCGCCTTGCTGTCGATGTCGTCAACCACCTTGATATGTCGCTGGGGAAAATGACGGTGGGTCGCTTCTCCGACGGGGAAGCCATGGTTGAAATTAACGAGAACGTTCGCGGTCGCGATGTTTTTGTTCTGCAGCCCACCTGCGCTCCCACCAACGATAATCTGATGGAAATCATGGTGATGGTCGATGCCTTGCGCCGCGCTTCGGCCGGTCGCATCACCGCTGCCATCCCTTACTTTGGTTATGCCCGCCAAGATCGACGCCCCCGTTCGGCGCGTGTGTCGATCTCAGCCAAGGTCGTAGCCAATATGCTGCAAGTGGTCGGTGTTGATCGCGTCATGATGATGGATCTGCACGCTGACCAAATCCAGGGTTTCTTCGATATCCCTGTCGACAATATCTACGCTTCCCCCATTTTGCTGGGCGATATCTGGCGCTGTAACTACCAGGATATGGTTGTTGTCTCGCCTGACATCGGCGGTGTGGTGCGCGCACGTGCACTGGCCAAGCAACTGGAAGTGGATCTGGCCATTATCGACAAGCGCCGCCCACGTGCCAACGTATCCGAAGTCATGAACATCATTGGTGACGTCAACGGACGCACCTGCATCCTGATGGACGACATGGTGGATACGGCCGGTACGCTGTGCAAGGCGGCTGAAGCTCTGAAAGAGCGCGGTGCCAAGGCGGTTTATGCCTACTGTACGCACCCTGTGCTCTCGGGCGAGGCCATCGAACGTATTACGCAGTCCCAATTGAACGAGCTGGTTGTAACGGACACCATTCCCTTGTCCGCCAAGGCCCGTGAATGTAGCAAGATCCGCCAGTTGTCCTGTGCAGCACTGCTGGGCGAGACCATCTTGCGTATCTCGAACGCCGAGTCCGTCAGCTCCTTGTTCACAGACTAAGTTTTTTTAGCGTGCGCTGGTCGCGGCGCACGTCAACTAGGTAGGCAACTACCGTTTTTTCGCAGTGGTCTGATGATCCTGCAAATTGGAGTTTTCCATGAAATTCACCGCTACGTCGCGTGATGTACAAGGTACGAGTGCGAGCCGCCGCCTGCGTCACGCTGGCCGAGTTCCTGCTATTGTTTACGGTGGCGAAGAACAGCCCGTCGTGATCTCCCTGGATCATAACGAGACTTACCACAACCTGCGCAAAGAAGCCTTCCACGCTTCCATCCTGACGATGGAACTGGACGGTAAAGCTGAAAAAGTGCTGTTGCGCTCGGTTCAGTGGCACCCCTACAAGCAGCAAGTTCTGCACGTTGATTTCCAACGCGTTCTGGCTTCGCAAGCCATCACCACCAAAGTTCCTCTGAACTTTGAAGGTGGCGATGTGTCCCCAGCCGTCAAGCTGAGCAGCCAAGTTATCAGCCACATCCTGACCGACCTGGAAATCACCTGCTTGCCAGGTAACCTGCCTGCGTCCATCACTGTGGATCTGAGCGGCATGACTGCCAACGCCAACGTGCACCTGGACAGCATCAAGCTGCCACGTGGCGTGACTTACGCTGGCAACGAAGCCAACCCTCTGCTGGCTGCTGCTCTGCCAGTTGGCGGTGGTGCTGCTGCTTCGGAAGCAACAGAAGAAAGCGCCGAGTAATCAAGATTGCCAGCCGGCTTCGGTCGGCTTGCAGCTTGGCGAATCAACCCCTGTCAGCGTATGCTGGCGGGGGTTTGTTATTTGTGCCTGCGCCTTTGCCGGTGCAGGCGCTTTCTGCGAAAACATTCATGTCTGAGCCTATCCGTTTGATTGTTGGCCTGGGTAATCCTGGCCCTGAGTACGAAACCACCCGCCACAATGCGGGCTTTTGGTTGGCAGACCAGTTGGCCGATGATCTGCATGCAACGTTCAACCTGGAAAAGTCCTTTTTCTCCTGGGTGGCCAAGGCGCGTTTTGAAGGTGAAAACGTCATCATCGCCAAACCCATCACCTTCATGAACAAGTCCGGGCAAGCCGCCGGTGCCTTGATGCGTTTTTACAAGCTCAAGCCCGAGCAAGTTCTGGTCCTGCATGACGAGCTGGATTTGCTGCCCGGTCAGGTGAAGATGAAAAAAGGCGGTGGACACGCCGGGCATAACGGCCTGCGCGACATCCAGTCTGCCTTTGGTACACCGGATTTCTGGCGTTTGCGCCTGGGCATTGGTCACCCCCGCACCTTGGGCCTGGCCCAGCAAGTGGTGAACTTTGTATTGCATACCCCCCGCAATGAAGAGCTGCGCGAGATTGAAGATGGCATGAACCGTTGCCGCATCATGATGCCTGCTTTGCTGCGTGGTGACTTTGAACAGGCGACTCGCCAGCTCTACGCGCCCCAGAAGGCTTGACGCATGAAGCCAGCGCCAAGCAGCCAGATGCGTTTTCGGGACGAGCTTAAAGACTTCTTTTACTTTCTGCGTCACCCTCGCAGCGCCCGGCGTTTGCCTGGCAGAGTGCAGGGCGATGGCTGGTATCTGGACTGGTTTGCTCCCTTGCCCTGGAAGCGTCTGCTGCAATGGGCGGGCATGCTTTGGCTGATTAATGCGCTGGTACTGGGCCCGATTGCAGTCTCGGTAGCGGGTGTGGGTGGTGCGCAGCATCGTCTGGACCCGACCCGCATTCCCTGGGTGCAAGCCATTATCTGGGCGCCTATTGTAGAAGAGTTGGTCTTTCGCTTTGTGCTGAGACGGCCATCACAATGGCTGACGGTTGTTCCACTGGCCGTGTTCCTGATGTTTCAGGGACCGAGCTGGTGGTTGATACAGGGCTTGCTGGCCTTGTGCTTGGCTATCTGGATCAGCCGTTATACCGGTATGCCACGCGAGGCTTTGCCTGCGGGCAGCAGTTGGTGGCGCAAACTGGTGGGCGCCTTGCAGGGAAGGGCATGGCGCTTTTCATCCATGCGACGCTATTGGCGTTTCTTTCCCTGGGTGTTTTATGGTGCAACGCTGGCTTTTGGCGCGCTGCATTTGTATAACTTCCAGCTCAACAGCATGAGCTGGTATTTGCTGCCCATGCTGGTGTTGCCCCAGTGTATGACGGGTCTGGTGCTGGCCTGGCTGCGTGTGCGTCGAGGCATTGGTGCATCGATCGTGCTGCATGCCATCTTCAACGGTGGCCCGGTCTTGCTGATTATTGGCTTGCTCAAGCTGTTTGACGGCATTCCTGTTTAAGCAAGCCCGCGTTTCAAGGCGCTATCCTGTGTCCCCGGCACGACTGTTCTGACCCGTCTGCAGGCTCTGTAGCGCCCAAGGGCGCTACAATAGCGCATCGTTTATATAACTCTTTGATTTTCAGGATACTCATGGCACTGCAATGCGGCATCGTTGGCTTGCCCAACGTTGGTAAATCCACTCTGTTCAACGCTCTGACCAAAGCCGGCATTGCGGCTGAAAACTACCCCTTCTGCACCATTGAACCGAACGTCGGTGTGGTCGAAGTTCCTGACCAGCGTTTGCAAGATCTGGCCAAGATCGTGAACCCCGAGCGCATTTTGCCTGCCGTGGTGGAATTTGTAGACATCGCTGGTCTGGTCGCCGGTGCTTCCAAGGGCGAAGGCCTGGGTAACCAGTTCCTGGCCAATATCCGTGAAACCGACGCCACCGTGCACGTGGTGCGCTGTTTTGCCGACGACAACGTGATTCACGTTGCCGGTAAAGTGGACCCCCTGGCTGACATCGAAATCATCAACACCGAATTGGCGCTGGCTGATTTGGGTGTGGTTGAAAAGGCCGTGCACCGTAATCAGAAGCTGGCTCGCTCGGGCGATAAAGATGCTGCCAAGCTGGTGGCCTTGCTGGAACGTATCGAAAAAGCTCTGGGCGAAGGCAAGTCCGTGCGTTCGCTGAAGCTGGACGAAGAAGAACTGCACCAGATCAAATCCTACGGCTTCATTACCGCCAAGCCCACCATGTACGTGGCCAACGTGAAAGAAGACGGTTTCACCAACAACCCCCACCTGGAAGCCGTGCAGAACTATGCTGCCGCTGATGGCGCTCCAGTCGTGGCCGTATGTGCTGCCGTAGAAGCTGAAATCGCTGAACTGGACGACGCCGACAAGATCGAATTCCTGTCCGATCTGGGCATGGAAGAGCCAGGCCTGAACCGTGTTATCCGCGCCGCCTATAGCTTGCTGGGCCTGCAGACCTACTTCACCGCAGGCGTTAAAGAAGTCCGTGCCTGGACCATCCGCGTGGGCGACACCGCCCCTCAAGCCGCTGGCGTGATCCACACCGACTTCGAGCGCGGCTTTATTCGTGCACAGACCATCGCCTTTGACGACTTCGTCGCCTGCAAGGGTGAGCAAGGTGCCAAGGAAGCCGGCAAGATGCGCGCTGAAGGTAAGGAATATGTAGTGAAAGATGGTGACGTGCTGAACTTCTTGTTCAATGTCTGACGATTTTTTCGGAACTCAGGAGCGCTCAATGGCGCTTGGTGGATTGAAAAGATTTTTTTAAATCAAGGGCTTGCCAAACAATACGATCTACTGAGCGTTCCTATTGTTCATCGAGGTCTGAAAAGTTCGGGGGTAGCGTTGGGGGTACTCGTGTTCAACCGTGGGGGTACATCTCCCAGCAGTGGAGTCCAACGATGCCCGAGAATCTACTCACCGACGCCAAGGTCAGGTCGGCCAAATCGACTGATCGAGACTGGAAACTTTCAGACGGCGGGGGCCTGTTCCTGCTGGTCAAGCCCACCGGCGGCAAGCTTTGGCGGTGGAAGTACCGCCTGCAAGGAAAGGAGAACCTCTTTGCCATTGGCGGCTTTCCTCAAGTAAGTCTTGCGGAGGCGCGCGCTGCCCGCGAGAAGGCGCGCGCGTTGGTCAAGCAAGGCATCCATCCTGCCCATGAGCGGCAGCAGGTCAAGCAGCGCAACCTCGAAGCGCTGGAGGAACGTAAGCGCGCCCGTGAAAGCTCGTTCGCCAAGGTGGCGCAAGCGTACCTGGCCGAGATCAAGCCAGTCTTTGCGTTCAGTTCCTACCGCACGAAAGAATCCCGCATCAGGAAGTACCTGTCGCCCAAGTTCGATGGGATGCCGATGAGCGACATTGGGGTCAAGCAGATTCGTCCGCTGCTGGAGGAATGCAAGGCACATGGCGCGTGGGCGGCCATTCACGTCAAAGGTGATCTTTCGGCGATCTTTGAGTTTGCGGTGGTGCGGGGGCTGGTGGAGGCAAATCCAATTTCCAGCCTGCGCGGGCTGCTACGCGTGCCGTTCAGCGAGAGCAAGGCGGCGATGACGCGAGAGCAAATCCAGAAGTTCTATCAGGAGTTGCGCGGCTACCGTGGCTATCCGGAAACTTCATTGTGCCTGCGGTTGATTGCGCTGACCGCCTGCCGTCCAGGGGAAGCGGCGGATGCTGAGTGGGGCGAGTTCGACTTTGAGGATGCTCTGTGGCGTCGGCCTGCGACGAAGATGAAAGCGCGGCGTGACCATGTCAGCCCGTTGTCCACGCAGGCCGTAGCAGTGCTGAAGGATTTGCAGTGCATCACGGGCGGTGGCCGCTATCTGTTCCCACACCGTAGTGGCAAGGGCTTCACTACGCCCAACCGGCTGACCTACGCGATGCGCGACATGAACCTGGGCCGGGGCACGACGCCGCATTGCTGGCGGACGACCTTTTCGACTTGGGCCAATGAGAACGGGTACAGGCCCGATGCGATTGAACGGCAACTTGCCCACGTGGAAAGCAACAAGGTGCGGGCGACGTACAACAAGGCGTTGCTGCTGGATCAGAGAAGGACGCTGTTGCAGGACTGGGCGGACTACCTGAGTGTTGCGGAGGGCAGCGGCACGGCATAGGGAAGAGTTGGCTGGGTGTTGCAGAACCAATGGACAGGGCGGCCTTTTCCTTTTCTGGATAGGGCCGTTGTCCCTTGAGTGCCGTTCCCTTGCCGTTTGCCTTTTGCCGAAGGCTGGACCTGGAAATGGGGTAAATGATGGGATAAATAGGGTAATTGTTCGCTGGTTACCCTGTTTTCCCGTACCTAACAGACTCCCAGTGTGGACTTCCCCCTGTACGGTAGACAGCCGGGGCCTCTGAGGCGAATCTCTGTAAGCGTTTGAAGCTCAATGCTTGACGATGAGAGCTATCCCCATGCGGCACTCATGAGCGTTACCAGATCACGCCGCGATAGCACTTCGGTGAATTCGCGCCAATCCTTTTCCGGCGGCATCATCGTGCCGGTATAGCGCAAGTCGAAGCCAGTCGCGGCTTTCTGGGCGTTGATGTACTCATCCAAGCGCTCGCCGAGTGTTTCGATATCGTCGATCCACTCGTCCTTGATGGTGTCCGGCAGCGAACCAAAGAGGTCGTAGCGGTTCTTCATGCGCTCGGACAGACGCTCGTAGATTTTTTCGTCCACGGTCTGCTCGAACACCAGGTTCAGCATGTCCACGGTTTCGCGTCGCTGGCCGAAGCGTTTGATGCGCCCAATGCGCTGTTCGAGCCGCGTGGGGTTCCACGGCAGATCGACGTTGATCAGCGTGCCCAAGGTCTGCAAATTCAAACCCTCGCACGCGGCATCGGTGGCCACCATCACACGAATCTGGTGCTCGGCCACCATGCGCTTCAAGGTTTCGCGCTCGACGCTCACGCTGTCGCCACGCTGGTACAGGCGGCTACGGCCCGCGCCTGCGTACAGGCCGACCGCTTCTTCCGGGTAGCGCGCCGCCAGCGAATCTGCCAGCCACTTCGCCGTGTCGTAGTACTGGCTGAAGATGATGACACCCAATTCCAGCCACTTCTCCTTGTCGAGAAAGTGAACGACAGCCTCCATCTTCGGATCGACTTGCAGCCGCTCCAGCCGGACAATCAGCCGTTGCAGGACTTCGATTTCCTCGCTTGTCTCGACCTTGATGTCGGCTTCCTGCTCTTCGTCTTCCTCGTGCTCGGCACTGCCTTGCAGTAAGCGCCGCGCTGTCGCCAAGCCCGCGTGGATGCTGGAGCAAATGCGTTGCTCCATCAAGTTCTTCATGAAGCCGCTGCCCTTGCCGCGCTTGGCCAGCGCTTTGCCAAAGGCACGGGCTTCGCCATAAGCCTGCCGGAAGTCTTCCGACGTGCGCAGCGCCTTGCCTTCAAACAAGGCGTCGAAGGCGCGTTGTTCCGAGACTTGCTCGCGTTCGGGGTGAACGTCCACGGCCACACGCGCCAGCAGCCCCGCATCTTCAAGCTGCTGGCGTTTGCGTAGCACGACATGACGTACCAGCGGGTTCTCGCGCTGGAACAGTGTTGCCCCGGCGATACGGCGTCCCAGTTCCTCCTCCAGAATCTCCCGCGTTTCTTCCGTCAGATCGGCCAGCGAACGGTTGGTTTGCCACTCCCCGTTCTGCAATCCCAAGTCTTGCCGGATAGCGGAGAACAAACGTCGGGCACGAGGCTCACTGGTTGATTCCATGCGCGGAAGTGGCGAGCGCAACAGTTCCCACGCATGGGTGAGCGATTCCACCTCCATGCGGCCCGCAAGAATGTCGAGCACTTCGTCGGGTCGGTGCCACGGCGCTAAGTCGTGGCCGAGCACGAAACGGCCTGGGCCTTGGTGCAAGATACCCAGCAAGTCCCATAGATCGGCCGGGTTGGTCTGGATCGGCGTGGCCGTGCCCAGCAGCACATGATCGGCACGCGCGGCTATCTCACGCATAAAAGCCAACAGCTCGTTCGGCGTTCCGGCTTCCTTGCCAAAGCCCTGGCGGGTTCTGGCTTTGTGCGCTTCGTCCAAGATCACGACACCGAAGCGCATTCCAAGCAGGTGCTGCTTCTCCAGCGAGTCGCGCATCATCAAGCCGGTGGAGACAATGCCGATGCGCAACGGGCAATGCGCTATTTGCTCGCGCCCGGCGGGCGACAGTACTCGCTCGTCAGCATCCAGCCAGACTTTGCCAACGGTATCCCAACGGGCGGTCGGGATGCCCAGCTTGTCCAGCATCTCGGTCTGCCATTGTTCGGTCAATGTGGCCGGGGCAAAGATAACGACTGGGCGGCGTGGCCCATTGTCTTTGTCAGATAACAGGCAGAGCGTCAGTGCAGCTGTCGCCAGCGACAGCGTTTTGCCCAGCCCTACTTCGTCGGCTAACAGCAGGCGCACCGTACCGTGTAGCCGCTGATGACGCAGACATTCGGTCAGAAACCCTTGCTGCCACGGCTGTAACTGCTGGCCCTCTCGGTAGAGAGGCGACTCAATCAGCGCCGCAGGGGCAAGATTTTCGTTATCGTCGATTTCGACGAACTCGATCTCTCGCCGATAACCGCGCCGATGTACCTCGCGGATCACTGCCTGAGGCAGTGGTTTTGCTGCGTTCCAGAGAAAGTCGAATTCTTCCTCGATCCACGCCACCCCCTCCGGGGACTCGTCCTCCCACAGGATTTCGTAGTGACGCTGCCAGCCGTTTCGCGTCTCGTTCATCGACCCGATGAAACCCAGCTTACGGCCATCAGCCAGGGTAATCACACCTGCCTTGCCGTGGACAAAACCGCAGATGTCGTCCGGTGCTATCCGCACCGCCTGGCCGTGCTTGGCGAGGAAGGCGTCCAGCCGCCGATAGCGTTCGCGGTTCAGTAGTGCCTCGGCCTCCAGGGCGCGCTCGTTCCAGCGGCCCAGCATCTTGCTCTCGCGCAGTTGCGCCACCTTCAGGTCGTCTGGGTGGATGTCCACGTTGCAGACGATCTTGACCTCGGGGATGTGCTCCAGCGCCTCGCCAGCCACTTCGAACAACGAGCTGGTGAAGTAGCCCGCAATGCGCTTGTAGCTCTGCGCACCAGTCAGATGCTGCATCAGGAAGCTGGCATCCAGCCGATGGGTACGCGAAGAGAAGCGCCGGATGCTCATGGCTCAAGACCTCAGTCGCCGAAGCGCAGATTCTTGAGACGCGCACCCAATACCTCGGCGGCAGAGCGCACCTCAGATTCGGGAGCTTTGCGCTCGATGAAGGCCAGCATGTCCACCAGCAGGGAGCGGACTTCCAGGAAATCCGCCATCTCGGCTCGCAGTTGCTCGACGATGATCTGTGCTTCGGTGTCCTTAAGCAGCTGCTGCAGGGCAATGATGAGTTGTCCCAGCCGCGTCACGCCGATCTCAGTGGCATCTGTCAGATCGCGCGAAGCGTATTCGCTGACACGCTTGAGGCGTGCGTTGTTGGGCCGCATGTCGCCCATCACACGGGTGTAGTCCGTTACGCGGAAGGCCTTGGCGAAGTTCTGATAGTTGTCCAGTTTGCCCGCGCCTGCGGTTTCCATGTCCATCATCCGCAGTACAAATCGCTCGATGCCAGTGAGCTGGCCCCAGGCGTCGGCGGTGAGATCTTCGGGCACCAGCAGGCTGGATGCGGTTTCCGCTGCCTGCTGGACGATTTCGTCCACCACGGTCACTTCACCGCGTGCGCGCGGACGCAGAGCGAAGGTGGTGACGTCCTCATCTCCGATGCGTGTGTAGGCGGTCAGCACCTTGAGCGCAGCTGCATACCCAGCCATCTGCAAGTCGGAGTCGCCCCACACCGGCTCACCGTGATGCGCTTCCACGGCGTCGTTCAGGTGCATCATGGTTTCGATCTGCCGCGCCACTTCTTGTCGTACTGCGGGCAGCAGGCGTTGCTTGAAGCCAGTGCGTTCGCCAGCCGCGCGCTTCTTGAGCATCAGGATGACGGTCCCCTGGACGTAGCCGCCTTTCTTGAGCTCAGACGTGGTTTCGGTGGCGATGTACCACGCTGCTACCACTTGCAGACCCGCAGCCCAGAAGATGCCGATCAGGTCGCCCCAGACGGTGGTGTCCTGATGCGTGAACATCACGCACTGCATGCCGTTGTCGGGCATATGCTCGGTCATCCCCTTGTAGGCAGCGACCATGCCGCGCCTAAAGTCTTCTCCGGAGCCTTTGACCGCAAGCGCACGACGCGAATCCCACACCCAATCGTCGAAGGGCTTGGGAGGGTTCTTACGCAGCCAAGCAATGAAGAATTCGGTAATTTCCTCGTAGTTCACTGCATCGGCATATGGTGGGTCAGTAATGAAAATATCTTGTTCTTGGGTTAGTTCATGGCTAGGTGCGCAAACCACAGACGCGTTTGTACGCACCGGCGCATTTTTATAGTTCTGCACAAAGCTGTGATCAAAGAAAGACCTGTTTGCCCAGTTGTAGAGGGTGTTTAACGCCTGATTTGAGAATACGTTAGACGTAAAATCGCTGCCACCACCGGATGAATACCTCACAATCCAGCGCGACAGTTTTGAGCAGAAATCAAGCGTTCCGCAAAGCTCCGGAACCAACTCGGGCTCGCCAATATGTTTTCGCAGTAAAGCCAACTTAAGAAGATCTCTCGGCGAAAACATGTGATGCCAGTGCGTCCAGCCGCGCTCACGGATTGGTTGCTCGGTGTTGTAGCCCGGTTCTATGGCCATGTCCGGCACCAAGCCTTCATCCTGCCAGCGACTCAGATTCTCAGCGAGGAGCTTTTCAATTGCCCGTTCGTGCTCGAGGTCAGCTTGGGTAGGTGCAGCAAAGTACGTCTCCTGCCTTCCGGCGTGCAGTGTGTCCTTGGTAATCCACTGGATCGCGTACAGTCGCTCCTGAAATGTGTCGTCTGGGCGCGGTTTGAAATCACTCTTCTCCCAAAGGCGCAGACGGTTGCCAGTGCTGCCATCTTCCTTTCGATAATCACCACGTAGGGTTTTGATTGAAGTGCGATAGGTTTTGCCTTCAAGCTCATAGACCATATCGCCGTCAGAAACAGTTCCCTTTTGCGCCGCATCAAGTGCAGACGCAGATACGCCAAACTCCAACTCAATATCGAATCGCTTAAGCTCAGAATTCGGCATGAGTTTGGCAACAACCCGTTGCCGTGGTGAGACAACCCAGCTTGGTGCTAAAGGAACAAGCCAGCCTGTTTCAGGACACTTTGCTTCAAGGCAGTAAAGGTAGGCCTTTATCCGATTGCCTTGTTCGTCATGCTCGAAGCCAAGATCGGTGATTTCTTTGTCTACTGCCTTGGCAACCTCACGCTGAAGTTTTTCTATTTCTGTCTGTCGCTTGGGTGAAGCGCCGATGATGTTCAACGCCCCCCAAGTCAGCATGCAGGCAATGGGGTTGAGGTCTGAGGCATAGACATCGCAGCCGATGCGCGCGGCCTCGAACGGGATGGAGCCGCCCCCCGAGAAGGTGTCACCTACGCGTGGACGATGGCCGTAACGCAGGATGCCCAGTTGCTCCACCAGCTCTGAGATAGATCTCACGTTCACGCCCAAATGGGCGTAGTGGCGATTGACCTCTGCCCAAACTGGGGCATACAGCCATTCCTGATCCAACTCTTCCGGACGCTTGCCGAGACTGGCTTTTTCCTCGTAGCTGGCACAGGTGGCCAGCAACTTGCGATAGATCACCAGCTTCTCGTCGTCACTCAGGCTGCGCTGCCAGCGCAGAGAAATGCCTTCTGCATCGGCGTCAAGTGGAAAGCGCATCCAGCGAACATCTCCACCTGTGACATCACCTCGCCTGAGCGTGGCCTTAAAGTAGTCCCATGGATTGTCGAGCTGGATTCGTGCGGCAATCTCAGCTGGCGATACGGCGTTGCCAACCAGCGCGCGGCGTGCCAGGCCTTCATCGTCGAAAGCCATGAGCTTTTCAAAAAGAACAAGATCTGCTTCCGCATCATTGGTTGGCGGCAGAAGGCTGCCCAGCACAACGGCCCGCACCAGGATTAGCGGTTTGCGGCCTTTCCAGAACGACCCAAGCGCAGTCAGTGTCTGGCCCGGTCCTGCTTTGCGCTCCTTTTGTGCCTCGAACGACACTTTCTGCGCCGGGAAAACCGTTTCGATCAGCGCGGGCGCATCTTTGAGTGCCAATGGCGTGAGGGTTGTTGTTTTTTGCATTCCCTGATGAATCCTCAATGGGCCGAAGCCACGTCAGGTGACAGCCAGCCGTGGGAGCGCAGCCGCTCTTCGGCAATGGCAAGCTGGCGCGGGGTGAACTGCTGCTTGCGTGCGTTCCAGCTGTAGACCTGACGTTCTACGCTCTCGTGCTGTGTGGCACCCTCGCGGCTCATCACCCAATGCACTGTGGCCAGGAGTTCTAGTCCGTAAGGCGACTCGAAGCCCTCGACCAGCTTGGTTACGCGCTCGAAACGGGCGCGGCTGATGTCGTGTTGATCCAGATAATCCTTGGCGTCTTCCACCGCACCGGGCACCAGCGTGAGCGGCTTGTCCGGCGCATCGCCGCCGTCGGCATAGCCCGCGATCAAATGGCCTTCCACCACCTTCAGCACATGGCGCAGGTTCTCGGCATAAGGGCCATAGTGATGCTTGACGTATTGGAGGCGCAGCGGCTCACCAGCCTCCTGCATGAAGTACATCAGCTTGTGGACTTCCAACAGGGTGACAAAGGGGTCAAGCAGGCCGCCAAGATAGCGCTGCATCAGTTCCACCAAGGCGGCGCGACCCGCCGTCATCTTGGGTACCTCGCGCACGTGTGCCATCTTGTCGTTGGCAGGGGCTCCCTTGGGCTCAAACACCAGCACGCGCACGTCGGCAAGCTTTGCCAGTGCGCGCTCGATGCGTGGGCGCACCTCGTTCCAGTCCAGCCCGCCCAGGCCTGCGCCCAGCGGCGGGATGGCGATGGAGCGAATGCCCTTGTCGCGGATGACATTGACCAGATCGACAAGGCCCGCATCGATGTCTTCAATACGGCTCTTGCCGCGCCAGTGGCGCTTGGTCGGGAAGTTGATAATGAAGCGCGGCAATGTGAGCTGCCCCGTCTCAAAAACGAACATGTGGCCAGGCTGCACAGCTTCGCGTTTGCAGGCGGCCTCGTAAGCCTTGAAGTTTTCGGGGTAGACGTTCTTGAACTGCAAGGCGATGCCACGCCCCATCACGCCGACGCAATTGACGGTGTTGACCAGTGCGTCGGCCTCACACTGGAGGATGTCGCCCGAGGTGTACTCGATCATGGCTGTGCTCCTCTCATTTCAGTAATACCAATTCGGCAAGACTTCGACCGTGGGCCGGTGTCCGTGTGCCGGAAGGGCGTTGACGACTTGCCGATAGACGTTGGCGGATTGAACGCCGATGCGTTCGACCAAGTGCCACGGAAAGCGCTGCTCCAGCAGGAACTCGGCTTGCTTGCCTTCTTTCAGACCGCCACCCCAGTTGCTTGCCTGCACCGCCGTCCAGTTGATTTCACCAAGGCGCGCCAGATCATTGCGGTCTTCAAAAAAATACGATCCGGCGTTGGATAGCGTGAACGCCCAACGCGCAGGTTGTGCGTTGGCCCAGGCCACAACTGCGCCCAAATCCGCCTGCAAGTGGATGATGGGCGTTTGCCCGCCTTGATAGGTCAGCTCTGCATTGCGCCGATGGATCAAATAAAGCATCACCGACCGTGGGCAAAAATAAAACGGCACGCAGGCACCGACGAACAAGCCTGGGTGGCTTGCGAGCTGAAGCTCGGTCAAACGGCGCTGTTTGATGTGGTTCATGCCAACCATCGTTCCGCCCAGTGCCTGTGCTTGAACCAAGGTGTCCGACAACAGCCCACCTGCCGCGACGATGGAGGGCAGACGATCCACATGGGCAATGTGGTAAATCTTGGGCTGCGGCGGCACGAGCACGGCGTTCATAGTGCTTCGTCTCCAAACAGGCCCAATGAGGCCTGTGTGGCTTCCTGCTCAGACTTGCCACGTCGAGCACGAGGAGCAAGCAGTTCACTCTGCGCGACATCGCCCAAGGCATGCTTGAGCGCTGCGCGCCAGCCCTTGCCCCCGTCCATCACGCCGCCGGTGCTCATGGCAGTCATGCCGAACAGCCACCAGCGCTCTTCCGGGCGCAACGCCAGCCAGTTGCGCACAGCCACCGGAATTTTCTCCATCTCCATCTGCTCGACGGCCCAGGCCAGTATGCACAACTCCTTGCCGAGCAAGCGATCCACTGGGTTGTCGCCGACCTTCCACGCACCCGGCTTGATGCCATGCGCAGCCAGACGAGCGTTGAAGGCTCGTTGAACCTCGGCGCGGATGGCGGTCCAGCGCGGGCGGTCCAGCAGAACGCGGTCAATCACCGCGTTGTCGTTGCTTGCAGACTGCAAGCCGAGGTGTTCACTGATCTGAACTTTGCCCGTGCTGGCCTTGGGAATGACGACATTGAAGTGATGAGGATCAGAAGTCGCAGGCATGCCAAACCCCAGCGTGTGCAGCACTTGCGCACGCACCTTGGACGATGGTGTGTTACCTGCAACTTTGGCCATCCTTATTCCTCCTGATTGATGTCGCCCGGCTTCAGCTCTATCCCGGCAAGCTTGGCGAACTCTTTGAGTGCAAAGCCTGTATCGAAGGAGATGCCGTCGGCAATTGCAATGTTGAGTGGGGCGTCGGGCTCTTTGAGCACATCGCGTAGGCTGTTGACGACGCCTTCGATGATGGCAGCGGTGACTTCGCGCTCCTGGAAACGCACCGTTACGGTGTTCTCACCCTCACCGATTTCGACGCGCACACCCTTGAAGCGCGTGCCCGGCTGATCGCGGAAACGGTTGATGACGCTGAAGACGCGGTCGGTCGTGTCGAGGGCAACACGCTTGCTTTGCAGGCGCGCGGGCTTGCTGTCGATGATCTGCACGGTCTTGTCGCCGCTGGCCGGGATCTGGAAGTCCGCTGTCTTGTTTGCCTCGCCCGCGCGGGCGAACACCAGCAGGCGGCAGCTTGCGGAACCGATCTCGAACGGTGCGTCGTAGCGGGTACCGTCTTTGGGGTTGGAGCCGTCTAGGGTGTAGAAGATGTCGGCGTTCGGCGTAGCAGCGAGGGTGACACGGCGCTTGTCAGCGGCGGGCTCGACTTGATGGCGGATCTTGAGGTCGGCGAGCCAGCGGGTGGCAGGGCCGGTTTCATAGCGCCCGGTGGGCTCCCTCACCACGAAGTAGACCGTGCCCTCGCCGGTGGCAAAGTTCTCCAAGTCGTCGACCTTGTTGTCCTTGTCGGACACGTCGGGTTTGTTTGACCAATAGACGATGGGGCTATCACCCGCGTGCCGTGGCGTGAGGCTCAGAATCGTTTCGCCGGTGTCTGGCTTGACGTTGATGACCGAGACGTTGACGGTGGTCTTGTCCTTGGGGAATGGCCCCTTCTCGATGTAGCCGTCTTCGCCCAAGCGCCAACGACCTTGTTTCAAGGCCTCTGTCTTGAGCGCATCCAAACCACTGGCTCCTGGCATCCACGGCCAGATTGGCGAGCACTTGGCTCGGGTGGCGACGTCTTTCCAAGGGGTGCGACGGTTGTCCTTGCCAGAAGGCCACAGGTATTCCTCGGCTTGCGCGAAGCATTCGTCGAAGTTGTCTTTGTTCAGCTCAGCCACGAGCTTGTAATCAGCGCGCGGGCTGGCCAGTAGTCTTTCGATCTGCGTCTCGGCCGACTGATCGCCCTGGCCGAGCTTCAGCCCTTGGTCGATGGTGACCCCAGCCAGCACATCGCGCCCGTCCACCGGGTCGTTGGCCGGGAAGTACAGGCGGTTGTAGGCGGCCGATAGCGCCTTACTGAAGCGATCTTCCGATTCTTCGAAGCGGTCGCGGGCTTCCTCGAACAAAGTGTCGCCCGATTTGAGACGCTTGTGGATCTGCTCGATGGCGTACAGCTCGCGCAAGCGCTCTTCGACCGCGTCGGCCAGCAGGCTGTCCTGACCGCTCAGCACGAGAAGGTTGTTCTTTTCCTGCTGGTAGTCGAAGAAATTCTGCAACTCGCTGGGCGGCACCTTGCCATCCGGCTTGATGACGATCAACGTGCGCGGGCCACCGAGCTTGAGTTCATCCAGCCGCGGCAGTACCTGCACGTCCTGATAGGCGATCTTGCTGATCGGCGCAAGGATGCCTGCGAGTCGATTGATGAGTGCCTGATCGACCTTGGGTTGCGGAACTTCCTTGGCATTGCGCTCGATTTGGCGCGACAGGTTCTCGGTTTCCTTGATGAAGAAACGCTGCTCTTCACGGTGCAGATACCACGCCGATTCACGCAGACGCTGCAAGGCCTGAAGGAACTCATCGGGTTTGCGTTGTGGCGCGGCCAGGAACTCGATCAGCTCGCTTTCGGACAGGCCGATCCGCCCACCCACAGCGCGCGACAGGCTGGATGACAGCAGCAAGGTCATGAGCTGTTGCGCGGCATCGCCTGCCAGTTCAACGTCGATGTGCTCGGCGATGGCGTTGCCCGCGTCGGCTATGTCGCGCGTCACGGCGGGCATCAGCTTGGGTGCAATGCGCTCGATCTCATCCTTGACTTGTTCGTCGTTCAAGTTCAGATGCTGCGTGCCGATGAGGAAGACGTCGTCGGCTTCGCGCTCGTCCACACTTTTGAGCAAGCGTGCGGTGAACTGCATCAAACCACGGGTTTGTCGGAAGCCTTCGTTCTCTTTGAATAGCGCGACAAGGTGCTTGAAGGAGGGATGGAAGGGATAGGTTTCCCGCACTTGCTCGGAAATCTGCTCGATGCTGCTGGCTACGATATAGCCGCCGTCCTCGGCCTTCTTGATCTGCTGTGCGTACTCCTCGGCAATGTCAGCGATGACACGCTCGTCCGGCAGTTCGTCGATGAGGCGCTTCTTGAGAATTTCGTAGATTTCGTTGCCCGCCAGTTGCACTGGCGTGATGGTCATCGCTTGACGGCGGGTTTCCTGCTGTAGATTGGAGATAGCGTCGGCCAGTGCCTTGGTCTGGGCTTTGTAGCTGCCCGAGAGGTTGGCGACCACGATGGCGCAGTTGGGCAGTTCCAACGCAGCGCTCATCAGGCTGGAAAGGCTGTAGACCGCCATATTCGCTAACGTGCCTTGGCCGAACACCTGCGTGCTGGCGTTGTCGAGATAAGGCGGCAGTTCGTCGAGCAGGATCAGGGTTGGCTCGTCGCCAATGATCTCCTTCCATTGGCGCTGATCGACGGCTTTGGGGCCGTTCGCCCAATACGGCTTGATGGCTTCCGCCGCCCCGAGCTGGGTGGCGATTTCGCCCCAAATGAAGTTGTCAGGGTTGTTTCGGCCGTTAAACGCGGCAATGCGCGCTTGCCCAAAATCGACGCGTGAAGCCAAGTCCGCAGGCAGAACGTTTTTACGCAGATGCGCGTGGCGCGCCAACAGCCCCAGCGCGATCATCATGTGCGTTTTACCGCCGCCCATCGCCTGAGTCAGTTCAAACACCGCTTGATCTGACTTGCCGGAGAGGCGCAGCAGACCTTCGCGGAAAAGCTGATCCATGCCATGGGTGACGAAGTTGCGCGAGAAGAATTCGCTGCCGTCGCCTGCGTCATTGATGAGGTCCGCGAGGTTCTCGATCCCTTGGCTCATCCGGTAGTCGCGGATGATGGGATTAAACCGGCAGGCTTGCTTGACCGTCTTGATCATGAACGCGCTCCAATGTTGTTCTTGGTTTCCTCGGAGGGCGGGATCTCAATATCGTGCTGCTCACAGTAGCCCCGAATCAAAACCTCGACCATGTTCGCAATGGATCGATGCTCGGCATTCGCTGCGGTGCGAAGCGCCTCCTTGAGGCCAGGATCAATCCGGAAGGTCAGCGTAGCGGTCTTGCTTACGGACATAGCCTCTCCATTAGACACTGAAAATGTACTGCATTGTACAGTAAGGACCGCTGTAGTCATAGCCTGATACAGGTGCCTGATACAGGTGCGTCGAGCGTTGCGAAACATCATTTGGAAGGCAGGTTTGCTCCGCTATTCCAAACGCATCACCTATCTGCCGAGATAAATAGAGGTAACTTGCAAGCGCTCGTGGCCCAGCTCGCGGCTGATCGCCTGTCGCACCTCAACATCTATGGTTTGCTGGGTGTCGCTTAATTCCCCGGACGAAGGCCCTCCCGCTGAGGGAGCTTTCCAGCCCGTGAGAGCTTCGTATCGACTTTGGGCGTATTGATGCCGCAGCCCGTGCATACTGCTCAGACCCGCCGCCTTGCACTGCCCATCGTAGACGTGCCGCTGCCGGATGTAGGTTTTGTTTGCCGGGATCAGTGATCCTGTGCCCGCCAGGCGGTGTGCTGCGTGAAGCGCGTCGCGTTGCTCTGTCGTGGTGATGGGCACAGTTCGCTCCCGACCGCCCTTGGTCCACGATCCCTTGAGGGCGATGTGGTCGCCCCGATCCGCGTAACTGGGCTGGAACTTGATCGCTTCCTCCCGACGTAATCCGAAGGCGGCCTGTAGCTGAAGGCTCATGCGTACGTGCGCGTCGGTGACCTGTTCAAGACCTGTGCCCGGTGCCCTAGCCTTGCTGATGTTGGTCACATAGCGACGCTCGGGTACACCAAGCTGTGTGTTGTCCGCCGGCAAGATGCCAGCCTTGCCGATCTTCTCGGCCCACCAGCGCAGATGAGAGAGCCGATTCTTGATAGTGCCAGACGTCAAACTTTCGCCTTGCCAGCGATCCAGCAACGCTTGGACGTGCTTGCCCTTGAGCGACGAAGCCTTCATCTGCCGGAAACCGGCCTCGCGTAGTTGCCGCGCAGCCAGCGCGAGGGAACGCATCCGGTCGACCTGTGTGTTGTAGCTGCCGTCACGGTTGCGCTGGCAGAGCTGCCGCAGGGTGTAGGTCAAGTCGTCCATCTTCCGGCCTCCAAGCAAAGCGCCGTACCGCGTTGTCCTGAAATTCAATGGTTAGTGTTGGTGCCAACTCGCCAAGGCGAGATCCCGTGAGGGCAAGGGCATGGTGTTCAGGAGACACCAGGGCCTCGAATGAGGCGTCCGTCTTGCTCCCTGCTGGAAGCCCGGACGGAGGTACTACAAGACGAAAGTGTTGTGAACGTGGACAAGCCCTCCTATGAAGTGAGTGGGATGAGAAATGCAGCGGGAGCCCTGTGCGTTGCACAGGGGCAATTGCCGCAAAGGACAGTGCGCCAGGCGGCGCGGTAGGGATGAGTTCACACAGACGAAGAAGGCTCTGCCCTGGGGAGGGCCGGTATGCGGTCGGAGCCTGGGCATACCTGGGGTGGCTCCGCCCTGTCGGGCCAGCGCTTGCAGGAACCTGCGCTGTTGGGGGTACCGATGTACGAAGCCCATCGGTCTTGGCAATTGCCCAGTCAATGTAGTGTGGACATCATCATGTAGGCCGCACGCAATAGGAACTGGCTTTCGCCCGCATTGTTGGCGGTGTTGCGCGGGTCGTTACTGCGGCGTGCAGTGACGACCCGTTTTGCGGCAGCATTTGCTACGCAGGATGCGTCTGCCATCCCCTGGCCTGCATTGACTGCGCTGCGATGTCCCCGGCGTTCGTCGAGGCGTTCAGCATCTTGCGGATGTTGGCGATGTGCGCTAGGGCAGTTTCACGCGATGCCGGTGGCGCAGTCGGTTCCGGGCGGGCTTCGGTGCGCGGCGGAGTTGTAGGCTGGTTCGCGGCAGACGTCCCCTTACGACCTGCCCACAGGCGGAATTCGCCAGCAAATACGCGCTTCACCAAGGCGAAGAAGTAGGCCACGACATTGCGCACGGTGCCACTCTGGCTGCGTGCCTGCAACTCGTCGAACACTTCCTGGCGATGCTGCGGCGGTAGCCGCCGCAAGGCGGCTTGCACGTCCTTTTGCTGATCAGCCTGGGCATTGCTCAGGCAAGGCGGCAAGCTCACCGATTGCGATGCAGAATCGCCGTTGCCTTCGCGCGCGCGGTACGTACGTTCTTTTTTATACATATACGTCTTATACGTATTGCCCTGCTCAGCCGTCATGTGGCAGGCGTGTTCGGTCTGTTGCGGAACAAGCGTGCTGCCAGCGGAATCGCTAGGCAATGGCAGTGGGTCGGCTGCTTCACTCGCCTGCGACGGCGGCGTCGGGGGCAAATCATCGTCATCTCGGAATTGATTGTGGGCCGCAATGGAAGCGGCTTCAGGTGCCTGAGCCCGCGTTGTCTGAATGTGGACGGCCACCCGATCCACCTGGTTGTTTTCGTGGCCGATAGACCCTTGCAGAAGCGCGGGCAGGCTGGCATCGAGCGTGCGGGCCTTTTGGAAGCTGAGGGCGCTTTCGTGAACCTGATACAGCTCGCTGAGCACATGGCCGGTCAGAGGATCGCGCTGCTGGCCCACCAGACTGATCCAACCCGTCAGCTGAAGCACGACGAGAACGCGCCGGGCCGTCTCGTACCCGGCCCTCTGCCCCAGCGGGGTGGAGGTGAGATAGCGGCGCAACTGTCCCAGATTCGCCAGCGGGCTGATGCCCTCCCCAGAGCGCAGCATGCGCAGAACCTGCCAGCCCCATTGCGCTCCAGCGGCGTGAGACGTGCATCGAGCATGAGCGAGGCCGGCGTAGTGAACAGGGCGTCCTGCCCCAGCGGGTTGTGGCCGGTGTGATGGTCTGCCATGAGAGTTCTCCAGGGTCTGGGCCACAGCGGCCCGTTCCCCTGCATCTCATCGCGTACCGTTCCAGGCGTCAGCCAACAATGCGGTCTGCGCCATACCCGTTTTATCCGGCAGGCACAGCGCTGGCAACGGCATCCAGACTGATCTATCATCCCGATACCCCCTTGGGGGTACAACTGGGGGGACTTCCAGCGATTCCCGCAAAGGCCGTGGCCCGATTTTCCCGCGAAACCTAGCATTCATGGCCTTTTGCTGACCGATCAACGTTTAAACGTGTGATCAACGTCTAAGCTTCTTGCAAGTGTTGTAGATGTGGCAGGCACCTGATATCAGGCGCCTGCCATTTTTCTGCTATTATCTATAACACTTAGTGTTATAAATTCCGCTTGAGGCTTCGGTGAGAGTTTTCAAAAATGCATGGTTCGAGCGGTTCGCCCGCATACAGGGCATTGCGGATCTGGCGCTTTGGGATGCGATAACACGAGCCGAGCGTGGGCTTGTCGATGCAGATCTAGGCGGGGGCCTGGTCAAGCAACGCGTCGCCCGTAGCGGTCAGGGCAAGGCGGGCGGGTTTCGGACCATTATTTTCTACCGTACAAACGAGCGTGCTTTCTTTGTATATGGCTTTGCTAAAAGTGATCGCGCCAATATTGATGCGGATGAAGAAGCGGCGTTCAAGAAGGCTGCCGCTTATGTGTTGGGTTTGTCAGAAGCCCATTTGGCCCAGCTGATCAGCATGGGGCAATTTACGGAGGTACATGATAATGACAAAAAAATATCGAAGTGAAGCTTACGCTGCAATCCATGAAACGATGCAGGCCTTGCAAGAAGTTGGCGCTATCGACAAACAGACCATGCGTGAGTTTGATGAGTCTTGTTTAACGGCAGTCCTGCCTATGCCGCCTGAGCGTATTCGTGCTTTGCGTGAACGTGAGCATCTTTCGCAGTCTGTGTTTGCACTCTATTTGAATGTCAGTAAAAACCTGGTTTCCGACTGGGAGCGTGGAGTCAAAAAACCGGGTGGCCCTGCTTTGCGCCTGTTGACGGTGGTCGAGAAAAAAGGCATTCAAGCAATCGCCTGATCATCTCCTCGCTGCTTGCTCAAGCAACACATCAGCTTAATAAACCGGCGTTTCCCTGCTTGTCGCCAGATACTGACTGGGCGGCTGTCCCAAAGCACGACGAAAAATAGTAGAAAATGCGCTCGGGCTGCTAAAGCCCAGATCCGAAGCCACTCGGGTTATCGGCTCCCCATTCCCCAAACGAGTAATCGACACCAGCAGGCACATTTGCTGCCGCCAGGCCAGGTAGGTCATGCCCATATGCTCCTTGAAGCGGCGGGTGAAGGTGCGGCGGCTTAGCATGGCCCAGGCAGCCATTTCGTCGGTGGAGATATTCTGGGTCGGATTATCCAGAAAGCGCTGACATGCGGCCCCTAATCTGCCGTCAGAGGGCAGGGGAGCACTCAGGCCCAGTCTGGGCATCAGCCGGATTTCTTCCACCAGCAAACCAATGACGTGATGAGTACGCCCGCAATCCGGCCGTTCGGCAGGCAGTTCCATGGCCGCGCTGAACAGGTGCCGTAGCAAGGGCGAGACGCCGAACACCTGGCAATCATCCGGCAGTTGCGCCTGCTCGATGGCTTGCGGTGTCAGATAGGTGTTCACCATGGTCACATCGCCACGCATGTGCATTTCATGCGCCACGCCCGGTGGCACCCACAGCGCCCGTTTGCTGGGTACCACCCAATTGCCCTTCTCCGTGAACATGGACAGGACCCCCGACGCCGCATAAGCCAGCTGCCCGCACTGGTGCACGTGGTTGGGAAAAATCGATCCTGATGTGAAGGCGCGCAGGCTGACTTCCACATCCCAGTTCGAGTTTTCCAGAGGGTAGTCATTCAGAGAAATACTCATGGCCCAATTTTGCCAAAAACTGACCCGCTTTTAAAGGTGGGAATTTGGTAGTCCCCATAAGATCAGCAAACATTAATTACTTGGGGATAAGAGGGAATGGAAGATTTTGAGTATTTAACGGTGCAGCGGGAAGGCGCGGTGCTGCTGGTGGGTTTGAACCGGCCAGAAAAGCGCAACGCCATGTCCTTGGCTGTGATGCATGAATTGCGCCGGGTTTTTTCCACCATAGGCAGCGATATCGGGGCCGCGGTGCTCTACAGCACCAGCCAGCATTTTTGTGCGGGGCTGGATCTGGGCGAAGTGCGTAATCAGTCGGTGATTGATTGCGTGCACTTCTTTCGCGAATGGCACGAGACCTTTGAGCTGATTCAGTACGGAAAGGTGCCCGTGGTAGCCGCGATGTCGGGTGCCGCCATTGGTGGTGGTCTGGAAATTGCCACGGCCTGCCATATCCGCGTGGTTGATGAAACCGCATTTTTCTCTTTGCCCGAAGGCATGCGTGGTCTTTACGTCGGTGTGGGCGGCTCCGTGCGCCTGCCGCGTCTGGCGGGTTTGAGCTTGATGACGGACATGATGCTGACGGGACGTAGCGTCTATGCCGAGGAAAGCATTGCCAAAGGTATTGCTCAATACCTGACCCCCGCTGGCGAGGCCTTGAGCAAGGCCAAGGAGCTGGCCAGGACGATTGCCTCCAATCTGCCCATGACGAACTACGCTATTACTCATGTACTGCCGCGTATCACCGATCAAAGCCAGCAGGACGGTTTGCTGACCGAGGCCTTGATTGCCGCTGTTGTTCAGTCCGATCCGGAAACCAGCGCCCGGCTGGCTGACTTTCTGGACAAGAAAAAGAACAAGGTGAGCTGAGCCCGGTATCGACAAGAAGCAGAAGTTTCTCAACTAAATCGCCAATCAAGCCATCGCTGTGACTTGGCATCAAAAACAAATGAGCAGTAAGGGAGATCTGTATGTGTGGTTATGTCGGGGTGTTCTCTGCAGTCCCTACGGACTTGCCCAGAAATATGTTTGATCAGGCTTTGCGTGAAATCCATCATCGCGGGCCAGATAGTTCCAGCACCTGGTTTGATCCCATGGGGCAAGTGGGTTTTGGTTATGTACGGCTGGGTTTGGTGGGCCTGGGAAATGGCACTCAGCCTATCGTCGCGGACGAGGGCGACCTGGTCCTGATGGTGAATGGCGAGTTTTATGACTACAAGCGCATTCGCAAAGAGCTGGAAGATAGCGGCTGCCGCTTCAAGACGTCTTCGGACAGTGAAATCGCGCTGCATTTGTACCGGCGTCATGGTGTGCGTGCTCTTAAAGAGCTGCGCGGCGAGTTCTCGATTCTTTTGTACGACCGTGCACGTCGTCAACTGATTGCGATTCGGGACCGGATTGGTGTCAAACCCTTGTACTACGCCGAGCACAATGGCCGTTGGTACTTCGGGTCCGAGATCAAGGCTTTGCTGGCAGCTGGCGTTCCTGCCCAGTGGGATGAGGACTCGTATGCGAATCGCTACTTCATTTTGCGCGATCGCACGGTGTTTCAGAAAATCCGCAGTGTGCGACCAGGCTCCTGGCTGATTGTGGATCAAAGCGGAGTCCAGACCGAGAGCTATTGGGATTGGAGTTTCCCGGACGCTGCCAAAGCCATGGAAGCCCGCTCCGAGCAAGAGCAGATTGAAGGTTTGCGCGCGGTGATCGAGGAGTCCGTCAAGTTGCGCCTGCATGCGGATGTACCCATCGGGGTGTGTCTGAGTGGCGGCCTGGATTCTTCGGCCATGCTGGGCATGTGCACTCAATTGCAAGGTCAGCAGTTGCAGGCGTTCCACCTTTCCTTTGAAGGTGAAGAGGGCTATGACGAGCGTCACTTTGCCGAGATTGCCGCCCAGCACAATCAGGCGCACATGAATGTGCTTAGCGTCAGCTCCAACGACCTTGCAGACAATTATGAACATGCGCTCTGGCATGCCGAAGTGCCGTTCACCAATGCACACAGCGTAGGCAAGTACTTGCTGTGCAAGTTCGTGCAAAACAATGGCATGCGTGCCGTGATTACGGGCGAGGGTGCTGACGAGGTCTTTGCCGGTTATCCCTACAGCCGCCGGGACATGGTCTTGTACGACAACCAGGGGCAGGATCAGGCCGTGGTCTCCGAGCTTTTGCAGCAGATCGGGGCGGGTTCCAGCCGTTATCTGGAAAGCCAGGAGGTGGGCACTGCCTGGGTGAACCGAGAGTTGGGGCACAAGGTGTCCTGGCTGGACGGACAGGCTGGGATTTTTGATCCTTTGGCCAGTCTGTACAGCACCGGCTTTATGGATAGGAACGCGTATCGCGATCCCTATGGTCAGTTCTACAACCGCCTCAAACCGCATTCCTTTGCGGCTTGGTCGCCCGTGAATCGTGCCTTGTATATGGTGGCCAAATCCAGTCTGCCCAATGTGGTGCTGACTTCGCTAGGTGACCGTATGGAGATGGCAGGTAGCCTGGAAGGACGTCCGCCCTTGCTGGATCACCGAGTCGTGGAATATGCGTGCAGCCTGTCTGTGCCCATGAAGGTGCGCGGCAAGACCGAGAAGTATGCCTTGCGTGAAGCAATGCGGCCTTATCTGCCTGCTGAAATCTACGAGCGCAAAAAACAGTACTTCCGTGCGCCGCCGGCTAGCCTGGCGCCTCAGTCCCGACTACATCAATTTGTCAGCGACACCTTGCATAGCGATCTCCTGAATCGCGTGCCTTTCTTTGATGCGGGTCGGGTCAGAAATTTCCTGAAGAAAATCCCCACGCTTTCCAATGAGCAGCGCTTGTCTGCCGATCACTTGTTGATGGAAATCGCGGGGCTTTGCCTGATGCAGAAGCGGTTTTCAATCAACTAGTGGAGCAGGCCGGGGGATTCGCACCCCCGGCCTTGTCTGGAGCTGTCGGACATGCAAAAAAAACACCTGATTCTTGCCATTTTGGTCACTCTGGTTTGGGGAGTGAATTTCCCGATTACCAAGCTGGGGCTGCTATCCATGGAGCCTTTTCTGCTGACGGGGATACGTTTTACCTTGGCGGCCTTGCCGCTGGTGTTCTTTATCCCCAAGCCGAATATTCCGTTCCGCTATGTCGTGATTTATGGCTTTATCTTTGGCCTGGGCATGTGGGGGATTATCAACTATGGCATTCAGGTGGGTGTCCATCCGGGCGTGGCCTCGCTGCTGATTCAGCTTAGCGCCTTCTTTACCATGGGCTGGGGTGCCTTGCTGTTCAAGGAGCGCTTGCGAGCCACGCAGTTGTTGGGAGCCTTGATCGCGTTTGTGGGGCTGTTGGGGATCATCTTGTCGCAAGGTGGTGGGGATGCCACCTTCGGGTTGGTGCTGGTTGTGCTGAGCGCCGTATCCTGGAGTATCGGGAATGTGATCATCAAGCTGTCCGGCGTGAAGGAGATTTTCTCGTTCATGGTGTGGGCCAGTTTGTTTCCGCCTATCCCGCTGTTCATCGTCTCGTACTGGTTGCATGGGGCTGAGCCTTTCACCACTTTGCCAGAGGCGATCAACCTGATGTCGGTCATGTCGATTCTTTTTCAGGTCTATCTGGCGACACACTTTTCTTACTGGGGCTGGAATTCCTTGCTCAAGCTGTATCCGGTTTCCACGGTGGCACCTTTGTCGCTGTTGATTCCGGTGTTCGGCTTGGGTAGCTCCATGCTGATACTGGGCGAGCAGGTCAGCTTTGTGGAGGCCTTGTCCATCAGTGCGATTATTGCGGGTCTGGCTTTTGGGCTTTATAAAGGGCCGGTGCGTCCGGTTTCCTATCCAGCGACGCGTTAGGAGTTTAAGGGCTTCGGGACTGGCAGGGCTGCATTGTGGAAAGTAGCCCTGCCAGTCCTTAGGCTTGTTTTGTGTCGCTAATACTGCTTTTGAAGAGACCTTGTTGAATGCGGGATCCTGAAAATCCAAACGGCCAGTTGCCGGTTGTCTTGGCGCTTGTGCAAAAAATCCTGAACCTTGATTTGCAAGCTCTCTATCTGCACGGTTCGGCTGTGGCTGGCGGGCTCAGGCCACAAAGCGATCTGGATATATTGGCGGTGGTCGATGCTCCTCTGTCAGACACACAGCGTCAGGAGCTGATTGCGGCTTTGCTGCCTGTCTCTGCCCCCCATCCCGCTACGCCGGGTGGTCCGCGTTGTATCGAGCTGGTGGTGTGTCGTCTGGCTGATCTTCAACGCAATATGCATCCCGCCAAGGTGGAATTTATCTACGGCGAATGGTTGCGGGATGCTTTCAAGGAAGGCTATTTGTCTGAAGCCGCTGCTGATCCGGAATATACCTTGCTCCTGGCTCAGGCTCGCCAGCAGGCGAAGTTGTTGTGGGGGAGGGATGTGCTGGCTGAGGTACCCGACACGCCGATTGAGCATATACGCCAGGCGATGCGGGATGGCGCAGAGCCTTTGTACGAAGGGCTGCGGGGAGACGAGCGTAATGTTCTGCTGACCTTGGCTCGGATGTGGCGCACAGGCGTGCACGGGGACTTTGTGACTAAAGATCAGGCGGCAGCGTGGGCTATTCCCACGCTGCCTTCGGAGCTGGCCAGGACTTTGGAGTATGCGCGTCTGGCTTATGTTGGTGAGGTGGAGGATCGCTGGGATACAAGGGCCAAGGAAGCTGAGCGCTTGGCACAGGAGTTGCTTGGGAACCTCAAGCAGGCTTTGTAAGAGTTCGCCCTGAATTTGGCCCTCGAACCCACCGCTATCAGTGCTTGCCGTCCAGATAGCGGAGGAACGCCACTCATGTTTTGCGCCGCTACCAGGGTAGCAATCTCCAGCCTTTTTCACTAAATTCCAGCCGTTCCGTCAGCCCAAGATTGTTCATGAAAGCATCGTCATGCGACACCACCATCAGCGTGCCCTGGTAGCTGCTCAACATGGTTTCCAGAGCCAGGGTGGAAGGCAGATCCAGGTGGTTGCTGGGTTCATCCAGAAGCAGCAGTTGTGGCGGAGGATCCGCGTACAGCACGCAGGCCAGGGCGGCTTTCAGGCGTTCGCCACCGCTCAAGGCACCGCTGGGGCCGGTGACTTTTTGGGCGTCCAGGCCAAGTTGAGCCAGACGCATGCGCAAGTCGCCCTCGCTACTTTTGCGGTTGACGGCCTGTATCTGTTCCAGCACGGTTTGCTGTGGATCCAGATCGGCCAAGCCCTGATCCAGATAAACATGCTGTGGCACTACTTTGCAGTGGCCAGCAAGGGGCTCCAATTGGCCTGCAATGACCTTGAGCAGCGTGGATTTCCCACAGCCGTTCGGGCCTATGACTCCTACCCGTTGCTGGCCGCTGAGTAGCAGCGTGACCGGGGGTTGCTCGGCCGGAACATAGGGGAGTGTTACCTCATCCAGTTCCACAACGCGCTGGCGGGTCAGCGGCATCAGGGGCAGGGCGTGCAGGTTGATGGTGCTGTCCTGCTCGATCAACTCGGCGGCTTCCTGTACGCGTTGTGCCAACTGCTTTTGAGCCGTCACGTGTTGCTGACGCAGTTTGCCGGTGGTGGCTTCACTGCGGCCCTTTTGCCTGTCCAGCAGGATTTTTGCTTGATTGGCTTGCTTGCCCTGTTGATTCCCGCGTGCCTGTCTACGCTCCTGTCGTTGGCGCTGCTCTTGCATGGTGCTTTCCGCGCGCTGACGTTCCAGCTTGCGGTGCTCCAATTGGTCCATGGCACTTTGCTGTTCCAGGGCTTTTTGCTCGGCGTAGTGGCTGTAATTACCGCCATAGCTACGCAGCCCCAGGGACGACAGCTCCACAATGCGCTCCATCGTGTCCAGCAGTTGGCGGTCATGGCTGATGAGCAGCAGGCCGTGGGGCCAGTGTCGTAACTGCTCAATCAGGGCAAGCCGGTTGTCGCGATCCAGGTGGTTGCTGGGCTCATCCAGAATCAGGAAATCGGCCTGAGACAGCAAGGCATTGATCAGCGACAGCCGCATGGCCTGGCCGCCGCTTAATATTTCGGCAGGTGTCTCGGCAGTCAGATGCCCTAAACCATTGCGCTCCAGCGCTTCCTGCAATTGCTGCCGAATATCCCAACGGTCTTCGATCAGATTGAAGTCTTCCACGGCGCTACTGCCGGCTTCAATCCGGGCCAGTGCGTCCAGCGTTGGCCCTACACCCGCCAGATCAGCGACGCGCAAGCCGCTGACAGACGCCACTTGCTGCGCCAGATAATGGACTTTGCCCGAGCGCAGGCAACGGCCATTGCTGGGCTGGAGTTGCCCGGCCAGGATTTGAGCCAGAATGGTTTTGCCCACGCCATTACGTCCGACCAGGCCCGTGTGCCGCGAGTCGAAGGTTTCGTTCAGTTGGGAAAACAGAGTCTTGCCCTGCGGCAAGGTATAGGACACGCCTTCCAGCGTCAGATAAGGATTCGTCATACGTGATGCTTCCATTAATGCCAAGAACTCCCCCTGCGTTGTGGGGGCTGGTGGAGACTGGCCGTCTAAGGGACGGCGGCATTAGTGGCGCATTGGACGAATACCTCACGGGAAATGAATCAAGGCCGTATTATAAAAGCCCTATTGCACTAGGGCAAAGGGGGGCTGCAGAGTACACAATGAGAAACGCTAGCATCTCTATCAGGACTGATATATGCTGCCTTTGCCCTATTTCTGGGACTGAATATGTTACTCGTGGTTTTTGAAAAGCTGTGACGTCCTTTGCTTGCGGATACCCGTATTTACGGGTTTTTTCTGCATACCGATCAGTGCTTCAATGTGTGATGAATGTTTAACGCTCTACTAACTGGCGGTAAATTGATCATGTATATGTTTCTTCCATTCCTACTCGCATTGGGTATGGTGCTGAGTGTGGTGGCTGGTAAACCCAAACTAAGTTATGTCATGTGGATGGCATTGGTTCTTGTCGCTGTGCTTTCGTTCCAGTACCACGTGAGCGATCCCCTGGCTCTTTCTTTTTAAGGGCAATGATGCCAAGTACCGTTCAATCGAAAAGCCCTCTGGCTGTCAGTTCGTTCGTTAATACCCTCGGTTTGTTGGGCATATGTGTTGCACTGCTTATTGCTTTTTACTATCAGTTTGTGAAAGCGGAGTTGCCGTGTCCCCTGTGCCTGCTTCAGCGCGTTGGCCTGATCATTGTCGGCTGCGGTTTTCTGTGCAATATCCGCTTGGGTGTTAAAGGGACCCACTATGGCATGGTGTTGGCAGGCAGCGTTATTACGGGCTTGATTGCTGTTAGACAAGTATTTCTGCACATTCTCCCTGGCGATGTGGGCTACGGTTCTACTTTATTTGGCTTGCATTTTTATACGTGGACCTTGATTACGTCCATTTTGATCGTGCTTGCGGTGAGCGTGATGCTCAGCATGGGTGACCGGGAATTTGGCGTACGTAAAATGTCTTTTTTTCTGGGCTTGGGTAAGGCCGTCACAGTCTTGTTCATCGTCCTGATCGCTGGAAACCTAGTGTCTACCTTGCTGGAATGCGGGTTCGGGCAGTGTGCGGATAATCCGGTCAGTTACCAATGGCTGGAATAGCCTTGCCCGATTTTGTCTGGGCCCGGGCTTTGGCGTTCCATCCTACTCGACCTTGGTTTGATCAGAACGCAAGTACACAAAGCAGCTTGATATTGCGGCATCCGGGCCAAGCCCGGATGCCGCAATAGATTTGAAGGCAAACAGATTTAGAAGCGGTAAGCCGTATTCAGGTACAAGGCCGTTTGTGCGCTGGTGCCCTTGCCAACTTGAGTACTGACACCCGCTCCCAGCGTCCAGTTATTGCTGAGCTGACCTACGGTGCCCAGTTCCAGCAGGCCTGTATCACGCACGCGCTCTTGGTCTGTAGGCAGGTAGAAGTGGTGCTTGTTGTAGACGCCATCCTGCAAGCGCGCGCCCAGCAGCTCCGCCGGTTTCTTGAACTCGTGCAACCACTCTGCGGAGGCATACACGGACCACTTGTTGCTGACCGCGACGTTGATCTGGTAACCGAGGCTGCTTTGTACCGAGGTCTGGTCCTGAGCATCAAAACCCATGGAGGTAGACAGGCCCTGGCCATCTTCCGACAGGGCTTTGATCTTGGATTTCTGCATGCTCAGGCTTAACAGTGGGCCATGGGTGACTGCACCGGCTTGCCAGTCGTAACCCGTGCTGATCTTGCCGCCATACTGGCTGCCACCTGCTTTGGCCTGGTGCTCGCGCGTGGCGGCACCCAGACGAATATGACGGCGGGTTTTGTTATCCAGATCGCTGTAGAAAATCTGGGCGTTCACCCACAGATTCTCGGCCTGCCAGCGGCCATACAAACCTGCTGACTGACGCTTCTGGCTGTAAGTGCCTTCTTCGTCCGTATCACTATCCAGATTTTCGTAAGACAGGTAGGCACCGACCGTCCAATCATCCAGACGCTTATCCAAACCCAGCTTCCAGGCGGCTTGCGTGCCATCCAGACGCGAGTTCGCGCTGCTGCTATTGCGCGTGATGGCCTCTCCCTGGAACCAGACTGCCAGATCCTTGTCCTGTGAGGAGCTGATGGTTTGCAGACGACGATCAATGTGCTGCATTTGCATCTGCCCGGCGGTATTGGCCGCGGAGGCCAGCATGGCTACCTGACTGGGGGCGCTGACAACAGCGTGGGCATAGTCGGCAATAACAGCATGGCCGCCTGATGTGGGATGCACGCCATCAGCAAACATATAGTTTTGATCGGCTCCCGGAGCCACCAGATCGGCGGGTGTACACAGGCGAGAGGACACACTGCCACAAGCCGCTGTATTGACGTTGCTGAAACCGTAGGCTTGCGGGTCCGCAGCCACTTCGTGCAAAAGCGCCGAGACATTCAAGGGAATGATATTGGCGGAGCTGGAACTTAGCTGCTGGGTGAACGCCTGGTTGTAGCTGTCACTGAGCAGGGTGGCGATACCTGCGCTGATCGGTGAGCCGGAGAATTCCGGCGTCATGCCCAGATCAGGGATATTGGGGACCAGAATGTAGCGCGCGCCTGCTTGCGATAGCGTGTTGATCAAGGCGGCTTGATTACCGACGGAGTCCGCCACGATCTGGGACATATTGAACGGATCTTGTACGGCGGCAAACAAGTCATTTGCGCCACCCCAGACGGTGTATAGGGCCTGCCCGTCCAGGCGCCCATTGTGCATGGCCAACAGTTGAGCGGTCTGTGTCGTCATGGCGGGCAAAGGCGGGTTGGTAGGGCCGGGAGGGCTGCTGGGGTCCAGCAGTTCATCGACAGCCACGCGGGCACCACCGACAGCATAGTTGCTGCCGCCCTGGCTGCTAGGGGCCGCGTCGGTGCCCAGTTTTTGAGCCAGTACTTGGGACCAGACCTGGCCAGGATTGGTGGTAAAGCGCGAGCCGAACTGACCACTGTCAGTCAGGCTGTCACCGATAAAGTAGGTGTTGGAGAAGGCTTGGGCCTGTGTCCCGGCATGCAAGGCCATCAAGGCCAAGGCAAGGCAAGTTTTTTTCATTGGTCAGCCATTAAAAAAAGATTCCCCGAGCCGCAGGGTCTGAACAGCGCTGTGTTTTTTATGTCGTGATGTTCAAGGTGAACGCGCGACCCGGATGGAGTAGAAGGATGAAACGATCATCGGATCAGGACCATCATAGTGAGGAGGCGTTTATTCCTGACACAGGCAGGCACAGGTTTTTGCAGCTGGGATAAACGCTGGCGGACAGCCATAAAAAAAACGCCATGCAAAAGCATGGCGTTTTCTATTCAAACCTGGGAGGGCTTAGCCGCGTACCAAGGGGGCGACACACACATTCGGGTTGTCTGCCAAGGGCACAAACTTCATGCTGCCACCGTCATAAGCGTCGATGGTGCCCGACTCAATGTCGTAGACCCAGCCATGCAGGGTCAGGCGGCCTTCGGACATGGCCAGACGCACGGAAGGGTGAGTCTGGATGTTGGCCAACTGGGCCACCACGTTTTCACGCACCATGGAAGAAATGCGTTCCTGTTCATTGGCGTGGGTGCGGGCTTCGTTCACCAGGCGGGCCGAGTCGGCGTAGCGCAGCCAGTGATCCACGGCAGGCATGTGATCCAGGCACTGACAGGTGGCGATGGCGGTCATGGCGCCACAGTCGGAGTGACCACAGATGACGACATCGGACACGCGCAGGGCGGATACGGCGTATTCCACGGAGGCGGTCACACCACCGGGTTCCGGACCGTAGGAGGGAACAATATTGCCAGCATTACGAATCACGAACAGATCGCCGGGTTCACGTTGTGTCACCAGCTCTGGGACCAGACGGCTATCGGAGCAAGAGATAAACAAAGCGCGGGGGTTTTGTTGTGTGGCCAGATTTTTGAAGAGCTTGGCGCGCTTGGGATAGGCTTCCCGTTGGAATTTCAGGAAACCGTCGATAATGTCTTTCATCCTTGTCCTTGTAGTTCGGCTTGGATAGAAGATTAACTCTTCAGGGTCATAAGGTAAAATACCGAATTCTGATGCTTTTCATTGGGTTTACTTATAGAAAGGCCCCTTATGCTTTTGCGCCATCTTAATTACTTTCTGGCGGTTGCCCAGTATCAAAGCTTTACCCGCGCGGCACGTGCCTTGCACGTGTCTCAACCGGCCTTGTCCCAGCAGGTGCGCCAGCTGGAAGAACATCTGGGCGCACAACTGTTTGATCGCACCGGGCGTCTGGTGCGTTTGACGGATGCAGGCGAGGTCTATCTGCGTTATGCGCGCCAAGCCTTGCAGGATCTGGAAGAAGGGCGGCGGGCCTTGCATGACGTCAGCGATCTGAGTCGAGGCTCCTTGCGGGTGGCGGTGGCGCCTACCTTTACGTCTTACCTGATTGGCCCTTTGGTGGAAGCTTTCTACCGACGCTATCCCAATGTGCGACTGGTTGTGCAGGAGATGTTGCAGGAGCGTGTGGAAACACAGCTGGTTGAGGACGAGCTGGATATTGGTATCGCGTTTGAAAAACCTACTTCGGCCGCCGTGGAGTTTCAGCCTTTGTTGGTGGAGACGCTGGCTTTGGTGATGAGCCGCACGCACCCTTTGGCCGAGCGCCGTAGCATTGATAGGGACACGCTGATGCGTGAATCTCTGGTCTTGCTGACCCCCGAGTTTGCCACGCGCGGACAGATCGAACGCCATTGCCGTCAGCATGATCTGGACTTGAAGGTGTCGATGGAATCGAACTCGCTTAATGCGGTGATCGAGGTGGTGCGGCGCACGGGTTTGGCGACCTTATTGCCTGCTGCGATTGCCGGCAATAGCGAGTATCTGGTGGCTGTCAGTCTGGACCCGGCCCCGCCGCAACGGCGGGCCATTTTGATGCAGCGCAAGGGCGCTTATCAATCTGCGGCGATGCGCGCCTTTATTGAGCTGGCGCTGAAATACGGCGCGGCATCGACGTTTTAATACGGGTGTCCGGCAGAGCGATAGTCACGCTTTGCTGTGGGCACTTTACAGCGCCACCACCACACTTTGTTCCAGAGGACGCAACTCGCTTTCCACGGCGGGTTTGCTCTCGTTCAAATGGGCGACCAGATCTACCGTGGTAGAGATGCGCGTCAACATCAAACAGGCCACTTCACCCCCGGCAACACGGCTGCTGTGCCAGCAACCGGGACGCATGCACACGCCTTGGCCTTGAGGAATACGAAAAGCTTTCAGTGTGGACAGATCCGGGCCACCTTCGGCTTTGCTGTCGGCCACGATATGGATCACTTCACCAGTCAGCGGGATCAGTGCCTGTTGCGTCAGCAGATGGTTTTCCAACGTCGTGATGTTGGGATCCTGAATCCGGTAATTCACCCACAACACTTCGGTCTGACCGCTTGGACCTGTGTCAAACGCATGTTCATGCCAGAAGTCGGTGGCGGCATTGCTGAAGGCTGCCGTCGCAGGCGCAGTGGCCAAACCTTTACCCAACATCCAGCCATAAGGGGCAAAAGCCTCGGGGCTAAGGAGCTGGGGAGTCAGGGTGATGGGGGTGCTCATGGTCTGTTGCTCAAAGAAAGTACTAAGGCAGCATCTTATCAAGAATGCAGCCTCGAACCCGGATTGGCCTAGATCAATAAGCTTGGGTTTCTCGTGGGTATTGTGGAACTAAGTAAAACATCCCCTGTCTTGAAGAGGGCTCGTCTTTACTTAGCGAGCTAAGCAAGCCGCCTTTTTTCATGGGCGGCTTCGCTCTGTTTGCTTTCTTGACAAGGGGTTGCTGTGCTTCAAGCTGTTTCGCTGACCTGTAGACGGGGCCAGCGTCGTGTGTTCTCCGAGCTGAGCCTAAGGCTTGAAGCTGGCCAATGCTGTTTGGTCAGTGGGCCCAATGGCAGCGGCAAAACCAGCTTGCTGCGTATCCTGGCCAATATCGCCCAGGCCGATGACGGTCAGTTGATCTGGCGCGACCGCCCCGTGCAAAGCAACGATAGCGATTACCGCCGACAACTGGTGTATGGCGGGCATGCGCCGGGGCTTAATGGCAGCTTGTCGGTGCAAGAGAATCTGGACGGCCTGCTCATGCAGGATCGTGTGCCGCTGGAACGGGAGGCCTGTGATCAGGCGCTGCTGGCAGGCGGTTTGCTGGCTTACCGTCGCGTGCCTGTACGGCAGTTGTCGGCTGGACAACGCCGCCGCGTGTTTCTGGTGCGCCTGTCCCTGAGCAACCGACCCTTGTGGATTCTGGACGAGCAACTGACTGCGCTGGATAACGCTGGTCAGAAGTTTCTGGGCGAGCTGATTGCGCAGCATCTGCACAAGCAGGGCGCTGTCATTCTGACCAGCCACCAGACCTTGCCCTGGGATTTGGAGGTGCAGCATCTGGATCTGGGGCAGGCATGTTGAGCCTCTTTTTAGCCTTGATGAAGCGCGAGTGGCGCCTGGCGATGCGTCGTCCCGGCGATGTTCTGATTCCTCTGGTTTTCTTCCTGGTGGTGTGCAGCCTGTTCCCCTTGGGCGTGGGGGCGGATGCGGCTTTGCTGTCCAAGATGGCCCCCGGCGTGCTGTGGGTGTCGGCCTTGCTGGCCACCATGCTGTCGCTAAGTCGCCTGTTTGAACAGGACGAGCAGGACGGCGCGCTGGAGCAGGTGCTGTTTTCCCACTTGCCGCTGAGCCTTTGGGTTTTGGGCAAGGTGCTGGCGCATACCTTTTTGACGGGTGTGCCTTTGCTTTTGCTGGCGCCGATTCTGGGGCTGCAATTCAGTTTGCCTACGTCCAGTCTGGGCGTGCTGATGGTGTCTCTGGCGCTGGGCCTGCCCGTTCTGACCTTGCTGGGTGCGATTGGCGCGGCGTTGGTGCTGGGTCTGCGCTCAGCCGGGGTCTTGCTGGCTTTATTGATTTTGCCCTTTTACGTTCCCGTGCTGGTCTTCGGGGCGGGGGCGGTGCAAGCGGTTCAGGCCGGATTGGGGGCGCAAGCGCATCTGTCCGTTCTGGCCGCTTTTTTACTGTTGGCTTTGTTCTTCGCGCCACCTGCTACGGCAGCGGCGTTGCGCCTTGCTCTTGAGTAAATTCCATGAACTTTTTGTATCGCTACGCCGCCCCTCAAAACTTTTATGTCCTGGCCGGACGCATCGTGCCTTGGGCCGCCATCCTGGCATTTCTGCTGTTTCTGGTGGGTGCTTATGTAGGCTTTTTTCTGGCCCCCACTGATGCCCAGCAAGGCGAAGGCTACCGCATCATTTTCCTGCACGTTCCCGTGTCCTGGATGTCCATGCTGATCTATCTGGCGATGGGCTTCTGGTCCTTGCTCAGCCTGGTGTTCAACAGCCGCACGGCTGCCATGATGGCCGCTGCCCTGGCTCCTACTGGCGCGATCTGTACGGTGCTGTCGCTGGTCACCGGAGCCTTGTGGGGCAAGCCCATGTGGGGGGCGTGGTGGGTCTGGGATGCCCGTCTGACTTCCGAATTGTTGCTGCTGTTCTTGTACATGGGTTTCATGGGTTTGCGCGGTGCCATCGACGACCCGCGCCGTGCGGATAAAGCCGCTTCCATCCTGGCCTTGGTCGGGGTGGTGAATGTGCCCGTTATCTATTTCTCGGTGCAATGGTGGAACACCTTGCATCAGGGGGCTTCGGTATCGCTGACCAGCTCGCCGTCCATGGCCACCGTCATGCTGACGGGCATGTTGCTGATGAGTCTGGCCATGTGGTGCTACAGCATTGCCATCGCACTGTACCGGGTGCGCAATTTGATTCTTGAACGTGAGGCGCATACCGCCTGGGTTCGCAACTTGACGGAGGGCTGATGATGCATTGGTCGAGTGTGGGCGATTTTTTCGCTATGGGCGGCTATGCCGTGTATGTGTGGGGCTCGGTGCTGGCCTGTACCGTGTTGATGCTGGGCGAAGTGCTCAGCGTCCGGGCAGGGCGGGCACGGGCCTGGCAGCGGGTACGTGACGAGCGCGCCCTGGGGGATAGTCGTCATGACTAAGCGACAGAATCGTCTGGCCCTGATTCTGGGCGCTTTGGTGGTGCTGGGTGCAGCAACCGCCCTGATCCTGAATGCCTTTCAAAGCAGCCTGGTGTTCTTCTTTACCCCTACCGAAGTCAGCCAGGGGCAAAGCCCTGAAAACCGGACCTTCCGGGTGGGCGGCATTGTGCAGATGGACAGCATCCGCCGTGGTGGAGCCCAAGGCATGGCTGTGAACTTTGTGGTGACAGATGGCGCGGCCCAGGTGCCCGTCAGCTATACGGGGATTCTGCCGGACCTGTTCCAAGAGGGGAAAGGCGTAGTCGCCCAAGGTCGCTTGAACGAGCAGGGCCAGTTTGTGGCGGAAGAAGTGCTGGCCAAGCACGATGAAAACTACATGCCACCCGAGGCCATGCATGCCATGGAGCAGGCCGAGCGCGCGAAACAAGGAGCCAAGCCATGATCCCGGAGCTTGGGCACTTTGCCCTGATTCTGACTTTTGTGCTGGCGCTGGCTCAAGGCATTGTGTCCTTGTATGGCGCCTGGCGCGGCAATCTGGCCTGGATGGCGTTCGCACGTCCGGCAGCACGCTGGCAATTCGGTTTGGTGGCCTTCAGCTTGCTGTGTCTGGCCTGGTCCTTTGTCAGCTTTGATTTCTCTGTGGCCTATGTGGCGCAGAACTCCAGCACCAAACTGCCTTTGTTCTATCGCATTGCCGCAGTGTGGGGCGGGCATGAAGGCTCGCTGCTGCTGTGGATGTTCATGCAAACGGGTTGGGCCTTCGCTGTCAGCATTTATTCGCGCTCCTTGCCCGAAGCCATGTTGGCCCGTGTGTTGGGTGTCTTGGGCCTGATCACTGCTGGTTTCCTGCTGTTTGTGTTGATCAGCTCCAACCCCTTTGAACGCATGTTCCCGGTTCCGGCCGAAGGTCTGGATCTGAACACGCTCTTGCAGGATATTGGCCTGATTGTTCACCCACCCTTGCTGTACATGGGCTATGTGGGCTTCTCGGTGGCCTTTGCCTTTGCGATTGCTGCTTTGCTGGCAGGCCGTCTGGATGCCAGTTGGGCGCGTTGGTCGCGTCCCTGGACAACTTCGGCCTGGTTGTTTCTGACCCTGGGTATTGCCGTCGGTAGCTGGTGGGCCTATTACGAGCTGGGTTGGGGCGGCTGGTGGTTCTGGGACCCGGTGGAGAACTCCTCCTTTGTGCCGTGGTTGGCGGGCACGGCCTTGATTCACTCTTTGGCAGTTACGGAAAAACGTGGCAGCTTCAAGAATTGGACCGTGTTGCTGGCAATCAGCACCTTCTCTCTGTCCATTCTGGGTGCTTTCCTGGTGCGTTCCGGCGTGCTCACTTCAGTACACGCATTTGCTACGGATCCGGCCCGTGGTGTGTTCATTCTGAGTCTGTTTGCCGTCATTGTTGGCAGCTCGCTGATTCTGTTTGCCTGGCGCGCACCGCGTGTCGGAGCAGGTGGACAGTTTGCCGTGGTGTCGCGTGAATCCTTGCTGTTGGTCAACAACGTCTTGCTGGTTGTGGTGACGGGTACGGTGTTGTTGGGGACTTTGTATCCCTTGATTATGGACACGCTGGGCCTGGGCAAAATCTCCGTGGGGCCACCTTATTTCAACAAGGTGTTTGTGCCTTTGATGATCCCGGCTCTGGTTCTGATTGTGTTTGGTGTCATGGCGAATTGGAAGCGTGCCAGCATGATGGATATGGTGCGCCAACTGGCCCTGGTGATTGTGTTCAGCGTCGTGCTGGGAGCAGCCATTCCCTTGTTGTACGGCCAGTGGCAGGGCACCGCCGCCTTGGGTGCGGGTCTGGCCATGTGGATTGTGCTGGGCAGCTTGTTTGATGTGGTCAAGCGTGTGCGTGCCACTCGCTCCGGCGTGTTCTCGCAACCGCGTAGTTGGCTGGGCCAGCATCTGGCCCATATCGGTGTGGCCGTCTTTGTGCTGGGGGTGACCATGGTCAGCCACTACGAGACGGAAACCGATGTCTTGTTGCAGCCCGGCCAGACGGCCCAGGTGGGCGCGTATGACGCGCGCTTCCAGGGCGTGCGCATTGTGCCCGGCCCGAACTATTCGGCCGAACGCGGCATGGTGGAGCTGTTGCAGGACGGCAAGGTGGTGTCCACTTTGTACCCGGAAAAGCGTACCTATCTGTCCTCGGCCTTGCCCATGACGGAATCGGCCATCAACGCCAATGGTTTGCGCCATATTTACGTGGCGCTGGGCGATAACTTTGACCAGGGCGGTTGGAGTGTTCGCCTGTACTACAAGCCCTTGGTGGACTTCATCTGGCTGGGTTGTTTGTTGATGGCCTTGGGCGGTGCTCTGGCAATCAGTGATCGACGTTATCGCGCCAAGCAAACTCGCGCTGCCGTGCAAAGCAAAGCTATGAATACGCAGGTGCAGGCATGAACCGTTTCACTGTCCCTTTGATCGGCTTTGTGCTGCTGCTGGTGTTTCTGGGTGTGGGTTTGACCTTGAAGCCCAGCGAAGTGCCTTCACCCTTGGTCGACAAACCGGCTCCGGCGTTCAGCCTGCCCCAGTTGCATAATCCCGAAGCCAGTTTTTCGGGGGAGCAAATGAAGGGGCGTGTCTGGCTGCTGAATGTCTGGGCTTCGTGGTGCTACCCGTGCCTGACTGAACACGCTTTCATCAAAGAGCTATCCACCAAGCACAAGGTGCCGATTGTGGGTCTGAACTACAAGGACGTCCCCGAGGAAAGCCGCGAGTGGTTGCTGCGCAATGGCAACTCTTACGAAGTCTCCGTCATGGACAGGGATGGCCGTGTGGGCATTGATTTCGGCGTGTACGGCGTGCCGGAAACCTTTGTGATCGACAAGCAGGGCATGGTGCGCTTCAAGCACATAGGTCCTGTGTCGCGTGAATCCATGGAGGAAACTT
Source organism: Alcaligenes faecalis (assembly GCF_009497775.1). Classification (NCBI taxonomy): domain Bacteria; kingdom Pseudomonadati; phylum Pseudomonadota; class Betaproteobacteria; order Burkholderiales; family Alcaligenaceae; genus Alcaligenes; species Alcaligenes faecalis. The sequence continues at coordinate 690,731 of NZ_CP031012.1, forward strand.
TGTTGCCCTTGATCCGTCGTTTGGAGCAGCAGCCATGAGGATGAGCCAATGGATGGTGGCCTGGATGGCCAGTCTGTGGTTCCTGATGCCAGCGGCTCAGGCCCAGTCGGGGGCACAGGGTGCCCAGGAATCGGTAATGCTGGAAATTGCGGCCGAGCTGCGTTGTCTGGTGTGTCAGAACGAATCCATTGCGGCGTCGCGTGCCGAACTGGCCGTGGACTTGCGTCAGCAGATCATGGAGCAGCTGGGGCAGGGGCGCAGTCCCGATCAGATTCGCACTTATATGGTGGATCGTTATGGCGACTTCATTTTGTATCGCCCGCCGTTTAAATCCACCACCTTGCTGCTCTGGTTCGGGCCAGCTCTGTTATTGCTGACGGGTTTTCTGATCTATGCCTTTACCCTGCGTCGTCGACGCCGTGCGGGTGATGAAACGGCCTTGACCGAGGAACAACGTCGTCAAGCCGATGCTCTCTTGCAGGGCTCTTCTCGGGATGAACAATCGTGACTATTGTTTTTTATATTGTGGCTGCGCTGTTGGTGCTGCTGTGTGCGGCGTATTTGATGTTGAGCGTCAAGCGCAAGCCCGCCGTGCAGCGTGTGGTTGAACACAAGCAGGCCAACCTGGCGATTCTGCGTGAGCAGCTCAAGGAAATCGAACGGGACAAACAGGCCGGTGTCTTGTCTGCCCAGGACTTCGAACAAGCGCAGATGGATTTACGCCAGCGCGTGCTGGAAGAAAATGAAGGGCTGAAAACAGAGTCTGTGCAGCAAACAGGTGCGCCCAAGCTGGCCTGGACCTTGATGTTCAGCATTCCGGTTGCGGCCATCGCCTTGTACTTTTATCTGGGGAATCCGGCCATGCTGGACCCTGCTGCCGTGCAACAGCAGGCCAACGCACAGCCGGTGGATATTGAGGCCATGGTGGCCCGTCTGGAGCAGCGTCTGAAAGAAAACCCGGATGATCCAGGCGCCTGGTTGATGATGGCCCGTTCGCATCGCTATTACGGCCGCCATCAGGAAGCGACACAGGCGTATGCCAAGGCCATGGCCGTGGTGGACGGAGACCCGACGGCATTGGCCGAATATGCGGAATCCATGCTCCTGGCCGGTGTCGACACCCTGGACGGCTTGCCGGGGCGTTTGGTCAAACGCTCGCTGGAACTGTATCCTGAAGAGCCTTTGGGCCTGATGCTGGCTGGTGCCGCCGCCTTGCATAAAGAGGAGTATCCGGCTGCGATCGACTACTGGCAGCGTTTGCTGGCGCAGTTCCCGCCCGATTCGGAAACCGCCAAGGTCGTGAATCAGGGCTTGCAACTGGCGCGTGAACGTATGCGACTGCCGGCCAACCCTGCAGCGGAACCTGCCACGGCCCCTTGATATGGAAATTGTGTCTTTGGATTTGGGCCTGATCGCCTTGATGACGGCATTCCTGGCGGGGATGGCCTCGTTTCTGTCCCCTTGTGTCTTGCCGCTGGTCCCCGGCTATTTGTCTTATCTGGCGGGGGACGGGCAGGCTTATACGGAGGTCAAACGCAGCCATTTGCTGGGGCGCAGCATTTGTTTTGTAGCGGGCTTTTCGCTGGTTTTCATTGCTCTGGGAGCCAGCTTGTCCTATCTGGGGCAAATGCTGCTGTCTTATCGCTATCAGCTCAATATCGCCGCCGGGATCATGGTGGCCTTGGCTGGTCTGAGCGTGATGGGGGTGCTGCGCATGCCCATGAGCCTGCAACGTTATTACCGCTTTGAGTCTGGTAAAGCAGCTGGCCCTGGTGGCGCAACGGTAATGGGGCTGGCGTTCGGCTTTGGTTGGACTCCCTGTATCGGCCCGATTCTGGCGGGCATTTTGATGATGGGGGCCAGTACCGCCAGCGCGGGTAAAGCCAGTATTTTGTTATCCGTCTATGCCTTGGGCCTGGGCGTGCCTTTTATTCTGGCTGCCTGCTTTGTGACGCCCTTTTTGCAACGCATGGCGCAGATCAGAAAGGTCGGGCGCTATATGCGCTGGGGCGCTGGGTTGGTGCTGATTGTGATGGGCTGGGCCATGGCGACCGGCGAGTTGGCGCGGTTTGCTATCTGGGTGCTCAAGACTTTTCCGGTGTTAGGGCAATTGGGCTAATAAGCCTCAGTATTTGCCCGCCATTAGTGCGGTGCTTCATCTGCTGTCAGGAAGCACCGCATGTTTATTTCACGGCCGCATTGCCTCCATCCGCGAACAGGGCGGATCCGGTCACAAAACTGGACATGGGGCTGGCAAGAAAAAGTGCAGCGGATGCAATTTCTCCCGGTTTGGCGATTCGCTTCATGGCATGCAGCCCTGCCGCCCAGTCTTTGGTGCTCTGGTCCCCTGCGATGTCTGTATCGGTTCCACCAGGTAAAAGGGCGTTGGCCCGTATCCCTTTAGCGGCATAGTCTGCCGTGATGCCTTTGACCAATCCCATGAGTGCCGCTTTAGAAGCACCATAAGCACTCATGCCGGGCAGGCCGACACTGGTGCCTACAAAGCTCGACGTGAAAACAATCGAACCGCCACCGCGTTTGAGCATGGCTGGAATCTGGCTGCGGGCACCCAGAAAGGCCGCCCCAAGATTGGTATCCAGTGTTGCTTGCCATTCTTCTGGCCTCATCTCGGCCAGTGGCTTGAGGGCACCGACAATACCGGCGTTATTGATCGCAATATCCAGCCCTCCGAATTTTTCCGTCGCGAGCTTTATCACTTGCTCGTGGGTCTCAGCTTGCGTAACGTCTCCCGCCACACACTCAGCACGGCCGCCACGTTGTCGGATCTCCTTGGCGACCTCCTCAAGCAGGGCGCTGCGCCTTGCCGTCAGGACAATGGCGGCCCCGTGCTCGGCAAACATCAATGCTATGGCGCGTCCGATACCGGAGGATGCGCCAGTAATAAGGGCAACCTTTCCATCAAGTAAAGCCATGAGTGAAATCTCCTGCGTTTTTCTTTGAGAACTCACAGCGTAGTTGTTCTTGCCTGACTGGGAACTCCGTTTCTTGCCCTCAAACCTGTTCTTGAAGATTGGGCAGCCAGCCGATTATCAGTCTTGCTCTTCACGGCGTAGCAGTTCACGTTTTCGGTCTATACCCCAGCGGTAACCGGCCAGATCGCCATCGCGTCGTACGACGCGGTGGCATGGGATGGCCACGGCAATGTGGTTGTTGGCGCAGGCCTGGGCCACGGCGCGCACTGCCTTGGGTGAGCCTATGCGTTCAGCAATTTCGGTGTAGCTGACGGTGGTGCCTGGCGGGATCTCGCAGAGCGCACGCCAGACACGTTCCTGGAAGGCTGTTCCTTGCACATCCAGCGGCAGGTGCAAGCCAATTGAAGGGCTTTCGATAAAGCCTACGACTTGGGCGATCAACTGCTCGAAATCACCGTCGCAGCCGATGATTTCGGCTTTTGGAAACTGGTCCTGCAGGTCGCGAAGCAGTTGATCGGGGTCCTCGCCCAGCAAGATGGCGCAGATGCCACGTTGGCTCTGGGCGACCAGAATCGCTCCCAGCGAACACTGGCCCACTGCGAAACGGATAATTGCACCCGCACCACCGGCCCGGTAGTCGCGTGCACGCATACCCAACAACTGTTCAGAGGCTTCGTAAAACCGGCTGTTGGAGTTGAATCCACTGTCGTAGATCGCATTCGTGATGGAGGTATCGGGCCTGCTGCTCAGTTCCTCGCGCAGTCTGCGAGCCCGGTAGGCCGAGCTGTATGCCTTGGGCGTCAGGCCGGTTTCAGCCTTGAAAAGTCGGTGGAAATGAAAGGGGCTCTTGCCCACCTCGGCGGCCAGCTTGTCCAGCGATGGTTGCGTCTCCGAGGTCTCGATCAGTCGGCAGGCGCGCGCCACGATTGCAGCCCGTTCGGCTGCGGCACTGGTCTGATCGCCATGGGCGCGACGGCTATAGCGGTAGCCCGCTGCTTCAGCGTCCTGGGGCGAATTGAAAAACTCGACGTTCTCGCGCTTGGGACGCCGTGTTGTCGAACTGGGTTGGCAGTACACGCCGGTGGTACGTACCGCATAGACGAACAGGCCGTCGGCAGCGGGATCGCGCGCTTGCACGGCTGCCCAGCGTTGATCGTCGGTTTTGTAAGCACGGTTCGCAGCCATGAGGCAAAAGTCCTGACAACATTAATTACGAAGCCAGAATACGCTGGTCTTTCATCGCAAGCACTCCGATTCTTGCGGTCAATATCGACAGGCTGGGCTGGAACGGTATCGGGACCGGCCGGCCACTGCAGGTAAGGGCATCAGGGCATCGATAGAAAAAGGCCGGTTGATACCGGCCTTTTTATTTGCTCTGTCTGACTGACGCCTTGGCAGGCGCGTCGTGCTTACAGGGCGCTGGGGGTGTAACCCGCTTCTTCAATCACTTTCAGGGCTTGCGCGCCATCCAGACCTTGAACGGTAACCTGGTGTTTTTCCAGATCCGTGCTGACAGTGGCTTGAGGGGCGACAGCCTGAATGGCTTCGGTGATGCTGCGCACGCAGTGGCCGCAGGTCATGTCGGGTACGGAGAAGGTGGACATAGCTGACTCCTTTGATAAAAACAATGGAGTCAGCTTAAGGCTTGCCACGGGGGCAAGGTCAAGCGCTGTTTTCTTTAAAACAGGGCTGGCGACATCAAACGGATCTGATCAAACTCGGGATTGCCCAGCCATTGGATCTGGCTGCTGGCCAAACCTGGGCCTGATTCCTTGTTTTCGACAAAGGCACCGTAGGAGATGGTCTGCTTTTGTGTGTCCAGCAGGACAACGTAGCTGGAACTGGTGCAGTCATGAGGCTTGCAGCCCTGGAACAACTGATAGTCGCGGCCATCCAGAGAAACTGTTTCGCCTGGCGAGGCTGTACCAAAGTCTTTAACCCAGCTGGCGTGTTTGGCAACGTCCTGCATCAGGCTTTGATATTGCTGGGCCACTTGCTTGTTGGACTTGGCCAGGTCGGCCAGATAAACGGATTCCGAGGACTGTGCATTGCTCAGGAAGGGAACGAGCAGGGCGCTGCCAAGGACAAGGCGGCACAGAGAGTGGGAAATACGCATGGGATCTCCAGTAATGAGGCGAATCCCCAGTTTAGCAGCGCGCCCGCTGCGGCATTGTTAACAAAATCAAGGAAAACCTGCATAAACGGCTATCCCTACAGTCGTTATAGTGCTTATCCGTCTATGGGATTGGCACAGGTGCCCGTTTCCTGTCGAATTACCAGGGCATTTAAGGGGTGTAGGTAAAAACCACAGCTTGCCAGCAAAATTGTTTCATAACTAAACTATTTATAAATGAATGGTTGGCATAGTTGAATTTGTAGTTCGATCTGCTGTGCATCTTATTTAAAGACAGCCTATAAGCGCGGTGGCGCAAGGAGATAACATGAAACGTATTGCATTGACCGTAGCTCTGGCTGCGGCTTTTGGCGGTTCTCTGGCTCACGCCGATACCATCAAAGTGGGGATGGCAATGGACACCTCCGGTCCGTTTGCTGCCGTTGGTGGTGAGGTTCGTGATGGCTTTAATCTGGCCATCAAACAACTGGACGGCAAGCTGGGTGGTTTCCCGGCCGAGTTCATTGCGCAGGATATGGCCGGTAACCCCGACCAGGCCCGCCAATTGGTCAATCGCTTCGTGCAGCGCGACAAGATCGACTTCTTTACAGGCCCAGTGGGTTCCAACGTAGCCCTGGCAGTGGCTCCTGCCCTGTTCTCGGCCAAGGTGCCTTACCTGACCAGCAACCCAGGTCCCAGCCAGTTGGCCGGTGCCGGTTGTAATCCGTACTTCTTTGGCGTGTCCTACCAGAACGATGCCTTTGACGAAGCCGCCGGTAAAGTGGCTGCGGATCGCAACTACGAAAAAATGTTCATCATTGCCCCTGACTATCCAGCCGGCAAGGATCACCTGAACGGCTTCAAGCGCGGTTACGGCAAGCCCGTTAACGACGAGCTCTACACCAAGCTGGGCCAGATCGACTACTCGGCTGAACTGGCACAGATCCGTGCTGCCAAGCCGCAGGCCGTGTTCTTCTTCCTGCCCGGTGCCATGGGCATCAACTTCATCAAACAGTTCGTGGCTGCTGGCCTGAACAAAGATGTGGTCTTGCTGGGCCCCGCCTTCTCGGGTGACGAGGACATCATCCCCGCCGTGGGCGAACCTATCCTGGGCATGCTGAACACCGCCCAGTGGTCGCCTGACCTGGATATTCCTGCCAACAAGACTTTTGTGGAAGAGTTCCGCAAAGCCTACGATGGCCGCTACCCTTCGGTGTACGCCGCTCAGGCTTATGACGTGATTCTGGCTATCGACGCCGCCGTCAAACAGGTTGATGGCAAAGTGTCCGACCGCGAAGCTGTGCTCAAGGCATTGAAGGCCGCCGATTACAACTCGGTTCGTGGCCCATTTACCTACGGCAACAACAACTTCCCCGTGCAGGCTTATTACCTGCGTGAAGTGGTCAAGGATCAGGACGGACGTCTTGTGAACCGCATGGTCAGCAAGGTGTTTGACTCCTACCAGGACGTCTACGCCAAAGAATGCAAACTTAATTAAGATTCACAGGTGGTAAAAGCATGTCGCTCATTCTGATTAGCGAGCAATTGCTGAATGGTTTGCAGTTTGGTTTGATGTTGTTTCTGATTGCCGCGGGCCTGACTCTGGTCTTCGGCATTATGGATATCATGAACCTGGCCCACGGCTCCCTCTATATGGCGGGAGCCTATGTGGCCGCGGAAACCATGCAGCGTACAGGGTCTTTTACCGCCGCCATTGTGGTGGCGGTGGCAGTGACAGCCCTGGTCGGTATTGCCCTGGAAATTCTCATTCTGCGCAAGCTGGTCACTCGTGATCACCTGGCTCAGGTACTGGGAACCTATGCCGTTATTTTGATCGCCAATGATCTGGTCAAAATGATCTGGGGCCCAACTCCCGTAATGTTGAATATGCCTGCCTTGTTGTCCGGGCCGGTAGAACTCTTGCCTGATTTCCTCTATCCCGCCTTCCGTCTGATGATTATTGCGGTCGGTCTGGTGATGGCGCTGGCCCTGTATGCCTTCGTGACGAAAACACGGGCCGGGGTGCTGGTGCGTGCGGGTGCCTCCAACCGACAAATGGCGACCCTGATGGGGGTACGCGTGCCAATTCTGTTCCTGGGTGTGTTCACCCTGGGAGCCGCTCTGGCTGCGCTGGCCGGTGCCTTGTTGGGTCCGATTACCGCGGTTCAGATCGGTATGGGCGAGGACATTCTGATCCTGGTTCTGGTCTGTATCGTGATTGGCGGGATTGGTTCGATTCGTGGCGCGTTTGTAGGTGCCTTGCTAGTGGGTATGGTCGATACCGCTGGTCGTGCATTCCTGCCCATGTTGCTGCGTAATGTCTTCCCGGCAGATGTGGCTTCCAGCGTCGGTCCTACGATTGCTGCCATTTCGATCTATGTCCTGATGGCTGTTGTTCTTGTTTTCCGTCCTTCGGGCCTGTTCCCGGCGCGAGGTTAATGTATGTCTACTTCGCGTATTTTGTCGGCCCTGGTGCTGGTGGCCTTATTGGCTTTCCCATTGATCGCACCGATGTACGGGCTTGAGTTCTACATTTCGTTTGTACGCCGTATCTTCATCTATGCCCTGGCGGCCAGCGCCTTGAATCTGGTGCTGGGTTATGGCGGGATGGTGGCTCTGGGCCATGCTGCGTTTTTCGGAGCAGGGGCCTACACCGTGGGCATCCTGGCTACCGAAGGCGTGCAAAGCGGCCTGATCGCCTGGCCTGCCGCCATGGTGATCTCCGGCTTGCTGGCTTTCCTGACTGGTGCCGTGTCGCTGCGTACTCGTGGTGTGTACTTCATCATGATCACGCTGGCGTTTGCCCAGATGATCTTTTATATGTTCATCTCCTTGCGCCAGTACGGTGGCGAAGACGGCCTGAACATGTACAGCCCCTCGTCCTTGCCCGGTATTGATCTGAGCAATGACCTGAGCTTTTACTACCTGGTTCTGGCCATTCTGGTGGCGGTCCTGTTCCTGTTCAATCGTCTGGTCAATGCCCGTTTCGGACAGGCCTTGATGGGCACGCGTGAAAACGAAAGCCGCATGACGACCTTGGGTTACCCCGTCTACCGTATTCGTTTGACGGCTTACACCTTGAGCGGTGCCATCATGGGTCTGGCGGGTGCTTTGCTGGCTAACCACAACCTGTTTGTCTCGCCCAGCCTGATGAACTGGACCCAGTCGGCTGACCTGATCATCATGGTGCTGGTGGGTGGTATTGGCTTGCTGTATGGCGGTGCCCTGGGCGCGTTTGTGATGTTGGTGCTGGAAGAGTTGCTGCGCAACTGGACCGAGTACTGGCACATGCCTCTGGGTATTTTGTTGCTGCTGGTGGTGTTCTTTGCACCCAAGGGCCTGGCCGGACTGGTACGTATCCGCTCGGCTGCTGATCCAGCTACTACCGCCAAGGAGCAAGCATGACGAACACGATAGCAGCCGCCTCCAAGGCGGGCAGCGGCTCGGCCGCTTTGCAAGCCCGTGGTCTGATGAAGCGCTTTGGTGCTTTGCAGGCTACCAACGATGTGTCCCTGGACCTGGTGCCCGGTGAAATTCACGGTTTGATCGGCCCTAACGGTGCTGGCAAATCCACCCTGATTCACTTGTTGTCGGGCACCTTGAGCCCGGACTCGGGCCAGCTTTTGCTGGGCGGGCGTGATGTGACTTCCTTGTCGGGTCACCAGCGCGTTGCCGCCGGTCTGGCACGCTCGTTCCAGATCACCAATATCTTCAAGAACTACACGGTGCTGGATAACCTGGTGCTGGCCTTGCAGGCATGCAGTGGCAGCAGTTTCCGTTTCTGGCGTGCGCGTCAGGCGGAAACCGAGCTGTACGAGCAAGCCCGCGCTCTGGCCGCTGAATGTGCCATTGATGCGTCCTTGCTGCATACCCAGGCCGGTGTCTTGCCACATGGCGAGCAGCGCAAGGTGGAGTTCGCCCTGGCCTTGGCCAGCCGCCCGCAAGTGCTCCTGCTGGACGAACCTATGGCCGGGATGGGGCCGGACGAAACGCTGCGTCTGACTGAATTGATTGAAACCATGCGTGGCAAAGCCACCATGTTGCTGGTCGAGCACGATATGGAAGCGGTTTTCCGTCTGGCTGACCGGATTTCTGTGCTGGTGGCAGGTCACATTATTGCTACCGGCACGGCTGCCGAAATCCGTGATAACGAGGCTGTGCGTCAAGCTTATCTGGGCGACGATGACACGCCAGTTCCAACCAAGGTGGAAAGCCATGCTTGAAACGACTCAATTACAAAGCGGCTATGGCGCCAGCCAGGTGCTGTTCGGGGTAGACCTGTCCATTCGTAGCGGACAGGTCGTGACTGTGCTGGGCCGTAATGGCATGGGCAAGACCACCTTGCTGAAAACCATTCTGGGCCAGTTGCCGGTGCGCGGCGGCGATGTGAAGTTCGACGGCCAGTCCATTGCGGGCTGGAACCCGGACCGTATCGCCCGGGCCGGGATTGCCATTGTGCCCGAAGGGCGTCAGTGCTTTCCCAACCTGACCGTGGCCGAGCACTTGACGGCTTTTGCCTGCAATCGCAACCCCAAAGCCAACAAGACCTGGACGCCCGAGCGTGTCTATGACTTTTTCCCGCGCTTGCGCGAGCGTGCGTCCAATATGGGCAACCAGCTCTCGGGCGGCGAACAGCAAATGCTGGCCATTGGCCGTGCGCTGGTCACCAATCCCAAGCTGCTGATTCTGGACGAAGCTTCCGAGGGCCTGGCGCCCAAGGTGCGTGAAGAAATCTGGAACTGTCTGGCCGTCTTGCGTGAAGAAGGGCAGACCATCTTGCTGATCGACAAATATGTCGAGCGTCTGATGGCCTTGTCGGATCACCACATTATTCTGGAACGTGGCAAATTGGTCTGGCAGGGGAACTCCGAAGCATTGGGAGCGGACCGCACCTTGTGGACGCGCTATTTGGGCGTGTAAAAAACACAAACTGCAACAATCCCGAGATGCCGCCTGCTTGATCGCAGGCGGCATTTTTTATGCCTTTCGTCAAGGCGCTATAGAGGATTGTTGCGGCGTAGTTGCACTTTCGTTTGAAAGTTCCCTAAGGGTCTTAGGAAAGATTCTTTCCTTGCGATGTATCAATGTGTAATGAAATGGCATTCCTTACGATGTCCATAAGGCCAGCAGGGTTATGGGTCCTACCCGGACCTCTTACTGGCAGGAAGCTCTGTCATCCCATAAGGAAGTTGTTATGAAATTACGCCTGTTCACTCTCTCTGCTCTGGCCGCCGGTCTACTGCTCGGCAGCGCCGCGCAAGCCCAGGAAAATGAGCCTGTACAGCCGATTCCCGCCGCAGTTGTCACTGATCCGGCACGCGTTGAATTGGGCAAGAAGCTGTGGTTTGAACCCCGCTTGTCCCGCTCGGGCTTTATCTCCTGTAACTCCTGTCATAACCTGAGCATGGGCGGCACGGACAATATCCGTACCTCCATCGGTGACCGCTGGCAGGAAGGCCCCATCAACTCGCCTACGGTTCTGAACTCCAGCCTGAACTTGGCCCAGTTCTGGGACGGCCGTGCCAGTGACCTGAAAGAACAGGCTGGTGGCCCGATTGCCAACCCCAAGGAAATGGCGTTCACGCACGAACTGGCCATGGAGTTCCTGAGCTCCATCCCCGAGTACAAGACCGAGTTCAAGCAAGTCTTTGGCAAGGCCGACTTTGGTATTGATGAAGTCACCTCCGCCATTGCCGCTTTTGAAGAAACCCTGGTGACGCCTGATTCGCGCTTTGACCTTTGGTTGAAGGGCGACAAGAAAGCCATTACCGATCAGGAACTGGCTGGCTATCAACTGTTCAAGGGGAGTGGTTGCGTGGCTTGCCACAACGGTCCTAACCTGGGCGGTACATCCTTCCAGAAAATGGGTCTGATCGAGCCCTACCAAACCACCAACCCGGCCGAAGGCCGTGCGGCTGTGACGGGTAAAGATGCCGACCGTTTCAACTTCAAGGTTCCTACCTTGCGTAACGTCGAGCTGACCTACCCCTACTTCCACGACGGTGCAGTCAATACCTTGACCGAAGCCGTGGATACAATGGGTCGTCTGCAGTTGGGTCGCAGTTTCTCTGCAGAGGAAAATGCCCAGATCGTCGCGTTCCTGAAAACGCTGACGGGCAAACAGCCTGAAATCATGCTGCCAATCCTGCCACCTTCGCGTGACAACACACCACGTCCGGTGCCATTTGGTTCTTGATAGCAGACTGTTCAGGCGGCTTTTCATGAGCTAGGCCGCCTTGAAGTGACCCAGGTCCTGGATTTTATTTTCCAGGCCTGGGTTTTTGTATTTGGCTTTGGATTCATGGCCTTGCTCTGTTTTCAGGACACGAATCCCCTGCTGCTATTGTTGATGCTCGATCAGGCGGGCTAAAAAAATAGTACCATTTAGATACTATTTCAATGACTGGAACCATCATGAGTCGCATTGTCCTGTTTGAGAACATTCATCCTAGCGCCCGTGAAGTTTTTGAGGCTGCTGGTTTGACCGATATTCAGACCTACAAGGGAGCCTTGTCGGGTCAGGAGCTGCTGGACGCTGTCAAAGGCGCCGAAGTTGTCGGAATTCGTTCCCGTACCCAGTTTGACAGCCGGGTGCTGGAGCACGCAGACCAGCTCAAAGTGCTGGGATGTTTTTGTATTGGTACCAACCAGGTGGATCTGGACCAGGCCCAGAACCACGGTGTGCCGGTCTTTAATGCGCCGTTCTCCAACACCCGCTCCGTTGCCGAGCTGGTGCTGGGCGAGGCCATCTTGTTGCTACGTCGTATCCCCGAGAAGAACCTGCGTGTCCACCAGGGCTTCTGGGACAAGAGTGCCGATGGCGCTTTCGAGATCCGTGGCAAGACTTTGGGCGTGATTGGTTACGGCAATATTGGTTCTCAAGTCGGTACCCTGGCTGAAGCGCTGGGTATGCGCGTGCTCTACCATGATGTGGAATCCAAACTGCCGCTGAGCAATGCCCGTGTCTATGGCAGCCTGAAGCAGATGCTGGCCGAGTCCGATGTGGTCACCTTGCACGTTCCAGGCGGGCAGGGCACACAGAACATCATGAACGCCGAGACGATTGCGGCCATGAAGCCAGGTTCCATCCTGATCAACGCTTCGCGCGGCACGGTGGTGGATATTGATGCCTTGCATCAGGCTTTGGTTAGCGGACATCTGGCTGGTGCTGCGCTGGACGTGTTCCCCACTGAACCGAAAAGCGTGGACGAACCCTTGAAGAGCCCGCTGATCGGCATGCCTAATGTGATCCTGACGCCGCACATTGGTGGTAGCACTCAGGAATCGCAAGAGAATATTGGCCGTGAAGTGGCCGAGAAGATGGTCAGCTACCTGCGTAGCGGGGCTACCAAGGGCGCGGTGAACTTCCCTGAAGTGTCTTACTACGACATCCAGGGTGCCGTGCGCTTGCTGCATGTCCATCGCAACGTTCCTGGCGCGATGGGTGGCCTGAACAATATTCTGGCTCAGCACGGCATCAATATCACTCGCCAGCAGCTGCAAACGCAGGGCGAGCTGGGTTATGCCATGACGGACCTGGATCGTATTCCTGAGCAGGGCTTGCTGGACGCCGTGCGCGCCCATCCTGGCACTGTACGTAGCGATCTGATTTTCCCGGCTTAAAAGCCTTAGTCAGACCGTCAGTAGAACGGCCCCGGATTCAAAAGAATCCGGGGCCGTTCGCTATCCGTCCGTTCGCTATCCGTCCGTTCGCTATCCGTCCGTTCGCTATCCGTCCGTTCGCTATCAGGCCGAGTGCATGGATTTGGTGGGCCAGGCAATCGTCTGTTCCGGGCTGCTGCCGGGAACGATAATGTCGCGCAAGGTGTAGTTATCCAGGTAACTCAGGAACTGGACCAGTGCTTGTTTAAGGATATTGCTCAGATTGCAGCGACCACTCAGGATGCAGTGGGTGCCGCTGCCCAGGCACTCCACCACGGCCAGATCGGTTTCGGTATAGCGCACCAGCTCGCCCAGGTTGATGTCTTCGGGCGCACGCGCCAGCCGCATCCCGCCGTTTTTCCCGCGCTGCGTCTGAATCCACCCGCCCTTGGCGAGCAGGTGGGTGACTTTCATCAGGTGGGCTTGGGAAATCTGGTGATACTGGGCAATTTCCGCGATGGTACAGAGCCTGTCTTCGTTCTGGCCCAGATACATCAATTGACGCAGGGCGTAGTCGGTAAGGTTGGTCAGGCGCATGATCAGGGCAGTTGCAGCTCGCTGGCCACTGTAGTGGGGTTGTGCTGGAACTGGTAGCCAAACCAGAAGCTGCGGGCGATGCGCTGGGCGTATTCCAGCGCCAGCTCGGCCATGGCCTGGTTTTCACGCTCCTGACAGGTTTCCTTGAACAGACGCAGCCATTGTTCAAAGTGGCTGGCCTGAATATGTTTGAGAGACAAGTGCTTGGCCATGGGGTTGCCATTGAAGCCATCGGTCTTGAGCAGCAGGGACGACCAGAATTCTTCCATTACGCCCAAATGCGTATCCCAATCCTTGATGCGCTCGGAGAAAATGGGGCCAAGGACGTCGTCCATGCGGATGCGATCGTAGAAGTCCCAGACCAGGTCATGAATTTCTTGGCGGGTACACAAAGGGTTGAGAGCCATAATATTTTGAATTTAAAGATATATATTTTATCTATCTTATTGGCATGGCTCACCGGGGTCAAGCCGGAAAGAAAATGCTTGGCTGCGGGACATTTTCACGCCTGATTTCACGCTGATTCAACGCTCGTTTTTCTACACTGATTTCACGTTTCAGCGTATAGATGTTGCGTTTGCGGTGTTTGGCCAGCTTGGCCGGCTTGTAAGGGCTGCACAAGTCTTGAACGGTATTCTTTATGAAAGACAAGTATCACTGAAGGTAAATTGCACTAGGCGGTCTGGCGGGCTACGATTACTTTTTGTTGGCTAGACCTTGGTTTTGTTACAGCATGGTGCTCAAGGAATAATGATTACAAAACGACAGGCCCAGACGCTGTCTTGCGTCATCCCTGGTTTGAACGAGGCAGAAAACCTGCCCGCATTGTTGCCGGTTCTGGTGGCAAAGTTGCGCGAACTGGTCCCGGATTTTGAAATCATTTTCGTTGACGATGGCAGTACCGACGCAACGCCTTTGGTTATTGAGCAATTGCGTCAAACCTACCCTCAATTGGTTTATCTGCAGTTATCGCGCAACTTTGGCAAAGAAGCGGCCTTGACGGCAGGGTTGGAAGCCAGTCGCGGGCAGGTGGTCGTGTGCATGGATGCGGATTTGCAGCATCCCCCTGCCTTGATCGAAGCCATGTTGGAGCGCTGGTCCAGTGGCCTGGAAATGGTTTATGCCGTACGGGAAACCCGCGACGACGAAACCTGGATGAAGCGGGCAGGCACCAGTTTGTTTTACAAACTGATGCGTACGTCCAACGGTTTGCGTGTGCCGCGTGATGCAGGCGATTTTCGCTTGATGGATCGCTGTGTGGTCGATGCCTTGATGGCCTTGCCCGAGCGCAGCCGCTTCATGAAAGGCTTGTTTGCCTGGGTGGGTTTTCCGTCCGAGCCCATTTACTACTCGCCTGCCGAGCGTCTGCATGGGGTCAGCCGGTTTCGCCCCGCCAAATTGCTGCGCTTTGCGGTGGATGGCCTGACGGCATTCACCACCTGGCCGCTGCGTTTGTTGAGCCTGTTGGGCGCAGTGCTGGCCATGTTGTCTTTCAGCTACGGCTTGTTCATTATTTTCAAGCACTTGCTGTATGGCGATGCCGTTCGCGGCTGGGCAACCCTGATTACAGTGGTATTGTTTTTTGCGGGTGTGAATATGCTCTCGCTGGGTGTGGTGGGCGAGTATGTCGCCAGCATCTTTGCCGAGGTCAAACACCGGCCTTTGTATCTGGTGCACCGTCGCCGGGGGCAGGGCCTGGCTCAGGATCCTCCGGATCAGAAGCCGTTAGTCACCCCACATCAGGACCCGCAGCAAGACCGAAGGTAATCCAGGCCGTTTAATTGGCGGATTGTTCTCAACTGTAATTGAACGCTACATCGATATTCTGAATCGCTTCGACAGCTACGCAGGTAGCTGCCTACCCCTTTTGGTTTGGCTTTGAACGATGAGTATCGATAACTCCTTTTCCTCTTCTGGTGCAACACTGCCGCTTGGACAAGCGCGTGGACCGGCCTATTGGCTGCGTCGCGGCGTCCAGCGCCTGGGTACGCTCTCCAGCCTGTCCGTGGGGCTGCTGGCGCTGCTGTGGTTCGCGCTGACACTGGGGGCTTACCCCCTGCTGATTCCGGATGAAGGGCGCTATGTCGGCGTGGCCCTGTCCATGTTGGAATCGGGTGATTATCTGGTGCCGCGTCTGGACGGCCTGCCATTTTTCCATAAGCCCCCTTTGCATTACTGGCTCACAGCCTTGAGCCTCAAAGTGCTGGGCGTGAATTTTGTGGGTGCGCGTCTGGTACCTGCCTTGATGGCGGCTTTGTTGATTGCCGGTATGCACGCGTTCTTGAAGCGCCATGCCAGCCAGCAACATGCGGGCTGGACGGCGCTGATTCTGATCAGCAGCCCCTTGCTGTTCGGTGCTTCCCATTACGCCAATCTGGACATGACGGTTGCCGCCCTGATCAGCAGCTGTGCGCTGTTGGGCGGCCATGCTGCCTTGCAGATGGAGCAGGGGCGTCCCTATCGTTGGGCCTTGATGGGGCTGTATGCCACCGCAGGCCTGGCTTTCCTGGCAAAAGGCTTGATCGGGATTTTGATCCCCGGCGGCATTCTGGTGTTCTGGCTGCTGGGCCGAGGACAGTGGCGTACTTTGCTACGTCTGTTTTCTTTGACCGGTCTGGGAGTCTTGTTGCTGGTCGCCACGCCCTGGATGTGGGCCATGCAGGCCCGCTACCCCGGCTTTTTTGACTATTACATTGTCTACCAGCACTTCCAGCGTTTTCTGGAAACGGGCTTCAATAACCCTCAACCTTTCTGGTTCTACTTTGCCCTGATGCCCGTCGCCACCCTGGGCTGGACGCCATTCCTGTTCAGACGCCTTCGTGGTTCGGCCAGTACGCCTGATGGTCTGGGGGCGGTGCGGGGTTTGATGTTGTCGGCTTTGTTGACCGTGCTGGTTTTCTTTTCCATTCCTACGTCCAAGCTGGTGGGCTATGTCTTGCCTGCGATTGGCCCTTGGGCGTTCTTCCTGGCCGATGCGGTGATTCGCCGCAGCCAGCGGGATGGGGAGGCCAAGGTAGAGCGCTTGGCGGTCTGGAGCCTGGGTGTCTGCGTAGCGATTTGCGCGATTGCTGTGGTGACGATGATGCTGCGCCCACAGGTCAACAGCCAGGCCCTGGGCCGTGTGCTGGCCAGTGAGTATCAAAAGGGCGACCGGGTCGTCTTTCTGAATAACTACCGCTACGACCTGGGCTTTTATGTTCCGGGCCTGCAGAACATCAGCGTCATGGGACGCTGGGATGATCCGGAAATCATGCGCACCGATAGCTGGCGCAAAGAGTTGCTGGAAGCGGCCCACTTTGAGCCGCAGCGTGGTGCGATGACCTTGATAGACCGGGAAACCCTGCGTCAGCAGCTATGTCGGGACAGCAAGGCCGTGTTCTGGCTGATTGGCTCGCCAGATGCGGTGCGTCAAAGCCAGGTGCTCAACCATGCCCAGCGCCTGTACGAAGATCAACGCATCGCCCTGTGGCGCTTTGATCACGACGAGTACGAGCTTATGTGCGGCGGAACGCCCAAAGCCGCCCAGCCAGAAACGTCAGCACAGCCAAACCGATAAGAATCAGGCCCAGCAGCAAGTCGTAGCGCAGGCCGGAGTGATTCAGTAAAAACGCATAGCTGGCTTCGTTGACCGCGAAGCCAGCGGCTGACACCAGAAAAAAACGTGCCAGAGCCGGTAGAAAACGGGCATTCTGGGAGCGGAATGTCAGCCAGTAGTGGCCGCCAAAAGAGACCAGAAACGCAATCAGCCAGCCAAAAAGATTGGCCAGCAGCGGAGACAGACTCAGCGTTTGCACCAGGGCGATTACAATGCCCCAGTGCGTGAAGGCGGCCAGGGTGCCGACCAGAATGAACAGAATGATTTGACGAGACATAAAGCGGAGCGAGCAGTGGCCAAGGACAGGCAGATCAGTATATGCGCGGACGATTTTGGCATGGCCCCCGCCGTGGACGAGGCCATACTGAAATTGGCCCAGGCCCGACGCCTGACAGGAACGTCCTGTTTAGTGGATGGGGACAGCTTTGTGCAAAATGCACCAGCACTGCGCCAGAGCACGCTGCAAAAAGGTTTGCACCTGAATTTTACCGAGTTTGCCTCCCAAGCGGGCGTCTATGCCATGCCTCTCAAGCAGGTGATTATCCGCAGCCTGTTGCATCGTCTGGATAGTCAGAAGGTCAAGGACAGCGTGGCTCGCCAGCTGGATCGTTTTGAAGACGTGATGGGGCAGGGTCCGGACTATATCGACGGGCATCAGCATGTGCATCAGTTACCCATGATACGCGAGGCCTTGCTGGCGGAAATGGAGCGTCGTTATGCCGCTTCCATGCCCTGGCTGCGCTATACCGGCGCCCAGCGCCTGGCCACGGGGTTTGCGTTTAAAGACAGATTCAAGGCGCAGATTATTGCCGGACTAGGTTCCAAGGATTTGCTGCGTCTGGCCAGAGCCAAGGGCGTCACCTTGAATACCAGTTTTACCGGCGTGTACGACTTTCAGGGGGGCAGGGAGCGCTACAGCGCCCTGGTCAAGGCCTGGCTGGCCGTGATGCAGCATGGGGACAGCATGATGTGCCATCCTTCCCTGAGCAGCGTGCAGGACGATCCTGTGGGTGTACAGCGCCTGGCGGAGTACGAGGTGCTGGCAGGCGATGAAATGCAGCAGTGGCTGGATCAATACAGCCTGCGCATTGCCTGAGAAAGAAGATTAAGCCGATTGGGCAGGCTGGCTTTGGCTGCCTTCGCCCAGACTGCGCTGCATGATGACTACATCAATCCATTGCTGGAATTTATAGCCCACGGCTGGCTGAGTGCCCACATGGGCAAAGCCCAGCGAACGGTGCAGGGCAATCGAGCCACGGCTGTCATGGCCGGAGATGATGGCCACCATTTGCCGCCACGGGCCTTTCTCGCACTCCAGCAGCAATTGTTCCAGCAAGGCCTTGCCCAGACCTTTGCCAATCTGACCTTGAGCCAGATAGATGGAGTTTTCTACCGTGAAGCGATAGGCAGGGCGGGAGCGATACGTGCCTGCATAGGCATAGCCCACGATTTGCCCGTCCAGCTCTGCGACCAGCCAGGGCAAGTTTTGCTCGCGCACTTGTATATAGCGGGCGCCCATTTCCTGTTCGTCTGGCGGGCTTTGTTCAAAGGTCGCCGTGCTGTGCAGCACGTGATAGGCATAGATGTTTTGCACCGCTGACATATCGTCCAGGGTGGCGTGACGTATCAGCAAGGCGCTGGCGTGATTGCCTTGTGGCAGGGACGCAGAGAAAGGGGCTTGCGTACTCTCGGGGGGGAACATACTATTTTTCCTTTGAACTGATTTAGTTTATCCCGATTTCAGGAGTTTCTATGCCCTTCCCACACCAGTTTTTGACCGAGCAATTGGCCGTCGCCCCTCAGTTATCGGGAGAGGACATGCAAGCCGTGGCCGATGCCGGTTTTAAAAGCGTCATCATCAATCGTCCCGATATGGAAGGCGGTCCCGACCAGCCCTTGTCGGCAGACGTGATGAAGGCCGCTCAGGCGGCAGGCTTGCAGGTGGAGTATCAGCCAGTTGTGGGTAGCGCTATTACTTCTGCTGATGTTGCTCGTTTTGGTCAATTGCTTGAAGCCTTGCCAGGCCCGACTTTGGCCTACTGCCGCACGGGTACACGCTGTGCCGTATTGTTCCGTGCATTGAACGAATCCTGACCTGGCTCAAGGTTCAGGTCTGTACTAGCTTGTCCTGTGCCGGTATGCAGCGGTAAGCTATCTGTCTCCATTCAAAGGGGTTATGCCATGTTCAAGAAAATTCTGATTCCAACTGACGGTTCCGAGCTCTCCTCCCAGGCAGCCAACAAAGGCGTGACCTTTGCCCGCCAAATTGGTGCCGAGGTTCTGGCTTTGCACGTGACGCAGCCTTTTGCTGCCACAGTTGGCTTTGATGGTATGGCGGCTGCCTATGCCATCACCGACGAGGACTACGACAAGACCGCCAAAGAACAGTCGCAGAAATACCTGCAACAGATTCTGGACCGTGCCGAGACCGCTGGCGTCAAGGCAACCGGTAAATCCGTATCGAACTTTAATGTGGCCGATGGGATTGTGCAGGTCGCCGAGCAAGAAGGCTGCGACCTGATTTTTATCGGTAGTCATGGCCGCAGTGGTCTGTCCCGCCTGTTGCTGGGTAGCGTGACCATCAAGGTGCTGAATATGGCCAAGAACACCGTGCTGGTGTACCGCGTTAAAGAACACGATTAATACGTTGTTCAGCCCAAAGAAAAAACCCGCCTAGGCGGGTTTTTTTGCCGCTGGGCCGCCCCAGGGCAAATAGGGGGCAGCAAGCCGAAGGCGCAGCGTGGGGGCTTTTTTTGTGCCTGCCATAAGGAGGCCTGTCAGCGGCTGGCTTTAATTGGATATATCAGGCGTTTCTGCTGTTTTCGTTTAGCGGCGACAGATCTTGAACAGCGCTGTCAGAAACATGTGCCGCTCACCTTAGTGGCTACGTGGCTCCAGCTGCTGTTTGTGGGTCACGACTGCCTGCAAAACAATAGGCAAGAGCTCGCCATCCTCGCTTTTACCGCTGGGGTTTTGCTCCACAAAATCCAGCAGGGAGCGACGCATGCGCGGGTCCCAGAACTTCTGGATATGTTCCGCAATCTCGCGCAGACCTTGCTCCCGATTGCTCAGGACTTCAAAAAACTGGCCGATCTGGTTGGCCATAGGAATCAAAGGAACAATATTCATGGTGATGTGGCCGAGCGGGACTCGGCAGAATTCAGGTAGTGGGGATGGCTGTACAGCGTGAAGCTGCGGTCACGGGCAAAGGCGGCCAGCATGACACCCAGTTCATCGGCAATCTGCACGGCATAGGCGGTGGGGGCGGAGACCGCCACCACAAAGTTGACGCCCATGGCAGCGGCCTTCTGGACCATCTCGAAGCTGGCACGGCTGGAGATCAGCACCATGCCAGAGCGGGGATCAATATCGTTGCGCAGCATGTGGCCCAGCAGCTTGTCCAGCGCGTTGTGGCGACCCACATCTTCGCGCACGGCCAGGATGTCGCCTTGCAGATTGCACCAGGCGGCGGCATGAGTAGCCCCTGTCAGGCGGTGCAAGGGCTGGCTGGAACGAAGGGCATCCAGAGCCTGGAAGATGGCGGCGGCATCGGGGCTGTGCTCGGGAGCGTCCAGACGGGGCAGTTGTCGGCGTACCTCGTCCAGGCTTTCCAGACCACACAGACCACAGCCCGTACGGCCAGCAAGCTGGCGGCGACGGGCTTTGAGCTGATGCTGGCAGGCACTGGCAATCTCGATTTGCAGCAGGCTGCCGCGCTCGCCCTCCAGCACATCCACGCCG
This sequence comes from Alcaligenes faecalis, assembly GCF_009497775.1. Lineage (NCBI taxonomy): Bacteria > Pseudomonadati > Pseudomonadota > Betaproteobacteria > Burkholderiales > Alcaligenaceae > Alcaligenes > Alcaligenes faecalis. The sequence goes on from NZ_CP031012.1 coordinate 711,312, forward strand.
CGTATATCGTCAGCCGTACGGATGATGCCCTCGGTCATGGAAAATCCGTAAGCCAGATCTTCCAGATCGCTGGGGCTGCACAACAAGGCACTATGGCTGATGCCATTGAATTCCAGGGCAACTGCCTGTTCGCGCGCCAGCGCATCCTGATCCTCTTGGGGCAGGTTGTCAGCTTGTGCTTCAGCTGGGGTACGCGCCTGCCGCCATACGGTGGCAGGCGCGCTGGCATCACGAAAATCTGCCTGGCTCACGTGGCAACTCCTTAGGGCCTGTTGGGACGCATCATACTTTCGCGACGGCCTCGGCATGCTCATGCGAGTGGCTGTGATCCGCCTGGGCCAAATCCTCGGCCGGGACGGTCTCGCCTTGCAGGAGACGCTGCTGAATATCGTGGAAACGGTTCCAGCGATTTTGCCAGGCCGACTCGGAGGTCACGCGCTGAATCTGTACCGCTGTCACCTTGTACTCGGGGCAGTTGGTTGCCCAGTCCGAGTTGTTGGTGGTGACCACGTTGGCGCCCGACTCGGGAAAGTGGAAAGTAGTATAGACCACCCCTGGCTGCACCCGTTCGGTCACCGTCGCACGCAAGGCAGTCTCGCCCGCACGGCTCTTGACCGAGACCTTGTCGCCACTGCGAATGCCACGATCTTCGGCATCCACCGGGTGAATTTCCAGCAAGTCTTCCGCATGCCAGGCCACGTTGTCGGTACGGCGGGTTTGTGCGCCCACGTTGTATTGCGACAGGATGCGGCCGGTCGTCAGCAGCAAGGGGAACTTGCGGCTGCTGCGTTCCTCGGTAGGCACGTATTGGGTCAGCATGAAGCGGCCCTTGCCACGCACGAACTCGTCGATGTGCATGGTGGGGGTGCCTTCAGGCGCCTGCTCGTTGCAAGGCCATTGCACGCTGCCACCCAGTTCCTGGATGCGATCGTAGGACACGCCGGTAAAGGTCGGTGTCAGGCGGGCGATCTCGTCCATGATCTGGCCGGGATGCTCGTAGCTCATGGGGTAGCCCAGTGCACGGGCCAGGGCGCAGGTAACTTCCCAGTCGGCCATGCCAGCTTTGGGCTCCATCACTTTGCGTACGCGCGAAATGCGGCGCTCGGCATTGGTGAAGGTGCCATCTTTTTCCAGGAAGGACGAACCGGGCAGGAACACATGGGCGTACTTGGCGGTTTCGTTCAGGAACAGATCCTGCACCACCACACACTCCATGGCGGCCATGGCGGCGGCCACGTGCTGGGTGTTCGGGTCGGACTGAACAATGTCCTCACCCTGGCAGTACAGACCCTTGAAGCTGCCACTCAAGGCGGCGTCAAACATATTGGGAATGCGCAGGCCGGGTTCGGATTGCAGAGGCACGCCCCAGGCTTGTTCAAACAGCGAACGAACCTGATTGTCCGAGACGTGACGGTAGCCGGGGAACTCGTGCGGGAAGGAGCCCATATCGCAGGAGCCTTGCACGTTGTTCTGACCACGCAGCGGGTTCACACCCACGCCTTCACGGCCCACGTTGCCGGTGGCCATGGCCAGGTTGGCAATGGCCATCACGGTGGTGGAGCCCTGGCTGTGTTCTGTCACGCCCAGACCGTAGTAAATCGAGCCGTTGCCGCCGGTGGCGTACAGACGGGCTGCGCCACGGATGTCGTCTGCGGACACGCCACAGATCTCGGCCATGGCTTCTGGCGAGTTCTGGGGCTGGCTGACAAAGCTGCGCCATTCATTGAAGGCAGCGGTATCGCAGCGCTCGGCCACATAGCTTTCGTTCACCAGATTTTCGGTAACGATAACGTGGGCCATGGCGGTCAGCATGGCGGTGTTGGTGCCTGGACGCAGGGGCAGGTGGTAGTCGGCCTGGATGTGCGGCGAGCTGACCAGTTCGGTCTGGCGCGGGTCGATCACGATCAGGCGGGCACCTTGGCGCAGGCGGCGTTTCAGGCGCGATGCAAATACGGGGTGGGCGGCGCTGGGGTTGGCACCCATCACGATCACCACGTCGGTGTGCATCACCGAGTCAAAGGTTTGCGTACCGGCGGACTCACCCAGGGTCATCTTCAGGCCGTAGCCGGTAGGGGAGTGACACACGCGGGCGCAGGTGTCCACGTTGTTGGTGCCAAAGGCGGCGCGAACCAGCTTTTGCACCAGATAGGTTTCTTCGTTGGTACAACGCGAGGAGGTAATACCGCCCACAGCGTCACGACCGTGCTGATCCTGAATGCGACGGAATTCGGAGGCGGCGTAATTGATGGCCTCGTCCCACGACACTTCCTGCCAAGGATCCGTAATGCTCTTGCGTATCATGGGGCTCAGGATACGGTCCTGGTGAGTGGCGTAACCCCAGGCGAAACGGCCTTTGACGCAGGCGTGGCCACGGTTGGCCTTGCCGTCTTTCCAGGGCGTCATGCGAATGACCTTGTCGCCCTTCATCTCGGCCTTGAAGCCACAACCCACACCGCAGTAAGCGCAGGTGGTGATGACGGCGTGTTCGGGCTGACCCAGATCGATGACGGATTTTTCCATCAGGGAAGAGGTCGGGCAGGCCTGGACACAAGCACCACAGGACACGCAATCGCTGCCCAGGAAACCGTCGTTCTGACCGGCGGTGACACGTGCTTCAAAACCGCGTTTGTCGATAGTCAGTGCAAAGGTGCCCTGAACTTCCTCACAGGCGCGCACGCAGCGATTGCAGACAATGCACTTGCTGGAGTCGTAGGCAAAGTAGGGGTTGGAGTCGTCGGTGGTGTCGTCCAAGTGGTTGGCACCATCAAAGCCATAACGCACGCTGCGCAGGCCCACAACACCGGCCATGTCTTGCAGTTCGCAATTACCGTTGGCAGGACAGGTCAGGCAGTCCAGCGGGTGATCGGAGATGTACAGCTCCATCACGTTGCGGCGCAGCTTGTGCAGGGTGTCGTTTTCGGTTTGGACAACCATGCCTTCTTCCACCAGGGTGGTGCAGGAAGCAGGGTGGCCGCGACGGCCCTCAATGTCCACCAGGCACAGACGGCAGGAGCCAAACGCTTCCAGCGAATCGGTGGCGCACAGCTTGGGAATATTGATGCCGGCCAAGGCGGCCGCGTGCATCACGGAAGTGCCAACGGGCACTTCAATCAATTTGCCATCAATGGTCAGGTTGACCATCTCGGTCTGGGTCGAGGCTGGGGTGCCCAGGTCACGTTCGCGTACGGCGACTGTTTCTTTCATGGTGATCTCCGTCTTAGACCTTGGCCAGGTCCTGCTCGGTTTGCGGGGCCAGTCCAAAATCCTGGGGGAAGTGTTCCAGCGCGGACAGGACGGGATAAGGGGTCATGCCGCCCAAGGCGCACAAGGACCCGGAGAACATGGTGTCGCACAGATCGCGCAGCAGCTCGAGATGGTTGTCCATATCTTCGCGGCGACGGATCTTCTGAATGGTCTCCACTCCACGCGTAGAGCCGATGCGACAGGGGGTGCATTTGCCACAGGATTCGATGGCACAGAACTCCATGGCGTATTGCGCCATGTGGGCCATGTCTACTGTGTCGTCAAAGGCCACCAGACCGCCGTGACCGACCATGGCATTGATCTTCATGTAGGCTTCGTAGTCCAGCGGGACATCCCACTGGTGCTCGGGCAGATAGGCACCCAATGGGCCACCGACTTGCACTGCACGCAAGGGACGACCGCTGGCGCTGCCGCCACCGTAGTCGTACAGCAATTCGCGCAGGGTGACGCCAAAGGCTTTTTCCACCAGGCCACCGTTTTGCAGATTGCCGGTCAGCTGGAAGGCCAATGTGCCACGCGAGCGGCCCATGCCGTAGTTCTGGTAGTAGGCACCGCCCTTGGCCAGAATCACCGGTACGGAAGCCAGCGACACTACGTTATTGATGACGGTAGGCTGACCAAACAAACCCTTGATGGCAGGCAGTGGCGGCTTCACACGCACCACGCCACGCTTGCCTTCCAGGCTGTCGAGCAGGGCGGTTTCTTCGCCACAGATATAGGCACCCGCTGCCTTGCGTACTTCCAGATCGAACTCGCAGCCGCTTCCCTGAATGTTCTTGCCCAGCCAGCCTGCTGCGCGCGCTGCCACAATGGCTTCGTTCAGCGCCTGCACGGCCAGCGGGTATTCGGAACGCACGTAGATGTAGCCATAGGTCGCGCCGACGGCCAGACCGGCAATCGCCATGCCTTCAACCAGACACAGGGGATCGCCTTCCATCAACATGCGATCCGAAAACGTGCCCGAGTCGCCTTCGTCGGCATTACAGACAATGTATTTCTGCTGTGCCGGAGTGTTCAGCACCGTGTTCCACTTGATGCCGGTCGGGAAAGCGGCACCGCCACGACCACGCAGGCCGGAGTCGGTCACTTCTTTCACAATCGCGGCTGGCTCCATGGCCAGTGCTTTGCTCAAACCTTCAAAGCCACCACAGGCCTGATAGTCGGCCACGCTGACCGGATCAATAATGCCCACGCGGGCAAAAGTCAGGCGTTCCTGGTTCTTCAGGTAGGGGATGGCGTCTGTCAGACCGTGGCACAACTTATGTGCACCGCCTTGCAGGAAACCGGCGTCAAACAAACCGGGTAAATCTTCAGTCTGGACAGGGCCGTAAGCGACACGGCCTTCAGCCGTTTGCACTTCAACCATGGGCTCCAGCCACAGCAAACCGCGCGAGCCATTGCGCACGATCTGTACGTCCAGGCCGCGCTCCTGGGCTTGAGTAGCCAGTTGCTGGGCAATCTCATGGGCGCCCATGGCGACCGCCGCGGTGTCGCGCGGAACGTAAATGGTAATGGTGCTCATGACTGGGCCTCCTGGCTGCTTAGCAGGGCGTCCAGTTTTTCGGGGGTGACGCGTGCATGGGGTACGCCATCGAGCATGACGGCGGGGGACTGAGCACAGAGGCCCAGACAGTAGACCGGCTCCAGCGTGTACTGGCCGTCGTCACTGTTCTCGTGAAAGTCGCAGTTCAGGCGGCGACGGGCATGAGCGCTCAACTCCAGTCCGCCCCGCGCCTGACAGGCTTCGGCCCGACAGATTTCCAGGGTATGAGTCGCGTGGGGCTGGGTGCGGAAGTGGGCGTAGAAAGAGATAACGCCATGGATTTCCGCCCGGGACAGGGCTAGCTGTTCGGCCAGCACCGGCACCACGGACTCGGGAATACAGGCAATCCGGTCCTGAATCGTGTGCAAAATAGGCAACAGGTTACCTTTTTGGCCAGCGTGCTCCTGCACGGCCTGCAAGGCGACCTCTTCAGGAGTCAGACCGGACAGGTCCTGCTCCTGGGCATGAGGGGATGTTTGCATGTCCTGTGTGCGCGGTGCCCGGGTTAGGAGCCTGCGCCTCCATGTTTTTTATGCACGGCTGTGCATATTATTTGACTGTGTTTTCTCCCGTAATCTAACGACTTAAGTCCATAACTTCAATAAGCAATATTTCGCATATATAATGTTTGGTACATGCAGCACAAAACATAAATACGAAAACACACTGGTCTAAAAAACACATGACCAAACAGAAATTCAAAGCCCGGCTGCGCTCTGAATGGATTCTGGAAAATGCAGACGGCGTGGAACTCCCCATGGGGGATGTGCTGCGTCTGTTGGGTGCCATCGAGCGACTGGGGCACTTGGCGGGAGCCAGCAAGGAATGCCAGTTTTCCTACAGACATGCCTGGGGCTTGTTGCGTAATGCCGAACAACAGTTTGATGCGGCCTTGCTGGAAACGTCCCGGCGCAAAGGCACCAAGCTGACCGAGTTTGCCCAGCGTTTGCTGTGGGCCAACCGGCGTCTGGATGCGCGTTTGACGCCAACCCTGGAAAGCATGGCTTCCGAGCTGGAAGAGGAGCTGGGCCGTCTCTACGCCCAGCCTCTGGACCGTTTGCGCTTTCAGGCCAGCCATGGATTTGCGATTGAAGGGCTGATGCGCTTTGCCAATGAACACGAGGGCTTGCCGCTGGAGCTGCGCTATCGCACGGCCATTGAAGCGCTGGCTTCGCTGGAGCGTGGGGACTGCGATCTGGCTGGTTTCCAGGTTCCGGTAGGCGAGTTCGAGGTGGCTGCCATGCGCCGGTATGGGCAGTGGTTGTCTCCCGCCCGTCATCGGCTGATTTTCCTGTCTACACGCCGAACCGGCCTGTTTGTGGAAAAGGGCAACCCCAAGAACATTACTGGCATGGCGGATTTGTTGCGGCCCGATGTGCGCTTTGTGAACCGTCAGATGGGGTCCAGCACCCGCTTTTTGGCCACCTTGCTGCTGGGTCAGTTAGGGGTAAACACGAATGCGGTGTTGGGCTTTGAAACAACAGAATTGACGCATATGGCGGTGGCGGCTCACGTGGCCAGTGGCATGGCCGACACCGGCCTGGGTGTGGAAACAGCGGCCAGCCGATGCGGGCTGGAGTTCATTCCCCTGGCGCAGGAGCGTTATTTCATCGCGGTCGAGCAAGAAGCGCTGGATAAGGCTCCTATGCAGCAACTAATGAACGTGATTGGCGGTTCCGCGTATAGTCAATTCATGGAAGATCTGGTGGGTTACGACCCACGGGGTTTGGGACAGATCATGACGCTGGAACAGGCATTCGGCCAGGCCGCCGACATGCTCTGGCGTTAGACCCCTTCGCTTGACGAAAACACACATACACCATGAGACGGGGACAACCCTGTCCTTGAAAGAAAGAGAACACCATGAGCGATGATCATGGGCCAAAACGTGAACCGCTGTCTGTAGACGAGGTTCAGGCCAGGCCATATCAAGAAGCGGCTTCCCCAGGCTCCGAGGTTTCATCTGCGGGGCGGACTGACGCGGCGCCTGCTGGATCGGGGCTTGTACTGTCAGGCATCGAACAGGGGGTTCAAACGAGTGCTGCTGAACCTGCGCGCCGTCCAACGGTGCGCATTGCTGCTGTGTCCGGGCAACCGCTGGACAAGCGTCACCGTCCGTTTCACGATCTGCGTATTTCCCTGACCGACAAGTGCAATTTCCGCTGTACCTACTGTATGCCCAGGGAAGTGTTTGGCACGGACTATGAGTTCCTGCCTCACTCTTCCCTGCTCAGCTTTGAAGAGATCGAGCGTGTGGCCCGGCAGGCGGTTTCCCTGGGCGTGCGCAAGCTGCGCCTGACGGGTGGCGAGCCACTATTGCGTCGAAATATTGAAGTGCTGATTGCCATGCTGGCCAAGCTGCGCACACCGGAAGGTGATCCGGTAGAGCTGACCTTGACTACCAATGGCACTTTGCTGGGCCGCAAAGCCCAGGCTTTGAAAGACGCAGGCTTGAATCGCGTCACCGTCAGCCTGGATGCTTTGGACGATGCTCGCTTTACGCAACTGAGCGATAGCGGCGTGTCCGTGTCCACCGTGCTGGATGGTATTGCCAAAGCGCAGGCTGTGGGTTTGAGCCCGGTGAAGGTCAATATGGTGGTGCGCAAAGGCCTGAACGATGACCAGATTCTGCCCATGGTGGAGCACTTCAAAGGCTCGGGTCAGATTCTGCGTTTTATTGAATATATGGACGTGGGCACCAGCAATGGCTGGAACCTGGAAGAAGTCGTCAATGGCGCGGATATCGTGGAACGTATCCAGTCCCGGTTCGAGCTGGAGCCGGTGGCCGCCCAATACCGTGGTGAAGTCGCCAGCCGCTGGCGCTTCAAGGATGGCACGGGCGAAGTCGGCGTGATTACCAGCGTGACCCAACCCTTCTGTGGGGACTGTTCGCGCATGCGTCTTTCTCCCGAGGGACGCCTGTTTCTGTGCCTGTTTGCTTCCCAAGGTTATGATGTGCGGGCGCAATTGCGCTCGGGTGCTTCCGACGAACAGTTAGCCGCCTATATGCACGGCGTCTGGACGGGACGGCAAGACCGATATTCCGAGATTCGGGGTGAACAAACCACGAGTCGTGACCGTATAGAGATGAGTTACATCGGCGGATGATAAGCACACAGGACATCAGCGGTATTGTGCTGGCGGGCGGACGGGCCCGTCGTTTTGATTTGTCGGGCCAGATTGATAAAGGCTTGCTGCTGCTGCAGGGCCAGCCTTTGGTTCAGCATCTGGTGCGTCGCCTGCGCCCGCAGGTGGGACCGATCCTGATCAGTGCCAATCGCAATCCCGAACAGTATGTCCATTGGGGCCGTGTGGTCCCTGATGCGCTGGAACTGGAGGGCTATCTGGGCCCGCTGGCGGGTTTGGTCAGTGTGCTGGATCAGATCAGCACTCCATGGGCCTTGTCCTGTCCGGTGGACTTGCCTTTTGTACCCGCAGATCTGGGTAAGCGGCTGATCAAGGCTGTTGAAGAGCAGGGCGCCGTGGCGGCTTACGCACAGGCAGAGCGCAGTCACCCCTTATGCCTGTTGTTGCGCACGGATCAGGCTGCGGGTCTGAAAGAATACCTGCTTAGCGGCGAGCGCCGCGTCATGAGCTGGCTGGAAAGCATAGGCGCGGTGGAAGTGGATTTCCGCGATGCACCGGAGCATGCTTTTTTCAATATCAATACGCCGCAGGATCTGGATCAGGCACAAAGCTGGTAAGCCTGTTGCAGTGGTTTTGCTGCGCAAGTATTGATGAGCAGAGAAAGGCAGGGATGGGTTTGGCTGTTCGTGCGTGAGCGTTCCGTTATGCGGGCCTCCTGAGCAGTTGGCTGTCTTTACGTGAAGTATCTTTCAATAGCTCCAAACCAAACCAAACCAAACCAAATCAAACCAAACCAAACAACACAAAAAAACCGCCCCGATCAGGGCGGTTTTTTTATGGCAAAGCCAAAGCGTGAATAATCGTCCTAGCTTATGCCTGCCACTGACTGTATTCGTACAGACGCACCACATCGCCGGGGGCGACGTGGGAGTCGGCAGGGATGCGGGCCAGTGCCTGTGCCCAGGGTAAGGAGCTGATCACGCCTGAGCCTTGATTGTCGAAGGGGCGCACCAGCAGGCGGCCTTGCTCATCGTTGTCCACTTGCACGCGGATGAACTCTTCGCGGTCGCCTTCAAAGTGGCGCTCGCCTTGCAGGACCCCGTAGCGCGTGGTGGGCAATACGTGCTGGCGACCTTGCAGACGACGAACCAGCGGCGAAACCATCAAGGAAAACACGGCGTAAGAGGACACCGGATTGCCGGGCAGGCAAACCAGGGGTTTGTCGGCAATATAGGCCAGCGCCAGCGGTTTGCCGGGCTTCATGCGCACTTTCCACAGATCCAGCTGGCCGCCTATGCCTTCGATGGCAGGCTTCACAAAGTCTTTTTCCCCGACCGAGACACCGCCTACGGTCAGCACCAGATCGCAGCGTTGCAGCAGTTCTTTCAGGGCGTCCTGAATGGCTTCCAGTGTGTCTTTGGCGTGCACCGCATGAACCGATTCCACACCCAGTGCTTGCAGCTGCGCACGCAGCATGGGGGCGTTGGAGTTGTAGATCTGGCCGGTTTTCAGGGGCTGGCCGGCAGGGGTCAGCTCGTCGCCTGTGGTCAGAATGCCGACATTCAACAGTGGGTAGACCTGTAGCTGGGCGTGGCCTTGCGCAGCCAGCTGGGCGATATGGGCCGCTGTCAGCTTGGTGCCTGTCGTGATCAGCACTTCGCCTATGCGCATGTCCTCGCCCCGGCGGCGGATGTTTACGCCAGCCACCGGCATTTCCAGAACGCGCACGCCGTGTTCGTCTTCCTGACAGTGTTCCTGAATCACCACCGTATCCGCACCGGGCGGCAGCATGCTGCCGGTAAAGATGCGAATCGCCATGTTCTCTTTCAGCGTTTCAGGAATATCGCCGGCATAGCAGCGCTGCTGAATGGGCAGTACCTTGCCGTCGGCAATGTCAGCCAGGCGCAGGGCATAGCCGTCCATGGCGCTATTGTCGGCGGGTGGCATGTCCAATTGCGCTTGAATATCCTGGGCCAGAATGCGTCCCAAGGCTTGCGACAAGTCGCAGGTTTCGGTTTGGGTTGGAACTTGCCCTGCCTGGGCCAGCCGTTGCTGTGCTACGTCAAATTCGATCATAGGATGGATAAATTCGATAAAACAATTCGTGGCTCAGGGCGTCAGAGCACGGTGGAAAGGAGGTCGTTCCGGAGCAGTCACTGCCATGCCTTTGCAGGCATCAGGGCTTGGCTGGCTCCAGATATTCAGAGGCAAAGTTGCAAGGGCGATGGCGGCTGTCCAGCTGCTCTTTCAGGATCTTTTCCCAGGCCAGCTTGCAGGCACCGCCCGAGCCGGGAATGCAGAACAGCAAGGTCCGGTTGGCCGTTCCTGCCAGCGCATCGGATTGCAGGGCAGAGGAGCCAATATCCTGGTATGACAAGTAGCGGAACTGTTCGCCAAAGCCGGTAATAACCTGATCGAGCAAAGGCGTGACCGCCGCAATCGTGGATTTCTTATGGCTGAAACCGGTACCGCCATTGCAAATAATGACATTGATTTCCGGGTCCAGAATCCATTGGCTGAGCAGGGCGCGGATGGCGTAGATATTGTCCCTGCTGATGGCGCGCTGCACGCAGTAATGGCCGCTGTCAGTCAGGCTGGCCGCCAGATAATCGCCGGAGGTGTCATCATCCGGGCCACGGCGGTCCGAAATGGTCAGCACAGCAGCGTTCAGGCGAACAGCGGGTAAATCGGTCTTGGCTTTAGACATGCTTGTCGGTGTCCGCAGAGGTATTCCAGGAGTCCGTTTTCTGGGCGTCGCTGTCGCGCTGCTGTACCCAGAAACGCTTGCCGTCGGCCAGAGTTTCGCGCTTCCAGAAAGGGGCGCGAGTTTTCAGCACGTCCATGATGAATTCGCAGGCACGGAAAGCATCCCCACGGTGGGCACTGGTGACGCCGACATAAACGATTTGTTCGGTCAGGTGCAGCTCGCCCACGCGGTGTACGACCAGCGTATCCAGAATGGGCCAGCGTTGACGGGCCTGATCGCAAACCGCTTCGATCTCGCGCTCGCACATGCCGGGGTAGTGTTCCAGGAACAGGGACTCGGTAGCGGTGCCATCGGCCTGATCGCGCACATAGCCGGTAAAGGTCACCATGGCTCCGGCCTTGCCGCCAGCTGTGGCACGCAGCTCGGCATTCAGGGCGGCAACATCAAAATCTTCGGTCTGGATGCGAATCATCTCAACCTCCGGTGACGGGCTCGAATACAGCCACTTCATCGCCGGGACGGACAGGGTCGGTGGGCTTGGCGTGAAACTGGTTGACCGCCACATGCAGGCGGCCGGCCATATCGCTCAAATTCGGGTGGCGTTGCAACAGGGCATCCGTCCATTGCTGGACGGTACCTTCCTGGGGCCATTCCCAGTTTTCCTGGCGCTGGCCTGTGCGTTCGGCCACCTGGGCGAAGTACAGGACGCGCAATGTCAAAGGGCTTGTCATGGTATCTCCGTAAAAGGGCTTAGAGCTGAGCGGTCCAGGTCCCGCTTTTGCCGCCGGTTTTCTCCAGCAAACGGGTCTGCTCGATCACAATGCCTTTGTCGGCCGCTTTGCACATATCGTAAATCGTCAGGGCGGCAATGGAGCAGGCCGTCATGGCTTCCATCTCGACGCCGGTGGTGTAGCGGGTGCGGCAGGTGGCCAGTACTGCAATGGTGCCTGCGGCGGCGTCGCTTTCAAAATCAATGCCGACAAAATCCAGAGGCAGGCTGTGGCACATGGGAATCAGCTCGGCACAGCGCTTGGCGGCCAGCACTCCGGCCACGCGGGCGGTGTTCAGCACTTCGCCCTTGGCATTGTGCTGGGCCGACAGCAACTGGTAGGCCGCGGGGCTCAAACGCACCACGGCGCGGGCCGTGGCCGAGCGGGAGGTGGCGGATTTGTGGCTGACATCGACCATCTGAACTTTTCCATCTTCATCCAGATGGGAAAGGTGCAAATCTGTGTTTTCGGTAGTGGTGCTCATGATCGCTCCGGGGACCGGGCCTAGTGCGCGGTTCTAATTGTTTATGGTTGCATTATATACACCCGGCGCGGTGGCTCTGGCTAAGGCCCCGGCGGGTTGCGGTCTTCCCGCAGGCGGGCCGGGTCCAGCAGCCGGGCCAGTTCGATCAGGGTGCGGGACTGCATTTTTTCCAGTGCCCTGGCGCGGTGTACTTCTACGGTGCGCATGGTGATGTTCAGGTCCTGGGCAATCTGTTTGTTCAGCCGTCCTTCCAGGGCCAGGGCCAGTACTTCGCGCTCGCGCTGGGACAGGGTATCCAGCCGTTCTTCCAGCGCCTGCTCATTGTCCCGCTCTTCCTGGCTGGCTTCGTAGCTGCGCAGCACGTCCAGAACCCGGTCCACCAGGTCGTTATCGTTAAAAGGCTTTTCGATGAAATCTGCCGCGCCTTGTTTCAGCGCGTTTACAGCCAGGGGCAGGTCACCGTGGCCCGTCAGGAAAATAACGGGCAGAGGGGACGGGCGTTCGCGCAATTGCTCGAACACTTCCAGGCCGGACAGTCCATCCATACGTATGTCGAGCAGGATGCAGCCCTGGGTTTCGGGACTGAGGGCATCCAGAAAGGCCTCGCCACTGTCCCAGAGTTCGGTATTGACCTGACGAGTGGAAAAAAGCCAGGACAGGGCATCGCGGATGGCCGGGTCGTCGTCCACGATGTGGACCAAAGGAGCGCGCTTAGTCATGTTCGATCAAGGGTAAGGAAAACAGGAAGGTAGCACCGTGGGGAACCCCGTTTTCAAACCAGAGTTTGCCATGGTGCAGCTCCACAATGGAGCGGCAAATATTCAGGCCAATGCCCAGACCCTGGGCTTTGGTGGTGGTAAAGGCCTGGAACACCTCGGCCATGATAGTGGCTGCCACGCCGGGGCCCTGGTCGGCCACCATCACCAGCACGACACCATTGCTGGCCTGCATGCTGACCTCCAGTACCCGGCGTTCCGGCTCCAGACCGGACATGGCTTCGGCGGCATTGCGCAGCAGGTTGAAAATCAGTTGTTCCAGCAGCACCTTGTCGCCCATGACGGGCAGGTTCTCGGGGTGGGCGGGCACGATCAGCTGAATCTGGTGATGACGCAGACCTGCTTTTGCCATGGCCAAAGCGCCTTGCAAGGCATCGGGCAAATTCAGGGGGCTAAGCTGCGGATCGCGCTTCCGGACAAAGTCGTGAATGCGGTGAATGATTTGCCCCGCGCGGCGGGTTTGTTCCGCCAGACTTTCCAGACCGCGGCGTAGCTGTTTCGGGTCCAACGGTTCATTACCCAGCAGGTTCAGGGAGCCAGCCGCATAGCTGGCAATGGCTGATAGCGGCTGGTTCAGTTCGTGGGCCAGCGTGGAGGCCATTTCACCCATGGTGATGAGCTTGGCCGTGTGGTGCAACTGTTCGGACTGTGAACTGGCCAGGGCTTCGGCCTGCTTGCGCGAGCTGATGTCGATGATGGAGCTGATCCAGCCCACGTGCCGTTTTTGCGCGTCAATCAGCGGGGACTCAAATACCTGCACATCGACGCGCGAGCCGTCCGGGCGCTGGAACAGCGTGTCAAAAACCTGCACGGAGCGGGAGGACTTCAGGCGATCCCGACGCTCCAGCGTTTCATCCATCATCTCCGGCACCCACCAGGGCATGGGCGGCGCCAGGCCAATAATCTCTTCGCTGCTGCGGCCCACCAGTTCGCAAAACGCCGGATTCACATACAGCACCTTGCCGTCCAGATCGCGGGCGCGCATGCCGGTCACCATGGAGTTCTCGATCGCACTGCGAAAGGCTTGTTCCTGCATCAGGGCCAGCTCAGCATCACGGCGCTTGCGGGCGTAGTGATGCTGCATGGCCAGGTTCACCACAGCCAGCAAGGCCAGACCGGCAATTACGGTCAGCAGCAAGGTGAAGGTGGGGATGCTTGTTTGCGGATAGGGCGTCATCAGCAAACGTACGCCATGCAGTGGCGGGTCTACCGACATGGCGTAACGCAATTCGTTTTGCCCCGGCTCGCCTTTGGAGCGTGTGGCAAGCGTCTGGTCGCTTTGGTCGATCAGGGAGACGTGATATTGCTCGGCAATCCACCAGGGCACGTTTTCCATCAGGATGGTGGCCAGGGAAAAGGTGGCGCGCAAGGTGCCGACAATATCGTTGTCTTCGTAAATGGGAACCACCAGATCCAGCACGCTTTCCTGGTGTTCATTGGAATAGTAGGCAGGCAGCCAGGTGGAGGTGCGCGGCGTGCTGACGTGGGCCGCAATCCGTGTATCGGCACCGGGCGGGCGTACCAGCAAGGTGGTGCCAAAGCGATCCTGCACGGCGACTTTCAATAGATCAGGGTGGATGGTCTTGAAGTGCTGTAATTGCGTCAGCGCCGTCTGGGTCGTGACAGCCTGGGAGTGGACTTCAATTTCACTGGCAATACGGCTTAAATTGTTCTCGTGTGAGCGCAACTGAAAGGACAGGGATTGCTCCACCCACAAGGCATTGCGTATCAGCTCGTTGGATTGTTCGTCATCGCGCTCCTTATTGACCGCCCAGGCAAAGACGCCCATCAGCAGCACAATAATCAGGATGGCCAAAATAGGCACATAGGTGCTGATCGGGTAGGCCGCCAGGGTGCGCGAGGCAGCCTGGCGTATGAATCCGGACGGACGAGCAAGACGCATCATGACAAATGGTTTCGGATTTCCACAATAGATAATTCGGGACCGCTTTTTTAAGCTACACGCTTTCAAGCACATCAATCAATAAAACGTGTCGGCTCTTAACCGACCGGAGGCAAACATGAAAAAGACCCTTGTGGCCAGCTTGCTGGCGTCCGTATTCTTGTCCGCGCCTGTTTTGGCTAACCCCATGATCATCAAGTTCAGCCACGTTGTATCGCCAGATACACCCAAGGGCAAGGGCGCCGTGCGCTTTAAAGAACTGGCCGAAAAGTACACCGAGGGCAAGGTGGTTGTCGAGGTCTACCCGAACTCGCAACTGTACAAGGACAAGGAAGAGCTGGAAGCCCTGCAACTGGGCGCCGTGCACATGCTGGCTCCGTCGCTGGCCAAGTTTGGCCCTCTGGGCGTGCGCGAATTTGAAGTGTTCGACCTGCCTTTCATCTTCAATGATCGTACCGATCTGCGTAAGGTTACTGAAGGTCCTGTGGGCCGCATGTTGCTGGACAAGCTGGAGCCCAAGGGCATCAAGGGTCTGTCCTACTGGGATAACGGCTTTAAGGTCATGAGCGCCAACAGCCCCCTGAAAAGCGTGGACGACTTCCTGGGTCTGAAGATGCGCATCCAGTCCTCCAAGGTTCTGGAAGCCCAGTTCAAGGCACTGGACGCTGTGCCTCAGGTGATGGCCTTCTCCGAGGTGTACCAGGCGCTGCAAACCGGCGTTGTGGATGGCACCGAGAACCCGCCGTCCAATATGTACACCCAGAAAATGCACGAAGTGCAAAAGCACGCCACCGTGTCCAACCACGGTTACCTGGGCTATGCCGTGATCGTGAACAAGAAGTTCTGGGAAGGTCTGCCTGACGATATTCGTCAAGGTATGGAAAAGGCCATGGACGAAGCCACGGTTTACGCCAACGACATCGCTGAGCAAGAGAACAACGATTCCATGAAAGCCATGGAAGAGTCCGGCAAGACCCAGTTCTATCAGTTGAGCGATGCCGAGCGTCAGGAATGGGTCAAGCAGCTGCGTCCTGTTCACAAGGAAATGGCCTCGCGTATCGGTCAGGACGTGATCGACGCCTTCTACAAGGCTACCGAATAAAGCCTGCTTCATCTGATTGTCTTGTACAGGTCTGATTCAGACCTGTTCTTCTTTTCTTCCCGCTACATGCATGTGTCTGCCCGGCCTCTGGGCGGGCAGACTGTAGTCTGGAGCTACCCATGTTTTTACGATTTCTGGACCGCTTTGAGGAAATGTTCATCTCATTTCTGATGGTGGCGGCCGTAGTGATTATTTTTGTAGCGGTCTGCCAGCGCTACTCGGTCAGCCTGCTGGCTGATCTGGTGTCCTGGTCGCGGGCTCAGGGTTACGAGTCTGTCACCGCCATGGCCCGTTCTACCTACCGAAGCGTGGCCGGCATCAACTTGCTCTGGGCACAGGAGCTGTGCATTTACCTGTTTGTCTGGATGGCCAAGTTCGGCGCCGCATACGGCGTTCGTGTTGGTATCCACGTGGGTGTGGACGTGCTGGTGAACTCCGTGGGTCCACGCTGGCGTCATCTGCTGGTGGTGATTTCCCTGTTCTCCGGTGCCTTGTTCACGGCCATTGTTGCCTGGATTGGTGGCCGCTTTGTATACGGTATTGCCCAGACCGTCCAGGTGTCGGCTGACCTGGAAGTGCCGGTATGGATTGTGTATCTGGCGGTGCCTGCGGGCTCCCTGCTGATGTGTTTCCGCTTCCTGCAAGCCTTGATGAATTTTATCCAGACGGGCCATTTGCCCCATCACGAGCCTGCGGCTGATCTGATCGCTGAAACAGAGCGCGGTGTGTCTGAATCCGAAGGAGCGCGCGCATGACCGCCCTGATTATTTTTGCTCTGCTGGCTATCCTGTTGCTGACAGGCATGCCGGTATCGATTGCCCTGGGTCTGACGGTGATGGGCTTCCTGTTCACCATGACCGAAGTGCCGATGGACAGTATTGCGCTCAAGCTGTTCACCGGGATCGAGAAGTTCGAGATCATGGCGATTCCGTTCTTCATCCTGGCCGGTAGTTTCCTCACGCATGGTGGGGTTGCGCAGCGCATGATTCGCTTTGCCGCTTCCATGGTCGGCCACTTGCCTGGCGGCATGGGTCTGGCTGCGGTACTGGCTTGCGCTTTGTTTGCATCGATTAGTGGTTCTTCGCCTGCTACGGTGGCGGCCATTGGTTCCATCATGATTCCGGCCATGGTCAAACAAGGCTATCCCGTGCAATTCGGGACCGGCATTGTGGCCACCTCCGGCGGTCTGGGCATCTTGCTGCCACCTTCGATTGTGATGGTGATGTACGCAGTAGCCACCAGCGGCATGATGGTAGAAGGCCCGGATGGCGTCAAAGTGGGGACGGCTTCGATTGGTCAGCTGTTTATTGCCGGTGTGGTGCCGGGTCTGATTCTGGCCTTCCTGTTGGGTACGACCACCATGTATCGCGCCTGGAAACTGAATTACCCCCGTATGCCACGCGCTAGCTTTAAAGAGCGCTGGCGTGCCTTCATGGACTCCATCTGGGGCCTGATGCTGATCGTTATCGTGATGGGTGGTATTTACTCCGGTGTGTTCACGCCTACCGAAGCAGCAGCCATCAGCGCGGTCTACGCCTTTGTGATTGCGGTCTGGGTCTACAAGGACGTGAAGCTGCGCGAGGTGAAGCGTATTGTGCTGGAATCGGCAGCCATGAGCGCCATGCTGCTGTACATCATCACCAACGCGGTCATGTTCGCCTTCATTCTGACGTCCGAGCAGATTCCACAGGCGATTGCGGAATGGATTGTGTCGCAAGGCATGGGCCTGATTGCCTTCCTGCTGTTCGTGAACGTCCTGCTGCTGGTGATCGGTATGGTGATGGAGCCTTCGGGTCTGATCCTGATCATGGCCCCCATCCTGTTCCCCGTTGCCATGAAGCTGGGTATGGACCCGGTCCACTTCGGCATCATGCTGGTGGTAAATATGGAGATCGGGCTGGCGACACCGCCGGTGGGCTTGAACTTGTATGTGGCGTCCAGCATATCGAAGTTGGGCCTGACCGAAGTTACCAAGTCCACGGTGCCTTGGTTGCTGACCGGTTTGGCCTTCCTGCTGATGATTACCTTCATTCCAGAAATTACGCTTTGGCTGCCCCGCATGATGGGATGGCTGTAGAAGTCCTGATCGCTATCCGCGAGCAGGGCGAGGTGAGCCCATGATGTGGCAGTACGGCTTTATGCAATCTGTGTAAGACGTGAATCACCTTGAAGGCCGGGCGACAAGCCCGGCCTTTTTTATGGGTGCTCGGTTTGGGTACTGGCAGTTTTTTTGTCGTATCGACTGTGTTTTTTTGAGTGCCGGAACTGGCTGATTCCAGATTCCTCTATAACTTACTGCCTAGGTGTCCTTGTCTGATTGTCCTTCAGTGCTGAAGGGTTTTCTCTGGCTTTGTAGGCAAGTGAAACGTACTGATAAGTATTATTTGCCTATTAGACAGGCCAGTCTATTAGTATCATAGGTAGTTCGGGCCGCCATGCTGGCGGTATTCATTCATACGGAGACCTTATGTCCATTTCAGTCGGTGCGCGCGTTCCAGACGCGACCCTTAGCGAGTACATTGAAACCGCCACAGAAAGCTGCCCTCTGGGCCCCAACAACTTTCAGGTGGCTGATCTGGTTAAAGGCAAGAAAATTGCCGTGTTCGCCGTTCCAGGCGCTTTCACCCCTACCTGCTCCGAGCAGCACCTGCCTGGCTTTATTGCCAAGGCAGACGAGTTCAAAGCCGCTGGCGTGGACGAGATCTGGTGCGTGGCCGTTAACGATCCTTTCGTGATGGGCGCTTGGGGCAAGTCCCTGAACGTCAATGGCAAAGTGCGTTTGCTGGCTGACGGCAGCGCCATCTGGACCAAAGCATTGGGTCTGGAATTTGACCTGACTTCCAAAGGCCTGGGCGTGCGCTCCAAGCGTTTCTCCGCCTTGCTGGAAGACGGCGTTGTCAAACAACTGAACATTGATAACGACGGCGGCCTGCATACATCGGATGCAGACACCCTGTTGAAACAGGTAAAGTCGTAAGTATCTGATCCCCCGCCAGTCCGGCGTGGCGAGGGATAGAAGGATTACAAAGCGCTGGCTGCAAGCTGGCGCTTTTTTTTACCGTGCTCCTGTCGCAAAACCGAGGCCGGAATCTGGACGATAGCGAGAGTGAGGGCGGTGCTGCAGTTTTTTTTAGGATGAGTGAATGCTGTCATCGGTGGGTGCGTTTTCGTCCCTGTACTTTGCGACCCTGATGCTCTTGCTCAGCTCGGGCCTGTTCAATACTTTCATGGGGGTGCGCCTGACGGCCATCTCGGTGTCAGAGGTATGGATTGGCGGGCTGATTGCGGTGTATTACCTGGGCCTGGTATTTGGTGCTCGTATGGGTCACCGCCTGATCATGGGCGTGGGCCATATTCGGGCGTACGCCGCCAGTGCTGCCATTGTCACCATCTGTGTGCTGGTTCAGATTCTGGTCGATTCCATGTACGTCTGGCTGCTGCTGCGTTTTTTGGCGGGCGCGGCCATGGTGGTGCAGTTCATGGGGATCGAAAGCTGGCTGAACGAGCAAAGCGACAATAGTCAGCGTGGCACCATTTTTGCCTTTTACATGGTGTTCTCCAGCCTGGGCACCGTGCTGGGGCAGTTGTCGCTGACCCTGTTCCCGCATTTGAATTACGAGCCGCTGGTTTTTGTGGCGATCTGTTCGGCCTTCAGTCTGGTGCCGGTGGCGATTACCCGTCGCAGTCACCCGCCCTTGCAAGTGCCTGCGCCCATTAATGCGCGCTACTACGTGGACCGTGTGCCCTTGTCCATGATGGTGTTGCTGGTGGCCGGTATGTTGACCGGGGCCTTTTACGGTCTGGCGCCGGTGTATGCGGTGCGTGTCCATTTAAGCAATGAGCAGGCCGCCTTGTTTGTCGCCGTGTCGGTGGCTGCCGGGGTGTTGGCTCAGTGGCCGGTGGGTTGGCTGGCGGACCGCATGAATCGCGTCAAGCTGATCCGTATCAACGCGATCTGTTTGCTGGCCTTGGCCATCCCCTTGTGGGGCTGGTTCGAGGCACCGTTCTGGTTCTTGCTGGTCTTTTCGGCACTGTTCGGGATTCTGCAATTTACGCTGTACCCCTTGGGGGCGGCGTTTGCCAATGACAACGTGGACCCGGAACGGCGAGTTGGCTTGAGCGCCATTTTGTACATGGTGTATGGCCTGGGGGCCTGTCTGGGGCCGCTGCTTGCCGGCGGCCTGATGTCTTATATTGGCAGCAATCTGTACTACATCTTTGTGGCTGCCTGTGGCTTGGCCTTGGTCCTGCTGGTTCGTCCGCAAAAGGTATTGGGCGATCACTTGAGCCAGGATGCGCCAACCAACTTTGTGCCTATGCCGGACAGTTTGCAGAGCTCGGCTGCGGCGGTGGCACTGGACCCACGGGTGGATATCAGTTCGGACGTGTCGCATGACCCGGTGTTCGAGGATCTGCCTCCGGTTGAGGAGCGCGTGCCTGCGGTCACAGAAAGCACCGCAGTGGAGCGTCAGGCCGAGGATGAGGCTACAGTAGATACGCTTGCCGGGGAGGACAAGAGCGTTGATCCTGGTGTTGGAAGCTCGGGAAGCTCGGGAAGCTCGGGAAGCTCGGGAAGCTCGGGGAATTTCGAGGGTTCGGATATCTCTGGCAAGCCGGCAGATGGGGAAAGCTTGGGCAGTGCGGAAGACGCCAAGAACGAGCGTAAACCGTCAGATCCGTCCCCTTGATAGACGCCAGAATCGAGCCTGTTTTTGTAGTGCCTCAGGCTCACGATTCACTCATGAAAAAACCCAGGCCAAGCCTGGGTTTTTTATTTCTGCCCAGATTTTAAATCTGGAATTCAGGCCCGTTAAATTCGGCCTCAACCTCAATCTTGCCAGACAGAATATTCTGCTGAAACGCGGCAATACGCTGGCGCACGGCATCGGGTGTGTTCGGGGCCATGATCAGGCGCACCGCATCCGGCTGTTGCAGGCCAACCTTGAAGATCTTGCCAGATTCGAACTTGTTTTCGCTCAGGTCCTTGCAGGCTTCAAACACGCCAATGCCCACATCTGCCCAGGCCGAACCGACGAATACGTCGGGCTCGCGGGCCACCCAGTCAATCACATTGCCAATCTCTTTGATGCCCAGTTCACGGCAGGCCTGCGTCGTGCCACTACGGCCTTTGTTCAGCATGGTGTAGATGATGTCTGCACCGGCTTTGGCCTGTGCCTGGGTGACGCGGGCGGCCAGTTCAATATCATCCTGATTGCCGGAGAAGTTCGTCAGCAGTTTCACATCCGGATTGGCGTGCTTGACGCCAGCGGCGTAGGAAGCGCGGGCGCGCAAACCAGGTGGTACGCGTATGCCGGACTGGTGGGCCACCACGCCGGTTTTCGTCATCAGGGCGGCATAGGCACCGGCCAGCCAGGCGGACTCTTCCTGACGCACGTCATAGCTGCTCAGATTGCTGGCGGTAACGGCACCTTGCGTGATCACAAAGCGGGTATCCGGAAACTCCTTGGCAACAGCCAGGGCAGCATCGGTATTTTGACCGCCGTGGGCAATCAGCAAGGTCGGTTTGTATTGAGTAGCCAGTTCGCGCAGGGCGGCAATTTGTGCCTGGGTTTCGTTAGCGACCTGGTCTTTGTAGTGGCCGGTAATGGGCAACTGGTCCACGGCTTTCTTGAAGCCCTGATAACCGGCTTGCATGAAGCCGTTGTCGTCGATGTGGCCGCAGAACAAGGCTGCAACTACGGGTTTGCTGGCTGCCAGCACACTGCGGCTTAGCCAGGGGGCAGCCATTGCGCCTGCTCCTGCGGAAGCGGCGGCCAGCAGTAATTGGCGACGGGTAAATCCGGTCATGATCATGTCTCCTGTGTAGTTTCCGACGTGGGCGTCGGTAAAAATCATTTTTTTTCTAATCTACAGGAGATGAAAAGCCGTGGTCCCCGACGTTTTAAATTTCAAATATAAGAATTTTCGTATAGTACGTTTTAGCGGGCGTGTATGAGACACGCCCGGCCCTGTTTACCGTGGAATCAGGGCCACGATAGCGCCAATTGCCAGGGCAACCCCCACCATATTGAGTGCGCTGAGTTTTTCTTTGAAAAAGCCTGCGCCAATGATGGCACCCATGGCAATCACACCAATATTCATGGCCGAGAACACCAGGGTGGGGTTCTCCGGGAAGATCTGGTGGGCGCGTATGTAGAAGAAAATATTTCCGAAGTTCAGCAAGCCCAGTACCAGACCGGCCAAAAGACTGCCTTTGTGCCAACTGGTGCGTTTGGCCAGTAGCCAGCACAGCATCAGCACACCGGCCAGCGAGAAGGACACCACCAGACTGCTGGAGAACGCGGCACCGGCTTTGGAGAGCTGCTTGAACATGATGTCGATCACGCCATAGCCCAGCCATACAGCCAGCAGCATCAGGGCAGGATGCCCGGAGCCTGTTTCCTGGCTATTGGACTGACGCGGACGTATCAGCAGGCACAGCAAGGCGGTCAGGGCCAGGGCGATGCCCAGCAGTTTCTGGCCAGCCAGATGCTCGCCAAACAGGAGAAAGGCCGCCAGCAGGGGAATGAACAGGGACAGGCGCTGGGCGGCATCGCTCAACACAATCCCGGCTTGCCGTACTGCCGCCGCCATGAATAGAAAGATGCTGGGCAAGAGCACGCCCAAGGCAATCAGAATCCACCAGGGTGTGGCGGGGTTCAGCAGGCTGCTGGGATGCGGTTGCAGCAGCACCAGACTCAAGGTGACCGCCACGCCGTAGTTGACCATGATGGCCTGGGCGACATCGATCTGCCGCTGGCGAGCAACTTTCAACAGAATGGAAACGGCAACACTGCACAGAATGCTGGCGATCAGAGTGAGCATATTAGAGGGCCTCGACCATAGCGCGTGGACGGGTTTGTTCCAAAGACAAAGGGGGTTCGGACAGCGTGGTTTTGGCCGCCTCCAGTTGCAGACGGGCAAACAGATCCTGGTCCGCTACAAACTGAGGGTTGCCGGTAGTCAGTAATTGCTCGCCATAGAAAATGGAGTTGGCACCCGCCATAAAGCACAGAGCCTGGGTGCTGTCATCCATGGTTTCGCGACCCGCCGACAGGCGCACGGCGCTGGTGGGCATCAGGATACGCGCAATGGCAATGGTGCGTACAAACTCGAAGGGGTCCAGATCATCAACCTGATCCAGCGGCGTGCCCGGCACTTTCACCAATTGGTTGATAGGCACGGACTCGGGGTAGGGACGCATATTAGCCAACTGAGCCAGCAGGCCAGCACGCTCACGACGGCTTTCACCCATGCCGATAATCCCGCCGCAGCAGCTGTTCAAACCAGCTGCACGTACGCGCTCCAGCGTGTCCAGACGGTCCTGGTAAGTGCGCGTGCTGATGATCTGGCCATAGAACTCCGGGGAGGTGTCCAGATTGTGGTTGTAGTAGTCCAGCCCGGCATCTTTCAGGCGCTGGGCCTGACCGTCTTTCAGCATGCCCAGGGTGACACAGGTTTCCAGCCCCATCGCTTTGACGGCGCTGACCATATCAATGACCTGATCCAATTGTTTTTCTGTAGGAGAACGCCAGGCGGCACCCATGCAAAAGCGTTGTGCGCCCTGTGCCTGGGCCGCGCGGGCGGCTTCCAGTACTTGCTCCAGGGGCATCAAGGGTTCAGGTTCCAGCTCGGTCTGGTATTTGGAGGATTGCGGGCAGTAGGAGCAATCCTCGGGACAGGCGCCTGTCTTGATGGACAGCAGGCTGGAGAGCTGGATTTGATTGGCCGGGTGATGCTGTCTATGTACGGTCTGCGCCTGGAACACGAGGTCCATAAAGGGCAGCTCGTAAAGCTCCATGATGCGACGGATCGTCCAGGGTGCGGGGGTATTTACAGACATGGCAGGCTACCTTATTCAGTGACGCGGCTATGCTAGGTTCTCTGCCTGTGAAAGACGACTGCCGGGGCTGCCTGGTTCCGAGGGCTATTCCTGTTATGGGGCTTATTTCAGCGATGGTTAGGCGAAATTGTTATTAACTTCGCTTAATTTACATTCTTGTGCGCGATACAAATTGTTTCTTCGATAGTGTTTGCAAAATGTTTCAAGGGCTGGTTCAGTGCCTGATTACCGTGGTTTCCACCTTTTTATCCGAGGTAAACTGACAGGTTATTTGGCAAAAGGATAAACATGCACGTGTTCGAGCGCCGCATCACCGTGGAATGGGGTGATTGCGATGAGGCCGGGATTGTTTTCTATCCCAATTATTTTTACTGGTTTGATTGCACGTATCAGGCGTGGCTGCGACAAGCGGGCTTGAGCCAGCGTATCTTGCGACAAGAATATGATGCGGTAACGCCCCTGGTGGATGTGGGTGCCAACTTCCGCGCACCGGTTACCTATGACCGCGAAATTCGCGTTTGCGTGCATGTGGCCCAATGGCTGGAGCGTCGCTTCAAGCTTGAATATCAAGTATTCAATATGGATGGTGTGCTGGTAGCAACCGGCCACGAGTGGCGCGCCTGGGCACAGGTCTTGCCGGAAGGGCGGCTGAAAGGCGCCGCCATTGCCCAAGACTTCCGTCAGCGCCTAGAAGGGAACGGGGCTGTTTAAATCGGCCTGACCCGATACGGGCAGGCGTTGCTGCACTTGATGCAGCGCCGGCTTGCCGTTGAGCGGGATATAAACAAAAGCCAATTGCTTGAACAGGCGGGCTTGCCAGCGTGCCTGTTGCAGGCTGATGTCCAGCACCAGCAGGCTGGGTTCATCCGGCCATTTGCCTTTGGGGTCCAGATTCACGGCGGGCCACCAGCGCAAATCCAGCTTCTGCAAATCGCGCAGCAAGCTTTCCTGAACCGCATCGTTAAAGGCACGGCTGCAAATTTGCGCGCCTGGATTGCAGGCGGTCAAAATTGCCGCGCCACGGCTTTTTTCTTGTTCCAGTAATCGATTCAGAGGGCGGTTGAGCTGGCCGATGCGCACGTCGATATCGCCCTGGGGGCTGTGTACACGGTAGATCGCCTTCTCGAAAGCGTGAGACAGGGCGGCGGGCAGGTCTTTCTGTGTAGACATAAGCTATCTTGCGTCGTTCTGTTCTCCGGACCCACAAGACTGGCAGTGGGATGCATGGTTTGTCTGTATTCAAACCATGCATCCATTATTTACACAGTTTCAGCCTTCAAGCAAGTTATGAGACGCGTGGATCCTGGATTCGATTCCAGATCGAATACAAGCTGGGCAAGAACAAGAGCGTCAGGATGGTGCCAATCGCCGTACCGCCGATCAATGTCAGGGCCATGGAGCCCCAGAACACGGAGAAGGACAGCGGGATGAAGGCCAGCACGGCGGCCAGCGCCGTCAGAATGACGGGGCGGGCACGCTGCACAGTAGCTTCAATCACGGCATCGTAGGGGGAGGCCCCTTCGGCCCGGTTGGTCTTGATCTGTTCAATCAGAATCAAGGTATTGCGCATCAGAATCCCCGCCAAACCAATCAGCCCCAGAATTGCGGTAAAGCCAAAGGGTTGCTGGAAAATCAGCAAGGCAGGCACGCTGCCGATCAGGCCCAGGGGAGCGGTCAGGAACACCATGATCATGTTCGAGAGCGAACGCACCTGAACCACGATAACCAGCAGCATCAAGGCAATCATGACCGGGAAGACGGGCAGCAGCGCGTCATTGGATTTCTTGGCCTCGGCGGTAATGCCGCTCATCTCGATCAGGTAGCCAGGGGGCAGGGAAGCTTTCAAGGAGGCAAACTCCTTCATCACCCGGTTGGCCACTTCTGCCGGTTGTACGTGCGGCGCAATATCACCCCGTACTGTCATGGTGGGCAGGCGATTGCGACGCGCCAGCTTGGGTTCTTCCTGCATGATTTCCAGTTTGCCGACTTGCTCCAGGGGCAGGTTCTGGCCCTGGTCATTCACGACAGTCAGACCGGACAGGCGGGTTGGGTCATGGCGATTGATGGCCGAGCTGCGCGCCACAACCAGCACATTACGCAAGTCCTCGCGGTATTCCGCCACTGTCGTACCGTCCAGCTGCAACTGGATTTGCTCTGCCAGACTCTGGCGATTCAGGCCCAGGGCTTGCAGACGTTGCGGGTCTACGTCCAGCTTCAGGACGGGTACACGCGAACCCCAATCCACGTTCACCTGACGCATGTCCTTGTCGGCACGCATGACTGTCATGGCCTGCTCGGAAATATCACGCAGCTTGTCCAGATCGGGGCCACGCACCAGAAACTCCACCGGGTATTTAGTGGATGGCCCGAATACCAGCTGAGTCGCACGAACTCGTGCTTCCGGCGTCAGGCCATCGGCCACTACTTGGCGGAAGCGTTGCAGCAGGGCATCGCGGTCGTGGTGATCGGCTGTCAGTACCACCAGACGCGCAAAGGAAGGGTCAGGCAGTTCTGGGTTGTAGGACAGAAAGAAACGTGGTGCCCCTTGTCCGGCATAGCTGGTGACCAGCTTGGTTTCAGGCTGCTCACGCAACCAGCTCTCTACCTTGCGAGTAACGGCCTGCGTGGACTGAATACTGCTGCCTTCAGGTAACTGCACTTCTACCAGCAGCTCGGGCCGGTCGGAGGTAGGGAAGAACTGCTGCTTGACGAAGCCCATGCCCACCGCCGCCATCACGAAGGCAACCACCACAATCCCGGCCACCAGAAACTTGTGGTGTACCGACCAGGCAATCATGCGGCGCAGACGCATGTAGTTCGGGGTGTCGTAAATGGCTTGGTGACCGCCAGGGCGGGCAGGAATCGCGGGCAGCAGTTTCACGCCCATATAGGGGGTGAAGGCCACGGCAACCAGCCAGGAGGTCAGCAGGGCGGCGGCCAGAATCCAGAAGATATTGCCGGCATATTCCCCGGCAGAGGACCGGGCAAAACCCACCGGCAGGAAGCCGATAATCGTTACCAGCGTACCGGACAGCATGGGTGCAGCTGTATGGTTCCAGGCATAGGCGGCGGCCTTCAGGCGGTCCATGCCTTCTTCCATTTTCACGATCATGATCTCGATCGCAATAATGGCGTCGTCCACCAGCAGGCCCAGCGAGATAATCAGCGCACCCAACGTCACCCGGTCAAACACCTTGCCCGTCATCATCATGATGACGAACACCATGGCCAGCGTCAGGGGAACGGCTGCAGCCACCACAATCCCGACCCGCCAGCCCATGCTGACCAGACACACCAGCAGCACCACGCTAAGCGCAGCGAAAAACTTGAACATGAACTCGCCCACGGCGGAAGCAATGTTCACCGACTGGTTGGTGACGGTATCCAGCGAGAAGCCCAGGGGCAGGGTAGCGGCAATATCTTCTCGTGCTTTTTCCAGATCCTTGCCCAGATACAGGCCGTTGTAGCCTTCTTGCATCACCACATCCAGCAGCATGGCAAATTGCGCGTTGTGGTGAATCTCGAAGCTGGGCGGGTCCTCGTAACCACGGCTGACAGTGGCAATATCGCCCAGACGCAGATTGTGGCCCTGTACGTAGATATAGGTGTTGCTGATGGCCTCGACATCGTCCAGACCGGCACTGAGACGCAGGTAAATACGGGGGCCATCAGTGCTGACGGCACCACTGGCCGTCATGGCGCTGCGCTTGGACAAGGCTTCCAGAATCTGTTGAGGATTAAGCTGCAGATTGTGCAGCTTGGCTTCGTCCAGATCGACAAAAATGCGCTCGCTTTGTTCACCCAGAATATTGACCTTCTTGACGCCGGGGACTTGCAGCAGCTGGCTGCGTACCTTTTCGGCCTCACGAGTCAGCAGGCGCGGCGGCAGGCCGGGCGCTTGCAGTGCGAACAGGCTGAAGGACACGTCCGAGTACTCATCGTTCACGAACGGCCCTTGTACGCCTTTAGGCAAGCGCGGAGCCTGATCCTGCAGTTTCTTGCGTAGCTGATAGAACTCGCTTTGAACGTCCGCAGGCGGCATGGTGTCTTTCAGGGTCACCACCATCAAGGCCGTGCCGGGGCGGGTGACGGTCTCTACCTTGTCAAACCAGCGCAGCTCCTGCATGCGCTTTTCCATGGGCTCGGCCACCAGATCCTGCATTTCCTGAGCTGTGGCTCCGGGCCACATGGCGGTGACCGTCAGCACTTTCACGGTAAACGCCGGGTCTTCGGCTCGCCCCAGTTTCACGAAGGAGTAAATGCCGGAGGCTGCCAGAGCAATAATCAGGAACAGCGTGATGGCCCGCTCACGTACCGCCAGCGCGGAAAGGTTGAAGCGGCCTGTCATTGCTTGGCCTCGCGTGTTTCAGGAAGCACTTCCTGGCCTTCATGCAAAAGGTTTGCGCCCAAGGCCACGATGGGCGTGCCAGCATCAGGTCCTTGGGACAGGTAAGCGTGTTCCTGGGCCAGCTTGGCAATGGTTACGGGCTGCCAGTGCACTGTTTTCTGGTCATCAATCACCCACACGCCGGGGCCTTTGCCTGCATCGTAAATTGCGGTGAGTGGAACTTGATTCAAGGCGTCTGCATCCGGGGGCGTCAAATGCACAATGGCGCTGGAACCCAGCCGTGCGGTGACGTTCTCGCCCTCGAAGGAAAAGCGGGCCTGATAGCTGCGAGTTGCAGGGTCAGAGGATTGAGCCAACTCGCGCAGCTGGGCGGGCAGGCTTTCCTGGGAGTCCGTCAGCTCGATAGTGGCGCGGGTGCCTAGTGGGATATCCCACTGCTCGGGCAGGCTGACGATCACATCACGTGGGCCGTCCTGGGCCAGACGCAAGACGGTTTGTCCGGCGCTGACCACCTGACCCACATCACCCAACTGGGCGGTAATAATGCCGCTGGCCTCTGCTTTCAGAGAGCTGTATTGGTCGGCATTGTGAGCCATTTCAGCCTGTGCCTGGGCAGACTTCAGATTTGCCTGAGCGCTACGCAGCGCCTTCTGGCTTTGTTCATGAGCCTGACGGGAGACGCCGCCTTGTTCCACCAACAGGGACAAGCGCTTGTAATCCGACTGGGCTTGCTCGGCCTGAGCCTGTGCCGCTTGTACAGCCGCCAGACGGGCGCGGTGATCCAGTTGCAGATCCTTGGGGTCCAGCGTCATCAAGAGCTGGCCTTTTTCCACATGCTCGCCGTTCTGGACCTTGCGCGTATCAATCTTGCCGCCTACCCGAAAGGCCAGCGGGCTTTCAATCCGTGCGCTGACCAGACCCAGAAAACGTCGCTGCTGATCGGCCTTGGGCTGAATCACGCTTTGAATCACCAAAGGAGCCTGAGTGCGAGGGTCGGCCTCCTGCGTTTGCTGGCTGCACCCCATCAGTACAAGGGCGGCGGACAAACTCAAGACAGGACTAAGAGAGCGAAAAAGAGCCATGCAGGACTCCGGGTAGGTAAATGGTTGGATGAACTGTAACTTGGGGCTTGATGCTCAAGGCATCAGGCTGCGCAGGATAAGCTGCGTCACCACCAGCAAACCCTGGCGGGTTTTTTCAGGTGGATGTATTTCCAGCAAGACAGGGTGCAGACAGGCGGTCAGGGCAAACAGGATCCCTTGAACCACCTCGTCCAAAGGCGTGCGACGTTCAAAGTCACCGCTCTCACGACCCGCGCGTACCAGGGCGGTGATTTGAGTCAGCAAATCCTCTCTGTGCTGATCCACCGTTGCCCAGTTATTTTGCAGCGCTTCAATCACCACTTCCTGCATGCGGCCTTCCTGCAAGAACAGCTCCAGGCTTAGGTTGCAGGCGGTTTCAATGAAATAGCGCAGGCGTTCAATCGGGGGCAAATCGCCCTCAACAATCTGCTGCAACTGTACGTGCATACCATTGAGCACGGAATGGCAAATTGCTTGGCCGATAGCCTGCTTGGAGTCGAAGAAACGGTACAGATAAGCGCTGGATACGCCTATGGATTTGGCCAGGCTGGCAACAGAGGTTTTGCGATACCCGTAGAGCCGGAAATGCGTATTGGCCTGCTCAATGATCTGTTCGCGGCGATGATGCTCGGTCGGACCACGCTGGCCCAGAGTACTGGCTGGCATAGAAGTTGAATGTTGAAGTAACGATAATGCAATACATTAACTTCCTTGGGGCTTGGGGGCAAGAAAATTGAGTGTCTGCAGCCAGGAATTGGCTGTTTTTTTTGGGAAGGGGTGGGTGGCTGCGGGTGTCGCGTCTGAATAAGCTGCAACACGGTTGTAGATTGGAGTGCAGGAAGGTGGAAAGCCTGCGGTATCTCAAAGCTATCTGGCTTTTTGGGAGCCGATGGGTGAGGTGGCTATAGAGGATCGGGATCTGGTAACAGGCCGACCTTGCCATTTCGATGTGTGCCCGGTCGTGGAGCCAGGTAGTTCGAGCAGACATGAAAAAAGCCTGACAGATCGAAATCTATCAGGCTTTTTGAATTTTTTGGCGGAGCGGACGGGACTCGAACCCGCGACCCCCGGCGTGACAGGCCGGTATTCTAACCAACTGAACTACCGCTCCGCAGCGGTTGCCAAGAATCTTGGCGTCCCCTAGGGGATTCGAACCCCTGTACCCACCGTGAAAGGGTGGTGTCCTAGGCCTCTAGACGAAGGGGACAGGACTTACAACTAAATCGTCGTTTTTTGGTGGAGGTAAGCGGGATCGAACCGCTGACCTCTTGCATGCCATGCAAGCGCTCTCCCAGCTGAGCTATACCCCCAATTTTCTTTACTTCGTTTTTTAACTGCGTCAAAAAACCAAAGTATCGAAATAAGTGTCAGGCTTGACGAGGCTTGCCACTTCAAACTGCTAAAACCAGTCCGGGACTGATTTTTAAAATCTTTTGGCGGAGCGGACGGGACTCGAACCCGCGACCCCCGGCGTGACAGGCCGGTATTCTAACCAACTGAACTACCGCTCCGCAGCGGTTGCCAAGAATCTTGGCGTCCCCTAGGGGATTCGAACCCCTGTACCCACCGTGAAAGGGTGGTGTCCTAGGCCTCTAGACGAAGGGGACAGGACTCTACAGCTAATCTTCATTTTTTGGTGGAGGTAAGCGGGATCGAACCGCTGACCTCTTGCATGCCATGCAAGCGCTCTCCCAGCTGAGCTATACCCCCATTTCGGTGTTCTTTTTTGTTGACCACCAACGAAGAATTGAGATTATGAAGGTGTTTTTATCTTTGTGCAAGTCTTTTGAAGAAAAAAACCAAAATAAAGTGAAAAAAACTTCAGAGGGGCTGTCAGAGAGGGAAGTGGGGCAGGCAGGGCAGGCGATGCCCCAGGCCGGCGAGAGCCGGAAATCGGGCTTCGGGTGATCCCTGATCGTGCTTGTATCTTTTTGTTTTATACGGGGTTTTGTATCTTCTTTGTGTCATAACATTTCATTTATGGCTCAATAGAAGGAAATGCTTTCAACTATTAGCGTCGTTTTTTTGTCCCTTTCCGGGCGGTCTAATTCCCTTCTTAGGCGCATAAATGCAGGGTTTGTGAGAAATTTGCGCAGCTCTGTAATCTAATGATGGTATGCTTCGTTGAGTAACATTTCACCTGCAATAATTACGTTTTGTAGGCCGATCACTTAGCCTGCATTTTTTTTATTTAATGGCGCTATGTCAGCAAAGCAGTGCATATCATCACCTCTGCCTGTTCCAGTGGATGCACAAAGACGAATCAGTTTGAGTGCTTTGCTGATTTGGGTGCTGTTGGTCTGGCTGTTGTTGATCTCCGCAACGGTTACTGTCATTTACAAGCAAAACCAGGCAGAAACTCGTCTGCAGGCGAGTAGCGGCCTCCTGCGCCAGCTATCCGATATCAGCTATTCCGTGGCTCTGGCCGCGCCTTCCAGTTCTACCCCCGCCCGT
Organism: Alcaligenes faecalis; assembly: GCF_009497775.1. Lineage (NCBI taxonomy): Bacteria > Pseudomonadati > Pseudomonadota > Betaproteobacteria > Burkholderiales > Alcaligenaceae > Alcaligenes > Alcaligenes faecalis. The sequence goes on from NZ_CP031012.1 coordinate 742,675, forward strand.
TTGCGTCACCTGGATCAACAGTTCCAGGGCGTGGTACAGCTGTTGCGCGATGGGGGTGTGGTTGATGGCGTGGTCCTGGTGCCGCTGGACAAGCCCTTGCTGGGTCTGGTCTCGCAACTGAGCAATGAATGGCAGCGACGCCTGATGCGTCTGGATTTCCCGGTCAGCTCCGAGCAAGTCCTCTTGCCAGCGGCCAGTCTGAATGCGGAAGACTCTCTGTTTCGTCATAACACCCAGCAATTGCTGGATGCTTTTGATGCTTCGCGTGAAAGCATTCGCTCTCAGCACCGCTGGACGGTGTTCTTCATGCTGGGTCTGGATTTGCTCGCGCTGTGCCTGTCCTACTTCATGTTGCGTGCCTGGGCTGCCGATCCCTTGCGACAGCTGATGGCTCAGGGCCAAGCCTTTACCAGTGGCAACTACCGCGCCAAAAGCACCAGTTCCGGCACCAGTGAAACGCGCTATTTGTCGCAGATTTTGAATTACTGCGGTTTGCAGATTCAACAGCTGGATGCACAGCTTTCTATTCAGCAACGCAATTTATCTCAGCTCAACGCCATATGTCGCAGTTTGAGCCACAACCCTTTATTGGGAGTTTATTTATCCCGCGATGGCCGCTTTGATTTCGTCAATAAAAAGCTGGCCGAAACATTGGGATATAGCCGTGCGCAATTGCGTCAGGAGTTCACGGTTGATCAAGTCTTTCTGTCGCCGCGATTTCCTTCTTTGACTCAAGTGGTACCCGATTCGCGTTCCGGCGGCAGCAGTTTGCGCTATGAAACGCGGGCATTGCGCTATGACGGCAAATCTATTGATGTCGAGATCTGTGCCATTCCCATTCAACTGGAGGGTCGTATGGGAATGGTGGCGGTGGTGCAGGACATCACCACGCGGGTACGCAACGAAGTGACGGGGCGTTTGGCTGCTGTGGTGTACGAGAATACTTGCGAAGCTATCGTTGTGACGGATCGTTTTGGCCATGTGGTGGATGCCAACCCTGCTTTTAGCCGTATCACTGGTTATGAACTGGACGAAGTGCGGGGGCGCACTCTGTCTATTCTGAATTCCGGTCGTCAGGACACGGAGTTTTACCGCAAGATGTGGCGTGAGATTTCAGAAACGGGGCGCTGGCAGGGCGATATCTGGAATCGTCGCAAGAACGGCGAGGATTTTGCCGAGCGTTTGACCATCAGTACCGCCTGGAATCCGGATGGTACGGTGTATCGCCACATTGGCCTGTTCACCGACATTACCAGCCATAAGAAGCGTGAAGCGCAGATGTGGAAGCAGGCGCATTACGATCATTTGACGGGTTTGCCCAATCGCCAGATGTTCCAGGATCGCTTGCAGCAAGCTCGTGAACAGTCGCGTCGTACCGGCTTGCCCTTTGCGCTGATCTTTATGGACTTGGACTTCTTCAAGGATGTGAACGACTCCCTGGGGCACGAGAAGGGCGACGTCCTTTTGCAGGAAGTGGCCCAGCGTTTGCAGCGCTGTGTCCGGGTAACGGATACCGTGGCCCGTATTGGCGGCGACGAATTTACCGTCATCATCTCGGATATCAGCGATACCTCGATTGTGGAGCGCACCTGCCGCTGTCTGCTGGACACGATTGAAGAGCCTTTCCAGTTGGGCAAGAACTCGGTGTCTGTTTCGGCCAGTGTGGGGATCACCTTGTTCCCCGAAGATGGCGATGATGCCGGCCAGCTTTTGAAGAATGCCGATATGGCCATGTACGCCGCCAAGGCCTGTGGCCGCAATCAATACTGCCGCTTCTTGCCTGCCATGAGCGAAGCGGTGGAAGCGCGTCTGCGTTTCTCGCAGGATTTGCAAAAGGCCCTGAGCGAGCAGCAGTTCCAGCTTTATTACCAACCGATTGTGGATTTGCGCACAGGTCAGGTCACCCGTGCCGAGGCTTTGATACGCTGGGAGCACCCGCAATTGGGGCTGGTGCCGCCTTCAGAGTTCATTCCCTTTTCCGAAGATTCCGGGCTGATCGTGCTGATTGGTGAATGGGTGTTCGAGACAGCGGCTCAGGCGGCGGTCAAACTGCGCAACGAGCTGGACCCCGGTTTCCGTGTCAGTCTGAATGTCTCACCTGCGCAGTTCAAGCTGAATGGCTCCTGCGCGCGGGAGTGGGTGGAGTACCTGCAAACTCAAGGTATTCCGGGCGATGCATTGGTGGTGGAAATTACCGAGCGCCTGTTGCTGGACGATCAGGGCCAGGCCTTGCAGCAGCTACGCTCCTTGCGCGAATACGGCATGAGTGTGGCGCTGGATGATTTTGGCACCGGCTATTCCTCCCTGTCGCACCTGAAGCGTTTTTCCATCAATGTGCTCAAGATTGATCAGTGCTATATCCGCAATCTGGCCTTGAGCAGCGAGGATCTGGTGCTGACCCAGGCCATGATCGTCATGGCGCAAAAGCTGGGCTTACGGGTAGTGGCAGAAGGCGTGACCAGCCACGAGCAACTGGATCTGTTGAACAATGCCGGTTGTGACTATATGCAGGGCTATCTGTGCTCTACGCCTATCCCGGCCGATGAGTTCGTGGACTGGTGCAAGACCTGGAATCGGGAGCGTGCAGGTGGTTTTGCCGCGCGCCTGTACCCGAATGCACCACAGGCTTTGCAATAGCAGGGTCCTTTCAGGGAACCCCCGCTACTGCAAAGCCTGTGGTGAGTTTGTTGGTGCTTAGTGCTGACGACGAGAGCGCCAGGCAAAAATAATCAGAATCAGGCCCGCCCAGATCAGGAAGGGCAGATTGCCGTATTTCACATAGGGAGTCAGGCCGGTGGTGCCTTGAACTTCCACATCCAGCACACCCGGTGTCAGGGGCGGTAGAACCGCACGAACACGCCCATGAGGATCAATGGCGGCTGTCATGCCGGTATTGGTGGCACGCAGCATGGGACGGCCGGTTTCCAGAGCCCGCATGCGCGAGATCTGCAAATGCTGGCTCAAGGCCCAGGAATCACCAAACCAGCCCAGATTGCTGATGTTCAGCAGCAAGGTAGCGCCTTCCTGACCGGGGCTGCCTTGCACGGCCTGGATGATCTCTTCACCAAACACGTCTTCATAGCAGATGTTGGGGGCCACACGGCCTTCCGCCATCTTGAAGGGCGCCTGCGGCAAAGCGCCACGATGGAAGTCTCCCAGCGGGATATTCATCATGTCCACAAACCACTTAAAGCCGGTGGGGATGAACTCTCCGAAAGGCACCAGATGATGCTTGTCGTAGTAGCTGGCCGTGCTGTTGATGATGTCCTGAGGCTGAGTCTCGGGGCTGATCATCAAGGCGCTGTTGGTGTAGCTCAGCTTGCCGTTGGCAGTGCCTCGGTCCATGGGAACACCCAGGACCAGATTGGCTTGATGACGTTGTGCCAGTTCCGTCCAGCGCAGCCAGAAGCTGGTTTCCAGACGGTTTTGCAAAACCGGGATAACGGTTTCGGGCAGAACGATCAGGCGTGGCGCGTCTTCGGGGGACTTGGCAGGCAAATTCGCCAGCTCGTAGTAGCGCTCTATGCCTTCACTCATATTGGGGCCGAACTTGGCGCTTTGGTCGATATTGCCTTGCACCAGGCGGGCAATAAAGGGCGCGCCATGGGGCTGAACCCAGGCAATATGCGGCAGGCTGATACCGATCAGGCCGAAAATCATGGCGATACCAATGCCGATCGCGCTGGAAGGGCTTTGGTTCTTGTCTTTGGAAGCGGCAAACTGCGCAATCACGGCGGCACTGAAGGCCGACAGCCAGGCCAGACCATACACACCCACAACGGGTGCCCAGCCGGTAAACATCCCTTCTGCGTGGGCGTAGCCGATATTCAGCCAAGGGAAGCCAGTCAGCAAATTGCCGCGCAGCCATTCGCTCAGTGCCCAGCAGCTTGCCCAGCCTGCCGATAATAGCAATCGTGGCAACCAGGCATCACTATCGTGCTTGGGACGCAGCTTTTGCCAAACAGCCGAAGCCAGAGCCGGAAAGACAGCCAGGGCAGCGGCCAGCAGCAGAACGCCCAGGGCGGCCATCCAGGAAGGCATGCCACCATACTGGTGCATGCTGATGTACAGCCAGTAAATCCCTACGCCAAAATGGCCCAGCCCAAACAGATAGCTGCGGCCAAAGGCTTGGCGCACGGACTTTGAGCCCATGATCTGCGAGCAGGCAATGGCCAGCAAGGTGATCTGGTAGAAGGGCAGAATCCAGGATGGCAGCGGGCCAATGGAGAAGGACAGGGCATGCAAGCCCCCCAGGACCAGCAATAAAGCGACGCCAAGCGCCTGGGGTAAAGGTTTGGAATCAGGCTTGTTCAAGATTAGGCTCGGCGGGTGTGGCTCGCTGAACGTGCAACCAAAGGGCTCGTTTGGCATCCGCACGGACAACCGTGAGGCTGATGCCATCAAGCTGGGCCACATCGCCCCGGCGAGGGATATGTCCCAATTCGGACGCCAGCCAACCGCCTACGGTGTCAAAGTCGTCGTTGGGAAGGTTGGTCTGGAAGGCTTCGTTGAAATCGGGGATTTCTGTCAGGGCCATCACACGCCAGCTGTCGGGGCCAGCCTGGAAAATGGTCTGCTCGGCGTCTTCATCGTATTCATCTTCGATGTCGCCCACAATTTGTTCCAGCACGTCTTCCATGGTGACCAGGCCCGCTGTGCCACCGTGCTCGTCAATAACGACGGCCAGGTGATTGCGGCTGCCACGGAACTCGTGCAGCAAGACGTTCAGGCGCTTGGTTTCGGGAATGAATACCGCAGGACGGATCAGCGGACGCAAATCCAGCGTGGGATTGGCAATCGAGAGCAGCAAATCCTTGGCCAGCAAGATACCGATGATGTTGTCGCGTTCCGTCTCGTAGATCGGAAAGCGGCTGTGGCCCGTTTCAATAATGATGGGCAGCATCTCGGTCAAAGGCTTGGCGATGTCCAGCATATCGATCTTGGATCGGGGCACCATGATATCGGCCACTGTCTTGTTGGCCATATCCAGTGTTCCGGCGATCATGGACAGCGATTCGTCGTCGATAACTTTGCGGGCGTGGGCCGCAACCAGGACAGACTTAAGGTCTTCTCGGTCTTCGGGTTCGTGACGCCGATTGAAAAAAGCACTTAAGCGAGAGATGGGATTGTTTGAGCTGGCCTTGGAAGGGCGGGGCTCGGGGTCGGGAGCAGAGTCTGACATTGTCCGAAGGACGAGTTAAGGAAGAAACAAGCATAACCGAAAAATGATGACAAGGTATGTACCTGTCATCATTCGGAATGCGGGAAGGGAAGTGAGGATTGGCGCAGCTTTGTCAGGGCCGGGCGCCCCTTGTTGCAAGCGGGCGGCCTAGCGTTCCTGGTAGGGGTCTGGGATGCGCAAACTGGCCAGCACGGCTGTTTCCAGCGCTTCCATGTCTTCGGCCTCGTCCTCTTCAATGTGGTCGTAACCCAGAGAATGCAGACAGCCGTGTACCACCAGATGGGCGGCATGGTGCAGAAATGGTTTCTGCTGTTCCTGGGCTTCACGCTCCAGAACGGGCAGGCACAACACGATATCCCCGCTGACCACGCCGTCTTCGTCCTGACCATATTCAAAGGTCAGCACATTGGTGGCGTAGTCGCGTTCCCGGTAGCTCAGGTTCAGGCTTTGGCCTTCTTCGGCGTCCACAATGCGCAAGGTGGCGGACAGGGCAGTGAAGCGATCCTCGGGATGAATGCGTTCAACCGCCATATCAATCGTGCGCTGCATCCAGCGGCGGATACGGGAGCGGCTCAGCTCGGGGCAATCAACAGCGTACTGGACGCTAAGGGACAGATCAGGCATCACCGGCTCGTTCGTAGGCGTCCACAATTCGCGCAACCAGAGGGTGGCGCACCACATCGCGGCTGCTGAAACGCGAGCAGGAAATACCCTGCACGTTTTCCAGTACCTTGACGGCATGATTCAAGCCACTGCGCTGGCCTTTGGGCAAGTCCACCTGGGTGGGGTCGCCGGTAATCACGGCCTTGCTGCCAAAACCGATGCGGGTCAGGAACATTTTCATCTGTTCCGGCGTGGTGTTCTGGGCTTCGTCCAGAATCACGAAAGCATGGTTCAGCGTGCGGCCGCGCATATAGGCCAGCGGTGCAATTTCGATGATTTGCTTCTCGAACAGGCGCTGGACTTTCTCCACACCCATCAGGTCATACAAGGCGTCGTACAGCGGGCGCAGATAGGGGTCTACCTTTTGAGCCAGATCGCCGGGCAAAAAGCCCAGGCGTTCACCGGCTTCGACGGCAGGACGTGTCAGCACCAGACGGTGCACGGATTCACGTTCCAGCGCATCAATGGCGCAGGCTACCGCCAACCAGGTCTTGCCGGTACCGGCCGGGCCTATGCCGAAGTTGATGTCGTTGCTCAGGATATTGCGCAGGTACTCGCGTTGGCCGGGCGTGCGTGGACGCAGGTCGCGCTTGGCGGTACGCAGGGAAATTTCTTCCTGGCCCACGGGAGGCAGCTCGGGCAAGGGCTCGGGCTTTTCCTCTTTTTCGTGGCGGCGGCTGGCACCCAGCTCAACCAGACCCAGCTGAATATCGTCGATATTCAGCGCACGGTGCACGGCACGCGAATGGAACCAGTCAATGGCCTTGGCGGCCTCGTCCGCGCGCTCGCCTTCAATCGAAACATGACTGCCACGCCGACGCAGGGTGACGTCGTAGGCAATGGCAATCTGCTTGATGTTCTCGTCCAAAGGGCCACACATATTGGCCAGATGGGTATTGTCCCCGTCCAGGCGCAAGGAGGTGGGCATGCGGCGGCGTTGGCTAGTCATAGATCAGGCTCCTGCAACCCGGTCATGGGTCACGATTTCTCCGCGCAAGGTGTTGGTCAGTACTTGGGTCACGTGCACATCCACAATTTGTCCGATCAGGCGAGGATCGCCGGGGAAGTTGATGATGCGGTTGTTTTCGGTACGGCCTTTCAGTTCCGAGTCGTCTTTGCGCGAGGTGCCTTCGACCAGAATGCGTTGCACGCTGCCGACCATGGCCTGGCTGATGGCCTGGGCCTGCTCGTTGATTTGCGCTTGCAAGCGGTGCAGGCGGTCCAGCTTTTCTTCTTTGGTGGAGTTGTCTTCCAGGTCGGCGGCAGGAGTGCCGGGGCGACGCGAATACACAAAAGAGAAAGACTGGTCGAAATTCACATCGCGAATCAGCTTCAGTGTCTTCTGGAAATCTTCTTCCGTCTCACCGGGAAAGCCCACGATAAAGTCCGAGGACAGGACGATGTCGGGACGGGCTTCGCGCAGGCGGCGCACGATGGATTTGAACTCCAGCGCAGTGTAGCCGCGTTTCATTGCAGACAGAATACGGTCGCTGCCGGCCTGTACGGGCAGGTGCAGGAAGGGGACCAGTTTGGGCAGATTGCCGTGGGCGGCGATCAGGCGCGAGGTCATTTCCTTGGGGTGCGAGGTGGTGTAGCGAATGCGCTCGATGCCAGGGATCTCGTGCACGTACTCCAGCAGCATGGCAAAGTCGGCAATCTCTCCAGCGACTTCGGTGGGGCCACGGTAGGCGTTCACGTTCTGGCCCAGCAGCGTCACTTCACGCACACCCTGGTCGGCCAGGTCAGCCACTTCCATCAGCACATCGTCAAAAGGACGGGAGACTTCGGGGCCACGGGTGTAGGGCACCACACAGAAGCTGCAGTACTTGCTGCAACCTTCCATGATGGACACAAAGGCCGAATAGCCTTCCACGCGTGCGGGGGGCAGGGCGTCGAACTTTTCGATTTCCGGAAAGCTGATGTCCACTTGTGAGCGGCCGCTGTCGCGGCGCTTGACGATCAGCTCGGGCAGGCGGTGCAGGGTTTGTGGTCCGAACACCACATCCACGTAAGGAGCACGACGAATAATCGTGTCGCCTTCCTGACTGGCCACACAGCCACCGACGCCAATCACCAGATCGGGATTGAGCGCTTTCAGATGCTGAACCCGGCCCAGATCCGAAAACACCTTTTCTTGCGCTTTCTCGCGCACCGAACAGGTATTGAACAGGATGATGTCTGCTTCTTCGGGGTTGGTGGTCAACTCCACGGGGCGATCCTGATTCAGGATGTCGGCCATTTTTTCGGAGTCGTACTCGTTCATCTGGCAGCCAAAGGTGCGAATGAAGAGCTTGCGGGCAGGCTTGGCGGCCTCGTCCGCGCTGGCGGGGGTAGAGAGTGTGGTGTCGGTCATAGAAGGAGCCGTGACGGGTGTATATCCCGCGGGCCATTGAAAATGATGAATCGAGCATTATAGCGCCCAGCCTCCCATGAGCCACAAGCAAGCAGGGGCTCCCGTGGGAGGACTTGTTGCAGACAGGCCGCCCTTTGGAGGAAGCGGGGCTGGAAACCGCCTCGCCAGGGCATCAGGCTGGATCGGGATCTTCAGACAGGTTCTGCTTGCGTCCTGTTTTTGTGGATTATATGATTCGTATATGAATCATATAAGGATTGAAAAATGGGTATCGTGAATATTGATGACGAGCTGCACGACCAGTTACGCAAGGCGAGCACGGTTTCATGTCGCTCCATCAATGCGCAGGCGGCTTTCTGGATACGTATGGGGCTGCTGTGCGAACTGAATCCGACCTTGAGCTTTAACGAAATTGTCGCCCGTGAAATGAAGGCGGCCGGTTTGGGTGAGCCTGCTGTGCCACTGGATCAGACGGAGCCAGCATGATCAAGACGGCAGATGAACTTGCCTTGATGGCCGAGTCGGGGCGTTTGCTGGCTCAAGTGTTTACGCGTCTGGACCAATTGAACCTGATTGGGATGAACACTATGCAGGTTAACGATCTGGTCGAGAACTACATCGTCCAGGATCTGCAAGCCCGGCCCGCCAGCAAAGGGCAGTACGGTTATGCCTATGTTCTGAACTCCTCGCCCAATCAAGTGGTGTGCCATGGCATGCCGTCCACTGCGGATGTGCTGAAAGAGGGCGATATCGTGAACTTTGATATCACCCTGGAGAAGAACGGCTTTATTGCGGATTCCAGCAAAACCTACACGGTGGGGCAGGTTACGCCTGCTGCGCAAAAATTGGTCGATGCCTGCTATATGGCGATGTGGAAGGGCATACAAGTTGTACGTCCCGGCGCAACACTAGGAGACGTAGGGTTCGCCATTTCGCAGTACGCACGCAAGAACGGCTATTCCGTCGTGCGGGATTACTGCGGACATGGCATCGGGCGGGAAATGCACGAAGCACCCGAGGTTCTGCATTGGGGGACGCCGCGCACCGGCTTGCGGCTGAAAGAGGGGATGACTTTCACGATTGAACCCATGCTGAATCAAGGCGGCCATGCGGTGCAAACGGGGAAAGACGGCTGGACCGTTCGTACATGTGATGGTTTGCTGTCGGCACAGTTTGAGCACACGGTGGCCGTGACAGAAAGCGGTGTGCGCGTATTGACGCTGCGGCCGGATGAAACCATCCCGCATTAATTAAGTCGTCTGCGGCCATTTCGTTTCCTCCACTGTCGGCTTGTAGTGTCTTATCCGATCCTCGCAGTTTGTGCGCTGAAAATGGCGGCAGCAAGTTATATCAGCCTGATGGAAATGAGCTTCTCTGTAGACATCGTTGCGGTCGCTACAGTAGTGGAGTTCCGCCATATTGCCATCGCAATATGGCTCGTTGTATAGCCATCGTGCCGAAGTATTCCGAATATAGGGTGGCAGCAGTAAACCTCTTTTTGTTTTATTGAGGGGCGGAGCAGGTCGGCGGGCGAGTCAGGTTATTCGCCGCAGGCAGAGACCAGATGCGGGGTGCAAGGGTCGTGCTGTTTGAGGAGCACGCTTGCGGTTTGTCCGGGGGACAAACCGCGCTCCGAGTTCACGACCCGCCCGCATCTGGTCTCTGACAAGGGGACCCGTGCGCAGCACGGGCGAATGACCCGCCAAGCCGACCTGCTCCGCCCCTCAATAAAACAAACGTCTGCCACCCTATTCCCCGCATTCCAGCAGCCCCAGAAACAAAAAAGCCCGACATTGATGTGATGTCGGGCTTTTCTTTAACTGCGGGTCAAGAAGCAACTTATCCTTCTACAACCTCGCCGCCTTCATCTTTCTTGACTGGCTTGACCAGATCTTCACGTTTCACGCCCAGCCACATGGAAATAGCGGCGGCCACGAACACGGAAGAGTAGATACCAAACCAGATACCGATGGTCAGTGCCAACGAGAAGTTGTGCAGGGTTGGGCCACCGAAGAAGAAAATCGACAGCACCATCATCTGGGTAGAACCGTGGGTGATGATGGTACGCGAGATATTCTGGGTGATGGACAAGTCAATAATTTCCGACACCGACATCTTGCGCTGCTTGCGGAAGTTTTCACGGATACGGTCCATCACCACAACGGATTCGTTCACCGAGTAGCCCAGCACCGCCAGAACACCGGCCAGCACCGACAGCGAGAACTCCCACTGGAAGAACGCGAAAAAGCCCAGAATGATGACCACGTCGTGCAAGTTGGCAATGGCACACGCCAGCGCCAGCTTCCATTCAAAGCGGAAACCCAGGTACAGCAAGATACCCGCGACCACAAAGGCCAGGGCCATCAGGCCGTTATGCAATAGTTCCTGCCCGACTTGAGGGCCAACAAACTCCACACGGCGCAGTTCCACGTCCGAGTGTTGCTGTTTCAAGGCCTGGATAACTTGCTCGCTTTGCTGAGTCGAGTCCTGACCGTCCAGCACGGGCAGACGGATCATGATGTCTTGAGAAGTACCGAAGTTCTGAACCTGAAAATCGGTATAGCCCAGCGACTGAATCGAGCCGCGTACATCTTCAACCTGCACGGTTTGCTGATAGTGCACTTCCATGACCGTACCACCGGTAAATTCGATGGATAGGTGAAAGCCGCGCACAATAATGAAAACAACCGCTGCGATAAACGTCAGAAAACTGATCAGGTTCAGCACCAACGCATGGCGCATGAACGGGATAGTGCGGTGAATACGAAAAAATTCCATGATGCTTTATGCCTGTAGTTGGGCCAGGCCGGTTTGCACCGGCCCTGGCGCTTTACTTCTTGTCCTGTGGCTTCCAGACCTGGCCGATAGAAATCCCTTGCAGGCGACGACGGTTGCCATACCAGAGATTGACCAGGGCACGAACCCCAACCACCGAAGAGAACATGGAGGTCAGAATACCGATCACGTGTACCACCGCAAAACCACGGATGGGACCGGAACCGAAGGCCAGCAAAGCAACACCCACAATCAGACTGGTCAAGTTGGAGTCAAAAATAGTGGCCCAGGCACGATCAAAACCCAGGTGAATGGCTTGTTGCGGTGAGGCACCATTGCGTAATTCCTCTCGGATACGCTCGTTGATCAGCACGTTGGCGTCAATGGCCATACCCAGCGTCAGCGCAATGGCCGCAATACCTGGCAAGGTCAAGGTTGCCTGCAGCATGGACAGCACGGCCAGCAGCAAGAGCACGTTGAAGGTCAGGCCAATGGTAGAGAACAGACCAATCAGGTGGTAATACAGCATGATGAAGATCGCAATCGCAATAAAGCCGTACAGCGTGGCGTTAAAGCCTTGGCGAATATTGTCGGCACCCAGGCTCGGGCCAATGGTGCGTTCTTCAATAATGCTCATGGGGGCGGCCAGCGAACCGGCGCGCAACAGCAGGGAAATATCGGCGGCTTCCTGAGCATTCATGCTGCCGCTGATCTGTACCTGGCCGTTAGGAATTTCGCTGCGGATAACCGGAGCCGTCACCACTTCACCCACGCCGTTTTCAAACAGCACAATGGCCATGCGCTTGTTGATGTTGTTGCGGGTAATGTCGCGGAAAATACGCGAGCCCTTGTTGTCCAGCGTCAGGTTGACGGTGGGCTGCTGGGTTTGCGAATCTCGACCGGGCTGGGCGTCTTGCAGGTTTTCACCCGTCAGGATGACCTGACGACGCAGCAGCAAGGGGGCACCGCCACGTTCGGTGTAGCGCTCCAGACCAAAGGGCACAGTGCCCGAGTTCAACGCGGCAACGGCAGCGGGGGAGTCTTCCACCATGCGCAGTTCCAGCGTGGCGGTACGACCCAGAATTTCCTTGGCCTTGGCTACATCCTGCACACCGGGCAGTTGCACCACGATGCGGTCGGAGCCTTGCTGTTGAATCACAGGTTCGGCCACGCCCAGCTCGTTGATACGGTTGTGCAGGGTGGTGATGTTTTGCTTGAGTGCGTTGGATTGCACCTGAATGGTGGCGGCTTCCGTCATGCGGGCGGTCAAACCGCTATCGCCGGCAGGAGTGAATTCCAGGTCAGGCATGGCGCGGCGCATTTCGGACTGGGCGCGGTCGCGTTCGTCTGCGGACGCAAAGCTCATGCGCAGGGAGTGACCATCACGCTCAATGTTGCTCACGGGCACTTTGGCCTCGCGCAGCACGCTGCGGGCATCAGCCACCATGGAGTCGTAGCGCGCTTGCAGTGCGCCTTGCATGTCCACTTGCAGCAGGAAGTGCACGCCACCACGCAAGTCCAGACCCAGGTGCATGGGGTGGGCGCCCAGTGCAGTCAGCCAGGCTGGCGACGCAGAAACCAGGTTCAGGGCGACGGTGTAGTCGGGGGCGGCCGCCGTGGAGTCCTTGTTCAATTCGCGCTCGATCAGGTCTTTGGCCTTGAGCTGAACATCGGTGGACTCAAAACGGAAACGCGCGGTGGCGCTGGGTCCGTTTTGCTCAAAATACGAGCCCGTCGTAGGAATATTGTTTTTCTTGAGCAGCTCTTCAACATGGCTGATCAGGTTGGTTTCAAGCCGGACCGTGGATTTGGCGCTGGAAACCTGCACAGCAGGAGACTCACCAAACAGATTGGGCAAGGTATAGATCAGGCCGATCGCCAGCGCGACCAAGACGATGACATATTTCCAGAGGGGATAACGATTCATGGGATATCTACGACGGGTGCAGAAATGGCAACCCCGGACCGAGGTCCGGGGTCGGAGGCATTACAGCGACTTGATCGTGCCCTTGGGCAGAACAGTCGTAACGGCCACGCGTTGGACCAGAACTTCAACAGGCTTGTCGGTCAGGTTGGCCACTTCAACGGTCAGGTAGTTGTCGTGAACTTTGCTGACTTTGCCCAGCAGGCCGCCGGAAGTGATCACTTCGTCGCCTTTGGCCAGGTTGGACACCAGGTTGCGGTGCTCTTTCTGACGCTTCATTTGAGGACGAATCATCAAGAAGTACAGCACAACGAACATCAAGATGATGGGCAGCATGCCCATCAAGGCATTTTCGCCGCCAGCAGCCTGGGCGGGGATGAGAGTCAGAATGTCAACAGCGGACATGTGGGGCTCCTGAGGATTTTTTTGTGTGGGTTGTCAAAAACTAACGGTGTATTGTAGCGGCACTTTATTGCGGTATCACAAACAGCGTGTCATTCAATGCCGCGCGCCCGATCCTGATGGAATTGCTCCCGCCAGGCCGCAAAACGCTTTTGCTCAATGGCATCACGCATCTCTTGCATGATCTGCAGATAGAAATGCAGATTGTGCAAGGTATTCAAACGCGAGCCGGTAATTTCATTGGAACGCTGCAAATGATGCAAGTAGCCACGCGAGAAATGCTTGCAAGTATGGCAGGCGCAGTCGGGGTCCAGCGGGCGGGTGTCATCGCGGTAGCGGGCGTTGCGTATCTTGATGTCGCCGTAGCGGGTAAACAGCCAGCCATTGCGCGCATTGCGGGTGGGCATCACGCAGTCGAACATGTCCACACCCTGGCTGACCCCTTCCACCAGGTCTTCCGGTGTACCCACACCCATTAGATAGCGGGGGGCATGGGTGGGCAGTTTCGGAGTGGTGTGCGCCAGAATGCGCATCATGTCTTCCTTGGGTTCGCCTACGGACAGGCCGCCAATGGCGTAGCCCTCAAAGCCGATCTCGGTCAGGCCAGCCAGGGATTCGTCGCGCAGGTCTTCGTACATGCCGCCTTGCACAATGCCAAACAGGGCGTTGGGATTGGCCAGCTTCTTGAATTCCTCACGCGAACGGCGGGCCCAGCGCAGGGACATGCGCATGGATCTGGCCGCTTCATCATGCGTGGCGGGGCGGTCATCAATCAGGTAGGGCGTGCATTCGTCGAACACCATGGAAATGTCGGAGTTCAGGGAATACTGGATTTGCATGGATACTTCTGGCGTCAGAAACAGGCGCTCGCCGGTAATGGGGGAGGCAAATTTCACCCCTTCTTCGGTAATCTTGCGCATGCCTTTCAGGCTGAACACCTGAAAACCGCCCGAATCCGTCAGGATGGGCTTGTCCCACTGCATGAAGTTGTGCAGGCCCTTGTACTTGTCCATGACCTCCGTGCCCGGACGCAGCCACAGGTGAAAGGTATTGCCCAGAATGATCTGCGAGCCAATCTCGTTCAACTCGTGCGGCATCATGGCCTTGACGCTGCCATACGTGCCTACCGGCATGAAGATGGGGGTTTGCACCACACCGTGGTTCAGGGTGATCTGGCCACGGCGAGCGGCGCCATCGGTGCTTAAAAGGTCAAACTTCAGTCCACTCATGGGGTAGGAGGCTCAATGAACATAGCATCGCCGTAACTAAAGAAGCGATACCGGGATTGGACGGCGTGCTGGTAGGCACGTTGTATGGGTTCGATCCCCGCCAGAGCCGATACCAGCATCAGCAAGGTGGACTGGGGCAAATGGAAATTGGTGATCAGCGCATCCACCCACTGGTACTGGAAGCCGGGGGTAATGAACAGGCGCGTGTCGCCTTCAATGCTGCCATCGGCGCAGCGCTGGTTCATGCCGGGCTCTTTGCTGGCGGCCGACTCCAGTGAACGTACGCTGGTGGTGCCCACGGCAATGACGCGGCCACCAGCAGCGCGAGTGGCTTCAATCTTGGCCAGGGTGGCGGCGGGGACGTGGTAGCGCTCGGCGTGCATGACGTGCTCGCTGATATTGTCCACGCGCACAGGCTGGAAGGTGCCCGCGCCTACATGCAGGGTCACAAAAGCCTGGTCTACGCCTTGCTCGCGCAAGGTGGCCAGCATGTCGTCGGTAAAGTGCAGGCCAGCCGTCGGGGCGGCCACCGCACCGGGGTGACGGGCGTAAACGGTCTGGTAGCGCGAGTCGTCTTCTTCGTCGGCCGCGTGGGTAATGTAGGGTGGCAAAGGCGTTGAGCCGTATTGCTCCAGCACGTCCAGCACAGGCTCGTGAAAGCGCAGGGCAAACAGGGCATCTTCGCGCCCGGTGCAGTCGGCCAGGACACGGCCTTCGGCCAGTTCCAGCAAGGTGCCGGGTTTGGGGGACTTGCTGGCGCGGATATGGGCCAGGGCCGTATCGGGGCCGGTAACGCGCTCGATCAGCACCTCCACCTTGCCGCCGCTGCTTTTCTGGCCATGCAGGCGAGCCTTGATGACGCGCGTATCGTTAAAGACCAGCAGGTCGCCCTTGCGCAGCAGGCTGGGCAGGTCGGTGAACTGGCGGTCATGCAATTGGCTGGCACCGTCCAGATGCAGCAGACGGCTGCCCTGGCGCTGGGCCGGAGGGCTTTGAGCGATCAGATCAGGGGGAAGCTCGTAGTCGAACTGGGCGATAGTTAAAGAGGGGTCGATGCTCATGGTTTGTCGTAAAGGGCCGCTGGCCAGAAGGCCGGGCCTGATGGGGTAACCGACTATTTTAACGCTTTGCCGCCAGATTGCTGAAACGGCCATATCCGTGGTGTTTTTCTTTCGGTATGCTTGGGTCTTTCCTGAATTGATCTGTTGGAGACGAGGGCATGGGCGTTTTAAAGGCAAAGCCTGTTTTGAGTCGTTGCAAGCATGTGGCCCTGGCCGCCTTGCTCATGGTGCAAGGCGCATCACTAGCCCTGGCCCAGGCCCTGCCGCCCGAACTGGCTTCGGTCTGGAATGCCAGCCGCTTGCCGCAATCGTCCCTGTCCATTGTGGTGGACGAGGCCGACGGCCCGCGCCTGATTGGCGTCAATCCCCAAGAGCCCCGTAACCCTGCCTCGGTGATGAAACTGGTCAGCACCTGGGCTGGTTTGTCCGCTCTGGGGCCAGAATATACCTGGCGCACCACCTTGATGGCCCAGGATGGCCTGCAGGTGGACGAGCAAGGCACTTTGAAGGGGCCTTTGTATATCAAGGCGGGGGGCGATCCTTTTTTGACCGTGCCGCAGTTGTGGGACATGTTGCGCGAGCTCCGCTTGCGTGGGGTGAAGAATCTGACCGAAGTTATTGTGGATCGTTCCATCTTCGGTAACGTCACTATCAATCCGGGCGATTTCGACAACGCGGGCGACCGTCCCTACAACGCCAGTCCCGACGCCATGATGGTAGGTCTGGGGGCGTCCCGTCTGGTGTTTCAACCCGATACACAAGCGCGCAAATGGATTGCGATTATCGACCCGCCTTTGCCCGGCGTGCGCGTACAGGGTGAAGTCGAGTGGTCAACCGCGACTTGCCCTGGCTCGCCCGTAGTCGGTACCCAGATTCAGCCCGAAGCCGGTGGCATGGTGGTCCGTGTCAGTGGCAAGGCCGCCGCTTCCTGCGGTGAGTTCAGCGTGTACCGTCTGGTGCATTCCCAAACCGACTTTTTCGACAAGCTGTTCCGCAGCCTGTGGCGCGATCTGGGCGGCACCTTGGCCCGCGACATCAAGACCGGCCGCGTGCCTGCCCGTGCTCAGGCGATTACCTGGCATGATTCCCAGTCCCTGTCTGACCTGATCCGCCTTATTAATAAGCAAAGTAATAATGTGATGGCCCGCACCATCCTGCTGACTGTGGGCGCGGAAATGAATGGTCCCGGTGCCACGGTGGCCACTGGCGAGCGCGCTGTCATGAACGTGCTGGGTCGCCAGGGCGTGAATACCGCGGGCTGGACCGTGGACAACGGCTCGGGCCTGTCCCGCAATGCCCGCGTCACGGCGGGTGGCATGGCTGACATGCTGAAAGTCGCCTGGCGCTCGAACTGGATGCCCGAGTACATTTCCTCCTTTGCGATCTCCGGTGTGGACGGCACCGTGCGTTCGCGCCTGCGCGACGACGAGGTGCAGGGCCGTGCCCACCTGAAAACCGGCACCCTGCGCGATAGCCGCGCACTGGCCGGTTACGTGCTGGGAGCCAGCGGAAAGCGGTATATTGTCGTCATGATGGTCAATGACGAACGTTCTGCCTCTGCCCGACCCTTTTTTGACGCGGTGGTGAAGTGGCTGGCAGTGCGTTAACGATCACGATAGTGCGGGCTGCTGTGCAGCAGCCCTGTTTTTAGTTAGTCCCTAATTTGATGAAGCAATCATGCCCATACACGAAATACGCCACCCTTTGATCCGCCACAAACTGGGCTTGATGCGCAAGGCAGATCTCAGCACCAAGAATTTCCGCGAAATGTCTCAGGAAGTTGCCTCTTTGCTGACCTACGAGGCGTGCAAGGATTTGCCTCTGGAACCCACCACGATTGAAGGCTGGTGCGGCAATGTGGAAGTGGAAAAGCTGGCTGGCAAGAAAGTGACGGTTGTGCCTATCTTGCGCGCCGGTATTGGCATGCTGGACGGGGTCTTGAGCTTGATTCCTGGCGCCAAAGTCAGCGTGATCGGTATCGCCCGTAACGAAGAAACCTTTGAAGCCCAGACCTATCTGGAGCGTCTGGTCGGAGAACTGGACCAGCGCCTGGCCCTGATCATCGACCCCATGCTGGCAACCGGCGGCTCCATGGTCGCCACGATTGATCTGCTGAAAAAAGCAGGCTGCAAGAATATTCGCGCTCTGGTGCTGGTGGCTGCCCCTGAAGGCATCGCCACTCTTGAAAAACACCATCCTGACGTGCATATCTATACCGCGTCCATTGATCAGCATCTGGACGAGCATGGTTATATCGTGCCGGGCCTGGGCGATGCGGGCGACCGTATTTTTGGTACTCGCCAGAAGGTCCAGGACGGCGAAGTCTAAGTCCAGAACTTGTCGTGCTTTTTTACAATCCCTTGCTAGTACGTCAGAGGGGATAGGCATAATAAAGAGTCGAACTTAAGTTTCACTGAATCAGGATGTACATGAAACTGAATGCTTGGATGGCTGCACCGCTGTTGGTCATGTTGGGCCTGAGCTCGGCTCAGGCTGGTTTGTGTGACGTCCCTTTCATGCGGGACGGCGGGCAGGTACAACTGACGGGCTCGGGCTTTCTGGCCCTGGGCGCTGATCTGGCTTTTTCCGACGTGAAAAAGCAGGGTGGCGATCAATGCCAGGCTCGCGTACAGGGCAAGGCCAGTGTGGCCCTGGCGGGTTTGCCTGCCAGCAAACCCAATATTGACTATGTCATGACCGTGCGCGATGGCCGTACCCGTTTCCAGCGAGACGATGGCCGTGGCGGTCTGGAAGCCGTTCAAGGTTCGTTTGACCTGCGCTTGTTGGGGCTGTTCTCTTACGAGCATGGCGGGCTGCAAGAAGGGCAGACCTTTCCCCGCCAGGATTTCCAGATCAATCTGGACAAGCGCGCTCAGGCCAATATCCTGCGCATTCATACCGGTGCCAAGACGGTGGGCGCCCAGCAAACCGTGCAGACCACCCTGGGCAGCTACCAGTGCTGGCCCATCCGCTATCAGCGCGAGATCGAGCCCACCCAGGCCAGTTTCAGTGGCATCAGCCTGCCCATTCCGGGGATCAATTCCCAGGTTACCGACTGGTACTGCCCGGATGTGCAAATGGTCATGAAGCAAGAAAGTATTCAGAACGGTGTACCGTCTACAGTAGATGTGACCCAACTGAAATAAACCTGTGATGTATTGTTCACAGGTTCACCGAGTATCTTTATCCTGAAAACAGCAGGCTAAAGAATTTTGTGTGGCGCTGCTATGGCGCCAGTCACTTGGCGATACGTATTTGTCGCGTGTCCCTTTCAACTGCAAGGAGTTATTTATGGCTACCAAGAAAAGTGTGGAAAACAGCGGAGACAAATTCATCGAAGAAGTGAAAGCGAGCCTGGATGAGGCCGAAAAACTGATGCGTGAGGCAGCCGAAGCCACGGGCGACAAGGCCGGTGAGCTGCGTGAAAAAGCCTTGCGTTCATTGCGTCTGACCCGGGACTCCTTGCACGATGCCCAGGAAGCGGTGGTTGACCACAGCCTGCGTGCAGCCAAGGCAACCGACAACTATGTCCATGACAAACCCTGGCAAGCCATTGGCGTGGCCGGTATTGTGGGCCTGATGTTCGGCATGCTGATCAGCCGTCGTTAATCTGTCTGTGCTCTGCGCTGCGGGCCCTTTGCGGGGCTGCAGCAGCATAAAAAGTAGCCCTGCCGATCTGGATTTAGCGATCCAGATCGGCAGCCTCTTAGAAATCAGGCTCTTGTCGTTGCATGCAATGGCAGGATGTCGCAGAGCAGGGATAAATCATGGCGCTTAGGCAAACTATCAGTCAGCTTGGTTCTACCTTGATAGGGGCTGTCAGTACACGACTGGAGCTGTTTGCTCTGGAAGCCGGGCAGCAAAAGGCGAGCCTGATCACCATTTTCAGCATGGTGTTTGGCGCACTGCTGTTCTCCACTCTGGCGGTGCTGGTTTTCAGCCTCTTGCTGGCCTTGTACTTCTGGCCGACGGATTATCGTTACTGGGCTTTGGGAGTGCTGGTCGTTCTGTATGCCGGTTTGGGAGTGGGTCTTTTCCTGGCCGTACGCCGTCGTCTGACCACAGGTCCGATTCCTTTTTCGGCCACCTTGTCCGAGTTGCGTCGCGATGTCGCGTTTATTGAGCGCTTGAGGGATTCCGAGGGAGACGGGAAATGAGCACGAAGCAAGAGAGCATGTCCGCCCAGGAGCGGGCTGTGCGTATTGAACTGTTGCGAGTCCGCGCCTCCTTGGAGCGGCAGACCATGTCGTCCCAGATCCATTCCCTGGGGGAAGACTTAAGTCCCGGCAATTTGTGGAATAGCGTCAAGCCTTCGGGTTTGAGCATGGGCGGTGTGGTGACCAGCGCGCTGTCCTTGTCGCGCCGTTATCCGTTCCTGTTGTCCGGTGCCTCGGCCGTGCTGAGCAGTTTTGGCGGGCGCTGGATGCGTATCGGGGCCTTGGCTCTGGGAGCCTGGAAGTTGTTTGATTCTTCCAAGTCGGCACGCGAGAAAGCACGTAATGTACTGGTTCCGGTACGGCGCAAAACCGATGTGGACGAGTAAGTCTGCTTGTCTGTTTGAAAACCGGCCCAGGCCGGTTTTTTTATGTTCGCTTCAAGCCCCGTGTTCTGCCTGACTGGTTTTTGAGGGCGGCAAGGCTTATGCTCCGATAATAAATAATTCCAAAACAAAGCTACCCACATCAGGAGACATAGCCCGTCATGCAGGTGCCATTACTGAATGCCTTAAGAACCTTTACGGTGTCGGCGCAAAGGTTGAACTTCACCAAGGCGGCAGAAGACCTGCTGGTCTCTCCCTCGGCAGTTAGCCACCAGATCAAGGTGCTGGAGGAGTATCTGGGCTGCAAGCTGTTTCTGCGTAAAAACCGTTCGCTGGAGCTGACGGATCAGGGCCAGTTTCTGTTTGACCGTTTGCAGCGGCCGTTTTACGAGATCAATCAGGCCTTAAGTGAATTGCGCATGCCGCACGGCAAGAGCCGCATCAATCTGTCCTTGCGTCCTTTTGTGTCCAGCATGTGGTTTACCGGGCAGTTGGGAGATTTCTGGCTGAAGCATCCGGATATTGAAATCAACTTGCTGCACAGGTTGCAGGCACCGGATTTTTTCAGGGACAACATCAATTTTGCGATTGTCTGGGGCAAGCAGGGTGACTGGCCGCAGTTGCAGACCTTGCGCATCATCCCCGGCAATCTGACGCCTGTGTGTGCGCCGTCTTATTTGCAGGCGCATGGCCAGATCACCTCCCCGGCGGATTTGAACCAGCATGTGCTGATTCACGAAGAAAATCAGCTGTGCTGGGAGCAGTGGTTGCGCAAGGCAGCGGGGCAGGCGCTGACGGCCAAGAAGAGCTTTCACATTGATGACACCAATGTGCGCATGAATGCCGTCTTGAACGGCCAAGGGGTCATGTTGGGCTGTCCGGCCTTGTTGCAGCCTTTGATCGACAAGAAGGAAATCGTCCAGCTATTCGATGTTTGCCTGGAAGAGTACGCGTATTTTCTGGCTTACCCCAAGGAGGCGAACCTTAGCCGACAGGAGCAGGAGTTTGTGGATTGGGTCGCGTCGATTGCAATTCGCTAGGCGGTAGTTGATTGATGACGTTCATGTACTGTGCTCGGTGACAGGGCTTTCTTCGCTCTTTGTTGAGCTTGTTCGCCGTTCCCGCGTCTTAAAAAAACCTGCATATTTGCAGGTTTTTTTTTATATATCGGCCTTCCCAAACTAGGCTGGATGCACATCGCACATCGCACATCGCACATCGCACATCGCACATCGCACATCGCATATCGCTCGTCGTACAGTGTTCATTGCTCATTTCTCATTTCTCATCGATTAGGGTGTGGAGCCCCGATCTGACGCGCCTGACCTGAAGCTTGATCAAGCTCCGCATAGTTCTCACACCGCTCATAACTGATTCCCAAATACCTGCACGCAGCCCTGAATCGGGTTTCACGTCGCCGTGAATTCCCACACTTTGCAGCGATTTCGACGCACCGCTTCCCCTTCACCCAGATTCAACAACAAAAAAAACTCATCGTTCCGTCAAATTTGCTCAATTTTCAAGCGTCGCTCCCTGTCGCATGATTGGCCTGACCTAATAAAAGCCATTCATGGTGCTCATGCAAACCAGAGGAGATATCGAGATGAATACCGCTCTACGCTCGCCCATTGCGATTGAAGAATTTGACCGTAGCTACTTTCAGCAGGAAACCGACGAGGTTTTCGCCTTGCCCCCCGAGTGCTTTACCTCGGAAGAGTTTTTTCAATTTGAACTGAATGCCGTCTGGAAAAAGCAGTGGTTCTGTGTGGGCCGTGCAACCGACATCCCCAATGCCGGTGACTTCTTCACTTTCGACGTAGGCAATGATGCCTTGTTCGCCATTCGCACCCGCGAAGGCGGCATCAATGTGCTGTCCAACGTCTGTCGTCACCGCAATATGTTGTTGCTGGAAGGTGCAGGCAATGTGCGCCGCATTAGTTGCCCCTTGCACGCCTGGGTCTACAACATGGAGGGCGAGCTGGTTTCCGCCCCTGGGCTGACCGATACCGGCGCCAGCTTTGATCCCAAGAGCGTTTGTCTGCCCAAGATCCGCGCCGAGGTTTGGGAGGGCTTCATCTTCATCAACTACGACGCCATGGCGCCTGCCTTGCACACCCGCCTGGGCAATCTGGGCAAGCAGTTGGCGAACTACCGCATGTCCGAGTTGAAGTCCTCCGAGCCTCTGAAGATGGAAGGTTTCGACTGGAACTGGAAGATCTTTAATGACGAGTGCTATCACTGCAGCTTCCTGCACGCTTCGTCCTGGGGCGGCATGTACGAGACCAATCCGGATCGTGTCGATGAAACCGCTGTCTTCAATGACGTGGCCAACGGCATTGTGTCCTACAACCTGCTCTCCACCCACAGGGACGCCGCGCCTACGCATACCGGCTCCATCTTGCAGCCGCCCATGGATGGTCTGACCGACCAGGAGCGGACCCAGCTTTCTTACGTAACAGTGGCCCCTAACCTCTTGCTGGTCGCCATGCCCGACAAGGTGAAGTACTTCATGTGGCTGCCCAAAAGCGCCAAACAATCCACCTACGGCGTGTCCTGGATGTACCCGCAAGAAACGCTGGAGCGCGAGGATCACAAAGAGAAGTTCGATCAGGAACACGATGATCTGTATCCCGTGATGATCGAGGACCTGTTTGCCTGGCGTCGTTCGCATCAGGGCATGCAGTCCAACTTTGCCTCCCGTGGCCGTTTGACCAATGAAGAGCTGGTTATCAAGCGTTTGCAAAACTGGCTGATTGATCTGTACCGCGCCGAAGAGCGCCGTGTGGACGAGCAAAGCCGGGTATTGCCGATCCGAGCGATTGCTTAAGGGAGCAGGAGCAGCATCATGCAGCAAACTTTGCAAACACGCGTGCTGAAGAAAACCAGGCTGTCAGAGCGAGTGGTGGGCCTGACTCTGGGTTTGCAAAACGGGGACGAGTTCCCCGTCTGGGAGCCGGGGGCGCATATTGAACTGGAGCTGGCGGTGTCGCAGACCGAGCCGCTTTACCGTCAGTATTCGCTGTGTGGCCAACAGGCCAATACCCGCGAATGGCAAATTGCTGTTCTGAAAGAGGAAGCCGGGCGGGGAGGCTCTGCCTATATCCATGAGGTGTTGCAGGAAGGTGATGCGCTGGCTGTCAGCATTCCAAAAAATCACTTTCCCTTTGCTGCAAACAAGAAGTGCTTCTTTATTGCCGGGGGGATAGGCATCACGCCTATCGTGCCCATGGTCCAGGCCGCGGCGGCTGCGGGTCTGGACTGGCACTTGCTGTATCTGGCAAGAAACGCAGCGGATTTTATTTTTCTGCAAGAGCTGCAAGAAGTGGATGCTGCGCGCATCACCACGCATGCCTCCAATCAGGATGGGCTGTTTGATCTTCAAGGCGTATTGCACGCGCTGGATGCGCAAACCGTCGTCTATTCCTGCGGTCCGCAGCCTTTGCTGACCGCCTTGGAAAACTATCAACAGGAACAGGCCGATATTGGCTGGCAACTGGTGCTGGAGCGTTTTTCGGTAGAGACCGACCCGGCCATGCTGCAAGGCAAGGGCTTTACCGTGACCTTGCAGAAGTCGGGAAAAAGCATCGCGGTAGCGGGGGATGAAACGATTCTGGCCGCCTTGAAACGGGAAGGCATACGGGTCAAGTGCTCATGCCAGAACGGCACCTGCGGTACCTGCGAGACCGTAGTGATTTCCGGCCTGCCGGAGCATCGGGATTTTGTGCTGTCGTCAGAAGAGCGGCAGCTGAATGAAACCATGATGATCTGCGTCTCGCGCGCCTTGTCGGCCGAACTGGTTTTGGATCTATAACAATAAACAGGAGAAACACCATGAAGAAAGTGGTGGTTACAGGCGGCTCGGGCCGTGTGGGCTCGTACGTCGTACAGCAATTGATGCAGACCATGGATGTGGTCGTGGCGGATCTGAAACCCAGCCAGCATCAGGTTTCCTTTATTCAAACGGATGTGATGGATCTGGGGGCCGTGCGTGCGGCCACCAAAGATGCCGATGCCGTAATTCACCTGGCGGCGATTGATTTCGACTGGAAGGCCGCCGAGGAGCAGTACATCAACGTCAATGTGCGCGGCACCTGGCATGTACTGCAAGCCTGTCGTGAAAATGGCGTCAAGAAAGTGGTGCTGTGCTCCAGCATTTCAGCCTGCGGTCTGTCGGAGATGCGCGCCGATTGGAAACCCCAGTATCTGCCTGTGGACGAGGCCCATGAAAACAAGCCTTATCAGGCCTACAGCGTCAGCAAGATTGTCATGGAGCAGATGGCAAAAAGCTTTAGCGATGCCAGCGATATGGAAGTGATCTGCCTGCGTCCGCTGGCCGTGGTGCTTCCCGAAACCATTGCCGAGTACATCCAGTTTGTCGATAGCCCGCAGCGTAACTGGCTGTTCTATTACATCTGGGCTGCGGATCTGGCGCGTGCCTTTGAGGCCGCCGTGAATCTGCAAGGTCTGCGCTACGGCGTGTTCTTCATCAGTGCAGACGATAGCTCCCACCCTCTGGCAACCACAGACTGGTATCAGCAGATTATTGGCCCTGTGCCTGAAATCAAGAACCCGCGCTGGTATCAGAACAATCCCCGTGCCTCCATTTTCAGCAGCCATGCAGCCAAGGAAATTCTGGGCTGGCAGCCAAGCACGGACTTTCAGCAACTGCGCCAGGAATACGCAGTGGAAAAAGACCTGGCGTGAAACGCCCAGGTACCCATGACGAATACATTGAATACGGAGACTTGAGCATGATGGGAATTAAAACCGGCACCTTGGATTGGACAGGCGACAACCCTTTTATTTACTTGAAGACTGACCCGGAGCAGGATTGGTCCTCCTTGTCCCTGTACTTTCGCATTGCCAGCTCGGCGTATGGCAGCGGTCAGGCCATCCTGGTTCTGGACAAGCCCTACGAGGACGGGCAGGACAGTGATGCGCGTTTGCTGATCACGGACAACAAGCCCTTGGCCGAGTATCTGGTGCAGGATTTCGTGCGCCACTTCGGTCTGTTTCGCAAGGCGGTGGCGCTGGATAAGTTGCAGGTCTTGGATGACGGTGTTTTCCAGACCGTAAACCGTTTCCCTGAACTGGTCAGCGAGTCTGTTACCTCCGCCAGTGCAGGTCTGACGGTGGAACTGCAATGGCATCACATGACGCAGCCAGCGATTTGTGTGGACCTGCCACAAAGCCAGACCCAAACCCAGAAACACGAAATGATGTGTGTGTTCCACCCGGCGCAGCAAGCCAGGGTGCTGATCAATGGCACGGCCTTGCCGGGCAACACCATAGAGCGGGACTTTAACGGCTCGCGTGCGCAGTCCGCCAGCCTGGCGAACAGCGAAACCTGGGTGCGCGTGGCGTAAGGAGACGATATGGCTCAGCATGTAGAGACGCAGGCCGTGATGCCCGCCTGGACAGGAGTCCGGTCCCTGCAATCCATTTTGCCCTCGCAAGGCCGCCTGGTCCTGCATGCCGGGCCGCCGTTTCGGAACGCGCAGGAGCTGCCTGCCGCAATACGAAACTCGGTTCTGATCGGCATTCTGTATGAGGGCTGGGCAGCCAGCAAACAAGAGGCGCAAGCCTTGCTGGATGCTGGGGGCGTGCAACTGGCTCCCGCGCAGGATTACGGCGTGGTGGTGCCATTGGCCGGAGTGGTGACGCCGTCCATGTATTTGATTGAGGTCAGCGACAGCAATCGGCCCGACAACAAGAAATACTCGGTGCTGAATGAAGGCATGCAGTGGTGCACCCGGCTGGGTATTTTTGCCGACGAAATGGTGCCGCATCTGCGTTGGCTGCATCAGGATTTGGGGGCACGGCTGGCCGCACAGTTTCAGGGGCCGCTAGATCTGGCGCCCATCGTTCAGGCTTCCTTGCTCAATGGTGATGATGGTCATGCACGTACCATGCATGGCTCCGGGCAACTGGCTGACATTATTGTCTCCTGGGGCATTAATGACGAGGCCAGTCAGAGCTTTCTGTACGGCGCAATGGCCTGGGCCCTGAATTACTGGATGGCCGCCAGTGCCTTGATTCTGGCAAACCAGACGCCTGCTGATGGTGTGGATGCCATCGTCAAAGTGGGCGGCAATGGCTTGCGCTTTGGTTTGCAACTGGCCAGCTCCACAACCTGGCTGGTTACGGACGCCCCTGTCATTGCTGGCAATAAAGAACCCGGCAATGAACAGGTAAATGCGCTGGGAGCCTTGGGTGATAGTGCGGTGGTGGATTTTGTAGGGCTGGGTGGCCAGTGTCTGGATCTGGCCGGGATTAGCGCCAGGAATCTGCAGGCCTTTCTGCCCTCGGACTACCTGACTCGTCAAAGCCAGTTCCTGAAAACC
Source organism: Alcaligenes faecalis (assembly GCF_009497775.1). Lineage (NCBI taxonomy): Bacteria > Pseudomonadati > Pseudomonadota > Betaproteobacteria > Burkholderiales > Alcaligenaceae > Alcaligenes > Alcaligenes faecalis. The sequence goes on from NZ_CP031012.1 coordinate 769,148, forward strand.
CGCTTGCCCTTTCTGGCCGGGCGCAATGGCATTAGCGATTTTGCGCAGGTGATTGCCAGCAATACCGGGCCGTTGGTGCTGCTGGGCATGATTGATGGTGCTGGAGAACGTGGCCGTGTTGGTGGCGGGGTGGCGACGGTGGATGCCTCTTTATTGCAAGCTCTCAAGGAGTGGCAGCATGAAACGACAGTGGTTTAAGCTGCCTTTGCATCAATTGCTGCACGCTCTGCATACGGGCGAAGCCAGTCTGCCGGAGATCGTGGCTTCCTTCTACGAGCGCATTGCCATACGCGATGACAAGATTGGTGCCTGGCAGTATCTGATTGATCAGGATGACTATCTGGCCGAGTACGAAAGCCGCAGCGATTTTTACAAGGCCTCGCCCTTGATGGGCCTGCCCTTTGCGGTCAAGGACGTGATTGATACGGCCGGTATTCCCACCACAATGGGTTCGGCCATTCACCAGGATCGGATCCCGGATATGGATGCTTCCTGCGTTACCGCGATGAAAGCGGCAGGCGGCATTTTGATGGGCAAGACGGTTACGACCGAGTTTGCTTACTTTCAGGCAGGCAAGACGAACAACCCGCATGATGCCGAGCGCACACCCGGTGGCTCGTCCAGCGGCTCTGCCGCTGCCGTGGCTGATTTCATGGTGCCGGTAGCCTTCGGCACACAGACGGCGGCATCGGTCATACGGCCCGCATCCTACTGCGGCTGCATTGGCTATGTAGGCAGCAAGAACGAGTTCTCCTTGCGCAATATTCAGCCGCTGGCCCAGTCGCTGGATTCTCTGGGCATACTCAGCAACGATGTGCTCGACACGCTCTTGCTGCGCAATATCCTGCTGCACAAACCCTTGAGTCTGAGCACGCCAGGGGCACAGGCGGCTTGTGTGTTCGGTGTTTTCTCCGGGCAGGCACTGGGTGAAGTTCAGGACAAGATGCTGGAGACCTTGCAGGCCTGCCAGCAGGACTTGTCGGAGCAAGGGCATACGCTGGTGGATTTTCCCTTGCAGGACGCCGTTGTTGAGTTGACGGCTTTGCATGCCCAGATCATGGCTTATGAAGTGGCCCGGAATCTGGTGTACGAGCAACAGCAGCATGACACCTTGAGCGCTCATATGCAGTCTTTGATGAGCACGGGGCTGGCTTTCCCCTACAAGGAGTACATCGCTGCCTTGCAAAGAGCAGACACGCTCAAACAGATGCTGCTGCAATGGTTTGAGGATAGCGGGGCGGATTTCATTCTGGCACCTGCGGCTGCCGGTGTTGCGCCTTATAAAACCGAAGGAACGGGGGCGCCATTCATGAGTCGTGCCTGGCAGTTACTGGGCTTGCCCGTGGTGTCCTTGCCGTTGGGTTATTTCCAGAAACTGCCCATGGGTTTGCAGTTGATAGGCAAGCCGCATCAGGATGATGTTTTGCTTCTGCAAGCGCGTCAGTTGCAGCAGCGCTTTTTAAACAGCAGCTCAGTGTTAGCCGTGTAGTTTTCTTTTTTTCTTTTAGGCGTCCTGTTTTTACAGGGCGCTTTTTTTTGGGCTGTATTTTTATAGTTTGGGCAGCAGATACTTTTCAAATAGCCATTTCAAACCATACAGCGCCCCGAAAATAATCGCGGCAATGGCCAGAAAATCTGCGCTGAAAACGCTTTGCTGTTTGTGGGACAGCTCCATATAGACGTGCTCGTCAGCGGGCCGGGCATAAGTCATGGGAACGGTAGCCTTGGGCAAAGTGGCCTGCAGGACGACATAGCTGCCATCTTCAGCCGCTTGCATCAGCAGCTCGTCCACCGGCGTGGGGGCCAGGCCGTCGTAATGCCCTGGCTTGCATAGTTGCCGGGCTCCTTGAGCCCAGTTGTCACTGCTTTCGGGGCAGTAAGCCTGGATGCTGTAGCCATTGCTGAACTGAACCGTCAGCCACCCTTGGGCATGCGAGTGGGCGTCGCTGCTTACGGTTACGTTGGTGAGGCTGATGGTGGTCATGGTGTAAATCCCTTGGGCAGAGCAGGCGCGTTCTTCAGTCCGTTTATGGCAGCAGATGAGTCTATATTTGACGCGGGCTACTGAAGGCTATTCTATAGAAGCCGGTATGGGAATACTGTTTTGGTATGGGCAGAATCAGCTTTATGTGAATTGCTTTTAATATAAATCAATGCTCTTTTCCCATAAAAAAACAGCCCTGTAAAACAGGGCTGTTGATAGCGGAAAACCAGCAGGAATAAAGAAGGCTTAACTGGCGCGTGCCTTGCCCATGCTGACTGCCGGTTTGGCATCGTGAGTCGGTTCGGTGTGATAGCGGCGTAAAGGCTTGTTGGCGGTTTCGGGCATCAGCACTGTCACCCAGAAAAAGCACAGAACCGCGACCACCGTGACATAAAACGCCGGGGCCAGATAGCTGCCTGTCTGCGCCGTCAGCCAGATGGCCAGGTACGGTGCAGTACCACCAAAAATCGCGAAGGTGATGTTGTAGCACATGCTGGAAGCGGTATAGCGCATGTCGGTAGGGAACATCTCCGAGAGCAGAGTGACGGCCACCACACTGGCTGCCACCTGACCAATACCGATAATCAGCATGCCGAAAATGGCGGCCTCCAAAGAAGCTCCCTTGCTGACGATCATGTAGGCCGGAATGGTGAACAGCGCATGCCAGACAGCGGCAAATTGCATCATGCGACGGCGGCCCACCCGGTCCGAGATCACACCGGCAAGCGGGGTCAGGGCAGTGACGAACAGCAGGGCAACCATGTTCGCGGTCAGGGACTGGACGGAGGACAAGCCAATGACCGTGCGCAGGAAAGTGTTCATGTAGGTGGAGAAAATGTAGAAGGACAGGGCGTACAGCACGATAAAGCCGCCCAGCTTCACAATATTGGAACCCTCTGCCTTGAACACTTGGGAAGCGCTGTAGCTGAGCTGCCCTTTTTTCTCTGCCCGCATCTGCTGGAACTCGGGCGATTCGGCCAGATGATCCCGAATGAAGAAGGCCACGATGCCCATGGGAACGGCCAGCAGGAAGATGGTGCGCCAGCCCCAATCGCCCATGGCCTCGGTACCGACAATCGCGGCCAGACCGGCGCTGATTCCTGCTGCCAGTGCAAACGCAAAGTAGGTGGCACCGGACATGGCCCAGGCGTAGGAGTTGCGCTTGTTCATGGGGCTGTGTTCAACGGTGTAGATGGTGGCGCCTGTATATTCGCCACCGGCCGACAGCCCCTGAATACAGCGGATGATGATCAGCAGAACCGGAGCCCAGATGCCAATGCTGTCATAGGTTGGAATCAGACCAATGGCCGCGGTCGAGCCGGACATCAGCAGGACGGTCAGGGCCAGAATCTTTTTGCGGCCAATGCGGTCGCCCAGTCGGCCAAAGTAGATCCCGCCCAGGGGGCGAACAATAAAGGACACCAGAAATACTGCAAAGGTGGCCAGCAAGCCCGCCATCTTGTCTTCCGTAGGGAAGAAGTTTTGTGCGATGTACACGGCCATATAGCCGAACAAGGCAAAGTCGAACCATTCAACGATCGTACCGGCCGCTGAACCCATCATTACTTTCTTGATGTGACCCGTATCGGTATGTTCCGATTCGGCCACGGTGCTTTCCCTTTGCATACTTATGTCTCCTCAAGTATTGGGACTATCTGTTTTTTGAAATCAAACCCTGTGGGGGTAGCTGGTTTTTTTATTATTTATACGTGTCTGTCTTTTTTTGGTATTGGTTGGAAGCTCGGTTAGAGCATCGGCTGCAACAGGATGAGTTCCTCCTTTCTGTGGGGCTGGGCATCCGGTCCTGACATGCTTGCAAAGCGCCATCCAGTGCGTGCTAGATAAGCTAATCCTCTGCAAATTGCTTGTCCATTCACTATTTGCGCACTATTATTGATCGCGATGTTATCAATCTAAAAAATGAGCGAAACCATGATTCCCGCACGCCTGGATTTGCATCACCTGCGCGCCTTTAAAACGGTGGCCGAACAGTTGCATTTCAAGAAGGCGGCGGAGCTGCTGCACATCACGCAACCGGGGCTGACGCGCATCATCAAAAAGCTGGAAGAGGACTTGCAGGTGGATCTGTTTGAACGCAGCACCCGCCAGGTCAGGCTGACAGCGGCAGGCTTTTTGCTGCTGCAGGAAATCGAGCAGGTTTTTGTGCATCTGGAGCGCGGTATCGAACTGGCCCAGAAAGCCAAGTTTGGCGATATCGGACACCTGATCATTGCCTATAACGACTACGCGGTGCAGGACGTGTTGCCCAGAACGTTGGAGCACTTCAAGCAGCAGTATTCGAACATCACAACCGATTTGTTATATATGCCCACGCAGCAGCAAATTCAGGGCTTGCAGCAGGGCAGCCTGGACCTGGGCTTTGGCTTTGCTTTCTCTGATGATCCCGAAGAGCTGGGCGTGCAGTGGAAGCCGGTCTGTCATGATGACCCTATCGTTCTTTTGCAGAGTGATCACCCTTTGGCAAAGGAAAAATCCATCCCCTTGGTGGAGCTGGCCAATGAGCGTTTTGTGGTGGGCAGCAAGACGCATTGGCAGGTCTGGCGGCGCTATTTTTATTCACTGTGCCGACATGCCGGGTTTCATCCCAATTCCGTGCAGGAAGCCAGCACCATTACCGGCATCATGAGCATGGTGGCGGCCAATATCGGCATTGCCGTCTTGTCGCAGTCCTTGCGCAAGTATGTGCACCGTGATCTGGTGGCCATTGATCTGGACTTGTCGGGTCAGCATCCGCAGTCCTTCATCAACATCATGTGGCAGGAAAGCAATGCCAATCCCTGTGTGCCTTTATTCATCCAGACCATCTCGTCGGAGCTGATGGCGGCCAGTGTGTAAGGCTTGAGTATTTCTCATGGACCCTTGATGAGCGGTCATGATGCAAGAGGGGCGGTTTTGCTACATTGCAATTTTCAAACCTCCGCCCCTAGTTATGAGCACTTCCGAAATACAGTTTGGCCTTGATCATGTCATGTTGCGCGTCCTGGATCTGGAGCGATCCCTGGCGTTTTACCGCGATATTCTGGGCATGCATGTTGTGCGTCACACGGACTATGAGTCCGGCCGCTTCACCAATGTGTTTCTCAGTTTTGATCAGGGCACGCAGTCCAGTCTGGAGCTGACCTGGAACTGGGATCAAAAAGAGCCGTATGAGAAGGGCGGGGCTTTTGGTCATCTGGCCTTGATGGTCCAGGACGTGCATCAGGCAGTGCGTTATCTGGAAGAGCAGGGCGTCAGGATCAAGACGCCTCCCAAGCAGATGAATCACGGCAAACGCACGATTGCCTTTGTGTTTGACCCGGATGAGTACCTGATTGAACTGGTGGAGCCGCTGGCCTTGCCGTCCTGATATTGGTTTTGGGTTCCGTGTTGAATAGCCCGCTTTGATGAGCTGAATAAAACAAAGACCATGCACCCTTGCGGTGATGGTCTTTGTTTGTTCTGGAATGCGCCAGATGAAGGCGCGTTCTGGTTTACAGTCCCAGCGACCCCCACATATCGTCCACCTTCTTCTTGGTGGACTCATCCATCTTGATAGGCGTGCCCCATTCGCGCTGGGTTTCTCCGGGCCACTTGTTGGTGGCATCCATGCCCATCTTGCCGCCCAGTCCCGAGACCGGCGAGGCAAAGTCCAGATAGTCGATAGGTGTGTTCTCGACCAGCACGGTATCGCGCACCGGGTCCATACGAGTAGTCATGGCCCAGATCACTTCTTTCCAGTCGCGCGTGTTCACATCCTCGTCCACCACCACGATGAATTTGGTGTACATGAACTGGCGCAAGATGCTCCAGACGCCGAACATCACGCGCTTGGCATGGCCTGCGTATTGCTTGCGAATCGACACGACGGCCAGTCGGTAGCTGCAGCCTTCGGGTGGCAGGTAGAAGTCCACAATTTCAGGCAATTGCTTGCGTAGGAGGGGCACAAAGACTTCGTTCAGTGCGACGCCCAGAACAGCAGGCTCATCAGGTGGTTTGCCGGTGTAGGTGCTGTGGTAAATCGGGTTACGGCGCATGGTGATGCGCTCAACGGTAAAGACCGGGAACCAGTCCTGCTCGTTGTAGTAGCCGGTGTGGTCGCCGTAAGGGCCTTCCAGTGCCATTTCGTAGCTGCTATCGGCGGGCGGCTTCATGCCTTCGGGCACGTCGGGAGCCAGGGCATCCGGGTGATTGCTGGGCAGGATATGACCTTCCAGCACAATCTCGGCCCAGGCGGGCACGGACAAGTCGCTACCCAGGGCTTTGGCCACTTCGGTGCGCGAGCCGCGCAGCAAACCGGCAAACTGGTATTCGGACAGGCTGTCAGGAACGGGCGTCACGGCACCCAGAATCGTGGCCGGGTCGGTGCCCAGAGCCACAGCAATCGGGAAAGGTTTGCCGGGGTTGGTCAGGGCGTGATCGCGGAAATCCAGCGCACCACCACGGTGGGACAGCCAGCGCATGATCAGCTTGTTACGGCCAATCAGCTGTTGACGGTAAATGCCCAGGTTCTGACGCTTGGCATGGGGGCCTTTGGTAATCACCAAACCCCAGGTCAGCAAGGGGGCGACGTCGCCGGGCCAGCACAGTTGCAAGGGGATCTGGTTCAGATCCACATCCTTGCCTTCCAGCACCACTTCCTGACACGCGGGAGAGCGGACATTCTTGGGGCTCATATCCCAAAGGGCGGACTTGAGCATGGATACCTTGGACAAGGCATCACGCATCCCGGTGGGTGCTTGCGGCTCTTTCAGATTGGCCAGCAGCTCGCCAGTGTCGCGTAATGCCGACACATCCTGAGCACCCATACCCCAGGCGACGCGTTGCGGCGTGCCGAACAAGTTGGCCAGGACAGGCATGGCGGCTTTGGAGCCTTGATGCTGGGCGTTTTCAAACAAAAGCGCCGGCCCACCGGCACGTAGTACCCGGTCACTGATTTCAGTCATTTCCAGCGAGGTGGAAACTGGCTGCGTAATCCGTTTCAGATCGCCCTTGGCTTCCAGCTGGGCAATAAAGTCTCTCAAGTCACGGTATTTCACAGAAGAACGGGGCTCCGCTTACATATGGTTTGGTGGTTAAGGTTAACATCGGGCAGTTAGCAATACTAAGGATGATCCCATGGGCTTCCAAGATATGGACTATGTACTTAGTCGCTCGGCCCGCACCCTGACGTATCGCATCGGCGAGTTTGTGCACGTGTGTGCCATGTACCTGGGCATTGCCGTACTGGTGACGATCGCAGCCTGTGTGGTTGTGCCATCGATGCGCGCTCAGTTTAACCAGCTTTATACCGGTCTCGTGCAAACCCTGCGCCCCGAGGCGGTGAAATACGATGCGTACAGCCAGGCGGTCTGGCCTGCGGATAAAACCCAGCCCAACCTGTCGGAAGAAGGCGAGGACTTGAGTCAGACGGAACAGCAGCAAGCGGTTTCCACGTATCAAGGCTTTATGAAGAACCTGCGTGCGTCGGTCACCGGGCAGCCCATCGCGGGCGTCACGGCGGCCCAGCAGCAGGCTTTGCGCAGCTATCTGGCGCGCAAGTACAAGATTGCCTATTCGGTGGCAGGTGCCTTGATTCACACCGCTTTTATTGTGGGCAGGGAAAAGAACCTGGACCCGCAACTGATTCTGGCGGTGATCGCCATTGAGTCACGTTACAACCCCTATGCGGAAAGTCATGTGGGTGCGCAGGGCCTGATGCAGGTGATGACCAAAGTCCATAAAGAGAAGTTCGATATCTATATGGAAGGCACGCTGGCGGTGCTGAGTCCGGAGGCGAATATTCGCGTGGGCGGGCAGATTCTGTCGGACTGTATCCGTCGCCGTGGCTCGATTGAAGGCGGCTTGGCCTGTTATGTGGGCGCAACCGGGCCTAGCGATGGAGGCTACGGTGCAAAGGTGCTGGCGGAACGTCGCCGTATCGCGCTGGCATCAGGCATTCCTGTCCAGTCGCGTTAAGCGGTCTGAGTAGAAAAAGAAATCGGGCCTTGCGGCCCGAAATGCTGTCATGGGGTCGGGCTTCATTGCCCGAGAGACTGAAAAGATGCCGGGCTTAGCGGCCCAGAAACTGCCCCAGACGGCTGATCGCTTCTTGCAGGCGATCCATGCCGGTCGCGTAGGACAGGCGCAGGGTATAAGGCGCGTGGGCCGTACCGAAGTCCCGGCCCGGCACAGCAGCCACACCCGCCTCATGCAGCAGCTGCTGCGAGAAGGCGTCGCTGTCCTGGCTGTATTCGCGAATATCCGTATAAATATAGAAAGCACCATCCGGGCGTACCGGTACGCGCAGGCCCAGACGCTCCAGCTCGGGCAGCAGGTAATCACGACGCTGCTTGAAAGCCAGGCGGCGCTCTTCATAAATCGCCATGGTGTCAGGCTCGAAGCAGGCCAGGGCAGCATGTTGGGCCAAAGAGGGCGCGCAGATCGCCAGACTGGCGGCCATGCGCTCGCACACCTCGGTCATCCAGGTAGGCAGAATCAACCAACCCAGACGCCAGCCCGTCATGTGGAAGTACTTGGAAAAGCTATTGATAACAATAATGTCCTGATCCAGGGTCAAGGCACTGAGTGGCGCTTCTTCGTAAAACAGACCCAGATAAATCTCGTCCATGATGATGAAGCCATCGCGGGCGCGCACTTCCTTGATCAGTTCTTGCAGGGCAGGGCGGGAAATCGTCGCGCCAGTGGGATTGTTGGGCGAAGCAATCAGAACGCCACGGGTCTTGGGACCCCAGTGTTCGCGAATGTGCTGGGCGCTTAGCTGAAAGCGCTCCTCCGCCGAGGCCGGAATCAGGCGGGCTGTCCCACCGGCGGCCATGATGAAGTTCTGATTGGCCGGGTAGGACGGATCGGGCATCAGCACTTCGTCACCGGGATTGATCAGAGCCAGCGTAGCCAGAGACAGGGCACCTGATGCACCCGCCGTGACCACAATACGCGAGGGATCGACACGGGCCTGGAACTGCTGCTCGTAATACAGGGCGATGCGTTCACGCAAGGCCGTCAGACCGGCAGGGGCGGTGTACTGGCTTAAACCTTGATTGCTGGCCTGATGCAGTGCATCGACCACGGCTTGAGGGGCGGTAAAGTCCGGCTCGCCTATGCCTAGGCTGATAATGTCGCGGCCAGTGGCCTTCAGGGCATTGGCCTGTTTGAAGAGTTCAACAGCATGAAAAGGAAGAACGTGTTCGGTACGACTGGCGAGGCGGGACATACGGCAAATCTCGGGTAAAAAGTGTATTGTAGGACCTTGCTCAAAAGGGCGTCAGGTGGCTGTGGCATGTGCGTGTGCCCTGTAGGGGTGCAAACCGGCGGGCCAGTGAGACTCAAGTTTAGGTTTGTTGCAGGAAAAGTCTATGGTTTCTTCGTCGCGGCGTGCATTTTTGATGGGGCGTCGTCCTCCCCAAACAGCTTGGCAGACATTTTGTTCGCGCCTGAAAGCCCGAGTTCAGGGCGAATGGTCCGAACTTAGCGCTGAACCGCATCATGAGCAGGCTCGTCTGGAACCCGCTTCCAGTGCCGACGTACATATGGTGTTGACGCTGGCCGCCGAGTACGGTGTGACGGTGTGCCTGGAGGGCGTGCCGCAGGCCAGTGAAACCGATGGCCCCATGATTCTTCTGGCCCCAGGCCGACAGATGGCCCGTTGTGACCGTCTGGAACCGAATTCCAATCGCTGGTTTGTTCAGCCCGGCTGTTTGCTGGGCGAGATGGAAGCCAAAGGTTTTCAAGGTCTGGACAATGCCCCGGCTGGCATGACCGTCGCTGCCTGGCTGGCCGACCGGCGTCAGCATGACTGGCCTAGCGGTCGCACCGCCTTGTCGGGCGTGTTGCACTGCTCAGTCATTTTGGCGGATAACACGCAAGCGGCCTTGGGGCCCTTTGGACAGGAAAACCGCAATCCCCTGGATAGCCTGCGCATGCAGCAGTTGATTCCTGCCTTGTTTCAGTTGATGGGCGAATCGGAAACCCAGGCTTTGCGCCAGGAGCAATGGCCCTGCCGCTATCGTCTGGATGCGCTGGAGCCGGTTGAAGGCGAGGGTATCAATCTGGCGCATCTGATGCTGGGCCACGGCGGTGATCTGGCCTGGGTGGAATGGCTGGTGCTGGATGATGCCGTTTTAAGCGGCTCGGACCCGCAAGACTGGTCCTGGCCGAATCAGGAGCAGTCCTGGCAGGCTCAGGATGTGGATAGCCGCATCAAAGCTCTGTTTGATCCTGCGGACCGATTCTCCTATCCAGGCCAGACGCTATAAATTTGTCCTGGCCTGCGCTTGACCCATGTTGTAACTCAAGGGCTAGAATGGTCCTTGCCTTGGCCTTGAGGGCCAGGCAAGGCGACCGGGGTTTCGGAGACAAGAACAGCATTCAGCGTATCAAGCCACGCGCTTGTTTGAATTTTCGCTGACAGGCAATGGCAGTCTTCTGGCGATCCCGGTCCGTTTTAAATGGATTTTTGGGTAGGTATACAGCATGGACGCCAATTTTCGGAAAGCAGCCCTGGAATATCACGAGCAGGGCAGGCCCGGAAAGTTATCGGTCACGCCGACCAAGCAACTCTCCAACCAGCGGGATCTGGCGCTGGCGTATTCGCCGGGGGTTGCGGCTGCTTGCGAGGAAATCGTCAATGATCCGCAAAATGCGTTCCGTTATACCGGCCGGGGCAATCTGGTTGGGGTGATTTCCAACGGCACTGCTGTGCTGGGCCTGGGCAATATTGGCGCACTGGCTTCCAAGCCGGTCATGGAAGGCAAGGCTGTGCTGTTCAAGAGCTTTGCAGGTCTGGATGTCTTTGATATCGAGATCAATGAAACCGACCCCGACAAGCTGGTGGATATTATTGCTGGCCTGGAGCCGACCTTTGGCGGCATCAATCTGGAAGACATCAAAGCGCCCGAGTGCTTCGAGGTAGAGCGCAAGCTGCGCCAGCGCATGAGCATTCCTGTTTTTCACGATGACCAGCATGGCACAGCCATTTGCGTGACCGCGGCCTTTCTGAATGGGCTGAGCGTGGTGGAAAAAGACCTCAAGCAGGTCAAGGTGGTGACTTCCGGGGCTGGTGCTGCCGCGCTGGCTTGCCTGGACCTGATGATTGATATGGGCTTGCCGCTGGAAAATATCTGGGTGACGGATATTGATGGCGTGCTGTATGAAGGCCGTCCAGGTAATCCGGTGCCCGAGCTGGCCCGTTTTGCCAAACAGACCGACGCCCGTACTTTGAGTGATGTGATTGATGGGGCCGATGTGTTTCTGGGGCTGTCCGCCGGTGGTGTGCTCAAGCCCGAAATGCTGAAGAAAATGGGTCCCCGGCCTTTGATTCTGGCCTTGGCCAATCCGAATCCCGAGATTCTGCCTGAAGACGCTCACGCCGTGCGTGACGATGTGGTCATGGCAACTGGCCGTTCGGACTACCCGAATCAGGTCAATAATGTGCTGTGCTTTCCTTATATCTTCCGTGGCGCGCTGGACGTGGGAGCCACCACGATTACGCGCGGCATGGAGAAAGCCGCTGTGCTGGCCATTTGTCAGCTGGCGCGTGAAGAACAGGATGAAGGCGTAGCTGCCGCTTATGGTCTGGAAGAAGTTTCTTTCGGTCCTTCCTTCTTTATTCCCCGCCCCTTTGATTCGCGCCTGATTGTGCGTATCGCTCCTGCCGTTGCCAAAGCGGCCATGGAAGAGGGCGTGGCGACCCGTCCGATTGCGGATCTGAACAGCTACATCTATCAGCTGCGCCAGTTCGTCTACAAGTCCGGCTCCTTCATGAAGCCGATTTACTCGCTGGCCCGTGGCCTGGTGCAGGACGGTGCCAAGTCGCGCGTGGTGTTCAGCGAAGGCGAGGACGAGCGCGTTCTGCGTGCCGTACAAATTATTGTGGACGAAGGTCTGGCCAGCCCGATTCTGGTGGGTCGTCCTGCTGTTCTGCAACAGCGTATTGAACGCTACGGCCTGCGTCTGCGTTTGGGCATTGATGTGGAAGTGACCAACCCCGAGCAGGATGATCGTTTTCACCGTTACTGGACCAGCTACTGGGAAATCATGTCCCGTCGCGGCATCAGCAAAGAGATGGCGCGTGTGGAAATGCGTCGTCGCCCGACCTTGATCGGCGCCATGATGCTGCACCTGGGTGATGCCGACGGCATGATCTGCGGCACCGTGGGGCGCTACGAGAACCATCTGGAACTGGTGGATCAGGTGATTGGCAAGGCTCCCGGCGTGGAGACTTATGCGGCCATGAATATTCTGCTGCTCAGTGAACGTACCGTGGCCTTGACGGACACGCACGTGAACCACGATCCCGATTCGGATCAGGTAGCCGAGATCACCTTGGCAGCGGCTCGCAAGATGCGCCAGTTCAATATCGAACCCAAGGTGGCCTTGCTGTCCAGCTCTAACTTTGGAACCAATGATTCGCCAGCCGCTGTGACCATGCGCGGCGCGCTGGAGCGTGTGCGCAAGCTGGACCCCAGTCTGGAAGTAGATGGGGAAATGCACGGCGACTGCGCGCTGGATGAAAAGGCCCGCCATCAAATCCTGCCCACTTCGGCCCTGAGCGGCGAGGCGAACTTGCTGGTCTGCCCGAACGTGGAAGCGGGCAATATTGCCTATAACCTGCTCAAGACGGCGGCGGGTGGTAATGTGGCGATCGGCCCCTTCCTCTTGGGGGCGCGGGCACCGGTTCACATCATGACGTCCACCTCCTCGGTGCGCCGTATCGTCAATATGACGGCGGTCACGGTGGTGGATGCCAACGTCGCTACTGAAGGCTGATACTTATCATGATCCAGCGCTCTCCCGCTCCTGTTGCATTGGTCTTGAATGGGGGCGGGGCGCGCGGCGCGTATCAAGCCGGGGTGCTGGCCGGTTTGCTGGAGCTGCTGGACCCGGATCGCAACCCTCAGTTTCGCAATCCCTTCGATATTATTTGTGGCTCTTCGGCAGGCTCCATCAATGCTGCCGGCTTGGCGTGTCGTGCTGACAAGCCTCACGAGGCTGTCGATCATATACAACAGCTGTGGGGCTCGCTGCGCACCAACGATATTTTTCATGCCGACCCTTTGCAGTTGCTGGCGACCAGTGTGCACTGGGTGGCCACGCTGGCTTTGGGCTGGCTGGCCCCGCGTTTACGTGACCATGTGCCGCACTCCATGCTGGACAATTCACCGCTGCGCGACCTGCTGGAAGAGAGCCTGGACTTCGATCGTTTGCAGCGCAATCTGGCCCAGCAGCATGTGGGCGCGCTGGCGATTACGGCGGCTGCCTACACCACGGGCGAGCACCTGACTTTTTATCAGTCCGACGAGCGTATTCGCCCCTGGTCCCGCAATCTGCGCCGTGCCATCCCTGGTGTGATCGGGGTGGACCACCTGATGGCCTCCAGTGCGATTCCCTTCATGTTTCCGGCTCAGTCCCTGCAAGTGGGCAAACAAACCCAGTGGTGCGGGGACGGGACGATGCGTCAGTTGGCCCCCATCAGCCCGGCCATTCATCTGGGGGCGCACAAGGTGCTGATTGTGGGCACCGGATACGCGGATAACACCTACCACGAGCAGGAATCCAAAGATCCGCCATACCCCTCTTTGGCGCAGATCAGTGGCTATGCTTTATCCAACATATTCCTCGATAGTGTGTCAACGGATATTGAGCGTATGGAGCGCATCAATACATTGCTTGCCTATATGCCCGCAAATGTATTACAAAGCCAATCGCTGCGTCCTGTCAGCACGTTTGCCATCACTCCCAGCCGCTCGCTGGATGAAATTGCCACTCGGCATATTCATCAGATGCCAACTGCTGCACGTACCCTATTTCGAGTACTTGGTGTATCTTCAAAGTCCGGTCCGACCACAGGCGGCGCATTAATTTCATACTTGTTATTCGAGTCCGGCTACACCCAAGAGCTGATCGAGTTAGGAAAGACCGATACCATGAGTCGTCGTGAAGAAGTGTTAGCGTTTTTTAAGGAAGCGTCCTGATGAGCCAATCCCTGACTTTGCAAGAAGCTTTGCAACAAGGCGGTGTGCTCGACGCAACGGGCCTGACGGCTGCTGATTTTCTGGAGCAGGCACAGGACCAGGGGCTTACCGCCCTGGAAGTAAGTTGCGATCGTGCGCGCAATCGTTCTGCTGTGCTGCGAGCAGTCGCCAAGGCTGTCGATTACCCTGAATTTTTTGGTGGCAATCTGGATGCGCTCTACGATTGCCTGTGTGACACCGTGCTGGATCAGAAAGCAGGCCTGGCCCTGTGGCTGGACAGTCTGCACAGTGGTGATCCTGCATTGGAAAAAGACGCCCAGGCTATTTTGGGCGTGTGTGAAGATGTGCATGCCTGGGCCTCGAATAACGAGCGCCGTTTTGTATGTGTCGTTCTGCACGCTGGCAAGCACCCTGACCCTGAACCGGGTGAGACTCCTGCTTCCTACTCCAGCCAGGACGAGGAATAAGCCTTATTCCCAGCCTTGCAAGGCGCTGATCGCTGCTGTCAGCGCCAGGGCGGCGGTTTCGGTTCGCAGCACGCGGTGCCCGAAACGAATCGCCTGAGCCCGGGCACACAGTGCCACTTTCTGCTCTTCGGGCGACCAACCGCCCTCGGGGCCAATCAATATCGTCATGGCCTGATCTTGCGGTCCAATGGCCTGCGCCAACTGTTTGGGCGCATCGGGATCACAGAACAGATGCAGGCCAGTTTCAGCCTCGCGAAAATACTCGGCCAATGTCAGCGGTGCTGACAGCTCCATCAAACGGTTGCGACCACATTGCTCGCTGGCCGATTCAATCACTCTTTGCCAATGGCCCATGCGTTTGGCCTGCCGCTCCGCGTTCAGTTGCAGCACGCTACGTTGCGCGCGAATCGGCACAAAGCGGCTGACGCCCATTTCCACGGCTTTTTCGATAATCCAGTCCATCTTGTCGCTGGAGGCGATGCCTTGCAGCACCGTAATGCGACCGGCCAGCTCGCGGACAGGCGTCTGGGCATCGCCCAAGCTGGCAAAGCCTTTTTTGCCATCGATGCGCAAGGTGGCGGGGTACTGAGTCCCGAGTCCGTCAAACAGAACGATGTCCTGACCATCCTTTAAACGCAGCACCCGAATGGCGTGATGCGCCAGTGCCTCGGGCAGGGCGATCTCGGTCCGGGCCGTCAGGTCCAGGGGGTGGTAGAAACGGGGAGCTGCCATATCAAGACACCATCAAGCATAAAAAACCGCACAAGCATACCGTACCCGGGCTTGGGGAAGAAAGCACAAGGCCCCAGCGCTAGTGGGGGCGATTTAGCGCCAGCAATGCTAAAATAGCGCGTTTTATAAACTAATCAGGGCCGTGAGCCGTCCGCCTGCCGGAATTGTCGCGCCGCCGCCCCAATGAGCTTCTAATGGATATTGCGTCAGCCTCTGATAAAACCCTAGCCAATGCCATCCGTGCCTTGTCTATGGATGCCGTGCAACAAGCTAATTCGGGCCACCCCGGTGCGCCTATGGGCATGGCCGATATCGCCCAGGTTCTCTGGTCCCGGCATCTGAAACACAACCCTGCCGACCCTGCCTGGTTTGATCGCGACCGTTTTGTGTTGTCAAACGGCCACGGTTCCATGCTGATCTACGCTTTGTTGCACCTGAGCGGTTACGACCTGCCCATGGACGAGCTGCGCAACTTCCGTCAGATGCATTCGCGTACTCCCGGTCACCCTGAAGTGGGTATTACTGCCGGCGTGGAAACCACCACGGGTCCTTTGGGCCAGGGTCTGGGTAACGCCGTCGGTTTTGCACTGGCTGAAGCCTTGCTGGCGCGCGAGTTCAACCGCGAAGGCCACGATGTGGTCGATCACCTGACCTGGGTTTTTGCTGGCGACGGCTGTCTGATGGAAGGTATCTCGCACGAGGCTTGCTCTCTGGCCGGTACCTGGAAGCTGTCCAAACTGGTCGTGATGTACGACGACAACGGCATCTCCATCGACGGCAAGGTCGAGAACTGGTTTGGTGACGACACTCCCGCCCGTTTTGAAAGCTACGGCTGGAACGTGATCCGTGCCGTTGACGGCCACGATGCCGCTTCGATCCACAACGCGATTGAACAGGCTCGCCGCAACGCGAAAGAGGGCACGGGTCCTACCCTGATTTGCTGCCGTACCGTGATCGGTAAAGGCGCTCCTAACGCTGCCGGTTCCGAGAAAGTCCACGGTGCTCCACTGGGCGCTGACGAAATCGCCGCCACTCGTGCCGCGCTGGACTGGAACCACGGTCCGTTTGAAATTCCTCAGGAAGTCTACCAAGGCTGGGATTGCCGCGAAAAAGGCGGTGCTCAGCAAGCGGAATGGCAAAAGCGTTTTGACGCCTACAGCCAGGCTTACCCTGAACTGGCCGCCGAACTGGCCCGTCGTTTGAAAGGCGAACTGCCTGCCGACTACAGCGCCAAAGTACAGGCCTTTATTGAAGAAACCGCTCAGAAGGCCGAAACCATTGCGTCGCGTAAAGCTTCGCAATTGGCAATCAACGCCTTGGTCAATGTGCTGCCAGAAATGCTGGGCGGCTCGGCTGACCTGACCGGCTCGAACTTCACCGACTGGAAGGGTGCCGAAGCGGTTCGCGCCCATGCCGACGGTGTGCATTTTGGTCGCCACATCAACTACGGTGTGCGTGAATTCGGTATGGCCGCCATCATGAATGGTCTGGCCCTGCACGGTGGTTACCTGCCTTTTGGCGGCACCTTCCTGACTTTCTCCGACTACTCGCGCAACGCCATTCGTATGGCTGCCCTGATGAAGCAGCGTGTTGTGCACGTATTCACCCACGACTCCATCGGTCTGGGCGAAGACGGTCCTACGCACCAGTCCATCGAGCACGCCAACAGCCTGCGCCTGATCCCTAACCTGCACGTCTGGCGTCCTTGCGACACCACGGAAACCGCTGTGGCCTGGGCCTGCTCGGTCGAGCGTCCTACCAGCATCGGCATGGACGTACAGAACGGTGGCCCTAGCGCCTTGCTCTTGTCGCGTCAGAACCTGCCATTCGTCGAGCGCGATGCGCAAACCATCCAGAACATCCGTCGTGGTGGCTACGTGTTGCGTGACGCGCAAGATGCGCGCGCCATCATCATGGCAACCGGTTCGGAAATCGGTTTGGCTCTGCAAGCTCAGGAACAGCTGGCCCAGCAAGGTATTGCGACCCGCGTGGTGTCCATGCCTTGTACCAACCTGTTCGACGCTCAGGACAAACAGTGGCGTGACCAGGTCCTGACCCCCGGCATCCCGCGCGTTGCGGTTGAAGCCGGTACGACAGGTCTGTGGTTCAAGTACGTGGGCCTGGAAGGCGCCGTAGTGGGTATTGATACCTACGGTGAGTCCGCCCCGGCTGGCGTCCTGTTCAAGCATTTTGGTCTGACAGCAGAGAAGGTCGCTGCGGCCGTTCAAGAAATTTTGTAATTGGAGTCTGATATGACGATTCGCGTCGCAATCAATGGTTATGGTCGTATCGGCCGCATGATCTTGCGTGCCCACTACGAGTACGGCAAAAAACACGATATCGAGATCGTGGCCATCAACGCCTCGGGCGGTGCCGAGATCAACGAACACCTGACTCGCTATGACTCCGTGCATGGCCGTTTCAACGCCGATGTGTCGCTGGATGGCGACTATCTGGTGGTTAACGGTGACCGTATCCGCCTGCTGAGCCAGCGCGATGCGCTGACCCTGCCTTGGGCTGAACTGGGTGTGGACGTAGTGCTGGAATGTACCGGCGCTTTCACCACCAAGGAAAAAGCCGGCGAGCACATTCAAGCCGGTGCCAAGAAAGTCATCATCTCGGCCCCTGGTGGCAAGGATGTGGACGCTACCATCGTGTACGGCGTGAACCACGACATTCTGAAGAGCACCGACACCGTTATCTCCAACGCATCGTGCACCACCAACTGCCTGGCTCCCCTGGTTGCTCCTTTGCACAAGGAACTGGGCGTGGTCAGCGGTCTGATGACCACCATCCACGCTTACACCAACGACCAGGTCCTGACCGACGTGCGTCACAAGGACATGCGCCGTGCCCGTTCGGCCACCAGCAGCATGATCCCAACCAAGACCGGCGCCGCTGCTGCCGTGGGTCTGGTGCTGCCAGAACTCAATGGCAAGCTGGACGGTTACGCCGTGCGTGTTCCTACCATCAACGTGTCCATGGTTGACCTGACCTTCGTGGCCAGCCGCAACACCAGCGTTGAAGAAGTGAATGGCATCCTGAAGGCGGCTTCTGAAGGCGCCATGAAGGGCATTCTGGACTACTGCACCGAACCTCTGGTTTCCATCGACTTCAACCACACCACCGCCTCCAGCACGGTTGATTCCCTGCTGACCAAAGTTACCGGCGGCAATATGGTCAAAGTGGCTGCCTGGTACGACAACGAATGGGCCTTCTCCATTCGTATGCTCGACAGCACCATCGCACTGATGTCAGCCAAGTAAGATCTGAATAGCAGGGGCGGGATTTCCCGCCCCTGTCACGTTAATTCCCAGAACAAAAAATCATGTCTACAAGCATCAAGACCTTGTCTGCGCTGGCCGAAACGGACGCGCTGCGAGGCAAGCGGGTATTTATCCGCTCTGATCTGAATGTCCCCCTGCAAGACGGACGTATTACCGAAGACACGCGCGTGCGTGCTTCGGTGCCTGCCATTCGCATGGCGCTGGATGCCGGCGCTGCGGTCATGGTCACGTCTCACCTGGGTCGCCCCAAAGAAGGCGAGTGCCAGCCTGTGGATTCGCTGGAACCTGTGGTGCAACGTTTGTCCGAGTTGTTGGGCATGCCAGTTGAGCTGCGTCGCAATTGGCTGGATGGCGTGCAAGTGTCGCCCGGTCAGGTGGTCTTGCTGGAGAACTGCCGCTGCAATGTGGGCGAGAAGAAGAACGAACCCGAATTGGCTCGCAAAATGGCGGCCTTGTGTGACGTTTACGTAAACGACGCCTTCGGTACGGCTCACCGTGCTGAAGCGACTACGGAAGGTATCGCCCGCTTTGCTCCTGTCGCTTGCGCCGGTCCTTTGCTGGAAGCCGAGTTGAAAGCTTTGGGCCGTGCCCTGAATCAGCCCGCACGTCCTTTGGTGGCGATTGTTGGTGGTGCCAAGGTATCCACCAAACTGTCCATCCTGCGCGCTTTGGCTGAAAAGGTTGACCAACTGGTGGTCGGTGGCGGCATTGCCAACACCTTCATGATGGCCAGCGGCCAGTCCGTGGGTAAATCCCTGGTGGAAGATAGCCAGCTGGAAGAAGCCCGTGAAGTTATCCGCATCATGAAAGAGCGCGATGCAGAAGTACCTATCCCTGTGGATGTGGTGTGCGCCAAGTCCTTTGCTGCTGATGCAGCGGCTGAAATCAAGGCTGCTGATCAGGTCCAGGACGATGACATGATTCTGGACGTGGGCCCGCAAACGGCTCAGCAGATCGCTGACATCATCGCCAAAGCAGGCACCGTGGTCTGGAACGGCCCTCTGGGCGTGTTCGAGTTCCCGGCTTTCGCACAAGGCACCGAAACCCTGTCGCGTGCAATTGCAGGCTCCAAGGCATTCTCGATTGCTGGTGGTGGCGACACCCTGGCCGCGATTGCCCAATTCAATATTGGTGACGATGTGGACTACATCTCCACCGGCGGCGGCGCATTCCTGGAATTCCTGGAAGGCAAGCGTTTGCCAGCGGTGGCTGCATTGGAAGACAAGGCCTAAGCCAGTCTTTGCTTCGTAAGAAAAAGCCAGTCAACGAAAGTTGGCTGGCTTTTTTGTTTTTTGCTTACTTGGTTAGGTCAATATCGACCATCATCCAAAATCCCTCTTTATAGTCCTCGTGCTCTAACCAGTTTTCCGGTGCGGTCGGTGATGGGAGGGAGGAGCTATCACCGAAGCAGTGTGCCTTAACCGCTTCTTGGGCAGCCCGAGCAAGATCCTGTAATTCATCAGCTGCTGCAAAACAGCCAGGGAAGTCGGGGAAGTGCGCGCCATAGGCGCTATGTTCATCCTTGTGCACGTGGAGTGGATAGAGCATGGGCTGCGCTTTACGCCCCATCTTTAATCAACTGAGCATACCCTTGCATCGAATCCGGCCAGTCCAGCTGAAAGCCGCTGTCCAGCAGTCGCTGGTTGCTCAGGCGCTTGCCACCTTCGTTGGACTGACGCCGTTCGGGGTGGGCCACTTCCAGCAGATCAGCTAGTCCGTCATACAGCTCAGTAATCCGGTAAGGGCGGCTATCCGTGCCTATATAGCAAGGGAAGGGCGCGGGAGTGCGCAGCAGATGCCAGCAGGCACGTGCAGCGTCTTCAATATGCAGGCGGTTGGCCCAGTGTTCCGGGTCGTCCGGCACGGTGGCACGGCCTTCGCGCAGGCGGTCCAGCAATTGGGTACGCCCTGGCCCGTACAGGCCGCTGGGTCGGATGACGACGGCTTGAGCGGGAATGCGGTGATGCAGCAGTTGCTCGGCTTCCAGCAGCACTCGGCCATTGAATTGCGTAGGCTCTGTGGGCGAGTTCTCGTCCACCCATTCGTTCGTCGGACCGTAGACCGCGCTGGACGATACAAATACAAAGCGTTTCAGGGCTTTCAGGTCCAGCTCGTTGAGCAGGTTTTCCAGACCATGCAGAAATACCCGTTCATAAGCCGCCTGGCTACGCTGGTCAGGAGAGACGGCGTACAGTACGTGGGTGATTTTGCGGTGTTTCAGGCGCAGGGACGTGGGTTCGCTCAAATCGGCCTCCACCCATTCGATCCCGCTGTGATCGTCCAGGGGGATGTGACGGCGCAGGCCGATCACCGGCCATTCGTGATGGCGGGCCAGCATCCCGGTGCGGGTGCCCAGATCGCCAGCGCCCGCTAAGAGCAAAGTACGTTGTCGAGAGTCCAAAGCAGCAGGTCCTTGAGTAGAATGATCTCGAGCAAAGCTCGATTGGCTGAGATAACAATAGCATTGGAGGCGGTCATGGAGTGTCGCAATTGGATTGACGGACAGCAACTTGGCGCGGAGGGCGGTGGTTTGCTACCGGTTATCGACCCCTCCACAGGCGAGACTTTCGCCCGTCTGGCGCAATCGTCCGAGGTGGATATTGATTGGGCCGTACAGGCCGCCCGACGTGCCTGCCAGGGGCCGTGGAGCCGTCTGACTGCCGCTCAGCGCAGCCAATTGTTGCTGCGTTGCGCCCGAACATTGTCTGATGCCCGAGAGGAGCTGGCGCGGTTGGAATCCCGCGATACCGGCAAGCCTTTGCGTCAGGCCCAGTCCGATGCTGCTGCCATTGTCCGCTATTTTGAGTTCTATGCGGGCGCGGTGGACAAGCTGCATGGTCAAACCATCCCGCTGGGCTGGGAGATGACGGCCTTTACCTTGCGTGAACCCCTGGGCGTTACCGCGCATATCATTCCCTGGAATTACCCCTTGCAGATTTTCGGGCGTAGCGTGGCCGCATCCCTGGCTGCGGGTAATACCTGCGTGGTGAAACCGGCAGAAGATGCCAGCCTGTCCTTGCTGCGGGTGGCCGAGCTATTGCACGAGGCGGGTTTGCCAGCGGGTGTGCTGAATATCTGCACGGGGCTGGGGAGCGAAGCCGGGCAGGCCTTGTCCGCGCATCCCGACATCAACCATATTTCCTTTACTGGCTCCCCCGGCACGGGCCGTCAGGTGGCTTTGCAGGCGGCGCAGAATTTTGTGCCGGTCACCTTGGAGCTGGGCGGCAAGTCTCCGCAAGTCGTGTTCTCGGACGCGGATCTGGATGCGGCCTTGCCAGTCGTGGTGAATGCGATTGTGCAGAACGCAGGGCAGACTTGTTCGGCAGGCAGCCGGGTGCTGATTCAGCGCGCTATTTATGGCGACTTTACCGAGCGTCTGGCCGAAGCCTTCAAGGCGCTGCTGACTGGGGCAGCCAGCGACAATCTGGATTGCGGTCCCCTGATCAGCGCACAGCAGCAGGCGCGGGTCCGTTCCTATCTGGAGAATCTGGACCAGGACGGCATTGTGGTGCTGGCCCAAGGCAAGCTGGATTCCAAAGCTCCGGCGGGTGGCTTCTACCAAGTGCCTGTTTTATTGGGCCATGTGCCTGTTGAACATCGTCTGGCGCAGGAGGAAATCTTTGGCCCGGTTCTGGTGGCCCAGCCCTTTGGCACAGAGGAAGAAGCCATCGCCATGGCCAATGGCACGCCTTACAGTCTGGTGGCCGGGGTCTGGACACGCGACGGGGCCCGTCAGGTACGCATGGCCAGACAGCTGCGAGCCGGTCAGGTTTTTGTGAATAATTACGGCGCGGCAGGCGGGGTAGAGCTTCCTTTTGGCGGGACTGGTCAGTCCGGCATAGGCCGCGAGAAAGGCTTTGAAGCTTTGTACGCCCTGACTTCCCTGAAAACGGTTGCGCTACGTCATGCGGCCAGTTGATCGTAGGGGTATTTAGGGGTAAGCGCGGCTGTGGCGGCTCAGGTTTTCTGGCAGCATGGCAGCTGAACGCTAAACAGGTTTCACCGATGGCGGCGCAAAGCCGCCATTTCTATATAAAAAGCAGAAGGAGACAAACATGCGATTGCAAGACAAAGTGGCTATCGTGACGGGCGGTGCATCGGGTTTTGGCCTGGGCATTGCACAGCGCTTTGCACGCGAAGGAGCGCGTGTACTGATTGCCGACCTGAATGTAGAGCTAGGGCAGGCCGCAGCAGCCCAGATTCAGGCACAGGGTGGTCAGGCCATTTTTGCCGCTTGCGATGTCTCGCAAGGGGACGAAGTTCATGCCCTGTTGGATATTGCCCTGCGCGAATGCGGCGGGCTGCACATTGTGGTGAACAATGCTGGCACCACACACCGCAACAAGCCTTTGCTGGAGGTCAGTGAAAGCGAGTTCGATCTGGTCTATGCCGTCAATGTGAAAAGCATTTACTGGACTGCGAAGCACTTTGTGCCCTACCTGCGGGCCCAGGGTTCAGGTTCTTTCATCAATATCGCCTCTACCGCCGCCTTGCGTCCGCGCCCCGGACTGGTCTGGTACAACGGCACCAAAGGTGCGGTCGTGACCATCAGCAAGGGCATGGCGGCAGAATTGGGGCCGGATCATATCCGGGTGAACTGCATTAATCCGGTGATTGGTGACACGGCATTGCTGGAACAGTTCATGGGCATGCCCGATACGCCGGAAAACCGCAGCCGCTTTTTGGCGGGAATTCCGCTGGGACGTTTTTGCACACCCAAGGACGTGGCAGCGGCCGCGCTGTATCTGGCCTCGGACGAGGCCGAGTTCATTACCGGCACCTGCATCGAGGTAGACGGCGGCCGTTGTATTTAAGCCCCACTGCGATTCGTTACAATCGTGCTATTGGCAGGCCCGTTCAGGGTCTGTAGTTTATTTCGCTTCCAAGGAAAAGCATGACATTCAATCGACAGTCTCCCCGCGAGCATCCGGATCAATTGCGTATCGGCTTGGTGTCGGTTTCGGATCGCGCCTCCAGCGGACAGTACCAGGATCAAGGCATACCGGCGCTGCGCAGCTGGCTGGACTCGGCCCTGACGGTCGCGCCTGCCTATCTGGAGCGGCTGATTCCCGACGAGCGTACCCAGATTACCGGCACCCTGGTCGATTTGGTGGAAGCGGGTTGCGACCTGATTTTGACCACCGGCGGCACCGGCCCGGCCCGTCGCGATGTGACGCCGGAGGCCACTCTGGACGCGGGAACGCGCGAAATGCCCGGATTCGGTGAACAGATGCGCCAAATCAGTTTAAAATTCGTACCAACAGCGATTTTGTCGCGGCAAGTTGCGGTCATCCGAGAAATTCAGGACCACGCTGCTCTGATTATCAATCTGCCTGGGCAGCCCAAAGCCATTCAGGAAACTCTGGAAGGATTACGGGATACGGAAACCGGACAAGTATTGGTGCCGGGTATTTTTGCAGCTGTCCCGTATTGCATCGACCTGATTGGTGGACCTTACGCACAAACTCACGAGCATGTGGTCAATGCGTTCCGCCCCAAGTCGGCGCGCCGGACCGCCAGTTAACACGCTTACAAACAATCGGCTGTGCACGGAACCGTGCCCGGCCAAGTTTTTCAATTATTTTAGTCTTCAGGAGGTCTTCTCATGGCCCTAGTTTCCATGCGCCAGCTGCTCGATCATGCGGCCGAGCACGGTTATGGTATTCCAGCGTTCAACGTCAATAACCTGGAGCAGGTCCAGGCCATTATGGAAGCCGCCTCGGAGACGGACAGCCCCGTCATCATGCAGGCGTCGGCCGGTGCACGTAAGTACGCGGGTGGCGATTTCCTGCGTCACCTGATCGAAGCCGCTGTCGAGTCCTACCCCAACATCCCTGTGGTGATGCACCAGGATCACGGCCAGTCTCCCGAAATCTGCAAAGGCGCCATCGACCTGGGTTTCTCCAGCGTGATGATGGACGGATCCTTGCTGCCAGACGGCAAGACTATTGCCGACTTTGAATACAACGTGGAAGTTACCCGCAAAGTGGTCGAAATGGCTCACAAGCTGGGCGTGACCGTTGAAGGCGAACTGGGCTGCCTGGGTTCCCTGGAAACCATGCAGGGCGACAAGGAAGACGGCCACGGCGCTGACGGCGTTCTGACCCTGGACCAGTTGCTGACCGATCCCGAGCAGGCTGCTGAATTCGTGACACGCACTCAACTGGACGCATTGGCTATCGCCATCGGTACCAGCCACGGCGCTTACAAGTTCACCCGCAAGCCTACCGGCGACATTCTGTCCATCGAGCGCGTGAAAGAAATTCACCGTCGTTTGCCCAACACCCACCTGGTGATGCACGGCAGTTCCAGCGTGCCTCAGGAACTGCTGGCTGAAATCCGCCAGTTCGGTGGCGACATGAAAGAAACCTACGGCGTGCCCGTGGAAGAAATTCAGGAAGCCATCAAGTACGGCGTGCGCAAGGTCAATATCGACACCGATATCCGTTTGGCCATGACCGCTGCCATCCGTCGTTTCCTGTTTGAAAATCCAGAGAAATTCGACCCACGCGAATACCTGAAACCTGCTCGCGAAGCCGCCAAGAAAGTGTGCGTGGCCCGCTACCAGGAATTCGGCGCAGCCGGTCAGGCCTCCAAGATCAAGGCCATCCCTCTGCAGGAAATTGCCCGTCAGTACAGTACCGGCGAGCTGTCCCAGATCGTTCAGTAAATTTGTCAGGCGGAGCAGGAGTGGGCAGCACGACTGCCCGCCCCGGTCTCCGCGTCTTTGCCCGGTGCCGCAGGCGCCGGGATTGTCGTCCCGCCTGCATCCATAGTCAGCGGGATGTTTTCGTTTTAAGGATGAAATCGTGCAAGAGCCCTTACATCAATCCAGCCTGAGCTCCTTGCCGCTACTCGCGCGCGGCAAAGTTCGGGACATGTATGCGGTGGGTGAGGACAAGTTGTTGATTGTGGCCAGTGATCGCATTTCGGCATTCGATGTGATTCTGGACGACCCCATTCCCGGCAAGGGCGCTGTCTTGACGCAGATGACCGAGTTCTGGCTGAACAAGCTGGCACACATCATCCCTAATCACACGACGGGCGTGAACCCGGTTGATGTGGTGGCGCCTGAAGAGCGCGCCCAAGTGGAAGGCCGCTCCATGGTGGTCAAGCGCTTGAAGCCCATCATGGTGGAAGCCGTGGCTCGTGGTTACCTGATCGGTTCGGGCTGGAAAGACTACCAGGCGACCGGCGCGGTTTGTGGCATCACCTTGCCCGCTGGCCTGAAGCAAGCTGCCAAGCTGCCTCACGTGCTGTTTACACCGGCTGCCAAAGCAGAAATGGGCTCGCACGACGAGAACGTGGATTTCGCCCACGTGGTCAAGGAAGTCGGTCAGGAGCTGGCCGAGCAAATCCGTGATGTGACTCTGCGTCTGTACACCGAAGCCGCTGACTACGCCGCCAGCCGTGGCATTCTGATTGCCGACACCAAATTTGAATTTGGTCTGGACGATCAAGGCCAACTGCATTTGATGGACGAAGTGCTGACTCCGGATTCCTCGCGTTTCTGGCCAGCCGACAGCTATGCCGAAGGCATCAGCCCACCGTCCTACGACAAGCAATTTGTGCGCGATTGGCTGGAAACCCAGGTTTGGGACAAGACGCCACCGGCTCCTCGCTTGCCTGCTGAAGTGGCCGAGCGCACCGCTGACAAGTACCGTGAAGCCCTGGAACGCCTGACGGCGTGAACGGTTTGCAGTCCGGACAGGCACTCGACGTAAACGAGCTGCCTGCTCGTCCTGAGCAGGGTCGTGTTGGGATGGACCCTGCTGTTTTTCTATTTACCAAGGCGCCTGGCAGCATGGCGCCTTCTTCCTTTTAGGGCGTATCTCTGATGAGCGTACAAACTCCTGCGGCTCCCACAGTGGGCATTGTGATGGGTTCCTCCAGCGACTGGGATGTCATGAGCCAGGCCGTGGCCATTCTGGACGAATTTGGTGTGTCCTATGAGTGCCGTGTGGTCTCTGCCCACCGCATGCCGATTGATATGGTGGATTACGGTGCCCAGGCTCCCGCCCGTGGCCTGAAAGCCATTATTGCGGGTGCAGGCGGCGCCGCTCACTTGCCCGGCATGCTGGCCGCCCTGACACACTTGCCCGTGTTCGGTGTACCCGTGCCTTCGCGCTACTTGCGCGGTGAAGATTCCCTGCTGTCGATTGTGCAAATGCCCAAGGGCGTGCCGGTTGCCACCTTCGCCATTGGCGAAGCCGGTGCCGCCAATGCCGCGCTGCACGTGATTGCCAATCTGGCCGTCAACGATGCCGTGCTGACTGAAAAACTGATTGCGTACCGTGCCCGCCAGACCGAGGCTGCCCGAGCTATGCGTGTTCCTCCTGCTACTGCCTGATTTTATTTTGTGATGATGACCCCCATGACTGATGCTGCCCTTCTGGTCCCTGGCTCCTGGCTGGGCATGATTGGAGGCGGCCAACTGGGCCGCATGTTCTGCCATAGCGCCCAAAGCCTGGGCTACAAGGTGGCCGTGCTGGACCCGGACACCCATAGCCCTGCTGGTGCAGTGGCCGATCTGCATATCTGTGCGGCCTACGATGACGCACAAGCGCTTGCCCGTCTGGGGGACTTGTGCCAAGCCGTCAGTACCGAGTTCGAGAACGTACCGGCGCAGTCCTTGCTGACTTTGGCTCAGCACACACGAGTCACCCCGTCCGGTGATGCCGTAGGCATTGTCCAGGATCGTATTCGTGAAAAAGCCTTTATTTCGCAGGCCGGTGTGCCGGTGGCTCCCTATGCCGCCATTGAAAGCCTCGATGATTTGCAGGCTGCTGACAGCGCCTTGTTCCCCGGCATTCTGAAGACAGCGCGCTTTGGTTACGACGGCAAGGGTCAGGCACGTGTGGCAGACCGTGAACAGGCGTTGGCTGCCTTCAAGGAGTTCGGTTCCCAGGCCTGTGTGCTGGAAGCTCTGCAACCCTTGAAGTCCGAAATTTCGGTTGTTCTGGCCCGTGGCCTGGACGATCAGGTCAAAACTTTCCCATGTGCCCGTAACGAGCACCGCGATGGCATTTTGGCCGTGTCCACTATCAGTGCCCAGTTTCAGGACGATGCCTTGTCCGAACAGGCTCGGCAGGCGGCTGCCGCTATCGCCCGCACGCTGGATTACGTGGGTGTGTTGTGTGTGGAGTTCTTCATTCTGGAAGACGGCCGTTTGCTGGCCAATGAAGTGGCTCCCCGTCCGCACAATAGCGGTCACTACACCATGAACGCCTGCGTCACCAGCCAGTTTGAACAGCAGGCCCGCGTGATGGCGGCCTTGCCTCTGGGTGATACCCGCGCTTTGTGTCCTTCCATGATGCTCAATATCCTGGGCGATATCTGGTTTGACGAACAAGGCCAGATGCGTGAGCCTGATTGGGCTGCCTTGCTGGCTGTGCCTGGCGTGTCCTTGCACCTGTACGGCAAGGCCGAGGCCCGTGTTGGCCGCAAGATGGGCCACGTGAATATTGTGGGCGAGTCGGATCAGCAAGTGCGCGAACGCACTGCCCGAGCTGCCGCCGCTTTGCACATCGCTTTTGACCATGACTGATACCCCCTCCAGCCCTTCCGAGCAGCAGATAGAGCAAGCCGCCCGTGTGCTGGCACAAGGGGGGCTGGTGGCCTTTCCGACCGAGACGGTCTACGGTCTGGGCGCTGATGCGGAAAACCCGGCTGCGGTGCAGTTGATTTACAAGGCCAAGGGCCGTCCTGCGAATCATCCCTTGATTGTGCATGTGGCCCCCGGTGCTGACCTGCGTTACTGGGTGACAGATATTCCGCCTGTGGCGCAGCAATTGATGGATGCCTTCTGGCCTGGTCCCTTGACGCTGATCCTGCCGCGCAATCCTGCTATCCCGGATACGGTCAGTGGTGGGCAAAGCAGTATTGGTATTCGTTGTCCTTCCCATCCGGTGGCTCAAGCCTTGCTCAAGCGCATGGCGGAACTCAAGCCCGGCGGTCAGGCCGGTGTGGCGGCGCCTTCGGCCAACAAGTTTGGTCAGGTATCGCCTACGGCTGCCAGCCATGTACGCGATGAATTTGCGGACATGAGTGCAGAGGAACTGCTGATTGTGGAAGCGGGCCCGTCGGAAGTGGGCATCGAGTCCACTATTGTGGACGTGTCGCGTACTCATCAGGGTGTGGGTGCCGTACTTTTGCGGCCTGGCCATATCAGTGCGGCCATGATTGCCGAGGTCATCGGCTACGAACCCGCTAGTCCGGATCAACAAGCCCCACAGGTTTCGGGCAGTTTGAAAGCGCATTATGCGCCTCGTACCCCTTTGTCTTTATTTGATGAAGACAGTGCGCCTGCGGTGCAGGCTGCTTTGGCGGAAGGGGGCAAGCAGGCCATTGTTGCCTTTGCCTCTTTGCCGCCCTTTTCGGCAGATGTGCACGACTGGTATGTGTGCAGCCCGGATGCGCAGCTTTATGCCCAGGATTTGTACGCCATGTTGCGTCGCCTGGATCAAGGCCAGTACCAGCATATTTGGGTGCAGCGTTGCCCGGATACGCCAGATTGGCAGGCGGTCAATGACCGCCTGGGCCGAGCCGCAGCAGCCTTTGAGTAAGGCTGCTGTTCAGTAGGCGCGTGTGTGCTTTAAGGACTGAGCTTAGGGACTGAGTGAGTTCGCTGCTTAGCGGGCTGTTCGCTTCAGAAAGTCCACAATCGCCTGGTTCACCTGCGCTTCCTTATCCCGGTAGGGCAGGTGACCGCATTGTTCCAGCTCCAGCAGCTCCGTGTGCGGCACCAGCTCCTTGATGCGACGGATTTGCTCCAGCGTGCCGTATTCATCATCCACGCCCTGAATGGCCAGAATCGGGCAGGTGATGCGGCTGACGTCCTCTTCAATATTCCAGTCGCGGAACCGGGGATCTGTCCAGGTGGCGTTCCAGCCCCAGAAAGCGGATTCCACATCATCGTGATAGCGGCCCAGACGTTCGCGTAAAAAACCTTGCTCGTAGGCTTCGCGGGCGACCAGAATGCCGCGCAAGGAAATATCCTCTACAAACAGGTGCGGGGCCATCACCACAATGCCTTGCAGCTTGTCGCTAAAGCCGCTGGCCGCCAGCAGGGCAATCGAGCCACCATCGCTGTGGCCAACCAGCACAATCGGGCGCTTCTTGCCGTCTTCACCCAGTTGCTCCAGCAATTGGGGCAGCACCTCCAGCGACTGCTCATGCAGGTAGTCCGGCTCTTTGGGGCTATTGTCCGGGCGCGGGGTGCTGCGGCCATAGCCATAGCGGGAGTACATCAGGCCGCTGCAGCCGGTTTGTTCACACAACTGCGCCGGCCAGTCTTTCCACATGGCAATGGAGCCCAGACCTTCGTGCAGGAACACCAGCAAGGGGGCGGTTTCACGCTCGGGGGCAATACGTTGATATTCCAGCTCGATGGCTTGGGTGCCCTGAGTCAGGCTCGCAAATTGCAAAGATGAATCGAGTGTTGTCATAGCCTTGGTGTGCATAGCCCTGAACAAACCGGGCGTTCAGGTAATTGGTAATCGGGAAACCCTCTTTATGCCATAGATTGATCCGCGACGCACAAGCGTGCCCCAGCTGATCCTTGATGTGGACATTTTGCTGCTGTTTTGAGCCGCTTTTCGCCGGGGGCTGCAAATTTTGACAGAGATGGTAGAGTGGCGCTCTCGATCTTTTTTTGCCGCCGGGCCGTCCCAAGGTGAAAGCTCCCCCTTTGGGGGCAGCGAGCCGAAGGCGCAGCGTGGGGGCTTTTTTGTCGCCGGGCCGCCCCAAGGCAAAACTCCCCCTCGGGGGGCAGCGAGCCGAAGGCGCAGCGTGGGGGCTTTTTTGTCGCCGGGCCGCCCCAAGGCAAAACTCCCCCTCGGGGGGCAGCAAGCCGAAGGCGCAGCGTGGGGGCTTTTTGCGTTGTACAACAACATGAAATTTGCTGAATTTGAAGTGGGTATGCTTATCAAGCACCCACTTGTTCCTGTGACTCGCGAAGAGATGCTGGATTTCGCCCAGAAGTATGATCCGCAGTCTTTTCATATCGACGACAAGCAGGCCGAAGCAGGCCATTGGGGCGGTTTGATCGCCAGCGGTTGGCTCACTTGTGGCAAAGCCATGCGCATGGCCGTGGATTCTGCCTTGCACGATTCCGAGTCCTTTGGCTCGCCGGGTCTGGAACGTCTGCGCTGGGTCTTGCCTGTGCGGGCCGGTGACTCCATCCGTCTGGAGGCCACGGTGGCATCCAAGCGTGTGTCCAGCAGCCGTTCAGATCTGGGCATCATTCGCTGGAACTGGAATGTGTTCAACCAGCGCGATGAGCTGGTGCTGGAGATGGAAGCGACCAGCATGTTTGAGTTGAAGTCCGAACAAGAATAAAAAGATCACCACACTCTATCTTTGGCTGGCCGATTTCGCAGGGGTTGTTTTTATCTTGAATATTTCCCCGCGACTGGAAAGAACCCCCACGCTACGCTTTTTGCCCGCTGCTTCTGAAGAGATGCTTTCCCCTTTGGGGCGCGGCGGTAAAAACCATGGAGGCAGATGGGGGATGGACTTCCACTATCTTTCATTTATGAAGTTAATCAGGCTCTGAATGCACCAGGGCAAAGCCTCTGGCTTTGCCCTGTTTGGTCTGCTTTAGAAGAAAGCCTGAATCCCGGTTTGTGCACGGCCCAGAATCAGGGCGTGTACGTCATGGGTGCCTTCGTAGGTATTCACCACTTCCAGATTGACCAGGTGGCGGGCAATGCCGAACTCGTCAGAGATACCGTTGCCACCCAGCATGTCGCGCGCCAGTCGGGCAATATCCAGTGCCTTGCCGCAGGAGTTGCGTTTCATGATGGAGGTGATTTCGACGGCCGCCGTGCCTTCGTCTTTCATGCGTCCCAGACGCAGGCAGCCTTGCAGCGCCAGCGTAATCTCGGTTTGCATATCGGCCAGCTTTTTCTGGATCAACTGATTGGCAGCCAAGGGGCGGCCAAACTGCTTGCGATCCAGGGTGTACTGGCGGGCGGTGTGCCAGCAGGATTCGGCGGCACCCAAGGCGCCCCAGGCAATCCCGAAGCGGGCCGAATTCAGGCAGGTGAAGGGGCCACGCAAGCCCGAGACATGGGGCAGCATCTGGCTGTCTGCAATTTCCACATCGGCCATCACAATTTCGCCGGTCAGGGACGCGCGCAAGCCGACTTTGCCGTGAATGGCTGGGGTGGACAGGCCCTTCATGCCTTTTGCCAGAATGAAGCCACGGATCTTGCCGTCATCTTCGCCGCCCACGACCTTGGCCCAGACCACCAGCACATCGGCGATGGGGGAGTTGGTAATCCAGGTCTTGTTGCCGCTCAGGCGATAGCCGCCGTCCACTTTCACGGCGCGGCTTTCCATGGCACCGGGGTCCGAACCGTGATTGGGTTCAGTCAGGCCAAAGCAGCCAATCCACTGTCCGCTGGCCAGCTTGGGCAGGTATTTCTGTTTCTGCTCTTCGCTGCCAAATTCAAAAATCGGCACCATGACCAGGGAAGACTGCACACTCATCATGGAGCGGTAGCCCGAGTCCACACGCTCCACTTCGCGGGCGATCAAACCATAGCTGACGTAGTTCAGACCGGCACCACCGTAGGCTTCGGGAATGGTGGCTCCCAACAGGCCCAGCGAGCCCATTTCGGCAAAGATGGCGGGGTCGGTCTGCTCGTGGCGGAAGGCCTCCAGCACGCGCGGCAAGAGCTTTTCCTGCGCATAGGCGTGGGCGGCATCGCGCACCATACGTTCTTCATCGCTCAGCTGCTGATTTAGCAGCAGGGGGTCGTCCCAATGGAAAGAGGGATTGTCAGACATAGAGGTACTCCGGGAAGATCAAAGACGGTCAATCAGGTGGAGCCAGCAAGGGCGCCATCGGTCTGGAAACAGGGAAAGAGCAGGCCAAGTATCGCTGAACGTGGGAAAGCTTGTGCATCTTCAGGCAGGCGATATCAGGCTAAAGTCCCAGCATAGTGTGCATAAAGCGCACAAGGCAATTGATAAAATTGCACAATGTCGTGTGCTGGCGTAACGATCCGGCCCTGCGCTGAATGGGCGGGGCTGAGGCGGCAGAATCAAGAGGGAGACCTATGAGACAAGGCGTGCCCAGTTTGGGCGCATTACAGGCCTTTGAGGCTACGGCCCGCTTGGGGACTTTTTCCCGTGCGGCCGAGGAGCTTTCTTTGACGCATAGTGCTGTGTATCGGCAGGTCAGCGGCCTGGAGCAACGCCTGGGCGTGACCTTGCTGACACGGGTGAGGCGGCGTTTGGTGCTGACTCCGGCGGGGCGCGATTATGCCGCCCGTATCCGCCACCATCTGGAGCAGATTGGCAAAGACACTTTCAGCCTGATTGCGCGCGCCGGTGTGGGCCGCAGCATTCATCTGGCGGTGCTGCCTACCTTGTCCACGGTGTGGTTGATGCCGCGCCTGGCGCGTTTCTCCCAGCGCTATCCGGATATCACGGTCAGCCTGTCCGTGCGTACCACTCCGTTTCAGTTTGGTGACCACCCCTTTGATGCCGCCATTTATCATGGGCGGCAGTTATGGCCGCAAACCGAGGGCATCAAGCTGTTTGATGAAGGCGAACTGGTGCCGGTCTGCTCACCCAAATTGGCCGCCAGTGGTGACTGGCAAAAGCTGGTTCATCTGCATATGTCCACACGCCCCGATAGCTGGTCGGACTGGTATCGCTCCGCCGGTCTGGAGCCTGATCTGCGTGTCAGTTCCGGCCCGCGTTATGAGCTGTTCAGTCTGGTGATGGCAGCACTGCATGCTGACATGGGTGTGGCCTTGATGCCGCGTTTTCTGGTGCAGCAGGCGTTGGAGCAGGGCGAGCTGATCATGCCGCAAGAACACGCCATGCCCGTCAGCGAGGCTTATTTTTTTAGTTATCCCACGGCCAATGAGCCCAGCGAGGCGGTAATTTTGCTGGAACAATGGCTGCTTGAGCACGAAAAGGAGAACACATGAGATTGCACTGGAAACCGGCTTTGTTGTCGGCTGCCTTGACCCTGGCCTTGGCGCTACCTGCGCATGCTAGGGAAGTAGCCAGCCAGCATTTGAATCCGGAAGCCGCCAGCAGTGTCATGCAGCGTGACAAACTGCTCACCCGGAAAAGCATGGTGGTGACGGCGCATCCTTTGGCGACACAGGCTGGTTTGCGCATTCTGGATCAGGGAGGCAGTGCGGTGGATGCGGCTATTGCCGCCCAACTGGTGCTGGGGCTGGTCGAACCACAGTCCTCCGGGATTGGCGGTGGCGGCTTCTTACTGATGTTCCAGCCCAGGACCGGCCTGATGAGCTATGACGGGCGGGAAACTGTGCCTGCGGCCAGCAGTCTGAATCGATTCGAGCTGGACGGTAAAACCATGTCCTTCAAGCAGGCGGTCAATAGTGGTCGTTCGGTAGGTGTGCCGGGTTTATTGCGCGCGCTGGAGTTGATGCATAAAGACGGAGGCGTGCTGCCTTGGGCGAACTTGTTTGATCCGGCGATTGAGCTGGCCGAGGTCGGCTTTGAAGTCAGCCCGCGTCTGAATACCTTGATTGCTGATAATCCTGAGCTGGCAGAAAAGGCCGCTACACGGGACTATTTTCTGGACGAACAGGGCAAGCCCTGGCCAGTCGGCCATCGTTTGCAGAACAAGGAGTACGCGCAGGTGCTGCGCCTTTTGGCCAGACAGGGCGCACAGGCTTTTTATCAAGGTGAACTTGCCCAGGATATGGTGGCCGCCGTTGCAGCCGATCCGATTGCGGGCGATCTGGCGGTGTCCGATTTGACGCAATACCGTGCGCTGCGTCGCGAACCCCTCTGTATGGACTGGCAGCAAGTGGCGCTCTGTGGCATGGCGCCACCCAGCTCGGGTGCCATCAGTGTGATGCAGATGCTGGGTATCTTGCAGCACACGCCCATTGCTGATGCGAAGCCGCAATCTGTGGAAGCGATTCATTATTTCTCTGAAGCGGGGCGCTTGGCTTTTGCGGATCGGGATGCCTGGGTGGCTGACCCGGCGTTTGTGCCTGTGCCACAGCAGGCTTTGCTGGCTCCGGAGTATCTGAAATCCCGCGCCGCCTTGATTCAGCCAGACCGATCCATGGAGCACGCCCAACCGGGCAAGCCCTTGGCTGACTCACAAGCCGCAAGCGACAACACGCCCGAGCTGCCTTCCACCACGCATCTGTCCGTGGCGGATGCCAAGGGGCAGGTGGTGTCCATGACCACGTCGGTAGAGTCTGCTTTTGGCAGCAAGATCATGGTGCATGGTTTCCTGCTGAACAATCAGCTGACGGATTTTGCCTTGAGTCCCAAGGACGAGATGGGACGCCTGTCCGTGAATCGGGTGGAGCCCGGCAAGCGTCCACGTAGTTCCATGGCACCGATGATGGTGATGCAGGATGGTCGCCCTGTAATTGCCTTGGGCTCACCCGGAGGCAGTGCCATCATTCCTTACGTGGCTCAGGCCCTGACCGGCATGTTGATGTGGAATCTGGATGCGCAAGAAGCTGTCAGCCTGCCACATTACGGTAGTCGCAATTGGGCGACCGAGCTGGAGGCAGGAACCGCAGTGACGGAGCAGGCACAGGCTTTAAGGGCGATGGGGCACGAGGTACGTGAGCAGCCCTTTCCCAGCGGTACGCATGTGATTCGCTGGACCCAGGAAGGACTGGAGGCCGGGGTAGACCCACGACGTGAAGGTTTGGCGTTAGGGCAATAAGCAGAGCTTGTAGCCGTGTACCGAGGTACACATTGGTCTTGCCTACGAGACATGCTGCAAGCGCATGGTGGACTTGGGTAAGCCGTCAGCATTCGGAAGAGGCTGTTGGCGATTTGAAGCAGCTACTCGTTGGGGATTGGCAGAGACAGCAGCCGATGGCTGGCAGACACTGGTAGAGCTAATTGCCAAGTAGCTAACAGGCTCAGCTTGTCTAGCTTCTGAAAAAAGGCGGCCAGTAAAAAGCCCTCAATGCTGTGGATATAGATCCACGCCTTGAGGGCTTTTTTAGGTCTTGAGACAGACCTGATTCTGTCGCTTAGCGGAACACCACAGTGCGCTGATCGTTCAGCAAGATGCGATGTTCAACGTGGGCGCGCACGGCACGGGCCAGAACCAGAGACTCTACATCGCTACCGATTTGGGTCAGCTCAGCTGGGCTGACCGAGTGGGTGACGTGTTCCACGTCCTGCTCAATGATCGGGCCTTCGTCCAGATCAGCCGTCACGTAGTGGGCGGTGGCACCAATAATCTTCACACCGCGAGCATGTGCCTGGTGGTAGGGGCGTGCACCCTTGAAGCTGGGCAGGAAGCTGTGGTGAATATTGATCGCGCGGCCAGACAGGGACTGGCACAGATTGGTGGACAGAATCTGCATGTAGCGGGCCAGCACAACCAGATCAATCTTCAGATCACGAGCCAGGTCGATGATTTGCTGCTCTTGCTCGGGGCGAGTTTCCGGTGTCACGGGCAGGTGATGAAAAGGAATGCCGTAAGAAGAAGCCAGACCGGCGTGGTCGGTATGGTTGGAGGCAACGGCAGCAATTTCCACCGGCAGTTGGCCGCTATGGGCGCGGAACAGCAGATCGTTCAGGCAGTGGCCTTGGCGGCTGACCAGGATCAGCAGGCGAGCTTTGCGCTGGGCGTCATAAATATTGGCGTCCATGCTGAATTTTTCAGCAATGGGGGCGAAGCTGGTTTGCAGCGCGTTCACATCCTGCTTTTCGGGCAGGGAAAACTGGATGCGCAGGAAAAAGCGGTTGGTGGCGGCGTCGCCAAACTGCTGTGCCTCAAGAATGTTGCCGTTCTGCTCAAGCAGCCAGCCCGATACGTTGTGGACAATGCCGGTACGATCCGGGCAGGATAGGGTCAAGATGTAATCGTTCATCGACAGTATTGTAAAGATTTCAGAAAAGTTTTTAAGCTGCCTGGGCCAGGGTTTCTTGGCTGTGTTGTGCAATCGCTAAACACGCGGTCAGGCCGGGGGATTCGATGCCGAACAGATTCAGCAGTCCGGGTATGCCGTGCTCGGCGGGACCCGAAAAGACAAAGTCGGCAGCCGCATGGCCTGCGGGCACAATTTTAGGCCGGATACCGCTATAGGCGGGGTTCAGGCTGTTATCGGGCAAAGCGGGCCAGTACTCGCGCACGGCGGCGTAAAAAGATTGGCCTCGCTGCGGGTCCATATCGTAGTTCTCGTCCAGTACCCATTCCGTATCCGGGCCAAAGCGGGCTTGGCCGGCCAGGTCCAGCGTCAGATGCACACCCAGCCCGGCTTTATTGGGCATGGGGTAGATCAGGTGCTTGAAGGGGGAACGGCCTGCCAAAGAGAAATAGCTGCCTTTGCACAGATAGGCGTTCGGGATATGGCTGGCATCCAGCCCGTCGATCTGGCGTGCAGCGGCGACAGCACCCAAACCGGCGGCATTGATCAGGTGGGTGGTCGTCAGGCTGAAAGGTTCTGCTCCACCGACGTGGACCTCAAAACCTTGTCCGGGCAGAACACGCGCACTGACAAAGGGCGTATTGAAGACCAGCTGGGCACCGTGGTTCTCTGCATCGCCTTGCAGGGCCAGCATCAGGGCATGGGTATCCACAATCCCGGTGGAAGGCGAGAGCAGGGCTGCGCTGCAATTCAAGGCCGGCTCCAGAGCCTGGGCTTGAGCGGCATCCAGCCACTGCAAATCGTTCACACCACAAGCGCGCGCCTGGGCCTGCAACTTCAGCAGGTCGGCTTCCTGTTCGGGCGTGGTCGCCACAATCAGCTTGCCGCAACGGGCGTGGTCGACATGGTGTTCCTGACAGTAGTCATACAGCCGGGCTTTGCCTTCTACGCACAAGCGGGCCTTCAGGCTGCCCGGCGTGTAGTAAATGCCCGCGTGTATGACTTCGGAGTTGCGTGAACTGACGCCATTGCCGATGCTGGCGGTTTGCTCGATCAGCAGAACCTCCATGCCTTGCTGGGCCATTTGTCGGGCGCAGGCCAAGCCCACGACCCCCGCTCCCAGCACTATGCAATCGACATCGTTTGCCATGAATCAGGACCTTATCGGCGCGTTGGAGCAAAAGGCGTAGTGTACTCCCGCCATGCAGTCGTCGTCAGGGGCGCGTTGCAACACCCCGTCACGCCAGGGAAGGAGTCAGGTCAAAGTCGCCCGCATGGTAGATCAGGGGCTGGTGGGCGCTGCGTTCGCAGTGGGTGACTTCACCGATAAAGATCAGGTGGTCGCCTGCCTCATGCACGGCATAAGGCTTGCATTCGAACCAGGCACTGCAACGCTCGTCGTCCAGCATCAGCAAGCCATGCGGAGAGCGTTTGGTGGGGTGATCGAGAAAGCGCTCGGCCTGGTCGCCCCAGGCAAAGCGCTTGGCCAGCGATAGCTGACTGGCTCCCAACACGTGAATCACATAGCCTTCGCCGTCCACAAAGTGGGGCAGGGACTGGGAACGCTTGGCCAGCGACCACAGCACCAGAGGCGGGTCCAGGGAAACAGAGTTAAAGGAACTGACGGTCAGGCCAATGGCCTGATCCGGATGGTCTTTGTTGGATCCGGTCACGACCGTCACGCCAGTGGCGAAACGGCCCAGTGCCGAACGGAAGAAGTCGCTATCGAAGGTAGAAGAAAAAACAGTCATTGCATCAAGTCTGAGGGCAGGCGTCCCCAAGGGAACGTCTTAAGGAGCCAGTCGGCTCACCTGCCAGTCAGATGGGTCCTTGCGGTCGAACACCAGCCTGTCGTGCAGGCGCGAGGCACGGCCTTGCCAGAATTCGACGTGGTCAGGAGTCAGTCGGAAGCCACCCCAGTGTTCAGGGCGGGCGGGATGTTCACCTAAGCTTTCAGTGTACTGCTTGGTACGGGCATCCAGCTCTGCGCGGCTGATGGGTTGGCTTTGCGGCGAGGCCCAGGCACCAATGCGCGAGCCCAGAGGACGGCTGTGAAAGTATTCGTCGGACTCGGCCGCACTGATGCGGCTGATGCGGCCTTCAAAGCGCACCTGGCGCTGCATGGAGGACCAGAAAA
The DNA here is from genome assembly GCF_009497775.1 of Alcaligenes faecalis. Classification (NCBI taxonomy): domain Bacteria; kingdom Pseudomonadati; phylum Pseudomonadota; class Betaproteobacteria; order Burkholderiales; family Alcaligenaceae; genus Alcaligenes; species Alcaligenes faecalis. Next base: position 807,576 of record NZ_CP031012.1, read on the forward strand.
AAGACAGGCTGGCCCAGGGGTTGTGGTCCAGATCCGTGCCCTTGCGAGACTGGTAGTTCGTAAAGAATACCAGGCCCTGTTCGTCGTAACCCTTGAGCAGGACAACGCGCGCCGATGGGCGGCCTTCTGGGTTCACGGTGGCCAGCGTCATCGCCGTGGGTTCGACTTCCTTCAGTTCAATCGCCTGATCCAGCCAGCGTTGGAATTGCTGGCGGGGATCGGCACAGAGTTCGTTTTCGCTCAGGGAAAAGCGTTCGTATTCGTTACGCAAATCGGCAAGGGACATGGGGCGCTCTCAGGCTTGTTGAGGATTAAGCAGTGCAGTCTGGCTCTGTAGTAATTGAACCACTGATTGCAGGCGTTTATCCAGAATTTTAGAGCGTTGCAGCGCCGAGGCGGTTTCCATGACGTATTCGATGCAAGGGCCGTTGGTTCCCTGGGCCGAGTACACCACTTGCCGCAGCTGTTCGTCCGGCATACGGGGTACGTAGGCGTCGGTCTTGCGGTTCATGGTAAAGACCAGGGCCCGAATATCGCCCTGGCTGGTGCGGCAGCGCAACCAGCGGGGAATATAGGCCCCGCTGGGCATTTCGCGCAGCCACAGGGCATCGAAGACCTTTGGTACGCTTTCGGCGGGAATACGGAAGGCCATGCCGCGGCAGGAACCGCCTACATCCAGCCCGAAGACCAGACCGGGCTGCTCGGGTGTCCCGCGATTGATGCGTGACCACAAGCACAGCGCCCGGTGGTAACCACGCAGCAAGGCTTGGCGCTGCTCGGCAAATTCAAAATCGGGACGCCAGATCAGGGAGCCGTAGCCATAGACCCACAGGTCCTGTTTTTCACACCACTGCGCCTCTTCCAGAGATTGACGCAAAGAGGCGTTGCGCTCTTCGTCAGTCAGGACACGAAAGCTGCACGGTGTGGGTACGGCGGAAGGCGATGCGGAAATAGAATCGATGTTCACGGCAAAAAGGGGTGGTAAGCCAAAATCACAGATGCTTGAAACCTATGACAATTGTAGAGCAAGCACAGTCCACTGTAGCGGGCTTTGATGCTGATAACTAAGGAAAAATACTAATTTGCTTATATGAGTGTTGCTATTTGGCAGAGCACAGTCAAGCCACCAGAGCATAAGGCCCGTTTCACGGGCTGGGCAGGGGCAATTAGACGTAGAATTAACGGGTTTGGCCGCATGGGCCGGTGATGGACAGATTGCATGACAGAGCAGCACAACATGGATGCCGAACGCCGTTTCGGCGGTTTGGATCGTTTGTATGGAGCCGGAGCGCGCGAGCGTCTGGCGGCCGCCCATGTGATGGTGGCGGGTATCGGGGGCGTGGGAACCTGGGCGGTGGAGGCTCTGGCCCGTTCTGCCGTGGGCCGGATCACCTTGATTGATCTGGATAATATTGCCGAATCGAATATCAACCGCCAGCTGCCGGCTCTGGACAGCACTTTGGGGATGGCCAAGATTGAAGCCATGGCCCAGCGCATTGCGCAGATCAACCCGCACTGCCAGCTGCAATTGATCGAGGACTTTGTTACCGAGGACAATGCGGCCAGCCTGATGGAGCAGCGCCCGGACGTGTTTCTGGATTGCACCGACCAGGCCAGCGCCAAGATCGCCCTGATCTTGCAGGCCAAGCGTTGCAAGGTGCCTCTGTTGAGCTGTGGCGGGGCAGGTGGCAAGACCGACCCGCTGACTTTGCGCCGGGGAGACTTGTCGGTGGCACGCCACGATGCGCTACTGGGCAAGCTGCGTCAGATTCTGCGCAAGCAGCATGGCTTCGCGCGTGGCAGCGATGCCCAGGGCCGTGCCCTGAAGCGTGTGCCCCGCATGGGGGTGGATTGCTTGTGGTTCGAGCAGGAAACCCGCCTGCCACAAAACTGGACCCAGGCTGACGATGGTGCCCTGCAAGGTTTGGCCTGTGCAGGCTATGGTTCCGGGGTGACGATTACGGCCAGCATGGGGATGCAGGCCGCTGACTACGCCTTAAACCGGATCCTGAACCAGTAAGGCGTTCTGCCAGCCGCGCAGGGCGTTCGAAACACGAATCGCCCGTGCATGCAGCAAGTCATCCAGAAAAAGCTCCGTTTCACGGGCCAGACCGCTATTCAGAAGCGCCTGTCGTTGCACGCCAGGCAGGAGCCAGCCTTGTGCAGGTGGCGTCCACCAATGACCCTGCTCATCCTGGATATAGATATTGCTGCGGCTGCCTTCGCAAACCCGGTTTTGCGTATCCAGAAAAATCACATCAAAGAGTTGGGGATGCTTTTCCAGCAGGGCAGCGGCTTCCTGATACCAGGGGCGATGCGTGGTCTTGTGCGAGAGCAGGCGGTCCTGGGCAGACAGAGGAGTCTTGGACAGGCACAGTTGCAAAGGCCCTTCCAGAGCGGGCAAGGCCTGTGCCTCGGCCTTCGCACTGGCTTTTGCGTTCCATAGAATGCGTAGCCGCAAGGGAGTATTGACGGGAGCCTGGCCCAGCGCCGTATGCATGGCTTGCAGCCAGGTCTGGGCGTCCCAGTCGTAGCCCAGTTCCGCGCAACTGCGCGCCACGCGTTCCAGGTGCAGTTCCAGCAGGGGGATCTGGCCGTCCGCGTCTACCCGCAAGGTTTCTATCAATTCAGGTTTGCTTTGGCTCATGATGCTGCCTTTAAGTCAGTGTTACAGGGGCCTGCAAGACACGTGCTTTCCACAGGCACTCCAGCCATTCCTGGTCCGGGTCCGAATCCAGCACGATGCCACCACCCACGCCGAACGTCCCCTGGCCTTGATTGTTCAGTTCCAGACTGCGGATGCTGACATTCAGGGACAGGTCGCCCTGGGGGTTGAGATAACCCACCGAGCCGCAGTAAATACCGCGTCGCTGCGCTTCCAGCTGGCGTATGCATTGCATGGCCGCCAGCTTGGGGGCGCCGGTAATCGAACCACAGGGGAACAGGGCGCGCAGCAAGGTTTCCAGGCTGCAGTCCGGGTCTACTTCTGCTTGAATGCTGGAGGTCATGGTCCAGACCGAGGCATATTGTTCTACATCGAACAGGCTGGTGGTGTGCACGGTGCCGGTGCGGGCCACTTGGCCCAGATCGTTACGCAGCAAATCCACAATCATCAGGTTTTCAGCCCGGTCTTTCAGGCTGCTTTGCAGCTCCTGGGCGTTTTTCTGATCTTGAACAGGGTCGGTATCGCGCGGGCGTGTGCCTTTCATGGGGCGGGTCCGCACGGTGCTGCCACGTTTTTCCAGAAACAGCTCGGGCGAAAGCGACAGGATATGGCGATCACCCAGATCCAGATAGGCAGCGTAGGCCACCGGGTGGCGGCTGGCCAGTGCGGTATAGAGCTCACGGGGTGCCATGCCGGATTGAATGCTCAGGGGCATGGTGTAGTTGATCTGGTAAAAATCCCCGGCCTGCAAACCTTGCTGAACCTGGGCCAGCGCATCCCGATAGTCTTGCTGACTGATTTGCAGGCTGACCTTCAGCTCGGGCTTTGCCTGACTATCCCATAAAGCCACTTCCTGGGCCTGTTCAAATACCAGCGCGTTCAGGGGCGCATGGGGCGCAGCATCGCGAGCAGGCAGACGGGGTTCGAACAGCTCGGCCAGTTCGTAGTCCAGTGCCAGGGCTACCCAGTGGCCAGCCTGACGAGCCTGTTCGATTTTTTCAAAAGCAGTACTTAAGTCCTCAGGGCTACGGGCCTGGATATGGCCCAGGTAGCCCTGCATTTCCAGCGCATAGCCTTTTAGTCGGTCTTCAAATCGGCCATACATGCGCCGTGTTCCTTTAAAAATTCCGCCAGGGCCATGCCGGTATGCGAGGCATGGTTGGCTTGTACTTGATCCGGCGTGCCTTGCACCACCAGCCTGCCGCCGCCCGAGCCGCCTTCGGGGCCCAGATCGACAATCCAGTCTGCTTCGGCAATCAAATCCAGATTATGTTCAATCACCAGTACGGTATGACCGGCATCGACCAGTCGGTGCAGCACCACAATCAGCTTTTCCACATCCGCCATGGACAGACCCACGCTAGGCTCGTCCAGCACGTATAGGGTGTGTGGAGCCTTGTAGGCGCGGCCGGTACGGGTCAGACCTTCGTCCAGACGAGCCTTGACCAGTTCACTGACCAGCTTGACGCGCTGCGCCTCGCCACCGGACAGGGTGGGGGAGGGTTGGCCCAGGGTCAGATAGCCCAGGCCCACGCTTTGCATCAGTTGCAGGGGGCGCAATATTTTAGGATGTGCAGCAAAGTACTCAACCGCCTCGTCCACATCCATTTGCAAAAGCTGGCCGGCGGAGACGTCGCGCCAGGTCACGGCCAGTGTTTCCGGATTGAAGCGCTGGCCGTGGCAGGCGTCACAAGGCACCTTCACGTCCGGCAGGAAGCTCATTTCCAGCGTGCGCATGCCCTGGCCTTCGCACAAGGGGCAACGACCATCGCCCGTATTGAAGGAGAAGCGTGAGGCGCTCCAGCCGCGCAGGCGGGCATCGTTGGTGTTGGCAAACAGTTTGCGCACCTCGTCCCAGAAGCCGATATAGGTGGCCGGGCAGGAGCGGGGAGTTTTGCCAATCGGGGTCTGGTCCACTTCCAGCACGCGGTCCAGGCTTTCCCAGCCGCTGATGCTGGAGCAACCCTGCCACACAGGCTTTTCTTTGCTGCCGACAACGCGCTGCAAATTATCCAGCAGCACATCACGGGCAAAGGTGGATTTACCGGAACCTGACACGCCTGTCACCAGACTGAGCTTGCCCAGCGGAATACCGGCCTGAACCTTGTTCAGGTTGTGCAGGCTGGCATCGTGCACCGTCAGCATGGGCGCATCGGCCTGGACGGGACGGCGTGCCTGCATGGGGTGCTTGAGCGGCTCGCGCAGATAGCGGCCAGTCAGCGAGTTCGGGTTGGCCTCGATTTCTGCCAGCGTGCCCTGGGCGATGACTTCACCGCCGCGTTTACCGGCACCGGGGCCCATATCAATAATGTGCTGGGCACGGCGTATGGTGTCTTCATCGTGCTCGACGACCACCAGCGTATTGCCATTGCCTTCCAGGCGCGCCATGGCGTTCAGCAGAATCTGGTTGTCGCGCGGGTGCAGGCCAATGGTGGGCTCGTCCAGTACATAGCAGACGCCTTGCAGGTTTGAGCCTAACTGGGCGGCCAGACGGATACGCTGGGCCTCGCCACCCGACAAGGTGGGGGCGGCACGATCCAGCGCCAGATAACCCAGGCCCACTTCGTGCATGAAGTCCAGGCGGCTGCGTATCTCGTTCAGAATGTCGCGCGCAATATCGGCTTCGCGGCCACTCATGTTCAGGCTGCCAAAAAAGGTCTGTGCTTCATCCACGGGCAAACCGGCCAGTTTGGCAATGGATTGGTCGCGCCATTCAAAGGCCAGAGACACCGGGTTCAAGCGTTGGCCGTGGCAGCTTGGGCATTCCACGGCTTCGCCTTCGTAGCCGTTGTTCCAGCTGTTTTCCTCGCCGGTTTGTTCCTGGTCGAAGCCGGTCAGCTTCAAGCCTGTACCAAAGCAGTCCTTGCACCAGCCATGCTTGGAGTTGTAGGAGAACATGCGTGGGTCCGGCTCGGGGAAGCTGGTGCCGCAGCAGGGACAAGCCCGTTTCACGGAGAAATGTTGCTGACTGGCATTGGATAGCGGCTGACCTTGTCGGCGTTGTTCCAGCGACATGGAGCTCGATGGCGTCAATGGAGCCAACACACTAAAGGAGCCGTGGCCCAGTTCCAGCGCCTCGCGTATGGCCTGGCGCAGTTGCAGTTCGTGGCGAGGGTCAATAATCAGGTCGGCCACCGGCAGTTCCAGCGTGTGTTCGCTGTAACGGTCCAGACGGGGCCAAGGATTGACGGGGATGAACTCGCCATCCACACGCAAATGGGTGTAACCCTTGCCCTGCGCCCATTTGGCAAGGTCGGTGTAGTAACCCTTGCGAGCCGTGACCAGGGGGGCCAGCAAACCAATATGCTCACCCTTGTGATCACGCAGCAGTTGCGCGGCGATTTGCTCGGCGGTCTGCGGGGCCACAGGCACATGGCAGTCCGGGCAGTATTGGGTGGCCAGCTTCACATACAGCAAGCGCAGGAAGTGGTGGATTTCCGTCATGGTGGCCACGGTGGACTTGCGACCCCCACGGCTGGTGCGCTGCTCAATGGCAACGGTAGGCGGAATGCCGTAAATCGCGTCTACATCAGGCTGACCGGCAGGCTGCACAATCGCGCGTGCATAGGCGTTCAGGGATTCCAGGTAGCGGCGCTGACCTTCGTTAAACAGAATGTCGAAGGCCAGGGTCGATTTGCCCGAACCGGATACCCCCGTCACCACTGTGAAGGTGTTGTGCGGGATGTGCACCGAGATGTTTTTCAGGTTGTGCTCGCGCGCATTCAGAATGGCGATCTGGCCATCGTTGCTGCCGCCGGAGCTGGCCTGGTAGTCCACCTCGGGTTCCTGGAACAGGGCCGAGCCCTTGCCCAGAATGGCCTGCTCGTACTCTTTCAGGGCATGGCCGGTATGTGATTGTGGCAGCGCCATGATGTCGCCCGGCGTACCTGCTCCCAGCAATTGGCCGCCATGCTCGCCACCTTCGGGGCCCAGATCAATAATCCAGTCTGCCGCGCGGATCAGGTCCAGATTGTGCTCAATAATCAGCAGGCTGTGACCGGCGGCCAGCAGCTTGCGGAAGGCGCGCATCAGGCGGGCAATATCGTCAAAGTGCAGGCCGGTGGTGGGTTCGTCGAACAGGAACAGATTGCCTTTCTTGGCAACTTTCACCTGGCTTAGACGGGTACGCGAAGCCTGGGCCAGATAAGCCGCCAGCTTCAGACGCTGCGCCTCACCGCCCGAGAGCGTGGGTACAGGTTGACCCAGTTTCAGGTAGTCCAGACCCACATCGGCCAGCGGAGCCAGGCCGGTTTGCACATCGCGCAGGCCCTCGAAAAACTCCATGGCCTGATGCACAGTCATGTCCAGCACCTCGTCAATCGAGGCGCTGCGACCAAAGTGTTCGATACGCACTTCCAGCACTTCGGGGCGGAAGCGCTTGCCATCGCAATCCGGGCAGCGCAGGTACACATCGGACAGGAACTGCATTTCGATATGTTCAAAGCCCGTGCCACCACACGTCGGGCAGCGGCCATCGCCACTATTGAAGCTGAAGGTGCCGGGCGTGTAGCTGCGTTCTTTGGACAGCGGGGCCTGGGCAAACAGCTTGCGGATAGGGTCAAAGGCACCGACATAGCTGGCCGGGTTGGAACGGGCCGTCTTGCCGATAGGTGTCTGGTCCACCATCACCACTTCGGCAATCTGCTCGGCACCCAGCAGGGCACCGTAAGGGCCAGGGGCTTCCGTCGGTTTGCCTTGTTGTTTCAGAATGGCCGGGTAGAGGACATCCTGAATCAGCGTGGATTTGCCCGAGCCGGAGACGCCCGTCACGCAGACCAGACGGCCCAGTGGAATGGATACGGAGATATGGCGCAGATTGTGTGCGCTGACATCTTCCAGCAGCAGGCGGGGTGTGTTCTCGGCTACCGGCATAGGGCGGGGCGATTCAATGCTCAGCTCGCCACTCAGGTAGCGGCCTGTCAGCGTTTCCGCGCCGCGCAAGGCTTGGGGTGAGCCATCAAACAGAATCTGACCACCGCGCTCGCCTGGGCCGGGGCCCATGTCCAGAATACGGTCGGCGGCCACCATCACTTGCGGGTCGTGCTCGACCACGACCAGTGTGTTGCCATTGCCGCGCAGACGGTGCATCACTTCAATAATGCGGTGCATGTCGCGCGGGTGCAGACCAATCGAAGGCTCATCCAGCACGAACAAGGTATTCACCAGTGAGGTGCCCAATGCCGTGGTCAGGTTGATACGCTGCACTTCACCACCAGACAGGGTGCGGCTTTGGCGGTCCAGAGACAAATAGGACAGGCCTACATCGCACAGATAATCCAGGCGGGACAGGGTTTCTTTCAGGAGCAGGTCAATGGCCGCATCGCGTGCGTCGCCAAAGTGCAGACCACGGAAGAAGGTACGTACATGCTCAATAGGCAGACGCATCAGGTCCGGGACGCTCAGGCCGGGCATGGCATCCAGTTGTTCGCGCAGCCAGTTGGAATGCACGGGCATGAAGCGTGGATAGCGGGAGTCGGCGGGGGCTGCCTGATCACCCACACGCCACAAGCTGGCTTCGGGTTTCAGACGAGAGCCCGCGCAGGCCGGGCAGGTGTTGTAGCTGCGGTATTTGGACAGCAGCACACGCACGTGCATCTTGTAGGCGCGCGATTCCAGCCAGTCGAAAAAGCGTTGTGCGCCGTACCACTGGGTTTTCCAGGCCTGATTGCCGCCTTTCCAGTCCGGGGTGCCGTTAATCACCCAGTCGCGCTCTTCCTGGCTCAAGTCCTTCCAGGGCACGCCCAGACGGACACCCGCCGCTGGGGCGTAGCGTTCCATCTCGACCTGACATTCCTTGTAGCTGGCCGTCTGCCAAGGGCGAATTGCGCCTTCCAGCAGGCTTTTGCTGGGGTCGGGAACGACCAGACCGTAATCAATGCCCATCACGCGGCCAAAGCCACGGCAGGACTCACACGCGCCCAGGGGCGAGTTGAAGGAGAAGGTGCTGGCAACCGGCGTGCTGTATTCAATATCGCATTGGGCACAGTGCAGGCCCTGGCTGAAACGCCAGGCGGTTTCCGGGCCATCGGCACTGGCCGAGGCATATACCGTCAACTTGCCCTGGCCGTGACGCAAGGCCGCTTCGATGGCTTCCATGAAACGTTCCGGCTCTACCGTGCTGGCACGGAAGCGGTCCTGAATCACATAGAGAAGCTTTTGCTCCGTGGGGACGGCTTTGCTGCTTTTGCCCTTTTTCGTGCTGCTGCTGACCGTGATGGTCTGCGTTTCTTCGTGGTGCAGGCGGGTGTAGCCCTGCTGATGCAGCAAAGTTTCAATTTCTTGCTGCGTGAAGTTGGCCGGAACCTTGACCGCAAAGGTCAGGACCAGACGGGGATCGTCATGGTCCTGCGCCAGCTTGCGAATCTGTTTGGCGATGCTGTCAGCATTGTCGCGGCGCACCGGCTGGGCGCACTGACGGCAATACAGCTCGCCCAGACGGGCGTACAGCAGCTTGATGTAATCGTTCAGCTCCGTCATGGTGCCCACGGTACTGCGCGAGTTGCGCACTGGGTTCACCTGGTCAATGGCAATGGCAGGCAAGATGCCTTCAATGCGATCAACCTGGGGCTTGTCCATGCGGTCCAGGAACTGGCGCGCATAGGGGGAGAAGGTTTCTACATAGCGCCGCTGGCCTTCCGCATACAGGGTGTCAAAGGCCAGCGAACTTTTGCCTGAGCCGGAAACGCCGGTAATAACCAATAACTCGCCCGTTTTGATACGTACATTCAGGTTTTTCAGAGTGTTCTGGCGGGCGCCAAAAATGCGAATTTCTGAGCTCATGGCAAGGTCGGCTTTCTGGAGAGGGCAGGGTAGGGAAGCGGCAGCGAAAAGGCCTGTCAAACAGGCCCCATGCGCCAGTGAGAGCGGTACATGCCAGCAAGGTGTTGCCAGGGATGCACACTCTAGCCTTTGTATCTTAACGCGGATTACGGTAGAATTTCTGGTTAGCTATTGCGCTTTTGTCGGGATCATCCGGCAGGGCTTACATTAAGATCGGAGATCACCATGGCGGAAATCAAACGCACTCGCCGCAACACGCTGGAGCGTCGTTGCCTGGGTAAAGCATTCAAACGTCTGTTTGTTCGCGCACCCAAGGGCGTTTTCAAAATGCTGGAAAAGGTCAAGCGCGTCTAAGTGCCTGGCTTGAGCGGTGTACAAGCAGAAATCTGATTTTTCAGCTTGAAATCACACCCAGCAGCAAAAAAACCACAGGCAAGCCTGTGGTTTTTTTGTGCGCGTTTGATTTTGCTTCGGGTTTGCCAGGAGCCCTGCAGATAGTGTGCTGCACAGCGCTGTGCTTGCCTTATGATAGTGTCATCCTGATGCAGATTTAAGTTGCTGCCCGTAACAATAATCAAAACAGTGGTTTATGGGGACACCCGCGTATGGAATGGCGCCATTTGTTCACCGTCCTGACACCCAGTTATAACCGCGCTCATACCCTGGAGCGCGTTTACCGTTCCTTATGCGAGCAAACCTGCCAGGACTTCGAGTGGGTTGTCGTTGACGATGGTTCCACAGACGGGACGCGGGAACTGGTGCAGGGCTGGCAGCAGCAGGCCTCTTTTCCGATTCAGTACGCCTGGCAGGAAAATCGTCACAAGAAGGCGGCTTTCAATCACGGCGTGGCTCTGGCTCAAGGTGAGCTGGTCGTTGCGTTGGATAGTGATGACACCTTGCTGGTCAATGCGCTCTACGATATGGCGCAGATCTGGGCCGACATCCCGGTCTCAGAGCGGGCGGGCTATGCAGGCATTACGGGCCTGTGTGTGCGCCCGGATGGCAAGGTCGTTGGGGACATGTTTCCCCAGGATGTTTTTGATGCCAGCTCTCTGGACATGAGCTTTCGCTACCACGTGCGGGGCGAGAAGTTTGGCTGCTTGAGTACCGCCGTGCTGCGCAAGTTTCCCTTTCCCGATCAGATCGAAGGCTTTGTCCCTGAAAGTCTGGTGTGGCGGGCGATTGCCCGTGCGGGCTACAAGAACCGCTTTGTGAATACCGTCTTCCGCGTCTATCACGACAGCCCGGACTCTTTGTCGGTGCAAGGCAAGACCAGCCAGCAACATGCCCTGGGTTTGTGGCTGCTGGCGCAGGATACGGTGGTGAAGTGTCTGCCCTGGTTTCGCTACGAGCCCAAGGCTTTCCTGATGGCTGCCGCGCGTTACACCCGCTTTGGGCTGCACCTGCGCGCCAGTGGGCGCAAGCCACCCACTGGTTACGGCCTGAAGGGGATAGCTTCCTATATGCTGGTGGGCTTGATGTGGCCAGTAGGGCTTGCTTTGTATCTGCGTGATAAGCAGCGGGCCTAAGGTTATGGGTATCTAGCCAGTACAGGGAGGGGGCTCGCCTCAGAGCGGCAGGTAGGTCGGTGTCAAAAAACGGCCCCCACGGTTTTTACATCAGATCCGGGCAAGTGAGCTGGATACGATCAGTGCAGGGTGTGGCCGTGCACACCGGGTTCCGGACTGTCATCATCGTCCTCGTCGTCGTCTTCATCCGTATCGTCTTCGGCGGCGAAGGCATCTTCGCTCAGGGCGAAAGGCAGCAGTTCTTCCAGGGTTTCGGTCCAGGCGACTTCCTCGCCTTCTTCGTCCACTTTGATAAAGCGCACGGGCTCGGCATCGCTTAACTGGATGGCCCACAGGTAACGGCAGGCGTAGACAGCATTGTCTTTGGGGTCCAGACCGCCGCGGTTGCCCACGATGCGGGCTTGTTCGCCGCCTACCTGCACAATCGTGAATTCGCTTTCGTCTTCATTCTTGTCCAGAGGCATGGCAAAGATGACCCATTCAAAGCCGGTTTCTTCCGCGCCCACGATCTCGGCCAGGACGGCGCGACCCAGGTAGGCGCTCAACGCATCGGCGGTGCGGCCCAGGGTTTCGATCTCTTCGGTGGTAAATACAAGTTCAGGGGCGTCAGGTGTGGACATGGCGTTTTTGGATTGTCAGCAAAAGTGAGTATATTACCTGAGACAGGCCTGCACTCAGGCCGGGTGTTTCGTTCTGGACCCGACAGAAGCGCACCTTTTGGGCGCCAAACGCCTACAATCCCAGTTTTCCGAACACGACCTGTTTTTCCTTTTTAGGTTTATATGGCTCAATACGTTTATTCGATGAACCGCGTGGGCAAAATCGTGCCGCCCAAGCGGCAGATTCTGCGCAATATCTCCTTGTCTTTTTTTCCAGGTGCCAAGATCGGTGTACTGGGCCTGAACGGCTCGGGTAAATCCACCTTGCTCAAGATCATGGCCGGGGTAGATACCGAGATCGAGGGCGAAGCCGTCCCCATGGCGGGGATCAAAATCGGTTACCTGCCACAAGAACCTCAACTGAATCCCGAACACAGCGTGCGCGAAGCCGTGCAGGCTGGTTTGGGTCAGGTGTTCGAGGCGCGTCAGCGTCTGGAACAGGTCTACGCCGAATACGCCGAGCCTGATGCGGACTTTGACGCACTGGCTGCCGAGCAGGCCGAGCTGGAATCCATTATTGCCGCCGCCGCGACCAGCGGTGCTGATGACATCGAAACCCAGATGGAAATTGCAGCTGATGCGCTGCGTTTGCCACCTTGGGATGCCTCCATTGCCAACCTGTCCGGTGGTGAAAAGCGCCGCGTGGCCCTGTGCCAGTTGCTGCTGTCCAAGCCCGATATGTTGCTGCTGGACGAGCCAACCAACCACCTGGACGCGGAAAGTGTGGACTGGCTGGAAGTGTTCCTGCGCCAGTTCCCCGGCACTGTTGTGGCGGTGACCCACGATCGTTACTTCCTGGACAACGCTGCTGAGTGGATTCTGGAACTGGACCGTGGCCACGGTATCCCCTGGAAGGGCAACTACAGCTCCTGGCTGGAGCAGAAGGACGACCGTCTGAAGCAGGAAGAGGCTTCGGAAAGTGCTCGTCAGCGCACCATCAAGAAAGAGCTGGAGTGGGTACGTCAGAACCCCAAGGGACGTCAGGCCAAAGCCAAGGCCCGTCTGGCCCGCTTCGAGGAACTGTCCTCGCACGAATACCAGAAGCGCAACGAAACCCAGGAAATCTTTATTCCGGTGGCCGAGCGTCTGGGTAATGAAGTTATTGAATTTGAAAACGTCAGCAAGGGCTATGGCGACCGCCTCTTGATCGATAACCTGAGCTTCAAGGTGCCTGCCGGTGCCATCGTCGGGATTATTGGTCCTAACGGTGCGGGTAAGTCCACTTTGTTCCGCATGCTGGCTGGTAAAGAGCAGCCTGATTCCGGTACGGTCAAACTGGGCCAAACCGTCAAGCTGGCTTATGTAGACCAGTCGCGTGATGCGCTGGCCAACGAGAAAACCGTGTTTGATGCGATTGCCGACGGCGCAGACCTGCTGACCGTAGGTCGCTTTGAAATGCCCTCGCGTGCATACCTGGGCCGCTTCAACTTCAAGGGCGCGGATCAGAACAAGATCGTGGGCAATCTGTCCGGCGGGGAGCGCGGTCGTCTGCACCTGGCCAAGACCCTGATTGCCGGTGGTAACGTCTTGCTGCTGGACGAACCGTCCAACGACCTGGACGTGGAAACTCTGCGTGCCCTGGAAGATGCCTTGCTGGAGTTTGCCGGCTCGGTCATGGTGATCAGTCACGATCGCTGGTTCCTGGACCGTATCGCCACCCACATTCTGGCTTTTGAGGGTGACTCGGAAGTCGTATTCTTTGATGGCAACTATCAGGAATACGAAGCAGACAAGAAGAAACGTCTGGGCGAAGATGCTGCCAAACCCCGTCGTATCCGCTACAAATCCCTGAAATAAGGAAAGTGCCATGCCTGTGCTCAATGCTCACCAGTCTTTCGTCTTGATTGTTGATATGCAAACGGGCTTGTTGCCCGCCATTGCAGACCACCAAGCCTTGGTCGAACGGGCCGGGAAATTGGCACAGGCGGCTCGACTTTTAGGGGTGCCGGTTCTGGCAACCGAGCACTGGGCCGAGAAAATCGGCCCAACAGATCCGGCCCTGTTGCCGCATGTAGACAAAGTGCTGCATAAAACCCACTTCGATGCCACGCGCGAAGCCGATTTTGTGCCCGCTTTGCCTGTCGGACGCACACGCGTCTTGTTACTGGGTACAGAGTCTCATGTGTGTGTGTTACAAACTGGCCTGGGTCTGATGGAGCGTGGTTACGAGCCGGTGCTGGTCGGAGATTGTGTAGGCTCGCGCCATCCCGAGTCCCGTCAGGCGGCCTGGGATCGCTGGGCGATGCATGGACTGGAGCGCGTTAGCGCCGAAATGGCCATGTTTGAATGGCTGGAAACACCGGCCAATCCTGCATTCAAGCAGGTTCTGGCCTTGATCAAATAAACTGAACAAAAGCTGAATTACATCTGTTGCGTTGCCTAACAATAGGGTCTGGACTAATCGGCTCCAGAGGGTGAAGATAGACTTTAATGCCGTGTTAAGCACGGATACTTCACGGAGGTTTACGGATGAAAATGACGACTATCACTAAAGTGGGTATGGCCACGGTTCTGGCCGTCGTGATGGCGGGCTGCTCTTCCTGGGATGGCATGAGCAAACGTCAAAAAGGTGCCGTAACCGGCGCGGGTCTGGGTGGTGTTGCCGGTGCAGTAATTACTGATGGCGGCATTCTGGGTACGGTCGGTGGCGCTGCGATTGGTGGCGTAATCGGCGATCAGGTCGGCAAGAACCGCTAAATTCAAATTTTCTGTATGAGCTGAACGCTCATCGGAATAAAGCCTCAAAGCTTGGGACAGGAGTCCTGGCTTTGAGGCTTTTTTTATGGGTTCGAGTATCAGCTGAGCGGTTCTTATGCCTTAGGGGCGGTGGCCCTCGTCCATCATGGAGCGATACCACTCGTGAAAGTGTTTCATGCCGTCTTCCAGCGGTGACTGGTAGGGGCCCACTTCGCAGACTCCGCGCTCCATCAGGGCGCGGCGTCCAGCATCCATGCGCTCGGCAATCTCGTCATCCTCCACTGCCGTTTCCATATAGGCGGCGCGTTGTGCTTCTACAAAGTCACGTTCGAAGGCCACGATGTCTTCGGGGTAGTAGAACTCCACCACATTCATGGTTTCCTGCGGCCCCTTGGGGTAGAGCGTGGAGAGCACCAGCACATGTGGATAGATCTCGATCATGTGGGTGGGGAAGTAGGTTACCCAGACGGCTCCGAAGTCCGGCGCTTCGCCCTGGCGGTAAGTCAGCAGATTGTCATGCCATTGGCGATAGGTGGGAGAGCCCGGATTGGCCAGGGCCTGATGCACGCCGACGCGCTGCAGGCTGTACCAGTCGCTGAACTCCCACTCCAGATCGTCACAGGTCACGAACTGACCCAGGCCAGGGTGGAAGGGGGCGACGTGATAGTCCTCCAGATAGACCTCGATAAAGGTCTTCCAGTTGTAGTTGCACTGGTGGATTTCGACGTGATCCAGCACATAGTCCTGAAAGTCGAACTCGGGGCGGCTGAACAGGGCGGCCATATCCTTGGCTGGATCGCGCGGGCCTTCAAACAGCAGGCCATGGCAATCTCGCAAGGGATAGCGTTCCAGGTTCAGACAGGGCTTGTCCTTGAAGCGGGGTGCCGCCAGCAAGTCGCCTTGGGCGTTATAGGTCCAGTTGTGCAGGGGACAGACAATATGGCCACCCGTGCTGCTCAGGGAGCCGTGGCTGGCCTGATTGGGTTGGCCGGGCATGTCGCCCAGCATCAGGGCCTGACGGTGTCTGCAGACGTTGGAGAGCAGTTCTACGCCATATTGGCTGCGTATCAGTGTACGGGCCGCGTTTTCCTGAAGCAGGGTGCGCCAGTCGCCGGGTTCGGGAACAAACTTTTCATTGCCGACGTACAAGGCCGACTGCTGAAAAATACGCTCTTGTTCGCGCTCGAACAGAGCGTGGTCAAAGTAGGCGCTAACAGGAAGCTGGGGGTGAGCAGGCACAAGACGTGCCATCTGACCTAGCTCGGTCATGATTCCCTCCGCATGGGTCAATAAGCCAGGCCCCAGGAGGGCGATCAGTGGCACTACTAGCCATCTCTGGCGCGAAGAAAAATCGGAACTGGCCGATTACCAAGGCGAAATTGTACCTGATCTATTAGCCGCCTAGCCGCATGGCGCCAGCCCTTCATGGTGTTTTTCGGGAGGCTTTTGGTATATGAAACAGCCAAGAAAATGGCCATCCGAAGGGATGGCCATTTCAAGCAGCAAGGGTTTGCCTGTCAGCAACGCTTTACTTGTTTTCCAGCGTGCTGGCATCAATTTGCGGCATTTCGATTTTGACTTCCAGCACTTCCAGCGAGTCCTGGCGATCAAGGTTCACCTTGATGTCATCGGGATTAATCTTCACGTAGCGCGAGATCACTTCGACCAGCTCTTTTTGCAAGCGGGGCAAGTAGTCCGGGGCAACACCCCCTTGGCCACGTTCGTTAATAAGGATCAGTTGCAGACGGTCCTTGGCAACTGTTGCCGACGTTTTCTTGTGACCGAGCAGGAAGGACAGGAAAGACATATTACTTTCCTCCGAACAGGCGCTTGAACAGACCTGGCTTTTCGTAATCCACAAAACGCAATGGTTTTTCGCCACCCAGGTAACGATCTACGATGTCCTGATAGGCCTGGGACACATCACTTTCCTTGATATGGATAACGGGTACTCCTTGGTTGGATGCTTGCAGCACGGTTTCCGACTCGGGGGTGACCCCAATCAGTTTGATGCGCAAGATATCTTCAACGTCTTGCAGGGACAGCATCTCGCCGTCCGACACGCGTTTGGGGCTGTAACGGGTCAGCAGCAAATATTCTTTGATGGGCTCTTTGCCCTGTTCACCGCGTCGCGATTTGGCGGCCAGAATGCCCAGGATGCGGTCCGAGTCACGAACCGAGGACACTTCGGGGTTGGTCACCACCAGGGCATCGTCTGCAAAGTAGGAGGCCATCAAAGCGCCGGTTTCGATACCTGCGGGCGAATCGCACACAATGTATTCAAAACCCATGCCCTTGAGCTCTTCCAGTACTTTCTCCACGCCTTCGCGGGTCAGGGCGTCTTTGTCACGCGTCTGGGAAGCGGGCAGGATGAACAGATTTTCCAGCTGCTTGTCACGGATCAGGGCCTGGTTCAATGTTGCTTCGCCCTGGATCACGTTGACGAAGTCATACACCACGCGTCGCTCGCAACCCATGATCAGATCCAGGTTGCGCAAACCGACGTCAAAGTCGATGACCACGGTCTTGTGACCGCGCATCGCAAGACCAGATGCAAAACTGGCACTGGTGGTGGTTTTGCCCACGCCACCCTTGCCGGAGGTCACTACAACTATACGCGCCATGACAATCGGATTCCTTTGTTTTTCAAGTCACATAATCGTAAAGCATAACGGGCCTAATTTTGACATCCGTTCTGCCACTTAGCCTACTGCTTAGAAACAAAACATATCAATTGCTTTGTTCCGTGTCAGCTTACACGGTTGCGCTTGCACTTGCTTGCTCTCATGCGGGCTCTCAGTGCAAGCCACTATAAAAAGCGCCGGCAAAAGCCGGCGCCTTGTACTGCTAGGAGCTCAGGGGATCAAATCTGAGCGTGTCCTCTTCCAGCGTGACCACGGCCGGTTTGTTGCGCAGTTGCGCATCCAGTCGGGTTTCAATAATGCGATACACACCGGCAATGGCGATCAGTTCCGGGTCCAGCTCGGTGGTGAAGATGCGCGCTTTCGCATCGCCACGGGCACCGGCCATGGCCTTGCCGCGCAGGGGACCGTAGACGTGGATATTGCCATCGGCCACCACTTCCGCACCTTGGCTGACCGCACCGATCACGATCAGGTCCGTATGGCGGGCGTAGATACGCTGGCCGGAGCGCAACTGACGGTTGATGATGAGCGCAGCCGGAGCAATAGCGGGTGGCGGCGGGGCGGCTGCCGCGGGGGCTTCCTGCTGGGCAGCCTGCGACAACACAGGCACTTCCTTGTCCGGCGCAGCCTGTGCTTGTGGGCGGGCAGGCGGGTTGGACAGTTCGACGTGTGGCAAGCCACTGTCGATGGCGTTGTCGGCATGATTGGGGTGAGCAATGATGCCCACCGGATGCAGCTTGTGCTGACGCAGTGCGTCCGCCAGTGCGGCCCAGTCCACCGGCGCGTCAATGGCGCTGGCATCAATGACGACGGGCTCGTCCTCAAAGAAGGAGCCAGCGTCTTTCATGCGTTGAGCCAGTGCGGCTAACTGCTCGGCCGTGTCAGCCGAGCGCAGCACTACCCGTACGGCGTACAGTGTGGCGCTTTTGAAATCCAGGGCCTGTGGCCCTTTGGCATGAGTCTGATCGTTCACGTTAATAGCCTTAGACCCAGGTGTCTTTCAGAGTCGTGGTGCGGTTAAGAACGGGTTTTTCCGGGGTGGAGTCCACACGGTCCGCCACAAAGTAGCCCAGACGTTCAAACTGCCAGCGGGCATCGGGCGTGGCCTGGGTGCCGGGTTCCAGCCAACCTTGAATCACGCGCAGCGAGTTCGGGTTGATGTGCTCCAGGAAGTCCTGGTCGGCCGCATCGGGCTGAGGATGAGCAAAGAGACGGTCGTACAGACGAATCTCGGCTGCAATCGCGTGCTCGGCGCTGATCCAGGTGATATTGCCCTTGACCTTGACCGAGTCCGCACCGGGCGTGCCGCTCTTGGTGTCGGGCAGGTATTCAGCCAGCACCTGGGTGACATTGCCTTGCTCGTCCTTGACGCAGCCGGTGCAACGCACCACATAGCCGTACTTCAGACGCACGGTATTGCCGGGGAACAGGCGGAAGTACTTTTTGGGTGGCTCTTCCTTGAAGTCCTCGCGCTCGATGTACAGGCGACCGGAGAAGGGGAACTCGCGTTGACCGGCTTCCGGATTGTGCGGATTGCGCGGTGCGTGGCACAGCTCGCTTTGGCCTTCAGGGTAATTGGTAATGATCAGTTCGATCGGGTCCAGAATGGCAACGCTGCGGTCGGCCACCGGGTCCAGATCATCGCGCAGGGCTTGTTCCAGCAGGCTGTAGTCCACGTGCTGGGCTGCTTTGGACACACCCAGACGGTCCGTGAACAGACGAATGGCACCGGCGCTGTAGCCACGGCGGCGCAAACCGGCCAGGGTGGGCATGCGCGGATCATCCCAACCGGACACATGGTTTTCCTGAACCAACTGGCGCAGCTTGCGCTTGCTGGTCACCACATAGGACAGGTTCAGACGCGAGAACTCGTACTGCTTGGGCAGCGGGTCGGATAACTGACCCAGCTCGACCAGGCGCTCCAGAATCCAATTGTAGAACGGGCGCTGGTCTTCAAATTCCAGGGTGCACAGGCTGTGGGTGATGCGCTCCAGCGCGTCTTCCACGGGGTGTGCCCAGCTGTACATGGGGTAGATGCACCATTTGTCGCCAGTGCGATGGTGTTCGGCGTGGCGGATACGGTACATGACCGGGTCGCGCATATTGATATTGGGCGAGCCCATATCAATCTTGGCACGCAGGGCCATGCTGCCATCGGGGTGCTTGCCGTCGCGCATTTCGCGCAGCAGCTTGATGGATTCTTCGGCAGAGCGGTCGCGCCAGCGCGAGTTCACGCCTTTTTCGGTCAGGGTGCCACGGTTGGTGCGCATTTCTTCAGCGCTTTGCTCGTCGACGTAGGCATAGCCTGCATTTACCAGCGCTTCAGCGAACTGGTACATATAGTCGAAGTAGTCGCTGGCAAAGTACAGGTTCTCTTCTTTCTTGAAGGTCCAGTCAAAGCCCAGCCATTTCACCATGTCGATAATGGCGTCCACGTATTCCTGTTCTTCTTTTTCAGGATTGGTGTCGTCAAAGCGCAGGTGGCAGGCACCCTGGTAGTCGCTGGCCAGTCCGAAGTTCAAACAGATACTTTTGGCGTGCCCAATGTGCAGATAGCCGTTGGGCTCGGGGGGGAAGCGCGTACGGATACGCGCGGCATCAACAGCCGCCCCTTCCTGGGTACTGGCCGGGCCTGGCTGACCGGCCCAGGATTTTTGTGCGTAACGGCCAGCGCTCAGATCCTGGTCGATGATCGTGCGCAGAAAATTAGATACGGGAGCGGGAGTGGTGTCAGAGGTCATACACGTTTGAAATAAAGAAGCCGACAGACTAATCGGCCATTTTGCCACGTTCTTGTTTTAGAGGGGTATTTACCCCATGAACGGGTTCTAAAAAATCAGGGGAGAACTTGGGGTAGTATGGTGGCGTTTGCAGGCCAATTCACCCTACACTAGCGCTCATTATGACGCACTCCGCCCTTTCTCTGTCTCATGCCCAGTTTTTCCTTAGCCTGGGCTTCATGCTGCTGTTTCTGGCTCTGGAGCTGGGACTGGCTTGGGTGCTGCTGTATTTCAAGGTCAGAACCTTCGGCAACAATGCGACGGCCTGGATGGGGGCGTACCGTTTTTGGGTGCGTCTGTTCGCGCTGGCGTTTATTTTAAGCTTTGCCGCGTCCATGCCCGTGCTGATTCAGTTTGGCAGTGTCTGGCCGGGTCTGATGGAGCAGGTGGGTGATGTCATCGGCCCCATGCTGGCCGCCTCCATGCTGTCCCTGTTCATTTTCAAATCCTGCTTTCTGGGCGTGATGCTGTTTGCCCAGCGCATGCTCTCCAATCTGGTTCATACCCTGGTGGTGCTGATGGTGGCCCTGGGTGTGACCGTCACTGCATTCTGGCTGGTGGCGATTGTGGCCTGGATGCAAGTGCCGACCGGCGTGGATGTTATTGAAGGCCATTACGTGGTGATGGAATGGCTGGATGTGCTCAGCACACCGGCCTTGCCCTGGTATGCCGGTCTTTTATTTGCAGGCAGTTTGCTGACGGTGGCCTTTTTCATGCTGGGTGTGACTTGCGCCCAGACCATGCAAAAGCCGGTTACCGATCAGGAACGCCTGGCTTTTCGCAGCGCCTTGTTCCTGGGTGTGGTGGCCTGGCTGGCTTTGGTGTCCGCCGTTGTAGGTAATGGTTTCATGACTGCCGAGCATCAGCCTGCCAAGGCAGCGGCAGCGGCGGCGTATTGGGAAAGCGGCTCGCAGCCTGATCTGATTCTGGTGGCGGCACCCTCTGCCATGCAGGACAGTGTTCTGGGTGTGTTGCGCTGGTCCCATGCGGGTGGACGATGGCTGGGTCGCAATGACAGCGGCATTCTGATGGGCCTGGATCAGTTTTCCGACGCCATGCCGCCCGTCACCTTGACCTTCTGGTCCTTCCGCGTGGCTGTGCTGGCCGGGGCCTTGATGCTCTTCCTGCTTCTGTGGGTCTTGTTGCGTACCCGTCGTTATGGCCTGGACCCGCACTCTCTTTCTTATAGAGAGCGTCAGATCATGGTGGCCGCCTCGGTGCTGGGCTGGATCATGTTGCTGGGCGGTGCAGCCTACGTCTTGTTGGGCTTTCTGCCTTATCTGGTAGGTAACGATATTCAGGCTGTGCAAGTGCAAAGTACCGAAAGCGTCTTTACCGTTGGGCTGGGTTTGCTCTGTTACGGCCTGGTCTACGTCTTGTGCATGATTGGTTTTTTCCAGAAGTTGCGACATGCCGTTCGTTTTGGTGTGGTACCGATCGCGCGTCATCGGGGGCGGGCATGATTGATTCTTTTGCAAATGCGCTGGGCCTGGGTGCCCATGATCCGGCGTTCTGGATGCCCTTGGCGTTTCTGGCCCTGTTCTTTCTGATTATTGTGGCCGGTACGGTTCTGGACGGCTTCGATATTGGCGTGGGTTGCTTGTCCTTGCTGGCTCCGGATTCCTTGCGTCCCCGCATGTTGTCCTTGTTGAGCCCATGGCGCGACGCCAACGAGTTCTGGCTGTTTCTGGGCCTGGGCTTGTTTGTTTGCGCTTTCCCCAAAGCCTGGGGGGCGGTGATGGGCGGGCTGTATGGGCCTTTATGTGCTTTGGGTGTCGGCGTCTTTGCCCGTTCCGTATCCTTTGAGTTCCGCCTGCGTGCGCCGGTAGAGCGTCAGTCCCGCTGGCAAATGGGTTTTGCCCTGGGCTCCTGGTTGACGGCGTTCTCCCACGGTGTCTTGCTGGCTCAGGTCGTGGTGGGTTTCCAAAGCGATTCAGGCTATATCTGGTTCTCTATTTTCATGGGCTTTTGCGCCATCGCCGCGTACTGCTTGCTGGGGGCCAGCTGGCTCATCATGCGCGAGGCAGGCGAGCTGCGCGCCCGTGCGGTGAACTGGGGCCGTCGTTCGGTGCGCTGGTTTGCAGCTGGTGCCGTAGGTGTGTCCGTCGTGCTGGCTTTTGTAAATGCCGGCGTGCTGCTGAAATGGAGTGATGGACCGTACTGGGGACTGGTGCTGTTTTTGTGGGCCTTGATTCTTAGCTGCTTTGTGTCGATTGAGATGAGCCTGCAGCGCATGATCAACAGCAGCTATCGCACAACAACCTTGCCTTTTTTGCTGACTCTGTTCGTGATGGTTTCCGTCATGGCGGGGCTGGCGTTCAGTTTCTTCCCCTATCTGATTCTGGACGAGATGACGATCTGGGACGCCGCTGCCGGGGTGCCTGCCCTGAGCCTGATCCTGTCAGCGATTGTGATTACCTTGCCCATCGTCTTGATTTTCAACGTGTGGGTGTATTGGCGCATGTTTGGATTGTCCCGCCCACCTTTGCCGCCCAGCTTTAAAGGCTGACCTTTTTTATGATTGCCCATTCCGTGCTGTCGATGCGCAAGCGTCTGCAGGGTTTCAAGTGGTTGTCTGATATGCCCGCCATGCTGGCGTGGGCAGTCTTGGCCGGCATTTTGGGAGCCTTGGCTACGCTAGCCTTTCATCAGGGCATGCGCTTTGTGCAGCAAGTGGTCACGGGGCAGCACGGCGGCATCGTTGCGGTAACGGAAAGCCTGCCCTGGTACATGCGCCTCCTGTTTCCTACCCTGGGCGGTTTGTGCGCCGGTATCCTGCTGTGGCTGGCCGGGCGTCTGCCCTCGGGAAGTAACTCGGACTATATGGAAGCCGTGGCCATTGGCGACGGCCGCTTGTCCATCCGCCAGGGCTTGCTGCGATCCTTGTCCTCCCTGATGACGGTAGCGTCGGGCGGTTCGATTGGTCGGGAAGGGGCGATGGTGCATTTGGCCTCCTTGTCCGCTTCTGCGATAGGCCGTTTCACCTTGTTCGGTGAAGCCCGCCTGCGTTTGCTGGTGGCCTGTGGTGCCGCTGCCGGTGTGGCTGCGGCTTATGGGGCCCCGATTGCCGGTGCCGTATTTGTGGCCGAGATTGTGCTGGGCACCATGACCATGAGTAGCTTCGGCCCCCTGTTGATGGCGGCTGTCAGTGCTCACCTGACCATGCGCATGCTGGGTGGCTATCACGCCCCCTATGAAATGACGAATGTTCAGGCCGTTGCGGGTTGGGACATCTTGCCCTTTCTGGTTCTGGGTGTGCTGATTGGTCTGGCTGCACCCGCTTTCCTGAAATTGCTGAATTTGTTTCGTACCCTGTTCAAGCGTACCGGCCTGGGTTTGCCTTTGCGTCTGGCTTTGGGTGGCTTGCTGCTGGGACTGTTGCTGATCCTCATGCCGCGCGTGGCGGGTAATGGCTTCAGCGTGGTGTCCTCCATGCTGCACAGTGACTGGGCCTGGTACAGCGTACTGCTTATTCTGGTGTTCAAGGTTCTGGCTACAGGGTTGACGGTGGGCTCGGGCGCAGTCGGTGGTGTGTTTACCCCTGCCATCTTTGTGGGAGCGGCCTTTGGCACCCTGTTTGGTCAACTGACCTTGTTGATTCTGCCGGGTCTGGATTTGCCTTTGTACCTGTTCACGCTGGTGGGCATGGGTGCGTTCCTGGGGGCTGCGACCAGTGCGCCCTTCATGGCCATTCTGATGTTGTTTGAAATGACCTTGAGCTATCAACTGGTACTGCCGCTGATCGTGGCCTGTGTCATGGCTTATTTTGTGTCGCGTGGTGTGGCTGAAGTGGCCATGTATGAAGTTACCTTGGTGCGCGAGCGCGATGCCTTGCTGCGTCACAAGCTGCGTCATACCACCCTGGCTGAGCTGGTCCGTCCGGCGGACACCGTGGTCAGCACCACCACCCAAATGCGCGATGCCTTGCAGATGTTCCTGGATTACCCCGTGCGCTATTTGTATGTGGTGAACGAGGAGCAGGTTTATCAAGGTGTGATTGCCCAGCCCGACCTGACGCGTATGTTGCTGGACGACAACGCTGCCCAGGAACGTGTGGTGGGGGATATTTTGCGTATGGATTTCGTCAAGACGCTCTACCCGAACATGAGTCTGGACGAGGCTCAGGAACACTTCGTGAGCTTTGCCGGAGAGCGCCTGCCGGTATTGAATGGTGACGGCTCGGGTCGCCTGATTGGTGTAGTCTATAAGTCTGCTGTGCTGGAAAAATACTCCGCCATCAAACGCTCCCTGGATGCGAGCGGCGAAGTGATGCTGGATGCCCGGCGCTAAA
Organism: Alcaligenes faecalis; assembly: GCF_009497775.1. Lineage (NCBI taxonomy): Bacteria > Pseudomonadati > Pseudomonadota > Betaproteobacteria > Burkholderiales > Alcaligenaceae > Alcaligenes > Alcaligenes faecalis. The sequence goes on from NZ_CP031012.1 coordinate 831,622, forward strand.
CTCTTTTTGTGACATAAATCATGCGTACAAAAGCTTGCCAGCGAGGCTTGGCAGGCGGGCTGATTGTCGGTCTTGCCATGCTGTTCGCTGTTCCATTGGCCACCGCTCAAAACCGTGTCGGATTGGAAAACCTGTCCGCCACGCGTGTGTATGGTGTGGATGAGGCTCAGGCGATTCCTCCTCAGGAGCTTCCCCCGGTAGAGCCGTTTTTTGATGCCTCGCAATGGCATCGCCAGGGCGACCAGGGTTTGGTCAACCCAGCCACGTCCATTGGTTTTTCTTTTTCTGATTTCAGCCTGAGCGGTTCCAGTACCGCCAGTCTGGCTCGCTCCATTCAATATAGTCAGCAGTCCTCGCCGATCTGGAGTGCACGCTGGTTGAGCAGTGCGCCCGATCAGGTCTGGCAGTTTGGCGAGCGCAATTGGCGCTACGTCAATGAAGATGGTTTGCAGTTAACCTTGGGCAATGACACGGTAACCGCCCCGGATTGGGCGCGGCCTGTGGAACTGGGCGGGATCAATATTACCCAGCAGTTTGAACAAGGCCCGGCCGGGCCCTGGCGCTATGCCTTGGCCGTGGGTGCGCTGGACATAACAGGCAAGCAGGACAACGGTGATCTGGTGTACGGATCGTCGGCGAGCAGTCTGATGGTCAGTACCGATATCACCAGTCGCACCAGCATTGATACCCAAATGGAAAGTGCGCGTGATTTTGGCTTGACCGGGGTGGGTGCCACTTATCGCTCGCCGGATTTTGGCGTGTGGCAGGCCAGTGTGGCCAAAGCTTCCCATTCCGTGGGACAGGGGTGGCGTTATCAGGCCGCCTATGGCCTGGATGTGCTGGACGATTTGCATCTGCAATGGCAGGGCGAGCGGTACCAGGACAACTTCCTGGATTTAAGCCGTTATCAGGGCATGAAGGTCGACGCGGCCAGCAGCCGGCAGGTGGTGGGTTTGTCCATGCCCCTGCGCCGCTGGGGTGAAGTAAAGACGCAGTACGAGGTGCAGCAGGTAGTTGCCGGGGGGGAGAACCGCTACCTTGGGGTCACGCAGCAGTTCTGGTACAGTCCCCACCTTAGGGTGGGTTTGCAAGCTCGCCGTCATCTGGAAAGTCGTCAGTCGAACATCGCGCTGCGTTTTTCTATTCCGATTTTTTAAGCAGGCGGCATGGCCCAGTCAGCACTTGAGGTTCTTCAGGAAGTTTTTGGTTATGACAGTTTTCGTGGCTCTCAGCACGAGATTATCGAGACCCTGATCCAAGGCGGTGACGCCCTGGTCTTGATGCCCACGGGCGGCGGCAAGTCGCTGTGTTACCAGATTCCTGCTTTGGTGCGACCCGGCACCGGCGTGGTCGTGTCCCCCCTGATTGCCTTGATGCAGGATCAGGTGGATGCCCTCAATGAGCTGGGTGTTAATGCTGCCTATCTGAACTCCACCCAGGATTGGCAAACCGCCCGCGAGGTCGAGCGCGAGTTTCTGACGGGGCAGCTGGATCTGCTCTATGTGGCTCCCGAGCGTTTGCTGACAGACCGTTGCCTGGATTTGCTGGCACGCGGCCAGATTTCCCTGTTTGCCATTGACGAAGCCCACTGCGTATCGCAATGGGGCCACGACTTCCGCCCGGAATACCTGGGCCTGGATTTGCTGGCCCAGCGCTGGCCGGGAGTGCCACGGGTTGCCTTGACGGCGACTGCCACTCAGTTGACGCGGGTAGAAATTGCCCAGCGCCTGAAGCTGGAAGAGGCCCGGCATTTTGTCGCCAGTTTTGATCGCCCTAATATTTGCTATCGCATCATCGAAAAGAACGAGGTGCGCAAGCAGCTCTTGAGCTTCATTCAGGAAGAGCACTCCGGTGATGCGGGGATTGTGTATTGCCTGTCGCGCTCGCGCGTGGAAGATACCGCCGAGTTTCTGTGCAAGAACGGTATCCATGCCTTGCCCTACCATGCAGGGCTGGATGCGCAGCAACGCGCCATCAACCAGGCCCGCTTTCTTCGAGAAGAAGGGGTGGTCATGGTGGCAACCATTGCCTTTGGCATGGGTGTCAATAAACCAGATGTGCGCTTTGTAGCCCACATTGACCTGCCCAAATCGGTGGAGGGGTATTACCAGGAAACCGGGCGGGCAGGGCGCGATGGTGAAGTGGCCACGGCCTGGCTGGCCTATGGTTTGCAAGACGTGGTGCAATTGCACCGCATGATTAACCAGTCGCAAGGCGATGCGGCACACCGACGCCAGCAAGGCCAGGCGCTGGATGCCATGTTGGGCCTGTGCGAAACCATTTCCTGCCGCCGCCAGCGCTTGTTGGCGTATTTCGATCAGCAGATCGAGCCTTGCGGTAACTGCGATACCTGCCTGGAAGCGCCGGAAGCCTGGGATGGTACGGTGGCAGCGCAGAAAATGCTCTCTACAATCTATAGATTGTGGCGCGAGCGCGGTCAGCGCTTCGGGGCCGGACACCTGATCGACATCCTGCTGGGCAAGCTGACGGACCGTGTCAAAGAGCACGAGCATGACAAGCTCACCGTCTTTGGCGTGGGCAAGGATCTGACCGATCAAGCCTGGCGTGGGGTACTGCGCCAGTTGCTGGCACATAGTCTGGTCACGGTGGACCTGGAAGGGTACGGCACCTTGTTGCTGACCGAGGCCAGCCGCGAAGTGCTCAAAGGGGAACGCACTTTAATGTTGCGGCGCGAAACCGTAACACGCGGACCCGCTGCACACCGAGTAAAAGGTCAGGCGCCTGCCGGACCTGCGCTGGAGCCCGATCAGCAGCGACGATTCGAGGCTTTGCGTGCCTGGCGTGCCGCGACCGCCCGCGAACATGGCGTCCCCGCCTATGTCATTTTCCATGATGCCACTTTGCGTGAAGTGGCCATCCGCTGCCCCAGCTCAGAGGCTGATCTGGAGCCGATTACAGGCATAGGTGTACGCAAAAGAGAGGCCTATGGCGAGGCTTTGCTGCGCTGCGTTCAAGAGTTCCAGACGCAATAGGAAATTGTTAGCAGAGCAAAGATTGGTTGCATTTTTATGCGCTGAATCTGCTCGGCAGTCACAAAACGACTATTCGCTCAATCCGCTATATGTAGTAGAATGACGCCAATATCACACTATATATGGTGTGCATCAAATGACGCTGGCGGCTGCAAAAGCCGCGTCTTCCGTCAATCACCATCGATTTCCGAGACTGAAATGCAATCAACCGAACAGTTAATGGTCACTAAGCGAGATGGCCGTACAGAACCTATTAACCTCGACAAGATTCACCGAGTGGTTGATTGGGCCGCTGAAGGTCTGAGTAATGTGTCCGTCTCTCAAGTAGAGCTGCGCTCTCACATTCAGTTCTACAACGGCATTCGCACTAGCGACATCCACGAAACCATCATCAAGTCGGCTGCGGATCTGATCTCCGAAGATACGCCTGACTACCAATATCTGGCTGCCCGTCTGGCGATTTTCCATCTGCGCAAAATCGCTTTTGGTCAGTTTGAACCCCCCAGCCTGTTCGATCACGTGACCTTGCAAACCAAGGAAGGTCGCTACGATCCGCATCTGTTGCAAGACTACACGCGCGCTGAATTCGATGAGCTGGATGCTCATCTGGATCACTGGCGTGACATGAATTTCTCCTACGGTGCCGTCAAGCAGCTGGAAGGCAAGTACCTGATTCAGAACCGCGTGACCAAGCGCATCTACGAAAGCCCCCAGTTCCTGTACATGCTGGTGGCCATGTGTCTGTTCGCCCGTTACCCTGCCGACACACGTCTGAGCTTCATCAAGCGCTTTTACGACGCCGTATCGCAATTCAAGATTTCCTTGCCCACGCCCATCATGGCTGGCGTGCGCACACCCACCCGTCAGTTCAGCTCTTGCGTGCTGATCGAATGTGACGACAGCCTGGACAGCATCAACGCCACGACCAGCGCCATTGTTCGTTACGTGTCACAGCGTGCCGGTATCGGTATCAACGGTGGCCGCATTCGCGCCGTAGGCAGCGAGATTCGTGGTGGTGAAGCACAACACACGGGCTGCCTGCCGTTCTTCAAGATGTTCCAGGCGGCGGTGAAGTCGTGCTCGCAAGGTGGTGTGCGCGGTGGTGCTGCAACCTTGTTCTACCCCATGTGGCACCTGGAAGTGGAAACACTGCTGGTCCTCAAGAACAACCGTGGTGTGGAAGAAAACCGTATCCGTCATCTGGACTACGGCGTTCAGATCAACCGCTTGCTGTACCAACGTCTGATCAAGGGCAGCCACATCACGCTGTTCTCGCCGCATGACGTGCCCGGCCTGTACGACGCGTTCTTCGCAGACCAGGACGAGTTCGAGCGTCTGTACGAAATGTACGAGCAGGATCCTGCCATCCGCAAGCGCAGCCTGCCTGCCGTGGAGCTGTTCTCCCTGCTGATGCAAGAGCGTGCCAGCACCGGCCGTATCTACATTCAGAACGTGGACCACTGCAATACGCACAGCCCATTCCAGGCCGACCGCGCTCCTGTGCGCCAGTCCAACCTGTGCATGGAAATCGCTCTGCCTACCAAGCCTTTGAACGATCTGAACGATGCCGAAGGCGAAATCGCCCTGTGCACGCTGTCGGCGTTCAACCTGGGCGCTCTGGAGTCTCTGGACGAGCTGGACGGCCTGGCTGAACTGATTGTTCGTGCTCTGGATGCTTTGCTGGACTACCAGGATTACCCGGTCAAGGCCGCGCTGAATGCAACCAACAAGCGTCGTTCCCTGGGCGTTGGCGTCATCAACTACGCTTACTACCTGGCCAAGAACGGCACCCGCTACTCCGATCCCGCTGCCTTGGGCCTGACCCACCGCACGTTTGAAGCCATCCAGTACTACCTGTTGAAGGCTTCGGTGCAGTTGTCGCGTGAATACGGTCCTTGCGATGCCTTCGACGAAACGACGTATGCCGCTGGTTTGCTGCCTACCGACACCTACAAGAAAGATGTGGACGGTATCTGCAACGAGCCGCTGCACCTGGATTGGGAAGCCCTGCGTGCTGACATCGTCAAGCACGGTCTGCGCAACTCGACCCTGACAGCCCTGATGCCTTCGGAAACCTCCAGTCAGATCGCCAATGCCACCAACGGTATTGAGCCTCCGCGTGGCCTGGTGTCCGTCAAGCAGTCCAAGGACGGTATCTTGCGTCAGGTGGTGCCTGAATTTGAAAAATATAAGGATCAGTACGAATTGCTGTGGCAAATGCCTGGCAACGACGACTACCTGAAGTTGGTTGGCGTGATGCAGAAGTTTGTTGACCAGTCGATCTCTGCGAACACCAACTATGACCCACAGCGGTTCGAGGGTGGTCGCGTACCGATGAAGCAACTGCTCAAGGACCTGCTGCTGGCCTACAAATACGGTGTGAAGACCTTGTACTACCACAACACCCGCGACGGTGCCGATGATTCGCATGGCGAAGTAGAGGACGACGGTTGCGCAGGCGGCGCGTGCAAGATCTAAGCAAGGGTAAAGAGCATCATGACTACCTATAGTACTTTTTCTAAAACGGATAACGACCAGCTCAAGGAACCCATGTTCTTTGGGCAGCCGGTTAACGTGGCTCGCTACGACCAGCAAAAATATCCGATTTTTGAAAAGCTGATTGAAAAGCAGTTGTCCTTCTTCTGGCGTCCGGAAGAAGTGGACATCACCCAGGACCGGATCGACTACCAGAACCTGCCTGACCACGAAAAGCATATTTTCATCAGCAATCTGAAGTATCAGACCTTGCTGGATTCCATCCAGGGCCGCAGCCCCAACGTGGCCTTCCTGCCTCTGGTTTCCATTCCAGAGCTGGAAACCTGGATTGAAACCTGGGCTTTTTCCGAGACGATTCACTCGCGCTCGTACACGCACATCATTCGCAATATTGCCAATGACCCGTCCGTTATTTTTGACGACATCGTGCGCAACGAGAACATTCAGCTGCGTGCTGCCGACATTTCCTCGTACTACGATGATCTGATCAGCGACACCATGTTGTACGCCCAACTGGGTGCAGGCGAACACGAGATCAACGGTGAAACCCGTACGCTCAGCGTGTATGAGCTCAAGAAGAAGTTGTACCTGTGCATGATGAGCGTCAATATTCTTGAGGCCATCCGCTTTTATGTCAGCTTTGCCTGCTCCTTCGCCTTTGCCGAGCGCAAGCTGATGGAAGGCAATGCCAAGATCATTCGCCTGATTGCGCGTGATGAAGCGCTGCACCTGACTGGCACGCAGCACATCATCAATATCCTGCGTTCCGGCAGCGACGATCCCGAGTTCGCTCAGATCGCCCGTGAACTGGAGCCGGTTTGCTTTGCCATGTTCAAGGATGCCGCCGAGCAGGAGAAGCAGTGGGCGGATTACCTGTTCCGCGACGGTTCCATGATTGGTCTGAACAAGGACATTCTGGGGCAGTACGTGGAGTACATCACCAATATCCGTATGGGTGCAGTGGGCCTGAAGCCTGCGTTTGAGTCCGTCAAACATAACCCCATTCCATGGATCAACACCTGGCTGTCCTCGGACACCGTGCAGGTGGCACCTCAAGAGGTGGAACTGAGCTCTTACCTGGTCGGCCAGATCGACTCGGCCGTGTCGGCCGGCGACTTCGACGGTATTGAGTTATGAGTCAAGTCCGGACAACTGATCATGACTTTCAGTTGCGGGACGGCGAAACTTTGTTGGAAGGTTTGGAACGAACCGGCCATCAGGTTGAGTATCAATGCAGGAGCGGCTATTGCGGCTCCTGCCGTATTCCTCTTGTGTATGGAAAGGTTGCTTATAAAGAGCAGCCTTTAGCGTATGTCGGCCCAGGCGAGGTTTTGCCGTGCTGTTGCACGGTACTCGAACCGATCATGGTTGATTGTCAGCGCATTGCCCGGATTGAGGAGGAACCAGAGGATCAGTTCGGCTTTACCGGGCTGAACCCCTGATTCCTTTGTCTTCCTTTAGCTGGCCAGGCGTTTTTCTTCCAGCTTTTCCCAGCGCTCAAATAACTGCTCCAGGTCCGTGTTGAGCTGATCCAGTTTTTGGTTGATCTCGTCAGCTCGAGCGGAACCGTCTTTATACAGATCCGGCGCGCTCAGTTGTTCTGCCAGTTCGGCTTGCTGGCTTTCTATGGCTGCAATTTTCTCGGGCAGCGCTTCCAGTTCCTTTTCTTCCCATGACGCCAGACGGCTTACCTTGGTTGCTTTGACACCGCGCTCGGCAGTTGGTTTGGCGGCGGCAGGAGCGGGTGCTGCGTTGCTGGCTGATGCCTGCGTCGCTGCGTTGGCCTGAGGACGTTGCGCCAGCCATTCGTCGTAGCCACCCACATATTCGCCCCAAAGGCCTTGGCCTTCAGCGGCAATGACCTGAGTGACCACATTGTCCAGGAAGGTTCGGTCGTGGCTGACCAGCAGCACGGTGCCGGTGTAGTCCTGAATCAGGTCTTCCAGCAGTTCCAGGGTTTCAATGTCCAGGTCGTTGGTCGGCTCATCCAGTACTAATACATTAGTAGGTTGAGCAAACATGCGTGCCAGCGCCAGTCGGGCTCGCTCGCCACCGGACAGGCTGCGTACGGGGGAGTGGGCGCGGGCGGCTGGAAACAGGAAGTCCTCCAGATAGCTCATGATGTGCTTGCGCTGATTGCCGATTTCTACCCATTCGCTACCGGGGCTGATGGTGTCGGCCAGCGTGGCGTTTTCATCCAGACGGCTGCGCATCTGGTCAAAGTAGCCAATATTGAGTTTGGTGCCGTGGCGCACAACGCCGGAATTGGGTTCTTGCAAGCCCAGCATGATACGCAGCAAGGTGGTTTTGCCTGCGCCGTTGTGCCCGATCAGGCCAATACGGTCGCCGCGCATCAACACGGTCGAGAAATCCTTGATCAGTACGCGGCCATCGTAGCCGTGGCTGACATCCTGTAATTCGGCGACCAGCTTGCCGGAGCGCTGGCCCTCGGAAATGGCGAATTTGACGTCGCCCGAACGTTCGCGACGCTCGGCACGGTCGCGGCGCAATTGCTCCAGGCGGCGCACGCGGCCTTCGTCGCGCGTGCGACGCGCCTGTACGCCTTTGCGTATCCAGACTTCTTCCTGGGCCAGAAATTTATCAAACTTGGCGTTTTGTTGCTTTTCTGCCTCCAGGAACTCGGCTTTGCGTTCCTGCCATTGGCTGAAGTTGCCGGGAAAGCTGAAGAGTTTCCCTCGATCCAGCTCGATGATGCGGGTGGTCACTACATCCAGGAATCGGCGATCGTGGGTAATGATGACGGCACTGCCGCGAAAATCCAGCAGCAGTTGTTCCAGCCAAAGAATGCCATCAAAGTCCAGGTGGTTGGTGGGCTCGTCCAGCAAGAGCAGATCGGGTTCTTCCACCAGTGCATTGGCCAGGGCCACGCGTTTGCGCTGGCCGCCAGACAGGCTGCCGGTCAGGGCGTCGGGGTCCAGCCCCAGCTTGTCCATCAAGGCATTGACGCGGGCAGGGCGCTGCCAATCTTCGGTTTCAGTGAAATCGCCACACAGAAAATCGTAAATGCTGACTTCGGGATCCAGCTCGGGTTCTTGTTCGACGGTGGCAATTTTCAGCCCACCCAGTCGTTTGACCTGGCCGTCGTCGGGAACCTGGCGTTGATCCAAAATTTTCAAAAGTGATGATTTACCAGCACCATTGCGCCCGATCAGACCGATGCGTTCGTTTCTTTGTATGACCAGATCGGCATGGTCCAGCAAGGGATGGTGGCCGAATGCCAATTGGACATCGGTCAGGGAAATCAGATTATTGGACATAAGACTCCAGATAAAACAGCGCGTCCTGCGAATTTCTCTATTGTCGCAGGTTACAATGCATCTGTGAGGCAGGCTGGGCAGTCGCGGTACGCAAGTATCGAGGAAGGTCCGGACTCCATAGAGCAGGGTAGCGGCTAACAGCCGTCCGGCAAGGCTGGCATCACGTCAGATAAGCCGAGGACCAGGGCCACAGAGACGAGACCACAGCAAGGGCTTGCGCAAGCAGGCACAGATACGGCCACTTCCGTGTTTTCTTGCACTTCGGTGCAAAGTGCTGTGGGGTGAAACGCGGTAACCTCTACCCGGAGCAATACCAAATAGGCATACGCAGGCTTTTTAGCCGATAGGCGGCTCGTCTTAGTATGCGGGTAGGTAGCTAGAACCGGCCAGCAATGGTCGGTCCAGAGGAATGATTGCCGGTCAGCGGGTTCCCGCTGGCATACAGAATCCGGCCTATAGGCCTGTCTCACACTTCTCCTGGCATTCGCCACCAATTGCACCGATTTCGTACATTTGAAAGCAATTGTTAAGGATGTTGAATCCTTGGCAAGAGTCGCTTGTGCGCGTTTTTATAACAATTCACTTTTAATGCGCCCCGCAATTTCTTGATTTCACACAGTATTTTTTTTTAGCCACTTCTAGGATAGTGCGCTAAGTGCTTGTTGTGATTGAAAAAATTGCAACCACTGCCTTGACCGCAAAGGCTTTCCCCCGTAGAGTGGGGAAAAGTAGGAAATAGTGTAAAAAAGTGGGGGAAAAAAGTGTTCCAAGGCAGCAGCGCACTCACACTGGATGCTAAGGGTCGGATGTCCATTCCGACTCGGCACCGTGACGCGCTTTTGCAGCAGGAACAAGGCCGCTTGACCCTCACTCGCCATCCCGACGGCTGTTTGCTGGTGTATCCGCGCAGTGTGTGGGAAGAAAAGCGCGAACAAATTGCCCGCTTTCCCATGAGTGCCCGTTTCTTGCAACGCCTGCTGCTGGGCAGTGCTCAGGACGTTGATCTGGACTCCGCTGGTCGGATATTGATCGCTCCCGAACTGCGCACCGCAGTGGGGCTGGAGCGCGACGCCATGCTGCTGGGTATGGCCACCCATTTTGAGTTGTGGAATGCGCAGGAACTGGAACGCCGACAGGCCCAGGATCTGGCTGAAAACTCCACAGACGTATTCGACACTTTTTCTTTCTGAGTAAGTCATGACGCTGGTACATCGATCCGTGCTGCTGGAGCCTACGGTGGCGGCCCTCGTGGATCCGTCCTTTGAGGCCCGGCGCTGGGCGCAAAACCCCGAAATCCAGGGTTTGGTCGATGGTGTGTACGTAGATTGCACCTTTGGTCGTGGTGGTCACAGCCGTCTGTTGTTGTCGCACTTGAGCCCCCAGGGACGCCTGATCGTGATCGACAAGGATCCTCAGGCGATCGCCGTGGCCCAGGAGCTGGCGGCACAAGATAGCCGTGTGACGGTTGTACATAGTGGTTTTGGTGATCTGGCCCAGGCTCTGGACGAGCTGGATGTGGGGCCATTGCAAGGCGTCATGATGGATTTGGGCATTTCCTCGCCACAAATCGACGACGCAGAACGAGGTTTCTCTTTTATGCGCGAAGGTCCTCTGGACATGCGCATGGATACCAGCGGTGGTTTGACCGCTGAACAGTGGCTGGCCGAGGTCAGTGTAGAAGTTTTAAAGGAGGTCATTGCAGAATATGGCGAAGAACGGTTTGCTTTCCAGATTGCAAAGGCGATTGTTGATCGCCGCCAATCCCGCCCGCTACATACAACGCGTGATCTCGCCGAGCTCGTCGCCGGTGTCGTCCGCACGCGCGAAAAGGGTCAACATCCGGCAACCAGGACCTTCCAGGCTATACGGATTTACCTCAATCGTGAGCTCGAAGAGCTCGCGCACGCGCTTCCGTCAATTCTGAGTCGATTGGCGACTCGGGGCAGGCTTGCGGTGATTGCATTTCATTCACTGGAGGACCGCATGGTCAAACAGTTCATGAACGCAGCTGCGCGTCCCGCGCAGGAACAGTCACGTCTACCTATTCTTGAAAAAGACTTGCCCCAGCCTCTGGTGCAGTCTTTGGGCAGAATCTTGCCCACCGACGAGGAGTCCAGCGATAACCCCCGAGCCCGCTCGGCGGTATTACGTGTGGTGCAACGCACCGACACCCCCATCCCCCAGGACTGGATGCGCAGCGCCAGCGAGCGTCTGCTGCAACAGGCCGCCTATAGCCGACAGCCCGCCGGCAAGCGAGGCCGCCGATGATGCGCCTGGTCATCACCCTCTCTTTGGTGTTGATGCTTTCGGCCATCTCTTTGGTGACGGCGCGCTATCAGGCGCGCGAGCTGTTTGTGCAAACCGATCGTCTGGTCACCAAAGCCGGTGAACTGGATACGGACTGGCGTCGTCTGCAACTGGAGCGTGCCGAGCTGGCTCGCAACGCCCGGGTGGATGACATTGGTCGCAATGATCTGGGCCTGGTGCTCAGCACCCCTGAGCGCACCCTGTATCTGCAAGGTGGTCAGCTGAGCTCGAATCTGGCTCAGCCCGGAGGGCGGCCATGAGACGATTCGGCTATCACGATAATCCTGTTTTAAGCGTCCAGATTCCATTCTGGCGTTCGCGTTTGGTCCTGGTGCTTCTGTTCCTGGGCTTTGGCGCATTGATCGTCAAGGCCTTGTACTTGCAGGGCCTGTCTACCGAATTTCTGCAGCAGCAAGGCGAGCGTCGTTACGAGCGCACCCAGGTTCTGCCGCCCATGCGTGGGAAGGTTTTTGATCGTTCCGGGTCCGTGGTGCTGGCCTCCAGCGTGCCCGTCAAGGCAATCTGGGCCATTCCGGATGACGCCCGCAATGCCAAACCCGAGCAGATTGCTCAACTGGCCAAGTTGCTGGGTATGGGGCAGTCCGATATCGACCGTCGCCTGTCCGTTGAAGATCGCAACTTTGTCTACATCAAGCGTCAGGTAGACGTGGATGTGGCTGCCCAGATTGCCGAACTGAAGATTCCCGGTATTCACCAGCAGGAAGAAATGCGCCGCTTCTATCCCGAAGGGGATGTGATGGCGCACATTGTGGGTTTCACCAATATTGAAGACCAGGGCATTGAAGGCATTGAGCTGGCCTTTAATTCGGCCTTGTCGGGTACGCCCGGCTCGCGCCGCGTGATTCGTGACCGCCTGGGCCGTGTGGTTGAGGACGTGCGCGCCATTATCCCGCCTACGCATGGTCAGGATTTGCACCTGTCCATTGATGCCGGTTTGCAGTTTGATGCCTACACCGCGCTGAAAAAGGGGATGGAAGACGTCAAGGCCAATGCGGCTGCCGCTGTGGTCATGGATGTAAAAACCGGGGAAATTCTGGCCCTGGTGAACCTGCCTACCTATAACCCCAACGACAGGGACGACCGCAAAGGTCCGGCCCTGCGTAACCGTGCCCTGACTGACACTTTTGAGCCCGGCTCCATCATGAAGCCGTTCACCGTCGCCTTGGCGCTGGACATCAACCGCATCACCACCGCCACCCAGTTCAATACAGGCAATGGTCAGTATCGCTACCAGGGCAGTGTGATCAGCGACGTTAGCCGTAACAACGGCATGCTGGATGCCGCCGGCATTTTGCGACGCTCCAGCAATATTGGCATGACCATGATTTCCGAGCGTCTGACTTCTCAGGAAATGTGGAATAAATTTACCGAGCTAGGTTTTGGTCGTTCTCCTCAGGCTGACTTCCCCGGTATTGCCAGCGGACGGCTGCGCCCCTGGGAGCGCTGGCGTCCCATCGAGCGCGCCACCATGTCGTATGGCTATGGCCTGTCGGTTTCCCTGCTGCAAATTGCCCATGCCTACACGGCGTTTGCGCGTAATGGCGACATGGTTTCCATGACACTGCTCAAGCGGGACGGCAAACCTGCCAGCGTTCAGGTTTACACCCCCAAAGTGGCCGCCGAAGTGCGCGCCATGCTGGAAGCGGCCGCTGGTCCGGCCGGTGCCCGTCTGGCCCAGGTACAAGGCTATCGCGTGGCTGGCAAGAGCGGTACGGCCCGCAAGATCGTGGATGGCCGTTACAGCAAATCCCTGTATCGCGGCTCTTTTGTAGGCTTTGCTCCTGTCTCCGATCCTCGCATTGTGGTGGCCGTCACGATTGACGAACCACATAGCTCTAATTATTACGGCGGGCGTATTGCCGCGCCGATTTTTTCAGAAATTGTGGCCCGGAGCTTGCGACGCCTAGGCGTCCAGCCTGATGCGCCCATAGATTCGCTGGTGGCCGTTGGCCCCGGTGCGGAGAGAGTACGATGAACGCCGCAGCAATATTGGAGTGGCTGGCGCAGCATGTCGCGCCCACGGCTAATCTGTGTTTGGATTCCCGCCAGATCAAGGCGGGTGATGCGTTTTTTGCCTGCCGCGGCCATCAGGGTGATGGTCGTGAGTACGAAGTTCAGGCTGTGCAACAAGGTGCGGTTGCGATTGTGCGCGAGCAGGGCGATCAGGCGGTAGATCCCGGTGTACCTGTTTTGCAAGTTGCCAACCTCAGTGCCTTGTTGGGTGAAGTGGCTCATCAGTGGTGGGGTCGTCCTTCCGAGGAAATGACGGTCGTCGCGGTGACCGGAACCAATGGCAAGACCTCCACGGTGCAATGGGTGGCTTCGGCTCTGAACCATTCCCAAGTGCCTTGCGGCACCATTGGTACGCTGGGCGTGACCTTGCCTGACGGCTCCAATCTGGGTGGCGTACTGACGACGCCGGACGTGCTGACCGTACATCGCAGCTTGGCCGCCATTCGCGCCCAAGGTGGTAATGCCGTGGCGCTGGAAGCCTCGTCGATTGGCCTGGAGCAAGGCCGCCTGGACGGTGTCCGTATTGATATTGCCGGGTTCACCAACCTGACGCATGACCATCTGGACTATCACCACAGCATGGAAGAATACAAGCAGGCCAAGCTGCGCCTGTTTGGCTGGCCCGGTCTGCGTAGCGCTGTGGTGAACGCCGACGATGAAACTGGCCGTGAATTGATGCAGGCTGGTCTGGCTGCTCGTGTGATTTCGTACTCCATGAGCCAGCCTGGCGTGGATCTGCTGGCGCAAGACGTGCATACCGGCGCTGATGGCCAGGTATTCAATCTGGTCACTGCTCACGGTACTGCTCAAATTCTGACTCACCTGCTGGGCGAGCATAACGTCGCCAACCTCCTGCTGGTGGCCGGTGTGCTGCAAGAAGTGGGTTGGCCTGTGTCCAAGATCGCCCGCATCATGGACAAGCTGGAATCCGTTCCTGGCCGTCTGCAAATTGTGACGCCCAAGAGCACTGCCGGTCGTCAGCCTCTGCCTTTGGTAGTAGTCGATTACGCTCACACCGCTGATGCGTTAGAGCGTGCCCTGCAAGCGCTGCGTGAAGTGGCCAGCGTACGTGGCGGCAAGCTGATTTGCGTATTTGGTTGCGGCGGTAATCGCGACACCGCCAAGCGCCCCATCATGGGTGAAGTGGCTGCCCGTCTGGCCGACAGCGTTCTGGTTACGACCGACAACCCACGTTTTGAAGATCCTGCCGAAATCATTCGTCAGATTGTGGCCGGCATGCCTGAAGCGCCTGCCGTGCAAATGGATCGTGCTCGCGCCATCCTGTCTTCGATCTGGGCTGCCAGCCCCGAAGATATTGTCTTGCTGGCTGGTAAAGGCCACGAAACCTATCAGGAAGTGCAGGGCGAGCGCTCTGTGTTTGATGATTCCGACTGGGCCAAAGCCGCCTTGCTGTGGTTGCGTGGCGTGCGTTTGAGCACCGATTCCCGCAGCCTGACCAAAGGTGATGTGTTCCTGGCCCTGAGCGGCGAGCAGTTCGACGGCCACCGCTATCTGGAAAAAGCGAAAGAGCAGGGTGCGGTTGCCGCCATCGTGGCTCAGCGTGATGTCGAAGTCGAATTGCCACAAATTGTGCTGGGCGATACGCGTCGTGCCCTGATGACCTTGGCTACCGAATGGCGTTCGCGCTTTGACATCCCTGTCATTGGCGTGACCGGCAGCAATGGCAAGACCACGACTAAGGAAATGATTGCCGCTATCTTGCGCGCCTGGTTGGGCGAAGCAGAAAGTCTGGCAACTCGCGGTAATTTGAACAACGATCTGGGCGTCCCCCTGTCCATTCTGCGCTTGGGCTCCGGGCACAAGGCCGCCGTTCTGGAAATGGGCATGAACCACCCCGGCGAAATTGCCGTGCTGGCGTCCATGGCTCGCCCCACGATTGCCCTGATCAATAACGCGCAGCGCGAACACCAGGAGTTCATGCACAGCGTGGAAGCCGTGGCGCGTGAAAACGGTGCTGTTATCGACGCGCTGCCACAAGATGGTGCGCTGGTGATTCCTGATGACGATGCGTTCAGCGCCATGTGGGCTGAGCAAGCCGGTCAGCGCTCCGTATTGCGTTTTGGCCTGAGTGGTCAGGAAACCGTTTTTGCTGCCGATATGTTTGTCGAGCCCGCTCAAACCCGCTTTGTGCTGTATGTGGCAGGCCAGTCCTCTGCGCTGACCTTGCACAGCCCCGGTATCCATAACCTGCGTAATGCTTTGGCGGCTGCCGCTTGCGCCCATGCAGCCGGTGCTCCTTTGAGCGCGATTGTGCAGGGTCTGGAAAGCTTCCGTCCTGTTACGGGTCGTATGCAGCCCAAGCAGCTGTCTTCCGGTTACCAATTGATTGATGACACCTACAACGCCAACCCGGATTCGGTACGTGCTGCCATTGATGTGCTGGCACAGCTGAAAGGCCGCAAGGTGCTGGTGCTGGGCAATATGGCCGAGATCGGTGACAACAGCTCCGAATTGCACGCTGAAGTCGGTGCCTACGCCAAAGAGCGTGGCATGGATGAATTGCTGACCTTGGGTGGCGATGCCAGCCATGCCGCCCAGGCTTTTGGTGCGCGTGCGCACCAGTTCGAGACGCTGGAGGACATGGTGGCTTACCTGCTGGCTCTGGAGCCGTCCCATGTACTGATCAAGGGATCGCGCAGCGCCCGTATGGAGCGTGTGGTTGCCGCCCTGGAAAACCACTTCTCCCATAACGAAGGGGCCACTCATGCTTCTTGAACTGGCACGTTGGCTATCGGACGATCATATTCGCGCCTTTGGGGTGTTTGAGTACATCACCCTGCGTGCTATTTTGGCCAGCGCCACCGCGCTGGCGATTGGCTTGTTGGCAGGTCCCTGGGTGATTCGCAAGCTGACCGAACTGAAGATTGGTCAGGCTGTACGCGCTTACGGCCCTGAATCGCATTTGCAAAAGAATGGCACCCCCACCATGGGTGGCGTCCTGATCCTGATTTCTATCGGTATCAGTACCTTGTTGTGGGCAGACTGGACCAACCGCTTTGTGTGGGTTGTTCTGCTGGTGACTTTCGGTTTTGGCTGGATCGGTTGGGCAGACGACTACAAGAAAGTCGTCAACCGTGATCCCGAAGGCATGTCCTCGCGTCAGAAATTCTTCTGGCAAGCCCTGATCGGTATGGTTGCGGCTGTGTACCTGAGCTTTGCTGTTTCGGTGCCTGCCAATACTGAACTTTGGCCCTTGTTCAAAGAGTGGGTCTGGAGCGGCTTCACCATGCCACTGCCTACTCAGGCTGACCTGATCGTGCCGTTCTTCAAGTCCGTCAGCTACCCGCTGGGTGTGCTGGGCTTTGTGGTGCTGACCTGGGCGGTGATTGTTGGCTCCAGTAACGCCGTCAACCTGACGGACGGTCTGGACGGTCTGGCCATCATGCCTACCGTGCTGGTGGGCGCTGCCCTGGGCATTTTTGCCTATGTGGTTGGCCGGGTCGACTACTCCAAATATCTCTTGTTCCCTTATATCCCCGGCGCGGGCGAGCTGATG
The DNA here is from genome assembly GCF_009497775.1 of Alcaligenes faecalis. NCBI lineage: Bacteria > Pseudomonadati > Pseudomonadota > Betaproteobacteria > Burkholderiales > Alcaligenaceae > Alcaligenes > Alcaligenes faecalis. The sequence goes on from NZ_CP031012.1 coordinate 848,247, forward strand.
GTGATCTGTGCGGCCATTGCCGGTGCAGGTCTGGCCTTTCTGTGGTTCAACGCCTATCCCGCCCAAGTGTTCATGGGCGATGTGGGTGCCTTGGCCCTGGGTGGCGCGCTGGGCACGATCGCTGTGATCGTTCGCCAGGAAATCGTGCTGTTCATCATGGGTGGCGTGTTTGTGGTGGAAACCTTGTCGGTGATGTTGCAGGTGACCTGGTTCAAGTACACCAAAAAACGCTACGGGCAGGGCAGACGAATATTCCGTATGGCGCCGCTGCACCATCACTTTGAAGTCAGCGGCTGGAAAGAAACACAGGTGGTGGTTCGTTTCTGGATCATCACCATGATGCTGGTCATGGTTGGCCTGTCTACATTGAAACTGCGATGAATGCTTTGAGTTTTCCTTCGATCCGTAAAGACGGTCTCATGCTTATCCTGGGGTTAGGCGAGACAGGCTTTGCTGCGGCTCGCTGGTCTTTGGCCCAGGGGGCCAGCATTCGTTTGGCGGATACGCGCGAAAACGTGCAGGGTCTGGACAAGCTTCAGGCTCTGAGCAGCTCGCCTCTGGATGTACGTCTGGGGCAGAACGCCTTGCAGGCTGATAGCCTGAACGATGTGCACACCCTGGTGATCAGCCCCGGCTTGTCGCCTTTGGATCCGGCTCTGGCTGCCTTTTTTGCCCAGGCGCGTGATCGTGGAATCGAAGTCATTGGCGAGATCGAACTGTTCGCCCGTGCCTTGAAAGACCTGGCCGATCAAGGCCATGAAAGCCGTGTGGTGGCCATTACCGGCACCAATGGCAAGACTACCGTCACAGCCATGACACGCCACTTGCTGGAGCAAGCAGGTGTTTCTGCACTGGCCGTGGGCAATATCAGCCCTGCTGCGCTGACTGCTCTGTGCGACGCTCTGGAAAGCAATGCCTTGCCCCAAGTCTGGGTGCTGGAACTGTCCAGCTTTCAATTGGACAGCACCTTCAGCTTGCAGGCTGATGCTGGCGTTGTACTGAATATCTCCCAGGATCACCTGGACTGGCACGGCGGCATGGACGCCTATGTCGAGTCCAAACAACGCATGTACGGCATGTGCGATGTGACCTTGGTCAATCGCGATGATCCCGCCGTCATGGCCATGGTTCCCGATGCCAGCCAGGAGTCGGTACGCAGCTTCGGTTTGGACAAGCCTGCCTTGTTGGGCGATATGGGCTTGCTGACGGATGGCGGCATGCAATGGTTGGTGGCCAATGAGCCTACCGATTTTGAGCTGCCAGCCACCGGTCTGAAAAAACGTAATGCGCCGGCTGAGCCTGCCGTGCGTGGCAAGGGCGGCTTGAAACGCCTGATGCCGGTTGAGGCTTTGCAGATCAAGGGGCGTCACAACGCCTTGAATGCTCAAGCCGCCTTGTTGCTGGCTCGCTGCCTGGGTCTGGGTTGGGCTGAATTGCTCAACGGTCTGCGTACTTATCAAGGTGAACCGCACCGTGTCGAACTGGTGCGTGTGCTGGATGGTGTTCAGTATCTGGACGACAGCAAGGGCACCAACGTCGGTGCGACCGTCGCTGCCTTGCGTGGTTTTGATCAGCGTGTCTGGCTGATTGCCGGTGGTTTGGGCAAGGGTCAGGATTTTGAGCCGCTGGCTGTTGCCGCCGCCTCGAATGTGGCCGAAGTGTTTTTGATTGGGCAGGACGCCAAGCTGATCGCAGCTGAGCTGGACGCCCACGATGTCCGTCACCGTTTCTGCGATGGCCTGGAAGCCGCTGTGCAAGCCGCTGCCGAGCAGGCACGTTCGGGCGATGTGGTCTTGCTGTCCCCAGCTTGCGCCAGCATGGATATGTTCAAAAGCTATCACCACCGCGGCATGTGCTTTGTTGCCGCCGTGACCGAGATGGCACTGGATAGAGGAGAGCCGGCATGAGTCTGTTTGCTGAGCTGACCTCGGGTGTCAATGCCGTACGTCCAGGACGCACGGCATTGCCTGCGTTTGATCGCCCCTTGCTGGCCGCTACGCTGATGCTGACTCTGTTTGGTCTGCTGATGGTGTATTCGGCCTCGATCGCCTTGGCAGACGGACCGCGCTATGAAAGCTACGGTCGCTATTACTTTGTCATTCGCCACGCCTTGTTCATCGTGGTGGGTGTGGTGCTGGCCATGTTTACCGCTACCGTGCCCTTGCGCGTGTGGCAGAAGCTGGCTGTGCCCTTGTTTGCACTGGCTATTTTCCTCTTGATGGTCGTGTTGATTCCCGGAATTGGCCGTGAAGTGAACGGCGCACGTCGCTGGTTGCCATTGGGCATCATCAACTTCCAGCCCTCGGAACTGATGAAAGTGGCCATGGTGCTGTACGCCGCCGATTACACCGTGCGCAAGCAGCAGCACCTGCATACGTTTATACGAGGTTTCCTGCCCATGGCGGTGGCTCTGGGCCTGGTCGGTGTTCTGCTGTTGATGGAGCCTGACCTGGGTGCCTTCATGGTCATTGTGGCCATTGCGGTGGGCATTCTGTTCATTGGCGGAATTAACGGCAAGCTGTTCTCTGCCTTGCTGGGCATCATGGTCAGCAGCTTCCTCTTGCTGATCTGGCTTTCGCCCTGGCGTCGTGAACGTCTGTTCGTGTACCTGGACCCCTGGAATCCTGACAATGCCTATGGCAGTGCGTATCAGTTGTCGCACTCGCTGATTGCCTTGGGCCGTGGTGAATGGTTCGGCGTGGGCCTGGGTTCCAGCGTGGAAAAACTGCATTACCTGCCTGAAGCCCATACCGACTTTATCGTCGCGGTGATTGGTGAAGAGCTGGGCTTTGTCGGCGTGGCCGCCCTGATCCTGACTTTTGGCTTTGTCGTATGGCGCAGCTTCAATATCGGTCGTCAGGCCAGTGCCATGGATCGCTTGTTCAGCGGTGTGGTTGCTCAAGGTGTGGCGCTGTGGTTTGGCGTGCAGGCCTTTATCAATATCGGTGTGGTGCTGGGTCTTTTGCCTACCAAGGGTCTGACCTTGCCTTTGGTCAGTTACGGTGGTTCGGGCATTGTGATGAATCTGGTGGCTTTCGCCTTGTTGCTGCGGGTTGATTTTGAAAACCGGCAAATGATGCGAGGTAAGCGCACATGAGCACTCCAACCATCCTGATCATGGCAGGCGGCACAGGCGGGCACATCATGCCCGGACTGGCCGTAGCCGAAGCCATGCAGCAACGTGGCTGGCAAGTGTTGTGGCTGGGTCATCCCGAGCGTATGGAAGGTAGCTTGGTCCCACAGCATGGGATTAAAATGCTGCCTCTGCGATTTTCCGGATTACGAGGCAAAGGCGTGAAGGCATTGCTCTCTTTACCCTTTACCTTGATCAGTGCCTGCTGGCAGGCACATCGCTGCCTGCAAGAAGCCAAGCCGGATGTGGTCCTGGGTATGGGCGGCTACGTGGCCTTCCCCGGTGGTCTGATGTCTTTTGTCTCGCGTCGCCCACTGGTAGTGCACGAGCAAAATGCGGTGGCCGGAACGGCGAATCGCTATCTGGCCAAAATGGCGACCAGCGTATTGACTGGCTTCCCCGGTGCCTTGCCTGGTGCTGTCACCGTGGGCAACCCTGTGCGCGATGCGTTCGTAGGCCAGGGCCCAGCAGCGGAGCGTTACGCCAAACGTAGTGGACCACTGCGCATTCTGGTGGTGGGCGGCAGCCTGGGTGCCGCAGCGCTGAATAAAGTGGTGCCTGAAGCCATGGCGCTGATCCCTGCCGAGCAGCGGCCGCATGTCACGCATCAGTCGGGTCAGCAGCATCTGGAAAGCCTGCAGCAAAGCTACGCCGACAATCAGGTACAGGCCGACTGCAAAGCCTTTATTGGCGATATGGCCCAGGCCATGAAAGAGGCCGATGTGCTGATTTGCCGTGCCGGCGCCATGACCGTCGCGGAAGTCGCCGCAATCGGTGTTGCAGCCTTGTTTGTGCCGCTGCCGCACGCGATTGACGATCACCAGACAGCCAACGCCCGTTACCTGAGCGAATGCTCGGGTGCGTGGCTCAAGAAACAATCGGAGTTGACGGCCCAGTGGCTTGCACAGTGGTTGCAAGGACTGGACCGTGAAGAATTAAGTCGTGTGGCAAGCCACGCGCAAGAACATGCACAGTTGAATGCCACGCAGCAGATTGCCGAAGCATGTCAGCAGGCGGCAAGGAGGGTGGGATGAAACACCGCATTCAACGTATTCATTTTGTAGGGATAGGCGGCTCGGGCATGAGCGGTATTGCCGAAGTCATGCTGAACCTGGGCTTTGCCATCAGTGGTTCGGATATTCAGGAAACGGCGGTGACCCGTCGTCTGGAACAGCTGGGTGCTCGTATCGTGATCGGCCATAAAGCCGAGAACGTCGCTGGCATGGGCGCTATCGTCACTTCCACTGCCATTGCGGGCGACAACCCCGAAGTGCTGGCCGCGCGTGCTGCCCGTATTCCGGTGGTGCCTCGCGCCCTGATGCTGGCCGAGCTGATGCGCCTGAAGCGCGGCATTGCCGTGGCCGGTACGCACGGCAAGACCACCACCACCAGCCTGGTAGCCAGCCTGCTGGGCGCGGCTGATCTGGACCCCACTTTTGTGATCGGTGGCCGCCTGAATTCGGCCGGTGCCAATGCCCGTCTGGGGCAGGGTGACTATATCGTGGTGGAAGCCGACGAGTCCGATGCTTCTTTCTTGAATCTGTTGCCGGTGATGGCCATCATCACCAATATCGACGTAGACCATATGGACACCTATGGTCATGACGTTGCCCGACTGAAAAGCGCCTTCATCGACTTCACGCACCGCCTGCCGTTTTACGGCAGCGCCATCGTGTGCAACGACGATGCGAATGTGCGCGAAATCATTCCTTTTGTATCGCGCCCTGTCACGACTTACGGCATTGATACCGATGCCCAGGTCCGCGCGGTCAACATCGAAAGCCGTGGCACCACCATGTGTTTTGACGTGCAGCGCAAAGGAGCCACAGGCGATCTTCCTCTGCTGTCCGTGTGCCTGAATCTGCCCGGAAAACACAATGTACTCAATGCCTTGGCAGCCATTGCGGTGGCCACTGAACTGGGTGTCAGCGACGAGGTTATTGCCCGTGGCCTGAAAGAGTTCACTGGCGTAGGTCGTCGCTTCTCCATGGTGGGTGACTTCCCGGTTTCCCAGGCGCAAGGCGGTGGCACGTTTACCGTTGTTGACGATTATGGTCACCATCCTGTCGAAATGGCTGCTACCTTGGCGGCCGCACGGGGTGCTTGGCCTGATCGCCGTATCGTGTTGGCCTTCCAGCCACACCGTTACACGCGTACCCGTGATTGCTTTGAAGATTTCGTGCAGGTACTTAGCCAGGCCGACGCGGTCCTCCTTGGAGAGGTCTATCCCGCAGGCGAGGCTCCCCTTGTGGCCGCCGATGGCCGTGCCTTGAGTCGCGCAGTGCGTGTGCTCGGCAAGGTCGAACCCATTTTCGTGGCCGAAATCAGCGATATGGCACAAGCCGTTCTGGACTTTGTCCGTGACGGTGATGTGGTGTTGGTAATGGGTGCAGGGTCCATCAGCCGGATCCCTGCTCAATTGGGAGAAATGGCATGACAGCGGATTTTGGTCGAGTCGGCGTGTTGTACGGCGGCAAGTCCGCCGAACGTGAAGTGTCCTTGATGTCTGGCGCAGGCGTGCATGAAGCCCTGTGCAGCATGGGCGTGGACGCGCATTTGTTCGATATGGGCGAGAAAGGACTGACCGAACTGGCTCAGGCCGGTTTTGACCGCGTGTTTATTGCTTTGCATGGTCGTTACGGCGAAGACGGCACCTTGCAGGGTGCTCTGGAATGGATGGGCATCCCTTACACCGGCAGCGGTGTGATGGCCTCCGGCCTGGCCATGGACAAGATCATGACCAAGCACGTCTGGCAGCACCTGGGCTTGCCCACTCCCGGCTTTGCGCAACTGGATCATGTCAGCCAGGTTGCTGCGGCAGTCGAGCGTCTGGGTGTGCCCCTGATCATGAAACCGCCCCATGAAGGTTCCACCGTGGGTGTGGTGCGTGTGGATCGCGCCGAAGAAGCTGTTGCCGCCTTTGAAACCGCCATGCATTACGACACAGTCGTGCTGGCTGAGCAATTCATTCGTGGTCGCGAGCTGACAGTGCCCATCATCGGCGTGGGTGCCCAGGCACGTGCCTTGCCCGTGATCGACATCGTGGCCCCGCAAGGCAATTACGACTTTGAGCACAAGTACTACTCGGATGAAACCCAATACTTCTGTCCCGCTGATCTGTCGCCTGAACTGACGGCGCATATCCAGGATTTGTCGGTTCGTGCTTTTAATGCACTGGGCTGTGAAGGCTGGGGCCGTGCCGACTTTATGCTGGACGAGCAGAACCGCCCCTGGCTGCTGGAGATGAACACCTCTCCTGGCATGACCAGCCACTCTTTGGTGCCGATGGCGGCCAAAGCAGAGGGCACCAGCTATGCCCAGTTGTGCGTGAACATTTTGGCAACGGCGCGCTGCAAAGTGCAGGCCATTGCTCGCAGCCTATAGAACGGGGAGCCTGATTCATGTTTTCCGATGCACGTCTGACCAACCTGATCGCCAATACGCTGGCTTTGCTAGCGGTATCGGCATTGGTGATCGGTGTTGTGTTCTGGGCTGTGCGTCGTCCGTACTTCAATATCGAGCGCATTCAGATCGAGTCCTCGCAAGGTGAGCCCTTGGCGTATGTGACTCCTGAAGGGGTGAAAGCCACGATCGCCGGTCGCCTGCAAGGTAACTTCTTCACGGTAGATCTGGACAAGTCCCGCGCTTTGATTGAAACGGCCCCTTGGGTGCGACGCGCGCAGATTCGCCGCGTCTGGCCCAACAGCCTGTCGGTACGGATTGAAGAACAGCAGCCGCTGGCTTATTGGAACGAAGACGAAATGATCAACACCTGGGGTGAATCATTTTCGGCCAATAAAGCCGTGGTGCCTGACGATGTGGATTTGCCCCAGTTAAGCGGTCCTCCGAATTCGGAGCGTCTGGTGGTGCAACGGTATGCCGAGCTGGCCCGCTGGTTTGGCCCCCTGGATGTGCAGGTCAGCGAAGTGACCCTGAGCCCGCGCTATGCCTGGGATGTGGTGTTGTCTAACGGTATGCAGTTGAGCCTGGGCCGTGACCCGGCCGCTGATATTGCAGACCCTCACGGCCGTAAAGGGGCTTTGCCCTTTGCGGTACGAATTGAACGATTTGTGCAGGCATGGCCTGCCTTGATGCAGCGGCTTGGCGACCGTGCTTTGCAAAGTGCCGACTTACGTTACCCGAATGGCTTTGCGATAACGCTGGCTCCGGTTTCATCTACCCCTGTGAAGTAAAGAACATATGACTCGTGACATCAAAGACCTGATCGTTGCATTGGACATCGGCACCAGCAAAGTCGTTGCGGTGGTGGCCGAAGTGCTGCCGGAAGGCCGGTTTGAAGTGCTTGGTCTGGGCCAGCATGAATCCCAGGGCATGCGCAAAGGGGTAGTCGTCAATATCGAGACGACGGTCAATTCCATCCAGCGCGCTCTGGAAGAGGCGGAGCTGATGGCCGATTGCAAGATCCGTGAGGTCTATACCGGAATTGCAGGCAGCCACATCACCAGCTTCAACTCCAGCGGCATGGTGGCGGTGAAAGACAAGGAAGTAACGGCAACCGATGTGGCGCGTGTGATCGAAACGGCCAAGGCCGTGAACATCCCCACCGACCAGCAAGTGCTGCATGTGCTGACGCAGGAATTCATTGTGGATTCGCAGGAAGACATCCGCGAGCCCATCGGCATGAGTGGTCTGCGTCTGGAAGTGCGGGTGCACATTGTGACCGGTGCCGTCAGTGCGGCGCAGAACATCGTCAAGTGCGTGCGTCGTTGCGGTCTGGAAGTGCAGGATCTGATTTTGCAGCCTCTGGCCTCCAGCCTGTCCTGCCTGACGGCGGACGAGAAAGAGCTGGGCGTGGTGCTGGTGGACATTGGTGGCGGCACGACCGACATCGCCATCTACACCGGCGGTGCGATCCGTCATACCGACGTGATCCCGATCGCGGGCGACCAGATCACCAGCGATATTGCCGCCATGTTGCGTACGCCTACGCCGGATGCGGAAGAGATCAAGTTGCGCTTTGGTGTGGCCAAGCAATCGCTGGCCCATCCGGAAGAAATGATTGAAGTGCCCGGCTTGGGTGATCGCCCCAACCGTCAGGTCAAGCGCCAGGCTTTGGGTGCCGTGATCGAGCCGCGTGTGGAAGAGCTGTTCACCTTTGTGCAGCAAAGCCTGCGCGAGTCGGGCTACGAAGATTTGTTGTCCTCGGGCGTGGTGCTGACCGGTGGTACGGCCATGTTGCCGGGCATCGTGGAGTTGGCCGAGGACGTGTTCCTGAAACCTGTGCGTATCGCCGTGCCCAGCTACGAAGGCAGCCTGGCCGATGTGATGCGCAACCCACGTTTTTCGACAGTGATGGGTCTGCTGACCGAAGCACGTCTGCAAAGCGCTCGTGGCCGCAAAGTGGCCCAGCAAAAGGGCAGCGTGAAAGGTCTGATGGCACGCATGAAGGAATGGTTCATGAATTAAGGGCGTTGCAAGACGCTCAGGTCGGGCAGCCTGAAAGGGCGGTCCAGGAGGCAGTTCAAACCGGTTGCGAACCCCTTGGTTGGCAGGTGTTTTGAGCTGATTCCAAATTTCAGTTGTATCGGGGAAGTACGTAGAAACTTGACTAATTAAGTGTTTGAGTGGGAGTCAATCATGATGAACTTTGAAATGTTAGATACCAGCAGTAGCGGCACGGTCATCAAGGTCGTGGGCGTGGGCGGCGCAGGCGGCAACGCTGTGACGCATATGATCAACTCTGGTGTTCAGGGCGTTGATTTCATCTGCGCCAATACCGACTCGCAGGCTCTGGCCAGCAGTGATGCACCTATCCAGATCCGTCTGGGCCGCAGCGGCCTGGGCGCCGGTGCCAAGCCTGACCAAGGCCGTGCGGCTGCTGAAACGGCTCGCGAAGAAATTCGTGCAGCTTTGAACGGTGCCAATATGGTGTTTATCACGGCCGGTATGGGCGGTGGCACCGGTACGGGCGCCAGCCCCGTTGTGGCTGAAGTGGCCAAGGAATTGGGCATTTTGACCGTGGGCGTGGTCACCAAACCTTTCTCTTTTGAAGGCAACCGCCGTTTGCGCATGGCCGAAGAAGGGATCGAGGAGCTGAGCAAGCATGTTCACTCCCTGATCGTTGTATTGAACGAAAACCTGTACGACTTGATGGATGAGGACGCAACACAGTCCGATTGCTTCAAGGCAGCTGACGATGTCTTGCACAATGCCTGCGCCGGTATTGCCGAGATCATCAATGTTGAAGGTAACGTGAACGTCGACTTTGAAGACGTGAAGACCATCATGGGTGAGCAAGGCCAGGCCATGATGGGTACGGCAGTGGCTTCCGGCTCGAACCGCGCTCGTGAAGCGGCCGAGCGTGCCATCGCTTGCCCATTGCTGGAAGGTGTGGACCTGCACGGTGCCCGCGGCATGCTGGTGAACATCACGTCCTCGGCATCCCTGAAGATGCGCGAAACGCGCGAAATCATGGACACCATCCGTGGCTACGCTGCAGAAGACGCCACCGTTATCTTCGGTACGGCTTACGATGAATCCATGGGCGACAGCCTGCGTGTTACTGTTGTGGCTACCGGCCTGGGTCGCAAACAAGCGCGCCCACAGTTGGTACAAAACAACGAAGAAGTGTTACGTACAGGTACGGACAACATGCCTGTCATCGGTGTGGATTACGCCAACGCCGACGTGCCAGCCGTCATCCGCAACCCACGCAGCCAGGCCTCGGCCCAGGTACGTGCTTTGGAGACAGCCGGTATGGATCACTTCGATATTCCGGCGTTCTTGCGCAAGCAGGCTGATTAAAAATCAGGTTCGGCGATTACCCGAGTTGCCAATTTGATTTCTCCCACGACTCCCCCTGGGCGTTCGCGCTCAGGGGGCGTAAGTGCCTTGTTGTGTCGTGGTGTTTGACGCTTGACAATTGCGTATGTTTTTAGAAAGCGTATAGTGGATAACCCGTATTACGGTTACAATAGTCTTTGCGAACAACACTTTACAAATACAAGAATAGCCATGCTTCGTCAGCGCACCATTAAAAATGTCATCAGTACCAAAGGGGTCGGCCTGCACTCCGGTCGTCGTGTCGAACTGACATTACGCCCTGCCGCGCCTGACACGGGTATTGTGTTTCACCGTATTGATCTGCCGGAAATCGTGGATTTACCCGCGCAAGCCGACAAGGTCGGTGGCACGCGTATGGCTTCGGTGCTGATCAAGGACAATGTCCGGGTTTCAACCGTAGAGCATCTGATGTCCGCCATTGCTGGCCTGGGCATTGATAATCTGCACGTGGACCTGACGGCTGAAGAAGTGCCCATCATGGATGGCAGCGCCGGCACATTCGTGTATTTGTTGCGTTCGGCGGGCTTGCAAGAGCAGGAAGCCGCCAAGAAGTTTTTGCGTGTCCTCAAACCCATTGAAGTCTCCGAAGGCGAGGGACAGGACATCAAGTGGGCCCGTCTGGAGCCCTACGAAGGCTTTGCCCTTCAGTTTTCTATCGATTTTCACCACCCGGCTATTGATGCAACGGCCAATTTTGCCGAGGTGGATTTTGCGCATGACTCGTACGTGAAGACCATCTCACGTGCGCGCACTTTCGGGTTCGCCAGCGAAGTGGAAGCTTTGCGTGCGGCCGGTCTGGCCCGTGGCGGCAGTTTGGACAATGCCATCGTCATGGACGAGTACCGTGTTCTGAATAGCGACGGTCTGCGTTACGAGGACGAGTTCGTCAAGCACAAGATTCTTGATGCCATTGGCGACTTGTACCTGATTGGCCACCCCCTGATTGCACGCTATGTGGCGTGCAAATCCGGCCATGGTTTGAACAACCAGTTGGCGCGCGCCTTGCTCGCCGCCCAGGATAGCTGGGAAATGGTGACTTTCGAGTCTGCTGCCAGTGCACCCCACGCTTTTTCCAGCGAGTGGAAATTCGCTTGATGCTTGCGTAGGGGCCCACCTTGGTGCTGTGTTTAGCCGCGATGATGACGCAACAAGCGTTCGATGGCTTGCGCCAAGGGACCTTGCGGCAATGAGTCATGCAGCTTTTCAAATGATTCCAAGGCCCGTTCGTCCAGGACTTGTACCTGGCGTGCGGGCTTTTCTGTCACAGCTGCAAACAAATGGGCTTGCACGTGGACCAGCGCCTCGCTAATGTTCCAGCCAGCGGCATTCATCTGCCGTGTGACAGTAGGCAAAAGCTGACGCAGCTTGGCTGCATGCGCCGCGCTGGGAACTGCCAGCGTCAATTGCTGTCTGTCTATACGGGCTACTTTACAAGCCTTGCCCAAAGCAGGTGGCAAGGCTTTGCTTACATGGGTCTGAGCCGCCATCAGCTGCCGGGCCATTTCCAGTACCTGGGAACCTTGCTGGTCGCTGGCCAGCCAACCCAAAGCGTGGCTTTGCCCGCTACTGCGTTTTGGCGCGGATGAGGAAAAAGGGGGCTTCCAGGTCATGTTCGAGGTTATACGAGAGTGGATCAACATAAAGACTATACGTCCTTAGATAGTAAAGCCAAAGGGGTGCGCCGCACGGTGATCGCCCTGGTGGCTTTGGTATCGCTGGGCGTTTCCGCCGCCGCGGGAGCTCTGGTGCAGTCGCACTGGGGGGACCGCAGCGGCGTGTCGCTGGACGCGGATATGGCCCAAAGCCAGGCCGCTGCCATGCAGGACAACGTTACCCGTCTGGCTGAAAAAGTCGGCGGTTTGCAGGCCAAGCTGATCGAGATGGACGGAGTCAGCAAGCGCGTGGCCAAGGCGGCCGGGATCGAATACACCGATCCGGAGCTGGCCGGTGCCATGCCCGTGCAGGATCTGGCCGTCATGGACAGCATGGATGGCGCTGACCTGGTCTGGAACGCCGACCGTTTGGGCGAGCAGCTGGATAATCTGGCCAAACAGATGTCCGAGCAGCAGGACTGGTTCCAGATGCTGGATACGGTGCTGACCGAGCGCACCGGCAACGAAGCCCGCCTGCCCAATTATCGTCCAGTGGATTATGACGAGGTGGCTTCCTCCTTTGGCTGGCGTCGTCACCCGATTTCGGGTCGCCACGCCTTGCACGAGGGGCTGGATTTCCCGGCTCCCAAGGGCACGCCTATTTATGCGGCTTCTGGCGGAGTCGTGTCCGAAGCCCGCTATATGACAGGCTACGGCAAGCTGGTGGAAATCAATCACGGCAATGGCATGAGCACGCGATACGCCCATGCGTCATCAATCGTTGTTAAATTAGGCGACGTAGTAGAAAAAGGGCAGTTGATCGCCCGCGTCGGATCTACCGGGCAGTCCACAGGCTCACACCTGCACTTTGAAGTGCGTATGGCCGGACATGCGCTGGATCCCAAGCTTTTTCTGCCGGCGCGTGAGTATGTAGAACAGCAGATCGCGCAATTGGATTCGGACAAGTAGTTCCGTCTTGCAGCATGTGCGTTAAACTGATTGTTTGCTTGCGCATCCCTTTTAACCAGAGATAGGCTCGAGGCACAGATTCAAGCCCTTGCGGCCTCGCCTACATTGACGACACAAGAATGGTTTCATTGCTGAAAAAGCTTATTGGCAGTCGTAACGACCGACTGCTCAAACAGTACCGTAAGCAGGTCGCCCAGATTAATGCTCTTGAGCCTACTATTCAGGGCCTGAGTGACGAGGCCTTGGCAGCCAAGACGCAGGAGCTGCGTCAACGTGTTCAGGATGGCGCCTCGCTTAACTCGCTCTTGCCCGAGGCTTTTGCCATCGTGCGCGAGGCGGGTATCCGTGTATTTGGCATGCGCCACTTTGACGTGCAGATGCTCGGTGCCATTGCCTTGCACAACGGCAAGATTTCCGAAATGCGTACGGGTGAGGGTAAAACCCTGACCGCGACCCTGGCCGTGTACCTGAATGCACTGTCCGGCAAGGGCGTGCACGTGGTGACCGTCAACGATTACCTGGCACGACGCGACGCGGGCTGGATGGGCCGTCTGTACAACTTCCTGGGTCTGAGCGTGGGTGTGGTGGTTCCCCAGCAAGACAATGCCGAGAAGATTGCCGCCTACCAGGCCGACATTACCTACGGTACCAATAACGAATTTGGTTTTGACTACCTGCGCGACAATATGGAATACCGCGCCGAGGATCGCCGCCAGCGCGGTTTGTCCTACGCGATTGTCGACGAAGTTGACTCCATCCTGATCGACGAAGCCCGTACTCCGCTGATTATCTCCGGCCAGGCCGAAGACAATACCGAGCTGTACGTGCGCATGAACGTGGTTCCGCCCATGCTGACCCGCATGACGCAAGAGCCTCGTCCACACGAGCCCGAGCCCGAAGGCGACTTCTGGGTCGACGAAAAGGGCCAGCAGGTTCATATCTCCGAAGCCGGCCACGAGCGTGCCGAGCAGATTCTGACCGACATTGGTCTGCTGCCCGAAGGCGAATCGCTGTACGAGCCACGCCACATTTCCCTGATGCACCACCTGATGGTCGCTCTGCGCGCCCACAACCTGTTCTTCCGCGACCAGCAATACGTGGTCCAGGACGGCGAAGTGGTGATCGTGGATGAATTCACGGGCCGCTTGATGGCAGGTCGCCGTTGGTCCGATGGCTTGCACCAGGCCGTGGAAGCCAAGGAAGGCGTTCGCATCCAGAACGAAAACCAGACACTGGCTTCGATTACCTTCCAGAACTACTTCCGTATGTACGACAAGCTGTCCGGCATGACGGGTACGGCCGATACCGAAGCCTACGAGTTCCAGGAAATCTATAGCCTTGAAACCGTCATCATTCCACCGAATCGTCCGCTCGCCCGTAAGGACCAGAACGACCAGGTCTTCAAAACCGATGACGAAAAATTCAATGCCATTCTGAAAGACATTCAGGACTGCCACGAACGTGGTCAGCCTGTTCTGGTGGGTACCACCAGCATTGAAAACTCCGAGCTGATCTCCACGCGCCTGAACGCCGCTGGCGTCAAGCACGAGGTTCTGAACGCCAAGCAACACGCCCGTGAAGCCGATATCGTGGCTGAAGCCGGTATGCCTGGCCACGTGACTATCGCCACCAATATGGCCGGTCGTGGTACGGACATTGTGCTGGGCGGCAGCATCGAGCGTGCCATTTCCCAGGTGCGTGAAGACGAATCCCTGAGCGCTGAGCAGAAAGAATCCCAGATTCAGGCTATTCGTGCTGCGTGGGAGCCATTGAACCAGCAGGTCAAACAGGCTGGTGGTTTGCGCATTATTGGTACCGAGCGTCACGAATCCCGCCGTATCGACAACCAGTTGCGTGGTCGTGCCGGTCGTCAGGGTGACCCAGGCTCCTCGCGTTTTTACCTGTCGCTGGAAGATTCGCTGATGCGCATCTTCGCTGGTGATCGTGTGCGCGCCATTATGGAACGTCTGCGTTTGCCGGAAGGCGAGCCTATCGAAGCCCGCATGGTGACCCGTTCCATCGAGTCGGCCCAGCGCAAGGTTGAAGCCCGCAACTTCGATATTCGTAAACAGCTGTTGCAGTACGACGACGTGGCCAATGATCAGCGCAAGGTGATCTACGCCCAGCGTAACGAAGTGCTGGAATCGGCTGATATTGCCGACACCATCAGCAGCCTGCGTGAAGCCGCCGTCAGCCGTCTGTTCCGTGAATACGTGCCGCAAGACACGATGGAAGAGCAATGGGATATCCCTGGCCTGACCACTGCTTTGCAAAGCACCTTCCAGATTGAGCTGCCTTTGGCTGAAATGCTGGAGAAAGAGTCCAATCTGACCGACGACGATTTGCATGATCGCGTCATCGAAGAATCCCAGCGTCTGCTGCAAGCCAAGATTGACCTGGTGGGCCAGCCTAACTGGGGCAACTTCGAGCGTTCCGTGCTTCTGCAGTCCATTGATACGCAATGGCGTGGCCATTTGCAGGCTCTGGACCACCTGCGTCAGGGTATTCATCTGCGCGGTTACGCCCAGAAAGACCCCAAACAGGAATACAAGCGCGAAGCTTTCGAGCTGTTCTCCGACATGCTGGACCGTGTGCGTGATGAAGTGGTCAAAGTGCTGATGACCGTGCGCATCCAGACACCGGAGCAGGTCGAGGAAGCGGCTGTTGAAGTTCCTGCCAATTCCAATGTCCGTTTCCATCATTCTGATTACGACGCTGCCCTGAGCGGTGAAGATCCCGGTCTGGATGAAGCGGCCAAGGGCGAAGTGCCACGCGTGGGCCGTAACGATCCTTGCCCATGCGGCAGCGGCAAGAAATACAAGCAGTGCCACGGACGTTTGAGCTGATTCAGGCTCAAGCCGCCCAGCCTGCAGGCTGTTAGCAGCAAACCCCATGTGCCTCTGGCCCATGGGGTTTTTTCTTGGGCGACGGCCTTGTTTTTGCTGGCTGATGTCAGGTTAGGTGCATCGTGATCATCTGGAGCCTTATTTCCCTGTAAGCTACGGGTCGCAGCCTGGTGGTTACCGGCTGCGGCTTATCGTTTTTTCTGTGTATTTCTTCTATGACAACATCTCCCTTATTGCATCGCGTTGCCCTGATCGGGGCGGGCGAAGTCGCGCGGTTTTATAGCGCAGCCTTGAAGTCGGCGGGTGTGCAGGTGCCATTTATCCTGGTGCGCCGGGAGAGTGCGGCAGCCAGTGAACTGGCCCAGCAATTGGGAGCACAGCTGTGTTCGCAGGCGGATGCGCGCTGGCAGGATCTGGACGGGGTGTTGTCGGCTGTCACGGGGACGCAGGCATATGTAGTGGCCAAGGCCGTCATGCCGCACTTGTCCGCAGGGACCTTGTACATGGATTTGTGTACGGCCGAGCCTCAGGACATGGAAAGCATGGACGTTCTGGCGCAACAGCAGGGAATCGAGCTGGCTGATCTGGCGATTATGGGCTCCGTGCCCTCTACAGGCGCTCAGACAGCTTTGTTGGCAGCAGGGCAGGGGGCAGGCAGGGCAGCGACCTTCTGGCAGGCTCAAGGCGCTCCTGTGCGTATCTTGCCGGGACAGGCTGGGGATGCGATGCGCCTGAAGCTGCTGCGCAGCCTGATGACCAAGGGGCTGGAGGCCTTGGGGATTGAAAACCTGATGCTGGCCGAACGCATGGGCTTGCGGGCCGAGCTGTATGAAGTGCTGGAGGATTTGAACCAGCGGGGCTTGCAGGACTTTATGGAATCCTGCTTGCGTAGCCATCTGGTGCACGGCGTGCGCCGCCGTGACGAGGTTCTGCAAGTGCGTCGTCAGCTGGAGCTGGCAGGCATCGCACCAAGAGTGACCAATGGCGTACTGGATTTCTTTGAGCACACAGCGCAGACTGAGTCTCTGCAAAGAGCTCAGGCCGTGGGGACGCAGGAGAGTCTGGAAGTGTTTCTGGAAGAGGCCCGGCTGCCGTCTTCTCGGTCTTAGTTGCCTGGAAGGACAGTTTGGTGCTCGCGTCAGATGCTTCGCGTCTGAGTGTGAGGCAGACATAAAAAAACCGGCCAGGAGCCGGTTTTTTTAATCATGCCCGCGGGCGATTTACAGCAGGAACACCGTCGCCAGTCCCAGGAACAGCAGGAAGCCCAGCGAGTCCGTCGCAAAGGTCAGCAGTACCGAGGAACCCACAGCGGGGTCATTACCAAAGCGGTCACGCAGAATCGGGATCATTACGCCCAGTGCCGCGCCAATCAGCATATTGCCGATCATGGCGGCCATCATCACGGCGGCAATTGCGATCGAGCCGGAGATGAACCAGGCAAAGAAAGCCGTCACCGCACTGCCACAGACACCGACCAGAAAGGTCACCAGCAGCTCGCGCTTGATCAGTGGCAGGACGTTGGACCCCGTGACACGGCCTGTGGCAATGGCACGAATAATCATGGTCATGGTCTGGTTGCCGGAGTTGCCGCCAATACCGGCCACAATCGACATCAGGAAAGCCAGGATCACGATGTGGCTGACGGTGTCCTCAAAGCGCGAGGCAATGAACGAAGCCGTTGCCGCCGTACAGAGGTTGATCAGCAGCCAGGGAGCCCGGTTGCGGATAGCCGTACGGATAGGCGAGAAAATGTCGTCCTCTTGCAGACCGGCGCGAGACAGGGCTTGTTCCTCCGAGTCCTCTTGCAGCACGTCCACCACTTCGTCAATGGTGACTCGGCCAATCAGGCGGCCAATATCGTCCACCACGGGTGCAGACACCAAGTCATAAC
Source organism: Alcaligenes faecalis (assembly GCF_009497775.1). Lineage (NCBI taxonomy): Bacteria > Pseudomonadati > Pseudomonadota > Betaproteobacteria > Burkholderiales > Alcaligenaceae > Alcaligenes > Alcaligenes faecalis. Next base: position 865,482 of record NZ_CP031012.1, read on the forward strand.
GCTCAAATGCCCCGGCAGTATCCGAGTCCGAATCCAGCGGATTCAAAGCCAGATAATCGGTGGACATGACAGAGGACACCAGCGTTTCAGGTTCGCTGACCAGCATGCGGGTCAGGGATAGCGTGCCTTGCAGTTTGTCGGCACGGTCCACCACGAAAATCTGGTCAGTATGGTCGGGCAGTTCCTGCAAACGACGCAGGTAACGCAAGACCACTTCCAGGGTCACGTCCTCGCGCACACGCACCATGTCAAAGTCCATGATGGCACCCACCGTATCTTCGGGGTAGCCCATGGCTTCGATCAGTTGCGCACGCTCTTCGTCTGTCAGGCCGCGCTGCACGGCTGCCACCACATCGGGCGGCAAGTCAGGCACCAGGTCGGCAATCTCGTCGGCATCCATATTGCCGGCGGCGGCGATCAGGTCCGCGGCGTCCATGGAGCGAATCAGCGACTCACGCGCCCAGTCCGCTACTTCCAGCAGCACGTCTGCATCGTGCTCGGCATCCACCAACTGCCAGATGGCCTGGCGTTCCAGCTCGGGCAAGGACTCCAGAATGAAGGCAATGTCGGCCGGGTGCAGATCGTTCAGGATGGACTTGATCTCGCTCTCATGCTGGCGATGGATCAAGCCCTCAAGCAGGTTGGAGCGGTCGTCGTCCTCGAACTGGCGCTGGGCCAGTGACTCTACGACTTCCTGGCGCTTGAGGATGTTCTTCAGGCGATAAAGTGCCTGCTGCGCATCCTCGGGCTCCAGGCGGCGTGGCTTGGGAGTGTCACTGGGCGAAGTAGGGGGTACCAGGTTTTCCTGCATAGGCCTGCCTGTCACGAATACTTAGAGAGGGGGCAGCGGGCGGCTGCGGCGCTCGTCATCGGTGGCCACATAGGTCAGTGTGGCTTCCGTTACCTTGACCGTTTCCAGTTGCAGGCGTTTGCGTTCTGCATACACTTCCACCGACACCGTAATGGAGGTGCGGCCGGTTTTGATGATTTCCGTGTAGAAGCTCAGCAAATCACCCACAAACACGGGCTGCTTGAAGGTGAAGGCATTCACGGAAATCGTGGCAACCCGGCCTTGGGCGCGTCGTGTTGCAGGAATCGCTCCGGCAATGTCCACCTGGGACATGATCCAGCCACCAAACACGTCACCGTGAATATTGGCGTCCGTGGGCATGGGCATGACGCGCAGGGTGGGGGCTCCGTCCGGGAGCGCAGAGATGTTGCTTGAAGTAGTCACAAATACTCCCGTATTGGAAGAAAGGGTGGTGGGACAGATGCCCGTCGCGCGGGACGCACGCCGTCAACAATAGAACCTGCCATTGTAACGACAAGCTTTGGTCCCGCTATGAAACATTTGTTAAAGCATCAACGGTGTTGTGCCAGCCAGTCCAGAGCCAGTTTGGCCCAGTAGCTGGCGCCAATGGGGATCAGGGCGTCGTTGAAGTCGTAGCTGCCGTTGTGCAGCATGCACGGGCCCATGCCGTGGCCCTGGCTGCGATGGTCGCCATCACCATTGCCTAGCCAGACATAGCAGCCGGGGACTTCCTGCAACATGAAGGAGAAATCTTCGGCACCCATGGAAGGGCGGATGTCCTGACGCAGCTTGTCGGGGCCGACCAGCTCCCGGATGACTTGCGCGCAAAAGGCCGCTTGTTCGGGATTATTGATGGTAGGAGGGTAGCGGCGGTCAAAGTCGAACTCGGCCTTGCAACCCTGGGCGGCACAGCTTTGCTCACACAGTTCGCGCATGCGGGTCTCGACCAGGTCCAGCGCTTCGGTGGAAAAGGTGCGTACCGTGCCGCGCATGACGGCCTCGTTGGGGATGACGTTGTCGGCAGAGCCGGCATGAATCTGGGTAATGCTCAGCACCACGGGTTCCAGCGGGTCCACATTGCGGCTGACAATGGTTTGCAGACTTTGTGCCAGCTGCACTGCCGCCATGATGGGGTCCACGCCCAGATGGGGCATGCCACCGTGGGCACCTTTGCCTTCAATACGAATTTCAAAGGTATTGCTGGAGGCCATCATGCCACCTGGCAAGACGCCGAAGGTGCCAGCGGGCATGCCGGGCCAGTTATGCAGGCCAAAGACAGCTTGCATGGGGAACAGCGTGAACAAGCCGTCCTTGATCATTTCACGTGCGCCGCCAAAACCTTCTTCGGCAGGCTGGAAAATCAGATAGATGGTGCCCGCAAAATCACGGTGCTCGGACAGGTAGCGCGCTGCGCCCAGCAGCATGGCGGTATGCCCATCGTGTCCACAGGCATGCATCTTGCCGTCGTGACGGCTTTTGTGTTCGAACTCGTTCAGCTCCTGCATGGGCAGGGCGTCCATATCGGCGCGCAGTCCGACGGATGGGCCCTCGCCGCCTGTCCCTTTCAGGATACCGACAACGCCCGTCACGCCCAGGCCACGATGTACCGGAATGTCCCATTTCTCCAGCCAGGATGCGACCTGATCGGCCGTCCGGGTTTCCTCGAAAGCCAGTTCGGGGTAGGTGTGGAGATCACGCCGGATGGCCGCAATTTCATGGGACCAGGCGGAAATGGGATCAAACAGCTTCATGATGCGGGCTTGTCCTTGGGCTTGAACAATAAAGTAGAGTAGAGTTAACCATAAATAAACACGTATTAGGTGACAAGCCCTTGGATACTCAGCAAAAACCTTGGCTCGAGCATTATCCGGCCTCCGTGCCCCATGACATTCAGCTAGGCGCCGAGCAGACCTTGATCGATTGTCTGGATGCCGCCATGAAAAAGCATAAGGACAGGACCGCGCTGACCTTTATGGGGCATGACATTTCCTATGAACATCTGGACCGCAGCGCGGATGCCTTTGCGGCCTGGCTGCAGGCACAGGGTCTGGAGCGTGGCAGCCGTGTGATGCTGATGCTGCCCAATGGTTTGCCCTTCCTGATTTGCCTGCTGGGCACGATGCGAGCGGGCATGGTGGGTGTCAACACCAACCCCCAGTACACCGAACGTGAACTGGAGTTTCAGCTGGCCGATAGCCAGGCCCAGGTCATTGTGATTCTGGAAACCTTTGCGCATGTGCTGCAGCAGGTTCCAGCCAATGTGAAGCCCCCTCATGTGGTCTTGAGTACCGTCGGTGACCTGATGGGCTTCAAGGGCAGCGTGGTGAATTTTGCCGTGCGTTATTTGAAACGCATGGTGCCGTCTTATTCCTTGCCCGGTTCGCGTAGCCTGGAGACCGTGCTGGAGCAGGGCAGCAAGTTAAGCCTGAATCGCCTGCCCGCCAAACCCGATGATCTGGCGCTGTTGCAATACACAGGCGGCACAACGGGTCGCCCTAAAGGCGCCATGCTGAGCCAGCGCAATCTGATGGCCAATGTCCTGCAAGTGGAAGCCGTGGGCTTTCCTGCTTTGGGTGACTTCAAAGGCCCGGCCTACACCATGATGGTGGCCTTGCCGCTGTATCACATCTTTGCGCTGACGGTTTGCGGCCTGTTCGCCATGTATGCCGGCATGCATATGGTGCTGGTGATGAATCCGCGCGATCTCAATTCGGTTTACAAGGCCTGGAAACGCAATCCGCCTGAAGTCGTTCCGGCGGTGAATACCTTGTTCAATGCGCTGGCGAATCACGAAAAATTCCGTACCTTGCCTTTTGCGCAGCTCAAGCTGTGTCTGGCGGGTGGCGCCGCTTTGCAAAAAGCCGTGGCCGAGCGTTGGCTGGCCGTGACGGGCTGCCCTTTGATCGAGGGCTATGGCCTGTCGGAAACCTCGCCGGTGGTGGCGGTGAACTCGACGGACTCACGCGAGTACAGCGGCACGATTGGCTTTCCTTTGCCCTCTACCGATGTGCTCTTGCTGGATGAGCAAGGCCAACCCGTTGCCATGGGTGAACAGGGCGAGCTGGCCGTTAAAGGGCCACAGGTCATGTCGGCTTACTGGAACCAGCCAGAGGAAACCGCCAATGTCTTTACGCCCAATGGTTTCCTGAAGACGGGCGATATTGGTGTCATGGATCAGCAGGGGCGAATTCGCCTGGTGGATCGCAAGAAAGACATGATTCTGGTGTCGGGCTTCAACGTCTATCCGAACGAAATTGAAGACGTGGTCGCAGCTCACCCTGATGTGCTGGAAGTGGCGGCGGTGGGCGTGCCCAGCGAGCACAGCGGTGAAAGCATCAAGCTGTTTGTGGTGAAGCGTAATCCGTCGTTGACAGAGGCTGATATCAAGCAGTGGTGCAAAGAGCGCCTGACGGCGTACAAGCGGCCGCGCATTATTGAGTTCCGGGATGAACTGCCCAAGAGCAATGTGGGCAAGATCTTGCGCCGAGTCCTGCGAGACGAGGAAGCCAAGCCTAAAGCGCAGGCTTGATTGGGTGGGTTCAAGGAGGGGCGATTGTTCAGCAAATCGCCAAACCTGGCCTGCAACCCGATCTGCATAAAACCTGCATAAAAAAAGCGAGCCATTTAAAACGGCTCGCTTTTTTATCGGGCGATGAAGATCGGACCAGGAAGTCCGACCACTAGCCCCGGATAAGGCGTTAAGGCTTGGGCTTGGTCGGACGCTGTGTCAGCGAAGGACGCACCATGCCCAGCAGTTCATCGGCAATGTGAGCATTGCCTGCATAGACGTGACCACTGACAGGCCAGGGCTCTTCCTGATACAAGTCCTGGCACACGCCCTTGGCTTCACGCACCAGCAAGGTGCCAGCGGCTACGTCCCAAGGAGCCAGGCCCATTTCCCAGTAACCGTCGTAACGACCGCAAGCTACCCAGGCCAGATCCAGTGCCGCAGCACCCATGCGGCGCACGCCACGGCTGCCTGTAATGGCGGCGTTCAGGCTGGGCATGTATTGGTCGGAAAAAGAGAAGTCGCGGAATGGAAAGCCGGTGGCCAAAACCGAATCCGCCAGCTTTTTCGAGGAGGAGGACTGGATACGGCTGCCATTCAACCAAGCGCCCACACCGTACATGGCTGTAAACAGCTCTTCGCGATTGGGGTCGTAGACCACGGCAATGACCGGGGTGTCCTGGGCCAGAACGCCGTTATCCATCTGTGTACCAGCTGGAGCGATCAAGGCGACTGAGACGGCATAGTGAGGGATGCCGTGCAGGAAGTTGGTGGTGCCATCCAGCGGGTCGATGTACCAGGTGGGACGGCCTGTATTCACGCCGCCGCTTTCCTCGGCCACGATATCAATGTCCGGGGTGCGCTCCATCAACACACTGATGCAGGCCTGCTCGGCTTCGTGATCGGCTTGCGACACCAGATCGTTGTGCATTTTGTTGCTGATCACCAGAGAGCTACGGTCCGACGCATAGGCTTGTAAAATAGCGGCGGCGGCATGGGCTGCGGTAACAGCAGCGTCCAGGCAGGCGCTGAGCGGTAAACGTGACAATGGCATGGCAATCCGGTTTTAAAAATGAAAAGTCTGAAACGACGACTTTTGATTGTACGTGTTTGTTGGTGTCAGTTTGATTAAGGCCAGTTTAAGGGGTTTGAGCGTGTGTAAGTGTTGTTATGGGCAGGAAAATTAATGGCTGCCTCTGCGTTTGAGCCTCTGGTCCCGGCCGTTCTGGAATTCAATGAACACGGCGTTCCGGTCAGCGCGGTGTATCAGGATAGCTATCATCCGGCAGACGGCCCCTTGGGGCAGGCTCGCCGGGTGTTTCTGCAAGGTAATGGTCTGCCCGAGCGCTGGCGGGGGCGATCGCAATTCACGATTTGTGAGACCGGCTTTGGGCTGGGAGCCAGTTTTCTGGCGACCTGGCAGGCCTGGCGTCAGGACCCGGAGCGCAGCCAGCGGCTGCATTTTGTCTCGGTAGAAGCCCATCCTTTTCGTCAGGCAGATCTGGCGATTCTGTACGCCCGCTTGCCCGAGGAGTTGCAGCCCCAAGCTCAGGAGTTGCTGGCAGCCTGGCCCACGCTGGTGCCGGGCATACACAGGCTGGAGCTGGACGAGGGGCGAGTCACGCTGACCTTGGCCTTTGGGCAAGCCGAAACCATGATGCGCGAGCTGCAATGTCATGCGGACGCCTTTTATCTGGATGGCTTTGCACCTCGCGGCAATCCCTCCATGTGGTCGCGTTCGGTCTTGGGGCAACTGGTGCGTCTGGCTGCGCCGGGGGCAACTGCGGCTTCCTGGTGCTGTGCCGGGCAGGTTCGTCGGGATCTGGCCTCGGTCGGTTTTGAGGTGGAAAAAGTCCCCGGTGCTGGGGGCAAGTGGTGCACTATTCGCGCTCGCTTGCGCTCCCATCTGGGACGCCGCAGCAGCTTGCCGCCGCAACAAGGGCGGGCAGTGGTGATCGGTGCTGGTCTGGCGGGGGCGGCCTGTGCCTGGGAGTTGGCTCGCAAAGGTGTGCCTGTGCTGGTCTGTGATCCGGCACTGAGCAAGGGCCTGGATGCCACGCATCAAGGTCACCGTCTGGCTGCCATCTCTCCGATATTTGCTCTGGATGATGCCCCCTTGGCCCGTTTGAGCCGCAACGCTGTTCTGCATGCCTGGCAGGGCTGGAAAGCCTTGCCGGAAGCGGCCCGCCCGCGTCGGGTCGGGACGTTGGTCTTTGGTCAGGCGGGCAATAGTGATGCCGAGATTCAGCAGGCGCTGGAGCGTTTGGCTTTGGACCAGGATTGGGTGCAGTGGCTGGATCGCGAGCAGGGCTCGGCCCTGGCCGGGGTGCCGCTGCAAGGCGGCGGCCTGTATTTCCCGCAAGGCATGGTGGTGGACCCCGGTGCATTGGTCGCCTATCTGCTGGATCACCCCTTGATTCGATGCCTGCCAGAACACGTGTCCCTGCAAGCCGGCCAGGAGCCGGGTTTGTGGGATGTCTGCAATCAGCGGGGAGAGTGCCTGGAAAGCAGCAATCGTGTGGTGATCGCCGCGGCAGCCGAAAGCCTGAACCTGCTGCCTGACGAGCTCCTGGCCCAGCATCCCATGCCGCGGCTGGCAGCGATGCAGCGTCTGGCCGGGCAGGTGACGTACTTGTCTGCCGAGTACGCTTTGACTCGTGGTGAAGTGACTTTAAGCGGTCAGGGCTATATCCTGCCTGTAGACCCGCAGGGGCAAGTCATCGGTAGCACCTACGAGCGTTTTGGTGAATCTGCCCAGGTCAGCCGCCAGGGTAATCAGCAAAATATAGAAAAAGTTTCTGCCATGCTGGCCAATCCCGCTGTGGAGGTGGCAACACCCGAGCAAGGTTGGGCCGGTTGGCGTTGTGCCTTGAGTGATCATTTGCCCGTGATGGGTTTTGTGCCGGGCCAGCCCGGTTTGTTTATGGCTGCGGCTTACGGCTCACGTGGTTTGAGTTGGAGCCTGCTGGCAGCCAGTTTGTTTGCCGCTTATTGTCTGGAGGAACCCATTCCTTTGGAGCGGCGTTTGGAGCAAGCCTTAATACCCCGCTAAGGCCCGTTTTTCGAATTATTTCGGCGAAATTTGAAGCAACATTTTCCTTTGTAGCGCAAATACGTCAAAATAGTGGCCTTGTTAAGTAATCTTGAGCGTGACCCTGCGATCAGCATCGTGCCGTTCGCTCCACTCTGACGACGTGACACAATTGTTTAATCATCTGAGTTTGTTGACGACGAAACCGGCCCAGGCCGATTTCGCTTTTGTCGAAACCGATTTTGCGCTGCGCATCGAAGCTCATGCGCCGGGTGTTTTTCGTTTCCGCTGTATGCCGCTTGCCCGGCTCGATAACGAAAAGCTCAGTACCCGTGCCAAAGCTTTGGGCGATATGCTGCTGGCCCGCCACGAGGCGGTCAGCGAATTTCAACTGGAAACAGCCGATTCCGGCTGGCGGATTGAGCAGGGCGAAATCGCCTTGCATATTCAATCCAATCCTTGGCGCTTCGAGGTCCGGCGCGGCGATCAACTGCTCTTGAGCAGCGCAGCGCAACCTTTGACGCTGGAGCAAGAGCCCAACAGCTGCTGGCAGCTGGATCTGGCCCTGGCCGAGGAAGACGCCCTGTATGGTTTGGGCGAAACCCTGGGCGAGCTGGACCGCCGCGAGGAAACAGTCGATACCGATCGTCCGGACGATCGCAGCCTGCCTTTGCTCTGGAGCACCCAGGGCTGGGGCTTGTACATCAATACCTTCGAGCGGGTGGAACACGATCTGGGTCAGCAAGACCTGGATGCGTACCGCGCTCGCGTACACGCTGCCGAACTGGATTTCTTCCTGTTCCTGGGGGATCCCAGCGAGATCATCAACCAGTACTCCGCCTTGACGGGCCGTGCTGGTCAACCCGGTGTTACGCCCATGGGCTTGTGGCTGGATGGCGCTCAAGCGCAGGACGTGACGTCCTTGCGTGAGCTGGCCAATCAGTGCCGCGAGCAGGGTATTGCGCTGGATGTGGCCGTCTTGCCGCCACCCGAGCCTTACGATTTTCAGCAGGACAAGCCTACGCTGGAGTGGGATGCCGCCCGCATGGCTGACCCCCGTGACGCTTTCTCCGCCTTGCAGAATGATCAGTTGCAGCTGGCCGCCTGGACTCGTCCTTGCGTACTGGCTGGCACCAGCCTGTTTGAAGAGTGGGAAGATCGCGGTTGGCTGCTCATCAATGATGACGACGGCTGCGCCTATGTCTTCCCCGGCGACGAGTTGAGCGGTGGTCGCGACTACGGCTTGCTGGACCTGACCCACAAGGATGTATTCCGCATGTGGACCGAGCGCCAGCGTCAGATGGTCGATGATGGTCTGGGTGCCGTGCTGTGCAATGCCCGTTTTGATATTCCTGATGCCATCACCAGTCGTGGTGGCGAATCTGGCGCCTTGTTGCGTGCGATTTACCCTGTGCTGGCACGTCAAGCCTTGTTTGACGCTGTTGCCGGTCACAAGACCCCACAAGAAGGCGTGGTTGCCAGCCGCGACCTGAGTCCATCTTCCCAGCGCTTTGCCTGGCAGTTGGGCCCGCAGGTGGAAAACACCTGGGCAGGTCTGACCGAGTCCCTGAAGTCGGCTCTGGCTACCGGTAATAGCGGCGTGCCTATCCAGATTCATGGCTGGGGCAATGCAGCCGCATCGACCAGCGAAATGACGCCAGAGCTGTACCTGCGTTGGCTGGCCATGTCGGTTTTCTCGGCAAATTTCAGCCTGCAAGGTATTCCTGCCTTGCGTCCTGATGCGTTTGACGAAGAAACGCAGGCCCAGGTTGCTCATTGGCTGGAGTGGCGTTTCCGACTGGTGCCTTATGTTCTGGGCATTATTGAAGACGCCGTGCGTACGGGCTTGCCTGTACAGCGCTCCATGGCTCAAAGCTTCCCGGCAGATGCTCAGGCTCGCTTGTGGGATACCCAATATCTGTTGGGTCCCGCTTTGCTGGTGGCCCCTGTCTTGCAGCCCGGCCAGGAAATCGAGGTTTATCTGCCTGAAGGCGACGCCTGGTGGGATCTGAGCACCGGTTGGCGCTACGAAGGTGGCACGACCCTGACAATGACCGTGGGTCTGGATCGCTTGCCGGTCTTTGGCCGCGAAGGTCACATGCTGTGTCTGGGACCGGTGGTCAAGCACACATCCGAGTTCAACTCGGCCCGTTTGCTGGACGAGGTCTGGATGTTTGGCATGCCCGAGCACAGCCCGGTGGTGATGCGCAACAAGATTCGCGTCATGCAGATGCAGGGTTCCAGCTACATCAAGGGTCTGGAAGGATTGAAGATCCTGCCGTCCGAAGGGCTGGAGGTCAAACGCCGCGGTGCCGAGGTTCGTATTTCTCGTGCCCGTTAAGCGCTAGACGAGCCTGATCGTCTTTGAATGCCTCCCGGCATTGGGGTCTGACCCCAGTATCGGGAGGCATTTTCTATTTTCAGCAGTCAATGCACTTGGGCAGATGTTCAGATTTTGTTTCTGAAACAGGAAAAAGTGCTTGGCTAGGGCCTTGGGAAGGCCCTGTTTTCAGCGTTTTGAAAGAAAAACGCCTTTTTCCTGATTATTTGGCATTTAGGGCTTGACGGCTCCTTCGAATCAGGCCATAATTTCATCTTTCAGTCGGGGGTCGTTAGCTCAGTCGGTAGAGCAGCGGACTTTTAATCCGTTGGTCGCGCGTTCGAGTCGCGCACGACCCACCACTAAACTGAAACGTAGAAACAAGGCCGCTCTTAGCGGCCTTTTTCTTTGGGCGCTTGCCTTGCACAGCCAAGGTCACATCCGCGCATTGGCCGGTCGGAAATCTTGCTATACAGTGCAGCCCTCAGTATGGTTCCAATATTTCCATGGGTTATATCTATCTGGTCATAGTCAAATTTGCTTTATGGTAAATTTCGCTTACAGCTCAGGCTTTTATAACTCGACTGACTAACTAGGCTGAGTTCATTTTGATTCGTCTTGAACACATCTCAAAAACCTATTCCCTGGCAGGCAAGACCGTTCATGCTTTGAACGACGTTTCCTTGCAGATTCACCAAGGAGAGGTCTTCGGTATTATTGGTCGCTCGGGTGCTGGGAAAAGTACGCTGATCCGCATGCTCAATCTGCTTGAGCAACCTAGTTCAGGCCAGGTCTGGGTACAGGATCAGGACATCACACGTTTTTCGGGTGCGCAGTTGCGCGCGTTCCGACAAGGCGTGGGCATGGTGTTCCAGCATTTCAATCTGCTCCATTCCCGCACGGTTCTGGATAATGTCTGTTTTCCTCTGCGTCTGGCAGGGGTAGATCGCGCCCAACGTCACGCTCGCGCTCTGGAAGTGCTGGAGCTGGTGGGCTTGAAGGACCATGCCAACAAGTATCCCCGCCAGTTATCGGGCGGGCAGCAGCAGCGCGTCGGGATTGCCCGTGCTCTGGCCAATCGGCCACAGCTTTTGCTGTGCGACGAAGCCACCTCGGCGCTGGACCCGGAAACTACCCAGTCGATCCTGCGTTTGCTGCGCGAGATCAATCAGGAACTGGGGCTGACGATTGTCCTGATTACCCACGGCATGGACGTGATTCGTTCCGTCTGTGATCGGGTTGCCGTGATTGATGCCGGCAAGATTGTGGAGTGTGGCGAAGTGCTGGATGTGTTTCTGCATCCACATCATCCCACCACGCAGTCCTTGCTCAGCGAAAGCGGCGTGAACGCTGACGACTGGCATGCCTTGGCTGATGGCGTACCGGGTAGCGTCATGCGCCTGAGTGTGCGCGGTGTGGCAACGACAGAGCCTTTGATCAGCCGTATTACCAGCCAGCTGGGTTTGAATGTCAGCATTTTGCAGGGCGCCATTGGTCGCATCAAAACCGAACCTTACGGACAACTGGTCGTGGCCGTGGAAGGCGATGCGCAGGCTAAAGCAGGGCTGGATGCCTTGCTGACTGAATTGAATGTCCAATTTGAGGTATTGCGACCATGAACTTTAGCAACCTGGATTGGGCGCTGATTGGTGAAGCCACGATTGATACCTTATTGATGACGGGTATCTCGCTGGCCTTTACCGCAATTATTGGTTTGCCATTAGGCGTGCTGCTGTTTCTGACCAGCCGTAAGCAGATGCTGGACAATGCCTGGATCTACCAGACCCTGTCCCTGATCGTGAACATTTTGCGGTCCGTGCCGTTCCTGATTCTCCTGATCGTCATTATTCCTTTGACGCGCATTCTGGCCGGTACGTCTTTGGGCGTGCAGGGTGCTATTCCGCCTTTGGTCTTGAGTGCCGCGCCGTTTTTTGCCCGCTTGGTGGAAAACGTCCTGCGTGAACTGGATCCCGGTGTGAATGAGGCCTGCCGTGCCATGGGGGCCAACTCCCGTCAGACCGTTTTGCTGGCTTTATTGCCCGAAGCGACCACTGGCATTGTGGCGGCCCTGATTGTGACCGCGATTGCGCTGGTGGGGTATTCGGCCATGTCCGGTGTGATCGGCGGCGGTGGTCTGGGTGACCTGGCCCTGCGCTTTGGTTATCAACGATATCAAACGGATGTCATGGTGGTTACCGTGACTATCCTGGTGGTGCTGGTGCAACTCCTGCAGGTGTTTGGAGACGCCATGGTGGCTCGCTTGAGCCGAAAATAAGTCCTGGCAGCTATCGTCATAGTCTTGCCTTTCTGAAACTGGAGTCGCTCATGTCTTTGAAGAAATTTGTTCCCGTTCTGGCCTTGTCCGTGTCGGCTCTGCTGGCCAGCGTGGCCCAAGCCGCCGAGACCCTGTCGGTTGCTGCTACCCCCGTGCCGCACGCCGAGCTGCTGGAGTTTGTGAAGCCTGCTTTGGCCAAGGAAGGCGTGAACCTGGATATCAAGGTGTTCACCGATTACGTGCAGCCCAACCAGCAAGTTGCTGACGGCCACATCGATGCCAACTTCTTCCAGCACAAACCTTACCTGGATACCTTCAACAAAGAACACAAAACCGATCTGGTGTCGGTGGCCGTGGTTCACGTTGAGCCCTTTGGTGCCTACTCCACCAAGATCAAGAGCCTGGACGAGCTGAAAGAAGGCGCACTGGTGGCGATCCCCAACGATCCCTCCAACGGTGCCCGTGCCTTGCTGCTGCTGCAAAAAGCCGGTGTTCTGACTTTGAAAGATCCTTCCAACATCCTGGCAACCTCGCGTGATGTGGACCAGAACCCCAAGAAGCTCAAGTTCAAGGAACTGGAAGCTGCTACGCTGCCGCGCGTGCTGGCTGACGTGGATATCGCCCTGATCAACACCAACTACGCGCTGGAAGCCGGTCTGAACCCCACCAAGGATGCTTTGGCTATTGAAGGTGCAGACTCACCTTACGCCAACTTGATCGCTGTGGCTGCCAAGTCCAAGGACGACCCACGTGTGGCCAAACTGATCCAGGCTCTGCATAGCGAAGACGTGAAGAAATTCATCGCTGACAAGTACAAGGGTTCTATCGTTCCGGCGTTCTGAATTTGAGTTTTGACAGGACTCGCTGTATGAAAAACCTCGGGATTTCCCGAGGTTTTTCTTTTTTTAAAACTATTAAATACAAAGAGTTGGCGTGCTTCGGGTAGGATAGATCAACGCTGGGGCAGGTCATGAGCCTGCGCTGACTTGGGTAAAACATCGAACTGGCTGGTTTTGGGTCAGTCCCTACAGAGGAGTAACGGATGTTCAATAAGAAAATGAAAACCCTGATGGCCGGTCTGGCCTTGGCTTTGGCATTGCCCGCTGGGCAGGCTTTGGCACAACAAGGCAAAGAACTGGTGGTCGCAACCGATACGGCGTTTGTGCCTTTTGAGTTCAAGCAAAACGGTAAATACACCGGCTTTGATATCGATCTGTGGGATGCCGTCGCCAAGAAGGCCAATCTGAATTACCGTTTCCAGCCCATGGACTTCAACGGCATTATTCCAGGCCTGCAAACTCGCAATCTGGACGCCGCGCTAGCCGGGATCACCATTCGTGATGACCGCAAGCAAGTGATTGATTTCTCCGATCCTTACTACGAGAGCGGTCTGGCCATTCTGGTCAACACCGATAACTCCGCTATCAAGACCGCCTCCGATCTGGAAGGCAAGACTGTGGCTGTGAAAATTGGTACCGCCACGGTGGACTTCATGCAGCGCTCGGTGCCTACCGCCAAGCTCAAGCTGTTCCCCAATATCGACAATGCCTTCCTGGAGCTGGCAACTGGCCGTGTGGACGCGGTGGTGCACGATACGCCTAACGTGCAGTACTACGCCCAGACTGGCGGCAAGGACCGTGTGAAGGTGACTGGCGCCGTGAAAAGCGGTGACTTCTACGGCATTGCCTTCCCCAAGGACAGCGAACTGGTACCTGTCGTGAACCAGGCTTTGAAAGACATTCGTGCTGATGGTACGTACGACAAAATCTACCAGAAATGGTTTGGCAAGCAGCCTGAATAAACAGGCGTAAAGCCAAGCGCATGCCAAGCGGTGATCGCGTGTCGTAACGGGATCACCGCTTTTATTTTTTGACGCTCTGTTGTGGGCGTTTATTCAAAGACAAAGGTAGCACTGTGACTTTTGAATGGGACGCTATCTGGGGGGCTTTACCCAGCCTTCTGGAAGGTACAAAAATGACGCTGCTCATTACCCTGTTGGGTTTGGTGGGTGGCGCGATATTGGGTTTTCTGACGGGGGTGATTACCACCTACATTCGGGTACCGGTCACCTGGCGCCGAGCTGCCTTGTTCGTGCTGGGCGTGTTCGCACTGGGCTTTATGCTCAAGGGCCTGTCCTGGCTGATGAACAACTGGCTGAGCTTTGTGCCAGCCTGGATCTGGAGCTCCATACAGGCGCTGATTGTTCTGTCGCTGCTGGGTTTTTTCAGGCGCTACCTGCTGTACGTGCTCTCTTTCCTGTGCCAGCTCTACGTGCTGTTCATACGCGGCACGCCTATCGTGGTGCAGGTGATGTTCATCTACTTTGCGCTGCCCATGCTGGCCAGTATTCGCATTGACGGGCTGACCGCAGCGATCTTCACCTTGATGATCAACTCCGGAGCCTATATTTCCGAGATTGTGCGCGGTGCCTTGCAGTCCGTGCCCAAGGGCCTGAAAGAAGCCGGAGAGGCCATGGGCCTGCCATTTCACAAGATTTTGCGCCACATTATTGGCCCGGTGGCGTTTCGCCGCATGATTCCGGCCATGGGCAACCAGTGCATTATCAGCTTGAAGGATTCTTCGCTGTTTATTGTGATTGGGGTTGCCGAGCTGACCCGTCAGGGCCAGGAAATTATTGCGAATAACTTTCGTTCGGTGGAGATTTGGGGAGCGGTGGCGGTGATCTATCTGATCCTGACCAGCCTGATTGCCTTGACTCTGAAGTTTATTGAACACCGCATGAGGATTGTATGAGTATTGTCGAGTTCAAGAAGGTAACGAAGAGCTTTGGCGACAATATCGTGCTCGACGATATCAGTCTGAATATTGAGAAAGGCGAAGTGGTTGTGGTGGTGGGCCCATCCGGGTCGGGGAAATCCACCTTCCTGCGCTGCATCAACAAGCTGGAAGACATTCAGGCTGGCGATATTGTGGTCAATGGTTTGAGCGTCAATGGCACGCCCGCTCAGGTGCGCGACTTGCGTCGGGAAGCGGGCATGGTGTTTCAGCAGTTCAATCTGTTTCCGCAGATGAGCGCTCTGGAAAACGTCATGTTCGGACCTGTGCATACGCGTGGCATCAGCCGTTCTCAGGCGCGTCAGGAAGCGACGGAGCTGCTGGCCAAGGTCGGTCTGGCCGAGCGCATGAATCATTATCCTAACGAGCTGTCCGGTGGGCAGCAGCAGCGGGTTGCCATTGCGCGGGCCTTGGCGATCAAGCCCAAGCTGATGCTGTTTGATGAGCCTACCTCGGCGCTGGATCCGGAGTTGCGTCAGGAAGTGCTCAAGGTCATGCAGTTGCTGGCAGAAGAGGGCATGACCATGGTGGTGGTGACGCACGAGATGGACTTTGCGCGTCGGGTGGGCAGCCGTCTGATCTTTATTGATCAGGGCAGGGTGGCACATGATGGTCCGCCAGCCGAGCTGCTTGGCAATCCACCTAGCCAACGTTTGAAAGACTTTTTGCAGCACGTGGCTTAAGAAGCTGGCTGGATCGCAGGATAGAAAAAAGCCCTTCAGGATTCTGGCGAGGAAGCCAGGGCCTGAAGGGCTTTCTTGTGACTGCCAGCCTGTGCGTGACAGGCTGGCTCTTATCGGGAAGGCGTGACGAAGATAGTGCGTGTGGCAACGACGCGGTTTGCGCCATCCGGCTTGATGCGGATCGTGACCTGACGGGGCGTAAAGCCTGCAGGCAGTTCTGCGGAGCCATTGATGTAGGCGTACCGGCCTACGCTGACGGGCTGACTGGGCAGGTCCACACTTCCGCTGCGGCCATTGCTGTAACGGCCGGCGGCAACAAATTCCATGGTGCCGGTGAATTCGGCTTCTTTGCCCTTGTCCTGCATCAGCAGCACAAAGTGATTCAGCTGGCCGTCTGCAATCGAGAACTCGGCGGCGCGGATACCAGGAGAGGTGCCGCGTGGGTCAGGTGGCATGGCATCGGCAAACAGCGCGATGTCCTTTTCCAGCTTGGTGACCATGGCCTGCAGATCGCCGGTCTGTTTGCCCAGCTTGTCTTCTTTCTGGCTGACGTCTTCCAGGTCGCGGCTGGTCTGGCTCAACTGAGCTTGCAGGCGCTGCTTGTCAGCATTGGCGCTGTTCAAGTCATAGTGCAGTTGTTCCGACTGTTCTACGGTCAGGCGCGTAGGGCCATAACTTTTTTGCAAGAACAGCAGGCCACCGGCACCTAGGGCAATACCTGTCAAAAGCAGGACAAACCAGCGTGGAATACGGCGTTTTCGACGGCTGGAGCCGTAGGCGGTGGGTTTGAATACGGTGCGTTTGGAGGAACCAAGCATGAGAACAGACGTTCCTGTCAGACAAGGGACTTAAGGCAAATTAAGTCCCGATTACAAAACCCATTAGCATAGACGTCATTGGGGCTACGGAGGCGGGATAGCTGGCTTTGTTGCCCTTTGTTGTGCTTGGAAACGTCTGCCAGCTAGCCGGGAAAATATCAGTTTACTGTGAGGGTGCTAACGATTCCAAGTGTTGGTTTAACTGGGCTAATCGTTCCGGGGTACCCACATCCATCCAGAAGCCCTGATGCAGGCTGCCCAGCAGCTGTCGGCGCTCGATGGCGGCATGCAGCAGCGGGGCCGCTTTGGCGGGCTGATCCTTGGGCAGATGGGCAAAGAGTTCGGGCTTGTAGACCCCGATGCCGCTCAAGGTGGCACTACGGGCACCCGCCAGGGTTTTGGCGCACAGGTGCAATTGCCCGTCTTGCATGCCAAAGTCGCCTTCGGGATGGTGGGGCGGGTTGGGAGTCAGGATCAACCAGGCCTGCTCCGGGCCTGCCTGCAGACGTTCGGCCATGGCGAAGGCCAGGGCAGGATCCCAGTCGGACCAGATATCGCCATTCATCAACAGGAAGGGCTGGTCCTGGAAAAAATCCAGCGCCTTGGCAATGCCACCGGCAGTTTCCAGGGCCGATGATTCTGGCGAGTAGCTCAGGCGCAGGCCCCATTGACTGCCGTCACCCAGCGTGGATTCAATCTGTTCCCCCAACCATGCGTGGTTGATGATGACTTCTTGAAAGCCTGCTTTGGCCAGGGCGCGCAAATGCCAGACGATAAGTGGCTGGCCGCCTGCCGGAATCAGGGGTTTGGGGCAGGAGTCAGTCAAGGGGCGCATGCGCTCGCCTCGACCGGCCGCCAGAATCATGGCGCGCATCAGACCGTCATGCCCAAAACAGTTTGACGACCTTCCAGGCGATTCAGGAGGCGCAGCAAGCCGTTGAAGCACTCGTAGCGGCTGGCCACCTGGTGTACGTAGCCCAGCAGGCGGGGCATGTGGTCCAGATAATGATGTTTGCCATCACGCAGGGAAAGGCGGGCAAACACACCCAGAATGCGCAGATTGCGTTGCAGGCCCATCCATTCGTACTGCTGGTGGAACACGGCAAAGTCGGCCGGCACATCCAGTCCCGCTTCCATGGCGGCTTGCCAGTAGCGGATCGCCCAGTCCAGTTGCTGCTCTTCGGTCCAGGTAACGCGTGCGTCCATGACCAGGGAGGCAATGTCGTAAGTGATGGGGCCTGCCAGGGCGTCCTGATAGTCGATAACGCCGGGCTCGCTCTGGCCGGGCAGGGGCATCATCAAATTAGGGCTGTGGAAATCCCGATGCACGAGTACAGTAGCGCTTTGCACATTGACCTGAACCAGCTCGGCAAAGGTTTTGCGCAACATGTCCTGATCTTTTTCGCTCAGCTCGAACTGGCGATGCTTTTGGATGTACCACTCGGGGAACACTTGCAGCTCTTCCAGCAGGCGCTGTTCGTTGTATGGAGGCAAACCCGTCGTGTCGGCTTGTTGCAATTTCACCAAGGTCAGCAGCGTACTGCGGTACAGTTTGTCCAGCTCGCTTTGCGGCATGGGGTTTTTCAACGCAGTCTGGAAATTATCCTGACCCAGATCGCTGAGCAGCAAGAAGCCCTGTTCGGTGTCTGCGGCCAGGATTTCGGGTACATGGATGCCAGTCGGTGCCAGCAGTTCGGTCACGTGCACAAAGGGCTTGCAGTCTTCAGTGGCCGGGGGCGCATCCATCAAAACGACAGTGCGGTCCTGGGCTTGCAGGCGGAAGTAACGGCGAAAGCTGGCGTCGCTGGAGGCCGCTTGCAGGCTGTCCAGATCCAGTCCAAAACGGGACTTCAGGGTGTTCAGCCAGGTGATCGCTTGCTGCAAACGAGGGTCGGTAGCGGCAGAAATAGAAGCAGACATAAATAAAGGGAAGCAGAAGATCGTAACGGATTAGTGTTTAGCAGTGCCGCTAAACGGCAGGCTTAACTATAATACCGGGTCGCCAGGGTTTTTCGTCTCTGGTGGAACAAATGCAGGACATAAATGCAGGACACAACTGGAGGCGCAGTCTTAGTGCGAGTTGCGGCGTGGTATATCGTGTTGATGATGACAGGCATGGGGGTCGCCCAGGCTCAGTCGTCCGTGCGTCCGTCTTTAAAGACGTCCCCCGGTTTGCAAGTGCGCAAGCTCCAGGAAGAGGATATGGCCGTCTATCTGATAGGCGACCAGATGAAAACACTGGAAGACGGCACCCTGCGCCTGGAAGGCGGTGCCCAGGTTCGGCGCATTGATTCCGTCGTCAAAGGCGACCGGATCGACTATCAGGAAAAAACCGGCCAGGTGGAAGTGCGTGGCAACGGCCTGATCATGCGTGATGGCGCCTTGGTGCGCAGCCCGGAGTTTGATTACAACCTGGACGCGGATACGGGGCGCATGTCGTCCCCGGAGTTCTGGCTGGGGGCTACCGGCGGCAGCGGTACAGCGACGCAGGCTGATATTTTCAGCTCCAATCATATGCGCCTGTCCGATGTGAATTACTCGGGCTGCCCGTGTCCTGAACCTGCCTGGTATATCCAGTCGCCCAAGGTTGATCTGTATTCCAAGGAAAACGAAGGGGTGGCGCGTAATGGCGTCCTGTACTTCAAGGGCGTGCCCCTGTTGTATTCCCCCTACTTGACCTTCCCGCTGCGCAAAGAGCGCAAGTCGGGTTTCCTTTTGCCTACTTACGGCATGACGACGCGTGGTGGTATAGACCTGAGCGTGCCGTACTACCTGAACCTGGCCCCCAATTACGATGCCACCCTGACGCCACGCTTCATGGGCAAGCGCGGTGCCATGCTGGGTGGTGAGTTCCGTTATCTGGGTGACAGCTTCTCCGGAGAACTGACCGGTAATTACCTGCCTGATGACAAGGAACTGGGCTACAAGCGTTGGCTGTTCATGGGGCAATATCGCCAGAGCCTGCCTGCCAGCTTCTACTTGAATGCGGATATCCGTCGAGCATCAGATGACGATTACTTCCGTGACTTCAGCAGCTTTGGATTAAACGATTCCACCATTCAGGATCTGGCCAGCACCGTCAGCCTTGGATGGGGCGGTTCCAAGTATTTCCGTGCCTCTGTCAGCGCGACTCGCTATCAGACTTTGCAGGATGCCAGCGCCGGATATCGTCAGCCACAGTACGACAAGTTGCCTGAGTGGTATCTGGGTGCCTCGCGCTATAACTGGGGCGGCTTTGATGTAGTCAGCGATAACTACGCCACTCGTTTCCGCATGCCGTTTTACAGCGGTAATCTGGATACATTCGACAAGATGCGTTATACGCGTCAGGCTCCGGATGGCACGCGTTTCTCGTCGTATACCACGGTGGCTTATCCCATCATTCGTCCGGGCTGGTACGTCACACCTAAAGCAGGGTTGCACATGAGCCAGTACCAGATGGACTGGTATGCGGGTGATCCAGTGATGGATGCCAGATATGCCGGTCGTTCCCGTACGCAAAGTCGCGTTTTGCCTATCCTGTCCCTGGATACCGGCATGACTTTCGAGCGCGAAACGACTTTGTTTGGCAATGACTCCATCCAGACGCTGGAGCCACGTGTTTACTATCTGTACGTGCCCTATCGGGACCAGTCGTCTTTGCCCCTGTTTGACACCAGTCTGGCCAGTTTCAACTTTGCCCAGGCCTTTAGCGAAAACATTTTCTCCGGTGGCTGGGACCGTATTTCCAATGCGAACCAGGTTACCGTGGGCCTGACTTCCCGCTGGCTGGATGCCGACACCGGCTACGAGCGTCTGGTTCTGCAGGCTGCTCAGCGCTTGTACTTCGATAAGCAAACTGTCACGCTAAGCGACGAACAAGCCCGTACCAGCACCCGTTCGGACTATTTGGTCGGCGCCAGTGCAGCCCTGACCAATACGTTCTCGGTCAATTTCGATGCGCAATTCAATCCGGATGAAAAGCGCCGCAATCGTCTGGCCTCCGGTATTCGTTGGCGTCCTAAACGCCTGGCAACACTGGGTGTGAACTATCGTTATGAACGTGACCCCCGTCAGGTTGTGGAACCCACCTTCACGCCGCCCGAGGATGATCACCGAGGCAAAGAATACGTTTCCATGACAGGCCAATGGCCCTTGACCAACAAGTTGTATGCTGTGGGACGTTACGATTACTCCATCCAGGAAAGCCGCGGAACACAAACCGTGATGGGCTTGGAGTACAAAGGTGACTGTTGCTGGGCGGCTCGTGTGGTGATGCAGCGCTATGCGGTTTCGGCTAGTGAAACCAATAAGGCCCTGTTCTTCCAGCTGGAGCTCTCCGGTCTGGGCGGGATTGGTAACGACCCTATCAAAATGCTGCGTGATCGCGTGATTGGTTATGAAACCGTCTCGGACCCCGTACAGGAAAAAATGATTCATGAGAGGTATGAATAATATGCGTTTCAGCTTGAAAAACCGTACCCTGTCATTGGCCATGATGGCCGTAATGGGTCTGGGCACGGCCCAAATGGCTCAGGCGCAGTCCAAGCCCGCTGCATCTCATAAAGCAGCACCTGCTGGTCCCCAGTTTGTGGATGGTATCGCTGCTGTGGTCAATGACGAGGTGATTACCCTGCGTCAGGTCGATCAGGAAGCCGCTCAGGTGCTGGAGCAGCTAAAGCAACAGAAAATTCCCGCTCCTGATCATGACGTGCTGCGTAAGCAGGTTCTGCAGCGTCTGATCAATGAGCGCCTGGAGCAGCAAGAAGCTCGCGCCATGGGCATCTCGATCGGTGCGCAGCAGGTGGATGAAGGCGTGCGCATGATTTCCTCGCGCAACAATATGACTGAAGCCCAGCTGCGTGCCGAGATTGAAAAGAACGGTATCAGCTGGGAGCAGTACCGCACTAATCTGAAGCAGGAAATCCTGCTGGATCAACTGCGCATGCGTGCGGTCGACAGCAGCATCAATATTACGGATGCTGATATTGATATTTACCTGCGCTCTCAAGGTGGTGCTGGTTTGAGCAATCTGGGGCAATCGGCAACACAAAACCAGAATGCACCAGTCAGCCTGGCGCAGATTCTGGTGCGTGTGCCTGAAGGCGCTAATTCCAGTGAAGAAGCTCGTTTGCGCACCAAGGCTGAAGGCCTGTTGGCCCAAGCTCGTTCGGGTGCAGACTTTGCCGGTTTGGCCGCTTCCAATTCGGATGGTCAGGAAGCCTTGAATGGCGGCGTGATGGGAACCCGTTCCTTGTCCGATTGGCCTGATCTGTTTGCACAAGCTGTCCATAATCTGGCTCCCGGTCAGGTCTCCAACCTGATCCGTAGTGGTCAAGGTTTCCATATTCTGAAGGTGCTGGAGCGCGGCGGTGCTGCGCCTGCCAATATCTCGCCTGTGGCCAGTGCGGCATCGGCTCAATCGGGCCCCATGATGGTGACCCAGACTCACGCCCGCCATATTCTGGTCAAGCTCTCTAAAGTCATGACCTCCGAGCAGGCTCGTCAGCGTATCGAACAGTTGCAAGTGCGTCTGCGCAATGGCGAGTCCTTCCAGGATCTGGCCAAGCGCTACTCGGAAGACAGCAGCGCACCACAAGGTGGTGATCTGGGCTGGCTCTCGCCGGGCGAAACCGTGCCTCCATTCGAGCAAGCCATGGACAAGCTGCAACCCGGTAACGATAGTGTGATTGTCGAATCCCAGTTTGGCTGGCACCTGATTCAGGTGATCGAGCGCCGTACCCGCAATATGGAAAGCGAGTACAAGCGTATGCAGGCTCGTCAGGCCCTGTTCCAGCAGCGTGCCGAGCCCGCTTTTGAAGACTGGCTGAACAGCCTGCGCGGCCGCGCTTATATTGATAACCGTTTGGACCCCGAGTCCAGCACCCGCCGTCGCTAAGGATAGGTATGGCCCAGCATCAGGCGCGCAAGCGCTTTGGACAGAACTTTCTGGAAGATCAGGCCATCATCGACCAGATCATCCGAGCGATTGGCCCTCGGCCTATCGATAATATGGTGGAAATCGGTCCGGGCCTCTCGGCCCTGACCCGACCGCTGACGCAGGCGCTGGAGCGCTTGCGTGTGGTCGAGATTGACCGTGATCTGGCAGCCCGCCTGCGCAATCATTATTCGCCCAGCAAGCTGGAAATCATTGAGGCTGATGCCTTGAGCGTGGACTTCGGTGCTTTGGGCCCGGATTTGCGTATTGTCGGTAACCTGCCTTACAACATCTCCAGCCCTTTGCTGTTTCATCTGCTGGACTACGCAGATGCTGTGGTGGACCAGCATTTCATGCTGCAACGGGAAGTGATCGACCGCATGGTCGCCAAGCCCGGCTCTTCGGATTACAGTCGTTTGTCGGTGATGCTGCAGGCACGCTACCGCATGACCAAACTGTTTGAAGTGCCCCCCGAGGCATTCAACCCACCACCGCGTGTTGTGTCGGCCGTCGTGCGTATGGTGCCCTTGGCGGCAGATCGTCCCCAGGCTCGTGATGCACGTGTGTTCAGCCAGGTTGTGGCTCGGGCTTTCTCGCAAAAGCGCAAGATGTTGCGGGGTGGTCTGGGTGACTGGGCGGCGCATATCGACTGGGAAGCGCTGGACATTGCACCTACCAGCCGTCCAGCGGATTTGTCCTTGGAAAAGTACATTGCCCTGGCCGATCACCTGATGGATAAGGGCGTTATACAGGCTGCCTGATAGACAAAACCCCGTAAAGAAAAACACCCCAAAATTGGATATCGATTCCGTTTTGGGGTGTTTTTCTTTACGGGGTTTTGTAAGGCTACATGTCCATGGAATGATCAGTGATTCATGGCTGAGTCTGTTGGGGCGAAGTGTCTTACCCTCACGCTGAACCCTGAACCCTTAGCCAAAGAACCAATAGCAGACCGCAATCGAGGCCAGTACCCCGGCCAGATCGGCAATCAAGGCGCAGGAAACCGCATGGCGGGCGCGTTGTATGCCGACTGCGCCAAAATATACCGCCAGCACATAGAAGGTAGTCTCGGTGCTGCCCTGCACGGTTGCCCCCAGCAGCGCCGGGAAACTGTCTACGCCGTGATGCTGCATGGTTTCGATCAGCAAGGCACGAGCGGCACCGGCCGAGAAAGGTTTGACCAAAGCCGTAGGCAGTGCATCAATAAAGCGCGTATCCAATCCGGTCAGGTTCACCAGCCAGCGGATTACGTCCAGCACGATATCCAGGGCACCAGAGCTGCGTAGCACGCCCACAGCGCACAGCATGGCAACCAGATAGGGCAGCAGATCCCTGGCGACCCCAAAGCCCTCCTTGGCACCTTCTACAAAGGCTTCATACAAAGGAATCTTGCGACGCCAGCCCATCAGCAGGAACAGCCAGATAATGGACAGCAGGGTCAGGTTGCCCAGCAAGGAGGAAAGCGATTGAATGGCTGCTGCACTCAAAGTGGCCAGCAAGGCCATGAAGGAGCCCAGAATCAGTGCAAACACCCCAAACCACAACATCAGCACCGGATCAAACAGACGCAGGCGCTGCACCAGGGCTACGCTTAGCAGTCCTGCCAGTGAGGAAGCGGTGGTCGCCAGCAGAATGGGCAGAAACACCATCGTAGGATCAGGTGCACCTTGTTGAGCCCGGTACATGAAGATGCTGATGGGGATCAGTGTCAGTGAGGAAGCATTCAGCACCAGAAACAGGATCTGGGCATTGGTGGCGGTGTCCGGATGCGGGTTCAGGGTTTGCAGCGACTTCATGGCTCGCAAACCTATTGGCGTGGCGGCATTGTCCAGGCCCAGGCCATTGGCGGCAAAGTTCAGGGTGATCAGCCCCAAAGCCGGGTGGCCAGCAGGCACGCCGGGCATCAGACGGCTGAACAGCGGTCCCAGCCAGCGAGCCAGGGTATCGATCAGCCCGGCCTTCTCGGCAATCTTCAGGAAACCCAACCACAGGGTGAGCGTGCCGAAAAGCAGCAGCATCAGTTGCACGGACAGGGCAGCCATATCGAACAGGCTGCGCACCATCTGCGCAAAAATTTCGCTATTTCCCCCTACCAGCCACTGGTAAAAGCCGCTGACAGCGGCAATCAGGAAGAAAAACAGCCAAAGAGTATTGAGCATAGTGTTGGCAGTAAACAGGGCAGGGAAAAGCCAAGTTAGATTGTCGCAGAATACAGGCGGGTTTTAACGGCTACGGTATGTAAGGGTGGCGGCACAAATAGTCGCAAAGCAGGATTTGAGCAGGTTTGTGCTGAGCTGGGGAGCTATAAAAAAACCGGCCAGTGAAGGCCGGTTCTGTTTGCTTTAATCCACGCGTCCTTTGGACTGGATCAGTTCAATCTTGTAGCCGTCCGGATCTTCCACAAACGCAATCACGGTGGTGCCGTGTTTCATGGGGCCGGCTTCGCGTACGACCTTGCCGCCGCGGGCCTTGATGTCCTCACAGGCTTTGTAGGCATCAGGCACTTCCAGCGCGATGTGGCCGTAGGCATCACCCAAATCATAAGAGGGGGTGTCCCAGTTGTGGGTCAGCTCCAGTGCGGCGGCTTCGGACTCGTCCTGATAGCCCACAAAAGCCAGGGTGAAGCGGCCGTCCGGGTAGTCGGACTGGCGCAGCAATTTCATGCCCAGCACTTCGGTGTAAAAGGCCAGAGAACGGTCCAGATTGCCGACACGCAGCATGGTGTGCAGGATACGCATAAGGTAGAGCTCCTAGAGTTCAACCTGCCTTAAAGCAGGGGCAGGGTGCCTGGATCATATTGTCGTAACTGATTGCGCGCATTGACAAAATCAGGGTAGAGCGTTTCGACCAAGGCCCAGAAACGTGGGCCGTGATTCATCTCTTGCAGATGCGCGACCTCGTGAGCGACGACGTAATCAATGATGGATGGGTGAAAGTGTATCAGGCGCCAGTTCAGCATGATGGTGCCGTCACTGTTGCAGGACCCCCAGCGTTTGGCGGGCGCGGCCAGCCGTAATTTGCTGGCACTCAAACCGGACAGATTCAGATAGTGTTGCAGCCGCTGTTCAAACCATTGCCTGGCCTGTTTCTGCAGCCAGGCCTGGGTCAGCTCCTGAACGCGCTGTGGCTCGGCACCGACGGGCAAGGGGAGCGACAGGCCTTGACCTCGTAGAACCTGGCCGGGCTGGCCGTCAAAATGCACCTGCTGAATCTGCGGGTTCAGGCTAAGACGGATGGGCATCCCCATAAAGGGCAGGGTATCGCCATCTACCCATTGCAGGCTTTGCAAGGCCAGTTGTTCACGACGCTGCTGATACTCGCGCAGCTTGCGCAGTATCCAGGCGCTTTTGCTGTGCAGTACTTGTTCGGCTTGACTGATCTTGACCCAGGAAGGCAGGGCAACCGTCAGGCCGCTGTCGTTGATGGTCAGGCCCAGGGTACGGCGGCGGGAGCGTTTGAGCTGATAGCCAATGGTGTGACCATCCAGCTGCACCTGCTGCCATTGCACGCCTTCCGGCAAGCTCTCGGGCCGGACAGTCAAGGCGCTTTTGGGGGGCAGAGCAGAACCGGCGGGCGGCTTTTCTTGCCGCTGCGCCGGGTGGGGAAAGGCCGTGTCAGGAAACAGAGCCAGTTGTGGGGGGACCGTCATAGCGTTCCGGATTCAAGACGCGCATTTCGGTTTCAATCCATGTTTGTACGCGTTGGTTGACTTCTTCAGGGGTCAGCCCGGTGGGATCAATGGGAGGACCAAAGGAGATAGTAACCAAGCCCGGCGTCTTGATAAAGGCATTGCGACGCCAGCATTCGCCCGCATTATGCGCTACGGGAATAATGGGCGTGCCGGTACGGCAGGCCAGCAAGGCGCCGCCCATTTTGTAGCGGCCGGTAGAGCCAGGGGCGGTACGAGTCCCTTCCGGGAACAAGAGGGGCCAGCGGCCTTCGTCAATGCGCTGCTGCCCGATCTTGATGACTTGTTCAAAGGCATCCCGGCCCTTGGCGCGATCAATAGGGATCATGCGCAGCAGGGCCAGTCCCCAGCCAAAGAAAGGGACTTTGTGTAGCTCGCGCTTGTACACAAAGCAGACCTGACGCGGCATGTAGGAAGGAAAGAACAGAGTTTCCCAGGCCGACTGGTGCTTGGACAGGATGATGGCCTTGCCGTCGGGCAGGTTGTCCCAGCCCTTGGTCTGCCAGCGTATGCCCAGAATCGTGCGCGCACCCCAGACAGCCAGACGCGGCCAGCCGGTAGTGAAGCGATAGCGCACATCCAGAGGCAGCGGCGCAATAAGCAGGCAGGCAAAGGCGTAGGGGATAACGGTAATCAACAAAAAGAGTTGATAGAGTGAAGCGCGGATAATGCCCATATCAGTTTCCGTGGAGCCATTTGTCGACAACAGCGGCCAGATCGGCCTCGACGCGCGTGCCTTCGGGCAAGCCGCCTTTCTCTAGGGTACGCATGCCTTTGCCGGTCTGGACCAGCCAGGGGGCACAACCGGCTTGGCTGGCCGCTTGCAGATCACGCAAGGAATCGCCTACCGAGGGTACGGTTTGCAGGTTCACTTCATAGCGATGTGCAATGTCGCGAAACATGCCGGGGGCCGGTTTGCGACAGGTGCAGCCATCATCCGGGCCGTGCGGGCAAATAAAGATGGCGTCGATAAAGCCACCCAGCAAGGCCAGTTCACGACGCATCTTGGCGTGGATGGCGTTCAGCGTGGTCATGGAAAACAAACCACGCGCCAGACCGGACTGGTTGGTGGCAATCACCACCTTCCAGCCGTTTTCGGTCAGGCGGGCCAAGGCCTCCAGACTGCCTGGAATGGCCTCCCACTCCTGTGGGCTTTTGATAAAGGCATCGCTGTCATGGTTGATGACACCGTCCCGATCAATAATGGCGAGTTTCACTAGTTAGCCAGCCTGGAAAGATCCGCAACCTGGTTCATCAGTGCATGCAGCTTGGCCAGCAAGGCCAGGCGGTTGGCACGGATGGCAGGATCTTCGGCCATGACCATGACGTCCTGGAAGAAGTTATCCACGGCACCACGGGCCTGGGCCAAGGTGGCCAGGGAAGCGTCAAATTCACCGGCTTCAAATTGGGCCTGGGCCACGGGCTGCAATTCCTGAATCTTGGCAGCCAGCTCGCGCTCGGCGGGTTCGACCAGCAGCTTGTCGTCCAGCGTTGCCAGTTCGCCTTCGGCTTTCTTGAGCAGATTGCTGACGCGCTTGTTGGCGGCAGCCAGGCTCTCGGCTTCAGGGCGTTGGGCAAAGGAGGCGCAAGCCTGGATACGGGCGTGAACCTGTTCCAGTGGAGGACGCAGGGCCAGCACGGCATCTACCACGCTGCGCTCGTAATCGTTGCTGAGCTGGTTGCGGTAGCGTTCGTAAATGAAGGTTTGAACCGCCTCTACGGTGTCAGCAGCCAGAACACCATCCTTGAAGAAGGACGCGGTGGTGTTCAGCAGCGTATCCAGATTCAGGCTATTGGCCTTCAGCTGGGCACCGGCTTGCAACTGTTCGTAGGCGCTGATCAGGCCCAGAGCCGCACGGCGCAGGGCGTAGGGATCGCGTTCGCCAGTAGGAGCCAGACCAATGCCCCAGATACCGACCAGAACCTCGGCGCGCTCGGCCAGGAACAGGATGGCCTGGGTCAGGCTGGCTTCTGTGACAGGCTGGTCCAGACGGTGACGGTATTGCTCGCGAATCGCCAGCACGATGTCCTCGGGCTCGCCATCGCCTTGGGCGTAGTACGCACCCATCACGCCTTGCAGCTCGGGGAACTCGCCCACCATATTGGAGTTCAGGTCTGCCTTGGCCAGAAGGGCGGCACGACGGGCGTGCTCTTCATTGGCACCCAGTTGCTTGGCGATGTAGCCAGCCACGGATTGCAAACGCTCGATACGGTCCAGCTGCGAACCCAGCTTGTTGTGGTACACGCTGCCAGCCAGCGTGGAAACACGCTCGGCCAGGGTTTGCTTGCGATCAGTCTCAAAGAAGAACTGGGCGTCCGCCAAACGGGGGCGAACCACGCGCTCGTTACCTTCGATGATGTTGCTGGGATCGTCCACCTTCATATTGCTGACGATCAGGAAGCGATTGGTCAGCTTTTGTGTGGCGGGATCAAACAGCGGGAAGTACTTTTGATTCAGACGCATGGTCAGAATCAGACATTCGGAAGGCACTTGCAGGAATTGCTCGTCGAATTGGCCCACGTACACGGTGGGGTATTCAACCAGAGCGGTGACTTCGTTCAGCAACGCTTCTACTTCGGGATCGTCGCCCAAGGTGGAGTTCAGACGTTTGGCTTCAGCTTCCAGGTCGGTGCGAATCTGTTCGCGGCGAACTTCGAAGGAAGGAACCACCCAGCCTTGCTCCTGGACTTGTGCGGCCCAGCTGTCGGCGTCACGGATGTCGAAGGGGGCATCGCACATGAACCGGTGGCCGTGTGTCTGGCGACCGGCTTGCAGGCCCAGCGCGCTGACGGGAACAATGTCCGAACCCCACAGGGCGACCAGACCGTGGGCAGGGCGCACAAAGCGTACGCTGCTGACACCATCGGCCAACTGGTAGCGCATCACTTTAGGGATGGGCAGGTGGGTAATCGACCATTCCAGGGCTTCCTGCAGGCCGTCTTTCAGGGCAGCACCAGTGGCAATGCCGCTGGCGTACAGGTAATCCTGTTTGCCATCGGATTCGCGCAGCAGGTCGCTGGCTTTCAGATGTTCCAGACCTTTGGCGGCCAGACGCTTGGCCAGAGCCGGGGCGATCTCGCCGTTGGCATCCAGGCCAATATGGGCGGGCATCAGTTTTTCGGTGTAAGGCTGGTCTTCGGCTTGCTGGTAAGCAGCGCTGAACCAGGCGGCCAGGCGGCGCGGCGTGGCATAGGCACGCACTTCACAGTTCGGGGCCAGCAGGGCCTGTTCGCTCAATACTTTTTGCAGACCTTCGCTAAAGGCCTGACCCAGCTGTTGCAGCGCTTTGGGGGGCAGTTCTTCGGTGAACAGTTCAATCAGCAAAGGCTGTGTGGTGGAGGCGTTCATTACTTGGCCTCCGAGGATTTGTTGCTCAGCATGGGGAAACCTAGGCGTTCGCGGGAGTCGTAGTAAGCCTGTGCAACCGCGCGGGACAGATTGCGGATACGGCCAATATAGGCAGCGCGCTCAGTCACACTGATGGCGCCGCGGGCATCCAGCATATTGAAGGTATGAGCCGCTTTCAGCGTTTGCTCGTAAGCGGGCAGGGCCAGCGGCACGTCAATGATGCGCTTGGCTTCGGCTTCGTAGTCGTTGAAATGCGCAAACAGCACATCGGTGCTGGCGTGCTCGAAGTTGTAGGTGGATTGCTCCACTTCGTTCTGGTGGAACACGTCGCGGTAGTAAATGCGCTGGCCGTTGTGACCTTCGGTCCAGACCAGATCGTAGACGCTTTCCACGCCTTGCAAGTACATGGCCAGACGTTCCAGACCATAGGTGATTTCGCCCGTGGTTGGCGTGCAATCCAGGCCGCCTACTTGCTGGAAGTAGGTGAACTGGGTGACTTCCATACCGTTGAGCCAGACTTCCCAGCCCAGACCCCAGGCGCCCAGTGTCGGGTTTTCCCAGTCGTCTTCAACAAAACGGATGTCGTGCGCTTTGGGGTTGATGCCCAAGGCTTCCAGCGAGCCGATATACAAGTCCAGAATGTTTTCAGGTGCGGGCTTGAGCACGACCTGAAACTGGTAATAGTGTTGCAGGCGGTTGGGGTTGTCCCCGTAACGCCCGTCTTTGGGGCGGCGCGAAGGCTGCACATAGGCAGCGCGCCAGGGTTCGGGGCCGATGGCCCGCAAAAAGGTTGCCGTATGAGAGGTTCCGGCACCGACTTCCATATCGTAGGGCTGAAGCAGAGCGCATCCGTGCTTGTCCCAGTATTGCTGGAGCGTAAGTATGATTTGCTGAAAGGTGAGCATGAGCAATGGCCAGTAAAGCGAGAATCTGCAAAATTTTTCTATTTTAGCGTGAACTGCGCCCTTGCAGCAGAAAAGCGCCCGCAATGGGCTATTTTGGCCGTCCGGGCCATGGGCAAGGCCGCTGTGTACCGGGCGGTCAAGTTGTTTTTAGACGTATCATATGCGTTTGTCCAAATACTGCTTATTTGCTGACCTGATCTTGAAACAGAATCTCGGGCAGCAGTCTAAAGGAGGCTAGGTCCATGAGTGAACTTGTCACGCTTGAACGTATCGGCAAGGTAGTGTTGATTACCTTGAACCGTCCCGAGGCACGCAATGCCATCAACCTGGAAACTGCGCAGGCGCTGGCCCAGGCCCTGGATGAGTTCGATGCCGATCCCAGCATTGCCGTGGGCGTGCTGACCGGTGCCAACAATACGTTCTGCGCCGGTATGGATCTGAAAGCCTTTGCCAAGACAGGCCAGCGCCCCTATGTAGGCGACCGTGGCTTTGCCGGTATTTGCGAGCGTCCACCAGCCAAACCTCTGATTGCCGCCGTGGAAGGCTATTGCCTGGCCGGTGGTTTTGAAATTGCCCTGTCCTGCGACCTGATTGTTGCCGCCAACAGCGCCAACTTTGGCTTGCCTGAAGTAAAACGCGGCATTGTCCCCGGATCGGGTGGCATGGTGCGTTTGCCCAGCCGTGTTCCTTATCACATGGCCATGGAAATGGTGCTGACCGGTGGCATGTACCCCGCAGCCCGCATGGCAGAGCTGGGTCTGGTCAGCCGTTTGGCCGAACCCGGCAAAGCTACCGAGCAGGCTCTGGCACTGGCCGAGCAGATTGCAGCCAACGGTCCTTTGGCCGTGCAAACCGCCAAGAGCATTATTTCCCAGTCGCGCGACTGGCGTCAGTCGGATCTGTTTGATCTGCAACGCCCACGTATCGCCGGCATTTTCACCTCTGCAGACGCCAAGGAAGGCGCGACGGCCTTCGCTGAAAAGCGCGAGCCTGTCTGGCAGGGCAAATAGTTTCCCCTTGTTCATCCCGTTTTTTATATAGACGCCACCATGACCACGATCAAAGAAGACGATCTGATTCAGTCCATCGCTGATGCGGTGCAGTTCATCAGTTACTACCATCCCACCGACTATCTGGAGCATCTGGCCCGTGCTTACGAGCGCGAGCAGAACCCGGCGGCCAAAGATGCCATCGCCCAGATCCTGACTAACTCGCGCATGTGTGCCGAGGGGCACCGCCCCATCTGTCAGGACACCGGGGTGGTCAACGTATTCCTGAAAGTGGGCATGGGTGTGCGCTTTGATACCAAGCGCTCCTTGCAGGAGCTCTGTGATGAGGGGGTACGTCGCGGTTATCTGAATCCGGATAACCCGCTGCGGGCCTCCATCCTGAACGACCCCCTGTTCACGCGCAAGAACACGCGTGACAACACGCCCTGTATTGTGAATGTCGAACTGATCGCTGGGGATCAGGTCGACATTCAAGTCGCAGCCAAGGGTGGTGGTTCGGAAAACAAGAGCAAGTTCGTGATGCTCAACCCCAGCGATTCTCTGGTTGATTGGGTACTCAAGACCGTTCCTACGATGGGAGCTGGCTGGTGTCCTCCGGGCATGCTGGGTATTGGCGTTGGCGGCACAGCCGAAAAAGCCATGCTGATGGCCAAAGAAGCCCTGATGGAAGACATCGATATGTACGAGCTGCTGCAACGCGGTCCGCAAAGCAAGCTGGAAGAGCTGCGTATCGAGCTGTACGAGAAGGTCAATGCCCTGGGTATTGGCGCTCAGGGTCTGGGTGGTTTGACCACCGTGCTGGACGTGAAGATCAACACCTTCCCGACCCACGCGGCTTCCAAGCCTGTGGCCATGATCCCCAACTGTGCGGCGACCCGTCACGTGCATTTCTCGCTGGATGGCAATGGCCCAGCCGAGCTGGCCCCTCCACCGCTGTCGGCCTGGCCTGACATTCACTGGGCACCGGACTACAACAAGTCCCGCCAGGTGAACCTGGACGAGCTGACTCCTGAAGAAGTAGCTTCCTGGACGCCCGGTCAGACCTTGCTGCTGTCGGGCAAGATGTTGACTGGCCGTGATGCCGCTCACAAGCGTATTCAGGACATGCTGGAAAAGGGCGAGTCCCTGCCAGTGGACTTCACCAACCGTGTGATTTACTACGTAGGCCCGGTTGATCCTGTGCGTGACGAAGCCGTTGGCCCAGCAGGCCCAACCACTGCGACTCGCATGGACAAGTTCACCGAGATGATGCTGGCCAAGACCGGCCTGATCTCCATGATCGGCAAGGCCGAGCGTGGCCCAACCGCGATTGAAGCGATTCGTGCCCACAAATCGGCTTACCTGATGGCCGTGGGTGGTTCCGCTTACCTGGTGTCCAAAGCCATTCGCAACGCGAAAGTGGTGGCTTTTGAAGATCTGGGCATGGAAGCCATTTACGAGTTCGAGGTTCAGGATATGCCTGTAACCGTGGCCGTGGATTCGCAAGGTGTGTCCGTGCACAACACCGGCCCTGCCGAGTGGCGCAAGCGTATTGCAGAGATCTCTTTGGTCGCTGTGTAAGATGTGAAGCGGGAAGCCTGGGCTTCCCGGCGCTGTAGATGAAAAGCCCGCATGAGTGTTTCTGGTCTGCTTGTGAAAGCAGGGGCAGCACAACACTCAATGCGGGTTTTTTTATCTCTGGTTTCGCCTGTTCAGGACTTGATCAGCAAGCCCCGCAGCAGCAAATCCAGTGCTGCCAGCCCTTTCACCAGACGAGCATCGCCGTCCTCTCCCTGGGCAATCCAGAAAGCGGCTTCGGCCAGACTGCCGTAAATCAGGGACGCCAGGGCGTGGGGATCTGCCAGTTCAATCCGGCCTTGATCCATCAGCGTCTGAATCAAGCCTTCCATGGAGCTCACACAATACTGGTGCGATTCGGGTGAGGCGCCGCCTAATACGGCCTTCGCATCACACAAGACAATGCGCTGCATTTCCGGCTCCAGCGCCATTTCCAGATAGGCATGGCAGCGGCGCACAAACCCTTCCCAGGCATCGTCGGCATTGTTTGAAATAGCCTGCAGGCGTTCATCCATTTCCGCGTCGATCTGATCGACTACCGCGGCCAGCAAACCTTTTTTGTCACCGAAGTGGTGGTAGAGCGCGCCGCGTGTCAGGCCCGCCTGAGCCGTCAATTCGTCCATGGATGTGTCGGCATAACCACGTTCTGCAAAGAAAGTGCGAGCGGTGGCGAGCAGGGTGGCGCGGGTTTCTTCCATCTCGGCGCGGGTACGGCGTGCCATAGTTTCTCCTTACATACGGACTGAATGTATATTTACATGCACGACGTATGTATATATTATTTTAAACATACGCCTTGTTTGTATTGTCGATGCATCACCGTGTCGTGGCAAGCGGGCGTTCACGGAGAATGTAATGGCTCAGCCTTATCGAGAACTTTTTGCCGCGCCCGGCACACGGGGTTTTGCCCTGGCCGGGCTGCTGGCCCGGATTCCGCTGCCCATGATAGGGATAGGAATCATCACCATGTTGTCCCAACTGCGGGGCAGCTATGCCTTGGCGGGGGCGGTGTCCGCTTCTTTTGTATTGAGCTATGCGCTGCTATCACCGCAAGTGTCTCGTTGGGTGGATCTGCGTGGGCAAAGCCGTGTCCTGCCGCTGGCAACAGCCATTAGTGTGCTGGGCCTGCTGCTCTTGCTGGGGGCGACCTGGTGGCAAGCGCCTGACTGGACCTTGTTTGCAGGCGCGGTGCTGGCTGGTTTCATGCCCAGCATGTCGGCCATGGTGCGTGCACGTTGGACGGCGATTTTCCGTGGTCAGGATCGTTTGCAAACGGCTTATTCGCTGGAAACTGTGCTGGATGAAGTCACCTTTATTGCCGGGCCGCCTTTGTCGGTGGGTTTGGCGGTTCTGGTGTTCCCGCAAGCGGGCGTGCTGGCTGCTGCGGTACTGCTGATTGCGGGTGTGTTGGCGCTGCTGCTGCAAAAAGGGACTGAGCCACCGATTCAAATCCAGGAGCAGGGCAGTCGCCCTTCGGTTCTGCGTTTGAATAGTGTGCGCCTGTTGGCCTTGCTGATGCTTGCCATGGGTGTGATTGTGGGCACCGTGGATATTGTCAGCGTGGCCTTTGCCGAGCAGATGGGGCAGCCGGGGGCGGCCAGTCTGGTGCTATCGGCTTACGCCCTGGGTTCTTGCGTAGCGGGTCTGGTGTTTGGTGGTTTGAAGCTGAATATTCCTTTGCATCGCCTGTTGCTGTTGGGCGGTTTGGCCACCGCCGCCACGACTCTGCCTTTATGGCTGGTGACCAGTGTGACGCAGTTGGCAGGGGCGGTCTTGCTGGCCGGTCTGTTCTTTGCTCCCACCATGATTGTGGCCATGTCGCTGGTCGAGCGTGTGGTGCCCGAGCAGCAATTAACCGAGGGCATGACCTGGCTGCTGGCTGGTCTGAATATCGGTGTGGCCTTGGGGGCCGCCGCTTCGGGACAGATGGTGGATCAGGGCGGAGTCAGTTCCGGCTTTATGGTCGCGCTTTATACCGCTGCCTTGATCGTCTTGCTTGCCTTGTGCAGCCATCAAAGTTTGCGCGGGCCTGTAGTGGCTCGCTCCTGCGCTGTTTAGCCTTCTTTCTTTGAATATTTAGCGATGAATACCTCTTCTCTATCCATGGCCGGGCAACCCGGCAAGCGGCAGTCCTGGTTGGCGGTTAGCGCTGTTGGCTTGGCCACCTTTTCAGTCGTCACCACGGAAATGTTGCCCGTAGGTTTGTTGACCTCCATTGCAGACAGCTTGCAGACCTCTACGGGGACGGCTGGTTTGCTGATTTCCTTGCCTGCTTTATTGGCCGCCTTGTTTGCGCCGCTGGTGGTGCTGGCTTCTGGCGGCGTGGACAGGCGCCGCATCCTGTGTGGCTTGCTGGCCTTGTTGGTGCTGGCCAATATTGCGTCTGCTCTGGCTCCCAGCATCGCCTGGATGCTGGTGGCCGCCCGTGTTCTGGTTGGCTTTTGCATGGGAGGGATCTGGGCCATTGCGGGTGGCTTGGCCTCTCGTCTCGTTCCGGCTCAGTCTGTGGGTTTGGCAACTTCGATCATCTTCGGTGGGGTCGCCGCGGCTTCTGTATTGGGCGTGCCCTTAGGCGCCTTGATGGGCGAGCTGGCTGGATGGCGCTGGGCCTTTGGCGGCATGGCGGTGCTTAGCGCTTTGGTGTTGATCTTCCATCTGGCCGTGATTCCTCCTCTGTCCGTGACGCGCTCGACCACATGGCGTCAGTTCGCAGAGCAATTTGGCAATCGGCAGTTATGGTTTGGTTTGCTGCTGACCTTGATTCTGGTCGCGGGGCATTTCAGCGCATTTACCTTTGTGCGTCCTCTTTTGCTGTCCGTTTCCGGCATAGGCTCTGAATGGATAGGAGCCTTGTTGTTTGCTTATGGAGTGGCCGGGATCGCAGGCAATTTCCTGATCGGGATTTCGGCCGCCCAACGTACCGAAGCCAGTTTGATGGCGATTGCGTTGGGTCTAAGCATCACTGCTTTGCTTTTCTTGACAGTGGGGGCTTCTCCGCTGGGCGGGGGTGCAATTTTGCTGCTTTGGGGGCTGGCTTATGGCGGGGTATCGGTCGGGCTGATGAGCTGGATGATGAAGGCCGCTGCCAACGCAGTTGAAGTGGCCACCGCTTTGTACGTCGCTGTCTTCAATATCGGCATAGCGCTTGGCTCCTGGCTGGGTGGGCAGACAGTGGATGCCTATGGTTTAAGCGCGAATCTGGGGCTGGCTGGAGCGGGTTCGTTTGTTGTGTTTTTGCTGCTTTTCGGAATAATTTTGCAGCGAAAAAATTGAGCACAAAAACCGGGCTCGGACTGATTTTTCCGGATTTGCCAGGGCGCAAGCGCGGGTTATTGCTTATTGGAGTCTTGAAGGAGCGCTGCGACGATGTCTGTCAGAACTCCTTGAAATATTCTGTACATCGTTATGTTGTACGGTATAGGGATGCTTTCTGGCTGACCTCCCCTTATGGGCACACAACGTCGGTATGGGTGGTCTTAATTAAGGGCCTTGTATGACGCAACTTCAGCGCTCCATAACTATTCCGCAGCTCAACCCCACAATTTGGAACACTCTTGAGCTCGTGCGCTTACGCCAAACTCCCTGGCACAAGAAACAAGCCGTTTTTGAACAATTACAGTCGCTGGGATTAGTCCAAGCCATCCCGCAAACGACGCAAACTCCTTCTCCCTTTCCTGCTCCCCTGATAGCCATGTTGACCGAAGAAGGGCGGCAATTGCTGGAAGCCCGATCCAATCACCAAGAGGCCTTGATCAAGCTTCTGGATGCTTGACCCCTTGGCTTGAGCTGGCTTGGCTGGCTTGTCTCTTGCCGGACGAGCCCGGCCACTTGCCCTCTTTGAGAACGCGCCGGGTCCATGACGCCTGGGCCGAAAACTGTATAATGCTGGTTTTATATACAGTATTTCGACCATGGAGCTATCGCGCAAACTCGAAATTCTGGCCGATGCGGCAAAGTACGATGCCTCTTGTGCCAGCAGTGCCGCGCCCAAACGGGATTCCCGTGGGCGTACGGGCCTGGGGGCCAGTACCGGTGCCGGTATTTGTCATAGCTTTACGCCTGACGGGCGTTGCGTTTCGCTGCTCAAAATACTGCTGACCAATTTTTGTCAGTATGACTGCCTGTATTGCGTGAACCGGCGCTCCAGTAATGTGCCACGCGCGCGTTTCCGGCCTGCCGAAGTGGTGGATCTGACGCTGGATTTCTATCGGCGTAACTATATTGATGGTCTGTTTCTGAGTTCGGGCATCATACGAAGTTCGGATTACACCATGGAGAGCCTGGTCGAGGTGGCGCGCTCCTTGCGCGAGGATCACCATTTTCGTGGCTACATCCACCTTAAAACCATTCCGGATGCCGATCCGCAATTGATCATGCTGGCTGGTCATTACGCAGACCGACTCAGCGTCAATATCGAACTTCCTACGGATGCGGGCCTGCATCGCCTGGCACCCGAGAAAAGTGGCCACACAATCAAACGGGCGATGGGGGTGATCCGTCTTGCCCAGGAACAGGCGCAGGAAGAAAAACTTCCCAAGGTACCTGCCGGACAAAGCACGCAAATGATTGTGGGTGCGGATGCGGCGGATGACCGCAATATCTTGCAAACAGCGCAGAATCTGTACGGTGCCTACAAGCTCAAGCGGGTGTATTACTCTGCGTTCAGTCCTATTCCGGATAGTTCGTCGGCGCTTCCCGCACAGCCGCCACCGCTCCTGCGAGAGCATCGGCTGTATCAAGCCGATTTCTTGCTGCGTAGTTACGGTTTTCGGGCTGAGGAGCTGTTTCAGGACAAGGGCGATTTGCCCTTGGATATTGATCCCAAATTGTCATGGGCCTTGTCCAACCGGGCCGTATTTCCGGTGGATCTGAACCGGGCGCCGGAGCGCCTGATTGCTCGTGTGCCCGGCATTGGTGTCCGTAATGCCAAGCGCTTGGTCGAGTTGCGTCAGATGCGGGCTATCCGGTATCAGGATTTGATCCGTCTACGTTGCTCCATCAAAACATTGCAGCCCTTTGTCGTGGTGCAGGATTACCGTCCTGGCCTTGCCGACGCGACGTCCGACAAATTGCGGCGCATGCTGTCGACCAATCCGCAGCAATTGAGTCTCTTATGAGCACGCTCTGTTCGTCGGCCGGGTTTTTTCCTGATGATGGGGGGCGAGCATGGTGAGCTTGCAGGTTGACGGCGGCTATAGTGCCTGGCGTGAGCAAGCCTTGCGCGCTCTGGCGGCGGGCTGGTCACCAGAGCAGCTTTGCTGGAGTGAAAAAAGCCGGGAGGCGTGTGCGGGCAGCCAGCAAATGGGCTTGGATTACGAGCTGTCTTCTCCTGTGTACTCTATATCCTTGCGGGAGCCGCAGGGCTGTGAGCCGAACGCCGAGTTTGCCGTTCGCATTTCGAAAGGGCTGAGCGCCTTGCTGCAGGATGCCGCCTTGTGTCGTACTCCGGAGCGTTGGGCCTTGCTCTACCGCGTGTTGTGGCGTTGGCACCATGGTGACCGCAGTGTGGTGTCTGTGGCCGACGAGGATGGAACCCGTTTATACGAAATGGCGAAAGCCGTGCGCAAGGAAAAGCACGACATGATGGCGTACGTACGGTTTCGCCATTGCGGGCAGGACAAGCGGCCCGAGTATTGGGCCTGGTTCGAGCCCGAGCACGAGGTGCTGGAGTGGATTGCCGACTATTTCTCCAAACGTATGGGGAGCACCTCCTGGTGTATCGCGACGCCACAGCGTGTGGCGCTGTGGGATGGTGAAAACTTGCAGCTGCGTGATGCGCCTGACAATGTGGATGAATTACGCAGCGGTCCGTCGGACGATCAGGTGGAAGCCTTGTGGTTACGTTATTACCGGAGCATTTTTAATCCTGCACGTCTGAATGAAACGGCCTTGCAGCAGAGTATGCCAGTGCGATTCTGGAAAGGTTTGCCTGAAGCGAGCCTGATTCCCGCCATGGTCAGTGAAGCGCGTAACGGGGCGCGGCGAGTCGGACAGTCTGGTCTTGTTGCCCGGATGCCGGGCAAGTCGGTAGCGGTGACGGCTGATTCTGCCCATCCCGTCCGTGGTGAATTGTCTGTGCTGGAGCGTTGCCGGCGATGTGGTCTATGGGAAAACGCGACGCAGGCCGTGCCGGGAGAAGGCCCGACAACAGCCCGCATGATGTTGCTGGGCGAGCAGCCGGGCGACCACGAGGATTTGGCTGGCCGTGTTTTTGCCGGGCCAGCCGGGCAGGTTCTGGATCAGGCCTTGCAGCGTGCAGGCCTTGACCGAGACCAGCTGTATGTAAGTAACGCCGTCAAACACTTCAAATGGCGAGGGCGTGGCAGGCAGCGTTTGCATGTCAGTCCATCCCCGGCTGAAGTGCAGGCATGCGGACATTGGTTGCGGGAAGAGCTGGCGCAGCTTGAGCCTGCCGTCATCGTCACTCTGGGAGCGACTGCCCTGATGGCCTTGCTGGGCCCGCAGGCGCGACTGGCTGATTTCCTGTCCAAACCCTTTTTGTGGGGCCGGACGTGGGTTATTGCTACCTGGCATCCTTCCTATGCTTTGCGTGTGGAGAATGCCGCTCGGCAAGAGGAAATTGTCAGTGGCATTGCCCAGGCCTTGCAAATGGGGTGGCAACTGACCAATGTGCCCACAGCTGATGGCGCTTGAAAGCGGACACTAGGGCAGCCGCCGGATCTCCTGGTCTTGCACCGTGCTCAGTAATTCCTTCAAGCTGCCTTGGGTCAGTTCAAGCTCAGGAGCCAGATCGGCCAGCGGAACCAGTACAAAGGCACGCTCGTGCATGCGGGGATGCGGCACGATCAGCCGTTCCGTATTGATCTGTTCTTGCCCGTAAAGCAGCAGGTCCAGATCCAGGGTACGGGGTGCATTACGGTACAGGCGCGTGCGGCCGTGCTCTTGTTCGATGTGTTGCAGACGGTCCAGCAAATTCTCGGGAGCCAGAGTACAGGTGAAGCGGACGACTGTATTGACGTAATCCGGACCACTGGAATCGACGGGAGCCGTACTGTAGAAATGGGCCAGTGTCAGATCCTGAATACCGGGAGTAGCGGCCAGTTCAGCCGCTGCTGTTTCCAGTGTCTGTCGTGCTTCGCCCAGATTTGCGCCCATCGCAACATAAACGGTGGTGCTGCGTGGAATCACGATTCGCTTCCACCTGCTGCGTTGCTGCGTTTGGCATTGGAGCGACGGCGACGGGTACGACGCTGACCGCTGCGCGAGCCGGTGGCAGTGGTGCCAGCGGGTTTGCGCACGGCAATCATATTGCTGCGTTCTTCGTCGCCCGCATCGGCCAGATCCATCCACCACTGTGCCTGCACGCTATCCACCTCTTTGGCTTCGGCGCGTAGTTGTAAAAAGTCCACAGCAGCGCGGAAACGAGGTTGTTCCGTCATGCGCCAGATGGCGCGGTTGGCGATGCGTTCAAAACGGGGCTGCATGAACCAGATTTCGCGCATATCCGACTGGAAGCGCTTTTGAATGGGCATGATGCGGCTTTGTTTTTCCAGGACCAGATCAGCGGCTTCCAGCAAGGCTTGCTGGGGATGCATGTCCTGAGCACTGCGTCGTTCCCACTCTTGCTTGACCAGCTTCCAGAGCAGGCAGGCATAGATAAAGCTGGGGCTGACCGATTTGCCTGCGCGAACGCGGGTGTCGGTACGGGCCAGAGCCATATCCAGAAATTCAGAACCACCGGGCAGACGTTGAACCGGCTCCACCATAGGCAAGAGCTTGCTGTGCAGACCCAGCGCTTGTAGGCGCTGGATGCAGTCCATGGCGTGGCCGCAGTTCAGCAGCTTGAGTGTTTCGTCAGCCAGACGGGACTCGGGCACGTTCTCGATCAGGCGCGACAAGGAACGAATCGGCGCGTCGGTCGCAGGCTCGATGGTGGCATCCAGCTTGGAGGCAAAGCGCACGGCGCGCAGCATGCGGACCGGGTCTTCACGATAGCGGGTTTCTGCATCACCAATAATGCGAACCTGGCGGTCTTTCAGATCGGCTACGCCATTGTGGTAGTCGATAACCGTTTCGGTCAGGGGATCGTAGTAGAGCGCGTTCAGCGTGAAGTCACGACGGGCAGCATCGTCTTCAATGGTGCCGTACTCGTTGTCACGCAGGATGCGGCCATGTTCGTCGGTTTGCTTGCCGCTATCGTCGGCCCGGAACGTCGAGGTCTCGATGATTTCCTGGCCGAAGACCACGTGAACCAGGCGGAAGCGGCGGCCAATGATGCGGGCACGACGGAACAGGGGACGGATTTGCTCGGGCGTGGCGTTGGTTGCCACGTCAAAGTCCTTGGGCTCCAGGCCCACCAGCAAATCGCGCACTGCGCCGCCCACGACATAGGCTTGATAGCCTTCGTGGTTCAGGACCTCGCACACTTTGATGGCATGACGCGAGACCAGACGTCGGTCTATGCCATGTTCTTCTCGTGTGTAGCGGCGCGGCCCTTTGGGACGCGCGCTTTTGGCTGGTTTGAGCAGCCGGTCGACAAATGTTTTTATTGTTCGCTTGAGCATGCGTCTGATTTTACGATTTGCTGTCCATCATGTCAGCGAACAAATCGATGACGACCCAATTGCGCTCGGTAGCTACGGCACGCAGCTTGTCGCTGGGGTTGGTGGCTACGGGGTCTGTCACCACTTCCATCAGGGGCAGATCGTTGGGCGAATCGCTGTAGAACCAGCTGCGCTCGAAGTCGGCCAGGGTTTTGCCCATGGTTTGCAGCCATTGCTCCACACGGGTGATCTTGCCGGCCTGGAAGCTGGGCACACCGCTGATCTTGCCGGTGTAGCGGCCGTCTTTCATTTCAGGGGTGGTGGCGATCAGGTGGTCTACGCCCAATGCAGCAGCAATGGGGCGCGTCACGAATTCGTTGGTGGCGGTCACGATCGCCACCAGATGGCCCTGGTCCTGATGCTGGGCCAGCAGTTCGCGGGCAGCCGGGCTGATCGAGGGCAGGATCACTGCCTGCATGAACTCGTCCTGCCAGGCCAGCAATTCTTCCTGGCTGGCGTTGGTGAGCAGGCCCAACATGAATTCGGCCGATTCTTCGGCCGTCAACAATCCCTGGTTATAGCGTTCCATCAGGTCTTCATTCAGACGGATGGCTTCAGCGGGGTCACCGACACGGCCAGTACGGGCCAGGAAGTCAGCCCACTGGTAATCGCTATCTAAAGGAAGCAGAGTGTGGTCCAGATCAAACAGGGCAATAAAAGAAGAAGCAGTCATGACTCAACTAGAAGATTGGGTCTGGCTGTTGGCCAGAAGTTCTTTGAGCAGGGGTAAAGTGATGGGGCGTTTCTTTACCAGTGAATAGTTGTCCAGCGCATCGATCAGTGCGCTCAAGCGGTTCATATCGCGATCGTAGTGAGTCAGTATCCAGCTGAGCACTTCCGCTTGCAGTTGCAGACCGCGGGCAGCGGCCCGCTGTTGCATGGCTTCGGCCCGGTGGGCGTCCGACAGGTATTCCAGTCTGAATACCAGGTCCCAACCCAGGCGTGTGCGCAAGTCCTCGCGCACGGACATGGTTTTGGGAGCCCGGTCGCCGGAGACCAGCAGCGTGAAGGCGTCGGGCCGGGTGGCCGACTCGCGCCAGCGATTGTACAGTGCAAATACGGCAGCCTGTCCGTGCTCGTCAAAACGTTCGATATCGTCGATGGCCAAGAGGCTGGGAGGGGCTTTGTCATCGGTGGCGATGTCAAAGATGGGCTGGGAGGGAGTATCTGAACTAAAATAGCGGCTGTCGTCTTGACTGGCCATCGCCCGCAGCAGATGTGTTCGACCTGCGCCGGGCGGTCCCCACAGGTAAACCGCGCGTCCTGGACTGCACTGACGCAGAGCCTGCAACGCAGCCTGATTCGCTCCGGCAACAAAGTTGTCCAAAGAGGCAGGCGGTGCTGGAGATATATCCAGAATCAGTTGCTCGGTCATGTGTCGTACAATTTCGTCCAACTCGCAATTTTCACATATCCCACGGCTTTTCCCATGAAAAACACTACTTCTGTTTCCTTGACCTACCGCGATGCAGGCGTGGATATCGACGCGGGCGATGCCCTGGTCGATCGTATTAAACCACTGGCTGCCAAAACCATGCGTGCAGGCGTCATGGCTGGAATCGGAGGCTTTGGCGCTTTGTTTGAAGTGCCTACCCACCTTAAAGAGCCCGTTCTGGTGTCCGGCACCGACGGTGTTGGTACCAAACTACGCCTGGCATTTGACTGGCAGCGCCACGACACTGTGGGTATAGACCTGGTGGCCATGAGTGTCAACGACATTCTAGTCCAGGGCGCAGAACCCTTGTACTTTCTGGATTACTTTGCCTGCGGCAAGCTGTCGGTCGACACCGCTGCTCAAGTGGTTGGCGGCATTGCCAAGGGCTGTGAGCTTTCCGCTTGCGCCCTGATCGGTGGTGAAACGGCAGAGATGCCCGGCATGTACCCCGAAGGCGAATACGACCTGGCCGGTTTTGCAGTGGGTGCGGTGGAAAAATCGCGCATTATCGACGGCAAGTCCATTGTTCCCGGTGACGTGGTGCTGGGCCTGGCTTCCAGCGGCGCCCACTCCAACGGCTACTCCCTGATTCGCAAGATTCTGAAGCATGCCAACGCCAAGCCTACCGACGAGCTGGATGGCCGTCCTTTGGCTGACGTGGTCATGGAACCCACCCGCATCTACGTGAAATCCGTGCTGGCTGCCTTGGCTGCCCACGGTGCGGACATCAAGGGCCTGGCTCACATCACCGGCGGCGGCTTGCTGGAAAACGTGCCACGCATTCTGCAAAAGCACCTGACTGCCCGCCTGAAGCGTGACTCCTGGACCATGCCTGCCTTGTTCCAGTGGTTGCAAAGCAACGGTAACGTGGCCGACGAAGAAATGTACCGCGTGTTCAACTGCGGTATCGGCATGATCATTATTGTTCCTGCAGACAAGGCCGAAGCCATCAGCGCAACCTTGTCCGAGCAAGGCGAAACCGTCTACCAACTGGGCGAAATCGTTGAGCGTCAGGAAGGTCAGGCGCAGACTGAA
The DNA here is from genome assembly GCF_009497775.1 of Alcaligenes faecalis. Classification (NCBI taxonomy): domain Bacteria; kingdom Pseudomonadati; phylum Pseudomonadota; class Betaproteobacteria; order Burkholderiales; family Alcaligenaceae; genus Alcaligenes; species Alcaligenes faecalis. The sequence continues at coordinate 909,184 of NZ_CP031012.1, forward strand.
GTGGTCTAAAAACCTCGGATCTTTCCGTCAGTAAAAAAGCCAGCTCATTGAGCTGGCTTTTTTATTCCCGCCTGCTGCTGCAAATTGCCCGGTATTACCGCATCGAATCTGATGTATTTGATTTTCAAATAAATATTATATGAATTTAATTATGTCGTTTTTCGAGCTAATCCGAAATTAAGTATTACTCGTACATTCCATAATGTTCCCCGAGCAGCAAGGCCCCTACAGTAGCGGCAAGAACGTAGAAATATCAGCTGAAATGTTAGAAGCAATTTCTGAGGGGAAGAAAATGGAGCATGTCGATTTATCTTTGAAAGACCCGCATCCTGCCTTGCACAACGAGGACCTGGCGCCTTTGCCGCGACAAAAACGTTTGTGGGGCTGGTTCGAGATTTTCAACGTGTGGTCTAACGATATTCAAAGTCTGTTTGGCTATACCTTGGCCGCCACTTTGTTTATTTCTTATGGTCTGAATGGTTGGGCTGTGTTTGCCGGCATTTTGCTGGCCGGTTTCATTGTGATGGGGCTGGTGAACCTGAGTGGTAAACCCAGCGTGCTGTATGGCGTTCCCTATCCTGTGATTGCCCGTATCAGCATGGGTGTGAAGGGCGCGAAGTTTCCTGCCCTGGTGCGCGGGATTGTGGCCATCTTCTGGTACGGCGTGCAGACTTACTTTGCCTCTACGGCCCTGGCTCTGTTGTTCAATGCCTTGCTGGGGCACCCCGGCGGCGCCTTGTTTCTGGGCCTGGATTGGGTGGGCTGGCTGTCTTATGTCGTGGTCTGCATTTTGCAGTTGGGCATTTTCCTGATGGGCATGAAGTGGATTACGCGCTTCCTGAACTGGGCAGGCCCTTTGGTGTATCTGGTGATGTTCGCCTTGCTGGCCGTGATTTGGTACAAGGCGGGCAGTGGTCTGCTCGATAAAGTGGGCGAGATCTTTGCCGGTAAAGGTTCTTACGAAGGCGGCCCCTTGATGGCTTTTGGCGCAGTTGTAGGCACCATGGTGGCGTACTTTGCTGCCGTCGTGATCAACTACGGCGACTTTTCGCGCTTTGTGAAAGACGAGCGCAGCATGCGTATCGGTAACTTCATGGGCTTGCCTGTCAGCCTGGCCGTGTTCTCTTTCCTGGCCTTGTTCATTACCGCAGGTACGGCTGTGCTGTTTGGTGAAACCTTGACCAACCCCACTGATATTGTGGATCGCGTCGATAGCCTGGCGTTGACGGTGATCGCGGCCTTGACCTTCTTTGCCGCAACCGTGGGTATCAACCTGGTGGCGAACTTCATTCCACCGGCTTTTGACTTGGCTAACCTGAAGCCCGAGCTGATCTCTGCCAAGATGGGCGGCATTCTGACCGCCGTGATTGCCTTCTTTATCGGTGCCTTGTGGCTGCCTTTGATCAGCGCCATCGGGATTACCGGCTTTGTGGATACCTTAGGCGCTTTGCTGGCACCCTTGTACGGCATCATGATTGTGGACTTCTACTTGATCCGCAAACAGCGCGTGGTGGTGTCGGACCTGTTCAGCCTGGAAGAGAGCGGTACTTACTACTTCCAGAACGGCTGGAACAAGCGTGCGATGGCGGCATTCTTCCTGGCCGCGGTGTTCTCGGTGGCGACCGTGTGGGTGCCTGCACTGGCGAATTTGGCGGGTTACGGCTGGCTGATCGGTGCCTTGTTGGGTGGCGTATTCCAATACGTGGCCATGCGCACCAAAGTCTTGCCCAAGCTGAGCAGCGCTTCGGTGTAAAAACCGCCGTTCGGCTCAAAAACGGTCTCTTTGAACGGCCCCTTGGCAGTCGGATACGATCCGGCGGTCAAGGGGCCGTTTTCACAAGCGCGTCTTTTACGTGTGTATCAGGCTGGCCAGATCTGGCGTGCCGCTTGCACAATCTGCTCGGCGGCTTGCGGGTTTTGACAGTTGAATTGCAGACGCTCGGGTTCGGAGCGCAGCCAGGTCAATTGACGCTTGGCCAACTGACGAGTCGCGGCAATAGCCTGTTCAATAGCCAAGTCCAGGCTGACTTCGCCGTCCAGGTACGACCACAGTTGCCGATAGCCCACACAGCGAATGGAGGGCAGGCCGGGATGCAAATCAGGGCGCTGGTACAGCTGCTCCACTTCCTGCAGCAAGCCTTGCCCGATCATGTCGTGATAGCGCGCCGCAATACGCTTATGCAGCCAGGACCGGTCCTCCGGCTCCAGGCTCATGGTGATGTATTGATGGCTTTCTTCTTGTGGCTGGGCTTTGTCCTTGAGCCAGTCGCTCATGGTCTTGCCGCTGATATGGAAAATCTCCAGTGCGCGTTGAATGCGTTGACTATCGCGGGGAGCCAGACGGGCAGCTGTTACCGGATCGATGCGGGCCAGCTCTTCGTGCATGCCGGGCCAGCCGATTTCCTGGGCGCGCTCATCCAGTTGCTGGCGAATGGCGGGGTCGGCCTGCGGCAAGTCGTTCAGGCCTTCACGCAAGGCTTTGTAATACAGCATGGTGCCGCCACACAGCACGGGGTAATGCCCGCGTGCCCGGATTTCCTGAATCAGGCGGGTCGCGTCGGTGGCGAACTCCGCCGCCGAATAGCTTTCTACCGGGTCGCGTATATCCAGCAAGTGGTGGGGGATAGCGGCTTGTTCCTCGGCACTGGGCTTGGCGGTGCCAATGTCCATGTCACGGTAAATCGTGGCCGAGTCCATCACAATCACTTCAATCGGCCAATGTTGGGCCAAGGTGTGCGTGGTCGCGCTTTTGCCACTGGCCGTCGGGCCAGCCAGGCACAGAATGGGTAAATCGTTCATTGTCCACGCATAAAAAGTTTGTCCAGCTCGCTGAGCTTCCATTGGAACCAGGTGGGGCGGCCGTGATTGCACAGGTCAGCCCGGTCGGTTTGTTCCATCTTGCGAAGCAGAGCGTTCATCTCGGGAATGCTCAGGCGGCGATTGGCGCGTACGGCACCGTGGCAGGCCATGGTGGAGAGCAGTTCATTGCGTTGCTCATCCAGATGGCGTGACGAGCCTACCTGCGCCAGGTCGCGCAGTACGGCACGGGCCAGGGATTCTATATCGCCTTGAGCCAGGAGGGCTGGGACGGCACGCACGGCCATGGTGGCGGGGCCTGCCGGGTTCATGCGCAGGCCCAGATCGGCCAGCGTTTCCTGATGCTCGTCCAGCAAAGCGATGTCGCTTTCCGAGCAACTGAATACAACCGGCACCAGCAGATCCTGGCGGGGCAGTTCGCGGCCATCCAGAGCCTGCTTCAATTGTTCGTAAACCACGCGTTCATGCGCGGCGTGCATGTCCACCAGAATCATGCCCTGACGCGTTTCGGACAGGATATAGATGCCGTGCAACTGGCCCAGAGCCATGCCCAGGGGGAACTCGTCTGTCGCGCTGTCTGCCTCGCTTTGATAGCTGGTGACTGGCGTGTTGCTGGGAACAGGCTCAATCGGGCGGTACATGCTTTTCCAGTCGGCACTGCCGCCACCAGATGGCTCGCGCAGGCTGAAACTGGATTGCCAGCCTTGGCGAGCTGGATGGCTGTACGGCATGGCGGGTTCGCTGCTGGTATAGGAGCTGCTGGGTGCGCCAGGAGTGGCCGAAGGAGGGTAGGGCGTGCCCGTTATAGGAGGCTGGGTAGCGCCTTCAGGTAAAGGCATGGCGGCAACTGGCGTTTCCCCGGCCATGCTGCCTTGCGCCAAGGTTTGTCCGACAGACTGCAGCACAAAGCGGTACACGGCGCCGCTGTCACGGAAGCGGACTTCATGCTTGGCGGGGTGTACGTTCACATCCAGCGTGGAGGGGGCAATGTCCAGAAACAGGGCATAGGCAGGCTGGCGATCCCCATGCAGCACATCGGCATAGGCACTGCGTATGGCGTGTGAGACGGTGCGATCACGCACAAAGCGGCCATTCACAAACAGGAATTGCTTGTCTCCACTGGGGCGAGCGTGGGCCGGGTGAATCACCAGACCACGCAAGCTGATCAGGCCCTGTTCCTGGGCAACAGGCAGGCTTTGCTCAATAAATTCTTTGCCCAAAATATCCAGCAGACGCTGTTCCAGCGTGCCGCTGCGCCAGTGGCGTTGGGGCTTGTCATTGTGAAACAGACGGAAAGCGATCTGCGGCTGTGCCAAAGCAATGCGCTCCAGGGCGGTCACGCAGTGGCCGTACTCCGTACCTTCCGTACGCAGAAACTTGCGACGGGCGGGGATCTCGTCAAACAGCTGACGTACATCCACATGCGTGCCAATCTGCCCGGAGGCAGGCTGAGGCTCACCTTGGCCCAGCGAATATTCCCAGGCGTGCGAATCGTCTTGCGTGCGCGAGTTGATCGTCAGACGGGCTACCGAGGCAATCGAGGGCAGAGCCTCACCCCGAAAGCCCATGGAGGCCACGGACTCCAGCTCTTCCAGCGAACGAATCTTGCTGGTGGCATGTTGGAGCAGCGCCAGGGGCAATTCTTCCTGGGTGATGCCGTGGCCATCGTCGCTGACGGAGATGCGGCGTATGCCGCCGCCGTCCAGACGAATCTCGATGGCACTGGCTCCGGCATCAATGGCGTTTTCCAGCAATTCCTTCAGGACAGATGCCGGGCGCTCGATAACCTCACCGGCTGCAATTTGGCTTACAAGCAAGTCCGGGAGTGGGATAATACGGCGTCTTGATGACATAGGGCGGCTGGCCTTGTGTGTATTCAGGGTTGAACGATACAAGTTCAACGGGTTTCAAACGGTAGCGGCTTATTTTAACCGCTTGCTCTATGGTGTCGGTCTGGACAGTATCGGACTGGCTGGATTGTTATTTTGGTGTGGAACTATGCCCGATTTACTCAGCATGATCCTTCATATTGACCAATACCTGGGTGTGTGGGTCGAGCAGTATGGAGCCTGGATTTATCTTGTTCTGTTCTTGATTATATTTGGCGAGACCGGGCTTGTGGTTTTGCCATTCCTGCCGGGCGACTCCTTGCTGTTTATTGCCGGAGCCTTTGGCGCTTCGGGCATGCTGGACCCGGTCATGCTCGGTGGCCTGCTGATCGTGGCAGCCGTGCTGGGCAATACCGTGAACTATCACGTAGGGCGGTATATAGGCCCGAAAGTCTTTACCCAGGAATCCCGATTCCTGGATCGCCGTGCCCTGGTCAAAACCCATGCTTTCTATGAAAAACATGGTGGCAAGACCATCGTCATTTCCCGTTTCCTGCCCTTGTTCCGTACCTTCGCACCCTTTGTGGCCGGTGTGGGCCATATGAATGCCATGCGCTTTCAGATGTACAACATTACCGGCGCGGTACTGTGGATTTGCAGCTTGATTACTTTGGGCTACTTCTTTGGCAATGTTCCGTTCATCAAGGCGCATTTAAATACGATTGTGCTGATCGGTATTGCCGCGGCGGCAGTGCCTGTTGTGGTTGGGGCTTTGTGGAAGATCTTCAAGCGTAAAAGCAAGAGTGATTCGGCTCTGTAAGCGGGGCGCCCCTCCGGTTTATATATTTGGAATGAGAAAAGGGTGCATCTGCCCGCTTTTCATCAAACTGGTGTGTCGTGAGCCGGAGCTTCGCTAAATCTTCCCAGGCCTACGGTGGTTAAGATATTGTTACGTCGCAGTAGCCAAAGCGCTTCGATGCCCATGCGTTGTGCCAAGGCCATGCCATCGCTTCCGCTCGCCAGCAAGGCAGTGGCCCAAGCATCGGCCTGCATGCAGTCCGGAGCCAGGACCGTTACTGACGCGATGTCGTTGCGTACCGGTGCGCGGCGTTTGCTGTCCATGGTGTGTGCCACGCGCACATCACCTAGCTGTATGAAATTCCGATAATCGCCCGAGGTGGCGATGGACAGATCATGCAGCTCAACCACGCTATGAGTCGAACGCAGCCCTGGCTGGGGATACTCGATCGCTACAGCCCAGGGTTGGCCTTGGTATTGGCTGTTCAGCGCGCGAAGTTCTCCATCCAGTGCAAGTAGAGCGTGTTTGATGCCATGCTGGCGTAGCACCAGGGCCATACGGTCTACTGCGTAGCCTTTGGCGATCCCGCACAGGTCCAGTTGTATAGCCGCGTGCTTGATGGCGCGGCCTGCGTCCATGTCCAGCTCCAGCGTGTCGTAAGCGGGGTTGGGGCATGCCTTAGCGGCACGACGGATGGCAGAAGCATCGGGACTGCTTCGCGCAGGGCCAAACCCCCACGCTGCCACTACGTCTCCCAGGCCAGGGTCAAAGGCGCCTTGGCTGCGCCGGTTGATGTCCAAAGCACAGGCTAATACTTCAAGAATTGCTGGCGGTAAATCTAGCCATGTGCCTGGAGGGGTTCGGTTGAGCCGGTTCAGATCACTGTCAGCTAGCCAGGGGGACATTTGCCTATCTACTTGCTGGACGGCGTCCGCCAGATCCTGCTGAAGGCCTGCCACCTCTATGGTGTCGGCTGTCTCGACAATGGCTGACCAGCGGGTGCCCATGGTCGGGCCGTTCAGCGTCAGGCGTTGTGGTTCAGAAGAGGTCTTCGGCATAGCGTTCGTTCTCCTTGAGCCAGGCTAGGCTTTTGCCCATATCGATGAGGATGTTGTCCAGCTCCTGTCTTACTGCCTGAGCCATGGGGCGGCTGCCACAAACACGGACAAGCGCCCCTTTCTCCAAAAGCGTGCGGATTTTTTGGGCGTCTCGGCGCACTGCTTCTTGAACATAACCGCCACCGTTAGACATCCGGGAAAAAGTCGTGTTTAGCTCGCGTAGATGACCTTGAGCCTGCCAGTCTTTAAGCTCTGCACCAAAATAGAAGTCCAGATTGCAATCACGTGTGCCGTAGTACAAATACATAGGGCGGTGTCGTGTGTTGTCCCGAACGAAACCGGCAAGTGGCGCCACTCCAGTTCCTGCCCCGATCAGTAGTACTGGGCGGCGGGAGTAGGTAAGCGTGAATCCGGGGTTAGGCCGAATGAATGCTTGAATTTGATCCCCGATACGCAGGTTGTGTAAATAGGGGGAGCAAGCACCGCCGTTTGTATGTCGTACGCAAATTTCTACGAACTTGTCTTGCTTGCCCGAAGCCAGTGAGTAGTAACGCGGGACGGATTGGTCTCCGGGAGGCAGAATGCCTAACAAGTCTCCGGCTGCGAAGCGAGACAGATGCTGGCTGGGCAGTGCAAAGCGCAGGATGACGGCAGGCTCGCCCGCGGCACCGGGAAAGTCTTGTCGTGATAGCAGGGTGAGGGAGGCCGTGCGTGGCAGGCGTGCCTGATAGTCCAGTGGTACAGGCTGCCCCAGTTTGTCGGATAGGGTGCGTCCCCAGCGAGCAAATTCCTGGGGAGACTGCTGATGGATGCGCTCCAGCGCCAGCAAGAACGCCCAGCCCTTTTTCTGCAGGGTTTGGTCAAGCGCTTCGGCAAACCCGCAGAAGGCTGGGAATTGGCGGTCACCGAAACCTAACACGCTCATTTGAGCGTCGGTGGGCGGATGCTTGGCGATTAGCTTGAGTGCTTTTTGCGCATGGGCGGGAGGTTGGCCTTCTCCGTACGTGGCGGCCAGGATATACACATGACGGGCCGCTGGCGGTATTCGCCAGTTCTCAAGCGCTGTTGTATGAACGTGGTACCCCATGGCTTTGAGTGCATCGTTCAGGGCTTGAGCAAACCCCCAGGTGCTGCCCCCTTCACTGGCGACAAAAATGAGACTGTCAGCCTGGGTCAGGGGACTGTTCCCTTTGATGGAAGGACGGCTGCGGCGAGCTGCCCACCAGATTAGGACACCTGTGAACCAGAACAAGGGGATGCTGGCCCCTGACAGGCCAAGGGCAATGGCCCAGAACCAGGCCCCATCTCCTGTGTGCAAGAGTATTACCCAATCGTAGATACGTTGTGCTGGTGTGGAGTCCTCCCAGGCTAAGGTTTGCCCGTTATATTGGTCCGCCCAGCCCTGTCCCTGAGCGGTGATAATGCGCCAAGTGTCTTGAGGGTCTTCAGACGTTGGCAGGCTGAGTCTTTGTAGGTCCTGCACACGTAAGGTTTGAAGAAGATCGATTTGCTTGGGGTGAAGTGGCGGCTGTCCGGTGGCTTGTGAGCTCAGTTCAGGTTCTGTATCCGGCGTCAGGACGATCAGATCGAACGTGCTTGCGCTCATGTAGAGTGCGGTGGCTGAGGACAGGGCCAGGAGTAGTAAAATGACCCTGCCGCTTAGGACATGTAGGCGTTGGGGAAGGGTGCCGCGAACGGGACCGGCCAGTCCACGCCATCCTCCCATGCGACGCAGCAGTAGCACCAGCCCTGAAACAGATAGAGCCAGCATGGCCAGGGCAACCATGGCTGCTGTAATGCGTCCCGGATCGTCCAGTAAAAAGGTGCGATGTAGGTTTTTTACCCAGCGTGGCAAAAGAGAGGCTTGGTAATCTCCAAGTATCGTGCCGTTTGCCGGGTCTACACGGACGGCTTGGGCTTGCCCACCCTCAAACGCATAAACAACGAGGATGCCCGAAGGCAAACGACGGATCTCTTCTGCTCCAGGGACAGTGCCTTGTACACGTTCCACTAGCGTGGCAAGAGGCAGATCAGACTCGGTGGGAGCCGCCTGCATAGCGTTGCGTAGGGGTTCGAGTGCCAACATCGCGCCCGTGATGCCCAGTACCAGGGCGAGGGTGCCCGCCACTAGTCCCAGCCATCGGTGGACAAATCGCCAGATCATGTGGATTCCTTACTGCAACTGATAGGTCAGGGATTGAATATATTGTTTGCCTGCCTGTGCCGCCCCTGCGTTACTGGTACTGAGGGGGACGCGGATTTCCGAAGGGCTGTCTCGCATGTCTTCGGCGGCGGCGTCGATGCGGATTTCGTAGCCAGCGTCGATCAGGGCTGCCTCGAGCTCTGCCGTCACCTCCAAAGTACGTCCGGCACCGACGCTGGCGCCGGTGATCCCCTGAAGGCGTTGATTATCGTTGGCGGACAAGCGATTCCAGTCTGACAAATGTTTGTAGTATTTTGCTTTACCGCCGGCTACCCACAGAGTGCGGACATATGCCCCTTGGGCATCGGTTAGATAGATCGCCAAATAGGCCCCGTCACCGCCATAGTTTTTGAGGGTGGTGGAGAGTGCGACGGTACGGCCCTGCGCTAAAGAGGGCAGGGCCAATGTACAGGCAGCCGCTAAGGTGGTGAGAAGAAAACGCTTGGACATAATGGTGCTCCAGTTTGAACAAGGGAAACGACTGTAGGGGTGAGGCTGATTTGGCGGGCGTAGCGGTGAGAGCCTTAGTGATTTCTTGTGCGCTCACGTGCGCGTTCGGGTTGGTCATGAGCATCGCGTACTTTCATTTTCACGATGCGCAGTGTTTGTGGGTCAAGTTTGGCTTTGAATGAACGGCCCTGAGCATCTCGCCCGCGGATTTCATAGCATCCGTCGTCAATTTTCAGACGCTGCACCTGCCAGCCTAGGTTGGCTGCATGTTCCAGGGCGGCATCTCGGCTTTGCCATTGCTGCACAGGGACATCACAATCGTCGTCAGCACTGGCTGGCGCGCTCATTAGAGATAGGCAGAGGTACGCAATGAGCAGGTAGGGGCGGTGTGTCATGTTTTTTCCTTGTCGTTTGAAGCAAGATGCAAAAACGCTCAATGCGTTTGACAGGGCATTTGTATCAGGTTTTTGAATCGACCCGTATATTGCAGTAGGGGGGGGTGAGGAAGGTGGCTCAAGGATGACGCGATAACCAGATGGAGGTGTCGCGCTGAGTGACCTTAGGCGAAAAGTCAAGGCGGGGCGGTGATGCTCTTGGGCGGAGACCGAGGCAGGCGTGCTCGGGAAGGCTGGAGGCAAGGCGAATAGATAGGCAAGCTGACCACCGCTTGATTGGCATGGCGCAAAAAAGCAAGCAGAGACATGAGTTGCCCCATCGACTATCTCTCGGAAATGAGTGCTGATTAACGGGTCCTACGTAGCGGCGTCGCGAACAGAAGTGCGGATAGTGTAGCGGTTACTGGAGGCGGTGAGATGGACATACGCCTGCCGCTATTGCTAAAGATCAAAAAAAAGCGCGGCAATTCTCTGCTGCGCTTTTTTAATGAAGTAACCCGATACTTAGCTTCGGCTGGCCAGAGCCGGAAACTCGGAAAAATACCCGCTAATCCCGGTCATGATGGCCTGAGCAATCTTGTCCTGATGCGAAGAACTACGCAGCAGACGTTCTTCTTCCGGATTACTGATAAACGCCGTTTCGATCAGAATCGACGGAATATCCGGTGCTTTCAGTACAGCAAAACCGGCACGCTCAACGCTACGCTTATGCAGGCGATTGATCTTGCCGATCTCGCCCAGCAGACGAGAGCCTACTTTCACCGAATCGTTAATCTGCGCGGCCGTAGACAGATCCAGCAGAATCTGTGCGACCTGACGGTTGTGGGAACCCAGGTTCAAACCACCGATCAAGTCAGCATCGTTCTCTTTCTTGGCCAGCCAACGGGCCGCCGAGCTGGTTGCACCGTTCTGGGACAAGGCGTAAATGGACGAGCCGCGCGCACTAGGCTTGATCCAGGCGTCAGCGTGAATACTGATGAACAGGTCTGCTTTTACCCGACGAGCCTTTTGCACACGCACTTGCAGCGGCACGAAGAAGTCCGAGTCACGCGTCAAATAAGTACGCATATTGGGCTGCGCATCAATCAGACGCTTCAAGCGTCGGGCGATGTTCAGCACCACATCTTTTTCACGCGTGCCACCGGGGCCGATGGCACCGGGGTCCTCACCACCATGGCCGGGGTCCAACGCAATCAGCAGAGGGCGATTGGGCGTGCCAGGCGTAGCCGCAGGCGAAGGAGAGCGCGGTGGCGTGGTAACAGGCGGAGGCGTGTTGCGGGCGACAGGCGGCAAAGTTTGCCCTTGTACCGTAGGCACAGGAGCGTCAGGCGAGTTTTGAGCCAGACTTTCCAGAACGGAAGCCAGGGGATCGTTGTCGTCCTGAATTTGCAAAGCCAGCAGCGGGTCTTGAGCTACGCGCGGGTACAAGTCCAGCACCAGACGGTACTTGTATTCGCCAACGGGCTTAAGCGTAAAGATCTGGGGAGCGACGGCCTGTTTCAGATCCAGCACCAGGCGCACGACGTCGGGGCGGTTCTGGCCCACGCGCACGGAGCGAATGTAGGGATCGTTAGGACGGACCTTGGAAACCAGCTCCTCGATGGTGCGGTTCATGGTCAGGCCCTGGATGTCCACCACCATGCGATGGGGGTTTTCCAGTGTGAAATGCTCTGCCTTGAGCTCGCTATCCATTTCCAGGGTAACGCGGGTGTATTCGTCTGCCGGCCAGGTACGGACGGCCACGATAGTGCTGGCATTTGCCAGTCGCGGGATGACGGGAAGCAAGAACAGCGTAGTGGCCGTGGCGACGAATCGGCGACGGGCCTTGCCGGCTGGGGCTACTTCTGCTGGCTGGGGGCGAGTGTCGTAATCCATAGCGTTCCTTTGGCGCTGCGTGCATCCAGGGTGGCCAAACGACCGTCACCACAATAATCCAGGTGTAAATCCAGATCGGGCTCGGGCAATAAATCCCCTGCTTTTTCGGGCCATTCGATCAGCACAACAGCATTGTCTTGCAAAATATCGCGAAAACCTGCGTCGACCCATTCTCGTGGATCGCTAAATCTATAAAAATCAAGATGATAGAAGTATAAGCTAGAAACTTTATAACTTTCAAGCAAAGCGTAGCTGGGACTTTTGATACGACCGGTAACGCCGCAGGCCCGCAACAGGGCTCGAACAAAGTGGGTTTTACCGGCGCCCAGGTCACCATGAAGATGAATTCGGCCACCTGCAGGCACGCCGGAAACCTGACCGCCAAGCAGCGGAGCAAGGCGCTCGGCCAGGGCCGTGGTGGCGTCCTCGTCAGGCAAGGACAGGGTTAAAGCTTGCGGATTCATAGGCTTGGATCAGGTGGTGAGGGATAACCACAATGGAATGGTCAAGCCAGCTAGTATAGTGCCGATCGACATGGTCAGCGCGACCAGACGGCTATCGGCTCCCATGCGAGCGGCCAGTACGTGGGCAGAAGAGGCCGTAGGCAGAGCCGCAAATACCAGTAACATCTGGCGCTCCAATGTGCTCATATCCAACACCCAGGCAATCGCCAGGGCGGCCAGAGGCAAAGCCAGCAGCTTGATCGCCGTAATCCAGCTGATCAAAGCGCCTGCCCGGCGAGAGCCTTGCAGCGACAAGGTGGCGCCCACACACAACAAACCAATCCCCAAGGCGCAGGCCCCCAGGCGGCTAAAGGCCAATTGAACCGGGCCAGGTACGGACAAACCGGCCAGATTCCAGGCCAGAGCGGCCACGGTAGACAGGATCAGGGGATTTTTAAGCAGCTCGATGGCAATGCGGCCTTGCTGCCCACGCGCCAGTACGGTTACCGCCACCATATTGGCCATGGGAACAGAAAAGCCCACCAGCAAAGCCATGACAGCGACACCCGATGGCCCGGCAATCGCACTGGCCAGAGACATCCCCAAATAGGTATTGAAGCGAAATGCGCACTGTGTCAGGGCTGCGTGCTGCAGATGCTCGGGTTTCAGAATGGGCAGGGCCAGCCAGGCCAGTATCGTGCCCACGGCAATTAAAACAGCCGCGGCCACCAGTAAAGGCCAGGTATCACCCAGATTGAGCGGGATGCGAGTAATGGAATCAAACAGCAGGGCTGGAAACAGGACGTAATAGACCAGCTTTTCTGCGCCCTGGAAAAAATCCCGGCTGAAATGGAAGCGATGCAGCAGTAAAGCCCCTAGTGCAATCAGCAGAAAATCGGGCAGGATCAGCGGGAATATTGTGGCCATGATGACGGTAAATAGAAGCAGATATAGGTATATCCCCTGTAGGTATCTGCTTTCAGAATTAACAATTAATGGGGTTTAGCTGCGCTATTATTGGTTGGTTCCCCTTACCCAGGGGATGGATCTACAAAAAGACTAAAGAGGAGATGTTCCCATGATAGAGAAGTTTCCCAAGAAATTTGCGCTGCTATCCCTTTGTGCAAGTTTGTCCATGATCGGCACGGCGAATGTCGCTCATGCTCAAGCGGATTATCCTAACCAGGCAATTCGCGTCATTGTTCCTTTTGCACCCGGTGGCTCCACCGATATTGTGGCGCGTATTGTGACCAAAGGCATGAGCGAAGTGCTGGGCCAGTCCATGGTTGTAGAAAACAAGGGCGGTGCTGGTGGCGCTATTGGAGCGGCAGAAGCTGCTCGCGCCAAACCTGATGGCTATACCTTGTCGATTGCCACTATTTCGACGCTGGCCGTGAATCCCGCTTGCCGCCCCAATGATTTGCCTTACGATCCCTTGAAAGATTTTGTGCCGGTCAGCAACTTTGCCAACCTGCCCAACGTGATCGAGGTCAATCCCAAATTTCCGGCACAGAACTTCAAGGAGTTCGTGCAGCAGCTGAAAGACAACCCCGGTAAATACTCCTACGGCAGTTCGGGTACCTGCTCGGTGCTGCACTTGTTTGGCGAAGCCTTCAAGCTGGAAACCGGCACTGACATCGTGCACGTGCCTTACCGTGGAGCCGGCCCGGCTGTGACGGATGCGGTGGGCGGCCAGATCAATGCCATGTTTGATAACCTGCCTTCGTCCATGGCCCAGATCCAGGCTGGCAACTTGCGCGCACTGGCCATTGCCTGGCCCGAGCGTCTGCCTGCTCTGAAGGATGTGCCTACCCTGGCCGAAGAAGGTTACCCGCAACTGAACAGCCCGGCCTGGTACGGTCTGCTGGCTCCCAAGGGTACACCTCCTGAAATCGTTGCCAAGTTGCATGCCGCTGCTGCGGAAGCCTTGAAGAAGCCCGAAATTATTTCGGCTCTGGAAAAGCAGGGTGCAACACCGTCGGGCAACTCGCCTGAAGAGTTCGCCAAGGAAATCAAGGAGCAATACGACTGGGCTCACGACGTGGTCAAGAAAGGCAATATCAAGCTGGAATAAGCCTTGGACTGTAAACGTCAGCCATAAAAAAACCGGCCTTCACAGGCCGGTTTTTTATTTCAGCCCCAAGGCTTAGCTGCGATTGGCTTGCAGCACGGTCAAGGCCGTCATATTGATAATGCGGCGTACGGTCGAGCTGTAAGTCAGGATGTGCACAGGAGCATTGGCGCCCATCAGGAAAGGGCCGATGGCCACGTTGCTGCCAGCAGCGGTTTTCAGCAGGTTGTAGCTGATGTTGCCAGCGTCCACGTTCGGGCAGACCAGCAGGTTGGCCGAGCCTTTCAGCGAGGAGTTCGGCAAAGTGCGGCTGCGCAGGGCTTCGTCCAGCGCGCAGTCGGCGTGCATTTCGCCGTCCACTTGCAGGTCGGGGGCCTGTTCATGAATCAGCTTCAGGGCTTCGCGCATCTTGGGACCGGAAGCGGCCGAGTCCGAACCGAAGTTGGAGCGCGACAGCAGGGCCACCTTGGGTTCCAGGCTCAGCGTGCTCAACATGCGGGCCGCTTCAATCGTGTATTCCGCAATTTCCTGTGCGTTCGGATCGTCGTTGACGTGCGTGTCGGTCAGGGCAACCGTGCGCTCGCCCAGCAGCAGGATGTTCATGGCGGCGTACACGCTGGAGTCGGGTTTGCGACCGATCATCTCGTCGATGTAGCGCAGGTGGTTGTGGTAGGAGCCGATGGTGCCGCAGATCATGCCATCAGCATCGCCCAGGTGCACCATGGTCGAGCCAATCAGGGTCAGGCGGCGACGCATTTCCACGCGGGCCATTTCCTTGCTGATACCGCGACGGCACATTTTTTCCCAGTACGTTGTCCAGTACTGGTGGAAACGGTCGTCGGACTCGGGGTTGGTCACTTCCACATCCACGCCCAAACGCAGGCGCAGACCAAATTTCTTGATGCGGGACAGCAGCACGGCAGGGCGGCCAACCAGAATCGGGTGAGCCAGCTTCTCGTCCACAATCACTTGCACGGCACGCAGAACGCGTTCTTCTTCACCTTCGGTAAAGACGATGCGAGCCTTGCCGCCTTCGCGTACCAATTGCTTGGCCACGGCAAACACGGGCTTCATGAATGCGCCGGAGTGGTAGACGAACTGCTGCAACTTGGCGATGTAGCCTTCCAGGTCAGCGATAGGGCGGGTTGCCACGCCTTCTTCCATGGCGGCCTGAGCCACGGCGGGGGCGATACGCACGATCAGACGTGGGTCGAATGGCTTGGGAATCAGGTAATCGGGGCCAAAGCTCAAACCGTAACCACCGTAGGCAGCGGCCACGGCTTCGTCTTGCTCTTCTTCAGCCAGGGCGGCAATCGCGCGGGCAGCCGCTTTTTCCATGCCACGGGTAATCGTGGTCGCACCCACATCCAGCGCACCGCGGAAGATGTAGGGGAAGCACAGCACGTTATTGACCTGGTTCGGGAAGTCCGAACGGCCGGTTGCCATGATCACGTCGTCGCGAGCGGCTTTGGCCACTTCAGGCAGAATTTCGGGAGTGGGGTTGGCCAGTGCCATCACGAAAGGACGGTCTGCCATTTTTTGCAGCATTTCAGCTTTCAGCACGCCACCGGCGGACAGGCCCACGAACACGTCAGCGTTTTCGATCACATCGGCCAGCTTGCGGGCTTCGGTTTCTTTGGCGAAACGGGCCAGCTCAGGCACTTGATGACCGGGGCGACCTTTGTAGACCACGCCATCAATGTCCGTGACCCAGACGTTTTCTTCAGGCAGACCCATATCCACCATCAAGTCCAGGCAAGCCAACGCGGCTGCACCGGCACCGGAGGTCACAACCTTGATCTTCTTGATGTCTTTGCCGACGACTTTCAGGCCGTTCAGGAAAGCGGCCGTCACACAAATGGCGGTGCCGTGCTGGTCGTCGTGGAAGACGGGGATGTTCATGCGTTCGCGCAGCTTGCGCTCCACTTCAAAACACTCGGGTGCCTTGATGTCTTCCAGGTTGATGCCACCAAAAGTAGGCTCCAGACCGGCGATGATATCTACCAGCTTGTCGGGATCGGTTTCATTGATCTCGATGTCAAACACGTCCAGACCAGCAAACTTCTTGAACAGAACGGCCTTGCCTTCCATCACGGGCTTGGAGGCCAGGGCACCAATATTGCCCAGACCCAGCACAGCGGTACCGTTGGAGATCACACCCACCAGATTGCCACGGCCGGTGTAGCGGAAGGCGTTTTTCGGGTCGACCACGATTTCTTCGCAGGCGGCAGCAACACCAGGGGAATAGGCCAGGCCCAGGTCACGTTGGCTGACCAGGGGTTTGGTCGCGGCAATGGTGACTTTGCCGGGAATGGGGAACTCGTGGTAATCCAGGGCGGCTTGTCGATCTACAGGTGAACTCATCGTGTCCTCTTGCTCAGGCGCCAAACAGGTGTTTGGTGAAATCCAGGGAAGGCGTGGCGAATAGCGCGTCACTGCCGGCTTTCAACAAGTGTAGATAATTAAACAGGCTTGGATATTAGGGCTTATTATTACCCCATTAGTAAATGCTTATGGATAGGGGTAAAGGCTTGGAAACAAACGATATCGCTCATCGCCTGGTGCAACGACTCAAGCTGCGTCATTTGGCCTTGCTGATCGAGATCGAACGCTTGGGTTCGCTGACCAAAGTGGCGGATTTAATGGCGATGAGCCAGCCCGCGGTAACCCAGGCTCTGGCCGAGGTGGAACAAGTCTTTGGCACGCCGCTATTCCTGCGCTCCTCCCGTGGCATGGAGGCAACACCCCAAGGGCAGATCGTGATTTCACGTGCTCGTGCCATGGTGCAGGACATGGAGTTGTTGAGTCTGGACTTGCAGGCGCACAGCATGGGGCGGCAAGCGCATTTGCGACTGGGGGTGATTCCCCTGGTGTCCGGCAAGCTGGTTTCCACGGCCTTGCGGGCGACCCGCCCCCAAGGACAAGTAGTTTCCGTCAGCATTACTGAAGGGCTGACGGAAACCCTGCTGGAACAACTGCGCGATCACGCCCTGGATGCGGTGGTTGCACGCAGCTCTCCGGATTTGAATATGAAAGGCTTGCGGCATGAGGCGCTATACGCACAGCAACCGCGCCTGATCGCCAGCCGGGAGCTGGCAGGCCGACTGGGGCGGCGCAAGCTGGACTGGTCGCAATTGCAGGATCTGGATTGGATTCTGGGACCGCGCAATACCCCGATGCGGCGGCAGGTGGCGAACCTGTTTTTACGGGCTGGTTTGCTGGAGCCGGTGCCCAGTGTGGAAACCTCCTCACCCAAGCTGATCGGGGAGTTGATCGTGAACCACTCCCGTGCCGTGTCTGTGGTGCCTACCGAAATTGCTGAAGAGCTGGTGCGCGTGTCCGGGGTGGCAATTGTGCCGTATTCCTTTGAGTGGGGATTGTCGCCCATCGCCTTGTTTACGCGCGCTGCGGGCCCGCAGCGCCCGGTGGATAAATTATTCGCACAGGAGCTGAAACGGGTGTGTACCGACAAGACGGTGCCGCTGGAGCGAGGGGCGTTTTTCTACTAGTGTCGCTCTGTCTGTTGCGGGCTGATTGCTAGGGTCACATGGTGAATGCTTCATGCCGAGGGAGCCGGACGAGATCTCGAAGCAGGATGTCATACCTGCCCAGGAAACCGAAGCAGCTCAATGGCAAGAACCACCCCCCCGTTTTGATGTCCAGAAATCTGGGAGGGGGGGCGGTGTACAGCGGCCTGCTTAGTGCTGCCTGGGCTATGCAAGCAGCGGCTTACTGATTGACATACCAGATCGCCTTGGTTTGCTGGTACTGATCCAGGGCTTCCATGCCCTTGTCCTTGCCGCCAAAACCGGACAGTTTGAAGCCGCCAAAGGGAGCGGTGATGTCGCCTTCTGAAAAGCCATTTACCGACACTGTGCCCGCTTTGATCTTGCGCGAGACACGTTGTGCTCGGCGCACATCAAGGGTGTAGATGGAGGCGGCCAGACCATATTGGGTATCGTTTGCCAAGGCGATCGCTTGCTCTTCTGTCTCGAAGGTAGTGACGGCCAGAACGGGGCCGAACACTTCTTCCTGGAACAGGCGGTCTTCCGGGGTAATGTGATCGAAGATAGTGGGTTCGATATACCAGCCACTGCCCAAGTCACTATGAATGCGTCCGCCATGAACCAGCTTGGCATTTTTTCCGGGATTTTCCAGAAAGCTGGCCACTTTTTCAAAGTGTGCTTTTTCCACCATCGGTCCGATAGATACATCCGGATCCGTAGGCAAGCCCACTTTCCAGGAGCCTAGCCCCTGTTTGAGTTTTTGCAGCAGTGTGTCTTTCAGGCTGCTGTGTACGATCAGGCGGGAGCCGCAACTGCAGTTTTCGCTCATGTTCCAGAATGCGGCCGCCAGGATGGAGGGGACCGCTTCGTCCAGCAGGGCATCTTCAAAAACGACCTGGGGGCTTTTTCCGCCGCATTCCAGCACGACTTCCTTCAGGTTGCTTTCTGCGGAGTATTTCAGAAACAGGCGACCCACTTCAGTGGAGCCGGTGAACGACACAATGTCCACGTCCTCGTGCCGTCCCAAAGGCTCCCCGACTTCCTCGCCTGTGCCGGTGATCAGGATCAGTGCCCCTGCGGGGATGCCTGCCTGGTGTGCCAGCTGTGTCATGCGGTAGGCGCTAAGGCTGGTCAGCTCGGACGGTTTCACAATGACCGAGTTGCCGCACACCAGAGCAGGAGCCACTTTCCAGGCGTACATCTGGGCCGGGAAGTTCCAGGGCAGGACGGCCGCCACCACCCCAATGGGTTCCTTGGTGATCAAGCCCAACGCGTCTGAGCCGGTTGGGGAAATGCGGCCAAAGCATTTATCAGCCGTTTCCGCATACCAACTGAAGGTGTCGATGGTGGCGGGCATGTCGGTGTTCAGGCATTCAGTGATGGGTTTGCCTGCATCCACGCAATCGAGTGCAGCCAGTTCCTCGGCATATTGCTCCAGCAAGGCCACCCACTTGAGCATGATCTTTTTACGTTCTGCCGGAGACAACTCAGACCACTCACCGGACTCAAAGCTTGTGCGTGCGGCAGCGACAGCCGCTTGCACATCCGAGGCTTGGCCAGCAGCGATTTTGCCAATCACGGCCAGGTCGATAGGGCTGATGTTATCGAGCAGGGCCGAAGCCGTGGTTTGATGGCCCGGAATCAAATGGGAAGCGTGCAGCTTTCCGGCGCGGGCCAATTCAAAGACAGTCTCTTTCTGCGTGGGCATTCAAGCCTCCTGTTCTACTTGGTAAGCGTTGATCTGGGCCAGGAAGTCGTCGCGTTCCTGCGCTTGAACCGGCAGCAGGGGCAAGCGCACCGAACCGACATCAATGCCGTGACGCACGCAGCCCAGTTTGGCTTTCTGGTTGTAGTTGCCGGACTCCATGGCGGCAATGGCGGGCAGCATGGCTGCCATCATGCGACGTACGCTGTCCCAGTCCTCTTGCTCGGCTGCCTTGAGCATTTGAACCTGCTCGGCAGGAAACACATTGGCCCCGCCGCTGATCCAGCTGCGCACGCCCCAGAACAGGAAGTCGGCAGCCTGATCATCACACCCGCAAACAACCTGGAAGTCGGGCAGATTGGCATTGACCATGGCAACCACCCGGCTGAAGTTGCCGCTGCTCTCCTTGATGCCCACAATGTTCTTGACCTTGGCCAGCTCGTAGACGGACTCCAGCTCAATTTGTATGCCAATGCGCGCCGGGAAGTTGTACATGACGATGGGTAGTTCAGTGGCCGCAGCGACCTCCTTGAAATACGCCACCACTTCATTTTGGCCGGGCAGGCTGTAGGGGGTGGGGGAGAGCATCAGCGCTTCGTAACCCAGCTCCTCGGCTTCACGGATCCGGCTGATTGCTTCGGCAGGTGACATGGAGTTCACGCCGGCAATCAGTGTTGTACGGCCACGGCCGGTTTTGGCAACAATCTCCAGTACGCGGCGACGTTCCTGTGCGCTCAGTGCGTAGTATTCGCCTGTGGTACCGCAGGCCACGATGCCGCCCACTCCGGCCTCAATAAAGCACTCAACCAGACGCTCCAGAGCGGCTTCATTTAACTGGTTGTTGGCGTCAAACGGGGTAACGATGGGAACGAGAATGCCGTTCAGATTCATGATGTCTCCAGATTATTAATAGTTGATCTATTGGTTTACTCAATGACTTTGCGGGTGAAGGCGCTGAGGTAGGCCATCAGCGTTTCAGAGCCCTGCAAAGCCATGTCGGGATTGCCGTCCTGGATTCCTTCAGCCAGGGTCAAGTGGGCTTGAGCCCCGGCTTCCAGGTCGCCTTCATATTGGTAGGCGTACCAGAATCGTCTGCACTGAACGATCATGGGTGTGACCGCTTGCACAGCAAAAGTGTTGCGACAGGCCTGGTGGATTACCTCGTCCAGATGCTGGTCGGCCAGCATATAGGCGTCGATATCCTTGGCATTGGCGGCATCCACCATGGCCTGGGCGTGGCCGAGCAAGGTGCTGCGCTGGGCCGGGGTCGCCCAGCGGGCGGCTCCCTGCACAATCAGGCGTTCCAGAACCCGGCGCGTTTCAATCAGAGTCAGGTGTTCAGCCACACGGATTTCACTGACACGCAAACCACGGCGTGGCTGCTGCTCGATCAATCCCAGGGCCACCATGCGCATCAGGGCTTCACGCAAGGGGGTGCGCCCCAAACCTGTCATTTCCACCAGATCACTTTCCACAATGGCCTGACCAGGCTCCAGTTTGAGAGTGGCAATTAACTGCTCAATCGCTTGATAGGCGGTTTCAGCGGCACGAGAAGAAGGGGTGGGGGCGCTACTCACGGAGACTCCAATATAAAAATTGCGTTAAAAGCCGGATACTTGCTGGGGCAGCCAGGTTGCAATCGCGGGAAACAGGGCCACGATCAACAAGGTCAGCAACTGGGCAAGAATAAACGGCACGACACCTCGACAAACTTGTCCGTATGTCATGTCTTTCGGGGCAATGGACAGCAGGTAGAAAATGGATGAGGCCAGGGGTGGTGTCAGATAGCTGGTCTGAATGACAACGATCACCATCACGCCAAACCATAAGGGGTCCAGCCCGGTTGCCACAATAAAGGGCAGGAAAAGCGGAACGCAAATCAGCACGTTCGCTGTCCAGTCCAGCACAAAGCCCAGCAGAAAGACGATGCCCAGGAACAGAATGATCGTACCTGTACTGCCCAATCCCAGGTCGCTGGTCAGCATCTGCACCAGCTTGGCGCCACCATTGGCTGCGAAGGCGCCGGTAAACATGGTGCCTCCAGCCACAATCAGCATGATCATTGCCGTAATGCGTACCGTAATCCGCAAGGCTCCACTGAAGACTGCCCAGTTGAACTGACGGTAGAAGATGCACAAAACAGCGGCGGCAGCAGCGCCCAGGGCAGCGGCCTCGGTAGGCGATGCGATCCCTTTCATCAAGGAGCCCAGAACCGCGATGATCAGCAGCATCATGGGCACCAGACCACGCATCGTGATACTGATTTTTTCCCCTAAAGGCCGGCGCATATCCTCATCATCGGCCCGCGGCCCCAGTTCCGGCTTGAGCGTGGTAGCGATCAGGATGTAAGCCACAAAGAGCGTGGTCATCAACAGGCCTGGGAAGAGCATGGCGGCAAACAGCTCGCCAACCGGAACCTGTGCCAGGGAAGCATAGACGACCGCGACCACCGAGGGCGGGATCATGGTGCCCAGAGAGCCCCCGGCGCAGATCGTGCCAGCGATCAGCGAGTTGTTGTAGCGAAAGCGCTTCATGGCCGGGATGGCCATCAGCCCCACCATGATCTCCACCGCGCCAACCACCCCTGCCGCAGCGGCAAAGGTCGCCGCCATGGCGATGGTGGCAATGGCCAATCCACCTGGCAGACCACCCAGCCATAACTGCATGGTGCGAAACAGACGTGCGGCAATGCCTGAGCGCTCCAGCAGGGCTCCCATCAGAACAAACATGGGAATCGCTGACAGGATATGGTTGGTGGCCGCGCCGTACAAAGCGCCATACATCTGGTCAAAGACCATGGGGCCAAAGGCGTACCAACCGGCCAGAAAGGCGGGCAGGATCAGCGCAAAAGCCACGGGCATGCCCTGAAAAATCAACAGGAACAGGGCAGGGAACATCAGTCCGGCGATCCATAAATTCATGGGTTCACCTCGACGTCAGCAGGGCTTTGTTCTTTGACTGCACAGCGCAGGCCATGGGCCAGCAATTGCAAGGTAAAGGCGATCAGGCCAAGGGCAATGCAGGCGTAGAACGGCCACATCACCGGAGCCCAGGGGCTGACCATTTCCACTTCGTTCAGCTTCCAGGCCATCCAGGCTTTGTTGACTCCGACTTTGCTCAACACCGCAAACAGGGGAAACAGCACCAGCAGGTACAGGACCACGTCTGAAATGCGGGCAAGGGACTTGGGCAAGTGCTTGCGAACCACATCAATGCTGATGTGTTCGTTCTGGCGCATTACCCAGGCCATGCCCAGCAGAAAAATAGCCCCGTTCATCATGTAGGCGACATCGAAGGCCCAGACCGTAGGAGCATGCAGGACGTAGCGGGCAAAGACCTCCCACACCATGGCCGTGACCAGGATGGCCGCAGCCAGCTCCGCCAACCTGGCACTGACAAGGGCAACAAAGTCGATCAGTTTTGAAATAGGCTGCAGCATGGCAGCTCTCCTTCAGAAAGTAGGACTTAGTCGCGGATCAAGTAATTGCTTTCGCTGCGCCAACGATTCAGAAAACCATCGTAGTCAGTCAGCAGGTTTTTCATGTAGTCGTTGCCGGACTGTGCCTGGGCGTCGGCTTTTTTGTGTACCCAGTCATTGCCAGCCTCGGCCAGCTGCTTGATGAAGGCCGGATCTAGGGTGATGACTTCGTTGCGTCCCTGGCGATACTTCTCCATGGCCTTGATGTCGGCGTTGTAGAAGTAGTCCAGCGATTGATGGGTGGTCAGCTCGGCGGCAGCCTCAATTAACTGCTGCAGATCGGCGGGCACCTTGTCCCAGGTTTCCTGCTTCAGCACGACTTCCCACATGAAAGTAGGTTGATGCACACCTGGTACGACGATGTATTTGGCGGCCTGATGAAAGCCTTCTGGCGTATTGGAGGAGGGGGTTGCCCATTCCACTGCATCCACCCCTTTGCGTTGCAGCAGGGTGTAGGTATCGCCGGGAGGAACCACCGTGGGAACGGCACCGAAATAGTCTTTCATCACATCGGCCCAGGCACCGGAGGTACGGTACTTCAGCCCTTTCAGATCTTCAGCTGTCCGAATCGGGGTATTGGAGTGCGCCAGGACTTCGGTGGAGCCCAGCCCCACAATCATGGTTTTCAGGCCATTTTTGGAACGCAGCTCCTGCAGCTTTTCCTTGCCACCGCCTTCATATAGCCAGACACGATAGGCATCGGGTCCCATGCCGCCGGGATAACCTGCAAAAATCGCATTGGCCGGGTCTTGATTGACCAGATAGCTGGAGGTGGAGTGGCCCGCTTCCACAACGCCTGTCTCTACCGCTTCAAAGACTTTAAGGGCGGGAACGATAACCCCGGCTCCAAAGGGCTGAATCTCGACACGATCCCCCGTCATGAGTTTCACGTTCTTTGCAAAACGTTCCAGAAAGTTTTGATAGAACGGGGAGCCTTCGGGTACAGAAGTGGGTACGCGCCAGCTGATTTCGGCTGCTTGTGCCGAGGCCATGCTGCCCAGCAAAAACAGGCCAGCCAAGGTGGATGCAACAAGTTTGGATTTCATGTTTGTCTCCGGTGGTTTTTTTATAGTTCAGCTCTGTCAGAGGCCGACGGCCAGCTTCAGAGCATGGGATGGATATTAATATTTTCTAAATATATTAACAACATATTTAGATTGGGGTTTGTCCTAGAAAGTGCCGGAGGTGGCTTGCTGATTGGCTTTCAGTGTTCGTTCCTAGTGTTGAAACGGTAGGGGGCGGACGTTCCTGGTCTGGTTTTGATGCGGATTTCAGGGTTGAAGTGATGGGTGATGCGGATCTTTTTTATGCTTGTGTGAAGCATCATGGGGCAGCCTTGTTTAGCTGTTTCAATCCTTTCGTCCCTGCGGTCTAGCTGGTACACTTTGCGACTGCTTTTTTATAAGCACGCGGCGGCAGGACAGGGTCTTTGGACCGTTCTTTTGCTGCAGCACTTTCTGTAGCAGCAGGCAGGAAAATAGCTGGTTTTTTTACGGACTGGAGAGGGCGTCGGATCTGCCCTTGTGTGTTGTAAAGCCAGGATTCCTGCGGTGCATGTAGTGTCTGGCCCGCCTGGGCCCACTGCGCAGACCAGCCACCGGGCCCATAGTTAAATGGATATAACTTTCCCCTCCTAAGGGAAGATTGCAGGTTCGATTCCTGCTGGGCCCGCCATTTTGCTGCATGAGGCCCGTCTGCCTTCATGGCTTTTAGCTCCGCACCTGATAGGCCGAGCGTTGAAATCTCACTTGATGACTGATCTTCCGCGATGTGTGCGGAGCGCCCCGTGTGTCTGCTCGCTTTGCGTTTAATCGAGCCAGCCTTGTTGTGAGAAAACAAGGCTGGCAGGAAGCGAAAGACGATTGTTTCACGACTGAAACTTGATGGGCATGCGCGTTCTGGAGAGTCAGTAGCGCTAATGGAGCGGCCGAGTGCCAAGACTTGTGGGTGAGGTTCTGGGGGCTTGTGCACTGCCCCAAGCATTCACAAGCCCTTTTGTTGAGGCCAGATAGTCATCCACACTACCGGTCCAGAGCTTGAATCCCAGACAACTTTTCCATTTGTCTTGTTGATAAAGCCAGTGGGTCTGGCAAACGGAGCAGCGAAACAGGCTCTGTGCTCCCTGGTCGCCATAGTCCTCTGTTTTGGTGACGCGTTCCATGTAGGCATGCTTGGGTGTATGCGCTTTGGAAAGCGGCAGCGTCTGGCACAAAATACACATTGTTTTATGGTCGATCTTGCCCACTTCTTGCTCCTTTTTAAATAAAGGCTATGGAAATAGCGTGTTTTAAAAAAAGACAGCAATGTGCTTTCTACAAAAACTATCAACCTGAAAGCAAGATAGTCAGACGCATCTTACAAAGCTTGTCGTGACCTGGGTAGTGGCGGCTGTAAAAAATCATTTCGTTCGCAAAAACCCGTAAGAAGAAACTCTGAAAAACGTAGCCATTGCTCGTTCAGCCTAGGGGAAAGTCGGTCTGAACGTCTGGGCTGGGCCGGAGCCGGTGTTTTTTACAGGGCAGGGTTGGCAAAACAGTTGTGTCGCTGTTTGAGCTGCGTTTGAATTTTGCCCAGTTTCGTTTTTATTTGAAATATATGCGCGGGTCCCACGACTACACTGCTTTTATTTATAAGGGATTTGCCATGAAAAACGACAAGCATTCCTTGGAAAAAGATCCGCTCTCTTCTGCTTCTTCTTCTGCTGCATGCAGGCAGGAGGACCCCCCGTTGGTCAAGCCGTGCAAGCCAGATTCGGTAGACAGTTTTTTTGATCGCTTTGCCAAGGCGGTGACACGCTTTGCCGGCTCCCCCATCATGTTTTCCGTTGCTGTTTTAGCGGTGCTGGTGTGGGCCTTGTCCGGGCCGTATTTTAATTATTCGGAAACCTGGCAATTAATTATTAATACTGGCACGACTATTATTACTTTCTTGATGGTTTTTTTAATTCAGCAAAATCAAAATAAAGATAGCAAGGCATTGCATATAAAGCTTGATGAGTTAATTATTTCACTGACAGATGCCAATGAGCGTTTGATTGATGTTGAAGAGCTGGATGAAAAGCAGCTTAAAAAACTGGAGGCCTATTATTCCTCCATTGCTTTGAAAGCTCGCCGACGTTTGGACGGCGGGGAATAAAGAAAAGGGCCTTGCGGCCCTTTTTTTATAGCAATTTGCTGCGTTGCTGCTCGGCTCGCGAGGCTCCGATTGGCGTTTCGACTTGCTTTTGCTCTTCTGGGGGTGGCAGTACCGCAGGAAAGCCCAGGGACTGAATCCACAGTTCGCGAGACCAGCCCTGAGTGTGGTAGAGATGATGGCCTTCATCGGGAGCGACGGCATCGTGCGCCTGCTTGAGCAGCGTCGCCAGCTTTTTGTCTTTGCTCTGCTCGCCAACTAGGCCAATCAACTGCCAGTTCAGATGATCTTTGGTTTCGGCCAGAATCACGCATTCGGACGCCACCAGCTCAGCGGCTTTCGGGTCCCCAGCCTGTTTAGCCAGATCCATCGCCTTGACCAGTGCCGAGGCGATTTGTTTCAGCACTTGTCGGCCGGGTGTTTGTTTGGCGGGGTCCAGTGCCAGCTCCTCAAAGATACTTTTCAGCACCTGTTGATGTGTCAGCGTTTCTTCCAGGTAGCCTTCCCATTCTTTCTTTAGATCCGCGTTCTTGGCACAGGAAATGGCTGCTTTATAGACTTGCTCCCCGCCCAATTCGGTTTCCAGGGCTTGATACAAGAGTTCATGCAGCTGCTCGGTGTTGGCTTTATGTAATGTCATTGTTCGCTCCAGTCCATAGGTTGAGGGGTAGAACCATCACCATAAATGCTGGAGCACACACAGATTATTCGATTTGATGAGGAGTGATACGGGCTGTGAATGGCGTAAGGCCAGGGTAACAATATGCCTGGGCAGGGCTTGAAAAGGGTTATTGGAGCTGGCCTAGCAAACCGTCTGCGTGCCTGTGGTAGGATTGTGCGCTTTATCGCAGCTTCGATGCGGGCCGGGGGCCCTCTCGTCAGGCTTGCCATTCCATTTTTGAACGCATCGTCTTGTCGGGCTGAACCGCGTTCAGCGCCAGGCTGATGCACCGCAGCAGGTTAGTCATGACACTCCAAGGTTGGAAACGCCGCGTTTTTTACGTGGGTTTGTTCGAGTTTTTTGCCATTGTTTTTTCTTCGTTTCTGCTGGCGTATTTTGCCGGTGGAGAAGCCTCGGAATCTGCGCCTATTGCAGTAGCGATCTCGGTGATTGCGATTGTCTGGAACTATGTGTTCAACACGGCGTTCGAGCATTGGGAGTCCCGCCAGGCCGTCAAAGGCCGCAGTCTGTTGCGTCGCAGTGTGCATGCGATCAGCTTTGAGGCCGGCCTGGTGATTGCCATCGTGCCTTTGTATATGTGGTGGTATCAGGTCGGTTTGCTGGAAGCGCTGCGTATGGAAGTGGCCATTCTGGTGTTCTTCCTGATTTACTCGTTTATCTTCAGCTGGACCTTTGATCGGGTGTTTGGCTTGCCGGCCAGCGCGGCCTGAACTCCATCGCCCAATAAAAAAGCCGCGTCATGCGGCTTTTTTGTTTCTGCTGAATTGACTCTATCCCCCCACCTGAGCCTCCCGACGCGCCTGGCAGATGCGCCCATGATGTACGTCCGCCCATTTCACCAGTTCCCGCATGGGCACCAGAAAGGACTGCCCCAATTCGGTCAGCGTGTATTCCACGCGCGGCGGCACTTCTGCGTACAAGGTCCGTTGTACAAATCCATCAGTTTCCAGCCGCTTGAGGGTGCGCGAGAGCATTTGGCGGGAAATATCGCCGATTTCCCGACCCAGCTCGTTAAAGCGCATAGTGCCCGGCGCCAGGGATTCCAGGATCAGCAGGCTCCATTGGTCGCCAATTCGATCTAGTACATCCCGGATGGGACAGGGTTGCTCAAATTCTTCCTGTATGGGGCTGGAAGCCAGTGTGGCTGCGCTTGTCGAGGGCATGGCGAGTTGCTTTCCTGTGTTCAATAGTCACTTCCGTGTGACCTGGTATGGCCTGCGTGACTTCTTGTGGACTGTGAAAAAACTGTCTAGCATCACGCTTAATGGTCTACTTTATAGACCAGGTCTTTATTTGAGCACACAAGGAGCTGTTATGTCTCGTATTGCATTGATAGGTGCTTCTGGCGAAGTCGGTTCGCGCCTTTTGAAAGAACTCTCGGATCGCGGTCATACGGTGACAGCGATTGCTCGCCATACTGAAAAAATTGCCAGCCTGCCCAATGTCACGGCTGTTCAGGGTGACGTGAATGATCTGGACGGTTTGATTGCGCTGTTGAAAGGGCACGATATTGCGATCAGCGCGGTGCGTTTTGCGTCGTCCGATCCTTCCAAGCTGATCACGGCCGTTCGTGCTGCCGGTGTGACGCGCTATCTGGTTGTGGGTGGTGCAGCTAGCCTGGAAGTGGCTCCCGGCCAGCGATTGATTGATCAGCCTGCCTTCCCAGACGCTTACCGTACCGAGGCTCTGGGTGGCATTGCCTTTCTGGATCAGCTGCGTCAGGAGAAAGAGCTGGATTGGACTTTTCTGTCGCCTTCGGCAGAGTTTGGTCCCGGTCAGCGCACGGGCAAATTTCGTATCGGCAAAGACAGCCTTTTGGTCTCCGACCAGGGCAGCAAGATTTCTTATGAGGATTACGCCATCGCTTTGGTTGACGAGATTGAACGTCCTGCCCATTCGCGCCAGCGCTTCACCGTAGGTTATTGAACAAGGAGTGGGACTGATGAAAGGTTTAATCCGATGGGTATCTCCAGTGTTATTAGCGGGCTCTTTCTTGTTGAGCACAAATGCAGTGTTGGCTGCCAATTCGCAGACTCGTGATGTGGCTCAGGAAGAAAGCAATCGCAAGCTAGTGGTCGATTTTTACGACAGCTTCTTCAACAAGCAGCAGGTGCAGGAAGCGGCAGCAGTCGTGGCCGAGGACTATATCCAGCACAATCCGGAAGTGCCGGATGGAAAGGCGCCTTTTGTGGGTTATTTTGGTGGTTATTTCAAAGAGAACCCGGAGTCTCGTGCGCGGATTGTGCGTAGTGCCGCAGACGGGGATCTGGTCTATCTGCATGTGCATTCGACCAATGGCAACGCCGATCGCGGACAGGCGGTAATTGATATTTTCCGGGTGCAAGACGGCAAGATTGTGGAGCATTGGGATGTGATTCAGGCTGTGCCGGAGCAGGCTGCCAATAGCAACACTATGTTCTAAGGACACTAGTTTGGGGTGGATGTTGAGCCCCGGTGCAAAGAGGATGTATGTGTACCAGAAATAAAAGACCCGCCATCACTGGCGGGTCTTTTTGTTGCTGGGGTAGTTAAACGGAATTCTTGCCGGGGCAACCGTTTTTGTTTTTGCTTTGCGGTGTTTCGATTTAGAGTCGTCTAAGCCGCTTGCATCTTGATCTTGGCTTCGCGTATCGGCAGATTGACAATGGCAGCCAGTACAGCCAGCACAATATCCGCCCACCACATCCAGCTGTAGTCACCAAAACGAGTCAGGGCAATACCACCCAGCCATGCGCCCAGAAACCCGCCGATCTGGTGCGAGAACAAGGCCAGACCGAACAGGGTTGCCAGATAGCGCGTACCAAACAGCTTGGCGACGATATTGGCGGTAGGCGGCACGGTAGCCAACCAAGTCAGACCCAGGCCGATGGCAAAGATGTAAAACACCAGATCGGTTTTAGGCATCATCAAGTACCACAGGATCAGCACGGCGCGCGAGGCATACATCAACGCCAGCACGTACTTGCTGCGCCAGCGGGCAATGCAGGAACCGGCGGCAATACTGCCAAAGATATTGGCCAGGCCGATCAAGGCCAACGACCAGCTTGCTACCGACGGTGGCAGACCGCACAGGTCAATTTCCCCCGGCAGGTGGGTGACCAGAAAGGCAATGTGAAAACCGCAGGTGAAAAAGCCCAGGCTCAGCAGCAAGTAGCTGCGATCCTTCATGGCGCTTTTCAGTGTCTCGGCCAGACCTGGACCGCTGGCAACCGGAGACGGGGTGGGGGCAGCCGCGGCTTTTTGGGACTTGTCGCCTGGGCTCAGTTTACGGATCAGGGGCAGGGTCAGCAGGGCGGTCAGGGCCAGGACCCAAAAGGTCGACATCCAGCCTACCCAGCCAATTAGCTTTTGCACGACCGGGGCAAAGACAAACTGCCCGAAGGAGCCGCCTGCATTGATCAGGCCCGAGGCCTGACCACGTGCGTGATCAGGAATACGCTGGGCGGCAGCGCCAATCAAGGTGGAGAAACTGGCTGCACCCGAGCCGATATTGGCCAACAGTCCCAGGGTCAAGGTCAGACCCAGGCCAGTGCCAATAAATGGAGTGACGGCGCAGCCCAGTGCCAGAATCAGGAGGCCCGCGATCAGAACCCGGTCCGGGCCCCAGCGGTCGGAACAGGCACCGGCAATAGGCTGGATCGCACCCCAGGCCAGTTGGCCCACGGCCATGGCAAAGCTGATGGACATGATGCCCATGCCGGTTGCTTTATCAATGGGGCCGACGAACAGGCCAAAGGATTGGCGTATCCCCATGGTGACCATCAGGATGCCAGCAGCAGCCAAAGTCACCGTCATCACGGCGGGCTGGCGCAAGGATTGAAACATGGGGTCCCCTCTTATTATTCAGGTTTGAATTATCTGGCGAAATGCCAAGGAGGTGCAATCACCTTGGCTGACGAAAAGCGATTGGGTGGACAGTGTTGTAGAGCGCCGTGATCCAGCTCCAGTTCTAGTTCCAGCTGCGGGAGGGAGGAGGAGGAGGAGGTGGTGGTGGTGGTGGTGGTGGTGGTGGTGGTGGTGGTGGTGGTGGTGGTGGTGGGCTGAGCGTGGCAGGAAGTGCAGGGTGCAGAACCAGACTGTTTATTGCGGCGTTTGATGGTTCAAGCAAGCGAGGGGCATAAAAAAAGACGGGCTAATAGCTCCGTCTTTTTTGTATTTGCTGCTCAATAAGATCAGCCTTTTTAAGCTCAACCTTTTTCCAGACCCGCTTGTACTGGTCGTGCCCCCAGCTTGTCGATCAGAACCTGGGGGTTGATACCCAGCAAATAGCCGCGTCGGCCACCATTGATGTAAATGGTGTCGAACTCCAGCAGTTCTTCTTCCAGCCACACAGGCATGGCCTTGCGGGTGGCAAAGGGCGAGGTACCGCCAACCATATAACCGGAATGGCGCTGGGCCACATCCGGTTTGCAGGGCGCGATCTTTTTCGCGCCGGTTTGACGGGCCAGATTCTTGGTAGAGACTTCACGGTCGCCGTGCATCACGATGACCAAGGGCTTGGCGTTTTCATCTTCCATGATCAGGGTCTTGGCCACCCGGTGCAGGTCCAGACCCAACTGGGCCGCTGCTTCCATGGCTCCGCCATGATCGACATAGTTGTAGCTATGCTCGGTAAAGGAAATGCCATTTTTACGTAGCCATTGCGTGGCCGGTGTTTCGCTAACGTGTTTTTCTTTAGCCATATCTTGGTAGGGCGCTCAGGCGCGTGGATGATGGGCTGCGTGCAAGGCTTTCAAGCGCTCACGTGCCACATGAGTATAAATCTGGGTCGTGGAAATGTCGGCGTGTCCCAGGAGCATCTGCACCACGCGCAAGTCGGCGCCGTGATTGAGCAAATGGGTCGCAAAAGCATGGCGCAAAACGTGCGGGGACAAGGGGGCCAGAATCCCGGCCTGCAGCGCATATTTCTTGACGATCAGCCAGAAGGACTGGCGGCTCATGCAGGTGCCACGCCCCGTAATAAAGACAAAGTCACTGCGGCGCTGGCCCAGCAGGGCAGGGCGGGATTCCTGCATATAGCGCTCGATCCAGTGCAGGGCTTCCTGCCCCAAGGGCACCAGCCTGTCCTTGCCGCCCTTGCCCTGGTCGATGCGCAGTACGCCATCGCTCAGGCTCAGGTTTTGCAGGGGCAGTTCAGTCAGCTCCGTGACGCGCAAACCGCTGGCATACAGGGTTTCCAGCATGCAGCGATCGCGCAGTCCCAAAGGATTATGGATGTCCGGTGCGGCCAGCAGGCGTTCAACCTGCTCTTCAGACAAGGTGTGCGGGATACGCGGGGCTTGTCGGGCGCTGCTCAAGTCCAGACAGGGGTCGTCCTGCCGCATGCCTTCTTGCACTGTCCAATCGTAAAAGCGGCGCAAGGTGGCCAGTCTGCGGTTGGCCGTGCTGGCCTTGCTCTGGTCGGCCTGGCTGGCCATCCATTCGCGCAAATCACTGGCTTCCAGTTGCTCCAGTGCTTTGCCTTCGCGTTCTTGCTGTGCCCATTCCTCCAGGCGCTCCAGGTCCTGCCGATACGCTTGCTGCGTGTTGGCGGACAGGCCGTCTTGCAACCAGAGCATGGTGATGAAATCGGAAATCAGACTGGCTTGCGTCATGGGGATGAAAGAGTCGTAAAGCGGGGCGGTCAGCGAGCTTTTGGGAGCCGGAATGAAGCGGGAAAGCCATCATGCTATCACTCCGGGGTGATGACCTTCATTCAGTGGATGGGTAGATTTACGCTATATACCTATATATATTTCCTGATTATACTAATTCGTTACACCCGTCCCGGAGGAGAAAACAATGTTCAAACGCGTCGTATCGGTAGCCGCCTTATCCCTGTTTCTGCAAAGTACAGCACAAGCTGATGAGTTGGTTGTGGCCGCGGCTGCCAGCCTGACCAATGCTTTCAAGGAACTGGCAGGCCAGTTTGAGGCAGAGCACCCCGGCACCAAGGTGCTGACCAGCTTCGCCGCATCGGATGTATTGCTGCAGCAGATCGTCAATGGTGCTCCGGTGGATGTGTTTGCCTCGGCCGACCAGAAAGCCATGAACAAGGCGGAAGAAGCCAAGGCTGTGGATCCTGCTACCCGCAAGAATTTTGTACAGAATCAGGTTGTGCTGATTGTGCCGACTGATAACCCCGCCAAAGTGAGCAACGCTGGCGATCTGGGCAAGGCAGAAGTCAAACGCGTGGCTTTGGGTAACCCGGCTGTTGTGCCTGTAGGCCGCTACACCCAGGCTGCTCTGGAAAAGGCCGGTCAGTGGGACGCAGTCAAACAACGCGAAATTCTGGGGCAAAACGTGCGCCAGGTGCTGGATTACGTTGCCCGCGGTGAAGTGGAAGCCGGTTTCGTGTTCGCTACCGACGCGGCCATCATGAAAGACAAGGTGGAAGTGCTGGAAGTGCTCAAGACCACGGAACCTGTCACTTACCCCATCGCCCTGGTGCAGCGCGAAGGCCGTAATGACAAGGCTCAGGCCTTCCAGGATTTCGTCATGTCCGAATCCGGGCAGCAAGTGCTGGCAAAATACGGTTTTGCCAAGCCTTGATAGGATTTTGATAGACGGATGACTTCACTTTGGATTCCCCTGTGGTTATCGCTCAAGGTCGCCGGTTGGGCGACCTTGTTCGCCTGTGTGCTGGGTATAGGGGTGGCCTATGCCTTGTCACGCTGGCAGTCGCGTTGGTGTGACCTGCTTGATTCCATCCTGACCTTGCCCATGGTCTTGCCGCCTACCGTTATCGGCTATTACCTGCTGGTCTTGCTGGGTCGACGCAGTACCTTTGGGCAATGGCTCTCCAGTATGGGGATTGAACTGGTCTTTACTTGGCAGGGCGCGGTGATTGCCGCGACTGTCGTAGCTTTTCCCATGATTTTGAAGGCCGCGCGTGCGGCTTTTGAGGATGTGGACCCCCGTCTGGAAAATGCCGCCAGCGTGCTGGGCCTGAAACCTTTGGCCATTTTCTTTCGTGTCAGCCTGCCTTTGGCTGCGCGTGGCATCATGGCCGGTGTTTTGCTGGCCTTTGCCCGCGCCCTGGGCGAGTTTGGCGCGACCTTGATGATTGCTGGCAGCATACCGGGGCGCACCCAGACCATGTCCATCGCCATTTACGAGGCGGTGCAGGCGGGCGAGGATCAGCAGGCTTTAGTGCTAGTCGCCATTATTTCGATTACTTGTGTGCTGGTCTTGTGGAGTACCAGTGCTTTGTCACCCCGTCACGTACGCCGCAAAAGAGGGATGCAATGAGCCTGAATGTACAGATTCAACGCACAGTGGTCAGCGAGGCCCGTCATTTCGACTTGAATATTCAGATTCAAACTGAAGCCCGTCATATTGCCTTGTACGGGCCTTCGGGCTCGGGCAAGTCCCTGACGGTGCAAAGCGTGGCGGGCTTGTTACGGCCCGATCATGGTCGTATTCAGATTGGCGATCAGGTCTACTTTGATTCTGAAAAAGGCATCAACCTGAAGCCGCGCGAGCGTCGGGTGGCCTATCTGTTTCAGGACTACGGTCTGTTCCCGCATCTGACAGCGGCACAGAATATTTGCTTTGGTTTGAATACAGGCTTGTTCAACCGCTCCGTGCGGGACATGCCTGCAGCTGCCCAGCGTTGGGTAGAAGCGTTTCAGCTGGAGTCGGTATTGAGCAGCTACCCCGCCCAATTGTCGGGCGGGCAAAAGCAGCGTTGTGCCTTGGCGCGAGCCTTGGCTATTCAACCTCAACTGCTCTTGCTGGATGAGCCTTTGGCGGCCCTGGATCAGGATTTGCGTGCTCGTTTGCGGGCTGAACTGGCTCAGTTGCAAAGCCAGATCGATATTCCCACCATCTTGATCACACACGATCCCGAAGATGCCAGGGCCTTAGCCCAAGAGGTCTATCGTATTCGCGAGGGGCGCATCATTGAATGCTGTACCAGCGCGGATCTGGAAGTCCTTACAGCGTAGCGATCATCACGCTGGATGCCTTGAACAGCGCATAGGCGGACTGGCCTGCTTCCAGGTGCAAGCGCTGTGTGCTGTCCAGGGTGATGCTGGCGGTTACTGTCAGGCCCTGTGGTAGTTCCAGGCGTACTTCTGCATTGACGGCACCGGTAATGACGTCCGTAATGGTGCCGGGTAGCTGATTGCGAGCGGATAGAGAGTTGCGGGTGTCGCCCGTGCCAATCATGATCGAGGACGCTTTCAGAAAGGCCAGAACCTTCTGCCCTTCACGCAGGCCCAGGTTTTCTGTGCTTTCCCGTGTAATCGAAGCAACAACGGTTTGGCCTTGGCCAATATCCACATGAATTTCGTCATTGACGGCGCCGGTCTTGATCGTGGTAACGATGCCGGGCAGTTGGTTGCGAGCCGAAGTTTGCATGATCATGGTTTGGAGTAACTCCATTTGAGTCGCCACGGAAGGCATTAAACGACCAATACGGCTCATGAAGCGTTGATGCAGCCGGTCGTAGGTTTGATACAGCTCCAGCAGTTCGATGGCTTTGGGCGTTAGGGTGGCACCGCCACCACGATGACCGCCCGTACTGCGCAGCACCAGAGGTTCGCCCGCCATATTGTTCATGATGTCGATGGCGTCCCAGGCCGCCTTGTAGCTGATGCCAATATGACGGGCAGCGGCAGAGATCGAACCCTGCTCGGCAATGGCCGCCAGCAAGGCCATACGGCGGGCGCTGCCCCAGGTATGGTCGCCAGTACGCAGCGACAGGCTGCCGGTTAATTCGGTATTGGGAGTGTTTGAACTAGACATGGTGATAAGTGTAAGGGCGGGAGCAAACTAGGGATAGAGCGCCGGTACAATGGCCGGATCAGCGCTGCTGGCCGTTCTGTTTTCTTGCAACCTTAACTGGTTTTTTCTATGTACGACACCCCTGCTGTTTCCATGGCTCAATTGCAGGAGCTCAATAGTGCCGAGACGGTTGTCCTGACCGTGAACAAGCGCTATGCGCGCCGCCTGCTGGGACATTTGTCGGCCCGTCTGGCCGGAGCAGGCGGGACGGTGGCCGTGCCGGAAATCGTGCCCTTGGGCGCGTGGTTGGCACAGGCCAGCGATCAGCTCTGTTTTTCCGAACAGTGGCAACCGGCCGCGCACCAGATGGATCGTTTCGCCGCCTTGCAGCGTTGGGAACACAGCATCGAGCAGTGCGAGGAAGAGGGCTATTTTCTGGATGTAGGCCAGGCGGCGCGTCTGGCTTGTGAAGCCGATACCTTGCTGGATGAATGGAGTATCGAGCTGAAACCCGGTGAAGCCAGTGTGGATTTCGAGCGCTTCATGCAATGGCGCTCTCATTATCGGCAAAGCCTGGAGCAGGCAGACCTGGATGACGCGAATCTGGCTGCCGAGCGCGTGCTGAAAGCGGTGCAGGCTGGAGCCTTGCACATACGTCATCGCCATATGGTGCTGCATGGTTTTCACGAATATTCGCCGCGTCTGCAAAGCCTCTTGAGTGGTTTGCAGGATATGGGGGTAGAGATTCTGCAGCTGCAGCATGAAGAGGCCCTGGCGACTGAGGTACATCGAGTACAGGCGCAGGATGCGGATACGGAATGGCGCTTGGCCGTGCAATGGGCGCGTCGTCAATTGGACGAGGACCCGAATCGCACGGTAGCCATTGTGGCGGCGCAGCTGGAAACACAATTGCCGCTGGTGCATCGTCTCTTGCGGCAGGCCATGCACACGGATCAAGGCGCTTTGCCCTATAACGTGGCAGCGGCCCGATCCTTGGCTGAATGGCCGGTAGTTGAAGCTGCCCTGGCCTGGTTGAAAGCCTTGTTTACGCTGGCGACCAAGGGGCAGGCCGAGCCGGCCATGCTGGGCGAAGCCTTGCGTTTCGGGGCATGTCAGGCCGAGCAGTCCGAAGCGGGTGGCCGTGCCCGTATTGACAAGGCTTGGCGCGACAATCGCATCACGCAAGTGAGCCGTAAAGAATTTGCCGACATGCTCAGCTTCCACACGCCCGAACTGGCTCTGGCCTGGGGCAAGGCGGTGGAGCGCTTCGAGTCCGTGTCGTCAGGCGCTCAAGGGGTGGATACCTGGGCGTCGGTCATGCGCCAATGTCTGGAAGCCTTGGGCTTTCCGGGAACCAACCGTCTGGACAGTGCCCAGTTTCAAACCTTGGAAGCCTTGGAAGCCTTGCTGCTGCAACTGGCACAGCAAGCGCCTGTCCTGGGGCGTATCAGTGCCTTGAGGGCGCAAAGCGCTCTGGCTCGCATGGCCCGTGAAAATCTGTTCCAGCCACAACGAGACCCGCGTTCCCGTCTGGACGTGCTGGGTTTTCTGGAAGCGGAAGGTGGGCGCTGGGATGCTGTATGGGTGCTGGGCCTGACTGACGATATTTTGCCCGCCGCCGTCAAACCGAATCCCTTGATTCCTGCCCAGGTGCTGCGCCGGGTGCAAGCTCCCCGCAGCACGCCAGAGCGGGAGCTGGAATGGGCGCGCTGGATGTTGAGCGCCTTGCTGCGCTGTGGCAATCAGGTTTTGCTAAGCGCACCTTTGCATCAAGGCGAACAGGAACTAAGACCCAGTCCCTTGATTGCCCAGTGGCCTGTGTTGGAAATGCCGTGGGCGGTGCAGGCAGAGCAGGCCGTCGCACAGGAAGCCCTGCTGGACGAGCAAGGTCCCAGCCTGAAGCTGGAAGAGCGTATACGCGGCGGGATCAGTGTGCTGGATACGCAGGCTCGCAATCCCTTGTGGGCTTTTGTGAAGTTCCGCCTGCATGGTCAGGCCTTGCCCGATTACGCCCGTGTCGGCGATATGAATACACGTGGGATGTTCCTGCACCGCGCCGTCGAATTGTTCTGGCTGCGTGTGAAGGATCAGGACAGCCTGCATGAGCTGATTGGCGAGGATTCGCTGCTGGATGTGGTGCAAGCATGTATCGAACAGGCCGCTCAGGAAGAGCTGGCCGATTACGGCCCGGTGTTGCGCAGCCTGGAAATGGAGCGCGGTCTGGTGGTCCTGAATGAGTACGCTCATCAGGAAGCCCAGCGTCCGCCATTTGCGCTGGGGGCGACGGAGCACGAGTTGAGCTGGAACCGTGGCTTGTTGCGCCTGAACCTGCGTCTGGACCGTCTGGATGATCTGGCCGATGGCGAGCAATTGCTGCTGGATTACAAAACCGGCATAGGCGAGCTGCGGCCTGATAAAGACTGGCTGCGACCCAGGCCCGTGAATCTGCAATTGCCGTTTTATGCTGCCGCCTTGCAGGATCAAGGCCGTAGCGTCAGTGGCTTGGCCTTTGTGCGCTTGCATGCCCGTCAGGTGGGCCTAAGCGGCTTGGCCGCACCCGGTATGGATATTGAGGGCCTGACCGAACTGGAAAGCGCCCAGCAGTGGACCGCACAAATCGTGCAGTGGAAACAGGCGGTAGAAGGCTTGGCGGATGAGTTCCTGCAAGGGCAGGCGGCCAACCAGATCTGGAACCGCAACGATTTGCTGTATTGCGATGTTTTGCCCTTTTTACGTTTGTTCCAGGAAGACCTCCAAGACAATGGAGGAGAGGTGTAATGCTGACAGTCCCTAGCGATAGCCCCGCCCGTGCACGGGCACTGGACCCCGAGTCCTCCTTTCTGGTGCAAGCCCCAGCCGGCTCCGGCAAGACGGAACTGCTGACTGACCGGATTCTGGCCTTGCTGGCTCGCGTGCAGCGGCCAGAAGAAATTGTGGCCATTACCTTCACCCGTAAAGCCGCGGCTGAAATGCATGCGCGTGTGCTGGAGAAGTTGGCCGCTGCCAATCAGGAACGTCCTGCCGAGCCTTATCGGGTACGTAGTTGGGAGCTGGCGCGCGCGGCCATGCAGCGTAATCACGAACAGCAGTGGGATTTGCTGGCCTATCCGGCACGCTTGAGTATCCGTACCATCGATTCCTTGTGTGCTCACCTGGTGCGTGCCATGCCCTGGATTACGGGGTTGGGTGGGGTGCCCGCTATTACCGATAAGGCACAGGAGCATTACGAAGCGGCGGCCTGGGCCACGCTGGAGATGGCAGAAAGCGTGCCCAGCGTGGCGCGCTTTCTGGAGCATATGGATGTGAACCTGCTGCAGGCGCAAGCTCTGTTGGCCGGTATGTTGGCCAGCCGCGATCAGTGGTTGCCAGCCGTGGGGCAGGGCGGTGATGTGGCCTTGCTGCAAGAGAGTTTGCGCAAGGTAGTAGAGCATCAGCTGCAACAGCTAAGCGATTCTTTGCCACCCGGCTGGGCGCGGACCTTGGCCCCCTTGGCCTGCTTTGCGGCCTCGAATCTGGAAAGCGGCGATGTGTTGGCCCTGGCGGATTGGCACGGTGACAACCTGGCCCCGGTCATGGATGATTTGCCGCGCTGGCGTGGTCTGGCAGCCTTGTTGCTGACGGATAAAGGCGATCTGCGCAAAAGCCTGACGGTGCGTAATGGCTTTCCCCCGAAAACGGCACAAAAAGAAATTCTGACCGAATGGTTGGGCAATTGTCTGGGGGCAGAACCCTGGATTGCTCGCCTGGCTAGTGCGCGCCTTTTGCCAGAGCAATATTCCGCGCAGCAGCAAGAAGTCCTGTCCAATTTGATTCAGGTTTTATGGCTGGCTGCGGCGCAATTAAAGCTGCGCTTTGCCGAGAAAGCCGAGGTCGATTTCACCGAGATTGCTCAACGTGCCCTACAAGCCCTGGGTGACGCAGACGAGCCGGGCGAGCTGCTCTTGCGCATGGACAGATCCATACGACATTTGCTGGTCGACGAGTTTCAGGACACCAGCCAATCCCAGGTGCAATTGCTGGAGCGCCTGACCAGCGGCTGGGAACCGGGTGACGGGCGCAGTCTGTTTCTGGTGGGTGACCCCATGCAGTCCATTTACCGTTTCCGCAAGGCGGAAGTGGGTTTGTTTCTGCAAGTCTGGCAAGCCCGATGCCTGGGTGAAGTGGAGCTGGAACCGCTGAACCTTAGCAATAACTTCCGGTCGCACCCGCGCTTGGTGGAGTGGGTAAACAAGGTGGGGGCGCAACTGTTTCCGGCGCGACCTGACCCGGATCTGGGCATGGTCACCTACGAACACTCGACTGCCTTCAAACCGGACATTCCCGAGTGGGCGGTGCACTTCCACCCTTCCTGGCATTTCCGGGTAGCACGGGGAGAGGATGCCGTGCCTTCGCAGCAAGCGGCTCAGGAACGTGCAGTGGAAGAGGCGGTTCAATGCGCGGCTCAAGCTCTGGAGCGTTATCAGGATAGCGAACACCCGGTGGCGATTCTGGTACGAGCCCGCTCCCACTTGCATGGTTTGGTGCGCAAGCTGGGCGAGCAGGGCATCCCGTGCCGAGCCGTAGAGCTGGAGCCCTTGCAGCAGCGCCCTGTGGTGGCGGATTTGGTGCAACTGGTCCGTGCCTTGGCCCACCCGGCAGATCGACTGGCCTGGCTGTCCGTATTGCGTTCGCCATTGATCGGCCTGCGTTTGGAGAGCCTGCATCGCCTGTGTGCCTTGCATCCTACGCAGACCTTGGCCGAGCTTACACACAATCAGGATTTTGCAGATTGGGATGCCAACGAGCGCTCCCGTCTGCTGTTTGCCTGCCAGATCTTGCTGGATAAAGGCAATCGCAGTGGCTTGATGCCTTTTGCTGCCTGGGTACAGGAATGCTGGACGCGCCTGGGCGGGCCGCAAGTCTACCCAAGTCTGGCCGATCAGGCGGATGCGGAACAAGTCTTGCGCCTGCTGGAAGAGCTGTGCCCCTACGGGCCGCCCGATCAGCAGCAATTGCAGGCCCGCGTGGAATCGCTGTACGCCACTCCGCAAGGTACGGGCAAGGCCGTGGAGGTGATGACGATTCACAAATCCAAGGGTCTGGAGTTTGAAACCGTTATCTTGTTTGGCTTGCACAAGCAGTCGGCAGCCGATTCCGAGCCCTTGATTCGTCTGGAGCACAGCGCCGAGCGCCTGATTCTGGGACCGATCAGTCACAAGGGCAGTGAGCAGCGTGACCCGGTATCGCAGTTTCTGGCGGCGCGGGAGCGTATCCGAGCCGAGCAGGAAAGCCATCGTCTTTTATACGTAGCCCTGACGCGAGCTCGTCAGGAACTGCATCTGTTTGCGGAACTGAGCATCACCCAGGACAAGGGCCTGCGTGAGCCGGATGGCCGTTCCTTGTTGAGCCGGGTCTGGCCTGTCCTGGATCAGCCGCAGGCTCCGGTGTGGCAAGCCGAGCAGGGCGGACAGCAAGAGGAGTCCGGGCAAAGTTCTGCTGCACTATTGCAGCGTGTGGTGAGCCCGCCCGCTGCAGCGCCCGAGCAGTTGCAGAGTGCCAGCCCGCAATATCAAAGCTGGCAGTGGTCCCTGGATACAACTCATGAAAAAGCCATCGGTACGGTTGCCCACGACTGGCTGGAAAAGCTGGGTCGTGAAGGTCTGGAGCAGTGGCCGGTAGAACGCTTGCGGCAAAGCCGCGCCGTGATGCGTCGCCAGTTGCAGCGGGCCGGTGTGCCCGCCACCTATCTGGATGATGCTGCCCAGTCCTTGTTTGAGGCCATTGCCGCAACTGTGCAGACCGAACGGGGCCGCTGGTTGCTGGGTGTCAGCCGCGCGTATCGGGAATGGTCCTTGCTGGACGTTAGTGGCCGGGTGTCGATTATCGACCTGGCCATTTCCCAGGAAGATCACTGGCTGGTGGTGGATTACAAGACCGGACGGCCTGCCGAGCATGAAAGTCTGGATGATTTCAAGGCCCGAATGCTGGATCGTTATGCACCGCAATTGCAGCGTTATTGTGAGCAGGTGCAGGCTCTGGATGGACGGCCCGCGCAGGCTGCGCTTTATTTCCCGAGAGCCGATCTTTGGCTGCCGTATTAATGCTACACTATTGGTCGGCGGGCCCCTCCGCATGGTTCGGCGGTGAATCTGGTCAGGTCGGGAACGAAGCAGCCACAGCCGTGCAGAATCAGTGCCGGAGTCAGGCTCGCCACTTCATTTGCTTATCGGGTTATGCGCGCCCGGTCTATCTGCTTCCCTTCAGCACCGAATCCGGTACACTTTTCCTTTCGCTTATTTGTATTGATGGTTCACGCCGTCCGGAATTCGCATGACCTATCTCGTTCTGGCCCGCAAGTGGCGCCCTCGCTCCTTTGACACCCTGGTTGGTCAGGACCACGTGGTGCGCGCTCTGACGCACGCCCTGGATACCCAGCGCCTGCACCATGCCTGGCTGTTTACGGGCACACGCGGCGTGGGCAAGACCACCTTGTCGCGTATTCTGGCCAAGTCGCTGAACTGTGAAACCGGCATCACCTCCAAGCCCTGTGGCGTTTGCCGCGCTTGTACCGAGATTGATGCTGGCCGTTTTATTGATTATGTAGAGCTGGACGCCGCCTCCAACCGCGGCGTGGAAGAGATGACCCAGTTGCTGGAGCAGGCGGTCTACGCCCCCAGCTCGGGCCGCTACAAGGTCTACATGATTGACGAAGTTCACATGCTGACCGGGCACGCTTTCAACGCCATGCTCAAGACGCTGGAAGAACCGCCAGCGCACGTCAAATTCATTCTGGCCACCACGGACCCGCAAAAAATTCCGGTTACGGTCTTGTCGCGCTGTCTGCAATTCAATTTGAAGCAGATGACAGTGCCTGCGATTGTGGGCCATTTGCAGGACATTCTGACCCAGGAAGAAATGCAGTTCGAGCTGCCCGCCTTGCGTTTGCTGGCACAGGCAGCCGATGGCTCCATGCGGGATGCCTTGTCGCTAAGCGATCAGGCCATTGCTTATAGCGCGGGCGATCTTAGCGCCCAGGCTGTGCAAGCTATGTTGGGCACCATTGATCAACGCCATCTGGCGCAATTGCTGCAAGCGCTGGTCGCTTACGATGCGCAGGCCATTATGGGTGTGGCTGATGATCTGGCCTTGCGTGGCCTGTCTTATTCGGGTGCTCTGGCGGATTTGGCCACCTTGTTGTCCCGTATCGCCATCGAGCAGCGCATTCCCGGCACGATTTCTGATGATGATCCTTTGGCAGAAGCAGTGCGGCAATTGGCGCCCACGCTCTCGCCCGATCATGTGCAGTTGTTTTATTCGGTAGCGGTGCATAGCCGTCAGGAGCTGTCTTTGGCTCCGGATGAGTACGCCGGTTTTGTGATGGCTTGCTTGCGCATGCTGGCCTTGTTGCCCGAGCCTGTCTCGGCGTATGTGCCACCGCCAGCAGGGCCTTCGGGGTCTGATACTGCTGGTGCTGGTGCTGGCGC
This sequence comes from Alcaligenes faecalis, assembly GCF_009497775.1. Taxonomy (NCBI): domain Bacteria; kingdom Pseudomonadati; phylum Pseudomonadota; class Betaproteobacteria; order Burkholderiales; family Alcaligenaceae; genus Alcaligenes; species Alcaligenes faecalis. Next base: position 951,799 of record NZ_CP031012.1, read on the forward strand.
GGCTCAGGCTGCTCCCGCTCCTGCGACAGCCCCCGCTGCCTCAGAGCTTGCGTCGGCATCAGTTGCTTCTGCAGCCTCTGTTGATACCGCCTCTGCCGCGCCTGTACAGCCAGCTGCGCAGGGAGCGCAAACAGAGCCGAGCACGCAAACCGCACAAGCCGTACAAGCAGCGCAAACAGCTCAGCCTGCGGTTGACCCACAGGCCGCGTCTCAGCAGGCACAGGCTTCTGCCCCCACAGCCGCCCCGGCCGCTGGTGTTGCCAGTGCACATGCAGCCCAAGCAGCGCCTGTCGCAGAATCCATTCCTGTGGACGACGATTTTGTCCCAGCCTGGGAAGATGCTCCCGAACCTGCCGGGGCAGGGGGTAGCTATGACTCTTCAGAGTCTGCCCCAGCGGATGCAAACTTTGACGCCCGTTCCGCGACCAGTCAGCCTCAAGAAGCTGCGACCGCAGTTGCTGACAGCAGCGCTGTTGAAGCCGCCCAAGCGCCATCAACGCCATCCGCTTCGTCAGCCCAGCCAGCCGCAGAGTCCACCTCCGCAGACCAGGCAGACTCCTCTGCCGACCCTGCAGCAGAACCTTCCAAAACCCAGGGCAAAAGCAGTGCTCAGCCCCTGATGTCCTCTCAGGCTCAGACAGCCGCTCGTGTAGAGCCCGTGGCCGAAGAAGCTCCGCCAGCCGCCTCCACCCAGGACGGCCCGGAAGAGCCCGCCTGGTTGTCCGAGGGCATGGACGAAGAGTTCGAGAATTACCAGCCTTTGGATATGGACGCGGCTCGTGCCGAAGAAGATGGCGATGTACCGTCTGTGTCCATGTCCGATCGCTTCATGCCCGACACCGAACTGGGACTACCCGTGCCGCAAGGCGGCTCGGACAGCCCGCGTGCGGTTCGTCTGGGTGGCATGAAACCGGAAACCTGGCCCGATGTGGCAACCAGCTTGCCCTTAAGCGGCTGGGCCGCCGAACTGGCTCGCCAGAGCGAATGGCTGGGCGTGAAAGGCCAGGAAATCCACCTGCGTGCCAAAATCAAGGCCACTGAAGGCAGCCAGGGCAAAGCGCGCTTGCGCACCGTCTTGTCGGAATACTTTGCCCAGTCCATTCAGTTGGTCATCGAATACGGGGATACGGGCGATGCCACCGCGCATGCCGTGGAGCAGGCCAAGCTGGCCGAGCGTCAGCGGCAGGCCGAAGAGCAGGTTGCCCAGGATCCCTTTGTCTTGAGCCTGATCCAGGACTTTGATGGCAGCGTCAAAGCCGGGTCGATCAAGGCTGCTCCTTTGGTTCGGGCCGCCTGAATGGCCCCTTGTCAATTTATATCAATCAGGAAAACCAAACCATGATGAAAGGTCAGATTGCCGGCTTGATGCGCCAGGCGCAGCAAATGCAGGAAAACATGAAAAAGGCCCAGGAAGCCTTGGCCGATATCGAGGTCGAGGGCGTTTCCGGTGGTGGTCTGGTCAAGGTCACCATGAACTGCCGCCATGATGTGCGCCGCGTCTCTATCGACCCCAGCCTGCTGGAAGACGAAAAAGAGATGCTGGAAGATTTGATTGCTGCTGCCTTTAACGATGCACAGCGCAAAGCCGAGGCAACATCGCAGGAAAAAATGGCGGGTGTAACCGCTGGCCTGCCACTGCCACCCGGTATGAAGTTCCCGTTCTAATGAACGAACCGCAGATCGCTGAGCCCGAACCACTTCGGGCTCTGATCCAGGCTCTGCGTCGGTTACCCGGTGTGGGCGAGCGTAGTGCTCGCCGCATGGCCTACCACTTGTTGCAACACGACCTGGTGGGCGCCGACCAATTGAGCCGCGCTCTTGAACATGCCACGACGGCACTGCAGCACTGCCAGCGCTGCAATGGTTTCACTGTCCAACCTATCTGTGAAACCTGTGCCAATCCCCGCCGTGATCCGGCGTTGTTGTGTGTGGTGGAGACGCCTGCTGATCAAAACATGATTGAGGCTACGCATGGCTATCGAGGTCTTTACTATGTGCTGATGGGGCGTTTGACGCCGCTGGAAGGCATAGGCCCGGATGCCTTGCAATTTGACCGCTTGCTAGAGCGAGCCGGTGATGGCCAAGTGCAGGAAGTGATTCTAGCGACCAATTTCACCGCAGAGGGCGAGACCACCGCCCATCATCTGGCGGAGATGCTGACTAGCCAAGGTTTGAAAGTGACTCGTCTGGCCCGCGGTGTGCCAGCTGGGAGCGAGCTGGAGTATGTAGACCCCAGCACCATTGCCTGGGCCTTGATGGAGCGTCGCGCCACCTAATCAGGTTTGACCGCGTAGCGGACAAGGGGGGTATCCCCCTTTTGTTTTTAGTATAAGTATCAAACCTAAATAGTTAATGACCAACAACAAGAAGGGGATTGCCATGAAACTGACACGTCGTCATGCACTCAAGCTGGTTGGAGCATCGGGACTGGCACTTTCGCTGCCAACTCTGGCCCGTGCACAGGAAATAGAAAAAAAGAGCATCACGATTGCCGTCGGTGGCAAAGCGCTGATCTACTATCTGCCCTTGTCCATTGCCGAGATCAATGGCTACTTTGATGACGAAGGTCTCAAAGTCAAAGTGGCGGACTTTGCCGGTGGCTCCAAAGCCCTGCAAGCCGTCGTGGGCGGTAGTGCCGATGTGGTATCGGGCGCTTTTGAACACACAATCAATTTGCAGGCCAAGGGCCAGATGTACCGTGCCTTTGTGCAGCAGGGACGTGCGCCCGCCATTGTTTTGGCTGTGTCCAATAAGACGATGGCTGACTATAAGTCGCCAGCCGATCTGAAAGGCAAGAAAATCGGTGTGACTGCACCCGGTTCCTCGACCAATATGATGGTCAACTTCTATCTGGAACAAAACGGTCTGAAACCCTCGGACGTGGCCTTTATCGGTGTGGGCGCTGGCGCCGGTGCCGTGACCGCCATGCGTACAGGTCAGATCGATGCCATGGCCAACCTGGACCCGGTTATCGGCACCTTGCTCAAAGAAAACGAAGTGCGCGTCATTGCTGACACCCGTACTGTTGCTGACACCAAGACCATTTTTGGTGGCAATATGCCTTCGGCCTGCTTGTACGCCTCTGAAGACTTCATCACCAAGAACCCGAACACGGCTCAGGCTCTGGCCAACGCCATCGTGCGCGCCGACAAATGGATTCAGGCCAACGACGCTGAAACCATTGCCAAGACCGTGCCTGCGACCTACCTGCTGGGTGATGTAGAGCTCTACAAGCAATGTCTGGATGCCAATAAAGAAGCACTCTCGCCGGATGGTCTGGTTGATTCTGATGGCCCGACTACCGCCTTGAATGCACTGGCCGCTTTTGTGCCGAATCTGGATGCATCCAAGATTGATATCAGCAAGATCTACACCAACGAATTTGCTGAAAATGCCAACAAGAAGTACCCCAATGTCTGAGGCGGCACTTTCTTTAGATAACATCAGCTGTGTTTTTGCCTCCCGGGATGGCAAAGGTACGTACACAGCGGTTCGTGACGCCAGCCTGAGCATTGCTCCAGGCGAATTTGTGTCGGTTGTAGGCCCAACGGGCTGCGGCAAGTCCACGCTCCTGAACGTAGGGGCGGGTTTGCTGAGCCCTTCGTCGGGCGAAGTGCGTGTGTTCGGCAAACCCCTGGAAGGGGTGAACGAGCGCGCTGGCTACATGTTCCAGGGTGAAGCACTGATGCCCTGGCGCAGTGCCGAATCCAATGTGATGGCCGGTCTGGAGTTTGCCGGTGTCCCGCAGGACGAGGCCCGCGCTCGCGCCCAGGACTGGCTCAAACGGGTTGGCCTGGGTGGTTTCGGGGATCGTTACCCGCATCAAATGTCTGGCGGCATGCGCAAACGCGTCATGCTGGCCCAGACCCTGATTCGTGATCCCGACATCATTCTGATGGACGAGCCGTTCTCGGCACTGGACATTCAGACCCGTCAATTGATGGAAAACGAAGTGCTGGAGATCTGGATGGCGCAGCGTAAAGCGGTGCTGTTCATTACTCACGACCTGGACGAAGCCATTGCCATGAGCGATCGAGTGGTGGTTCTGTCTGCCGGGCCGGGCACTCACCCCATCGGCGAATTTCATGTCGATCTTCCACGCCCTCGTGACGTGGCCGAAGTACGCAACGACCCCCGCTTTGTCGAATTGCATGCGGCAATCTGGGCCGTCCTGCGTGATGAGGTTCTGAAGGGTTATGCCCAGCAAAAGCGTGCCTGATATGTCTAAATCTATTACTCAATCCAAGCTGGCCCTGCGCGGCTGGCAAATCTCGCTGCTCATCGTCATTCTGGCTGCCTGGCATTTCTTCACGCTGGACCCCAAAGTGGCCTTCTTCTTTGGGCAGCCACTGGAAGTGGTCAAGGTGATCTGGGCCTGGTTCGTCACCAACGGTGATATTTACCTGCACCTGGGCGTGACCTTGAGCGAAACCCTGCTGGCCTTTGCCATCGGTACGATTGCCGGTCTGGCTTGCGGCCTGTGGTTAGGTCTGTCGCCCCGTGCGGCGGCCCTGCTGGACCCGTACCTGACGGCGGCCAACTCCATGCCTCGCGTGATTCTGGCGCCTATCTTCGGCATGTGGTTCGGCCTGGGTATCTGGTCCAAGGTTGCCTTGGCGGTGACGCTGGTGTTTTTCATCGTGTTCTTCAACGTGTACCAGGGTGTGCGTGAAGTCAGCTCCACGCTGCTGGATAACGCCCGCATGTTGGGTGCCAGCCGTCGTCAGTTGCTGCGTCATGTCTACATTCCTTCGGCTACCAGCTGGGTGTTTTCCAGCTTGCACACCTCGGTCGGTCTGGCCTTTGTGGGTGCTGTGGTGGGTGAATACCTGGGTTCAGCCAGTGGGGTCGGTTATCTGATCCTGCAGGCAGAGGGCACGCTGGATGTGAATACGGTGTTCGCCGGTATTGTGGTCCTGACGGTATTTGCGCTGATTCTGGATGGCCTGGTCAGTGTGTTTGAAGATCGCCTGCTGGCCTGGCGGCCTCAGGGTGGCGGTACAGAGAAACTCTGATCGTATGCCTGATCAAGTCATTGATTAGCTTGCTATGCGTTGAAAAACCGGCTTCTGTTTCAGAAGCCGGTTTTTTTTATGTTTGCTCTTCGTAGCAGGAGCCAGGAAACAGTTAGGCACTTAAATAGATAGAAAAAGATCCGGAAATGCAGGGGTATGTTTTTTCCGTGCGATAGCGGCTTCAACAAAGTGCTATAGAAAAAGGCCGTACCGCGTGATCGGTGGGTTCAAGCAGTCTCAATACATCGTGGTTTTGTTTTCAGACAAACGGAGATGGAGAGTTGAACATGGAAAAACAGCATGACTACAACGCAATCGGTACGATTTACGAGGAGTTCAACCGGACCTCGCCCGCCCGCTTGGCGGAGGTGGCCACTGTGGAGCAATTGTTGGGGGAGGTGAAGGGCAAGTCGGTACTGGATCTGGCCTGTGGCTATGGCTTTTTCGGGCGCAGCGCCTACGAGCAGGGGGCGGCCAGGGTCGTGGGTGTGGATATTTCAGAGAGCATGATTAATCAGGCCAAAGACATTTCCAGACAGCAAAAGGAGGAGATCGAGTTCCGGGTGGGGGATGTACTGGAAATGGGGGTGATCGGGCAGTTCGACCGGGCCATTGCGGCTTTTCTGTTCAATTATTCCCGTTCGCTGCAGGAGCTGGAGCAGATGTTTCAGGCGGTGGCAGACAATCTGAAACCGGATGGTCGTTTGGTGGCATATACCGTTAATCCGGATTTTCAGTTGGGCAAGGAGGATGTCGCCAAATACGGCTTGAAAGTGTTGACTGAGGAGCCATACCACGAGGGCTTTCGGCATACGGCCCATTTCAATGTGGGGCCGCCGATTCGCTTTACCTATCACCGCTGGGGCAGACAACACTATGAAGCAGCCTTGAAAAAGGCAGGTTTTCGTTCCTTCCGCTGGCAGGCGCCGGTAGTGACGCAGCAAGCTTTGGATGCCTATCCACCAGGGTTTTGGGAGGACTACGAGAAGAACTGTCCGCAAATCAGCTTGCTGTGCGAGCGTTGATAGAAAAAGGCCGCAATCTATGCGGCCTTTTTTAGGGGGGCGAAGGGATAGGTCAAGCCTGCTGACGTGCCTGTTGAATCAGGGTATCCAGCTTGATGCCATCTGCGGTGAACTGACGGATGCCTTCGGCCAGTTTTTCAGTGGCCATTGCGTCTTGGTTCAGGTCGGTGCGGAAGGTTATTTCGTTGCTGGCACGCCATTCGGGGGCGACGGCCTTGGCGCGGGCCACATCCAGCATGGCAGGGACTTCACCTTGAGCCGCATCCAGCTGGCCCAGCAGATCCGGGCTGATGGTCAGCAGATCGCAACCAGCCAGGGCCTTGATCTGGCCGATATTACGGAAGCTGGCGCCCATGATCTCCGTGGGGATGTCATAGGTTTTGTAGTACTCGTAAATGCTGCGTACCGAGCGTACGCCGGGATCGTTTTCGCCCTGGTTGGCGCTTTCGTCCCAGTCCTGGCCGGCAGTTTTCTTGAACCAGTCGTAGATGCGGCCCACAAAGGGCGAGATCAGGGTGACTTTGGCCTGGGCGCAGGCAATGGCTTGCGGCAGGCAGAACAAGAGGGTCAGGTTGCAGTTGATGCCTTCGGCTTGCAGCGTTCGGGCGGCCTGAATGCCTTCCCAGGTGCTGGCCAGCTTGATGAGCACGCGTTCGCGGGCGATACCGGCTTTTTCGTAATGCTGGATGATGTGGCGGGCGCGCTCGACGCTGGCCAGGGTATCAAAGGACAGGCGGGCATCCACTTCGGTGGAGACACGGCCCGGCACAATATCCAGAATCTGGCGGCCAAAGGCGACCAGCAGCAGATCGCTGGTTTCAGCCAGGCTGGCATGAGGGTGGTCGGTGATGACGCGTTCCAGCAACGGTCGATAGGCCGCTTGCTGGACAGCCTTCAGAATCAGGGAAGGATTGGTTGTTGCATCGGTAGGGCGATACGCACGCATCGCTTCAAAATCGCCCGTATCGGCCACTACGGTTGTGCACTGGCGCAGGGAGTCAAGCTGAGTAGTCATGTCTGTTACTAGTCCATCGCAAAGCCATCAAACCAATCGATTACTGTAGTCGATTTTCCAAGTTTTCGTGCCTGGTTTCAGTGTTATTACCGATAAACTACCGGAAAAACGCCGTTTGAGCATATAATTAGAAGGTTTAATATTAATTTCAGAATCCGGGGTTTTTAACGTGCTGCCGTCTTTATTTCCTGAGGAGTCCCGCACTATCACTAGTGCCGTCCTAGCCCTGGCGGATGGAACCCTATTCAAAGGGGTATCAATCGGTGCCGAGGGGCACTGTGTTGCTGAGATCGTTTTCAATACAGCCATGACGGGCTATCAGGAAATCCTGACAGACCCAAGCTACAGCGGGCAAATTGTTACGCTTACCTATCCGCACATCGGTAATACCGGTGTCAATCCAGAGGACTCCGAATCCACCAAAGCCCACGCTGCCGGGCTTGTCATTCGCGATTGTCCCGCCCGCCTGTCCAACTTCCGCTCCACCCAGTCCTTGCCCGACTACCTGAAAGCTCAGGGCGTTGTGGCCATCTCCGGTATCGATACCCGCAAGCTGACCCGCATTCTGCGCGAGAAAGGCTCCATGGGTGCCTGCATCCTGGTCGGTGACGATGCCGAACGTGCTCTGGAACTGGCCCGCTCTTTCCCTGGCCTGAAAGGTCAGGATCTGGCCAAGGTGGTTACCACCGACAAGACCTACAACTGGACCGAAGGTTCGTGGGAACTGGGCCAAGGTTTCTCCAAGCCCGAAGGCGAGCGCTTTCACGTGGTGGCTTACGACTTTGGCGTCAAGGCCAACATCCTGCGCCTGATGGCAGACCGTGGCTGTAAGGTCACTGTGGTGCCTGCGCAAACTCCATTGGCCGATGTGCTGGCTTATGAGCCCGACGGCGTGTTCCTGTCCAACGGCCCTGGCGATCCGGAGCCTTGCGATTACGCCATCGAAGCCTGCAAGGGCTTGCTGGAGCGCAAGCTGCCTGTGTTTGGTATTTGCCTGGGTCATCAGATCCTGGGTCTGGCCGTGGGTGCTCAGACCTTGAAGATGAAAAACGGCCACCACGGTGCCAACCACCCTGTACAGGAACTGGCCAGCGGCCGCGTGTTCATCACCAGCCAGAACCACGGCTTTGCGGTGGATGCCACCACCTTGCCAGCCAATGCCAAGGTCACGCACATTTCTTTGTTCGACCAGAGCCTGCAAGGCTTCGAGTTGACAGATCGCCCCGCGTTTTGCTTCCAGGGTCACCCCGAAGCCACTCCCGGCCCGCGCGATATTGCCTCGCTGTTCGACAAATTCATCAGCCTGATGGCTGCTCACCAGGCCAATAAATAAATCGCACTATGCCAAAGCGTTCAGACTTAAAAAGCATTCTTATCATTGGCGCAGGCCCGATCATCATTGGTCAGGCTTGTGAATTCGACTACTCGGGAGCCCAGGCATGTAAGGCCCTGAAGGCCGAGGGTTACCGGACTGTGCTGGTCAACAGCAACCCGGCCACCATCATGACGGACCCGGACACGGCCGACGTCACCTACATCGAGCCCATCACCTGGCAAGCTGTCGAGAAAATCATTGAAAAAGAGCGTCCCGATGCGCTCTTGCCCACCATGGGCGGCCAAACCGCGCTGAACTGCGCCCTGGATCTGGCCAAGCATGGCGTGCTGGAAAAATTTGGTGTCGAGCTGATCGGTGCCAATGCCGCCGCTATCGAAAAAGCCGAAGACCGCCTGAAGTTCAAGGACGCCATGACCTCCATCGGTCTGGAGTCCGCCAAGTCCGGCGTGGCTCATTCCATGGACGAGGCCTGGGCTGTTCAAAAGCGTATCGCTGAAGAAATCGGCACAGCCGGTTTCCCCGTCGTGATTCGCCCCAGCTTCACGCTGGGCGGTACGGGCGGCGGTATTGCCTACAACCCTGAAGAATTCGAAACCATCTGCCGTCGTGGTCTGGAAGCATCGCCTACCAACGAACTGCTGATTGAAGAATCCCTGCTGGGCTGGAAAGAGTTTGAAATGGAAGTCGTGCGCGACCGCGCCGACAACTGCATTATTGTGTGCTCCATTGAAAACCTGGACCCCATGGGCGTGCACACGGGTGACTCCATCACCGTGGCTCCTGCCCAAACCCTGACCGACCGCGAATACCAGATCATGCGTAATGCTTCGATCGCCGTACTGCGCGAAATCGGTGTGGATACCGGTGGTTCGAACGTGCAGTTTGCGGTGAACCCCGATAACGGCCGCATGATCGTTATCGAAATGAACCCGCGCGTGTCCCGTTCCTCGGCCCTGGCTTCCAAAGCCACGGGTTTCCCTATCGCCAAGATTGCTGCGCGTCTGGCTGTGGGTTACACCCTGGACGAGCTGCTGAACGAAATCACCGGCGGTGCTACCCCCGCTTCGTTCGAGCCCACCATCGACTACGTGGTTACCAAAGTGCCACGTTTCGCCTTCGAAAAATTCCCTCAGGCCGACTCGCGCCTGACCACCCAGATGAAATCCGTGGGTGAAGTGATGGCCATTGGCCGTACTTTCCAGGAATCCTTCCAGAAAGCCCTGCGTGGCTTGGAAGTGGGTGTGGATGGTCTGAACCAGAAAACCACCGACCGCGAAAAACTGCAGGTCGAGCTGGGCGAACCCGGCCCAGAGCGTATCTGGTACGTAGGCGATGCTTTCGCTCAAGGCCTGAGCCTGGACGAAGTTCACAACCTGACCAAGATCGACCCCTGGTTCCTGGCCCAGATCAAAGAGATCGTGGACATCGAACTGGCTCTGGAACAAAAGACGCTGGCCGATCTGGACCGCGACACCTTGTTCGGTCTGAAGCGCCGTGGTTTCTCCGACCGCCGTCTGGCTTTCCTGCTGGATACCGTGGAATCGGAAGTGCGCAAACTGCGTCACCAGCTGAACGTGCGTCCTGTCTACAAGCGTGTGGACACCTGCGCTGCTGAATTCTCCACCGATACGGCCTACATGTACTCGACCTACGAGGAAGAGTGCGAATCTAATCCTACGGACAAGAAGAAGATCATTGTTCTGGGTGGTGGTCCTAACCGTATTGGTCAAGGTATCGAGTTTGACTACTGCTGCGTGCACGCTGCTCTGGCATTGCGCGAAGATGGTTACGAAACCATCATGGTCAACTGCAACCCCGAAACTGTTTCTACCGACTACGACACCTCCGACCGTCTGTACTTCGAGCCTCTGACTCTGGAAGACGTGCTGGAAATCGTCCACATCGAAAAACCAGTGGGCACCATCGTTCAGTACGGTGGCCAGACTCCTCTGAAATTGGCCCGTGCTCTGGAAGCCAACGGTGTACCTATCATCGGTACCAGCCCTGAATCCATTGACGTGGCCGAAGACCGTGAGCGCTTCCAGAAGCTGCTGACCAAGCTGGGTCTGCGTCAGCCACCAAACCGTACCGCTCGTACCGAAGGCGAAGCCATTTCCCTGGCTGCTGAAATCGGTTACCCGCTGGTGGTGCGCCCAAGCTACGTGCTGGGTGGCCGTGCCATGGAAATCGTGCACGAACAGCAAGACCTGGAGCGCTACATGCGCGAAGCGGTCAAGGTCAGCAATGACTCGCCCGTGCTGCTGGATCACTTCCTGAACAACGCCACGGAAGTGGACGTGGACTGCCTGGCCGATGGCGAGCGCGTCTTTGTGGGCGGTGTGATGCAACACATCGAGCAGGCTGGTGTTCACTCCGGTGACTCCGCTTGCAGCTTGCCTCCTTACTCGCTCAGCGACGAAACCGTGGCTGAAATCAAGCGCCAGACCGCACTCATGGCCAAGGCCCTGAACGTGAAGGGCTTGATGAACGTGCAGTTCGCCATTCAGGACGGTGATGTTTACGTGCTGGAAGTGAACCCACGTGCTTCGCGTACCGTGCCGTTCGTCTCCAAGGCTACCGGTTTGCAGCTGGCCAAGATCGCCGCTCGTGCCATGGCCGGTCAGACTCTGTCCGAGCAAGGCATTACCGAAGAAGTCACGCCGCCTTACTACAGCGTGAAAGAAGCCGTGTTCCCCTTCGTGAAGTTCCCTGGTGTGGATACCATTCTGGGACCTGAAATGAAGTCCACCGGCGAAGTCATGGGCGTGGGCACCTCGTTTGCCGAAGCCTTCGTGAAGTCGCAGATGGCTGCCAGCGTGAACCTGCCCAAGGGCGGTCTGGCCTTCATCAGCGTGCGTGCTCAGGACAAACCTCAAGCCGTTGAAGTGGCTCGTGGCCTGATTTCGCTGGGCTTCAAAGTTGTGGCTACTCGCGGTACCGCCAGCGCCATCGAACAGGCCGGTCTGGCTGTTCAAGTGGTGAACAAGGTTACCGAAGGTCGTCCGCACATTGTGGACATGATCAAGAACGGCGAAATCTCCTTGGTCATCAATACGGTTGAAGAGCGTCGCAACGCTATCGTTGATTCGCGTACAATCCGTACACATGCGCTGGCTGCCAACCTGGCCTACTACACCACCATTGCCGGTGCTGTAGCTGCGGTTCAAGGCTTGCAGTATCTGAGCCAAGGTGAAGGCTTGAAGGTTTACGCGGTTCAAGAGCTGCACGCTCTGCTCGCGAAACACTAAGTCTTGCCCAGCTGGAAAGGCGCACCTTAGCGGTGCGCCTTTTTTTGTTCTTGCATCAGACAAGACCAAGCCGTCGTATTGGGGCAGCACGCAGGCCACCGCCTGCACAGTGCAGAAGTTTTCTTCTTTGGAGATCATGTCGTGAAATGGTTCATTCTTGCCTTGTTCATCGTGTGCACGATTGTTGTGCACTTCAGGGGTCGAGTCAGGCACCGCTTTTCCCGCCAGTTGCTGGACCATTCCACCTTCACGGCTCCTCTGAACGTCTTCATGTATGGCTTTTCGGCAGTGCCCAACGAACCGTATCTGGATCTGAAGCACTTTCCCGAGCTGAACAAGCTGCTGGAGCACTGCGACGAAATCCGTGCCGAGGCCGAGCAGCTATTTGGTGAGGGCCATATCAAGGCCTCGGACAAATACAACGATGCGGGCTTCAACTCCTTCTTCAAAACCGGCTGGACGCGCTTTTACCTGAAGTGGTATGACGCCGACCACCCTTCGGCGCGCGAGCTGTGCCCGGTGACGACCAATCTGCTCAAGGATATTCCTTCGATCAAGGCGGCCATGTTCACCTCCTTGCCGCCCGGTGCCCGTTTGCCGCGTCACCGCGACCCTTATGCGGGTTCGCTGCGTTTTCACATGGGCTTGATGACGCCCAATAGCCCCGATTGCTATATCGAAGTGGACGGCCAGAGGTATCACTGGCGTGACGGCGAGGCTGTGGTGTTTGATGAAACCTTTATTCACTATGCCGAAAACAAGACCGATCAGAACCGCATCATCCTGTTTGCCGACGTAGAGCGCCCCATGCGTTACCGCTGGGCTCAGGCGGTCAACCATGCCGTGGGTGGTTTCTTGCTGCGCGCTGCTGCTGCTCCCAACCAGGAAGGGGACCGCACGGGTGGCATCAACCGTATTTTCGGTACGGTTTATGCGGTACGTCGTTTCGGCAAGGCGATCAAGAAAAAGAACGAAACCCTGTACTACATCCTCAAGTGGTTGCTGGTGCTGGGTATTGCAGCCCTGATCTTCCTGTAAAGTGCGGCTGACGATGCAAACCGTCTTTATTACAGGTGCCAGCAGCGGTTTGGGTAAGGCGCTGGCCCAGGAATACGCAGCCCAGGGCGCTTGCCTGGGTTTGCTGGGACGGCGTCAGGAAGAACTCCAGACGCTGGCCGACAGCCTGCCCGGTGAGCACCGTATTTACGTTGCGGATGTGCGTGACAGAGACGCTTTGCATCAGGCGGCCCAGGACTTTTTGCAGTTCACGGGGCAAAAGATTGATGTGGTCATTGCCAGTGCAGGAATCAGTGCTGGCACCTTGACGGAAGAAACCGAAGACTTCGCTGTCTTCAAAGCCATTGTGGATACGAATCTGCTGGCCATGGTGGCAACTTTCGAACCCTTTATCGGCACCATGAAAGCGACAGGCAAGGGCACTTTGGTGGGCATTGCCAGCGTGGCCGGTATACGTGGTTTGCCGGGTGCAGGTGCTTATAGCAGTTCCAAGGCCGCGGTCATTGCGTATTGCGAAAGCCTGCGTCTGGAGCTATCGCTGCACGGTGTATCCGTGGTCACCATTACTCCCGGTTATATTCGCACGGCCATGACGGAGCATAATCCGTACTCCATGCCGTTCCTGATGCCTGCCGAGGACTTTGCCCGTAAAGCCCGTAAAACGATAGAGCAGGGTGTTTCCTACCGGGTCATCCCCTGGCCGATGGGTATTGTGTCCCGTCTGATGCGTCTGCTGCCCAACTGGCTGTACGATCGCCTGGCCCGTGGAGCACCGCGCAAGCCGCGCTTGAAGAAAGACTCCTGAGCTTGCCCTGAAACAGGCTGCTTAGCGTTGCTCGTCCAGCGCCGTATTCAGATGTGGTAACTGCCCCCACTGCGTACAGGTCCAGTTCAAGTCTGCATCAATGCTGAAGAAGTTCAGGCTGGTATTCAGAATTGCGTGAGTGCGTTTTGCATTCAGCGGTTGCTGGTTCAGCTTGCGCCAGACCATATCAATAACGCCACCGTGTGCAAAAACCAGCAGGTTCTTGCCTGCATTTTGCTGGGACAGCTCTTCAAAGCAGCTCAGTATCCGTGTCTGGAATTGGCGTAGCGACTCACCACCTTCTACCGCGTAGTCGATATCCACCGTGTCGTCTGGCTGATCGGGGCCGTGGCGACCCGCTGCATCCCAGGCCTGGCCTTCCAGTGTGCCAAAGCCGCGCTCGCGTAGCCCCTGAACGTGCTGGACTTCAATATCCCAGTGCTGACAGGCAATCGCCGCTGTTTCCGAGGCGCGTTGCAGATCACTGCTGATGACGGCGTCCACAGACATGTGAAACGCTGGGGAGCTCAGATAGCTTTGCAGGGCGCGGGCCTGTTCGCGGCCAGTCTCGTTCAGTTCTATATCCTGCCAGCCCTGTAAACGGCGTACGGCATTCCAGGCGGTTTCACCATGGCGGATCAGACAAATAGACGTACTCATGCTGGTGTAATCACTCTGCTAGGGAATCGGACTGCCAAAGGCAGGCTGATTGTCTATTGTAATGGGCCCGTCAAGCGCAGGCAGATAGAGGGGGTATATACCGCATATAGCGCGAGCATCGACGCCAAAAGGCAGTTTGAAACCTCTATTAGCTAGAACCATGTTGGGGTTTACCGCGTACTGCCTTATTTTCAGGTGCCTTGTTGAGTCTTTCACGTTTAAAATCATGCCTCAACGAATCGGCCAGTCCCTTGCGGGTATGCTGCGCCAACGTCTAACGAATTGCGCTGTATTTCTTTATTCCTTTTCTGGAACCCTTTATGTCTCAGTCTTACTTCCCGCGTTGGCGCCGTGTGTCCGGCAGCGAACCCGGTGCGGTTGTGCAGCCCGACGAATGTCTGGCCACACCGCAAAACATTGCCATGGGTGCGCAGCACGTGGTGGCCATGTTTGGCTCCACCATTCTGGCTCCCTTGTTGATGGGCTTTGATCCCAATCTGGCCATCCTGATGTCCGGTATTGGTACGCTGATTTTCTTTGTGTTTGTCGGTGGCCGGGTTCCCAGCTACCTGGGTTCCAGCTTTGCCTTTATTGGTGGTGTGATTGCGGTTACCGGCTACGCTGGCAGCGGCCCGAATCCCAATATTGGCGTGGCCTTGGGGGCCATTATCATCTGCGGTTTGGTCTACACGCTGATCGGTATTCTGGTCTGGGTGTTCAATGCCCGTACCCAGGGTGGGGCAGCGCGTTTGATCAACCACTGGATGCCGCCTGTTGTTACCGGCTCGATTGTGGCGGTGATTGGCCTGAATCTGGCTCCTATTGCCGCCAAGGGCGCCATGGGTAGCGGCACCTTCGATTCCATGATGGCCCTGATGACCGTCCTGTGCGTGGGCGGTATCGCGGTCTACACCCGTGGAGTTGCCCAGCGTTTGCTGATTCTGGTGGGTCTGGCTCTGGCTTGCGTGCTGTACTGGGTTTTCACCAACGTGATGGGCTACGGCACGCCCATCAACTTTGCGCCGGTTGCGCAAGCGGCCTGGTTGGGTCTGCCCAGCTTTGCTGCTCCTGTGTTCCAGGCTCATGCCATGACCGTGATTGTGCCAGTGGCCATCATTCTGGTGGCCGAGAACCTGGGGCACATCAAGGCTGTTAGCGCCATGACGGGTCAGGATCTGGATGGTTATCTGGGTCGTGCCTTCGTGGGTGATGGCGTGGCGACCATGCTGTCCGGCTCCGTGGGCGGTACCGGTGTGACGACCTACGCTGAAAATATCGGCGTAATGGCTGCTACCCGTATCTACTCCACGCTGGTATTTGCCTTTGCCGCCGTAATTGCGATTTTTCTGGGTTTTTCGCCCAAGTTTGGCGCGGTGATCCAGTCCATTCCTGGTCCTGTACTGGGTGGCATGTCCATCGTGGTGTTTGGTTTGATTGCCATTGCTGGTGCCCGTATCTGGGTGGTGAACCAGGTGGATTTCAGCGATAACCGTAATCTGCTGGTGGCTGCCGTCACCCTGATTCTGGGCGCTGGTAACTTCTCCTTGCAGTTTGGCGTGATTCGTCTGGACGGCATTGGCTGCGCCACTTTTGGTGCCATCTTGCTGCACGCTCTGCTGCGAGGCCGTCGCCAGAATATGCTGTAGTCGGCCCAAGGCTGATCAATACTGGCCCGGCTCCGAGAAGTTTGAGCAGCAGCCTGTCGCTAGTCTTGAAATGGCCTGTTCCAAACCCTTGGCCCTTGAGCCTCTGTTTTTTTACACAGGGGTTTCAGGGGCTTGCTATTTTCAGGCAGTTTGCCGACAATAGATCTCACACCCCGGTTCTTCGCGGGGTTTTTTTCTGCCACAGAATTTCTCTGTGTCGGAAAAGCCATATTGGGGCAGCCGGCAGGTTTGGCTTGAGCAGTGTGTTTGAACGTACGCTGTAGGGTCAGCAGGACTTTCAAGTCGGCCGATTCAACCTGTTTGATTGTTTGCCCCATCATCGTTATCCCCCTATCTTCCAGGCGCTCCTGCTACGGAGCGTCTTTTACTTGTTGAGCAGGAATACTATGTCTGCGATCCCATTGACTGCGCAGGGCGCACAACGTTTGCAAGTCGAATTACACCGCCTCAAGACGGTGGAACGCCCGGATGTAATTAACGCCATCGCTGAAGCGCGAGCACAAGGCGATTTGTCCGAGAACGCCGAGTATGATGCCGCGCGCGAGCGCCAAGGCTTTATCGAGGGTCGGATTGCCGAACTGGAAGGCACTTTGTCCAATGCCCAGATCATCGAACCGGCTGCGCTGCAGGCGGATGGCCGTATCGTGTTTGGTGCCACGGTTGAAATCGAGGACCTGGAGTCCGGCAACACCGTGACGTACCAGATCGTGGGCGACGTCGAAGCCGACATCCGTGCCAACAAGATCTCCATCTCCAGCCCCGTGGCTCGTGCCCTGATTGGCAAGAGCGAAGGCGATGTGGTCGAGGTCAAGGCGCCCGCCGGTATTCGTGAATACGAAATCCTGACGATCAATTACGTTTGATCTTGCCTCTGACAGCAGGTTTGCCCTGCTGTTGATTCGAGCGCGCAAAAGAAAGGCCCCTGCACATTGTGCGGGGGCCTTATAATTTACGGCAGTTTAGCGTTTGCCCGAACCGCCCAGTCCGCGACGGGCGCCGGCCCGCAGGGACATGGCGCTGCCAGGACGGTTGGTATTGCTACGGGGCGCAGCAGCCGGCTTGACGGCCGAGAACTTCTGAACGCTGCGTGGTGCGGCCGAAGCTTTTTTCTCCTGGGTGCTGCTGCGTTCAGCTTGCATTTCCGCACGACGAGCACGTTCCGTCTTGCGTGTACGCTGAACACCGGAAGCGGCCAGTTTCTTGGGCGTGTAAGGCTCCGAGGGCTTGCGCACCGCACGGGTGGGTTTTTCAACAGGCGCTCCCAAAACAGGGGGGCGTTCGATATTGGGTCTGTAGATGGTCAGGATTTTGCCCAGATGATGAATAGGGGCAGCATCGAGCGCATCGCAGATTTGTTCTAACATGGTCAGACGGGCCTGACGGTCATCACCGGCCACACGGATCTTGATGAGCTGGTGAGCCTGCAGGTGGACGGTGATTTCTTTGATCACGGCGTCGGTCAGGCCATTGTCTCCAATCAGGACAACTGGGCGCAGAGCGTGAGCAGCAGCACGAAGTTCGCTGCGCTCATGAGGTGTAAGGTTGAGTTTTGGCATAAAGAGATTGTACGGGAATGGCCAAGAAAAAATTCTCTAAAGAGTGGGTTCAGCAGCATATAAATGACCCCTACGTCAAATTGGCGCAACAAAAAGGGTATCGCGCGCGTGCGGCCTTCAAGCTCAGTGAAATATTGGATCTGGAGAAGATTCAGGTTCAGGGCAAGGTGGTGGTGGACCTGGGGTCTACGCCGGGCAGCTGGTCGCAATTGATACGTGAACGCATGGTCGGCCCTGGCGGTGTGCTCAATGGTCGCATTATCGCACTGGATATATTGGAAATGGAACCAATTGCCGGGGTAGAGTTCATGCAGGGCGACTTTCGCGAGGACTCGGTGCTGGCGCAATTGCAGGATTCCTTAAAAGGTGCCGCGGTAGACCTTGTGATTTCGGATATGGCCCCCAACTTGTCTGGTGTGGCATCGGCCGATTCCGCCCGCATCCAGCATTTATGCGAGCTGGCACAGGAATTTGCCCTGCAGCATCTGACCGATGAAGGGGTACTGATCGTCAAAGCCTTCCACGGCAGCGGGTTTTCCCAGATCGTGGAGTCTTTCAAGCAGAATTTTGTCAGAGTCGTCGAGCGTAAACCCAAGGCTTCGCGTGATAAATCCTCCGAAACCTTTCTCGTTGCCCGAGGCTTGAAGCGCAGGTAATTTATGACTTGCCGGTCTTTGAATCGGGTAGAATGAACTATGTATGGCGCTTGTTCAGGTGTGTGTAAGCATATTTGGCAAGTTATCGCAATCGCAGGAGATTGGCTTTGAACAATTCGTTTTCCAAAGTCGCGATCTGGATGGTTATTGCGCTGGTGCTGTTTACTGTTTTCAAGCAGTTTGACGGCCGGCCACCAGCCACTGATGGCGTCACTTACACACAATTCATGAATGATGCCCGCTCCGGCCGCATCAGCAAGGTAGATATTCAGGGCGATACCCTGCATGTCACGCCGGATTCTGGCCGCAGCTACTCGCTGACGTCCCCCGGTGACCTGTGGATGGTGCCTGAACTGGTGAAATCCGGTGTGCAGGTATCGGGTAAAGCCCGCGAAGAGCCTTCCTTCCTGACCAGCCTGTTCATCTCCTGGTTCCCCATGCTGCTCTTGATTGGCGTGTGGGTGTTCTTCATGCGCCAGATGCAAGGTGGTGGCAAGGGCGGGGCATTCAGCTTTGGCAAATCGCGTGCGCGTTTGCTGGACGAGAACTCCAATCCTGTTACCTTTGCGGACGTGGCCGGTTGCGACGAAGCCAAGGAAGACGTACAGGAGCTGGTGGACTTCCTGCGCGACCCAAGCCGCTTCCAGCGTCTGGGTGGCCGCATTCCACGCGGTATCCTGATGGTCGGCTCGCCCGGTACGGGTAAGACCCTGCTGGCCCGTGCCATTGCAGGCGAAGCCAAGGTGCCTTTCTTCAGCATTTCCGGTTCCGACTTCGTGGAAATGTTTGTTGGTGTGGGTGCTTCCCGCGTTCGCGACATGTTCGAGACCGCCAAGAAGCAATCGCCTTGCATTATCTTTATCGACGAAATCGACGCCGTGGGCCGTCAGCGTGGTGCTGGCCTGGGCGGTGGTAACGACGAACGCGAACAGACACTGAACCAGTTGCTGGTTGAGATGGACGGTTTTGAAACCGGCCAAGGCGTACTGGTGATTGCCGCTACCAACCGTCCTGACGTACTGGACCCCGCTTTGCTGCGTCCTGGTCGTTTTGACCGTCAAGTAGTTGTTGGCCTGCCTGACATCCGTGGTCGCGAGCAAATCCTGAAAGTGCACATGCGCAAAGTGCCTCTGGCTCCCAACGTGGATGCCGTG
The DNA here is from genome assembly GCF_009497775.1 of Alcaligenes faecalis. Taxonomy (NCBI): domain Bacteria; kingdom Pseudomonadati; phylum Pseudomonadota; class Betaproteobacteria; order Burkholderiales; family Alcaligenaceae; genus Alcaligenes; species Alcaligenes faecalis. The sequence goes on from NZ_CP031012.1 coordinate 970,953, forward strand.
GTGCTGGCTCGTGGTACTCCCGGTTTCTCCGGTGCCGATCTGGCCAACCTGGTGAACGAAGCCGCCTTGTTCGCTGCGCGCCGTAACGGTCGCACCGTGGATATGCAGGACTTCGAACGCGCCAAGGACAAGATCATCATGGGTGCAGAACGCCGCACCATGATCATGCCCGAGGAAGAGCGTCGCAACACCGCTTACCACGAAGCCGGTCACGCTCTGGTAGCTTGCATGCTGCCCAAGACGGACCCGGTTCACAAAGTCACCATCATTCCTCGTGGTCGTGCTTTGGGTGTCACCATGCAATTGCCGGAAGGCGATCGCTACAGCATGGACAAAGAGCGCCTGTTGAACATGATTGCCGTGCTGTTCGGTGGTCGTATCGCTGAAGAAGTGTTCATGAATCAAATGACCACCGGCGCATCGAACGACTTTGAGCGTGCCACGCAAATTGCACGAGACATCGTGACTCGCTACGGCATGACAGACTCCCTGGGTCCTGTTGTGTACGCCGAGAACGAAGGCGAAGTGTTCCTGGGCCGCAGCGTCACCAAAACAACGCATGTATCCGAAGCCACCATGCAGAAAGTGGACTTCGAGATCCGCAAGATTATCGACGAACAGTACGCGGTTGCCCGCAAGCTGATCGAAGACAATATGGACAAGATGCATGCCATGGCCAAGGCCTTGCTGGAGTGGGAAACCATTGATGCCGACCAGATCGACGACATCATGAAAGGTCTGCCACCACGGGCTCCACACGTGCCCAACAGCAATGACAACACACCCTCCGATGGCTCCACGCCACCAGCCGCTGGTCCTAGCCCAGCCGATGACAAGGGTGCCGCGGCTACAACGCCTGTTGCTTAACTTACAACATAGGCCACGCCTATTTCATGAATTACCCTGAGTGGTCTTGTGGGCGCTTCCAGTTTGGGCTGGAGCGCCCTTTGGTTATGGGGATTGTGAATGTCACCCCAGACTCCTTTTATGACGGCAATACACACAATGATTTGCCTCGGGCGCTGGACCACGCCCGTCAATTAATCGCCGAAGGCGCAGATATTCTGGATATTGGTGGCGAATCTACTCGCCCCGGTGCCGAACCCGTTTCCCTGGAACAAGAGCTTGAGCGTGTGATCCCCCTGATCGAGGGCTTGCGCGACAGCGGTGTGGCCTTGTCGGTGGATACGTTCAAACCCGAGGTCATGCGTGCCAGCCTGGCGGCAGGTGCAGACATGATCAATGACATCTATGCCTTGCGCATGCCCGGTGCGATCGAGGTCGTCAAGGACTCCAACTGCGGTCTGTGCATCATGCACATGCAAGGCGAGCCCAGGACCATGCAAGAGCAGGTTCACTATGATGATGTGGTCGTTGATGTACGTCATTTTTTGCAACAACGATGTGACGCCATAGTGAGCGCAGGCATTCAATCCGAGCGTATCATGCTGGATCCCGGCTTTGGCTTCGGTAAAACAGCGGCACATAATTATCAGTTGCTACGGGATTTGCAGCAGGCGGCAGTGCCTGGTTATCCCTGGTTGATCGGCTTGTCGCGCAAATCCATGATTGGCCATGTCACGGGGAAACCCGCCAGTGAGCGTTTGATTGGCAGTCTATCGGCAGCCCTTGCCTGCGTGGCACGGGGCGCAAAAATTGTCCGCGTCCATGATGTAGCCGCCACGCGCGAAGCGCTGGATGTGTGGAACGCGGTTGAATGTGGAGTCTCTGAATGAGCGATCGTAAGTATTTCGGCACCGATGGTGTCCGCGGTGAAGTAGGTGGCCCAACGATTAACCCCGAGTTCGCTTTGCGCCTGGGTTACGCTGCCGGGCAGGTTCTGGCCGCCCAATATGAAGGCACAGGCCGCCCCACCGTGGTGATTGGCAAGGACACCCGTATTTCCGGCTACATGCTGGAATCGGCGCTGGAAGCCGGCTTGTCGGCCGCCGGGATCGATGTATTGCTGGCTGGCCCCGTGCCTACGCCCGCTGTGGCTTATTTGACGCGTACGCTGCGCCTGACGGCCGGTATCGTGATCTCTGCCTCGCACAACCCGTATTACGACAACGGCATCAAGTTCTTCTCCGCCCAAGGCACCAAGCTGCCTGACGAGATTGAGCTGAAAATTGAGCAGGCCATTGACCAGCCCATGCACTGGGTGAAGTCCGAATCCCTGGGCCGTGCCCGTCGTCTGGCTGACTCGGCTGGCCGCTATATTGAATTTTGCAAGAGCGCCTTCCCGAATGACTTGAACCTGAACGGGCTCAAGATTGTTGTGGATGCGGCTCATGGCGCGGCGTACAACATTGCCCCGCACGTATTCCGCGAGCTGGGTGCTGAAGTGATTGCTGTGGGTGTCCAGCCTGATGGTTTCAACATCAATCAGGAAGTGGGCGCGACCTATCCCGAGAAGCTGGCCGAAGAAGTACGCAAGCACAGTGCTGATTTGGGTATTGCTCTGGACGGTGATGCAGACCGTCTGCAGATGGTCGATTCCCAGGGACGCATCTACAATGGCGACGAACTATTGTATCTAATTGTTGCTGATCGTCTGCAGTCTCAGCCCGTAAAAGGCGTGGTTGGCACGCTGATGACCAACCTGGGTTTCGAGAAGAAAATGCAGGAACTGGGGGTGGAATTTGCACGCGCCAAAGTGGGCGACCGCTACGTGCTGGAACTGATGCAGCAAAATGGCTGGGTGTTCGGTGGCGAAAGCTCGGGTCACTTGCTGTGTCTGGAATGGCACACGACAGGCGATGGTATTATTGCCGCCTTGCAAGTTCTGACCGCCCTGTGCCATAGCGGCAAGAGTCTGCCTGAGCTGATGGAAGGTCTGAAGATGTACCCGCAAATCATGGTCAACGTGCCATTGCAAGCGGGCCAGGACTGGAAAAACCATGCAGGTTTGCAACAGGCAACCCGGGAAGTGGAGCAAATGTTGGGTGACCGTGGGCGAGTGCTTATTCGCGCATCGGGCACAGAACCCAAGCTGCGCTTGATGGTAGAAGCAGAACAAGCGGATCTGGCTCAAGCAGGCATCGATACCTTGCTTGCAGTGGATTTAATGAAATAGTAATGTGGCTATCAAATACCTGAAACATTGTTTGTGCATGATGCACGAAAGTGTTTGGAGTCATCACGATGCTAAATCTTGAGCGCGAACGTACTGAAGTGGATTGGGCTAATACTTGGGCAGGTCATACCGTTGGAGGCCTGGCCTTGCGCCTGGCTCGTACCCAGGCAGAGCTTGAATGCCTTCAGCGCTTGCGTTTTCAGGTTTTCACCCAGGAAATGAACGCCGTCTTCCCAGACCAGCATAATGGTCTGGATATCGACCGTTTCGATCCCTGGTGCGAGCATTTCATGGTTACCGAACCCGAAGAAAATCGGGTTGTAGGAACCTACCGCTTGCTGACCCCTGAAAATGCCAATAAAGCGGGCGGCTATTACTCAGAGTCCGAATTCGATATCAGCGCCCTGGATGCGCTGCGCCCCAGCCTGGTTGAGGTTGGGCGCTCCTGCATCCACCCCGACTACCGTAATGGCTCGGCCATCATGATGCTGTGGGGCGGTATTGCTGCCCTGACGCGTGTAGGCGGTTACCGCTACCTGCTGGGTTGTGCCAGTGTCAGCCTGCGCGACGATGGTGTCACTGCTGCCGAAGTCTGGCGTGTGGCTCAGAAGTCCATGCAAGACAACAAGCACATTCCGCATGTGCAGCCCTTGAATCGCTATCCGGTTGAACGACTGAACAGCGATTTGCCAGCGCGTATTCCACCGCTGATCAAAGGCTATCTGAAGTTGGGTGCCACGATTTGTGGTGCGCCTGCCTGGGATCCGGATTTCAATACGGCAGACTTTCCTGTGCTGCTGGATCTGGAGGCCATGGACGAGCGTTATAAACGCCACTTTGGCCTGGTCTGATTGCGTACTGCTCAGGCCTGACCAAGTCGGGCCTGAATAGGGCCTGCGGATAAAAAGAACCCCCGAAAGTTGGATGGGCATCCAACTTTCGGGGGTTTTTTAGGTTCTGATGATCTGCGTGGCGTGGCGTGGCGTGGCGTAGTATGGCGTGGCTTGTGGCTTGGCTCTGCTGAGTGTGGCTGAGCCAGTTAGCAGTTTGGTACGCTAGTGCGAACTACACGCCAGTCACAGCGTCTCTCAGCCTGGGCTGGAGCAGCGACAAGCCGGGTGGATAGTTTTTCAACAGGCCCACCCAGCCTCCAGGCACTCAGCTGGTCCTGTCAGACCAGCTCCAGGCTCAGGTCATTGATATCGCTTTGCCAAGCCTGTACTTCGGCCAGCAAGGAGGCCTGGGACAAGGGGTGGCTGGCCATCCACTCATGATCCAGATGAATCATGACGGTCTTGCCACGCGCTTCCAGACTAAGCGGCAGGGTTTCCCGGTCCTCACGACGGCGCATCAGCATGACGGCCAGGCGCAGGCTCAGCAAGGTCAGCCACCAGGCGTTATTGGTTTCAAAGCGCTTGAGCTTGCCCAGTTTGCCCTGGTGACCCAGGCTCAGGAAACTCAACAAGGCTTGGTCGTCGTTGGAAAAGCCAGGCATATCGGCATGCTCCAGCACGTAGGCCGTGTGCTTGTGGTAATCCGCATGCGCAATGCTCAGGCCCACTTCGTGCAGATCGGCCGCCCAGCCCAATTGGCGTTGCAGTTCCTGCACTTCGGGGCTATCAGGCAGCTTCAGCTGTGCGAAGAACGTCATGGCCGCGTCGTGCACACGATGTGATTGGCGTGTGTCGATCTGATAGCGCTTCATCATCTGCTGAACCGTCTGGTCGCGCTGATCGTGTTCCGATTCGCGGCCCAGCATGTCGTAGAGCACGCCCACACGCAGAGCGCCTTCACCGGGCAGCATCTGACGAATCTTCAGCTCCTGGAAGGCGGCCATCATGATGGCCAGACCTGCCGCCAGCACGGGCGCGCGGTGCGGCTTGATGCCGCTCAGATTGCGCGTGTCCACCTTGCCATCGTGCACCAGGCGTTTGCGCAGCAACTCCATGCCTTCCAGGGTAATCCCCTTTTTGGACATGCCGTTCTCTTGCAGGATGGCGATCAGGCCCTTGGCGGTCCCGGAGGAGCCATAAGCTTCCTGCCAGCCCGTCTTGCGGTACTGGCGCGTAATCCCTTCCAGCTCGCGACGAGCCGTCAGGATCGCATTGCTCATGCGCTCTTCGGTGATCACGCCATCGGAGAAGAATTTGTCGGTATAGCTGACACAGCCCATGTACAGGGAGGACAGCAGCAGGGGTTTGAGGCCCTTGCCAATAATCACTTCGGTCGAACCACCGCCAATATCAATCATCAGACGGCGATTGGGGGAGGGGGGCAGCTCGTTGCTGATTCCGGAGAAAATCAGACGGGCTTCCTCGTGGCCGGAGATGACCTCGATAGGAAAGCCGAAGGCCGCCTCGGCAGCCGGCAAAACCTCGCTTAAATTGCGTGCCACCCGAAAGGTATTGGTGGCCACGGCACGAACGCGATTGGGGTGAAAACCGGCCAGACGTTCGTTAAATCGTTTCAGTATGACTACCGCGCGTTCAATGGCATCGGGGCTGATGTACTTGTCGGGGCCCATGCCGGCGGCGAGTCGGACGGATTCATTAAGGCGGTCAATGGTGTAGATCTGGGCATGACCGTTGTGCTGAACCACTCGTCCAATGGATAAACGAAAGCTGTTGGAGCCCAGGTCCACAGCGGCAAGAAGTTGTTCCATGAGGCATCGCTCGGGATGATTACTGTGCGATTATAAGGACATTAATCATGGGTTTTGTTACATAAACCGGAAAATTAAGAAAAGTTAGACGAAAGCATCTTTGGAAAGGCGATGTGGTATTTGTGCTCCGGCTGCAGATCGGTGATTTAGACTTGAATGGCCCCTGGGTCATAGAGCTGTAACATTCATGTAGTAAAAGTCTCACGATCCCATTTTCTTTGGCTTTTTAACGACCTCACCATGCTGCCTTCTCCAGATTCAACCTTGCTAAACCGTGAGTTGTCCTTGCTCAAGTTCAATGAGCGAGTGCTGGCCATGGCCGAAAATTCGACCACGCCTTTGCTGGAGCGCTTGCGCTACATCTGTATCGTGAGCTCTAACCTGGACGAATTCTTTGAAATTCGCATTTCCAGTCTGAAAGAACAGATTTTGCAGAATCCTCATCAAGTGGGGGATGACGGGTTTTTGCCTCAGCAGGCTTTTGACAAAGTGCAGGCTGCGGCGCACCAACTGGTCGAGAAACAAAACGACCTCCTGATGGACGAGGTCTTGCCTACCTTGATGGATGAGGGCATTGGCCTGTTGCTGACCGCGCTATGGACACCGGCCCAGCGCGAGTGGGCCTATCAAACCTTTTTGCGTGATGTCATGCCTTTACTCACGCCTATTGGTCTGGACCCGGCGCATCCCTTTCCTCGCGTCTACAACAAAAGCCTGAACTACATTGTCGAGCTGAGCGGTGAAGACGCCTTCGCCCGCACCGGCACGATTGCGATTGTGCAGGCCCCCCGTGCCTTGCCCCGTGTGATCCGCGTGCCTGACGATATCGCCGGCATTCCCCAGGGCTATATGCTGCTGACTTCCCTGATCAGCGTGTTCGTGGGCGAGTTGTTCCCCGGCATGGACGTAAAGGGTTGCTATCAGTGGCGCGTTACCCGCAACAGCGATCTGTTTGTGGACGAGGAAGAAGTCACCAACTTGCGCGCCGCCTTGCAGGGCGAGCTGTCCCAACGTAATTTCGGCGCGGCTGTGCGTCTGGAAATTGACCGTTCCATGCCCGAGCGCCTGGAGCGCTTTCTGCAAAGCGAGTTCTCGCTGGATGTGCCCGATACCTACCGCGTCAGTGGCCCGGTCAATCTGACGCGCCTGATGCAGCTGTGCAATGTGCCGGACCGTCCGGATCTGCTGTTCCCGGATTACCGCGCACCGATTCCTGCGCCTTTTGATTCTTCCTTCGAGTCTCCCGCCCAGTTTTTTGAGGCGATTGCTCGCAAGGATCAATTGCTGCATCACCCCTACCAGTCCTTTCAGCCTGTCCTGAGCTTTTTGCGTGCAGCAGCGGCGGACCCGGCTGTGGTGGGCATCAAGCAGACCATTTACCGGACCGGTGAAGATTCGGAGCTGATGAACATCCTGCTGTCGGCTGCCCGTGCGGGTAAAGAAGTAACGGTGGTGGTGGAGCTGATGGCTCGTTTTGACGAGCAGACCAATATCAACTGGGCCGCCAAGCTCGAAGAGGTGGGGGCACACGTCAGTTACGGGGTAGTGGGTCACAAGACGCATGCCAAGATGGCTTTGGTGCTGCGTCGTGAAGAAGGGACGATACGCCGTTACGGCCACCTGGGAACGGGTAACTATCACCCGCGTACCGCTCGTCTGTACACGGACTTTGGCTTGATTACCGCGAATCAGGAAGTGTGCGAGGACATGGACAAGGTGTTCTCCATGCTGACCGGGCTGGGTGCCTGGCGGCCTTTGAAGCGCTTGTTGCAGTCGCCGTTCACCTTGCATGACAGCATGATGGATCGCATCCAGGCTGAAACCGAGCGCGCCTTGGCAGGCAAGAAAGCCCGCATCATGGCCAAGATGAACTCCCTGCTGGAGCCCAAGATCATTCAGGCGCTTTATGACGCCAGCCAGGCCGGGGTCAAGGTGGACCTGATCGTGCGCGGTGCTTGCGCCTTGCGTCCGGGAGTAAAGGGTTTGTCGGAGAACATCCAGGTACGTTCGATCATCGGACGCTTTCTGGAGCACTCGCGTGTTTTCTATTTCTACAATGGCGGGCAGGAAGAGGTCTTTATTTCCTCGGCTGACTGGATGGACCGCAATTTCTTCCGTCGCGTGGAGCTGGGTGTGCCGGTACTGGACCGCAGCCTGAAAAAGCGCGTCATTGCCGAAGCCTTCACCTATGCCTTGCGTGACAACCAACTGTCCTGGAAGGCCAGCCCGGATGGCACGTATAACCGTATCCGCAGTCGCGGCGCCCCGTTCAATCTGCATCTGAGCATGATGCAGCGTCTGGGCGGTGTGTGAAATACAGACTGTCATGAACGTGTCACATAGCCTGTTTACTATGACGACACATACAGGGTGGGCCTGTGATCTGACTATCATCAAGAGGATTTCTCGATGTTAAAACGTGTATTCAACAAGGTAAGTATTGCTCTGGCGTTCAGCGCTTTTGCGGCTACTGCCACAGCTGCAGACGTAACCGGTGCTGGTGCGTCGTTCCCTTACCCAATCTATGCCAAATGGGCGGCTGAATACGCCAAACAAACGAATAACCGCGTCAACTACCAGTCGATTGGTTCGGGTGGTGGTCAGCAGCAGATTATTGCCAAGACCGTGGACTTCGGTGCTTCGGACGACCCAATGAAGGTCGAAACACTGGAAAAAGAAAATCTGTTGCAGTTCCCCGCCGTGATCGGTGGTGTGGTACCTGTGATCAACGTCGAAGGCATTGAGCCTGGCAAGCTGAAGCTGTCCGGTAAAGTGCTGGGCGACATCTACCTGGCCAAGATCACCAAGTGGGACGACGCTGCCATCAAGGCACTGAACCCTGATCTGACCCTGCCTAACAAGGACATCGTGGTGGTTCACCGCTCCGACGGTTCGGGCACCACCTTCGGTTGGACCAACTACCTGTCCAAAGTCTCCCCAGACTGGAAATCCCAGGTTGGTGAAGGCAAGGCTGTGAAGTGGCCTACCGGTCAAGGTGGCAAGGGTAACGAAGGCGTGGCCGCTTACGTGCGCCAGCTGCAGAACTCGATCGGCTACGTTGAATACGCTTACGCCAAGCAAAACAAACTGTCCTGGACCCAGCTGCAGAACAAGGACGGCCAATTCGTCCAGCCTGGTCAGGAAAGCTTTGCTGCCGCCGCTGCGAACGCAGACTGGGCCGGTACGCCTGGCATGGGTGTGATTCTGACCGAAGAGCCTGGTGCACAATCCTGGCCTATCACGTCGGCTACCTTCATCTTGATGCACAAGGTGCAGGACAAGCCTGAGAACGGTAAAGAAGTGCTGAACTTCTTTAACTGGGCTTTCGAGAACGGCGCCAAATCGGCTGAAGAGCTGGACTACGTAGCCTTGCCTAAAGACGTGACCGACAAGATCAAAGCAGCCTGGGCATCGGAAATCAAGTCCAAAGACGGCGCTGCGGTCTGGAAGTAAGATTCGTGTTCAAATACAGGTCAGTTGTAAATTGATCTTGTGAGACGGCCCACCTCTAGGTGGCGCCGTCTTTATTATGTAAAAATTACGGTTTTGTCTTGAACGCACAGCGCGTAGCGTTAACTGCTTTGCCGGACTGAAACAGCCCTGGCTGTTACAGAATCTGTGAATCGGTTGCAGTGCGTTTGTCCCATTCCGGCCTGACCCTTCATCTGTCTACATGAAATCAAATCAGAACGCCTTTATGGACGGCATTTTCAAGAACATGACGCGCTCGTTTGCGTTCCTCGTGTTCATATTGCTGGCTGCCATCTCTATTTCCCTGATCTATGGAAGCCGGGAATCCATTGCCGAATACGGTTTCTCTTTTCTCTGGACGAATAACTGGGATCCGGTCAATAACGAATATGGCGCATTGGTGCCCATTGCCGGTACCTTGCTCACCTCCCTGATCGCGCTCTGTATTGCAGTGCCGGTCTCCTTCGGGATTGCAATGTTCCTGACGGAACTCTCGCCCGCCTGGCTGCGTCGCCCTCTGGGCACAGCCATTGAAATGCTGGCCGCGATTCCTTCCATCATCTACGGTATGTGGGGCCTGTTTGTCTTTGTGCCCCTGTTCCAGCGCTATGTGCAGCCCAGCCTGATCTCCCTGTTTGACGGGGTGCCGGTGCTGGAGCAGATCTTTGCGGGCCCTCCCTTCGGGATTGGTGTGTTCACCGCCGGTCTGATTCTGTCTATCATGGTGATCCCCTTCATTACCGCCGTGATGCGCGACGTGTTCGAGCTGGTTCCTCCCATGCTCAAGGAGTCCGCTTACGGTCTGGGCAGCACGACCTGGGAAGTGATGTGGCGTGTGGTTCTGCCTTTCACCAAGAACGGGGTCATTGGCGGGATCATGCTGGGTCTGGGACGTGCACTGGGTGAGACCATGGCCGTCACCTTTGTAATTGGTAACTCCTTTAACTTGCCCAGTTCGCTGTTCTCGCCGTCGAACTCGATTGCGTCGGCACTGGCCAACGAGTTTAACGAAGCCGGTGGCATGCAGAAATCTGCCTTGCTGGAGCTGGGTCTGATCCTGTTCCTGATCACCACGGTTGTATTGGCGATCTCCAAGTTGCTCTTGTTGCGTCTGGCCAAGAACGAAGGCACGTCGCGCTAAGGATCACCTACCATGTTTGATAAAAAATCCGCAATTAGTCTGAGCAACCCGATCTACAAACGCAGGCAGGTGTTTAACCGCCTGATGCTGGGTGTGTCTTTTACTGCCTTGATCTTCGGCCTGTTCTGGCTGTTCTGGATCATCTGGACCCTGATCGAAAAGGGCAGCAGCGCCATGGCCTGGTCCTTGCTGTTTGAAAGCACACCGCCTCCCGGTGGTGAGGGTGGTCTGCTGAACGCCATTGTCGGCAGTGTCATGATGGCGGGCGTTGGCACCCTGATCGGCACGCCTATCGGTATTCTGGCTGGCACTTACCTGGCCGAGTACGGTCAGCGCGGCTGGCTGGCTCCGGCAACCCGCTTTCTGAACGACGTGCTGCTGTCGGCACCGTCCATCATTATTGGTCTGTTCATCTACGCCGTGTACGTGGCCCAGGTAGGACACTATTCGGGTTGGGCCGGTTCGCTGGCGCTGGCCATTCTGGTGATCCCCGTGGTGGTGCGTTCTACCGACAATATGCTGATGCTGGTTCCCAACGGTTTGCGTGAAGCGGCCTCGGCATTGGGCTGCCCCAAGTGGAAAGTGGTGATGGCCATCTCTTACCGCGCAGCCTTGCCCGGTATCGTGACGGGTGTTCTGCTGGCCGTAGCTCGTATTGCCGGTGAAACCGCTCCGCTGTTGTTTACAGCGCTGAACAATCAGTTCATGTCCCTGAACATGAACGCACCGCTGGCCAACTTGCCTGTGGTGATTTTCCAATATGCTGCCAGCCCCTTTGAGGACTGGAACCGTCTGGCCTGGGCAGGTGCGGTGCTGATTACCTTGCTGGTGTTGGGTATCAATATCCTGGCTCGCAGCCTTTTCCGCCAAAAATAACGTTTTCACGGAGCGCCCTAGTCGGCCAACGCTATGAGTCAAATTATTACCTCCGACGAATCGACCAAGATTGAAATCCGTAACCTGAATTTCTTCTATGGCAAATTCCATGCCCTGCGCAATGTGAACATGTCTATCAAGGAAAAGAAGGTCACGGCCTTTATCGGACCATCCGGTTGCGGTAAATCCACCTTGCTGCGCACGCTGAACCGTATGTACGAGCTGTACCCCGGCCAACGTGCTGAAGGTGAAATCCTGCTGGACAATGAAAACCTGCTGACCTCCAAGCAGGACATTTCCCTGATCCGCGCCAAAGTGGGCATGGTGTTCCAGAAACCGACACCGTTCCCCATGAGCATTTACGACAACGTGGCCTTTGGCGTGCGTTTGTTCGAGCGCCTGAGCAAAGGTGAGATGGACGAGCGTGTGGAATGGGCCTTGTCCAAAGCCGCGCTGTGGAACGAAGTGAAAGACAAGCTGCACCAAAGCGGTAACGGCCTGTCCGGTGGTCAGCAACAACGTCTGTGTATTGCCCGTGGTGTGGCGATCAAGCCCGAAGTTCTGCTGCTGGACGAACCCTGCTCGGCGCTGGACCCGATTTCCACAGCCAAGATCGAAGAGCTGATTGCCGAACTGAAAGCGGACTACACCGTGGTGATCGTGACTCACAACATGCAGCAGGCTGCACGTTGCTCGGACTACACCGCGTACATGTACCTGGGCGAGCTGATGGAATTTGGTGAAACTGACCAGATTTTCGTGAAACCGGCTCGCAAGGAAACCGAAGACTACATCACGGGTCGTTTCGGTTAATCAGACGGTTACGGGCAGAGCGGCCTTGCGGCGCTTTGCCTGGAGTTTGATGAAAGCCATACCTCCACATCGGGACAGTCGTTCCTGTGTGGCAAACACCCCAATCGCTGGATTCATGTCCACTGATTGGGGTGTTTTTTTATTCCTTGGCGCGGCGATGTGGAGTTGGCTCCGGTAATGGAGGGAACGACGGTCTTGAGTCATGCAGCTTGTGCGTTTACTGGCTCAATTTGCGTAAAGCATGACGTATGACTTTGCCGGTGGTCGTCATGGGCAGGGCATCTACAAATTCAATCAGCCGTGGGTATTCATGCGCAGCCACTCGGCGTTTGATGTGTTCCTGAATCTCCTTGACCAGCGCTTGTGACGGCTCTACATCTTCTTTGAGCACAATAAAGGCCTTCACGACTTCAGTGCGCTCCGGGTCGGGCACACCGATCACTGCTGCCATGGCGACAGCGGGATGCCCCATCAGGCCATCTTCAATCGGGCCGGGGCCAATGCGGTAGCCGGAACTGGTGATCACATCATCATCCCGGCCTACGAACTGGATATAGCCATCCTCGTCCTGCATGCCTTTGTCGCCAGTCAGCAGCCAATCGCCCACGAATTTCTCGCGGGTCGCCTCGGGTCTTTGCCAGTAGCCCAGAAACATCACCGGATCGGGAGCTTGCACGGCAATATGGCCTTCGACACCGGCTTTCTGAATTTGCCCCTGATCATCCACAATCGCGACCTTGTGCCCAGGCACCGCCTTGCCGATCTTGCCTGCCTGACCGGGAAACCAGGCCGAGCAGGAGGACACGATCATATTGCACTCGGTTTGCCCGTAGAACTCGTTGATGGTGATGCCCAGTTCCTGCTTCGCCCAATCCAGAAGTTGCGCGCCCAGTGACTCCCCGCCGCTGGCAATGGATTGTAGCTTCAAGGGCCATTGCTCGCGTGACCATTGGCTGCGGCGCAGCATTTTCAGGGCAGTAGGGGGCAGGAAGGTATGCGTGACGCCGTGCTCGGACATCAGCTTCCAGGTGGCCTCGGCGTCGAATTTGGGGAAGCGGTAGGCCAGCACGGGTATACCGTGATGCCAGGCGGGCAGCAGCACATCCAGCAAGCCGCCAATCCAGGCCCAATCGGCGGGTGTCCACATCAAGCCTTCGCCCGTAGGCAGGAAGTTGTGCGACATCTCTACGCCCGGCAGATGTCCCAGCAGTACACGGTGGGCATGCAGGGCGCCTTTGGCCGACCCCGTGGTGCCGGAGGTATAGATAAGCACGGCAGGATCGTCTGCGCGGGTGTTCAGTGTGCGTGGTGCCGGTTCAGGGTGTGCGGCAATGGCTTGCCACAGCGACAGTGCCTGCCCCTGATCCTGCTGGCTATCACTTTGATAAAGATGTTTAAGCTGAGGCAACTGCTCGCGCAAGGGCAGCACGGTCTCCAGGCCCTGTTGATCGGTAATCAAGGTGCTGGCACCGGAGTCATTCAGCCTATAGCGCAGCGCGTCCGTGCCAAACAGGGTGAACAAGGGCATGGCGATGGCGCCAATCTTGTAGGTCGCCAAATGCGCCAGAGCCGTTTCCAGTCCCTGCGCCAAAAAGATGGCGATACGATCGCCTGCCTGTATGCCCTGGGCTTGCCAGGCGGCGGCCAGCGAGTCGGACCAGGCTTTGAGTTGATCGAAGGTGTAGCGCTTGACCTGACCATCGGGCAATTGCTGGATCAGGGCCAGACGCCCGGAGCCATCGGCCCACTTGTCGCAGGTGTCGTGAGCGATGTTGTAGTGCTCGGGGATGGACCAGTGAAATTCCGAGTAGCTTTGTGAGTAAGCAGAATCAGCAGACAGCATGAGAGACTCTTTTCCCAAAGGTGAAACAGACCTTCATCCTAACGCCTTGGGCGGGATGACCCTATCGGGGCTAATCAGTAGAAAAGAAAAACGGCGCCAGGGGATGCGCCGTTTTTCGTCCTGCTTGCTTGCCACTGCCTTAATGGTGGTGGCAAGGTCCAACTACCGACTTTGACTGCTAAAAGAACGATGTGTTGTCACTTCAAACTACTGCTTGCGAACATCAACTGCTTAGGGGAAAGTGATTCCGTGATCAGGATTTGGCAGCCTCTTTCGTGGCGCTATCTTGACGGGCTTCGTGCCCTGGGCGGTGACCACGGCGATGCTGACCGTCTGTTTTGCGCTCTACAACGGTGAAGGCACCGTTTTCACCTTCGGAGCGGACACGGACAACTTTGCCGTCTTTATCCACGACCATGGCCATGATGTGGTCGCCACGCTGGTGCAGGCTGCCTACTTTGGTGTAGCCAGCATCTTTCAGGCGCTGGTAGGCGGGGCCAATGTCTTTCACTTCGTCGGCTGTCAGGGGCTTGTGATCACGAGCCTGACGGGTTTGTTTCTGGGCGGTTTGTGCCGGAGTGGTAGCAGCAGTCGCGGCTTCCTGGGCAATGGCGGCGGTGCCGCCCAACAGGCCTGCGCTCAGAACCAAGGCGGAGAAAAGGGAAGTGCGTTTCATGTGTTGCTCCTTCAAGTCATCAAAAAGTAATGCTGTCAGATTCCTGGGGTAGCTTCCGTTTGATGGGGAAGTGGTGTTTTCCTGTCAGCTTGGTGCCCATTATGCGCAAGCGGCTCTGAATCTAAACTGAAGCCGCTGTTCATGTTATGTTCATCCGCAGCTTGCTATATAAGGGGGGCGTGATCTTTTGATCCCTCTTTTTTTGTTGTGCACCTTATGACGTCCATTAAACAATCCGCACTGCTGATGTGTTTGGCCGCTGTTCTGACGGCGGTGATGCCATTGGCTCTCGCTCATTCTCATGATTCCTCGGACTGCGGTCGTAAACAGCAGCGGGGGGACTCGTCGTGGGACCGGGACCAGCGTGCGGATTGGTCTGAACATGATTACTTCGGGGACGATGACTGTTTTCGGCGTCTACCCCCTCCGCCACCTCCACCCGAGCCTCCCCCTCCCAACGAGCGTTTTGGTCCCAGCCCGTACTGGCCTCCGGGACCGGCTTATCGTGGCCACGATCAGGCCCGTGAAGCCGTGCGTCGTGGTGAGGCCTTGCCCTTGCGGGAAGTCCTGAAGCGAGTGCGCGAGACCTATCCCGGACGAGTGCTGCGTGTGCAGTTTGAATATGACGAGCGCTTTGAGCTTTGGGTGTATGACTTGCGCATGCTGGTTGATGACAACCGCCTGTTGCGTCTGAAAGTGGACGCCTTGACCGCCAAAGTGCTGCTTGTGCGTGGCGTAAAGCGCTCGCATTCCCGAGGACATTGATATGCGGATACTGGTTGTCGAAGACGAGCCTACCTTGGCAGCGCAATTGCAGCAGGCGCTGGAGCGGGCAGGCTACGCGGTTCAGGTGGCTCATGATGGTGAGCAAGGCCATTACCAGGGCGAGGTTGAAGCCTTTGATGCCGTGGTGCTGGATCTGGGTTTGCCGGGCATGGACGGGGTATCGGTCCTGCGCCGCTGGCGCGCGTCGGATATCAATATGCCGGTGCTGATTCTGACAGCCCGCAATGATTGGCACGACAAGGTCGAAGGCATGGATGCTGGTGCGGACGACTACGTGGCCAAACCCTTTCACATGGAAGAGTTGCTGGCCCGTATGCGCGCCTTGTTGCGCCGTGCGGCCGGGCAGGCGAACCCGCGTTTGCAACTGGGCCAATTGGAACTGGATGCGCGCTCGTCCTCGATCAGTTGTGCGGGCATGGTCCTGTCGCTGACCAGCCATGAATATCGCTTGCTGGCGTTCATGATGCATCACCCTGGTCAGGTGCTGTCGCGCACCCAACTGACCGAGCATATTTACTCCCAGGACTTCGAGCGCGATTCCAATACCATCGAGGTTTTTATTGGCCGTCTGCGCAAGAAATTGCCCGCCGGTTATATCGAAACGGTGCGAGGTATGGGCTACCGTCTGGTGGACCCTGAAGCATGATCGCCTTGCGGGGTCACACTATTTTGGGTTCTTTGCGCGGCCGCTTGCTGCTGGGGACGCTGGCCTGGATTCTGATCAGTATTGTTCTGGCCGGTTTGGGCCTGAATCGCCTGTTTCAGGACCACGTTTATCGTCAGTTCGAGCAGCGTTTGCAAACCCATCTGGATCAGATCATGGCGGACGTGAATCTGGACAATGCCGATGGCGTCACCCTGCAATCGCGCCTGAGCGACCCTTTATTTGAACAGCCTTATTCGGGTATGTACTGGCAGATCGCACGCCAGGAAGCGGGTAGTGATCAGTGGACGGTGGTCTTGCGTTCAACCTCTTTGTGGGACGAGGCTCTGGATGTGAATGCTCCCGATACGCCGAATGGCGTCTTGTCGCTGACGGGACCGGAAAAGCAGCGTCTGGTGGTGCTGCGTCAGGAGCTGGACGAGGTTAATGACAAGGGCCAAAGCTTGCAGATCATGGTGGCCGGCAACCGTGAGTTGCTGGCCGAGCCACTGGCCCGTTTCGAGCGGATTCTGTTCCTGTCTCTGGGCGGTTTGGCCGTGGGTTTGATTCTGGCTGCAATCTTGCAAGTGGTGCTGGCCTTGTATCCGCTGCATCTGTTGCGACGCCGTTTGCTGGATGTGCAGGAAGGTCGGGAGCCGCAAGTCAGCGGCAGTTTTCCCAGCGAAATTCAGCCCTTGGTGGATGACTTCAATGCCGTGCTCAGTGCCAATGCGGGCATGGTGGATCGCGCACGGGCGCAGGCAGGAAACCTGGCCCATGCTGTCAAAACCCCGCTGACGATTATGGGCAACGCAGCCCAGGCGGAAGATCCGCATCTGGCGGCTTTGGTCAGCGAACAGGTGGCCTTGGCTCAGCGACAGGTGGATCACCATTTGTCACGTGCACGGGCCATGGCGGTACGTGCCATCGGCGTGCGTACGGATGTGTCCAGCTGCCTGCAATCCTTGTGCCGGGTGATGGGACGTTTGCATAGCGACAAGCAGATTCACCTGGATTTGCCTGATCAGGAATTGATCTTTAAAGGTGAAGAGCAGGATTTGCAGGAGATGGCCGGGAACCTGCTGGATAACGCCTGCAAATGGGCGACGCAGAATGTGTGGTGCCACGTGTGGCAGCAGGACAATGTGCTGCATCTGGTGGTGGAAGATGATGGTCCAGGTCTGGACCCGGAGCAGTTGGAGCGTGTGTTTGGCCGTGGTCAGCGTGCGGATGAGCGGCATCCTGGCTTTGGGTTGGGGCTGGATATTGTGCGTGAACTGGCTCGCAGCTATCAGGGTAAGGTGCGAGCCAGTGCGTCAGAGAAAGGTGGTTTGCGGCTGGATTTGACCTTGGCGAGTTAAGGCCGGAATCAGGGCAGCATTAGTTCCAAGGGCCGCCATCGCCACCCAGGCTGTAACGTCCGGCGCCAATCAAACCGACTGTCAGCGCGCCAATCAGGAACATGCCTTGCAGCTCCAGAGCCCAAATACCTTGAGCATTGAAACTGCCGATCTGGTTGCTATGGGCCAGCAACAAGGCAATGACCATGTTCATGGCTACAATCAAACCGCCGGCGCGGGCGTAAAAGCCCAGAATCATCAGGACGGGAGCAATCACTTCGCCTATGTACACGCCCCAGGCCAGAAAGCCGGGCATATTGTTGGCGATCAGCATTCTTTCGATTCCTCCGATGCCATAACGTATCTTGGCGATGCCGTGCAGCAGGATCAACACACCGACCGTGACACGCAGCAAGAGTTTTCCAAGATCATCACGAGACATACAGACGCTCCATTATGTAGTGGGACAGGAAGGTGCGTTATTGTAGAAGACCGGGTTCTTAAAAGTATGACGGAGCATTTACATGACACAAAAGCAGGCTGTCGCAGCAGAACTGGCCCCCAGCGGGGTTTTGCGTGTTGCCATGAATTATGGCAATCCCGTCCTGGCCCAACGCGGTGCCAATGAGCAGTCGCCCAAAGGGGTGTCGGCCGATCTGGCGCGCAGCGTGGCGCAAGAGCTGGGCTTGAGCGTGCAATTTCATGGCTACGATGCGGCCCAGGCCGTCGTTGAGGCGGTCTACAAGGGCGAGTGGGATCTGGCCTTTTTGGCGATTGATCCCAAGCGTGCGGAAAAGATCCGCTTCAGTGAAGCCTATGTGCATATCGAAGGCACCTATCTGGTGCGCGAAGAGTCTGCCTTTCAGACCGTAGACCAGCTGGATCAGCAAGGCGTGTGCATTGCGGTTGGCAAAGGTGCGGCCTATGACTTGTTTCTGAGCCGTCATTTAAAACATGCCGATCTGGTACGGGCGACGACTTCTGCTGATGCGATTGATCTGTTTGTAGAGGAAGAACTGGACGCCGCTGCGGGTGTGCGCCAGCCCCTGGAGCGCTATGCGCGTTCCCGCAGTGGCTTGCGGGTGCTGCCCGACAGCTTCACCGTGATCCGTCAGGCCATGGCGGTGCCGTCCGAGCGCACGCTGGCCCATGCCTGGGTCGAGGCCTTTATTGCCCGGCAGAAGAAAGAAGGGATGGTGGCGCAGTTTCTGGCCGATAGCGGCCAGGCCAATGTCACCGTGCCGGAATAGACTGAAGGCGCGTATTCAGTTCGTCTTGCAGGGCCTGTCTGAACAGGGCCTGCGCTTTACCTGCATCCTGCCCCTTGGATTGCAGCAGATAAATGGGCAAGTCCAGCCCATTGCTGCCAGTGGAAAACTGGATGCGGCTCAGGCGACCGGATTCCAGTGAAGGCCCCAGGCAAGACATGGGCAGATTTGCCCATCCCAAACCCCGCTCCACTAGCTCCAGCGTCATGGGCAGGCTGTCCGTTTTCCATTGACGCAGGCTGAGCATGGAGCGGTCCTTGCCTATGTCGTTGTCCGGGCTGGTAATCACGATCTGCCTGTAGGCTTTCAAATCTTCCAGAGGCCGGGGGCTGTCTTGTAGCAAGGGATGGCCCGGTGCCGCCACGGCGCTAATGGTTTCGGTCCACAGCGACTGCACAATCCCCACGCTTTCCAGTTCCAGCCCGCCATAGGCAATGCACAGATCCAGCTCGCGCTTTTTCAAGGCTTCGACCAGTGTGTCTTGCGGCGCGGTTCGCAGTTCTATGTCCAGACCGGGATAGTGTTGCTCCAGCGCCTGCAAGGCAATCAAAGCCGGTTTGGGGTCTACATCACAGACGATGCCCAGTCGCAAATGGCTTTCCAGTCCCCCCGACAATTCCTGCAAATGCAGCCGCAAGCCCTGCAAGCGGCTGGCGATCAGCTTGGCATCGGGCAGCATGGCCAGCAGCTCGGCTGTGGGGACGGGTTCACGGCGGCTGCGGTCAAACAGCGTCAGGTCCAGTTCGGCCTCCAGATTGGCTACCGCCATGCTGACAGCCGATTGCGTACGTCGCAACGCCCGTGCGGCGGCAGAGAAGGAGCCGTGCTCGACCACGGCAAGCAGGAGTTCAAGATGATCACTGGTAAGCATGGTTAAACCATAAGTAAAACTGATGGAATCTGACTTTTTCTAAAAGCTGTACTGCGGATAATCATGCTTTCTGAGGTTTTGATCAAGGATATTTATCGTGCAGGGATGGAAAAGAAGAGTTGTCTACGTAGGCATGTTCGAGTTGTTGGGCATGATGGTAGCGGCAACCGTATTGGGGCACTTGAGTGGGGCGGGGGCGATGGAAAGCGGGGTGCTGTCTTTCATGATCAGCACCTGCGCGGTATCGGTGAACCTGTTCTACAACATGCTGTTTGAAGCCTGGGAGCGTCGTCGTCAGATTCAGGCGCGCACGTTCTGGCACCGGGTGCTGCATGTGGCCGGTTTTCAGATTGTGCTGGTGTCTTTGCTGATCCCGCTGATTGCGTGGTGGCTGAATGTCAGCTTGTGGAAGGCTTTTCTGATGGAAGCGGTATTGCTGGCTTTCTTTCCCATCTTCGCTTTCATCTACAACTGGGCATTTGATTCTATTTTTGGTTTGCCCGACTCGGTGGGGGTGAGCGCCAGCCAAAGTTAAAGGCTGTTGCGGTGCCGGCGGTGAATGAGGGTAATGAACTGAACCGGCAAAACTAAAAGGCCTTGCAGATTGCTCTGCAAGGCCTTTGAATTTTTTGGTCGGGGCGGCGGGATTCGAACTCGCGACCCTCTGGTCCCAAACCAGATGCGCTACCAGGCTGCGCTACGCCCCGACTAAGAAAAAAATTATATCTCGTCGTGGGGAACTTGGCAAGCATATGCCTGCATGAAAAAGGGGCTTGCAAGCATTTATCTGAAGTCAGCTAATTTTCAGCCCTGTAAAGATATGTTTCTTATGTTGGGCTTAAACATTTTAGGTGCTTATAGTTAAGTGGCAAGCTGATCATAAAGCATTGTGTTCTTTGTTTTTTTCCACACGAGTAGCATTCATGCACCGGGGGCAGGCAAAGAAGTTGGGGGCGAATGCTGCTCATCATTTTTCCAAAAGGAGAAAGGACGATGAGCCAAGTTTCACAGGGTGGAATACTGACACGGCGGCATTTCCTGACCATGGTCGGGTATGCCGCAGGTGGCGCGGCCATGTATCAGGCCATGATGCGCCTGGGCCATGCGGCGGAGGGCAGCTATGATGGCCCGATTCGCCTGGAAGGCAAGCCCAAGCCAGGGACCTCTGTGGTGATCCTGGGGGCGGGTCTGGCTGGCATGGTGGCCGCTTTGGAACTGCGCAATGCAGGGTACAAAGTCAAAATCCTGGAATATCGCGAAAAAGTAGGGGGGCGAAACTGGTCCTTGCACGGCGGGGACAGTTTTACCGAACTGGGCGGGGCCAAACAGGATGTGAAGTTCGACAAGGATCAGTACATCAATCCGGGGCCTTGGCGTATCCCTTTCCATCACAGAGCGCTGATCGATTATTGCAAGCGTCTGAAGGTTCGGCTGGAACCCTTTATCCAGTACAACTACAACGCCTATCTGCATAGCAGCAAGCACTTTGACGGCAAGCCACAGCGCTTTCGCCATATTCATGCCGACTTTCAGGGGCACGTGTCCGAGCTGCTGTCCAAAGCCATCAATACGCAGGCACTGGATGCGCCCTTGTCCAAAGAGGATCAGGAAAAACTGCTGGAAGCCCTGCGTACCTGGGGGGCGCTGGACAAGAACATGGCTTATGTAAAAGGCCATAGCAGTTCCGAGGTGCGAGGCTTCGAGAAGGATCCGGGCGGTGGTCTGAATGCCGAGCCGGTGTTTTCCGAGCCCCTGAAACTGGACGATATTGTGCGCTCCAGCGTTTGGCACAATATGGGTATGCATGATCTGTACGAGTTCCAGCAGACCATGTTCCAGCCTGTGGGCGGCATGGACCAGATCGGGGTGGCCTTTGGCAAGGAGCTGGAAGGGCTGTTCACCTTCCATGCCAAGGTGACGTCCATCAAGCAAAGCGACGGCAAAGTCACCGTCACCTATACCGACCAGCTTAAAAACGAGGAGCACAAGGAAACCGCAGACTGGTGTGTGTGCACCATTCCCTTGTCGGTGCTGAGCCAGATCGAGGTGGACTCCAGCAAGGAAATGCGTGCAGCTATTGATGCCGTGCCTTATGCCCCTTCCGTGAAAATCGGGCTGCAGTTCAAGCGACGTTTCTGGGAGGATGATGAGGCCATTTACGGCGGTATCAGCTATACCGATTTGCCGATCACCCAGATTTCCTACCCCAGTGGCGGGATGAATGGCGGTGGTAAAGGTGTTTTGCTGGGCGGCTATATGTTTGGGCCCAGCGCCTCGGAATGGTCGTCGCTCAGTCCGGAAGACCGTATCAAGCACGCATTGGAATATGGCGCGCAAATTCACCCGCAATACAAGGACGAGTTTGAAAGCGGGGTTGCCGTGGCTTGGCACCGGGTGCCGTGGACTCTGGGTTGTTATGGCTTGTGGACTGATCAGACCCGCAAGGCGCACTACGAAAACCTGTGCCAGATAGACGGGCACCTGGTTCTGGCGGGCGAGCACGCGTCTTATATCAACGCCTGGCAGGAGGGGGCGATTCTATCTTCCCTGAATGCGATTATGCGCTTGCATAGCCAGGCCGTGGGTAATCAGCAAGCCGATTCCAAAGGAGCCCAGTCATGATGATGCGATCTTTAGCGATACTGCTGGCTTCGGGCTTTCTGACGGTCAGCTATGCCGATACGGCAGTGGTGGGAGGCGACACCCAGGTCTTTACCCAGAAAACGGGCAAGGAGCTGTATGAGCAGGTCTGTGCCTCTTGCCACATGATTGATGCCAAAGGGGCGACGGGGGCGGGGACCTATCCTTCGCTGTCCAAAAACCCCAAGCTGGGGGCACCGGCCTATGCCGTGTTCATGGTCACCCAAGGTAATCGGGCCATGCCGGGTTTAGGGGGCCTGATGAATGACGAGCAAATTGCCGAGGTGGTCAATTACGTGCGCTCGAATTTTGGCAACGAGTTCAGCGATAAGGTCACGGCCAAGGATGTGGCGGCCCAACGGCCTAAAGACCATCAATACGTTGATCTGAACTGACAGGAAGCATGGAAAGGCAGGGCAGGGCCATCAGGCCCGGTAGCCCTGCTGAATCCACTGCATGCAAAACAGGAAGGTAAAGATCGCAACCGGGATCGGCAGCAGGGCAAAGAGCCGAATCCCCAGGCTGTGTGCCTGGCCGCGCAGGCCGCGTCTGTATACGTAGAGGCTGATCAGACACGCCGCAAGCGGGAACAGAAAAACCGGCAGAAGCAGAAACAGGGTAGGCACGGTCAGCAGGCACAGCAACAAGGCCAGCGTGCTCAAGCCCAGAATTTTTGAATTGCTCATTTCCTATTCCTGGTCAGAGGGTGTGCCCAGAGCATAACGCAAATGGCCTGACAAATTTGGCGCTGTTGGCAAGCAGGCGTAAGGCGGGTTTGGTGAAGTATTAAAGCGACTTCTCGAACCAGTAATGGGCGTAGGGGTTGTCGTTATAGGCGGGGATCTCGGTATAGCCATTTTTCAGATACAGCAAACGGGCTTCACCCAGGCTGCGGTTGGTATCCAGCTGGATTTTCTGCAGACCAGCCTGACGCGCCAGTTCTTCCGTGGCTTGCAGGATGCGGTGGGCCAGGCCTAAACCTCGTGCGCTGGGCGCGACCCACATGCGCTTGATTTCACCAATACGCTCATGCACTTTCAGGGCTACGCAGCCTACAGTTTCGCCGTCCAGCCAGGCCAGCAGGAAGTACCCGGCAGGCGGTGTCAGTTCTTCTGACTTGGCTGAAGTTGTTATCTCTGGATTGAAGCCGTTTTCAAAGCGTTGCCGCAGCTCGCTGAAATACGCATCAATGCAGGCACGGGCTTCGGGGGAATCGGGGTGGGCTATTTCCACTTTCAGGGCGGAGGCGCGCAGAAAGCGCTCCACTTCCGACATGGCTTGCAGCAGGCGTTCGCGTTGATGGTCTGGCAGTGGGGCAATCAGGGACTGGGCCAGATGGTCCGAACGTTTGTCCAGAGATTGCCATTCAGTCAGCCCGGCGGGGCTAAGGCGGACGCGTCGTACCCGGGCGTCGGATTCGTCCGGGCTGTTCTTGACCAGCCCATCTTTTTCCAGCGAACGTAGCAGGCGACTCAAATAGCCGGGGTCAAAACCCAGGCGTTGTCGCAGTTCGCGTACCGTGCAGCCGTGCTGACCAATTTCAAACAGCAGGCGGGCCTCGGCCAGAGGGCGGCCTGTACCCAGATAATTGGCATCCAGCAGTCCGGCGCGTTGCGAGACGGTGCGGCTGAAGCGACGTACGGTTTGAATATCCTGAGCTTGCATTGTTTGACTACGGTCAATTAATAATAATTGATCTTAGTCAGCTAAATAAATAGCGTCAAGATAGGCGTGCCAAGAGAAGCTCAATAGCGAGCAGGCAAAGAAAAAGGCTTAGTTCACTATGCAATGAACTAAGCCTTTAATTCTTTAATGGTCGGGGCGGCGGGATTCGAACTCGCGACCCTCTGGTCCCAAACCAGATGCGCTACCAGGCTGCGCTACGCCCCGACTAAAGACAAGCATAATAGAACGGATTCAGGGCTTCGTCAAGCCCTGCGCTCTTGGTTTTAGCGTTTTTGCAGATGGGGCAGGGTGTAAGCCTGTTCGTGATACGCCCAGCTAGGCCAGAGCACGTGGGCCAGGGCTTCCTTGGCCAGCGCTTCGTCTATCTGCTCCAGTGGCTCGTACTTGTCCGGTGCGGTATAGCGATATTGGCAAGGCGGCAGGTGCGGCATCAGTACGGTCAGGATGTCGCCTTTCAGATAACCGTAGTTCTCGAAGTACTGCATCATGGCCCGGTCGCTGTCTTGCTGGGTCAGGTCGCGCCCGATCATGGGGTGCTCGCTTTCAATACCCATCAGGGACAGCAGGGTGGGAGCCAGGTCAATCTGGCTCATGATGCGCTCGTCCTGACGGCTAGGCACGCCTGCGCCCAGAATCAGGGCGGGAATATGGAAGTGACGCACAGGCACCAGATTGGCACCACCCACACGCGAGTCGTGGTCGGCCACAATCAGGAACACGGTGTTGTCCCAATAGTCGGATTCGCGTGCTTTCTTGAAGAAATCCCCAATGGCCCAGTCGGCGTAACGCACGGTGTTCTCTACCGTGGCGGGATCGCCTTCCACCTGAATACGGCCTGCCGGGTATTCCCAGGGCGAGTGATTGCTGACAGAGAAGGCCAGCGTCAGGGTAGGTTGTTCGCTGTCCTGGCTAAGCAGTTGGTGCAGCTTGTTGAACATATCCTCGTCGCTGGCGCCCCAGGTGCCGACAAATTCAGGGGACTCGAAGCTGGATTGCTCATATAGCTCATCAAAGCCATTGCCCAGGAAAAAGCTCTTCATATTGTCAAAGTGGGCTTCACCGCCATAGATAAAACGTGAGCGGTAGCCTTGCTCTTTGAGCAATTGGGCCAGGGTGAAAAAGCGGGTTTGCGAGCCGGGCAGGCGCAGCACGGCGTCGGCCACGGTTGGGGGGAAACCGGCGGAAACCGCCTCCAGACCCCGTACCGAACGGGTGCCGGTAGCGTAGGCGCGGCGGAAGTTCCAGCCGGTTTGGGCCAGCTTGTCCAGTTCGGGGGTCAGGTTGGCGCCGCCCAGATTGCTGACATATTGGGCACCCAGGCTCTCTTCTACAATCAGGACCAGATTGGGTTTGCGTTCGCGTTTCTGCGCGGGCGTCTGACGGTGCAGTGTGGGCAATGTATCAGGACCAGCCGGTAAGGCAGCCGCATCGCGCACGATCTGGTTCATTTCGGCAGCGTCCAGACCACCGTAAATGTCTTCGGCCGAACGCTCGTTTTTCATGCTGTAGATGGCGTAGGCCACGTTGTACAGCGAGTTCAAGGGCAGCGTGTTGAGCATGCTGTCGCTGCTCCAGGCTACCGACGAGGGGTTGATGGGGCGGTGGGCCAGGGTGCCACGAATCGCCAGGGCGCACAGGGCCGCGCCAATCAGCATCCAGATGGGACGCAGCCACCAGCTCATTACCGGGTCAGCGGAAACATGACCAAAAATAGACCAACCCGAATACACAATCAGCCCCAGACCAATCAGGGCGATGCCTATCATCAGCTTGTAGCCCTTCCATAGCATGCCCACCACTTCTTGAGGGTGCTTCAGGTAGTCCACATACAGCCGGTTGGGGCGGGTGTCGTATTCAATAATGAATTGGGGTGTGGAGACTTCCAGCAAGGTCAGCAGAAACCAGGCGAAGGTAAACCAGATGGCGGCAATCGTCGTCATGATGGGATAGTGCCCAAGCCAGGGGGCCAGCAAGACCACGGGGGCGCTGAGCGCGGCGATCATCAGGGCGTCGATACGCAAGCCGCCAATCAGGATGGGCAGCAGACCTCCGGCCTGACGCACACGCGGCCATTGCCACAAGGCAAAAGCCAGCCTGAAAGCGGTCAGCAAAATCAGGGCTGAAGGAACAAAAACGTAAACAAGATGGCGCATAAGAATGTGGTCCTGGTCGACCTAAATGCCACGGACGGTGGCACTGGCATCGAATTGCACGATTGTATGTCAGTTTAATGAGCAAACTATCCTGCTAAACGCTAGGGCTTTTCAGGGAAGGGCGGCTGCATGCCGGTTCAGGGTTTAAAGACGAAAAAAAAGCAGGCCGCTTTGAAAGACAGCCTGCTGCTAAGGAGGAGCTAGGGGGAGCCAGCCCTGTGTCCAGGGCTGGCGATAGGTTTAGGCAACGCGTTGGCTGGGTTCGGTACGGGAACGGAACTGGCTGCGTTGTTGTTCACGCTGGGCGTAGGCTTTGACGTGGCCCGCATCTTTGACATGGCCGTAGCCACGGATCAGATCCGGGTAGTTCAACCAGCGCTGGGCCACTTCCATATTGTCCGCATCCAGGTGGGCGCTGACTTCATTCAGGTCGGCCAGATAGTCTTCAATGTTCTGGCGTTCCTGACGGCGTTCCTGGGTGTAGCCAAAGATATCCAGGGCTCCCCCACGCAAACCGCGCAGACCGGCCAGAATCGTGAACAAGCTGCGGGTCGAGGGACCAAACTTGCTCTTGATAGGCTGGCCCTGGCTGTTCTTGCGACCCAGCAGGGGCGGAGCCAGATGGTATTCAATCTGGTAGTCCTTGCCAGGTTCACCCGCAAACTGGGCGCGCAGCTTGTCCAGGAAAGCAGGGTCGGTGTACAGACGGGCCACTTCGTACTCGTCCTTGTAGCTCATCAGCTTGGCCAGTTGCGTGGCGGCGATGCGAGTCAGGGGCAGAGCCTTGTCCTGATCCAGACGCGATTCGCGTTCCATGACCTTGTTGATGGCATCGCGATAGCGCTTGGCCCAGGCCGGGTTCTGGTACGCCGTCAGGTGCTCTTCCATACGCTTGATCAGGGATTGCACGCTTTCCGGGAAAGTGACTGCGCGGGCTTTGGGTGTGGCACCTTCCATCAAGGCTTCGATACCTTTTTCAGCAGCCAGACGACCCCACTGGAAGGCTTCACGGTTGGCTTTGACAGAAACCCCGTTCAGCTCGATGGCGCGCAACAGGCTGTCCATATGCAGAGGAATCCAGCCGCGCTGGAAGGCGTAGCCCAGCAAGATGGGGTTGGCGTACAGTGCGTCGCCCATTACGTGCACTGCCAGGGCATTGGCATCCAGGTAGCGAATGTCCTGGCCCACTGCGTTTTCAATATCCGTGCAGGCGGTTTGCAGCGGGAATTTCCAGTGCGCATTGCCGATCAGGTCCGAAGTCGGGCTGGCAGCGGTATTGATAATGGTGTGCGTGCGGTCGCGGCTGACACGGCTCAGTACGTCTGTGGAGGCGCTGACCAGGGCATCACTACCAATCAGCAAGGAGGCCTCGCCAGTCGGAACGCGGGTAGCGTGGAGCAGATCGGGCTGGCGTGCAATTTGCACGTGGCTCAGCACGGCACCGCCTTTCTGCGCCAGACCGGCCATATCCAGAACGCTGACGCCTTTTTGCTCGATATGAGCGGCCATACCCAGCAGGCCACCTACCGTTACAACACCCGTGCCGCCAATACCGGCGATCAGAATGCCGTAGGTCTTGTCCAGATCCGGCAGTTTGGGCAGAGGCAAATCGGCCAGATTGAAGGACTCCAGCGAACGGCCCTGAGCTTCCGGCTTGCGTACTTGCGCCCCTTTCAGGGTGACAAAGCTGGGGCAGAAACCGTTAACGCAGGAGAAGTCCTTATTACAGGAGGATTGGTTGATGCGGCGCTTGGAACCCATGGGGGTGTCCAGCGGCTCAACTGACAAGCAGTTGGACTTGACCGAGCAGTCCCCGCAGCCCTCACAGACCGTGTCATTGATAAAGGCGCGCAGCGCTGGGTCCGGGTAAGTCCCTTTCTTGCGGCGACGGCGTTTTTCCGTGGCGCAGGTCTGGTCATACACCAGGATGGTGGTGCCGGGCACTTCGCGCAGCTCGCGCTGTACGCGGTCCAGCTCATCGCGGTGATAGATAGGTGGGTTGCCCGCCAGGGTAATGCCCTTGAATTTTTCCGGCTCGTCGGTGACCACCACAATCTTGCGGGCGCCCTCGGCATGGACCTGGGCAATCACATCCGTGACTTTCAGGATTCCGTCTACGGGCTGGCCGCCTGTCATGGCGACGGCATCGTTGTACAGAATCTTGTAGGTGATATTGGAGTTGGCCGCGATCGAGGCTCGAATCGCCAGAATTCCCGAGTGGAAATACGTGCCATCGCCCAGGTTGGCGAAGACGTGTTTTTCATCGGTAAAGGGTTGCTGGCCAATCCAGGCGACGCCTTCGCCACCCATATGACTGAAGGTGGAGGTGCTGCGATCCATCCAGACCGTCATGTAGTGACAGCCAATCCCGGCCATGGCGCGCGAGCCTTCAGGTACGCGGGTGGAGGTATTGTGTGGACAGCCTGAACAGAACCAGGGTTTGCGCTCCACGCTGACGCGCGGCATGCGGGCTTCGCGGTCCTTGGCGTCCAGAATGGCCAGACGGGCCTGGATGCGGGCTTGCAGTTCCTCGGGAAGATCCATCGTGCCCAGGCGGCGGGCAATGGCGCGCGCAATAATCGCGGGGGAAAGCTCGCCTTGAGGAGGCAGCAACCAGGGGGAGCGCGATAGCGACCATTCGCCGCCACCGTGCTCGGTCTCGTCAAACTTGCCGTAGACCTTGGGGCGCACGTCATCGCGCCAGTTGTACAGCTCTTCTTTAAGTGCGTATTCCAGAATCTGGCGTTTTTCTTCTACCACCAGAATTTCGGACAGGCCGGTTGCGAACTGGCGGGCGTCCTGCCCGTCCAGAGGCCAGATACAGCCCACTTTAAAGAGTCGGATGCCTAGCTCGGCACAGAGTTCGTCGGACAGACCCAGATCGGCCAGTGCCTGGCGGGTGTCCAGATAGGCTTTACCAGCCGTCATGATGCCAAAGCGGGCTTCAGGCGAATCAATCTCGACGCGGTTCAATTTGTTGGCGCGCACATAAGCCAAAGCGGCGTACCACTTGTGGTTCATCATGCGGGCTTCTTGCGCCAGTGGCGGGTCCGGCCAGCGGATGTTCAGGCCATCGGCGGGCATGTCCTCGATCTCGGGCAGGACGATATTCAGGCTGTCCGGGTCCAGGTCCACCGAGGCGTTCGATTCCACCACTTCGGTGACGCACTTCAAGGCTACCCACAGACCGGAGAAACGGCTCATGGCCCAGCCATGCTGGCCAAAGTCCAGGTATTCCTGCACGTTGGCCGGATACAGCACGGGGATACCGGCGGCGGCGAAAACGTGATCGGACTGGTGGGCAACAGTGGAGGATTTGGCGCCGTGGTCATCGCCTGCCAGTACCAGCACACCGCCGTGGCGGGCGCTGCCGGCCGAGTTGGCGTGCTTGAACACGTCCATGGAACGGTCCACGCCGGGGCCTTTGCCGTACCACATGGCAAAAGTGCCGTCGAAGCGGGCGCTGGGATACAGATTGGTTTGCTGGCTACCCCAGACGGCGGTAGCGGCCAGGTCTTCGTTCAGACCGGGTTTGAACACGATGTCGTGTTCTTTCAGGTGTTTGCTGGCTTGCCACAGGGCCTGGTCTACGCTCCCTAATGGGGAGCCCCGGTAGCCAGAGATAAAGCCAGCCGTATTCAGACCCGCGCGCCGGTCCCGTTCTTTCTGCAACATGGGCAAGCGCACCAGGGCTTGGGTGCCGCTCATATAGGCGCGGCCCTTGGTGACAGTGTATTTGTCGTCCAGGGACACGGATTCCAACATGGCCTTGTAAGGTTTGTTGAGTGGGGCATTCATGAGTTTGTCTCCTGCAAGAAGGATGGTTTTCGTGCAAGTTGTTGTAGTTTGTTCTTTAGTCTAGGGCAGCTTTTTGTTATCGTAAAATCAAATTTACGTGTACCTGATATCTGAAAAACGGATGGCTATGAAACACGAAGTGACCCTGAGACAGTTCCGATATTTCATTGCTGCGGCGGTCAGCGGGCAGTTCTCCGCGGCGGCCCAGGCGGAGAATGTTTCGCAGTCGGCCATCAGTAATGCGGTGCAAAGTCTGGAGCGCCAGCTGAATGTGGCCTTGTTTGAGCGCTTGCCCCACGGCGTGGAATTAACGCCACAGGGGCAGGCGTTTTTTCACCACGCTCATCACGTGATTGATGCGGTCAGCGATGCGCTGAACCATGCGGATTTGCGGCGGCAAAATATCGAAGGGCAGATTCGGGTGGCGGCGGGCTATACGGTCCTGGGCTATTTCCTGCCTGACCTGATCAGCCGTTTCAAGCACAGCTATCCCAATATCGACATCGAGCTGGTTGATATGGAGCGCCCCGAAATGGAAGCGGCCCTGGAAGCCGAGCGCATCGATCTGGGTGTTGCTATTTTGTCGAATATCACCGATTTGGCCATGTTCGGGCACCATCGCCTGAGCAGTTCCCGTCGTCGTCTATGGGTGTCGGATCAACATGCTCTGGCTAACGAGTCCAGTGTGTCCCTGGGGCAGATCAATAATTATCCCTACATCTTTCTGACGGTAGACGATGCTGATACGGCGGCCATGCGTCATTGGGGCAGTCCTGGCTTTCCGGAACGCGTGGCCATGCGGACGCGCTCTCTGGAGGCGGTACGTGGTCTGGTGGCTTACGGCTTTGGGGTGACGATTTTGTCCGATATGGTTTACCGGCCCTGGTCTCTGGAAGGCAAGCGCATTCACGCGATCGGGATTAACGATACGGTGGAGTCTGTCGAGGTGGGTTTGTTGTGGCCCAAAGGACGTGAGCCGGAGGGATTGGTGGCCTTGTTCCAGCGCTTTCTGATCCAGGCCTGTGATCATGATATGGCCCGCGCCGGCATGGGCAGCCGACGCGGTGGGGGGCTGCTGTAAGGATCAGGGCACCAGTGCCAGACCGATACGGAATTGCGAAGAGCGGTCGCGGTAGCCCAGCATGGTTTCCGCATAGCCCGAGAAGTACTGGCCGTAGATATAGCCATTCATGTTCAATGGCGTGCGGTTCAGTGGCCAGGCAATCGAGAACTCATGCGTATTGCGGCTGCCCGTGCCCTTGTTGTACATACCAGACAGTACCAGCCCATTGTCCTGGGCGTAGCGGACCTTCCAGTCGTAACGGCCACGGTAGTGGGCCCAATCTGCGTTCTCGCCCATGAACACATAGTGCTTGATGCGTGGGGCAATCGTCAGCGTGGCACCGTGATCAAAGCGGTAATTGAACTCGGGCTGGATGAAGACCTCGTTCATGGAGCGCGAGTCATCCCCGGCCTTGCCGTTGGAGGCGTGCTCATAGCCGGTTGCCAGGCCCATGAACAGACGCTTCTGCTCGGACTCCCAGATGGAGTCCTTGCGCCAGAAGAAGCTGGGGCGGTAGGTGGTGTCTACAAAGGGTTTGGAGTCTGCATGCAGATCCCACAGTGCGGTTTGCGTATAGCCGATGTAGAAATGATCGTAGAGCTTCGGATTGCTAGGATCTTCCGGCGAGTGCAGGCGGTACTTGAAGCTCAGCTGGAAGCGGGCATTCGTGCCGCCTTTATTGCCAGCAATAAAGTAGGTCGGGTCGTGGGCCGAAATCGCGTTGCTGAAGTTCTCGAAACTGGAGTTCGCGGGTTTCAGGCCTTGTCCGTTATTGATGGCTGGCCCTTCGCGTTGTGCTCCGGCCGCGACGGCCTGGGCATAGGGCAGGGCGGGGTCAATGACACGGGGGTCATGGCCAGCACCTGCGTTCACCACAGCGGCGTTTGCCGGTTGCGAGGTAATCGGGCTTTGGCCTTCCGGATTGGTGTCCAGCGCCAACATCACACGTTCGCCTTCAATATTGACGGCTTGCAAGCCGGTCAAACCATTGGGGACTACGGCTCGCCAGCTGTAGGCGGTGAAGTTGTTGGTGGGGATGGACGCTCGGGGCCGCGGGCTAACCAGCTCGGCCAGGCTGCGGATGACCTTGCCGTTATTGTCGCGCCACTGCAAAACCAGGTTTTGCGGGGCGGTCCAGCTCATCAAGCTGCCTGTGTCGTTATAGACGATGGCGTCAATATCAACGGTTTCACCAGAACTGGCCTGCACCTGGCGCAGCTGATAGCTGATACCTGCCTGTGCGGTATTCAGGACTGCGCTCAAGATAAGAAGGGGGGCCGATAGTATTAAAGAGTGCTTGCTTAGTTTCTTTTTGGTCGGCATGGAGAAGGATCCAGGAAAACGGGTTAATCCGTACACGACTGTACCATTCGGAGTCAGAAATACTACTTATAATTATTTTTCTTACAGTGTTCACACTCTGACTGGCTTGCTGCTTATCTAAAACAGCTTTTCAGGCTAGAATATTCGATTGTCCTTTTCAGGTCTGTTTTTTTACAAAAAACAGGCGTTGAAAGCGGTCCCGACTCCTTACGGGCCGTTATCTCGGACCTTGCATCGCCTGACTGTTTTGACGATGCCACCATCACCTGGCGGGTGTAGCTCAGTTGGATAGAGCACAGGCCTTCTAAGCCTGGGGCCGGGGGTTCGAACCCCTCCACCCGCGCCAACCTTACTCCCCTTTTTCTTGCGTGTTTTTCTGCTCCTAGGCATAACCCTGAGCCGATGCAATTAGTAAGTATGGTGTAAGTGTCGGGCTCTAATGTTCACCGCATAGACGTCGGCAGGCGTCTTCATAGCGCCGTTTTCAGCCTTTTCGGGCTGGGCCGGTTCAATA
Source organism: Alcaligenes faecalis (assembly GCF_009497775.1). Classification (NCBI taxonomy): domain Bacteria; kingdom Pseudomonadati; phylum Pseudomonadota; class Betaproteobacteria; order Burkholderiales; family Alcaligenaceae; genus Alcaligenes; species Alcaligenes faecalis. Next base: position 1,003,596 of record NZ_CP031012.1, read on the forward strand.
AGATACGCCAGCAAAATAAGGCGTTCAGAACAATGCGGAGACAAACTATGCAAGACCCCCTTGTAGGTCGGATTACGGCCAATCCTCGCTATCAGAATCTGGTCAAGACCCGGCTGCGGCTGGGTTGGATACTTACCATCGTCATGCTGGTGGCTTACTACAGTTACATCGGCATTATTGCTTTCGACAAGGAATTGTTTGCAGAGCGCTTGGGTGATGGCGTCATGACCCTGGGTATTCCTATCGGTTTTGGAGTCATTGTGTTGGCCGTCGTGATCACAGGCATTTATGTCTGGCGCGCCAATACCAAGTTTGACCAAATGGCCAAGGAAGTCCTTGAGGAGGTGCGTAAATGAAGCATTCCTATCTTCGTTCCGGCCTGGCTCTGGGCCTGATGCTGGCCAGCCCCGCCTTGCTGGCGGCTGGTGGCGACCTGGGCGAGCTGCAAAAGCAGCCGACCAACTGGACTGCGATTGGCATGTTCGCGGTCTTTGTGCTGGCGACCTTGTGGATTACCAAATGGGCGGCTGCCCGCACCAAGTCGGTCTCTGACTTCTACACGGCAGGGGGCGGTATTACGGGCTTTCAAAACGGCCTGGCCATTGCCGGTGACTATATGTCTGCGGCTTCCTTTTTGGGTATTTCGGCGGCGGTGATGATCAACGGCTACGACGGCCTGATCTACTCCATCGGCTTTTTGGTCGGCTGGCCCATCATTACGTTCCTGCTGGCAGAAAAGCTGCGTAACCTGGGCAAATTCACCTTTGCCGACGTGGCGGCTTACCGCTTCCGCCAAGGTCCGATTCGCGCCTTTGCGGCTTCGGGCACGCTGGTTGTGGTTCTGTTCTACCTGATCGCACAGATGGTTGGTGCAGGCCAGTTGATCAAGCTGCTGTTTGGTCTGGAGTACTGGGTTGCCGTGGTGCTGGTGGGTGTGTTGATGATGGTCTACGTACTGTTTGGCGGTATGACAGCCACGACCTGGGTGCAGATCATCAAGGCTGGCTTGCTGCTGTTTGGTGCTTCCTTCATGGCCATCATGGTATTGGCACAGTACGGTTTTTCCCCTGAAAAACTGTTTGCCGCTGCCGTTCAGGTCAAGACCGATGCCGCTATTGCTGCCGGTAAGGATGCGGTTCAGGCCTCCACGATTGGTCAAGCCATCATGGGCCCTGGCAACTTCATCAAGGACCCCATCAGCGCGATTTCCTTCGGTATGGCTCTGATGTTCGGTACGGCTGGTCTGCCACACATCCTGATGCGCTTCTTCACCGTGCCTGATGCAAAAGAAGCACGTAAATCCGTGTTCTGGGCAACGACCTGGATTGGCTACTTCTACATCCTGACCTTCATCATTGGTTTCGGCGCTATCGTGCTGGTGTCCACCAACCCCCGCTTCCTGGAAATTGGCGGCGACCTGATTGGCGGCTCCAATATGGCTGCCGTGCACTTGGCTGATGCTGTGGGTGGGGACGTGTTCCTGGGCTTCATGTCGGCAGTTGCTTTCGCCACGATTCTGGCTGTGGTGGCTGGTTTGACACTCTCCGGTACATCGGCTGTGTCGCATGACCTGTACTCCACGCTGATCAAGAAGGGCGAAGCCACGAACGAGGAAGTGATGCGTGTATCGCGCACTACCACCTTGATCCTGGGTGTGGTTGCCGTGTTGCTGGGCATTATTTTCGAGAAGCAGAACATCGCTTTCATGGTGTCTCTGGCCTTTGCGATTGCCGCTTCGGCTAACTTCCCTGTCCTGTTCCTGTCCATTCTGTGGAAAGGTTGCACGACACGTGGTGCCACGATTGGCGGTTTCCTGGGCCTGATCGTTGCCTTGCTGCTGACCTTGCTCTCCCCATCGGTGTGGGAAGCTACGCTGGGTAACCCTGCTGGTTCGGCTCCGTTCCCTTATGCATCGGCTGCCTTGTTCTCCATGCCTTTGGCCTTTATTGCGATCTGGTTCTTCTCGATCACCGATAAAAGCCCACGTGCCGAGATTGATCGTGCCGGTTTCGAGGCTCAGTCGGTACGTTCCGAAACAGGTGTGGGTGCAGAAGCTGCCTCTGCGCACTAATCTGCTCTGACAGGCCGGGCTTTGGCGCCCGTGCCTGATCCTGACAGCGTACAAAAAACCCCGGTGTGATTCGAATCACACCGGGGTTTTTATTTGTCCCTTCGTCAGTCCCTTCGTCAGTCCCTTCGTCAGTCCCTTCGTCAGTCCCTTCGTCAGTCCCTTCGTCAGTCCCTTCGTCAGTCCCTTCGTCAGGCTGCAGGTTCAGGTATCAGGCTTGGCTCTCGGATGGAACCGGCAGTCCGTCAAAACGCTCGTAGAAGTAAGCGGCGGCTTCCGGCGCCTGCTCATCCTCGGCACGCAGGGTAGACAGGATATAGCGTTCGGCCTTGCCGCAAACCTGACGATACACATCCCGGCACAGCTCATACGCCTGTTTTCCCGCCCAGCCTGCCGGCAGCAGTTCAATAGGCAGTTGCGGGTCGTGCAGCTGAATACGGCGGAACTCGTGAATCAGCAGGGTGCGTATCACAAAGGCCAGTTCGTCGTTGTAATCGTGGCCTGCGTCCAGCATGGCCAGGGCAGGCGCAAAGCGCTGGATGAACTGACCGTAGCCGCTGGCTACCTGAGCCAGATCCCAGCTGTCCTGAATCAGCTGAGACAGGGGGCGGGTCTGAGGTAGTTGAGACGGCTCCAGCTTGCCCACATACACCTGCGACTGCGCCTGTGTCGCCTGCAGGATGTAATCCAGAATCGTGTGATCCGGGTTCGGGTGCAGGAAGGCGGTGGGTGACAAGGCGCAAAAGCCTTCCCACAGCAGTTCCTTGCGCAGGTCGGCCCGTTGCTTGGAGTTCATCATCAGGCTGGGCATGCTGAAGATCAGCGTCCATTGACCGTCCCAGGCCAGATAGGTGGGGGTGTAGATGCGCTGATAGGCGTGCTCGAAGCGCTGGCTGGCTTCGGGGCGTAGGGTGTACTGGCTGCGTCGCCCTTCACGTTGCGCGCTCAGCCAGCCCTCCTCGGCCAGCCTGTACACGCTGGTACGCACCAGCCGATCGCTGATCCCGAAGGGGGCCAGCAACTGAATCAAACTACCCAGCCAAAGTTTGCCCCCATGCGGACGAATCACGTCGCCAAACAAGGTCATGACCAGGGACTTGGCACGGGGAGGGCGGTTTTCCAGATGATGGGCGGCCCATTGGGCCAGGTCGGAATAAGAAAGCTCGGACATTGTTTTTTTAAAGGCGCTCAAGGCTGTATGGGAACGGCACGCCTGTCTGTGTAGACCGTTTAAGCGCTTGATTATAAAGGGTGGGTACGCCAGCGGATTGAAAGATTGTGCAAGCCAAGGGCTTTCTTGAAGCTTGCAGCAGTTTTATGTGAACACACACTACTACAGATAGGGGCTGGCCAGCCAGATCAGGCGGTTGCGCAAGCGCTTGCCAAAGCCAATCGAACTCAAGGATTCCAGGCTGACGGCTTCAGCCTCTTCAATTTCCAGATCAATCAGGTTCTGGATCTGGCGGGCCGTATCGCGGCTGTAGATTTCCACGTCCAGTTCGAAGTTCAAACGCAAGCTGCGCGGGTCCAGATTGGACGAGCCTATATAGGACCAGACGCCGTCAATGGTCATCAGCTTGGAGTGGTTGAAGGGGCCGCAAGCGCGCCAGACTCGGCAGCCTGCGCGCAGAACCTGATCCAGCTGGGCTGTCATGGCGTAATTGACCAGACGCAGATTGTTTTGTCCGGGGATGACGATATCGACCTGGATACCGCGGCGGGCGGCCGTGTTCAAGGCCCCCAGCAGGATCTGGTCAGGCAGAAAGTAGGGGGACTGAATACGGATATGGCGCTGAGCAATGGCAAACGCCCCTTGCAGCATATGGTGGGTGCTGGCCATGAAACGATCCGGGCCGGAAGCAATGCAACGCGCCGGAACGTGAGGTCTGGGGGCGGGCGAGGAACTGGCATGCCAGTAGGCGGGGGACAAATCCTCGCGAGTGGTGAATTGCCAGTCGTGGCGGAAGGAAGCCAGCAATTGCATGACGGCAGGCCCTTCCAGGCGGAAATGGGTGTCCTGGGACGGCTTGCCGTCGCTGTACTGCGCCATAAAGGATTCACGCAGATTCATGCCGCCGGTAAAGCCTACCGTGCCATCCACAATCAGCAGTTTGCGGTGACTGCGTAGATTAGCGTAGGGCATGCGCAAAAAGCCCAGGGGGTTGGTCATGAACAGGGCGCAGCGTATGCCTTCGCGGCGCAGCAATCGCACAATGGGTGTGCGTGAATATTTGGCACCAATAGCATCGACCAGCACGCGAATCTGCACACCACGTTGATGGGCGCGAGACAGGGCGCTGACAAATTCGCGCCCCAGGCGGTCGCTATCGAAGATATAGCTTTGCAGGGCAATGGTGCTGTGGGCTTGATCAATGGCTTCCAGCATGGCGGGATAGGCCTGATCACCACCGACCAGAACGCGCACATTATTGCCATTACGTAGCTGGCTGCGGCTGACGCGGTCGCCCAGAATTTGCAGAGAGCGGAACGGTGCGCCTACCAGGGCGCCAATGTCTGAGACGGGAGGGTGCAGATACGTGACCTGTTCATAGAACACGTCCGCACTTTGTTCCAGGCGGCTTTGTCTGCGTACCCGGTTGATCCCCGCGATCAAATACAGAAACGGTCCCAACAGGGGCGACATGATGATGACGCCTACCCAGCTGATGGCCGCGCGGACATCATTTTTGGTCATGGCGGCATGAATGGCCGCGGAAGCGCCCAGTATCACGCTGAGCGCCAGAGCCAGATGCGGCCAGTAATCGTGCAGCAGGGAGCGCAGGTGTATCAGATGCTCTTGCATGGGTTCAGGTGCTACGGTTCTTGTCGGGCAGGTCCGGACGTTGGTAAAGGCTGTGCATCCAGGACGGGTTCGGTTCTCCGCGGGCGGCAAACTGCTGCAGGCGGGAGGGAGAGCGCCATACGCCACCGCCTATGCCGGGCGAGGGCTGGACGCCATACCAGAACCATTGGCCGTCTTCATCCTGTGCAAGCCAGTCCCAATTGGCGGGTGCCTGATCCCAGCAGGGGAAACCGAGTGTCATCAGCAAACTTCCAGAAAATGGGACAGATTAGAGTATAAGAAAGCGTGGTTTTGTGCCAGTTTCTATTACAGAGGGTGCGGGCTGAAATGACGGGTGTCTGATGGAGGAGGGGCTTTTGCCTTGCGGGCCTGCCAACTTGAAGTGCAGCGCAGCAGGTGAAAGTGAGCACTGGCCTGGGGTTCACAATCGAACACAGTTTATTGTCCTGCCCGAACTTGCGTGGGGGTGTGCGAAGGCGCCAAACTTGCTACGATGAACAAACGCAAAAAAGCCCGCTGCGTGGCGGGCTTTCAAGTCTGTTCTTTTCCAGTTCCTGGTCTTGTCACCATTTAAGGAGATCTGCAAAACCTTGGAAGCGGTAAATTTCTGGGGTGACCGATGGGGCTCGAACCCACGACAACCGGAATCACAATCCGGGACTCTACCAACTGAGCTACGGTCACCACTGTGTACTGCTTTTTTTTTGCTTCTGGCCTACATCAAGGTGGGCTGCGAAGTAAAAAATGTATTCTAGCATGATTTTTTCAAATAGTGCAACACTCGTGCAAGAATACTTCGACCCTGAGTCGTGCTCCGGTCTTGCCGGTCACGGCGAGACTCAGGTTTAATGATTTCCCCTCGTAATAGCAAGGAAGCGCGAAATGTCTCAATTATTCGTCGTTCATCCCGAAAACCCCCAACCCCGCGCATTGGCTCAAGCAGCCGAACTATTGGCTAAAGGAGGGCTGCTCGCCATTCCTACCGATTCCAGTTATGCCGTTGTCGCTCGCCTGGACGACAAGTCCGCCGCTGACAGCCTGCGTCGTTTGCGTGGCCTGGATGATCGTCATCATCTGACCTTGCTGTGTCGTGATCTGGCCGAGATCAGCCACTTTGCCAAAGTGGACAACCCGCAGTATCGCTTGTTGAAAATGGCCACCCCTGGCCCGTGGACATTCATTCTGGAAGCCACCAAGGAAGTGCCGCGCCGCGTGTCGCACCCTTCGCGCAAAACCATTGGTATTCGTGTGCCCGACCAGAAAGTGGCCCTGGCCCTGATGGAACAAGTTGGCAGCCCCTTGATTTCCACCACGCTGATTCCTGACGGCGAAGACGAACCCCTGAACGATGCCCAGGAAATTCTGGATCGTTACGCCCACCAGTTGGCGGCGGTTGTCGATGGTGGACCGTGCCCCTTGCAGGCCACTACCGTGATCGACCTGACCGGCCCCACGCCGGAAGTGCAACGTCGTGGCTCGGGCGATCCTGCCATCTTGGGCTTGTCCTGATCTTCGGACTTGCACAAAACTCGCGTCCAGGTGCCTATCCGTGTTTCAATTCTGAACCTTGGGGCAGCACTCGCTGTCCCAATCAGACAGGCTGATTGCAGGCGACTTATCGTCTTGAAAAGTAGGGGACAAGTCCCCGGCCTGGACCAAGGATCACCATGGACTCTTTTATACAGACCTTGACGGTCTATGCTTTACCAGTCATTTTCGGTATTACGCTGCATGAAGCCGCCCACGGCTACGTCGCCCGCATGTTTGGCGACCCGACAGCCATGCTGGCCGGTCGTATCAGCCTGAACCCACTGCGTCATATCGACCCTATCGGCACGATTGTGGTGCCGGCCGTCCTGTTGCTGTCCAGCGCCATGATGGGCATGGGCGGCATTCTGTTTGGCTGGGCCAAACCCGTCCCCGTGGACTGGGGCCGCCTGCGCAATCCCAAGCGCGACATGCTCTGGGTTGCCCTGGCCGGACCAGCCTCCAATATGGTGATGGCGATTTTGTGGGTTCTGTATGCCCATTTGATGGTCAAGATCGGGCAGGGCGACAGCCGCTTCTGGATGGGTATGGCGGTGGCCGGCGTGCAGGTCAACCTGGTTCTGATGGCACTGAATCTGCTGCCTTTGCCACCTTTGGACGGCGGGCGCATTGTATTTAGTCTATTGCCTAATCGTTTGGCCTATCATTATTCTCGTATCGAGCCTTATGGCATGGTCATTCTGATCCTGCTGATGTTTACCGGCGCACTTTGGACCCTGATGAGTCCCTTGATTGCGCTGGGCGAAGGCATATTGAAATGGTTCTTATGATTTAACGGCTTATCCGTTAAACTTGTGAGTCATACTTTTTTTCGGCTATAGGGCCTTAAACCCGGAGATTCATCTCATCATGGCAAGTTCGGACTCTGCTATTTCCAATTTTCAGGGCAGCATGGTTGCCCTTGTTACACCCATGGATCCCAATGGGGGTCTGGATTTTGCCGCTTACCGAAAGCTGATCGACTGGCACATTCAGGAAGGAACGCGTGTGCTGGTGGTCGTTGGAACCTCGGGCGAATCGCCCACGGTGTCGGTTGATGAGCACGCTGAACTGATCAAGGTTGCCGTTGAGCACGCTGCTGGCCGTGTGCCCGTGATTGCCGGTGTGGGTGGCAACTCCACTCGCGAGGCCATCGAACTGTCGCGCCACGCCCAGGAAGTGGGTGCAGACGCCGGTTTGTCGGTGGTGCCCTACTACAACCGTCCTACCCAGGAAGGCATGTACCAGCACTTCCGCGCGATTGCAGAAGCGGTGGATCTGCCCCAGTTCCTGTATAACGTGCCCGGCCGTACCGTAGCCGACCTGCAGAACGACACCGTGCTGCGTCTGGCTCAAATCCCCAACATCATCGGTATCAAGGATGCAACGGGCGATCTGGCCCGTGGTGGCTTGCTGCTGCGTGATGCACCGGAAGATTTCATTGTGGTCAGCGGTGATGATCCTACTGCTGCTTCGTATATCTTGCTGGGCGCCAAAGGCAATATCTCCGTGACGGCCAACGTGGCCCCACGCCTGATGAGCCAGTTGTGCCAGGCCGCTCTGGATATGGATGTACCGACGGTACGTCGTTTGAATGCCTACCTGGCAGGTCTGAACAAGAGCCTGTTTGTTGAGGCTAACCCCATTCCCGTGAAATGGGCCGTTGCAGAAATGGGCCTTACTCAGCTGGGATATCGTTTACCATTGACGCCGTTAAATGCACAGCATCACGAATTGCTGCGTCAATCTTTGAAACTTGCGGATCTTCTTCCATGATTGCTAAGCCAGTTAATAAAAGCCTGATCGGGCTGTCTCTAAGCCTGTTGGTGCTGTCGGGCTGCTCGACGATGGACCAGATTATGGGCCAGGGCGAGTCGGTTAATTACAAGAGTACGGTTGCAGGCGATCCCTTGAGCATTCCGCCGGATCTGACCCAGGCTAACCGCGACGCACATTACCGTGCGCCAGAAGGTGCCACGTCTTACTCGGTCTACTCGCAAGGTCAAAATGCGCAGCAGGCCAAGGGCGGTGCCGATACGATCCTGCCTCAGTCCGAGGCCATCAAGGTGATGCGTGACGGCGATCTGCGCTGGCTGGTTGTAGACCGCCCCGTGGAAGACCTGTTCCCCCGCATCGTCGATTTCTGGGGTGATCATGGCTTCACCATTCAGTCCCAGGACCCTCGTGCTGGCTTGATCCAGACCGACTGGGCTGAAAACCGTGCCAAGATTCCAGAAAGCTGGATACGCAGCGCCCTGGGCTCCATCATTGACCAGGTCTTTGACAGCGGCGAACGTGACCGCTTCCGTACCCGCTTTGAGCGCGTCGGCAACAAGACCGAAATCTATGTGTCCCACCAGCACATGGAAGAGACCCCAACGGCAGACGGTTCCGCCTTTAAATGGGTGTTCGCCAAAGAAGATCCAGGTCTGAATGCAGCCATGCTGGCTCGCATGATGGTCTTCCTGGGCTCTGACATTGAAACAGCACGTGAACAAGTGGCTAACGCCTCCAAGGATCCTGCTGGCGTTCAAGTCCAGGCTTCCGACAAGGGCGATCAGGCCGAGCTGGTGCTGAACGAGTCCTTTGACCGCGCATGGCGTCGTGTTGGCGTAGCCATCGACTCCGCCGGTTTCTCGGTGGAAGATCGTGACCGTTCCGCTGGTGAGTTCTTCATCCGCTATCTGGATTCGGATACCGGCGAGAAGATCGAACAGCAAAACATCATTGGCCGCATCTTTGGCAGCCGCAATACCGCCGAAGCCACACCATTCCGCATCAAGCTGAGCGCCCAAGGTGCTGGCACGCGCGTAACGGTGCTGGATCAGCAAGGTCAGGAACAGACCACGGCGACAGCCAAGCGCATCATCAATGTGCTGTCCACTAATCTGCGCCCCGGCAACTGATTGTTTTGAGTCGGCCTGCGGGCCGTCTGGAAAAAGCCCTGGTTTCATGCCAGGGCTTTTTTTTATGTCCGCGATTCGTCCTGAATCAGCTTGTTCTCCCTTGATAGAAGCAGAGCTGGTTGGGGCTTTTCCAGAACGGGCATAGTGTTTCTGTGCAGGCCGCGCTGGGTTCCGTTGGTAGCGGCTGCCTCGCTGCCACCTTTGAAATGGCAGAAGGCTTTTTTGGCGAGAGCAGTTTGAGAAGAGCGGCTATTTATTTTGTGAGCAGAGTTAATCTTTATCGAACAGGGCTGGACTTTCTCTAAAACAGTAAAGATAATAGGAACCATTATCATTTGACGTGTTTTAGGGAGTGGCCCATGCTGAAATCGTTTTACCGTAACGGTTTAAGTTTTTGCCTGCGTATGCTGCGTGGCACACAAGCCTCTGCTCACGCTCCTTCAGAACCACGTGCTCGTATGCTGGCCATGATCGAGGCCCTGCCTCGTCGTCGCCGTGAAGCCTTTGTGCTGCATCGCTTCGAGGGCCTGAACTACAAAGAAATAGCGACTCGCATGGGCACCAGCCCCCGAGTCGTTGAGCACTATATCCGCATGGCCATGCTGGCGTGCCGTCATAATCCGGCGCCGGTCAATCGGGTGGACGGGGCTGTGCCGCGTCCGGCTGGTTCGTATGTCTAAGGACGAACACATGCAGCACATTGATGAGCAGGCCTTGAGCTGGCTGCTCAAACAGCACGATCCCAAACATCAGAACGATGCCCGCAGCCAGTCCGCATTTCGGGCCTGGCTGTCCATTGATCCTGAGCATCAGGCCGCTTTCTTGCGCTGGAAGCTGGAGTGGGAAGCTATGGACGGAATCAGCGAGGAGCATCTGAGCCGTTTGCGTGCAAATTCCCGGCAAGCCGCAGACGCGGCAGGGCAGGGAACATGGCGTCAGCGCTTGTTAAATAGCTGCGTGGACGCCTGGTCTGCCAACCCCGCCTTGCGCTTTGCCTTGGGCGGCGCGGTCTGTCTGCTGCTGGGCGTGGCGTTTCTGGGTAGCGTCGGCAGCTACTTTCTTTAAGTCTTGTAAAAAGCGCTTAGTCTTTATCTTCCCAGGGTGAACGTAGATATTGTGCAGCTTGCTGGATACGATCATCCAGTGTGGTGGCATTCAGTCTTGGAATGACACCTAGACAAGGGCCGGGCAGATAGTCATGCAGCGTTTGCAGGTTCTCCTTGGCATAACTCATCTCCGGGGCGATGTGGTTGGCGACCCAGCCCAGCAAGGGCAAACCGCTGGCGCGTATGGCTTGAACCGTCAGCAAAGCATGATTCAAGGCACCCAAACGTAAGCCGATAACCAGCACCACGGGCAACTGCAAAGCTTGCGCCAAATCTACACCCGTCCGTTCTTGCCCCAAGGGCAGCATGAAACCTCCCACTCCTTCAACGACTGCATAGTCGGCTTGTTCTGCCGCTGCTTGAACTGACTTTTGGATCAAGGCCGGATCTAATTCGATTCCTGCCTGCTCAGCCAGAATGTGGGGTGCCGCAGCTGGTTTAAACAAGTACGGCGTTAGGGTCTCAGGAGCAGGTTTCAGGCTGGAGTGCCGTGCCAGAGCATCCACATCTTCGTTATGCAGACGGCCCTCTATTTCTTCGGCTCCTGAGGCAATAGGCTTGATCCCCAGCGTGCGTGCACCGCTTTGGCTTAGTAAATGAAGCAAGGCCGAACTGACCAGCGTTTTGCCAATTTCCGTATCAGTGCCCGTCACAAAGCAGGCCTTCATGCGTATTCCTTCAACAGACGACCCAGGCCATTCAAGCAATGCTCTACCTCTTTCGTACCCCAGAGATAGCCTGGCATCAGGTACACCGTATTGCCGATAGGACGCAGCATCAGCCCCTGTTGCAGGGCAGAGCGGTAAAAGCGTCGGGCAAAACCCTGGTGATCGTAGCGAACCGGGCCGGTGTCCAGATCAAAGGCCCAGATCACCCCGCAGCGGCGCAGGTGTTGCATCTTGGGATATTGCAGGTTCAGTCTGTGCAAACCCTCATCCAGTGCTTGACCCAGTGTTTTTTGCAGCTCGTAGACGGGGTATTGCTGGAACAAGTCCAGAGTGGCCAGCGCTGCGCGGCAGGCCAGGGGATTGCCGGTGTAGGAGTGGGAATGCAGAAAGCCTCGGCGCAAATCCTGGTCATAAAACCCTTGATAAGTCGTGGGGCTGGAGAGCACCACCGACAAGGGTAGCGTGCCGCCGGTAATTCCCTTGGACAGGCACAGCAAATCAGGCCAGATACCCGCTTGCTCGCAGGCAAAGAAGGTGCCGGTACGCCCGCAACCCACGGCAATTTCGTCCAAAATCAAATGCACCTGATAGCGGTCGCATAGCTCGCGCACACCGCGCAGATACTCGGGGGAGTGCATGTGCATGCCAGCCGCACATTGGACCAGCGGCTCCAGAATCACGGCGGCAATGTCCTGATGGCTCTCCAGAATCTGTTCCAGCGATTGCAATGCGTTAGCGGTGACCTGACTGTGTTCGTCCGGGCTATGGGCCTGGCGCAGATCGGGACTGGCTGCGGTGTATTGCTGGCCCAGTTGTGAGCCATAGTTTTCCCGGAACAAGGGCACATCAGTGACAGCCAGAGCGCCCAGCGTTTCGCCGTGGTATCCCTGTGCAATGCCTACAAAACGGTGCTTGTGCTCCTGGCCCTGGTTGCGCCAGTAGTGCACGCTCAGTTTCAGGGCAATCTCCACTGCAGAAGCGCCGTCGCTGGCATAAAAAGCATGGCCTAGACGATGATTGCTCAAGGCGGCCAATCGTTCGGAAAGCTGCACAACCGGCTCATGGGTCAGGCCGCATAGCATGATGTGATCCAGTTGCTGAACCTGATCGCTAATTGCCTGCACCAGATGCGGGTGGCTATGTCCAAAGAGATTCACCCACCAGGAGCTGATGGCGTCCAGATAGGCGTTGCCGTCGGCATCATAAAGCCAGGCGCCTTGGGCGCGTTTGATCGCCAGCAGCGGCACGCCTTGATCGTGATGCTGCATCTGAGTGCAGGGATGCCAGACCGCTTGCAAGCTGCGTTGGGCCAAAGGGGGAAAGGAGTTGGAGTTCATGGCAAATCACCGTAAAGAGTGGGCGGCTTCATGTAGTGCCTGGACCAGTTTTTCAATATCCTGACGCCGGTGGGCGGCAGACAGGGAAATGCGTAATCGGGCTTGATGGCGGGGAACAGTAGGCGGGCGTATGGCCGGTGCCCAAATCCCTTTTTGCAGGAGGATTTCGGACAACTGCAAGGCAGGTTCCACCTCGCCCATCAGCAGGCTTTGCACGGGCGTATCGGATGGAGCCAGGCGCCAGGGCAGATCCTGGTTCAAGGTTTGCAGAGTCTGGATGTGTTCTTTCAGCGAGGCCCGCTGGGGCTGGGCTTGTTTGATCAGTTGCAGGCAGGCCAGCAAGGATGCGCAGTGCGCGGGAGCCAGCCCCGTGCTGTACACATAGCTGCGGGCGGATTGGGTGAACCAGTCGGCCAGACTGTGGGAGCAGGCAATAAAAGCCCCGCCTTGCCCGGCTGCCTTGCCAAAAGTCCCCAGATAAATCAGGCGCTGACGCTGTGTGGTATTGAGCAGGAAATGCTCAGGCGCTCCGCGCCCGTTTTCGCCCAAAACTCCCAGGCCATGAGCATCGTCCAGATACAGCAAAGCGTCGTGGCGTTCGCATAAGGCGATCAGCTCATCGACCGGGGCAACCGTCCCGTCCATGCTGAACAGGCTATCCGAGATCACCAGCTTGAATCCCGTCGTTGGCCGGCTGAGCAAATCATCCAGACGTGCCATATCTCTATGGGGATACACACGCAAACGAGCGCCGGATAGACGGCTGGCATCAATCAGGCTGGCGTGGTTCAGCCTGTCGCAGAAGATCGTGTCGCCAGTGCCGACCAGCGCGGGAATCACCCCCAAGCTGGCTTGATAGCCGCTGACAAAAAGACGGCAAGCCTCAAAGCCGCTCCAGTCAGCCAGCTCCTGCTCCAGCTGCTGAGCCAGCGTATGATGCCCGCAAATTAGCGGGGAGGCCGTGGCTCCGGCGACGTCTTGTGCTTTTAGTAGTTTGAACTGTGGATGCTGACTAAGACCCAGATAGTCATTGCTGGCGAAGTTCAGCAAGACTTGGCCATTGCGCTCGATATGCGCGTTCGGCAAGGGATGGCTGATTGCTCTTTGCCGCCACAGATTTCTGGTCTTCAAAGCCTCCAGTTGCTGATCCAGATGAGTGAGAAAAGCACTCATGACTGCGTAGCCCGGTATTGAACCGGCAAGCGGTTCCAGCCCCGATAGGCGGGGAGCTGAATACGCTCACCTTGAGCCAATTGCAGGCGAGGCAGCAAAGGCAGGAACTGCTCAAGTAGCAGTTTTGCCTCCAACTGCACCAAACCGGCACCCAGACAATGATGAATCCCGTGGCCCATGGACAGCTCGGCCTGATTGTCGCGGCTGAAGTCCAGTTCATCGGGATTGGCAAAAACCTCCGGGTCCCGGTTGGCAGCGCCCAAGAGCAAGAGCAGCAACTGTCCTTTACGCAAATGCTGACCGTGCCAGTGCTGGTCCTGCATCAAACGCCTGGCCGTGTACTGAATCGGGCTGTCGTAACGCAGCACCTCTTTGATCGCAGCAGGGATCTTCTGCGGATTCGATAGCAAGTCCTGCAGCTTTATGGAGTCGCCAAGCAGAGTCTGAAACAGGGAGCTGAGCAGGTGCCGGGAGGTTTCATAGCCCGCAAAGAGCAACATACAGGACTGCGCCAAACGCTCGCGCCTGCCTTGAAGAGAGAGTTGCTCGTCATGCAAAAGCCGCCAGGCCAGCCCACCTTCTTGCAGATTGGTGCTGTCCCCCAGAAAGTCAGCCATATCCAGCAAGGCGTCCTGTGTGTCCATCAACAGAGGCAGATCCGGCGTCGCCTGCCCGATAAAGCGTGCCAGTTGCTCTGACCAGGCCTGAAAAACAGACAAAGGTAGTTGCTGCAAGCCAAGCACATCCATCATGACCAAGGCGGGGAGCGGACGACAGACCTCATCAACCAGATCCGCAGAGCCGTCTCGCAGCTTGTCTTTCAAACCACGATGGATTTGCGCAGTGCGATTCTTGATCGTGCCGTGCAGGGATTCCAAACCCTTCGCGCTAAACCCCGCATTCACCACCCGCCTTACGCGTGTGTGGCGGGGACGGTCCAGAAAAACCAGCGTCCGGGCCATCAAGCCCTTGAAGGCTTGCAGGCGAGGGGAGGGAGCAGCGCCCGCCTGGGCCACCCACCCGCCAACACGCCGCACGCTTAAATCGGGATTACGCAGGGCGGCTTGTACATCACAGTGTCGGTGAACCAGCCACGCCCCACCACAGAAATCCGCATCCCACACCACAGGCGGCCCCTGCCGAAGGCCGGCATAAGCCGCATAGGGAGACGCAAGATTGAAATCGCCAAACATGACACCGTTTCCTGAAGATCAAAGCCAGCGCAGGCTAGCACTTGAGCCGGAAAGAGGCAGTCAGGAGATTGTGTCTATTAGTTCTTTCTGGGTGTTTTGAGTGAATTAGAAGTTTATTTGCGGTTTATGGGGGAAATTGCTTGATCTTGTGTGACTATTTTTTACAATAAATTTGATTAGTGCATTCGGGATGATTGCCTTCTCCTTGCAGAAACCCTTTTTTTATTGGTTTTGAAATCTTATTTAAAATCAGATGCTTATGAAATGGCCTGAAAAAAG
The DNA here is from genome assembly GCF_009497775.1 of Alcaligenes faecalis. NCBI lineage: Bacteria > Pseudomonadati > Pseudomonadota > Betaproteobacteria > Burkholderiales > Alcaligenaceae > Alcaligenes > Alcaligenes faecalis. The sequence goes on from NZ_CP031012.1 coordinate 1,018,656, forward strand.
GGTTTTGGTGGCAGAAAAAGCCATAAGATAGAACCTGCTTGGCCTTCAGGGATAGACGCTCTAGTTTGCTGCCGTGTAGGCAGCTTAGAAAATCAGCCGCGCCATGTTGCCTTGAGCACCGATGTTTGCTGCCGTGTAGGCAGCTTAGAAATTGATGCGGCCAGCGCACACCAGCGGCCAGACGTTTGCTGCCGTGTAGGCAGCTTAGAAAAGCTCGGTGATGGCAGCGATCAGATAGATAGAGTTTGCTGCCGTGTAGGCAGCTTAGAAAGTGACAGCTAAAGAATGGAACCTGCCCGGCCTGTTTGCTGCCGTATAGGTAGCTTAGAAATTTCGATGGCCAGGGATGCTATGCACAAAATAGTTTGCTGCTGTATAGGCAGCTTAGAAAATACTGGGACGTTGTGGGCTGGTTGTCCACCCGGTTTGCCGCTGAATAGGTGGTTTAGAAACGCTGATCGTTCGATGGGGGGCTGATTCAAATGTTTCTGTTGCCTAAGCAGCGTGGAAAAGCTTGTGGGTCTCTCTCATGCACATGCAAAGTTTGCTGCTCTATGAGCCGCTGAAAAATCGTTTAATTTCAGCTGTTTAGTCAGGTTTTTGTAATTGGCTATCGCCTGTCCAGTTGCTAGACCGCTGCTAGTAGCGTCCCTGCCGCATATGCAGGTTAGGGCTTACAGCCCCAGCCTGCATTAATTCCAACTAATCACCGAGCATCAGAAGCCGCTGGAAGTCCTTCATTACCCAGTTTTTCTGTTTTACGCTGCGGCAACTTCCCATTCAAAATGAAGTACGCCAGCAGACCGATCACCAGTCCCCAGAAAGCCCCGCCAATCCCGAACAGCGTGATATTGGCTGCCGAAGCCAGGAAGGTAATCAAGGCTGCTTCCCGCGACTTGACGTCTGCCATGGCCCCCGCCAGGCTGCCGCCAATGGTGCCCAGCAGTGCCAAGCCCGCCAGCGTGGTGATAAAGGTTGCGGGGAAGGCCATGAATACAGCGGCCAGCGTGACCCCAAAGACTCCAACCAGAATGTAGAACACACCGGCGGCAACCCCGGCGACCCAGCGTTTGGAGGGATCCTGGTGCGCCTCCGGCCCGGTGCAGATAGCGGCGGTGATGGCGGCCACGTTCATGGCGTGGGAGCCAAAGGGAGCCATAATTAGCGAACCCAGGCCTGTCACCCACACAATCGGGTTGGCGCTGGTACGGAAGCCGTCGTTACGCAGGACTAGCATGCCGGGCATGTATTGGCCAGTCAGCGTGATCAGAAACAAGGGCAAGGCCACGCTTAGCAAGGCATTCAGGGTGAAGACCGGCATGGTGAACACTGGCGCGGCCAGTTCCAGTTTCAGGCCGCTCAGGTCCACACGATGTTCCAGCAGCAGGAAGCTCAGGCCCAGGATCAGAATGCCCACCACAGCGTAACGTGCGGAAAAACGTTTGATGATCAGGTAGGCCAGAATCAGCAAGCCAGCCAGCTTCGGATCCAGCGTCATGCTGCCAAAGGCTCCAATGCCAAATTGCAGCAGAATCCCGGCCAGCAGGCCTGCGGCGATGCCGTTTGGAATCAGGCGGATCAGGCGCTCGAAGTAGGAGGACAGGCCCAGGACTACAAAGGCCGCTGCCGAAATCAGGTAGGCGCCGACGGCTTCCTCGTAGGGGGTGCTGGCCAGAGCTGTCACCAGAAATGCGGCTGCCGGAGTAGACCAGGCGGTGATGATGGGTTCACGCGACACCCAGCTCAAGAGCAGACCCGTAACACCCACACCAATGGAAATCGACCAGACCCAGGAGGCGGTCAGCTCAGGGCTGAGGCCGGCGACTTTGGCGGCCTGGAAAACCAGAATAAAGGTGCCGCCATAGTTGACGATGACCGAGATCAGACCGGCCACGATAGGCGGGATCAGGTCGCTGATTAAATAGGATGAGGACGATCGAGAGGTAGACATAGTGCTCTGCGCTTTCCAAAAGGAGAGATGACAAATGAGCACTATTTATAGCGATTAAATGGACTGGCCAGATAGGACGCTTTCTGGATATAGGGCAGACCACTTTTGAATTGGGTAGGTGCCTGACTATATTGAGTGGGATGGCTACGTGATTCTTGAGTGTGGCCCGAGCTGGATTGAAGCTGGGCTGCAAAGCCACTAAGGGTGGCTTTATGACGAGTTGCTCGTCTTGTGAATCGTGTTTTGCATGATAGTACTTTTTCTTGCTGTACGGCGTGAATAATACTGCCGCAACCGCAACCGCAACCGCAACCGCAACCGCAACCGCAACCGCAACCGCAACCGCAACCGCAACCGCAACCGCAACCGCAACCGCAACCGCAACCGCAACCGCAACCGCAACCGCAACTGCAACTGCAACTGCAACTGCCACCGTAATCAGCAAATATATCGGGCTTTCGATTCCTGGGGGCTAGAAATGAAAAAGCGAGGCAGCCTGCAAGCTGCCCCGCTTTTTTTCTGAACTTGCCAGCGCTAGTGGCTCAGTGCTCAGTTTTCTTTGAACTGCAGCCAGCCGTCATCCAGCCAGGCATTCAGCATTTCGCGCTCATCTTCATCCAGGGCTTCAAAACTGTCGCCGGGAATTAAGAGTTCACGCTGGTCAGCCAGTTGTTTCAGGGCAGGGCTGGCCGGGCAGGGGGCGACTTCACCGTTGATGTACAGCTCATCACCGCGATACATCATGCGCGAGCAGCGGTCCAAAGCCAAGCGGCCTTCAGGCAGTTCGGGGTCGTGCAGATCAACCGGGTCTTCGGCAATGTCGAACCAGCTATTGCTGGGCAATTCGGTCAGCCAGACGCCCAGAAAACGGGAGGCCAGCGCTTCGTCAAAACGAATGGCGTTCAAGGCATCCAGCGACTTCTGAATCAGGTTTTCCGGCAAGGCGGCAGGTGTGGTGCTGGCCTGTGCCTCCGGGTCGGTGTAGCGCTGCTGCATGGCCTCGGGCATGGACATCGGTGGGTCGGCGTACAAGCCAAAGCCTTCGCCACTGGCGGCAGCCAGTTGATCCGATGCGGCATCCATCAAGCCACGGGCAAGTGTTGCCTGGGTAGGCGAACGAAAGCCGATGGAAATCGTCATGCAGTCGCCAATCGCAATCCCGTCATGCGCCACGTGCGGGGGCAGATAGAGCATGTCGCCGGGTTCCAGGGTGAACTCTTCTTCTACCTGGAAATTGCGCAAAATCTTCAAGGGCAGGTCGGGCACCAGACTCAGGTCTTTTTGCTGGCTGATGCGCCAGTGACGCTTGCCGTGGGCTTGCAGCAGGAATACGTCGTAGCTGTCGAAGTGCGGGCCTACGCCACCGCCGTCAGAAGCAATGCTGATCATGGCGTCGTCCAGACGGGCATCGCCAATGAAGCGGAACTGACGCATCAAGGCAGCGGTATTGTCGTCGTGCAGATCCACGCTTTGTGCCAGAGCGGTCCAGTTGGGCTGCGAGGCGGGTGGCAGCTCGTCAAAAGGCCCGGTTTCCATTTCCCAGTCTTTGCCGTCATGGATGATCAGGCGCGACTCGACTTCTTCACGCGTTACCAGCTCGCGGATATTGTCTATGCTCAGCGAGTGCTTGAAATTAGGGATGGCGCCGCGTATCAATAAAGGTTTGCGTTGCCAGTAGGTTTGCATGAACTCATGCGCGCTGATGCCGCCCAAAAGGGTCAATGGCTGGTCGATATTCATGGACTGCCCGAACAAGAATTAAATTAGCCCGTAGCTTAACTGATCCGGCTTGTCCCGGTGTATGGCTAGCCAGCGTATCAGGCGTATCCAGCGCAAAGAATTCAGAGAAATACTCACGAAATAGAGTGATTGATTCACGGTGGAAAGGCTAAGAATGATTGATTGTCGATCTGCTCGCCAACGGCCCTCGGAAAACTGCATAAAAAAGGGAGCCTCTTGGGCTCCCTTCTGGGCTGTTTAACCAGCCGCCTTCATCTCTTTTTTCCAGCGATACAGCAGATCCAGGGCATCGCGTGCGCTCAAGTCATCCACATCGAGCTGCTTGAACTGATCCAGCAGGTCCAGTGCTTTTTCTGTGGTCGGGTCAGGTTCGGCGACCGTGGCTTCCGGAGCGCTGCCCGCATTGAACAAATCCAGTTGTGCACTAGGATCGTTTTGCGCTTCCAGGCGGCTCAGCTCGCGGCTGGCCTGACGGATAACGGCAGAGGGAATGCCGGCACGCTGTGCAACCTGAATCCCGTAACTGCGGCTGGCCGGGCCTTCCTGAACTTCATGCAGGAACACAATGCCTGAAGCCGATTCTGCGGCGGCCAAGTGCACGTTGGCAGCGGCAGGCAGCTCGTTGGGCAGGCGCGTGATTTCAAAGTAGTGCGTGGCAAACAAGGTCAGTGCCTGATTGTGGCTGAGCAGGCGATGCGCAATGGACCAGGCCAGGGCCAGACCATCGTAGGTGGAGGTGCCGCGACCAATCTCATCCATCAGCACGAGGCTGTAAGGGGTGGCACCGGCCAGAATCGCGGCTGCTTCGGTCATTTCCATCATGAAGGTGGAGCGGCCACCGGCCAGATCATCAGCCGCGCCGATACGGGTAAAGATGCGGTCGATCTGGCCAATACGGGCCGTGCTTGCCGGTACAAAACTACCGATGCGGGCCAGCAAGGCAATCAGGGCAACCTGACGCATATAGGTGGACTTACCGCCCATATTCGGGCCGGTAATCAGCAACATGCGGCGCTGCGCGTGCATTTCACAATGGTTGGGCGTGAAGCGCTCGATGCTGTGTTCCACCACAGGGTGACGGCCTGCCTCAATCCAGATGCCAGCCTGTTCGGTCAGCTCGGGGGCGACCCAGTTATTGTCCAGCGCATGCAGCGCCAGGGAGGACAGGGTATCCAGTTCAGCCAGGGCGCTGGAGCACAAGGCCAAGGGCCCTGCATAGCTTTGCAGCTTGTCCAGCAGCTCATCGAACAGGAACTTCTCGCGGCTCAGGCTGCGGTCCTTGGCGGACAGGACTTTGTCTTCCCACTCTTTCAGTTCAGGCGTGATGAAGCGCTCGGCGTTTTTCAGTGTCTGGCGTCGGCGGTAGTCGTCAGGAACTTTGTCGGCCTGACCGCGGCTGACTTCAATAAAGAAACCATGCACACGGTTGTACTCGACGCGCAGGGTGGCAATGCCGGTGCGCTCGCGTTCGCGGGCTTCGATCTTGACCAGCACATCGCCGCTGTCGCTGGCCAGGCTGCGCAGCTCGTCCAGATCGGCGTCGTAGCCGTCTGCAATGACACCGCCATCGCGTATCAGCAAGGCAGGCTCGGAGGCGATGGCAGACTGCAGCAAGCAGGCCAGTTCCGGATCCAGAGCCAGGCTCAACAAATGTCCATGCAGATGTTCAGACTGACCAAAGTTTTGTTCCAGCTCCTGACGTAGTTCAGGTAGTGTTACCAGCGCATCGCGCAAGCTGGCCAGTTCCCGAGGACGTACGCTGCGCAGGGAAATACGCGTGGCAATACGCTCCAGGTCCGGGAAGCGGCGCAGGGCATGGCGCAGCACACCCAGAGGATCGCCTGCATTCAGGCTGGCGCTTTGCTGGGTTTGGAAAAACAGGGATACCACATCCTGGCGCTGCTGAACGGCTTGATTCAGGCGCAAAGGGTGGTGCAGCCAACGGCGCAGCAAACGGCTGCCCATGGGGGTCTGGCAATGATCCAGCGTGGAGAACAGGGTTGGGCTGGTTTCACCGCTAATGGTTTCGGTAATTTCCAGGTTCTTGCGCGTGACAGCATCCAGCACCAGAAAGTCCGAGCTGTGCTGAACGCGGATAGCGGTGATGTGAACCAGGGACTGGGATTGCGTGCTGCCTACATAGCGCAGCAAGGCTCCGGCTGCCGCCGTTGCCGCAGGCAGATCGTCCAGACCAAAGCTGGCCAAGGAATCCAGATCAAAATGGTCCAGCAGGGTTTCGCGTGAACCGTCTTGCGCAAAGTGCCAGTCCGGCAAGGTGTGGCAGCTGGCTTGCGGCCGTTCCGGGGCAGGGCGCAGCGATTCGGGGTAGACCAGTTCTACAGGACCGATACGGTTCAGTTCCGTATCCAGCATGCCCGGCTCGCACTGGCTGACCAGAAATTCGCCACTGGCCAGGTTCATCCAGGCCAGCCCCACCATTTCCTGACGTTGCACCTTGATCAGAGTGCAGGCGGCGATCAGGCGGTCTGCCTTGGGAGGCAACAAGGCGTCATCCGTCAGTGTGCCAGGGGTGACCACACGCATGATCTTGCGCTCCACCGGGCCTTTGCTGGCCGCCGGGTCACCGACTTGCTCACAGATGGCGACGGACTCGCCCAAGGCCACCAGACGCGCCAGATAACCTTCCATGGCATGAAAAGGCACACCCGCCATCGGAATAGGCTCGCCGTTGGAGGAACCACGCTTGGTCAACGTCAGGTTCAGCAGGCGTGCGCCACGTTCGGCATCGGCGTAGAACATCTCATAGAAGTCCCCCATCCGATAGAACAACAGATGCGAGCCAGCCTCCGCTTTGAGCTGAAGGTATTGACGCATCATGGGCGTGTGGGCGGACAGATCGGCAGCAGAAGTCATAGCGCAGTACAGGTCAGGGAATTCAACAACAAGGCCGCCCAGAAGGCGGCTGAGTCGATATTGTAGCGAGCGCAGTCAAGTGGGGGATAGGGAGCGGGCTGATTTAGTCCCGCGTATTTCCCCTTAAAAAGAAGGGATATCCCGATTTTGAGCATGGAAGTACTTGATGTAATAATGCAAATGATAATCACTTCTATTTCGAAAACAGGATATCGTCATGTTCACACGTCGCCTTGCCTTGTCTGTGTTGTCTGCCGCTTTGCTCAGCGCAGGATCGCTTGCCTACGCCCAATTGTCCGAGGCGGTCTCGCTGCCCCTGACGCCGGAGCTGGCACAAAAGACCTCGATTACGTCAGAAGGAGCCTTGCGCAAGGATCTGGCCTACGGGATTTACCAAACGGTTTACAGCCCCTTTGACAATTCCTTGTATGTAGCCTCGGCAGAGCGGGCACCCTCGGTTCGTGGTGGTGTGATCTACAAACTGGACCCCATCACCCTGGATGTGAAGGGGACGATTTATACCGACGAGAGCAACTTCGGCCTGGCAAGGAACGCGTCGGGTGACACCCTTTATGTCACCAATAGTCTGGCTGCGGCCGCCTCCAAAGTGGAGTTGAAGGAGGACGGGGGCATAGAGCGCGTCCGTTTCAGCAACAAGAGCTTTGATGACACCAAAATGGGGCCGCGCACGATTCGTCACGATCCCCAGCAAGGCCGTGTGTATGTGGGCGCCGTAGGCGCGCCTGCCGTGATCTGGGTATTGGATGATCGTAATCTGGAGCTGATCGACACCATTGAAAACGCAGGCAAATGGGTGACCGGCCTGCTGGTGGATTCGCCATCGCATCGTTTGTATGCCGCCAATGGCGATGGCGAAGTGATGGTGGTGAACACCCAAACCAACAAGATCGAACAGCGCTGGAAACCGGCTGGCGTCAAACCCGCCTTGCTCTTGAATTTCGCGCTGGATTCGGCCCGCAATCGTCTGTATGTGACGGAAACCAAAGACCAGAAGACCGTGTATGTGCTGGATGCCCGCGACGGTAAATTGCTGCAGGAACTGCCGGTGGGCGATGCCCTGGACGTGTTGTACAACGCCGATCGTGACGAGCTGTATTTGACTCATCGCGAGCAGGGCAAGGTGTCTGTACTGGATGGCGCCAGCTATGCGATCAAGGCGCAATACAACTTGCCCGATAACCCCAACAGCCTGGAGCTGGGCCCGGATAGTCAGTTGTACGTCACTGTTAAAGCACCGTTCACCCCTCAGTACAAAGCCAGCAAGCGAGAAAGTGTGGTGCGTATTGACCTGAAGAACATCAAGGGTTGATAGGTAATCGTGATGACCAATCTATTCAAGCCTTGCCTGGGACGTTCTCTTGTCTTGTCCCTGTTTGCTCTTCATTTTCAGGCTCAGGCGCAAAACCAGGCTGATGCTACCCAGGCGCAGGAGTTGTCCACCATCACCGTTAATGCCAGCGCGGATGCTTCGCGTCAGGGTTTGCTGCCCGAGTATGCGGGCGGCCAGGTCGCCAGCGGTGGCCGGGTGGGGATATTGGGTTCCCTGGAAAACATGGACTCGCCCTTTAGCGTCAACAGCTATACCAGCCGCTATATCGAGCAATTGCAGGCGTCCACGGTAGCCGATGTGGTGCGCCATGATCCTTCCGTGCGTGTGGCCCGTGGCTTTGGCAACTTCCAGGAAAGCTTTTTCATTCGGGGCTTTTTGACGGCTTCCGACGATATTGCCTACAACGGCCTGTTTGGTTTGCTGCCCCGGCAAGCGACTGCGGCTGAACTGGCGGAGCGTATTGAAGTGCTGCATGGAGCCGGCGGCTTTCTGTACGGTGCCGCCCCTTCTGGCGGTGGCATTGGGGGCACGATCAATGTGCTGCCCAAGCGAGCGGGGGAGAATCCGCTGACCAAGGTCGGTGTGGGTTATGGCAGTGGCGGGCAAAGCCAGATCAAGGCGGACATTTCGCGTCGTTTTGCGGATGATGCGGCAGGCATTCGCGTCAATGCCATCAAGCGCAGTGGCGATACGGCGGTCGACAATGAGCACACCAACCTGGATCTGTACACGGTGGGGATGGATTGGCGTGGTGAGCGCCTTCGTTTGTCCGCCGACCTGGGCTATCAGGAGCACAAGCTGCGCGAGGTCCGGCCCAATGTCACCTTGCAGGCAGGTTTGTCGGCCTTGCCGGAGCTGCCGTCTCACAAGCGTAACTTCGCTCAGCCCTGGACCTATTCCAATGAGAAAACCGTCTTTGGCACGGTGCGTGGGGAATACGACCTGAATGATTCCATCACGCTGTGGGCGGCCTATGGCATGAAAAATGGCAAGGAAGAAAACCAGCTGGCGGGTCTGACGGTGACCGACGCAGTTTCAGGCAAATCCACCTTTTCGCGTTTCGATAATTCCCGGCGCGATGAGGTAAAAACAGGCGAGCTGGGCTTGCGAGCCAGTTTTGAAACCGGGCCTGTGCTGCATGAGCTGGTGGCGGCTGCCTCCCTGTATGACCACAAGGAGAAAAACGCGTGGGCCATGGGCAGTGCGCAGGACAGCAATCTTTATGATCCTGTGAATCACGCTTTGCCACCCATTGCCTTTTCGGGTGGGGATCTGGGCTCGCCCGCTTTGGTGGGGCGCACCAAATTGAGCAGCTACACCTTGGGCGATTTGATGTACCTCTGGGATGACAGGCTGGAAGTCATGCTGGGTTTGCGTCATCAAATTATGGAAACACGCAGCTATGACTATGGCACCCAGGCTTTGCAGCGCAAAGATCGTCAGCAACACACCAGCCCCGCGGCGGGTGTGGTGTTCAAGCTGACTGATGAATGGGCCTTGTACGGCAATTACACGGAAAGCCTGGCGCAAGGCGATCTGGCACCGACCCGCTTTAACAATCAGCCGGTTCAAAACGCCGGGCAGCGTTTGTCGGCCTTTGTGGCCAAGCAAAAAGAGCTGGGAATCAAGTATGACAACGGCTCCATGGGGGGCGGGCTGACTTTCTTCACCACGACCAAACCGCGTGGTGTGGTGAATGATGATCTGCGCTTTGTGGAGGCGGGCAAGGATCGCCATAACGGCTTGGAGCTGAGCTTTTACGGTCAGTTGACGGATTCTCTGCGCATTCTGGGCGGTGTGACCGCCCTGGATACCAAGCAGAAAAACACGGGTGATCCGCTTAGCGAAGGTCAACGCGTAATTGGCGTGCCGCGCTGGCAAGGCAGCCTGGGCCTGACCTGGGATGTGCCGCAGGTGACAGGCTTGTCGCTGGATACGCAGTTGCTGGCAACCGGCGCCCGTTATGCGGATTCGGCCAATGCGATCCGTGTGCCAGGCTGGGTGCGTTGGGATCTGGGAGCCAGCTATCAGCGCAAGGTTTCCGGTGTGCCCATGACGTTCAGGGCCAGTGTCGAGAACGTAGCCGATACGGCGTATTGGGCTTCGGTAGGTGGCTATCCCAATAATGGCTATCTGGTCTTGTCGCAGCCACGCACGTTCATGCTGAGTGTCTCGGCAGAGTTTTAAGGAAGGGAGCAGGCAGGGGATCAAAACCCTGCCTGCTTCGACTCCTACACCCTTATTTCCAGCCCATCGCCATAACTTTTACAAAATAAATGTCCGGAAAGTGGGCTCTCAAACGTCTTTATAAGGAAGGCCTGAAAAAGGACCTCTTGCCTTGTCCGCTTGATTGCACTGTTCAGGTGTGAACCCAGGCTGTCTGCCAGGCAGCCTGGAGTCAGTTTCGGTGCAAGCAAGTCTCTGCCTTCTTGACCACTATTACTTTTTTGATCACCTGCCACGCATGACACGGCGGGTGTAGATCTACGGTTTTAACGGGATTATTTATGAAGTCCAAAGCAGTAAAGCGCCGCTGGGCGTTGGCCCTGGTGGCGGTGCTGGTACTGGGGGCGCTGGCCGCACAGGCCGGGCGTTCTTCAGAGCAGTTTGAAACGGTGGCCGTGGAGCAAAGCGATATACGCGCTACCGTTGCTGCGGTGGGGACCTTGAAACCCAGTCGCTATGTCGATGTGGGTGCGCAAGTGTCGGGGCAGATTACGGCTTTGCCGGTTGCGCCGGGCGATCAGGTTGAGCAGGGCCAGTTGCTGGTGGAAATTGATCCCAGTGTGCAGCAAGCCACCGTCGATGCAGGCCGCGCTTCTTTGGCCGCGTTCCGTGCCCAGTTGGCCGAGCAGCAGGCGCAGCTTTTACTGGCGCGTCAACAGTTGACTCGTCAGCGTCAATTGGAGCGCCAGCAGGCTAGCCGTCAGGAGGATATTCAGATTGCGCAAGCCAATCTGGCGACTTCGCAGGCTCGGGTAGCGCATGTACAAGCGCAGATGGAGCAGACTCAGGCCACGCTGAAAGCTGATGAGGCGCGCTTGGGCTACACGCGTATTTATGCGCCCATGAGTGGCACGGTCATTGGCGTGCAGGCTCGTGAAGGCCAGACGCTCAATGCCACGTACCAAACTCCCAATATTCTGCGCATTGCAGACCTGAGCACCATGACGGTGTGGACCAGCGTGTCCGAGGCCGATATTCGTCGTATCAAGCCCGGCATGACGGTTACCTTCACAACCTTGGGTGAGCAGGGCGAAACGCAGGCGCGGCAATGGCAGGCCAAGGTTCGTCAAATCATGCCTGCGCCGGAAGGCAGCACCCAGGATGAAAGCACGGCGGCGGCACCGACGGCCACGCAGGCCATCATGTATACGGTGCTGTTTGATGTGGACAATGAAGATGGCGAGCTGATGCCGCAGATGACAGCGCAGGTGCTGTTTGAGATTGATCGTGCCGACCAGGCTTTGCTGGTGCCCCTGGTGGCTTTGCGTCCCGATCCTGCTCGTGGTCCTGAGGCTTTTAGGGTGCCGGTGCTGGAACGGGGCAAGTTGCAGGAAAAGCCGGTTGATCTGGGGGTGCGCAATCGCCATCAGGTGCAGGTCGTGGAAGGGCTGGCTAAAGGAGAGCAAGTTATTCTGGCGGTGGTCACTCCCGAGCGTGGCTGGCGGTGGTTGCAATGGTAGGGTCTGCACCTCCTTTGATTGAGCTGCGCGACATTAACCGTATCTACGGCGGTCCTCCCAGCACCAAGCCTGCTGTGCAGGTTTTGTTTGATGTCAGCCTGAGTATTGAGCCGGGCGAGTTCGTGGCGATTGTGGGGGCCTCGGGCTCGGGTAAATCGACGCTGATGAATCTGCTGGGTTGCCTGGATAAACCCAGCAGCGGCACCTATCTGTTTCAAGGTCGGGATGTCGCGCAGCTCAGTCCTGATGAGCTGGCTCAGTTGCGCCGTGAAACCTTTGGCTTTGTGTTTCAGGGCTATCACCTGATTCCGACTGAAAGCGCCAGTGAAAATGTCCAGATGCCCGCCATTTATGCGGGCATGGATGAGGACGCACGTGCCGCACGGGCTGCAGAATTGCTCAGCAGCCTGGGACTGGCGGACAAGCTGGATAACCGGCCGAATCAGTTGTCGGGCGGCCAGCAGCAGCGGGTGTCCATTGCTCGTGCCTTGATGAACGGTGGCCGTGTCATTCTGGCTGACGAACCGACGGGCGCACTGGATTCGCGCAGTGGTGCAGAAGTAATGGCCTTGTTGCGCAAGCTGTCTGACTCCGGGCACACCATTATTCTGATTACGCACGACCATGAAGTCGCGGCCATGGCAGACCGTATCATTGAAATCCGTGACGGCTGCATTCTCTCGGATAGTCGTCCTGAAATGGCTTCGGAGAGCAAGCTCAAGCAGCCCTTGCCACAGCCCGAACACCGCCGCTCGCCCTGGTTTTCGGAAATCAAGGATGCCACCCGCAGCGCCTTGCGCAGCATGTTCATTAACCGTCATCGCACGGCCTTGACCTTGTTGGGGGTGATTATCGGCGTGGCCTCGGTCATTGTGATGCTGGCGGTGGGCGAAGGTGCTCGCCAACGTGTCATGGACCAAATGGGCACGATGGGGACCACGATCATTTACTTGAGTAGCTCATCGCCGCCCAATGGCGTGGCCAAGGGGCAACTGACGGAAGAGGATCTGGAGGCCATTGGCGAGCTGCCCTTGATACGGCGTGTCATGCCGGTGATCGGTGATCCGATTACTGTTCGGCGTGGCAGCGTGGACCGTCAGGTATATGTGTTTGCCGCCAATGAAACCATGCCGGATATTCACCGCTGGGAGCTGGCACAAGGCCGTTACTACACTGATACCGAGGACCGGGATCTGGCTCCTCTGGTTGTTCTGGGACACCGTGCCGCCAGGCATTTCTTCCCCGATATGGAGGTGCCTTTGGGGCAGCAGCTCCTGATCGGCAATTCCCCTTTTGAAGTGATTGGGGTGATGCAGGAGCGCGGTGCCGACTCGGGCGCACAGGACTATGACGATATGGTGTTTGTGCCCTATCACGCGGCGCGTGCCCGTGTGTATCAGGCCCAGACGCAGCCCGATTATGTGGTGATTGATGCGCAGGACAGTTCCACCGTTCTGGAGGCGGAACAGGAGATGCGTCAGTTGCTGACACAGCGTCATGGCGGGCGAGAGGACTTTTCAATCGGGAATGCGGCAGCTCGCTTGCAGGCGGAAGCGTCCACGCGTCAGGCCATGAGCATGATGCTGGGCCTGATCGCCGCCGTGTCTTTGGTGGTGGGCGGCATCGGCGTCATGAACGTGATGTTGATGACGGTGCGTGAACGCACGCGGGAAATTGGCATACGCATGGCAACGGGTGCGCGACAAAGCGACATCATGCGCCAGTTTCTGACTGAGGCGGTTTTGTTGACGATTACAGGCGGTTGTTTGGGTGTGCTGGCTGGTGCTGTTGTGGGCATCGGCCTGATTTTTGGTGGGGTAGATGTGGTGTTTTCCTTGCGGGCGGCCTTGGGCGCCTTTGGCTGTGCCGTGGTGACGGGCATGGTTTTTGGCTATATGCCAGCACGTACGGCGGCCGCTCTGGACCCCGTTCAGGCTTTGGCAGGAGAGTAAGCATGGCTCATTACCGATGGATAGTGGGGGCCATGAGCACGCTCTTGCTGCAAGCGTGCAGCTCCTTGTCCTCTGATCTGGACAAGACCCCGCCGACCTTGCCCCAGGCGTATCAACAGCAAGGCAAGGCAGCACCTGGCCCGGCTCTGGCTCAGGTAGAGCCGGAGTGGTGGCGTGCCTATAACAGTCCTGCCCTGAATAGTCTGATGCAGGAAGCTTTGAAAGATGTGGCGGTGCTGCGTCAGGCCCAGGCCCGGATCTTGCAAGCGCAGGCTCAGGCACGAATCTCCGGTGCCAGTTTGCTGCCAGAGTTGCAGGGCAATGTGTCCGCGCAAAGAGATGCGCCGTTTTCTTCGTCTCATGGCGATTCCCGCTCGCAATATGTGGCCGGTGTGTTCATGAGCTACGAGCTGGATCTGTGGGGGCGCAATCGTGCTCAGGCCGACAGTGCCGTGTTCCTGGCCCAGGCGGCAAATTATGAGCTGGATGTGCTGCGTGTCAGCGTGCAGGCGCAGGTGGTGCATTTAAGCCTGCAGGCCCTGGGTGATAAACAGCGTGTCGCCATTGCACGTCAAAACCTGGCTGTTGCACAGCGCTTGTTGAGTTTGCTGGAGGCGCGCTTGCAGGCGGGGGCGGCTTCGCCGTTGGAACTGGCACAGCAACGTCAATTGCTGGCTTCGCAACAGCGCAAATTGTTCGTGATTGAAGAGCAGGCCATTCGCACGCGGGTGGAGCTGGCGACCTTGTTGGGTCGTACGGAGATCATGCCCGAACCGCAGGAAGATATTGCCAGCTTGCAGGTGCCAGAGCTGGAAGCAGGGCTGCCTTCACAGCTATTGTCGCAGCGTCCTGATATTGCGCGCATCGAGGCCCAGTTGTTAGCCGCTCATGCCGATGTGCATGTGGCTCGCGCTGCCATGTATCCCAGCCTGACTTTGGGGGCGCGGGCAGGGGCATCGGGTAGTCATTGGGAAGAAAGCTTGCGCCATCCGGTCTACAGCCTGATCAGCGGGCTGGTGGCTCCTATCTTCAATGCCGGTCGTCTGGAGGCGGGCAAGGATTTAAGCGACGCCCGTTTGCAGGAATGGCTGGCGCAGTATCGTCAGACCATTGTGCAGGCCTATATGGATGTGGAAGGTGTGTTGGCGCAGCTGCATAGCCTGGATGCCCAGGCGCGGACCATGGAGCTGGAGTGGGAGCAGGCCAGACTGGCGTTTCAACTGGCCGAAGCACGTTATCGCTCCGGCTCGGAAACCTTGCTGTCTTTACTGGATGCGCAGCGTACCTTGTACGCCGCTCAGGATGTGCGCGTCAGCTTGATGCAGTCGCGTTTGCAGTCCCGCGCGGCGCTCTTCCGAGCGCTGGGCGGGGGCTGGCAAGCCAGTTCAGGCAGCCTGACTGATCAGGGGACGGTGGCAGAGGTTGGGGTCTAGCAGGCTGGCAGCCGCCTCATCCAGCAGGATGTGGGTGTTGGCGTGTTGCTTCAAGGCCGTGAAAGGCAGCTCGGGCGTGACACCGCCTTCCTGATAATTGAGCATGGTGCGAGCCTTGTGCTCGCCCGTCACTACCAGGGCAATTTCACGAGCGCTCAGAATATCGGCAATCCCCATGGTGATGGCCGATGCGGGCACTTCGTCCATGGAATCAAAAAAGCGGCTGTTGTCGATACGGGTGCGCTCGGACAGGGCAACGATATGGGTGCGGCTGTCAAAGGGAGTGCCCGGTTCGTTAAAGCCGATGTGGCCGTTGGTGCCTACGCCCAGCAGTTGCAGGGCAACACCCCCGCTGGCGGCAATCGCCGCGGAGTAGTCCTGGCAGTGCTGTTCCAGTTCTTTGGTCAGGCCATTGGGCAGATGCAAACGGGCAGCATCAAAAGGCAATTGGCCGAACAGGTGCTGGCGCATGTAGTAGGCGTAGCTTTGCTCGTGCTCTGCCGACAAACCTACATACTCATCCAGATTGAAGCTGTTGATTTTGGAGACATCCAGCCCATTGGCACGCACGTCCTGCACGAAACGGGCATAAACGGGTTCCATGGTCCCCCCGGTTGCCAGACCCAGAGTCGCTTGTGGATCCTGACGAATAATGTCCTGAAGACGGGCGCTCAGGTGTGCCGCAATGGCGGCGGAATCGGGGAAGACTAAAAACATAATCTTGTTCTTCGTATGGGCTGAATAAGTTGAAAAAAAACTTCGCCGCAAGCACGGCGAAGTTTGATCTTCCGAAATTCTAATGGGACAAAGACGTAACGTCAGTTTTTTTTTGCAAGCAAGTGACACCTTTTAGACATCTTGCTTGCCGGTCTCTCCCAGGAATCCGCCACTTTGACGTGCCCACAAACGAGCATACAAACCACCTTTTTCCAGCAATTCCTGGTGGCTGCCTTGTTCGATGATGCGGCCCTGATCCAGCACAATCAAGCGGTCCAGCGCCGCAATGGTGGACAAGCGGTGGGCAATGGCAATGACCGTCTTGCCGTGCATCAGGGTGTTCAGGCTTTCCTGAATGGCGGCTTCCACTTCGGAATCCAGTGCGCTGGTGGCTTCATCTAGTAACAGGATGGGGGCGTCTTTAAGCATGACGCGGGCAATCGCCACACGCTGACGCTGGCCGCCAGACAGTTTCACACCGCGCTCACCCACGTGCGCATCCAGACCTTCACGGCCCTGGCGGTCGTGCAGTTGCGGGATGAAGTCGGCAGCGGCGGCACGGTCTACCGCCATATGCAGCAGCTCGTCGTTGGCATCGGGGCGGCCATACAGAATGTTGTCGCGCATGGAGCGGTGCAGCAGGGAGGTATCCTGCGTCACCATGCCAATGGCGGCACGCAAACTGTCCTGGGTGACATGGGCAATGTCCTGGCCGTCAATGCGGATGGTGCCGCTATCCACGTCATGGAAACGCAGCAGCAGGTTGACCAGTGTGGATTTGCCCGCGCCCGAACGTCCAATCAGGCCAACGCGCTCGCCTGGTTTGATCACCAGATTGAGCTTGTCGATAACCTGACGGCT
This sequence comes from Alcaligenes faecalis, assembly GCF_009497775.1. Classification (NCBI taxonomy): domain Bacteria; kingdom Pseudomonadati; phylum Pseudomonadota; class Betaproteobacteria; order Burkholderiales; family Alcaligenaceae; genus Alcaligenes; species Alcaligenes faecalis. Next base: position 1,035,221 of record NZ_CP031012.1, read on the forward strand.
TTTATCGCGGTAGGCAAAGCTGACGTCCTGAAATTCGATACGGCCTTGCTCGATTTGCAGGGGCTTGGCATCGGGCGCATCCACCACGGTGGGTTCTTGCGTCAAGGTGTTGATGCCGTCCTGAATCGTGCCCACGTTCTCGAACAGATTGGTCAGCTCCCACATCAGCCAATGGGAATGGCCGGACAGGCGCAGTGCCATCGCAATGACAGCCGCCACTACACCGGCGGTGGATTGATCAATCGACCACAGGTACAAGGCCAGACCTGCCGAGCTGATCAGCAAGAGGGTGGCCAGCACATGGTTGGCCACTTCAAACATGCTGATCAGGCGCATCTGGGCATGGCCGGTTTCCTGGAAACGGCGCATGGCGTTCTTGGCATGGTCTGCTTCACGGCGTGTGTGGGCAAACAACTTGACCGTGTTGATATTGGTGTAGGCGTCGGTAATACGGCCCGTCATCAGCGCACGGGCGTCAGCCTGCGCCGCACCGACTTTGCCCAGACGGGGCACAAAGTACACGCAGGCCAGGGCGTAGCCCACCAACCAGAACAGGAAGGGCAGGATCAGCAGGCGGTCAAAGCTGCCAGCCAGAATCAGAATACCGATCAGGTAGGCGCTCATGCCCACGACCACTTCCACGGCCATGAACAGGGTTTCACGCACCGCCAGAGCGGTTTGCATGATCTTGGTGGTTATGCGACCGGCGAACTCGTCCGCGTAAAAGGACATGCTCTGGTTCAGCATCAGCTTGTGAAACAGCCAGCGCAGGCGCATGGGGAAATTGATGGCCAGCACCTGGTGCATGACCAGCGTATGCAGGCCAATCAGCATCACACTGCCCAGCAGCACAGCAGCAATAGTCAACAGCGTGCCGCCCTGCTGGCTCCAGAATTGGGCAGGTTCAATCGAGGGCAGCCAGTCCACGATATAGCTGAGCAGGGCAAACAGCATGGCCTCGTAGGCCGACAGGCCGATGGAGGTCACGGTCATCAGGCCAATCCAGCCGCGTGAGTTTTTTGTACAGGCCCAGATGAAGGGGAAAAAACCTTTGGGAGGAGTGGCTACGTGTTGTTCGGGATAGGGATCTAATCGACGTTCAAAGAATGACAGCACCGAATGGGCTCCAGCGGACGGCCCCAAGGATGACAGGGCCGTTTAGACAAATAGAAAACCGCTTCCGGGGTATGGAGCGGCAATTTTTGATGGTACAGCAGTCATTCTGTCTGGCTGAAGAAAACCTGATAAAAACACAGTCTTTGTGTATGAAAAGTGTCAGATATTGACCACGGTGTACGTTTAGTGAGCCAAGCCGATGTTGGTGTCTGCTGTGGCAGAGCATGGCTCTTTGGTGGACAGTGCAGGGTGTCGAAGGAGACTGAAGGGATGGGGCCCTGGTACGCGTGTTTTTGTTGTGTTGAGCGGTTTGCCTACATAGAGATAGGGAGGCCCAAAGGTATTTGGGGTCTGGATAAGGATATCCAGACCCCAATCAGAGAGCGGCAGTGATCTCTGGAAGGTAAGCAGGCTTAGTAAGCCACCACCTGCCCGTCTTTGCGCGGGTCAGAGCCACCCACGTAATGATTGCCCTGGCGCAGAATCAGTTGTGCGCCGCCAAAGGCGAACACACCGCTGCCGGGCTCAACAAGGACCTCATGACCGCGCTCGCGCAGAGCCTGAACCAGAGCGGGATCGAAAGTAGGTTCTACCGCCACGCCACGGCCACCCGTCACGCGCCAGCGTGGGGCATCGGCAGCGGCTTGCGGGTTCTGGCCGTACAGCAGCACACGCAGCGCCATTTGCATATGGCCTTGAGACTGGAAGGGGCCACCCATGACACCAAACGACATTTGAGGCGTGCCATCAGCATTCATGGCAAAAGCCGGAATGATGGTGTGCGAGGGGCGCTTGCCACCGGCTACTTCATTCACATGACCGGGGCGCAGGGTAAAGCCATGACCGCGGTTCTGCATGCTGATGCCGGTGCCTGGCACGACCACGCCGGAACCAAAGCCCATGTAGTTGGACTGGATCAGGGACACCATCATGCCGCTGGAATCGGCGGCGGTGACATAGACCGTGCCGGAGGGGCCGGGCAGGCCATGTTTGGGATCGCCCGCCTTGTCCATTTGAATCAGGGCAGCGCGCTCGCGCAGATAGGCCGGGTCCAGCAGATGCTCGGGATGATGAATCATGTGCTCCAGATCTGCGTGGTGCTCGTACAGATCGGCAAAAGCCAGTTTCATCGCTTCAATACTCAAGTGCACCGTGTCGATATGATCCAGCGGCTGCTGGCCGATACCGGCCTGCTCCATGATGCCCAGCGCCATCAAGGCGGCCAGACCCTGACCATTCGGGGGGATTTCATGGATGACGGATTGCGCAAAAGGATGGCTGATGGTGCCGCACCAGTTTGCACGGTGCTCGGCCAGATCCTGCTCGTCCATGGCACCGCCATGCAGGCGGGAGAAGTCGGCAATGCGCTTGGCCAGTTCGCCGGTATAAAAGTCCTGACCCTGGGTGGCGGCAATGCGCTCCAGCGTATTGGCCTGATCCTGGTTCTGGTACCACTGACCGGCTACGGGCGCTTTGCCATCACGTAAAAAGGCTTCGGCAAAACCGGGCTGATCGCCCAGGCGCTGACGACCCAGTTCCCACAAGCGTGCGATCACGGGTGAGACCGGGAAACCTTCTCGGGCGTAATGAATCGCGGGGGCGGCGACTTGCTCCAGACTCAGGCGGCCCAGCTTGCAGGACAGCTCGGCCCAGGCAGAAACAGCACCGGGAACGGACACACTTTCCCAACCTTTGTCGGGGATGGCGGCGTGGCCTTTGAAGCGGTCCGGCGACCAGCCACGGGGCGAGCGCCCGGAGGCATTCAAACCATGCAGCTCCTTGCCGTCCCAGACGATGGCAAAGGCATCACTACCTATGCCGCAGCCCGTGGGTTCGACCACCGTCAAGGCGATGGCGGCCGCCAGAGCGGCATCGACCGCATTGCCACCGGCCTGCAAGATGCGCAGGCCCGCTTGCGCAGCTAAAGGATGGGAGGTGCTGACCATGTTCTGGCCAAGTACCGCAGAGCGGGCGGACGGGTAGGGGTTGTTCCAGTCCATACAGGTGTCAGTCTTGTTCATTGAATCTGTATTCCAGTCAGTTGGATCAGGCCTTGCCAACGTGCGCTATCCTCGCGGACCAGAGAGACAAACTCTTCTCGGCTGGTGCTGCGGGGTTGGTCCACGCCCAATGTTTGCAGGCGCGAGCGTACTTTTGGGTCCTGAATGGCATGTGTAAAAGCCTCATAAGCTTTGTCACGGATGTCGTCGGGCAGGCCTGCGGGAGCGTACAGACCAAACCAGGTAACCGATTCATAGCCCGGCAGACCGGACTCTTGAAAGGTAGGCAAATCGGGAGCCAGCGGCGAGCGCTGTTGGCCTGTGACCGCCAGGGCGCGCAACTGGCCACTGTTTACATACGGCATCCCGGTAGGGATGGCGTCCAGTAAAACATGGATGGAGCCGCCCAGCATATCGTTAATGGCCTGACCGGTTCCACGGTAAGGCACATGGGACATGACGATATTGGCCTGATTCAAAAAGGCCTCGGTGCCCAGGTGCACGATGGTGCCATTGCCACTGCTGGCGTAGTTCAATTCATCGGGGTGTGCACGGGCGAATTCAATCAGTTCTGGCAGCGTTTGCGCGGGCACTTTCGGGTTCACCAGCAAGACACTGGCGGCATCGCCCAGGTGGGCGATGGGGGTGAAGTCCTGCTCGGCATCGTAGGGCAGGGACTTGTACAGGTGCGGGGCAATCGCGTGTGTGCTGCTGGTGGTGAACAGGAGGGTGTAGCCATCGGGCTTGCTGCGAGCCACTTCGCCTGAACCAATTGTGCCGCCTGCGCCTGTGCGGTTATCCACAATAATGTTGGCGTTCATTGCCTTGGCGGCGCTTTCGGCAATCAGTCGGCTGATGACGTCGGTGGCTCCGCCGGTGGGAAAGGGCACGATCAGGCGAATGGGGCGATCCGGCCAATCGCTGGCATGGGCGGCCACGCTGCTGACGGCCAGAACGGCACCCAATAATGTTTGGGCAAGACGTCGCCAGGGGCGACAGGTCGATGGGGGCTGTACGTTGCTTGCGGCGTTGCTGGTTCTTGTCATGGCTATCTCCTCAATCAAGAGATGATAGGAAAGGCGATGATGCCGAACCAGCAACAAATAAGCAGGTCAGCGTTGCTATTTTGGCAAGGCCTGCGGGTCGACTTCAAGCTGTGGCAGCAGCTCGTCCAGAAAGCGGCGAACAATAGAGGGCAAGCGGCGGCCAGCCAGCGCCTGCACTTCAATCTGGCGGTTCAGCAAGCCGCGTTCGTGGATGAAACTGGCTTGCAGCAAACCTTGCTCAATCAGGTGACGGGCTGACAACAAGGCCGATACAGTTACGCCCGCGCCGGACAAGGCAAATTGGTGCAGGGATTGCATGTGATTGCTGCTGAATACCGGGTCCAGACTCAGGTTTTGCGCACTGCACGCCACATCCATCATTTGCCGCACCGTGGTGTCCGGACCGGGCAAGGCCAGGGGGTGCGCCAGAAGGCTTTTCAGGCTGATGCGTTCGGTGCGGGCTACTGGGTGGCCGGGAACCGCCAGGGCCATGACGGGGGCATCGCGGCGGAACAAGGTCTTGATGTCTTTCTCGGCCGTTTGCGTGAATTTGATGCCTATATCAATCTGGCCGCTTAACAGCAGCATGGTGATGCGGTGTGGCGGCAGTACGTCCAGCTGAAAGCGTATGCCCTGATGCTTTTCACGAAACTGCGCGATGCATTGCGGCAGAAGCTGGGCGGCCAAACCTTCAGAAGAAGCAATACGGATCAGGCCGGTTTGCAGCCCTTGCAGGGCAGCAATATCGTGCAAGGTACGCTCGGCATCCATGGCACTGCGGCGCGCATGGGCCAGCAGCAGTTCACCTGCAGCGGTCAGGTTCATGCCACGGGCATGGCGCTCGAACAAGGCCATGCCCAGGTTTTCTTCCAGTCCGCTGATCTGTCGGCTGATGGCCGATGTGGCCACATGTAGATTGCTGGCCGCCTGCGAGATAGAACCACAACGCGCTACTTCCTGGAAGTAGCGCAGTGCTGTCTCTTGAAGATGGCGTGGGTTCATACCAGACTGCCGCGCAGCTCGGCGGCAATCTCGTAGGAGCGCAAGCGCTTGTTGTGGTCAAAGATATTGGCATTGAGCATCAGCTCGTTGGCGCCTGTCAGTGCAATGAAGCCCTTCATCTGTTCAAGCACCTGCTCCGGATTGCCAATGGCCGTACAGCTGAGCAGGGAGTCCAGCAGATGCTGGGCCGGTGGGCTGCATTGCTCGTAGTAGTCACGCACGGGCGGTGGCAGTTGGCCGGGACGACCGCTGCGCAGGTTCACGAAAGACTGTTGCCAGGAGGAGGCCAGCAGCTTGGCTTCGTCTTCCGTGTCGGCGGCAAAAACGTTGTAGCCCAGCATGACGTACGGCTTTTCCAGATGCACGGAAGGCTGGAACTGACGGCGGTAAACCTCAATGGCATCCATCAACTGAGCGGGCGCAAAATGCGAAGCAAAGGCATAGGGCAAGCCCAGCGCAGCAGCCAGTTGAGCACCAAACAGGCTGGAACCCAGAATCCAGACCGGCACATTCAGACCACGACCGGGCACGGCCATGATGCGGTTGCGCGGTTCGTCGGACATATAGTCCATCAGCTCCAGCACATCGCGTGGAAACTGATCGGGGTCGCTGTTCAGATTGCGGCGCAAGGCACGGGCCGTTTCAGGGTCGGAGCCAGGAGCACGACCCAGGCCCAGGTCAATACGGCCGGGGTACAGGGAGGCCAGGGTTCCAAACTGCTCGGCAATCACCAAAGGGGAGTGGTTGGGCAACATGATGCCGCCCGCACCCACACGAATGCGGCTGGTTTGACCGGCAATGTGCCCGATCAGCACCGAGGTGGCTGCACTGGCAATACCAGGCATGCCGTGGTGTTCGGCCAGCCAGTAACGGTGATAGCCCCACTGCTCGGCATGACGGGCAATGTCCGCCGAACAGCGAAAGGACTGGGCGGGGGTGGAGCCCTGAACAATAGGGGACAGGTCTAGGACGGAGAGCGGATAGCTTGGCTTCATGGCATCAGATTCAAATTGGACTCAGGATATAGTCGATCCATCGTTAGGCAGCGTCAAGTAAACCCATAGCATAGGCAAGGATGTTCAGATGAAAGAAACCAGTCGTCGCACCGTCAATCATTACCAGGACCATGCGCAGGCGTTTCGGGATGGCACCTGGGACCATGATGTCAGCCAGAATCGTGATGCATTGCTGGCGGCCATCGGCTTGCCGGGGCCTGTGGATATTCTGGATCTGGGCTGTGGACCGGGGCGGGATCTGGTCGCGTTTCAGGCCATGGGGCATCGCCCGGTGGGGCTGGATGGCTGTGCCGCTTTTGTGGACATGGCTCGTCAGCAAACCGGCTTGCCGGTGCTGCATCAGGACTTTCTGGATTTGAACTTGCCGGCTGCCGCCTTTGATGGCGTGTTTGCCAATGCGGTGCTATTCCATATACCCAGTGCCGAGCTGCCCGCTGTTCTGGCGGTCTTGCGGCACAGTCTGCGTCCGGGCGGCGTGCTGTTTTCGTCCAATCCGCGCGGTCAGGGACAAGAAGGCTGGAATGGTCAGCGCTACGGTTGCTACTACAGTTGGGAGCAGTGGTCGGAGCGGCTGGAGCAAGCCGGCTTTGAATATATAGACCACTTTTATCGCCCTACAGACAGGCCGCCGCAGGAGCAACATTGGCTGGCTTCCTTGTGGCGTGTACCCGCCTGATCAGCAGCAAAATGGTGAATCCCTGACCTGGCTACTTAGAGGATTGTTTTATAAGCCTATTTTTTGCTAATACAGGGGTTTTCCCTATTTTTATGCACATCTTTTGTGGATAAGCCGGTTTTTACCTGGCGCGGGCGCTGCGGGGGAAAAAAATGGTAAAGAATTGTCGATTCTCTGATCAGCTGTTCTAAGTCATTGATTAGATTGCTCTAAGTGAGCTGATCCACGGTTTATCCTGTGACTTGTCCACATTTTACGGGGATAAGCTGGCGCTTATTTTGCAATTTGGCCGTTTTCTGTACGCCCGTTTTAAGTCGCTGATACTACAGATGGTTTTCCTGATTTGCCCAGTTTTTCCTATGAGCTATCCACAGTTTTCGGGGATAAGATGGAGAGCTTGTCCAACTTGGGTTCAAGTCCGTCCCAAGGCTATGATGCGCACTAGCAATGTTTACCCTTAGCGGCCAGTCCCTTCGGCTCTTTGGCATTTTTTGAGGAGATTGAAACGTGGAAAAATTGCAAACCTGGATGACAGAGTTTCCCGCGGTAGGCGCCATCGCGCTTAACGTCGTGATCGCTTTGTTGATTCTGATTATTGGCTGGTGGCTGTCCGCCATCGCCGGTCGTGCCATCAAGCGCATGGCAGCCCGCTCTCCCCGTGTGGACCCGACGATTGTGCCTATGGCCCAGTCCGTGACGGTCTGGACAATCCGCATCTTTGTGCTGATTGCCGTCCTGGCTCGTTTTGGTGTGCAGACCGCCAGCATTATTGCGGTACTGGGTGCTGCCGGTTTGGCGGTGGGCTTGGCCTTGCAGAACACGCTGCAAAATATTGCCGCTGGCATCATGCTGCTGATGCTGCGTCCTTTGCGTGCGAGCGAGTTTGTATCGGTGGTCGGTAAAGGCGACGGCACCGTGCTGGAAGTGGGTTTGTTTTTGACCCGCTTTGAGCAAGTGGATGGCATTCAGTTCACCCTGCCTAATAGCCTGATCTGGGGCAACCCCATCATCAACTACAGCCGCAACCCCACCCGTCGTTTGGACTTTGGTGTGGGCGTGCGTTATGGCGATGATCTGGACCTGGCCATCAAGCTGCTCCAAGGCCTGCTCAATGAACATCCCAAGGTGTTGAAGGACCCGGCTCCCTTGGTCATGGTCATGGAGTACAAGGACAGCGTGATCACGGTTAATCTGCGTGCCTGGATCAATGCCGCTGACTTCTGGGATGCGCGTTTTGATCTGTACCGTCGTGCCGTTCAGGTATTGAATGAGGCTGGTCTGCAGACTCCGGTGCCTGTGCGAGAAATCGTGCAATCGGTGGGCGATAAAAAGGCCGCTTAAGTGTTGATTCAAGGCCTGGATTCCAGACCTTGAACATGATCTTGCCGGGTTCAGACCCGTGCTGTTCTGATCTAAAATAGAAATGCCCCAAGCCTTGCTTTTAGCGGCTTGGGGCATTTTTTTCGGGTTAGCCTGCATTGGACTTACTTCAGGCTTCTCCCATACTGTACTCTTTGCTCTAGCGCTGTTTTTCTACCTGCCCTCACGATGTTTCTGATCGACGAAAAAATCACGGTACGACGCCTGGAAGTTCTGCTGGCTTTTCTGGAAGCCGGCACGATTGCCCGTGCCGCTGAACAATTGGGCACCAGCGCGGTCAGCGTGCATCGGGCATTGAAAAGTCTGGAAGAAGGGTTGCGCTGTCCCCTGTTCTTGCAGGAAGGCCGCAACCTGGTGCCACAGGAGTCGGCCCGCGAGCTGGCGGAGGCAGCCAAGGAAACCATACGCACCTTGCAGCATGGCATTGATGCTGCCCGTGAAGCCGGGGGCTATTCATCGGATCAGCTACGCATAGGCTCCATGTATTCGCTAACGATTCGTTTAGTGCCACGCCTCTTGGTGGAGCTGAAGGTTCACAAGCCTTTATTGCAGATTGATCTGGTGCTGGATTCGAACGAGAAGCTGCTGCAAAAGCTGCGCGGCGGTCATATCGACGCGGCCCTGATCGAGCTGCCTCAGGAGCAGCCAGATGATCTGGAAGTACTGCCCATTTTTGATGATGAACTGATGTTTGCCGCCCCCATGGATTGGCAAGGTTCGGAGTCATCCGTGGTGGATCTGGAGCGTTGTTCCAAGGAACGCTTTGTGTCGCTGACCGATGACTTTGCGACAGGTCGGGACATGCAGCGCATGCTGGCCAAAGCCGGCTTCGATGCCGATATTGTGATGCGCACTGGGGACATCTTTTCCTTGATGAGTCTGGTCAGCGGCGGGGTGGGATGTTCCCTTTTACCTGCCCGCGCCAAAGAGGTTTTCTCTGACAAGATTCAGTGGCTTAGTTTGGAGCCGCAGTATCGACATTCACAGCGCATCGGTCTGGTTTGCATGAAGTCGCGTGAGCGCAGCCCGAATGTCTTGAGTCTCTTGCGGGCGTGTCGAATTGTGCGCACTCAGCTGGAAAAAGAAGGGCAGAAATCGGCCTGATGCTGGACGGCTTGTAGATGTCTCTTTATCCCGCCCAGCGTGACAACCAGCGCTGCAAACCATCCAGGGTTTGGAACTCATCCACACTACGCGCAGGAATCTCGGGATAGCGCTGATTCCACATGGTCGCCAGACTGCGTCCCGGTCCAATCTCCAGCACCACATTAGGCTGTCGTTCTTCAATCTGTTCCATGCAGGAATCCCATTGCATGGTTTGCATGATCTGTGCCGATAAAGCCTGCGCTGCGGTGGCGGCGTTATGCACCCATACACCGGCATTGGTCGGCCACGGTACGTTCGGGGCAGCCAGTTCGCTTTGATTCAGTTGCTCCTGAAAGGCTTGGGCCGCGCTGCTCATCCAATGGGTATGGGACGCAATATTCACAGCCAAGGGTGTGCAACGTGCCCCTTGTTCCTGAGCGAATTTTTCCAGGGCAGAAAGCTTGTCACGCGGACCCGCACACACGGCACTATCAGGGCCATTGCGTATGGCCAGGGCAGCGCCTTGTGCCTGGCACCACTGCTCAATCGTCCGAATTGAAACACCGCTTATCGCCAGCATGCTGCTGTCTTGTCCGGCTCCAGCCTGATCCATCAAGGCGGCTCTTTGTTCGGCCAGTTTGACGGTATCGCTGGTGGATAAGACACCCGCCACACAAGCGGCTGCCAGTTCACCAATGCTGTAGCCCGCCACGGCGGCCAAAGATCGACTGGAGGATTGCAGGGCAGGGACTTGCTCCTGCAACTCCTGCCAGGCGGCCAGTGCGCAAGCCGTCAGCACGACTTGGGCATGGGCATTGGTGCTGGCCCAATGGGTATCGCGCATGGCAGCGCGCCAATCGGGAACGTGCAATTGCTCCTGCATTTGCAGCAGCAGGGGATGGGCCGGGTTCATCCAGGGCAGCATGTCTGCGTATTGCATGCCTTGCCCGGAAAACAGCAGGGCGATTTTCATAGTCAGGCTCCAGTAGGGCGACGCTGGCTGGCACCACCGGGGGCATAGGCTTGCAAGCGGTCCAGCCAGCAGCAGGCCGACAAGGTATCGGCTGCGCCTCCGGGGGACAGGCGGCGTTTCATGAAGGCTTGATGCAAGGCCTGGGCGCGTTGCACTGCATCCGGGGTAAACGCACTGCCTGCCTGCAGATATTGCGCGGCGCAGCGGCGCGCGTAGTGTAGCCCCTCCAGTCCGCCACGATGGGCCAGATTACTATCGTCAAGGACCGCCATAACAGAAAAGAAGGTATGCAAACCCACGGTCTGCAACTGATGTTCTGCCACTGGTGTGCTGTGCGGAGACAAAGTTTTGACAGCGACTTGCCAGGCGGGCCAGGCCGTTTCAAACAAGGTGGGAAAGCCCTGGGCGGCTTCCTGGTTCGCGCCTTGCAAGCCATAGCGGCGTACCGCCCGTCCGCCCGGCAGTGCGGACGAAGCTTGCAGGCTGCGGGCCTGTAAAGCCGCCCCCCATAATGTTTGAAGTTGGTCCCGAATCGTGGCGGGAGTCAGGGTGCGAAAAGGAAGGCAGGCGCCTGCGGCTGCGCACAACAGGCCCAGCATGAAGATGGCGCCACGGTGGGTATTGATGCCCCCCGTGGCTGTCTGCATGCGAGCCTCCGCTGCAATCCCGCGAGTTTGCAGCAGGCTGAATGGAGCACGCTGTTGGCCCAGGGCCGCCATGTCTGAAAAATAATGGCGCAGGGCAAACAGACTGCGATAAAAGGTGCTGGCATCCATATCGTCATGGCTGCCGCTGTCGATCAGGGAAACCAGCCCCGGTTTGGGGGCCAGAATCAGCTCGTCATACAGCGCCAGAACGGCTGCCCGGCCTATGGCCGCGCAACTCCAGGAACGGGATGGATCCATGGAGTCGGGAGCAGTGGGTAACTGCGCCAATGCCCTTGTTTCAATTGCATCAAGCAGCATGAGGTGACTCCAGGGTAGGGGCGTGTTCGGGCCAGTCCGAGTGCGCCTGAATACGTAAACCATGCGTGTGTTTGATCATGACTTTGTTGCTGGCACCGCTGCGCCATTGCTGCCATTCACGCCAGGCGATGGCGGCGTCATCCGGAAACAGCAGCTCGCCATCCAGACGGGGCAAACCGGGCAATTCGCTGGCCGCACTTAATAGCTGCACCAGACGATCGGCCTGCGTGGCACACTGCACGGGTAGCAGCAAATCCAGGTCCGAGCCTTCACGCACATAGCCTTGTCCGGTGATCAGTTCCCAGCCATAACTGCCATAAACCTGAGCGGTGCAGCTGTGTGCCTGCATCTGCTGGCATAAGCTCAGCCAGCCCTGTGCCAAGGAAACCGGCAGCAAGGTTTGGGCTTCATGGGCGGGAGGGAAACGGCCCCAGGCCAGGCTCCGCGCCTGGGGAACGATCAGGGACAGCCTTTGCCGTCCCCAATCGGTCGGCAAGGGAATGCCCACTTGCAGCTGCCCGCTACGCAGTTCGCCCGGCTGACGGCTGACGACCAGCGGCCAGTCACGGGCCTGCCATCTGCGCAGGCACTGATGGGCGTGGCTGGTCGGCTCCAGATCAGCCAGCACCTGATCCCAGGCTGGGCTGTCCAGCGTGATCAGGTGGTGACGGCGAGCGGGCAGTTGGGCTGTCATCAGGATGCCTGCAAGACCTGTTCAATGATCTGGGCAGCCAGACGGCGGCCACCGCGTTCGGCACCATCGCTGGCGCGGCGGTCCTGATCATTGGATTGGGCCAGCGCTGCACGCAAGGATGCACGCAGTTGCTCTGGCGAACTGCTGTCCCAAACAGATTGAATGCCACCCATCGCCACGTAGTTGCCTACGCCGGGTGCAAAAACCGGATTGGATTGCGCCAGTTCTTCCAGCATGGATTCGGGCAGCTTGGTGACGCGGGCCATGGCAGGGATACGCATCACGCGAATCTCGGCTTCGGGCACGGCATAGCAGGCATCGGCAATCAGACCGGAGGTGATGAAACCACCGGACAGGGCCTGGTCATACACCAGCCCAATAACCTTGTGACCTTTGCGTCGAGCCAGATCCAGGCACATGCCCAAGTGAGCCATGGCGCGGTTGATGCCCAGCAGTTCATCGCGGCGGCGCAGTTGCTGGCCTTGGGTATCGACCAAAAGCAGCAGGCTGCGGCCAGGATGGTTCTTGATGGTGTCCAGCACGGCCTGTGCCTGGGTCAAGGCCAGGGCCACGCCGATGGGGGCGTGTTCGGTGGTGCCGATAACGGCCAGGGTCTGGCCATCAAACTCGGCATGGCCCTGCAAGAACAAATCCTGTTCGGTAATGCTGTGCTGCGTATCGAACAGCGATTGCACCAGTGTTTCCCATTTCATGACAGCGCCTCCTGGCTGCGTAATGCTTTGACGGCTGCAGCGTCCATCTGCCCGACTTGATCGCTTTGTTCCAGTCCCAGCGCTTGCCACAAGGTCTGGGCCTGATTCTCGGTGTGATCCCATTGCTCCACAGGTAGCAGGGCCGCGCGTTGTGCCAGCAACTGATGTTCCTGTTCCAGCTCTTCCAGGGTGACCGGGCCACGGGCCGGGTTTTTCAAACCTTGTACGGCTGCGGTGCGGAAAGCGGCCACGGTGTCAGGCACGAGGTCATCGCAATCGGCGGTCAGCCAGCGGTGTTTCCCGCCACTGGTTTGCCAGACCAAAGCACGATCCTTGGAGTCGTATTCTTCGACCCCGTGGGAGGCTTCAATCACTTCCGGGCCGGACATGGCCAGACGGCCTACGTCACTCATGATCAGGTGGTTGGTGCAGCGGGCCACAATGCCCATGCCACCAAAGCAACCGTTTTGCCCGCCGACCAAAGCAATTACCGGCACTCCGGCATTGCGCGTATCCAGCAAGGCACGCATCACTTCGGAGACGGCAATCAAACCGGCATTGGCTTCGTGCAAGCGCACACCACCGGACTCCAGCAGCAGCACCACGCCAGCAGGGCGTTCGATCATGGCGCGGCGCAGCAGTCCCACCAGCTTGGCACCGTGGACTTCACCCACACCACCACCCATGAATTCGCCTTCTTGCGCGGCCACATAAACCGTTTGCCCTTCCAGCAAGGCATGGCCGATGGCCACACCATCATCAAAGGAAGAGGGCACACCCAGTTGGGCCAAGTGAGGGCTGCTCAAGCGCTGGGCAGGGGGCAGCCATTCGTGAAAGCTGTTGGCGTCAAACAGAGCCTGGACGCGCTGGCGGGCAGAACATTCCAGATAACTGCTCATGACTGGGTTCCTTGTGCTTGGCTGCGTGCCAGTGCTTCGCTGGCGGCCTGGTCCAGACGCAGGCTGACGACGGCAGGGGTGGCCCCCATATCGTTGATGTCGAAGTGGATACCGGCCAGCGGATGGCGCTGGTGAAAGTCCCGCACCACTGCATCCCAGATCGTGGAGAAACCGCGCGCCGAGGTATGAATATGGATGGTGCATTCGGGGCTGTCCTTGGGCTCGGCCAGCACTTCCAGATTGCCCGAACCCACCACGCCAACCAGCACAGGCTGGAAGGTGCCAATAGGCTCTTGTCCCTTGAAACTGTAGGCCAGGGTTTCCAGGCCGTGAGGAATGTTTGTCATCGTGATCTCCTAATGCAAATAGCGTGGCGGGCTCTTACCAGTTACGGAAGCGTGCCGGGGGTTGATACAGCCCGCCGGAGGCTTGAACCAGATCCCGCATGCTGCGTGCGGCCAATAGATTGCGTGTGGCCTGACGTGGGTCTATGCCCAGATCCTGAGGGCGACGGATGATGCCGCGATCGCGCAGGTTCTCCACCATGCGCGCATCTCGGCCCAGACCTACTTGTGTGTAGCCCGCAACGCCGCGTATGGCTTGCTCGCGTTCTTCGTCGGTACGGCACAGCAAGAGATTGGCGATGCCTTCTTCAGTCAGGATGTGGGTGACATCGTCGCCGTACACCATGATGGGAGGCAGATCCATGCCGGTCTGCTCTTGCAGGGTCCAGGCATCCAGAGTGTCCACAAAAGCGGGGGTCATGTGTTCGCGGAAGGTTTCCACGATTTGCACCACCAGCTTCTGACCACGCGGTGTACCGGCTGCGCCCTGACGACCTTGGCGGGCTTGTTGACCGGCCTTCAACCAGGCCGGGCTGGCGTGGCGACGACCGCGTGCATCCGCGCCCATATTGGGGGCGCCACCAAAACCGGCAATGCGGCCCAGCGTGGCGGTGGAGCTATTGCCATGCAGGTCGATCTGCAAGGTGGAGCCAATGAACAGATCGCAGGCATAGTGGCCTGCTGCCTGACAAAAAGCGCGGTTGCTGCGCATGCTGCCATCCGGGCCGGTGAAGAACACATCGGAACGGGCACGCAGATAGTTTTCCATGCCCAGCTCGGAGCCGAAGGAGTGCACCGATTGCACCCAACCGGCTTCAATGGCCGGGATCAGGGCGGGGTGAGGGTTCAGGGCCCAGTGCTGGCAAATCTTGCCTTTCAGGCCCAGTGACTCCCCGTAAGTGGGCAGCAGCAATTCAATGGCGGCGGTATCAAAACCGATACCGTGATTCAGGCGTTGCACGCCGTATTCTGCGTAGATGCCTTTGATGGCCATCATGGCCATCAAGACCTGGATTTCGCTGATCTGGGCAGGGTCGCGGGTAAACAGCGGTTCAATAAAGTGGGGGCGTGGAGCAGGCACCACGAAGTTCACCCAGTCGGCGGGAATGTCCACGCGTGGCAGGCGGGTGGTCTTGCTATCGACCAGCTCGTTGACCTGGGCGATGACAATGCCGCCGGAAAATGCGGTGGCTTCCACAATGGCCGGGGTGTCCTCAGTATTGGGGCCGGTGTACAGATTGCCGTGCTCATCGGCGGCCTGGGCCGCGATGAGCGCGACATTCGGGGTCAAGTCTACAAAGTAACGGGCAAACAACTCCAGATAGGTATGAATGGCACCGATGTTCAGCCGTCCTGCCGAGGCCAGCCTGGCCAGGCGCGCACCTTGCGGGCCGGAAAAGCTGAAGTCCAGGCGATTGGCGATGCCTTTTTCAAACACATCCAGATGCTGGGGCAAAGCCAGCACGGATTGCACCATGTGCAGGTCATGAATCTGCGCTGGGTCGACTCCTACCAGGGCGTCGGCCAGAAAGTCGGCCTGCTTCTGGTTATTGCCTTCCAGACATACTCGATCTCCTACTTGTAATATGGCTTCCAGCAAGGCGCTGGCTTTATCCGTGCTGCATATTTTGCCTTGCAAAGAGTCTCCCAGTGCGCGGCTGGCACGTTGCAGTCTTTGCTGGCGGGCTTGATTCTTAAGATTCCAGTTGCTGTCCGTCATTGGGTTTCCCTGTGATACCTCTGTCGATGTGATCCGTTAAATAAGCTGCCTGACCCTTCAGGATCGGAGTTCAGGCAGCGCGATAGTTAATGTGCCCAGGCGATGGGCAATGCGGGTGGCCGCTTCCAGCAGCAGGTCGTCCTGGCCGGGGCGGGCGGCCACTTGCAGTCCCAAAGGAAGCCCGTGCTTGCCAAAGCCGATGGGCAAGTTGATGCATGGAGTGCCCAGCGCCGTCCAGGCACGACACAGCACCGGATCGCCCGTGGTGTCGCGTGTGGGGGCCTCGCCCAAGGCGGCTGCGCTCAGGATCAGGTCCGCGTCCCCGAAGATCAGCTCGGGATGGCGCTTGACCTGATTGATCAGACCTTGGGCCTGGATCAGTTCGGCTGGTTGTGTCTGCGCGCACTTGTCCAGATAGGTCTGCAAGGCAGGCGAGAGCAGTTCCAGGTGCTGCTGGCGTTCATGGCTTAAATGGGCCAGCACTTCAGCCCCCATGACGGCTTGCTGCGCGTGGGTCAGTTCGCCAAACAAGTTGTCCTTGTCGCTAAGCTGAACTTCAAACTGGCCGTCATCCGTTTTCAGGTGGCTGATGCTCGCTTCCAGCCGATCACGCAGATCCTCGGCAATATCCTCCCACCAGGGCGTGTGTAAAAAGCTCAGGCGCAAAGGAGCTTGCAGCAGGACTTGTGATACTTCCGGGGTGCTGCGCAGTGCATTGAAGACACGGCGCACATCCTCCAGACGCTGGCCCAAGATTCCCAGGGTGTCCAAAGAGGGGCTGATGGTTTTCAGCCCGCTGCTGGGCAAGGCACCAAAGCTGGGCTTGAAGCCATAAATTCCGCAGAAGGTGGCGGGGCGTACCACGGACCCCGCTGTCTGCGTGCCCAAGGCCACCGGAACCACATTGGCGGCTACGGCGGCGGCCGAGCCTGACGACGAGCCGCCCGGTGTGTGCTCCAGATTCCAGGGGTTGCGGGTCTTGGGCGGGCTGAACAAGGCAAATTCCGTGGTGACGGTTTTGCCAAAAGGCACGGCACCGGCCGCACGCAGGGCCTGCACAATGGCGGCGTCCTGCGTGGGGCGGTTATCGCGATAAATAGGCGAGCCATAGGTGGCCGGAGCGTCCGCCGTATTGATCAAATCCTTGATGCCGATGACCAGCCCCTTCAAGGGGCCGGTGTTGTTCTCCTGTTCCTGGGCAACACGCCGTACTTGCTCCTTGTCCAGATGGGCAAAGGCCTGAATCAGATCCTCGGTTTGCTCGTAGCGGGCAATCGCCGCTTCTGCCGCCTCCTGGCTGGATGTCGTGTTTCGGGTAGCGAAATCATTCACAGACATGACAAGTCCTTAGAGCGTGAAGGGTGCAATAAGAATAGCAATCGTCAAAATGACGGTGCCAATCAGAAAGGCCACGACGGTAAAGCCCATGACCTGTCGTACATTCAGGCGCGCAATGGCCAGCACGGGCAGCAGCCAGAAGGGCTGGATCATATTGGCCACCGCCTCACCAAAAGCCACGGCCATGGACATCAGGCCCAGATAGGCGGGGCTGTCCTGACCAATGGCCAGGGCCGATTGCACGGCGATGGGGCCTTGCACACCCCAGTGTCCGCCACCGGAAGGCACAAACAGCGAGATGATGATGGAGGCGATAAAGGTCAGGAAGGGCAGGGTGTATTCATTGGCCCCGGTGACCAGCGCGGAGGACAGGATCTCTTCCAGTGCGCGGCCGCCTTCCATGGGGATATAGGCCAGCAAGCCCATGATGCCGCCGTACAGTGGGTACTGCAGAATCAGCGGGCCTGCCGTTTTGGCGGACTCGACAAAGGACTTGATAAAGCGGATAGGGGTCCAGTGCAGCAGGGCACCGGTGACGGTGAACAGCATGATCATGGATGAGATGTTCAGCGCAAAACCGCTGCGCACGAAGTAGTACATACCCGCGGCAAAGAACAGCACATTCAGAATCCACAGGTTTTCCAGCTTTTCGGCCGGAGTGCTGGGCTTGGTTTTGGGCAGGTCTTTTTCAATGTCCGCAAAGACGGCCGGGTCGGGCGGCAGGGCGTAGTCAGGCTCCATGCGCCAGATCGTCAGGAACAGCAGGATGATCAGGGCCACGACTGGAATCCAGCTATAGGGCTGGAAAATCGTCAGACTGAACGGCACCGTCATGCTGGTCAGTTGATGGATGACGTTGATGGGGCTGTTGGGATCGGTATTGGCCAGGGCAATCGAGCTGGACAAACCTTGAGTCCAGAGCAGGTAACCCATATAGCCCGAGGCAATCAGATAGCCAAAGTGCACATTGGGCAGACGGCGGGCAACCTGGCGTGCAACCAGGGCACCGGCCACCAGACCCAGGCCCCAGTTCAGCAGGCAAAAGATCGCGCCCACGGCAAAGCACAGCAGGGCACCTTCAACCTGTGTGCGGGCACGGGAAGCCAACCAGATGATGGCGCGTTTCAGGGGTGGAGCTTCGGCCAGGGTGTAGCCCGTCACCAGAATCAGCACCATTTGCAGGGCAAAGGTGAAAATGCTTTTGGGTCCCCACACCCCGCGATACCAGGCATCCACCATTCCTCCGGGGGTGGCGCCATCAACAAACAGGGCAATCAGTCCTACAACCAGCAAGCTCAGGATGACGGCGAACAGATACGGGTCCGGCATCCACTTTTCTACGTAACGCACGCAGATGTTGGTAAAGCGGGTCAGCAAGTTTGGCCTGGGTTTGGCCGAGATGGTAGCAGTGGTGTTCATGATGAACTTATCCTTGTTTTTGTCTCCCCGACCTGGCTAGTGGGTCGGCTTATGGATTTGGATGCTGGATACACAGTCCCGCTAGCGCGTACTCCTCGGTAATGACTGTTGCCTGTATCTCGCCTTCCTTTTTTTTGGTGTGCCCCTTAGGGGGCTTATCGTTGTGCCCACAAGATAGCGACAGGCGAGTGCGTGGATCAATAAAGCAAATGTCGTTTTATTTACGCGCGGCGAAACGATGACGTGTTAACCCTAGGGAGAAAAGGGCGGGGGCGCGCGGCGACAAGCGGCTTTCGATATAAAACCGGCTGTTTTTTGAGAGAAGGGGATATTTAGCTAAAACGAACTGATTAGAGGATCAGTTTGAATGGGGCAGAGGGAATAAGGTTGGAAATAAAAAAAGCAATAAAAAAGCACACAGGGAGCGCTGTGTGCTGATGAGGGTTTTAACGGTCCCGGCACCGTTCAGACGGAGAAACCCACCCGGACCTAAAACTTGTCGGCTACTGAATCCAGTGCATCGCGCAGCAAACCGGCAATTTCCTTTTGACGGGGCGCTGGCATGCGTTCGGTAATGGCTGTGACACTCATGGCCAGAATGGGGCGGCCTTTGTGGTCGCACAGGGCGCAGCCCACACCCAAGGCACCGCGCACGGCGTAATTGCCTACAACCGAGTAGCCTCGAATGCGGGTGTTGGTGACCAGCTGGCGCATCTCGCGCTGGGTCATGCCGCCGTACTGGTCCAGCTGATTGGCGTTGCGCTCGATAATCTGCTCGATCGCTTCATCCCCAAGGGTAGCCAGATAGGCCATGCCACCGGAACCTACGCCCAAAGGCTGACGCTTGCCCACATAGGTCGCCAGAATCTGTACCGGGTAGGGGCCGATTTCGCGCCACAGGCTGATGGAGTCGTCGCCATCGCGGCCCACCAGAAAGACCGCATCGCCAGTAAGCTGGGCCAGCTCCTGCATGATGGGCTGCATGATGGTGACACGCGGGTCCAGTCCAAACAGGCCCTGATCTTGGCGCGTGGCGCTGTAGCGACGGCTATGGCTGCTGTTCTGCACCAGGCCGTGATCGATCAGGGCGGCCAGCAGCCGGTAGATGGTGGGGCGCTGTAGTTGCGTGGCACGCGACAGGTCAGTGACGCTCAGCCCTTTGCCTTGATGATTCTGCAAAGTCTTGAGCACCAGCAGGCCGCGTTGCAAGGTACGCGGCCCGGCCTGATCCTGCGGTTCTACGGTCTCGGGAGTGTTCATGCTTGAAAACAGCTATTGCTTACCGAAAAAGTAACTCAGTAAGAATATACGCCAGCCAAGAAAGTGTCCACTGTGCGATCGCTCATAAAAGACGATGCCCGCTGGGTGCAGCGGGCAAGCGGGGCAGAGCGTTTGAATGCGGGTTTTAGCGATGTTCCGGGCCAGCCGATTCGTCTTTACGCTGTTCGGGGATGGGGTGGCCCGCTGTTTTGGCGGTCTTGATCATGGCGGTACACAGGCCGCGCAACATATCCACTTCATCCAGACTAAGCTGGGCACGCCCGAACAGGTGCTGCATGCGGGGCACCAGTTTCTTGGGATGCTTGGGGTCCAGGAATTTGACGCTTTCAATGGCCTGTTCCCAGTGTTGCAGCAAGGCTTGCACCTTGGCCTGGGGAGCCAGCTCCTTGCCAGGGTCTGCCTTGCCATCGGTATTGGGCAACAGGTTGGCACCGCTTTCAGCCAGCAGGGCGTAGCGCAATTCCCAGGCGGCCAGTTGCAAAGCCTGGGCGACATTCAGGGAGCTGTATTCAGGATTGGCCGGAATATGGCACACATACTGGCACTGGCTGATGTGATCATTGGTCAGGCCCACGCGCTCGGTACCCAGCACAATGGCGACGGTTCCGGCGTGCTGGCGCAGATGTTCACGGCTCAGTTCGGCTGTCTGGCGTATATCGGCGGCCGGTGGTCCCAGGTAGCGGGGGCGGGCCGTCAGGGCAAAAGCCAGGGTGACGGGTTCCAGCGCATGCGCCAGGGTGGGAACAATCGTTGCCTGCTCCAAAACGTCCACGGCACCGCTGGCCAGCGAGATTGCCTGAGGGTTTTGTGCAACGTCCGGGTCTAGCGGGTCGACCAGACATAAGTCGCCAAAGCCCATGGTTTTGATCGCTCGCGCTGCTGCGCCCACGTTTCCAGGGTGGCTGGGTTGCACCATAATGAAGCGAACCCGGTGAAAATTATCATCAAATGCCGATGCTTGCGTCTGAGTCATTTAAAATAGCTACTTTGAAGCTACGCTTCCTGTGTCTGCTCACGCGATTTTGCCCTGCAACAGGGCACGCCAGGCAGGCTCAATTATTGTTAAAAAAACGGAATTTCCATGCACCCGATGCTCAATACCGCCATCAAGGCGGCTCGCCGTGCCGGCACCATTATCTCTCGCGCCAGTCTAGACCTCCAGCACCTGTCGGTTGCGCGTAAAGGCCCTAAAGATTATGTCACGGAAGTGGATCGCGCAGCAGAGGAAGCCATCATTGAAGTGTTGAGCGAAGCCTACCCCGATCACGGCTTTATCGGAGAGGAAACGGGCGAGCGTCCACCGTTGGAACCCGCAGGCGAAGGCACTCCTGAATACCAGTGGGTCATTGATCCGCTGGATGGCACCACCAACTTTATTCACGGCTTCCCGTGCTATGCGATTTCGATTGCCCTGATGCACCGTGGCCAGGCTGCCCATGCCGTTATTTACGACACCAACCGTAATGAAATGTTCACGGCCAGCCGTGGCGGTGGCGCCTTCCTGAACGACCGTCGTATTCGTGTGTCGGGCCAGACCCGTTACCACGATGCCTTGATCGGTGCGCACGTGCCGGATTCGGGTGCAGGCGTGAAACCCACCTCCCCATTTGCCGATATGCTGGCCGAATGTGCCGCCGTGCGTCGCGTGGGTGCAACGGTTTTGGATCTGGCTTATGTGGCCGCCGGTCGTCTGGATGGTTTCTGCGCCGTCAACCTGCAACCCTGGGATCTGGCTGCCGGCACCTTGCTGGTGACCGAAGCCGGTGGTCTGGTGGGTGACTTTGAAGGTGAGCAAACCTGGAAAGAAACTGGCAACGTCATTGCCGCCAGCCCGAAGATCTTTATTCAGATGCTGTCGCACCTGCAAGATTAAGAACCTAGACCCCGGCATTGCCGGGGTGTTCTTTTAATCACAGCGCCAAGGAGCTGAGATGGAGTGGTTGATGGACCCGACCGCCTGGGTTGGGTTACTCACACTGGTAGTTCTGGAAATTGTGCTGGGCATCGATAACCTGGTGTTCATTGCAATTTTGGTCGACAAGCTGCCTCCGGCGCAGCGCGACCGGGCTCGTGTGCTGGGCCTGTCACTGGCCTTGCTGATGCGTCTTGGCCTGCTGACGGTCATGTCCTTCCTGGTGCAGCTGACCGATCCTTTGCTCTCGGTGCTGGGCCTGGATTTCTCGGGCCGCGACCTGATCATGATCGTGGGCGGCTTCTTTCTGCTGTTCAAAGGCACGCTGGAACTGCACGAGCGCATTGAAAACCGCAGTGCCCATGCCTCGGGATCGCGCATGTATGCCAGTTTCTGGGTCATCGTGGCGCAGATCGTGGTGCTGGATGCCGTGTTCTCCATTGATGCGGTGATTACTGCCGTTGGCATGGTCGAGCACTTGCCCATCATGATGGCCGCTGTGGTTATTGCCATTGGCATCATGCTGGTGGCCTCCAAACCGCTGACCATTTACATCAACAGCCGACCCACGGTGGTGATCCTGTGCCTGGGCTTTTTGTTGATGATCGGTTTTTCCCTGCTGGTCGAAGGCTTTGGCGTACATGTACCCAAGGGTTACCTGTATGCGGCCATTTCCTTCTCCATCCTGATCGAAATGTTCAACCAGCTGGCGCGCCGCAAGCTGCGTCTCTTGCAAGCTGGCCGCCCCATGCGTGAGCGTACCGCCGAGGCCGTTCTGCGCATGTTGGGCAAGCGTCCTGCCTCTGGTGAAACGACAATCGGGCCGGATCTGCCCGGTGGGGCAGCACAAATGGTGTTCGGTCAGGAAGAGCGCAATATGGTCAGTGGCGTGCTGACCCTGTCCGAGCGCACCGTGCATTCGGTGATGACGCCACGCAATGCGATTACCTGGGTGAATGTTCAGGACGATCCTGAAGTCCTGCGCGAAAAAATGACATATGAACCCCATAGCATGGTGCCCGTGTGTCGCGGCTCGCTCGATGAGGTTATTGGCATTGGTCGAAGCAAAGAGTTACTGGCAGACCTGCTGATTCATGGTCATATCCGTGTGGACCAATTGCGTCAGCCGGTTTTTGTGTATGAGTCCATCGGGATTCTGGACCTGATGGAAACCATCAAGCAAAGCCGTGGGCAACTGGTTATGGTGACGGACGAGTTCGGAACCATTGAAGGGCTGGTAACGCCTTTGGATATTTTCGAGGCGATTGCGGGCGACTTCCCCAGCGAGGACGAGACACCCGATATTGTTCAGGAATCCCAGGACCATTGGCTATTGGATGGCTCCACGGACTTGCATCATCTGGAACAGATGCTGGGCGTGGATGGTCTGGTGGATGAAGAGGAAGAATATGCCACCTTGGCCGGTTATCTGCTGACGCGTTTTGGTCAGTTGCCCAAGGTGGGCGATGTGTGTGTTCTTGAGCAAAGCGATGCGGTGTATCGCTTCAAGGTGGAAGAGCTGGAAGGGCGTCGCATTTCCCAGGTCAGCCTGGAGCGCGTGCCCCATGATGATGAACAAATCGATCCATTTCTGGCGTCTTAATTTTTATTGGCTTTGATTCGCACAACATGACTGAGCAAACTCTCTATTTGTTGAAAGCCCTGTTCCTGGGGATTGTTGAGGGCATCACGGAATTTATTCCGGTTTCCAGCACGGCGCACTTGCTGATCCTGGGTTCCTGGATTGATTTTTCCTCCGGCGATGCCAAGGTGTTCGAGGTCGTTATTCAGTTTGGTTCGATTCTGGCCGTGGTATGGATTTTCCGCGCCCGTCTGATTCAGCTGATCATGGGTACCTTGCGCGGTGACCGCACCGAAATGATGTTCACGCGCAATCTGCTGATCGCGTTTTTGCCTGCTGCCGTCATCGGTGCCTTGACGATTCAGTACGTCAAAGCCTTGTTCCATCACCAGATTGTATTTGTGTTCACGCTGGTGCTGGGTGGTTTGCTGATGCTGTGGGTAGAGCGCAAGCCGCAGTACGCGAAGAACAGCTCCGAGCTGGATCAGGGTGAAACCGCTACCTCGCAAAAGGCCACGGCCTTTGCCCTGGAAGAGATCACCTGGAAGCAGGCTCTGGTTGTTGGTTTTGCCCAGTGCATTGCCATGGTGCCAGGTACTTCGCGTTCGGGGGCGACGATTATTGGTGGCATGCTGGCCGGTATTCAGCGCAAGACCGCCACGGAGTTTTCTTTCTTCCTGGCCATGCCAACCATGCTGGCCGCCACGGTCTATGATCTGTATCGCAACGGTGCATCCTTGAGTGCCGATCAAGGCACCGCAATTATTGTGGGCTTTATCGCGGCGTTCTTTAGCGCGCTGTTCCTGGTGAAAGCCGTGCTGCGTTTTGTATCCAGCCGCACCTATCGTCCCTTTGCCTGGTATCGCATTGCGCTGGGCGCGGTGCTGTTTGTCTGGCTGATGGTCTAAAGATTGCTTCGATAAAGCGGTCCCGCTATATGAAAAACCCCAGCATCAAGATGCTGGGGTTTTTTATTGGACGTGAACCTGGTGTCTGATGGGACTTGTAAGGCAATCCGCAGACCAGCAAGTGTTTTGTTCCCTCTACCACCTGAATCGGAAACCTAGCGTGCCCTTGTAGCCGTAGCTATCACCAAAGTGCTTCACGCTGGAGTTCACCGAGCCTTCCCCATAGATGGCGTATTTGTTGTTGTCCCAGCTATAGGCTCCACCTACTCCCAGGCTGGCCCACAGCCTTTCTTGCTGATGGCTCAGGTCGGTGCCGCTGACTCGTACCTTGGTTTTGCCAGAGAACTCGTTATACAGATTCAGAATGCCGTAAAAGTTGGAGTGCGTGCGTTGGCCTTGGCGGTTTTCTCCTGTGTCCTGGAAGTCGATGCTCACACCCAGACGGGCTCGGACACTCTCGCCCTTTTTCAGGGAGACCTCGGAGTTGCCGCTGCTCCATTGCGTGGTGAAATCATCAAAATCCACCTTGTTGTATTGCACCTGCGCCTGGGGTGTCAGAGACCAGCGTTCGCTCAAGGCCAGCTTTTGTCCGGCCTCCAGGGACAAGGCATAGCCCTTGCCTTTGTTCTTGCCATTGGCCAGGTCCTTGCCAGCCAGAGAGGAATGCAGCTTGCTATCGAACCAGTTGTACTGAGCTTGCCCGTCCACATAAAAACCTTGCTGAGCAAACCAGGTCAGGCTGGCCGCAAGGCCATAACCGTCGGTCTTGATGTTGCCGTCCCCGTGGGGAGAGGACACATCTGCCTTGCCATGGCCATACAAGAAACTGGCGCCCGCCAGCAAACGGCCCGAGGCGGTTTCTTTGACGACTCTGTCCAGACCCAGTTGCAGCTTGAAGGTATCCATGTCGTAGCGGGAATCCGTGGTGGATTGACGCGGCTTCATCTTGCTGTGCTCGCCTTCGACACGCAGCCAGGTGCCATTCAGTGCACGGGGACTTGCATCGTCGGAGAAACTGGCTGTGCCTTGTAATGTGCTGTCGGTCAGGCTCCAGTAGCGCTGGCCCAGACGCTGCTGCAAGGTTGGCAGCGTATTCAGGGACAGCAAAAGCTGAGGATAGACTTCATTGATGGGAGCGCCTGCATTGTAGAGAGGCTGTGGGTCTGGATCTGGATCCGGGTCAGGACCTGGGCCTGGTCCGGGGTCGATGGCTTTCAGTTCGGAGCGTAAAAACCAGTCGCCTTCCGCATTGGCCACTTGTCCTTTACGCAGCTTGTAGGCATAGGCTCCCGCGACCACGGATTGCTCGCCTTGGTGGAGGTAGTCCCCCTCCAGGGTGAAGTTGGCACCGGATTGACCCTGTACCTCAATCACACGTATGCCCTGGGCTGTCTGTGCACCAGTGCCGCCCAGATTGGTCACGCGCAAGCTGCTCTCGCCGCTAGCGTTGCCGGTGATGATTAATTTATCGGTGACAGATTGGTCGTCCTGCAAAACGCTATTGATCAGAATCTGGCCCTGGTCCCCGATATAGTCGCCATCAATCGTCAGGGTGTCTCCCGCAAGCGCGTTCTGGCTTAAATCGATAATCCCTTTTTGACTGTTTACTGTGCCTGTCAGCGTGTGATTGCCGGGGGCAGGGGAGTTGGCGTTCTGAGGCCGCAAACGAGCGCCATCGGCCAGAGTCAAGCTGGAAAGGCTGGAATCGCCCGTCATGGCCCAACTGCTGTTGGGGCCAGCCAGTTGCAGATTCAGTACACCGTTTTGGTCGATAGCGCTGGTGCCAGTGAATTGGCTGCCATTGCCCATGTGCAGATCAATCAGCCCGGAACGGGTCGCCAGCATATTGCCCTGAACCAAATAGACCTTGTCAGCGACAACTGTGCCTAACGAGCTGTCAAAAGAGCGGATCGAGGCGACCTTGCCTTCCGAGTCCTGCCCGGACAGTTCCGAGCCGCTATCTGCATGAAACGCGTAGGCATTGGCTCCTTGGACGGTTACGGCGACATTGCCGCGCAACTCTATATTGCCGGCATAGTCCTGGCTGCCCTGGTCGTTTGATTTGTAGTAGAAGCGGTCATTGATCCGGTTGACCGCCAGCCCGTGGGCATTGTCGGCCTGGGTCTGGACCTGAATATTGTTGGCAACAATAGTGCCTTTTCCGGAGGCATACAGGCCGTGGGCGGCGACGCCTTCAGTGCTTATCGTGTGCAGCTTGTCGCTATCACCCAGTAGATTGACTTCGGCTCTGCCGTTGGCCTTGCAGTCAAAAAACGGTAGTCCGAACGGGCCACAGCCTTTGGATTGGGTGCCTGCAAAAACGGCATGGCCAGCATCATTTCCACCGTTTCCGTAAGTCTTGATGGTGGAGTTGCCATTGAAGGTGATGATGTGCGCTTTGTCGTCCTGTTCCGAGGCAACCGCCCGTACGCCTATGCCTTGCACGGATTCGATGGTGGCGTTTTGATGGACTCGTACTTGTCCATTGGAGTTGTCGCGCCCTACGTTGATGCCGTCCCCGCTGATGCCGGAAGCACGAATGCTCAGATTATTGAAATCGACCTGTGGCCCCCAGTTGCGTACGGTGACACCATCGCTTTGGCTGCCCTCTACCGTGATGAACACGTCCTGAAAAACAATCTGGTTGGAGAACTGGGCGTAGCCATGGGTATTGGCGGCAGTACGGTGAAATGTCACCGTGGCGTAGTCCTGCAATGGCTTGCCGCCGTGGTTCGCGGGCACATAGACTTCCCCCGGTCCGCAATTGACAGTATTTCCCGATACTGTGCAATCGGCGGCAAATGCCGTCACGCTGCCGCTGAGTAACAGAAACGGCACAGTTGCTAATTGTTTTCGCATCCTATCCCCCCATTGTCATAATTTGTAATGGTTTTTCATAAGTTGCTGTTTTATCGATGATATACAGCTTATTTTTTAATGAAACCTTTATTGTTTTTATAAATGGGGGTGAGCGTTGATTTTTATGTCGGGAATTTCTCCGGGGATTTTTATTTTTGTTTTTTTGAACAATATTTATTTCCGGAAAGTTTTTCTTTTTACTGGGGGGATGCTGGTGTTTTTTCCCTGTTTATCAAATGGCAGCGGAAATTGGGTCGGCGTTTAATGTGCTTTTTTCAGTTCTGGAGCAAGACGACCCTTTGTCGTTTATCGGTGACAAGGTCGCGCCAGTTTCCGCTTGCTGTGTGTCGTCACAGAGGCAATGAACTGCAATGTATTGAAAATAAGGGAGAAATTTGCGCAAAGTGCGCAAAACCTGCAGCAGGAGCCACGAACGCAAGTGGGTATTGCTTCAGCCCGCCTTCAGTGTCTGGCACTGGTCCGGCTGGTCCCATTGATGCAGGCACAAGTCGGAGCCTTGAATGCTGATATAACCGCCACGTTTGGCGTTGTCAGATTCGGCATCCCAATCCGGCAGTACCCAACGGCGCATCGGCTCAAAGCCAGGAATATCATGCACCGCCGGTCTATGGGTATGGCCATGCACCATGGCGTGCACGGGATGTGCCTCGCAGGCTGCCACAATAGCCGCAGGCTGCACATCCATAATCTCTTTGGACTTGTATTGCTTGCCGCGCTGGCTGCCCGCACGGGCCGAGTCGGCAATGCGCTGGCGCAGGCTCAATGGGCAAGCCAGATACAGTTTTTGCAGCCAGGGTTTGCGTACCCAATAGCGAAAGCGTTGATAGGCCAGATCGTCCAGACAATACTCATCGCCGTGTGACATCAGAATCAAACCGGCCGAGGTATCCAGGATCACTTGATCCGGCAGGAGCGTGGCGTGGACATGGCGGGCGTAGGTCTTGCCCAGCAGAAAGTCGCGATTGCCGCGCATCAGATATAACGGGTGCTGCTGCGCAAAGGTGCGCAGCGCCTCACTGACTTGAGCAAGCCAGGGAGCAGGGTGGGCAATTTGATCGTCACCAATCCAGGCATTGAAAATATCACCGCCCAGGATCAAGGCATGAGCTTGATGCTGGGCGGAGTGCAGAAACTGCAGAAAATCCTGGACGGTGTCTGGATTGTCCGGACCCAGGTGCAGGTCCGCGGCAATCCAGATAGTGCCCGTCAGCGTGAGCTTAGTCGACAAGCGTGGCTTTTTCCAGAATGACGTCCTCAACGGGCACGTCTTGGTGGAAGCCCTTGTTGCCGGTGCGCACGGTCTTGATTTTGTCGACCACGTCCATGCCTTCGATCACGCGGCCAAATACGGCGTAGCCCCAGCCATTGGCGGTAGGAGCGGTGAAGTTCAGGAAGTCGTTGTCAGCCACGTTGATGAAGAACTGAGCCGTAGCCGAGTGCGGGTCGGAGGTGCGAGCCATGGCCAGGGTGTACTTGTCGTTCTTCAAACCGTTGTCGGCTTCGTTCTTGACAGGCGCGTTGGTCGCTTTTTGCTTCATGTCGGCCTCAAAGCCGCCGCCCTGGATCATGAAGTTGTTGATCACACGGTGAAACACGGTGCCGTCGTAAAAACCGCTGGACACGTAGTCCACAAAGTTGGCCACGGTGTTGGGGGCTTTTTCTGCGTTCAGTTCGATCAGGATGGTGCCCTGGTTCGTCTGCAGTTGGACGCGTGGAGAGGTGCTCATAGAAGTGCCTTCAGAAGAAGTGGAAGAATCTGCTGCCATAGCCGGACTGCTCATCATAGGCATAGCCATACAGGCAGCAATAAGCAGGGTGCGCAAGCTGCGAGCCTGATCACACCATTGAAATGTGCTTGCAAACATAAGATAGGGACAACCCAGTCAAGGAAAAATCTTATTGTTGCAGAATTTGGCCAGTTTGTTGCGCACGCTGGGCTGCTTTGGGCACACCACTGGCGGCAGCCTGACGGTAGGTGTCATTGGCCAGCATCAGTTGGACTTCACCCATGTTGGCGCGGGCCAGTGCGTAGGATGGATCGGCGGTCAAAGCCATTTTCAGGGCTTCCAGGGCCAGGTCCAGCTTGTCTTGCGCAATGTACTCGGCCGCCAGATTATTCCAGGGCTCGGGCAGCTCCGGGTAATAGGTGGTCATGTTCTGGTAGAGGCTGATGGCGCCATTGTGGTCACCACTGGCCGACAGGGCGCGTGCTTTCAGGAACAGCAGTTGCACATTGGCACCGGGTTCGCCACGGTCCTTGCGCTGCTCCAACTGCTTTTCGATGGCCTGCAAGGCGTCGGCATGACGGCCCTGGGCAATCAGGGTGCTGATGCGCTGGCTGACTTCGGCCGCGCTCAGGGGCAGGGCGGTATCAACGCCGGGGGCGAGCACGTCCAGAGCACGGGCCAGACCCTTCCAGCCACGTTCAGGTTCGGGGGCAATATCCAGCAAGGGATCGTTCACCCGCGCACTGGGTGGGGGCAAATCGGGCAGGGATTGGGCGCTCACGTTTTGACCCAGGGCCAGCAAAAGGGCCAGGGTGCAAGGAGCGAGAAACCGAGTCCGTCTAGGTGTACTGAACACAGAGGGGGCGCCTATAAAATCTGGCTTGAAGACCAGGAAGGTTGGTAGATTGCTGCCTTTAACGAGGTCTGCTTGCTATACTTATTGACCATCATTCTAACCTTGCCTCTTGCCGGGCGGGAAATACGGAACCTCAGCCAAGGGCAATTGTTCTGGCACAAGGTTCCGATTTTATGACGATTACAGGCCATGTTGCGCATTTATAACTCGTTGTCACGCTCTAAAGAGGTGTTTTCTCCGGTTGAACCGGGCCACGTACGTATGTACGTCTGTGGCATGACGGTGTACGACTTCTGTCACCTGGGACACGCTCGTATGCTGGTCAGCTTTGACATCGTGCAGCGCTGGTTGCGAGCAAGCGGCTACCGCGTCTCCTATGTGCGCAACATTACCGATATTGATGACAAGATCATCCGCCGTGCCGTCGAGCGCAAGCAACTGATGTCCCAGGTGACGGACTTCTATATTGCTGCCATGCATGCCGACGAAAAAGCCCTGGGTGTGCAAAGCCCCGATTCGGAGCCGCGCGCCACGCAGCACGTGCCCGATATGCTGGGCATTATTGCGAAGCTGGAAGAAAACGGCCTGGCCTATCAGTCCGAAGACGGTGATGTGAACTACGCCGTGCGTCAGTTCCCCGGCTACGGCAAGCTGTCGGGCCGCTCTCTGGACGATCTGCGCGCCGGTGAGCGTGTTGCCCTGAACTCGGCCAAGCGCGACCCTCTGGATTTTGTGTTGTGGAAGTCGGCTAAAGAAGACGAACCCGCCGAATCCAAATGGGAATCCTCTTACGGCCTGGGCCGTCCAGGCTGGCACATCGAGTGCTCGGCCATGAGCAAGGCACTGCTGGGTCTGCCTCTGGATATTCACGGTGGTGGCCCGGACTTGAAGTTCCCCCACCACGAAAACGAAATTGCCCAAACAGAAGGCGCCTTTGGCGGCCAACTGGCCAATGTCTGGATGCACTGCGGTCCCCTGATGGTGGACTCGGAGAAAATGTCCAAGTCCCTGGGCAACTTCCGTCGCATCCGCGATACCGTGGCGCCTGAAGGTCTGGCCGACGAAGAAAGCAGCTACATCGCCAATCCGCGTGAAGCTGAAATGCTGCGCTTCTTTATTGTGCGCAACCATTACCGCAGCCTGCAAAACTACGCGCCGGACAATCTGCGCGATGCCCAGCAGGCTCTGGATCGTCTGTACCAGACCCTGCAACACGTTCCTGCCGCCGACGTCCAGATTGATTGGACTCAAGGTCCCGCTTTGGCGTTTGCCGAAGCCATGAACGACGATTTCAATACTGCTGGTGCCATTGCCGTTCTGTTCGAACTGGCTGGCCAGGCCAACCGCGACAAGGATGCACAGGCCGCTGGCCTGATGCGCGCTCTGGGTGGCGTGATTGGTCTTTTGCAAGTGGACCCTGCCGTCTACTGGCGCGCCAGCACACGCTTTGGTCAGGCGGCCAGCGTGGCCGGTGCCGACTCCCTGAGCGACGCCCAGATTGACGAACTGCTGGCTGAACGCGGCCAGGCCAAACAGAACCGCGACTTTGCCCGCGCCGACGCCATCCGTGAGCAGCTTAAAGAGCAGGGCGTTGAGCTTGAAGATCGGCCAGGTGGAGCAACACAATGGCGCAGGGCCTAAGCGGCGTTCAATCCGGCCCGCAAGTTCGTTTGGTGGGCAAACCTGATTACTGGGACGACGCGTGCGCCCAGCTGATGAAGCGCGATCGTATCTTGCGCAAGCTCATCCCCCAGCATGGCGACTACTGGCTGCAACATCAGGCTCCAGCTTTCACCACCTTGGTGCGTTCCATCGTGGGCCAGCAACTGGCCTCGCGTACGGCCGACCAGCTGTGGCGCAAGCTGCTGGACGGTTGCGGTCAGGCGCTCTCGCCCGAACTGATTCTGGAACTGGGTTACGAGGCCTTGCATGGTTTGGGTTTGCCCAAACGCAAGGCCGAATATATTGTTGATTTGGCGACTCACTTTGATGCTCGTAAAATCGACCCCCAGGCATGGCAGTCCCTGTCTGACGAAGCCGTTATTGCGGACCTGTGCGCCATTCGTGGCGTGGGTCGCTGGACGGCAGATATGTTTCTGATTTTCAACTTGCACAGACCCGATGTTCTCCCTTTGGATGATGCGGGCCTGCTCAAGGCAATCTCTCAGCACTATTTCAGCGGCGAGCCGGTATCCCGGTTCGAGGCGCGTGAAGTTGCCCAAGCGTGGGCACCGTGGTGCACGGTGGCTACCTGGCATCTGTGGCGCAGTCTGAACACAGTTGCGGTACGATATTAAATTAGGCCTAAACCTTAAGAACCGACATGCGAAATACATTCCTGGAATTTGAGCAGCCTTTGGCCGAGCTCGAAGGCAAAATCGAAGAGCTCCGCTATGTGCAATCTGATTCCGCTGTGGATATTTCAGAGGAACTCAGCCGTCTGCAGCAAAAAAGCCAGACGCTGGCCAAGAACATTTACGCCAAGCTCACGCCTTGGCAAACGGCCCTGGTTGCTCGCCATCCACAACGTCCATACACGCTGGACTATGTAAACCAGATCTTCTCGGACTTTCACGAGCTGCATGGCGATCGCATGTACGCGGACGACCTGGCAATTGTGGGTGGACTGGCTCGTTTCAACGGCACGCCTTGCATGGTCATTGGTCACCAGAAAGGTCGTGACACCAAAGAGCGCGCCCGTCGCAACTTCGGCATGCCGCGCCCAGAAGGCTATCGCAAGGCCCTGCGCCTGATGCATCTGGCTGAAAAATTCGGTATCCCCGTTTTCACCTTTGTGGACACCCCCGGAGCCTACCCCGGTATTGGTGCGGAAGAGCGCGGCCAGTCCGAGGCTATTGGTCATAACCTGTTTGCCATGGCCAAACTGCGTGTACCTATCATCTCCACCATTATTGGTGAAGGCGGTTCGGGCGGTGCTTTAGCGATTGCCGTGGGTGACGTGGTCTCCATGCTGCAATACTCTACCTACGCCGTGATCTCGCCCGAAGGTTGTGCCTCGATTCTGTGGCGCAGCGCGGACAAGGCTCCTGTGGCCGCTGAAGCCCTGGCCATTACCGCTCCCCGTCTGAAAGAACTGGGTCTGGTTGATCGCGTGATCAATGAACCTATCGGTGGCGCACATCGCGACCCCACCATGATGGCGCGTCAATTGGGCCGTGCCCTGGCCGACGCCTTGCGTCAGGTCTCGGGCCTGAGCACCGAACAACTGCTGGCGCAGCGTATGGAACGTCTGCTGGCCTACGGTCGTTATCAGGAAGTTCGTGCCTGATCCATTGCCTTCCAGTCAGCTGGGGGGCTTTAGCCCCTCACCCCCGCTGCTGGAGGCGCTTAACCATCACCTAAGTTTCAAAAGCGGCGATAGCGTCGCTGTCGCCTTAAGTGGTGGTGCGGACTCGGCAATGCTGGCGGTACATGCCCATCTTTGGGCCAGCCGCCGCAAAGTCACACTTCATTTTTTTCATATTCATCACGGCCTGCAAGCCATTGCCGATCAGTGGCAGGCGCATGTACATGATTTGGCTGCGCGTTTGCAGCGCCCCTGTCACAGCTTGCGGGTCCAGGTGCAGTCCCGCCGTCTCAGCGCTGATGGCATGGAATCTGCCGCGCGTGATGCCCGCTATCAAGGTCTGGCTGAACTGGCGCGTTTTGTTGGCTTGCAGCATGTGCTGCTGGCCCATCATCAGGACGATCAGGCTGAAACCGTTTTGATGCGTTTGCTGCGAGGTACGGGCACAACCGGCCTGGGTGCGATGGCACCCCATATGCAGCGCGATGATCTGAATTACTGGCGACCCTGGCTGGACCAGCCCAGGGCACTCATTCTTCAAGCCAGTGAACATTTTGCGGCGGCCACAGACTGGCACGCAGTACAAGACCCTACCAATACCAATCCTGATTACACCCGTGGCGCGGTGCGCGACTTGCTCACGCCTGTGCTGGACGCACGCTGGCCGGGTTGGCAGAGCCGTTTGCAAAGACAGGCTCAACTAAGCCGTGAAACGCAGGAGGTTCTGGATAGTGTGGCCCGCCAGGACTGGCTGGGTCTGGAGCCGGATGAAACCGGCCGCAGCTTCAGTCTGAGCGCCTGGCGCAACCTGGAGGCGGCCCGGCAAAGCATGGTGATCCGTTATTGGTTGCAGGAGCAGGGCGCTGGTTTGCCCACGCATGCCCGTCTGGCGGAGTTGCTGCGCCAGCTGCGTGGCGTGCACGCCCAGGGTCACGATAGAAATTTGATGTGGAAGCATGGACCTAATCTGATCCGCTGTGTGCGCGGTCGGGTGCAGATCGAATCTGCCGGTTCAGGCGACCGGAAAACAGGCCTCGTGGCCGATCAAGCAAGTAAGTAGTTTGGGGTGGCCTGTGGCAGGAGCGTGGGCTATGGTGTTGAGTCGACAAAGTATGTGTTTTTTTGCGTGCGTATGTGGTAGAGCCTGCGCTTGGGGCACAGAAAGTCGTTAGAATAGTTGGGTTTTGTGTCTATCCCAGACCTTAGCCCTTTGATGCAGAGTAAAAGATGTCCCTGATCGTACATAAATATGGCGGCACGTCGATGGGCTCGATCGAGCGCATCCAGAATGTGGCGCGTCGGGTTGCCAAATGGCATGCCGCCGGGCACCAAGTTGTGGTGGTTCCTTCGGCCATGTCCGGTGAAACCAACCGTTTGCTGGGCCTGGCCAAAGAACTGAGCATTCAGCCTGATCCGCGTGAGCTGGATATGCTGGCTGCCACGGGCGAACAAGCCAGTAGCGCTTTGTTGGCCATGGCTTTGGCTGCCCAGGGCGTTCCCGCCCGCAGCTACGCCGGTTGGCAAGTTCCCGTCAAGACCGACAATGCCTACACGCGTGCCCGCATTAGTTCTATTGATGACACCCGCATTCGCCAGGATCTGGACGCAGGCCGTGTGGTCGTTGTGACCGGCTTCCAGGGTGTGGATGATGAAGGCAATATCACGACCCTGGGTCGTGGTGGTTCGGACACTTCCGCAGTGGCCGTTGCCGCTGCCATGAAGGCCAGCGAATGCCTGATCTATACCGATGTGGACGGTGTCTACACAACTGACCCGCGCGTGGTGCCAGAAGCCCGCCGCATGAAAGTGCTGTCCTTTGAAGAAATGCTGGAAATGGCCTCTTTGGGCTCCAAAGTTCTTCAAATCCGGTCCGTGGAATTTGCTGGCAAGTACAAGGTGCCTGTGCGCGTCTTGTCCTCCATGACCGACCCCATGATTCCGCTCGAAGAAGAAATGTCTTCGGGCACGCTGATTACTTTCGAGGAAGACCAAAAAATGGAAGCTGCCGTTGTCTCTGGCATCGCCTTCAGCCGTGATGAAGCCAAGTTCACCCTGCGTGCCGTTCCTGACACCCCCGGCGTGGCCTATTCCATTCTGGGGCCCATCGCAGCGGCCAACATTGAAGTCGACATGATTTTGCAGAACCTGTCGGTTCAAGGCACAACAGACTTTTCCTTTACCGTCAGCCGCAACGACGCGCTGCGTACCAAGGAACTGTTGATGAACCAGGTCGGTCCTGCCGTGGGCGCTGGCGAAATCGTGTTTGACGAAGCCGTCTGCAAAGTGTCCATCGTCGGTATCGGCATGCGTAACCACGCTGGCATTGCCAGCTCCATGTTCCGCGCCTTGTCCGAAGAGGGCATCAACATCCAGATGATCAGCACCAGCGAGATCAAGACCTCCGTGATCATTGCCGACAAGTACATGGAATTGGCTGTACGTGCTCTGCACAAGACTTTCGAGCTGGATCAGGAAAAATAATCCCTTTTGCTATTTGCATTGGTTTTTTATAAATGCTATAGTAGCTTCTTTCCTAGAGCTGGAGACGTGGCCGAGAGGTTGAAGGTACTCCCCTGCTAAGGGAGCATACGGCTTATACCCGTATCGAGGGTTCGAATCCCTCCGTCTCCGCCAGCTGGAATTAAATTAAGCCCTTGTTTTCAAGGGCTTTTTTTATTGTCTGACGTATTGCGCGATTAGCGTTCGAGCCAGAACGGAAGTCTGGCCTGCTTCAAACAGCCCCCTGATTTGCGCATCAAGATCGTCAACAAGACGGGCATTACGCCTTTCCAGACACAAGAACAAAAAAATAATTGTTACTTTTTTATTTCGGCCGACTCCGGCGAAGTGAAACTGCAGACACTCCCTGGCTACTCCGTTTCAAACAACATGGATTGTTAAAGCGCAAGGCTTTTCAACTCAAGACTGTTGAGGATTGAAAAGGCTGTGTCGTTTTTGGCACAGGCAAAGAAAAGCGGTCACTCTCGTGCTTACAATTGACCCATGTGTTTTACGTCGTTCAAGACGGCTAGTCTTGTTTTTTAGAGCGAGCGATGATTAAACGAGTCCTCTGTATCTGTAGCATGGCCTTGATGGGCCTGCCTTTCTTGGCATCGTCAACTGAGCTGGCATTGGATGACCAGGTCGTGACTCGTTATGTGCAAAGCCTGGGCGAGATCTTGCCGGTGCTGCAAACCGTAGAGCGTAGCGAGCCGGTATGGGATGGCGGTCTGCCTGACGGTTTTCCACCCATGCTGGAGGTGGACCAGCTCGAGCGTGGTTCGGACATTTACCGTCAATTGAACAGCCTGACGCAGAAGTACGGCTTTGCCGGACTGGAGCAATGGGACACCGTGGGACGCCATATCTGGCTGACCCGTCTCTATATTCAGGAGCGCGAAGATCTGGACTCGGTTTACGAGCAACTGGATGCGCTGGAAGCCGCCTTACGCGATAACGCCCGTCAATATTCCACGGCCGAGCTGGAGCAACTGATGCGCACCTTCCAGACCAGCAAGAACCATATCCTGCGCTTGATTGCGACCCGTAGCGATGTGCCGCCGGTGCAGGCGCATCTGGCCGAACTGGACTCCGCCCTGGCGTCCCTGGAATAGTCAGACAAGCCGCTTTTTCTGTTTTCCCGGACGCCGCAATGGCGTCCGTTTAAGATTTGTTACCAGCAATACTGTCCATTTGTCATATTTTGACGCTTCTTTTCTGAGCGTGACAGAGGGAATCGGGGATAATTGCGCTCTGACTGAAATCTAGTGGGAAGACTGAAGCGTCATGCGTATCATCTTGATTTTGTTGGGGGCCGCTGTGCTGGCCTACCTGATTGCCAAAGGCATACGGCAACTGATGGTGGAACGTCGTCAATTAAAAGACCAGACGCGTCAGCCACATAAAGGAAGCCGTGATGAGCACTGATAAAAATCCATTTACTAAACTGGCTGCTAAAACAGCGCCAGAAGGTGGTCGTAGTATTTCCAAGGGAGTCAGTTTCCTTGGTGCTGCGGTTGTTATTTTCCTGATCCTGATTGTGGCCTCCATGGGCTCTTTCTTGCAGGTTGATCAGGGTGAACGTGGCGTGGTGCTGCGTAACGGTAAGCTAGTTCGCGTGGCTGATCCAGGTCTGGATTTCAAGGTTCCGTTCTTTGATACGGTACGTACCATCTCGGTACGTGATCATACTGTTCGCATGCAGCTTGAAGCGTACAGTTATGACCAGCAGTCCGCCTCCATGGTGGCGTCGGTAACCTACCGCGTGCCTGAAACGGATGTGGCCCAGCTGTACTCTGAGTACGGTTCGCTGGAGGCCCTGGAAGCCCGTTTGCTGGAGCGTAAGGCTCTGGATGTGATCAAGAACGTGTTCGGCAAGTATACGGCTGCTCAGTCCATTCAGAATCGCGAGAAGCTGGGTGCTGACATCAACGAAGCCATGCGCGTGACCCTGGAGTCTGCTCCTTTGCAAATGATGGGCGTGCAGGTTGAGGAAGTGTCTTTCTCCAAAGCTTACGAGCAGTCGATTGAAAACCGCATGTTGGCCCAGGTTCAGATTGAAACCACCCGCCAGCAAAAAGAAACCGCTTCCATTCAAGCTGAAATCAAGGTGGTTCAGGCTGAAGCCGAAGCCCGCGCCCAGCGCGAACGTTACATGGCCGAAGCCGACGGTATTCGCCTGCGTGGTGACGCCGAAGCCAAGGCCATTTCTGCCAAGGCCCAGGCATTGGCCCAGAACACCAATCTGGTCAACTTGAATGCGGTGGAGAAATGGGACGGCAAGTTGCCAGAAAGTCTGGTTCCCGGTTCCGCCATGCCATTTATTGGACTGCGTTAATCTTCTGGCAGTCACTGACCTGAACAGGTTTTCTTCGGTAGCGTTATGGCACACGTAACGCTACCGTTTGTTTTTCCAAGGAGTCACGGATGAATGAGGAAATGAACCCGGTCCCACAAGGCGGGGGTACAAACCAGTTGGTCAGTCTGCGTAATCTGACACTTATCAATTACGCGCTGTACATCTTGTCCATGTTTGGCGGCATCACTGCACTGGTCGCCATCATCATCAACTACATCAAGCGCGATGAAGTGCGCGGCACCTATCTGGAGTCGCACTTTGAGTGGCAAATCCGTACCTTCTGGTGGGGTTTGGTTGGCGTGGCGCTGTCTTTCTTGTTGATGGCGATTCTGGTTGGTTTTGTGACCATCGTTATTGTCAGCGTGTGGATTCTGTACCGTCTGATCAAGGGCCTGCTGGCTTTGAATGACGGCAAGGCCATTGCCTGATCAGATAGGCATCGAGTCAGTTTGAACCAGGGCCCGTATATTCTCGCGGGCCTCTTTGGGCGGTACACCAAAGTGCTGCCGAAATGCCCGGCTGAAATGGGCAGAGCTGCTAAACCCCCAGTGGTAAGCAATCTCCGTGATGGTCTTGTGGTGATGGGCCAGACGGCGCAAATCCTGTTCAGCACCTTTCAGGCGCATGGACCAAATCCAGTTTGTCAGTGAATCGGCTTCGCCCTCCCAGGCGCGATGCACGGTGCTGGCCGTCAGACTCAGGCGCTTGGCAATCTTGCCTATATTCAGCTCCGGGTCGCGCAGATTCTCCAGCACATAGGCTTTGATACGGTCGCGCCGCAAGGACGTCGTATCGTCCTTCAAGGACAGGCTGCCCAGGTTCTCGGCCAACGCTGCGACCAGAACGCCGACCAGGCTGTCGGCCAGCGACATATCCACAATAGGGCCGCCGGAGGGCGGGCAATCCATCAGCTCGCTCACCATATAGGAGAGCAGGCGAGCCGTGCCGGATTGGGCGCTGGTGATTTTGCAGGCCGTCATGTCCTCGGCATTGCGCAAACGCTTGCGCAAGATGGAGCCGGGCAAGGACAGCACATACTGCTCAAAGTCATGGTCAAACAAAAGCTGATAGGGGCGGGTGGAGTCGTACAGGGCCAGATCGCCGGGTTTCAGGTGGGCGGTCTTGTCATCCTGAACCAGTTGCCCCGCTCCGGCCACTTGAATGCTGAGCAGAAAAATATCCTCGGATGCTCTGGAGATCTGCAGCGGCGTGCGCAACACGGTCTGTGTGGTCGAGGTGATATGAGAGAGGCTGACCGCCGCCAGTTCGCGGCGCGTAATGGCCCCGAAAAAAGGGGCGCTGGAGCGGGAGGGAACGGCGCATTCCAGCTGTACATAGGCTTTGTTGACCGCTTCCATCCAGTAGGGCGCGCGCCGGGTAGCGGGAATTGCCGTGGTGGACCATTGCTCCATTGATGACCTCTCCGTCTTGGATCCAAAGGCTGACGGCAGGGACTGCGATCAACTGGACTGACTAAGTATCAGGCAAGATCTCTGGTTTGAGCCAGACCAGAAAGAGTGACAGGCGACGATAATTTCCGACCAGGACGAGGCGGATGCGGGATCGGGGATGCAGCAGGAATCAAGGCCCGGACAGACTGCCCGGGTCTTGTCATCTTCGGGGATCAGGACGGCTCTTGTACCAGCAGCGTGTCCGAGTCCTGAGTCTGGCTGATGGTGACGGGCGCAGCCGTACTTTGCACGCGAGGCTCGGGAGCGTCTTCCTTTATCACGCTTTTGGAGTGCACCCGAGTCATGGGTTCACGGTGCCCCAGGTCCAGCACCAGACGGGTGGCCTCGGGTTTGGAGTAGTGGCCCACAGGGTCGTTGATCGCCTTGGCGAAGGCAATTTCTTCCATGTTCAGATCGGCAATGATCAGCCCTTCAGCATCGTGCGGCAGGTAGGGAGCCAGGGTGCGTCCGTCCGGTGCAAAAATCATGGAACTGCCACCGCCTACTTTCAGCAAAGAGGCGTTGTGTTCCCCCACTTCCAGCATGTCCAGCGTCTCCTGGGTGACGACACTGCTGGCGGCGATGGTAAAGCACTGGCCTTCAACCGAATAGATTTGCGAGGCGGCCATGTTCACCTTGGCGCTGAGCGCATGGGCCTGCTCGCTGTACAGCGAAAAAGACGGCCAGGCGGCAATGTGAATGGCCTCGTGCTGGGAATACAGTGCGTACTTGCTCAAGGGTGACAGATGTTCCCAGCAGCACAGCGCGCCGACGCGGCCCAGTTCGGTGTCGGACACAATCAGGTCACGGGCATAACCTTCACCAAATACGGTGCGCTCTACATGCGTGGGTTTGAGTTTGCGACGTGACCACAGCATCTCGCCCTTGTCGTCGATCAGGCATTGGCCCAGATACAGGCTGCCCCCGCTGCGCTCGCTATAACCCAACGCGATAAAAATACCCAGGCTACGTGCAGCCTGTGCAATGCGCTGAAACTCTGCACTGTCCAGCGAGAGCGAGTTGGCATAGTAGCGGGCGCTGTATTTCAGCGACCAGGCCGGTGCGCCCAGCCAGACGTGGAAGGGATAGCCGGGCAACCAGGTTTCACCAAACACGATCAGGTCGCAGCCTTCATCGCGTGCCTGACGCGCCAGCTCAATGGTTTTATCAACACCCGCTGCCAGATCGTAGTTGGGAGAGGCGGCCTGTACGGCGGCTGCCCGGACGATTTTCCTTGTCTGCATACATCCTCCTTGTCGCGGTATCCGCGATCCTGATCGCTAGACCGCGCTGCTTACCGAGCCCGGCCATCTTGGTTTGCGTCAGTGTAGGAGGGGGGGGGCGGCGCTGAATTGACTGACAGGCGCAAAATGCTTGACTGGGAGTCGCAAGCATGGGGTCAGGAAGACCTCACCCTGATCCGGGCGTCCGGGTAGTGAACGAGAGAAGTGTGGCTTGCCCGGCTTAAAGCGCGAAGCTGTATTGCACCGTCAGCCCCAGGCCCACGACCCACAGAATCAGGGGGATGGGACGCATCAGCAGGCCGGGAATGGCGCGCAGGATAAAGCCGATCAGGCGGGTGAACAGCCAGAGCAGGGGCGGCGATTGATCTTTTTCCTTCATGTAGATGATGCCTTGCGACAGCAAAAAGGACTGCGACAAGTAGGCGGCGTAAAACACCATGCCCAAGGAAAAGGCCAGCCAGTAATACAACATGCTCATAGGATGCAAAAAGAAAGAGTACGGCGCATTATATCGGTCTGTAGCAGCTATGATCGTATTTTTGGCCGGACCTGGGGCCGGCTGTGGGTGCAGGCTTTTTGTACGAGGCAGGTATGCAAAATATTTATTCTATTGATGGGCTGGTGCCGGTGGTTCATCCCACGGCCTATGTTCATCCTACCGCTGTACTGATTGGTGACGTCATTATTGGCGAGGGCGTGTATATCGGCCCTCTGGCCAGTTTGCGAGGGGACTTCGGACGCATCATCATGAAGGCAGGCTCCAATATTCAGGACACCTGTGTCATTCATGGCACGCCTTATCAGGACACGGTGGTGCATGAAGACGGCCACGTCGGGCACGGCGCGGTGCTGCACGGCTGCGTCATTGGCCGCAACGTGCTGGTGGGCATGAATGCCGTCGTCATGGACGCGGCGGACATCGGTGCGGACAGCATTATTGGTGCCATGGCCTTTGTGAAAAAAGGCATGCAGGTGCCGCCCCGCAGCCTGGTGGCGGGTTCTCCGGCTACGGTGGTCAAGGAGCTGGATCAGAAAGCCATTGATGGCAAATTCTTCGGTACGCGCATGTACCAGCGTCTGGCCCAGCGTTCCCTGGCAACGATGCAGCGCGTGGAGCCTTTGACAGAAGTGGACGCAGACCGCCCGCGTTTGCGTGAAGATCAGATTTATCCGGTGGATAAGTAAGGCAGGTCAGCCTGTCTCCATACTGGTTGCTTTCCGAGGGGGCGCTTTGCCAACAGCACGCCGACTTGTCGTCTGTCCTGCCCACTGGCTTCCCCCCGGAACGACAAAGCGTAGCCGCGCATTGTCGCCGGTGTGATGGTGTGGACATCAGTG
The DNA here is from genome assembly GCF_009497775.1 of Alcaligenes faecalis. Lineage (NCBI taxonomy): Bacteria > Pseudomonadati > Pseudomonadota > Betaproteobacteria > Burkholderiales > Alcaligenaceae > Alcaligenes > Alcaligenes faecalis. The sequence goes on from NZ_CP031012.1 coordinate 1,076,952, forward strand.
CTGTTCCTGCTGGACAAGCTCGGCTGTTGTTCTTTTTCTGAAACCCCCATCCTTGACCTTGAATACCCCCCCCGCGTGTGGGGATCAAATCCTTGACATCGACTGCATCACCATTTTGAAGATCCTTCATGGAAAATTTCCTCTATGCCATTGATTCATATTCATGGCTGCTGCTGATTTGCATCTTTATCAGCCTGAGCCTGGCCGCGTTTTTGGGGAAATTCTCCTGGGGGCGGAAATTCAAGCGTGATGCCGCGACCGAGGATGAACTCAAGATCGTGCTGGGCGCAACTTTGTCCCTTTTCGGTTTGTTGATCGGCTTTATCCTGTCGTTCGCGATTAGCGGCTATAACACGCGCGTGGCAGCCGAAGAGAACGAGGCCATTGCCGTGGGGAACGCGTTTCAGCGCACCACGCTGCTGCAGGAAAGCCATCAGGAGCAGGCAAAGAGCATACTGATGGATTACCTGAACCTGCGAAGCCAGTTTTTTGAAACCGCAGATGAGGACCAGCGTGCGGAAATCCGCATGGAGTCCATTCGCATGCAAACCAGCATGTGGACTTTGATTAGCCGGATCGCCAAGGCCAATCCCGACCCCATCATTGTCACGGTGCTGAATGCCTGCAATGATTTGTACATTGCGCAGCAGAAAACCATGGCCAGTTGGCGGCACCAGATTCCTGGCGCGGCGTGGACCATTCTGATCATCTTCGGCCTGTGTTCCAACTTCCTGATCGGCTACAACATTCGCGGCAAAGGTGGCCGCAATACCCTGATATTTGTCATTCCGGCAGTGACGGCGCTGGCCCTGTTCATGATCGCGGAGATTGATGTGCCGGGTAAAGGCATCATTCGCGTCGCGCCGGATAATCTCAAGGCGATCCGCGTTACGGTGTCCAGCGGGGGGCTGATGCCCTGATTTCCGTTCGCGCTTGTTCAGCCAGCGCAATTTGCTGCTGGAGTCATGGGGAAATAAAAAACCCCTTGAAAGCCGGATGAGAATCCAGCATCAAGGGGTTTTTCGATTCAGTGCCTATCAGCAGGCGGGTGGAGCAGGTCCACCACGCCTCGCTATTGGGCTCTGAATGTCTCCGGCTTATTTGCCAGCCGCAGCCAAAGCCTGTTTCCAGGCTTCGATGACCGTTTCGTACTCGGCAGCTGCCTTCAAAGGATCGATGTTGGCGATCTTGATCTGATCCAGGTTAGGCAACTTGGTCAGCTCGGCCACATTGATGTCGCTGCGAGTAGGACGGCGGAAGTTTTCCACCAGTTCGGCTTCCTGGACTTCTTTGGACAGCAGAACGTCGACCAGCTTGCGGGCCGCTTCCTGACCGTTCTTGGGGTTCTTGATCACGGCCACGCCTTCGGGAGCGATGAAGGTACCGTCTTCAGGGTAGATCAGCTCAATACCTTTCTGACCACCGGCCACGTACGCGTAGGCCGCGTATTCCATGGTCACACCCAAGGGGTACTCGCCGTTCGCTACGCTCTTGTAAACCTGGCCCGAGCTCTTGGACACGATCACGTTGGCAGCCAGCTTTTGCAGGCCTTCAGCGCCGTACAGTTGGTAGATGCCATAAACCTGGTCGTAAGCACTGCCCGATGAGGCTGGGTCACCAATAATGACCTTGCCTTTCCACTGAGGATCGAACAGGTCAGCCCAGGTCTTGGGAGCGGCCTGGCCTTTCAACTGGCGGTCGTTGGCCATGATGACCATGACGTGGGCGTTGGAGCTGGTCCACAGGCTGTCCTTGCCGTGGAAGGCTTCAGGAATGGCCTTGTTTTCGGGCGATTCGTAGGCTTCGAAGTTCTGCTGGAAAGCAGCCATGGTGCCGTAGCCAGTGCCCCATACCACATCGCCCAGCGGGTTTTTTGCTTCGGCTTCGATACGCTTCATCAAGGCGCCAGCGCCCGAGGTCACTTGTTGAATGGACAGGTCAGAAGCGGTCTTGCGAGCGATTTCCAGCGCCGTATCAATAGTTTGCACATTGTTGGGCGTGTACATCACGGCATTGGCAGCCATGGCGGCACCGGACAGGGACATGGCGCCGACACTGAGGGAGAGTGCCAGACCAGTTTTCAGAAAACGTGTAGTCAGCATAGTGAGCCTTTTTAGATTAGCGGCTGGAAAACAGATCCAGCTTGAGAAAACGGATAGCCAGATAAATCGGCACCAGAATCACGACCATCAGGATCACCCCGTAAGCCGAAGCGCGGGCCAGAAAGCCGGCGTCGATCTGACGGAACATCTGGATGGGCATGGTCTCCATACCACCGTAATACAGCACGATAGTGGCGGAAATTTCAGCCAGCGAAGTGACCCACATCAGGATGGCCGCGCCCAGAATGGCGGGCTTCATCAAGGGCAGAACCACTTTGAAGAAACTCTGGAAGGGACTGACACCCAGATTGATGGAGGCCTCTTCAATAGAGTCGGGAATGTTGTAGAGCGAGGCCGAGGCCGAGCGAATGGAGAAGGGCACTTTACGCACAAAGTACGCGCCCGCCATGATCACCCAGGTGCCGGTCAGCACCAGCATGCCGCTGTTGTAGGTCTGGATCAGGGCAATACCCAGCACGGTGCCGGAAATGGCCAAAGGCAGCATCACCATATAGTCCAGCGCGGTCACTACGAACAGGCGCTTTTTTACGATCAGGTAACTGCAGATCGTGGCAAAGCAGGTGCCTGCAATGGTGGCGACACTGGCCAGCATCAGCGAGTTCAGGATGGGCTCGGGAGCGTAGCGCAGGGCACGCTCCATATTGTCCAGGGTGAAGGTGCCGTATTGCATGACCGGGCCGCTGGCTTTGGTGAAAGCACCAATCAGCACGATGAAGGCCGGGATCAGTGAGAAGGTCACAAACAGCACTGCGCCAACCGTTAGCAGGATACCGGCCAGGCCTTGAGCACGAACCGGGCGCGGGGCGCGGCCTTGCTGCATCTGGAAGGTCTTGCGCTCCAGTACCCGTTTCTGGATGAACAGCACTGCACCGACCAGAATTACGGACACCACGGCCAGCACACCTTGCATGGTGGGGTTGCCGCTCATCTCGGACAGGAAGGTGGTGTAGGTCAGCGAAGACAGCACATCAACCTGACCACCCAGAATCATCGGGATGGAGAAGTTGTCCACGGCCAGCGTGAACACAATCATGGCGTTGACCAGCAGCGCAGGCATCAGCACCGGGAAGGTCACGCTAAGCGCACGCTTGAAGTTGCTGGCACCCAGGTTCACGGCGGCTTCTTCCAGCGTGCCGTCAATGGCCTTGAGCGCAGCCAGCATACCGATATACACGTAGGTGTAATCGTTCAGGATCAGCACATAGGACATGCCGAACCAGCCGTAGAAGCTGGGCAGATCAATGCCAACGCTCTCCAGCGCCAGACGCACCACACCGTTATTGCCCAGCAACATCAGCCAGGCCTGCGAGACGATGATGTCCGGCAGCACAATGGTGGTCAAAGGCAGGATCGCCACAATGGCCTTGCCGGGGAAGTCGTAGCGGGCCACCACATAGGCCAGTGGAGCGCCCAGCAGCAAGGTGCCGATGGTGGAGATCAGACCCAGCTTGATGGTGTTGAAGAAGGCTTCAACATAGCGCGGGTCGTTAAAGAAGGTTTCAAAGCCGTGCAGGCTGGGCATGCCCGTTGCCGGGTCGATCACGCTTTGATAGAACAGGGAGGCGAGTGGCCAGACGACCCAGAACACCAGCACCACCAGACAAACCAGGGCGGGCAGGAACCAGGGAGAACGAAGGGCCAGGGGTCTTGCAGCAATAGCCATGGGTCTTACGCCTCGACCAGACGACATTCAGGGCTAAAGCTCAGGTTCACCGAAGCACCTGCAGACAGATGCGGGTCCTGGGCAGCGGCCACGTCGGCAATAATCTGCTTGCCGTCGCTCAGCTTCAGGCTGTAGGCCGTTTTGGTTCCCAGATACTGGCGAGCCACAACGTGGGCAGGAATGCTGCCAGCCTGGGCTTCGGTATGCAGGGTGATGTTTTCAGGGCGCACGGCCAGCAGCACCTGACCAGCAGGTGCGGGGCTGTTCACCATAATGTGTCCACCGGCAATGCTGACGGTGGTGTGATCCGCTTCCCCATGCACGCCCAGGGTGTCGATCAGGTTGGCCGCGCCAATAAAGTCGGCAGCATAGGCCGTGCGTGGGGTGGAGTACATGGCTTCGGGGGTATCGAGCTGGTCGATACGGCCCTGGCGCAGCAAGGCAATGCGATCCGACATGGACAGGGCTTCTTCCTGGTCATGCGTCACGAAAATAGCCGTAATGTTGGATTCCTGCTGCAATTCGCGGATGACCTGGCGCATTTGAATACGCAGCTTGGCATCCAGGTTGGACAAGGGCTCGTCCATCAGCAGAACACGGGGTTCAATGACCAGGGCGCGGGCCAGGGCCACACGCTGGCGCTGGCCGCCGGACAGTTCGGCCGGGTAACGCTCGCCCATGCCACCCAGTTCCACGCGGTCCAGGATGTAGGCGACTTTCTTCTTGATCTCGCTGCTGCTGACTTTGCGTACCCGCAAGCCGTAAGCCACATTGTCAAACACGGTTTTATCGGGGAACAGTGCGTAGTCCTGGAACACCATGCCGGTCTCGCGCTTGTGCGCGGGCAGGTAGGTAATGTCTTCCTTGTCCAGAAACAGGCGGCCTTCATCGGGGATGATGAAACCGGCAATCATGCGCAGCAAAGTCGTTTTGCCACAGCCGCTGGGCCCTAATAAAGTGAAGAACTCGCCGTGCCGGATTTGCAGGCTCAGTTCATTGATGATGGTATTGCTGCCGTAGCGTTTCACTACGTGATCGATGTGGATTTCTGCCATGGGGATAGATCAGCCTGGGACTGAATAGTGCAGGTAAACCGCGCATCAAGGGGGCGGTTGCCTAGGCTTTAAAAAGAAGTGGCTCAGCGGCCATTAGCGACGCAAACATCACTGTGGCGTGAACACGAACATTAATTACAAGTTAATGACAAGTTTTATAGGAAGTTGCTATCTTAGCAGCAGGCCAATGCTTGTAGTTTTAATTATCAGGCGTCTAAGTCCGGAGCAAAGGCTGATCTGCTCAGTGTTACCCAGTAGGCAAGCAAAAAAAATTCCATAGAACAAGCATCATATTGCGATAATCAGGTGGTAGTAATGTGTCTTGCTTTTTCGTCTAAAGCGGTCTAGTGCGGGTCGGGGTTTCTTGTGTCAAATAAAGGCCCTTATAGTGAGTTCAAAAAGAATGACAGTTTCCTGCAAGGGGCAGGAGTGGGAGAGGGACACAACAGGGTAGGTTTCTATCCTGTTCAGACAGGTCTGCAACAGGCCTGTTTTTTGCACATCCGAATTTATAGATGGTGTTCCGGTGTTGTGGACAGACACAGACCGGGCCGGAGAGGTTGTTGGGTCGTGTCCTGTTGGTGACAGACTCACCCATCCGGGTACTGCACGTCGTCAGAGATCGTAGAAGTTAGTTAATTAACTGGAGATTGAAGATGCGACTGGGTGTACTAAGCCCCCGGGGGACCGGGGAAAAGAGGGTAGCGGCCACGCCCGATACCATCAAGGCTTACCGCAAGGCGGGCCATGATGTGATTATCGAGGCGGGTGCCGGACAAGGTATTGCCAGCTCGGATGCCGATTACGAGGCAGCAGGGGCAACGATAGGAGATCCCTATCAAGCCACTGTGCTGCTGGTAGTGGGCCCGGCTGATGTCGATTCGGCACGTTTACGTGCCGAGCATGTGGTCGTCGGTATGCTGGACCCTTACGAGAGCGAGGGTCTGGACAGGCTGGCTTCTTCGGGCTGCCAGGCATTCGCCCTGGAGCTGATCCCGCGTACCACGCGGGCGCAAAGCATGGACGTTCTGTCCTCGCAGGCCAATATCGCGGGTTATGCCGCGGTGCTGAAAGCGGCCACTTTATATCCCCGATTCTTTCCCATGATGATGACCGCGGCAGGTACCGTCAAAGCGGCCCGTGTCGTGGTGCTGGGCGCGGGTGTGGCCGGTCTGCAGGCGATTGCGACGGCCCGTCGTCTGGGGGCGGTAGTAGAAGCCTCTGACGTGCGTCCTGCCGCGCGTGAGCAGATCGAGTCCCTGGGCGGCAAGTTTATTGATGTGCCCTACGAGACCGACGAAGAGCGTGAAGCGGCGCAAGGGGTAGGCGGTTATGCCCGTCCCATGCCTGCTTCCTGGTTGCAACGGCAGGCGGCGGTGGTGGCGGCACGTTGCGCCCAGGCCGACGTCATCATTACCACGGCCTTGATTCCGGGGCGTCCTGCCCCGCGTCTGATTGCCGAGGAAGTGGTGCAGTCCATGCGGGCGGGTTCGGTCATTGTTGACCTGGCTGCGGCACGTGGCGGTAACTGCGCCTTGACCGAAGCCGATCAGATTGTGGAAAAGCATGGCGTGACCCTGGTGGGCGAGACCAACTTCCCGGCCCGAGTGGCGGCGGATGCGTCTGCCTTGTATGCACGCAATATTCAACAGTTCCTGGGCTTGATGCTCAAGGATCAGTCTGACGAGCTGCATATCCCTGCGGACGACGACATTGTGAATGCCAGCCGTGTCGTACAGGGTGGCAAACGACTCTTTCCACAGCAGGGAGCCTGACGCCATGGATATTATTTCTCCCCTGGTCATTAACCTGATCATCTTTGTGCTGGCCATTTACGTGGGTTATCACGTGGTCTGGACAGTAACCCCCGCTTTGCACACGCCCTTGATGGCGGTGACCAATGCGATCTCGGCCATCATTATTGTGGGCGGGATGCTGGCGGCGGCGCTGACCGAAAGCCCTTGGGCCCAGGCGATGGGCATTATTGCCACTGCGCTGGCCTCGGTAAACGTGTTTGGTGGTTTCCTGGTAACCCGCCGCATGTTGGAAATGTTCAAAAAGAAGGGCGCTAAAAATACGCCCAAGGAAGGGCAGTCATGATTTCCATGAATACCGTTACCTTGTGCTATTTGCTGGCCTCGGTGTGTTTCATTCAGGCCCTGAAAGGCTTGTCGCATCCGGCCAGTTCGCGTCGTGGCAACTTGTTCGGCATGGTGGGGATGGCCTTGGCCATTGCGACCACAGCCGTGCTGATCTACAGCCTGGCTCCTGAAGGCAAAGAGCTCTCTGGCCTGTTGCGGGTTCTGATTGGTCTGGTGATTGGTGGCGTATTGGGCACCATCATGGCACGCCGTGTCGAGATGACCAAAATGCCGGAACTGGTGGCCTTCATGCACAGCATGATTGGTCTGGCTGCGGTAGCCATTGCGATTGCGGTGGTGCTGGAGCCGGTGGCCTTCGGGATTGGTTCGGCCGAGGTGGCTCTGCCCATGGGTAACCGTGTGGAGCTGGCTTTGGGCGCGCTGGTCGGTGCCATTACCTTCTCTGGTTCGGTGATTGCGTTTGGCAAGCTGTCGGGCAAGTACAAGTTCCGACTGTTCCAGGGTGCACCCGTCACCTTCAAAGGTCAGCACATGCTGAACCTGCTGCTGGGTCTGCTGGCCCTGGCTTGCGGCGTGATCTTTGTGATGACTCAGGCATGGTGGGCTTTTGGTGTGCTGCTGGCCTTGTCCTTTCTGCTGGGCGTGATGCTGATCATACCGATTGGCGGGGCAGACATGCCCGTGGTGGTGTCCATGCTGAACAGCTATTCGGGCTGGGCGGCAGCGGGGATTGGTTTCTCCCTGAACAACTCCATGCTGATCATTGCCGGTTCGCTGGTGGGCTCCTCCGGTGCGATTCTGTCCTACATCATGTGCAAGGCCATGAACCGTGCCTTCTTCAACGTGATTCTGGGCGGCTTCGGTGCCAATCCGGAAGCGGCTGCGGGTGGCGCGGATCAGGGCAATCGCTCGGTGAAATCCGGCAGTGCAGAAGATGCCGCTTTCATGATGAGCAATGCCGAGTCCGTGGTGATTGTGCCCGGTTACGGTTTGGCCGTGGCCCGTGCTCAACACGCTTTGAAAGAGCTGTCGGACAAGCTGACCAGCCAGGGTGTGAATGTGCGCTACGCCATTCACCCGGTCGCCGGTCGTATGCCTGGCCATATGAACGTCTTGCTGGCCGAGGCCGAAATGCCTTACGAGCAGGTCTTTGAAATGGACGACATCAATAGCGAGTTTGCTCAGACCGATGTGGTGCTGGTTCTAGGTGCTAACGACGTGGTCAACCCGGCCGCCAAGAACGATCCGGCCTCGCCGATTGCAGGTATGCCGATTCTGGAAGCCTACAAAGCCCGAACCGTGATCGTGAACAAGCGTTCCATGGCCGCCGGTTATGCCGGTCTGGATAACGAACTGTTCTATATGGACAAGACCATGATGGTGTTTGGCGATGCCAAAAAGACCATCGAGGATATGGTCAAGGCGCTGTAAGACGCTTGCGTCATTGCGCTGAAAGTAAAAGCGCTCTGGTTCCTTACGGGCCAGAGCGCTTTCTTATGGAGTGCAGAGTCTTAGAACTTGGGGCCGGAGCGCAATTGCTCGCACATCTGCTGGCGCTGCTCGGCAGTGGCTTTTTCCAGATCCTGACGGCCACGGTCCAGACCTTGTTCAAAGGCTTTGTCAAAGTCCTCGTCGTTCAGGCCCATGCTTTGAATGGAAGACTTCTGCTGTTTTTTCATCTCTTGCAGTTGATCTTGGCTGTAGTCACCGCAAACTTCGGCGGCAGCGTGCATGGCACCGCCCATTTGTGCCAGTTGAATGGCAGGGCTGCTATCCTGGGCGTAGCTATTGGCGCTGGCCAGAAGGAGGGCCGCTAAAGGCAAAAGAAGTTTTGTGCGCTCAAACATGGTCAATCCTGTCGATTAAGAAGAGGTCCGCGCAGACCTTGCGGGCTATCAGGAGCAGGCAGATCCTGTCTGGCGGAAGTCGCTACTTTACACCGCTTGTCCCGTTGCGGTTGAGGCCGCAGGGGCAGGAAAGTGCAACAGATATTGTGCCCGGTCCTGGGGGATGGGGTTTTGATCTGCTTGTGGGTAAGCCGCAGTCGGTGAGGAAAAAGTAGCAGGCAAAGAAAAAGCCCTGATGACGATGTCATCAGGGCTGATCTTTTCAGAGTCTCATCCATTGGGTTTGACCCCACGAGTTCTAACTCTGGTTGCTGATCTCGGTAAAGAAATCAACTTGAATATGGCGCGGCTGGCAAGATTCGAACTCACGACCCCTTGGTTCGTAGCCAAGTACTCTATCCAACTGAGCTACAGCCGCTAAAGAAGTGAAACTATAGCAGACTATTTATTGGCGTGACAAGCCTAAAAGGCATTTTTCTTCAAATAAATGCAAAATAGTTTGGGAAAGCACTAAAAATCAGGCTTGGAGAGGGGGCGGAGCCCCTTGCCGCGCAGATTTAACCCGGCACTTTGTAATGTTTTTATCCTGCTGGTTGCAAGGGTAAATGGATGCGTACACAAAAACGCTGTTCCTGGTGTCCAAACTCCAGCCGTCCACCATGGGCGCGCAGGGCTTCATCGCAAATACTCAAGCCCAAACCATAGCCTCCTGTGGAGCGATTACGGGAAGTCTCCAGGCGGTAGGTTACGGCTCACATCCATTTCAAGCCCGCTTCTAAACACGCTTTTGGATAAGCCGGTATCGTTGTGGCGGGTGTGCCAGGGTCCAGAGTTATGATGCAGCTGCGATAGGTCGATTCGCCGCAATTTATCCACATCAGGAGTGACAGGCATGGTTCCATTCGGGTTAAGTTCAGTACAGTTTCAGCTACGCTATAAGCGCTGTCTGGAGCGAGCGTCAAAGCATTTCATCACCGAGCTACGGACCTTGTTCACTTTGCCTGTGCCGGACAGTGTGGTGGATGCCCAGGTGCAAATCTTCTTTGGTGAGGATGGCCTGGAAACCCCGTCGGCATGGATTTACTACAGCGGCGAAAATAATAAAGTAGATAGCAGCGACCCTTCCATTTTTCCCGGTAGAGCCATGGAGCTGTCTCTGGGTTTGGACAAGATGGACGCCTTCCACGAAGACTATTTCCTGGACGAAGACTTTGATGGCCTGAGCATCGCGGCTAACACCACCAAAGCGTGGTTTGCAGAATGCTGGTGGAAAGCGGGTGGATGGAGCTATGCGATTCCCGTGACGGTATGGGTGCACGATGGTTTTGGTGACGGGGTGGGTGTTGAGCTGTCCGAGCGCGGCTAAGGGTGTTGCGTCGTCTTGCTTGCGTGCTAGAATTTTCGGACTGATCGCGAAAAATGGCTGTAGCTAGGTGCTAGTCCTCCTCTAACAGCCGCGCACACGTCTCTTCGCATTTACTGCGACATGGGCCAGCGTCTCCCTCCGACAACTGTCGGTTTTTTATGAATTGTTGGAACAGTTCATGACAATAGGAACGCACCATGACAATCACTTCCCTTTCTTCGTTCAAACCTGCTCGCATCGCTATTGTGGGCGGGGGCCTGGGTGGCTTGATGCTCGCCCGTATCTTATGGCTTCGTGGGATATCAGCCACTGTTTTTGAAGCCGAGGCATCCTGCAATGTGCGGGCTCAGGGTGGCCTGCTGGATATTCATGAGTACAACGGTCAGGTGGCCTTGAAGGTTGCCGATCTTTACGAGGACTTTCAGGCGCTCATCTTGCCGGGTGAGGACGCCAAGCGCGTGATGGATAAGCAGGCTCGGGTTCTGTTTGATACGCCTGACTCTTCGCGTGCAACCAGGCCTGAAGTCGAGAGGGGCGCATTGCGTCGCTTGTTGATAGCGTCTTTACCGGCAAACAGCATTCGATGGGGCAGCAAGCTCGTTCATATTGGTGACAGGTCTGAGCAGGGCAGCAGGCGCTTGAGCTTTGCGGATGGCACGTACTACGAGGCGGATCTGCTTGTAGGCGCGGATGGGGCGTGGTCTTCTGTGCGCCCGCTCTTGTCGGCAGCGCAGCCTGAATATGTAGGCACCACTTTTTTTGAAATCAATCTGCAAGCTCAAGGCAAGCAGCTGGGTGCTATTGCCGCTGCGGTGGGAAAAGGCACCTTGATGGCCGTAGAACCCGGAAAGGCGATTTTGGCCCACCGTTATGCCAGTGGCAGCATACGTGCTTATATCGCATTGAATAAACCGGAGGATTGGGGTGCCCGCAGAGTCAGTGGCTTGACCCTGAATCAGGCCTTAGCCAGTCTGGTGCAGGAGTTTTCGGACTGGTCCAGTGTGCTGCAAGAGATCATCCTGCGCAGTGATAGCCTGCCTATCGTAAGACCGCTTTATGCCTTGCCTGTGCATCACCGTTGGGAGCCTGTAGCGGGAGCCACCTTATTGGGGGATGCCGCACATTTAATGACGCCGTTTGCTGGCGAGGGGGCGAATCTGGCCATGTATGATGCCGCAGAGCTGGCGGCTGCACTATGCAAGCACCCAGCAGATCTAGATGTGGCGCTGGCAGAATATGAGCAGGCGTTATTTGCGCGCAGTGCTGAGCTTGCACACAGAACGGCCGAGAATCATCAGCGTTTCTTTGGTGTGAAGGCACCTGGCAGCGTAGTGGGTCTTTTTTCTGCCTGATATCTGAACGGAAAATAAAAAAGCCATTTCCGAGGAAATGGCTTTTTTACTGAATATGGCGCGGCTGGCAGGATTCGAACCCACGACCCCTTGGTTCGTAGCCAAGTACTCTATCCAACTGAGCTACAGCCGCTAAAGAAGTAGAAATATAGCACGGCTATTTTTACTTGTCACCAAAATATCAATAAATTTTACCGAAATCGTCTTTTTTTATGGCTTTCGGGGGCGGTGGGCAGGCTGTAAAGCCAGAGATGACAGGGCTCGCAGCGGGAAAACAGTGAATCTCTTTATTTTTTGCCTTGGGGGTTCGTCTTGGTGGTCCTTTAGGCGCACCAGACAGAAACTTCGAACAGTCTGCCCCGGATGACTTGCCCCACCGGGCACAAAGTCGCATTATTACGCCATTGTTTTGGAGCCCAATGTAATGGATCTGTCGAAAATTACCTGCACTGAAGATTTCCGCCTGGCGGCCAAACGCCGTGTGCCCAAGATGTTTTATGACTACGCCGACTCCGGCTCCTGGACGCAAGGCACGTATCATGCGAACGAGCAGGATTTTCACAAACTGAAATTCAAACAGCGCGTGGCGGTGGATATTGACCATCGCAGTCTGAAGACCAAGCTCCTGGGCCAGGATGTGGCCATGCCCGTGGCAATTTCCCCCACCGGCCTGACTGGCATGCAGCACGCCGATGGTGAAATGCTGGCAGCCCTGGCTGCGCGGGATTTTGGTATTCCCTTCACCCTGTCCACCATGAGCGTGTGCTCCTTGGAAGACGTGGCCCAGGCGACCCGCGCGCCATTCTGGTTTCAGCTTTACGTGATGCGTGATCGCAGCTTTATTGAAAACCTGATTGCGCGTGCCAAGGCCGCCAATTGTTCGGCCCTGGTGCTGACCCTGGACTTGCAGGTCTTGGGCCAGCGTCACAAGGACATCAAGAATGGCCTGACCACACCTCCACGCCTGACCATCCCCAATATGCTGAATCTGGCGACCAAGCCTTACTGGTGCCGCAATATGCTGCGCACGCACCGTCGCAGCTTTGGCAATATCGTTGGTCACGCCAAGGGGGTGTCGGATCTGCGCTCCTTGTCGACCTGGACTGCCGAGCAGTTCGACCCGACCCTGAACTGGAAAGACATTGAGTGGATCAAGAATGCCTGGGGCGGCAAGCTGATTGTGAAAGGCATTATGGATGCGGACGATGCACGTTACGCCGTGGATAGCGGTGCCGATGCCCTGATCGTGTCCAACCACGGTGGCCGTCAGCTGGATGGGGCGCCATCCTCAATTTCCTGCCTGCCTGCCATCAGCAAGGCGGTGGGCGACAAGATTGAAGTGCTGATGGATGGTGGTATTCGCAGCGGTCAGGATGTGCTGCGCGCCCGAGCCTTGGGCGCTCAAGGTGCCATGATTGGCCGTGCTTTCCTGTATGCCCTGGGTGCTGCAGGCCAGGCCGGTGTGGCTCGTTTGCTGAAACTGATGGCGAATGAGCTGGACGTGTCCATGGCGTTCTGCGGTCGTACCGATATCAATCAGGTAGACCGCTCCATCTTGCTCAATCCCGATATTTTCGATCGTCCCGGTTACTGAAGACCGATATGCAAGGGCCCTGGCTGGACGGGTAAATGACCTCGTCCGTGGGGCCCGTTCAGATCCAGCATCGGGCCAGCCGGCACAATGCCTGTCGGGTTCAACTGACGGTGGCTGCTGTAGTAGTGGATCTTGATGTGGTCCAGGCTGACGGTGCTGGCTACGCCGGGCATTTGGTACAGCTCCAGCATGTAGTTCCACAGATTCGGATAATCAATCAGACGGCGCAGATTGCATTTGAAGTGGCCGACATAGACCGGATCAAAACGAATCAGAGTGGTGAACAAGCGCCAGTCGGCTTCGGTCAGTTGCGTGCCAGTCAGGTAGCGTTGCTGGCTCAGGCGGGCTTCCAGTCCTTCCAGACTGTCGAACAGAGCATGAACCGCCGTATCGTAAGCGGCCTGTGAGCGGGCAAAACCTGCCTTGTAGACCCCGTTATTGACGGTGTCATATACATGGGCATTGATCTGGTCGATTTCCCCCAGCAGCTCGGCAGGTGCCATATCCAGACTGCGCGCGCCCAAAGTATCAAAGGCGCTATTGAAAATGCGCATGATCTCGGACGACTCGTTATTGATAATCGTGCCGCGCTGCTTGTCCCACAGCACGGGTACGGTAATGCGCCCTGTGAATTGCGGGTCCGCCTTGGCGTAGAGCTGATGCAGGAATTGAGCATCCATGACCGGGTCCGGCACCACGCCGTCCGCCGGCTCAAAGGTCCAGCCCTGATCGCCCATGATGGGGTTCACCACCGAGACCGAAATCAGTTTTTGAAGCCCCTTTAATTCGCGCATGATAAGTGTGCGATGCGCCCAGGGGCAGGCCAGCGAGACATACAGATGATAGCGATTGGCCTGGGCAGGCTGCGCTGCCTGGCCGTCCGGGCCGGGGCCGCCATCGGCGGTAATCCAGTCCCGGAAGGCAGACTGGGCACGTTGAAATGTATCGGACTGAGTGCTGCTGACAGGCTCTTTGCTATGCCATTGTCCATCTATCATCATGCCCATCTGTGTACTCCGTTTTAGCCTTTCAGCTTGATTGCAATTTCAGCGATATGACGGCCCTGGTAGCGCGCGCCGTCCAGCTCGTTCTGGCTGGGCTGACGCGAACCGTCGCCGCCGGCAATGGTGGATGCGCCGTAGGGGCTGCCGCCAGTGACTTCGTTCAGCAGGGTCTGGCCCGCAAAACTGTAGGGCAGGCCCACCACGATCATGCCAAAGTGCATCAGGTTATGAATAATGGACAGCAGCGTCAGCTCCTGCCCGCCGTGTTGGGTGGCGGTAGAGGTAAAGGCACCGCCTACCTTGCCATTGAGTGCGCCACGCGCCCACAGACCACCGGCCTGATCCAGAAAACTGGCCATTTGCGAGCTGATGCGCCCGAAACGGGTGCCGGTGCCGACAATAATGGCGTCGTAGTTTTCCAGGTCGCCAATAGTGGCCACCGGGGCGGCTTGATCCAGCTTGAAATTCGCTTTCTGGGCCACGGCTTCCGGGACCAGTTCGGGGACACGCTTGATGTCCACCGTCGCGCCAGCGCTTTGCGCACCTTCGGCAACCGCTTGGGCCATTTTTTCTACGTGGCCATAGGCGGAGTAATAGAGAACCAGGACTTTTGCCATTTGAACTTCTCCAGAAAAGCGATCAACAAGGAATCGGGCGGGGCAGCGGCCCCAGGACCATGCCGGGGCGCAGCTGCTATGACGATGATAGTCGTGCCAGGCCCGCTATGCCAAACCCTTGGACGGATTGTTTTGTGTCAGAGTCTGTCTTGCAAAGCGGGCGGGAGTGTCGGGCGGAATCAGCCCGGCAACAGGGCGTAGGTGGTGGTGGCGTGGGCTGCCAGTCGACCTTGCTCGTCCAGCAGCTTGATGTCGCCAAAGACCATGCTTTTGCCACGTTTCAGCACCTGGGCGTGCACCAGCACATCTCCCTGGCTGACCGGACGTACAAAGCTGGTGTTCAGCGAAACCGTAGTCATGGGGCGAAATTCCCCCAGGCTTTGGCTGACGGCCAGCACCATGGCGGTATCGGCGGCCGCCATATACACCTGACCGCAGACCACTCCGGCCACGTGTGTCAATTGATCCGAAAAAGGCAGGCGCAAAACCACGCCGTCTTCGTTCAGATTTTCTACACGCAGCTTCAACGCTTGGACCCAGGGGGCGAACAGCGTGTCCAGCAAGTGTTGGCTTTGTTCGTGAGTCATCAGGGATCAGCCGCAGTAAACAGAGGTAATTTTGTTTTGTTCGTCCACGCGAATGCTCAAACGGGTGGGGTCGTAGTCGGTGGTGTACATGCGGTCTGGAGCCAGGACGCGAGCTTTGGCTGCACCGGCCTGCTTGACCAGACGCTCAACCTGGCTTTGGCTGGCGGTTTGACCGGCTGGATTCAAGGCGTCCGCATTGCACAGACCGCCAGAGGAGTCGCTGAACGAAGAAGTCGAACCTGTTTGCGCGCTATTACCCGTGGCCGTGCAAGCAGCGAGCAAAACGGCGGGAAGTACGCTAAGTAGTACGGAGAGTCGCATGGGAAATCCTTAAAAACAGCTGGGAAGCATTCAGCTTGAAGGATTAATAATACCTGTTCTAGGCGGGGCGTTTAAGGCCTTTGGCACTGCGTTTTATGGTGGTTTTGCCCGGCTTGACCGATACCTCGGGATGCTGGGCAATCGAGTAGCGCAAGGGGGCCTGAGCCCAGACGCCCGCATAGTCCACACCGATACGCGGGCCGATCAGGATTTGCTCTGGCGGCAGGGCGGGGGCGTCCAGCAGATGCAAGCTTGGGCCGCAGGCATCCGCGCCGTTATAGCCTTTGTCGATACCCAGCCCTTTGCACAGACGGCCGGGGCCAGACAGGGAGGGGCCACCTTCGGGCGAGGTCCATTGCGCTGCCCGCAGCAAGACTGCCGTGCCATCGCCTTCCACACCGCTGACGATATTCATGCAGTGGTGCAGGCCGTAGATCAAATACACATAGGCGTAGCCTGCCGGACCAAACATCAGCCGCGTGCGTTCGGTAATGCCGCGTCGGCTGTGGGCGGCCTGATCCTGAGGGCCCAGGTAGGCCTCGGTTTCCACAATGGTGGCGCAGCGCTCCCCGCGTTCGTCATTCAAAACCAGGGTTTTGCCCAGCAATTCAAGGGCAACGTAACGCGGATCGCGGGCAAAGAACGCTCGTGGCAGGTACAGCGCGGGCTCAGTCATTTCCGGGAATCTGCTCCAGCTTGTTCAACCAGGCCTGTTTTTGCTCTTTGGGTAAAAAGGAGGAGCGCAAGCTGTTGGCTGCCAGAGTGCGTAAATCCGCTTCCTCCAGATGCAGGGCCTGGGCAGTTTGCATATAGTTGTCCAGCAGATAGCCGCCAAAATAGGCCGGGTCGTCCGAGTTCACGCAGACATTCAGGCCGCGATCCAGCAAATGCTTTAGATTGTGCTGGTGCAGGTTGTCAAAAACTTTCAGCTTGATGTTGGACAGGGGGCAGACCGTCAAGGAAATGGCGTGGTCGGCCAAATATTGCATCAGGGCCGGATCGTCCTGGCTGCGCACGCCATGGTCGATGCGCTCCACTTTCAACAGTTGCAGGGCATCGCGCACATAGCTGGCCGGGCCTTCTTCACCCGCGTGGGCAACCAACCGGAAATCCAGCTCCCGGCAACGGGCATAGACCTTCTCGAACTTGGCGGGCGGATTGCCCTTTTCCGAGGAATCCAGGCCAATTGCAATCCACAGGTCGGAATACTGATTGCGCAAGGGCAGGGCGGCTTCCAGGGTGGCAAATGCGTCGGCTTCGCTCAGGTGACGCAGGAAGCTCAGGATCAGATAGCTGCTGATCCCAAGCTCGGACTTGGCCTGGCGGGCGGCACGGGCAATCCCGGCAAACACGGTTTCCATGGCAATCCCGCGTGCCGTGTGCGTTTGCGGGTCAAACATGATTTCCGTGTGGACAATGCCATCGGCCTGGGCGCGCAGAAAGTAGGCCCAGGTCATGTCAAAGAAATCCTGCTCGGTGATCAGGACTCCAGCCCCGGCGTAGTACAGGTCCAGAAAGGACTGCAAATCGGTGAACTGATAGGCGGCGTGCAGGCTGGCCTGATCGGGATAGGGCAGCGTAATGTGATTACGCTGGGCCAGTTTGAAGATCAAGTCCGGCTCCAGCGTGCCTTCAATATGAAGGTGCAGTTCAGCCTTGGGCAGTTGGCGGGTAAATTCGCGTAAGGAAAAAGCGGAATCAGACACGGGGCGCTCCTGGTAGGCAGAATATGCGCCCCATTATACGAAGGCAAAGGCTCGGGGTCAGGCGGCCTTGCCACGCAAGGCGGCAATCGCCAGAAAGAGCCAGGCCAGAATCATGGCCACTCCGCCAATAGGGGTAATTGCGCCCAGCCATTTCACGCCGCTAAGCACCAGAATGTACAGGCTGCCGCTGAAAATCAGCACGCCAGCCAGCATCAGAATCGCGCTGCGGGACTGCCAGGCTGCATTCAGTTGGGGGCCCAAAGCGGCGATCAGCAGCAGGCCAAGACCATGCAGCAATTGATACAGCACGGCGGTGTGCCAGGTCGCTAATGCCGAAGCATCAACCATGGCGCGCAGTGCGTGAGCACCAAAAGCGCCCAGACCTACGCCCAAGGCCATAATCAGTGTGCCCAGGCACAGGATGGATCGTGATTTCATGTCTTTCCTTGCAAGTCGCCGCAGTCGCAGCGCGGAGGGAGGCCAGTGCTATTATCGAACAAAAAAATTGGCTTTGTCTGCAAGGAGACAGCATGCAAGAAATAGCTCCGGTCGCCCCTGATGCACAAGACGTTGTGGTGGCCGCGTATCGCTATCAGTCTGGCCAGCCTGCACAGGCTTTGGATATTCACCACCTGCCTGCACACGACCCCTTGAAGGACGGCTTTATCTGGATTGGTTTGAAAGACCCCAGCGAAGCAACTTTGCGCGAAGTGGGGGCGCAGCTGGGCCTGCCCGACAATGCGGTTGAAGAATTGATTGCTCCCCATCGCCGTCCCAAATTGCTGGAATTCAGCAATTGTCTGATTGTGGTGGTGGTGACTCTGGGCCTGAAAGACCTGCGCCCGCTTTTTGGCACCACACAGATTCTGATTGCCCATGGTTTGTTGCTGACAGTACGGCGCGGTTCCAACAGCAGCTATCTGGAGTTGCGCTCCCGTCTGGAAAGCACCCCGGCCTTGCTGGAACGGGGCAGTGATTTTGTGGCCTCGGAATTGCTGGATCTGATTGTGGACCAGTACCAGACTTGTCTGGAGCAAACCGAAAAGGCGGTAGAAGCCATTGAACAGCAATTCTTGATTCGGGGCTTCAAGGAAAACGATGTACGGCGTATTTATCGTTTACGACGCGATTTGCTGCGTGTGTATAACGCGGTGACGCCTTTGGCGGAGCTAAGCCGACGTTTGTCGCGCATCGAGCTGGCGTATGTGGATGCAGAAAGCCGGGCGTATTTTGGCGAAGTGTCAGACCGCATTGCCCGCACGTCCGAATTCATTAACAGCCTGCGGCAAGCCTTGGCCTTCGCCTTTGAAGGCGGCTTGATGATAGGCCAGATGCAGCAGACGGATACCACCCGCAAGCTGGCGGCCTGGGCGGCCATTCTGGCTGTGCCGACCGCGGTGGCGGGGATTTACGGCATGAACTTCAAATTCATGCCCGAGCTGGAATGGACGCTGGGCTACCCGCTGGCCTTGGGCCTGATGGGTAGCGTTTGCGGATTTTTGTACTGGAAATTCAAAAAGGCCAAATGGCTCTAGCCTGAATTAAACAGAGCCAAGGTCGGTATCAAGGAGGCGAGATGGGTCTGGAACAGCAGTTACAGAATCAGGTGCCGGATTTGATGGATGATGATCTGTTTGGCGAGGATCCGGCTTTACAACATTGGCAACGCAAACTGGCCTCTGACGAGGCCCGGCAAAGTCTGGCGGACTACGGCAAGAAACTGGGCTCTGCCCATTGGCGCGAGCAAGGCGCCTTGGCCAATCGCCAGCCGCCGCAATGGCGAGGCTGGTCTGCCCAGGGGCAGCGAGTCGATCAGGTGGACTTTCATCCCTCCTGGCATTGTTTGATGAATCTGGGCATGGAACAGGGCCTGCATATCTGGCCCCATCAGCCCCAGCCCGGCCAGCATTTGCAGCGGGCCATGGGTTTTTACCTGCACGGCCAGATCGAGGCAGGCACCTTGTGCCCCTTGACCATGACACGCGCCGCTGCACCCTTATTACAGACTGAGCCGTTTCAGGAATGGGCCGCCAAACTGGACATCAATCAGTACGATTCTTCCAATCAGTTGATGGCAGAAAAACGCAGTGTGCTGCTGGGTATGGGCATGACGGAAATGCAGGGCGGATCGGATCTGCGCGGCTGCACTACCGAAGCCCATCCCGAGGCCCAGGCTTTCCGTCTTTACGGGCACAAATGGTTTTTCTCTGTGCCGCAGGCGGATGGGCATCTGGTACTGGCGCGCGAGCACGAGCAGTTTTCCTGTTTCTTGATGCCGCGCTATACCGAATACGGTTTGAATCGCCGTTATATACGCAGGCTGAAAGATAAATTGGGTAACCGTTCCAACGCCAGTGCTGAAATTGATTTTGACGGTGCGCTGGCCTGGCGAGTGGGCCAAGCCGGTCGTGGTATTGCTTTGCTGGCCGGAATGGCCGCCCGTACTCGTATTGATTGCGTGCTGGGCAGCGCCGCCCTGATGCGACAAGCCTTGGTGCAGTCCCTGCATTACTGTCAGCACCGACGCTGCTTTGGCAAACAATTGATCGAGCAGCCTTTGATGCAGGCGGTACTGCTGGATATGAGCCTGGAAAGCGAAGCCGCCACCCATCTGGCCCTGTTCCTGGTGGACTTGCAGGAACGGGCCGATGATCCTGTGGCGCAGGCGGTGCTACGCGTGCTGGCCCCGGCTGCCAAGTTCTGGGTATGCCGTCGGGCTATCGCCCTGTGTGCCGAAGCCATGGAAACCTGGGGCGGCAACGGTTATATCGAGGATGGTCCCATGCCGCGTTTGCTGCGCGAAGCCCCCGTCAATTCGATTTGGGAAGGTTCCGGCAATGTGATGTGCCTGGATGTGCAGCGCGCCTTGAGTCAGGAAGGCGTATTGGAAGCCTTGCAGGCAGACTTGCGTGCCCGTACTGGGGATGATGCGGAACTGGGGCAGGCAGCGCAGGATTTGTTGAACACAGTCTCCCAGGCCGGAGGCCGTGTCTGGACACAGAAACTGGCTCTTCTGTACCAAGCCTGTCTGATGCGCCAGGTGGCTCCCGATGCCGTCGCGGATCTGTTTGCGACCCATCGTCTGCAAGAAGGCCCCGCTGCCGTATTCGGGCTGGAAGGCGTGGAGCAGGCTTCCTGGTATTTGCATCGCATCTGGCCTCGCCTGCAGGCGTCTTGATGCAGGCCTGCCTACTAGGGACATTGCTCTGGACAGGCGGTGCGCAGTATCTATAATTTGTTAGCCTAGTTTCTGCTACCCGCCTGGAGTGTTGTCCGTATCATGACTGTGTTTTCCCTGTCCGGCTTTTCTTCTTTGACGCGGCGCACAGCCGTTTGTGCTGGTTTGACGGCTGTGATGGCTGTCTGGGCCTTGCCTGTTCAGGCTCAAGACTTCGAGCTGACCGGGCGCGTGGTGCGGGTGGCCGACGGCGATACGCTGACGATTCTGCCCAGCAGTAACAAGCAGGTGCGTGTGCGTCTGGCCAGTATTGATGCCCCTGAAACCACCAAAGACAGCCGTCGCCCTGGCCAGCCCTTTGCAGTGGCCTCGCGGCGCTACTTGTCGGATTTGGTGTCCGGCAAACACTTGACCCTGTCTTGCTATGAAAGCGACCGCCACGGTCGCGCGGTATGCGATGTGCCACTGGAAGATGGCGAAACCGCCAATCAGAAACTGGTACGGGCCGGAATGGCCATGGCCAATCGTGAAAAACGTGGCCGTTTCCTGCGCGACCCGCGTATTGATCAGCTGGAACGCGAAGCCAAAGAATCCGGTGTAGGCATCTGGTCCGAACCCAATCCTGTCCCGCCATGGAAATGGCGTTATGACTGCTGGCAGCAAGGGCAATGCTAAGCCCTTTGCGACGGATCGGGCTGGCTCTGTTGTGCGTCGGATTGGCAGCCTGCTCCAAGCCCGTTAACAGCCCGTATCAGGAAGGCAGCGCAGCAGAAAACGCGCTGTATAGCGCCTTCACGACTCGTTCTCCCAATCACCTGGACCCGGCCTTGTCCTACTCCGGTGACGAGACGCCGTTTACCTATTCGATTTACGAGCCGCTATACGGCTATCACTATCTGGACCGGCCTTATCGCCTGATCCCGAAGGCGGCGGCCGAGCTGGTAGACCCTGTGTATCTGGATGAGCAGGGCAATCGTTTGCCTGCCGATGTGCCAGGTGATCAGGTGGCCATCAGCCGTTATGACATTCCGATCAAGCAAGGCATTCGTTTTCAGCCGCATCCGGCCTTTGCCTTGGATGAGCAGGGCGAGTTTCGTTATTACCCCATGCGGGCACCGGATCTGAACGATGCCTTCAGCATTGCTGACTTCGCCCATACCGGCTCGCGCGAGCTGACGGCTCACGATTACGTTTACGCCTTCAAGCGTCTGGCCAGCCCGCGTTTGGCATCCCCTGTGCTGGGTGTGATGGCCGAGCATATCCGGGGTTTCAAGGAGTTCAGCGAAGAACTGGCCCAGATCGACAAGCAGGAGCCGCGGCCGCAATGGCTGGATTTGCGGCCCTTCACTTTGCCGGGCGTGCGGGCTCTGGACAAGCATACGCTGCGTATCGAGGTCAAGGGCAAGTATCCGCAGTTCAAGTACTGGCTGGCCATGACTTTTACCGCGCCCATGGCCTGGGAGGCCGAGCGCTTCTACAGCCAGCCACGCATGGCGCAGCACAATCTGACGCTGGATAGCTGGCCGGTGGGCACAGGCCCGTTCATGCTGACGGAGTCCTTGACCAACCGCCGTCACGTCCTGAGCCGCAACCCCAATTACCGGGGTGAACCCTACCCTTGCGTAGGTGAGCCGGGCGACCGGGAGGCTGGACTGCTGGAGGATTGCGGCAAACCCATGCCTTTCCTGGATAAAGTCGTGTTCTCTTTGGAAAAAGAGAGCGTCCCCTTGATGGGCAAGTTTCTGCAAGGCTATTACGACATTCCGCAGGTGGAGCGAGGCGAGTATGGTGTTGCCATGACCGTAGCCGCACAGGACTCGGTAGACAAAGCCAATCTGTATCAGGAGCGCGGTCTGCAATTGCGCACCGCTCCTGAAGCGCAATTGTTTTATATGGGCTTTAACTGGCACGACCCGGTGGTCGGGCAGGGCGATACGCCCGAGCAGTTCGAAAAAAATCGCAAGCTGCGTCTGGCTATCAGCATTGTGTTCGACTGGGAGCAGTATGTTTCCATTTTCATGAACGACCAGGGGGAGGCCGCGCATAGTCCTTTGCCGCCTGGCGTGCCGGGCTATCAGCCGCTGCCTCAGGGTGCCAATCCTTACGTCTACACCAAGGACAATGGCGTGGTGAAACGCCGCAGCCTGGACGAAGCCCGTGACTTGTTGCGACAGGCAGGCTATCCCGATGGACGGGACAGCCGTACCGGCAAGCCCTTGATTCTGTATTACGACTCCATGATGGGCATGGGCTCGGATGCCACGGTGGACTGGATGCGCCGTCAACTGGCTCAAGTAGGCTTGCAGCTGGAAGTGCGCGCCACCGACTACAACCGCTTTCAGGACAAGATGAAACGCGGCGCGGCACAGCTATTCCTTTGGGGCTGGGTAGCCGACTACCCGGATGCGGAAAACTTTTTCACCTTGCTGTATGGCCCCCAGGCCAAGAAAGATTTTGGGGGCGAAAACGCCGCCAACTATCAAAGCGCCGAGTTTGATCGCCTGTACGAGCAAATGCGCTTTCTGAACGATGGTCCGGACAAGCAGGCGGTGGTGCAGCAGATGATTCATCTGGTCCAGCACGATGCCCCCTGGATGTTTGGCTATGTGCCCAATGCGGGCGGTGCGTATCAAAGCTGGGTGCGCAATGCCAAGCCGTCCATGATGGTGCGCGACAGTATCCAGTATTACCGTATCGACCCCGAACAGCGTGTGGAGCGCATTGATCGCTGGAACGGCCCTGTCTGGTGGCCCGCCATTCCGCTGGGCTTGCTGGCCTTGATTCTGGTGTGGGTGGTGCGCTCGCAGGCTTTGGCGCGTCGTCGCCACGTGGCTCTGCGCAAGGAGAAAGACTGATGTTTTCCTATATGCTGCGGCGCATTCTGTATGGCGTGCTGATTCTGATCGGGGTCAATCTGCTGACCTTTGTGCTGTTCTTTGCCGTGAACACGCCCGATGATATGGCCCGCCTGTCCATCGGCGGACAGCGCGTCAGCCAGACTGCCATTGAAAACTGGAAGGCAGAGCGCGGTTATAACAAGCCGCTGTTTTATAACGCACAGGCGGAAGGCTCCCAAAGCTTTACCGACACGATTTTCTACGAACGCTCGGTTCCCTTGTTGCGCCTGGATTTTGGCTTGTCTGATCAGGGGCAGGATATTGCCTATCAGATCAAGCAACGCATGGGGCCCAGTCTGGCGCTGGCCCTGCCCACTTTCTTTTTAGGTTTATGGGTGTGCATCAGCTTTGCCTTGCTGATGGTGTTCTTCCGGGGCACCCGACTGGATTTTTCGGCCGTTGTGCTGTGCGTGGTGCTGATGTCCATTTCGGGCCTGTTCTACATCATCGCCGGGCAGTGGCTGTTTGCACGGGTCCTGCGTTGGGTGCCGTTCTCGGGCTGGGTGGAAGGGATGGATAACTGGCGCTTTCTGGTCTTGCCGGTGCTGGTGGGGATTTTGTCGCGCATCGGTGCGGAATCCCGCTTTTATCGCAGCCTGTTCCTGGAAGAAGCCAGCCGTGATTATGTGCGTACGGCGCGCTCCAAGGGGCTGACGGAATCCACTGTCCTGTTCCGCCACGTTTTGCCCAATGCGCTATTGCCCATTCTGACGGGCACCGTATCGGCCTTGCCCTTGCTGTTCATGGGCAGTCTGATCTCCGAGTCTTTTTTTGGTATTCCGGGTCTGGGCAGCTTCACCATTGATGCCATCAATGCCCAGGACTTCTCCATTGTGCGTGCCATGGTGTTTTTAGGATCGATGCTTTATATCGCCGGTTTGATTCTGGCGGATATCTCCTACACCCTGGTTGACCCCCGCATTCGTTTCAGTTGAGCCCGCCATGCCACAGTTCGTCTTTCTCTGGACCGATACCTTTGTGCTGGCGCTGTTCCTGGCCATGGCGCTCTATACCTGGCGCGTCGTCAAACGTCCCGCCTTGCGCTCGGCCTGGGCCAGTGTGGCGCGTACGCCATCGGCCATGTGTGCCGCGGTTTTTCTGGTCTTTTTCCTGCTGATTGGTCTGCTCGATTCCATTCACTATCGGCCGCTATTGCCGGCTGCTCCAGGGCAGGAAGCCAGCACGGCAAGCTATGCCCCTGTCGCCCGTTCTGCTTTGGACGATATTCTGAAAAAAGCCGGGCTGGCCGAGGTGGAAAAAACTTATTCAGCTCCCTTGGCCCGCTTTCAGCTGACCAAGGAAAGCATGCTGATTGACGGCAAGCCCGTGCGAGACTTCCCGCGTCTGGTCAATGCCGGGGTGGGCATGGATACGCCTGCCGAGCATAGACACGATATTGTGCAGCTAGGCCTCAAAGGCCTGGCCTGGGGTGTGCTGGGCAGCGTGGTGCTGGCTGTCCTGCTGACGCTGTGGGGGCGCAAGCAAGCCATGGAACCGGGCTGGGGCGCGGCCTGGCGTTATTGGTGGCAAGGGCAGGGCCTGGTGAATTGGCGACTGGTCTGGTTCAGTGCCTGCGTGCTGGTGATACTGCTATGCCTGGTTCTGAGCCTTAGCGCGAACTATTACGTGCTGGGCACGGATCGCACGGGTAACGACATCATCTGGCAAGCCTTGAAAAGTGTGCGCACCGCCTTGGTGATTGGCACCTTGACCACCTTCGCCATGTTGCCGCCTGCCATCATTCTGGGCTTGGCTGCTGGGTACTTCCGGGGCTGGGTGGATGATGTCATTCAATACATTTACACCACCTTGACCTCCATCCCCGGCGTACTGCTGATTGCCGCTTGCGTGTTGATGATGCAGGTCTATATCGACACCCATCCCGACAGCTTCGACACCGTGGCTGCTCGCGCCGATCTGCGTTTGTTCATGCTGTGTCTGATTCTGGGCCTGACCGGCTGGGCGGGCCTGTGCCGTCTGCTACGTGCCGAGGTGCTGAAACTGCGCGAGCTGGATTATGTTCAGGCTGCCCAAGCGTTTGGTGTTGGTCATCTGCGCATCATGTTCCGCCACCTGCTGCCTAACGTCATGCACATTGTGCTGATCACCCTGATTCTGGAGTTCTCCGGTCTGGTGCTGTACGAGGCCGTGCTGTCTTATCTGGGCATTGGTGTAGACCCCAGCATGCCATCCTTTGGACGCATGATTGATGCCGCTCGCAGCGAGCTTTCCCGCGATCCGATTATCTGGTGGGGGCTGGCCGGGGCCTTTGTGATGATGCTGGGGCTGGTTCTGTCCGCGAACATTTTTGCCGATGCGGTGCAAACGGCCTTTGATCCTCGCACCCGCCGCTTCAAGGCTTTGCGAGTACGCCGCACAGGAGGAGCCAAGGTATGAGTGAGCTTGAAAATGTCTCCGCCGTGAAGCCCTCCGCCACGCCTGCCGTGTTGAATATCGAGGGCCTGGAGCTGCGCGTGCAGTCCGATGCCGGTGTGCAAAGCGTGGTGCGTAATTTGTCTTTGGCTGTGCAGCGCGGTGAAACCTTTGCCTTGGTGGGGGAGTCTGGCTGCGGCAAAAGCATGACAGCCATGGCGATCCTGCGCCTCTTGCCCGAAGCGGCCTGGATGCAGTCCGGTCAAATTGCCTTGGACGGGCTGGAGTTGCCGCCTTTGCCTGAACAGCAAATGCAGGATGTGCGCGGTAAGCGCATCAGCGTGATTTTTCAGGAACCCTCCACCAGCCTGAATCCGGTCATGTCCATTGGTCGGCAGATCAGCGAGGTGATTCGTCGTCATGCTGTGGTTCCCGCGGGGCAGGAGAGGGCAACGGCTATCAAATGGCTGGAGCGTGTCGGTATTCCCGGTGCCGCCCAGCGCTACGACGACTTTCCGTTCCAGTTTTCCGGCGGCCAGAAGCAACGCATCATGATTGCGATTGCCCTGGCGGCAGAGCCCGATTTGCTGGTGGCTGACGAGCCAACCACCGCGCTGGATGTGACGGTTCAGGCGCAGATTTTGCAGCTGCTGGCCGATATACAGAAAGAGATGGGCCTGGCTA
This sequence comes from Alcaligenes faecalis, assembly GCF_009497775.1. NCBI lineage: Bacteria > Pseudomonadati > Pseudomonadota > Betaproteobacteria > Burkholderiales > Alcaligenaceae > Alcaligenes > Alcaligenes faecalis. The sequence continues at coordinate 1,103,421 of NZ_CP031012.1, forward strand.
TCTTGCTGATTACGCACGATTTGCTGCTGGTGAAGCAGTACGCCGACTATGTGGCCTTGATGCGGCATGGGCAAATTGTGGAAGCCGGGCTGGCCAGCCAGTTCTTTCTGCGCCCCAGCCATCCGTATGCCCGTGAATTACTGGATGCCATTCCTACTTTTGAAAAACGCGGACGTCCCTTGTCCCGCGCCATTGCACCTATCGAAGCCGTAGCCCCGCGCAGTAGCGGCAAAGAGCTGGTGCTGGATATTCAGGGTTTGTCTGTTTCCTATAAGCAGGCTGGCTCCTGGTGGCGACGCCTGCCTGTGATTCCCGTGGTCAAAGACTTGAGCCTGCAATTGCACAAGGGCGAAACTCTGGCTTTGGTCGGTGAATCCGGCTGCGGTAAAAGCACGGTTGCGCGCACCTTGATGCGCTTGCTGGATCACCAGGCGCAGATCAGTGGTCAGGTGCAGATGCAGGGGCAGAATGTCTTGCAAGTGAAAGGCAAGGCCTTGCGGCAATTGCGCTCAAGCTTGCAGATCATTTTTCAGGACCCGTATGGGTCGCTGGACCCACGCATGATGGTGGGCGATATCCTCTTGGAAGGTCTGACTGCGTTGCGTCCCGAGCTGGATGCCAAGGCGCGTCGCAAACGAATTGAAACTTTAGTGGATCAAGTCGGTCTACCCAAGAATGCCCTGGATCGTTACGCGCATGAGTTCTCCGGTGGGCAACGTCAGCGCATCGCCATTGCACGGGCCTTGGCAGTTGAACCCGCTGTTCTGATTTGTGACGAGCCCACTTCGGCCCTGGACGTGTCCGTACAAGCGCAGATTCTGGATCTGATGCGCGAATTGCAGATGGAACTGGGTCTGGCTTATTTGTTCATTACCCATAATTTCGGGGTTGTGGAGTATCTGGCCGATCGAATTGCTATCATGGCCAAGGGGCGCATCGTGGAGCAGGGCAGTGCCCAGCATGTTCTGTTCCATCCGCAGGAAGAATTGACGCAGCGTCTGCTGGCCGCTGTTCCCCGTTAAGCCGCGCCACATGCCGGACTTGCCCTGATCAGTCCGGCACTTCTATGTCACAATACGGCGGTCTGTCCGCCCATTGATACACACATTATGAGTCTGAAGGTTTTTGATCTTGAATGCGAACACGGTCATGTGTTCGAGGGTTGGTTTAGCTCACGCGAAAGTTACGATGAGCAGATCAGTCGTGGGCTCTTGTGTTGCCCCGTCTGCGACAGCCACGAGGTCATACGCAAGCTTTCGGCTCCCCGTATCAATGTAGGAGCACAGGAAAGCATCAGCGCTCCAGTTAGTGCTCCGGTTCCGCCGCCTTTGCCTTCAACCATGCCGACCGAAGAGCAAATGCGGGCGATTCAAGGCCAGCTCTTGCAGGAGCTGCGTTCGGTAATACGCAAGTCGGACAATGTGGGCACCCAGTTTGCCCAGGAAGCGCGCCGTATGCACGAAGGCGACATTGAACCGCGCGCAATCCGTGGTCAGGCCACCGCGCAGGAATATCAGGAACTGGCCGACGACGGCATTATTGCCATGCCGATTCCGGACTTTCTGGATGATGACCGCCTGCAGTAATTAACGGCGCCATTTCTTTTAGTCTGCGATGCAAGGTGCTGCGATGCAGTCCCAAGGCGCGCGCTGCCTGTGAAATATTTCCCTGATGTTGCTCCAAAGCCTGCTGCACGGCGGCGTATTCCTGTTCCTTCAGGGTTTGTGGCTTAGGCGCGGTAGGGGTACTTGTTTCCGTGATATTCCGGGCTGCTGAGGCGGCAGGCTCTTGAGCCAGCACCGGGTGTTCGACATTCAAACACGGCAAGGCAGGCAGATCCTGTGCCAGCCACAGACGCCCCGGCGAATCTTGCACAATGATTTGCAGCAACACTGATCGCAACTGGCGGTAATTGCCTGGCCAATCGTAGTCCTGTAGTGTTTGCAGGGCTTCAGGATGTAGCTGGGGGACTGCCTGGCCTTGCGCCAGAATGGCCAGTTCCCTGGAAATATAGTCGCCCAGATCGTTGCGTTCTCTAAGGCTGGGGACGGTGCAGATATAGTCTTGCAGCCGGAAGTACAGGTCGGCACGGAAGCGGCCATCACGTACCAGTTTTTCCAGCGGCTGATGGCTGGCGCTGATCAGCTGGAAGTCCAGCCTGTGTGTGCGTTCTGAACCCAGTGCCTGAACTTCACGCTCTTGCAGAACCCGCAGTAGGCGGCTTTGCAAACCCACCGGCATATCGCCAATCTCATCCAGAAACAGCACACCGCCATGGGCCTGACGCAATTTGCCAGCATAGCCTTGGCGACGCGCCCCGGTAAACGCACCGGCTTCATAACCAAACAGCTCGGCTTCAATCAGGGTTTCGGGCAGGGCGGCGCAGTTAATCGCCACAAAAGGACCGGACTGCGACTTGTGACGGCGATGCAGCTCACGCGCCATACGTTCCTTGCCCGAGCCGCTGGGGCCGCTGAGCAAGATGGACAGGCCCATTTGCATGGCTCGCAAGGCGGGTTCCAGCGCATTTTCCTGTTGAGGCGAGAGTTGCGGGTTCTCCGCAGTTTCGGTTTGAGTTCGCGTTTGAGTCTGAACGCTGCGGGCAGGCCCCTGAGATTTGGTCGCCGTACTCAGGTGCAGTGTTGTTGGTCTATTCGTATTCTTGGCCTGCTCCAATACGGCATTCAGATCCTGGCCTGGTAGTTCCTGCCAATCGTGTCGCAATAAATGGGCTGCCAGCTCGTCGGCAGCCACAATCGTGTCGTCTTCCAGAACCAGACGACCGCTAAAAGCGCTATTGAGCAGGCCGGGGTCGGTATGAAGATGCAGCAGACGACGCGTAGGTGTGCATAGCGATTCCAGCATCTGACGACTGATCTGGCGGGCGTACAACTGCGCCAAATCCAGCGCGTAGTGATGTTCCAGCTCTGAAGGCCCGGAAATATCCAGCACCCCAATAATCTGACCATAAGGGTCAAAAATGGGGGCGGCATGGCAGCTCAGAATCCGGTTGTCAGGCAGATAGTGCTGGCTGCCGTGAATCTTGATGGGCTGCGCGCAGAACAGTGCGGTGCCAATTGCATTCGTGCCGCGATGGTTCTCGGCCCAGCTGACGCCTGCACGCAAGGCAACCTGCTCGGCCCGTTGCAGAAAATGTGGGTCCCCCGCCTGTTGCAAGACCGTGCCTTGTGCGTCGCACAATAAAACCAGACTGCGATGCGGGTGCACCAGCGCCGCCAGATCCTGTACCGCTGCCGAGGAGTGATGCAACAAGTGATGCTGTTGTTCCAGCAACTGTCGCAGCGCACCTTGGCTCATGTCCCTGGGTTCCGCGCTTAACTCCGACTCCATCGTCTGACAGCGCTCCCAGGACTGACGCCACATGGTTTCGTTGGTCTGCGGGCAAAACGAGTGTAGAGAAGTCATGAGTGTGCTCCGGGAGGGGTGTCGCATCCTGCGACAGTGCTCGCATTTTGCGACAGTAGCTGTCGCAGCCTGCGACTGGAGGTCGTTCCATTATGGAGGCGGGCAAGCCCAGGAGCGAGTCGGGACAATCGCTACTTAGTTTGGCACGTTATTTGCTTTAGTTAAATCAGGATAAAGGCACCCCTAACCTTTCCCTGCGGTGCACGTCTGGTGACACCGAACTAAATCAATAAGGAGACATCATGAATCTGTCCGATCTCAAATCCATGGGCCTGGATCTGGAATTCCCCTTCAAGTCCCGTTACGACAACTACATTGGTGGACGTTGGGTGCCGCCGGTCGAAGGCGAGTATTTTGATAATGTCTCGCCTGTAACTGGGCAGGTGTTTTGCCAGGTAGCCCGCTCGGGTGCAGCGGATATCGACCTGGCGCTGGATGCCGCGCACAAGGTGCGCCACCAGTGGGCCAATACTCCGCCTGCCGAGCGATCTGCTGTTTTGTTGCGCATTGCTGACCGTATTGAACAAAATCTGGAACGTTTGGCGGTGGCGGAGACCATCGACAACGGTAAACCTATCCGTGAAACCCGCGCGGCTGACTTGCCCCTGGCGGTCGACCATTTCCGCTACTTTGCCGGTTGCCTGCGCGCACAAGAAGGCAGCATTTCGGATGTGGACAGCACCACGGTCGCTTACCACTTCCACGAGCCTATCGGTGTCGTCGGCCAGATCATCCCCTGGAACTTCCCGCTGTTGATGGCCGCCTGGAAACTGGCTCCCGCCTTGGCTGCCGGTTGCCCCATCGTCCTGAAACCGGCTGAGCAAACCCCCGCTTCCATCCTGCTGCTGATGGAAATCATCGGTGATCTTCTGCCTGCAGGCGTACTGAACGTCGTCACTGGCTACGGTAAAGAAGCTGGTCATGCCTTGGCCAACTCCAAGCGCATCGCCAAAATCGCCTTCACCGGCTCCACACCTGTCGGCCGAGAAATCCTGCACGCAGCGGCTGACCGCCTGATCCCAGCAACGGTAGAGCTGGGCGGCAAGAGCCCCAACATCTTCTTTGAAGACGTGATGCAGGCTGATGATGCTTTCCTGGACAAAGCCCTGGAAGGCTTGAGCATGTTTGCCCTGAACCAAGGTGAGGTTTGCACATGCCCATCGCGCATCCTGATTCAGGAGTCGATCTACGAACGCTTTATCGAGCGCGCCGTAGAGCGAGTCAAACGTATCCAGACCGGCAATCCGCTCAATGCCGGGACAATGGTGGGCGCGCAGGTGTCCGAGAAACAGATGGAGCGCATCCTGGGCTACATCAATATCGGTCGGGAAGAGGGCGCACAAGCCCTGACCGGTGGCGAACGCAATCGTCTGGGCCAGGGTTTGGATAATGGCTACTACATCAGCCCCACCATGCTGCTCGGTAAAAACAGCATGCGTACCTTCCAGGAAGAAATCTTCGGACCGGTGGCCGCAGTGACCACCTTCAAGGACGAAGAAGAAGCCATCGCTATCGCCAACGATACCGAGTTTGGCCTGGGTGCTGGTGTCTGGAGCCGCGACGGCTCGCGTGCCTACCGCGTAGGCCGTGGTGTTGAAGCAGGTCGAGTCTGGACCAACTGCTATCACCTGTATCCTGCTCATGCTGCCTTCGGTGGCTACAAGCAGTCCGGCATTGGCCGCGAAACCCACAAGATGGCTCTCAATAACTACCAGCAAACCAAGTGCCTGCTGGTCAGCTACAGCCCGAACGCCCTGGGCTTCTTCTGATCTCTTGATCTATTCGTAGTGTTGTCAGACCTCCCCCCATGCAATATGGGGGGATGCCCTTCTTGCGCGCTTGCTATGTGTTTATCCCAGAGGGCCGCAAGGAATCTCTTCGATCATCAATAAGGAATACGCACAATGACAGTCTCGGAATTCTTTATCCCCTCGCACAATATCCTGGGCCCCGGCGCGCTGGATCAAGCCATGCCTATTGTCGGGAAAATGGGCTTCAAAAAAGCCTTGATCATCACCGATGCCGATCTGGCCAAGCTGGGCATGGCCCAATTGGTAGCCGACAAGCTGACCGCACAAGGTATTAACACCGCGATTTTTGACAAGGTGCAGCCCAACCCCACTGTAGGTAACGTCAATGCAGGCCTGGACGCCTTGAAAGCACACGGCGCAGACCTGATCGTGTCACTGGGCGGCGGCTCCTCCCACGACTGTGCCAAAGGTGTCGCCCTGGTCGCCAGTAACGGCGGCAAGATTGCCGACTACGAAGGCGTAGATAAATCCGCCAAGCCGCAACTGCCACTGCTGGCTATCAATACCACTGCTGGTACAGCGTCGGAAATGACACGCTTCACCATCATCACCGATGAAACCCGCCACGTAAAAATGGCGATCATCGACCGCCACATCACACCTTTCCTGTCAGTGAACGATTCGGACCTGATGGAAGGTATGCCTGCATCCTTAACCGCTGCCACAGGCATGGATGCACTGACCCACGCAGTCGAAGCTTACGTATCTACAATCGCCACCCCCATCACCGACGCCTGTGCGGTGAAAGTGGTAGAGCTGATCGCGAAATATCTGCCAACTGCCGTGCGTGAACCGCACAATAAAAAAGCCCGTGAACAAATGGCCTATGCACAGTTCCTGGCAGGCATGGCATTCAATAACGCGTCTCTGGGCTATGTCCACGCCATGGCGCACCAGTTAGGTGGCTTCTACGACCTGCCGCATGGCGTCTGTAATGCCCTGCTGCTGCCGCATGTGCAGGCTTTCAATATGCAGGTGGCAGGGGAGCGTTTGAATGAAATCGGCAAACTGCTATCGGATAACAATGCAGATCTGAAAGGCCTGGATGTCATCGCGGCGATTAAAAAGCTGGCGGACATTGTGGGGATTCCGAAGTCGCTGGAAGAGTTGGGCGTGAAGCGGGAAGATTTCCCGGTTCTGGCAGATAACGCACTCAAGGATGTCTGTGGTGCGACTAATCCGATTCAGACGGATAAGAAGACGATTATGGGGATTTTTGAGGAGGCGTTTGGGGTGAGGTAAGGTAAGTAGGTGTTGAGGGGAAGAGCTGAAAACTCTTCCCATTCTATTTGTTGGATGACATCGAGTTGAGAGGGGCGGTACGACTGCTTTCGACCCATTAGAGCCGGTCAGCCGGATTTCTTGGAAGCTTGCAGTGCAGCGGTAAGCTGCCATTCAAAATTCACCGACGACCGATTGAGTCCGTACTCGCAGGCAATATTTAAACTCGAGCCATATCAGCGGAGGGGCGTTCGTTTTTTCGGAACTACCTGCTAAACAAGACGGAAATTGACTCCTACTTTGATGCGACACCGCTCATGGCTAGTTTTGCCTCTATAGCGCTGACTAATGCGTCAATTGAAGCACGTTTGTGAATATTTAGCGCTGTAGCAGGCGACTTGGCAACGGCACGAGCGACGGTATCTTTTAACTGCGCCTTAATACGTTCACCCCAAGGCTTCGCTGCGTTCTCGAAGGATTTTTTTGCCCGGTCAGACCATTTTTCATTCCCCCGGAAAGTTGTTGATCTAAAATCAACACCAAATTTCGCCATAACATCATCGGCATACACATCCACATCAAAACAGTCTTCAAGTTCTGAATTTCGCATGCCTTTACACACAACTAGAGTAAGGTCGGCAATCCTCAAAAGACCGTCGCTTTCTGCCTTTTCATAGCCAAGTCGTCCAGCAGCATCATGATCCAACAATACATGCGCGGAACATAAAGCATTGTTTAACATATTAAGTTTGTACGAGAGGTTTCCTGCCCCAGCCAAACCTTCAATCACTAGAAAGTTTTGCTTTAATGCGGTTCCAATAACGTCGCTCAGTGTCGGCAAGAGCGTCTTTAATGCTATTACATCTTCATTTCCTTCCACCACCAATACCAGGCCCGCATTCACGAGATTGTCAGATGCTCGGATACCGAGCATCTCTCGGATACTTGCTATCGTTCTAGCTGGCTTCGCACTATTGGTATCGACTAGGATGTTGCGCGCGATTTGATCGCGATCTGCGAATAGCGGGCAATGACTGGTCAACACGACTTGGTTTTCCGGCACCAGATTCAGGATCGCTTCACGAAGGCTATGAATCGCGCCCGGATGCAAATGCGATTCTGGCTCTTCAATTGCGATAATAGAGGCGGCGCCAAGCGACCTGCGTTTCGCCCTTAGGAGACCAAGTACAGCAAGGCTCTTGACACCGTCGCCCTTAAATTCAAGCAAAGTTCGCGTGCCGTCGTCAATCTCCACGCGGCACTGACTTCGCAATGCACTACGTCGCGCCGCGGGTGGGACTTGGACATACACCCTACTAATGCTTGGCAAAAATTCGCTCAACGATTCCTTGATAGAGTTACCGATTCTTTCCAGAATTGGTTCTTGAAGGTCTGCAATAGCCTGCAACGCCGCAATGTAGCTTGGCTCAGTTTCAAGCTTTGCTAGCTCATCAGCAAGCATCTCTTGCACCACCTCTTCCGCATGCTCCTCCGTTCGTACGGCCGGAATGTAATTGAATTCAATTTTCGTAGCAATATATTGCGCGATTTTTGCAGATTTCGAGGACAGTGTGTTTCCGCCAGGACCTTTTTTAGGGACATGAATAGCATGCTCGTTGGTTTTTCCGATCTTTATTTCAATCGGGAGAGTTCCGTTGAGATTGCTTTTAATAGCATTCCGAAATTCGTTGACTTCATCATCGTCGAGAGCAAATTCAAGTCTAAATTTCGATTCCAAACCGCTTTTTCGGCCTTGCAACGAAATAGGAAAATCGCGACGCCATAAGAACCTGTCGCGTTCGGGTGGTCGTGCAATGCGATTTGGGTTATGCCTTGTTCCATGGTCGGTTAACATCTTCATTGAAACGGCAAGAGCTCTTAATATGTTCGATTTTCCTTCATTGTTTTTTCCTAGAAGCACCGCAATGTCACCGATAGGGATCCTATGTGTGCCAATGATGCTTCGATAGTTGGTAACGGAAAAAAAAGCGAGGCGCATATATTCCTGATTCGGTTGAAATTTAGAAAGCTTGCTTTAAATATAAAGCCGTATTCGGCGACGGATGGGAAATGTGAATGGCCGATTTTCGACGATTATACGCGGTGGCCGACCCTCCGCAGTCTGTATCGAAATGCCAGTAAAAATTCCCATCCAACCGTCAGTAATGCGTTGGAAAGGATATGTTCATTTCGTTCGCGTGATTGACTGGAAATGGCCGATTGTAGACTTTCGGGAGGTGCACATACCGATCGGAACTAACCGCTCACCTCATCCCCGGCATGGCACAAGAATGCCCCCCATCCACTGGCAGACAAACCCCCGTAATAAACCTTGCTGCATCTGAAGCCAAAAACACCGCTGCATTCGCAATATCCCACGGTGTCCCTGTCCTCTTCATTGGCACCGCATTGGCCCGCTGCTCCTTGATGTGTTCAATCGAATCATACTGAGCCGCAATCTGCTGATAAACTAGCGGTGTATCAATCACCCCCGGCAAAATGGCATTCGCCCTTATTCCTTTATCAGCAAACTCCAATGCCGTAGCAACAGTAGCCTGATTCAGTGCCGCCTTAGACGCGTAATAAGCGAAGTAAGAGTAGCCACTCCAACGGATTGAAGCCAGGGAAGATATATTAGTAATCACTCCCGAGCCTTGTTTCAGAAAATGCGGTAATACAGCGCGGGTGGTTCGCAGAATAGAGCCGACGTTAATATCCATGGTTTTTTGGAATAGGGCATCGTCTATATCTAATGGTCCACCAGCAGGTGCAATTCCCACGTTGTTATGCAGGACGTCGATTTGTCCGAAATGCTCTAGTGCTAACGCTATCGTTCGTTCTACTGTTTCGGTATTACAAACATCCGCCTCCAAAGCCAGCGCTTCTCCACCTTCCCCACTAATATGATCCGCGCTGCGTTTCGCCGCCGCCCAATCCTTATCCACACAAACCACCTGCGCCCCAGCCCTGGCATAAGCGACCGCCGCCGCTTTCCCGTTATTCCAGTCCTCTAAAGGCGCGCCCGCCCCAAAAATCAAGACTGTTCTGCCTTGCAAGCTTTGCGTGAAAACGGCGGAGTCGTGTTGCTGTGTCATAGCCATATCTCTTACAGAAAACCAATCGAAATCCAAGGAAAGGCGACCACAAAGACCAGGCCAATCAACAGGGCCAGCATGTACCCCCAGATCGGTCGTATGCCTTCATCCGGGTTGACGCGGGCGATGGCGCAGGCGGTGTAGTAACCGACACCGAAAGGTGGTGCGAACAGGCCCAGGCCCATGGAAAGGATCACGATCATGGCGTAGTGCACGTCATGCACTTCCATGACTCGGGCTATGGGAAAGAGCAGGGGGCCAAAGAGCACGATGGCGGGGATACCTTCGAGCAGGCTGCCCAGGATGATGAAAGCGATCACCGACACCACCAGGAAGCCAGTTCGGCCGCCGGGCAGGGTTTGCATGAACTGGGCCAATTCGCGCGAGAAGCCCGATTGCGTTAGTGCCCAGGCCATACCGGAAGCTGCACCGATAATGATCAGGATGGCACCGGATAGAACGGCGGTATCCACCAGCATGGGGTAGAGCTTGCGCCAGTCGAATTGGCGGTAGATCACCAGGCCCGCGATCATGGCGTAGACGATGCCGATGGTGGAAACCTCGGTGGCTGTGGCTACGCCTTTGACCACGGCGGCGCGGATAACGAAAGGCAAGGCCAGTGCGGGCAGGGCGATCAGGAACAGTTTTAGCGATTCTTTAGCGGGGACGCGCACGACATTGGATAGGTCCTCGTGGCGGTTGCGCCAGCCTACCACTACACACAAGCCGATACCCAGCACCAGTGCGGGAAGCATGCCGCCTGTAAACAGGGCCGCGATGGAGACGCTGGCTACCGAGCCAATCGTGATCAGCACAATGGACGGTGGGATAGTTTCTGTTTGCGCGCCGGTCGCTGAAAGCAGGGCGACTAGTTCACCTTCTTTTGCGCCGCGCTTGGTCATTTCCGGGAACAGGGCCGGGGCGATGGCGGCCATATCTGCTGCTTTGGAACCGGAGATGCCGGACACCAGATACATGGCGCCAATCAGCACATAGGACAGGCCACCTTTTACATGACCCAGCAGACTGGCCAGAAACTGCACCATGGCGCGTGCCATGCCGGTCATCTCCAGCAGCAGGCCCAGGAAAATAAAGGTGGGGATGGCCAGCAGCATCAGGTGCGACATGCCTTCGTCCATGCGACCGACCAGGGTCATGACGGGAACGCGGGTGGTCAGGGCCAGATAGCCCAAGGTAGCCAGTGCAAAGGTGAAGGCGATAGGCACGCTGCTCAGCACGCTAACGCCCACAATCAGCACAAAGAAAATCAGCAGGTTGATATAGCCCAGCCCTTGCAGATAGGGCTTGATCAGCCACACCAGAAGGGTCAAGGCCAGCACGCTCAGCACGGCCAGCATGGCTTTAGGCTGGCGTATGACTTCAGCCATCTTGCCCAGGCCAAAGATCAGCGCCAGGCCAAAGCCCACCGGTAAGGCCGAGGCACGCCAGGCGTTGGAGATTTCCAGGGCAGAGGTGGTGATGAAGGCCTCTTCCATCGCAAAATCAATCGCCGGATACAGGATCAGGGCGAAGAACAGCGTGGTGGCCGTGATGGCAAAGGCGGTAAAGAAGGGCTCCCATTCGCTACCCAGGCGCGAGACCACGGCGGTCATGCGCATATGGGAAAAGCGATACGTAGCCAGGGCGGCGCCAAAGGTGGTCAGCCACAGGAAAAGAATGCCGCCCAGCTCGTCGGACCAGGTCAGTGGTGCGTGCAATACATAGCGCGACACCACGCCCGAGAGCAAGAGAACAATGACTAAGGCCAGCAGAATCGCACTGATAAAGGCCGTCGCTTTAAACAAGCAAGTTTCAAATTTCTGCCACAGTGGTGGCCGTTCCTGTATCTGCAGGTTCTGACTGTCATTTGTCATTGTGCTGTGCCCCTAGCTTATAAACTTCCGACCACCGATTCCAATTGCTCCCAGCCTGCTGCCGGGAATTTCTTTTTCCATTCGGCATAGAAACCGGCATCAATCAGACGCTGCTTGAAGGCGGCGGTATCGGCCTGAACAAACTGCATGCCTTTGCCTTCCAGATCGCTTTGCAATTGCTCGGACAGGCTGAACAGGTCGGCACGTTCCTGGACGGCGCTCTGGTTCAGGTTCTTGCGCACGATCTCCTGAATGTCCTCGGGCAGACCGTCGAAGTTGCGGCGGTTGGCCAGCAGCCAGAAACCGTCCCACATATGGTTGGTCATGGCGCAGTACTGCTGCACTTCGTACAGCTTCAGGGTGGAAATCACGGCCAGTGGGTTCTCTTGGGCATCGACAATCTTGGTCTGCAAGGAGGAGTACAGCTCGTTGGCGTTGATCGTGGCCGGTGCAGCACCCAGAGAGCTGAACAACGAGGTCCACATGGAGGAGGGCGGAACACGAATCTTCATGCCGCTGATGTCAGCGGGTGTGGCAGCGGCGCGGCCCGAACTGGTGATCTGGCGGTAGCCGTTGTCCCAGATTTGTTCAAAGGCAAACAGCGAGCGGGTTTTGGCGATCTCTGCGCGAATGAACTCGCCCAGGCCGCCGTCCATGGCTTTCCAGACCTGGTCGTAGTCTTTGAACGCAAAGCCCAGACCGCTGATGGCGCTGGAGGGAACCAGGGTAGAGAGCACCACACCGGACAGGCAAAGGAAATCAATCGCACCCGAACGGATCTGGCTCATCACATCGGTCTGCGAACCCAATTGGTCCGAGGGGAAAATGCGCAGGTCAAAACGCCCATTCGTTTGCTCCCGAATACGGTCTGCGGCTTCAACCATACGGACATGCAAGGGGTGATGGGTGGGCACGCTGTGCGCAATGCGATACTCGAATTCGGCAGCCTGAGCGGATTTGGAAAAGCTCAATGCCCAAGGCAGGGTGCTGCTGGCAGCAACCGTTTTCAGAAATGTGCGACGCTTCATTTTTTAATCTCCTGTGGGGTCCATTTGATGGACCTATAGATTTATGCAAGCTGACCTGCTGCATTACAAGGCAGGCCTGAAATTAGGACAACCTAGTATTTTTACCTACAGGATTTACGTAAATATTTAATATACTGCCCAAAATACTTCGCTAAAGGGCGGTTCACGTATTCCAATCTGAATCACTAAATGGTCCAATATACGGACCTATATTATAAAGAGTGTGAAAATGGATTCCAAAGAGAGCCCAGAGTCGATTTCTTCCAGCCAAACCCTGGATAGGGCCGTGCAAGTCATGCAGGTGGTCGTAGGCCTGCGTAACCAGGGCATAGGCTTGAGTGATGTCGTGAAAAAGGTCGAGCTGACCAAGCCCACCACCCGTCGCCTGTTATTGGCTTTGATGGGCAATGGCTTGATCGAGCAGGACCCGGTATCGCGCAAATATTTTCCGGGCCCCGAGCTGTATTCCTTGGGGCTGATGGCAGCGCATCGCTTCGGCATCCAGCGTATTGCCGAGCGCAGCTTGACGCGTATTGCCAAGGTGTCGGGCGACAGCGCCCTGCTAAGTGTGCGGCGCGCTTATGAAACCGTGTGTCTGGCTCGCGAGGAAGGGCATCACCCCTTGCGCTCGCATGTGCTGCAACCGGGGGATCGTCACCCCCTGGGTTGCGGTGCCAGCGGGATTGCATTTCTGGCGGCCATGACGGATGAGCAGATTGGCGAAGCCCTGGAGGCGAATGAGGAGCGGTTGCGCAATTACCCCCAGCTGAGCACCGACATTCTGTGGGATCTGGTGGCCGAGACGCGTGAGCAGGGCTATGCCTTTAACCGCGGTTTTATTTTTGAAGGTTCCTGGGGGGTGGCAGTCTGCGTTTCTCATCCCACCAGTGGCATGCCGGCTTCCCTGGCCATTGCCAGTGTAGAGAGCCGCTTGCGCAACAAGCGACATGAGGAGCTGGTGGCGCTCTTGCTGGAAGAGAAGGCGTACATCGAGTCTCTGAAGATTGGGGAACAAGTTACGGGCCCTTGAGCTGCCGTTCCGGCTTTTCAGGGGTGCGCGATTCATTGATCAAATTTTTACGTTCAAGGAAAACTATGTCTGGACACACATGCATTGTGGGATGGGCACATACCCCGTTTGGAAAGCTGGATAACATCGACATTGAAGAATTGATTCAAGCCGTGGTCAGGGATTCGATTGCGCACGCAGGCATACAGGCCAGCGACATCGATTTTGCGGCCGTGGGTGTCTATAACAATGGTTTGAACCCTCAAGGGTTTGAGGCCGGATTGCTGTCTCTGCATCAGCCTGATCTGCGTTTCACGCCTGCCGTACACGTGGAAAATGCGTGCGCCACGGGTAGTGCCGCCATTCATAGCGTGATGGACGCCATTGAAAGTGGCCGTGCCCGCATCGGGATTGCGGTGGGTGCAGAAAAAATGACGGGTGTGCCACCTACCCGCATTCCTGAAATTCTCAGCTCCGGTTGCTATCGCAAGGAAGAGGACAATCCGCTGGGTTTTGCGGGAATCTTTGGTCAGATCACCCAGGCTTACTTTGATCGTTATGGCGATCACAGTCATTCCCTGGCGCAGATTGCCGCCAAGAACCACGTGAATGCCTTGGCTAACCCTTACGCCCATGTACGCCGTGATCTGGGCCTGGAGTTCTGCGATCAGGTTTCGGAAAAGAATCCTTTGGTTGCTGGCCCGCTGCGTCGTACAGATTGCTCCATGGTGTCCGATGGTGCTGCCGCCCTGATTCTGGCGGATGAAGAAACCGCCCGTGCCTTGCGCCGCGCGATTCGCTTCCGTGCCCGTGTGCAGGTAAACGACTTCATGCCTTTGTCGCGCCGCGACCCGATTGCGTTTGAAGGGGCGCATCGTGCCTGGCAGCAGGCTTTGTCCAAAGCCGGTGTGGGCATTCTGGATCTGGATCTGGTGGAAACTCACGACTGCTTTACCACGGCGGAAATGCTGGAGTATGAAGCCATGGGTCTGGCTCCGCGTGGCGAGGGCTGGAAAGTGATTCTGGAAGGTCGCACCCGTAAAGATGGTCAGTTGCCAGTGAACGTGTCTGGCGGCTTGAAAGCACGCGGTCACCCTCTGGGCGCAACGGGTGTTTCCATGCACGTGATGGCAGCCATGCAGCTGGCTCAGGAAGCGGGTGATATGCAATTGCCGCAAGCAGAACTGGCCGGCATCTTCAATATGGGTGGTGCGGCTGTGGCCAACTATGTCTCGATTCTGGAACGCTTGAAATGATGACAAACGCCGTAGTACAGCCCATGTCGAATCGGGCCATGAACTTGTCGCATCTGCTGACCCAGAATGCCCGCCGTTTGCCGGATCAGCCTGCGCTGATCTGGGGTGAGGAAAGCTGGAGCTGGCAGGAACTGGACGCCCAGGTGTCCGCCCTGGCGGCGGGCCTGAAAGCCCGTGGCGTGCAGGCTGGCAGTGCGATTCTGGTGCACTCCAAAAACAGCAACGAGATGTTCCTCTCCATGTTCGCCGCCTTCCGTTTGGGGGCGATCTGGGTGCCGACCAACTTCCGCGTCAAACCGGAAGAGTTGCTGCATATGGTGGACGTCTCCGGTAGCACCGTGTTTCTGTGTCAGACAGATTTTCCGGAACATGCGGAGGTCGTCAGCAAGCATTTCCCGGATATGGATTTGCTGTGGCTGCGCGGTACGCCAGAGCCTAGGGATGCGCGTCCACTTGTGCGGGATTTGCTGGAGCAGAACCAGGGCGCCATCACGCCCAATGCGGATGTGTTTTCCAATACGCCTTGCTGGCTGTTGTTTACCTCCGGTACGACGGGCAAGCCCAAGGCGGCGGTGCTGACGCATGGGCAAATGGCCTTTGTCCTGACCAATCATCTGGCCGATCTCTTGCCGGGTACGCGCAGTGAAGATGGTGGTTTGGTATTGGCCCCCTTGTCGCATGGTGCAGGTGTGCATCAGTTGAATCTGGTGCTGCGTGGCGCAAAAACCGTGCTCTTGCCGGGTGACAGCTTTAGTACCGAACAAGCCTTTGCCTTGATTGAAAAGTACAAGCTCAGCACCTTGTTCACGGTGCCGACGATTTTGAAGCTGCTGGCCGAATGTCCGCATATTGATCAGTACGATCACTCCAGCCTGCGTCATGTGATTTATGCCGGTGCGCCCATGTACGAGGCAGACTTGCGTCTGGCACTGCAAAAATTTGGCCCGGTGCTGGTGCAGTATTACGGCCTGGGAGAGGTGACGGGCAATATCACCGTGCTGCCATCCTTCGATCATCAAGATGCTGATGGTCGTATCAGCCATCCAGCCAGCTGTGGGTATGAGCGTGCGGGTATGCAAGTGTCCATTCAGGACGAGCAAGGCCAGGAAGTGGCGTATGGCGAAACCGGCGAGGTCTGCGTGATTGGCCCAGCCGTGTTCGCGGGCTACTACAACAATCCCAAGGCCAATGCCGAGTCCTTCCGCAATGGCTGGTTTCGCACGGGCGATATTGGCCATATGGACGAGCGCGGTTATGTGTACCTGACTGGGCGTGCTTCTGATATGTACATCTCGGGCGGCTCCAACATTTACCCGCGCGAGATCGAGGAATACATCCTGCTGCACGGTGCAATTACCGAGGTGGCGGTGGTAGGTGTGCCGGATCGTCAGTGGGGCGAGGTCGGGGTGGCGGTGTGTGTGCTGAAGGAAGGGGCCGCCTTGACGGAGGCCGAACTGCGCACCTGGTTGAGCGAGCGCATCGCCCGCTACAAAATGCCCAAGTACATCCAGTTCTGGGATTCCCTGCCCAAATCCGGTTACGGCAAAGTCCCCAAGCGCATGGTGAAAGATGAGCTGATGAAATGTTTGCCGCAGCTGGCACAGGAGGCGCCATGCTAAGAGAGGTCAAACATCCTGGCGTGCAACGGGCTCAGCCTTATCTGTTGGCCCCTTGTGAGACGGAAAGTCATACCCAGACCTTGCGGGCCGGGCATTCCTTGCTGGATGCCTTGCGCCTGGCGGGGGAGGCGCATGACTTGCACAGCGCGGTCGGGCGTTTCAAGGGCGGGCAGTTTGCAGATTTGCATTATGTGATGCCCGCATTGTCCTCCTCGCCCGATCATTCGGTGTACTACAGCCAGCATTACACCCATCCAGGCCCAGTGCTGATTGAACAGGCTAGTGTGACTTTGGGACGCAATAGAGATGGCGAGCTATGGCTGCATTGCCATGCCGCCTGGCGTGACTCCCAAGGGCAGTTGCAGGCCGGGCATATTCTGCCGGATCAAACCATTTTGGGCGGCTCGCCCGAGCTGGATATAACGTATGTGCGTGGCGCAGCCTTTGAGACTCTGCCTTGCCCGGAAACGAATTTCAGCTTGTTCACGCCTGTGGCTAGACCTGAGCTTTCCCCGGTGCAGGCTGGTAGTCCCAAAAGCTGGATTGTGACCCTGGCTCCGAATCAGAACATCTCGGCTGTCTTGCGAGACATTTGCCAGGAGCTGGGCCTGACGCGTGCCCTCATTCGTGGCGGTGTGGGGAGTCTGGTGGGGGCGATTCTGGAGCCAGAAATCGTTGTTGAGCCCTTCGTAACCGAGGTTTTGATCGAGGAAGGCCGTATTGATCTGAGCCTGCCCGCCGATCAGCAAGTGCAGTTGGATGTGATCATTGTTGATTACCAGCACGGCGTGCACCGTGGTCGTTTGAAGCCGGAGGTGAACTCGGTGCTGGTCACCTTTGAACTGGTTCTGGAGGCGGCCTGATGCAGAACTCCTGGATGGTAGTGACAGGCGCGGCGTCGGGCATTGGACTGGCAACGGTTGAGCTGTTGCTGGAGCAAGGCGCGTATGTTCTGGCTCTGGACAATAACGCCGAAAAACTGGCGGCCTTGACGGAGCAGTTCAAGCACTATGGTGATCACCTGGCCGCCGAGCTGCTGGATATTACCGATGAAGCGCGTATCGCTCCTGTGCTTGAAACGTATCACTTGCAGCGCCCCATAGGCGGCTTGGTGAATTCTGCCGGTTTTGGGCGGGACGTTACTTTTTTGAATACGGATTCGGCCTTGTTACGCGCCACTTTCGAGGTGAACGTGCTGGCGGCTTTCAGTATCAGCCGGGAAGCGGCCTTGTTGATGCGTGAGCACAAGCAGGGTGCGATTGTGCATATTTCCTCGGTATCCGGTCTGGTAGGCAACCGCGGGCGTGCAGCCTATGGCATCACCAAGGCGGGTTTGATCAATCTGACGCAGGTAATGGCCAATGAGCTGGCTCAGGAAGGCATACGGGTGAACTGTGTGTGTCCCGGTCCCATCATGACGCCGTTGGCCATGCAGGTGCATACGGAACAGGTGCAGGAAACCTGGAAGTCTGCCGTGCCCATGCATCGCTATGGCACGCCGCGAGAAGTGGCGCAGGCGATCTGCTTTTTGCTGGATAGCGAAAAAACAGCCTATATGACCGGGCAGATCATCAGCGTGGACGGTGGCTTTGTGAACACCGGCTTGCTGGCCTGAGGATGCTGCGGTGAATCTGGCAGGCAGGAAAAAGGGGCTGTAAAAACAGCCCCTTTTTTTGCGCGTACCGCACTGGGCGGCACGACGTCTTTCTTACATCACGCGGCTGCGGTATTCGCCAGTGCGGGTGTCGATTTCGATCTTGTCACCGATGTTGCAGAACAGAGGCACGCTGACTTCGGTGCCAGTGTTGATCTTGGCGGGTTTCAGCACTTTACCGGAGGTATCGCCTTTCACGGCTGGCTCGGTGTAGGTGATTTCGCGCACGATGATGGTGGGCAGTTCAACCGAGATGGCACGACCTTCGTAGAAAACGGCCTCAACAGACATGTTTTCTTCCAGGTAGTCCAGGGCGTCGCCCATGCTTTCGGCTTCGATTTCGTACTGGTTGTACTCTTCGTCCATGAAGACGTACATGGGGTCAGCGAAGTAGGAGTAAGTGCATTCGCGCTTTTCCAGCTGAACAACTTCAAATTTTTCGTCAGCTTTGTGCACGGCTTCGCTGTTCGAGCCGGTCAGCAGGTTCTTGAACTTCAGTTTGACAACGGCGGAGTTGCGACCGGATTTGTTGTATTCCGTTTTCTGAACGACCAGAGGGTCGCCATTGACCATCGCGACGTTACCAACGCGCAGTTCTTGTGCGGTTTTCATTAAAAAAACTCCGAATGGGACAGGCTCCGCCAAACGCAGTGTCAGGGAGCTTTTAAGAGGTAATCGGTTATTTTAGCGTTTTCGGGCGACTTGGGTGTAAAAACTCAGCAAACTGCTGGCCAAATCGGCTTGTTCAGCCAGTTTTGCACTATATGCACGGGCTTCTTGTTGCCATAGACGCAACACCTGGGGTTCCAGGCAGCGGCTCAAAGCGGCGGCAGCACCTGTCTGATCGGCACTGCTCCAGGCCAGATGCAGGGCTTGAACCGGCTCAGGCAAGTTGCCGGTATCCAGCCAGGCTTGCAGCTTGTCCAGATGGGCCTGCTCTTCCTGTACGTAGGGCTGCCACAGCATGGGCTGGCCGGCCCAGATGGCGCGCACCAGGGAGTCCTCGCCGCGCACAATATTCAGTGCGCTACGCCAGAGCAGGGCATCAAATTCGGCCTGGTTCACAGCGGGGATACGCTGGATCAGCAGTTGGTCTTTGGCTAATTCCGGGATGCGTTGAGCAACCGACTCGGGCACCAGCAGCAGGGTTTTCTGCTCCAGCGTGGACAGGACTTCTGGCAGAGCCAGGACGGGCGCATCGGGATAGCAGAACAGGAACATTTGCTGCATCTCGCCCTGGAGCAGGGCTTGAATGTGCTCCTGTGCCACGCCCAGACGGTTCAGCATGGTCTGGTAGGCGGCATCGTCCTGTTGGAAGGCATCGCGGCGGGCCAGCAGATCGCTTTCACGCAGCAGGCCCCCTGTTTGCGGGACAAAACCGGGGAAAAAGAAATACTTGTTGGCTCCGTTTGCTTGTGGGGATGGCAGGCCGTGGCAGCCTTGCACCCAGGGCTCGGCGCTCAGGTAATCCAGATTGATCCACACATGGCTATCTGCCCTTAACTGCCGTGTCATGGCTTCGGGCGGTTCGCAGGCAAAGGCCTCGATCACAAAGGGGTGTGGTGCGGGGTAGCCCTGGCGCACATCATGCCAGTGTTCAATATCCACACCTTGTAGTTGCTGGCTTTCCAGCCCACTTTGTACTTCAGCCTGGATGCGGCTGAAACTGTGCAGATCATCCACCCACAGGCGTAGCTGGGCGACCTCGGCTCTGGCCGCCAGCTGACGGGCCAGCCGCCAGCACACGCCTATATCCCCCAGATTGTCGATAACACGGCAAAACAGGTCTATGGATACAGGCTGGGAAATAGAAGCGGTATTCAATTTAGTGCAGCTGTACGGGGTCCAGATCGATTTCGTCCGGCAGTTCCGGGTGCTGCATCTCGCCGTTAATGTCCGGGAAGAAGGGCGCGTTGCAATCGTCGCAGGTCTCGGTGGAGTGCAGGCCGGGCAGGCGCTGAATCTGGACCAGGCCCAGGGTGCTGAGCAGGGCGGCAATCACGTCCGGGATATCGATATGATCATCGCTGTGGAAAGAGGACTCAGCCTCTTCCTGGCTCAACACAGGCCAGATACAGCCATAAATCACGGTGGGCGAGGAAATGGTGCTAAAGCCCACGCGATATTCTTCGATCTGCTCTTCGCCGCAAGCCACAATGACGGCCCGCAAATGGTCGGGCGACAGTTTCACCGCCGTTTGCAGCCAGGTGATGCCTGCGGTCAAGGCCAATGGGCGGATTTCACGATCCGACTCACGGTTGTTCACGTAATAGGCATTCGGAGCCAGAAACTGCAGTTGGCAACCCGTGAACAAAGGCGTGACGATGGCGGAGTAGCGCTCCACCCACTGCTCTACGCAACGCAGGTGGTCGGCTTGCAGATTGTCGCTGGATTGCTGCCAGCGAAACAGAGGCTGGCCGACCGGTGCCATGACCACGCCAATCAGAAAGCGGGCGTCGGCCAGCAGGCTGCTGGCTTCTTCAGGTTTGTTCAGCGGAACGGGATCCTGGCTGCGGCCCAGAGCTTGTGCGGTCAGGCTGCGCGTCCAGGCGTAAGCCTGCTGGTAGGTTTGCGGCATCTCGTCGTAATTGACCAGATTAGGCAGCAGGGCGCACATCGTGCCTTCGGCCAGAACCGTGGCGCGCAAGGCTTCTTCCAGTTCCTTGTGTTGCTGGGGCTTGAGCGTGCCCTGAGGCAGTTGATAGCGAGTCCAGGCGGTCAGTGGGGCCGAAAACAGCAGGGCGTCGTACAGCACGCCGTCATGCTCGATTTGCTGGCATTCGGCGTGGGACTCGGCCAGTTCCATCAGGATTTCGTAATGCTGGTTTTGTTGCTCGCTGCCCAGCAGTTCCAGTGTCTGTTCCACCGCCGTATTGCGGCGTCCGCTATAGAGCTTGTCTAGCAATTGAGCGGCCAGCCCCTGCCAATAGCGGTCTTCGATCTGCGAGCCGGAACGCACCAGTGCGTCGGTGTAATTGATCAGACGCTGGATTTCTTTGGGTTGTTGGGCGAGCAGTTTGGAATTGAGTTGCGACATGGACATACAAAACCGATAGAGGGACAGGCTAGTTTACCCTTTGCCACGACCGGGGTGTGTGAATGAGGGAAGCTCCTTAGGAAGGATCATGAAGCAAAAAAAACCGCCGCATCCGGAAATGCGGCGGCTTCTGCTGTGATTCAGTGCCGCCGGGCTGAGGTCAGTACAGTACCCTGGGCAGCCACAGGCCGATGTCGGGGAACAAATACAGGATGATAATTGCCAGGATCTGGATACCCATGAAAGGCATCATGCCCAGGAAAATCTGGTTCAGTGTGACATGAGGTGGCGAGACTCCCTTCAGGTAGAAGGCCGACATGGCAACCGGCGGCGACAGGAATGCTGTCTGCAGGTTCAGCGCCACCAGCAAACCGAAGAACAGCGGATCGATCTGGTAGTGCGCCAGCAGCGGCAGGAAAATGGGCATGAAGATGATGATGATCTCTGTCCATTCCAGTGGCCAGCCCAGCAGGAAAATAACAATCTGTGCCAGGATCATGAACTCGATGGGCGTCAGATCCATGGACAGCACCCAGCCGTTAATCAGTTCCTGACCACCCAGCAGGGCGAAGGCCGCCGAGAAAATACTGGAACCGACAAACAGCCAGCAGACCATGGCACTGGTCTTGGCACTGAGGTACACCGATTCGCGCACCATGGAGAAGTTCAAGCGGCGATAGGCGAAGGCCAGCAGGATGCCGCCCAACGCGCCCAGGGCTGCCGCTTCGGTGGGCGTGCACAGGCCGACGATGATACTGCCCAACACGGCAAGGATCAGCATGGTCAGCGGAAAGAAGGAGCTGAGCAGCATCTTGAAGATTTCCAGCCGTGCGAAGTTCAGCATTGCGTAGTAGCACAGCAATGCCAAACTGCCCACGATCAGAAAGATCCAGAATGTGATTGGGGCTGCCTGGCGCTCTGCTGTAGTGGCGTCTTCGGTGGTCGCTGTTTCAGGGGCGGGAGCCTCTGCGCCCAGCTCGCTCGCACCCAGCGCAAGGAGTGGTTCACTGCCTTCAGGTTCGGACAAACCACCAGCGCCCGGAGGTTCAGCCAGCCCACCGCCACTGTAGTTACTATCGAAATCGCTGAAACCCCCACCCATTTCCTGCAGCTCGTAGTGCTCGGCTACTTGGGGAGCGGTGACTGATTGATAGCTGAAACCCATAACGGCCAGGAAGATCACGGCAGGTAGCAGAGCAACTGCCAGATTCTTGAGTAGCAGCTTCATGGGGACATCAACATTGCGAGGTCCCTTCATGGCGCTGATCAGGCCGGGAACGGCGCGGTCTGTGATGGTCTCCTTGATGGTTTGAGCGAAGGCTGGCAGTGGGACGATCCGGTCTTCCGGGGAGAGAGGGGGAGCGACGCTGGGCTTGAGCTTGGCCAGGATAATCACGTACAGCACGTACATGACCGCCAGCATCAGGCCAGGGAAGAAGGCCCCGGCATACAGTTTCACCACCGAGACACCGGCAACAGCGCCGTACAGGATCAGCAGCACGGAGGGGGGCAGCAGAATGCCCAGGCAGCCCCCGGCGGTAATGGAGCCGGCTGTCAGCTGTACGCTGTAGCCCGCCCGCAGCATGGCTGGCATCGCCAGCAGGCCCATCAGTGTTACCACCGCCCCCACAATGCCCGTGGCTGTGGCAAAGATGGCGCAGGTGGCAATCGTGGCTACAGCCAGTGAACCTGGAACACGCGCCATGGCCAGGTGCATACCCTGAAACAGGTTCTGGATCAGATTTGCGCGTTCCACCAGGTAGCCCATGAAGATGAACAGGGGCACGGCAATCAGCACATCGTTGGTCATGACAGCGTAAGTGCGCAGAACCATCAGGTCCAGGGTCTGCTGGATCGCTTGCTGTGTGCCCATGTCGCGATAGGCAAGCCAGGTAAAGATCACCCCCATCCCCATCAGGGTGAAGGCAGTGGGAAAGCCCAGCATGATAGTGACGACAATCAGAGCCAGCATGAGCAGGCCCAAGTGACCATTAGTCATCTCAGCTGGGGACGGCATGAATACGGCAATGCTCAGGACAATGCCGATCAGTATGGTGAGCCCGAACCAGATTTCTTTTCTCATGTTGGACTCCCTTTCTTTCCGTCGCCCGTGACAAAGGCATCCAGCTTTTTAATATCGTCGCTGTTGACGTCCACCATATCCATCAGCTTGTCTACATCGACCTCTTCAACGTCCTTGTCGCGCGAAGGCCATTTCCCGTCCCGCAGACAGCGCACGCAGTACACCATTTCCACGAAGCTTTGCAGCAGAAGGCAGAAACCGGCTAGTGGGATGATGGCCTTGAATGGGTAGATAGGCGGCCCGTTGGCCGTGATGTTCGAGTGCTCCGTGATGGCCCAGGATTCGGCAGCGAAGTAGTAGCCGGCCCAGAACATGGCGACCACCCCGGGAATGAAAAACAGGATGTACAGGATCAGGTCCAGGCCCGCCTGCAGGCGGGGCGGGAAAAAACCGTACAGCACATCCCCGCGGACATGGCCGTTCTTGGAGAGCGTATAGGCACCGGCCATCATGAACAGGCCGCCGTACAGCATGTTCATCATGTCAAAGGCCCAGGCATGCGGGTTGGACAACACGTATCGAGAGAAGACCTCGAAGGAAACGAACAGGGTCAATGCCAGGACTAGCCAGCCGAACAACTGGCCTATCCACGTATTGAACCGGTCGATAAAGACCAGAATTTTCTGCATGGTAGGTTCACCTTGCTAGCGCGGAAAGGGTCTGTGATGCGTGTCGGCTGCGGCTTTGGGCGCGGCCGGCCTGGGGTGGGGCAGGAGACGTCATCCACATCCGGCAGGACGGGATGACGCGGTGCTATTGCCGATAGGGGTCAGCTCTTGGCGGGCGCAGCCTTGCGACCGAAGTAGTGGTTGTAGGCCATACGGCGGTTATTGTTGGTGTCCATGTCCCACGCCATGGCGCGTGCCGCGAACGCTCGTTGCGATGCGTCGATTTCCTTGAAAAGGGGATTGGTCTCGGCCTTCTTGGCGACGATCTGGTCCCACACGACCAGTTGTTGCTGCAGGATGGTGTCGGGCGTTTTGTAGAACTTGACGCCATCTTCCTTTTGCAAGCGCTGGTAGTCCTGCGAGTAACGGTCAACTGCTTTCCAGGACATGTCGGCCGATGCAGCCTCGACAGCGTTGTCGACAATGGCCTTTAACTGTGTCGGCAATGCGTTGTACTTGTCCTTGTTGAACATGATCTCGAAAGTTTCCGAGGCCTGGTGGAAGCTTTGCAGCATGCAGACCTTGGACACGTCCGGGAAACCCAGAGCGCGATCCGATGCGGCGTTGTTGAACTCCGCACCATCGAGCAGGCCACGGTCCAATGCCGGAACAATTTCACCGCCCGGCAGGGCATTGACGGCAGCGCCCATTTCGGTGAACAGGTCGATCGCCAGGCCGTTGGTACGGAATTTCAGGCCCTTGAGGTCTTCGGTCTTGGTGATGGGTTTTTTGAACCAGCCGAATGGTTGTGTGGGCATGGGGCCGGTCAGGAAGGAGACGACATTGCCACCGATGGCATCGTACAGCTTGGCTAGCAGTTCCTTGCCGCCGCCGTATTTATGCCATGCCAGCACCATATTGGCGTCCATGCCAAAGGCCGGTCCCGACGAAAACAAAGCCAGGGCGTTCTGTTTGCCGTAGTTGTAACCCAGCACACCGTGGCCGCCGTCCAGTGTTCCCTTGGAGACGGCATCGAGCAGGCCAAAGGCCGGTACAACAGCCCCTGCGGGCAAGACTTCGATTTTCAGGTCTCCACCTGTCATGTCGTTGATCTTCTTGGCGAAATCAAGAGCGAATTCGTGGAAGATGTCGACGGTGGGCCAAGTGCTTTGAAAGCGGAAGTTGATGGGACCCTGCGCGCGAGCGATGGCAGGAAAGCCCATCGTTGCTGCAGCCGCGGTGCCGGCTGCAGCACCGCTCAGGAACTTGCGCCGGGATGCGCCGGTGTGTTCTTGGGGCGCGGTGCTTTTTTTGATCCTGTTTCTCATGAGGTGTGTCTCCGAAGTGGCTGTAAGCGTTCGAGAGCAAACTGCAGCAATCTGATTCCGTTTTCAGCTGTATTTCAGTATTCTTTCAGTTTGCTTTCAGCTTTATAGGCGATTCGAACGCTGGCCGTACATACGGAGTAACCACAAGAGTAATAGGGGTATACCCGCGAGCGGAGAGCCGCAGGTCGCCTTTGATACGAGGATTTTTGCATGCCCCTTGGAGGGGAGGGCATTTCAAACAGGCAAAGAAAAACGCCTTCGCCGCATGAAGCGGCGAAGGCGTTATTTGCAAGCGCTAGGGCTTACAGACCTACGGAGTCAGCAATTTCCTTGAACTCTTCGATCTGGTCGAAGTTCATGTAGCGATAGATGTTTTCGCTATTGGCTTGCAGTACGCCCATGTCGGCCAGGTACTCTTCGCGGGTTGGGATGCGACCCAGACGCGAGCAGATGGCAGCCAGTTCAGCCGAACCCAGGAACACGTTGGTGTTCTTGCCCAGACGGTTGGGGAAGTTACGGGTACTGGTGGACATGACGGTGGCGCCTTCGCGAACCTGTGCCTGGTTACCCATGCACAGCGAGCAACCGGGCATTTCCATACGAGCACCAGCCACGCCCAGAACGCCGTAATGGCCTTCTTCGCTCAGCTGTTGCTGGTCCATCTTGGTCGGAGGAGCGACCCACAGGCGGGTTGGAATGTCGCGCTTGCCTTCCAGCAGCTTGGAAGCGGCACGGAAGTGACCGATGTTGGTCATGCAGCTACCGATAAATACTTCGTCGATCACGGTGCCGGACACGTCGGACAGGGTCTTCACGTCGTCAGGGTCGTTCGGGCAAGCCACGATAGGCTCGTGGATTTCAGCCAGATCGATATCGATAACAGCGGCGTATTCGGCGTCTGCATCGGGTTCCAGCAGTTCAGGGTTGGCCAGCCAGGCCTCCATGCCCTTGATACGACGGGTGATGGTGCGCTCGTCTTCGTAGCCATTGGCGATCATCCACTTGAGCAGCGTGATGTTGCTGTTCAGGTATTCGATGATGGGCTCTTTGCTCAGACGCACGGTACATGCGGCAGCGGAACGCTCGGCGGAAGCGTCGGACAGCTCGAAAGCCTGTTCGATCTTCAGGTTGGGCAGACCTTCGATTTCCAGAATGCGGCCGGAGAAGATGTTCTTCTTGCCTGCTTTCTCGACAGTCAGCAAACCTTGCTTGATGGCGTACAGAGGAATGGCATTAACCAGGTCACGCAGGGTGACGCCGGGCTGCATTTCGCCCTTGAAGCGCACCAGCACGGACTCTGGCATGTCCAGAGGCATCACACCGGTAGCAGCAGCAAAGGCCACCAGACCGGAACCAGCGGGGAAGCTGATGCCGATAGGGAAACGGGTGTGGGAGTCACCGCCAGTACCAACGGTATCGGGCAACAACATGCGGTTCAGCCAGGAGTGGATGATACCGTCGCCTGGACGCAGGGAAACGCCACCGCGTGTGCTGATGAAAGCAGGCAGTTCGTGGTGAGTTTTAACGTCAACAGGTTTGGGGTAAGCAGCGGTGTGGCAGAAGGACTGCATCACCAGGTCGGACGAGAAGCCCAGGCAAGCCAGGTCTTTCAGTTCGTCGCGAGTCATTGGGCCAGTGGTGTCCTGGCTGCCAACGGTGGTCATGCGTGGTTCGCAGTAGGTGCCGGGACGCACGCCTGCGCCTTCAGGCAGACCGCAAGCACGGCCAACCATCTTCTGGGCCAGGGAGAAACCTTTACCGGAATCAACAGGGCTTTGTGGCAGACGGAACAGGGTGGTTGGAGGCAGACCCAGTGCTTCGCGAGCACGGGTGGTCAGGCCACGGCCAATGATCAGAGGAATACGGCCACCGGCACGCACTTCGTCAAACAGTACGTCGGACTTGACCTGGAATTCGGAGATCAGCTCGCCATTCTTGAAGGCTTTGCCTTCGTAGGGACGCAGTTCAACCACGTCGCCCATTTCCATTTTGGAAACGTCCAGCTCGATAGGCAGAGCGCCAGCATCTTCCATGGTGTTGTAGAAGATAGGAGCGATCTTGCTGCCCAGACACACGCCACCAAAGCGCTTGTTGGGAACGAAAGGAATGTCTTCGCCGGTGAACCACAATACGGAGTTGGTGGCCGACTTACGCGAAGAACCGGTACCGACCACGTCGCCCACGTAGGCAACCAGGTGGCCCTTTTCTTTCAGGGATTCGATGAAGCTGACAGGACCTTTCTTGCCGGGCTCTTCAGGTTCGATACCTGGGCGCGGGTTCTTCAGCATGGCCAAAGCGTGCAGCGGAATGTCCGGGCGGCTCCAGGCGTCAGGGGCGGGGGACAGATCGTCCGTGTTGGTCTCGCCGGTGACTTTGAAAACGGTCACGGTCAGGCTTTCTGGAACTTCAGGACGGCTGGTGAACCATTCGCCGTCGGCCCAGCTTTGCAGCACTTCTTTTGCAAAGGCATTGCCTTTTTCGGCTTTTTCCTGAACGTCGTGGAAAGAGTCAAACATCAACAGGGTGTTTTTCAGGCCGTTGGCAGCGATCTGGCCCAGTTCGGGATTGTCCAGCAGATCGATCAGCGGGCTGATGTTGTAGCCACCCAGCATGGTTCCCAGCAGCTCAGTGGCACGCTCGCGGCTGATCAAAGCACAGGTTTCTGTGCCCAGCGCGATGGCGGCCAGGTAGGAGGCTTTCACTTTGGCAGCATCGTCCACACCGGCGGGGACGCGGTGCGTCAGCAGGTCGACCAGAAATGCTTCCTCACCGGCAGGTGGGTTCTTGATGAGCTCGATCAGCTCGGCGGTCTGCTGAGCCGACAAAGGCAGCGGGGGAATGCCCAGAGCAGCGCGCTCGGCAACATGTTCGCGGTAAGAGTCCAGCATAGTGCGGGTGCCTATCGGTAAATGGTTGATATGAAAATGCAATAAATCGCTTGTTGCCCCAATTGTAATTTGAAGCGGGCAGCGAAGCAATGGTCTTATATCTTATATAAGACTTACGAGAAGCTGAATGCTGCCGGGTTCAGGCCAGCAAGTCGGCGTATTCAGGGTGACGGCGGAAATAGACCACCGCATAGCTGCAAACAGGGCGTACTTTCCACTGTTGGTTTTTTGCCGTTTCCAGCGCAAAGCGGGTCAGTTGCCCAGCAATGCCGCGGCCTTCCAGCTCGGGCGGCACGCGGGTGTGGGTGATGCTCATGACAGCATCGTCCAGTTCGTATTCGATCACGCTGCGGCGGTTTTCAACGTCGCAGTAAAACAGACGCGCTTGCGGGTCGTGGTGGATCTCGGTAGTCATGGCAGGCTCCTTCAAGTGGGGTTGGAGTGCAGGGCGATCAGAATCCAAACAGCCAGAATGAAGATCATGCCCAGAAAGCAGCCGCCCCACAGTCCCATCAGGGGCCATTTGATGCCCATGGGGACATCCTCGGGTTGTACGTGCTTGAGCAGACGGTTGGCATTGCCAAACAGCGAGCTTTGGCGTTTGGGGAAATTCAGGCGCAAAAAATAATCCAGCAGCACACCGGCCTTCAGGGACAGCGTCAGCTTTTCCCAGGGGTACTGATCCAGATAGGGGTGACGCAACACCTGGTTGCTGCGGCGCAGATTGAACAGCAATAAATAAGCACCGGAGACCAGACTGGTCAGGGCACAGGCAATCATCAGGGTGCCGGCCAGCGGCAGGGCGTAGCGTACAAATTCAGAGAGCATGGAAGTCACCAGCAAGACGGCCCCGCGTGCGCAATGCAGCGGGGCCGTGAGTCAAATCACAGGCGAATAATAGCCCAGGATCTGTGACTTATGGGCGCTGATCCAGAGGCACAAAGCTCTGGTTTTCAGGGCCAATGTAGTTGGCGGTAGGACGAATAATCTTGTTGTCCACGCGCTGCTCAATCACGTGAGCCGCCCAGCCAGCTGTACGCGCGATCACGAACAAAGGCGTGAACATGGCGGTAGGCACACCCATGGTGTGGTAGGACACGGCCGAGAACCAGTCCAGGTTGGGGAACATTTTTTTCACTTCCCACATCACGCTTTCCAGACGCTCGGCAATGTCGAACATGCGGGTGTTGCCATCGGCCACGGCCAGCTCTTTGGCTACCGATTTGATGACTTCGTTGCGTGGATCGGAGATGGTGTAGACGGGGTGACCAAAGCCAATAATGACTTCCTTGTTTTCCACGCGCTTGCGGATGTCTTCTTCAGCCTGGTCGGGGTTCTCGTAGCGCTTCTGGATTTCAAAAGCCACTTCGTTGGCACCGCCGTGCTTGGGACCGCGCAGGGCACCGATAGCACCGGCAATCGCGGAGTAGAAGTCCGAACCTGTACCGGCGATAACGCGGCTGGTAAAGGTGGAGGCGTTGAACTCGTGCTCGGCGTACAGGTTCAGCGACACGTGCATGGCTTTTTCCCACTCGGCCGATGGCTTCTCGCCATGCAGCAGGTGCAGGAAGTGTGCGCCGATGCTGTCATCGTCAGTCTGCACATCAATCATTTCGCCGTTGTGGCTGTAGTGGTACCAGTACAGCAGGGCCGAACCCAGGCAAGCCATCAGACGGTCAGCGATGTCGCGCGCGTCGGGCAGGTTGTGGTCGTCTTTTTCAGGCAGCACGCAACCCAGAACCGATACGGCAGTGCGCATCACGTCCATGGGGTGGCTGTGGGCAGGCAGGGTTTCCAGAGCGGTTTGCAGGGCCAGAGGCAGGCCGCGCAGACGCTTGAGCTTTTGTTTGTACGCGCGCAGTTCGTCGCGGTTAGGCAATTTGCCGTGAATCAGCAAATGGGCCACTTCCTCAAATTCGCAAGCCCGGGCCAGGTCCAAGATATCGTAGCCGCGGTAGTGCAGATCATTGCCACTGCGACCAACCGTGCACAAGGCGGTATTGCCTGCAACAACGCCAGACAGGGCAACAGATTTCTTGGGCTTGAAGCCAGTGCTAGGGGTGTTCTCAGTACTGCTCATAAAGGTCTCCTGGTTGCTGGGCAGCCAGCACGAGGCTGGCTGCTGAATGGGTTTTACCCGCGCGAAAGCCCTGTCAAAGGGCCGGGCGGGAGCCTGTGGTGGCTCAGGACTTCTTGTTTTTCTGGAACAGCTTGTCGAGGCTTTGCTCGTAAGCATGGTAGCCGATACGATCGTACAGTTCTTCACGAGTCTGCATCAAATCGATGACATTTTTTTGATGTCCGTCACGACGGATCGCCTGGTAGACAGTTTCGGCGGCCTTGTTCATGGCGCGGAAGGCGGACAGGGGGTAGAGCACCATGGCCACATTGGCCGAAGCCAGTTCTTCCACGGTGAACAAGGGGGTTTGACCGAACTCGGTAATGTTGGCCAGCACGGGCACATTCAGGGTTTCGGTAAAGCGACGGTAGGTGTCCAGGTCGTAGCAGGCTTCAGCGAAAATGCCGTCTGCACCGGCTTCCACGCAAGCCTGGGCACGTTCCAGAGCGGCGTCCACGCCTTCAACCGCAATCGCGTCAGTACGAGCCATGATGAAAAAATCCGGGTCAGTACGAGCGTCGACAGCGGCTTTCACGCGGTCAGCCATTTCGCCGGTGCTGACGATCTCTTTACCGGGGCGATGGCCGCAACGCTTGGCACCGACTTGGTCTTCAATGTGGCAAGCGGCTGCGCCGAACTTGATCAGGCTTTTGATGGTACGGGCGATGTTGAAGGCCGAGGCACCAAAGCCGGTATCAATGTCCACCATCAAAGGCAGGTCGCACACATCGGTAATGCGACGAATGTCGGTCAGCACGTCATCCAGCGTGTTGATGCCCAGATCAGGCAAACCCAGAGAACCAGCTGCTACACCGCCACCCGACAAGTAAATGGCGCGGTAGCCGGCGCGTTGGGCCAGCAAAGCGTGGTTGGCGTTGATGGCGCCAATGATTTGCAAAGGCTGTTCTTCACGCAGGGCCTGGCGGAAACGGGCGCCTGCCGATGTCAGTTGGTTTTGGCTCATTTGGGGCTCCAGATCTCAAAATAAAAAAATGTCGTCAGCGTGATGCTGCGATGGGTTGGTTCTACTAAAGCAAATGCTGTGCCAAGTTCAGGTATGGGGGCGATGAAACGCCTGAAGCCAGACCAGGCGGGGATCTCTCGCGTGGTTTGCAGTCGTCATTCCTTTCTGTGAATACTGCCTTTTCCTGTTTTGTGTTTCAATGTTGAAACGTAATTTGAAACAGTGTCGCATTGTTGATGCCTGGGTGAAACTGCATGCCTTATCCTTCTTCTCCTCCTGCTCGTCTGCGTCTGGTGGCTTTTGGCCTGCATGGATTGCGTTCCCTATTGGAAGAACTGGTGCCGCAGTTCCGCGCCCAGGCCGAAATTCTGATCGTGGACAAAGCCTATGGCGAGGCCGTGGAGGCTGTGCAGGTTTTACGACAAACAGGTGAAATCGACGTGCTGGTGTCTGCCGGTTCCAACGGCAGTTATTTGCGCGAACATCTGGACTTGCCGGTGGTGCTGGTGCATCCCGGTGGCTTCGACATTATGGGCAGTCTGGCCTCGGCCCAGGCCGAGCGCAAAGCCGTGGTGACCTATGGCGAAATGCCGCTGGAGCTGATGGAGTTCGTGCAGCGTTTTGATCTGCCCGTGGAGCTACGCAGCTATCGCAGCGAGGCTGATGCACGTAGCTGTGTTCAGGATTTGAAAGAGCTTGGTGTGGAGTGGGTGCTGGCACCCGGTCTGGTGGTGGACTTAGCGCGCGAGAACCAGATGGAAGGCGTGCTGCTCTATTCACAAGGAGCAGTGCGGCAGGCACTGGAATCCGCTATCGAACTGGCCCGCGTTGCTCGCGCCGAAGCGGCTCGTCGGGATCGCTTGAATACGATTCTGGCGCAGTTGCGTGACGGCGTGGTGTCAGTGGACAGGGACGAGCGGATTGAAACCGTGAACCCGGCGATGGAAGCCTGGTTGGGCCAACCGGCTCAAGCCATGATTGGCCGTCGTTTGGGTTCCTTGTATCCCGAGCTGGATCTGGCCGGCACGCTGCGCAGTCTGGAAGTGCAGTTGGATACGGTGCAGCAAGTGGGTGGCCGTACCGCGATTGTGACCCGTATGCCGATTTTGGAGCAGGGGCGCTTGAGCGGGGCAGTGCTGCTTTGCCAGGACCCGGCAGCGATTCAACGACTGGACCGCAGCTTGCGTTCACGCAGTCAGCAAACCGCATCGCGTCATGCCCGTTACGAGCTGTCTGATCTGGTGGGGCAAAGCTCGCCCATGCGCAAGCTGCGTGCTCAGGCCCAGGCTTGCGCACAAAGCACAGCCACAACCTTGATTATTGGTGAAAGCGGTACGGGTAAGGAGTTGCTGGCCCAAGGCATTCACAGCGCCAGCACCAGACGCGCGCAACCTTTTGTGGCCGTGAACTGCGCGGCTTTCCCTGACAGCCTGTTGGAAAGCGAACTGTTCGGTTATGTGGAAGGCGCCTTCACAGGCTCCAGCCGGGGCGGCAAAGTCGGGCTGGTGGAAGCGGCTCACACCGGCACCTTGTTTCTGGATGAAATCGGGGAAATGCCCTTGCCGCTGCAAACCCGTCTGCTGCGGGTGCTGCAGGAAAAAGAAGTCCTGCGTATCGGAGCGATTGAGCCAACGCCCGTCGATGTGCGCGTGATTGCGGCTACTCACCGCGATCTGGCTGCGCAAGTTAAAGAGGGCGTTTTCCGTCAGGACTTGTTTTATCGCCTGAACATTCTGGTGCTGCGCTTACCGCCTTTGCGTCTGCGCACCCAGGACTTGCCGGAACTGGTGGAGCATCTCTTGGCAAAAGTGGCTCAGCGTCTGGGTGGAGCCGTTACGCTGAATTCCGATTGGTTGACCGAGCTGCTGGAACTGGGGCGTCACTACACCTGGCCCGGCAATATCCGCGAGCTGGAAAACCTGATCGAACGCTTGATGGTTTTGGGCACAGTGCAAGGTGATCAGGTCGTGGTGCTGGAAGACATTGCGCCGGAGCTGCGGGCAGTGGTGGCAGAGCCTGCTATGCCTGCGCTGCGTGATCAGCAAGAGCGCAGCGAGCGGGAGCATCTGGCCAAGGTGCTGGAAGAGTGTGGGGGTAATCGCGCCCTGGCCGCCCAGCAACTGGGGATTAGTCGCAGCACTTTGTGGCGGAAGTTGCGTAAAGGCTGATGGGCTCGTCAATACTTCTTGGGGGTCAAGGAAAGCCCATCCGCCGCCGTTTCCTTTAAGGCTGGTTTTAGTTTCGATTGATTCTGCTTAAAGCTATTAAGAGCACGCTGACCAGCAAGGAGGCCACAAGGTTATACGTCAGCCCCATGCCAAAGGCAGAGACATAGTGCTCAGCCTGACTCAGGGCGGCGTTGCCTGTGTTTCGTCCGGCATTAAACAGGAAGCCGACCACGGCAACTCCCAGAGCGGCACCAATTTGCTGAATGCTGGAGATCACACCCGAGGCCATGCCAGCTTGAGTCTCGTCGATAAAGCCTAGTATCAGATTCAGTAAGGGCGTCATGATCAGGCCTTGGCTGGCCCCCAGGAAAATCAAGGCAGGAATCAGGTGGGCAGGCTCCAGTTGTGTACCTGCCCATGCCACTTGGCTGATTAGCCAGGCAAAGGAGAGGGCGTAGCCTATCGCTCCCGCCGTAATAGCCTGGGTGCCGTAGCGGGTGACAAGACGTGGCGCGTAGAGAGAGGCGGCAATAAAGCCCACGCTGGCGGGTGCAAATATACTGCCTGCGTGGAAAGGGCTTAAGCCAAAGCCGCTTTGCAGTAATAAGGCAAAGCAGAGAAAAAAAGAGCTGGCGGTGGAGTAGACCAGCAAGACCAGCAGGGCGCCCAGAGCAAAGCGGGGCTGTGTCAGCAGTTGCATATCGACCAAGGGCAAATGCCCGGCGCGTCGGCGTCTTTCCTGGTGCCCGTAAAAAATAAACAGCAAGGCAATTGAGGCCACCAGACTCGTCAGGCTGGAAAGGGACCAGCCATGCTCCGAGCTTTGAATGATAGGGATCAGTAGCAGGCTTAGGCTCAGGCTGATCAGTATGACGCCCGTGCCGTCCAAGCCCTGGCTCTGAGGGCCTCGGGTTTCAGGGATATAGCGAGCCGCCGCAATCGCCAGTAGACCGATAGGGATGTTGATCAGAAAGATGTTGCGCCAGCCCAGCTCAAACAGATCTGCGTGAATCAGCCAGCCTCCCAGTATCTGTCCCGCAATAGCGGCCAGCCCCAGCGTCATGCCCAGCAGGCCGAAGGCGCGACGGCTGTCATCGCCGTCAAAGTTGACCCGAATGGAAGCATAGACTTGGGGAAAGAGCAGGGCGGCAGCCAGGCCCTGCAATACCCTGGCGATGATCAGCAAAAAAGCGTTGGGTGCCAGACCGCATAGGGCAGAGGCCAGCGTAAAACCTGCCATGCCGATGATAAAGAGCTTGCGTCGGCCAAATAAATCGCCCAGCCGTCCCCCTGTAATCAGCAGCACGCCAAAAGCCAGTTCGTAGCCCGCCACGATAAAGCCAATCTGGCTAAAGCTGGCGCCCAGTTGGCTCTGAATATTGGGGATGGCGACATTGACGACGAACAGGTCAAAAATGGTGACGAAGCCCGCCAGAAGTAGCACGGACAGGCCCAGCCAGGGCGGGGTGTTTTGGGTGGATGGATGAGGGTTTGGGGAATACGGCTTGGCGTTCATGATGCTTGTTTGAGGTGGAAACCCGTGTATTCTTGAACTCTTTTTAAGCAATTACAATTTAACTGTTTATGCTATTACTTAAAGCAATGGGGTCTTGAATCATGAGAACGCTGGAACGAACGCGCCCGGATCTGGCAGCCTTCTTGCGTGCATGCCGTGAACGCCTCTTGCCGGAGGAAGTGGGGTTGCCCAGTGGTGGGCGTCGTCGTACGCCGGGGTTGCGCCGTGAGGAAGTGGCCGCTTTGGCGGGTGTGGGGCTGACCTGGTACACCTGGTTGGAGCAAGGGCGTGATATTGGAGTGTCGGCCAGCTTTTTGGACAATTTGGCGCGTGTTCTGAAACTGGATGCGGCCGAGCGACGGCATTTGTTTTTGCTGGCGCATGAGCGCCTGCCTGCCGAGCCTGGAATTACCTGGTGCGTCTTGCCGCCATTGGTGCGACGCTTGATGCACGACTTGCCTCATCCCGCTTTTGTCTTGAATTTACGCTGGGATGTTCTGGGCTTTAATGCCTTGGCGGATGATTTGTTGGACTTGGGGGTGTATCCCGATGGGCAGCGCAATTTTCTATGGCAGATGTTTACGAATCCCGCTTTGCACACACGCTTTACGCCTTGGGAGTCGCAGGCGCTGGAGATGTTGTCCAGTTTTCGTCGAGACTTTGCTCGGGCCACAGATGGTACGGACATTCATGAACTGGCTAATGAGCTCAAGCGTGTGTCACCGGAATTCAAAATATGGTGGGAGCAGCATGATGTGCATCCGCCTTGCGGTGCGCTGCGCACATTGTTTGTAGATGGAGAGTTGCGCGAGTTTGAGCAGACCTCGCTCATCATTGATGAGAGTCGGCATTTGCGGATGGTGGTGTACGTGCCGCCTTTGCAGCAAGGTCAAGGCGATGGGGGCGGTCCACGCTAGTAGTGTGTAGAGCTTGTAGAACGCAAGTGAGTGCTCAGTACTGCCGTGATGTTAATGGCAGGATCCTGGTTTTACGTGTTGAGTTCCAGTATTCAGTATCAAGCACTAAGCATCGAGCCGCAGACGGTAGGCATCAGGCAAAAAAAATCCCCGCCGATCAGGCGGGGATTGCAGACACTGGCGGCTTAATTAGCCCAGCAGGTCTTTCACACCGTCGCGCTCTTCCAGCAGCTCGTTCAGGGTGTGGTCCATGCGCTCACGCGAGAAGGCGTCGATTTCCAGACCTTCAACACGCTTGTACTCACCGTTTTCGGTGGTCACAGGCACGCCGTAGATGATGCCTTCAGGAATGCCGTAGGAGCCGTCCGAAGGAACACCCATGGTGACCCATTTGCCGTTGGAGCCCAGAACCCAGTCGCGCACGTGGTCGATGGCAGCGTTGGCAGCCGAAGCAGCCGAGGACAGGCCACGGGCTTCGATGATGGCGGCGCCACGTTTGCCCACGGTGGGGATGAAGGTTTCGCGGTTCCAGGCCTGATCGTTGATGATCGCGTCGATCTTCTCGCCGTTCACGGTAGCGAAACGGGTGTCAGGGTACATGGTGGGCGAGTGGTTGCCCCAAACAATCAGGTTCTCGATGTCAGCAACAGCCTTGCCGGACTTGGTGGCCAACTGCGACAGGGCGCGGTTGTGGTCCAGACGCAGCATGGCGGTGAAGTTCTTTGCTGGCAGATCAGGAGCCGACTTCATGGCGATGTAGGCGTTGGTGTTGGCAGGGTTGCCGACCACCAGCACTTTCACGTCACGGCTGGCCACTTTGTTCAGGGCACGGCCTTGTGCAGTGAAGATCTGGGCGTTGAAGGCCAGCAGATCTTTACGCTCCATGCCTGGGCCGCGAGGACGGGCACCGACCAGCAGGGCGATATCAACATCCTTGAATGCGGTTTCAGGGTCGCTGTGGGCGGACATGCCTTGCAGCAGCGGGAAGGCGCAGTCGTCCAGTTCCATCATGACGCCCTTCAGGGCCTTTTGGGCTTTCTCGTCGGCGAGTTCCAGCAACTGCAGGATTACAGGCTGGTCTTTGCCCAGCATTTCGCCAGAAGCGATGCGAAACAGCAGGGCGTAGCCAATCTGGCCAGCAGCGCCGGTAACGGCGACGCGCATTGCGGGTTTGGACATGAGAGTAAGACTCCGTTTTTGGGTTTGAAGACGGTGACGAAAAACACAGTTTAAATCTTTTGCAGACCGGGCGGCTGGCGTGGAAAACGGTTTTTCGCAAGAGGAAAAGCCTCTTTTTTCACTGCGCAGACTAGACCAAAACGATAGCGCCGTCAAACGTCTTATATCTTATATAAGACATAAGAGCGTTAGACATTCGGGGCCGGTCATGCGAAAATTAGTGCACTGTCTATTTTATGAACAAATGCGCGCCGCAGGCTGTATTGATCGCGCATTTTTTATGAGCCCCATGTCTGATAACGTGCCGCCGCTACGCACCCAGGAAATCGAAAAATCCGCTCCTAGCGCGGCCTATAGCCCTCTGTATCAACAGATCAAGGCTTTGTTGCTGCAGGGGCTGGACCGTGGCGAGTGGAAACCCGGCGAAGCCATCCCCAGCGAACTGGAACTGGCCGCCCGTTTTCAGGTCAGCCAGGGCACGGTGCGCAAAGCCATTGACGAGCTGGCCGCCGACAACCTCCTGATTCGTCGCCAGGGCAAGGGCACCTTTGTGGCCACCCATCACGAGGCTCGTGTGCGCTTTCGCTTTTTGCGCCTGGCCCCGGACGATGGCAAGCCCGTCGCCTCCCAAAGCCGCATTCTGGATGTGCGCCGCATGAAAGCGCCCACTGATGTGGCCGTGCTGCTGGATTTGCGCACCTCGGACATGGTGGTGAACCTGCGTCGGGTTCTGTCCTTTGATCAGGTCCCCACCATTTATGACGATATCTGGTTGCCCGGCTCCGTCTTCAAGGGTCTGACCCTGGAAGCCGTCGAGCAGAACAAGGGCCCGATGTACGCCTGGTTCGAGAGCAAGTTTGGCGTCAGCATGGTGCGCGCCGATGAAAAGATTGGCGCAATCAGCGCTACCGAGGAGGCCGCGTCGGTCTTGCAGGTGGCGGCTGGATCGCCACTCCTGCACGTGGAACGCGTGTCCTATACCTATGGTGACCGACCGATGGAGTTGCGCCGGGGCTTGTACCTGACTGAGCGCTTCCATTACCGAAACACGCTCAGCTAGTGCGGCGGCATACGGTATTTGATACTGCACCGTAGTGTCAAATAGGTGAAAATACCAAGGTTAAAAATTTTATGACTTTTTTTTATCTACTTCGAGGCCATCATGTCTGATACCGCACCCAAGCAGCGCCCGCAGTATCGCAATATCAGCGTGCCGCAGATATTGAATTACCGCTTGCCCCTGGCTGCAAAATCGTCGATTTTGCATCGCGTCAGTGGCGCATTGCTGTTTCTTTGCCTGCCGCTCGTTCTATTGCCACTGTTCTCTTTGAGCGTTGGCTCTCCAGAGTCCTTCGAGACCTTGCGCAGCTACGTCAACAACCCTGTCTGTAAGCTGATCCTTCTGGTCCTGATCTGGGGCTACCTGCACCACTTCTGTGCCGGTATCCGCTATCTGGCACTGGACCTGCACCTGGGTAACGACAAAGAGTCTGCCAAGAAATCGGCCGGTATGGTGTTCGGGGTCAGCCTGGCGCTGACCGTTGTGTTTGGTTTGAAACTGTTTGGGGTGTGGTAATGGCAAATCGTGAGCGCATTGGCGCAAACCGCCTGGTAGTGGGTGCCCACTACGGTACCTTGGACTTTCTGGCACAGCGTGTCACCGCAGTCATCATGGCCATCTACACCTTGGTCATCATCGGCGGCATCCTGTTTAGCAGTGAACTGAATTTCGAGACCTGGCGCGGCCTGTTCTCGTTCACGGTCGGCTCCCTGCCTTTGGGCCAGTTGCTGGCAACCTTGTTCTTCCTGTCTTTGTCCTGGCACGCCTGGATTGGTGTGCGTGACATCTGGATGGACTACGTCAAGCCCGCTGGTCTGCGCTTGTTCCTGCAAGTGTTGACCTTGCTGTGGCTGGTCGCCAGTGTCGTCTTTTTTGCAAAAATTATCTGGAGTCTCTAAACCGTGGCTTCCATCACAAAATCTTTGCCCCGCCGTCAGTTTGACGTAGTGGTGGTCGGTGCCGGTGGCGCCGGTATGCGTTGTTCCCTGCAATTGGCTCAGGCCGGCTTGTCCGTTGCCGTGCTCAGCAAGGTGTTCCCAACCCGCTCCCACACCGTGGCGGCTCAAGGTGGCGTCAGTGCTTCCCTGGGTAACATGAGCGAGGATCACTGGTACTGGCACATGTACGACACCGTTAAAGGTTCGGACTGGCTGGGCGACCAGGACGCCATCGAATTCATGTGCCGTGAAGCTCCACACGCTGTGTACGAGCTCGAGCACTTCGGTATGCCGTTTGACCGTAACCAGGACGGTACGATTTACCAGCGTCCATTTGGTGGTCACACTGCCAACTTTGGTGAAAAGCCAGTTCAACGTGCCTGTGCCGCTGCTGACCGTACTGGTCACGCCATGCTGCACACTCTGTACCAGCGTAACGTAGCTGCCCGTACCCAGTTCTTCGTGGAATGGATGGCTTTGGATCTGCTGCGTAACGAAGCTGGCGACGTTCTGGGCGTAACCGCTCTGGAAATGGAAACCGGCGAAATCTACGTTCTGGAAGGCAAGCGCGTGGTGCTGGCTACCGGTGGTGCTGGCCGTATCTGGGCTGCTTCCACCAACGCCTTCATCAACACGGGTGACGGCCTGGGTATGGCTGCGCGTGCCGGTCTGCCTTTGCAAGACATGGAATTCTGGCAATTCCACCCCACTGGTGTTGCCGGTGCTGGCGTGCTGATTACCGAAGGCGTGCGCGGTGAAGGCGGTATCTTGCTCAATAAAGACGGCGAGCGCTTCATGGAGCGTTACGCTCCTACCCTGAAAGACTTGGCCCCACGTGACTTCGTGTCCCGTTCCATGGACCAGGAAATCAAGGAAGGTCGCGGTTGTGGCGATGGCAGCTACGTGGTTCTGAAACTGGATCACCTGGGCGCTGACGTCATCAAGAAGCGTCTGCCCTCGATTCGCGAAATCGCGATCAAGTTCGGTAACGTGGACCCGATCAAAGACCCAATCCCTGTGGTTCCAACCATCCACTACCAGATGGGCGGTATCCCTACGAACTACTACGGTCAGGTTGTGACCCAAACGCCAACGGGCGAGAACAAGATCGTCAACGGTCTGTACGCCATCGGCGAGTGTGCCGCTACCTCTGTGCACGGTGCCAACCGTCTGGGTACGAACTCCCTGCTGGATCTGATCGTGTTCGGTCGCGCTGCGGGCAACCACATTGTGGATTCGCACCCCGAGAAAACGCACGCTCACCAAGAAATCAACGAGTCCTCCATCGAGTACTCGCTGGACCGCGTCAACCGTCTGGAATCCCGTACCTCGGGCGAAAAGGCACAGGACGTGGGCAACAAGATTCGTGTGGCCATGCAGGCTCACTGCGGTGTGTTCCGTACCCTGGATCTGCTGCACAAGGGTGTCGACCAGATCGAATCCCTGGTTCCCGAAGTCAAGGACATTTACTTCAAAGACAAGTCCAAAGTGTTTAATACCGCCCGTATTGAAGCTCTGGAAGTGGCCAACATGATCGAAGTGGCTCGCGCCACCACGAAGTCGGCCGCCAATCGTACTGAAAGTCGCGGTGCTCATGCCCTGAACGACCACCCAGAACGTGACGACGAAAACTGGCTGCGTCACACCCTGTGGTTCTCGGAAGGCAGCCGTCTGGAGTACAAGCCTGTCCAGATGAAGCCTCTGACAGCCGAAACGATTCCGCCCAAGGCCCGGACTTTCTAAGCAGGATACTGATATGAGCCAAAAACGTAAGGTCAAATTTGAAATCTATCGCTACGATCCTGATAAGGACGAGCGTCCCTACATGCAGAAAATCGAAGTCGAGTTGGAACCAACCGACAAGATGCTGCTCGATGCGATCCTGCGCATTAAAAACGACATGGACGACAGCCTGGCGCTGCGTCGTTCCTGCCGCGAAGGTGTGTGCGGTTCCGATGCCATGAACATCAATGGCAAGAACGGTCTGGCCTGCACCACCAATATGCGTGACTTGAAAGAACCTGTGGTCTTGCGCCCACTGCCAGGTCTGCCGGTTATCCGTGACCTGATCGTGGACATGACCCACTTCTTTGATCAGTACCATTCGGTCAAGCCATTCCTGATCAACGATGCACCTCCTCCAGAGAAAGAGCGTTTGCAAACGCCTGAAGCCCGTGAGGAGCTCGATGGTCTGTACGAGTGCATTCTGTGCGCCTGCTGCTCGACCTCTTGCCCATCGTTCTGGTGGAACCCCGACAAGTTCGTCGGTCCTGCTGGTTTGTTGCAAGCCTATCGTTTCATTGCTGACTCGCGTGACGAAGCAACGGGCGAGCGTCTGGATAATCTGGAAGATCCATACCGCTTGTTCCGCTGCCACACGATCATGAATTGCACGGACGTCTGTCCAAAAGGACTGAACCCGTCGCATGCCATCGGCAAGATCAAAGAAATGCTGGTGCGTCGCAGTATCTAAAAAGGTGGGTATGTACCGATGAGAACATTGACGGAATTGGAGCGTGCGCGCCTGCGCTGGCGTGCGCGCCGGGGCTTGCTTGAAAACGACTTGATGATCACCCGTTTTCTGGATCAATACGAAAACGAGCTGACTGATCAGGACGTCTCGGCCCTGACCCGCTTGTTCGAAATGGACGATACAGTTTTGCTGGATGTCCTTCTGGCTCGCTCCGAGCCAGAAGGGCAGTACGCCACACCGGACATTCAGCGACTAGTAGACATTATGCGAAAGCTATAACCATTGAGGAAAAAAGTGATGGAATTGTCAGATAAAAAAGCCACGCTATCCTTCTCCGACGGTAGCCCTTCGGTTGAGTTCCCTGTACACAAGGGCACCGTAGGTCCGGACGTGATCGATATCCGTAAGCTCTACGGTCAGACAGGTATGTTTACCTATGACCCCGGCTTTATGGCTACGGCGGCTTGCGAATCCGGTATCACCTACATTGACGGCGACAAAGGTCAGTTGATGTACCGTGGCTACCCGATCGACCAGTTGGCACAAAAGTGCGATTTCATGGATGTGTGCTACCTGATCCTGAACGGCGACTTGCCGAACGCAGATCAGAAGCAGGAATTTGATTCCCTGGTCACGAACCACACCATGGTTCAGGAACAGATGCAGCACTTCCTGCGTGGCTTCCGTCCGGACGCTCACCCCATGGCAATACTGACTGGCCTGGTCGGTGCCCTGTCGGCGTTCTACCATGATTCCACGGACATCACGAATCCTCATCACCGTCATGTGTCGGCTATTCGCTTGATCGCCAAGCTGCCTACTCTGGTTGCGATGGCGTACAAGTATTCTTTGGGACAGCCTTTCATCTATCCCAAGAATGATTTGTCCTACACCGGCAACTTCTTGCGCATGATGTTCGCTACCCCTTGCGAAGACTACAAGGTCAACGAAGTGGTTGAGCGCGCTCTGGACCGTATCTTCATCCTGCATGCAGATCACGAGCAAAACGCCTCGACTTCCACCGTGCGTCTGTGCGGTTCGTCCGGCACCAATCCTTTCGCTGCTATTGCTGCGGGTGTTGCTTGCTTGTGGGGTCCTGCCCACGGTGGTGCAAACGAAGCTTGCCTGAACATGCTGGAAGAGTTGCAAGCCAACGGCGGCATCGACAAGGTTGGCGAGTTCATGGAGAAGGTCAAGGACAAGAACTCGGGCGTTCGCCTGATGGGCTTTGGTCACCGTGTCTACAAGAACTACGACCCACGCGCCAAGCTGATGCAAGAGACTTGCAAGGAAGTTCTGGAAGCCCTGGGCCTGGAGAACGATCCTCTGTTCAAGCTGGCCATGGAACTGGAGCGCATTGCTCTGGAAGATCCATACTTCGTCGAACGCAAACTGTACCCCAACGTGGACTTCTACTCGGGTATCGTTCAGCGCGCTATTGGTATCCCGACATCCTTGTTCACCGCTATCTTCGCCCTGGCTCGTACCGTGGGCTGGATCGCTCAGTGGAACGAAATGTTGTCCGATCCAGATTACAAGATCGGCCGTCCACGTCAGCTGTACGTGGGCCCAACTCAGCGCGACGTACCTGCTCAGCGTTAATCGCTGCTGCTTTTCCCCTGCGGCATCTGCAGTAGGGGAAGGCAAAAGTACGCACTCCTTGATGGGGTGCGTTTTTTTTTGGCTGCGGTCGTGAGATATAGGGGGGGCAAGCATCCTGTTGTTTGAGACTCCATAGTTATGCACAAGTTATTTGAGCTTGCCATTTCAGTGGCTTGAAGGGACGCCGAGCTCGCCACAGTGCAGGCTCTCGAGCAGCAAAAAAATGGAATTAGGCTTCAACATTCAGGAAGCTTCTTGTAGAATTTCCCTTGGAGATGACGTTCCTCCCTTAACCGCCGCTTCGTTCTGAAGCAGCTGATGACGTCTACAGATACCTGACCAATGTCGGGGCTGTAGGCGTACACGCTCACATGTTCTGTTGTTGGTCAGCCC
This sequence comes from Alcaligenes faecalis, assembly GCF_009497775.1. Lineage (NCBI taxonomy): Bacteria > Pseudomonadati > Pseudomonadota > Betaproteobacteria > Burkholderiales > Alcaligenaceae > Alcaligenes > Alcaligenes faecalis. The sequence continues at coordinate 1,146,687 of NZ_CP031012.1, forward strand.
TGTTTTTTACTGTGCTTACGACCTATGAACAGACTCAAAACCTCCCTTTCACTGCATCTGTTGGCCTACTACGGCAAATGGTTTGTGCTCGCTTGCCTGATTGCTGTGCTGGCAGGCAGCGCTTCTGCTTTTTTCCTCTTTTCACTTGAGCAGGCTACCTCTTGGCGGATACAACACGCTTGGCTGATCTGGCTACTGCCGCTGGCGGGCCTGGCTGTGGGCTGGGTGTATGAGCGCGTGGGGCAGTCTGTTAATGCGGGCAATAACCTGCTTATCGAGGAAATTCATGATCCCAAGAAAGTGGTGCCACTGCGTATGGCCCCCTTGGTGCTTGGTGGAACCGTGATTTCGCATTTGTTTGGCGCATCGGTAGGCCGAGAGGGCACCGCCGTGCAAATGGGTGCCGCCTTGTCGGACCAGCTAACGTATGTGTTTCGCTTGGGCCGGGAAGATCGACGCATTCTGTTGATGGCAGGCATGAGTGCCGGTTTTTCATCTGTCTTTGGAACGCCCTTGGCCGGAGCCGTGTTTGGCATGGAGGTACTGGCTATAGGTCGCATGCGCTACAACGCCTTGTTCCCGTGCCTGATCGCTGCGATTGTTGCCGATCAGGTGGGCCTGGCCTGGGGCGTGCAGCACACCCATTACGTCGTTGAGCAAATCGTACCATTGGGCGGTTGGAGCATGGTGGCTGTGCTGATAGCCGGAGTCCTGTTTGGCTTGGTCGGTATGTTGTTTGCCATGCTGACTCACAAGCTGTCTGCCTGGATGAAGAAAATCATCAAGTACGCACCCATGCGCCCGTTCTGGGGCGGGCTGGTGGTGGCGATCGCTGTCTGGGCTTTGGATGCCTATCAGTACATTGGCCTGGGTCTTCCGGAAATAGTGCGCTCTTTCCATGAACCTATGCAGCCTTGGGATTTCCTGGGCAAGCTGGGGTTTACGGTCCTGTCTTTGGGTTCCGGCTTTAAAGGAGGGGAGGTCACGCCCTTGTTTTATATCGGTGCGACCTTGGGTAATGCGCTGGCTCCCTTGCTGGATATGCCTTTTTCCATGATGGCGGGCCTGGGCTTTGTGGCGGTCTTTGCCGGTGCAGCCAATGTGCCGATTGCTTGCACACTGATGGCGATGGAGCTGTTTGGTACAGAACTGGGGCCTTTGGCGGCGATCGCTTGTGTAGCAGCTTATGTGTTCTCGGGACATGGTGGTATCTATCATGCGCAACGAGTGGGGCATCGCAAGTTCAAGCGTCGTCAGTCTGCTTGAACTGAGTCATTCATTTGTTTAGTTACTCAGTCTATCTATCTATCTATCTATCTATCTATCTATCTATCTATCTATCTATCTATCTATCTATCTATCTATCTATCTATCTATCTATCTATCTATCTATCTATCTATCTATCTATCTATCTATCTATCTGTCTGTCTGTCTGTCTGTCTGTCTGTCGCTCGCTCGCCGCTCGGTGAGCAAGTGACTGGTGGAGTCTTATGTGCACGCTAAAAAAAGAACCTCTTTTTGAAGCTGACCTCCAGCCCCCTCGTTTCGCAAACTACTATATGGCTTGAAATTAAGAGACAAAGGCAAAGCGATGGAAGACCCTAAATTCAAAGATCACTTTTCCCAGGTTGCGTCTGACTATGCCAACTACCGTCCCAGCTACCCCCAAAAGCTGGCTGACGTATTGGCCGAACTCAGCCCCGCACAGGATAGAGCGCTGGATTGCGCCTGCGGAACCGGGCAGCTTTCTGTGTTGCTGGCCAAGCGATTCAAGGAAGTGATTGCCACGGATGGCAGCGCCGATCAGATTGCTCAGGCGCAACAGCAAGAGGGTGTGAGTTATCGCACGGCTTTGGCTGAAAACAGCGGTCTGGCTGATGGCAGCGTGGATTTGATTACCGTCGCGCAAGCGGCTCACTGGCTGGATCTGGAGCTTTTCTATGCCGAGGTTCAGCGTATCGTCCGCCCTGATGCTTTGCTGGCTTTGATCACCTATGGCGTTCTTCATGTGGAGGGCGAGGTGGATAGCGTCATGCAGCATTTCTACTATGAAACCATCGGTGCTTACTGGCCACCAGAGCGTCGCCATGTGGAGGACGGTTACCGCCGTTTCGCCTTCCCTTTTCAGGAGCTGAGCTTGCCGCCTCTGGCCATCGAAGTGGATTGGAATCTGCCGCAGTTATTGGGATACATCAGAACCTGGTCTGCTGTAAAAGCGGCTGAAAAAGCGCTGGGCACCAGCCCCTTGAGCGCAGTAGAAGTGGAGCTGCGTAAGCAGTGGGGAGACCCTGATCAGCACCGCCGAATCAGCTGGCCTTTGTCTGTGCGTGCAGGGCGCGTGCGGAAGTAAGCCGCTCTTGGGGTGTGATGTTGCTGTTCAGGTATTCGATGATGGGCTCTTTGCTCAGGCGCACGATACATGCGGCAGCGGAACGCTAGGCGGAAGCGTCGGATAGCTCGAAAGCCTGTTCGATCTTCAGGTTGGGCAGGTGCGCGGCTTTCAGGACTTGGGTGTTCTCATCCATCAAACAATTCAAAAGAGATCAATTTGATTGGAAATGAAAAACAATTGATTGGATATGTTGTGTTGAGGGAATGCCTGCGTCCTTAGAATAATCATTTGCTGTGCGTAGGCTGTACAGCATTAATTGTTCAACAAGCACGAGACGAAATTCCATATGCAACTCATCAGTCAAAGTTTTCAGGATGGTCAGGCGATTCCTGGCGAATTCGCTTTCGCCGTCCCCGATGCCAGTGCACTCATTGCGCTGTCGTCGAATCGCAATCCGCATCTTGCCTGGAGCGATGTGCCCGCAGGTACTCAGTCATTCGTCGTCGTCTGCCACGACCCGGATGTGCCCAGTCGTGGGGATGATGTGAATCAGGAAGGCCGCGAAGTGCCTGCCGACCTGCCACGAGTCGACTTTTTTCACTGGCTGCTGCTCGACATTCCCGCCAGCACGACAGAGATCGCGCCCGGCTCGCATTCCAGCAGTGTCACACCGCGCGGCAAGCCTGGCCCTGAGCTGGAGGGTGGTTTGCGTCACGGCATCAACGACTACACCGGCTGGTTTGCCGGTGACAAGCAAATGAAGGGCGATTACCACGGCTACGATGGCCCATGCCCGCCCTGGAATGACACTTTGGTTCATCACTACATCTTTACGGTCTATGCCTTGGCTACACCGGCTCTTGCAGTGGATGGGCCACTCACAGGCGCTAATGTGCGTGCCGCACTAGCCAGCGCTCCGGTACTGGGGCAAGCCAGCCTGACAGGCTTGTATAGCCTCAACCCATCCGTGTCTCCTGGCTGATCTGTGAGTCAGCGCAAACAGGCCACAGCAGAGCCTCGGCAAAACGCCCAAGCAATCGCCCAGGCAACTGCGCAATCTGAGCCTTGCCGTCACTGGTCGCTGCCATCTGGCACGCCAGTGCTTCGGCGTGGCTTGTGCGCCTTGGCGCAGCCTGTTCTGACGCAGGTGCAGTACACACCGCGTTTTTTGTTCCATGATGCCACCGTGCTGCTTGTCGCTGCCGGACGGCTCGACTTGAAGGACGATCTTCACCCGCTTGCGGTCGATGTAGTCAGCGATGCTCCAAGGTCGCTGCTGCTCGTCGAGCCGGGCACCAGCGTGGATTTGCTGAAAACACCGGATGGCCTGGAGAAGCGTTTTCGTTCTGTCTTTTTGACGCTCTCGACAAACTTGTTGGAGCTGTTTCAGCGTGATCGCTCTGCCCCCTCGTCGGAGAGCAGTAGCTTGGCCCCTTATCGGCTGGCACCGCTGGATGAGGACCTTGAATCAACGTTACGCCGGGTACTCGAAAGCGTGGACGCCAAGCGTGTGAGCGACGAACGACTCCAGTGTCGGCTGATGGATTTTCTTTTTGCACTTGCTGAACGAGGCTATGCCTTCAAGGGCAGCAAGCAGAGCGGGACAGCCGCGCGCTTGCGCACCTTGATAGGCGAGGCGCCGGATCAGAACTGGACAGCGCATGAGGCTGGTCGTGCATTGGCGATGAGCGAGGCCACCTTGCGACGACGTCTTGCTGGTGAAAGTGTGCGTTTCGAAGAGCTGCTGATCGACACTCGCATGCACCATGCCCTGATGCTGCTCCAGACGACATCCTGGACCATTCCACACATTGCACAGGCTTGTGGATACCAGTCCCGTGCTCGTTTCTCTGACCGATTCCGCGCACGTTTTGGTTATTTGCCATCTGCTGTTCGCTGAAAGTCATTGATCCTTACGCGAATCTGCAATATCGCTTTTTATGTATTGCCTGTGAGGGTTCGTCAGAACCTGCGACATGAGCACTTCATGGCTGACGGAGCGAGCTTGCTCAAGATACGGGGTACTCGGTATGCCGTAGAGAGGGTATGCGCCTGTGCTGTGTCCACTGCGGGGTAACTGAGCTTGAGCATTAATACTGTGTTAGATCAGGCGACAGTTTTGTTTATTGAAACAGGGTGCTGAAGTCAGCATGGAATAAAAAAAACCGGATGCCGCTTTACGCCGCATCCGGTTTTTATTCAGCTAAACAGGATTAGCTGTTTTGCTGGGCTTCTTGCTGAGCATCCACAACAGCCAGGGCTGTCATGTTGATGATGCGACGCACAGTAGCGCTGGTGGTCAGGATGTGGATGGGGCGAGCCGCACCCAGCAGGATGGGGCCCATGGCCACACCGTTGCTGCCTGTCATCTTCAGCATGTTGTACGTGATGTTGCCGGCGTCCAGGTTAGGAGTGATCAGCAGGTTGGCCGAACCGCGCAGCGTGCTGTCGGGGAAGGCTTTCAGGCGGATCTTCTCGGACAGAGCGGAGTCAGCATGCATTTCGCCGTCCACTTCCAGGTCTGGAGCGCGTTCAGCCAGGATCTGACGAGCCTTGGCCATCTTGCGCGAGGACTCGGTCTGGCGACTGCCAAAGTTCGAGTGCGACAAGAGAGCAACGCGAGGGACCACGCCAAAACGACGAACTTCCTCGGCGGCCTGGATCGTCATGTCGGCGATCTGTTCGGCGTTGGGGTTCTCGTTAACGTGTGTGTCGCACACAAACAGAGTTTGTGTAGGCAGCATCAGCACGTTCATGGCGGCGAAGGTTTGTGCTTCTTTCTTCAGGCCAATGACTTGCTCAACGTATTGCAGTTGGCTGTCGTAGTTGCTGGCCACACCGCAGATCATGCCGTCTGCGTCACCGCGTTGCAGCAGCATCACGCCGATCAGCGAGTTGTGCTTGCGGATCATGGCTTTGGCGATGTCCGGAGTAACGCCTTCACGTGCCTTGAGCTTGTAGTAGGCGGTCCAGGTGTCGGTGAAGCGATCATCATCTTCGGGGTCAACGATTTGCACGTTCTTGCCTGCTTCCAGACGCAGACCGGCTTTCTTGACACGCATTTCGATCACGTTGGGACGACCGACCAGGATAGGCTGGGCCAGCTTTTCGTCCACCACGGTTTGTACGGCACGCAATACGCGCTCGTCTTCGCCGTCAGCGTAAATGATGCGCTTGGGCGCAGCCTTGGCCTGCATGTACAACGGACGCATCAGCGGGCCGGTGTGGTAGGTCATGGCGATCAGTTTCTGACGGTAGGCGTCCATATCTTCGATGGGACGGGCGGCAACGCCGGAGTCCATCGCAGCTTGGGCCACGGCAGGAGCGATCTGAACGATCAGGCGGGAATCAAACGGTTTGGGGATGATGTACTCAGGACCAAAACGCAGATCTTCGCCGCCGTAAGCGGTGGCCATATCGTCGCTTTGCTCGACCTGGGCCAGCTCGGCAATGGCTTTCACGCAAGCCAGCTTCATTTCTTCGTTGATCACGCTGGCGCCAACGTCCAGGGCGCCACGGAAGATGAAGGGGAAGCACAGCACGTTGTTGACCTGGTTCGGGTAGTCCGAACGGCCGGTTGCGATGATGCAGTCAGGGCGGGCAGCCTTGGCCACTTCAGGGCGGATTTCAGGCTCGGGGTTAGCCAGGGCCAGAATCAGAGGCTTGTCGGCCATGGTCTTGACCATGTCGGCGCTCAGAACGCCAGGAGCCGAGCAACCCAGGAATACGTCAGCGCCGACCATGGCATCAGCCAGAGTGCGGGCGTCGGTTTCCTGAGCGTAGCGAGCCTTGTTGGGCTCCATGTTCTCGTCACGGCCTTTCCAGATGATGCCACGCGAGTCAGCCACGAAAATGTTGCTCAGCTTCACGCCCAGGGCAACCAGCAAGTCCAGGCAAGCAATGGCAGCAGCGCCAGCGCCCGAGCAAACCAGCTTGATGTCAGCGATGTTCTTGTTGACGACTTTCAGGCCGTTCAGAACCGCGGAGGACGAGATGATGGCGGTACCGTGCTGGTCGTCGTGGAACACGGGAATGCTCATGCGCTCGCGCAGCTTCTTCTCGATGTAGAAGCACTCGGGGGCCTTGATGTCTTCCAGGTTCACACCACCCAGGGTGGGTTCCAGTGCGGCAATGATGTCGACCAGCTTGTCCGGATCGGTTTCGTTCAGTTCGATATCGAACACGTCGATGCCGGCGAATTTCTTGAACAGGCAGCCTTTGCCTTCCATGACGGGCTTGGCGGCCAGAGGGCCGATATTGCCCAGACCCAGCACGGCGGTACCGTTGGTGACCACGGCAACCAGGTTGGCGCGCGAGGTGTACTTGGCGGCGGCTTCTTCGCCTTCGGCGTGGATGGCCATGCAAGCAGATGCGACGCCGGGGGAGTAGGCTAGCGAGAGGTCATCTTGATTGGCTAGGGTCTTGGTAGGGACCACCGAGATTTTCCCGGGAGTGGGATACGCGTGATAGTCCAGCGCAAGTTTGGCCAGATCGGCGTTGGCATCCATTTTGGTAAAGCTCCTGATAGGATTTTCTAGTGTAAAAGTGAATCTAATTTATAAGAAATACAGTCACCAGGTAGGTGCTGATTTGTTATAGGCAGCATATGTCATGGCAACGCTTGTTGCCTGCCTCAAGGTGACCAAGGGCAGGCTGGGCTCGGTTTGGTGGAAAAGGGGCCCGCGAAGCGCGTACTTGCTGCACCCGATTAGCATATCGGAATTTTTCCTTCATGTGGGGCAGCCAAGGGGCGTCAATCATGATTTGGAGCGCTTCTTTTGTAAGAATTCGCCCGTGTGATAGATCGATGTGTTTGTTAATGCCAACGGTCTGATGTAGTTGCCAAGCATTTTAGATGTCATCAATTGCGCCTTTTGTGTGCGGCGTTATACTAGATCGATACGGCTTGTATAAGGCGTCCTACGTTGCCTTCTGCTCCTGCTATCCGCTAACCGGCGAGGTCCGTGTCGCGGAAGGTTTTCCTGCATCTCAACACGAGTGAAACACTCGGATAGGTGAAGCGTAATAATGTCATCGCAAAAAGAACTGCTCAGTAACTCTTATTTGTTCGGGAGCAATGCTCCTTACGTCGAAGAACTCTACGAGTCCTACCTCGACAATCCAGGCTCCGTCGCCGACCAATGGCGCGAGTACTTCGATCAATTGCAGCATCAGCCTGCTACTGACGGCCGCGACAGCACCCGCGATCAAGCTCACGCTCCTATCGTTGAGTCCTTCGCCCAACGTGCCAAAGCCAATGCCTTCCTGACCAGCGCGCAAGCTCCGGACCTGACAGTTGCCATGAAGCAAGTGTCGATTCAGTCCATGATTGCTGCTTACCGCTCCCTGGGTGCCCGCATTGCCGAGCTGGATCCCCTGAAGCGCTCCGAACGCCCCAGCATTCCAGAACTGGACCCCGCTTTCTACGGTTTGACCGAAGCGGATCTGGACCAGGTCTACTCCGCCACCAACACCTACTTCACCAAAGCCGACACCATGACGCTGCGCGACATGCTCAAGGCCTTGCGTGACACGTACTCCCGTTCGGTGGGCGCAGAATTCATGTACATCTCCGACCCGGTCGTCAAGCGCTGGATTCAGCAGCGCCTGGAGTCGGTGCATGGCACAGGTTCTTTCAACGTTGACCAAAAACGCAACATCTTGCAGCAGCTGACCGAGGCCGAAGGCCTGGAGCGCTTCCTGCACACCAAATACGTAGGTCAGAAACGCTTCTCCCTGGAAGGTGGCGAGAGCTTCATCGCTTGTATGGATGAAGTCGTCAACCACGCTGGCGAGAACGGCGTTCAGGAAATCATCGTGGGTATGGCCCACCGTGGTCGTCTGAACATGCTGGTCAACATCATGGGCAAAATGCCCGGTGACCTTTTTGCCGAATTTGAAGGCCATCACGCTGAAGGTCTGACCGACGGCGACGTGAAATACCACAACGGTTTCTCCAGCGACCTGTCCACTCGTGGCGGTCCGGTTCACCTGTCCCTGGCCTTTAACCCATCCCACCTGGAAATTGTGAACCCAGTGGTCGAGGGTTCGGTCCGTGCTCGCCAGGATCGTCGTAACGACGAAGAAGGCAGCCAGGTTCTGCCCGTGCTGGTTCACGGTGACGCGGCATTTGCCGGTCAGGGCGTGGTCATGGAAACACTGAACCTGGCCCAGACCCGTGGCTACGGTACCGGTGGCACACTGCACATCGTTATTAACAACCAGATCGGTTTCACCACCTCTGACCCCCGCGATACACGCTCCACGCTGTATTGCACGGACGTGGTCAAGATGATTGAAGCCCCTGTGTTCCACGTCAACGGCGACGATCCCGAAGCCGTGGTGTTCGTGACTCAGCTGGCTCTGGATTTCCGCCGCGAGTTCAAGCACGACGTCGTGGTTGATATTGTTTGCTTCCGTAAACTGGGCCACAACGAGCAAGACACTCCCTCGATGACCCAGCCGCTGATGTACAAGAAGATTGGTCAGCACAACGGTACACGCAAGCTGTACGCCGACAAGCTGGTTGCTCAAGGCATTCTGGCCGAGAACGAACCCGAAGATCTGGTCAAGGGCTACCGTCAACTGATGGAAGACGGCAAGCGCACGGTTGAACCTGTTCTGACTGACTACAAGAACAAGTACGCTACCGACTGGTCTGCTTTCCTGGGCGCCAAATGGACTGACCAGGCTGACACCGCCTTGCCTATGTCCGAACTGGCCCGTATCGGTGAAAAACTGACCACCGTACCCGAAGGCTTTACCGTTCATCCACTGGTCAACCGCATGCTGAACGACCGTCGTGCCATGGCACGTGGCGAAGCTCAAGTGGACTGGGGCATGGGCGAGCACTTGGCCTTTGCAACTTTGGTGAACAACGGCTACGCCATTCGTATTACCGGCCAGGATTCGGGCCGTGGTACGTTCACGCACCGTCACGCTGTGCTGCACGATCAAAAACGTGAGCGCTGGAACGACGGCACCTACATTCCTTTGCAGAACGTCTCCGAAGGTCAGGCTACCTTCACGGTGATCGACTCGGTCCTGTCCGAAGAAGCCGTGCTGGCTTTTGAATACGGTTACGCTTCGGCAGAGCCCAACATTTTGACCATCTGGGAAGCCCAGTTCGGTGACTTCGCCAACGGTGCCCAGGTTGTGATTGACCAGTTCATTACGTCGGGTGAAGCCAAGTGGGGCCGTCATTGCGGTCTGACCTTGATGCTGCCACACGGCTACGAAGGTCAGGGTCCGGAGCACTCCTCGGCCCGTATCGAGCGCTTCTTGCAACTGTGCGCAGACAACAATATCCAGGTTGTTCAGCCCACCAACGGCGCCCAGATCTTCCACGTTCTGCGTCGTCAGATGATCCGTCCTTTCCGCAAGCCTTTGGTCATCATGACACCCAAGTCCTTGCTGCGTAATAAAGACGCAACCTCGCCAATGAGCGATCTGGCTGAAGGTCACTTCATGCCCGTGATCGGCGAGACGGATCAGGCGATTGATGCCGCCGCTGTCAAACGTGTTCTGGCTTGCTCGGGCAAGGTTTACTACGATCTGGTGAACCACCGTAAAGAGCTGGAGCGCAACGATATTGCCATTATCCGTGTGGAGCAGTTGTATCCGTTTGCCCACAAGGCCTTCCAGGCAGAGCTGGCTAAATACAGCAACGCCAAGGAAGTTATCTGGGTTCAGGACGAACCTCAAAACCAAGGTGCATGGTTCTACGTTCAGCATCACATCTACGAGAACATGACCGAAGGTCAGAAGCTTGGCTACGCCGGTCGTGCCGCTTCCGCTTCGCCTGCAGTGGGTTACCTGGCCAAACACCAGGAACAGCACAAGGCGTTGCTGGAGCAGGCTTTCGGCGCTCGCAAAGGCTTCATGCTGACCAAATAACGCACCCCAAATTTTAAATACGGAAAATATAATCATGGCAATTACTGACGTTCTGGTTCCCCAACTCTCTGAATCCATCTCCGAAGCAACCTTGCTGGAATGGAAAAAACAACCTGGCGAAATGGTCCAGGCTGACGAAATCCTGATCGAAGTCGAAACCGACAAGGTCGTTCTGGAAGTTCCCGCTCCTGCTTCGGGCGTGCTGAGCGAAATCGTCAAGGCCAACGGCAGCACCGTTACCTCCGGCGACGTGCTGGCCCGTATCGACTCCGAAGGCAAGGCTACCGCTGCTGCTCCTGCCGCCGCTGAACAAGCCGCTCCTGCTGCTGCCCCTGCCGCCGCTGCTCCTGCTGCCAGCGCTGCTGCTTCTTCCGTTGCTTCGCCTGCCGCTGCCAAGATCCTGGCTGAAAAGGGCGTGGAAGCCAGCTCCGTGGAAGGCTCCGGCCGTGGTGGTCGCATCACCAAGGGTGACGCTCTGGAAGCCAACGCTGCTGCCAGCAAGCCTGCTGCCGCTCCTGTTGCACCTCCAACCCTGTCCCTGGACGGCCGTCCAGAACAGCGCGTGCCCATGAGCCGTCTGCGTGCTCGTATCGCTGAGCGTCTGCTGCAGTCGCAATCCGAAAACGCCATGCTGACCACGTTCAACGAAGTGAACATGCAAGCTGTGCTGGATCTGCGTAAAAAATACAAGGATCAGTTCGAGAAAGAACACGGTGTGAAACTGGGCTTCATGTCCTTCTTCGTTAAAGCTGCTGTTGCTGCTTTGAAGAAATACCCCGTGCTGAACGCCTCGGTTGATGGCAAAGATGTCATCTACCACGGTTACTTTGACATCGGTGTGGCTGTTGGTAGCCCACGTGGTCTGGTGGTGCCTATCTTGCGTAACGCTGATCAAATGTCCATTGCTGACATCGAAAAGCAAATCGCTGACTTCGGTGCCCGTGCTCGCGACGGCAAGCTGACCCTGGAAGAAATGACAGGCGGTACCTTCTCGATCTCCAACGGTGGCGTGTTCGGCTCCATGCTGTCCACCCCGATCATCAACCCACCTCAGTCCGCCATCCTGGGCATTCACGCCACCAAGGACCGCGCTGTTGTGGAAAACGGTCAGATCGTGATTCGCCCCATGAACTACCTGGCTATGTCCTACGACCACCGCATCATCGACGGCCGCGAAGCCGTTCTGGGTCTGGTAGCCATGAAAGAAGCGCTGGAAGATCCTCAGCGTTTGCTGCTGAACGTCTAAGCACGCGGTAGTTTCGGTCTAGTATGTTTACGGCCAAGTGCTTGCTTCTAAGCCTTGGCCGACTTTGTTTAAGGCCCTGGGGGTTGGCTGTCGCCGCCTGATTCTTTCCCGTCTGACTTCTGGACGGTCCAGTGTGCCTTTTCACATTTATGGGATTTTTTATGGCTAAGCAATTTGATGTTGTCGTGATTGGTGCAGGCCCTGGTGGCTACATCGCCGCCATCCGTGCTGCTCAACTGGGTATGAGCGTCGCTTGCGTGGACGCATGGTCCACCGCTGAAGGCAAACCCGCTCCTGGCGGTACTTGCACCAACGTAGGTTGCATTCCTTCCAAGGCCTTGCTGCAATCGTCCGAACACTTCGAGCACGCCAATCTGCATTTGGCCGAGCACGGCGTGGACGTCAAGGGCGTGTCGCTGAACCTGGACAAGCTGGTCGGTCGTAAAGACGTGGTCGTCAAGCAAAACAACGACGGTATCTTGTACCTGTTCAAAAAGAACAAAGTTAACTTCTTCCACGGCACCGCTTCGTTTGGCGCCAAGGTTGATGGCGGCTGGTCGGTGAACGTAGCTGGAGCCAACGCTGAAGAGCTGGTTGCCAAGAACGTCATCATCGCGACCGGTAGCTCGGCTCGTGCCTTGCCCGGTGCCGAGTTCGACGAAGAGCAAATTCTGTCTAACGATGGCGCACTGCGTCTGCCCAAGGTTCCCAAGAAACTGGCCGTTATCGGTGCCGGTGTGATTGGTCTGGAACTGGGTAGCGTGTGGCGTCGCCTGGGTGCCGAAGTGACCATTCTGGAAGGTGCTCCCGAGTTCCTGTCCGCCGTGGATCGCGACGTTGCCAAGGAAGCCCTGAAAGCTTTCACCAAGCAAGGTCTGAAGATCAATGTGGGCGTGAAAGTTGGCGAAATCAAAAAGACTGCCAAGCACGTGGCCATCAACTACGTAGACGCTTCGGGCGCCGAGCAAAAGCTGGAAGCCGACAAGCTGATCGTCTCCATTGGCCGTGTTCCTAACACTGCCGGTCTGGGTGCTGACACCATTGGTCTGAAACTGGACGAGCGTGGTTTCGTGGTCGTTGACGACGATTGCGCTACCAGCCTGCCAGGTATCTGGGCTGTGGGTGACGTGGTGCGTGGTCCTATGCTGGCTCACAAAGCTGAAGAGGAAGGTGTGGCTGTGGCCGAGCGTCTGGCTGGTCAGCAACCTCACGTCAACTTCGACACCGTGCCTTGGGTTATCTACACCTCCCCCGAAATCGCTTGGGTTGGCAAGACCGAACAGCAACTGAAGACCGAAGGCCGTGCTTACCGCGCTGGCAGCTTCCCCTTCCTGGCTAACGGCCGTGCCCGCGCACTGGGTGACACCACCGGCTTTGTGAAAGTTCTGGCTGACGCCAAGACTGACGAAGTTCTGGGCGTGCACTTTGTGGGCCCTGTGGCTTCCGAGCTGGTGGCTGAAGCTGTTGCGATCATGGAATTCCGTGGCGCGTCGGAAGACATCGCCCGTATTTGCCATGCTCACCCAACCCTGTCCGAAGCCCTGAAAGAAGCGGCCTTGGCAGTGGACAAACGCGCTCTGAACTTCTGATAGACTTTCAGGGTGTTGTTGGAAAAGGGCGGGCACAGGCTCGCCCTTTTTTTCGTCACGAAAGGCTGATCAAAGCAGTCGGTAGCGGCTGCGATGCGTGAGATAATTGACCGCGCAGTATGCTCAGACCCTGCAACAGAAGCCGTACTGCTGTGGACCGCAGTGCATGCTGGCAGACCACTACCTGTCCTGGACAGGTTCTTTTATTTTCAGTGATATGAATGTTCGCGAGTATTACCATCAGGCTTTAGCGGAAAAAGGCTACCGTGCCGACCAGGCACAGGAGCAAGCTATAGACCGGCTGCAACGCTATTACGACGAGTGGGTGGAGTATCGCAAGATGCGCTCCAGTACCTTGCGTCGCATGTTTTCCCGCCCGGAAGTGCCGCGTGGTGTATACCTGTGGGGTGGTGTAGGGCGCGGCAAGAGCTTTCTGATGGACGCCTTCTACCTGACGGTGCCGCTCAAGCGCAAAACCCGCATTCACTTTCATGAGTTCATGCGTGGCGTACACAAGGAGCTGAATCAGGTCAAAGGCATGAGCGACCCGCTGGACGAAGTCGCCAAGCGTATCGCCAAGCGTTACCGCCTGATCTGTTTTGACGAGTTCCACGTCTCGGATGTGGCCGATGCCATGATTCTGTACAAGCTGCTGCTGGGCCTGTTCGAGCGCGGTACGTCCTTTGTGATGACCTCCAACTACGAGCCCTCCACGCTGTATCCGGAAGGTTTGCATCGTGACCGGATTCTGCCCGCCATTGCGCTGATCCAGAAGAACATGGACATCATGAACGTGGATACGGGTGTGGATTACCGCCGCCGTGCGCTGGAGCAGGTGAAAACCTATCTGACGCCATTGGGTCCGGAGACCACCGCAGAACTGCAATCCATGTTCACGGCCTTGTCGGACACGGCTCCTCAAGAGCCTGTGCTCAGCATCGAAAACCGGGATGTGAAAGCGGTGGCCTTGTCAGGCTCGGCTGTGTGGTTTGATTTCGAGACCCTGTGCGTCAGTGCGCGCTCGCAGAACGATTATCTGGAACTGGCCAATCGTTTCCAGACTGTGATCCTGTCTGATGTCCCTCGCATGACAGCCCGTGATGCTTCTGCAGCACGACGCTTTACCTGGCTGGTGGACGTTTTCTACGATCACAAAGTCAAATTTATTATGTCCGCGGCGGTGCCCGAGGAAGAGTTGTATGTAGATGGCCCCATGGCCAATGAGTTCCACCGTACTGTCTCGCGTTTGATGGAAATGCAATCGCGCGAGTATCTGGAGTCAGAACGGCGCCAGGCAGTTATTTTGTAGGGCTTGGGCGCGGCCGGTGGCCAATGCGCCTGATCCCTGACCCTGACACGTAGTTTTATAAGCGTATTTTTTATCATGACGACACGAGTACTGACCGGCGTTACAACGACCGGTATTCCACACTTGGGTAACTATGCCGGAGCGATTCGTCCTGCTATCCGTGCTAGCCAGCAAGCCGATGTCGACGCATTTTTCTTCATGGCGGACTACCACGCCCTGATCAAATGTGACGATCCGGAGCGCGTAGCCATTTCGCGCCGTGCGATTGCAGCCACCTGGATAGCCTGCGGCCTGGATGTGGAAAAAGTAACGTTCTACCGTCAATCCGATATTCCTGAAATCCCGGAATTGTCCTGGATGCTGGGCTGTGTGACCGGCAAGGGTTTGATGAACCGTGCGCACGCCTACAAAGCCTCCGTGGATAAAAACGAGGCTGCCGGTATTGAACCTGATGATGGCGTCACCATGGGCTTGTTCAGCTACCCTGTGCTGATGGCGGCCGACATTTTGATGTTCAACGCGCACAAAGTGCCCGTGGGCCGTGACCAGGTACAGCACCTGGAAATGGCACGCGATATCGCCAAGAGCTTCAACCATTTGTACGGTCGTGGCAAAGAGCTGTTCGTGCTGCCTGAAGTGCAGGTAGAAGAGGACCTGGCCTTGTTGCCGGGCCTGGACGGTCGCAAGATGTCCAAGAGCTACGACAACACCATTCCCTTGTTTGAAGGCGGTGCCAAGGCTCTGAAGTCCGCCATTGCCCGTATCGTGACGGACTCCAAAGGCCCAGGCGAACCCAAGAACCCGGATGATTCCCACCTGACGGCTTTGTACAAGGCCTTTGCGACGCCAGAGCAGACTCAGGCTTTCCGTCAGCAACTGATCGAAGGGATGGCCTGGGGTGAAGCCAAGGAAGCCTTGCATCAAGTTCTGGAAACCATGATCGCCCCCATGCGCGAGCGTTATGAATCCCTGATGGCCCGCCCTCAGGAAATTGAAGAGCTGCTGCAAGTGGGGGCCCGCAAGGCGCGTGCCTACGCAACGCCTTTCATCCATGAGCTGAAGGCTGCCGTAGGCCTGCGCGATCCTTTGAGTACCGCTGCCAGCAAGTCCGAAGCCAAGGCCCGTAAAGCCCGTTTTGTGAACTTCCGCGACGAAGACGGCACCTTCCGTTTCCGCCTGCAAGATGCTGCTGGGCAAGAGTTGTTCCTGTCCCGCTCCTACGCTGACCCTAAACAGGCTGGTGTAGCGATCAAGGCATTGCAGACAGCTGCGTTTGCAGAGGTGATCAAGCAAGACGGCCAGGAGCTGCAAATCCATTGTGCCGGTGAGGAAGTCGCTCGCGTATCGGTAGATCTGCGTGACGCGCTTGAAGCCGCTTTGGATTCGATGCGTGACTAAGTAGTGTGTCTGCTGCGGGATTGATCCTTGGCAAAGAGCTTGCGTAGGATTGATCCCATGCCAGATGCAGCGAGCCTTTTTGTGCTGCCGCACTCTGCGTTGAAGCAAGTTTGAAAATAAACAGCCCCAAAAACGAGATATTCATCTCACGTTTGGGGCTGTTTTATTTTTTACTTTTTTATCAATACCTTGAAAGGTATTTCAGGATCAAGCCTGCGGCAGCGACATCCCTGATGTCGGCTTGAGCTACAAAGGCTGCTCGGCAATTGCAGCCCCTGCCGCAAGGGCAAGGGCAAGGGTTCAGGTCCGGGCCTGAGCCGTGGACTTCTGATCCCAGTCTTT
The DNA here is from genome assembly GCF_009497775.1 of Alcaligenes faecalis. Lineage (NCBI taxonomy): Bacteria > Pseudomonadati > Pseudomonadota > Betaproteobacteria > Burkholderiales > Alcaligenaceae > Alcaligenes > Alcaligenes faecalis. The sequence continues at coordinate 1,162,800 of NZ_CP031012.1, forward strand.
GCTGGCCAGTTCCAATGCCGCAATATCTTCTGCGCAGATCACGTCGCGCAGAGCCGTGAATTTCTCTTCCGGCCACTCATATATCTTCAGACCTAGCAACCGCTCAATGCTTGCCTCATCAAAGCGCTTGCGCACGGGCACAGCTGGGTTCCCGGCCACAATCGTGTACGGTGCCACGCTCTTGGTCACAATTGCCCCCGAGGCCACCACAGCGCCTTCACCAATCACGACACCAGGCATGATCATGGCCCGCATGCCGATCCAGGCACCGTCATGGATATGGGTGTCACCCTTACCGACGTAGGCATCCGTAATCTTGTCCACGAAGGGATACAGGCTGAACCAGTCCATGCGATGGGTATGATTGCCGCCCATCAGAATCACGGCCTCGGCACCGATACACACGTAGTCGCCAATATGTAGCTGGTCTACCGGCCATTGAGAGGTCCAGGCCTTGCGGCTGTATTCGTCCCCGTACAGGTAACGCACCACGCTTTCTTCAAAACTGCCGGTCCAGGCATGGCTGTAGTAGCTGTGTGTGCCACGCACATGGATATTGGGATTGGATACGGTTTCGTGCAGGAGTTCGACCTGCGACCAGTGCTTTTGCACCATGCTTCTCCTTCTGGACCTTGCCGTGCTGGATTTGGCTTTGCGCCAGTCACGGCAAAGTGGGATGTTTCTGTTTGGGCCAGGCAGCCAGGCGAGTACAGGAGGTTCGCCTTGTTGACGCTGATGGCGGGACCAGTCTAATGCGCTTTGAGGCGCTTTGCATTCAAGCGGGCCAAAAGCATCAAGCCCTGCATGAATGTTCATGCAGGGCTTGATGATGGGCTTGGGCCAGGAATACCTGTCTTATTCGGCAGGTTGGGCGGGAATATCCAGTTTTTCACACAGACTTAGAATTTCTTCCAGGTTCTCGCGTTTGACTACGATAAGCTGAAATTCCTCGTCATAGCTTTGGGCAAACTCCAGCAGGCAGTAGGAGGGGTGAAACTCCTGCAACTGCTCGTTCGCCCATTGGAAAAAGCCGTCCACATCCTGAAAAGGCATGTCGTCGTAGGGAAAGGCGGGCAGGTCCTGGCTTTCAAAAGCGGCCAGAATTTCTTCCCACAGTTCGTCCACGGTATCGGCCAGAGCCAGGTAGTCGTCCAGTTCGTAGCTGATGGCCAGGATCAGAGCGCCATCCGGATCGTGTTCCATCAGGTTCTGGGCGTGCTTGCCATACGCTTCGCCCATTGCTGCAGGGCTGGCGCTGGCTGTCAGCACGGACTGGCTGATGGCTGTAATATCCTGTTCCTTCTGATCAAATCCGGTCAGCAGATTGAGCAGACGCGTCAGTTGGGAAAGGCGCTCGGTCTCAGTCATGGCTTATCTCCGAAGTTTGCTAAAGGCGGCTGCCATAGCACCTGTTGGTGCCGGTTCAGCTTGCCGGTTGGGGCGATTGTTTCCGGAACGGCGCTGGGGAGCGTTGCTTGTGCTGCTGGAACCGCGCACCGGGGCGCTGTCGTCGTTCAGGCGCATGGTCAAACCAATACGCTTGCGGGCTACATCCACTTCCTGGACTTTAACCTTAACCGTCTGACCCACGCGAACCACATCACGCGGATCTTTTACAAACGTGTCGGACAGGGCCGAGATATGGACCAGACCGTCCTGGTGTACGCCTACGTCCACGAAGGCACCAAAGTTGGCCACGTTGGTGACCACGCCTTCCAGAATCATGCCGGGTGTCAAATCGTTCAGGGAGTTGATGCCTTCCTGGAATTTGGCGGTCGTAAATTCAGGGCGAGGGTCGCGGCCGGGCTTTTCAATTTCGTTAAAAATATCACGCACGGTGGGCAAACCAAAGCGTTCATCCGTGAAGTCCGATGGTGACAAGCCTTTCAATGCGCCGGATTTACCCATGACATCACTGGCTTCGGTTTGCAGACGTTCCAGAATACGGGCGGCAACCGGGTAGGCTTCGGGGTGAACCGCCGAGGCGTCCAGAGGGTTGGCCGCGCCGGGAATACGCAAGAAGCCGGCTGCCTGTTCAAAGGCTTTCTCACCAAAGCGAGGTACGTCACGCAACTGCTTGCGGCTTTGGAAGGCGCCGTTTTCATCACGCCAGGTGACGATGTTTTTGGCTAGTGTGTTGTTCAGGCCGGAAACGCGCGCCAGCAGGGGAGCAGAAGCGGTGTTGACGTCCACACCCACGGCGTTCACGCAATCCTCGACCACGGCATCCAGGCTGCGAGCCAGTTCGCGCTGGTTCACGTCGTGCTGGTACTGACCCACACCAATGGATTTAGGGTCGATCTTGACCAGCTCGGCCAGCGGATCTTGCAGGCGGCGGGCAATAGAGACGGCACCACGCAGGCTGACGTCCATATCAGGGAATTCCTGGGCGGCCATCTCGGAAGCGGAGTACACCGAAGCGCCCGCCTCGGATACGACGACGCGGGTCAGCGGCAGTTGTGGGAAAGCGGACTGCAGGTCAGCGACCAGTTTCTCGGTTTCGCGCGATGCAGTGCCGTTGCCAATCGCCACCAGCTCAACCTGATAACGTGTTGCCAGACCGGCCAGAGTGCGAATCGAGCCCTCGCGGTCACGGCGTGGCTCAAAGGGGTAGACGGTGGCGGTATCCAGCACCTTGCCGGTTGCATCGATCACAGCGGCTTTCACGCCAGTACGAATACCTGGGTCCAGACCCAGCACGGCTTTATTGCCAGCGGGGGCGGCCAGCAGCAGATCGCGCAGGTTGGCGGCAAAAACGCGGGTAGACTCTTGCTCGGCTTCTTCGCGCAGACGGCCAATCAGCTCGGACTCGAACGCTGTCAGCAGCTTGACGCGCCAGGTCCAGCGGCAGACCTCGGCCAACCAGTGGTCACGTGGGCTGGCGTCAGCAGAGAAATTCGCGCCAATGTTGGTCAGCTCGGCAACTTTCAGCACACAAGGGTGGGGCAGAAGTTCATCCTGTTCGGGATTCAGGCCCAGGCGCAGGTCCAGCGCACCTTGCTGACGACCGCGCAACAAAGCCAGTACGCGGTGAGAAGGCAGTTGGCGCAGCGCTTCGTTAAAGTCGAACCAGTCGCGGAATTTGTCGCCTTCCTGCTCCTTGCCTTCGGCAACCTTGGAGTACAGGTGGGCGGACTTCCACAGATAGTCGCGCATGGCTTCGAGCAGATCGGCCTGCTCGGCAAAGCGCTCGGCCAGAATGTCGCGGGCACCGTCCAGGGCGGCCTTGGCCGTGTCGATTTTGGCCTCGGCATTCAGATAGCCTTCGGCCAGCGCCAGAGGGTCTGCATCCTTCTGGGCCAGAATGGCGTCCGCCAGCGGCTCCAGGCCGGCTTCGCGGGCAATCTGGGCACGGGTACGACGCTTGGGCTTGTACGGCGCGTACAAGTCTTCCAGACGCTGCTTGGTGTCAGCCGCCAGAATGGCTTGCTCCAGCTCGGGCGTCAGTTTCTCTTGCTGGCGGATCGATTCCAGAATGGCATGACGACGCGATTGCATATCGCGCAAATAGATCAGGCGCACTTCCAGATCACGCAGGACATTATCGTCCAGGCCACCAGTCGCTTCCTTGCGATAACGGGCGATAAAAGGGACCGTGGCCCCGTTGTCCAAGAGCTCAACCGTAGAGGCGGCTTGTTGGATGCGGATGTTCAGTTCAGAGGCCAGTAGCGCCAGAATCTGTTGGTGATCCTGTTGCTGGGCGAGGGTTTCCACAGTCATTTCAGTTATGGGTCCATCGTTGTAAAAGGGTCTGCAAGCGCCGCATTTTGCCATAAAGACCGGCAGCGACCCAGAATTGGCAGGTATCATCTTGTATGTATTCCACTGTGATTGTAGACAGTTCTGTCATTCGTCACCTCTCCCTTAGCGGTTTTGCCCCATGTTGTTGCAGGATTATTCCGATATATTTTCCCCCCAAGGCCCACTGGCAGAATCTGTCCCGCACTATCGTCCGCGGCAGGCTCAGCTGGAACTGGCCCAAGCCATCAGCGAGACGGTCGCCGAGTCCGGCGTCCTGATTGCCGAGGCGGGCACAGGCACGGGCAAGACCTGGGCCTATCTGGTGCCCGTGTTCATGCAAGGTGGTAAAGCGCTGGTCTCGACCGGAACGCGCACCTTGCAGGATCAATTGTTCCGTCGGGATATTCCCCACCTGCGTAAAGCGCTGGCCTTGCCGGTCGATGTGGCTTTGCTCAAGGGAAGAAGTAATTACGTCTGTCATTACCATCTGGAACGATTGGGGCAGGATGACCGTGCCCTGAAGTCCCGTGCGGAAATCGCTTACTTGCGTGCCATTCAGCTTTTTACCGAGCGCAGCCGTAGCGGCGACAAGGGCGAGCTGGCGGAAGTCCCCGAGGACGCCGATATCTGGCACCGAGTCACTTCCACACGGGATAACTGCCTGGGGCAGGATTGTCCCTTTGTGCGCGACTGCTTTGTGATGAAAGCACGCCGTCATGCCCAGGATGCCGATGTGGTGGTGGTGAACCATGCCTTGTTCATGGCTGACTTGGCCTTGCGCGAAGAGGGCGTGACGGATTTGCTGCCCAGCGTGGATCTGGTGGTGTTTGACGAAGCACACCAATTGCCCGACGTGGCCACCCGTTTTCTGGGTAGCAGCGTGTCCTTGTATCAATTGACGGATTTGTGTCGGCAGATAGAAGCGGCAGGTCTGGCCCAGGCGCGCGAGACCGTGGACTGGAGCCAGGTCGCCCGCAAGCTGGAACAAGCCGCTCGGGATTTGCATTTGCGTACTGCGTCGCTGGCGGCTCAAGGTGGCCGTGCGACGTTCCAGGCCTTGCCCGAGCCCGAGCTGTTTGATGAAGCGCTGGAAAATTTGCTGGAGACCTTCGACAAGGTCATCAAGATGCTGGCCATGGTGGCTGAACGCCATCCAGACCTGGCGGCGGCGCATAAAAGTGCTTTGGAGTTGCGTGCACGCTTGTTCCAATGGAGCCAGCCGGACCGTCAGGGCCGCCACGCCTATCTGCCCGAAAGCGAAAAAGATGATGATCAGCCCGACGAGTTTGTGCGTTGGGTAGAAAGCGGCCAGCACTATCTGCGCCTGCACAGCGCGCCTTTGTCGGTGGCCAAGATTTTCTCGCGCTACAGAGGCAAGGAGCAGTCCTGGGTGCTGACCTCGGCCACCTTGTCGGTGCATGGGGATTTCAACCACTTCAAGCGACAACTGGGCTTGTTCGATGCCCGTACCGAAGCCTGGGCTTCGCCCTTCGACTATCCGAATCAGGCGCTGTTTTATGTACCCAGCACCTTGCCGCTTCCCAGCCATCCGAATTTCAATCAGGCATTCGTGGATGCGCTCATTCCGCTGATCAAGGCCGGTCAGGGTGGTGTGCTGGTGCTCTGTACCACCTTGCGCTCGGTAGAGCGGATTGCAGATATGCTGCGGGACCGATTTGATCGGGAAGACATAGAGCGCAATGTGCTGCGCCAAGGGGAGCGTTCACGGCAAGTTCTGCTGGACGAGTTCCGTGCGCGTGGCAATGCGGTGCTGGTGGGTAGTGCCAGCTTCTGGGAAGGGATTGACCTGCCCGGTGATGCCTTGACGCTGGTTGCTATCGACAAGCTGCCTTTTGCACCACCCGATGATCCGGTGCTGGAAGCCCGTATCAAGGAGTGCAAGGACAGGGGCGGTAATCCCTTCATGGAATACCAGTTGCCCGAAGCCGCCATTGCCTTGAAACAAGGGGCAGGGCGTCTGATTCGTACCGAGCGTGACTGGGGCGTGCTGATGGTGGGCGACACCCGTATTGTCGAGAAACCCTACGGTAAATTGCTGTGGCGTGGTTTGCCACCCTTTGCCCGTACCCGTGATCCTGCTCGTGCCTTGGCGTTTCTGCGGGAGCAGAAAGCCAAGCGGCAGAGTGCCCAGGTCAGTGATGTGGAGCTGAACGACAGCTCGGAGCAGGCTTGAAAATATTGCTTGTATTCCGCCTATTAAAACTAGGGCAAGGACTCGTCTGCGACGATGTCCTCTGCCGCCAAGCCCCATAAAAACAGGCTGGGTGTACCAGCGCCTTCCAGACTGCCCTCTATCTGCTGAAGAACGGACATGACGGCACTGCGATTGCTGACCGCCTCAAACGCTTCCCGAGTGATAGGCGCAAACCAGCCTTTTTTGAGCACCGCAACCGCCATTGCCAGCGCCACAGAAAACACATGTTGGCCCAGCATGGGGACTTGAACCGTCTCGCCTGCGCGATTGCGCACATCAAACATTTGCTCTTCATCTGGCAATGCGGCGCCTAGACGCCAGGCCAGTGCCAGCCCGAAGGCTTCGGGAATCATCACGCAAAGCTTGGTCGCACGGACTTCCGACAGGCCGTTGGCTTGCAGTTCAGCAATGCACTCCTCAATGCTTTGATCCTTTGCCAGTACAGGAATAGCTTCTAGTACCTGTGTTTCTGCTTGTTCGTGGTTCATGGAGTATGTTTTATGAAAGGGGCATTCTTGGACATTGGAAAATGTCTGTTTTCATGTTCTTGTGATGTCGGGAAGCGGAGCAGTGGGTCTTACGGGGACGACAGGTTGTAAGGTCGCAGCATCATAAGCTTGGACTTCAATTCCGCGTCGTTCTCCGTTCTACATCAAGGCTTTTTGGCATCGTAGGTTTGACGTGATTCCTGTATACGCGGAAGGTTCTCTCTGACCCACACATTGATGCCTTTCAGCGCATCGAGCATGTTTTTCCCCATCTCCGTCAGTTCATATTCCACACGTGGAGGTACCTCGGGAAAATAATGGCGTTCTACCAAGCCATCTCGTTCCAGGTTTCGCAGTGTCAGCGTCAGCATGCGCTGCGTGATTCCCTCCACCTCACGCTTGATCTCGGAGAACCGCAGTCTACGATCACCCGCGATGGCAAGGCGCCAGATGACCTGCACAGTCCATTTGTCACCGAGGCGTGTGCAGACTCCATTCAAGGGAATCGGCTGGAAGGATGAGTCGCTGTCGTGCTTCTCCTTGAGAGAATCCGACTCTGCTGGATCTATGGGTTTCATTTTTGTGCCTGAGGTTCAAAAAAGTGCCGTCTTCCGCAATTCAGATATCGAGGAAAGAATACGACATTCTCTTTTTTTTTCGAGCTGAATCATGAACAAAGTACCTCGCCCCATTCTGGTTTTCGGAGCCACAGGCCGGCAAGGCGGATCGGTGGTCAAAGCACTTCTGGAGGCTCGCTGGCCTGTGCGCGCCTTTGTGCAATCTCCATCCAAACCGGCTTCAATCGCTTTGCGGGAAGCAGGCGCTGAAATCGTGCAAGGATCATTGGACGATGCCAATCTTATCGCGTCGGCCATGAAGGATGTGCATGGCGTATTCAGCGTGATGCCTGCGAATCTATCGGCAGAAGAGGAGGTCTGCTATGGCACACGTCTTGCTGATCTGGCAGCAAAGAATGGTGTCGAGCATTTCATCTATTCCTCGGGGGCGAGCGCCGGGGACAAACTGACAGGTGTTGCGCGCTTTGATGCCAAGCCTCGTATCGAGGCACACATCCGTGAACTGCCGCTTACCGCAACCATTATTCGCCCCATGATCTTTATGGAGATGCTCGTGCGGCCAGGCTTTGGCCTGGATGAAGGGCGGCTGGTGTCCCTGATACACCGTGATCATTCGATCCAACTGACTGCCGTGCAAGACATAGGGAAAATCGTTGCCGCCCTGTTTGCGGACAGGGCGCGCTTTGCCGGGATGAGCTTGAAGATCGCCAGCGATCGCGTGACCGGCCAGGAACTGGAGGCCGCCTTTTCTGAAGCCGCAGGTCGCTCTATCACCTATACCCGATTCCCTGACGAAGTATTAGCTGCCAACGCCGATTTGGGACATATGGCGTCAAGCCTGGAAGATGGTCCTCTTGCAGAGCGGGTGGACCTCGATCTGATGCGGGAGATCAATCCTGAGCTTGTCTCGCTGCGTTCGTGGCTGATGGGAGCAGGACGTGAAAAGTTGGAAGAAGCGTTGATCAGAAAACAGGCGTAGATAGGCTTTGCGAAGGAATGTGCGCAGATGGAGTCTCGCCATCTTCCTTGCTTTCTGGCTGTGGCTGAAGAACTCCATTTCATTCCAGCGGCTTAGTGACTGCTTGTTGAGTAGTCGCCACTGTCATGCGCTATTTTTCTTATCAATAAGCCTGCTAAAAACAGCCAAAAGCGCTACCAAGAACCCTGCTTGCAGAGCCTGTCACAAGGCCAATTTAATTATTTAAATATAAAGCTCTCCCGCCTGGAACGCAGGGTAATCCCCATCTCCCCACGCATTGACGCGTCAAATTCGGCTCATTACCATCACAACATACAACTATGTATGTTCTAAAACCAATTGTGTTTGGTGATCCACATGACAACAGAAAAAACTTTGCCGCGAGTAATGCGTTTTGACGATTTGGTCTTCCAGCCCAGACAGGAAAAACCGGAGATGGCGCAGTTGGCGGAAATCGTGGGTGAGGAGGATGGAACGCCCTTGGGGGCGGGGTATGCACGCTTGAACCACGCTCGCATCGAATGGACCGTGCTGTACGACGAGGTCGTGACGGTGATCGAGGGCAGCATGCGCATTCATACGCCGCAGGGCATTCTGGAAGCCGGTCCACGTGATTGTGTGTGGTTGCCAGCAGGCACGCCCCTGATCTATGAGGCAGAATCTGCCCTGATCCACTACTGCCTGCATCCCAGCAACTGGGCCAGCGCACGGACGGCGGCATGAGCATCAAGAAAATTACGCGTCTGCCGGAGAACGACAAGACCAATGGGTGGAGTCGGCTCCTGGCTCCTCGTACGCCCAAGCTCGCTTTGGCTAAAGACGTGCAGGCTGATTGGGTGATCGTCGGTGGTGGTCTGGCGGGTTTGGCCGCTGCCCGTCGCCTGGCAGAGAACCGCCCCGGTGACAGCATCGTGGTGCTGGAGGCCGATCAGGTGGGCGAGGGCGCTCAAGGTCGAAACTCCGGCTTTGCGATTGATAGCCCTCATAACGTCGGCAGTTCCATGGGCGAGCTGGACGCCGCCCGCTCGCATGTACGCTTGGCGCGTACGGCGATTGCTTATCTGAAAACCCAGGTCGAGCGTTACGGCATTGAGTGCGACTGGAGCCCCATCGGGAAATTCCACGCTGCCGTTTCCGAGGAAGGCGTACGCACAACCTTGAAGCCTACGCTGCAAGTGCTGGAATCCTTGAAGGAACCGCATGAGTGGCTGGACGGCAAGGCCTTGCATGACAAGCTGGGGTTCAAGCATTTCCGCACAGGTATTTACACCCCCGGCACGGTGTTGCTGAACCCGGCGGGTTTGTCTCGTGGTCTGGCCGACAATATGCCTCCCAACGTCACCGTTTATGAAAAAACGCCTGTGCTGTCTGTGCAGCAAGGCGATGGCGTCACGCTGGAAACACCCGGTGGCAAAGTTCGTGCAGGCAAGATGATTCTGGCCGTGAACGTCTTTGCGGAGCAGTTCGGTTTTTATAGCGGCAAGCTGATGCCGATGGCGGCTCATGCCAGCTTGACCCGTTGCCTGACGGAAAGCGAACAGCGCGAATTGGGTGGTTTGCCCAGTTGGGGTTTGACGCCCGCCAATGCCTTTGTGGGTATCACCATGCGCCGCACCAATGACCAGCGCATTCTGATCCGTCAGCACATGACGTATGCCCCTAATTTACGTAGCGATGACGAGAGCCGTCGCCGCGTGCGCATCGAGCACAAAACCCTGTTTGACGAGCGTTTCCCGAATCTGAAAAACGTGGAAATGGAGCACACCTGGACGGGCTTTATCTGCCTGTCCCGTAATGGCTCGCCCGGCTTTGGTCAGGTGGCCCCGCATGTGTATTCCGCGGTGTGTCAGAACGGGGTGGGGCTGACCAAGGGCACGATCTCCGGCATGTTGGTCGCGGATCTGGCTTGTGGTGTGGACAATCCCTTGATTGCCGACATGCAGGCCTTGGGGCAGCCCGATGCCTTGCCACCACGGCCGTTTCTGGATGTGGGTGTCCGGGCCCGTCTGGGCTGGGAACTGTGGCGACACCGGGCGGAAGCCTGATACCCGAAGTTTGAACAATAAATTTAAAAGAAATACCCAGGAGGAGTTATGAAGCTTTTGAGCAAGACTTTGCTGACGGTGATGTTCAGCCTGAGCGCGGCCACCGTGTCCGCACAAACCATGCGCATTGCGACGGACTCGGGCGCGCAAGGTTCGCCTAGCGGTGATGCCATCGAGAAGTGGGCCGCGCTGATCAAAGAAGGCACGCAAGGCGCCGTGTTGCCCCGCGTTTTTTATCAGAACCAGTTGGGTGGTCAGGAAGAGGTGTTCGACCAGCACGTGGCCGGTGATGTGCAGTTGATGTTGAACTGGCCCATGACCTCCTACGACAAGCGCATTGCGGTGATCTACACGCCCTATATGTTCACCACCTGGGAGGAAGCCTTGGCCGCTTACCAGCCCGGTGGCTGGTTGAATGAAACGCTGGACGGTATCTACAAGGAGAATGGCCTGAAGTTCTTTGGCGCCTGGCCAGAAGGCTTTAATGGCGTCGCCACCAAGGGCAAGCATGCGGTGACGGTAGAGGATGCCAAAAACATCAAGGTACGAGTGCCCCCGATTTCCATGATGCAGCAGTCGGTGCAAGCCATGGGCTATCAGACGGCAGCCATTGATTGGGGTGAAGTGTTTACCTCGATTCAAACCGGCGTGGTGGACGGTGATGCGGCCAACGTCATTTACTACGACTACGAGTATTTCCGCGACACGCTGGATTACTACGTGCGCAGCAAGCAGCAGTTCATTACTGGCGTGTTGTCCATGAACCTGGAAGCCTGGGAAGCCTTGAAACCCGAGCAGCAGGAAGTGATCCAGGCTTCGGCCACCATCATCATGCAGGATCAGTTTTCCAAGGCCCAGGTAGCGGACGCGGCCATTGTGGAGAAGTGGAAGGCGCTGGGTAAAAACTACGTTGAACTCGACAAGGACCAACTGGCGGCATTGGGTACGCATGTCCGCTCCAAGGTCTGGCCGTCCATGCATGCCGAGGTGGGTGACAGCATCATGGCCCATATCGAGAAAAACGCCTCGGCTCTCAAGTGAACACCTTGGATCAAGGGAGTATGAATGTGAGTGAGGACATCCCGATCAAGCGCGGGCCGACCCTGATTGCCCTGGAATGGCTGGCCATCGCGTCCAGCATTGTGGTGGCGGCAGGTTTGGCTTATGTGGTGGCAGCACGTTATTACCTGAACTGGCCGGCAACCGGTGTGCACACCATTGTGATGGTGGCCGCAATTTGGCTGTACATGACGGGGGCGCTGATTGCCAGCCAGTCCCGTCAGCATCTGGTGGTGGATTACCTGTCCCATCGTTTGAAGACTCCACGGGCGCGCGCCATTCACCGTTTCTTTGTGTCGGTGCTGATGCTGATCATTGTGGTGGCCTTTGCTTATTGGACCTTGCGCATGTTCATGTGGGGAGCCCGGTTCTCGACCACCATGGCGGAGTTGGGGATTCCTGTCTGGGTGCCTCAATCCGCGATTGGCCTGAACGCAGTCGGTAGCCTGTTGTATGCCTTGCGCGATGTTTATCAGTCTTTGATGGCCTTGCGCCATGGGGGCCATTGATTATGCATGCTGGATTTTCTGTTCTCTTGCTTCTGTTCCTGCTGGGTGTGGGAGTGCCGGTAGCCTGGTCTTTTGCCGGTACGCTGCTGATGTTGACGCTGGTGTATGACGTCAACTTGAACACCTTGATGCTGCAAGGTTTCCGTTCCTTGAACTCTCTGGTTCTGCTGGCCTTGCCCTTGTTCATCATGGCGGGTTACTTGATGCAGGCAGGCGGGATTGCACACCGTTTGGTGGGCTTTGCCGAGATGCTGGTCAAGAATCGCCGTGGCGGCATGGGGGCCAGCATGGTCCTGGCTTCCGGGGTGTTCGGGGCGATTTCGGGTACGGCCTCTGCAGCGGTGGCGTCCATTGGCACCATTCTGGTCGATCCCATGGAGCAGCGCGGTTATCCGCGTCAGTACTCCGCAGCCTTGCTGGGGATTTCCTCTTTGCTGGGGATTCTGATCCCCCCGTCCATCACCATGATTCTGTTTGCCGTGGTGACACAGCAGTCGGTGGTGGCCTGCTTTGCGGCGACGATTGGACCGGGCTTGCTCTTGATGTTTGGCCTGATTTTGTTCAATTACGTCGTAGCTGGGCGCTGGTTCAAGGAGTCGCCTGCTCAGCCTGCCGATGAGGCCAAGGGGCGTTCCTCGCTCAAGACCCTGTTCTACGCCATCCCTGCCTTGTGTATTCCTGCCTTGATTCTGGGCGGCATTTACGGGGGTATCTTCACGCCCACAGAAGCGGCGGCGGTCGCGGTTGTGCTGGTCATCGGTATTGGCTGCTTTGTGTACCGCGAACTGACTATGCGTAAGTTGTGCGACAGCTTTGTGCGCACGGCAGAGACCACGGGTACGGTCATTCTGATCTTGCTGTTCTCTTTCCTTATTGGCCGCATTCTGGTCGCTCAGGGTGTGCCGCAGGACCTGACCACCTTTGTGACCGGTCTGGTGGATAGCCCCATCGGCATTCTCTTGATGGTCAATGTGTTCCTGATTCTGGTGGGCATGATTATTGATGATGTGTCCTTGACCGTGGTGGTGGCTCCCTTGCTGCTGCCTTTGGTGGGCGTGGCCGATGTCAGTCCGGTGCAGTTCGCCGCGATTGTGGCGTGTGCGGTGATTGTGGGCTCCAACAGCCCGCCGATGGCACCTGTGCTGTACATGTCCTGCCGCATCAGCAAAGTGGCGGTACATCGCTCCTTTGGTCCGGCCATCGCCATGATTGTGTTTGTAGCCATTCCGATTCAATTGATCACCACCTTCGTGCCCGCTGTTTCCTTGGCGTTTCCACGAATGCTGGGCCTGTTATAAGAGGAGCGCCGGTATACTTTGGCGACTAAAGCGACTCTACAAGCAGGCGATATGAGCGATAAGGAACTGATTGAACGCGTGGCCCAGGCCGGGGCACTGACCGAGCCCAATGTGCATTTGACGCGGGCGGATTGGCTGGAGGCCGCCATTCGCCTGTTTATGCAGGAAGGCGTGGAGGCGGTGCGCATCACCCGGCTGGCGCAGGTCATGGCCGTCACGCGGGGCAGCTTTTATTGGCATTTCAAGGACAGGGACGACTTGCTCGATGGGTTGGTCGGCTTCTGGGAGCAAAAGAACATGCGCTCCACCATGCTGGCGCTGGAGAATGTGGACAATCTGCAAGATGGCATGTTGTCCCTGTTCTCCACCTGGCTGGACGTGTCCCGTTTTGAGCCGGGTCTGGATATGGCCATGCGTGATTGGGCCAGGCGCTCCGAGCGGGTGCGTCAGGCCGTCGCGCGGGCGGACAAGGCCTGCATGAATGCCTTGGCCAATTTCTTTCAGCGTATGGGTGTGGAAGAGATCGAAGCCCAGACCCGAGCCCGGACGACGTACTTTTGTCAGATTGGCTATTACCTGATTGGCCTGCAGGAAGAGCTGGAAGACCGGATGGTGTATCTGGACGACACCATGAAGATTCTGGGCGGTCAGCCTTTGGATCCGGCCAAGGCCAAGGCTTTTGCTGAGCGTATGTATAGCGTGCAAAAGGACAATGCCAAGAAAGTGGGGTGATCTCTGGATGTTCTGGAGCCAGCGGGGATGGGCGAGCCTAGGCGACCACAGAGGAAGAAGTTACCTGACAGACAGGTAGTCCTTGCTCTGTTGAGCTAAGCAGAACGAGCTGGCAAGGAACATCAGTTTGAGGCTGGAAAACTAAAAGGGCCGAATCCTGTATGGGATTCGGCCCTTTTTTGGGCTGCGTTCTGTGAAGCGTTTTATGCTTGCTTCACCAAAGCAGCCCGTATTTTTCGCTGCTTTGCTTCAAGGTTTAGAACCAGTTAATCGGGTTCCAGTAGTTCACCTTGGCGTCCAGACCGTCCTTGAAATAGGTGGAGTCCGGGAAGTTCTGGTCCATCACGCGTTTGGTGGTGTCACGCAGCTCGGTTTGACCCATCTTGTCGTAGGACAGGTACATCAAGTACAGCGCGCGTTCTGCAATGGGCACGCCCTTGAAGTCCGTAATTACGGTTTGTGCACGGTTCACGGCAGCCACGTAAGCGCCGCGCTTATAGTAGTACTCGGCCACGTGCACTTCGTTCTGGGCGATGGTGCTGACCAGCCAGGTCAAGCGCTTGGCAGCGTCCGGTGCGTAACGGCTATTGGGGTAGCGTTGCAGCAGATCGTTAAAGGCTTCGTAGGATTCGCGCAGACCCTTGGGGTCACGCTCGCTGGGGTCCTGTTGGGTAATGTTGGACAGGGCAGCGCTAGGAGGCGTAAAGGAGATCAGCCCTTTCAGGTACAGCATGTAGTCGGTACCGGGGTGGCTGGGGTATTGCTTCTGGAAGCGGTCGATGGCGGCCAGGGCTTTGGCTGGCTCTTCGTCTTTCCAGTTGATATAGGCTTGGTCGATCAGCGATTGCTGTGCGTATGTGCCAAAGGGGTAGCGGGACTCGACGGCTTCCAGACGGGTACGCGCATCTTTCCAGTTGCCGGCCGACATTTCTTCACGGGCGTCTTTATACAGGCGCTCGGCGGTCCAACCCGAGGTGGGGTCAACTTCTTTTTTGGTAGTGCCGCAGCCAGCAAGCAAAGTGGCAGCCAGCATTAATGCGGCTACTTGGGCCAGCTTGGTACCACGAATACGTGGCAAGTTCAGGTTCAGGCGAGTCACAAAAGCGTCCTTGGTGTTAGCATTGCTGCTCAATTATATGATTTGTCGCCATGCCTGACACAGATACTGAAAAAGATAGTGTTGTTTCTTCCGACGCACTGCGTTTTATCCTTCCCATCACTGCGTCTCCCGATCGTCTGGACAAGACTTTAGCGCGTTTACTGCCACAGCATTCGCGCAGCCGTCTACAGTCCTGGGTCGAGAGTGGGCATGTTCTCGTCAACGGCCAGGCCGTCAAGGTCAAGCATACGGTTTACCCCGGTGATACCGTGCTGGTCTGGGAACAACAGGCCCCAGAAGACATGGCCTTCGAACCCGATGACGTGGACTTCGAGATTGTGGCTCAAAGCGACTCCTGGCTGGTGGTTAACAAGCCAGTGGGTCTGGTCACGCATCCTGGTGCGGGTAACTGGCGTGGCACCTTGCTTAATGGTTTGCTGTTTCGCTTCCCCAATCTGCGTCAGGTACCCCGTGCCGGTGTTGTACACCGGCTGGACAAAGACACTTCCGGCTTGCTGGTGGTGGCTCGCACGGAAGTCGCACAAACGCACTTTGTCCGACAACTGCAAGAGCGTAGCATGGGACGCCAGTATCTGGCGTTGGTCCATGGTGTCTTGGCGGGCCAGGGCTCGGTCGATGAGCCAATCGGACGCGATTTGCGCGTGCCCGTGCGCATGAGCACGGGGCCATCCGTGGCCCCCAAGCATGCTGTAACGCATTATCAAATGTTGCGTCAGGGTTATGCGGGCGAGGAAGCCGTGACCGAAGTGGCTTGCCGCCTGGAGACAGGCCGTACCCACCAGATTCGTGTCCACCTGAGTTCGATCAAGCATCCCCTGCTTGCGGATACTCTCTATGGTGGTCGCGTCGTCGCGGGGGCGCAGCGCCAAATGCTGCATGCTCACGTGCTGGAGTTTGAGGACCCCGATACGGGCGAGCGCCGCAGTTTCTCGGCGGAGCCACCGTCTGATTATCAATCTGTTGCAGAGACGATTGAATGGCACACTCAAAGCTGATTCCTACTGTTAGCGGCCCCGAACAAGCGGGGCTGCTTTATTTCTGTACCACGCGGGCAGGTGGCGTCAGCCAGGATGAACGCGACAGCCTGAATCTGGGCTTGAATACTGGCGACGATCCGGAGCGGGTACAGCTCAATCGAGAACGGCTTGCGCACTTCCTGGGTTCGGAGCCAATCTGGCTGGCCCAGGTGCACGGCACAGACGTGCTGGATGCGGATCAGGATGTCTTGCCTGCCGTGCCCAGACAGTTTGATGCCGCCATCACTACGCGCCGGGATCGCACCCTGGCCATTCTGACGGCAGATTGTCTGCCAGTTGTGATCTGGGATGAGCAGGCCCAGGTGTTGGGCGTGGCCCATGCTGGTTGGCGAGGTCTGCAAGCCGGAGCCCTGGAGCGCACCTGGCAGGCGATGACGGCCCGTTGTCCCCAAGCGCAATCCTGGCAAGCCTGGGTTGGGCCTGCGATCAGCCAGGAGCACTTTGAAGTCGGGCAGGAAGTCTTTGATGCCTATGTCCAGGACGAACCTGAATTGGCCGTCTTTTTTATTCAGGGGAAACGCCCTGGAAAATGGCAGGCGGATTTGCCCGGTATTGCACGCCACCGATTGGAAAAATTGAGCCCCGGCAAAATGACCGTGCATTTAAGTGGCCTGTGCACGTTTCAAGAGAATGATTTGTTTTATTCCTACCGCCGCTCGCCCTTGACTGGCCGACAGGCCACCATTGCTCGCTTGAACCCGCTTTGACGGTTTTTTGATCGTATTAAATACGATATGGAATCTTTAATTCCGTCTATTGGCGTGCCAGCCTAATTAATTACCCCAATTGACTGCTTTTGTTACGAACGTCATGCTCTAAGCGTATTTGCAATTCGTTTACAGGTGGCAGATGTCGAGTAACAACAGTGCTTTTCAAGGTTTTGGCAAACCGATGGA
Organism: Alcaligenes faecalis; assembly: GCF_009497775.1. Classification (NCBI taxonomy): domain Bacteria; kingdom Pseudomonadati; phylum Pseudomonadota; class Betaproteobacteria; order Burkholderiales; family Alcaligenaceae; genus Alcaligenes; species Alcaligenes faecalis. Next base: position 1,179,497 of record NZ_CP031012.1, read on the forward strand.
TGCCACCCGCTGTGCCGACCTTCAGGCTCGTTACATGCAGCAGTGGCAGGATCTGTGGGACCAGGCCCAACGCGGTGCCTTGCCACCCCCACAGGATCGTCGGTTTGCGGATGCCGCCTGGCAGAGCAATCCCACCGCCTTGTTCAATGCCCATATCTGGCAGCTTAGTGTTCAGGCCATGAACGAGATGCTGGACCTGATGGATCTGGAAGCTGCGCAGCGTGAGCGTCTGAGCTTTTCCATGATGCAGTGGGCAGAGGCCATGTCGCCCAGCAACTATCTGATGCTCAACCCCCAGGCTCTGCAAACCATGATGGAGACGGGCGGCCAGTCTGTGCTGGAAGGCATGTCCAATTTCATGGACGACTGGCAAAAAGGGCGTCTGACGCAAACGGATGAAAGTCAGTTTCAGCTGGGACAAAACGTGGGCACCACCTCCGGTGCCGTGGTGTTCCAGAACGATATTTTTCAGCTGATTCAGTACGCACCCACCACCAGCATGGTGCATGCTGTGCCCTTGCTGATCGTGCCGCCGTGCATCAACAAGTTCTACATTCTGGACTTGCAGCCCGAGAATTCTTTTGTGCGTCACGCCCTGGATCAGGGGCTGACGGTGTACCTGATGTCCTGGCGCAATCCCCAGCCGAACGACGCCGCCCATATCCATGCCCTGAGCTGGCAGGATTATCTGGAGCAAGGCGTGCTGGAGGCGATTCGTGTCAGCCAGGAGCTGTCGGGACAGGAAAAAATCAATACGCTGGGCTTTTGCATTGGTGGCACCTTGCTGGCCAGTGCCCTGGCATTGGCACGCGATAAAGGGCAGGACCCGGCCGCTTCCATGACCTTGCTGACCACCATGCTGGATTTTACCGACGTGGGCATGCTGAACGTCTTTATTGACGAGGCACAGGTTGCGTTTCGGGAGTGGCAGTTGGGGCAGGGCGGTTTGCTCAATGCCCGCGAGCTGGCCAGTACCTTTTCTTTCCTGCGCCCCGCCGAGCTGGTTTGGAACTATGTGAACAGCAACTACTTGCAGGGCAAAAAGCCACCTGCTTTTGACCTGCTGTACTGGAACTCCGATGGCACCCATTTGCCCGGTCCTTTCTTTACCTGGTATTTGCGCAATACCTATCTGGAAAACCGTCTGGTTCAGAAAGGGGGAGTCCCCGTGGGGGCGCACCGTGCCGATCTGAGTCAGCTGGATTTGCCCGTGTACCTGTATGGCTCCAAAGAAGACCATATCGTGCCCTGGCAGTCGGCCTACGCGTCCTTGCAAGCCTTGCCTGCGGCCCAGCACCGTTTTGTGCTGGGAGCCTCGGGCCATATCGCAGGCGTGATCAATCCGCCTGCCAAGCAGCGCCGTAATTACTGGGTGCTGCAAGATGGCGAGCCGGTCGCCACGCTGGACGCCCAGCAGTATATGGAGCGGGCCCAGTCCGTACCCGGCAGCTGGTGGTCAGACTGGATTGCCTGGCTTGCGCCCTTGTCGGGCTCGCGACGTCGCGCAAAACGTCGCCTGGGCCATGCGCGTTATCCCGTGCTGGAAGAGGCGCCCGGCAGTTATGTGAAAGTGCGCGCCAGTTAATTCTTCAATTTTTCAGGTTTCGGGAGCAGGGCGGTCTGCCTGCTTCCTTTATCCCGACGCCAGGCTTTTTCATTGCCCGGGCCGGCCCAGGGATCGAGCTTTGTCACCCCTTTCAGGAGATGTATATGAGCAGCAAAGTAGCTTACGTAACTGGTGGTATGGGAGGGATAGGGACAGTCATTTGTCAGCGCCTGGCCAAAGACGGTTTTACCGTTATTGCAGGCTGTGGCCCCAACCGTGATTTTCAGAAATGGTTGGGCGAGCAGGCCGAGCTGGGCTACACATTTCATGCTTCGGTGGGCAACGTAGCAGACTGGGACTCGACCGTGGAGACCTTTAAAAAGGTATTTGCCGATTTTGGTCGTGTGGACGTGCTGGTCAACAACGCCGGGATTACACGCGACGGCACCTTCCGTAAAATGAGCCAGGAAGATTGGCGTGCGGTGATCGACACCAACCTGAACAGCTTGTTCAACGTGACCAAACAAGTGATTGATGGCATGGTAGAGCGTCAGTGGGGCCGCATTGTGAACATCAGTTCGGTGAACGGGCAAAAAGGGCAGTTTGGCCAGACCAACTATTCCACGGCCAAAGCCGGAATTCACGGCTTTACCATGGCCCTGGCCCAGGAGGTTGCCAATAAGGGGGTGACGGTCAATACTATTTCCCCCGGTTATATTGGTACGGACATGGTGCGTGCGATTCGTCCCGATGTTCTGGAGAAAATCGTGGCCACCATTCCAGTGGGCCGTCTGGGCACACCGGATGAAATTGGCTCCATGGTGGCCTGGCTGGCGTCGGCTGATTCCGGTTTTGCCACGGGTGCGGATTTCTCCCTGAACGGTGGCTTGCACATGAGCTAAGGCTTGTTGCAGTGCATAGCGCGTGTTTTTGTTTTATTGATTAGGAAGTAAGCACCAGCATGGGATCCCCTCGACTCATCAAGAAATACCCCAATCGTCGCTTGTACGACACGCAGGCCAGCGCTTACATCACTATGGTTGATGTCAAGCAACTGGTCCTGTCAGGAGAGGAGTTCGCGGTCGTCGATGCCAAAAGCGGCGAGGACCTGACGCGCAGTATTCTGTTGCAGATCATTCTTGAGGAAGAAAGCGGGGGTATCCCCATGTTCTCCACTCCGGTGCTGATGCAGATCATCCGTTTTTATGGCAATGCCATGCAGGGGGTGATGGGTTCGTATCTGGAAAAGAACATTCAGGCCTTCATGGAGATCCAGGAGCGCATGACCGAACAGTCCAAGGGCGTGTATGGCGGGCAGTTCGGCCCCGAGGCCTGGGCGCAATTCATGAGCGTGCAAGCGCCTGTGATGCAAACCGTCATGAACAGCTATATCGATCAAAGCAAGAATCTGTTCGTGCAGATGCAGGACCAGATGCAGGATCAGACCCGGCAAATGTTCTCGGTCTTTCCCTTTGCGCCACCAGGCAAAGACAAGAAAGACTGATTTTTTAGCCTGCCAGCGTTTTAAACGGGGTATGGCTGCTTAGTGTTTCCTGATAGCGGGCCACATGGCCCGCTTCTTCATGCAGGAACTCTTCAATGGCGTGGGCAAAGCGCGGGTCTGCAATCCAGTGCGCAGAGCTGGTCGGAGTAGGCAACAAGCCGCGCGAGAGCTTGTGCTCCCCTTGGGCGCCACCTTCAAAGAAACGCAGTTGCTGCGCTATGCAGAACTGAATCGCCTGGTTGTAGCAGGTCTCGAAATGCAGACCAGGCACGTAACGAGTACAGCCCCAGTAACGTCCATAAAGCGTGTGCCCGTCTCGTAGCGACAGGGCGCAGGCGACATCTTGCCCATCTTGCTTTGCCAGAATCAGCACCAGGGATTCGGGCAACTGTTCATGCAGACGCGCAAAGAAATCCCGATTCAGATAAGGACGTTGTCCGCGCTCCTGATAGGTATTGGCGTAGCACTGGTAAAAGTAGTCCAGATTCTGCTCGCTGATGTCCAGGCCCTGTTTGTGCTCAAAGGACAGGCCCTGTTCGTAGACCTTGCGGCTGTCCTGTCGCATTTTTTTGCGCTTTTGCTGGGTCAGGGAAGCCAGAAAGTCCTCGTAGCTGGCGTAGTCCTGGTTCTGCCAGTGAAACTGCACATCATGGCGAATCATGAAACCTGCCTGCTCCAGAGCCTGCCTGTCGTCCGAATTCGGGAACAGCACATGTACGGAGGATAGTTGATTGCTTTGCGTCAACTGGATCAGTTGCTGGGCCAGCAGTACGCGATCCTCCTGGGTGCGAGCCAGCAGGCGAGGGCCGCTGACAGGCGTAAACGGGATGGCGCACAGAAGCTTTGGGTAATAGTCCAGGCCATGACGTTGATAGGCCTGAGCCCAGCCTTGGTCAAACACATACTCCCCCCGAGAGTGATGCTTCAGATACAGGGGCACGGCGCCACACAGCGTCTGTCCACGATGCATCAAGAGGTAATGCGGCGACCAGCCTGTTTGTGGTGTGGCGCAGCCAGCGGCGTCCAGGGAGGTCAGGAAAGCATGGCTGAGCAGCAGGTGATGGCCAGAGAGCGCGTCCCAGTGTGCCGCGTCGAGCTGATTCAGTTGTGTGCAAAGTGAAAATTGGATGGATTCAGTGCTGGCCATGGCAAGGGGTACGTCGGTAAGCCTATTTTGAAACAGGGGTAGGGCATAGCCCCTGACGGCTTTGTATACTAGCCAGCGTTTCATGCAAAGGGAAGGCCTGTTCGGCATTGTTGCCTGTGCTGGCCCAATACGAGGAATTCATGAAGAAAATTGCTTTGACGCTGGGTGCCGCGATGGTGCTGGCGAGTTCGGCTCAAGCAGGTCCTGCTTGTGAATATTTGCGTAATCACGTCGCTTTGCAGTCGCAATCGGACGGCGAGTTGCAGATGCTGGAGCAGGATGGCGCATGTCTGGTTCAGAACGGACAGTTGTCGGCCGGTTTTTCGTCGATGTTGCTGGCCTTTGATGAGCTGGTCTTGCGTGATGAGGGCTTGGCAAAACTTTCCGAGAAACAGGCTATTCCTGATGCCATGGATCTACGAGTAAGCGGGATCTATGTTCTGACGGGGCGTTTGCCAGGGCAGGACTACGTGATGCGCCTGCAAGCCAAGCCCATGGACTTTTCCCTTAAGTACAAGTGGGACTCGGCCTCGGCGCAATTGGATTTGGAGCAGCTCCGGCTGCGCAGCAAGTACCTGCGTGAGGTTCGTGTTCAGGCTCAATTCGAGATCAAGGCGGCAGCAGGACGTTCTTTGGGCCCGGACGAGCTGGAGCAGGCGGAACTTAAAAGCCTGAATCTGTACCTGGATAATCAGAATCTGATCCAGACCATGGTCATGCCTGCATTGGTTTTGAACATGAGCATGTACGAGGACCCGCGTCCCGCTATTGAGACAGCCTTGTTGGCAGCCCGTACCTCTGTGCAGCTGATGCCTGACTCGGTGGCAGATCGGGACAGCCGCAATGCTTTGCTGGCCTTCATCGCTCAACTTCCCTCACCCGAGGGGCGTTTGTCGCTGGAGATGAACATGGACCCACCTTGGCCTGCAGCACGCCTGGAGTCCGGTTTGTCTGTGGATCAAATGCGAAAATTGATGTCTGGCCTGAAAGTGAAAGCCAGGTTCGATGCGGGGCAAGAAGTCCCTTCAGCCTATATTTGGCTGCGCGATCACCTGCGTTATGGCTTGAAGTTGTTTGGCCTGAGCAAGGCCGATGCATCGAATTGATCGGCACTAAGCACTGTTGGCTTCCAGGGCTGGCAGTGCTTTTCCAGGCTTTTGCGATTGATAGCACGGGTGCCGTTCTGCTCACACGATGGCCTTGGATGCCAGAATTATCGGAGTCATGCTGCCTGGTTTGTCGCAAACAGCAATGCCAGATACGGTGCGCGTCCTGAAGCAGGACGAAAAAAAAACCGCCGCATAAGCGACGGTTTTTTAAATTTGGTTGCGGGGGCAGGATTTGAACCTACGACCTTCGGGTTATGAGCCCGACGAGCTACCATGCTGCTCCACCCCGCGTCAGAAAAGTAACTATAACATAGTTTTTGATTATGTACATAGTGTGGCGTGTTTATTTCATTAATATTTGGCGATTGCCGCCGGGAAGGGCATGAAGGCTGGATAAAACGGTCCTTCAATTTTCTTGCGTCTTGTTGGTCGCAATGGTGTAATACGGACTGTGCTTACAGGTTCAGCCGGACTGGCATTTCTAAAAGCTCAAACGCGCAAGCGGCTCCCTGTATAGCGACCAGCTCTTAATGGCTGGCATCTGGCTGTAATAGCAGTCGGCTCCCCTACTAGGCGGGATGTCCCGGCAAAACGAATTTCTCTGTTTCTGGCTTTGCTTCAGGTTTAGGCAATCGATAACCCCTGCGGTGGTCTGTTGGTGCCTTGATGTTGGCATTTGACAATGTAGACCTGTCGCCCCGATCAGTTATTGCCCCAAACGTTGTTGTGCTGTTTTCGCGTTCCGCCAATCAGGAGCGCCAATTCAAATCCAGTCCGATAGGGCTTGCGGACATACTCATCATCAGCATGTGTGCTTACACAACATTTTTAATTGCTTTTAAAGCTGCCATTTCTGGTTTGAGCCAGGGCGGTGTGCATGCGTGCGCGTCCTGTCCTATGCAAGGCCTGGTGGCGACGGGGGTGATTCGGGTGCGTGCTGTGGCCACTGTGGTGGCCTTTGCCTTGGCTGGGATTGTTGCTGCGGTGATGGTGGCTGGCCTGCGTGTGCTGGCTGTAGGCGCCGCCGCGCGCAAGATTGAAGATCAAAACGGCGGGCAACAAAAAAGCCAGCGCAAATTGGCTGGCTTGTTTGATTCTGCTAAGCAGTTCCGGGTGATGGTTGCGGGGGCAGGATTTGAACCTACGACCTTCGGGTTATGAGCCCGACGAGCTACCATGCTGCTCCACCCCGCGCCGGAAAAGATAAATACTAACATGGAATTTTTGCTTTATGCAAGTATCGCCAGAAAGTGAGGCTTCCCAGCAGTGACTGAAAGTGAAATAATCCGAGTCCTGGAGACGGCTTTGCTGTGTGCGCAGCAGCCCATGAACAGCGCTGAGTTGCGCAAAATGTTTGTCTCCCCGCCGCTGAGCGCGGATGATCTGCGCCGTTATCTGGCTATCTTGCAACTGGATTGGAAAGAGCGTGGCCTGGAGTTGGTTCAGGTTGCCTCGGGTTGGCGCTTTCAAAGTCGCCCGGCCATGCAAGTGTTTTTGTCCCGCCTTAGTCTGGAGCGCGCGCCCAAATATTCGCGGGCCGTACTGGAGACCTTGGCGATTATTGCTTGGCGGCAACCTGTTACCCGTGGGGATATTGAGGACATACGCGGTGTCAGCGTATCGACTCAAATTGTGCGCACCCTGGAGGATCGGGGCTGGATTGAAGTGCTGGGCTATCGTGATGCGCCCGGACGCCCGGCATTGCTGGGAACGACCCGTCAGTTTCTGAACGATCTGGGTCTGCGTTCTTTGGATGAATTGCCTTCGGTTGAAACCCTGGATTCCCTGGATGTGCTGGCGTCCTTGCCAAACGGGCAGGCGGCTGCATCGGCTGATCAGGAGCAGGACAAAGAACAGGGTCAAGAACTGGACCTGCAACAGGGTCAGCAACCGGATCAACGGCAGGGTGAAGATCATCAGGATCAGAGCCAGGAGCAAGCGGCAGAGCAGGGCGCAGAGCAAGAGTTTGCCTTTGCAGCAACGCAGCAGACGGGTTCCGAAGCAGGGCAAGAAATAGAACAAGAAGCAGAGCAAGACGCTGCTTTGGAAGTGAGCATGGAGCCGCTACAGGCCTCTGTTGCTCAGCTTGAGCTGGAGTCCGAACCGGATTTCGAGCCAGGCAGTCAGGAAGATTTGCTTGAGGCCGTTCCAGAAGCGGAGCTGCCACAAATTGAACAAGCTGAAGTGAATACGACACCGGACCCCGTGGATGAGGCCCAGGCTGCGGCTGGCCTATCGGATATACAGGTACCGGACGAAATAAAAAACTCTGGAGTAAATGATTAAAAATGACTGATTCGCACGAGACGAACACAGCCTCCATGTCGGACGCCTCTGGCGCGGCCGACCCCAAGAATCCCCGCGCGAAGGGCCAAGGGCGCAAGCTGCGCACCCCGTTTCGCCGCCGTCGTGGCGACGCCACGCAAGAGTCGGCTCCCCGCCAGAATGAAGAGGCCCAGGCGGCCGCTCCTGGTGAAACCAAGGCCCGTCCGGCTCGCCCACAAAACAATCGACGCAAACCGGCACCTGCTGCTGGTGGCCGTCGCCAGGATGCACGCGGTGGTGCCAACAAGCGCCCAGGCAATGCTCAGGCCGCTCGTTTTTCGAACCCTGCTGATGATGCACCCGTTGTGATTCTGGATGGTGATGATGACATCGCATTCAGCCACCTGGACAAGCAAAGCCGTCTGTCGCAGCGCCTGGGTAAGTACATGGGCAGCGAGCTGGTGCAGCCCAAATTGCACAAGGTGCTGGCCGAAGCCGGTATCGGTTCGCGCCGCGATATGGAAGAACTGATCGTTGCAGGTCGCGTCTCCGTGAATGGCGAACCTGCTCATATCGGTCAACGTGTCAGTGCAGACGACAAGGTGCGTATCAATGGTCAACTGATCAATCGTGCCAACACCAAGCGTCCTCCGCGCGTGATTCTGTATCACAAACCGGCTGGCGAAATTGTCACGCACGACGACCCTGAAGGCCGTGCCACTGTGTTTGGTCGCCTGCCTTCCCTGAAAGTGGGCAAGTGGTTGTCTGTTGGTCGTCTGGATTTGAATACTGAAGGTTTGTTGATCTTCACGACATCGGGCGATATTGCCAACCGCATGATGCATCCGCGCTACGGTGCCGAGCGTGAATACGCAGTACGTGTTCTGGGTGAGCTGAGCGAAGAGCAAATGCAGTCCATGCGCGATGGCGTGCAGCTGGAAGACGGTATGGCCAAGTTCGGCATGATCGAATTCCTGGGCGGCGAAGGCAGCAACCGTTGGTATCGCGTCACTATTCACGAAGGCCGTAACCGCGAAGTGCGTCGCATGTTTGAAGCCATGGGTGTGACGGTCAGCCGTTTGATCCGCACTCGCTTTGGTGATGTTGGTCTGCCTAAGAACTTGCGCCGTGGCCGTTGGGAAGAGCTGGATGCCGATGTGGTGATGGCATTCATGCTGCGCCTGGGTCTGGTGAAGGAATCGGATGATGAAGGCACTTTCCAGCGCCGCGAACGTCAGCCTCTGTCTCACGACAGCGCCTTGCCTCCCGGCTTCGGTACGCTGGAGCACAATGGCCTGAGCGGTGCTCGCATGGGTCGTGGTGGTCGTGTGGCAGGTCGCGGTCGTTCCTCGAACAATGTGCGTGTGAACGAATCCGTCAGCGGCGCCTTGTTCATCAGCGGTGGTCTGGCCAATGGTCACCCCGATGGTGGTCGTCGTGAGCACGGTGGTCACGGACGTGGTGCCCCACGTGCCAGCCAGGGTGGCCGTGGTCAACAACGTGGTCGCTCGGCAGAAGGTCGTTCTTCGGAAGGCCGCAGCCATGAGGGTCGTCCACAGGAAGGTGCACGCGTGCACAATGGTCGCCGCCCAGCGCGTGGCGATCAGGCGCGCGGTGAGCAAGGTCGTGGTGATCAGGCCCGTGGCGGTCACGCTCGCGGTGGCCAGGAAGGACGTGCTCCTTCGGCCCGTCGCGGTGCTTCCGATCGTGCCGGTGCGGGGCAAGCGCCCAAGGCTCATGTGAAGAAAACAACGGTGGTGCGCCGTGTCAGCCGTCGTGATGACGACTGGCAGCCAGCCAGCTCGGCAGCCCATGAATCCCACTTGGGACGCGGGCGCCGGTAAAGCCAAGTCGCACGGACTTTGAGTTTGTGGCTCGAACCCTGCGGTTCGGGCCTGTAAGGCCGTGTGAATGCACGTATTTTCCGGTTTTCTGGTAGAATATAGAACTTGGCTCAGAGACGTTTGTGTCGGCTGGGTCTTTTTTGATGCTGCGCGCCAGCGAATAGGGCGGTCTTTCAAGGCAAGGACCGCGTGGATCATCCGGTTCGGTTGCGCCTGCAACTTTCCCGATTTGACGTTGGCAATGCGCAAGACCAGGGCCCGCTTGACTCTCAAGTGTGCATGGTGACCATGGGCTGGCGTACAGCCCATTTTTTTTGGATTTTATGGCAGACATTCTAGCTTTGGCACAAGAGACCCTGGCGGGTACCGAGTACGAACTGGTGGACGTGGAGCGTGCGCCGCTGGGCTTGTTACGCATCATTATCGATCACCCGGAAGGGGTGCGTATCGAACACTGTGAATGGGTGTCTAAACAATTGTCGCGCGTTTTCGAAGTGGAAAACGTGGACTACAACCGCATGGAAGTGACCTCGCCGGGGGTGGATCGCCCTTTGCTGCGCATTGGCGATTACGTCCGTTTTGCGGGCAGTCGGGTGCAGGTGCGCCTGCACGAAGCACTCGATAATCGGAAAGTGTTTGTGGGTACGCTCCACGCTCCCGAAGGGGCGCTACCGGCTAGTGTTCCGCTGGATACCGTTTTTAGGCTGGAACTGGACGAAGCATCGGGCAAGCTGACGCAGGTCGAATTCACCTATGACCAGGTGGATCGTGCCAAATTGGATCCCGTTCTTGATTTCAAGGGTAAGAAGCGATGAGTCGCGAAATTCTATTGCTGGTCGATGCGCTGGCGCGTGAAAAATCCGTAGCGCGTGATGTCGTGTTCACCGCGCTCGAAAGCGCTTTGGCCTCGGCCATGAAAAAGCGCTTCAAAGAAGATGTCGATATCCGTGTGGAAATCGACAGGGAAACCGGCGCCCATGAAGGGTTCCGGCGCTGGCTGGTCGTGCCCGATGAGGCCGGCCTGCAAGAGCCCGATAAACAGGAAATGTTGTCTGACGCCCAGGAAATCGATCCCGAGTTGCAAGTGGACGATTACATCGAAGAGCCGCTCGAGCCTATCGAGTTCGGTCGTATCGGTGCCCAGGCGGCCAAGCAAGCCATTTTGCAAAAGATCCGCGACGCCGAGCGCGAGCAGGTTCTGAACGACTTCCTGGAACGTGGTGAAACCATTGTTTCCGGTACGGTCAAGCGCATGGATAAGGGCGATGCCATTATCGAAATGGGCAAGATCGAAGCGCGTCTGCCTCGTTCGGAAATGATCCCCAAGGAAAATATCCGCGTGGGCGATCGTGTTCGTGCCTGGGTACAGAAAGTGGATTATGCCGCTCGTGGCCAACAGGTCATCCTGTCGCGTACCGCTCCTGACTTTATTAAAGAACTGTTCGAGAACGAAGTACCCGAGATCGAACAGGGTCTGCTGGAAATCAAGGCGGCTGCCCGTGATGCGGGTGTGCGTGCCAAGATCGCTGTTATTGCTTACGACAAGCGTATCGATCCTATTGGTACTTGCGTGGGCATGCGTGGTTCGCGCGTTACTGCGGTGCGCAACGAACTGGGCGGCGAGCAGGTCGATATCGTGTTGTGGGCCGACGATCCGGCCGAATTCGTGATCGGTGCTCTGGCTCCGGCACACGTCGAGTCCATTCTGGTGGACGAAGACAAGCACGCCATGGACGTGGTGGTAGACGAAGAAAACCTGCCCAAGGCGATTGGTTCGCGTGGTCAGAACGTGCGTCTGGCGTCGGAATTGACCGGCTGGCAGATCAACATCATGACACCGGAAGAAAGCCGCAACCGTCAGGACGAAGAGCGCGAAGAATTGCGCGCTACCTTCATGTCCCGTCTGGATGTGGACGAAGCCGTGGCCGATATTCTGATCGACGAAGGGTTTACCGGTCTGGAAGAAATCGCTTATGTGCCCATGCAGGAATTGCAGGACATCGAAGCCTTTGACGAAGAAACCGTCAACGAGCTGCGTGCCCGCGCCCGTAACGCACTGCTGAGCGAGGCCATCGCCAAGGAAGAATTGGTACAGACCGCGGTCAAGGAACTGGCAGGAGTCGAGGGCATGACGCCCGAGCTGATCGCCGTACTGGCCGAAAACGAGATTACAACGCTGGATGAACTGGCGGAACTGGCAACGGACGAACTGTCCGAGATGACCGGCCTGGCGCAAGATGCGGCCAGCGATCTGATCATGCGTGCCCGTGCCCACTGGTTTGACGACGAGGCCTGATATGTCTAGCTAGGTCCCGCGCGTTGTATTCATTAAGAATAGTTGTAGTAAAGCAAGAGAGAGTCGAATGTCGAGTAACACTGTCGCCCAGTTCGCTCAAGAACTGAAAATGCCTGCGAATGTTCTGCTGGAGCAGTTGCGTAGCGCAGGTATTGAGCTCAAATCAGTTGATGACGCCATCACTGATTCGGATAAGGCGAAGCTGCTTGAATCGTTGCGCCGCTCGCACGGCAGTCAGGAAGGCAACAAGATCACCCTGACTCGCCGTCAAACATCGGAGATCCGTCAGGATGACGGGTCGGGTCGCTCCCGCACGATTCAGGTGGAAACACGCAAGAAACGCGTGTTTGTAAAGCGTGATCCCTCCGAGCTGGTGGCAGAAGCCAATGCGGCATTGGCACAGGAAAATGCAAAGGAGCAAGCTGCTCAGGCCCAAGCGGCCAATCAGGAAAAACCGGCTGTTGAACAGGCGCCTGCCGCGCCTGTCAGCGAGCCCGTCGCTCCTGTGGCAGCCGCTCCTGAAGCGCCTGTGAAAGAGCAAGCCCCTGTGGAGTCCAAGCCTGAGCCCAAGCCAGAGCCTGAACCCGAAGTGGTCGCTGCTCCCGAGCCGACTCCTGTTGCTGAGCCCACGCCCGAACCTGCTGCTCCTGCAGAGCCCGTTGTGGCTGCCCAGGAAGATACAAAGAAACCCGAGCCTCAGCCCGAGGAACAAGCACCTGCTGCAACGGAACCTTCCGAAGCCGCGGCAGCGCCTGTTCAGGAAAAGGCCGAATCGGCTCCCTCTCCTACGGCCCAAGAAAAGCCCGTGGAACCTACTAAATCTGTAAACGACGCCCGTCAAGCTAACTCTGTGAATAAAAATCAGCACCCTCAAGGGACTAAAACGCCCACTTCGACTGGAAAACCTCGGGATATGGCCGCCAACAGCCAGCGCCGTGCAGTGCGTGGCCCGGTGATTCCTCCTGTTGCCGCCGATGTGGAGCAAGACCAGGATCGTGATCGCGCCCGCAAGGCCGCAGAGGCGGAAGCCGCTGCTCTGCGCGATATGTTGAACCGTCCTCGTAAAGTCTTGCGTGCTCCCGAGCCGGAAGCTGATAGCAAGGCAGGTGCCAAGGGCGCTCAGAAGAAAGACGCCAAAGGCTCCAAGACCGACAAGGCTCCGGGCAAACCCGTCAAGACCGACAGCACTCCTGGCTGGACCAGCGATGCCAGCCGCAAGAAGCAGCCTTCCAAGGCTGATGTGGCTTCCGCCGGTGCCGGTGGTGGTCGTGAAGGCTGGAAGGCCAATGCCAAGGCCGGTCGTGGCAAGGGTGGCCGTGGTGGCCGCAATGCTCAGGCCGAGCGTCGCGAACCACAAGTAGCCGAATTCATTGCCCGTGAAGTGCACGTGCCTGAAACCATTTCGGTCAGCGATCTGGCTCACCGTATGGCCGTCAAGGCTGCCGAGGTGATCAAGCACCTGATGAAGCTGGGTCAGATGGTTACCATCAACCAGGTGCTGGATCAGGAAACGGCCATGATTCTGGTCGAAGAGCTGGGTCACAAGGCGATTGCCGCCAAGCTGGACGATCCTGAAGCCTTCCTGGTGGATACGGATGCTCAGAACGATGCCGAACTGAAGCCACGTGCCCCAGTGGTAACCGTGATGGGTCACGTTGACCACGGTAAAACTTCGCTGCTGGACTACATCCGTCGCGCCAAGATCGCGTCGGGCGAGGCCGGTGGTATTACGCAGCACATCGGTGCTTACAACGTCAAGACAGCACGCGGCACCGCTACGTTCCTGGACACCCCCGGTCACGAAGCCTTTACGGCCATGCGTGCTCGCGGTACCAAAGCCACTGACGTGGTGATTCTGGTGGTGGCCTCCGATGACGGCGTGATGCCTCAGACTCGTGAAGCCATTCACCATGCTCGCGCTGCTGGCGTACCGCTGGTGGTGGCGATCAACAAGATTGATAAACCTGAAGCGAACCCAGAGCGCGTCAAGCAGGAACTGGTAGCCGAAGAAGTGGTGCCTGAAGAATACGGTGGCGATGTGCCCTTTATTCCTGTGTCGGCCAAGACCGGCCAGGGCATCGACGAATTGCTGGAAAACGTGCTGCTGCAAGCCGAAATGTTGGAGTTGAAAGCTCCGGTTGACGCACCTGCCAAGGGTACGGTTATTGAAGCCCGTCTGGACAAGGGCCGCGGTCCTGTGGCCACCATTCTGGTTCAAAGCGGTACCTTGAACCGTGGCGACAGCGTGCTGGTTGGCGCCTCTTTCGGTCGTGTTCGCGCCATGCTGAATGAAACCGGCAAGTCGCTGAGCTCGGCTGGTCCGTCGATCCCGGTGGAAATCCAGGGTCTGACCGAAGTGCCTGCCGCTGGTGACGAACTGGTTGTGATGGCTGACGAGCGTAAAGCCCGTGAAATCGCCCTGTTCCGCCAAGGCAAGTTCCGTGATGTGAAACTGTCGCGTCAACAGGCCGCCAAGCTGGAGTCCATGTTCGACAACCTGGGCGAAGGCATGCAAACCTTGTCGCTCATCATCAAGACCGACGTACAGGGTTCGCAAGAAGCGCTGGTGCAGTCGCTGGTCAAGTTGTCTACCGACGAAGTGCGCGTGGTGGTTGTACACGCTGCCGTGGGTGGCATCTCCGAGAGCGACGTCAACCTGGCTATCGCGTCCAACGCGGTGGTGATCGGCTTTAACGTCCGTGCCGAGCAAAGCGCCAAGAAACTGGCCGAAGCCAATGGCATTGATCTGCGTTACTACAACATCATTTACGATGCGGTCGACGAGGTCAAAGCGGCTCTGTCCGGCATGCTGGCTCCTGAACAGCGCGAAGAAGTCATCGGTATGGTTGAAATTCGCGAAGTCTACAACGTGTCACGTATTGGTAACATCGCCGGGTGTATGGTTACCGAAGGCGTGGTCCGTCGCGACTCGCAAGTTCGCCTGCTGCGCAACAACGTCGTGCATTGGAGTGGCTACCTGGAGTCCCTGCGCCGCTTCAAGGACGATGCCAAGGAAGTGCGTTCCGGCTTCGATTGCGGTATCACGCTGCGCGGCAACAACGACATCCAAGTGGGCGACCAGCTTGAGATCTTCGAGATCAAAGAGATCGCCCGGACACTGTAATTTATGGCACGACACAAGTCCAAACCAAACCCAGGGCGCAATCTGCGCCTGGCCGACCAGATCCAGAAGGATCTGGCGGTCCTGATCCAGCGCGAGATCGACATGACCCGCGCTGGTCTGATCACCTTGACCGGCGTGGAATTGTCTCCCGACTACGCTCACGCCAAAGTGTATTACTCGGTGCTGGGCGCCGAGCCCGAAGTCGCCCAGGCGGCTTTGACCGAGAAGGCCGGCTGGTTGCACTCGCTGCTGTTCAAGCTGCTGCATATCCATACCGTTCCGACTCTGCATTTTCATCACGACCGACAGTTGGAACGCGGCATGGAGCTCTCCAAGCTCATCGACAGCGCCAACCAGGCCGATAGCGAATTGACTGGCTCTGCGTCCAAATCGGACGAGCCAGACGAACAGCCCTGACGCGGCTGTTGTTTCTTCACGGATTGACACACGATGGCTACGCGAAAACGCGGGCAGTTGATTGACGGTGTGCTGCTACTGGACAAGTCCGACGGAATGTCCAGCAACCACGCCTTGCAGCGTGCTCGCCGCACTCTGGATGCCCGCAAAGCTGGCCATACTGGAACCCTGGACCCGTTTGCAACGGGCCTGCTGGTTTGCTGTTTTGGCCGGGCTACCAAGATTTCCGCCACGATGCTGGAAGCAGACAAAGCCTATGAAGCTACCTTGCAGTTTGGACAGGAAACCGATTCAGGTGACTTGACCGGCAATGTGGTGTCCCAGGCTCCGGCAGATTTTGCCGGTGTCACCCTCGAGGCGCTGGAAGCAGTACTACCTGCTTTCCGAGGACCCATTACCCAGGTGCCGCCCATGTATTCCGCGCTCAAGCGCGATGGCAAGCCCCTGTATGAATATGCCCGTCAGGGTATAGAGCTGGAACGTGAGGCACGACATCTCGTGATTCACGATTTGCAGGTGCAAGACTTTACGCCGCAATCGGCGCGTTTGTTTGTACGTTGCAGCAAGGGAACCTATATCCGGACCCTGGCGCAAGACATTGGACGTGCTCTGGGGTGTTTTGCCCATCTGACGGCCTTGCGCCGGACAGAGTTAGGACCTTTTCATATCGACGACGCCTACACCCTGGACGGGTTGCAGGCGATGGAAGACCCGATGTCGGCCTTGCTGGCCATCGAGAGCTTGCCTACCGAGATTTTGCCCAAAAAACTTCAATCAGAAGGATGAGTTATGAGACGCGCATTGCGCAATGTGGCCATTATTGCCCACGTTGACCACGGGAAGACCACCCTGGTCGATCAATTGTTGAGACAGGCAGGTACGTTCCGTGACAACGAACATATCTCCGAACGTGTCATGGACTCGGGCGATATCGAGAAAGAACGCGGTATTACCATTCTGGCGAAGAACTGTGCCGTCGAATACGAAGGCACCCACATCAACATTATCGACACCCCCGGTCACGCCGACTTCGGTGGTGAGGTCGAGCGCGTGCTGTCCATGGTTGACGGCGTGCTGTTGCTGGTGGACGCGGTTGAAGGCCCCATGCCTCAAACCCGTTTCGTGACTCGTAAAGCCCTGGAACTGGGTCTGCGTCCGATTGTGGTGGTCAACAAGGTTGACCGTCCCGGCGCCCGTCCTGACTTCGCGATCAACGCCACATTCGACTTGTTCGACAAACTGGGCGCAACCGACGAACAGCTGGACTTCCCCATCATTTACGCATCGGGTCTGTCGGGCTACGCCGGTTTGACCGAAGACGTGCGTGAAGGCGATATGCGTCCTTTGTTCGACGCGATCCTGGAGCACGTGCCCCAGCGTGAAGACGACGTCAACGCACCTTTGCAGTTGCAGATCTGTTCCCTGGACTACAGCTCCTACGTGGGCAAGATCGGTGTAGGCCGTGTGAACCGTGGTCGCGTGCGCGCTGCCCAGGACGTGGTCGTGAAATTTGGTCCGGATGGCGAAGTCATCAAGGGCCGCATCAACCAGGTTCTGAAGTTCAAGGGTCTGGAGCGTGTGTCGGTAGATGAAGCCGAAGCCGGTGACATCGTGCTGATCAACGGTATTGAAGAGCTGGGCATTGGTTGCACGGTAACCGATCCTGCTCACCAGGAAGCTCTGCCTTTGCTGCGCATTGACGAGCCTACCCTGACCATGAACTTCATGGTGAACACCTCGCCTCTGGCTGGCCGTGAAGGCAAATTCGTGACCAGTCGTCAGCTGCGCGATCGTCTGGACCGCGAACTGAAATCCAACGTGGCTTTGCGTGTTAACGAAACCGACGACGACACCGTGTTTGAAGTGTGCGGTCGCGGTGAATTGCACCTGACCATTCTGATCGAAAACATGCGTCGTGAAGGCTACGAAATGGCCGTATCGCGTCCACGCGTGCTGATTCGTGAAGAGAACGGCGTCAAGATGGAACCCTACGAGCAACTGACCGTGGACGTCGAAGACGGCCACCAAGGTGGCGTGATGGAAGAACTGGGTCGCCGTCGTGGTGACTTGCAGGATATGGTTGCCGATGGCCGTGGTCGTACACGCCTGGAATACCGTATTCCCGCTCGCGGCCTGATCGGCTTCCAGGGCGAGTTCATGACCCTGACACGCGGTACCGGCCTGATGAGCCACACCTTTGACGAGTTCCGCCCCATGCGTGAAGGCACGGTTGGCGAGCGTCGTAACGGCGTGCTGATCAGCCAGGACGACGGTGATGCCGTGGCCTACGCGCTGTGGAAGCTGCAGGATCGCGGTCGCATGTTTGTGTCCCCTGGTGATGCGCTGTACGAAGGCATGATCATCGGTATTCACAGCCGCGACAACGACCTGGTGGTTAACCCCATCAAGGAAAAGAAACTGACCAACGTGCGTGCTTCCGGTAAGGACGAGCACATTGATCTGGTTCCACCTATCCGTATGAGCCTGGAATACGCTGTGGACTTCCTGGACGACGACGAGCTGGTTGAAGTGACTCCCAAGTCCATTCGCCTGCGCAAGCGTTACCTGAAAGAACACGAGCGCCGTCGCAGCCAACGCGAAGGTTAATCCTTCGGGTTTAGCGATACGAGAAAACGCCTGCTTGATGCAGGCGTTTTTTTTATCTTATATTGTCAGGGTCAGGCCAGATTTGAAGAAATTATAAAAAAGCTGGGGTGTAGGTTTAATTACCCCCAGCTTGATTTTTTAAAATCAGCAGAGGGTGTGAGATAAATAAAATTGATTAAGCAGCTTATCAAAAAAGACGCAGCTGTTTTAATTTTGGCTTAATACCTGTTTGATACGAACTGGCTGGACACATTACCAAGCTCGCTTTGCGAAGTCTCAGTTATTGCTGTGCAGGATCTTGTTTTAACTGAATTTTTAGTGATTCAGGATGCTCTGCGCAGTTTCCCCCTTTCAGGAGAATACTGATGGTGCAGCATATTGTGATTGTAGGTGGTGGTATTGGCGGTACGATGACCGCCAATCATCTGGTAAGCAAGCTCTACCCGGAGATTCGCTCCGGCAAAGTCCGCATTACCATGTTGTCCAATTCCCCTTGGCATTATTACAAGCCCGCTTTTATGTACGTGGCGTTTGATGCTTTTTTCCGGGACGAACTGCGACGACCGCAAATTTCCCTTTTACGCCCTGAAATTGATTTTCAGCTGGAGGAAGTCAGTGGCTTTGACTTCAAGGCCAGCCGTCTGCACTGCGCTAGCGGCAAGAAGATTGATTACGACTACCTGGTGCTGTCTACGGGCTGCGTCCCTTCCCCGGAAAAAATCGAAGGTCTGAAAGAGGGCGGTGATCACTTCTACCAGCACGCCCCTGCACGCCAATTGGCTGACCGTCTGAGCAAGCTGGAAAAAGGCCGTGTGCTGGTAACGGTGACTTTCCCCAAAACCCATAACGTGCCGCACCAGTGCGGGATCGCTCCCGTGGAAACGACCCTGATGCTGGACGAGTATCTGCGTCGTCGCGGGGTGCGCGACAAGGTGGAGATTGCCTATACCTATCCCACTACCTCCCAGCTTTTGCGTAATTGCCTGTTCATGCAGAACGAGGTTTGCCAGGTCTTGCCACCGATTTTTGAGGACAGGGACATCAAGCATCAACGCGGTTTTACCTTGAGCCGGGTGGACCCCGAACGCAAGATTGCGTATTCCGTGGAAGGCGCAGAAGAGCCATTCGACCTCTTGATGGCGACTCCACCGATTACCGCCGTTGCGGCAGTGCGCGACTCGGGCATTTCGCAAGCAGCCGATAACGAAGGCTGGGTCCCCACCGATCACCAAACCATGAAGGTGCTGGGTCTGGATAATGTGTATGTGCTGGGTGACACGGTGGACCTGCCCATTAGTAAAGCCGGTGGCTCCTGCCACAACCAGTCGCCCGTGGTGGTCAACAACCTGGCCTCAGAGCTGCGATTCGGGCGCACCAGCGACGAATACGATGGCCGTGTGGTGGCGGTAGCCCAAATGGGTCTGGAGGGCGGTATGCCGCTCTGGTACGACTACAAGGAGGATGTGCATCCTACGCCCCCCACCAAGCTGGGTGGCTTGCTGCGCAAGGGCTTTAATCGGGGTATTTACTGGGCCGTGGCCCGTGGCTTGGTCTAAGTCAGGAGAGACAGATGAATTCGGTATCGGATAAATCCTTGAACCCCGAAGATGCGGGTGCGGCTCAGAAAAAACCAACAGCCCTGGAAAGCTTGCTGGGAGAAGACCCTGGCATCAAGGGCCTGGACGAACTGATCGGCAAGATCGAGCCTTTGCTGGCCGGTGGTCGCCTGAATCGGGTAGTGGATGCGGTGTCCCTGCTGGCCGATCTGGTGGATATGACGGACGACTACATGCTTGAAAAGCTTATGAAGGGCTTTGAGGAGGGCGTAGGAGCCGCCTGGTCGGTTGGAAACGCGGCACGTATGGCTTCGGACCAGGTGCGGGCTACGGAGACCACACCGACCCTGATGGGGCTTATACGCCTGGCCAAGGAGCCGGAAGTGCGTCGCGGTCTGACTTTCTTTCTGATGATGGCCGGTGTGATGGGACGCCAGATGCGTTATCAGAACCTGGATCACACGGGGGACTGATGCGATAGCTGTATCGCTAAAGAAAAATGGGCCGCTTTTGCAAGCGGCCCATTTTTTTGCTCAGCACCTCAGCGTTCAGTGATTCAAGAACGCCATTTGGCGTTTTTCCACGATACGGAAAATACCGACCAGAATGAAGGACACGCACAGGTAAATCAGTGCAGCAATCCCGTAGGAGGTAAAGGTCTGGTAGGTGGCCGCATTGGCATCACGCGCGATCTTGAGCAGGTCAGGAACGGTAGCGGTAAAGGCCAGCGAGGTGGCGTGCAGCATCAGGACCACTTCATTGCTGTAAGCGGGCAGGACGCGGCGCAAGGCTTGCGGCAGAATCACGCGGCGGTACAAGGTCCAGCCGGACATGCCATAGGCACGCGCCGACTCGACTTCACCGGGAGGCATGGAGCGGATGGCCCCGGCAAAAATCTCGGTGGTGTAGCCAACAGTGTTCAAGGTCAGCGCCAGAATCATGCAGTTGAAGCCGCTCATGAAGAAGGCTTCCAGTGCAGGCACGGATTTGATGATGGCCAGCTTGTACATGGCGGTGTAGATCAGCAGGATCTGCACGTACAAGGGAGTACCGCGGAAAAAATAGGTGAAGGCACCAATAGGGCGCGACAGCCAGGCTTTGCCCGAAACACGGCCAATGGCCATGAAAATCGACAGGAAAAAGCCGATGGCAACCGAGATCACCAGCAGCCAGAGCGTCATGGCCAGACCCGAGAGCTGACCATTGCTTTGGTACAGATAGGCGCGCCAGAATTCGTTCAGAACATCCATTAGAACTGCGCTCCTTTCACGCCAATGTTGTAGCGTCGCTCCAGGTAGCTCAGCCCGATATTGCTGACAGCGGTCAGGCCCAGATAGATCAGGGCGGTGATGCCAACAAAGAGGAAGGAGTTGAAGGTCGCGTTACCGGCGTTTTGCGCAATCTTGACCACATCGCTCAGGCCGATCAGGGACACCAGCGCAGTGGATTTGAGCAGGATTTGCCAGTTGTTGCCCAGTCCAGGCAATGCGTAGCGCATCATTTGTGGGATCTGGATGCGGTGCAAAACCTGCCAGGCGCTCCAGCCACAGGCCTTGCCGGCTTCCATCTGGCCTTTGGGGATGGCCATCAGGGCGCCACGGAAGGTTTCGGCAAAGTAAGCGCCATAAATAAAACCCAGCGTGACCACACCGGCGCCAAAGGGATCAATCTCGATCATGTCCCATTCCAGCCAGTCAGTCAGCTCGTTCAGCCAGATTTGCAGGCTGAAAAAGAACAGCATCAAGAGCACCAGGTCCGGGACGCCCCGGATCAAGGTGGTATACAAACCGCCCACCCAACGCAGCAGCGAGGCGCGGGACAGTTTCATCAGGGCAGCGACCAGACCCAGCACCAGGGAAACCAGCAGTGAGAGCACGGCCAGTTTGATGGTTTCCCAGGTGCCGACCAGCAACTGCGGCCCATAACCGTAAAGCAACATGGTTCAGGTATCCAGGTCAGGGCGCGATGCGAATGTTTTCTTTTTGGAAGTACTTGTCGGCAAAGGTCTGCATGGTGCCATCGGCCTTCATTTCGCGCAGAACTTCATCAACGGTTTTCTTGAGTTTCTTGTTGCCCTTGCGAATGCCCATGGCGATAGGCTCGTTCAGAATTGGACTGTCGTCCACGGTGCTGCCGGTCAGTTCAAAGTCGGCACCGGCTGGTTTGCTCAAAAAGCCTTCGACGGCGTTCTGGGCTTCCTGGAAAGTGGCGTCCACGCGGCCACCGGCAAGGTCATTGAACGCGTCGGTGTAGCTGGGGTAGGCCACAACGGTCACCCCGTTATTGGCCCAGTTCTGGCGCGCATAGGTTTCCATTGTCGTGCCTTGCTGCACGCCGACGCGCTTGCCTTTCAGGGACTCGGCGGTGGGCTCAAAGCCGCTGCCTTTGCGGGCGGCCAGACGAACCGGCACGATGTACATGGGTTCGCTAAAGTCGATGACCTTGGCGCGTGCCTCGGTAGCAGTCATGGTGGAGTTGGCCAGATCGAACTTGCGCGCTTGCAGGCCGGGGATCAGGCTGTCAAAGGACTGGTCGATCCACACGCACTTGGCTTGCAGGCGCTTACAGATTTCGTTGCCGATGTCGATGTCAAAGCCTTGCAGCTCGCCACTGGGGTCCAGAAACTCGAAGGGGGGATAGCCCGCTTCAGTGGCAAAACGGATTTCGGACGGCCCGGCTGCATGGGCAGCAGCGGGCACTAAGGCACTGCAAAAAGCCACCATCAGGAGGCGGGCAAGCATTTTGTTCATGTGGAGGACTCCGGCAAATATCGACTAGCTTGTGGCATTCAATACAAATTCGGCCCTGCTGATGGAGGGCCGAAGAAAGACTGCAAATTTAACCCGTACGCCTTACTGGGGCAATGCGGGTTCCGCCCTAGGCAGTACGCAACACTGGTTAATGTAGGTCATGACTTCGTCCAGATCGTCGGTTACGACCAGCAAATTCAGGTCTTTGGGGCCGATCAGACCCATCTCCATCAATTGGTCACCAATCCAGTCGATCAGGCCGGACCAAAAGGAAGTGCCGATCAGTACAATGGGTGCGGGTGGGACTTTGCCTGTTTGAACCAGGGTCATGACTTCAAACAGCTCGTCCAGGGTACCGAAACCGCCAGGCAGGGCAATGTAGGCCCAGCTGTGCATGAAGAAGGTGGCCTTGCGCGAGTAGAAGTACTCGAACTGCAGACTTTGTGTCTGGTAAGGGTTGTTGGTGGTTTCGTGGGGCAAGCGTATATTCAGGCCAATACTTTGCCCGCCTGCTTCGTACGCGCCTTTATTGGCTGCTTCCATCAGGCCAGGACCGCCGCCTGCAATCAGGGTGACGCCCGCTTCGGCCAGACGACGACCCAGTTCCTGGGCCAGTTCGTAGTAGGGATGACCGGGTTTGATGCGTGCGCTGCCGAAAACACTAACGCCAGCACCCATTTCTTTTAATGTATCGACCGCAGTTTGCAGCTCCTTCATGATGGTAGGAATCTGCTCAGAGGCCGGTAAACGGACGATTTTATTGTTAGACATGAAAAAAACCTTGTTGCTCGTTGATGGTTCCAGCTATCTGTACCGAGCGTACCATGCGATGCCCGATCTGCGAAACGCGCAAGGCCAGCCTACAGGCGCCTTGTACGGGGTCATCAATATGCTGCGCCGTCTGCTACAGGATTATCAAGCGGACTATATGGTATGCGTTTTTGATGCCAAAGGCCGCACATTCCGGGACGATCTGTACGATCAATACAAGGCTAACCGGCCCTCCATGCCCGAAGATATGGCGGTGCAAATAGAGCCTATTCACAAAGCGGTACGCGCCATGGGCTGGCATCTGATTTGTCAGTCCGGCGTGGAGGCCGACGATATCATCGGCACGCTTTCCCGTCTGGCGGCTGAAAATGGCATCGAGACCGTGGTGTCTACCGGAGACAAGGACCTGGCCCAGTTGGTCAATGAGCATGTGCAGTTGGTCAACACCATGAGTAACGAGACGCTGGATGTAGAAGGCGTTACCAATAAGTACGGGGTACGCCCGGATCAAATTATCGATTATTTGATGCTGATTGGCGACACCTCGGACAATATTCCCGGTGTTCCCAAGGTAGGTCCCAAGACGGCCGCCAAGTGGTTGGGCGAATATGGCAGCCTGGACGAACTGTTGCAGCATGCCGACAAAATCAAGGGTGTGGCCGGCCAGAACCTGCGCGATTTCAGCTCCAACTTTGACATGACGCGCAAGTTGGTCACGGTCAAGCTCGATTGCGAGGTGCCCGGCTTCACGGGCGATTTCGGCGCTCTGGAGCCGGAGCCCCGCGACAATGCCGTGTTGCAGGATATCTACGAGACCTTTGGTTTCCGCACCTGGTTGCGCGAACTGACGGATGATCCCAAGCGCGTGCCCGCCCAGGATGCTCGTGTGGAGGCTGAAACGCCTGCTGCGCCGGCTGAACTGGATTACCAGACCGTCACGACTAAAGAACAGTTGCAGTCCCTGCTAAGCCTGCTGGAAAAGGCCGAGCTGGTGGCGCTGGATACGGAAACCACCTCCTTGGACCCCTTGATGGCGCGTCTGGTGGGTTTGTCGGTGTCAGTCAAGGCGGGTCAGGCTTTCTATGTGCCGGTGGCCCACCGTGGCTCGCTGGATGTGGAACAGCTGGATAAAGACTATGTATTGGAAACCCTGCGCCCCTGGTTGGAAAACGCCGAGGCGGCCAAGGTACTGCATAACGCCAAGTACGATACCCATGTCCTGCTGAATGAAAAAGTCAGCTTGCGCGGCATCTGCGAGGACACCATGTTGCAGGCTTATGTCTTGCAATCGCACAAGCGCGTCAGCATGGAAGAGCTGGCCTTGCAATGGCTGGGTCTGAAAGGTGCGTCTTACGAGGATATTTGCGGCAAGGGTGCCAAGCAGATCGGCTTTGACGAGGTGGATATTCCGGTGGCCTCGCAATATGCCTGCGAAGATGCGGACTACACCTTGCGTCTGCATCAGTGCCTGCGTCCTCAAGTGGCCAAGGAAGAAGGTCTGGAGCGTATCTATCTACTGGAAGTGCAGGCTTCGGATGTGCTGACCATTGTGGAGCGCAATGGCGTCAAGATTGATGTGCCTACCTTGGCGCGTCAAAGCCACGAGCTGGGCCAGAAAATGCTGGAGCTGGAAAACAAGGCCTATGAGCTGGCTGACCAGCCTTTCAATATGAATTCCCCCAAGCAAGTGGGCGAGATTCTGTTCGGCAAGCTGGGTATCCCGGTGGTGCGTAAAACAGCCAGCGGCGCTCCTTCTACTGATGAAGATGTTCTGACGCGTTTGGCTCAGGATTACCCCTTGCCGCAGGTGCTGCTGGAATACCGTGGTCTGGCCAAGCTCAAGTCCACCTACACCGACAAGCTACCCAAAATGGTGAATCCGGACAGTGGTCGTGTACATACCCGTTATGCGCAGGCTGCTGTCATTACCGGGCGTCTGGCTTCTTCCGATCCCAACTTGCAGAACATTCCTGTACGTACCGCAGAAGGCCGCCGTGTTCGTGCCGCCTTTGTGTCCGAACTGGGCAAAGTGGTCTCGGCTGACTATTCCCAGATCGAATTGCGCGTGATGGCCCATGTGTCGGGCGACGAAAATCTGCAGCAGGTGTTTGAGCAGGGCGGGGACGTGCATACGGCAACCGCTGCCGAGATCTTTGGTGTGGATGCCAAGGATGTCAGCTCGGACCAGCGTCGTGCGGCCAAGGCGATTAACTTTGGTCTGATCTACGGCATGGGCGAATTCGGTCTGGCCAGCAATCTGGGCATTACCCGTGATGCGGCCCGTGCCTATATTGATCGCTACTTCGCTCGCTATCCTGGCGTGGCCAGCTACATGACTCGCATCAAGGCCCAGGCCCATGAGCAGGGTTATGTGGAAACCGTGTTCGGTCGCCGCCTGTGGTTGCCTGAACTGAAAGGCGCGAAAGGGCCGCGTATGGCCGGTGCAGAACGTGCCGCCATTAACGCACCGATGCAGGGCACCTCGGCTGACCTGATCAAGATGGCCATGGTGGCTGTGCAGCGCTGGCTGGAAGAAAAGGGGTTGCGCACGCAAATGGTCATGCAGGTACATGACGAACTGGTATTCGATGTACCCGAAGACGAGCTGGATGTTTTGCGTGAAAACCTGCCGGGCCTGATGTGCAATGTGGCCAAGCTGGATGTGCCGCTGGTGGCTGAAGTCGGCGTGGGCGACAACTGGGAACAGGCTCACTAAGGCTTCTTGGCAGGCTAAAGGAAAAGGCGACCTGATGGTCGCCTTTTTTTGTAGTAGAGCGGTTTGTTTTCACCGTCTGGCTGCAGTCTGTTTATTCCTCGTTGGCGCGTACCCGGTTGGGCAGCAGCTCGTCGTGCTTGGCCAGAATCGGATAGGCCGCAGCGCTGACCAGATAGGAGTTGATGGTGCGCACGTCGCGCAAAATCTCCAGGTACAAGGAGCCCTGCTCGGCGGAGTCCAGCTGACCGGCCTTGATTTGGCGAATATGACGGTCTCCCGCCGCCACTTCCAATTCGCGGAAGAAATCCTTTTCAAAGGCCAGGAAGCGGGCGGTTTTTACATCCTCAGCCACAAACAGGGCGGCTGCCTGACGCTGGTTGCGGATCAGCCTGTCCATGACCTTGCCGATCTCGGCCTGTTCTTCCGATTGCAGTATCCAGCCTTGCTTGCGCAGCTTGGCGGTATGGCTGAGCAAGCCATTGACGCTGATCGTGGCGGCATGCGAGATATTGGTGGAGAAAGTCAGAATATCGTTCAGACGACGGGTATCTTTCTTGCTCAGGTTTTCCTGGTCCATGCTGGCCAGATAAGTGGTGATCAGCGGTTCCAGTCGGTTGACGGCATTGCTGATATAGCGCGCATGGTTAATGCTCTGGGCGCTATTGTTCAGCATGTTCTGGCGGGCCGTATCCAGGATTTCCTGCAACATATCGGACAGGCGCAGAGCTTCCCGTGCGGCATTGCCCAAGGCCACGGCAGGCACTTCCTGAGCGGACTGGTCCAGATACAGGGGCAGGCCCGGATCATCCGGGTCGGTGCGACGGGGCAGATAACGGCTCAGCAAGCGCGAATAGGGTTTGAGCAAAGGCAGGAACAGGGCTGCCACGGCCAGATTGAAGAAGGTGTGGAAGTTGGCCACGGCACGGGCCGGGTCATCGGTGAACCAGCTCATCAAATCCGGAATCCAGGGCAGCACAATCATGCCGACCAGACAACCAAACACACGTGTGCCCAAGTTCCCGATGGGCAGGCGTTTGTTGGCTGGGTCCTTGGTGCTGCCAGCCCCTTCCAGAATTGGGTTGATGGCCGTGCCCACGTTGGCACCCAGGACCAGCGCATAGGTCAGCTGTGGGTCCATATGCTGATGGCTGGCCAGCGAGATGATCAGCACCACAATGGCCACGCTGGAGTGCGCGGCCCAGGTCAGCAGGGCGGCGAGCAGCATGCCCGTCATGGGGCTGCCTGCCAGCGCTTCCAGAATGGTTTGCAGCAGTGGGGCGTCCTGAATGGGCGAGAACAGACCCACCAGTTCATGCAAGGACAGCAGCAAAAGGCCCAGACCAATAAAGACGCGGCCCAGATCGCGACGGCGTCCAGGCTCTTGCGAGCGGAACAGCCAGACACCCAGAAGAATCAGGGCGGGGGCCAGCGCGGTCATCTTGAAGGACAGCAGTTGCACGATCAGCGTCGTGCCCACATTGGCGCCCAACATTGCGGCCAGGGCCGGAACCAGGGCAACCATGCCGGTGGCGGCAAAGCTGGTAATCATCAGCCCGGTGGCGGTACTGCTTTGAATGGCGGCGGTAATGGCCGCTCCGGCAACAAAAGCACGGCGGGGGCGGCCCAGGGCATGGCCCATCCAGATGCCCAGTTCGGCACCAAAGGCGCGTTGCACACCGCTTTGCACCATGTGGATACCCCACAGGAGCAAGGCGATATAACCCCCGAAATCGAGAAGTGCGAAGATTTCTTTCATTGCTAAATAATAGCCCAGCGCATCTTACAAGCGTGAGTCTCAGGTATCAGTTAGACACATCTAGGTGTTGGAAGATTGCCGCGCTTGTCGGGCGGCCTGATCCAGCCCTTGCGCAAACTCCGTCTGTTCCTGATCGGAAAAGGCTGACAGGAACAGCTCCTGTACGGCGCCCTGGTAGATCTGCCACATCTGTTTGCGTAAAGCTCGACCTTCATCCGTGATGCTGGCAAAGGCGGCACGGCCATCTTCCGAGGAGCGACTGCGCTGGACCAGCCCCTGGGCTTCCAGTCGGTCAACCAGTCGTGTCAGGTTATAGCGCTCTATGACCAGCCGATCGGCCAGCTCATGCATGCGACGGGTTCCCTCCGGCCCGCTTTCCAGCCCCCACAGCACGTCGTACCAGGCATAGGGTGGCAACTTTTCGGCAGCCAGTCTGCGTTCGATTTCTTTCAGGATGCTGCGGTGCGCCCGCACAAAGGAAAACCACAGATCAGCATCGGAGCGACTCATCGTTCTTTCCCCCAGGAATTTATTTTTTAGTTGCAAATGCAATTATACGCGGATAAGATGCGCTCATAAAGTAGTTGCAATTGCAATCGTATGGGTGAGGGTCTGTCCTGCCCTGCGTCTTGTTCAGGCCGTGAGGACGTCGCGTGGCGGATCCGGCCTATCCACCTGGAGATTGTTATGAATCACGCTTTGCAGATCGCGGATGTGGACCCACAAGAGACGGCCGAGTGGCTTGATGCCCTGGAATCGGTCACCGCGGCAGAAGGACGCCCCCGTGCTCACTATCTGATTGATCAATTGCTGGATTTCGATGCGCGTCATCATGGTGACCTGTATACGCGCGTGACCACCTCGTATGTGAATACCATCCCGGTGCATCAGCAAACCCCGTACCCTGGCGACAAGGAACTGGAGCGCAAGCTCAATGCCTATGTGCGCTGGAACGCCATGGTCATGGTGCTGCGTGCCGGTCGGCATTCCAATGTGGGTGGACACATTGCTACTTATCAGTCTGCGGCGGTCCTGTACGACGTGGGCTTTGACCATTTTTTCCGGGGTCGCACTGAAAGCTTTGACGGTGATCTGGTCTATATACAGGGCCACTCCGCCCCCGGCATCTATGGCCGTGCTTATGTAGAAGGGCGTCTGGACGATGAGCAGATGGACAACTTCCGCCGTGAGGCTGGACGTCGTGGCCTGCCGTCTTACCCGCACCCTCGTTTGATGCCCGAGTTCTGGCAGTTCCCCACCGTGTCCATGGGTCTGGGCCCATTGATGGCTGCTTATCAGGCACGCTACATGCGCTATCTGGATTTCCGGGGCCTGAAGCCCATGGATGGCCGCAAGGTCTGGGCGTTCCTGGGTGATGGTGAAATGGATCAGGCCGAGTCTCTGTCCGCTATTGCCGTGGGTGGCCGTGAAAAGCTGGACAACCTGATTTTCGTGGTCAACTGCAATTTGCAGCGTCTGGACGGCCCTGTGCGTGGCAATAGCAAAGTCATTCAGGAGTTGGAAGCGACCTTCCGTGCCGCAGGCTGGAATGTCATCAAGGTGATTTGGGGCGCAGGCTGGGACGATCTGCTGGCCAAGGATAAAACCGGCTTGCTGCGCAAACGCATGATGGAGTGCGTGGACGGGGACTACCAGACCTTCAAGTCGCAAAACGGTGCCTATGTGCGCGAGCACTTCTTTGGCAAGTATCCCGAACTGCTGGAACTGGTGGCGGATTTGTCGGACGACGATATCTGGGCTCTGGCCCGTGGTGGTCACGATCCCGACAAGGTCTACGCCGCTTATGCGCAAGCCGCGCGCAACAGCCATGGTGGGCCGACCGCAGTTCTGGTGAAAACCGTGAAAGGTTTTGGCATGGGCGAGGCCGGTGAAGGCCAGAACATCAATCACCAGCTCAAGAAAATGAGCGCAGATGCCGTGCGTGCCTTCAGGGATCGTTTCCAGCTCCCCGTTACGGATGAGCAACTGGAAGAGCTGCCTTATCTGCGTCCTGAGCCAGGTAGCCCGGAAGCGGTGTACTTGCAGCAGCGTCGTGCTGCCTTGGGTGGCTTTGTACCATCCCGCAGAACCTCTGTTCCTGCCTTGACGGTGCCCACCTTGGACAGCTTCGCGGCCCAGCTGAAAGGCACTGGGGAGCGTGGCCTGTCCACGACCATGGCTTTTGTTCGTATCTTGAGCACCTTGTTGAAAGACCCGGTGCTGGGTCAATTGATTGTGCCTATCGTGCCGGATGAGTCGCGCACCTTCGGGATGGAAGGTCTGTTCCGCCAGATTGGTATCCACTCTTATTTAGGGCAGTTGTACACGCCGCAGGATGCCGGCCAGCTGAGCTATTACAAAGAGGCCAAGGACGGGCAGATCTTGCAGGAAGGTCTGAATGAGTCCGGGGCAATCTCCTCCTGGATTGCAGCAGGCACGGCCTATAGCAATCACGGTGTTCCCACGATTCCGCTCTTTATTTTCTATTCCATGTTCGGCTTCCAGCGAGTAGGGGACTTTATCTGGGCCGCAGCGGATGCACGGACACGGGGCTTCCTGTTTGGGGCAACCTCGGGCCGTACCACCTTGATGGGCGAAGGCTTGCAGCACGACGATGGTCATAGCCATGTGCTCTCCAGCGTGGTGCCTAGCTGCCGCTCTTACGACCCCACCTTCTCCTATGAGCTGGCTGTGATCATGCAAGACGGTATTCGTCGCATGTATCAGGATCAGGAGGACGTGTTCTATTACATTACCGTGCTTAACGAAAACTACCCGCATCCCGAGATGCCGGAAGGCGTGGAGCAGGGCATTATCAAAGGGCTGTATCTCTTGCAGGCGGGACCGCAGCAAAAAGCCAAGGCGCCGCGTGTGCAGTTGATGGGTAGTGGCTCGATCCTGATGGAAGTGCTGGCTGCCGCGCAATTGCTGCAAGACGACTTTGGCGTGGCCAGCGATGTGTGGAGTGCGCCCAGCCTGAACGAGCTGCGTCGTGATGGTCTGGACACAGAACGCTGGAACACCTTGCATCCGGAAAGCGAGCCGCGCATTCCTTATGTGCAATCTTGCCTGGAAGGGCATGCAGGCCCGATTGTGGTCGCAACAGACTATATGAAGATTGTGGGTGAGCAGATCCGGCCATTCCTGCCAGAGCGTCGTTTGCTGGCCTTGGGTACGGACGGCTTTGGGCGTTCCGACACACGTGCGTCGCTGCGCGAGTTCTTTGAAGTGGATCGGCACTTCATCGTGGTCTCGGCCTTGAAAGCCCTGGCCGACGAAGGCTCGATGCCGCGTTCCTTGGTCAGCGATGCCTTGCAGCGCTATCAGATCAACCCTGAAAAGACCAATCCCATGAAGCCTTGAGTCTTGCCAGTCCGGTCGTCTTTTTGGGCAAATGGCGACCGGCGGCGGGACACCAGCCAGCAAAGGGTGTGATGGCCTGATGTCTCCCCCGGTCAGGTCAGCCCTTTGCTGGCTGGTCCCTTTTCATGGCGGCGGGCCCGCCATTTTCTCCATCAAATCTTCATCATTCTGTGCCACAGTACGGCATGGATTATTCTATTTTTCTGGCCCGCCTGGCGGGCCTTGTTGTCTTGGGTACCTTGGGCAGCCAGGCTTATGCTCAAGCGCAGCCTCATGAATTGGCGCGTGCGGATGGCAGCACCATTCATTATTACGTCCAGCCTGCTATCGCCCCTCAAGATGGTGTGCATGAACTGCTTCTGATTGTGCAGGGCTCGGACTGCAATAGCGTGGCACACAAGAAAGTCGTCTGGGAAACCCTGGCCAAGGCGCGCCCGCAAGCCCAGGTGCTGGCCGTGGAAAAATATGCGCTGACAGCGGCTTTGCCCGCCAGCGACGATCCCGAGCGCGGCGACTGCCCGACAGACTATATTCAGCGCGACAACCCACAACAGCGTGTGGCTGATCTGGAGGCGGTTTTAAAACAGCTGCAAAGCCAGACCCGCTATGACAAGCTCTTTGCCTTGGGTGGCAGTGAAGGAGCGGTCATCGTCCATCTGCTGGCGGCCCGGACCCCTTATCTGGATGCCGCCGTCAGTTTTAATGGCGGTGGGCGCTGGTTCCAGGATGATGTGCTCTATAGCGTGTCGGTGGAGGATATGCCGGCCGTTGACAAGCAAGCCATGCTGGAGGGCCTGGGCGACTTTCTGAAGCAGGCCAAGGCTGGTCTGGATACCGAGATGAGTCAGCATGGTCGGGACTGGTGGCAGCAAATGCTGAATCTGGATCAGGCCGATGTGCTGCGAAAAATTGACATCCCTACGCTGGTGATCCAGTCCGGACGCGATACCTCGGTCTCGCCGCAAGCGGCTGCCGAGATGCTGGTTCAGGTTGATAACTCACATCTGGTGTGGCGTACCTATCCCGATCTGGACCATGGCATGAATCAGCCCGACGGCAGTTCGGCCATGCCACAGGTGGTGGGGGATATTGCCCAGTGGCTAAATCAGTTCAAGTGCGGCACCCCTTAAGTCTTTTTTATGGTCGGCAAGGTGATGACTTGTCGTCCGCGTTCTTTTTATTGGAGTAGTGAATGAGCAAGACAATCTTGCGCGCTGCGGTGCCTGAAGACGCCCGCGAATGCCTGCGTATTCGGGGACTGACCCGCGAGAATGCCTTTTCCGAGCAGGACCTGGCGGCCCTGGGGATTACCGCCGAAAGTTGGGCCGCCGGTATCAAGGATGGCAGTTGCCCCGGTTATGTCGCCCTGGTCGATGAGCAGATGGCTGGCTATTGCTTTGGTGATAGCGAGAGCGGCGAGATCATGGTGCTGGCGCTATTGCCTGAATACGAAAGCCTGGGGTTGGGCCGTCGTCTGCTGACACAGATGATGCAGGATTTGCAGGAGCGTGGTTTTATGCGCCTGTTCCTGGCCTGTAATAGTGATCCTCAGGTGCGCTCCCATGGTTTCTATCGTCATTTGGGCTGGACCGAAAGCGGCCAGCGTGATGAGTTCGGTGACGATATTTTGGAATATCACTTTGCTGATTAAGTTTGGAGTTGTGTGAGACCCCTTATGGCTGAGGAAAACATGATTGATTTAAGTCAGGACGTTGGAACCCTGAAGATGTTGTATGCGCCGTTGCAGCACCATTTCCGGGTGCTGGACGTGCCGACTTTGCCATTTGCCATTTTGGATGGCCAAGGTGCGCCCGAGCCTGCGGCGGTGGGGGTGGCCATCAAGACCTTGCAGATGGCTATCGAGCCTATCCGTCGGGAGGCACGCCAGCGCATGGGCCGTGACTTTATGGAAGCGCCGGTTGAAATTCTGTACTGGGCTGATGATTCGAAAGATCTGGAAGCAGGGCGGCGGGAAAACTGGCAATGGCGTGTACAGTGACGCTGCCTGTGTGGGCTGACAAGGCGGGGCTGGAAGGCGCAGTGGCCCAGATGCGCGCTCAGTTGGGGAATGCGCCGGCTCCTCGCTGGGAAGCCGTGACAGAGGGCAAGTGCGTGCAGGTGATGCACGTGGGTTCCCAGGCAGAGCTGTCGGTTTTGTTGTCGCAGCTCTATACCAGGTTCCTGCCGCAGGAAGGGCTGGAGCCTTTGGGCGTGTACCACGAGATCTATCTGAATGACTGGAGCAAGGCGTCGTCGAGTCGGCACAAGATGATCGTCCGGCAGCCGATATGCTAAGTTCAGGTCAAGGTATAAAAAACGCCCCAAAAGCACATAGGCTTTTGGGGCGTTTTATTGGGCTGTGCCGTTCAGGCCGCCAGTAGTCTTAGACCGACTGGGCGCTTTGCAAGGCCTGGATACGTGCAGCGATAGGAGGGTGGGAGGCGAAGATCGCGCTGATCGAACGACCACCCGAGATACCGGAGGCTTCAAAGTTCTTGGGCAGTTCGCCAGGAGCCATGCCGCCCAGACGGGCCAGTGCATGGATCATGGGCTGACGCGAACCCAGCAACTGGGCGGAACCAGCATCGGCACGGTACTCACGCTGACGCGAGAACCAGGCCACGATGATGGAGGCCAGCACACCAAAAATCAGCTCGAACACAAAGACCGAGGCGTAGTAACCCATGCCCACGTCGCGATCATTGCGCAGCAGCACGCGGTCCACAAAGTAGCCGGCCAGACGGGCCAGGAAGATCACAAAGGTGTTCACCACGCCCTGGATCAAGGTCAGGGTAACCATGTCGCCATTGGCAATGTGGGCGACCTCGTGGCCCAGCACGGCCATGACCTCTTCTTCGGTCATGCCGCGCAGCAAGCCGGTGGACACGGCGACCAGAGCATCATTCTTGAACGCGCCGGTGGCAAAGGCATTGGGCTCGCCTTCGTAGATAGCCACTTCAGGACGGCCAATACCGGCACGGTCGGCCAGTTGGTGCACGGTATCCACCAGCCAGGCTTCTTCGGCATTGGCGGGGGCGTTCGGGTCAATGACACGGGCGTTCACGCTTTGCTTGGCCATCCATTTGCTCATCAGCAAGGAAATGATGGCGCCGGTAAAACCGACCAAAGCCGAGAAAATCAGCAATTGAGTCAGGTCCAGACCTTGCGCGTTCAGGTAACGTCCCACACCCAAAATATTCATGGAGGCGCTGAGCACCAGCATGACGGCCAGGTTGGTGATTAAGAAAAGGACAATTCGTTTCATGAATGCGGATTCCGGTGTGACAGAAAAAATCGTGATCGTGAGAACACGATCTGCGCGAATTTTAGCCTTGATTCCAGGCGGGACAATAAAAGATTCAGCTTTTAGTCAGCTTTTGGACAAGATAGTTTCTTGAGCTGTCTTTTATGCTGTTGTGTAAGTGGTCTGGATATGGGGTTACCGGGCCACTTTTACAAGGTGGGGAGTATAGTAATGGCTTTCCCTTATTACTGATTTGGTCTGATCACATGCAGTCATTGTGGATGCTGGTAGCCTGCGCCATGTTTGCCATTATGGGGGCCTGTGTCAAAGTGTCCGCCGATGCGGGCGCATCAATGGCGCAAATCGTTTTGTTCCGGGGTGTGCCCTCAGTACTTCTTCTGGTTTTCTGGGCCAAGAGCCGTGGTTTACGGCTAGCTCCTCAAAGCTGGAAACTGCATATCCGACGTAATGTCTCCGGGGTCAGTTCCATGTGGCTGGGTTTTCTGGCTCTGGCCAATCTGCCTTTGTCCACCGCCGTCAGCCTGAACTACACCGCTCCCTTGTTTATTGCTTTCTGGATGCTTGCCTGGGGCGGCACCCAGCGTGATCCTGTGCGTCTGATTGCGGTGCTGCTGGGCTTTATGGGCGTGATCGGCGTCTTGCGCCCCAGTATTACGCCGGACCAATGGTGGGCCGCCATGCTGGGCCTGTGTGCCGGTGCCTTGAGCGCAGTGGCCATGATGCAGGTACGTGCCCTGGGCCGTTCTGGCGAGCCCGAATGGCGCACCGTGCTGCTGTTTTCCTGTTTTGTCGTCTGTTCCAGTCTGGTTGGTCTTTTGTGGGAAGGCTGGCGCGAGCTCAGCTGGCGCGCCTGGCTGGCCTTGCTGGGGGTGGGTTTGTCCGGTTTGTTCGGGCAACTGACCATGACGCGTGCTTTTGGATTGGGCTCGGCCTTGTTGACCGCAGCCTTGCAATACACCACCATTATTTTCGCCGCCCTGATTGGCATTGCTTTCTGGGGCGATGTGCCAGACTGGTTAGCCTGGGCTGGCATGGCATTGATTATTGGGTCTGGTCTGTTGTCGGCCTGGCGTACCTACAGCGAGGATCGTATCTTGCGAGGTCAGGCCACGGCAGTCGAGCAGGCTCCCGTCAAGGAGGCAGAACGTGTTTGAATTTCTGATTAGCGCAGAACAAGTCCAGGCCAATCTGAATAATTCGGAGTGGCTGATTCTGGATGTACGCCATGATTTGGCCGACCATCAGGCAGGACGACGCGCTTATGAACAGGGGCATATTCCGGGTGCAGTGTTTCTGGATCACGAGGTCGATCTGGCTGCACCCAAGACGGGTCTGAATGGCCGTCATCCTTTGCCCAGCCGTCAGGAGCTGGCGCAGCTTTTGCAGAAAAATGGCTTGCGCGATGGTATGCAAGTTGTGGTCTACGATGCCCAGAGCTCTTTGTTCGCCAGCCATATGTGGTGGATGCTGCGCTGGCTGGGTCATCCCCAGGTCGCCATTCTGGACGGTGGCTGGCAAGCCTGGCAGCAATTGGGCGGAGCCGAAGAAAGCGGTCCGGCCAAACCTGCCCCAGCCGCGGCTGAATTGAGCGTGCCAGAGCAGGCCGCCATGCCTACCGTGCAAACCGAACAGGTTCTGAAAAACCTCTCCAAACCTATCTTTACCGTGCTGGATGCGCGCGCTGCTGAACGATATCGCGGTGATGTGGAACCGATGGACCCGGTCGCGGGTCATATCCCCGACGCGCTTAACCGTTCGCATCTGAATAATCTGGGCGAACAAGGGCGGTTCAAACCCGCCGAGCAGTTACGCCAGGAGTTTCAGGACTTGCTGGGGGCGATTTCGGCTGAGATGGTTGTGCATCAGTGTGGATCGGGCATTACAGCTTGTCACAATCTTTTTGCCATGGAATTGGCTGGCCTGTCCGGCTCCAGTATCTATCCCGGCTCCTGGAGTGAATGGGTCAGCGACGCCAGCCGGCCTGTTGCGCGCAGCTAGTTTGCTGACTTGCCCTCGTGGTGCTGAAAAAGCCGCCTTAGGGCGGCTTTTTTTACCGCTTTATCCCGGTACGGACTCTCTATCCTGTTTGTAGGCTACCGCCTGACGCAGGCTCCCGTACAATGCCACTTCCAATTGGGCCTCGGCTAGTCCGGACGGCCCTCATTGATCAGGAATAGTTATGGTTAAATCTCGCGATGATAATCAAAGCGCCCAGGCGCCAGCCCAGCAGGATTTCGAGTCCGCTCTGGCACAACTGGAAGCGCTGGTCGCTCGCATGGAAAGCGGGGCATTGCCGCTGGAGCAGGCTTTGCAGGCTTATGAGCAGGGCGTGGAATTAGCCCAATTGTGTCAGCGCAAGCTGGACCTTGCACAAGAACAAGTCAGCGTATTGCAAGGCAATCTGCTGCGCCCCTTGTCCGGGGATGAAGCTGTTGGAGATAGTTAAGATGAGTTCTACCAGTTTTTCTGATTGGCTGCAGGCGCGGGTTGAGCAGACTGAGACCGTACTGGAACAGTTGCTGCCCCCTGTCAGCCAGGAACCCGCACGTTTGCACGAAGCCATGCGCTACTCCGTGCTGGGTGGTGGCAAGCGCGTGCGCGCTGCCCTGGTGTATGCCGCCGGTGAGGCTGCCTTGCAAGGCAAGCCCATGGCGGCTGCCCAATTGAAAGCCCTGGAGCTGGCAGCCGCGGCAGTGGAATTGATCCACGCCTACTCGCTGGTTCATGACGATTTGCCTTGCATGGACGACGACAAATTGCGTCGTGGTCGCCCGACCACCCATGTGCAGTTTGATGAAGCCTGCGCCATGCTGGCGGGCGATGCCTTGCAACCCCTGGCTTTCGAGCTCTTGGCCCAAATGCCGATTGCTCCTGCGCTGATTGTGCAAGCCATTACCCAATTGGCTCAGGCCGCGGGCAGTGCCGGTATGGCCGGTGGTCAGGCCATTGATTGCGCTAGCGTGGGCATCGCCCTGGACCGCGATCAGCTGCAAGAGATGCACAGCATGAAAACAGGCGCCATGTTGCAAGCCAGTGTTTTGCTGGGTGGTATCGTGGCGGGTGCGTCTTCTACCGTGCGTAATGGTTTGGAGGAGTACGCCCAGGCTGTGGGTCTGGCCTTCCAGGTTGTGGACGATATTCTGGACGTGACGGCGGATACCGCCACGCTGGGCAAGACGGCCGGTAAAGATGCCGCCGACAACAAACCCACCTATGTCTCCATCCTGGGTATGGACGGATCGCGCGAGCTGCTGGGTGCGCTGAACGAGCAGGCCCAGTTGGCCTTGCGCCCCTTGGGGCCTGCCGCGGCACGCCTGACGCAACTGGCTGACTACATCGTGGGTCGCAATCATTAAGCGACGCAGGGCCTGTGCAACTTTGGCACAGGCCAAGAAGCGTTTTACAATAGCCGATTGGCGATTGTTTTTAGACAGTCGCTTCACTTATTTGCCCGGATAGACGTCTTTAGTATGACAACCGTTTCCCTAGAGCAGATCCAGTCTCCCGCCGACTTGCGCCAGCTTGATCAACGTGATCTTCCCGAGCTGGCACGACAACTGCGCGAGTTTGTTCTGCAATCCGTATCCAAAACCGGTGGGCATTTGTCGTCCAATCTGGGCACGGTTGAACTGACCACTGCCTTGCACTATGTGTTCGAGACTCCCCACGACCGTATCGTGTGGGATGTGGGGCATCAGTCCTATCCGCACAAGATTCTGACTGGCCGCCGCGATCAGATGGGTGGCTTGCGTCAGCAAGATGGCATCTCCGGTTTCCCCAAACGCTCCGAGTCCGAGTACGACGACTTTGGCACCGCCCATTCCTCGACTTCGATTTCCGCGGTGCTGGGCATGGCCGTGGCCTCGCGCAATGCCGGGATCGAGCGTCAGCACATTGCCGTGATCGGTGATGGCGCGATGACGGCCGGTATGGCGTTTGAAGCCCTGAACAATGCCGGTGTGACGCCCGATGTGAATGTGCTGGTGGTGCTGAACGACAACGATATGTCGATCTCCCCGCCTGTGGGTGCCCTGAATCATTATCTGGCTCGCCTGATGTCGGGCCGCTTCTATGCCGCGGCCAAGAATGTGGGCCGTACTGTCTTGCAGCATGTCCCGCCTGTTCTGGAACTGGCGCGCAAGTTTGAAGGCCACGCCAAGGGGATTCTGTCTCCGGCCACGCTGTTTGAAGAGCTGGGTTTTAACTACGTAGGCCCGATTGATGGCCACGATCTGGATGCGCTGGTCTCTACCTTGAGCAATCTGCGTAATCTGGGTGGTTTGCAGTTCCTGCATGTGGTTACCCGTAAGGGGCAGGGTTACAAGCTGGCTGAGGCCGACCCGGTCCTCTATCACGGCCCAGGCAAATTTGATCCCTCCGTGGGTCTGGTTACGCCTACGACCAAGCCACGTCCTACGTTTACGCAGATCTTCGGTCAGTGGCTGTGCGACATGGCCAAACAGGACCAGCGTCTGTACGGTATTACCCCCGCCATGCGTGAAGGCAGTGGCATGGTGGAGTTCGAGCAGCAATTCCCCCGTCGTTATTTCGATGTGGGCATTGCCGAGCAGCACGCCGTGACCTTTGCCGGTGGTTTGGCCTGTGAAGGACAAAAGCCGGTTGTGGCGATTTACTCCACCTTCCTGCAGCGCGGCTACGATCAGCTGATTCATGACGTGGCCCTGCAGAATCTGGATGTCACGTTTGCGCTGGATCGCGCCGGTATTGTGGGCGCAGACGGGGCAACGCATGCCGGTAATTACGACATCGCCTTTTTGCGCTGCATTCCGAACATGGTGGTGGCCACGCCGTCGGACGAAAACGAAACCCGCTTGTTGCTGACCTGTTGTTATCAGCACCCAGGGCCCAGCTCGGTGCGCTACCCGCGCGGAGCCGGTATCGGTGCTGAAGTGGATCAGGAACTGCATACCGTGCCGCTGGGCAAGGCCAATCTGCGTCGTCAGGGCAAGAATCTGGCCATTCTGGCTTTTGGTCCCGTATTACACGAAGCCCTGAAAGCGGCCGAGGTTCTGGACGCTACCGTGGTGGACATGCGTTTTGTGAAACCCATGGACGAAGCCTTGCTGCAAGAGCTGGCACAAAGCCATCAGGCGTTTGTGACAGTGGAAGAAGGCTGTTTGATGGGTGGCGCAGGCAGCGCGGTACTGGAGTTTGTCAGCCGTGATGCGCTGGTGATGCCCGTGCTGCAACTGGGCTACCCCGACGAGTTCATCGACCACGGTGATCAGAAGAAAATTGCGCAGGATCTGGGTCTGGATGCCGGCGGCATCGAGCGCTCGATTCGTGAACGCTTCTCAAGTTTGCTTGAGGCGTGAGGCAATTTCTGCACAGTTTAGGGTTTAAATACCCCAATATGCGCGTTCTTGTTAAGGTTATCGAACCTCGCTTGCGATAAGCGTAAGATAATAATTCATTATTGTTTTTATTTACGGTTGCGGCTCTGTCGTAGCTGAAGCTGATGGATATGAATACAGTGTCGGAATCGCCTTTGGTCATGCCAGATGTGCAAAGCAGCATGGATACACGCCGTGTTGCGATTCAGCGCGTGGGTGTGCGCGGGGTGCGGCATCCGATGATGCTGGACCTGCAAGGGCAGGCCGTGCCCACCGTGGCGCAATGGGAGTTGACGGTGGCCTTGCCACCCGAAGAAAAAGGCACCCATATGTCGCGCTTTGTGGCTTTGCTGGAAGAGTACCGCCGTCAAGCCATGACGCCCGCCGGTTTTGTGCAGATGGCTCAGGCCATGCTGCCTTTGCTCAATGCCGGGCGTGGCGACATGACAGCCACCTTCCCCGTTTTCCTGGAAAAAGTGGCACCCGTATCGGGTGTGGCCAGCCTGATGGATTACACCGTCAGCTGGACAGCACGTGTCGGTGTGGATGCCCAGCCTGAATTTGAATTGTCCGTGCTGGTTCCCGTAACCAGCCTGTGCCCGTGCTCCAAGGCCATTTCGGAGTACGGTGCGCATAATCAACGCTCGCACGTCACCGTGCAGGCCGTGTTTGCGGATCCGGCTGCGCTGGATTTGCCTATGCTGATCAAGTCGGTTGAAGAGCAGGCATCCTGCCAGCTGTGGGGCTTGCTCAAGCGCACTGACGAAAAATACGTCACCGAATACGCTTACGACAATCCCAAGTTTGTCGAAGACCTGGTGCGTGATGTGGCCGTCAGCGTGCGCAGCCTGCCCGGAGTGTTGCGTTATAGCATCGAAGCCGAGAATTTTGAGTCGATTCACAATCACTCTGCCTACGCAAGCGTGCAGGGCTAAGGCTTTTGGCTTGTCAGCCAGCCTTTCTTGGTGCTAGTATCTATGGTTTCTTGCTCGACCCGGATTGAATGGGCGGGCTGTCGCGCTTGGTGCCTGACTGGTTTTACAGCGGGTAGTAGGCGATATCCACAAGGAGTTGTTCCATGCGTCACTACGAAGTAGTGTTCATTGTGCATCCCGATCAAAGCGAGCAAGTGCCCGCCATGATCGAGCGCTATTCGGCGATTGTTACTTCCGAAGGCGGTGCTATTCATCGTCTGGAAGACTGGGGCCGCCGTCAACTGGCTTACCCAATCCAGAAACTGGTCAAGGCTCACTACGTGTGCCTGAACATCGAATGCGGTCAGTCCACTCTGGACGAACTGGAGCATTCCTTCCGCTACAACGACGCTATCTTGCGTTACCTCGTCGCTGGCACGAAGAAAGCCCCTGAAGGCGCTTCGGTCATGATGAAGTCCGTCGAACGCGAAGAAGCACGTAAAGCAAGTACTGAAGCCAGCGCTCCTGCAGCTGCTGACGCTGAAGCTCAAGCTGAAGAGTAATAGCTCCGACTGCGTGAACCAGTTCTCTCTTGCCGGTCAGCTTATCGACATCAAGCCTTTGCGTTATACGCCGGCGGGTGTCCCAGCTCTGGAATTGGTCCTGGAACACGAATCTTCCGTAATGGAAGCCGGTCACTCCCGGCAAATCGTCTTGACGATGCAGGTAGTGGCTCTGGGAAATAATGCATTGGGTCTGGCAGACACTCCTTTGGGAGCCCGTTTGCAGCTACAAGGTTTTATTGCCCCCGCCCGTAAAGGCTCGACGCGACTGGTGCTGCATGTACAGCACTATCAGCGTCACTTTCCGGGACAAGGCTCTGTTACGGTTTGACTGGTCTGGCTCGATCGTCGCGAAGTGTTCAACACCTCGCTTCACACTGAATTCTTCCGGGTATAGCCCGGTTACTAACGAGGCACAAAATGGCTTTCCGTAGAGGCAAAGACAAAAAACGCAAATTTGCACAACAGAACCCACTGTTCAAGCGCCGCAAATTCTGCCGCTTCACCGTCGCTGGCGTTGAAGAAATTGATTACAAAGATCTGGACACCCTGCGTGATTTCATCCAGGAAAATGGCAAGATCATCCCTGCACGTTTGACGGGCACCAAAGCTCACTACCAGCGTCAGCTGGACACCGCTGTCAAGCGCGCTCGTTTCCTGGCTCTGTTGCCGTACACCGACAACCACAAATAATCCAGAGGAACCTTAGTCATGCAAGTTATTTTGCTCGAAAAAGTCGCCAACCTGGGTAATCTGGGTGACGTTGTGCGCGTACGTGATGGTTACGCCCGTAATTTCCTGCTGCCACGCAAAGTTGCCCGCCGTGCTACGGCTGCTGCTCTGCAAGAGTTCGAAGCACGTCGTGCCGAACTGGAAAAGCTGCAAGCTGAAAAGCTGGCCGCTGCTCAGGCTCAGAACGAAAAGCTGAACGGCCAAACTTTCACCCTGGTTCAAAAAGCCGGCGTGGACGGTCGTTTGTTCGGCTCCGTGACCACCATGGACATCGCTGCTGCATTGCAAAATGCTGGCTTTGCCGACCTGGTCAAGACTCAGGTTCGTCTGCCAGACGGTCACCTGAAAGCTATCGGCGAGTACCCCGTTCAGGTTGTTCTGCACCCTGACGTGATCGCTGAAATCAGCGTTGTGGTTCAAGGCGACGTAGCCTAAGACTAGCGCGTTGACGCATGGTACATTCTTTCATGGAGTGTATCTGCCAAGCTCAAAAAAGCCGGTGCAAGCCGGCTTTTTTGTTTTCTCTTCATTCTGTTTGAAGAGAGCCAGCACGCCTGCGGCGTGACTGTGCTGCCGCATTCGGTCCTGTCAGCCCAACACCCTGTTGAGCCTGACTGTTCTGACCCCAGATACACAGACTGTTCAAGCCCGCACAACATACTCTGTTGGCTGCGGCGTCGATTTTTTTCCTTGATTTGAAGGTATATGCATGGAAAGCAAGTCAGCCAAATCCGATTCAACGCTGGATTACCTTAGGGTCCCACCTCATTCCATTGAGGCGGAGCAGTCGGTGCTCGGTGGCTTGTTGCTCGATAATGCCGCGTTTGACCGTGTGGCCGATATTGTCACCGACGAGGATTTTTATCGTTTTGATCACAAGCTGATCTGGCAACACATTACCCGCTTGATTGGTCTGGCCCGTCCTGCCGACGTGGTCACGGTGTTTGAGTCCCTG
Organism: Alcaligenes faecalis; assembly: GCF_009497775.1. Taxonomy (NCBI): domain Bacteria; kingdom Pseudomonadati; phylum Pseudomonadota; class Betaproteobacteria; order Burkholderiales; family Alcaligenaceae; genus Alcaligenes; species Alcaligenes faecalis. The sequence continues at coordinate 1,222,051 of NZ_CP031012.1, forward strand.
TCGGTGGCGGGCAAGCAGGAAGAGGTGGGCGGCCTGGCGTATCTGAATGCGCTGGCTCACAACACGCCCTCGGCGGCCAACATTCGTCGCTACGCCGAGATCGTGCGCGAGCGCTCCACGCTGCGCAAGCTGGTAACCGTTGCCGATGACATTTCCTCGGCAGCCTTCAACCCGCAGGGCAAGGAAGCCCGCCAGATTCTGGACGAAGCGGAAACCCGCGTGTTCCAGATCGCCCAGGAAGGAGCGCGAGGCTCGCAGGGCTTTCTGGAAATTCAGCCCTTGCTGAGCCAGGTGGTGGAACGTATTGACGAGCTCTACCACCGTGAAGGTGATTCGGAAGTTACCGGGGTGCCGACGGGCTTTGCGGATCTGGACAAGATGACCTCGGGTTTGCAAGCCGGTGACCTGGTGATTGTGGCGGGGCGTCCTTCCATGGGTAAAACCTCGTTCTCCATGAATATTGGCGAACACGTGGCTATTGCACAGGGCTTGCCCGTTGCCGTGTTTTCCATGGAAATGGGCGCGGTGCAGCTGGCCATGCGTATGGTGGGTTCGGTTGGTTTGCTGGACCAGCACCGCATGCGTACCGGCAAGCTGACTGCCGACGATTGGCCGCGCCTGACGCATGCCGTGCAGCAGGTGCAGGAAGCCCAGATTTACATTGATGAAACGCCCGGCCTGTCTTCTATGGAAGTGCGTGCACGGGCTCGACGACTGGCACGGCAGTGCGGCCAGCTTGGCTTGATCATCATCGACTACTTGCAGCTGATGTCTTCAAGCGGTGGCGAAAACCGGGCAACGGAAATTTCTGAAATCAGTCGTTCCTTGAAGGGTCTGGCCAAAGAGCTGAACTGCCCCTTGATTGCCTTGTCGCAGCTGAACCGCAGCCTGGAACAACGACCCAACAAACGTCCTGTGATGAGTGACTTGCGGGAATCGGGCGCTATTGAGCAGGATGCTGACTTGATCTTGTTTATTTACCGTGACGAGGTCTACAACCCTGACTCACCGGACAAGGGCACGGCTGAAATCATTATTGGTAAGCAGCGTAACGGTCCTATCGGTTCGGTTCGCTTGACCTTTGCCGGTGCCAGTACGCGCTTTCTGGATTACATGCCCACGTAATAGGCTAAAGGTCTGTGTTCATGTGTGTGTTCATACGCGCATGACGGACAGCAGGGTGAAGAACAAAAGGGGAGGCATACATTGGTATGCCTCCCCTTTATTTCGTGTTGCTGAGGCATATGAAGGAACAGGTTGATCTGTTGAGTTGCAACAGGCAATCGGCCTGGGAGCTGGTCTTCTTGAGGCTATGAAAGACGGATTAAAGTTTGGAGGTTCGTAGCCTGGAAGAGGGATATCAACCCGAGTTTGAAGCTAACTACTCTTGGGCAAGTAAGTAGCCCAAGAAGCAGTGTAGAGAGCGCCCCCGTCCTTTCAGCCCTCGCTCCTTTCAGCCCCCGCTGCGGGCAGCCAGTCGCTTGGCCAGCCACGCGCACACCAGTAGCTGCCATTGGTGAAACAGCATGATCGGCAAGATGATGGGCCCCACCATGGCGCTGGGGAAAATCACGTTGGCAATCGGGATGCCGCTGCTCAGGCTTTTATTGGAGCCGCACATCAGCAGACTGACACGGTCCTCAAAGGAAAAGCCCAGCCAGCGCCCCAGGTTCCAGGCCAGCACTTGCGCCAGGGTCAGCAGAACGGCGTTGGACAGCACAATCAGCCCCAAGGCACTGAGTGGGGTGGAGGACCATAGACCACCCACCACTGCGCCTGAAAAGGCCGTATACACCACCAGCAGAATCGATCCCTGATCCACGACTTTCAGCAGTTGCTGGCGCTTCATCACCCAGGCCCCGATCAAAGGGCGCAGCAGATGTCCGAAGACAAAGGGGAAAAACAGTTGCAGCATGATTTTCCCCACGGCTTCCAGCGACACCGTGGCCTGGGCACTGGTCGCACCCGCCAGCATGATGCCGACCAGCAGGGGAGTGATGAACACGCCCAGCAAGGTGGAGGCAGAGGCGCTGCAAATCGACACCGGCACATTCCCCCGTGCCATTGCGGTCAGCGCCACCGCAGACTGCACGGTGCTGGGCAGGCAAGCCAGAAACAGAATGCCCAGATACAGATTGTCGGTTAACCAGGGGCGCAGCACGGCGGCCACGCCACTGCCCAGAACAGGGAAGAGCAGGAAGGTGACGGACAGAATCAGCAGGTGCAAACGCCAGTGGGACAAGCCGCCCCAGATGGCCTCGCGTGACAGGCGGGCACCATGAAGAAAGAATAGCAGGGCAATGGCAATCTGCGTGATGTGTTGAAACAGCGGCACGCCCCAACCTTGGGCGGGCAGCAGACTGGCAAGAGCAACAGTGGCAAACAGCTTCAGCAAAAACGGGTCAATCGGCAAACGCTTGATCATGCTTGGTGAGCGCTCATGGAAAGAGCCATACGGTAGGCATAGCCCAGAGAGGAGGCATCAGCCTTGCCCTGTCCGGCAATGTCGTACGCCGTGCCGTGGTCCACACTGGTGCGAATAAAGGGCAGGCCCACCGTCACGTTCACGCCTTCGTCCAGACCCAGCAGCTTGATGGGAATCAGGCCCTGGTCATGGTATTGGGCTACCACAATATCAAACTCCCCCTGACGAGCCCGCATGAAAATCGTATCGCCGGGCCAGGGGCCGCTGGCTTGTATGCCTTCAGCGCAGGCTTGTTCAATAGCCGGGGTGATCTGCTCTATGTCTTCCAGGCCAAACTTGCCGCCTTCACCAGCATGGGGGTTCAGACCGGCCACCGCCACGCGGGGTTTGGCGATTCCGGCCTGGGTGCAGGCCAGCTGTGCCAGCCGTATGGTCTGCAAGACGCGTTCTTTGCTAATCAGGGAGGGGACACGGGCCAGCGGTTCGTGAATGGTGACCAGAATGGAGCGCAAATGCTCGTTGGCCAGCATCATGGCGTAGTGCTCGGTGTGGCTGCGCTCGGCCAGAATCTCGGTATGGCCGGGGGCATCAATACCGCCTTTTTGCATGGCCAGCTTGTTCAGCGGGGCGGTGACGATGGCACGGATCAGGCCAGCCTGGGCATCATCAATGGCGTGGCACAGGTACTCGTAGGCACCGCGTCCGGCCAGGGCGTGAACCTCGCCATAGGGCAGGTCTTCAGGCAGGGCTTGCCAGCGATTCAGTACCGCAATCACCCCCTTGGGCGTGCAAACGGGCTGCTCCACTTCTTCGACGTGCCAGTCTTGAGCGGCACCAATCAGCGTCAGGGCACGGCGCATCGCGCCCGCATCGCCATAAACCACGGCGGGGTGGGGCAAGCCTTCAACAATCAGGCGGGCAATAATTTCCGGGCCTATGCCAGCGGCATCGCCCATGGTCAGCCCGATGGGCTGTGCGGTACGTTTCATAGCAGTCATTAAAAAATCCCCCACGCTGCGTCCTTGCTGTGCTTACCTGCCTTGATGCAGCCTGGCGGTAAAAAAAAACCGGGTCCAGGACCCGGTTTGAGTGAGTAGAGATTCGGTTTAGAGTGCGTCGCTGGCGTAATCGGCCAGACGGGAGCGCTCACCACGTTGCAAGGTAATGTGGCCTGCATGCGGCCAGCCTTTGAATCGGTCTACCACGTAGGTCAGCCCCGAACTGCCCTCGGTCAGGTAGGGCGTGTCGATCTGGGCAATATTGCCCAAGCAGACAATTTTAGTTCCTGGACCGGCGCGCGTCACCAGTGTTTTCATCTGCTTGGGCGTCAGGTTCTGGGCCTCGTCGATGATCAGGAACTTGTTCATGAAGGTACGACCCCGCATGAAGCTCAGGGATTTGACCTTGATCTTGGAGCGCACCAGTTCCATGGTGGAGTTGCGTGGAGCCTCGGTGCCTTGCGGATTGTTCAGGTTGTTGGAGGACTTGCCGGTGCCCAGATGCAGGACTTCCAGGTTGTCTTCCAGCGCACCCATCCAGGGCTGCATTTTCTCTTCCTCGGTACCGGGCAGGAAGCCAATGTCATCCCCCACCGGCACGGTGGCCCGGGTGATGATGATCTCGTTGTAGCGCTTGGTCTCCAGGGTTTGGGTCAGCGCACTGGCCAGGGCCAGCAGCGTCTTACCCGTACCGGCATGGCCCAGCAGGGAGACGAAATCAAAATCCGGGTTCATCAACAGGTTCAGGGCAAAGTTCTGTTCGCGGTTGCGAGCAGTAATGCCCCAGACGTTGTTCTTGCCGTGACTGTAGTCGCGCAAGGTGGCCAGTACCGCGGTATTGCCGGCTGTTTCGCGTACCTGGGCATACAAGGGGTCGTCGCCTTCGGTAAACACGAACTGGTTGACCATGAACTGGCTACACAGCGGCCCGCTGATGCGGTAGAAGGTGGTGCCACCCTGTTGCCAGGATTCCATGTTCTTGCCGTGCTTGGTCCAGAAATTGTCCGGCAAGGGCATGACACCGTCATACAGCAGGTCGGAGTCATCCAGAACGTGATCGTGGCGGTAGTCTTCGGCCAGCAGGCCCAGTGCCTTGGCCTTCAGGCGCATATTGATGTCTTTGGACACCAGCACCACTTCGCGTTTGGGCATGCTCTGGGTCAGGGCATTGACCACGGCCAGAATGGCATTGTCCGCCTTGCCCAACGGCAGCTGGATAGGCAGGGTGGTATCCAGAGCGCTGGTCTGGAAGGTGACGGCGCCACGCGCTTCGGTATTGCCGATGCCATCCAGATTGATGGGCTTGTCCAGACCATGATCGCCCACCAGACCTTCCAGAGAGCGGCTGACCTGACGCGCATTGCGAGCCACTTCAGACAGGCCCTTTTTCTGGTGATCCAGCTCTTCGAGCACCATCATGGGCAGGAAGATGTCGTGCTCTTCAAACTTGAACAGCGAATTGGAGTCGTGCAGCAAGACGTTGGTATCCAGCACAAACAATTTGCGCTGGGTGGGGGCCAGACGGGTGCGTTTGCTGGCTGCGCTGGCGACAGGCTTGGGAGCCTGGGCAGGGCTGGCGGCAGCGCTTTTGCTGGGAGCTGCTTTGGCCACACTGGCGGGCGCAGGCGCTGCTGCGGGGGCCGCGGGCGCCGTTTTGACGGGCGCAGGCTTTTTGGAGCGTGGCGTAGCAGCCGCTTTGCTGGGGGCGGCTTTGGGGCTGGCGGGGGGAGTCTCGGGTTCGTCTAGTGGTACGGGTGGATCGGCAAGGATGACACTGTCATCTTTTTCGCTAAGCAGGGTTCCCAGCTTGGTGGGCAACGTTGGTAGCGGCATATAACACGTACTCCTGGTTGTGTGCCGACCTGCTGGCCGGCACGGTAAGGTTTCAGGCTGCTTGCTGGACAGCCTGTAATACAGCTTGAACGTGGCCGGGCACTTTGATGCCACGCCATTCTTGAATCAACACACCTTGGGCGTCGATCAAAAAGGTGCTGCGCTCGATGCCACGTACCTGTTTACCGTACATGTTTTTCATTTTCATGACCCCAAACAGTTCGCACAAGCGCTCTTCGGTGTCGGCAAGCAAAGGGAAAGTCAGGGCTTGCTTGTCGATAAAACGTTCGTGCGAACCCAGCGAGTCGCGCGAAACGCCAATGATTTGCGCGCCTGCGGCCTGGAATTCAGGCAGGACGTCGCGGAAATTCTGGGACTCGGTGGTGCAGCCCGGCGTGTTGTCTTTGGGGTAAAAGTACAACACTGTCATTTTTCCTTTCAGGTCAGCGGCGCTGAACTCGCCCTGGGTGGAGGGCACGGAAAAGTCGGGGATGGGGGCACCAATTTGTAGGGCTGTCATGCTTTTTCCTGTATGAGTAAGGCGGCGACGACTCTGCGGCCTTCGGACATGAGGATATTGTAGGTTCTGGCGGCGGCCTGGGTATCCATGATTTCCACACCTATGCCCCACTGCAGCATTTCCTGCGTGACAGCGGGGTGCAAAAAGTGCTGGCGCTGGCCAGTACCAATCAAAATCAATTCGGGGGCATTGTCAGGGCGCGCCGGTGGGGCGTCGTCCAGAAAGGCCATGGGATCTTGCTTGACCGATTCCAGTCCGGCAATCCGGCGCAGCAGCACGGCTGTCAGCTCGGAAGCGCTTTGAATGGCCAGGTCCTGAACCGGACCTTCGGGACTGAAGAAGATGGAATGATCGTGGTTTTGAAAGTTGATCGCCACATAGTCTTCACCGTAAGCGGTGATGGCATTTAAGGCTGGATTGTGTTCGCGTTGCAGTTGCACGATGAGTCTCTCCGGTTTTCAGCTTCGATGATAGCGCAAAGCGCCAGTGACGATGCGGCACCTGATCTGTTTGCAGTGATTCTCAGTAAGTCAATCATGGATTAAACTCTTTGATTTACTTCGCACCTTTTGGTCTGGGTCTTCGCTTTTTCTTATCAAGGAATGTCATGATTCGCTTTCCGCGCATCGAGCGTTTGCCGCCTTACGTGTTCAACATTACTGGCGAGCTGAAAATGGCCGCCCGCCGTCGTGGCGAGGACATTATCGATATGTCCATGGGGAACCCGGACGGAGCGACACCGGCGCACATCGTGGAAAAGCTGGTCGAGGCGGCCACCCGCCCGGACACTCATGGATATTCTGTCTCCAAAGGTATCCCGCGTCTGCGCCGGGCCGTGACCAATTGGTACGAGCGCCGCTACAATGTGCACTTGGATCCTGATAGTGAAGCGATCGTTACCATCGGTTCCAAAGAAGGTCTGGCCCACTTGATGCTGGCAACCCTGGACAAGGGCGACACCGTGCTGGTGCCCAACCCCAGCTACCCCATTCATATTTATGGTGCCGTCATTGCCGGCGCGAATATCCGTTCGGTGCCCATGGTCCCTGGCGTGGACTTTTTCGAGGAAATCGAAAAAGCCGTGCGGGAGTCCATTCCCAAGCCCAAAATGATGATTCTGGGTTTCCCCAGCAATCCGACGGCCCAGTGCGTGGAGCTGTCCTTTTTTGAGCGTATTGTGGCGCTGGCACGCGAGCACAATATTCTGGTGGTACATGATCTGGCCTATGCCGACATTACCTTTGACGGCTACGTGGCCCCCTCCATCATGCAGGTGGAAGGCGCGCGCGATGTAGCGGTCGAGTTTTTTACCATGAGCAAAAGCTACAATATGGCCGGCTGGCGTATTGGCTTCATGGTGGGGAACGAGTCCTTGGTCAATGCCCTGGCACGTATCAAGAGCTATCACGACTACGGCACCTTCACACCGATTCAGGTGGCCGCCATTGCGGCGCTGGAAGGGCCACAAGATTGTGTCAACGAGGTGGTGGAGCAGTACCGCCGCCGTCGCGACGTACTGGCCAAGGGCCTGCATGAAGCAGGCTGGATGGTCGATGTCCCCAAGGCATCAATGTATATCTGGGCCAAGATTCCCGAGTTCTACAAGGACATCGGTTCGCTGGAGTTTGCCAAGCGCTTACTGAGCGATGCCAAAGTAGCCGTATCCCCCGGCATCGGCTTTGGTGAGTATGGCGACAACTATGTGCGCTTTGCGCTGATCGAAAACGAGCAACGTACCCGTCAGGCGGTACGCGGCATCAAAGAAATGTTCCGTAAGGACGGATTTGTTCAATGAGTCCTATCAAAGTAGGTTTGCTGGGTTTGGGTGTGGTTGGCAGCGGCACCTGGAACGTATTGAAACGCAATGCAGATGAAATCGCTCGCCGCGCCGGTCGCCGTATTGAGGTGGTCGCTATTGCTGTGCGTGACCTGGAAAAGGCACGCGCGCTGGTTGGGGACGAAGTCACCCTGACCACAGACGGCATGGACGTGGTGCGTAACCCTGATATTGATATTGTGGTCGAGCTGGTGGGTGGCGACACCCTGGCACGCGAGTGGGTCATGGAAGCCATTGCCCAGGGCAAGCACGTGGTCACCGCCAACAAGGCACTGCTGGCCAAGCATGGCAACAAGATTTTTGCCGCTGCTCACGAGCGTAGCGTCATGGTGGCATTTGAAGCCGCTGTGGCCGGTGGTATTCCTATCATCAAGGCAATTCGCGAAGGCCTGACGGCCAACCGTATTCAGTGGCTGGCCGGCATTATCAACGGCACCACCAACTACATCCTGTCCGAAATGCGCAACCGTGGCGTCAGCTTTGCTGAAGCCCTGGCCGATGCCCAGCGACTGGGTTACGCCGAAGCCGATCCTACTTTCGATATTGAAGGTGTGGACGCTGCGCACAAGCTGAGCCTGCTGGCCTCCCTGGCCTTCGGTATTCCTGTGCAGTTCAGCAAGGCTCACGTGGAAGGCATTACCAGCCTGGCACTGGAAGACCTGCAACACGCACAACGTCTGGGCTACAACATCAAGCTGCTGGGTATTACCCGTGCTCGTGAAGAAGGTATTGAGCTGCGCGTACACCCCACACTGGTCCCGCTGCAAAGCATGCTGGCCAATGTGCAAGGTGCCATGAACGCGGTGCTGGTACATGGCGACGCCGTGGGCCAGACCGTGTACTACGGCGCCGGTGCCGGTGCCATGCCAACCGCCTCGGCGGTGGTGGCCGATCTGGTGGACGTGACTCGTTTGCAAACCGCAGAACCTGAACACCGCGTGCCTTATCTGGCTTTCCAGCACAACGCCATGTCCGATACCCCCATCCTGCCTATGGATGAAGTGGTGTCCTCGTACTACCTGCGCTTGCGTGTGGACGACCGTCCTGGTGTTCTGGCTGATGTGGCCCGCATTCTGGCTCAAGCCTCGATCTCGATCGGTTCCATGTTCCAGGAGCCGGCTGGCGAACAGGCCGATATCATCTTCCTGACGCACGAAGCGCGTGAAGGTGCCATCAATGGCGCGATCAGCCAGATTCAGAATCTGCCTTTTGTACAGTCTGCCGTGACCCGTTTGCGCGTGGAGAACCTGTAATGAATTACGTATCCACTCGTGGCGGCATGAAGGCCCAGCCATTCTCGGACATCTTGCTGGAAGGCTTGGCTCCGGATGGCGGCCTGGCCATGCCAGAAAGCTACCCCCAGGTCAGTGCAGAAATGCTGGAGTCCTGGCGCGCCCTGAGCTACCCCGAACTGGCCGCCAAAGTGCTGGGCCTGTTTGTCACCGATATTCCGGCTGATGAACTGTCCGCCTTGACGGCACGTGCTTACGCACCCGGCGTGTTCGACAGCGAGCAGGTGGTACCGGTCAAGGAACTGGAACCCGGTTTCTCCTTGCTGGGCTTGTCCCAAGGTCCAACCCTGGCTTTTAAAGACATGGCCATGCAGTTTCTGGGCCAGGTGTTTGAATACGTGCTGACACAGCGCAACAGCACCCTGAACATTGTGGGCGCCACTTCCGGCGACACAGGTTCGGCGGCTGAATACGCCTTGCGCGGCAAGCGTGGCGTCAGCGTGTTCATGCTCTCGCCCTACGGCCGCATGAGCGCTTTCCAGCGCGCCCAGATGTACTCCTTGCAAGACGAAAACATCCACAACCTGTCGGTCAAGGGTGTGTTCGATGATTGCCAGGATATCGTCAAGGCTTTGGCAGGCGATCTGGAATTCAAGTCCAAATGGCATCTGGGTGCCGTGAACTCCATTAACTGGGCACGCATTTCCGCTCAGGTGGTGTACTACTTCTGGGGCTGGTTGCGCAGCACGAACCAGGCGGGTCAAAAGGTCTCGTTTGCCGTTCCTTCGGGTAACTTCGGCAATATTCTGTCGGGTCACATTGCTCGTCAGATGGGTCTGCCTATCGCCAAGCTGGTTCTGGCCACCAACGAAAACAACGTGCTGGAAGAGTTCTTCCGCACGGGTATTTATCGTCCCCGTGGTTCCGAGCAAACTTACGCCACGTCCAGCCCGTCCATGGACATTTCCCGCGCCTCCAACTTTGAGCGCTTTGTGTTTGATCTGCTGGGCCGTGATGGCAGCAAGGTCAAGGCATTGTGGGAACAGTTGAGCAAGGAAGGCCAGTTCGACCTGAGCGAGCATCTGCCACGCTTCCAGGAAGAGTTCGGCTTTGTGGCCGGTGCCAGCTCGCACCAGGATCGTCTGAACACGATTGCCCAGGTGAACCAGCAGTACCAGACTCTGATCGACCCGCACACGGCAGACGCCGTCAAGGTGGCTCAGAACTTCCGCGAAGAAGGCATCCCCATGCTGGTGCTGGAAACTGCGCTGCCTGCCAAGTTCTCCGAGACCATCGAAGAAGCAATTGGTCAGCCCGCTCCGGTGCCTGCACACTTGGCCGGTCTGGCAGACTTGCCACAGAAAGTGGTGGTGATGGATTCGGATGTGGCTCAAGTACGTCGCTACATCGAGGAACACGCCCCAACCTGATGCCTGCTGCCTGCGCTGGCCTTGTGCTGGCGCAGCCATAGCGGCCAGGTAGTCGTTTCAAACCCCGATTTCGATATTCCTGCTGGCCTGACTGATGTTCAGTTTGCTTGGCAGGAAAGCAGAAATCGGGGTTTTTGCGTTTTTGGCCGGTTTTGCCGCAAGACTGGCCGGGCTGCGGTTCCGCCGCCAACTGAACTTTTTCTATCAGGTCTTCATCAAAAACACACGATATGCGGGCATGATGTCTATGGCCTTTGGTATAGGCAGATAGGCGGCTCGTCTATCGAACATAGAGAAAGGATAGAAAAATCATGAGTAAAACAACTCACGTTAAATTACGCCCTCTGGAGCGCGAAGACCTGCGCTTTGTGCACTTGCTGGACAATAATGCCAGCGTGATGCGCTACTGGTTTGAAGAGCCTTACGAAACCTATGGCGAGCTGGCGGCTCTGTACGACGAGCACATTCACGATCAGCGCGAACGCCGTTTTGTGGTGGAGTGGGAAGGACAACCCTCCGGTGTGGTGGAGCTGGTGGAAATTGATTATGTGCACCGCCGGGCGGAGTTCCAGATCATTATTGCGCCGGAGTTCCAGGGCAAGGGCATTGCCTCGCGGGCGACCAAACTGGCTATCGAATACGGTTTTGGGGTGTTGAACCTGTACAAGATCGTGTTGATTGTGGATAAGGAAAACCACAAGGCCATTCACATTTATCAGAAGTTTGGTTTCCAGGTCGAAGGCGAGCTCAAGCACGAGTTCTTCATTAATGGTCAGTACCGGGATGTGGTGCGTATGTGCCTGTTTCAGCTGGAGTTTCTGGCAGCCCATAAGCCTGCGCAGACTTTGCTGACGCCCTTGGCGCAATAATGCTTTGCCGTAATAGCCCTTGTTCTGAAGGGATGGTAAGCGCGGCCCTGGTGTATGGCCGTGTTCCTTGGCATGACTCTGTTTGATTGTCTGGGTGCGTGGTGAGCGTGTACCAGCTTGCTCAGTCGTGGCCTTTACAGATGTGCCGCTTTCAGGCCGCTGCGCACAGCGCCTTCCAGCACACCGGGGTAGCCGGTATCCGTCCAGTCACCCGCCACACGAATGGCTGGCCACGGTGTCGTTACTGAAGGACGACGCAAGCCGGGTACGGCTGCAAAAGTGGCTCGCTTTTCGATAATCAGCTCGCTGGCTCGTACCGCAGGCATGGCTTTCAGGTGCCGGGTTTGGCTGCGTACCTGCTCGATAATCGCGGCAATGGCTTGCTCGCGATCCAGTGCTTGCAGGCGCACTGCGTCGCTGATGACGATCCCCACCAGCGTTTCGCCGCTGCCCGGTTTCAGGGCGCTGTGATCAAACAGCCATTGCCCGCCGCTGCCACTGCTATCGTCCAGCATCAACATAGAGTGGGGCAGATTCCAGGGCTGTTCCAGTTCCAGATAGAGGGTGGCGATAGGGACATAGCTGAACGCCTCCAGATCCGCCAGCAGTTGTTCGCTGGCCGGGCTGCTGGGCAGGCTATGCAGCAGGCGCGCTGCTTGTACGGGCGGACAAGCCACAATGGCTGCATCAAACTGCAGGCCGTCAATTTGTACGCCCGCTTCCGTCAGTTCCAGCCTTTGCACCCGGTGACCCAGCTGTAGCTGAATATCGCGCAGGGCAGATTCGCACCAGAGCTGGCTTAAGTCTGTCAGCGGGATCAAGGTTTGGCTGGCTTGGCGGGGACCGCCCAGACTGTCGCGCAGGACATGGGCAAACAATTGGGCGCAGGCTTGCTCAATCGGGGTGTTCATGGCGGCCACACACAGCGGTTGCCAGAACAGACGGATGACATGGCTGTCTTGCTGGTGCTGCTCCAGGAGCTGCAACACCGTCAGACCGGCTGGGGTACGCCATTGCTGTTTCATCAGCCAGTGGCAGAAGCGCGCCAGCTGGATTTTTTGCGACCAGCTCAGGCCTTGGGCACCGAGCAGGCCGGTCAATAAATGGAAGGGGGCGGGCAGGGCGCGATTACGCAGGCGAAAATGTCCGTCGGCCGAGATCACGTCCAGATTCTTGCGTTCCAGACGCGAGGCTTCGTCCAGTCCGATTTCCCCCATCAAACCCAAAATGACGGAGTAGGCCCCCAGCATGATGTGCTGGCCGTTATCGGTATCGCGCCCCAGATTGGGGCTGTGGATGCGGCGGGCACGCCCACCTATATGGCGCGAGGCTTCAAAGACACTGGCCTGATGGCCTTGGGTCTTCAGTCGCCAGGCGGCGGCACAGCCCGCCCAGCCAGCCCCGATAACGGCGACTTTCATCGGCCCAGTTTGCGTTGCAAGCTGCGGCCGCCCGATACCCAGGTTTTCCAGGCCAGCCAGAACTTGCGAATGGGCGTCAGCGAAATACGCTGTTCCAGTACATGCCAGCGATCATTGGCAATTTCCACCAGCAGGGCATGGTAGATGGCCGCCATCAACAGGCCGGGGCGTTGTGCCCTGCGGTCAACAGCAGGCAGGGCGCGCATGGCCTGGCGGTACAAGTCCTGGGCACGTTCGGTTTGAAAGGCCATCAGGGCCTCGAAGCGCTCCGAGTGTTGCTGATCCAGAATCTCGTGTGGCGATACGCCAAACTTGTCCAGATCTTCCTGAGGCAGGTAGATGCGGCCACGACGAGCGTCATCGCCTACATCACGGATGATATTCGTCAGCTGAAAGGCCAGCCCCAGTTTTTGGGCATAGTCGCTGGTCTGTTCCTGGGTTTGGCCAAAAATACGCGCCGACAGCAGTCCCACCACGCTGGCGGCATGCCAACAGTAGCGTTCCAGCTCGTTCCAGCTTTGGTAGCGCACCTGGTCCAGATCCATTTCCATGCCGTCAATCACGGCCAGCAGCTCGTCCTGTGGCAGGCCGAACGCCTCAATATGAGGAGCCAGAGCCTGCATCACCGGGTGATGGGCACGGCCCTCAAACAGGTCAGCCACTTGTGTGCGCCACCACACCAGCTTCATGCGGGCAACCGATTCCTCGTGAACCTCGTCCACCACGTCATCAACCTCGCGGCAAAACGCATACAGCGCCGTGATGGCGCGGCGGCGTTCAGGCGGCAGAAACAAAAAGGCGTAGTAAAAACTGGAGCCGCTTTGGGCTGCCTTGTTCTGACAATACTCGTCTGGGCTCATGGACGTTCAGGGTCGGTAAGGGGTACGGCTCAGGCCGCGGGCAATCAGGCGTAGCCAGTCCAGGCGGGACAGGGTGGGACGATGGCTGAAGACATCAAACTTTACCGCTTCCAGGCGTTCCAGAATACGCAGGCCGCCCAGGACCATCATTTTCAGTTCCAGGCTGATACGCCCGGACAGGTAGCTGGACAGCAGCAGCCCAGCTTGCAGGCGTTGACGGGCATCGGTAACCAGCAACTGCATCATTTCCTGCCAGCGCGCATCGGCCTCGGGCTGACGCAGCAACTGGGTACGGGCCTGGATGTAATCATCATCCAGATCATATTGGGCCAGCAGGTCTTGCGGGATATAGACACGGTTCTTGTGCCAGTCCAGCGCCACGTCCTGCCAGAAATTAACCAGTTGCAGCCCCGCACAGGTGGAGTCGGCCATCTCGACCAGCTCCGGGCTGTGGGCTTCATACAGATGCAGCATCAGACGGCCAACCGGGTTGGCCGAGCGGGTACAGTAATCCAGCACTTGCGCCATATCGCTATAGCGATGGGTGGTGACATCCTGGCGAAACGCAGACAGCAGGTCCAGAAAAGGCTTGAGTGGCAACTGGAAGTTGCTGATGCTGCTGGCCAAAGGGACAAAAATTTCGCTGTGCGGGGTATCGGCCAGGACGGGCTGGTGATATTGCAGTTGTTCTATTCCGGTTTCGAACTGCGCCAGCAGTTCCAGGCGCTCGGCAGCGCTTAAATCGCCTTCATCAGCAATGTCGTCGGCGCTGCGGGCAAAACGATAAATATCGGTGACCGGTCGGCGTAGCCGACGAGGTAGCAGCACAGAGGCGACAGGGAAGTTTTCATAGTGCTCGATAGACATAGTCCGCCAGTATACGGCTTTCGTTTCCACTAGGGCTGGTTTAGACTTTCGTATTGCTTCGGGGAGAACCATGCCACGTCCTATCTCGGCCACCATTCATATTGCGTCACTGCGTCACAATCTCGATATGGTTATTCAGAGCCTGAATAACGCCACGGCTCCATCCGGCGTAAAACGGCCCCATATCTGGGCCGTCATGAAGGCCAATGCTTACGGTCATGACATCGAAAATGCGGTGCGAGCATTCAGTGCCGCCGAAGGCATGGCGATGCTGGACCTGAAAGAAGCCATACGCTGTCGGGCTGCCGGTTGGACCGGCCCCATCATGTTGCTGGAAGGTTTTTTCCAGCCTGAAGATCTGGATGTGCTGGCCGAATTTGGCCTGACCACCGTCATTCATTGCCACGAGCAACTCAAGATGCTGGAGCAGTGGAAGGGCGGGGTGGCCTTGAATGCCATGGTCAAGCTCAATAGCGGCATGAACCGTTTGGGTTTCAGCGTGGATGATTACCCCGCTGCTTTCGAGCGCGCCCAGCGTCTGCAAAAAGCGGGCAAGCTGGGCACGGTCGGTCGCATGACGCACTTTGCGCGCGCCGACGACAATATCGACGCCACGCTGGAGCAGATTCGCTGCTTTAACCGGATCACCGACGGCTTGCCCGGCCCGGTCAGTGTGTGCAATTCAGCCGCAACCCTGAGTCCCGACCTGGGCGCATACATGCCCTCCGGTCCGGATCACTGGGTACGCCCTGGTATCTGTTTGTACGGCAGCTCTCCTTTTGCGGACATCAGCGCCGATGACTTCGGTTTGCAGCCCGGCATGACCCTGGCCGCTGAACTGATCAGCGTGCGCGGCGTCAAGCAGGGTGAGGGCATCGGTTACGGCCATACCTATATTGCCGAGCAGGCCATGCGCATTGGCGTGGTGGCTTGCGGCTATGCCGATGGTTACCCGCGCCATGCGGGAACCGGCACCCCCATTACCGTCAACGGTGTACGTACCCGTTTGCTCGGTCGTGTCTCCATGGACATGTTGGCAGTAGACCTGACCCCGGTGCCCGCCGCCGGTGTAGGTAGTCAGGCGGTGTTGTTCGGTCAAGGCGGGCCCAGTGTGGATGAAGTTGCCGCAGCAGCGGGAACCCTGGGCTACGAATTGATTTGTGCGGTGGCGCCACGCGTACCGCGCATCATCCAGGATTAACACCAACAAGGCATAGCCATGAAAAATAAATGTGTACTCGTTACCGGCGCTACCAAAGGAATCGGCTGGGCAATCAGCCAAAGGCTGGCCGATGCCGGGGCCCACGTGGTGGGTCTGGCCCGCCATACCGAGAGCATTGATTTCCCCGGATATTTGTACTCCTGCGATTTGAGCAATGCAGGCGAGACCGAGGAAATGCTGCGCGTTATCCGCGAAAAATACCCCGTTGATGCGGTGGTGAACAATGTGGGTATGGTCGCCCCCGAGCCTATTGGTCAGGTGGACCTGGCTAATCTCTATCAGGTGTTTGACCTGAATGTGCGTGTGGCGGTGCAAGTGGCCCAGGCCTTCATCCCCTCGATGAAAGCGCGCAAGGAAGGCCGCATCGTCAATATTTGCAGTCGTGTCGTGCACGGCGGTTCCGACCGCACCAGCTATGCCGCAGCCAAAAGTGCCTTGCTGGGTTGTACCCGCACCTGGGCGCTGGAATTGGCTCCTTACGGCATTACCGTCAATGCGGTCTCTCCTGGTCCGATCGAAACCGAATTGTTCCGTGCCAATCATCCCGTTGGCAGTGAAGCCGAACAGCGCAGCCTGTCCTCCATTCCTTTGGGACGTTTTGGACAGGCCGCGGAGGTGGCTGCTGCGGTGACCTTCCTGCTAAGCGATGAAGCTGCTTATATCACCGGCCAGAATCTGGGCGTGGATGGCGGCGGCAGCCTGGCCGGACGTTAAGGAATTTCTATGGCCACTAGTACTCGTGCGGCCCGCAAGGCCAAAGTTGTATTTGTTTGCACAGAGTGCGGGGCAGATACACCCAAGTGGGCGGGCAAATGCCCGGCCTGCGGGGCTTGGAACAGCTTGCAGGAAACTGTGGAGACACCGGCTGCGGCCAGTGCCCACCGTTTCGCTTCCCTGGCCGGTTCCAGCCCGGTTCAAAGTCTTTCAGATGTGCAGGCGCGGGAACTGCCACGTGTGCCCACGGGCATAGGCGAGTTCGATCGTGTCCTGGGCGGAGGTCTGGTTGAAGGCGGTGTGATCCTGATCGGGGGCGACCCCGGAGTCGGTAAATCCACGCTGCTGCTGCAAGCCATGGCCGCCTTGGCCCAGCAAACCAAAGTTCTGTATGTGACCGGCGAGGAATCTGCCGAACAGGTCGCCTTGCGTGCCCGCCGTCTGGGCGTGCCTACCGAGGGCGTGGATCTGCTGGCCGAAATTCGTCTGGAATCCATCAGCCAGGCTTTGCAGTCGCATCAGCCCAGCGTGGTGGTGATCGACTCGATTCAAACCCTGTATTCGGATCAGCTCAGTGCCGCTCCCGGCTCGGTGTCGCAGGTGCGCGAATGTGCGGCCCAGCTTACCCGCTTGGCCAAGCAAAGCGGCACCTCCATGATTTTTATTGGTCACGTCACTAAAGACGGGACCTTGGCCGGGCCGCGTGTGCTGGAGCACATTGTGGATACGGTGCTGTATTTCGAGGGCGACACGCATTCCTCCTTCCGCATGGTGCGCGCATTCAAGAACCGCTTTGGCGCGGTGAATGAGCTGGGCGTATTTGCCATGACGGAGAAAGGCTTGAAAGGGGTCAGCAACCCTTCGGCCCTGTTCTTGTCGCAACACTCCCAGTCGGTAGCCGGTTCCTGCGTCATGGCCACCCAGGAAGGCACACGGCCTTTGCTGGTGGAAATTCAGGCTTTGGTGGACTCGGCCCATGTGCCCAATCCGCGTCGCTTGTCTGTGGGGCTGGAAAGCTCCCGTCTGGCCATGCTGCTGGCGGTAATGCATCGTCATGCTGGCGTGGTCACTTATGACCAGGACGTGTTTGTAAACGCCGTCGGTGGCGTCAAGATTACCGAGCCAGCTGCTGACCTGGCGGTGCTACTGGCTATTTTGTCCTCCCTGAATAACCGCCCCTTGCCACGCGGCCTGGTCGTGTTCGGGGAAATTGGCCTGGCCGGTGAAATTCGTCCGGCCCCGCGTGGGCAGGAGCGTTTGCGCGAAGCGGCCAAGCTGGGTTTCAGCATCGCCTTGATTCCCAAGAGCAATGCTCCGCGTCAGCCGGTTGAGGGCCTGGAAATCTGGGCGGTAGACCGGGTGGAAGACGCTGTCGACCGTCTGCGTAATCTGTAATCGCCATGATAAGTATTGAATTGATCCTGGCCTGTTTGCTGGGAGGCGCGCTTATTGGCTATACCGGCGGGGTTCTGGGGATTGGCGGTGGCTTGCTGGCGATTCCGCTGCTGGGCCTGATTCTGGGTATGGACCAGCAAACCGCTCAAGGTACAGCCCTGATCATGGTGGTGCCTGCGGTGCTGCTGACCGTGCGCCAGTACCATCGCCGCAACCATATTGATTTCCGCCGCGCGGCATTGGGGGCGATCTCTTCCATTATCTTTACCTGGCTGGGCGCACGTCTGGCCTTGGGTATGGATGCGATCTTGCTGCGTCGCATTTACTCGGTATTTGTGATGGCCATTGCCCTGTATTATTTCGACCAGAGTTTGGGCTTTTCCCGACGCCGCCGTCGCAGTGACAAGCCGCGTCCGGACCCGGGGTCGTTTGGTCAGCTGTGGTATATCGCGGTAGGCATGATGGCCGGTTTGGCCGGGGGCATATTTGGTGTGGGCGGCGCGGTGCTGGTGGTGCCATTCCTGACCAGTCGTATGGGCTATAGCCAGACCGGCGCACAAGGTTTGGCGCTGTCCATGATTATTCCCGGTACCCTGGTCGCCTTGGCGACGTATGCGTTTCATGGTCAGGCCACCTGGCAGGTTGGAATACCGATGGCCATGGGCAGCCTGCTGCTGGTGCCTTTTGGTGTGCGTCTGGCCTACCGTCTGCCCGAGAATCGTCTGAAGTTTATTTTTGCCTGCATGCTGGTACTGATCATGGCCCTGTTGCTGGCCCGTGCCTGAGGAGCTGCCGTGAGCGCCCAATCCGAAACTGTCTATTCCTTGCCCGGTGGCGGTACCTTGTTGGCACCGGAGCTGGCCAATCAGCTGGATCTGGAACCCGAAGCCTTGCAGCACTGGTTCGAGGCCGCTTCCTACGGCGACCAGGCCAGCAAGGTCGGGCAGGGTGGTCGTCAGGCTGCCTGGTTTGTGAACGGGCCTTTTGGTCAGGCGGTGCTGCGTCACTACCGTCGTGGTGGTCTGGTGGCTCGCTTCAATCAGTCCAGCTACTTGTGGCAAGGTGCCTCCCGGACTCGCAGCTGGCGAGAATTTCAGGTGATGTCTTATTTGCACAACAAGGGTTTGGCCGTCCCCAAAGTGCTGGCGGGCGCGTGGTGGCAGCAGGGTTTTTGGTACCATGCGGCCCTGATAAGCCAGCGGGTGCCCGATGTGCAGCCTTTGACTCTGTGCCTGGACCGCGCCTCCCCCGAAGCGGTGGCGCACGAGATTGTCCGCATGCACCAATTCGAGGTTTGGCACGCTGACCTTAACGCCTACAATATTTTGCTGGATGCGAATGACAAAGTCTGGCTGATCGATTTTGACCGTGCACGACAGGGGCCAGTCAGCCCCGCCCAGGCGCTGGGTAATGTGCAACGCCTCAGACGATCTTTGCTCAAAGTGTGTGGGCCGCGTGGCGATATGTGGTGGCAGCAGATGTTTTCTGCTTACCGCCACGAAACGCAGCGTTAATTACGACTACGGGCTTTAAAAAAGCTTTATCATCTCGCCTTTTGGGTTTTTCGCTTTCGATAGGAAGGGGACTCGTGATGTCTTTTGGGATGAACACACCACAGGTACTCGCCGGCCTGCTGGCCGCTGCTGCCATCATGCCTGTTGCACAGGCACAAAATCAGGTTGTTAACGTCTATAACTGGGCTGAATATACGGCCCCCGACACCTTGTCCGGCTTTCAGAAAGCCACGGGCATTACCGTGCGGTATGACGTTTACGATAATAACGACACCTTGCAAGCCAAGTTGTTGACGGGCAAGTCGGGTTACGACGTGGTGGTTCCCTCCACGCATTACGCAGCGCGTCAGATCGAAGGCGGTTTGTTCCAGAAGCTGGATAAAAGTCAGATTCCCAACTGGTCCCATCTGGACCCGGACATCATGGCTTTGCTCTCCGATGTGGACCCCGGCAACGAGTACCTGATTCCCTGGGGCTACGGCACCAATGGCCTGGGCTACAACGTCACCAAGGTCAAAGAGATCATGGGTGAGCAGGTGGATCTGGGCAACTGGGACATGCTGTTCAAACCTGAAAATGCCGAGAAGCTGAAAGGCTGTGGCATTTCCATCCTGGACGAAGCCGCCCAGGTATTCCCGGCCGTGCTGCACTACATTGGCAAAGATCCCAACAGCAGCAACGAAGCCGACTACCGCGAGGCTCTGGACCTGCTCAAGCAGATCCGTCCTTACGTGCGTCAGTTCAGCTCCTCCGGTTATATCGACGAGCTGGCTGCGGGTGATCTGTGCATGGTCTACGGTTTCTCCGGCGACGTGATGATCTCGGCCGACCGTGCGCGTCAGGCGAAAAAGCCTTACGCCATCGACTACTACATTCCGCAAGGCGGGGCGCCAGTCTGGTTTGACACCATGGCCATCCCCAAGAGCGCGAACAATGTGAAAGAGGCCCACGCCTTTATCAACTACATTGAAACGCCGGAAGTCCATGCTGCCATTACCAACACCATGTTCTACCCGAACGCCAATAAGGATGCGCGTGAGTTCGTGGTCAAGGAAGTGGCCGATAACCCCATGATTTACCCTTCGGCCGAAGTCTCCAAGACTTTGTTCGTCATCAAACCACAGCCATTGAAGGTGCAGCGTCTGCAAACGCGCCTGTGGGCTGAACTCAAGTCTGGACGTTAAGGCATCATGCAAGATATCCGTACCGGAACCTCGCCCTGGATGGATGGCGAGGATGCTTTCGTGCGTGTGGACGAAGTCGTCAAGATTTTTGGCGACACAGTGGCCGTCCAGTCCGTAAGTCTGGACGTCGCCCGTCACGAAATTTTTGCACTGCTGGGCAGCTCGGGTTGTGGCAAGTCCACCTTGCTGCGCATGCTGGCAGGGTTCGAGGAACCGACTTCCGGTCGGATTTATCTGGACAACGAGGACATTACCGACCTGCCGCCTTACCGGCGGCCGGTCAATATGATGTTCCAGTCCTATGCACTGTTCCCGCACATGTCGGTCGAGGCTAATGTGGCTTTCGGCTTGAAGCAGGAAGGCGTGCCCCGCAACGAAATTCACGAGCGCGTGTTTGAAGCGCTGGATCTGGTGCAGATGGCCGGTTTTTCGCGCCGCAAGCCCAGCCAGTTGTCGGGCGGCCAGCAACAACGTGTGGCCCTGGCGCGTAGTCTGGTCAAACGTCCCAAGCTGCTCTTGCTGGACGAACCCATGTCCGCCCTGGACAAGCAGATTCGTCAGAAAACCCAGATTGAGCTGGTCAAGATTCTGGAGCGCGTTGGGGTGACCTGCATCATGGTGACCCACGACCAGGAAGAAGCCATGACCATGGCCAGCCGACTGGCCGTGATGTCTGACGGGCAGATCATCCAGTCCGGTACGCCTTACGATGTGTACTCCTTCCCGAACTCGCGCTTTGTAGCGGGTTTTATCGGTTCTACCAATCTGTTCACCGGCGTGGTGACGGTGGACGAGCCCGATCACGTTCATATCGAGTGCGAAGAATTAAACCGCCCCTTGTATGTCAGCCACGGGATCAGCGAACCGCTGGGCATGGACGTGTATGTGTCCATCCGTCCCGAGCAGATCAAGGTGAGCCGTGAATTGCCTTCCGAAGACACCAACTGGGGCCACGGCATTGTGACCCACGTGTCCTGGATGGGCAGCTACACCCGTTACCAGATTCGTCTGGATGCGGGCATGCTGATCGAAGCGCAAATGCCTAGCGGCACCTTGGCCCAGCCAGATGCTCCCGGCGTGGACGAAGAAGTCTACGTGTCCTGGTCCGACGACAGCGCAACGGTACTGAGCACATGAAGAACCTGTCCTGGCGCAAACTGCTGCCCACCAGTCGCACACTGGTGGTCGCACCCACATTCCTGTGGATGATCCTGTTTCTGCTGGTGCCGTTTTTGCTCGTGCTCAAGATCAGTTTTGCCGATCTTGATTTCGGGGTGCCGCCGTATACGCCCTTGGCCCAGTTCGCCGAGGAAAGCATTTCCTTTGTCCTGAACCTGCGCGGCTATATCCTGCTGTTCAGCGACAATCTGTATTTGGCCACCTACGTCAGTTCGCTGAAGATGGCCGCCGTCACCACGATCTTTTGTATCCTGATCGGCTACCCGGTGGCTTACTACATCGCGCGTTCCTCTCCGGCCGTGCGCAGCCTGCTGTTGCTGGCGGTGATCCTGCCGTTCTGGACCTCCATGCTGCTGCGCGTCTATGCCTGGGTAGGCATTTTGCGTGGCGACGGCCTGCTCAATCAGGTCTTGCTGTGGATAGGCATTATTGATGCGCCGCTGGAAATCTATCGCACCGATCTGGCCGTCTATATCGGTTTGATCTACGCCTATCTGCCGTTTTTCATCCTGCCGCTGTACGCCAATCTGGTGAAGCTGGATATGCGCATGCTGGAAGCCGCTTACGATCTGGGCGCTCGCCCTTGGTCGGCCTTCTGGCACATCACTTTGCCCATGTCCATGTCCGGCGTGATTGCCGGTGCCATGCTGGTATTTATCCCGGCTGTGGGCGAGTACGTGATTCCGGAAATGCTGGGCGGGGCCGATACCCTGATGATGGGCCGCGTCATGTGGACCGAGTTCTTCAATAACGCAGACTGGCCCATGGCCGCTGCCGTGACCTGCGTGATGGTCTTGCTGCTGATCATTCCTTTGATTTTCTTCCAGTACAGCCAGATGCGACAAATGGAAGCGCAACGGGGAGGCCGCTCATGACCAAGCCTAATCCCTGGTTGCGTGCCATCGTCCTGACGCTGGGTTTTGGTTTTCTGTACATCCCCATTCTGTTCCTGATCGTCTTTTCATTTAATGAATCGGCCATCATGACGTCCTGGTCGGGTTTTTCTTTCCGCTGGTACGAGTCTCTGTTTCAGGACAAGGCTTTGCTGAGCGCCGCCAAGCTGTCTTTCCTGATTGCCGTGCTGACGGCCACCATGGCCACCATCCTGGGCACCTGGGCCGCTTATGTGCTGGCCCGTATGGGACGCTTCAAGGGTTTTGCTCTGTACATTGGTTTGGTCAGCGCACCGCTGGTCATCCCGGAAGTGGTGCTGGGTATCTCCCTGCTGCTGATGTTTGTGGAGCTGAACTCCCTGTTTGGCTGGCCGGAACAGAACGGTATTTTCACCATCTGGATTGGGCACGTGGTGTTGTGTACTGCTTACGCGACCGTGATTCTGCAATCGCGCATGCGTGAGCTGGATCGCTCTCAGGAAGAGGCGGCTCTGGATTTGGGTGCCACTCCCTTGAAGGCGTTTTTTCAGGTAGTCCTGCCCTCGATCGTGCCTGCCCTGATGGCCGCCTGGTTGCTGGCCTTTACCCTGTCGCTGGACGATGTGGTGATTGCCTCTTTCCTGTCCGGTCCGGGCTTTACCACCTTGCCGGTGGAAGTGTTTTCGCGCGTACGCTTGGGCCTCAAGCCCGAGATCAACGCTTTGGCGACGCTGCTGATTTTGGTGATTGGTATTTTTGTTGTGGTCGCCAGTCGCTTGCAGGTACGCCGCGAGCGTCGCGCCTGATTGATAAGGAGTTTTGCCGTGTTCACGATGTATGGTTTGAAAAATTGCAGCACCTGCCAAAAGGCGATGGCCTGGTTTGAGCAAAACGGTCTGCCTTTGAACTTTGTGGATTACCGCGAACATCCCTTGGAAGCGGCCCGCTTGCAACAATGGGCGCAGGAGCTGGGCGGCTGGCCCAAGCTGGTCAACCGTGCTTCCATGACCTGGCGTAATCTGCCTGCGGAACGTAAAGAGCCGCAGGACGACGCCCAATGGCTGGCCTTGATTGCCGAGTTTCCGGCGCTGGTGCGCCGCCCCTTGCTGATTACGCCCGAGGGCGAGGTCAGCGTGGGTTTCAACGAAGGCAAATTTGCCGCTCGTTTTCTTAAGTAAACCAAGGGGGGCCAAGCCCCCCGATTTTTATATCTGCCATGTACACACAATCCGAACTCAAACAACAGGTGGCCCAGGCCGCAGTTGACTACGTCCTTCCTTTCCTGACCCCTGATTCCATTCTGGGTGTGGGTACGGGTTCTACGGTTGATCTGTTTATTGACGCCCTGGCGGCACACAAGCATGCCTTCAAGGCTGCTGCTTCCAGTTCGGAGCGTTCTACCGCTCGCCTGCAAAGTCTGGGTATTGCCGTGCAAGACCTGAACACCATCGAACGTATGGACTGGTATGTGGATGGTGCGGACGAAATCGACGCTGGTCTGAATATGACCAAAGGTGGGGGCGGTGCACTGACCCGCGAGAAAATCGTGGCCTCGGTCTCGGACAAGTTCCTGTGTATTGTGGACGACTCCAAGCTGGTGGATCGTCTGGGCGCCTTCCCCTTGCCGGTGGAAGTGATCCCCATGGCCAAGAATGCCGTGGCTCGCCAATTGCGTGCCTTGGGCGGTAATCCCGTCGAGCGTACGGGCTTTGTGACCGATAACGGTGGCCTGATTCTGGACGTGTCCGGTTTGTCGATTGCCGACCCGGCGGCTCTGGAAGCCCAGATCAACAATATGCCCGGTGTGGTGTGCTGTGGCCTGTTCGCGATTGCTCCAGCCAGCGTGGCCTTGATTGCCGGTCAACAGGGTGTGCGTACCCTGTCTGGCGACGGTTTCTGAATTTTAATGTCTCTGTCATAATCGGTGCTTAATCTATGCACGGATTAAGCGCTGGCGCGAGCCATTTTGCTGTTACAGAAGGCCACTATGAACGAACATACCAATAAGCAGTTTCACTCCGATCTGGAGGCCACCCGTTCGCTGTTTTTGCAGATGGGCGGTATTGTCGAATCGATGGTACGGAGTGCGACCGAAGCCCTGCAATCAGGGGATATGTCGCTGGTCGATCAGGTTCGCGAGCGTGAAAAAGAAATCAACCGCCTGGAGGTGGAGATTGACGAGCGCATCACCAACCTGATCGCCCGTAATCAACCCACCGCCATTGACCTGCGCATGTTGCTGTCCATCTCCAAAATGCTGACCGATATGGAACGCTGCGGGGACGAGGCCGAGCGCATTGCCAAGATGGCTCGCCGTCTGCACGAAGGCACCGCTGGCTACGAGCCTGTGGTGGAGCTGCGTCACATGAGCTCCTCGGTCGCTGGCATGATCAACGATGTGCTGGACGCCTTTGCGCGCCAGGACGCCGTGCACGCGGCACAGATTGTGCGCAGCGACAAGGAAGTGGATCGTGAATGGAAGGGTTCGCTGCGTCACATCATCACTTACATGATTGAAGACCCACGCACGATCTCGCATTCCATTGACCTGATCTTTATCGCCCGTGCGCTGGAGCGCATTGGTGACCACGCCAAGAACATGGCTGAACGCGTGATCTACATGGTGCGTGGTGACGATGTACGCCACACCGGTGTGAAGAACACCGAACGTACTGCACGTGGTGAGCCTTTGCCCGAGCCGGAATCCGACGATAAAGTCTGATTCCGATCCAGGCCTTCTTGCTTCAAGCCTTGCATGGTTTCATGCAGGGCTTGTTTGCTTTTGGGGCGATGAAAACGTAGCAGCTCTTTGATTGACGGGCAGGACCAGGTATCAGAAGCCGAAGCCATAGCCTTGCAGTGCTTGCCCAGGGTAGAACTGGGTGCGGACGACGACCGCATCGTGCACCGTAATGGCTGCAGGCGAATCCAGCCAGGGCGGCGTCAGTGTGGGCATGGCCAGTAAAAAACCTTGTACGCCGTGCGCGCCAGATTGGCGAACGAACTCCAGATCAGCCTCGTCCTCCACGCCTTCAATCACCACATACGGGCAGTAATCGGCACAGACATTCACCAGGTTGCGTAGCAAGTGCGCAGGCTGTCCGGGGCTGCGTGCCCGTAGCAAAATAGAGCGGTCAATCTTGATGATGTCGGCATGCGTCTGCGCCAGAAAGGCCAGGGTGCTATTGCCCGAGCCCGTATCATCCAGGGCAATCCGTACGCCCAGATTTTGTAGCTGGGCAATCAGCCGGAGCGCTGTTGGTTTGTGCGCAATCGTACCGGTTTCCGTGACTTCCAGAATCAGACGTTGGGCCACATCGGGACGGCTATCCAGATAGCTGAACAGGTCTTGCCACCACAAATCATCCTGCAAGGAACCGGCAGACAAATTGGCCCCCAGGCACAGAGTGGGCTTGGTGCTCAAGAGCTCAACCACACTTCCCAAGACGCTGCGATCCAGGCGGGAAATCAGTCCCAGTCGCTCCAGGGCGGCAATGGCCTCGGGCAAGGCATAGTCGGCCCCGCTGGGGTGGCGAATCAGTGCTTCTTCATAAAAGTCTTTGTTCTTGTGCTTGTCACCCAGGTGATAGAGCGGCTGAAAGGCCAGGGCCAGCAGACCGTTTTGCAAATCGTCCAGCATGCGGACCGCCAGGCACATATCGTCCCGGTAGGTCTTGGCCCAAACCTTGTGCCAGGAGGCCAGTGTCGCCGGATGGTTGTGAGAGCAGGGGTTGGGGGCCGGAGGGTGAAGCAGGTCCGTGTCGTATTGACGGCTGTCGTAGTGGTAAGCCATCTGGGTATGCAGATAGATACGGTGTTCATCCTGGGCGATGGGGTCGCACTCCAGCGCTGCGCCCAGCAATTGGGCCAAGGCATTGGGGTGGGTGCGCTGAAAGCGATTCTGTTTGCCCAAGTGCTTCAAGGCAATCAGGACAAAATCCCCCTGGATAAAGATCTCGTCTGCGCTTAGCCCGCAGTCCAGCAGCCTTTGTTGCACCGTATTGAGCACAAAAGCATGAAACTCGGACCCATACAAAACCTGTAAATAACTGAGATTGACCAGCCACAGGCGTAAGTGGGTCGAGTACTGATCAATCTCGGGTAGGTCTAGGCGGCACATGAACTTCTTTTCCTGTGGGTAAAGCAAGTAAGCGGCTGTGCTGTACAGGGACACGGTAATGGGGGCGTGCCGGGCTGCTCAGACAGGGGCTTCGAGATAAAGCCCGTCTGGCCATTGGGTAGCTCAGCCAGTATTGGGTCGGCGTAGGGATAGACCAGGGTATGGCGGCTGCATTCTGGAAGGGCATGTCCCGACCAGCGTTATTCCTGTGTTTGTACTGCGCTTCCACCCCTTGCCTGGGCACCCCACGTGTCCATCAAGCCAGCCGTGATTTTGTGCCTTAGGAGTAGGAATAACTGTAGAAAACGCGCATTTCTTTTGATTTTTGACCAGTCGGAAACGAAAGTATCGCGATGCGTTTCATTTGTTTACGTATT
Source organism: Alcaligenes faecalis (assembly GCF_009497775.1). Taxonomy (NCBI): domain Bacteria; kingdom Pseudomonadati; phylum Pseudomonadota; class Betaproteobacteria; order Burkholderiales; family Alcaligenaceae; genus Alcaligenes; species Alcaligenes faecalis. The sequence goes on from NZ_CP031012.1 coordinate 1,248,920, forward strand.
CAGGGGGCTTGCTGCAAAGGTGCTGATGCTGGAGAGGGCTGGAAAAGTGCGCAGAAATAAAGAAACCCCTGAGCATGAAGGCCATGCTCAGGGGGTCAGGTGTTTGATCTGGAAGGGGGCTTAGGCGCTGGGAGCGGTAAAACCGTCGGCTTCCACGTCCTTGTCTTCAAACAGATACTGTTCCATCTGTTCTTTCAAATACGTGCGGGCACGGGCGTCAGCCAGGTTCAGACGGTTCTCGTTCACCAGACGGGTTTGCACGTCCATCCAGTTGGCCCAGGCCTGTTTGGAGATCGAGTGCCAGATCTTGGTGCCCAGCTCGCCGGGGTAGGGTGGAAACTCCAGGCCCTCGGCTTCCTGTTTCAGCTTCACACAGTGAATCATGCGTGCCATATGTGTTCCTTTTCAATCAAATGCTTGGATGGGCGTATTGTACTTAGGGGCGCAGGAGGGTCAAACCGGCTTACAGCTTTTTAATAAAGACCATGCTGTTGCGCGAACGGTTGTAATGCGACTGCTTGCCCTTGGGCAGATCCGACACGCCACCTTGCACAAAACCACGCTTGATGAACCAGTGAGAGGTACGGGTGGTCAGCACGAACAGACGCTTGAAGCCAGCCGCACGAGCTTTGGCTTCCGTGTGGCGCAGCAGGATTTCGCCTTCGCCCGAGCCTTGCCATTCCGGGTGCACGATCAAACAGGCCATCTCGGCCATGCTTTCTGCCTCGTAGGGAATCAGGGCGACACAGCCATAAATAATGCCGTCGTGCTCCAGAACCGTGAATTGCTCCACTTCACGTTCAATAACAGAGCGGCCTCGTGGTACCAGTGTGCCGTCAATTTCCAGTGGCTCGATCAGTTGCACAATCGCACCCACATCGTCCAGATTGGCCGGGCGCAAATCGTCCAGTGTGTCTTCCACCACCATGGTGCCCACCCCGTCGTGGGTGAAGATTTCCAGCAAAATGCTGCCGTCCTGCTTGTAGGGCACCAGGTGTGCACGGGCAATCCCGCGTTTGACCGCTTGTGAGGCGTAGCGCAGGAAGGTGGAGCAGTCCTCGTCCAGCTTGCCCGAGGCCAGCAGGGAGTCGGCATCGGCACGGGCAAGTTCCGAGTCAATATCCAGATTATTGGAGTGCCCGATATGCTCCGGGGTCAGGAAAATCAGTTTTTCGGCACGCAGGGCGATGGCCGTGCTGGTGGCCAGATCCTCCATGTCCAGGGTAAAGGCCTCACCAGTTGGGGAAAAACCCAATGGGGAGAGTAGAATAAGCGCTCCTTGGCTCATGATCAGCCGCATGGCGTCCACGTCCAGTTTGCGTACCGCGCCAGAATGCTTGAAGTCCAGGCCATCAATCACGCCTACAGGACGCGCGGTCACAAAGTTGCCCGAAATGATGCGAATCTGGGCGTGTGACATGGGGGTGTTGGGCAAACCCTGGCTGAAGGCCGCTTCAATATCCAGGCGAATTTCACCGGCAGCTTCCTTGGCGCATTCCAGAGCGACCGCACTGGTCGGCTCGGTACCGCGACCAAATTGCGTGGTTTCGCCTTTCAGGCGCAGTTGCTCATTGACCTGGGGACGTGAGCCATGCACCAGCACCAGCTTGATGCCCAGCGCCGACAGCAGCGACAAGTCCGGGATCAGGGTGTAGAGCAGTCCATCGTTGATGAGCTCGCCCCCAAAGGCCACCACGAACGTCTTGCCACGAAAATCGTGTACATAAGGCGCCACTTCCCTGAACCATCGCACAAATTGTGCCTGGGATTCATCAGGTGGTTCGATGGCGTTGTACGAGTCGGGGATGTCTGTGTTCATTGCGGGGGATCTTTGCGTCCAAATGGTTTCAAGCCAAAATTATAATGATGTCTGTACCAGAAACTACCTTTCATGCACGAGTCCGACGAATTGACTGAAAACCCACACTCTTTACCAACAATTTCGTACCCTGATGACCTGCCAGTCAGCGCCCGACGGGCCGAAATTGCGCAGGCGATCAAAGACCATCAGGTGGTCATTGTGTGTGGTGAAACCGGCTCGGGCAAAACCACCCAATTACCTAAAATCTGTCTGGAGCTGGGCCGTGGCCTGCAGGGCAAGATTATTGGCCATACCCAACCGCGCCGTCTGGCCGCCACCTCGGTCGCCAAACGTATTGCCCAGGAGCTGCAATCGGAAATCGGTGACTGGGTAGGGTACCAAATCCGCTTTAATGACAAGACCGGACCGCGCTCGGCCATCAAATTGATGACGGACGGGATCTTGCTGGCCGAGTCCCAGCGCGATCCTTTATTAAGCCGCTACGACACCATCATTATTGACGAGGCCCATGAACGCAGTCTGAACATCGACTTTCTGCTGGGCTTTTTAAAGCAGCTGCTGCCACGGCGTCCGGATCTGAAGCTGATCATTACCTCGGCCACGATTGATGCCGAGCGTTTCGCGCAGCACTTTGCCCACAAGGGCAAGAAGGCGCCAGTGATCGAAGTATCGGGCCGTCTGTATCCCGTCGATATTGTGTATCGCCCGATTCTGGACCCGGCCTTGGTCGATACTGAGGAACGCCGCTCTGCCTCCGAAGAAGAGCGGGATCTGATGCAAGGTATTGTGGACGCCGTGCAGGAGTGCGCCCGACACGGTACTGGCGATATTCTGGTGTTCCTGCCCGGCGAGCGCGAAATTCGTGAAGCGACTGAGGCACTGGAAAAAGAAAAGCCCATCAATACGGTGATCCTGCCTTTGTTTGCGCGTCTGTCGCAGGCGGATCAGGAACGTATTTTCCGCCCCAAAGGCAATGCGCGTCGTGTAGTGCTGGCGACCAACGTGGCTGAAACCTCCTTGACCGTACCCGGCATACGCTTTGTGGTCGATAGCGGACTGGCGCGTATCAAGCGCTACTCCTGGCGTAACAAGGTCGAGCAGCTGCGTATTGAAGCGATCAGCCAGGCCTCGGCCAGTCAGCGGGCAGGGCGTTGCGGTCGTATTGGCCCCGGTATCTGTATTCGTCTGTATGACGAGCAGGACTTCAAGAGCCGGCCCCCCTTTACGGATCCCGAGATTCTGCGTTCCTCGCTGGCATCGGTGATTCTGCGCATGAAGGCTTTGCATCTGGACGATGTGGAAACCTTCCCCTTTGTGGAGCCGCCCACGGGTCGTGCGATTGCCGATGGCTATCAGATTCTGCAAGAGTTGGGAGCGCTGGATGAACAGCAGCGCCTGACCAAAGTAGGCCGTTCTCTGGCCAAGCTGCCTGTGGACCCGCGTGTGGCCCGCATGATTCTGGCGGGTCACGAGCATCATTGTTTGACGGAAATGCTGATTGTGGCCTCGGCCATGTCCGTGCAAGATCCGCGTGATCGTCCTGTGCACGAGCGGGAAGCGGCCAATCAGGCCCACGCTCGTTTCAATGACGACAAGTCCGAGTTCCTGTCCTATGTGAAGCTATGGAACTGGCTGGAAGAGCTGTCGCAGGAACAAAGCTCGCAGCGCAAATTTGCCAATAGCGTCAAACAGGCTTTGCTGTCCCCCCTGCGTATTCGTGAATGGCGGGATGTTCACACCCAATTGCGCAGTCTGGTGCAGGAACAGCGCTGGGTCGCCAACCCCTCGGCAGCTACGTATGAGCAGGTGCATCTGGCCTTGCTGACGGGTTTGATCGGCAATATTGGCTACAAGAGCGAAGAAACCGGCGTCTACCAAGGCACGCGCGAATTGCGCTTTGTGATTCACCCCGGCTCCAAGCTGGTCAAGAAAGCAGGCCGCTGGATTCTGGCGGGCGAGCTGATGGAAACCACGCGACTCTTTGCCCGCTGCGTGGCGCGTATCGAGCCGCAGTGGATTGAAAAAGTCGGTGCTCATTTGCTGCGCAAAACCTGGGGCGATCCGCGCTGGGAGAAGAAAGCCGGTCAGGTGGTGGCCAATGAGCGCGCTACCTTGTATGGCTTGCTGATTTACAGTGGCCGTCGCATTCACTTTGGTCGCATTGACCCGGTGCAGGCGCGCGAGTTGTTCTTGCGCCAAGCCCTGGTGCCGGGCGAGATCGATTCCAACCTGCCTTTTCTGCGTCATAACCGTCAGCAGATTCAGGCAGTGGAGCGTTTGGAGCACCAATCGCGTCGCCCCGATATTCTGGTGGACGAGGAACTGATCTACGCGTTTTACGATCAGCGTATTCCCAAGGACGTGTACCAAACTGCCACCTTGGAAAAGTGGTTCAAGGGTTTATCCAAGGAAGAGGCCAAGGGCCTGGAGCTGAACCGTGACGAGCTGATGCAGCACGACGCAGCCGGTATCACCACCGAGGTTTTCCCGCGCTCGGTCGAATGGCAGGGCGTGAAGATGGCGCTGGATTATCACTTCGAGCCGGGTTCGGTGCGCGATGGCGTGACCTTGAGCGTCCCCTTGTTTGCCCTGAACCAGATCGAAGCCGCCCGTTGCGAGTGGCTGGTGCCTGGCATGCTGAAGGAAAAAGTGCTGGCTTTGCTGAAGTCCTTGCCACAGCGTATCCGTCGCCATTGCGTGCCGCTGCCGGATTACGCCGCGGCCTTCCACCAACGCTGGTTTGAGAAAGCTTCCGATCCAGGCATGAGCCTGCTGGATGCGATTTCCCAGGATATGTGGCAACAGCTCAAGCAACGGCCCCAACGCAGCGATTTCAAGCCTGAAACCTTGGCGACGCACTTGTTCATGAACTTCCGGGTGATTGACGAGCATGGCCGCATGTTGTCAGGCGGGCGTAATCTGGATCAGCTCAAGGCCGAGCATGGCCGTCAGGCCCAGGCCTCCTTCCAGCAAATGGCCGCCAGCGACGAGCAGGTGGCGCAAGTGCTGGATCACGAGCAACTGACCAGCTGGAGCTTTGGCGAACTGCCCGAGCTGATGGAAATCAAGCGTAAAGGTCGCAGTTTTATTGGCTACCCGGCCTTGATCGACAAGAAAACCCATTGTGATCTGGATGTATTTGACGATCCGGCTCAGGCCCAGCGTCAGCACCGCCAGGGTTTGCGCCGCTTGTTCCGTTTGGCCCTGCGTGAGCAGGTGCGCTTTCTGGAAAAGAACATTACGGATCTGACACGTATCAGCATGCTGTACATCAACCTGGGGACGCAGGAACAATTGCGTGACCAGATTATTGATGTGGCCCTGGAGCAGTCCTGCATGATGGAGCCCTGGCCCAAGAATCAGGCCGAGTTCGAGGCCCGCGTGCAGGAGGGGCGCAGCCGTCTGGGTCTGGTCGCTCAGGAAGTGGCGCGTCTGGCTGGGCAGATTCTGAATGAGTGGAGCGCTGCCCAGAAGAAACTGGCGCAAATCAAAGCCCATCCCGAGGCTTTGAAAGACATACAGCAGCAATTGAATGTCCTGATGCCCACTTTGTTTCTGGAAAGCAATGAATACGCGCAGCTGGCGCATATGCCACGCTATTTGAAAGCCGTACAAACTCGGGTGGACAAGTTACGTGCCGATCCGGCCCGCGACCAACGCTTGATGCAGGATATGTCGGTCTTGCTGACGAAGTATCAGCGTGCCGTGGCAGCGCTGAAAGGCGCGACCGATAGCGGCTTGCGGGACTTCCGCTGGATGCTGGAGGAATTGCGTGTGTCCTTGTTTGCCCAGGAACTGCGCACCCCCATGCCTGTCTCGGTCAAGCGTCTGGAAAAAGCCTGGGCTGCCTTGCAGCGCTAGATTGTTTGTTATTTTGGTATTGGTCGGCAGGGGGCGGGTGATTGTGCGTTTGTCGTTCAGCGAGATGTGAACCAATCGAAACATATTGCCTGCCCTTATTCACCCTGAGCATCGCTTCAGGGTCACCAATGTCTATTGGCTTAAGTACAATTCCATCATGAGCGAAACCACCCCTTCCTTTGTCCATTTGCGATCCCACTCGGAGTTCTCCGTGGTGGACGGCATCGCCCGTATTCCCGAAATGATCAAAAAAGCGCAGGCCTATGGGCAGCCTGCATTGGCTTTGACGGATTTGTGCAACTTGTTTGGGCAGATCAAGTTCTATACCTCGGCGCGTAAAGCCGGGCTGAAAGCCATCATGGGTTGTGATATCTGGCTGCAGAACGAGGAAGACCGCGAAAAACCGTCGCGCTTGTTGTTGCTGGTGCAAAACGAGGCCGGTTACCTGAGTCTGTGCGACATTCTGACCCGTGCCTGGCTGGGCAACCAGTACAAGGGGCGGGCAGAAGTACAACGCGCCTGGCTGAAAGAATGCAGTGGTCTGATTGCCCTGTCCGGTGGACGGATGGGCGATGTAGGCCAGGCTCTGGCCGATGGCAATCTGGAATTGGCCCGTGATTGTGCCCGTCATTGGGAAAATCTGTTCCCTGGCGCTTTCTATATTGAGTTGCAGCGTAGCGGTGCTGACGGCGACGAGCAGTACGTACAGGCTGCCATGCGTTTGGCCGCCGAGATGGACCTGCCCGTCGTGGCCACGCACCCTATTCAGTTTATTGCACCGGACGATTTCCGCGCGCACGAAGTGCGGGTGTGTATTGCCGAAGGCGAGCAACTGGCTAACCCCAAGCGTGTGAAGCGTTTTACGCAAGAGCAGTACTTTCTTAGCTCGGACGAAATGCAGCAGCGATTTGCGGATGTGCCGTCTGCGCTGGAAAACACGCTGGAAATTGCCAAGCGTTGCAACCTGGAACTGGAACTGGGTAAACCTTATTTGCCCGACTTTCCTACGCCCGATGGCATGTCGCTGGGCGACTTCCTGATTCAGCAGGCCAAAGATGGTCTGGAAATCCGCTTGAAGCAGTTGTATGCCGACCCCGAGGAGCGCGAGAAGCAACGCCCCACCTACGAAGAACGCTTGATGTGGGAGTGCAACACCATTATTTCCATGGGGTTCCCCGGTTACTTCCTGATCGTGGCGGACTTCATCAACTGGGGTAAACATAATGGCGTGCCCGTAGGACCGGGTCGAGGATCGGGGGCGGGTTCTCTGGTGGCTTACAGCATGGGGATTACCGACCTGGACCCCTTGCGCTATGACTTGCTGTTCGAACGTTTCCTGAACCCCGAGCGGGTTTCCATGCCTGACTTTGACGTGGACTTTTGCCAGGACAACCGCGAACGCGTTATTGATTACGTTAAGCAGAAATATGGCCGTCAGGCCGTCAGCCAGATCGCCACATTCGGTACTCTGGGTGCGAAAGCGGTGGTGCGCGACGTAGGCCGCGTGCTGGAGCTGCCCTACAGCCTGTGCGATGGCTTGTCCAAACTGATTCCGTTCAACCCTGCCGATCCCTGGACGCTGGAACGTGCGCTGGCCGATGAGCCTGCTTTCCGCGAGCGTTACGAGAACGACGAGGAAGTCAAAGCCCTGATCGACCTGGCCCGCCCCTTGGAAGGCCTGACCCGTAGCGTGGGCATGCACGCCGGGGGCGTCCTGATTGCGCCTGGCAAGTTGATCGATTTCTGCCCGCTGTACGCCCAGTCCGGCCCTGATGCCAACGCCGTGTCGCAATACGACAAGGACGACGTGGAGGCCGCGGGTCTGGTCAAGTTCGACTTTCTGGGTCTGCGTAACCTGACCATTCTGGATTGGGCCGTGCGCTATGTGCGCCAGTTCAATGCGGACAAACGTGATTTCGACATCATGGCTTTGCCATTGGATGACGACGCTTCCTACAAGATTCTGTGCGAGGGCAATACCACCGCCGTGTTCCAGCTGGAATCGCGCGGGATGAAAGAGCTGTTGCGCAGTCTGCGACCTTCCACTTTTGAAGACATTATCGCCATGCTGGCCCTGTATCGTCCGGGGCCGCTGGAGTCGGGCATGGTGGTGGACTTCGTGAACCGGAAACACGGTCGGGCTGAAGTGGATTATTTCCACCCGGATCTGGAGAGCACCCTGAGCAGTACCTACGGGGTGATCGTCTACCAGGAACAGGTGATGCTGATCTCGCAGATTATCGGTGGCTACTCGCTGGGTGGTGCCGACTTGCTGCGTCGTGCCATGGGCAAGAAAAAGCCCGAGGAAATGGCCAAGCACCGGGTCCTGTTCGAGGAAGGGGCGGTCAAGAAAGGCCACGACCCTGAATTGGCGGTCAAGCTGTTTGACCTGATGGAAAAGTTTGCGGGCTACGGCTTTAACAAGAGTCACTCCGCTGCTTACGCCCTGATTGCCTATCACACGGCCTGGCTGAAAGCTCACCATCCGGCCGAGTTCCTGGCCGCGACCTTATTGTCCGATATGGACGATACCGACAAGGTACAGATTTTCTGGAAAGACGCGCTGGCTAATGGCGTGGAAGTTCTGCCGCCGGATATCAATGCGTCCAACTATCGCTTTGAGCCTGTGCAGGACAGCTATACGGAAAAAGGCTTGCCGCCTCGCACCATGCGTTATGGCCTGGGTGCCGTGAAAGGGACGGGTCAGGCTGCGGTTGAAGCGATTGTGGATGCGCGCAAGCAAGGCGGTCCTTTCACCAGCCTGTTTGACTTCTGCCGTCGTGTGGACCGCCATCAGGTGAACAAGCGCACGATTGAAGCCTTGGTGCGCGCAGGTGCTTTTGACACGATTGATGAAAACCGCGCTGCCTTGCTGGCCAGTATCGGCGCGGCTACGGAAGCTGCCGAACAGGCCGAACGTAGCGCCAACCAGTCCTCGCTGTTTGATGACGACTCCAACGATATTGTGGAAGGCGAGGTTGCGAAAGTAGCCCCCTGGAGCCTGCAAGATCGCTTGCGTCAGGAAAAGACGGCGCTAGGCTTTTACTTCAGCGGTCACTTGTTTGATGCCTGGCGTGATGAAGTCCGCCGTTTCGCACCAACACCTTTGGCACGTCTGGAAGCCTCGCGCAGCCCGCAGTGGTTTGCCGGCGTGCTGTCGGCCGTGCGTGTACGCATGACACGTCGTGGCAAGATGCTGTACGCCATGCTGGATGACGGCTCGGCGCAGCTGGAAGTGGCTATCTTCAATGAACTGTTTGAAGAGCACCGCCAGCGTCTGAAAGAAGACCAGTTGATCATCATCCAGGGCAAGGTCAGCAACGACGATTACACTGGCGGCTTGCGCATCAATGCCGACGCTATTTTCGACTTGCAACTGGCCCGTGAAGCCCGTGCCAGTTGCCTGAGCATCGGTCTGAACAATAATGCCGACGCACAGCGCCTGCAAACCTTGCTGGCGCCACACCGCGCCGAGCAGCAGGGCGGTGTGCCGGTTGAAGTGCAATTGCAGCGTCCTGATTACGAGTGCGTCGTGCAGTTGGGCCCGCAATGGCGTGTCCGTTTGGCAGATTCCTTGCTGGAACAGCTGGAAGACTGGGATGCCACGCACGAGGTGGAGATCAGCTACCGATGAGGCCCTTGCGCATTCTGCACTCGGAAGCCGCCACCAGCTTTGGCGGTCAGGAAAACTACATCCTGCGCGCCATGCGCATTTTGCGCGAGCGGGGGCATCAGGTGGAGGCCGCCTGCCAACCCCATGCCCAGTTGACCGAGCGCCTGCGCGACGAGGGTTTTGTTGTCCATACCCTGTTGATGGATGGTCCGGCCAACTATATGCGCGGTGTGCGCCAGTTGCGTCGGGTTTTGCGCCAAGGCCAGTTTGATGTGCTGAACAGCCATAGCCGCCGCGACACCATGCTGGCCGGTGTGGCCGGGCGCTTGGCGGGGACCCCCTTGATTGTGCGCACGCGCCATCTGGCCAAGAAAGTGGGCTCCCTGATGTCTTACACCATCGTGCCCAAGCGAGTCATTACGCCCAGCGACTATGTGCGCGATCACTTGATCGAGCGCGGTGTGAAACCCGAGCATGTTCAGGTGGTCTACCCTTGTGTTGATCCCAGCGTGATTGATTCGGCACCGGCCCTGGATTTGCGTGCCGAGCTGGGTCTGGCGTCTGATACCTTGCTGGTAGGTTGCGTTGCTGTATTGCGGCGCGAAAAAGGCCATCATGAGCTGATCGCTGCCATGCAGCCCTTGTTTGATCGCTATCCTCAATTGCACTTGGTGCTGGTGGGGGGCGGCTCGCCGGGCTATGAGCAGTTGCAGGCCCTGATCGCAGAGCTGGGGTTGCAGGAGCGGATTCATATGCTGGGCGCTCGTTCAGATGTGCCCTCAATTCTGCCCAATCTGGATGTTTTTGCCTTGGCGACCCATATGGAAGCCTCGGGCACTGTATTTGTAGAAGCGGGCTGCGCTGGCATTCCCGTGGTGGGCAGTCGCATAGGCGGTGTGCCCGAGGTATTGCAGGAAGGCCGTAGCGGTTTGCTGGCGGATGTACACGATAAGCAGGCCTGGTGTGCTGCCATAGAACAATTGATTCAGAATCCACAGCTGCGTCAGGACATGGGGGCCGCAGGCCGCCTGTTTTGTCGTAGCGACGAGCGCTTTACCCCCGTCGCCATGGGCGACCGTCTGGAAAGCGCTTACTACCGCTGGTTAAAGGAGCTTCAGGGATGAAAGTGGCAAGCACTGTGCCCGTCATGATGTACCACCATGTCACCCCGGAAGGGGGCATGATCAATGCCAGTCCCGAGCATTTCGAGCAGCATTTGCAATGGTTGAAGAAAAACGGCTGGACCAGCCTGACAACCGAGCAATTCGTCGGCCATTTGCAAGGGCAGGGCGTACCGCCCAAATCGGTACTGATTACCTTTGATGATGGCTACCTGGATAACTGGGTCTACGCCTATCCCTTGCTGAAAAAATATGGCTTCAATGCCGTGATTTTCCTGGTAACAAGCTGGATCAATGAGGGGCCTGTGCGCCCTTATCTGGGTCAGGGTCAGGACGTGCCGGAGTGTCCGGATCATCGGGAATGTGAGGCGCGCATCGAGCAAGGCCGTAGCGACGAGGTTATTTTGCGCTGGAGTGAAATCCACGCCATGCAGGCTGATGGCGTGTTCGAGTTCCACAGCCATACTCACACGCATACTCGCTGGGACTTGAGTGAACAACGCGACCAAAAGAACGACAAGATGCGTTGGGAGCTGGATCAGTCCCGCAAGACCTTGATGGCCAATATGGGCACGGTCTCCGATCAGCTCTGTTGGCCGCAAGGCTATTTTGATCCGGATTACGTACAGGTCGCCCAGCAGGCAGGTTTCCGCTATCTGTACACGACGCGCGCCTTTGGCTCCAACCAGCCCGGTAGCGATCCATTGCATATTTACCGCTTCGCCGTGCGTGATACGACAGGCGTCTCGGTGGGGCGCAGGCTGAATGTCGCGGTACATCCCGTGATTGGTCCGATTTTCAACAGGTGGAAAGCATGGCGTCGTCGTCAACGACAGAAGTAGAACAAAGCGCCGTGTCCAGTTCCGGCAAGCGCCTGTCCGTGATCCTGATTACCAAAAACGAGCAGGCGCATATCCGCGCTTGTCTGGAATCGGTGGCCTTTGCGGACGAGATCATTGTGGTGGACTCGGGCAGCACGGATGAGACCGTGGAAATCGCCCGGTCCATGGGGGCGAAAGTCACGGTCACCCCGGATTGGCCTGGCTTTGGGCCGCAGAAGAATCGGGCGCTGGATCAGGCCACGGGCGAGTGGGTGCTATCCATTGATGCGGATGAGCGTGTTACCCCCGAGCTGGCACAGTTGATTCAGCAGGAAATGGCTCAACCGCGTGGTACGGCTTATCGGATTGCCCGTCTGTCAGAATTCGCAGGCCGGTGGATGCGCCATAGTGGTTGGTGGCCAGACCGGGTTCTGCGTCTGTTCAAGCGTGGCACCGCCCGCTTTAACGATGCCAAAGTCCATGAAAGCGTGCAGACCGAGCATCCCGTCCTGATTCTGGATGGTCATTTTCTGCATTACCCCTACGCCAGTCTTGAAGTCTTTATTGACAAGATCAACCGCTACTCCTCGGATGCGGCGCGTCAAATGCAGGCCAAGGGCAAGACAACCAGCTTGCCGGGTATTGCTGGTCATGCCAGCTGGACCTTTGTACGCCACTACATAGTTCGACGTGGTTTTCTGGACGGCCCCCAAGGCTTCATTCTGGCGTGCATGGCCGCTTCAGGCAGCCTGTTTCGATATAGTAAGCTGTGGTACTACACCCGTCAGAAGTCAGATTAGCCCCTTATAATGCCGCCTATGATTCCGATTCTTATGTACCACCAGGTCGGGGTGCCCGCTCCCAAAGGCTCGCCATACCGTGGTTTGACTGTGCATCCAACTGATTTTCGGCGCCAGATGACGTGGCTGAAGCGCTTGGGCTATCGCGGTTTGTCCATGGCGCAATTGATGCCGTACCTGCGGGGTGAAAAGCAGGGCAAGGTCGTGGGGATCAGCTTTGATGACGGCTACCGTAACGTCTTTCAAAACGCGATGCCGGTGCTGGATGAATTGGGCTTTACGGCCACCAATTACATCGTCGCCCGACATCTGGACGGTTCCAACTTCTGGGATCAACCCAAAGGCGTACCTCATTCCGGTCTGATGTCCTTGCCCGAGCTGCGCGCCTGGGTGAATGCCGGTCATGAAGCCGGTTCGCATACGCTGGACCATGTGCATTTGACGGATGTGTCCTCGGAAATTGCTCATTACCAGATCGCGCAATCCAAGACGGAGCTGCAGGATGCGCTGCAAGTGGAAGTCAGCGCTTTCTGCTATCCCTATGGGGATCAGAATCAGGCCATCCGCGAGCAGGTGCGTCAGGCAGGGTATCTGAACGCCACCACCACCAATCGCGGTCTGGCCCGTTCAGACGATGATTTGTTTGATTTGCCCCGCGTGACGGTCTCGCGCTCCACCAATATTTTGCGCTTCGTGCAAAAGTGCGTGACACGCCTGGAAGACAAGCGCCGTACGGTTTCCCGCTCATGAGTTCAGATCAAACCCACGATACTCCCGCTGCGATTCCCGAGCGTTTGCGTATTGCTTTTGTGGTCGATCGTTTCGGCAATCGCTTTGGCGGCGCCGAGGCGTATGGCGTGGAGCTGATGCGCGAGCTGGCCGAAAAACACGAAATTACCGTGTTTGCGCGTGAATATGACAGCCGCTGCGATTTGAAGCTGGCCTATGTGCCTATTCGTCATTGGTCTCATTGGCCAGGTTGGATACGCGGCATCTTGTTTGCCCGTCAGGCGGCCAAGGCCACGGCCCAGGGTTTTGATATTGTGCATTCGCACATGAACGGCTGGTGTGGAGATGTGGAAGTCGTCCATGTCACCCCCGTGCGCTTTAACTGGCGCGTGCGACCTTTGCCTTTGTTGAAAAAACTAGGTTCTTACTTCAGTCCGCGGGTTTGGGGTTATCTGGGTTTGGAAAAGCGGCGCTTGCGTCCCGGTCCTCATGCTGTGGTCGCCGTTTCGGGCCTGATTGCCGAACAGTTGCAGCAAGCTTATGGCAGTGTGCACGACTATCCCGTCATTGCTCCCGGTGTGGCCTTGCCACAAGCTGATGTCCAAGGTGAAGAGCGTGCCAAGGTTCGTGAGTCTTTAGGTTTTACGAAAGAACAGGTGGTTTGCTTGCTGGTGGCGCGTAACCCACTGCGTAAAGGCTTGAGCACGGTGCTGGAAGCCTTGGCGAAATTGCCATCTCATTATCGTTTGCTGGTCGTAGGTGGAAAGCCGGGTTTGCGTGATCAGATGCGCCAGCAGCTGCAGGCCCTGAACATGCAGGACCGCGTCATCTTGCAAGGTGAGACCTCTAACGTCGACCCCTTTTATCGCGCTGCCGATATTTATGTGCATCCCACCCTGAATGACAGCTTTGGCATGGCACCGCTGGAAGCCATGTCCTATGGCCTGCCGGTTGTACTCAGCCCGGCTCCGTGGTGCGGCTTTGCCCAGTATGTGCAGGGAGGTTATCACGCCTTGCTGCTCAGCCATCCGGAAGATGCTCAGGAACTGGCCCAAGCTATTGAAAAAATTAGCAAAGATCCGGTGATGGCCCGCAATCTGGTGGAGAATTCCAGAGAGTTGCTGGTCCAGTTCAGTTGGCCTGCAGTGGCCTCTCAATACCAGGCTCTGTATGCCGAGGTTTTGAAGCGCCGCTAAGGCAGGTTGTTGTATTTAGGTTGCGCTTGAACGGGTCAAAACACGTTCAGTTATTGTTCAGCCAGGGCTACAGCAGATACACTTCGTTTCGTGTGCGCATCTTCGAGGTGCTTTTTTGCAGTTAATTAAGCACGTTGCAGGCGGAGCGATTTGTGAAAGTTCTTATTACTGATATTCATCACGGCAATGGTGGTGGTCACGTGACCTACGTCCTGAGCTTGTTGCGAGAAATGTCGAATCGCTGCGAGTTCACGCTGGCTGCGCCGCCAACCGGACGTCTCTATCAAGAGGCCTCCCGCATCCCCAATGTGCGCGTGCTGCCGGGCTTGTATACCTCCCGCATCTTTACCGCTTTGCCTGAAATCTGGCGTCTGCGGCAATTTTTGAAAACCAATCGTTTTGATATTGCCCACTGCAATGGCGGGGCGGACCATCGACACCTGATGGCTGCCAGCCTGGGGCTGCGTGAAGCGCCAGCGATTGTCTGGACCAAACATAATACGAATGAAGTCGGTAGCTTCGGCCATAGCCTGCGCGCGCGCTTCGGCACCCAGTCGGCCATTGCTGTCTGCGAATTTGTGAAGCGTCAGTTGCAGCAGTCGGGCTATGCCCGTGCGCCGATTACAGTCGTGCGTAATGGTATTGATGTGTCCTATTTACAGCCGCCGTCCCGTGCTCAACGGGCGCAGGCTCGCCAGCAGTTTTTTGGGGATTTGCCTGATAACACGCTGGTTTTTGGCAGTATTGGTGGCACCGATTTGAATAAAGGCTGGTTATTGCTGGTGGAGGCGGTCAGCCGCCTGTCCCCCGAGCAGCGCAGCCGTATTCGTATTCTGGTCGCGGGTGATCCGCCCAATGAGGCGATGAAAGCACGTGTGCGCGAACTGAGCATGGAGCAATCTGTCACCTTCCCTGGCCTGGTTTCTGATGTTCGTCAGGTGCTGGCTGCCTGCGATGTGGGCTTTGTGCTGTCCTATCGCGAAGCGGCTTCCTATGCCAGTTGTGAAACCATGGCTGCCGGCTTGCCAACGCTGGTCTCCGCGGCGGGCGGTTTGCCAGAAAATGTACGTGATGGCGTGGATGGCTGGGTTGTACCAGTAGGGGATGTGGAAGCGCTGCATTCGTATTTGCAGCAACTGCTCAATGACAAATTCTGTCTGCGCACCTTGGGCGGTAATGCCCGGCGTCGTGTGGAAGAGGAGTTTTCCTTGAGCAAATTTGCAGCAGATACCGAAAAGGTTTACCGCCACGCCAGGGCTCAGCGTTTTGGGGATCGTCAGTCAAATCTCGCCTGATAAGGGCTTGAATTAAAAAGAGGTGTTCTGATTGGGATTCAGAACACCTCTTTTTTTATGCGTAGCGCTTGCTGAGTGGTGCAGTGAGCGTTTCCAACTCCGTCAGCCAGATCAAGGCGTCCTCCCGCTTTTCCCCACACATTTCCTGCGAGGCTTGCAAGCCCGAGCAACAGGCAGGGCGTTCAGGCTGGCCGAAAATCCGACAACGCAGTTGTTCGTCCAGCTGGATACAGGGCACACCCGCTGGTTTGCCGTGGGGCATGCCGGGAATGGGACTGGAAATAGAGGGGGCGATACAGCAGGCCCCGCATTCAGAACGACAAATCATGCCCAACCTCGGGACCAATACACCAGAATCCCGACATATTCCTTGATGATGGAACGGCTGGATTGCAGGGCCATCAGATTGGGTTTCCACATGGAAAACTCGGGGCTGTTCGGAACCGTTAGCTGTGGAGCGGCACCAGCCGGGATCACATTGACCCCTTGCTTGCGAAAAATCGCCATGGCACGTGGCATGTGCAGGGCAGAAGTCACCAACAAAACTTTCTTGGCCTGCTTTTCTTCCAGCAACTGGGCGGTGTACTCGCCATTTTGCTGGGTGGTCAGGCTTTCGTTTTCCATCAGCGTGGCCGAGGCGGGAACATCCAGGCTATTCAGGGTATTGGCCATGACTTTGGCCTCGCTGATGCCGCCGTCCAGAGCGGCTCCCGACAAGACAATATAAGGAGCACGACCCGCTTTATACAGATCAGCTGCCCGTTCTACCCGTGCCGATGTCTTTTGTGCTGTCTGGGGCAGGAACCAATTGCTGCGGTTTTGAGCGGTGTGGCCGCCCAGAACCACAATGGCATCGGCCTGCGTCACCTGCTCAGCCGGCTGATAGGGATACATTCTTTCCAGATAGCCGCCCGCATACAGGCTGGTGGCGGGCAGGGACCAGGCGCCGGTCCAGAGCAGTCCGGCCAAGGCCAGGGCGGCAGCGGTTTTGCGCAGGCGCAAGATAAAAAGCAGTACCGCCACAAGTAATAGGGCGGCAAACAAATTCAGTGGAATGACCAGACTGGTCAGGATGCTCGATACATTCATGGGTGCTCCCGCTCCGACTCCAGCACTTGCACCACCTCGTCCAGCGTAGGCCATTGGCCATCGCGCCCCAGGCAAATCGCCCGTGGCGACCAGGGGCCGGTGTCTTCAGGGTTGGTGACGCCACATAAGGTCAACTGCTGGGCCTTGATGGCTGCCGCGACATGGGAGACGCCAGAGTCATTGCAAATAACCCACTGCGCCTGTTGGCAAAGCCGCGCAAACGCCCCTAAAGGCAGGGGCGGCAGGCAACGTGCGCTGGGCGCATTTTGCAGGGCAGCCTCATGCTCGTTGGGCGGGGGGCACATAATGACGGTTTTGCCTTGGGCTTGCAGATGGCGGGTCAGTTGGTCGAAATACGGCCAGACTTTGACGCGGCCTTTGTGCAGTCCCGTTGCGGTAGGGGCGATCAGAATATAGTCACCGGGGCGCAGGGCGGCTTGGCGCAGACTGTTGTCGCCTTCTTGCCGTTGCAGGGGGCTGAGCGTCAAATCCAGGGTGGCTGGGGCTTGTTCAGGTGCCGGGTTCAAATTCCACAGCGCCAAAGCCTGCTGAACAATATAGAACCAGGATTGCACCGCGTGCAACTGCTTTTGCGGCTTATTCAAAGGCCAACGTAATAAAAGGCTACGGCCATCGTCCCGGTAACCGCAGGCGGGCAGGCCTGCCAGTTTGAAGCTGAGGGCACTGCTTAGCGAATCGGGCAGCAGCAGGCCGTACGCATTGCGATGGCCATGCTGGCGACGATAGCGGCGTATGGCTTTGGCATCCTGGTGCCAGTGGCTTGTCATGGGGATGAAGCCATGCAAGGGGTAGGCCGATAGCAGCTCGCGGGCCCAGGGACGGGCGCAAACCACCACGGGCAAACCGGTATCGAGCAGAGCCTGTAAACACGGCAGGCTCATGCATACATCGCCTAGCCAATTAGGCAATCGTAGGTAAAGGGCAGAGGGATCAGACATGAACAGGACAACTAGGCAGAACCAACAAGTGCGGAGACGCTCGATTCAGGCAATGAGCGTTAGAATAAACACAATTAGATAGTATATAGGGTGTCCTCGTTGTCCAACGCCATAGAAACCAAAATCAAGCCTGCTGGGCACGATCCCGTCAAATCCGATCTCTGGAAGCGCATTTACAGTCGTTTGCTGCCTTACTGGAAGGTGGTGGTGCTGGCGCTGATCCTGGTCAGTATCTCCTCGGCCACCCAGCCGGTGCTGGCCGTGATCATGAAACCTTTGCTGGACGGGGGCTTTACCGGCGCCAATCCTGACTATATGTGGTCCATCCCGCTGGCGGTGATCGGGCTGATGTTTGTGCGTGGCGTCACCAGTTACGGCAGCTCCTATTTGTTTGCCTGGATCGCCAACAAAATGTTGCTGACTTTACGCGCTGACATGTTCTCCCGCTTGCTGGGATTGTCCGATTCGGAGTTCAAGCAAGGGGATACGGGTCGTTTGTTGAACCGCTTCACGATTGATGCGGGCACCATGACTGGCGTGGCTACAGAGGTGGTCACGGTTGTGGTGCGCGAAACCCTGACGGTGATCGCCTTGCTGGGCGTTTTGCTTTACATGTCCTGGCAATTGACCGTGATTGTGTTTCTGGTCATGCCCGCTTCGGTCTTTGTGGCCAAGATGGTGTCGCGCCGCCTGCGTCGCATCAATCGCGATACCGTGAACATGAATGCCGAGCTGACCCGCGTGGTCAGTGAAGCCATTGACGCCCAACGTGTCATCAAGCTGTTTGACGGTTACGAGCGCGAAAACACCCGCTTCATGTATGTGAATGCGCGTCTGCGCCGCTTTGCCATGCGTGCGGCTGCTGCGGATGCGGCCTTGTCGCCCATCACACAGCTGTTTGTGTCCATCGCTGTGGCCGGGGTGATTTTTGTGGCTCTTTACCAGGCCAATACCGGCACGCTGACTATCGGTAGCTTTGCTGCTTTCATGGCGGCCTTGGGACAGATTTTTGACCCTATCAAGCGTTTGACCAACATTACCGGCACCATGCAGCGCATGCTGGTGGCTGCAGAAAGTGTGTTCAAGCTGGTGGATCAGGATCCGGAGCCTGATACCGGGACTCGCGAATTCAAGCAGCCTGTGCACGGTCACATCGAGTTCGACGCGGTGTCACATCGTTTCCCCAACGGCCATCGCGATACCTTGTCCGATGTCAGCTTTGCGGTGCAGCCGGGCCAAACTATTGCCTTGGTCGGTCGCTCCGGCAGTGGCAAGACCACGCTGGCTAATATGCTGCCGCGTTTCTTGATTCCTAGCAGCGGACAAGTGCGGGTCGATGGCATTCCTTCGGAAGAGCTGACCTTGCGCAGCCTGCGTAGCCAGATTTCTCTGGTCAGTCAGGATGTGGTGCTGTTTGAGGCGACGATTGGCCAGAACGTGGCCTACGGCGCAGGTGCCGATGTTCCGCCGGAACGTATCTGGGAAGCGCTGGAAGCAGCCAATCTGCGCGAGTTCGTGGAAGGTTTGCCGCAAGGTCTGGATACGATGGTGGGCGAGAACGCCAACTCTCTGTCCGGCGGTCAGCGTCAGCGTCTGGCCATTGCCCGCGCGCTGATCAAAAATGCTCCTATCCTGATTCTGGATGAAGCCACTTCGGCTCTGGACAATGAATCCGAGCGTCAGGTTCAGATGTCTCTGGAAACCCTGATGAAGGGACGCAGCACCTTGGTGATTGCGCATCGACTATCTACCGTACAAAATGCGGATCAAATCCTGGTGCTGGACGAAGGGCGGATTATTGAGCAGGGCCGTCACGACGAATTGCTGGCCCGCAACGGCGTGTATGCCGGTTTCTACCAAATGCAGTTTCAGTTCAACGAATAAGCGGCTTGAGGCTGCACGATAAGGAACATCATGAAGAAAATCATTCTTGCGCTGGCCGGGCTGGCTGTGTTGGCCGGATGTGCCAAGCCGAATGCGGAATTGCGAGAACAGGATCTGCGTCGTCCCAGCTATTTCAAGACGGAGCGACGCATCAATACGGACTTTGTGGGTATTCAGCGTGCCTTGTTCAAGCATCAGGCAGAGTGCGGTAAAGCGGCCGTTTTCAAGATGGACGAACGTCAGGCCAGCTACGGCACCTTGCGTTACGAGCTGGAACCGGGGGCGGGCTGGGATAAAAGTATTCTGATCGACCTGACCATGATGCAAAAGGGTTGGGTGGACGCCAAGGTGTATGCCTACCGTGCTGATGTGAAACGTGAGATCCAGGAGGTCTTCACTTCTATCCGTGCTCCTGGTGTGTGTAACCCGGACGATGCACCGAAAGAAGTGCTGCCCGAGGATGATTTCGTACCTGTCGCTCCGCTGTAAGTCTGTGGAGCTGGGCAGTTTTTCTTGAGCCTGGAGCTCCCAGCTCACACAGCAAACCTGCCATCACCCTTGACCCGCCTTTTCAGGCGGGTTTATTGTTTCTGGACCCTTTTTATTACTAGAGATGATTATGGATTTTGCTTCTACGCCCCAAGCCAAACAGACAGACACAAGAACAGCGATGCTCTATCTGATTTGCGGCAAGATTGCGGCAGGCAAATCCACTTTCGCCAAGCAACTGTCCGAGCAGCCCGAGACCGTACTGATCAGCGAGGACTTTTGGCTGGCCAGCCTGTATCCCGGCCAAATTGCGTCTTTGGAAGATTACGCCCGTTGTTCAGCGCAATTGCGAGCCGCCATGGCACCGCATATCGCTGCTTTGCTGCAAGCTGGAGTATCTGTGGTGCTGGATTTTCCATCCAATACATTGGCAACACGTGCTTGGGCGCGGGAACTGATTGAAAAGTCGGGTGCAGCTCATGAACTGCATTATCTGGATGTGGCTGATGAGTTGTGCAAGGCGCGCTTGCATGCCCGTAATGCCAGTGGTGAGCATCCCTTTGAAACGACGGAAGCGCAGTTTGATTTGTTCAGCCGTTATTTTGTGGCGCCTCAAGAGTCAGAGGGCTTTCAGATCATTCATCATCAGATCACGGAATAAGCTGGGGGATTGGCTTCCCAGCCAATCCCAAACCGATCACTTACAGCAAGATAATGTCGTACTGTTCCTGGGAGTAGTGCGGGTCTACCTCTAAAGAGATAGGCTTGCCGATAAAGTCTCCTGCCACGGCCAGATGCTGGCTTTCTTCTTCCAGAAAAAGATCCACCACTTCTTGCGCCGCCAGAATGCGAAATTCTTTTGGATTGAACTGCTTGGCCTCGCGCAGTACTTCGCGCAGGATTTCATAGCAGACAGTGCGGGCCGTACGTACGGAGCCACGGGACTGGCAAGTGGGGCAAGGCTCACACAGTTGGTGCGCTAAAGAATCACGTGTACGTTTGCGTGTCATCTCCACCAGACCTAATTGACTAAAGCCATTGATCGTCACGCGAGTGCGGTCTTTGGCCAGCGCTTTTTGCAGCTCCTGCAAGACAGACTCCCGGTGAGCGGGGTCGTCCATATCAATAAAGTCCAGAATGATGATGCCGCCCAGATTGCGTAGACGCAGTTGGCGGGCCAGGGCAATGGCTGCTTCCAGGTTCGTCTTGAATATCGTGTCGTCAAAGTTGCGGCCACCGACGAAACCGCCGGTATTCACGTCTACTGTGGTCAACGCTTCGGTCTGATCGATAATCAAATAGCCACCGGATTTCAAATCCACCCGACGCGACAGGGCGCGGTTGATTTCTTCATCCACATGGGCTGTATCAAACAGAGCGCGGCTGCCTTTGTGGTGACTGATACGCTCCAACACGGAAGGCGTATAAATCTGCGCCCATTCCTTCATCTCCTGTACCACGGTGCGCGAGTCCACGATGATGGATTGGGTGTTTGGCGTGACCATATCGCGCAAAACACGTTGTGCCAGGCTCAAGTCCGTATAAAGAACAGAGGGGGCGCCTTGCTCGCGGATGCGCTCCTGAATACGTGTCCACAAAGTGCGCAGATACTGCTGGTCCGCACTGATCTCTTCATCCGTTGCGCATTCGGCCTGAGTCCGTACGATAAAACCGCCTTTCTCGTCCTTGGGCATCAGGCGGCTGACACGTTCGCGCAGCTCGATCCGGTCTGCATCCGAACCAATACGTTGCGACACACCAATATGAGGATCAAAGGGCAGATACACCAGCATGCGGCCTGCAATGCTGATCTGTGTCGAGACACGAGCGCCCTTGGTGCCCAAAGGATCTTTGATGACTTGTACTAATAGAGACTGACCTTCGTACAAGAGCTTCTCGATAGGCGTGGTCGGACTGCCCTGATTGCGCTCGGCGCGATTCTGGCGCAAGTCTGCGACATGGATGAAGGCGGCGCGCTCCAGGCCTATATCAATAAAGGCACTTTGCATGCCGGGCAAAACCCGAGCCACCTTTCCCAGATAGACGTTCCCCACATAGCCGCGTTGGATGCTGCGCTCGATATGAATTTCCTGGACTGCACCTTGCTCGACCAGGGCAACACGGGTTTCAAACGGAGTGACGTTAATCAGGATGTCTTCATGCATAGTAGTTTCGCTCAGGAATATCTGTTCCGGGCTAGTGTAGGGCCAAGTCAGTGAGGCTGCTATGCCTTTATGACTATATAGAGTGTTTAAGGGTGATGAATGCTTTGCTTGCGTTTGTTCCGGAGGATTGCTTGTGGGGGAGGCGGTTCTGGTTCCAGTCGCTCTATGTAGGTCGCCACTCGAAGCCCCGGGACAGGGAGTTGGGGCGGACCACTTGCCGGCGCGTTGCGCCGGTTCCCTTGTCAGAGTCACCATCGGGGCGCAGTCTGAACTCGCCCAGTGATTGGTCCCCCGGACCAATCACAAACGCTGGGCTCAAACAGCAGACTGCTTGCATCCCCGATGGTGACTCCGACTGCGGCAAGTCGTCTGACTCGCCCCAACTCCCTGTCCCGGGGCCCCGAGCGGCTAACAGCCCTGCATAGTGCTCGATCCTGGAGGCCACTCAAGTCTTCCTCTATATATAGGTACTCTTGGTTGGGGGAGGGGCTGATGATGTGTGTTCGCCGCTGCTATCTTGTTTGCCAACCAACCAACCAACCAACCAACCAACCAACCAACCAACCAACCAACCAACCAACCAACCAACCAACCAACCAACCAACCAACCAACACACCATCTGCCTATCCAAGCATCCAAGCATCCAAGCATCTAGCCAGCCAGCCAGCCAGCCAGCCAGCCAGCCAGCACATCGACTGGCGACTATTTTTGGGAGGGAGTTTCTCCCCCTATCTATATAGAAGGGGGAATAGTCGGAGGACGGGGGATGATTTAATGAATTTCCGTGAGGAAAACAGCGTTCAGTCCGTCTTTTGCTCTATAGACGGTTGAAGCCTTCTGCCAGGAGAGAAAAATCCGAAGTTAATCCAAAAATTATTTTTATAGTTATTATTCATAGTTATCAATATGCTAGGTCGTTTTACGGAGTTTTCTCTCCTGAAATACCAAGAAAAATGGCAAAGAAGGCTTGCAAGTCTGAAAATCATCGTGCTATAGTTCTTTTCTCGCTGCAGCACACACAGGGTTTTCCCTGAAGCGCGACAGAGAGCAGTTAGACAAGTTTCACCGCCTTGGCCAAGAGGCCCGCACCGAAGCTTGAATGACTGAGTCAGGTAACTGACACGGCGTAAAACCCGGAGCTTGACAAATCAGAAAATTCTGTGTTAAAGTTCTAGGTTCTGCTCCAGAGAACGCAATGTTAAGTTTTTAAGCGGTTTCGAAGGTTGAAACAGATTTGAAAATTTACCCTTGTTTGTGAAGTTGGATGGTTAGCCTTACGGCTAATTGTTCATCAGGTAGTTCGGAACGAAAGTTCTGGTTTAAGCGGGACGAGTTAGGCAGTTTTAAAACTTTCTAACTTCTTCAAAAAAAACGCTTGACACACTGCCTGATCTGCTTCATAATCTCGTTTCTCTGCTGCTAACACAGCAAGGCACGAAGCGCCAAGCGCGACGAGCCAGCCGGGTTAGTCAGTAGAACGACAGGCAACTGTCATTGCTCTTTAACAATTAACAGCCGATAAGTGTGGGCGCTTGGAATGAGCGAGTCGAACCCTTCGGGGATCGCCACAAGTTTGTATCAAGTGCTCACAAACGAAAGATGAAGAATTACCTTGTGTAACTCTGAATTTTTCTTTGAGACACAATCGGTCTCGTCGCAAGACGGGACAACCACAGAGATTAAACTGAAGAGTTTGATCCTGGCTCAGATTGAACGCTAGCGGGATGCTTTACACATGCAAGTCGAACGGCAGCACGAGAGAGCTTGCTCTCTTGGTGGCGAGTGGCGGACGGGTGAGTAATATATCGGAACGTGCCCAGTAGCGGGGGATAACTACTCGAAAGAGTGGCTAATACCGCATACGCCCTACGGGGGAAAGGGGGGGATCGCAAGACCTCTCACTATTGGAGCGGCCGATATCGGATTAGCTAGTTGGTGGGGTAAAGGCTCACCAAGGCAACGATCCGTAGCTGGTTTGAGAGGACGACCAGCCACACTGGGACTGAGACACGGCCCAGACTCCTACGGGAGGCAGCAGTGGGGAATTTTGGACAATGGGGGAAACCCTGATCCAGCCATCCCGCGTGTATGATGAAGGCCTTCGGGTTGTAAAGTACTTTTGGCAGAGAAGAAAAGGTATCTCCTAATACGAGGTACTGCTGACGGTATCTGCAGAATAAGCACCGGCTAACTACGTGCCAGCAGCCGCGGTAATACGTAGGGTGCAAGCGTTAATCGGAATTACTGGGCGTAAAGCGTGTGTAGGCGGTTCGGAAAGAAAGATGTGAAATCCCAGGGCTCAACCTTGGAACTGCATTTTTAACTGCCGAGCTAGAGTATGTCAGAGGGGGGTAGAATTCCACGTGTAGCAGTGAAATGCGTAGATATGTGGAGGAATACCGATGGCGAAGGCAGCCCCCTGGGATAATACTGACGCTCAGACACGAAAGCGTGGGGAGCAAACAGGATTAGATACCCTGGTAGTCCACGCCCTAAACGATGTCAACTAGCTGTTGGGGCCGTTAGGCCTTAGTAGCGCAGCTAACGCGTGAAGTTGACCGCCTGGGGAGTACGGTCGCAAGATTAAAACTCAAAGGAATTGACGGGGACCCGCACAAGCGGTGGATGATGTGGATTAATTCGATGCAACGCGAAAAACCTTACCTACCCTTGACATGTCTGGAAAGCCGAAGAGATTTGGCCGTGCTCGCAAGAGAACCGGAACACAGGTGCTGCATGGCTGTCGTCAGCTCGTGTCGTGAGATGTTGGGTTAAGTCCCGCAACGAGCGCAACCCTTGTCATTAGTTGCTACGCAAGAGCACTCTAATGAGACTGCCGGTGACAAACCGGAGGAAGGTGGGGATGACGTCAAGTCCTCATGGCCCTTATGGGTAGGGCTTCACACGTCATACAATGGTCGGGACAGAGGGTCGCCAACCCGCGAGGGGGAGCCAATCTCAGAAACCCGATCGTAGTCCGGATCGCAGTCTGCAACTCGACTGCGTGAAGTCGGAATCGCTAGTAATCGCGGATCAGAATGTCGCGGTGAATACGTTCCCGGGTCTTGTACACACCGCCCGTCACACCATGGGAGTGGGTTTCACCAGAAGTAGGTAGCCTAACCGTAAGGAGGGCGCTTACCACGGTGGGATTCATGACTGGGGTGAAGTCGTAACAAGGTAGCCGTATCGGAAGGTGCGGCTGGATCACCTCCTTTTAGAGCGAATGGCTCGCAAAGCGAAAGCGTCCACACTTATTGGCTGTTAGTTAATGTCATGACCATTGAAGGTATCGCCCACTGGTGATAGATGGGTCAGTAGCTCAGTCGGTTAGAGCACCGTCTTGATAAGGCGGGGGTCGTTGGTTCGATTCCAACTTGACCCACCAACGATTACCTCGGGGGATTAGCTCAGCTGGGAGAGCACCTGCTTTGCAAGCAGGGGGTCGTCGGTTCGATCCCGTCATCCTCCACCACCGCTTTTGTGGTTGGTGTTGATACAGCAAGGTTCATGACAGAGTATAGGGCACAGGACAACAACGGTTGGCCTGGCGTTAGATTCAACGAAGAGTGTTCTTTTACAAGAATACTGCTCGTTGGGTTATACAACCCACGAATTGCTCTTTAACAATTAGGAAGAAGCACAACGAAGGTGTGTTGTCTAATAAACGCAAGACGATTAGTCGACTTGTGATGACAATACACGGGTTGTGATTGCAACAGAACAAATTATGTTCAACGAAAGTTCTCAAAAATATAGACGTTGTCTGATCTTCGGATTGGATAACAGCTAAGGATTGATGAACGGCAACAACGTATACTCATATTCCTATAACAGCACCAAGCGTTATAGGATCAAGCGAATAAGTGCATATGATGGATGCCTTGGCGATCACAGGCGATGAAGGACGCGGTAGCCTGCGAAAAGCTACGGGGAGCTGGCAAACAAGCTTTGATCCGTAGATGTCCGAATGGGGAAACCCACCGTAGTAATACGGTATCCCATGCTGAATACATAGGCATGTGGAGGCGAACCGAGTGAACTGAACCATCTCAGTAACTCGAGGAAAAGAAATCAACCGAGATTCCGGAAGTAGTGGCGAGCGAAACCGGACCAGCCTGGATGTTTTAGCGTATTGAATAGTCGAATGGAATGGAAAGTCCAGCCGTAGCAGGTGATAGCCCTGTAGGCGAAATTCAGTACGTGGAACTAAGCATCGAACAAGTAGGGCGGGACACGTGAAATCCTGTCTGAATATGGGGGGACCATCCTCCAAGGCTAAATACTCGTGATCGACCGATAGTGAACCAGTACCGTGAGGGAAAGGCGAAAAGAACCCCGGAAGGGGAGTGAAATAGATCCTGAAATCGTATGCATACAAACAGTAGGAGCACCTTCGTGGTGTGACTGCGTACCTTTTGTATAATGGGTCAGCGACTTACATTCAGTGGCAAGCTTAACCGAATAGGGGAGGCGTAGCGAAAGCGAGTCCGAATAGGGCGATTCAGTCGCTGGGTGTAGACCCGAAACCAGGCGATCTATCCATGGCCAGGTTGAAGGCACGGTAACACGTGCTGGAGGACCGAACCCACTAATGTTGAAAAATTAGGGGATGAGCTGTGGATCGGAGTGAAAGGCTAAACAAGCCTGGAGATAGCTGGTTCTCTCCGAAAACTATTTAGGTAGTGCCTCGTATATTACTGCCGGGGGTAGAGCACTGTTATGGCTAGGGGGTCACAGCGACTTACCAACCCATGGCAAACTCCGAATACCGGCAAGTACAGTACGGGAGACAGAGCACCGGGTGCTAACGTCCGGACTCAAGAGGGAAACAACCCAGACCGCCAGCTAAGGTCCCTAACTATGGCTAAGTGGGAAACGAAGTGGGAAGGCATAGACAGTCAGGAGGTTGGCTTAGAAGCAGCCATCCTTTAAAGAAAGCGTAATAGCTCACTGATCGAGTCGTCCTGCGCGGAAGATGTAACGGGGCTAAGCCATAGACCGAAGCTGCGGATGTGTACTTTAGTACACATGGTAGGAGAGCGTTCCGTAAGCCTGTGAAGGTGTTCCGTGAGGAATGCTGGAGGTATCGGAAGTGAGAATGCTGACATGAGTAGCGATAAAGGGGGTGAAAAGCCCCCTCGCCGTAAGTCCAAGGTTTCCTGCGCAACGTTCATCGGCGCAGGGTGAGTCGGCCCCTAAGGCGAGGCAGAGATGCGTAGCTGATGGGAAGCGGGTTAATATTCCCGCACCGTCGTAGAGTGCGATGGGGGGACGGATTGCAGAATGTTATCGGGGTGTTGGATGTCCCCGTTGGCGCATCATAGAAGGCACTTAGGCAAATCCGGGTGCGTAATTCAAGGGTGTGACTGGATAGAGCTTCGGCTCTAAACTAACTGGAAGCAGTTCCAAGAAAAGCCTCTAAGCTTCAGCTCTACGAGACCGTACCGCAAACCGACACAGGTGGACGGGATGAATATTCCAAGGCGCTTGAGAGAACTCAGGAGAAGGAACTCGGCAAATTAATACCGTAACTTCGGGAGAAGGTATGCCTCATTAGTGTGATGTGCCTGCGCACAAAGCATGAAGAGGCCGCAGTGAATCGGTGGCTGCGACTGTTTACTAAAAACACAGCACTCTGCAAACACGAAAGTGGACGTATAGGGTGTGACGCCTGCCCGGTGCCGGAAGGTTAAGTGATGGGGTGCAAGCTCTTGATCGAAGCCCCGGTAAACGGCGGCCGTAACTATAACGGTCCTAAGGTAGCGAAATTCCTTGTCGGGTAAGTTCCGACCTGCACGAATGGCGTAACGATGGCCACACTGTCTCCTCCTGAGACTCAGCGAAGTTGACATGGTTGTGATGATGCAATCTCCCCGCGGCTAGACGGAAAGACCCCATGAACCTTTACTGTAGCTTTGCATTGGATTGTGAACCGGCCTGTGTAGGATAGGTGGGAGACGTTGAAGCGTGGTCGCCAGATCGCGTGGAGTCATCCTTGAAATACCACCCTGGTCTGTTTGCGGTTCTAACCTAGGTCCCTTATCGGGATCGGGGACCGTGCATGGTGGGCAGTTTGACTGGGGCGGTCTCCTCCTAAAGTGTAACGGAGGAGTTCGAAGGTACGCTAGAGACGGTCGGAAATCGTCTTGATAGTGCAATGGCATAAGCGTGCTTGACTGTGAGACTGACAAGTCGAACAGGTACGAAAGTAGGACATAGTGATCCGGTGGTTCTGTATGGAAGGGCCATCGCTCAACGGATAAAAGGTACTCTGGGGATAACAGGCTGATACCGCCCAAGAGTTCATATCGACGGCGGTGTTTGGCACCTCGATGTCGGCTCATCTCATCCTGGGGCTGTAGCCGGTCCCAAGGGTATGGCTGTTCGCCATTTAAAGAGGTACGTGAGCTGGGTTTAAAACGTCGTGAGACAGTTTGGTCCCTATCTGCCGTGGGCGTTGGATATTTGACGGAGCCTGCTCCTAGTACGAGAGGACCGGAGTGGACGTACCACTGGTGTATCGGTTGTCATGCCAATGGCATTGCCGAGTAGCTACGTACGGAAGAGATAACCGCTGAAGGCATCTAAGCGGGAAACTCGTCTGAAGATTAGATATCCCGGAGGCTTGACCTCCCTGTAGGGTCGTCCGAGACCAGGACGTTGATAGGCTGGGTGTGGAAGTGCAGTAATGCATGTAGCTAACCAGTACTAATTGCCCGTGTGGCTTGATCCTATAACCCTTGAGGTTGTAGTGAGTTAAGTTGTTGACCACAGAACGTAATATTGAAGTGCAGCGCAACCCGCGCTCGACACCTTCGTAACCGCTGCTAGCTGATCCGTACTGATCGCTAGCGGTGTGCTTCTTCCAATTGGCTGGGGCGTCCCTTAAAAGACGACTCGGCAACCAGTTACGCTTGACGACCATAGCGAGGTGGTCCCACACCTTCCCATCCCGAACAGGATTGTGAAACGCCTTTGCGCCGATGATAGTGGACGGACGTCTGTGAAAGTAGGTCATCGTCAAGCTCTTATTCCTCAAAACCCCCGCAAGCTAAACGCTTGCGGGGGTTTTGTTTTATGCGGCGCCTGAACAGTGGCGACAGGCAAGACCGGACGGTCGTGATCGTCTGGCTCCTGGATCACCCGCTTTAGATGCTCCGCCACCCCTCCTGGCTTCTGGATTACCTCACCCGGTTTACATCACAGCCATCCCTTCTAGCCCGTTCTGGGCACCGCTTATCCCTGTTTTTTTGTTTACTACATTGGCCTAACCCCTATCGGGGCGGGTATTGCGTACGGTCTCTGTGCTTTAGCGACGCGGGCTGGCAACTAGTTGCCACTAAGTGGTGCCAATGCAGGCTAGAACCTGCGGCTTGATCTATCTGGTGGCTCACCGGCAGCGTGTACTCCAGCCCGGCTCCATTCTTCTAGTGATTGCCTTCATAGGCCAAGAATAAGATTGGTGCTTGATCTGCTTCTTCTACCTGTATTTCTCCTCCCCTGATTCCCCCTGAAATTCCTACTCAGTTTCCTCTTTGCGCCGTAGAATACGAATAAATACTTTAGAGCTAAAGGAGTTGCCCGTGGGTGCAGAGACGGTAGTAGATGCGATTGTGGTTGGGGCAGGGCACAACGGCTTGGCGGCAGCGGTTGAACTGGCCAGCCGAGGCTGGAAGGTTCAGGTCGTGGAAGCCAAAAGCTCGGCAGGTGGTGCGGTCAGCACTCAGGAGTTGACCTTGCCAGGCTTCAAGCATGATGTATGCGCCATGAATCTGTCCTCCTTTGCGGGCTCTGCGTTTTTCCAGCGCCATAAGGATGCTTTGGGTCGCCATGGCCTGGCGTTTGTCCCCGCAGAGCATTGCTTTGCCAGCGTGTTCCGGGATCAAAGCTATCTGGGTGTCAGTACGGATCTGGAAACGACCTTGAAACGGATTCGAGCTGTCTCTGAAAAAGACGCTCAGGCTTGGCAAGCCATGCTGGATGACTTCCAGAGCAAGGCTCCTCACCTGTTTGCTGTGCTCGGCAGTCCTATGCCTTCCTGGGGCCTGATGAAAAGCGCTTGGAAGAGCTGGCGTGAGCTGGGCAAGGATGGCGTTGCAGAGCTGATGCAATTGCTGCTGGCGACGCCTCGTGACTTTCTGGACCGCCATTTCGAGAGTGACTCATTGAAAGCCATGATGGCCGCCTGGGGGCTGCATGTGGATTTCACACCGGACACAGCCGGCGGTGCCTTGTTCCCTTATCTGGAGTCCATGGCCAACCAGGCCTTCGGCATGGTGATCGGGCAGGGTGGTGCTGACACGATTATCCGTGCCATGACGAGCTTGCTGCAGGAGCTGGGTGGAGAGTTGCTGTTGAATGTTCCGGTGCAAACCATTGAGCAGGAGAATGGTCGAGCCAGTGGCGTTGTCCTGGCCGATGGCCGCCGCTTGAAAGCACGTAAGGCGGTGATCGCGAACCTGAATCCTCAGCTAGTCTTTGGTCGCCTGGTGCAGTCTGCTGCCGTTCCCAAGGATTATCAGAAGAAAGTAGATGCCTTCCGCCCCGGTTTGGGCACCATGATGATTCACCTGGCTTTGGACGGTCTACCCGACTGGAAAGCCGGTGCCGAGCTGCAGCGTTTCTCCTACGTACATCTGGCACCCGATATGGCCATGATGAGCCGTGTCTACGCCGAGGCCGCTGCAGGCTTGTTGCCTGCGGAGCCTGTGCTGGTGGTTGGACAAGGTACGGCTTTGGATCCTTCCCGTGCCCCAGAGGGCAAACACACCCTGTGGATTCAAGTGCGCGTGTTGCCTGCCCAGGTCAAGGGCGACGCTTCTGGCAAGATTGCTGCTGGTGATTGGTCGCAGCTTAAAGACGCGTATGCAGAGCGCGTCCTGGATCTGCTTGAAAGCTATGCACCAGGCTTGCGTAGGAAGATTCTGGCCCGCCACATCATGTCACCCCAGGATCTGGAGCAGTTCAATGCGAACTTGATTGGGGGTGACAACCTCTCGGGTAGCCACCACCTGGATCAGAACTTTTTCTTCCGCCCAGTTGCCGGTTACTCCAAATACAAGACGCCGATCAAGGATCTGTATTTGTGTGGCGCTTCGACCTGGCCAGGTGCAGGAACCGGGGCGGGATCGGGCTATATGCTGGCCAATCTGCTGGCGAAGTAAGCCAAAGAACTAGAGGCCATTCAGACGTTGCCGGGCATGTTCCAGGCGCAGCTGTTTGGCCTCCATCTCCTGAAGTTGCCGCCGTATCCCATCAATATGTTCTTTAGCGGCACGTCGGGCCAAGTCAGCTTGGCCTTGCGTGACGGCATTGCATAAGCGCGCATGCTGCCTGTCCAACCTGCGTTTGGAGTCATGGTCGGGGTACAGGTGCTGTACGGACACACGCACCGTAGACAACATCAAGTCGTTGAACAGACTGATCATGTGGACCAGCACCGGATTGTGAGAAGCCTCACAAATCGCCGCATGAAAAGCATGGTCAGCCCGCGCAACCTGTTCGGGTGCTGCGTCCTGCCTTTGCAGATCCTCCAGCTCCTGAAAACGTCGTCGTATCATGATGTGATCGGCTTCCGTCCCTCTGGCGGCGGCCAGTTGGGCAGCCTCGCTTTCCAGCAGCTCACGCACTTCCAGCAAGTCATACAGCGTGCGCCCCTGCGCTTGCAGCAGATGTTCCAGCGGCTTGCTGACGGCAGAGTCAATCAGGTTGGCGACGAAGGAGCCTTTGCCATGCCGGGTTTCAATCAAGCCGCGTACGCGCAGGATTTGCAGCCCTTCCCGCAGGGCAGAACGGGACACCGCCAGCCTTTGCGTCAGTTGCCGTTCGGACGGCAGAACTTGTCCCGGTTTCAGGACGCCATCCATGATAAAAGTTTCGATGCGTTGGGCAACCAGCTCGGCGGTGACTTCCAAACGCTTGGGCTCCTGCATTTTCATCTGTGGTCCGACCAGTTGTATGCTTATGGAAATGATAACAAGCTGATTATCTATCTGTCTGATTTATAAGTATAAAGATAAACCCTAATAGGCTCTTAGGGTAAAAACTGGTCGGACCAGTAGTCTGGTGGCTGGACAAGCCCGCCTGCATCAAAGACCATCCGTTTCAGGAGACTTTAAAAGACAGGAGGCGTCATGAGCTTGCGCTACGACGAAAAACTGGACGGCGTGCTGCCCCGCGTGGACAAGATGCAGCTACTTAGCCGTTTGCGTGATGATATTCCCGGCCTGGATGTGCTGCATACCGACGAGCAACTGCACCCCTATGAGTGTGATGGGCTGAGCGTGTATCGCAGCAAACCCTTGCTGGTGGTTTTGCCCCGTAATGTGGAGCAGGTACAGGCCGTGATGCGTTTGGCTCACGAAGTCGGCGTGCCGGTGGTGGCCCGTGGTGCGGGTACAGGTTTGTCGGGTGGTGCCATGCCGTTGGAACAGGGCATTTTGCTGGTGATGGCACGCTTGAACCAGATTCTGGATCTGGACCCTGTAGCCGGAATTGCCCGTGTTCAGCCTGGTGTGCGTAACATCGCGATCTCTCAGGCGGCTCAACCCTTTGGCTTGTATTACGCGCCGGACCCGTCTTCCCAGATTGCCTGTTCGATTGGTGGCAACGTAGCGGAAAACGCGGGTGGCGTGCACTGCCTGAAATATGGTCTGACCGTACACAATATCCTGCGTCTGGAAGTCATTACCGTCACAGGCGAACGACTGATCCTGGGCTCCGAAGCGCTGGATACCCCCGGCTTTGATCTGATGGCTCTGTTTACGGGTTCCGAAGGGATGCTGGGCGTCGTCACAGAAATTACCGTCAAGCTGCTGGCACGTCCGCCCTGTACGGTGGTGCTGCTGGCCAGCTTTGATGAAGTAGAAAAAGCAGCTGATGCCGTGGCGCAGATTATTGCCCAAGGCATTGTGCCGGCAGGGCTGGAAATGATGGATCAAATGTCCATCCGTGCGGCCGAGGACTTTATCCACGCAGGCTATCCGGTCGATGCACAAGCAATCTTGCTCTGCGAGATTGATGGTGCTTTGGAGGATGTGCAGGATGATGTGGCCCGCGTTGAGCAGGTGCTGTTCAAGGCAGGCGCGCAAGAAGTGCGTGTCGCTCGGGATGAACAGGAACGGCAGCGTTTCTGGGCTGGCCGTAAGAATGCCTTCCCTGCGGTGGGCCGGATTTCCCCTGACTATTACTGCATGGACGGCACCATTCCTCGTCGTCAGCTGGCATATGTACTGAAGAAAACCGCCGAGCTTTCCGAAGAGTACGGCCTGCGTGTCGCCAACGTATTTCATGCGGGCGACGGCAATATGCACCCCCTGATTCTGTTCGATGCCAATGAGCCCGGCGAGCTGGAACGTGCCGAAGCCTTGGGTGGCAAGATTTTGGAGTTGTGTGTGGAAGTAGGCGGCACAATTACCGGCGAACATGGAGTGGGCCGAGAAAAAATCAATCAGATGTGTGTGCAGTTCAACGAAGACGAGCTGCAGTTTTTCCACGCGATCAAAGCTGCCTTTGATCCCAAAACCATGCTGAATCCTGGCAAGAACATTCCTACTTTGCATCGCTGTGCAGAAATGGGCGGCATGCACATCCATCACGGGCAATTGCCTTTCCCAGAGTTGGAGCGCTTCTGATGAGTACCGTAGAACATAAGAATCAGGATCGCAGCGCTGAACTGCTGGAGCAGGTTCAGCAAGCCCTGGAGACTAAAACCCCATTGCGCCTGCAAGGCGGCAATACCAAAGCCTTTCTGGGCAAAGCCGTGCAAGGGCAGGAGCTGAGTCTGGCAGGCCATGAAGGTGTGGTCGATTACGATCCGGCGGAGCTGGTGGTAACGGTGCGTGCTGGGACGTCCTTGCAAGCCCTGGAAACGGTCTTGAACGAACAAGGCCAATGCCTGCCTTTTGAGCCTCCTTTGTTTGATGGCCGAGCCACTGTTGGCGGAGCCACCGCCTGTGGTCTGTCGGGGCCGCGTCGTCCCTGGGTAGGCTCATTACGAGACTATGTGCTGGGCTGTCGTTTGATCAGTGGCATGGGTACGCATATGCGCTTTGGTGGCCAGGTCATGAAGAACGTGGCTGGTTATGACGTGTCGCGACTGATGGTTGGTGCACAAGGCTCTTTGGGCGTGATTACCGAGGTGTCCTTCAAAGTCTTGCCCCGTCCACGTAGCCGCGCCAGTCTGGTTCTGGAGGTGGCTCAGCAGGAAATCGCAGGCTTATTGCGTAGCTGGCGTGATCAAAGCCGCCCCATTACGGGTGCAGCGTGGCAGGACGGGCGTTTGCATTTGCGTCTGGAAGGTGGCGATAGCTCGGTGCAATTGGCTCAGGAGCAAATCGGTGGGGAAGCCTTGGACTTGTCCTATTGGGATGATTTGTGCGAACAGCGCCTGGAGTTTTTCAAGCAGCCCGGCACCTTGTGGCGAATCGCCTTGCCAGTGGATGCTCCTGTACAAACATGGCCCGGCCAGATTCTGGTGGATTGGGGCGGGACGCAACTGTGGCTGAAATCCGATGCTCCTGCCGAGCAGATTCACGCGCAGGCTCAAGCCTTGAAAGGGCATGCCCGTTGCTGGTCCGGATCGGGCGCCGGGCAGGATGTCTTGCCCGAATCCTTGCTGATATGGCATCAGCGTTTGAAACAACAGCTGGACCCTGCTGCCATTTTTAATCCAGGTCGTCTCTTTCCTTCGGCGAAGTCCACATGCAAACACAACTGACACCATGGGCTCAGCAACTGCCGCAAGCCGAGCAAGCCCAGGCCATTTTGCGCTCCTGTGTGCATTGCGGGTTCTGCAATGCCACCTGTCCGACTTATCTGGATCAAGGCAATGAGCTGGATGGTCCCCGCGGTCGTATCTACCTGATCAAGATGTTCCTGGAGGGTAAGGCTACCTCGGAACTGACCCAACATCACCTGGACCGCTGCCTGAGCTGCCGTAACTGTGAAACCACCTGCCCGTCGGGGGTGAAATATCACAACTTGCTGGATATAGGCCGGGCCGCTTTGGAACCTAAAGTAAAGCGTCCTTTGAAGGACCGCGCCATGCGAGTCGCCTTGACGCAGATCCTGCCAGAGCCCGGTCGAGTCGGTGCCTTGCTGGGGGTCGCGCGAACCATGCGCCCCTTGCTGCCATCTTCTTTACAGGAAAAAATCCCGCCCAAGCACAATGAGGATTTGACGCGACCTGCACAGCGACACAGCAAACGAGTCCTGATGCTGGAAGGCTGTGTGCAGCCAGCCATGGCGCCTTCCATTAACGCCGCGACGGCCCGAGTGCTGGACCGCTTGGGCATCAGCGTGACGCCAATCGCTCAGGCAGGCTGCTGTGGCGCCTCGTCTTTTCACTTGGGTGCGCAAGAACAGGGCCTGGAGCAGGCGCGTCGCAATATCGACGCGTGGTGGCCGCAGATCGAACAAGGGGCGGTGGCGATTGTGCAGACCTCCAGCGGCTGCGGGGCCTTTGTGAAAGAGTACGTGGACCTATTCAGAAACGATCCGGTCTATGCCGAGCGCGCTCGCCGTGTCAGTGAACTGGCCAAGGATCTGGTGGAAGTGCTGGAGGAACAGCCTTTGGAGGAATGTCTGAACTCGCAAACCCGCCCACGCCTGGCTTTTCATTGTCCGTGTACTTTGCAGCATGCGCAAAAACTGGGTGGGCGAGTCGAAGCTGTGCTGACTCGTCTGGGTTTTGACCTGGGCGCTGTGCCGGATAGCCATTTGTGTTGCGGTTCGGCGGGTACTTATTCTTTGACTCAACCCGAGATCGCAGGACGCCTGCGGGATCGCAAGATGGATGCGCTGGAAAGCAGCAAGCCTGACCTGATTGTGACGGCCAATATGGCCTGCGGGAATCATTTGAATGGCGCAGGCCGGACCTCGGTCAAGCATTGGATTGAATTGGTGGATGAGTTTTTGAATTAAGCAGGAACTGTTGCCAGATGCTCAGGCTCAATAGAGTCTGAGCATTTTCTTCAAGTTGCAAAACCTGCATTCAGGCGAAATCTTTGTAGTTGGATACGCCGTTTCGTCCGTGCTTATGCACGTACAGATTTCCTGTTAGACACAAACAAATAGAGGGGGCATATGCCCCCTCTATTTGTTTTCCGCTTGGATGTCGATTTACGCTTCAGTCGCAAACCAAGGCTGCGGCACGCTGTTTTGAACCGTGATTGCCTTCAGCTCCGAATACATATTCAAGGTTTCGCGGCAGTGTTCTCGGCCTATGCCGCTTTCTTTCATGCCGCCAAATGGGGAGCCGCTGGTCAGGTTGAAGTAGCGGTTGATCCAGACGTTACCGGCTTGCAGGCGGTCTGCGGTTTCCATGGCGTTCTTCAGGTTTGAGGTGTAGATACCTGCCGCCAGTCCGTAGCACACGTCGTTGGCTTGCTCGATCATTTCATCCACATCGCTCCAGCGAATGACGGACAAGACCGGGCCAAAGATTTCTTCTTGTGCCACCCGCATGCGGTTATTGGTCTCCAGAATGGTGGGCTCGATGAAGTAGCCGTGCTCGTGTCCTTTGACGGTTACGCGTTGTCCGCCTGTCAGCACTTTGGCGCCTTCGTCTCGGCCTGTCTGGATGTATTTCAGGACCTTTTCACCTTGTGGGGCGTTGATCAGGCAGCTTAGCTGGGTGTTCTCGTCCGCAGGGTCACCGATACGGACACGGCGAGCGGCAGCCACCAGCTTGTCGACGAACTCGGTATAGATGGCATCGTGTACAAACAGGCGTGTGCCGGCCAGGCAGGATTGGCCATTGCAGTACAGGGCCGCAAACAGGGCGTTGTCGACCACGGCGTCCATATCGTCAATGTCCGGGAACACGATATTGGGGCTTTTGCCGCCCAGCTCCAGCGAAACAGGCACCAGTCGCTTGGCGCCTGCCTGGCTGATGATGCGGCCCACTTCCGGGCTGCCGGTAAAGGCCAGTTTGGCTACACCGGGGTGGGAAGTCAGCGCGGCACCCACTTCATCCCCAAAGCCGGTCAGCACGTTGATGAGCCCGGCCGGGAAAATCTCGTTGGCAATGCGGGCAAATTCCAGGGTGGACAGGCTGGCGTTCTCATCCGGTTTCAGGATGACGGCGTTGCCTGCGGCGATGGCAGGGGCTACTTTCAGGGCCACCATAATTGCCGGAACGTTCCAGGGGATGATCTGACCCACAACGCCTAGCGGTACGCGTTTGGCGATCAGGTAACCATCGGGGATAGGGCGGCCAAAGTCTTCATGCGCCACGATAGCGGCGGCAAAGTAGCGGTACTGTGCGACGGCAATGTGATAGTCGATCAGGACTTCTGAAACGCGACGACCTACGTCTTCGGCATCCAGCTGGGCCAAACGGGGGGCGGCCTGTTCCAGTGCATCAGCCAGGCGGTTCAGCAGCATGGCGCGGGCTTCATAAGCGGCTTGAGCCCATTCTTTTTGGGCCTGGCTGGCGGTTTGTACGGCCAGATCCACTTCCTTGGCTCCGCAGCGAGCCAGCTGGCCCAGCAGGCGTCCGGTAGAGGCATTGATGGCCTGAAAGGTTTCTTCGGCAAAGTAGGTTTTGCCGCCTATATAGGCAGGGTGGTTTTGAGGACTGTTCATGGCTCGATTCCTTGAGTGGTAGAAAAAGGACGTAGCAGCCTGGCATTGTTTTAAGGGCGGCTTGCGTGCTGTTCTCATAGTGCTTAGCGGCAAGACCTGCCGCTATCCAGAAACGGCCTTAGTAGCCAGATTGCGCAGGAAAGAGCCAAGGGAAATTCCTGATCCGGTGTGGCTTGGCGAGCCCTACAATTCATCGAGCCAAACGAATTTGTTTTAGCCATGAATACAGGAATGCCAGCCGATCCCTTCCGGACTCGGGATCTGGACGAGGCGATAGGTCAGGTCAGTCGCGTGTATGCGGCGCATGACTTGCGCTTGTCGCGTCGGGTTTCCCGTCCCTTTGATATGAGATTGGGTGTGCTGGATGCCCAGACCGCGGGCTGCGTGGTGAATCTGCGTTATGACGCGGATGTAATGGTGGATGCGGCAGACTTGCCGGGCCTATACCTGATCATGACTTGCATGGCGGGGCAGGGAAGTGTGCGGCAAGGGAGCAGCGAATCTGCCTGGGCGTCGGGCATTACCTTGCCGGTTTCGGCCAATGTGCGGACTGACTTTCATTTTGGCGAAGGCTTTGATCAACTGTCTTTTCGGCCTGATGTGCAGGTGCTGAGCAAACTGTGCAGCGACTGGCTGGGTCGACCCTTGGAGTGCCCGGTGCGTTTTCGCCTGAGCCCTTTCAGTACCGAGCTGTCAGCGGCCTGGAATCAGGCGGTGCAGATGCTGGTGGTGGCTGACAAGATATCCTTGCAGCCAGCGGTGCAGGCTTCCTTGAGCGAGTTTCTGCACGGCATGTTGCTGAATGGCCATCCTCATAATTTCAGCGAAGCTTTGCGCAGTCCGGGCATGTCCTTGTCTCGCGCCATGGTGGCGCGGGCAGAAGACTATATTTACGAGCACTGTGAGAACACCCTGACCGTGGGAGAGGTGGCCGCGGCAACCGGCGTGAGTGTGCGTAGTCTGCAAGCCAGTTTCCGGGAACTGGCCCTGGGTTCCCCCGTGCAACGTATGCGGGATATTCGTTTGCAGCGAGTGCGGGCCAGCCTGGAGCAAAGAGAAGGCAGTGTGACCGAAGTGGCGCTGCGCTTTGGCTTCTTTCACTTGGGACGATTCAGTGCCCAGTATCAGCAGATGTTTGGAGAGCGGCCTGCGACGACTCTGGCGCGGGCGCGACAGCGGATGAGCTTGTTGTCATAGCTCCGGTTACAGGCTGGGTTTCTATCGCAGCTCACGTACCTTGCAGCGGGTCTTTCCCAGTTCGTCTTCGCGGCATGACGTGGCGGCGGTGCCGTCAGCATCAAAATAAATCCCCATACTCTCTTTCTTGTTGTCGGGCGGGCCGAAACGGTTGGCCGGGTTCTTGTTCTGTTCCCGCTGGGGCAGGCGGTTGCGCTCCAGTTGTTGCTCGCGAGCCGCTT
Organism: Alcaligenes faecalis; assembly: GCF_009497775.1. Classification (NCBI taxonomy): domain Bacteria; kingdom Pseudomonadati; phylum Pseudomonadota; class Betaproteobacteria; order Burkholderiales; family Alcaligenaceae; genus Alcaligenes; species Alcaligenes faecalis. The sequence goes on from NZ_CP031012.1 coordinate 1,287,774, forward strand.
GGCGTGCTTTTTCCTCATTGTTCATCGCCTTTTGGAAGTTTCGGCTGAACTCCGAGTCCTTGGCTGAATCTCTGGGGGGAGTTGGCGAGGGACTCGCTTCGCGTGGCATGACGGAATTCGAGCGCAGCTTTTTAAGATCTTCCGTGGTAACGGAAAAGTCGGGAGAAGCCGCGTGGCTGACAACGGTGAGGAGACTGAGCAAGCCAAGAGCAATGGGGTTCAGGTATTTGTGCATCAGAATTTACTCGGCGTGGATGAGGTTTGATTATCTATCGGCTGGCAGATATTTCATGGTTTTTTCGTCTGCATTCTATACAGAGGGTTTGCAAGAGCACAAACAGAGCACAAACGGAAACAGGGTGAACCAGGTGCGTGCGGCTTGGTTGGATACCGCCAAGCCTTGCAGGAGGCCGATTCAATAGAATGATGTCATGAACCTAAACGCTCAGACGTTTAATGTGGTTTTTGAAAATGGGGTTGGGGAAACGCATTGAGCGCCGCAGCGACGTAACATATGCAGTGTATTCAGATAACAAGGTAGGGAGGAGAGGAAATGAGCGGGCAGAAACAAGGTCACCGTGCGTTTTTTTTAATACGAACAGTCGCCACATCACTAGTGCTATGTATGGGAAGTGCGGCGGCCAATGCTGCGGCAGTCACGTTTTCCCACAAGGATTGGGACCTGAGCTGCGATAACACGCTAACTTGCCGTGCAGCCGGTTACTCTGCCGATGGTGAAGAGCTGGGGTCAACGGTGTTATTGACTCGTAAAGCGGGCAGTGGAGAGCCGGTGGCAAATAGAGTCATGCTTGCGCACTATAGTGATGCCGAGTGGCAACAAGGCTCCGCACCGGAACTTGTTATTGCGGGCCGTAAAGCAGGTCCGCTGAGTTTTGCGAGTGACGAGGCATGGGAAATGAACGAAGCGCAGTTCACCCAGTTTTTGACAGCCTTGAAAAAAGATCAGGCCATTTCCTTTCGTGAGAATGGCAGAACCTATGCGTTTTCGGGGGCGGGTTCAAGTGCCGTCTTGCTGAAAATGGACGACGTTCAAGGGCGTGTAAATACGCCAGGGGCTATTTTGCGTAAAGGAAAGGGCAGCGAGTCTTCGGTAAAAGCGCCTATTGCTGCGCCGGTCATCAACCGTGCCCCGGTAGAGGATAAAAGCTTGCGCCCCATGACAGTGCAAGAGGACGCCTTGATACGGCCTGTGCTGTTGAAGGTGCTGGCCGCTGAGGAAGAACAATCCTGCAGTGATGACATATTGTCTGAGCCATGGGGAATAGCACGATTGAATCAGCAGTTCTCCCTGGTGGGCGCGCCATGTTGGCTAGCTGCGTACAACGGCGGGTCAGCCTATTTTGTTATCAAGAACAATGTGCAGTCTGATCCGGTGTTAGTGAGTACGGGCGCTACTGATTACGATAATGGAACCATTTCGTCCAGCATGAAGGGCCGTGGGCTGGGTGATTGCTGGAGCTATGAAGCATCAGTCTGGAATGGAACCAGTTTTGTTGAAAGTGAACGCGGTGACACCGGGCGCTGCGCTCTGATTCGAGCTGGAGGCGCCTGGAATATTCCGGAGCATGTCAGCCAGATCGTCGGGCCGTGAGGCTGTATAAGGAAAAGTGATCAGATGCTTCCCTGCCAGGGAAGCTAAACCATTGATTCGATTAAATTATTGATTATTTTATTTCAATGGTTTTAGATTAGCTGGTGCCGATGAAAGGAATCGAACCCTCGACCTTCTCATTACGAATGAGCTGCTCTACCGACTGAGCTACATCGGCTAACCTAAGACGATAAGTATATCCTGTTTTTTTCGGGTTTGTAAATTCTGCGCGCGCATTTAGGGCGTGGCGTGCTATGTTGGGCGTTTTCAGCCTGTGAAGGGGACGATGATGCTGGGGATCAAGATCAGTTTGGTGGTAGCGGCTTTCTTGCCTTGGTTGGCGGCGATCTGTGCCAAAGCCGGTGGGGCGGGCTTTACGAATCATGAGCCTCGTCCTTGGCTGGCCAGCCTGTCGGGTTGGCGTGGTCGGGCCAATGCGGCGCAGGCCAATGCGTTTGAGGCTCTGCCTTTCTTTTACGCGGCTGTCTTGCTGGCCCTGTGGTCGGGGGCGGACGCCTTGCGCGTGCAAAGCCTGATGATTTCCTGGATTGTGCTGCGCGTGCTGTATTTGCTGATGTACATAATGGACAAGGCCACGTTGCGCTCGCTGGTGTGGTTCCTGGCTTTGGTCGTCAATATCTGGATTGTGTTTTTGCCTGTGCTGCGCACTTGATGCAATGAAAAAGGGCCTGTTCGGTGCTTTTGATCAAGCATGGAACAGGCTCTTGGATTTGATGTTTGGAACATCAGCAGGTCAGCCTTAAAGCTGGCCTGTTTTTATTTGCTGGTGCTTTCTTGGTCTTCCGCTTCCACACGGGCGCTGACGGCCGAGGGGAACAGGTCCCAGCAGGCAATGAACATGGCGGCGATCAGCGGGCCAATCACAAAGCCATTCAGGCCGAAAATCGACAAACCGCCCAGGGTGGAAATCAGGATCACGTAGTCCGGGATCTTGGTGTCTTTACCCACCAGCAGGGGGCGCAGCAGGTTGTCTACCAGGCCAATCACCAAAATACCGAAGGCAGTCAGGATGATGCCGGGGACGTAGTGCCCCGAGACAAAGAAGTAGATGGCAACCGGCGCCCAGATCAGCGAGGCTCCTACAGCTGGCAGCAAGGACAGCACGGCCATCAGCACACCCCAGAACAGGGCGCCTTGAATGTCCAGGAACCAGAACATGACCCCGCCCAGCGCACCTTGAGTCGCTGCCACAGCGATATTGCCTTTGACGGTGGCGCGTACCACGGTGGTGAACTTGCGGAACAGGTGGGTTTTCTGGTTCTCGCTCAGGGGGATCAATTGACGGTAGTGACGGCCCAGCTCCACGCCATCGCGCAGCAGGAAGAACAGCATGTACAGCATGATGCCCAGGCTGACCAGGAACTGGAAGGTGTTCTGGCCTACGTTCAGGGCTTGTTTGGTCAGGAACTGGCCGCCTTGAACAGCAAATTCAGAGAACTTCTCTTGCAGGGAGGCAAAGTCATGCAGGCCAAAACGAGCGGCAAAATCCGTCACGCTAGGAGGCAGCGCATTCAGTATTTTTTGCAGGTAGGCACCAGGATTCAGTTGTCCGCTATTCATCAAATCGTACAGAGAGGCGATTTGTTGAACCAGGGAAATGGAAATCAGGATGACCGGAATAATCACGATCAGAATAATGACCAGCAAACTGATCAGGGCAGAGAGAGAGCGCCGGCCTTTGGTTTTAGCCAGCAGCTTGCGTTGCAAGGGGGCAAACAAAATAGCCAGAACGGCACCCCAGAATACGGCGCCATAAAAGGGAAGAAGTATCCAGACAAAGGCAGCGGATACAGCGGCCAGCAAAAGCAAAAAAGTATGGAATTGTAGATTTGGCCGGGTCGACATGGAATTTTTCCATTAGCGTGAATTTGAGCCGATTGTAAGGGGGAATCCTTACTATGGGCGTGAATCTTGGTATCTGTTTATTGAGTTTCTGTCAGCTTTAAAACACGCCTGTTTGACAGTTTCTTGTCATATGAGTTTTACGCCTCAAGTAGGGCGTAGGCCCCACCGTGTCAGGCTTTGGGCTCGCGAGCCATCTGCAAATAATGACTGGTGCGCCAGACGTGCTGGCTGCTGCGTTCGAACCAGCGGTGGGTGTCCGTGATGCGCAAGGTGCGCGAGACATCATCATGGCCTTGCGGCGCGGCCAGAAGCTGGCTGCGAACGGCGCTTAACAGCTCGGCCAGAGCCTGGGCTCTGGCTTGTACTTGCTCCAGCCAGTCTGCCGGGGCTTGCCCGTGCAGGCCTTGCTGCGCCAAGGTATTCAGCTCTGTGGCCAGAGTCTGGGCTTGCTGGTAACGACTGTCATGCAGGTCCGTGCTGGGCTGATGCTGCAATCGGCTGCGCAGGCGCTGCATGTGGTCAATGGTGTGCAGGAGCGCGCTGATACGGGCGGCAACCGCAGGATCATCGGCGGCGCTGGGGATGCGCAAGACAAATTCGTAGGCTTGATCCAGCACGGTCTCAATTTGCTGCAGGTCGGCCGCAGCGGTACTGGGGCGGCTCATGTTCAGGCTGTGCTGATACAGGTTCAGCAGGCGCTGAGCCAGTTCTTCCAACGTGCGCTGTGTGGTTTCCAGGGCCAGGGCTGGTACTTGCAGCAAGCTGTCGTCCAGATGGTGTTGGGGGCGGGCAGAGCGATCCGGCACCAGCCGTTGCACCCAGCGGGCAAACTGCTGGGTAAAGGGCAGGCACAAGGCCGCCCCCAGGCCAATGAACAGGCTGTGAAAGGCCGCCAGTCCTAATGCGCCGGGAGGAACGTTGATGTACGAGCCGGTGGCGTACATGGCTTTCAGGAACAAGGGCAGGATCAGCAGCCCCAATAAACCCGCAATGACGTTGAAGAGGATGTAGGCAATGGCTGTGCGTTTGGCGTAAATGGTGCCGCCGATGGCAACCAGCACACCGGTCAGGGTGGTGCCTATGGATGCGCCTACGACAATGGCTGCAGCCTGATCAAAGCTGACGGCACCGGCATCCAATGCGGTCAGGGTCATGGCGATAGCGGCAGTCGAGGATTGCAGCACGGCGGTCAGGGCCAGGCCGGTCAGCATGATCAGCAAATGTGCGCCATAGCCACCTGTAGGCATGTGGGCCAGACTGAAATTGGCGGCCAGCCCCTGCATGCCTTCCTGCAGCATGCCCAGCCCCAGAAATAGTGTGCCAAAACCGGCCAGGGCGCGGCCCAGCTCCTTGTGTCGACCGGGGGCCAGCAGTTTGAGCAGGGCGCCCAAGCCAATCAAGGGCAGGGTGTAAAAGCCCAGATTCACTTTCAGCCCCAGGCCGGAGATGATCCAGCCAGTAGCGGTATTGCCCAGACTGGCACCAATGACCACACCGATGGCTTGTGTAAAGGAAATCAGGCCTGCACTGACAAAACCAATCAGCGTGACGGTAGTGGCGGTAGAGGATTGGGCCAGGGCGGTAATCAGTGCGCCGGATGCAAAGGCCTTGATGGGTCTGCCGGTAAACGCCAGCAGGATCTGCTTGAGAGAGCCACCCGCAAAAGCCACCAGCCCTTCGGATAGCAGCATCATGCCAATCAGGAAAAGGCCAAGCCCCCCTAAAAAGGGGAAAAGAGTATCAAGCATATAAGAGTGCGAGCAGCGAAATAATCGGCAGGTCCCGGCGAGAAAAGCCGAGATGGAAAGTAGGATGGTGCATTATCGCCAGATACGCAGCCTATGGAGTGAAATACTTGAATGTTGCAAACAGGGCGTTTATGGAAGCGTATGTTGCAAACGCAGCGGCCATTCTTTTTTTTGTGTATAAGAGCGCTTGGATTTCTATCGCAAAAGGGAGGGTAATGTGGATTTTCGTAAAAGCGTGAAGCTGGCCGCAGGGGCCATGCTGCTGGGCGGCATGATGGCTGGCCAGGCACAGGCGGTGCAAATGTGGCATTCCGATACGGTCTTTGCGAATCAGGGAATGTGCGCTGCGAACTTTACCTTTGATTCCCAAATGGAGCCGGTTCAGGAACTGAAGGTCCATATTCAGGTACTGAGCAAGAAAAACAATAAGCTGGTGGCTGAGGATGTGATCGAGGTGGATGATTTTGGCAGTTCCAGTGCTGATCGCTATGCCACGGGTTATTGGCATGACGAAATCGCTTGCGATCAGAATTTGCGAGTGGTGGTGACGGGAGCGACAGCGGTGATGAATGGCGAGCGTGTTGATTTGCTGGCCAAGGACCTGCTGGATGTGCAGAATTTTGTTCCGTATGAGATCAGCATCACGCCTGCAGGAGCAAAGTAGACGATCCTGGATAGGGGTTGCCTGCAAAGCCTCTTGAGCAATCAAGAGGCTTTTTTCATGGCGCCAGACGTAGAAAAGCCCAGCTACTTGCGTAGCTGGGCTTTTGTATTTTTGGCTCCCCGACCAGGGCTCGAACCTGGGACCTGCGGATTAACAGTCCGTCGCTCTACCGACTGAGCTATCGGGGACCAGCAAAGAAAATAATTATAGGGTAAAGCTATCGAGATTGTAAAGAGGTATTTTATGAGAAATGTATTTTCACATACGCAAAACTGGATGCGGCCTTGGCAATAGGCGTAAATCCTGATTTTTTCGTTGGGAACATACCGTCTGGTCAATAAGGTCCATGTGCCTTGTTTGTAGCAAATGGTTGCAAGCCTTTTGTTTATTGGCTTTGCGCCCATTTAGCCCGTTTTTTGCTGAATTCTCTGTAGGTGAAAAACTAGGGAAAATGCGTATGAAACCCAGCAAACACGCCGTATCCGGTTTATTGACATCAATATTGTTTATGTCTGAAATATAAATGCTTGCAGTATATGTGTCTCAACTATCAAGCCCCTTTCATCCCTGTTTCAGGGCTGATCGGTTGAGCAGTTTTGCTTCAAGAAATAGGAGGGAGTGCAGGGGTTTGGCGTCGGGAAATCAGCTTTTCAGGCGGTGGGGCCCAGCACTTGATCAAGAGCCGGACAACGATAAGAAATCCGGCATTCAGACGTTTACAGAGAACAGAGAACATGAAAAAAACTATCTTGGCAGCCTTGTTGATGCCTGTATTGGCGGTTCCCGCATACGCTGCATCGAACGTGACTTTGTACGGCGTGGTTGATACCGGCCTGGGCTACGAGCAGTGGAAAGGGAGTGACCTGAAAGGCGGCGCAGAAAAACAAAGCCGTTTTGGTCTGTACGATCAGGGTTGGATGGGTAACCGCTGGGGCCTGATGGGCAGCGAAGATCTGGGCGGCGGTCTGAAAGCCAACTTCATGCTGGAAAGCGGCTTTGATCTGAGCGATGGCAATATGCGCCAGAATCGCTTGTTTGGTCGTCAAGCCACCTTGGGCCTGAGTGGCGATTCCTGGGGCCGTGTGGATCTGGGCCGTCAAACCACCGTGACTTCCATGTATGTCGCCGGTGTAGCCAGCCCCTTTGGCGGTAACGGCTATCAGTACGGCGTGGGTGCTGCATTTGATGCAGCCAATACGGTTCGTTACGACAATATGGTCGCCTACCAGACTCCCGAATTCTCCGGCTTCCAGTTCGGTGCGGGCTACTCCTTCAACACCAATGGCACCCAAAAGTGGGATCGCAGCGGTTTGACTGGCAATGCCATCAATAGCGATGACGCTAACGTGAAAGCCTTCAGCGTTGCCATGCGCTATACCGATGGTCCTTTGAAAGCAGCCTTGAGCTTTGATCAGGCCCGTTATGGTTCGGCTCGTGAGCAAGGCGGCAACCTGGTTGCAGCTGAAAGCGGCAATGTCAGTGCCTGGAGCCTGGCAGCCAGCTACAAATTCAGCTTTGCCACCGTGCACGCTGCCTTTGGTCAAAGCCGCAATGGTTATATCGGCGGCTCCCTGCAAACCGAACAGTTTGGCCCTGGCATGCACAAAGACCTGAAGGTCAACTCTTACGCCCTGGGCGTGACGGTTCCTACCGGCAAGGCTGGCTCGGTTCTGGCTTCCTGGACCATGGCTGACCCACGTTCCACTCCACGCAGCACCGATGATGCCAAGACCCAGCACGTATTTAGCGCTGGCTACCTGCACAACCTGTCCAAGCGCACCAATCTGTACGCGATTGGCTCCTACGCTCGCAACATCGGCTACTACAGCGATCTGAAGAGCACGGTTGCCACGGTCGGTATCACGCACCGTTTCTGATCTTTCTGACTGATTCTGCCAGTTCCGGGTCGACGTAGTGCGTTAGCAGCGGCGGCATCGTCCCGGACAGGGGCTAGGTCAGGGGAAAAGAGCCACAGCGGGGCTGCATCAACATGCAGTCCCGCTGTCTTTTTTAGGCTGAGGGATTTTGTTTGTCCAAATGTTAATGGCGCCGTTTCTTCGTGATGGGATAGACGCGTTTTGCAGGGACAAAAAAATCAGCCCAAAGCAAATGCTATGGGCTGATTTCGATGGTTTTCTTGGCTCCCCGACCAGGGCTCGAACCTGGGACCTGCGGATTAACAGTCCGTCGCTCTACCGACTGAGCTATCGGGGACCAGAGAAAAAGAATATAGCATGTATTTTGAAGAATGTGCAAGTTTTCATAGAGGGAAAGCACAAAAGTTTTGGCCTGTGGGCGCTGTTTTCGGGGGCGGGCAGGCTAAGTCCTTGTCTTTGTTGAAGTAGTCGGCTTGCTGGCGTTTCTTGCGCGGTGCTTTGTTTTTTCTGTGCCTTGACGCTTTGTGCCGCCATTGGCTGCAACGCTGGCAGGGTCAACGTGGCCGCTGTCAGAAGCAAAGAGTAGAATCGACGACTTGTTGACTCTTTTTCCGCCGGGGCCAGCAGCTATTGTGCTGACAGCGTCGCCCTGCAAAGTGATGAATTCCCATGCAAGCTAGTCAAAGCCCCAGTGCGCAGCGCAGTTCCTTTTTAATTGGACTGGCCTTGTCGGGGGGCGGCTCCATTCTTTTCTCCGCCAAAGCGGTGGTTGCCAAGCTGACCTACCAATACGATGTCAATGCCTTGACCGTTATTGGCTTCCGAATGCTCTTGTCCCTGCCTTTCTTTCTGGCCATTGCTCTATGGCAGGTCAGGAAAGTACGCCAGGGCAAGCTGGCTGCACTGACAGGACGTCAGAAGCTGGAGCTGGTGGTGCTGGGCTTTCTGGGCTATTACCTGGCCAGCTTGCTGGACTTTATCGGGCTTGAATATATTTCGGCCGGGCTGGAACGGCTGATTCTGTTCCTGTCGCCTACCTTTGTGCTGATACTTTCCGCTGTCTTCCTGAAACGACGGATTCTGCCCAAGCAATGGCTGGCCTTGGCGCTGGCCTATCTTGGGGTAGGGCTGGTCTTTGTGCAGGACTTGAGCCTGACCGGCGATGATGTGCTGCTGGGCGCGTTCTGTGTGCTGGGTTCAGCCATTTCCTATGCTGTTTACTTGATTGGCTCGGGCGAGCTGCTCAAGGCAATTGGCTCTACACGGCTGGTGGCTTATGCCATGTCGTTCTCGGCGGTCTACACCCTGATTCACTTTTTCGCCGTGCTGGGTTGGCAGGGGCTGGTGCAGCCTGCGCCGGTCTATGGCTTGTCCATGATTCACGCCGTCTGTAATACGGTTTTGCCGACCTTTATGACCATGTGGGCGGTGGAGCGTGTGGGTGCGCCCATGAGTGCGCAAATGGGCTTGATTGGTCCGGTCTCGGTCCTGTTTCTGGCGAACTGGTTTCTGCATGAACCGATTACGCTCATGCAATTGCTGGGTACAGCCTTTGTACTTAGCGGCGCGATGGTCTTGAGCCGCCGCTAAGTTCCCGCGCAGGCTGGCTTACTTGCCGTTGTTGGCCAGCCGTTTTTCGATTTCGTCGCGGTGCACGTCGTAGGTGGTGAAGCCGGCCAGGTTCTCCGGCATGTTCAGCTTGTCCCGATGGATCAGTGTCTGGCGAATATCATCCAGACCACTGCGCCAGTGCTCGCGCATGGTCATGCGGCCAAACTGATAGTCCTTGTAGTGCTGCTCGTAGGGCTGGTTGCGGTAAATCAGGTGCACCACGTTGTAGCGCTTGTTGCTGGCCAGTTCTTCGGCCAGACGGCAAGGCAGCAGGTCTTTGCGTTGATCTTCGGGGATCAGGGCAAGCAGCTCCGACAGGATATGGCGCATGTACTGCGAATGACGCATGTCCTCGGTCACCATACGGGTACGGCTGGAGTAGCGGATCTCGTTCAGGCGGTCGCTGACTTCACCCATATTGTTGGGCACCGGGCCACGCGCACTCCACAAATCCACTTGAAAGACCAGGGTGTCCCGGCGGGGGGACTGGTCCAGCACATAAGACAGTGGCGTATTGGAAACCAGACCACCGTCCCAGTAATACTGACCATCAATTTCCACAGGCGCAAAAGCCGGGGGCAGGGCGCCTGATGCCATGAAGTGCTCGGCGCGCAAGGTGGTGCGATGGTTGTCAAAGTAAACAAAGTTGCCCGTGCCTACGTTGACCGCGCCTACCGAGATGCGCTGACGCTTGTCGTTGATGCGATCAAAGTCACATAGGCGCTCCAGCGTGTCTTTCAGGGCGCTGGTGTCGTAATAGCTGGCCCCTTCAGGCACGCCCGGTGTGGCTTGCATCGGAGGGGGGAAGCGGGGGCGGAAAAAGCCGCGCTGTCCCAGGACCAGCGCATTGCTGGCATTGAAGGCGCTGATGGCCTCACGCATCACATCGTTGATACCAAAGAGTGCACGCTCCAGGCAGGCCGGGCCGGACCAGCCGTAGTAGGGCTCGCAAATGGTGTTCCAGAATTCCCGCAGGCGCTCTACCTGCCGCTCGGGGGGATTGCCCGCAATAATCGCGGTGTTCAAGGCCCCGATCGAGATCCCGGACAAACAATCAGGTTCGATTCCTGCTTCCAGCAAACCTTCATACACACCGGCTTGATAGGCTCCCAAAGCGCCGCCACCTTGCAATACCAGGGCTACGGTTTCGTAGGGTGGCAAATAAGAGGGGCGGGCAAAAGCGGGGACATCTTGCGCTTGTGGCGTAGGAACAGTGTTCATGGCATCACTCGGTTCAAGAGGTGGGCAGGAGAGCGGGACTTATGATCCCTTCTGGTTGTGCTGCACTGCAGCAAGAATAACATTGCTGCGGGTGTCAACCATCATCAGAATGCAAACTTGCGTCAATTTTCAGATGCGGATGAACCGGACTCCGGGTTGTGCAAATGTTCCGCAAAGGCGCTTAACACCTGGCTGCGGTAGCGTTCCTTGTGCAGGACCAGAGACAGGCGACGCTTCAAATCCAGAAAGGGAGTATCCAGGATGCGTAGTCGCTGATTGGCAACAGCATCCAGGGTGGCCGCTTGTGGCAGGCAGGCCAGGCCCAGCCCGGCGATGACGGCCTGCTTGATGGCTTCCACCTGACCCAGCTCCATCAGCACGTGCCCACCGGGCAGCACATTCAAGGCTTGTTCGGTCAGCGCTCGGGAGGCCGAGCCACGCTCGCGCATGATCCAGCTCATGCCCGCAAAGTCCTGTTTTTCCAGGGTGGCCTTGGTAGCCAGCGGGTGATCGGGGGCGGCGCAGACGACCAGCGCATCTTCACGCCAGATCCAGGTTTCCAGTTGCGGATGGTTGACCGGGCCTTCCACGCAGGCAATGTCGCAGCCGTGTTCCAGCAACTGATTGATGATGTTGGCTGTGTTGTCTACCGACACATGCAGGGACACGCGTGGGTGCTGGCGTACAAACTGCCCCACCAGATCCCCGATCAGATAGTTGCCCACGGTATTGCTGGCCCCGATGCGGATCTCGCCGCGCAGTTCGCTTTCTTCCTGCTGGCTTTGCATCTCCCGCAGGCGCTCCAGAATTTCGCGGGCGTGCGGCAGCAATTGCTTGCCACGGCTGGTCAGCTGCATGCGCCCTGGCGTGCGTTCAAACAGGGGGCAATCCAGCTGCTTTTCCAGTTCGGCCAAGGCCATGCTGGCGGCGGGTTGGGACAAGTGAATCTCGGCTGCGCAAGCGCGCACGGTGCCCAAAGTGGCAATGCCGACAAACACTTCCAGTTGTCTGATGCTGATCGCATTCATGATAAATAAAATTGATACTTACGATAAGTAATAATGAATTTTTTAATACTCGGGGTCAACCTAAAATTACTTTTACTTATTACATATCTGGGACAACGAGATGAGCAGTGTGACCGATTTACCAGCAGGAAGCACAGCCCTGAAAGCACAGGGCAAATCGGGTTTCTCTCTGAAGCCGTCGCGTTTGTGGGGTTTTTTACTGGCGGTAGCCGTGGGTGTTGCCGCGATGGGCCTGGGTAAAGTGTGGCCTTTGATTGGCGGCCCGGTTTTTGCGATTGTCCTGGGGATGGTACTGCGTAACAGCATGGGCGTGGCTACGGTGTTTCAGCCTGGTCTGCGTTTTTCGTCCAAGGTGTTGTTGCAGTGGTCGATTATTGGCCTGGGTTTTGGTTTGAGCCTGCCGCAAGTGATGCGTACCGGCATGGATTCCCTGGCCGTCACCTTGGTGACGCTGACAGTGGCTTTTGTGACGGCGCTGGTGCTGGGCCGGGCCCTGGGGATTCCTTCCAAGCTGCGTACCTTGATCGGGGTAGGGACAGCGATTTGTGGTGGTTCGGCTATTGCAGCGGTCACGCCCATTCTGAAGCCTGAAGAGCATGAAACGGCCCTGGCGATTTCCACCATCTTTATCTTCAATATTGTGGCCGTGCTGATTTTCCCCGTGGCCGGTCACATGATGAATATGTCTGACGCCGGTTTTGGGGTGTGGGCGGGAACGGCGATCAACGATACCTCGTCGGTGGTGGCAGCGGGTTACAGCTACAGCCGTCAGGCCGGTGACCACGCCACCATCGTCAAGCTGACTCGTGCAACCTTGATCATCCCGATTTGCCTGATTCTGGCAGGTCTGGAAGTGTGGCGTTCGCGTCAGGCTGGTCGGGATTTTGACCTGATGCGTGTGTTCCCTTGGTTCATCGTCTGGTTCATGGTGGCCTCGGCTCTGCGCTCGCTGGGCTGGGTGCCGGTGGAATGGTTGGAGCCGCTGCGTTTCCTGGCCGAGTTCCTGATGGTGCTGGCTTTGGCTGCCATCGGTTTGTCTTCAGACTTGCGTGTGATGGCCCGAGCAGGTGTGCGTCCTGCCTTGCTGGGATTGGGAGTCTGGATCGCGGTGGCTGTGAGTAGTTTGCTGGTACAGCGCTGGATAGGTGTCTGGTAAGACAGGCATGTAAAAAGCCCCTGACAGTGGAAGATGGCTTCCACTGTCAGGGGCTTTTTTATTGGGGCTACGGGTTTAGACGAACCAGGAAGCCGGGCTGCGGTTCAGCGCTACGCCCACAATATAGGCAAAGATGGCAATCGCAATCAGTGCCGCCACGCCGCGGCTGAAAGCAGTTTTACCGCGCTTGATGGCATAGCTGCCCACTACGATATAGACCACCAGCAGCACAATCTTGGTCAGCAGCCAGGGCTGATTGGCCGCAGCGCCCAACATCCCGGCCAGCGCCAGACCACAGACCAGCAAGACGGTATCGATGACATGTGGGGTAATGCGCACAAAGCGATTCTGCAAACAGGATGAGCCGGACACTGACCAGAAGGCCCGAATAATGAAAAACAAAATGCTCAGCCCGGCGGCTGTCATGTGCAAGTGCTTGAGGGCCATGTAAGTCATGCCAGTTATTTCCTTCTGAATTTCAGGGTGCAGAAAAAGGCAGTATACGCAGGCTGGGGCTTAAAAGTTTTTCTGCGTCCGGGCCTGTGTCTGCCTGGACGCAAAAAACAGCCATATTTACAGTTGATTGACGGGCAGTTTCAGATAGACCTGACCATTGCTTTCTGGTTCGGGAAAGTGTCCCGCCCGGATATTGACCTGAATGGAGGGCAGGATCAGGCGCGGCATGCCCAGGGTTTTATCGCGTGCGGTGCGGCGTTCGCAAAACTGCTCCTGGCTGATGCCATCGTGCACATGGATATTGCCGTCTTTCTGTTCCTGAACCGTGCAGTGGGACTTGGGCTCCCGTCCTTCAGGCGGGTAGTCGTGACACATGAACAAGACAGTCTCTGCGGGCAAAGCCAGCAGGCGCTGGATGGATTCATAGAGCTGGCTGGCGCTGCCACCCGGAAAGTCGCAACGGGCAGTACCGACATCGGGCAAGAACAAGGTGTCGCCCACAAATACGCCCAAGCCTTGAACGTGATAGGCCATATCGGCCGGTGTGTGGCCGGGTACGTGCAGGGCGTGTACCTGAAGGGCACCGATCTGGAACTGCTCCTGATCCTTGAACAGCGTATCGAAAGGGGTGCCGTTGGCCTGGATTTCGGCCTCTATATTAAAGATGCGGCTGAAGGTGGACTGCACTTGCTTGATGTGTTCGCCAATGGCGATTTTTCCGCCTACTTGTTCCTGCAGCCAGACGGCAGCGGACAAATGGTCCGCATGGGCGTGGGTTTCCAGAATCCACTGCACTTCCAGCTGATGCTGGCGCACAAAATCCACGACCTTCTGGGCCGATACGGTGCTGCTGCGGCCAGAGGCGGCGTCGTAGTCCAGCACCGAGTCGATGATGGCGCATTCGCGTTGACCTTGGGCATAGACCACGTAGGTGAATGTGGCCGTGTCCGTGTGAAAGAAGCTGGCGACCTGGGCTTGGAGCATGTCAGACCTCTTGTTACTTATAAGATATGAAAAGATATTATATAATAATATATATTGTGTTTTTGTAGAACGATATGGATCAAATCGAACTGGAAGCTCTGCGACACGTGGCAGGCCGGGCCAGCAGCTTGCTGGGTAGCCTGGCCAACCCCGACCGTCTGATGATTCTCTGCACCTTGGTGCAGGGCGAATGCAATGTGGGGGAGCTGGCGCAGCGCAGTGGCATTGTTCAGCCTACTTTATCTCAGCAATTAACTGTTTTGCGACGCGAAGAGCTGATTGCCAGTCGCAAAGAGGGCAAATACGTCTATTACCGTCTGGAAAATCCGGCGGTGCTGGCCGTGATGCAGACTTTATATGGAATCTTTTGCGCCCCAGGAGGCACTGATGATCGCAATTGACTGGAGTTCCTTTACCCCGTGGAGCGCCTTGTTCGGTGGCGCCTTGATTGGTTTGGCCGCTGCCGTGCTGGTGCTGTTCAATGGCCGGGTGTTTGGCATATCCGGATTGCTGTCCGGCACCTGGAGCGGGGAGGCCGGTGACAAGGGTTGGCGCTGGATGGCCTTGCTGGGTTTGGCGGCGGCCCCGTGGTTGTACCGTTTAGCCGGGGAAACCGTGCCTGCCGTGCAGCCGCAGCCCTGGATGTGGGTCGTAGTGGCCGGTTTGCTGGTGGGGTTTGGAACCCGTTTGGGCTCGGGCTGCACCAGTGGGCATGGCGTTTGTGGCTTGTCGCGCCTGTCGCCCCGTTCTTTGGTGGCAACGCTGACGTTTATGGCCAGCGGCTTTTTGACCGTGTTCGTCTTGCGTCACCTGATCTAAGGAGCCCACCATGCAATATTTCATCGCTTTAGTTTCCGGCCTGATTTTTGGCTTGGGCTTGTTGATTTCCGGTCTGGCCAACCCCAGCAAGGTGCTGGCGTTTCTGGATCTGGCCGGGGCCTGGGACCCGTCTTTAGCCTTGGTGATGGCGGCGGCCATTGCGGTGGCGATTGTGCCCTTCAGTCTGGCGCGTCGTCGTCCTTGTGCTTTTGTGACCGGTCAGCCCATGAATCTGCCCAAGCAGCGTCAAATAGACCGCCCCTTGGTATTGGGTGCCTTGATTTTCGGTGCTGGTTGGGGCGTGGCGGGTTTTTGCCCTGGACCGGCCATTGTGTTGGCAGCGTCGGGCGCGCCTTTGGCCATTCTGTTTCTGGTCGCGATGCTGATCGGGATGTGGGCGGCAGGGCGGGTGCGTGGCTAAGCGCCACGCCACACTGCCTTAGCCCAGATGCGTGCTGGGAGCCGGGACTTGATCCGGCTCCATATTCACCAGACCCTGCAAGATGCCGCAATGCTCCAGGCCACCGGCCTGCCCGCAGCGGTGACGCAGTTCAATCAGTTGTTTTTGCAGGTGTTCCAGCTCGGCAATGCGCACGGCCACGTGCTCGATGTGTTCATCCAGCAAATCATTGACCGGGGCGCAGTCTTGCGCCGGGCCGTCCATGAACGCCAACAGGCCGCGAATTTCTTCGTGCGTCATATCCAGGCTGCGGCAGTTGCGAATAAAACGTAGCCGTTCCAGGTGGATATTCCGGTACAGGCGGTAGTTGCCTTCGCTGCGCTCCGGCTCGGGCAGCAGCCCCACCTTCTCGTAATAGCGGATGGTTTCCGTGTTGCAGTGGCTTTTTTCCGCCAACTCACCAATTTTCATTGCTTTGCCTCCAAAAGGCTTGACCTTGTAGCTACTTTAGGCTTTCTACTGGTCCCATGCAAGAAGCGAGGAACTGCTATGACATCAGCTAACAATACTTCAAAGCTCGGCGTGGGGCAGTGCACAACATCAGCCTGCCAGACCGAGCACGCGCATGACCATAGTCATGATCACGACCATGCAGCGGGCGATCACAGCCACGAGCATAGCCATGATCACGATCACAGCCATGCCGAACAAACGTCGCACTCTCACGAGGGGGCGTGCTGCTCGGCACCCGCTTTTGGTCCATCGGTGACTTTGGCCGCCAGTACCTCTACACGTCTGGTGGTGCACATCGCTGATATGGACTGCCCGGCGGAAGAGAACATGATTCGCTCCGGCCTGAAAAAGCTGGATCAGGTGCAGAACCTGGGTTTTGACCTGATGCAGCGTGTGTTGACCGTGGACCACGTGGATGGTGCCCGTGACAAGGTGCTGGGCGCTTTGCGCGGCCTGGGTTTTGAACCCCGTATGGCCGATGAACAGCCTGTGAAGCAGGTATCGCCCAAGCAGGGCCTGATTCGCATTGCCGGTGCCGTGGTGCTGGCCTTGGCCGCCGAGATCAGCCATTGGCTGGCGGCCCCCGAGTGGCTGGTGATTGTTCTGGCGCTGGCCGCGATTCTGTCCGGCGGCGTGCAGGTTTACAAGAAGGGCTGGATTGCGCTGCGTAATGGTCAGCTCAATATCAATGCCTTGATGAGTATTGCCGTGACTGGCGCGGTGCTGCTGGCCCAATGGCCTGAAGCCGCCATGGTGATGTCCTTGTTCAGTTTGGCTGAATGGATCGAGGCTCGTTCCCTGGACCGCGCCCGCAATGCGGTGGACAGCCTGCTCAAGCTGGTTCCGGACGAAGTGCTGGTCAGTGCCGATGGCAAGGACTGGCAGCGCGTACCCGCTAATCAGGTGCAGGCAGGCTGGCAAGTCCGCGTCGCTCCCGGCGAACGTTTTGGTCTGGACGGTAAGGTCCTTCAAGGTCAAAGCACGGTTAACCAGGCACCGATCACAGGTGAAAGCGCCCCTGTGGACAAGGCTCCCGGTGATGAAGTCTTTGCAGGCACCATCAATGGTATGGGCGAGCTGGTGTATCAAGTCCAGGCTGCGCATGATGAAACCTTGCTGGCCCGCATCACACGCTCGGTTCAGGAAGCTCAGGCCAACAAGGCTCCGATTCAGCGCTTTGTAGACCAGTTTTCCCGCATTTACACACCGCTGGTTGTGGTGGCAGCAGCCTTGATGGCTGTGGCCTTGCCCTTGATCTGGGACGTGAGCTGGTCGGAGTCCGTATACCGCGCTCTGGTTCTGTTGGTGATCGCTTGCCCTTGCGCCCTGGTGATTTCCACCCCGGTGGCTGTGGTCAGTGCTTTGGCCAGTGCCGCACGTGCCGGTATCTTGATTAAAGGTGGTGTGTATCTGGAACGGGCTCGTCAACTGCGTTATCTGGCCGTGGACAAGACCGGCACCCTGACCCTGGGCGAGCCTTCCTTGAGCGAATACGGCAGCTTGCGTCAAAGTCTGTCGGATAGCGAAGTGCTGGACATGGCCGTTGCCCTGGCCGAGCGTTCGGATCACCCCGCCTCGCAAGCGATTGCACGTGGCCGTGTCAGTTCGGGTTTGTTAAGCCTGGACCAGTTCGAGGCTTTGGCTGGTAATGGCGTGCAGGCAGAGGGTTCGACTGGCCAATTGCGTTTGGGCAAGCGTAGCTGGGTGCTGGGCCAGAACCAGGCCGAGTCCAGCCAGGCCGAGCAGCAAGCCGTAGAGAGCGGTGCCACCATGGTGTATCTGGGTGACGAGCAAGGTCTGCTGGCCTGGTTCGCCATGATGGACACGCTGCGTCCCACCACCATCCAGGCGATTCGCGATCTGCAAGCGCAGGGCGTCCAAGTGGAAGTGCTGTCGGGCGACCACGAGCAAGCCGTGCGTCATGTGGCCCAGCAAGCCGGCATCAAGGATTTCCGAGGCGGCTTGCTGCCACAGGACAAGCTGGACCGTATCGAGGAAAAGCTGGGTAATGGTCTGGTGGCGATGGTGGGCGATGGCATCAATGATGCACCTGCTCTGGCTCGTGCTGACGTGGGTATTGCCATGGGTGCGCTGGGTTCGGACATCGCGATCGAGACCGCCGACGTGGCCTTGATGGATGATGATCTGGGCAAGATTGCCTTGCTGATGCGCCAGTCGCGGGCCTTGCATGCTGTCTTGTGGCAGAACATCAGTCTGGCTTTGGGTATCAAGGCCGTGTTCCTGGTGATGGCCCTGACCGGACAAGCCACCATGTGGATGGCCGTGTTTGCCGATGTGGGTGCCAGCTTGCTGGTTGTACTGAACAGCTTGCGTCTGCTGCGCGCCCGCAATCCTTGAACTTCGCGTTTCTTGCAATCAAGCTCCATCTCTTTGAGGTGGAGCTTTTTTTTACCGCCGGGCCGCTCCCAAGGTAACAACCCCCCCCCCCCTTGGGGATGAGCCCGGACATACAGTAGTTCATTGCGGACTGCTGTGTGCCTGGCGAATCCGAGCGGCAAGCAGGCCGCGTGGTGGAGCGCAAGTCGCAGGCGCGGCGTGGGGGCTTTTTTATGGTTCATCAAATAAGCCCATCACTAACGTGAAGTTTTTTAGGGTCGCAGTAGTATCATTAAGGCTTCATTTGGGTTGAGGCCCTGCTTGTTTCTCATCTGTGTCGAACAGGCTGGGCATGACAAGGACGCGCGATGATTGCACTGCTGGAAGCGGGTCGAGCCGGACTCCTGGGGCGAAAACATTGGCTAAATAACCTGCTGGCCGGTTTGGTGGTGGGGGTGGTGGCTTTGCCGCTGGCCATGGCCTTTGCCATTGCATCCGGGGTCAAGCCCGAACAGGGTTTGTATACCGCCATTATTGCCGGTTTGGCGGTCTCTTTATTTGGCGGCAGCCGGGTTCAGATTGCCGGGCCGACGGGGGCGTTCATTGTCATCCTGTCCGGGGTAGTGGCCCAGCATGGAGTGGCGGGCCTGCAAATTGCCACGCTGATGGCCGGGGTGATTTTGCTGCTGCTGGGCCTGCTGCGCCTGGGGGCGGTCATCCGTTTTATTCCCGATCCGGTCATCGTGGG
The DNA here is from genome assembly GCF_009497775.1 of Alcaligenes faecalis. Taxonomy (NCBI): domain Bacteria; kingdom Pseudomonadati; phylum Pseudomonadota; class Betaproteobacteria; order Burkholderiales; family Alcaligenaceae; genus Alcaligenes; species Alcaligenes faecalis. The sequence goes on from NZ_CP031012.1 coordinate 1,306,814, forward strand.
TTTTACCGCCGGTATTGGTGTGATTATCTGGGTGGGCCAGTGGCGGGATTTCTTCGGCCTGCCTGCGGTACAAGGCCAGCACTTTCACGAAAAGCTGTGGTTCTTGCTGCATAACCTGCCGTCTCTGGATTGGGCAACTACGCTGCTGGGGATATTGTCTCTGGCTATTCTGATCATTGTCCCCAGGATTCCGTCCCTGGCGCGCTTGCCCGGCCCCTTGGTGGCCTTGGTTGTCATCACGCTGTTGCAGGCAATTTTCCGGTTCGAGTCCGTGGCCACGATTGGTTCCAGCTTTGGTGCCTTGCCCAGCGGCTTGCCGTCTTTCCAATGGCCTGAAATTACGCTGACCCGTGTGGTGGAGCTGATCGGACCTGCCTTTGCGATTGCCATGCTGGGCGCGATCGAGTCCTTGCTGTCCGCCGTGGTGGCTGACTCCATGACAGGCTCGCGTCACGACTCCAATCAGGAACTGGTAGGTCAGGGGATTGCCAACGTGCTCTCGCCTTTGTTTGGCGGGATTGCGGCCACGGGTGCCATTGCCCGTACCGCGACCAATATCCGTAATGGTGGCGACAGCCCCATTGCCGGTGTGGTGCATGTGATTTTTCTGGTGCTGGTACTGCTGTTGCTGGCTCCGCTGGCGGCCTATATCCCGCTGACGGTGCTGGCAGCAATTCTGTTCATGGTGGCCTGGAATATGAGTCAGGCCAAGCTGGTCGTCCGTTTGCAGCGCCGTATGCCCACGGCTGATCTGTTCATTTTGTGGGTGACCTTTGCCCTGACGGTATTCGCGGACTTGGTGGTGGCCGTGAATATCGGCGTGATCCTGGCTATGTTGTATGTGCTCAAGCGCACTTCGGATGGAGTGCAGGTGCGGGCGCTGGAAGGCCGTCGTTTGCAACGGGCATTGGATTTGTCCTTTAGCCAGGAGTTGCGCCAGGATATTTCGGTGCTGACTCTGGAAGGGCCGTACTTCTTTGCCAGTGTGGAAGCGGTGAATCGTTCCTTGCTGACGGTGCCGGAGCAGGTTCGGGCCGTGGTCCTGCGCCTGAATTACGTGCCTTTTGTGGATGCGACAGCTATGCAGGCTCTGGAAACCGCCTTGGCGGAACTGGAGCAGCGCAATGTCATGGTGGCGCTGTGCGAGGCCAACGAGAAAGTGAACCGCAAGCTGATCCGCATGGGCCTGTTCAAGCAGATCCACGCCCATCGCGTGTTTGATAGTTTGCAGAATGCGTGGGAAAGCGTCAGCGAGACGCTGGATTATCAGGCTGCTGAGGCAGCAGCAAAAGAAGCGACCTTCCCGTCTGATAGTGGTGCTGCTGCACGAGCCGATTAAGGCATGGTCAGATGGTTGAGGAGAGCCTTATAGGTATTTTCTCTTGTGCTGCTGGATGAACGACACCCCAATTATTGGGGTGTCGTTCATTACAGAAGCGGCAGAGGGGCTGATTTTGTAGCTATACCTTTTCGGAGTCCCATGTCTTGGTCAAGACGACAAAGTCAGGGTGTGGAAAAGGGGTGCCAGCTTTATTTTGCAGGCGTATTCAGCGCAGTACGAAAGCCCACGTGCTGGGTAGACATGGTGGTTTCCTGGGGCTGTCGTGATGCCGGGCGATAGCGTACGCAGAAGTTGGCTGCACACAGAAAAGAGCCGCCCTTGATAACGCCGGTTGCCGGATTTCCTTTGGCATCCGTTGCTGCCGTGACAAGGGGTTTGGGCGTCAGGGGCCGATGCTGGGGTTGCCACGCGCTACGTGTCCATTCCCAGACATTACCGACTGAATCCCACAGGCCATAGTTATTGGCCGGGAAGCAGCCCACGGGGGCGGTGCCTTCGTAGCCATCACGTAGCAGGTTTTTGGCGGGGAAATTACCTTGCCAGGTGTTGGCCATCAAGCGGCCACGCACTTCAGGCGTATTGCCCCAAGGGTAGGTAGCACCTTCCAGGCCGCCACGCGCCGCAAACTCCCATTGCTCTTCGCTAGGCAGATCGCGCCCCAACCAGCGGGCGTAAGCCAGTGCATCCTCGTAAGCAATATGGACGACTGGATGATTCTCCCGGCCATTCAGATTGGTATCGGGGCCACCGGGGTGGCGCCAGTTGGCACCCGGCACCCATACCCACCAGTTGTAGCTGCTGGGAGGGGTTTGCTGCTCGTGCCCTTCGTGGTGATCGTGATCATGTGTGGTTGCCGGTGGCGTAAAGACGGCAGAGCCGGGCTGACGATACTGCTCGGGAACCTGAACATTCGGCGGGAATTCCGGCACCCGCTCCGCTTGGGTGACATAGCCTGTCGCCGCTACAAATTGCGCGAACTGGGCATTGGTCACTTCGTGCTGGTCTATCTGAAAGGCCTGGATCTCGACGGGGTGTACCGGCTTTTCTTCCGGGTAGCCCTCGTCGGAACCCATCAGAAAGCGTCCGCCAGGAATGGTGAGCAAGCCGGCCTGATTGGCGACGCCTTGCTTGGCCGGACCGAAGCCGGTTGGTATGCCGCTATACGCCTGGCAATCGTGGGCCGGAACCGGAGGAGGGAGGGTGTCGGAGCCTTCGGCCGCTGCGGGCAGCGGGGCTGCTGCCAGCAGCCCGCATACCGTCAGCAGTGCCTTGGCTCGGGAGAGCTTAAAGGACTTCATCCAGATCCTTGTAGTAGTTCAAGCTGTTGCTGTAGCCAGGGCGTGAGGCCAGACCTTCAAAGTCCTCTACACCGTTGCGTTTGGCATATTGCTCGTACTCGGCAATCAGCTCTTTGAGCTTTTCAGGATGTTTTTCGGACAGATCGTTCAGCTCGGAGCGGTCTTCGACCACATTGAACAATTCCCAGCGGTCTTTACCCCAGGGGGCATTGGCGTAGACGATTTTCCAGTCACCCAGGCGCATGGCGCGGCGGCCATTCAGCTCCCAGCCTTGGCGGAAGGTTTCATGTACCTGATCGCTGCGACCGGTCAGCACATCCACCATGGAATTGCCTTGCATGGGGATGACCTGGCGGCCACGGTATTCGCCCTTGGGTTGCTCGATCTGAGCCAGGGCCAGAATCGTGGGGGCGATGTCGGTTACGTGGGCCGGAGCGCGCACGAACTCGCCCTGACGCTTGCCACCGGGTATGCGCATGATACTGGGCACCGAGATACCACCTTCATACATAAAGGCCTTGTACAGATTGAAGGGCGTGGAGCCAACTTGGGCCCAGCCTGGACCGTACTCAACAAAGGAACCGGGGCGGCCTGTGTTTTCGTAGCTATTGTCGCGATGGTTGTGGGCCCAGGCGCGGGTTTCGCCTTCATCCAGCACGGTATTGCCGTCGGCACCGTTGTCGGACATGAAGATCACGACGGTGTTGTCGTATTGGCCGGTTTGTTTCAGGTGGTCGATCACGCGGCCGATCTGTGCGTCCATGGCTTCCACCATCGCGGCGTAAACAGCCATACGCTTGCTTTCGACACGTTGCTGTTCAGGGCTCAGCTCTTTCCAGCGTGGCCAGGCAGGATTGCCCACATAGCCTTGCATGTCCTGGGGCACCAGACCCAGTTTTTTCATGCGTTCCAGACGCTGTTCACGCAGCACGTCATAGCCTACGTCGTAGCGGCCTTCATATTTGCGTATGTATTCGTCGGGGGCGTGCAAGGGCCAATGCGGCGCGGTAAAGGCCAGGTAGGCGAAGAAAGGCTGATCCTTGCGCTTGTCGGCGTCTATATAAGACATCAGGCGCGAGGCAAAGAACTCGCTGGAGTAGAAGTCCTTGGGTAGTTGCACTTCCTTGCCGTTTTCACGGTACAGGGCAACCGGGGCTTTATTGGCATCAAACGTGATGATGCCGCTTTGGTCAAAATGGCTGGCACCACCGTGCATCAAAGCGTAGGACTGGTCAAAGCCACGATTGGGCGGGGCAACTTCCTCTTTCACGCCCAGGTGCCACTTGCCCGCCATATAGGTACGGTAGCCATTGTCTTGCAGGACCAGTGGAAAGGGCAGGGCCCGGTCACTTAGAAAGCCTTCGTAGCCGGGCAGGGCACGCTGCTGGGGCGTCATCAGCTCGGCCATGCCACCAAAGCCGACCTGGTGGTTGTCTGCGCCGGACATCAGCATGGCGCGGGTTGGGGAGCAGAAGGGCGAGGCGTAAAAGTCGGTCAGGGCTACGCCGTCTTTGACCAGGGCGTCCAGGTTGGGGGTGGAAATTTCCCCGCCAAACGCGCCAATGTCTGAATATCCCAGATCATCGGCCACGATCAGCAAAATATTGGGGCGTTTTGTCTCTGTGGCTGCGTGACTGTTGAGCGTGCAGGCGGCCAAAGCCAGGCCCAGCAAGCTGCGCAGTAAATAGCTATTTTTAGTGCGTCGCATTTTCTTGTGTCTCAATCTAGTTATGTTTGTAGGTAGTACGGATGTGTAGACAGAGCCAGCAACAATGGCCTCACACTTTTGATCTGAGCCGCCGCTGCCAGTCTTTTAGAGGCTGGCGTGTCTCCCCCAATTCGATTGAACACGAAGCCGCCTGGGGATTTCCAAGACTAAAAAGGTTTACTTGCATACCTGGAAGGTATGGTGGCTAATATAAGTATTGGAAATCAAGGAACTAGGCCTGTAAGCGGCGTGGGCTGTGGTTTTCCCTGATAAGTCCACAAAACGCTCTGAATGGAGCCTGTTTATTTGACGTAGCCAGGCTTCTGGCATGCGTGAAGGGGGTAGCCATAAAAAAAGCCCCAGCAAGTGGGGCTTTGGTGAGCAGTCTGGAAATCAACGGGCCAACTTGAATTCGTCGTCACCCATAAAGGCGTAACGCAAGGCGTCGATCAGGGCCAGGAAGTAGGCCAGGGGCGACCAGATGGCAAACAGCACCAGGAATAACAAGCCCATGCCGATCTGCCCCAGGTAAAAGCGGTGCACGCCCAACCAGCCCAGGAAAATCGCCAGCACAATCGCGATCTTGCGGTGGCTGTTGGGTTTGGACATTTCATCTTTCTTGTTCTTGGAGATCCAGATCACCAACGGGACGGTAATGATCAGGGCGATCAGCGCTTTGCCCCAATGCACGGTCAGGTAACGCTGAACTTCCTGCATCAGTTCGATGAAGTCATGGAACAGGAATCCCAGATACGAGGAAAGGTAGCGGAAAATGGCCTCGCCAAAGGTCAGGCCCAACATCACGATCAGGAAGATGGCAATGCCCAGAATGATTTTTTGCAGCATGGTGTTTCCGTCAAAAAAACAGCAAGTTCAATAAGTGCGTGCCTGGCGCACGGCTTGTTCCCAACTGAGCATCAGGCTTTGGGCTTCATCGCGCGACATGGCGGGCTCGAAAACCCGATCGCATTGCCACAGCGCCGCAATTTCCGGCAGACCTGAATACAGACCGCTGCCCAGGCCCGCCAGATAGGCGGCACCTAGCGCGGTCGTCTCAATAGTAACGGGACGCACGACAGGCAGGCCCAACAAGTCTGCTTGAAATTGCATCAGAAGATTATTGGCGCAGGCACCGCCATCTACACGAAGTTCGTGCAAGGCCGGGCCACCGTTGGCCTGTACATCCCGATTCATGGCCTGCAGTACGGCGGCGCTTTGGTAGGCAATGCTGTCCAGAGCAGCGCGGGCGATATGGGCCATGGTGGAGGCGCGTGTCAGGCCGGTAATGGTGCCGCGGGCCTGAGCATCCCAATAGGGAGCACCCAGGCCGGTGAAGGCGGGAACCAGTCGTACGCCTTGGGCGTCGGGCACGCTGCGGGCCAGCTCTTCGACCTGGGCGCTGTGTTCCAGTGCTCCCAGACCATCGCGCAGCCATTGGACAACCGCACCGCCAATAAAGACACTGCCTTCCAGTGCATAGGCGGGAGTGTCGCCGTGATGGGCCGCGCTGGTCGCGATCAGGCCATTATGGGATTGGGGGACTTGCGAGCCACAGTGCATCAACAGGAAGCAGCCTGTGCCATAGGTGTTTTTGGCCATGCCGGGCGTGGTGCAGGCCTGGCCGAACAGGGCGCTTTGTTGGTCGCCTGCCACACCACAAATAGGAATGGGGCTGCCCAGAATCTCGGGGCTGCAATGGCCAAACTCAGAGGCGGAGCTTTGTACCTGGGGCAAGACACTGGCCGGGATGTTGAAAAGGGCCAGCAGTTCCTCGTCCCATTGTTGGCTATGAATGTTATAGAGCAGGGTGCGCGAGGCATTGCTGACATCAGTGGCATGGACTCTGCCGCCACTTAAATGCCAGATCAGCCAGCTATCAATGGTGCCGAAAGCCAGTTCACCGCGTTCTGCCCGTTCACGGGCACCGGGTAGGGAGTCCAGCAGCCAGCGCAGTTTGGAGGCTGAAAAGTAGGCATCAATAGGCAGGCCGGTTTTGCCGGTAATGGTGGCTTCGTGCCCTTGCTCGCGCAGTTGGGCGCAGAAGTCTTCGGCGCGTCTGTCCTGCCAGACGATGGCCTTGTGCAGGGCTTGCCCGGTTTGCCGGTCCCATAGCACCGTGGTTTCACGCTGATTGGTAATGCCTATGGCGTGTATATCCTGGGGGCGCAGACCCGCCTGCTCAATCGTTTGTCGGGCTGTCCGAAACTGGGTGTCCAGAATTTCCTGGGGATCGTGTTCCACCCAGTCCGTGCGCGGATAGTATTGCTGGGTTTCCTGCTGCGCCTTGGCCAGAATGCGGCCGTCTGCCGCTACCACAAGGCTGCGCGAGCTGGAGGTTCCCTGATCAAGAGCAAGTATGAATGTCATGCGAATGAGGCAGTAAAAGCGGAGCAGACCACAGTGTACTGGCTCTGTGTGGCCTGTGTCCGGTAGCCGAAGGCCGCTTGATACGCAAGCAAACAAGTTTCACTGGACGGTAAAAGTTCAGGGGCTAAAATCAGGGTAAATCCCGAGCCAGTCAGCGTTTTTTCGGGTGTCTGCTAATTTCAGGTCCAAAGTTCATCTTATGACTACATTAAGTTCCCCCTTATTGACCGACAGAGCCCAGATGCTGGGCGCCTTGGCGCGCACCACGCAGGTGGATATGGTCGTGGTGGGTGGTGGCGCAACCGGCCTGGGCGTGGCCCTGGATGCGGCCTTGCGTGGCTTGAGTGTGGTGGTTCTGGAAGCCTGGGACTTTGCCAAAGGCACGTCCTCGCGGGCGACCAAGCTGGTACATGGTGGGGTGCGATACCTGGCTCAGGGTAATGTCAGTCTGGTGCGTGAAGCCTTGCGCGAACGCATGCATTTGCTCAGCAATGCGCCCCATCTGGCGCAGCGCCTGCCTTTTGTCATGCCCAGCTACAAGTGTTGGGAGACGCCGTTTTACGGGGTGGGCCTGATGGCGTATGACGGTCTGGCAGGGCGCGAGGGCTTGGGTCATACCCAGTTCCTGAGTGCGGCCAAGATCCGGCAGCTTTTGCCCGGCGCGCGACAAAGCGGCTTGAAAGGAGGGGTGAAATATTGGGATGGCCAGTTTGATGATGCCCGTCTGGCCTTGGCTCTGGCCCGTACCGCGGCCTTGAATGGCGCTTTGCTCATTAATTACTGCCCGGTTATGGATGTGATGCACAGCGAGGGCAAGGTCTCCGGGGTGCGCTGCCAGGACAAGGAAAGCGGCCAGACCTACGAGATCCGGAGCAAGTGCGTGGTCAATGCCACGGGTGTGTGGGTGGATCAGGTTCGACAACTGGATGCGCAGGAAGCGGGGCGTGAACTGCGCCCCATGGTGTCGCCCAGTCAGGGTGTGCATTTGGTGGTGGATCAGGAGTTCCTGCCGGGTGAACACGCCTTGCTGGTGCCCCGCACCAAGGATGGCCGTGTCCTGTTTGCCGTGCCCTGGTTGGGCAAGCTGATTCTGGGGACAACCGATACTCCCCGGGACGATATTCCGCTGGAGCCGCGTCCCTTGGCCCAGGAAGTGGATTTCATTCTGAAAGAGTCCGCGAATTATCTGCAAAAAGCGCCCACGGTGCAGGATGTGCGCAGTATCTGGGTGGGTTTGCGACCATTGGTACGTCCCGCAGCCGAGTCGGCCGCAGGGCAGACGCAATCCATCAGCCGAGAACACAGTATTACGGTTAGTGCGAATGGCTTGCTGACAGTCACCGGCGGTAAATGGACGACGTATCGTGCCATGGCCGAGGACGTGCTGGAACGCTGCCAGCAGTCCGGCTTGCTGGGGCCTTTGCCGGCCTGTCGGACTCAGGAACAACGCCTGGTAGGGGCTTCTTATGTAGGCGACCGGCGTTCTTTGGGTCGTACCGCGGGTCTTGATGCGTATGGTAGCGAAGCCGATTGGGTGCAGGCCTTGCCGGGATCGGATCAGGAATTGGCACCGGGCTTGAGTGTCGCCATGGTGCGCTTTGCCTGCCGCTTTGAATATGCCCGTACCGTGGAAGACATGCTGGCGCGCCGTTCGCGTCTTCTGTTCCTGGATGCGCGTCTGGCGCAATCGCTTGCCCCGGCTGTGGCAGCGATTATGGAAGAGGAAACGGGGCGCTCGCCCGAGCTGGAGGTCTTTCTGGAACTGGCCGAGCAATACGCCACCGTGCCTGCGCGCTAAACGCATCACAATAAGAAAGGGCCCGTTCATGACGGACTCTTTTGCTATGTGCGCTCGATGAAATAGGGCCTGCTAAAAGACCAGGCCCGGTTCTATTCAATCCCTGAGCAGGCTTGCCGATGAATCAATCAAAGAAAGTGCGAGCCGTTTCAAAGCGTTTGGAGAAATAGGGGTTATCCAGAGAGTCAATCCGCACCCGTCCGCCACTGGAGGGCGCGTTGATGAATTGTTGTTTGCCTATATAGATACCCACATGCGAGTTCGGGGTGCCCAGCGTATTGAAAAACACCAGATCGCCAGGGCGCAGCTGTGAACGGCTGACGCGACGGGACGCGCTGGCCTGATCGCTGGTACGACGTGGAATGGGGGAACTGGACTCCTGGCTGAATACATAGTGCACCAGGCCGCTGCAATCAAAGCCGGTAGACGGTTCGCGCCCGCCGTAGCGGTAGGGCGTATCCAGCAAGGTCAGGGCAGACAGGACCACGGCCGAGCGGCGCTGATCATCGACACCAATGGGTTTGCCGGCTGGCAGGCGGGAGGAGGGCGTGTGCGCACAAGCCGCCAGGATCAGTGTCAGGCACAAGGTAAGCAGACGTTGCATAAAAGCAGCAGGAACCATGGGCTGTTACAAAACGGATAGGGGGGCGGCAGGGAAAGCCGTCACCAGAAGATTATCCAATATTTCGCCATTTTTTAGGCAGAGCCTGAGAGGGTTCTGCGAAATATGCATTAATTAATGGCTAATGTATGCAACAAAACATAATTTTGATACAAGCGCTTTGATCTTTGTCATGTTACATCTAGTTTATATCTACAACATTAAGTGAGCATCTGATAATATTCTGCTGTGTCTTGATACGTTTATTGCATATATCCGACGTTTTCCATGTTTTTAGAGCATTCATAGACAATGTGTGTCGGAAGCGTCGATAATGTAAAAAATATATTCACGCAATAGATTGCAAGGCATGATACATATTTATGTAACTTTATATATTTTAAATGTGTTTTGTTACAAGAAACTAGCTGATTAACAGTTTTACAAGGATGGCTGACATGCCCGTATCGGAAAATTCGCTGCTGAATGATATTCAGGAAGTCAATTTGTCGTACTTGTTACTCGCGCAACGCCTGCTGCGAGAGAATTTTTCGGCAGGTATGTTCCGTTTGGGCTTCGACACCGATGTGGCAGAGACCTTGTTGCGTCTGTCGCCCGCCCAATTGGTCAAGCTGGCCAGCTCCAGCTCGTTGATTTGCGGCTTTCGCTTCAATGACTACGACCTGCTCACCACCTTGACGCAGAATGTGCTGGGAGGGGTATTGCAGCAGGCTCACTCCACCATTCTTCTGTCACAGCGCGCGACGGCAGAACAAGTCGGTTAAACCGGCTGCGAACTTATTACATCAAGAACTATGGCTATAAAAAGCGTCGCCAAAGAAGCCCAGGAAATTGGGCTTGCTTCCGACATGATTGAACTGGGGGCGCGCTTGCAGGTCCTGCAAGCAGAAACATCGCTAAGTTACGACCGGCTGGCCCGTTTGTACCGTGAAGTCAAAGGTTGCTCGCCACCAAAAGGCATGCTGCCTTTCTCGGTGGACTGGTTCATGACCTGGCTGCCCAATATTCATTCCAGCCTGTTCTACAGCATTTACCAGTTCATGGCCGTGCATACGCCTTGCGACAAAAGCCGTGCGCTGGTCGAGGCCTATCGCCTGTACCTGGAGCAGTCCTCGGCCGGGCGTCTGGAAGTGGGGCCGGACGAAGAGCCTGTGCTGAGCTTTACCCGTGCCTGGATGCTGCTGCGCTTTTTTGATAGCGGTTTGTTGCAGCTGTCCCAGTGCGAGCGTTGCAAGGGGGGCTTTGTAGCCCATGCGCACGATCCTGAAGCGGGTTTTATTTGTGCCATTTGTCGTCCGCCACCACGGGCTGGCAAGACGCGCGCCAGCAAGGCACGTAGTACGCCTAAATCTCCTGCCAGCAAAAGTCGAAAATCAGAGCCGGTCAAGGAGCCGCAAGCCAGGGTCCCGGGGCACGTCAACATTCAGGTAGACGTGCCCATCTAGTTGTAGCTTTTGTCGTCAGTGTGCAGCAAAGCCGGATAGATGCTGGTTTTTGATGTGGATCTGATAAGAATCTGAACGTGTCAAGGCAACTGGAAGCGTCGATCTAGGCTGGAAAAAGGCCGTTAACGCGTCGTTTTAGCCCGGTTGCTTGCCGCCATCATTAGCAGCGTGTATTTGAAGAAGGCGTATCCGTGCTTATTATCCTTGGATATATCATTGTTTTCGTCTCCGTTTTCGGGAGCTTTGTGGGGCTGGGCGGGCATTTAGGTGCGTTATACCAGCCTTTTGAATTACTGCTGATTGGTGGCGCGGCCCTGGGGGCCTATTTTGCGTCCAACAGCGGCAAGTCCATCAAGCTGCTGGCTAAAGCGTTGCCGATTGCATTTCGCAGCAGTCCCTACAACAAGCAGTTGTACATGCAGTTGATGGGCATGTTGTCTGTGCTGCTGAACAAGGCACGACGCGATGGCATGATGTCCATCGAAGCGGATATCGAAAACCCTGAACAAAGTCCCATCTTTGCCGATTACCCCAATGTGGTGAAAGATCCGGCCCTGATGAACTTTGTGTCTGACTACCTGCGTTTGATGATCAGCGGCAATATGAGCTCGTTTGAAATCGAAACGTTGATGGACCAGGACATCGAAACCCACCAGCACGAACGCAACGTGCCCGCTCGCGCCTTGCGCGAAGTGGCCGACGCCTTGCCCGCTTTCGGGATTGTGGCGGCGGTGCTGGGTGTGGTGAAAGCACTGGCCTCCGTGGACCAGCCACCTGCCGTGCTGGCTGACCTGATCTCCAAGGCCATGGTGGGTACTTTCCTGGGTATTTTGCTGGCCTACGGTTTTGTGGCGCCTTTGGCTGCCACCATCGAGCGCCGTACCTCGGATTCGGTCAAGGTGCTAGAGTGCATCAAGGTTACCTTGCTGGCCAACCTGAATGGTTACCCACCCCAGTTGGCGGTGGAGTTTGGCCGCAAGGTGCTGTACTCCTCGGATCGCCCTTCGTTCCAGGAACTGGAAGAGCATGTACGTCAGGCCCGCTCGGGTGCTGGTCGCAAAGCCTAAGCGGATGCGTTCATGAGCAATCATAAGGATCGCGTGGTCATCCGTCGCAAGAAGATGGCCCATGCCGAGCATCATGGTGGCAGCTGGAAAATTGCCTACGCCGACTTCATGACGGCGATGATGGCTTTTTTCCTCGTGATGTGGATTCTTTCCCTGGTTCCCAAGCAGGACTTGAAGGAAATTGCCGATTACTTCCGTATGCCTTTGATGGACGCCGTCTCGGGCGGCTATCAGGCGGACTATTCGCGCAGCGTCATTCCCGGTGGCCAGCCTAGCCTGGTCCCCAATCCCCATCCCGGTGTCAGTGCCAATCAGGCGGCTGATGATCGCCAGGACGTCGAACGCCTGGAAGATCTGAAATCCGCTCTGGAAGAATTGATCCGCATTGACCCCGTCCTGAAAGAGTTTCGTCCGCAATTGCTGCTGGACATGACTCAGGACGGTTTGCGCATTCAGATTATTGACCGTCAAAGCCGCCCCATGTTCTCCACGGGCAGTGCGCAGGTGCAGATTTATATGCGAGCCATTTTGCGCTCGCTCAGCGCTCCCTTGAACGAGATGCCGAACCGGATTCTGATTTCCGGCCACACCGACTCGCTGCAGTACGCCAGTGGTGAGCGTTTGTACAGTAACTGGGAGCTGTCGGCCGACCGTGCCAATGCGGCTCGACAGGAGCTGGTGGCCGGTGGTCTGGCCGAGGCCAAAGTCAAGCAGGTCGTGGGTTTGGCCGATAGTGTAAGCCTGGTTAAAGATAACCCCGCGGCAGCCGTAAATCGACGTATCAGCCTGCTCGTGCTCAATAGCCGGGCGGAACGACGCATGGACGAGCAAGCCGCAAGTGGTTCGGAAGAGTTCGATTTGCGCGAAGCCATGCAGGAGACCGAGGGGCCAATCAGTATTCATATTCCCGGTCTGCCTGAAATGCCTTCTGCCTTGCCAGTGGTGCCCTAGGGCCTGTTAACAGGCCTGACGGCCCAGGTGTTTGGGCTGTGCTTTTTGTTTTGTTGTTCTAAGCCATAACCAGGAAGGAAGTGTTCATGAGCTCCGGCGTAGATCTGAGTCAGTTTTACGAAACCTTTTTCGATGAAGCCGATGAGTTGCTGGCGGACATGGAGCGCTTGCTGCTGGAGCTGGATCTGGACGAGCCTGATCGCGATCAGCTCAATGCCATCTTCCGGGCCGCGCACTCGATCAAGGGCGGTGCAGGCACGTTTGGGTGCTTTGGCCAGTTGGCTGAGACCACCCACTTACTCGAAAATCTGCTCGATCTGGTCCGTAATGGCGAGATGCAATTGCGCAAGGACATGATTGACCTCTTTCTGGAAACCAAGGACGTGCTAACGGGACAAGTCAATGCCTACCGCGAGGAACAGGAGCCTGACGAGGAAGCCTACACCCGCATCTGCGCGCAATTAAGGCAACTGGCCCTGGAACAAAAGGGCATTCTGGCGACGGACACGAAAGGAACCGAAGCGATCCTGCAAGCCGAACCGGAACCCGAGCCGGAACCGGCCGCCAATACGGATGGCTTGCCACTGTGGGTGTCCATGGGGCCTGTGTCGGATAAAGATGCCGAGGCCTTGCAACAGGAAATGGAGTTGATGGGCAACATCGTTCATCAAACCCGCGAAGGTGATCGCCTGGATATCTGGGTGGAAACCACGGGTTCGGCTGACGATATTCTGGCCGTGTGCTGCTTCATTCTGAATGCTGATCAGGTGTCGGTAAAACCGGCCGCAGCGCCAGGACAAGCGGTCGCTCCAGCAGCTGCTCCCGCCACTGCCGTCGCCTCGGTTCCCGCCGCAGTGGCTGCCGAGCCTGCAGCCCCCGTCGCTGCACCGGCTGCTCCGGCTCCCGCTCCTGTTGCCGCTGAACCAGAAAAAACCGAAGCACCTGCGCCTGCTGCCGCTCCCAAAGCTGCTGACAAACCAGCCAAGGCCGCCGCTCCCAAAGAGTCGGGCACGATCCGTGTGGGCGTGGAGAAAGTCGACCAGATCATCAACCTGGTGGGCGAGCTGGTAATTACACAAGCCATGCTGGTGCAAACCGCCTCGACGCTGGACCCGGTTGTACACGATCGCCTGCTGAACGGTATCGAGCAGTTGGAGCGCAATGCACGCGACCTGCAAGAGTCCGTGATGTCCATCCGCATGATGCCGATGGATTACGTGTTCAGCCGCTTCCCGCGTGTGGTGCGTGAAAGCGCGGCTCGCATGGACAAGAAGATTCGTCTGGTTACCAAAGGGCAGGCCACCGAACTGGACAAGAGCCTGATCGAACGCATTATTGACCCCTTGACCCACCTGGTGCGCAACAGTATCGACCACGGCATTGAAATGCCCGAGGATCGTCTGGCTGCAGGCAAGGAAGAAGAGGGCGTGCTGACCTTGTCGGCCCAGCATCAGGGCGGCCACATCATCATTGAAGTGGTGGACGATGGCGCCGGTCTGAACCGCGAACGTATTCTGAAAAAAGCCATGTCCTCGGGCCTGCCGGTAACCGAGAGCATGCCGGACGACGAAGTCTGGCAACTGATTTTTGCCCCTGGTTTTTCCACCGCCGACAAGGTTACGGAAATCTCCGGCCGTGGCGTGGGCATGGATGTGGTGCGACGCAATATTCAAAGCATGGGCGGCCACGTCCAGTTGTACTCGCGTGCGGGCAAGGGAACGACTACCCGTATTGTTCTGCCGCTGACGCTGGCGATTCTGGATGGCATGTCGGTCCAGGTGGGCAATGAAGTCTTCATCCTGCCCCTGGCCCACGTAACCGAATCCATGCAGCCGACTGAAGAGCAGTTGCGCCGCGTATCCGATACCGATCACGTGATGTTTGTGCGTGGCGAGTATCTGCCCCTGATTTCCCTGCGTGACATCTTCTCGGTCGATGGGGCCGAGACCGATGTCACTCGTGCGATTGCCGTTATCTTGCAGGCCGAAGACATGCGCTTTGCCTTGCTGGTCGATCACCTGATCGGTCAGCATCAAGTCGTGGTCAAGAACCTGGAAGCCAACTATCGAAAAATTCCGGGTATTTCCGCTGCCACCATTTTGGGCGATGGCAGCGTAGCCCTGATTGTTGATGTTTTTGCCTTGCAACGTCTGGCGCGTGACCCCGCCTCGACGTGGGCCTGATTATTCGGAGATTTTTATGTCCAACGACTTTACTTCCCACTCCGAAGCTGCCGAGGCTGGCGGCAAGGAGTATCTGGTATTTACTCTGGGCGACCAGGAATACGGCATCGATATTCTGAAAGTTCAGGAGATCCGGGGCTACGACTCCCAGACCGTAACGCGTATTGCCAACGTGCCCAACTTCATCAAGGGCGTTACCAATCTGCGTGGCGTGATTGTGCCTATCGCAGATTTGCGGGTGCGCTTCAACATGGAACGGGTGGAGTACGACCACCAGACCGTGGTGGTGATTCTGAATCTGCGCGATCGCGTAGTGGGTGTGGTGGTTGATGGTGTGTCGGACGTGCTGGTGCTGCAATCGTCCCAGATCAGCGCGGCCCCCAGCTTCGGTACCGCCTTCTCGACCGAGTACCTGACCGGTATCGGCACGCTGGGCGAACGTATGCTGATTTTGGTGGATATTGAAAAACTGATGACCAGTGAAGAGATGGCTCTGGTTGACAGCGCAGTGGCCTGATCGCCCGAGTCTGCAAAGACTTGCCAAGCGGGGACTTGTTTAACGGGTCCTTCCAGGAATGTTCGGGTCGGGGGAGGCGTCACAAGCGCCTCTGATGTTCGGATCTACTCTAGACAAGGTGCTTGCAATGCTGGATGGATTACGTTTAGCCAATCTGAAGGTGCGGACCAGTCTGATTCTGGTACTGGTGTTTTTTTTAGCAATGCTGGTGGCAGGCGCGGCCCTGGGGATCTTGTCCCTGCGCGCCAATAACGGTGCGCTGCAAAGCATCGTGGTCAACCAGCGTGTAGGCTCGGCCATGTATCAGGCCATCGAGCGCTACAAAGAGACCCAAACCCTGATAGGACGAGCGGCCATCAGCTACGTGGTCAGCAATGATCTGCAAAACCAGGATTTGATGGCCGAGTGGAGCGATGTCGCTCCCAAAACCTCTGCGATCAGCACGGCAACCCGTGATGCCCTGGATGCCACGCGCAAGCAGTTTGAACTGGCCCAGGAAGCCTTCTTTGAATACCAGGGTGTTGCCACCCAGCTGGAAGGCACCAACGATTACTACCAGCGTGTTGACGCGGCGTTCATGTCCCTGATGCAAGGTGGCGTGCTGCCCTTGATCGCCTATCTGGAGCAAGGTGATATTGCCGGTTTCCGCAGCTATGTGGCGACCACCACCAAGTTCCTGGAAGAAGATCTGTACAGTGCCTTGAGCACTTTGCAGGAAGCCCAGCAGCGCTCTATCGACACGCAATACAAGAAAGAGAACGACCAGTACAACATGGTGATCCGTCTGGTGGGTCTGGCCATGGTGCTCTGTCTGTTTATCTCGCTGGCTGTGTATGTGTTCCTCAATCGCATGGTGCTGCGTCCCTTGCGTCAGGCTGGTGCGCACTTTGATCGCATCGCCAGCGGGGATCTGACCCAGCGCGTGGAAGTGAAGTCCACCAACGAAATTGGTGTGCTGTATGACGCCGTGCGTCGCATGCAGGGCAGCTTGCAGTCCATGGTGCAGACCGTGCGCCAGGGCGTGGAAGAAATTACCTTTGGTTCGCATGAAATCTATGTGGGCAATACGGACTTGAGCAGTCGCACCGAAGAGCAGGCCGCCTCCTTGCAGCAAACCGCTGCCAGCATGGAGCAGTTGGCCAGCACGGTTCGTCAGAACTCGGACAATGCCCAGCAAGCGGATCAGGTTGCCAAGAATGCTTCCGAAGTGGCGTTGCGCGGTGGTCAGGCCGTCTCTACCGTGGTGCAGACCATGGAAGACCTGTCGGCCAGTTCGGGGCAGATTGCTCAGATCGTGAATGTGATTGATGGCATTGCCTTCCAGACCAATATTCTGGCCCTGAACGCGGCGGTGGAAGCGGCCCGAGCAGGGGAGCAGGGCAAGGGTTTTGCTGTGGTGGCCGGTGAAGTACGCAGTCTGGCCCAGCGCAGTGCGCAAGCGGCGCGTGAGATCAAGGGCTTGATCGAGCAGTCGCTGGCCAAAGTGAAAGAAGGAACCCGACAGGTGGATGAGGCAGGCAAGGTGGTCATGGAAGTGGTCAGCTCAGTTCAGAGCGTGACGACCATCATGGCGGAAATCTCCTCGGCCTCCAATGAGCAGTCGGAAGGAATTGAGCAGGTGAACCGGGCGGTTGCACAAATGGATGTGGTTGTGCAGCAGAACGCGGCCCTAGTCGAGCAGGCAACCGCTGCGGCGGGCTCCTTGCAGGATCAGGCAACCCGTTTGTCCGATGCGGTGTCGGCGTTCAAAGTCAGCGCGCAAGACATTATTGATGATCCGTTTGAAGCGCCCGAGCCGGAACGATTACGTTCCACGGAGCGTCTGTCGACGGGGCCTTTTAGCGGGACCTTGGCCAGCCTGTAGTTATATGAGCACATCTGTGGAACCTTTTGTTTATACATTGCCCTCGATCCCGCAAGCCTCGAGGGCCGACTGTGAGCGAGCCGCGCGCTTGCTCAAGTCGTATGCGGGCATCATCTTAGGTACCCACAAAGAAGATATGGTGGCCCGCACGCTGGGTATGCGCAGTCAGAACGCGGGCATGCGCGAGGTACGCCAGTACCTGGATATTCTGGAGCAGGACACCCATAGCCAGGAGTGGCAGGACTTCGTCAACGCGTTCACCATCAACCACACCGCATTTTTTCGCGAGCAGCATCACTTCGATATTCTGGGCAAGTTTGTCAGCACACGCGGCAAACCCCTGGATATCTGGTGCAGCGCCGCGTCCACGGGCGAGGAAGCCTATTCCATCGCCATGACGGTGCGCGAACACTGCCCGTCGCCGGATGTGAACGTGTCCATTCTGGCCAGTGATATCGACTCGGCCGCCTTGGACAAGGCCCGTCAGGGCATGTACACCCTGGAGCGCATTCAGCCCGTGCCCGATCTGTGGCTGCCGCGTTACTTTCAGCGTGGTGTGGGCGCTCGCAAGGGACTGGCACGCGTCAAACCCGTGTTGCGCAATATGGTGGAGTTCGAGGAGTTCAATCTGGTGGGGCCGGCCTGGCCGTCCTCCAGCCGCTTTGATGTGATCTTCTGTAGAAACACCATGATTTATTTTGATCGGGAAGATCAGACGCGCATCCTGGAACGATTCGCCGCGGTGACCAAGCCGGGCGGCCTCTTGTTTGTGGGACATTCCGAGAACTTCTCCTACCTGACCAAGGCATTTCGTTTGCTGGGTCAGACGGTGTATGTCCGGAACTAGGGTCTAAAGAGTCTTACCAAGCCCTGAGCTCTGTTGGCGCTTGATATCGGGATTATGAGTAGCATGAAGAAAATTCGAGTTTTGTGTGTAGACGATTCCGCCCTGGTGCGCAGCCTGATGGTGGAAATTATCAACAGTCATGCGGATATGGAAGTGGTGGCGGTCGCCCCCGATCCGCTGGTGGCGCGCGAGCTGATCAAGGAACACAATCCGGATGTGCTGACGCTGGACGTCGAGATGCCGCGCATGGACGGGCTGGACTTTCTGGAGCGCCTGATGCGCTTGCGTCCCATGCCCGTGGTGATGGTGTCCTCGTTGACTGAGCGCAATTCGGACGTGACCTTGCGTGCCCTGGAACTGGGCGCGGTGGACTTTGTGACCAAGCCCAAGCTGGGCCTGCGCGATGGCTTGCTGGATTACTCGGACCTGATTGCCGACAAGATTCGCGCCGCCTCCATTGCTCGCCCACGTCGTGCGACCCCGGCCCCGGCTGGTTCCGCTCCGGCCCGTCGCCTGACGCACAACTTCTCGACCACTGAAAAACTGATCATGATCGGGGCGTCCACGGGGGGCACCGAGGCCATTCGCCAGGTGCTGGAGCCTTTGCCGGCCAACTGCCCGGCCATCATGATTACCCAACATATGCCAGCCGGTTTCACGCGCTCGTTTGTGAACCGTCTGGATGGTCTGTGCTCCATGCAGGTGCACGAGGCTGAAGATGGTCAGCGCGTCCTGCCCGGCCACGTGTATCTGGCTCCCGGTGGTGTGGCGCACATGAAGCTGGCCCGCTCGGGTGCCAACTATGTGGTCAAGCTGGTGGACAGTGAACCCGTCAACCGCCACCGGCCCTCGGTCGATGTGCTGTTTCACTCTGCCGCCGAACTGGCTGGACGCAATGCCGTGGGTGTCATTCTGACCGGCATGGGCAAGGATGGCGCGCAAGGCTTGCTGGCCATGAAACAGGCCGGTGCCATGACTTTTGCTCAGGACGAGGCCACCAGCGTGGTCTTTGGCATGCCGCGTGAAGCCTTGCAAATTGGCGCGGCGGACATCGCCTTGCCTTTGGGGCAGATCAGCGAACGAATTCTGGCCAGTGTGGGGGCCTTTGGGCACCGTGTATAAACGGGCCTGAACGCACTGGCATGCTACTCATTTGGAGAATGTAAATGGTACAAAAAAATATAAAGATTCTCGTCGTCGATGACTTTCCCACCATGCGCCGGATCATCAAGAACCTGCTCAAGGATCTGGGATACGAGAATGTAGACGAAGCAGAAGATGGTCAGATGGGCCTGGAAAAACTGCGCAACGGCAATTTCGAGTTCGTGGTCTCTGACTGGAACATGCCGAATCTGGATGGGCTGGAGATGCTCAAGCAGATTCGTGCCGATGCCAATCTGTCCTCTTTGCCTGTGCTGATGGTGACTGCCGAAGCCAAGAAAGAGAACATTATTGCCGCCGCCCAGGCGGGCGCCAATGGCTACGTCGTCAAACCCTTTACCGCCGCAACCCTGGAAGAGAAGCTGAACAAGATCTTCGAGAAAATGGGCGGTTAATACGGAGTACGTCATGGATCCACAGCAAACACCGAATCATCCCGACCCCCAAAGCGTACCGGTTGATCTGGTCTACCGCATCGCCAACCTGACCCGCCTGCTGCGGGAAAGCATGCGCGAACTGGGTCTGGATCAGGCCATTAAAGATGCCGCGCACGCGATTCCGGATGCCCGCGATCGTCTGCACTATGTGGCTCGCATGACCGAGCAGGCCGCTAACCGGGTGCTGAACGCGGCCGAGCAGGTGCGTCCTTTGCAGGAGTCATTGCAGGAGGACGCCCAAGCACTGGATGCCGAATGGGAACAGTGGTTTGAACAGCCCCTGGACCAGGATCAGGCCCGCGAGCTGGTCAAGCGTACCCGCGGTTTCTTGCGCGATGTGCCCGTCAAGGCTCAGCAGACGCAGGAAAATCTGCTGGAAATCATCATGGCCCAGGACTTTCAGGATCTGACCGGGCAGGTGATCACGCGCATGCTGGGTGTGGTCGGCACCATCGAGACCGAACTGGTCCAGGTGCTGGTCGATAATGTGCCCACCGAAAAACGCGAAGAAACTCAAAGCCTTATCAATGGCCCGGTTGTCTCGCCCGTGGCCTCGGAAGTGGTCACCAGTCAGGACCAGGTGGACGATTTGCTGGCGAATCTGGGCTTTTAATCCCCGCCCAAATCCGCTTATCAAGTTCGCTTCAGGAAGGCGCTGCACATTGCAGCGCCTTTTTGCTTGTGGGGAACAGCCTGCTTTTATCGGGCTTTCTCCGCGCTATCAGAGCCGCGACGCTCTTTTAGAATGACCCCGCGGCCTGCAGTGCGAACGCGACATTCGTGCTGGGCGCGTGATTCATTCTTTCAATTCCTGCGTCCTGGCAGTCCATGGCAGAAGACAGCGATCTCGAAAAAACAGAACCGGCCTCACCCCGGCGCCTGGAAAAGGCGCGGGAAGAAGGGCAGGTGGCGCGTTCCAGAGAGCTGACGACTTTCCTGATGCTGCTGGCCGGGATTGGCGGGATCTGGGCCGGGGCCAGCTATCTGTACGAGACCTTTGGCGGTATTGTGCGTCGCAGCGTCTGGTTTGATCCGCGCGTGGCGCATGATCCCAGCGCCATGGTGGTACAGGCGGCCGGTCTGGCGGGCGAGGCGCTCAAGGGGCTGGCGCCCCTGTTCCTGCTGTTGGTGGTGGTCGCGATTTTTGCGTCGATTGCACTGGGCGGCATGAGCTTTAGCGGCAAGGCCTTGCAGCCCAAATTCGAGCGCATGAATCCGGCCAAGGGCATCAAGCGCATGTTTTCCATGCAGACCGTGATCGAGCTGATCAAGACCCTGGCCAAAGCCGGTCTGGTGGGCTCGGTAGCGGTGTATGTGATCTGGACCGAGCGCGAGCAGATGACGGCCCTGATGTATGTGCATCCCACGGCGGCCATTGCCACGGGGATGACGCTGATCATCAAGTGTTGTGCCTTTATCGCCGCCAGCTTGCTGGTGATTGTGTTGATTGATGCGCCCTGGCAGTTGTGGAGCTTTTACAAGAAGCTGCGCATGTCGCGCCAGGACGTGAAGGAAGAGCATAAGGAAAGCGAAGGTGACCCGCATGTGAAAGGGCGCATCCGGCAGCAGCAACGGTCCATGGCCCGTTCGCGCATGATGTCCCAGGTGCCGGGGGCCGACGTGGTGGTAACCAACCCTACGCATTATGCGGTGGCCTTGAAGTATCAGGACGGCAAGAGCGGTGCGCCCCGTGTGGTGGCCAAAGGCACGGGTCTGATTGCTGCCAAGATTCGTGGGCTGGCAGCGGAACACAAAGTGGCCACACTGGAGGCGCCTGCGCTGGCGCGGGCCTTGTACTTCAACGTGGAGCTGGAGCGCGAGATTCCTGTGGACTTGTACTCGGCCGTGGCCGAAGTGCTGGCCTGGGTTTATCAGCTTCGTAACTGGAACAAGGGGCAGGGCGAGCGCCCGATCATGCCCACCCGATTGAAAGTGCCGACAGGCATGGATGAAGGTCCACTGCGTTCGCGCAAACACTAAAAGCAATGAACAATTTTTTTGCCTTACTGAAACAAAACGGTGGTCAACACGCCCGGCTTTTAGCGGGTCCGGTGCTGATCCTCATGGTGATGGCCATGATGATCCTGCCCTTGCCACCGTTTCTGCTGGACCTGCTGTTCACCTTCAACATCGCCCTGGCCGTCATGATCCTGCTGGTGGCCATGTTCACCAAAAAGCCGCTGGATTTTGCGGCTTTCCCGGCGGTGCTGCTGTTTGCCACCTTGTTGCGTCTGGCTCTGAACGTGGCCTCTACCCGAGTGGTACTGATGAACGGCCACAAAGGCCCGGATGCTGCCGGTCAGGTGATTGAGGCTTTTGGCCACTTCCTGGTGGGCGGTAACTTTGCCGTGGGTCTGATCGTGTTCGTGATTCTGGTCATCATCAACTTTGTGGTGATTACCAAGGGCGCGGGCCGTATTGCGGAAGTGGGTGCACGCTTTACTCTGGATGCCTTGCCGGGCAAGCAGATGGCTATTGATGCCGACTTGAACGCCGGTCTGATTGGTGAGGACGATGCGCGTCGTCGTCGTACCGAAGTGTCGCAAGAAGCCGAGTTCTACGGCTCCATGGACGGTGCCAGCAAGTTCGTGCGCGGGGACGCGGTGGCGGGCCTGCTCATCATGGTCATCAACGTGATTGGTGGTCTGATTATTGGTGTCTTGCAGCACGACCTGTCCTTCTCGGAAGCGGGCCGTGTCTACACCCTGCTGACGATTGGTGACGGTCTGGTGGCCCAGATTCCAGCCCTGATCATTTCTACTGCCGCCGGTGTGGTGGTGTCGCGCGTGGCCACGGACGAAGACGTGGGCCAGCAAATGGTCAGCCAGCTTTTCCGCAATCCCATGGTGCTGTATATCACTGCCGGGATTCTGGGTTTGATGGGTTTGATTCCCGGCATGCCCAATCTGGTGTTTCTGTTGCTGGCTGCGATCTTGGGTGCCGGTGCCTGGATGATGCAAAAGCATCAGCTCGAACAGCAGCAGCAAACCAGTGAACCCGACGATCAAGTCCTGGCTGCGGCGGATTCTGCCGCCAGTGAAGCCAGCTGGAATGACGTGTCCATGGTGGACCCCTTGGGTCTGGAAGTGGGCTATCGCCTGATCTCCTTGGTAGACCATGCACAAAATGGCGAGCTGCTGCATCGTATCCGCAGCTTGCGTAAGAAGTTTGCGCAGGAAGTGGGCTTTCTGCCGCCGGTGGTCCACATTCGGGACAATCTGGAACTGAAACCCAACGACTATCGCATCCTGCTGGCCGGGGTGGAAATTGGTCGTGGCACCGCCACGCCGGGGCAGTGGCTGGCCATTGATCCTGGTGGCGTCACCATGAAATTGCCCGGCACGCCCACCACCGACCCGGCCTTCGGTTTGCCTGCCGTGTGGGTGGATGTCAGCATGCGTGAGCAGGCACAGATTGCGGGCTATACCGTGGTAGATGCCAGCACGGTGATTGCTACGCATATCAACCACTTGCTGCATCGTCACGGGGCCGATTTGCTGGGCCGTCAGGAAGTGCAGCAGTTGCTGGATCACGTGGGTCGCGAAGCGCCCAAGCTGGTCGAAGATTTCGTACCGCAAACCCTGTCCCTCAGCCTCTTGCTCAAGGTCTTGCGTGGTCTGCTGGCTGAAGATGTACCGATTCGCGATATGCGCAGCATTGTGGAAACGCTGGCTGAACATGCACCGCGCATTCTGGCTCCCGGCGCGGTTCAGCCTGGCCAGGAGGCAGGCGAACTGCTCGCGGTTTTACGCGTGGCCTTGGGCCGAGCCATTGTGCAGCAGTGGTTCCCCGGCGAGGGCGAGTTGCGTGTGATTGGTCTGGATGCTCGCTTGGAGCGGGTCATGACCCAAGCCTTGACCAGCAGCGGTGCGCTGGAGCCGGGTCTGGCCGAATCGGTGCTGACCGATGCCATGCGCGCGGCCCAGTTCCAGGAAGAACATGGGGACCCGCCCGTGCTGGTTGTGCCGCCTATTTTGCGGGCCACCTTGTCGCGCTTCTTGCGTCACCACATTCCACAACTGGGTGTCTTGTCCAACGCTGAAATTCCTGAAGAACGCATCCTTCGGGTCACCACCATTATTGGTCAGTCTGAATGAATATAAGTCGCTTTTTTGGTAGTACCAGCCGGGAAGCCATGCGTCAGGTGCGCATCGCTTTGGGCCCCGATGCCTTGATTGTGTCCAACCGTCGTGTGAATGGCGGGGTGGAGATTCTGGCTACCGATTCCAGCTCGGTTCCCGGTGGTGCCACTGAACGTGTACCCATGCCCAGCAGCACACCGCATCAGGCCGCCGGAATACGTCAGCAGGAAATGGCAGCGCCACCGGCTGCCGACAATGTGATGGGTGCAATTGGAGCCTTGCGTGGTGCCTTGGAAGGGCGCATGGACGATCTGGTCTGGAGTCACCAGATGCGTCGCTCGCCAGTAGCGGTAAATCTGTTTCAGAGCCTTTTGTCGCAAGGCTTCAGTACCGCTTTGCTGCGTGCCATGCTCAAGCGCTTGCCCGAAGAGCTGGGCGCGCGTGCCGCCTTGCAATGGGTGCGCACAGAGCTGGAAACCCATTTGCCAGTACTGCGCTCCGAGGATTCCTTGTGGCAGCCCGGCTTGGCCCTGGCTCTGGTGGGCCCCACGGGTGTAGGCAAGACCACTACACTGGCCAAATTGGCTGCGCGTGCCGTGCGTCGCTTCGGTCCCGATAAAGTGGTTTTGCTGACTACCGATACCTACCGGATCGGCGCCCACGAGCAACTGAAAATTTATGGCGACCTGATGCGGGTAGCCGTGCATATTGTGCAGGACGTGGCGCAACTGCGTAGCGTGATGCTGGGCGTGCGGCCTGATCAGGTAATCCTGATCGACAATATGGGCATCAGCCAGCGCGACCGCTATGTGCGAGAACAGGCTGCCTTGCTGGCCGGTGCCGGACGCCGGGTGCAACGCTTGCTGGTGCTGAATGCTGCCAGCCAGGGCGATACCCTGGACGAAGTGGCCCGTAGCTATACGCAGGACGGTGGTACACCGCTAAGCGGCTGCATCATCTCCAAAGTGGATGAAGCCATCAAGCTGGGCGGCCCGCTGGATACAGCCATCCGTTTCAAGCTGCCTATTCATTACGTGTCCAACGGCCAGAAAGTGCCCGAGGATTTGCGCTTCATGAGTCCCGCCGAACTGGTCGACTCTGCCTTGCAGGTGCGTGAGAACCAGCGCCCCTTGTACGCCCCCAGTTCTGGCGATCTGGCTGCCTTGCTGGAAAGCGGTGGTCAGTCTGCCCAGGAACAACAGGCCGAAGAAGAACGCCGTGCACGCGTTTTGCCGCGCCTTTTGTCGGCTGCATCTGCTGGTGGCCCTATCGCTTTGGAACAGGCCCGTCGTGCAGCCGCGGATCTGGACGAACGTCTGGCCTGCGCGGAAGCCTACGACTTCTGGCGCGATCTGCATGCACAAAATGCTCCCGTTCAGGACGGAGCAGCGGCACAACGTGCCGAAAGCTTGATGCGCGCCGCGTGTCAGGAAGTCAGCGAAGGCAATGTGTCCCGTCTGCTGGTGATCCACGCCGATCATCAGCCTGCCGGAAGCCAGGAGCAATGCTCGTTCAGCTTTCTGTTCAGTCCCAAAGGACAGGCGTTAAGCGTCCCGTACTATCAGCGCCAGACGCCATCGCAATGGTCGGATGTGCGTGGTGTGCGCAGCATGGAGCGACCTGGCCCGACACAGGCACTGAATCAGGCCATGCAGGTCTTGAACGCTCAGGCTCAGCCTGTGAACCTGCTGCATATTTTTGAAGGCGGCTCGCCCACTATGTGGCGGCAATGGGCTGATATGGAAGCTGACTGGCTGGCCCTGATTCCGGGTGCGACTTCCTTGTGGCACAAGGACGGCAAGACCACGCCCAACGCCCTTGGCAAGCAACTGGCCTTCCACGCGATCCCCGATCTGGCAGCACGCCTGCATCTGGAAACGCTGGGCCGTGCCAAGCAGGGTGAGATCGCCCTGTGGTACGCCGTCGAGCCCGTGCAGTTGCGACAACGCAATGCCGAACCTGTGCATCTGGATCTGATCATCCTGCGCACTGTCCGTCGTCACGACGGTAAAGTGCTGAAAACCCGCTTTGCCTTGATGCACCAACGCGCAGGCTCCGAGGCCATCGCCCCGGCCAGCCTGGCCTGCTACATGATGCTGCGTAGCGAAGTGCAGGAAATGACGCGCTTGCTCAGCACCGTGCGCGGCATTCTGCCCGCCAGCAATTCCGAGTTTGAAGAAGAGCTCAACCTGCTGGCCGCCGCCCAATTGACGCTGGCCTCCTGGGACTTGTTGCAAGCGCCGGATAATCTGGGTGTACGCCAACTCAGCGCACGCTTGCTGGGCAAACCAAGCCTGAAGTCTGGCCAGTCGGTCGATGCGCTGGTGAAGATGCTGGTGCTGAAAGAAGCGATGAGCTAAATCCAGCGAGATTGAAAAAGCCTGCCGTGTGGCAGGCTTTTTCATTTCAAGCGCTGCAAATTGCTGCTTAGTCCCTGGAAGATGGTGTCTTTGACGTGTTCAGGGAAATGCGCTGGCAATCGTGCCGAGACATTTTGAATGGCTGGCTCCACAAGCTGGTGAAGATCTCCGATCAAGGATTCCGTGGCTTGCTGTCCTATATAGGTTTTTCCTACGGCAAGCCAATGCCTGAGAAGCATTTCCTGCATCTTGTAGCGAGTATTGCTGCTGCGTAGTGCCATCGCCATTTTGACGCGCTGAATAGGACATTGATTGTGTTTTGTGCCTACCCAAGGCCAGGCCGAGAGCACATCGTAAAGTGGTGCCAGACGGAAATAGCCGCCAGGTTCTATGGCCAGACTGAAGTTTTTGGCATGGCCATCTGGGGCGGCCAGCAAGTAGAAGGCTAACAAGGTTTTGAAGAAAGCCTGTCGGTCAGCCAGAGCATTGGACGAGCCGGATAAGACCTGCATGATGGTATGGATGCCAGGGCCACCGTCGGATTCGTATTTGGCATGCGAGGGCAAACCGCTTGCCTGTAACAGGTCTTCATGGGGCAGACGTATCAAATGACCATGACGGCTCCAGACACGGTCAAAGCGCACCACGATGAGAACCTTTTGATCTTCAAACTGGCCAATTTGGGTGTGGGCGACATTCAAGCCCAGTTCTTTGAGCAGCTCCATGCAGAGCCATTCGTTTTCCACCGAGTGGCTCAGATCAAAGCGGACATTGCCCGCCAATCCCAAGGGGAGTTTGAAGATGTGTGAGCTGGGTGTCGATCCCTGGGGAATGTGCCATTGGCCTTGATGCCGTAGCAGGGCCGTTTTTTCCTGGGCACCTGCCAGCGAAAAACGAAAGTCTTCGGGGGCCAGATCCTGGCGGGCGGTCATTGTGCCGCGCAAATGTTCGGCAACGTCACTTTCGGTGAGAGGGCGGGCCGTGAGGGTGTGAATATCCGGCGCTGGAGAGTTCTCCGGCAGAAGTTGCACGGCACCAGCAGCATCCCGACCTATTGCTTCCAGCAAGGCAAACGTTTCCAGCGAAGGGGTTTTGAAGCGGGAGGCGATGCGTTGGCGAATCTCGGGATTGTCGGGGAGCAGATTGTCAAAGTAGTTGTCTACGACCTCGCCACGGAGTGCTTCATTATTGAATGTAAAGGGCAGGGATAGAGACAGCGGCCGGCCTTGTGGATGGGCGATCCAGTCTGGCGCGTAGCTAAGTTGTGATGGGCCGCGGGCAGGCTTATGCCACTTTCCAACGAAGAGACCATTCATCCACAGGTCCAGAACAGGCATCACCACTCCATAGATTCAGGTTTGTCAGGCTCGTGAGCATCAATAATGGAGATCTTGGCTTCCAGGACGGCCAGAACCGAAAACAGGTTTTTAAGCGATAGGCCAGACGCGTCATTTTCCATGCGCGAAATGGCTTGCTGCGTTGTGTTCAGCTTGTCTGCCAGCTCTATCTGACTCCAGCCTTTGCGCTTGCGCAGCGAGCGGATGAGCTTGGGCATTTGCTCCGGGCTGTGCAGTGCAATGGCGTCTAGTCTTGTTGGCATCGCCTGGCTCCTGTGAATTCAAAATACAATAAATTTGATGTATTTTAAATATACATCGTTTTTGGTGTATTCAAAGAATACATCATATTTAATGTAATGGAGTTCAGGCATTCAGACGTTCAGCCCTTGTACCTTAGCGTGGCTTGCAGCGTTCTCCGTGTTCAGGCAGGACAAAAAAAGCGCCAACTATTTAGTTGGCGCTTTCAATATTCGGCATGTCGCTATTGGCGTCTGTTCAGTCCTATACCTTCAAACTCAAGGAAGACTGCGTATTCTGCGTCTTGCCAGATGCGTCGTAAAAGGTATTGCGGCCCGTGAAGGCTTCCAGGGCGTCCAGGTTTTGCTGGGTGTCCACCAAAAAGGTATCAACCAGAATGCGGTTATTGTCGCTGGCGTTGCGTACTTTCTCGCTCAGCTCGATCAACTGTTCCAGTTCTTGTTCCAGTTCGTCTTCTTCGGCAGCGTAGCGCAGGCCCTGGATGTTGTTTTCCAGCTCGCGCTCTTGCAGGAGTTGGGCGCGGGCCTGGTCCTGTTGCTCGATACGTTCAACCAGCTGATATTTGCGCAGGGTGATCTGGGCCAGTTCCTGTGGCTCGAAGCTGCGCAGCAGCAGGGTGTTTTCTTCTACCAATAGCTGCTCGAAATCCAGCAGGGTTTGGCGTTGATCGGCAAGACAGGTTTGCAAAGACATGGCCGTTTCGGGTGAGTTACTTGAGAAGATCGCGCACGGAGGCAATCAGGGAGTCGGCAATCCGACTGGTATCAATCTTGAGCTCGCCGGCTGCAATGGCCTCGCGCAAGGCCTCGACTTTTTTCATGTCGACATCGGCGCTGCTGTCTTGCAGGGAATTGAGCTGGCGGGCTGCAGCGCTGAAGTCCACTTCGTTGGTGCTGCTGCTGTTGTTGTACGCTTGGCGCGCACGAGGGGATGCCGTGCTGCGTTCTGCGGCAGACGTTTCAGCAAGGGGTGTCTTGAGGGGGGAGGGGCTGATCTTCACGTGTTTCTCCGTGCGGCCTGTTCTTTGCGTTGATCTTGTAACGGCGCTCTGGACGCAAACTTTAGCATGCTCATCCGATTTAGTTTAGAGAACGACCTGAACCGTGGACGCATCCAGTACCGTGGCTGAAATCACTTGCCCCGAACTGGCCTTGATCTGAATCTGGGTGCCTGGCGAGCCGCTTTGCAGCGCCTGGCCTTCGCCGGTAGCCACAAACCCCATGCCGCGCGCAATGGTGCGCACCATCTGGCCACGTGTCACTGACTGCGGATCGCGCAGCGCCGAGGCCCGTATCGCATTGCCCAAAGGAATGCGCTGGCTGGCGACATAACCAATGATCTGGTTGGGATCAATCACCACGCCATTGGCCAGCGCCAGCAAATCCCCCTCGCGCTCGACCAGATCGTCCTGATTGATGGTCTCGCCCGGATTGATGCGGCGGTTGGTGACGTAATAGTGTCCCTGAATGGACAGCGTGGCACCAATGGAGGTGCTCCAGCTTTGCGGGCTCAGGCAGCGCACGCCAATGCTCATGCGCGATCGCAGGCGCTGGCCGCTGGGCAGAAAAACCTGGTTCTGGGTGCAGGCGGGCATGGCGTTCAGGCGCGCGGTGTCCAGAGTGATCGTAGCGATCCCGGGATACATCTGCGCCTGCTTGAGCAGATAGTCCTGCGCCTGGTCCTGCATGGCTTGCACGCTCAGTGCCTGAACGCTCTCTTGAGCGCGCACGTTCGCTGTCGCACCCAGGGCGAACAGGCATACGCAGATCAGGAGTCTATATAAGGTCATGACTGAATTTTACGGACTCAGCCGCCAGGTCAAGAGCTGAACTGGCCGATAAATAGCGTTTTGTTCCCTGATTTGTGAAGCAGTGCCTCTGGCTACCATTCTGTTATGGCGGTGAAAAGGCGTGCGCGCGTTCACCTGGATCTCAAACTTGAACACAGAATATTGGCTTGACTCCATGATTGATCGCATCGGTGAGCACCTGAAGTTTTACCAGACGGCCCTGGCTGTGCGCCAGGAGCGCCAGGAGGTTCTGGCCTCCAATATTGCCAATGCCGACACGCCTAACTACAAGGCCCGGGATATGGACTTTACGGCCACCCTGAAGGCCGCTTTAGGGGGGCAGGGCCAGATGGCATTGCCCAATACCAACCTGTCCCTGACCTCGGCCCGCCATATTCCCGCCCAGGCTACCCGTCCGCCCAGCACGGACGAGTTGCTCTACCGCGTTCCTGTGCAACCTTCTCTGGACGGCAATACGGTCGAGATGGATGTGGAACGCATGCAATTTGCCGATAACACCTTGCACTATCAAAGCACGATCAACCTGGCTTCCCAGCGCTTGAAAGGCTTGATGGCGGCCTTGCAACAGTAATAGCGAGTCTTCATGTCCAGTTTCAGTATTTTCCAGATTGCCGGTTCTGCCCTGACGGCACAATCGCAGCGCTTGAACGTGTCGGCCAGCAACCTGGCTAACGCCGATAGCGTGGTCGGACCCGATGGCCAGCCCTACAAGGCCCGCCAGGTGGTGTTTCAAATGACGCCGCAGGGCAATAGCCCCGTGGGTGGCGTGCAAGTGGTGGGTGTGCAGGAAAGCGATGCACCCGGCCGTCTGCAATACGACCCCGGCAATCCTTACGCCGACGAACAGGGCTACGTGACCCTGCCCAATGTGGATGTGGTGGCCGAGACCGTCAATATGCTGGCCGCCTCGCGTTCCTATCAGGCCAATGTGGAAGTGGTGAACACCTCCAAGAACCTGATGTTGCGCACCCTGACCATTGGTCAGTAAGCCGGTTTACGGAAGATAAAGCATGAGCACAGTCAATAACGATCGCACCGCCCTGGACCCCACTGCAGGGGCGATGGCCGGGGTGGATGCCCGCAACAAAAGCGCCATGGCAGAAACGGAAGACCGCTTTCTGACCATGCTGATTACGCAACTGCGCAATCAGGACCCGCTCAACCCCATGGATAACGCCCAGGTCACGACCCAGATGGCGCAGATGTCCACGGTGGCGGGGATTCAGCAATTGAATAACACCTTGCTGGCCGTGGCCGGGCAGATGGACGTCAGCCAGTCCATGCAGGCCGCCAATCTGATTGGCAAGCAAGTGCTGGTGCCGGGCGCGAAAGTGTCTCTGGGAACCAGTCAGGATGGCGAAAAAGTGGCCATGCCCTACGGCATTGATCTGGTCAGCGGGACGACCTCGACCGTGGTGCAGATCAAGGACAGCAGCGGCAAAGTGGTTCGTGAATACGATCTGGGTGCCAAAGACGCGGGTGTGTACTCGCTGGAGTGGGATGGCCTGGATAACGATGGTTCACCGCTGGCCGACGGTTCGTACACCGTCAGCGTATTGGCCAGTAATGACGGCACAGCCGTCACAGCCAGCCCATTGACGCATGGCAAGGTCGATAGCGTGGCTTATACCTCCAGCGGTTTGATGCTGGATCTTGGCCTGGCGGGTTCGTTCTCCCTGCTGGACATACGCAAAATCATGTAAGCGCCGCTTGCCCCAAAAGCGGGCTGGGCCAACACGACATTAAAAGGAAAGTTCATGAGCTTCGGACAAGGATTGAGTGGCTTGAACGCCGCCTCCCAAAACCTGGATTCTATTGGTAATAACATCGCCAACTCGGGCACGGTAGGCTACAAGTCCTCGACTGTGCAGTTTGCTGACGTGTATGCCAACTCGCGTATCGGTCTGGGTGTGCAGGTATCGCGTGTCAGCCAGCGCTTCTCGGTCGGCAATATCAGCAACTCGGGCAATATGTTCGACATGGCCATTGATGGTGCAAACGGTTTGTTCCGTCTGGAGCAAAGCAACGGCGCGGTACTGTTCTCGCGTAATGGCCAGTTCTATCCGGACCAGGCAGGCTATCTGATTAACGCTCAGGGGCATTATCTGACCGGCTACGGCCCAGGCAGCAGCCAGCTGCAACGCCTGCAAGTGCCTTCGGCCAACGTGCCTCCCAAAGCCACCACCGCCCTGGAATTCAAGCCCAACCTGCCCGGTGGTGCCGAAGCAATTCCAACGACCAAAACACAGCAAAAAACCGATGCCAATGGCGATCTGGTTTTCAAGCCCAAGCTGGATGCCAACGGCAATCCTGAAATGACGCCCAAGCTGGATGCCAATGGTAATCCTGTTCTGGACGGCAGCGGTAACCCTGTCATGGAACCCGTGATGGAGCCAGACATGGAAACCGTGGCGGTCAACGTGTTTGATCCCAAAGATTCCACCACTTACAGCAATTCATTCAGCTACTCCGTCTACGATTCGCTGGGTAACAGCCACGAGATTTCCCAATACTTCGTCAAGCGTCCCCCCAATGGGGCCGGCGAGAGTGTGTGGGAGGTGTACTACATGGAAGGCAGCAAACCCTTGTCGCCTGCCAGCGCAACCATGACCTTTAACGGTTCGGGCGTGATGACCAGCCCCAATCCGGCGACCGTCAGTGTGACCCTGGCCAATCCCGGCGGCAATGCCTCGCCTGCGGATGATCTGGTGTTCGAGATGCGTTACACCGGCACCACCCAGTTCGGTGGCGAGTTCGCCAAGGGCAAGCCTTACCAGGATGGTTACGCCACCGGTGAGTACGCTGGCATGAATATTGACAAGGACGGCACCATGGTTGCGTCCTACACCAACGGTGCAACGCAGCGTCTGGGTTCCCTGGTTCTGGCCGACTTCAGCAACCTGCAAGGTCTGAGCCCCGTGGGCGGTAACGCCTGGGTCGAGACCGGCGCATCGGGTCAGCCTATCCTGGGTCGTCCCGGCGAGAACGGTCTGGCCACGATCAAGGGTCAGGCGGTGGAAGAGTCCAACGTGGACATGGGTCAGGAACTGGTCAATATGATTATTGCCCAGCGTACCTACCAGGCTAATGCCCAGACCATCAAGACGCAGGATCAGGTTCTGCAAACCCTGGTCAACCTGCGTTAAGAGCTGTCATGGATCGCCTGATTTATACCGCCATGAATGGCGCCCAGCGCACGCTGGAGCAACAAGACGTCATTACCAACAACCTGGCCAACGTGAACACGTCCGGTTTTCGCCAGCAGTTGGCGTATTACCGTTCTGTGCCTGTCACTAGTGATGTGGGCTCGCAAACCCGCGTCGGTACGGCCACGGTGACACCGGGCAGCCGTTTTCAGCCCGGTGCCATGGCCGAGACCGGCAACGCGCTGGATGTGGCCATTGCGGGCGAGGGCTGGTTTGCCGTCCGTGCGCTGGATGGCCAGGAAGCCTATACGCGGGCAGGCGATCTGGTGGTCAACGCCCAGAACCAGCTGGTGACACAAGGTGGCTTGCCCGTGCTGAGTGCGGATGGTCAGGCCATTGAAATCCCGGATCGCGGTTCGATCACCTTCTCCAGCGACGGTCAGTTGACCGCGCTGGGAGCGGGGGACAACCCGCGCGACATCCAGGTGATGGGTCAGTTGAAGATGGTCAATCCTCCCTCCGCCGATTTGCTGCGCGGTCAGGATGGTTTGTTTCGCATGAGTAATGGAGCGCCAGCCCCGGTTGATCCTTCGGTGCGCATGGTTTCCGGCTTTATCGAGAAAAGCAACGTGAACCCGGCTGAAGCGATGGTGGCCATGATTGCCAATGCGCGTCGCTTTGAAACCCAGATGAAGGTCATCCAGGACGCCAGCGCACGCGAAGATCGGGCCAATTCTCTACTTTCATTTAATGGCTAAGCCGCGCCCATAGCGCCGGCATTAGCTTCAAGGATTACACACACATGATTCGCTCTCTGTGGATTGCCAAGACCGGTCTGGAAGCCCAGCAGACCAATATGGACGTTATCTCCAATAACTTGGCCAACGTGAATACCACCGGCTTCAAACGTACCCGTGCGGTGTTTGAAGACCTGATGTACCAAACCATCCGTCAGCCCGGCGCTCAAGTCGGTGCCGCCAACCAGCTGCCTACCGGCTTGCAGGTTGGTACCGGTGTGCGCACCGTGGCGACCGAGCGTATCCATACCCAAGGTGACATGAAGCACACGGGCCACAATATGGACATCGCCATTCAGGGCAGCGGTTTCCTGCAAGTGGAAATGCCGGACGGCACGTTTGCCTACACACGCGACGGTAGCTTGCAGCGTGACCAGAATGGTCAGCTGGTGACTGCTGGCGGTTACCCCATTCAGCCTCCCATCAATATTCCTGATAACGCGCTGGAACTGACGATTGGCCGTGATGGCACCGTGTCGGTGACTCAGCCTGGTGCAGCCGGTACGAGTGTGGAAGTGGGCCAGTTGCAACTGAGCACCTTCGTGAATCCGGCCGGCCTGCAAAGCATGGGCGAGAACCTGTACATCGAAACCGATGCTTCGGGTGCCGCCAACTTCCTGCAACCCGGCATGGACGGTGCAGGTCTGGTCATGCACAAGTACAACGAAACCTCCAACGTCAACGTGGCCGAGGAACTGGTCAATATGATCAGCACCCAGCGCGCCTACGAAATCAACAGCAAGGCCGTTTCCACGGCTGACCAGATGCTGGCTCGCCTGACACAGCTTTAAATCTAAAGAGATCGTGACAATGTTCCAAGCTCTGATGAGCCGTCTTGCCTTGTGCGCGCTGGTGATCCTGTCCGGTTGTGCGCTGGTGCCCCCTGAAGATGTGGTAACCGGCCCCCTGACGGCGGCCCCGCCACCGGCGGTGCCTGCAGCCGTGGTGGCCAATGGCTCTATCTACCAGCCCTCGGCTTACGGCAACTATCCGCTGTTTGAAGACAGACGGCCACGTAATGTGGGCGACATTGTCACGATCATGATCCAGGAACGCACCAACGCGGCCAAGAACGTCTCGACCAATACGGATCGGACAGGCAGCGGTGGCCTGGACTTTACGGGCGTCCCGGCCTTTCTGCCGAACGAAGTGGGCAGCAAGCAGAACTTTGAAGTCAGCGGCGCGAACAAGGCCCAGGGCAAGGGTTCCAGCCGTGCCGACAATACCTTCAGCGGCACTTTGACAACAACGGTGGTCGGCGTGTTACCCAATGGCAACTTGCAGGTGGCCGGTGAAAAGCAGATCGCCATTAACCGTGGCAGCGAGCACATTCGCTTCTCCGGTGTGGTGGACCCGCGTTCCATTACTGGCAGCAATACGGTGTCCTCCACCCAGGTGGCCGATGCCCGCATCGAGTTTCGTAGCAAAGGGGTTATGGACGAAGTCCAGACCATGGGTTGGCTACAGCGTTTTTTCCTGAATATTTCTCCGTTCTGAGCCTTTTGCTTGTTATGGCGTTTTCCATGAGTCGTACTCGTTTTTCTTCTTATCGCCATGTGCTGCAAGCAGCCATGCTGGCGGCGGGCCTGTTGCTGGCTCCGGCCAGTCAGGCCGAGCGTATCAAGGATCTGGCATCCATTCAGGGCGTGCGTGACAACCCGCTGATCGGCTACGGCCTGGTCGTGGGTCTGGATGGCAGCGGTGACCAGGTGCGTCAGGCTCCGTTCACCCAGCAAAGTCTGACCAATATGCTGTCCCAGCTGGGGGTGACGATTCCCCAGGGCAGCAATATGCAGCTCAAGAACGTGGCGGCCGTGATGGTGACGGCCCGTTTGCCTGCCTTTGCCCGTCCGGGCCAGGGCGTGGATGTGGTCGTGTCCTCCATGGGTAATGCCAAGAGTCTGCGTGGCGGCACCTTGCTGATGACACCGCTGAAAGGCGCTAACGGTCAGGTCTACGCCATTGCCCAAGGCAACTTGCTGGTGGGTGGGGCAGGGGCCGAAGCGGGTGGTTCCAGCGTACAGGTCAACCAGCTTAATGGCGGCACGATTCCTGGCGGCGCAACGGTCGAGCAAAGTGTGCCCACGACCTACGCCCGGGACGGCGTGATCAATCTGGAAATGAATTCCTCGGATTTCGGTACAGCCCAGAACGTGGTGGCGGCCTTGAACAAGCAGTTTGGTCCTTCCACCGCAACGGCGCTGGATGGCCGTTTGATTCAGGTGCGCGGTCCTTTGGACCCGCAGGCTCAAACCGCCTTTATTTCGCATGTTGAAAACCTGCAAGTGAATCTGCCACCGGCACGTGCTCGTGTGGTGATCAATGCTCGTACCGGCTCGGTGGTCATGAACCGCACGGTAACGA
Organism: Alcaligenes faecalis; assembly: GCF_009497775.1. Classification (NCBI taxonomy): domain Bacteria; kingdom Pseudomonadati; phylum Pseudomonadota; class Betaproteobacteria; order Burkholderiales; family Alcaligenaceae; genus Alcaligenes; species Alcaligenes faecalis. The sequence goes on from NZ_CP031012.1 coordinate 1,342,578, forward strand.
TTGATGAAGCCGCCATTGCCTACGGCAATCTGTCTGTGGTCATCAGCCGTCAACCGCAAGTCAGTCAGCCGGATACACCGTTTGGTGGTGGTCAGACCGTGGTGGCTGACAGCACCCAGATTGAAATGCGCAGTGATAGCGGCTCCCTGCAACGCGTCAAGACCAGTGCCAATCTGGCCGATGTGGTCCGCGCCTTGAATGCCTTGGGTGCCACCCCTCAAGACTTGTTGTCCATTTTGCAGAACCTGAAAAGCGCGGGCGCTTTGCGGGCTGATTTGGAGATCATCTAATGAGTGTGCAGTACTTCCCACCTCCAGGATCGGGAACACAGGTTTCGATTTTTGACCCGCAACAACTGGCTCAACTGCGTCGGCAAGCCGGGCAGGACGGCCAGAATCAGGCCACCCAGCTGCAAGTGGCTCGTCAGTTCGAATCCCTGTTCATTCAGAATATTTTGAAGCAGGCGCGGGCCGCCAATCCCGAAGGTGGCATGTTTGATACGCAGTCGGTGCGCATGGCGCAAAGCCTGGGTGATGAGCAACTGGCCATGCAATTGGCTGACCCTGGCATTGGCCTGGCCAAAGCCTTGCAAGCGCAGATGAGCGGGCAGGACAGCGAGCCTTTTGGTGCTGCGTCCTACGACCCGGAAGCGGCACATTCACGCCGTGCGGATCTGCGTTCGCGCATGCCCAATGACCGTTCCATTGATGCGGCCTCCATTGCCGAGCTGATCGACAAGCTCAGCAATAACAACACCGTGCAGCGCGTGTACTCCTCGATTCAGGGCGCGCCCAACCATATTCGCCAGTTTGTGGACCGCATGAACACGGCCGCAAAAGTGGCCGCCGAAGACAGTGGTGTACCCGCCAAGCTGATCTTGAGTCAGGCGGCGCTGGAGTCAGGCTGGGGCAAGCGTGAAATCATGCACGCGGATGGCTCCACCAGCCACAACCTGTTTGGTATCAAGGCCACCCCGTCCTGGAAGGGCAAGACGGTGGAAGTCATGACGACGGAATATCAGAACGGCGTGGCGCGCAAAATGACGCAGACCTTCCGTGCTTATGACTCCTATGCCGAGTCGTTTGCGGACTATGCGCGCCTGATCGGTAATAACAAACGCTATGAAAGCGTAAAACAAGCGGCTTCGCCTCAAGAAGCAGCGCAGCGTATTCAGGATGCGGGCTACGCCACTGACCCCTCCTACGCCAAAAAACTGATCTCCATCATGGCCTACTTTGATGGCGGCAAGTCTTAATTATTGATACAGGTCTAAATATTGCACCAAGGTGGTCGTTAAAAAGCAGCATGTTCATTTTTCGCCTTGGACACTACGGGCCGGGCAGGACAGAAAGGATTTGATATGAATCTCGCCAACCTTGGTATTACCGGCTTGTTTGCCGCTCAAAAGCGCATGCAGGTGACGGGCCACAATCTTAATAATATTGATACCGCTGGCTATAACCGCCAATCGGTCCTGGTTGAGACGGCTGGTTCGGTTGGAAGCGGCAGTGGCTATTACGGCCGTGGCGTGCAGGTGGTCACCGTGCAGCGCTCCTACGACAACTTTCTGTATCAGCAACTGGTGCGCTCGCAAACGGCTGGCGCGGCTCTGGTCAGCTACGGTACGGAAATTGCCCAGCTGGACAATCTGTTCTCGGACCGCACGGTTGGCATCAGCCCCGCTTTGCAAAATTTCTTCAATGGTCTGGAAGCCGTGGCATCGCAGCCTGCTGATCCTTCGGCTCGCCAGGAACTGCTGGGCCGTGCTGAAAGTCTGGCTACCCAGATTCGTGACGCGACGTCCTACATGAACCGCGTCAACGAGAACATCAATACCCAGGTGGGCACCGCCGTTACCCAGATCAACAGCTATCTGGAACGTATCGATAACGTCAACAAACAGATCGTCACCGCCAAAGGCACCACGCCCGGTCACGAGCCCAATGACTTGCTGGACCAGCGTGAACAACTGGTGGCCGAGCTGGGTCAACTGATTGATGTACGTACCGTCGAGCAAGATGGTCGGATGAGCATCACCACAGCGGGCGGACAGATGTTGCTGGGTGGCGAACGTGTTTACCCCTTGCATGCCGTGCGCTCGGCTGAGAATCCCGAGCGTATGGTGGTCGGCTTTACCTCTGCCCTGAATGTGGACGGCAAGATGGTGGTGTCCGAGTTCCGTGAAGGGGCCATTAAAGGTGGCACCTTGGGTGGCCTGCTGCAGTTCCGTCAGGAAAGTCTGGAGCCTGCGATCAATGCGCTGGGCCGTTTGGCAGTGGGCCTGGCTCACACTGTGAACGACATTCATCGTCAAGGTACGGACCTGAAGGGTGACGCTGGCAAAGATATGTTCAGCGTCAGCGGCCCGAAAGTGACCGCCAATGGCAATAACCCGGTCAGCAGCGGTGTTCCTGGTGTGTCTTTTTACAAAGACCCCGTTGATCCGGCTGATCCCAGCAAGGGTTACACCCAGCCAGTCGACAAGCTGACGGGCGACAACTACCGCATCGAGCGTGTGGATGGCCGCTTCCAGCTGCGTAACCTGAGCAGCAATGACGTCACCCCCTTGAACGGTCCGGACAAGAACGGCGGCATTACGCGTGTAGATGGTCTGGAAATTGATGTCTCCAGCCTGAAAACCAAATCCCAGGATGGCGACTCCTGGTTGCTGCAACCCACCGTCAATGCAGGTAGCAGCTTGCAGGTAGAGATCAAGCGTCCGCAGGATATTGCTGCAGCTGACAAAGACACCGGTTCGGCTAACGGTGCCATTGCCCAGAAACTGGCGGACCTGCGCAATACCAAAGTGCTGGCCGACGGTTCTTTGAGCCTGAATGATTCTTTTGGTCAGATCGTGAACCGTATTGCGGTGCAAACGCAGCAAAACGGCACGGCAGCCAAAGCCCAGTTAAAGCTGATCGAGCAAAACTATGCCGCTCAGCAAACCTTGTCCGGCGTGAACAAGGACGAGGAATACATCATGCTTCAGCGTTATCAGGAGCAGTATCAGGCGGCAGCCCGCCTGATTGATGTCAGCTCCCAGATGTTTGACACCCTTTTAGGCCTGCGTAGTTGAGTACGGCTCTTTAGTCTTGAAATTGGAACCTTGCTATGCGTATTAGTTCTTCTCTTTTCTTTCAGACGGGCCTGAACTCGATCAACAAGCAGCAGTCTGATCTGATGCGGGTTTTTCAGCAGATGAGCACGCAAAAGCGTTTGATCACCCCTTCGGATGATCCGCTGGCTTCGGCTCAGACCATTAACCTGGCCCAGTCCCAGGCCATGGACAAGCGCTACGGTGAAAACCGTGAAGTGGCCATGCGTGCTCTGGGTGAAGAAGAAAACCTGCTCAACGCCGTCAACCTGCAGTTGCAAAGCGTGCAGACCCGTCTGGTGGAAGCCTCTACCGGCACCATGTCCGATGCGGACCGCAGCACCCTGGCCACGGTGATGGAAAGTGCGCTGGATACCTTGTTTGGCTTTGCTAATACCAAGGATGGTTCGGGCCAGTACCTGTTCTCCGGGGCCAAAGGCACGACACAGGCCTTTGAGCGCACCGGCAATACCTACAGCTATACGGGCGATACCAATAGCCGTGATATCCAGGTTGAGCAAACCCGTCAAATGGATTCGGCCGATCATGGCCGCACCATTTTCGAGCGTGCCAATCCGGGCTCGACCGCCTATTTCACACAGGCCAATGCCAATACGGGCTCCGCTGTGGTCAGCGCGCCCAATGGCAACTCCTCTTTGGCCGGTGCTGAAGCGAATTACACCATCCGCTTTACCTCCGAAACCGAGTACGACATTGAAGTGAATGGCACGGTTGTCAGCCAGGGCGTACTGGATGAGAACGAGCGTCAGCGTATCAATCTGCCCGGTGGCGTCAGCGTTCAGATCGAAGGCAAGCCCGCCGTGGGTGACAGCTTCGAGGTCAGCTCGGTGGACAGCACCAGCTCGGCTGACATGAATATGTTCAACACCTTGCAGTCGGTGGTTGAAGCCCTGCGCAAACCCGTCAGCGGCGACCCCGCTGCTCAGGCCGAGTTCCGCAACGCGATGAACTCGGCCATGCAGCGTATCGGAGAAAACTTCGATAACGTGCAGACCGTGATTTCCTCGGTAGGTACGCGCATGAACGAAATTGATGCCTTGAGCGCCAACGGCGCGGCTCGTGCCCTGAACTACACCAATGAGCTCTCGCGTCTGGAAGATCTGAACCCTTTTGATGCGTCTACTCAGTTGCAGTTGCGCAAGGCCGCGCTGGAAATGTCGGCCATGGCGTTCCAGACGATTCAGAGCATGAGTTTGTTCAATATGAATCGCTAAGTCTGCGTTCCTTTTTTGGGTGGTTTTTCCTTAACCGGCAGTCAAGCACCACGTGCGGGAATCTTCTATGCTTTTTAAGAATTTGAGTCTAAAGGTCGGCATGACCTTTTGTATTGCTGCTCTGATGGCATTGACAGTGGCCATGGCAGGCTGGGCGCTGTATTACTTTCATGGCCTGCTGGCCTTGGGCTCGGGCGATAAGGTATTGCGCACTCTGCAAGAGCAGCAGAGCATGTTCAATATCGTTCTGACCGTTGTGCTGGTGCTGGCCGTGCTGCTGGGCCTGGCCGCTATCAGCTACTTCTTCCGTCGTGTGGTGCGTCCTTTGGGCGACTTTGCCGCGTATTTTGATGCGATTGCCAAGGGCGATCTGACTCAACGTATCCGCGTGCTGACCGCCAATGAAATCGGTGATCTGTTCGAGTCGCTGGGTCGTATGCAGGAATCCCTGGTCAAGACCACCACCACGGTGCGTTTGGGCCTGGAAGAGATCCACGCCGGTGCGCAGGAAATTGCCCAGGGCAATACTAATATCAGCAGCCGTACCGAAGAGCAGGCCGCTTCCTTGCAGCAGACCGCTGCCAGCATGGAGCAGTTGGCCGGCACCGTTCGCCAGAACGCGGACAATGCCCAGCAAGCCAACCAACTGGCTGCAACCGCATCGGATGTGGCCCATCGTGGCGGCAGTGCTGTCAATGAAGTGGTGGCAACCATGCAAGGCATTTCGGCCAGCTCCAACAAGATTTCCGACATTGTGGGCGTGATCGACAGCATCGCTTTCCAGACCAATATTCTGGCTCTGAACGCGGCTGTGGAAGCGGCGCGTGCCGGTGAGCAGGGCAAGGGTTTTGCCGTGGTGGCCGCTGAAGTGCGAGCTCTGGCTCAGCGCAGTGCCCAGGCCGCCCGTGAAATTACCGCTTTGATTGAAGACTCGGTGCGCAAAGTGACGGAAGGCTCCTCGCAAGTGGAACGTGCCGGTGCCACCATGCAGGAAATTGTGGACTCCGTGCGTCGCGTAACCGACATCATGGGTGAGATTACCGCTGCCACCATTGAACAGTCCTCCGGGATTGATCAGGTGAACCGCGCGGTCTCGCAAATGGATGAAACAACCCAGTACAACGCCCGTCTGGTGGAGCAGGCCGCTCTGGCGTCCTCCGGCCTGAGCGAGCAGGTGACCAAGGTCAACCAGGCCATCGCCTTCTTCCGTTCGCCCGGTACGGAAGTGATTGATGTCAGCGCGCGCCGTGTGGCCAACCGCCGCAGTGTGGCTGCCGCTTCCCCCGAAACAGAACAACGTCGCAGCCCCGCCTTGAACGGCAGTGCCGCGGCCGCCAAAGCCAGCCACTCCACGAAAGGCTTGTCGGCGCCTGCCAAAGCAGCACCGGCTGCCAAGGCCAGCGCTGCCCAGGACGATAGCCAGCGCCTGCTGCGCCCGGACCTGAGCAAGAGCAGCAGCGCCGCTTCGGATGATGATTGGGAGGAGTTTTAATGTCTCGCACCCGACTGAATACCTGGGTCGGGCTGGGACGTAAGACGCTGATAGGCTTGTGCTTGCTAACCCTGGCTGCGTGTGCCACCCAGGGTTCCTCTTTCAAGGCTTCGGGGTTGAATGATCTGATCCTTGGCCAAAGTACTCGTGCCGATGCCGAGCTGTCCTTGCAAGGTCGTCCTCATCAGGTCTACCGGCAGCTCGATGGCAGTGAAATGGCTGTATGGTTCCAGGGCACAACCCTGGCAACAGATGCGGTCTATTTTCGACAGGAACTGTGGCTTCAATTCGATGCCCAGGGGCGTTTCCAGCAAGTGGTCAAACGCAGTCATATTCCTTCCATGTATCGCGAGCAAGCGCGTAGTACCACGACAGGCTCGGTCACGATTGAGCACCCTGGCACGGACATGATCACCATCTTGCCGGTCAGCCACTAGAGTTTTCTTTGGATTTAGCAAATGCTGGGTATTGAAAGCAGTCTTCCGTCCGCGTCCCGCGCTTCTAAACGTCGTTCCTCCAAATCTTTTCGCCCCAGTCTGAAGTCCGCTTCGGGCCTGAAGATCAGCACCATGCTGATGATCTGCATGGGCTTGTTCATGGTCCTGATTGTGGCCGTGGGTGGCCTGGCGGCTTACTATCTGCAGCAAAGCGGCGATGCGCTGCGTACCATCAATCGCCAGGCGGATCGTTCGGTGCAGATTCTGCAGCTGAACAACAATATGATGGAAGCCCGCATCAGCCTGATGGGCGCCGCGCGTTTTTACCAGGAAGCCGGTATTGATAACGATCCGAATCTGGTGCAAAGCGCTGATAACGCCGTGATCATGGCGACTCAAAAGCTGGATGAGGTACGCAAGGCCTTTGCGGATATTCGTGCCAATATGCCGACCGAGCCGGAATTGCGTCGTCTGGCCATGGGGCTGGTCGCTTCCTACCAGGCTTATCTGGACGATGGTATCGAGCCCATGGTTCAGGCCTTGGAAACCCGTGACTACAGCACCTTTTACTTCGTCAGCGAAGGCTTTGGCGTGCTGCGTGCTGCTACCTTCCAGTTCCGTATTGAAGAGCTGAGCAAGTATTACAACGACCAGACCGATATCTTGCTGGAACAATCTGAATTGCAGACCAGCGTGGCCAATAGCGTGATTGGTCTGGGCTTGCTGATTGGCTTGGCCATTATTGTGGCGCTGCGTCTGGTGCTGGGTCGTACCGCTTTGGCTCCCCTGCGTGAAGCCGGTGTGCACTTTGACCATATTGCCAATGGCGATCTGACCAAGAAGATTACCTACCGTTCGGCCAATGAAGTGGGTGTTTTGTATGACGCCATGCGCCGCATGCAGCAAAGCCTGCAAGGTATTGTGCTGACCGTGCGCCAAGGTGTGGACGAGATTGCCTCGGGCTCCTCGCAGATTTTTGCGGGCAATACCGACCTGAGCTCTCGTACTGAACAACAAGCTGCGGCCTTGCAGGAAACGGCGGCCAGTCTGGAAGAGTTGGCCAGCACGGTGCGCCAGAACGCGGACAATGCTAGTCAGGCAGACCAGCTGGCGCATAACGCCGCCAAGGTTGCTCGCCAGGGTGGGGAGTCGGTCGGTGCCGTGGTCAACACCATGAACCAGATTTCTGCCCGTTCCGGACAGGTGGCTGATATCGTCAACGTGATTGACGGTATTGCCTTCCAAACCAATATTCTGGCCTTGAACGCGGCCGTGGAAGCCGCCCGTGCCGGTGAGCAGGGCAAGGGCTTCGCGGTGGTGGCGGGTGAAGTGCGCAGTCTGGCACAACGCAGCGCGCAAGCGGCCAAGGAAATCAAGGGCCTGATCGAAGCCTCGCAAAATGAAGTCCAGACCGGTACACAGCAAGTGGCCAGCGCGGGCGACATTATTCAGGAAGTGGTGCGTGCCGTGAATAGCGTGACCACCTTGATGAGCGAAATTTCCTCCGCCTCCCAGGAGCAAACCGCGGGTATCGAGCAGATCAATACCGCTGTGGCTCAAATGGATGCTGTGGTGCAGCAAAACGCATCACTGGTGGAAGAAGCAGCCGCTGCCGCAGGCTCCTTGCAGTCCCAATCCGAGACCCTGGCTGAGGCCGTGTCCCAGTTCAAGGTTCAGGAAGGCGATGTCATCGACATGGCCGAGCGCGACTACGATCGTTTGCGTTAAGCGCTTTGAGGGGAAAAACAGGCGCATGCCTATAGTTGAAATCCCCTAGAAAAACAGGGTCCGCGAGGGTCATGCTGCATGGCACAATAATTCTTTGCTTAATAGCCAGCAGAGACGCCCATGTCCTTCGCGATTCCCGGTGAATCCGTGGCCAAGACGGCGGTGCGCCAAAAGGCGCCCGGCATCTTGGCCTGGTTGATTGCTTACCCGCCTTTTGATCAGATGCAGGCGCAGCACTGTGATTACCTGATTGAACATAGCGAGCTACGTTTTTTTTCAGCCGGACAGGTGCTGTTGGAAGAAGGCGCGCGTGTGGACCAGCTCTACATTGTTCGCCAGGGCCAAATATCCAGCCAGGAACACGGTGAAACGCATGAATATGTGGAAGGGGACCTTCTGCCCGTGCGTGAACTGGTCTCGGGCCAGGCTTTGGACAGCGCCTACCAGGTGCAGGAAGACTGCTTTACCTTGTGCGTGGCCGGTGAAGCTGTTGCCCATCTGCTGACTATTAGCGAGCCATTTCGGGATTACTGCCTGCGCGGTACCAGCAGCCTGCTGGCCTCGGTCTGGCGTAGTGCCCAGAAAAGCGCCAGTGCCGACCTGGGGGCCAGCTATACGCTGGACATGAGTCTGCAGGCGTTGACGGAGCGTGGTTTGCTCAGCTGTTTGCCGGATTGTCCGGTCGAGCAGGCGGTGAAAGACATGCACGAGCGTCAGGTCAGCAGCATGGTGGTGGTCAATCCGGATCAGCATTTGCTGGGCATCTTTACCTTGCGAGACTTGCGCCGTCTGGTGGCGGGCGGCCAATACGACCCGACCCAGGCCATGTTCCAAGTCATGACACCGGACCCGGTCTGGCTGGCGCCACAATCCTCGGCCTTTGATGCCGCCTTGCTGATGGTGGAGCATCAGATCGGCCATATCTGTCTGGTTCAAGACCATAAAGTCGTGGGCATGGTGTCCGAGCGCGATGTGTTCTCCTTGCAGCGCGTGGATCTGGTGCACTTGTCGCGTGCCTTGCGCTGCGCCCAGGATGTGTCCGTGCTGGTGCGCTTGCAGGCGGATATCGGGCGGCTGGTGGATGCCATGCTGGCCCACGGTGCGCGTTCTGAACAACTGACCGCCGTGATTACGCGTTTGAACGACCACACGGTTCAGCGCACGATTGAATTGACCTTGCCCGGCTCCGGGCTGGACGGCATCGAGTTCTGCTGGCTGGCCTTTGGCAGCCAGGCCCGTGGCGAGCAAACCCGCCATACCGATCAGGACAATGGAATTTTGTTTGCCGCCCATTCGCACGAACAGGCCAAAGCCTACCGGGCCTTGCTTCTGCCTTTTGCCCGTCGGGTGAACGAGGCCCTGGACCGCTGCGGCATGGCCTGGTGTACCGGCAATATCATGGCCAGCAATCCGGATCTCTGTCTGTCCGAAGCCGAATGGCTGCATCGCTTCCAGATCATGATTGAACGGCCTGCGCCGGAACAATTGCTGGAGTCCACGATCTACTTTGATTGCCGCGCCATCTGGGGCCAGAGCAGTATGCTGCAACGCATGCAGCGTCGCGTGCTGGGCATGGTGAACGATAACCATGTGTTCCAGCGCATGCTGGCCCAAAGTACCTGTCAGACCCGTATTCCCAGCGGTAAAAAGCGCAGTCGCCTGGAAGCCTTGATGGGGCAGGGCGATGACAAGCTGGATATCAAGAAACAAGCCCTGGCCCCCATGGTTGATGTGCTGCGTGTACTGGCGCTGGCACATGGCTGCGAGCTGCCTTCTTCCATGGACAGGCTGGCCGTGCTGACCCAGCGTGGTGTCTTTACGGCGGAGGAATCAGAAGGCTTGTGCGAGGCCTACCGCTATCTGCAATTGCTGCGCTTGCAGCATCATCAAACCCAGCTGCAAGAAGGGCAGGAGCCCAATAATCTGGTGCGTTTGAGTGGCTTGGGAGCACTGGATGCACGTGTGTTGCGTGAGGCCTTGTCGCAAGTGCGTCGTGCGCAACGTATTCTGGCTTTCCGGTATCGCTTATGAAACTGCTTTCCTGGCTACCCTGGCGTCGAGCCTCTTTCGCTGCACGCAGCCCCTCCTTGTCCTGGAGCGGGGTGGATGAGCTGGCTTTGGACGAAGCGGCGTTTACCGTGCTGGATCTGGAAACCAGTGGTCTGGAACCCAAGCGCCACCATATTGTGCAGATGGGCGCTGTGCGACTGGAAAACGGCTCGATTGCCTTGGGTAATATCTGGTCCGGTCTGGTTCGTACCCACGGCGAGCGTAGCCCTGACAGCCTCTTGATTCATGAGATCAGTCCGCAGCAACAGCAAGAGGGCGAGCCTTTGCCGCAGCTGATGCGGGACTTTGCGCGCTATTCAGAAAACACGGTATGGGTGGCCTGGGACGCTGATTTTGATTTGGCGTTTCTGGACCGGGCCTGGCCGCAGGCCGGTCTGGAGCAGTCGCGGCCTTTGGCGCTGGATCTGGCCGAGCTGGCCGCCTGTGTACTGCCGGAATGGCGAGGCCGTCGCCTGGGTCTGGATGATTGCCTGAAGTACTGCGGTCTGCCGGTAAGCGACCGCCATGATGCCTTGGGTGATGCGCTGGTCAGTGCACAGTTGATGCAGCTATTGATTGGGCGCGCCCGGCAAAAGGGCGTCTTGACCATAGGTCAGGCCCGGCGCTTGATGCAGTCGCACAAGCAGCGGCAGGCCCACGCATTTTAAGAGCCTGCCAGCCCCAGAGCGACCCGCATCATGGCTTCGTAGCCGGAGTTGAACAGCTGGGTCAGGAAGGGCGTGGTTTGAGGGATGACCACGGTCAGCAAGGTCAGGCCTATGGTCAGGGTGATCGGGAAACCCACGGCAAAAATCGTCAATTGCTGGGCGGTACGGTTCAAGATCCCGAAGGCCAGGTTAATGGTCAGCAGCACAATAATCAGCGGCAAGGCCAGCAACATGCCGGACACCCACAGTTCGCTGCTCCAATCCAGCAAGGCACCCCAGCCATTGATGTTCAAGTCCGCGCCTATGGGCAGCACATGGAAGGTGCGCACCAGCACGCCCAGCAAGAGCAGGTGGCCGTTCAGGGCCAGAAAGGTCAGCACTGCAATCACGTTCAGCAGCCGCGACAGCACGGCTGTATTCGCGCCGGTAGCGGGGTCAAAAAATGAAGCAAAGGACAGACCCATTTGCAGGCCGATAAACTCGCCCGCCGTCTGTACCGCTGCAAACACGATGCGCATGGTCAAACCCAGCGCGACCCCGATGAACACTTGTTGGGCGGCAATCAGCAGGGCATCGTAAGAGGCCGTGGGCAGATCGGGCAGGGGCGGCAGCGAGGGCGCGACAATCAGCGTCAGGACAAAGCCCAGGCCCACTTTGGCCCGCTTGGGGATGGCGGACTCGCTGAAAAAGGGAACGGTGGCTAGCGTAGCCAGAATACGGATGAAGGGCCACAGAAAGGCATTGAGCCAGGCATAGAGCTGGGCGGAGTTCAGGTCGAGCACGGCAAGCCTAGGGCCTGTTCAGTGGGCAAGGCAGGGCGCTTTGCCAGTCACGGATTTGCGTACTCACGGAAAGCTCCTTGTTGCCGTGGCCAGTCTTAGTTGACCAGCCCGGGAATGCCACGCAAGAGGCTTTGCATGTAGTCGACCATATTGTTGATCAACCAGGGGCCCAGCAGCACCACCGTAATGCCCATGGCCAGCAGCTTGGGGATGAAGGACAGCGTCATCTCGTTGATCTGGGTGGCCGCCTGAAAAATACTGATGCCCAAACCCACTACCAGCACCACAATCAGCATGGGACCGGCCATGGACAGGGCCAGTTTCAGGGCGGTATAGGTCATGGACATGACGGTTTCGGGAGTCATGGCAGTCCTTTATTGGTAGAAGCTGCGAGCCAGGGAACCCAGCAGCAGATGCCAGCCATCGGCCAGCACAAACAGCATGAGCTTGAAGGGCAGCGAAATGGTCACGGGCGGGACCATCATCATCCCCAGGGACATCAGGACGCTGGCAATCACCAGGTCAATGATCAGAAAGGGGATGAAAATCGTAAAGCCGATCTGGAAGGCGGTTTTCAGCTCGCTGGTCACAAAAGCCGGCACCAGTACGCGCAAGGGCACATCTTCCGGGGATTCCAGTTCCGCCACGCCCGCCATATCGCCAAACAGTTTCAGGTCCGCTTCGCGGGTCTGGTGCAGCATAAAGGTTTTCAGGGGCTGGGCACCTTGCTCCAGTGCGGCCTCAAAGCTGATCTTGTTTTCCGACAAGGGCTTGTAGGCGTCCTGATACACCTGATCAAACACCGGCGACATCACAAAGAAAGTCAGAAACAGGGCCAGACCCACCAGCACGGTGTTCGGTGGTGCCGTACCCGTACCCATGGCATTGCGCAGCAGGCCCAGCACAATGATGACGCGGGTAAAGCCGGTCATCATCAGCAAGGCTGCTGGCAGGAAGGACATCATGGTCAGCATGGCCAGCGTCTGGATGCTGAGCGACCAGGTTTGCGAGCCGTTCGGACCTGCCGTGCTGGTAATGGCCGGAACTGCCTGGGCCCAGGCCTCGGCAGGCAGGAGCAGGCTGATCAGGGCCAGAAGCAGCACCAGGCCGATGCGCTGGGCGGGAGAGAGGAGTGCGGTCATGATGCGGTCAGCGGGGCGCACGGTGCTGGTCCAGATGGGCCTGGAAATCCGGCTCGGAGCCAGCAGGCGTCGTGGTGTGCAGCAGGCTGATCTGCTGAGGGGTGATGCCAATCAGAATTTCGCGGTCATCAATCTGGATCAAGGCCACGCTGCTGCGTGGCCCCAGGCGTTGGTTGTCCAGAATCTTGATGCGTTGCTGGTTTTTGTTTTTCAGCAGCCCGCCTCGGCGGGCAACCCAGGCTGCTGCCAGAATCAGGCCTACAACCAGCAGCAGGCTAAGCATGATTCTGACGAGCTGGGCTTGTTCCATGTTCTAGCGGCGGCCGTTCAGGCGCTGGATACGGTCCGATGGGGTCACGATGTCGGTGACGCGAATACCGTATTTATCATCCACCACGACCACTTCGCCTTGGGCGATCAGGTAGCCGTTCACGTAAATATCCAGCGGTTCACCGGCCAGACCGTCCAGTTCCACTACCGAGCCCTGGCCCAGTTGCAGAATATTCTTGATGGTCAGACGTGTGCGGCCCAGTTCCACCGACAGCTGGACGGGGATGTCCATGATCATGTCGATATCGGTTGTGGCGTTCGCCTGAGCGTGTTCCATGGGCGGGAACAGATTGCTGGCAGGGCTGGGTTCGTGCACAGGCGTGGCCGCGCTTTGCTCGGCCAGAGCCGAGGCCCAGTCATCCTCCAGGGGCTGTTCCAGTCCTTGGGCTTGGGTGCTGCTTTGGCTGCCAGCCTGTTGCTCAGCCATCGCGGCTGCCCAGTCGTCCTCGGGCGCAGACCGGTCGTTAGGGTTGTGAGGGTCGCTCATAGGGACTTACCTTTAGTCAAATCGCTGTCGTTGGTGGCCAAGATGTTTTCTACCCGCAAGGAGTAGCGGCCACCGGAAGTGCCGTAGTGGCATTCCAGAACCGGCACGCCATCCACGTGGGCCTCAATAAGGGTGGGGATTTCAATCGGCAAGACATCATTGGCCTTGAGCTGGGTCAGCTCGGCAATGGTCATGTCGATATTGACGAAGTTGGCAATCAGTTCGACCTCGGCGCTGCGCACTTGTCGTGACAGTTGCTGCGTCCAGCGCTGGTCAATGGCATTGGTACCTTTGTCCTGCAAGGGGCGGGTAAGCAGATCGCGCAGCGGCTCGATCATGGAGTAGGGCAGGCAGATATTCAGATTGCCGCCCTGGGCACCAAACTCGATATTGAAGGAGGTCACCACCACAATGTCGTTGCTGCTGCTGATGCTGGCAAACTTGGTGTGCATCTCCGAGCGCATGTACTCCGCTTCCAGCGGGTAGATGGACTCCCAGGCACCGCAGTAGCTCTCCAGGGTCAGGGTCAGCAAACGCTGGATGATGCGCTGCTCGGTCGTGGTGAAATCCCGGCCTTCGACGCGAGTGTTGTAGCGGCCATGGCCACCAAACAGGCTGTCGATGATCAGGAAGACCAGGTTCGGGTCGAAGGTAAACAGCGACACGCCGCGCAAGGGTTTCAGGGCAACCATGTTCAGGTTGCTGGGCACCGGCAGGTTGCGCTCGAAGTCCGAGTACTTCTGAATACGAATGGAGCCGACGGTAATGTCCGCGTTGCGGCGCATGAAGCTGAGCATGGTCGAGCGCAAGCGACGGGCAAAGCGCTCGTTGATCAGCTCCAGCGTCTGCATGCGGTGACGCACTACCCGGTCTGGCGAGGTCAGGTCATAGGCCCGTACGCCAGTCAGGTTTTCGTTCAAGGGCTTGGTGTCAGCGCCTTCGCCGGTAACACCGGCCAGCAGTGCATCGACTTCGTCTTGGGATAGGAAGCTCTGATACGACATTTATTGGATGACAAAGGCGGTGAACAGGACATCATTGATGTACGGTACAGCGGTGTTGGGCGCGTAGGGCTCTTTCAGGCCGGCGCTCAGCTGTGCAACCAAGGCTTGACGCCCTTCGGAAGTCTGGATGTAGGTGGGGCGCTGTTCAGCCAGAATCTTGAGCACGCGATCGCGCACCATGGGCATGTACTCCAGCAGCATGGAACGCGAGCCATCGTCCTGAACGCGCAAGGTAATGCCGACGTACAAGATACGCGAGCGGCCATTCTCGTTCAGGGTGACGGTAAAGGGATCGAGCGGCGCAAAGATGGGCTTGGCGTTGACCTTGACCACAGGCGGCTCGTTGGGGGCAGGGGCAGCTTCAACCGACTGGCCTTTTTCTGCCCAGGCCAACCAGGCAGGCGTGCTGCTTTGTTGCAGGGAGTAGTACAGCGTTGCGCCCACGCTAGCGGCGATAATAAACAGAACCAGCAGACCGGTTTTCATCAGGCGTGCAAGTTTGGTGGGTGCTTTTCGGGCCATGTGATGTGAGCGATGAATTTTCTAGCGTATTACAAACAGACAAACGCATGTCGGGCCTGAGCCTGACTGCATGCCTGAGCTATTGTGCCGGAGGTCAGGCAGGACAGGCCCGGCGAATAGACGCTGCTTTTCGAGCTTAATCATGCTTTTTGCCGGGCTGTCTGTGGGACTGTGAATCAGGCGAAGGTATCAACCAGCGCGTCGGGGTTCAGCGAGCGGGTGGCGCTGCTGTTCACCAAGGGGCCGGTCTCGTCAGCGGAAGCCAGGCCGTTCAGGCTGAAGGCGGGTTGATCGCCTTGGTTGCCCCTGGCGGCCAGTTGCTCGTGAAAGGCCTGGTGCGAGGCGTGCTGGTCGCCCACATCAGCCTGCCCCAGGGTCAGGCCACTTTCGGCAAACTGCTGTTGCAGCTGCTGCAAGGACTGTTCCAGGGTGTGGCGGACTTGAGCGTGGGGCGAGGTGATCATGGCGTGGGCCATGCCGTCCTGCATTTGCAAGGTAATGCGCAAGGGGCCCAGTTCGGGCGGATCCAGGCGAATATCGGCACTTTGAATGCCGCCCTGAGCCTGTTGGGCCAGAGTAATCATTTGACGACCCATGGCCGCACCCCATTCGGGGGAGTGAACCGGCGTGGCAATGGCCAGCGTCATGGGGCTGGGCAAGGCGGCCGGGCTGTTGGCCTGGATTGCACCGGGTGTGGCACCAAGCTGGGCCAGTAGCGAAGCATCCAGAGCGGGCAGATTCAGATTCACGCCTGCACGGGCATCTTCAGCAATTTGTCGGCCAAAGGCGGTCAGGGATGCCGAGGCTTCATCCATCAAACGCGTTGGGGACGAGGCCGCACTGGCGGCGATGCTGGCACTTGGCAGGTTGTTGTTCAGTATTTGTGCTGCGTTGGCCGCCGGTTTGCGAGTGGTAGTGGCTGCCAGCGGATTGCTGGTCTCAACGGCTTTAGGCAAGGCCAGCTCGGCGCTCAGATCAAGGTCGGCTTCGGCTTCAGCCGCTTTCAACGGTGCTGGCTGAGGCTGACGGCTGCTTAGCTCGGCGGCCAGATTCTGGCGCGTGTTGGCGGCAGTCAGCGGCAGTTTGCTCTCGGTTTGTGCCGCTTTGGGATCGACTTTGCTGTTCTTGATGGCCTGCACTTGCGACAGAATCGACAAGGCCATGGCAGGCAGGCCGCTATCGGCCGGGGCATCAGTGTCCAGCTCAAGATCGGTCTGATCGGCAAGCAGCAGGGCGGGGTCTTTGATCAGGGTATCCAGTTCGCTGGCGTCGGCCTGCTCGGCCACAGCGTCAGCCAGCTTGGGGCTGTCTGCGGGGGCCTGGGGTTTGGCGCTGTCCTGCTTGGCGGCTGCCGGTGTCTTGCCTGCCCCTTTGTTTTGCACCTGTTGCTGTTGCGTTTGCAGGTGCTGGGCAAAGCCTTCGTCTTTGGGCGCGTGCGCAGCCGCAGGCCCGGCCGTGTTGGTGGCGGGGGCCGAGGGTGCGGCAGGGGCCGCAGGTAAAACCGAAAGAGTGGGCGAAGTCATGGCGGCGCTTGTTTAATAGGCGGTCTGGCTACGGGTAAAGAGACGAGCAGCGATTTCATCGCTGTTACGTTGTTCCATTCTTTGTTGCTGGACTTGGTGGGTCTGGAGACGGCGGTCGATCAAGGTTTCATACGCTTTCAGGCGTTGCTGATGGCCATACCAGACCTGGCGTCCCTGTTCCATTTGCTCTTCCAGCGATTGGATAACACTATTTTGCTGGGAAATGGCCTGGTCCAATGTCACGATAAAGCGGCGGAAATTATGGTAGTTCGCCATGGTTACGCCGGTTTGGCCTACATCCAGCAGGCGCTGGGCGTAGTCCTGGCGATAGGTCTGCAACATTTCCAGCTGCGACTGGGCCGCATCGCGCTCCGTGCGCAGCTCCTGCAAATGGCGGGCTGCGTCATCCACATTGTTCTGACTGAGATCGACCAGCGTATGTAAAGAGGCGTTGGCTTTCATGGCTATTGCTCGCTATTTAAAACGGCGTTCAATTCATCAAAGGCGCGTGGCACGTCCACACGTTGCTGCATGCCCTGGCGCAGATAGGCTTCCAGCCAGGGGAAACGATCAATGGCCTGATCAATGGCAGGATCGTTGCCACGGGTGTAGGCGCCCACGGCAATCAGGTCGCGGTTGCGTTGATAGCTGGAGAGCAGGCCCTTGAAGCGGTGCACCATCTTGATCTGCTCCGGGTCCACAATGCTGGGCATGACCCGCGAGATGGAGGCTTCAATATCAATGGCCGGGTAATGGCCGGTTTCCGCCAGACTGCGCGACAGCACAATGTGGCCGTCCAGAATCGCGCGGGCCGAGTCGGCAATTGGGTCTTGCTGGTCGTCGCCTTCGGTCAACACGGTGTAGAAGGCGGTGATCGAGCCACAACGGCCTTGTGCATTGGGTTCGCCATTGCCAGCGCGTTCCACCAGAGCAGGCAGCTTGGCAAAAACGGAAGGAGGGTAGCCTTTGGTGGCAGGCGGCTCGCCAATCGCCAGGGCGATTTCCCGTTGCGCCATGGCATAGCGCGTCAGCGAATCCATGATCAGCAAGACGTTCTTGCCTTCATCACGGAAGAACTCGGCCAGGCGGGTGGCGTAGACCGCACCTTGCAAACGCAGCAAGGGTGAGACATCAGCCGGGGCAGCGACCACCACCGAGCGTTGCAGGCCTTCTTCGCCCAGGTTGTGCTCAATAAACTCTTTCACTTCGCGGCCCCGTTCACCGATCAGGCCCACGACAATAATGTCGGCCTGGGTGTAGCGGGCCATCATGCCCAGCAGCACACTCTTGCCCACGCCGGAACCGGCGAACAGACCCATGCGCTGGCCACGGCCCACGGTCAGCAAACCGTTGATGGCACGTACTCCTACGTCCAGCACCGTGTCGATGGGGCTGCGCTTGAGCGGGTTGGGTGTGGTGTGGCTGAGCGAGACGGACGCTTGCGCGTCGATCGGGCCCAAACCGTCCAGAGGATTGCCACTGCCATCAACCACGCGACCCAGCAAACCGGGGCCGACAGGGACATGGCGCGAACGGGCCTGGGCGGGCAGGCTGTCGGGCTGATCTGAGTCGGGTAGCGGAACCGGCGGCTGCAATTGAGCCTCAACCGGCACAACACGTGCACCGGGAGGCAGGCCGGAGATTTCGCTCAAGGGCATCAGATACAGGGACCGGCCCTCGAAACCCACGACCTCGGCTTCAGCCCAGATGTTTTGCGCGGCAGACAGTTCCACCTTGCAGGCAGCCCCTACCGCCAGCTTCAAACCCGTCGCCTCCAGTACCAGACCGGTGGCGCGGACAACGCGGCCACTGCGCAGGCTGGGCTCAATGGCCTGGACCCGTTGCTGTGCGGACAGCATCTGGGCGCGCCAGCGTTCGGGGGAGGAGGCCAAAAGGGGCGTTGCCATCAGGGCTCCGAGGGAACGGGCAAGCCCAGGCTGGCCAGGGCTCGCTTCCAGCGGGTGGCAAAGGTGGCGTCAATATCGCCGTAGCTGGAACGGACACGGCATTCACCGCGTTGCAGTTGGGGGTCTTCTTGCAGACGCCAGGCGCGGGGTTCGCCTTGTTCAATCAGAAACTCGCGCACCAGGCTGATGTCGTCCGGGTGCAAGGTCAGTTCCAGGGCGCCGGTGTCGCCCGGATCACTGCGCAGCACCTCGGCCACCAGATCGCGAATGCGGCTGGGCTCGGTCTTGATGGTGCTTTGCAGGACATGCTCGGCAATGCGCGTAGCCAGCTGAATCAGGGATTGGCCCATTTCCTGATCCATCAACTCGATGGATTGGGCGCAGTTCTGATTCAGGGCGACAAATTCCTTGATGTACTGGTCGATCTGTTCCTGAGCCTTGGCCATACCGGCTGCCATTCCGGCTTCATAGCCCTGGGCATGGCCGCTTTCCTTGCCAGCGGCCAGACCGGAGGCGTGGCCCTGGTTGTAACCGGCCTGATAGCCCTGGGTATGACCTTCTTCCTGGGCCTGGGTGCGCTGGTTTTCCAGATCGCGCTGCAGCTCTTCCTGGGTAGGAGGGACGAACTCGGGTTCTTCCGGTTCCGGAGCGACAACAGGATCATCCAGCCCCTGCATTTGCCAGCGGCTCCAGCTTTCCTGAAGTTCCGAATAGGCTGAGGCTTTACGGTGGCTGGACATTTACAGGCTCCCGCGCAGGCGGTTCGTGCCTGGGCACAAGGTCGTAACGGCTTGGACGGGCAGGAGCTGCCCAAACGAGGCCGTCTTAGACATACTCGTCCCCACTCAGGCCGCCCAGCGTAATCTGACCGGCTTCGGCCAGACGACGGGCCACCTGCACAATGGCTTTCTGTTCCTGTTCCACTTTGGACATGCGGATCGGGCCTTGGGCGTCGATGTCTTCGCGCAGCATTTCGGCGGCACGGTTGGACATATTGCGGAAGAACTTGTCGCGCAATTCTTCGGGTGCGCCTTTCAGGGCAATCGTCAGTGCAGAGGTCTCGATTTCCTTGAGCAGCAGCTGGATGGCAATGTCTTCCACGTCGGCCAGGTTCTCGAACACGAACATCTCGTCCACGATGCGTTGGGTCAGATCCGAATCCATGCTGCGCAGGCTGCTCAGGACGGACTCCTCAAGGCTGGCGTTCATGTAGTTCAGCATTTCCGCTGCCGTACGTGGGCCACCCATCTTGCTGCGTTTGGCCCCCTGGCCCGATAGCATGCCGTTCAGCACTTCGGTCAGCTCGTTCAGGGCAGTGGGTTGCACACCACCAAACGTGGCAATACGCAGGACCACGTCATCGCGCAAACGATCCGGGATGAAGCCCAGAATGTCAGCCGCGCGATCACGCTCCAGATGCACCAGAATGGTGGCAATAATTTGCGGGTGCTCGTCGGCAATCAGCTCGGCCACGCTGGACGCATCCAGCCAGTTCAGGGCATCAATACCACTGCTGGAGCCTTCGCTGTTTTCCAGCAGGTCTTCGATCAGACCAGCGGCTCGGTCCGAGCCCAGAGCCTTGTTCAGTACGGAACGGATGTAGGCATTGGAGTCCAGCGCCACAGCCATGAACTGGTCGGCCTCCTGGCGAAAGCTCTCCAGAGCCTCGTCCATATCGGCACGGGTCAGTTGCTTCAGGGACGCCATGGCGGTACTCAACTGCTGTACTTCGCGAGGCGAGAGGTGGCGGAACACCTCGGCGGCGGCATCTTCCCCCAGGGACATCATCAAAATCGCACTGCGTTCGATGGAATCGTCCGGTTTAGCCGTTTTCATTTTTTTCATCTTTGTTCAACCAGGAGCGCAACACCATAGCCACAGCGCGTGGGTCATCGTGAGCCATCGTGCGGGCGGTGTTCAGATTCTCTTCGTAGCGGCTCATCTCGGCAGCGCGCTGTTCGGCTGCCTGTTCGCGAGCGGATTCCTCTTTCTGGCGCTCGACGCGGGCGTCAGCCACCGCCTTGGCCTGGATCAGGCCCTGGATGATGGGGTTGATGACGATGCGCCACGCCATGAACAGAATGAATGCAAAGACGACATACTTGACCAGTTCCATGGCGAGCTCGCGGTACTCCGGATTTTTCCAGAAGGGGGTATCAATATCGCCTTGCTCGTTGAACTGTCCGTTCACCACGCTCAGGCTATCGCCTCGATCAGCCGAATAACCAACGGCCTGTTTGACCAGATCGCTGATCTTGTCCAGTTCTTCCTGGTCCAGCGGCTGGTTGTCCTTGTCCGTATTGCGGTAGTTCACCACCACGGCCACCGACAGGCGGCTTAGCTGGCCCAAGGGACCTTTGACGTGGCTGATGGTGCGATCCACTTCGTAGTTCACGGTGGAGTCGTTACGCGCATTGCCGGTGTTTTGCAGCAGACGGGCTTGCTCGGCCAGGGAAACCAGCGAAGGGTCCGTACCGGCAGCCGTTGCGTTCGCGGCATTGGCCGTTTGTGCGGCTGCATTGGCCGGGTCCGTGGCCGGAGCAACAGGTGCCTGGGGCTGATTCGGTGCCGCAGGCGGGTTCACCAGGTTGGCGGTGGCGTTGTTGGGAGCCTGATTGCTCAAGGCACCGGGCACGCCCTGGGGCTGTTGCGGGTTGCGTTGCAGCGACGAGCTGGTCTGCTGGCTGCGCACCGCGGCCTGACCGGGTTGCTGGTTGGGCTTGTAGACCTCGGAAGTCTGCTCGCGGCGCGAGAAGTCCACTTCAGCCGTCACCTGGGCGCGCACGTTGCCAGCACCGACCAAGGGGTTCAGCAAGGTCAGAATGCGCTGGACGGCGCGGTATTCAATGTCGTTTACAAAATTGCGCTGCTGATTATCTGCACCCATCTCGCCAGTGGGCGCCGTCAGCAGGCGGCCGTTCTGGTCAATGATGGACACCTTGTCGGCATGCAGATTGGGCACGCTGGAGGAGATCAGCCAGCTGATGGCGGAAACCTGGCCTTCGCTCAGGTCACGGCCCGGATACAGGGTCAGCACGACCGACGCAGTTGGGGACTGGCGATCGCGCACAAACAAGGTTTCACGCGGCATGGCCAGGTGAACACGCGCTTCCTTGACGGCATGCACGGCCTTGATGGAGTTGGCCAGCTCGCCTTCCAGGGCGCGCTGATACGTCACTTGTTCGGTGAACTGGCTGGCACCAAAGCGGCTTTGATCCAGCAGCTCGAAACCGGCATTGCCACTGCGCGGCAAGCCTTGCGAGGCCATTTGCATGCGCACATCGTGCACACGATCCTGCGGCACCAGAATGGCAGTGCCGTTGCTGTTGAACTGGTAGGGCACGTTCATCTGGCCCAGGGCCGAGACAATCGCACCGCCATCGCGGTCGTCCAGATTGGAGAACAGAACCTGGTATGTAGGGCCGCGGCTCCACAGCAAGAGGGCGACAATCAGAGCAATCAGTGCGGCACCCAGCCCGATCAGCGCTACCTTGGGCAAGGCGCGCAGCGTGTCGTAGCCAGGAAGTTTATTCAGCAACTGTGCTGTCTGACTCATGGGCGAGGCAGAGGCAGGGTTCTGCATGGAATCAGGGGAGTTCAAATCAGGACGTGCTCAGGCAGCATTAAGGAAAGGGCGGCGGGCATGAAAGAATCAGGCGCTTATACCGGCATACTGGCAATTTCTTGGTAGGCGGCCACTAAGCGGTTGCGTACCTGGACGGTGGCCTGAAAGCCAACGCTGGCTTTTTGCAGGTCAATCATCACGTCGTTCAAGGAAATTCCGGGCTCGCCCATTTCAAAGGCCTGGGCCTGGGCATTGGCCTCGTTCTGTGCCTGGGAAACCCGGTTCAGGGAGCGGGCCAGCTCGGCGGCAAAGCCACCCGGAGCGGCGCTGCTGGCCGAGGAGGACACAGAACTGGAAGCCCCGGCCGCTTGGGCGACGGCGCGCATCTGGGCCAAAAGGTTTTCAATGCTGGAAAGATTGGAAATCGACATATTCGCTTGCCAGAAAGTCAGGATGGGCCACGCGCACAGGTGCGGGCAGCTTGCCGTGCTTAATGTAACGTTTAGAACGCGAGGCTAAGCAGAGTATCTAAGCCCAAAAACAGGGGCTTTTCAGCCCTTATAAACAAGGGCATCAAGGTTTTGAGGCGTCGTGCAAGGTCTGCAAGGCTTGTGTGGCCTGGGGATGGCCTTGTTCCAGTGCGTATAGCCAGGCCAGCAATTCAGCTACGGCTTGATAAAGCTGAGGGGGAATATGACGGTCCAGATCCACCTGCATCAGCAGGCCGACCAGTTCGGGGGACTCGTGTACGTAAAGACCGTGCTCGCGGGCGGTCTCGACTATTTTTTCGGCCAAGGTGCCGTAGCCTTTGGCAACCACGCGCGGGGCCCCGTCCTTGGGGTCGTAGCGCAAGGCCAGGGCCTGCGGGCGATGGGTGGGGGAGTCATGACTCATCGGGCAGGTCCTGCGGCTGGGTCGTGTCGGCTTCAATCTGCAATTGGCTCAGGATCAGACCCTGGTCCTGCAAGCGCTCGCGCAAGGGCAGGCTGTTTTCGTCCAGATACGGTGCGGACTGATCGGCCTGAATATGGACCAGCAATTGCTGATTCAGGAGATTGAGCCGTAGTGTGATCGGCCCCAGTGTGGGCAGGTCCAGTTGCAGGGTGCTGGACCAGTGTTCGGTTTCGTCTTCCGACTGGGCTTCGTGACGTTGCACGCTCCAGTTCATGTCGGCATCCGGCCAGGCCTGACCCTGCCATTGCAGGCTCTGATGGGCCAGCGTATCCAGTTGCTGACGTACCAGCATGCTGTTGGCCGGGTCCTGGCTGCTGGCCTGGGTCTGGGTGTTGTGGCTTGCGCCAGTACTTGTTTCGGCTACAGGACGGTTCAGGTTTTGCGGCTCTTGCTGCAATTCACCCACGCTGCGTTGCCCAAAGTGCAGATCACTCAGGTGAGACTCGTAGAACAGCCCGCTTTGTTGCAGGGCCTGGGGCAGAGCCTGGGTGAAATGCTGGGCCAGGGCGGCGGTGCTGCCTGTGGGTAATGCGCTATGGGCTGCTGCGCCGGTCGCTGGCGTTCCTGCAGCGGGCATTCCTGCGGGTGCCCCTGTTCCGGAAGCATGGCTGCCTGCTGTCGTTGCACTGGCAGAACCCGCGTTTGCGCCACCTGTGGCCGTACTGCCGGGCAGGGGCAGGCGTTGCTGAGCCAGGGTTGCGATTGTGCTGGCGGTATTTTGTGCCGTGCCTGTGCGTCCCGCGGTCTGGATATCGTTGCCGGGGCGCGTGGATTCGTTGCCGTCTGCCTGCATCGTGGGACGGCCAGGCAACAAGGCCTGTCGTCCCTGAATAGCGGGGGCACGATCCGGGAAGTGTTCCAGCAGGGACAGAATCAGCTGGGCGGTGCGCCCTAGCGTGGTGGGTGCCGAGCTGGTAGTGGTCGTATTGGGGCCACGGGTATTCAGAGCCGGGTCAGTCGAGGTTTGGCCGCTTTGTGTGCGGATGTTCCGGCTATCGCGGCCCTGGGTGTGGGCGCGGGCCTGGTCTACGCTTTGGCGTTGATCGCGAGCCGTCTGGTTTTCGGCGCGATCGGGGCGTTGGCTGCCCGGTGTCTGGCTGATGGCGTCCGGGCGAGCGCCCGTGGCGATATTGCTTTGCTGTCCAGTGCTGATACCCAGAACGGCATCCAGCCGTTGAATAAGCAGCGTCCCCAGGGGGGAGGGGCCGCCTATGCTCATGGATGAACGCTAGGGCTGTAATACGCTTGCAAAACGGTTTGCTGGCGCTTCATATTGCCCAGCAGTGCACCCAGACGACCCAGTTCAGGGGTGGCCAGATGGCGGATCTGAGCATCGTCTTCCAGAATTTGGGTCAGCAACTGACGACGTGCCTGTTTTTCGGTAACAGACAGGTCTTCCATGTTCTTGAGCTTTTCCACGGCGAGTTGATAGTGTTCGGATTGTTCAAACACATCCTCCCAGCGTGCCGTTTGGGCAAGCTCCAGCATGTGACGGGTGATGCTGGCGATAATTTGATATTGATCGACGATCGGGTTAGAGGTATCGCTCATGTTCGTACCAGGCGCTAAAGGCGCAAAGGAGGTTGGAGGTGCAGGTCAGGAACAGAACCTGTCCCGCGAGCCCCGGAGTCAAGCTGGCTGCTTGGCACGTTGTGTATCAACATTGCTGCGCCAGGCATCGGCAATATCGGTCAGCAAACGCTCGGCCAGCGTCAGCTTTTCCGCGTCATTGCGAAGGTTGGCCAGCATCAGATTGTGCAAGATCAGGTCATAGGTAGCGACCAGATTGCGGGCCAGCTCTCCGCCCTTTTCGGTATCGACCGCCCTTTTCAGGCCGCTATCGACAATATCAATAGCCTTCGATAATGACTGCCCCCGCCCGGCAATATTGCCCTGTTCCATATGCAAGCGCGCTTGCAGCATGGCGGTGCGAGCACCGTTAAATAACAGGGTAATCAGATGTTCGGGGCTCGCGCTCAGGACCTCGGTTTCCAAGCCTACTTGGGCGTAGGCGCGGACCGATTGTTGGCCAAAGCGACGGGAAGGGGCAGGATAGCTCATAGGGGTTTATTTTCTGTCGTTCATATTGCCCAGCATGGACAGTTGCTGGCTCAAGTAGTTGCTGGTGCCTTGCATGCGGTTGATCATCACGTCCAGCTGGACGAACTGCTTGCGGTAGGCTTCCATCTTGTTTTCGATACGCTGATCGGCAGCATCATACTGATCCTGCAACTTTTTACCGACTTTTTCGGCGCCGGCCTGAGCATTATCAATACGGCCGTCTTTTTTGATGAAGTCGTCAGCGGCGGCTTGTACGCGACCAGCAACGCTGTTCTCGCCCACAAACATGTTCTTGACGTCCGCCATATTGGTTTTCAGGACTTCATTCAGCTTTTTTTCGTCCAGCTGCAAGTCGCCGGTCTTGGGATCGATATTGATGCCCAGACCCACCAGGGAGCGGATTTCGCCTTCGCCGGGCACAAAGCCCAGGGTGGCGTCACGCATGGCGTTTTGCGCTTCACGGGCCATGGAGTCGCCGGTCAGGGCTGCGCCCTGTTTCAGATCGACGTTGTAGGCCGTCAGGGCGCGAATCGACTTGTTGAACTTGTTGTAAGCCTCGACGTAGTCTTTCACCGCTTTGGCGGCCACGCCATCGTCTTTGGCAACGTCCACATTGATGGCCTCGTCACCGGCTTTGTTCAGCGTGATTTCTAGGCCTTCAATGGTGTTTTTCAGCGTATTGCTCTGGCTGGTGATGGCAATGCCGTTCACGGTCAGCTTGGCGTTCTGTGCCTTGGTCTGTTCAAAGCCGCTGGCAGCCGGGTCACTGGCATCAAAGTTCAGCAGATCGGCCAGATCATCATTGCCGTCCACACGAATCGAGCTGATCGAGGCGGCTTCACCTGTTGCACCGGCGGACAACTGCAAGCGGTAAGGCTCGTTCGGGTCGCCCGTATTGATGATGGTGGCTTTCATGCCCAGATCGGCGTCGGCATTGATGGCGTTCATCACGCCTTGCAAGGAGGTGTCCTGGCCCTTCATGTCCAGGCTGTGCTCTTTGCCATTGGCCAGGCGCACGGTAATTTTGCCGCCTTCTCCGATCGCGGTATCGCGCGATTCGTGGGCACCGGCTGTCAGCGTCTGACGCGTGGCCAGATTGTCGACCTTGATCACGTACTGACCGGGCGCTGCCTTGGAGTTGCCGGTCACTTTGATGTTTTCGCTATTGGCGGTGACTTTGACCGCGCCAAACGAGTCTTCCGAGTTCAGTGTCTTGGCGGCGGTTTGCAGCTCTGCCAGACTGCTTTTGAGCTGACCGTAGGCCGAGATCTTGTTGGTATTGGCCACCTGGCGGCTCTGGATGACAGCAAGGCTCTTCTTTTCCGTCTTGCGCAGATCTTCCAGCAGCTCGTCCAGCTTCAGACCTGAGCCCACGCCAATTGAAGAAATAGCCATATCAAATACTCCTGTAGTGTCCTATTTTGTCGCGAATGTGTCGCGCGCAAAGCCCATGTCAATGGGAAGTTTCGATGCCAGTTTGGTTTTTAAACCTTCACGCTGACCGCGTTGCCCTGCAACTGAACGATCATCTTGGCAATCTGGATAACCGCATCAGAAGGTACAGTGCGCAGTACCTCGCCGGTCTTGTTGTCCACAATCGAGACCACCAGACGCTGGGCCTCGTCGTCCATATTGAAGCGAATGCCGGTGGACCAGGCCTGCAAGGAGTTGTTGATCTGGTCCAGGGTGTCGTCCAGCGTGTTGACCATGCCAGGCACGGGTTCGCGCTTGTCGGGCCAGCGTTGCTGCAACTGGGTATCGGTACTGCTTTCCTTGATGGGGGTCACCGTAGTGGCCGCCGAAGGCGTAGGGGTGCCAGGGTTTTGCTCCACCGGGGAGGCCAGGGGCACCAAGGCCGTCGTTTGAGATGAAACTGAGCTGATCATGACATCACTCCAGAAGGGGCTTGGTGGCAGGCCTGCTCAATGGGGTGGGCTTGGCACCTGTAACGATCCAATTACGGCACCCACGTACGTATCTTTAGGAGGTATTTTGGTTTTTGCCCGCTCCAGGCCCGTTTAAAGCCTGAATAAGATGGCGAAAGACTGTTTGATTTGGGGACTGTCGGGCAGGGCTGGCAGGCAAAATAGCTCAATCTTTATTGTCCGGATTCGTGCCTGTCCATGCCTCGTTCAGAAGACGTCCTGGTTGAGCAGTACGCCCCATTGGTGCGCCGCCAAGCGCTCCAGCTCGTGTCGCGCCTGCCTCCCAGTGTCGAGCTGGATGATCTGATGCAGGCGGGCATGATGGGCCTGCTGGACGCCGTGCGCCGGTATCAGGTGGTGGCTGAGGCCCAGTTTGAGACCTATGCCGTCACCCGAATCCGCGGAGCCATGCTGGACGAATTGCGCAGCCAGGACTGGCTGCCGCGTAGCGTGCGCTCCAAAGCGCGCCAGATCGAAGTGGCTGTCAGCGCCTTGCGTCAGGAACTGCTGCGCGAGCCTACCGAGCCGGAAATTGCCGAAGCGCTGTCCATGAGCATGGACGATTACTACGAATTGCTGGATGAAGCGGTTGGCGTGCAGGTGATTCACTACGAAGACCTGAAACGTCATGCGGATCCCTCCGCCGATGCGCTGGAGTTTCTGGAAGACAGCACGCGTGAACAGGCTTATTTCGACAATCCCCTGAACCTGCTGACTTCCCAGGGTCTGCGACAAGCCCTGATTACCGCCATCGACCAACTGCCCGAACGTGAAAAACTGCTGTTCGCGCTGCAATTCGAGCAGGACCTGAACCAGAAGGAAATTGCTCTGGTGCTGGGCGTGACAGAAGGGCGTGTATCCCAACTGCGCAGCCAGGCCGTGGCCCGTATCCGCGCCAGTCTGGCGAAAGACCAGTGGGATGCCATTTCCGATAGCGCGGAATTTCAGGTGCTGTTGTAAGCCTGCGCTGGCGGGCTGCCAACTTTTCCCTTTTACAACTGATATAAGAGGAGCCTTTTTGGCTCTTGTGTGCTTTCGACGGTCTGATGCTAAAATGGCTCTAAATTTATAGCTTTTTTAGGAGCTGTTATGGATGCGATCTACGCTGATTATTCTATTAGCATGTCCGAGTTCAAGAAGAACCCGGCACAGGTATTGCGTACGGCTGGAGAAAAGCCGGTTGCCGTGTTGAACCATAACCGGCCTGCCTTTTATATGGTGACGCCTCGCTTGTTTGAGGCCATGGTCGAGGAAATGGCCAACCGTGATCTGGATGAGCTGGTGCGTCGACGGCTGGCCGTCAAGGATACGGCGGTCGAGGTTGATCTTGAGCAGCTCTGAGCGGCAGCCCACCAAATACACACTAAAGTTCTTGCCTGAAGCCTTGCAGGAGTGGGGGCGGCTGGATGGGAGTGTGAAAACTACCTTCAAGAACCTGCTTCGCAAACGTCTGGACGCACCGCATGTCCCGGGGTCTGCATTGCGGGGGATTTGCAGCATTGCTACAAAATCAAGCTGCTCAAGCAGGGCTATCGTCTGGTTTATACGGTAGAGGACGATGTATTAGTGGTCTTGGTGCTGGCGGTGGATAAGCGCGAGGATATGGCGGCTTACCGTGCGGCCGTGCAGCGCTTGAGCGAAGACCTGGAGCGCTGAAGGAAATCGTTTGGTGCCGTGTTGAGTACGCTTGGTTTGAAAATCTGGCCTTTCCTGCAATTCATCTGCAGGAAAGGCCAGATTTGTTTTAACGATAGTCCTGCTGGAAAGCAGTTTTTACCGCCTGAAGCTGTGTCCGGTTGATGTTGGCCTTGATCTTGAACAGGCCCGCTGTTTCAACGGTTTTTTCTGCGTCCAGGAATTCCAGGACGGGTTTGTAGAACTCGCGGTTCCAGAAGTCATGGATGAAGATCCGTGCCGAGGCCGGGTCTCCTTTTTTCAGCACGTAGTCGATACTTTCCAGCGTGCTGGCCACACGGAAACGGCCATCGACCAGAATCAGGTCAAAGGGCAGGTCCTGGGTGTGGATGGAGCGGCTGTAGTCCGGGAATTGATCCGCCGCACGCAGGTCCACGGGGTAGCCCCATTCTTTGGTAGGGCCAATGTCCACATGATTGACCTTGCAGGCCTCTCCCACTTCAGCGTGCAGTTGTTCCAGCCAGCGGCGGTCGCTTTCTACGCCATGAACGTTCAGGCCCATGCTGGCGGCCAGCTTGGTGGAGCCGCCACTGCCAAACTCGTAGTAATGCTGGGCCTGATCCAGGCAGGATTCAAAAAACTCGATCTCGGCGGAGGTCATGGCCGGGATGTTGGGAATCGTCATGCTGGGCAGGTTGCGCAAGCGGGCCTGCTTCAGGTATTCCTCGGCCTTGGGGTGCTGGTGCTGCGTCAGCAAACGCTGGGCGTAGTCGTGAGCCCCGAAGTAGGCGTGCAGAATAAAGGCCAGTTTTTCCAGCCGCTCGATGGGCAGGTCTTGCGTGTTGCGGGGCAGGAACAGCGCAATGGCCGAATGGGTGCGGCTGCCGCTGTGGCTTTCCTTGAGCTGCTCGTCGGTGTAGCCGCTTTCGCAATCGAAGGCCGTGAGTGTGTAGAACTCCAGGCCATGCGGTGCCAGCAGGTCGCGAGCTTGCGACAAGTCCAGCTGCTGCGCATCACCTGGCGCAAAATGCACTTTGATGGAAACCGCCAGGGTTTGTTCCAGCGTCTGAGCGGCATTGCTGAGCAGGGCGCGGTTGTCGTAGTTGTCGGCCAGCATCAACCAGTCAATCGGCGCATCCCGGTCCAGGTCATCTAGTCGGATAGAAGGTAGGTCAAACTGAGCCAGCTCCGGGCTGGCATTGAGCACAGGCGGCAAGGTGCCGCTTTGCCGGTTGTCCATGCGAGCCTGGAAATTGACGGCGCCGCCATGCCCCAGCACGGCTTGCTGAACGATTTGTAGCCGGTTGCGGTTCAAGGGCAAAAGCAGGTCCTGCGTGGTCGCTGCTGGATCAAAGCAAATCAGATGCAAGGCCCCGGTTGCGTAGAGCTGCTCGAACTTGGCGTCCTGAACCAGACGTGCACCATGGTCGATCACAACGACTGGGCTGGTCAGCTCGAAACTGAAGTCCTGTTTGGCATCCGCTTCCTGCAAGGGCACGGCAAGCTGGGCGCTGTCCTGGTCCTCAAAACGAACCTGGTGGTCTGCCTGGATATGGAGGGCGGCAGGAGCGGCACCCTCGCAATGACGCTGCCAGATCGCCCGCAATCCCTGACGCAAGGACTGGGCAAACGAGTCGTGATCGCAGACCGGGGAGTTTACGAATACCTGGCGCATTTCACTGCGCAAGGAGGCCAGCAAAGCATGATCCTGAGCCAGCAGGCAGGCCAGGGATACGTAGTGATCCCAGGACTGCGCAACCAGCTGCGGATAGCCCGCGTTACTGACGTGGCTGGTGGAGTGGCGGCTGGCAAAGGTGGGGCCGGGCAGGGTAATGACCGGCACACCCATCAACATGGATTCCAGCGTGGTCAGGCCACCGGAGAAGGGCCAGGGGTCCAGAGTAATATCTACGCGGTTATAGGTTCTGAGCAGTTCGCGGTGATTGGACTGGCCTTCAAAATCCAGACGCTCGGGATCAATGCCTTGAGCCTGGAAACCGTCCTGGATGCGCTGCTTGAACTCGTCGCCTTCGTACAGGGAGCCTTTGAGCAGCAGGCGTGCATCGGGCACGGCTTTCAGGATAGTGGCCCAGGCCTGGATGGTAGGCTCATTGATCTTGTTGGCATTGTTAAAGCAGCCAAAGGTAATGTGGCCATTTTCGCCAAGTGGAGCCGGACCAACTTCGGGTACGTAGAACGGTGGCATGTAGCTGATGTAGCCGTTGGGCATGCGAATCAGCTTTTCGCTGTAATCCGAATCGCTTCCTTCCGGGCTCTCGAAACGATCCGAGATCAGGTAGTCGATATAGTCCAGGCCCATGGAGTTGTTCAGTCCGCCTACCCATTTGACGATGAGCGGGGCGGGCTTCATGGACAGCATGCGCAGCCGCGTACCTTTGTGATAGCCGCTCATGTCGATCAGGATATCAATCCGGTCACGGCGAATTTGCTGATTCAGCTGCTCGTCGCTCAAGGCGGCGGCTTCGCGCCAGGCGTGGCAATGCTCTCGCAACTGTTCAGTCAGATCATCGGGCTTGTCGGTGCTGCTGTAGGCATACAGCTTGAATTCCTTTTTGGACAGACGAGTCAGCGAGCCACTGGTCATGCGGGTGACGGGGTGGTTGCTGAAGCCGTCAGACAGCAGGCCGATGCGTAGCGTGCGGCCCGCGATACGGCGTGTGTCCGCGGCAGCGTGCAGGGTATAGGCAAAGCGCTTTTGCCACTCCTGTTGCAACTGGCGTATAGCGGCCAGATCCAGACTCGGGTTGAAGTGCTCATCGGTGATGACCTTGCCCAGAATCAGATCATTTTTGGGGTCCAGGCGATGGGCCTGGCGCAGCAGCTTGCGCGAGCCTTCCAGGTCACCGCGTTTTGCATGTAGCTCGGACAGCTTGAACACGGCCACGGCGCTGGGTTTTTGTTTGATTTCTTCTTCCAGCAAAGCCTGGGCGGCCTTGTAGTCCCGGCAAGCCACGTAGACGTCCACGGCCAGATCGCGCGCGGCCAGATCTTTTTTCAGTTTGAGCTGGGGCAGGTAGTTGCGCGCATCCTGGGGGCGTTTTTCGTTGATCAGCGCCTTGATGATGAGCGACAGGCTGGCCTGATGCTCGGGGTGTTGGGCAAGCAGCTCCTCCAGAACAGAGATGGCGGCAAAGAACTGGCTGCCATTGAATAATTGGAGTGCGTCTTGGTAGCGCGTATCAGGGGACACGGGGCGGTCAGAGGAGGACATGGCGTGATAGAGGTCTGAAGTCTCGTTCAAATCTGGCTAGCATACCGGTCGGGCTTGGGGATCAATGCGTGAAATAAGCCGGTTTTTCAGGACTTTGGACCAAAAAAAACCGGATATTGCAGGCAATATCCGGTTTTCGTGCAACTGGCCGACAAGTAAACCTGTCGGCCCGGTGTGCGGCAGCTGATTAACGCAGCAGCGACAGAACCGTTTGTGGAACTTGGTTGGCCTGGGCCAGAACCGATGTACCAGCTTGTTGCAGGATTTGAGCACGAGTCATGTTGGAGACTTCGACTGCGTAGTCGGCGTCTTCAATACGCGAACGCGAAGCGGACAGGTTGGTAACCGTGTTGTTCAGGTTGGCGATGGTGGACTCGAAACGGTTTTGCACAGCACCCAGGTCGGAACGCAGGTTGTCCACGTCCTGAATAGCGGCGTCGATCGATGCCAGAGGAGCAACCAGCGACAGAGTTTCTTTGTCGGTCACTTCAGCGCCACGAGCCACGGAGATGGTGTTGGCAGTTGCGTTGGCGGTGATGGTGCCAGCAGCGTACACCTTGCCTTCGTGCAGGATGTAGTTGGTGGAAGTGGCGCCGGTGGTTTGAGTCAGAACGGTACCGCCGTTAGCTGCAGTAACCACGGTGTTGGCGTTACCCATTTGAGCAGGAACGGCCGTGCTGGTGGTGCCCGAAGCGGCTTTCATTTCGTGCTTGGTAGCGTCGAATTTCTTGGCCAGCTTGGAAACGTCCAGATCTTTCAGGTTCAGCGTTTCGGAGTCGATCTTCTTCAGGTTAACCGAGATGGTTTCGCCGTCGTTAGCACCAACTTGAATGGCCAGGGACTGGTCTTTGGCCAGAACTTTCACGCCGTTGAACTGAGTTTGCTCGGAAACGCGGTTGATTTCGGCCAGACGCTGGTTGATTTCAGCCTGGATCGAAGCCAAGTCGGTTTCGGAGTTGGTGCCGGTAGTAGCTTGCACGCTCAGAGTACGGATGCGCTGCAAGTTGTTGTTGATTTCGTTCAGCGAACCTTCGGTTGTCTGAGCGATAGAGATACCGTCGTTGGCGTTGCGGGCAGCTTGTGTCAGACCGTTCACGTTAGCGGTGAAGCGGTTGGCAATAGCCTGGCCGGCTGCGTCGTCTTTAGCGCTGTTGATGCGCAGACCGGAGGACAGACGCTCAATGGCTTGACCCAGTGCGCCTTGCGATTTGCTCAGATTGCCTTGGGCAACGAGGGAAAGCGAGTTCGTATTGATAACAGACATGGTAACTCCCAATGTTGAGTAGAGCGGCGAAACGGTTTCGCCCTTTGCCCAGGAAAGCGTTGGCGTTCTGCTAGGCCCCAGGGGGCTGATCGCGCATTCGACACACTGCGTTCTTCCTGTACAGCAACATTAACGGAAGGGGCAAAAAACTCTTTAGGGGCCTGTTGAGAAAATTTTCTCAACTTTGTCTTGAAGCCTTGATTGGTGCGGCTTCAAGCATGATGGCCTGCTGTGAAGAAAGGCCTGTTTGCTTTCCTTTCCTGACCCTTGGTCCTGGTTTTTCCCTGTCCGGCTCTGGAAATGGCGCAGATATTTCCGTGTTGCAGCAGACAGTCAGGAGGCCTTGTTTGAATTGCAGGAGCTAAAAAAGCAAAGGGGGCCATCTATTGACGGCCCCGCTTGGCAAAAACTTAGCAAAAACGGACTAGGGCGGATTCAAACCGCGAACCCGCCCTTGCGTTTAGACAGCAATAGGCTTGCCATCCGCACGTTGGATGACAACGGTCGAAGAACGCGGACGCACCGTGTTCATGCTGACAATCGTAGCGTCATGCGTGTCGTAGGCCGGCCAGTTCACAGGGTGCTGAATGTTCAGGAACAGGCTGGTGTGGTCCGGTGTCATGGCAAAGCCGGTGATTTCTGCTTCGTTCGGGCCCACAAAGAATCGACGCAGATCGGACTGGTTGCTGGCGTTGATGGCCGGGCCGGTGCCCGAGCTGTCCGCCAAGGCACCCGGAAT
This sequence comes from Alcaligenes faecalis, assembly GCF_009497775.1. NCBI lineage: Bacteria > Pseudomonadati > Pseudomonadota > Betaproteobacteria > Burkholderiales > Alcaligenaceae > Alcaligenes > Alcaligenes faecalis. The sequence goes on from NZ_CP031012.1 coordinate 1,376,353, forward strand.
CACGGCCAGCATCTGGTCGTTGGTGGCTCGAGCAACATTGTTCTTGCGGCCGCCGTCGATGCCGTTGTCAGTCTGAATCCACAGAATGCCTCGGCTGTCGAAGCCCAGACCGTCAGGGCTGGCCAACTGGTTCAGATCGGTCAGGCCGGAGCGGTTGGTATCTGCGTCGGCACCCGAATCCGAGCCGAATACGAAGATATCCCACTTGAACTTGTTCGAACCAGGTTCGTCATGCCAGCGAATAACGTGACCGTTGACGTTGTTCAGACGTGGGTTGGCGGCGTTAGTGCCGGACGATGCGTTGCGGCTGGTGTTGTTGGTCAGCGTCAGGTAGATGTCGCCGTTGCTGGGGTGGGTGGCCGTCCACTCGGGGCGATCCATCGGGGTGGCACCCACAAAGTCCGCGGCGCCACGGGTATTGATCAGGATTTCTTCCAGGGATTTGAACTTGTCAGACAAGGTGCCGCCATCCTTGCCTTTGGTGCTGCCTGTCAGTGCCAGCCACTCGCCGGAACCGTCTTCGTTAAAGCGCGCTACATATAGTGTGCCCTTGTCCAGATACTTGGCGCCTACGGCCAGACGGTCAGTGCGCTCGGCATCCTTGGGATCCCAGGCGGCGTCGGACACAAAGCGGTAAACGTATTCAAAGCGCGAGTCGTCACCACTATAGAAAGCCAGAGGCTTGCCAGCTTCGGGCTTGCTGTAGGCACAGCCTTCGTGAGCAAAACGGCCCATGGAGGTGCGCTTGGTGGCAATGCTGGTGGGGTCGTACGGGTCGATCTCGACCAGATAACCAAAGCCGTTGACTTCATTGCGCCAGTCTTCGGTAGCGCTGGCGCCGGTTTCGGTGATGTTGAAGCGAGCAAATTCGCCCAGCACTTCCGACGGATCCTTGGCGGCGGTTTCCCATTTGTAGCGGCCAGTTGGGCCAGCCGATACGCCGACACGTTGCTGGTGAGCGGGACGCGTGCCAGTGTTCACAAAGCAGGCTGCCCAGTTCTCTTCGGCGGTGATGTAGGTGCCCCAGGGCGTCGTGCCGTTACCGCAGTTATTGTTGGTGCCGCGCACTTGTGTGCCGTTGGGCGAAAAGGGGGTTTTGACCCAATCCGTGCCGCCAATCGGGCCAGCCAGTTTCATGGCCGTGGCAGAGGTGAAGCGACGGTTGTAGCGCGAGTTCTTGACGATGTCCCAGCGGCCATTGGCACGGCGGATATGGACGATGGCCACGCCGTGGGCATTGATTTCCTTGCGCACTTCCTCGGCCGGGCGCTTGCCATTGGGCATGGTCGGGCCGTTGGGGTGCAGGGCGTTCTCATCAATATATTCGTGGTTGACGGCCAGCAAGCCTTCGGTGGAGCTGCCCTCCAGGGGGAAGAAGTGCATGCCGTCATGGTGCATGCCCATGGAGTTGAGCAGGTCGTTGGAGCTGTTATTGCCGTTCTGATCCCAGGGCAGGGCGTTGTCATTAATGGGCGTGCCCCAGGGAGCCAGCACATGGGCGATGTAGCCTGGAGGCACGACACAGCCGTCGGTCATGGAGGTGGGCAGGGATTCAAAACCCAGTTTGACGCTTGCCGGTGGTTCCGGATCAGGGCCAGGGTTCGGGTTCTCGCCGCCGCCGTTGTCGGTGGAGTTGCCGCCTGTGCTGCTGCTATCACAGCCAGCCAGACCAAAGCTGCTCATGGTGGCCAAAGCGGCTGCCAGGCCGCCGCGCATTACGGCGCGACGTGTCATGCTGCGTTCCAGGATTTCACTAAAAGGGGTGTTCTGACTCAGGTTACGAACAGTCTTGTCGGAGATATGTTTGCTCATAGTGATAAATAGCGCCAAGGCTGAGTTGTGGGGGGTAGCGCTAATGCTAGAGGGCCAAAGTGAAAGGTCTATGACAAATAGCTGAATGTTTGAATCGTGATTTTTGGGGTATGGCCAGAACGTGCTGCTGGCGAGTGAGGGTGGAAGGTGGCTGTGCGAAGGTCTTTTCAGCCGCCTGATCGGGCCGGAATGGGACTTTTGTTTTAATTAAAAAAATCAGTGCTTTGGCTATTTGGATAATATTGATTTTGTTTTATGTACAGAGTGGTACGTTTTTATGTTTTCTGCTTGATCCATGCACGGCTATTTCGCTATCTATTTAGTACACAAGGACTAAAACGACTTTTGCTCTTTTTCAGCGTTCAGGAGTTTTTAAGGTTCAAGGCCTGCTTTTCTCATTGTGTACACCCTATGAATGGGCATTTCCCTGAGGCTTTGGGACTTCCTATTTGTTGTACTATGTTTCTTTTTTTTCTTCGGGAACTCAATGAAGCAAGGGGTTTTACTGCGCAGTGGCCGTGCCGATGCTTTCATGGCTTTAGGTGAGGGCGGCCGACCGGTATTTCGCTCCGCTTTACAGTTGCGAGAAGCCTTGCGCCGTCGGGCGGGCAACTTTGCCGACCATCTGGCGATTCCGCAAAGCAATGAAACGGGTTCCACGCTGGATTGGTACAGCCCCGTCTCCGGCCAGGTCGTGCCTTGGACCGCCGCTACCGAGCAAGAACGCGAAGAAGGCCTGAAGCAATTAAGTGCTTTCCAGGCCCGGCTGAACGAGATGGCCCCAAGCATGGATGCCGAAGAGCAAGAAGCTCTGGGCGACAAGGCCCTGTTCTCCAGCTTGCTGCGCCGCGTGCTTTATTTCCCGGACGACAACTTTGTGTATCTGGTCAACGGCAAGCCCGTGTTGACCTTCTGGGGTTTCCTGCACCATGGTGCAGATCAGAATCAGGACCCCTTGCTGCCTTTGATGCCTGCGCCTAAAGCCGCGCCTGTGGTGGCTCCACCTGTGGTGCCGCCCGTCGAGCCCGTGGTGGCCCCTGTCGTGGCCCCGGTGGCCGCCAGTTGGTGGTCCCGCTGGTGGTGGCGTTTGCTGGCTTTGCTCTTGCTGCTGGCCTTGCTCTTGTTCGGTTTGCGCTGGTGCACCACGCCGGTCGTGCCCGACACCCCTTTGGGTTCCTTCACCTCCAGCGTAGGCAGCTACTTGCCCGAGAAAGTCCGTAATTGGTTGGGCTGGTCCTTGCCCAAGCTGGATGCTGGCGCCTTGCTGCCGAATGGCCGTGTTGATGCAACAGGCCTTGTTCCCACGGGCACCGTTCCAGTGGTTCCAGGCGCCACGGGTGCGGGCGCTGCTCCCGGTGTTGAAGCACCAGGGGTTGCTGCTCCGGGGGCGGATGCTCCTGCCGCGCCGGGTGCTCCGGATGCGGGGCAAGCTCCCGATACCACGCCGCCTGCACCGCCAGCTGAGCCCGGCACGGACGCCAATCCCCAGCCGCCCGAGTTGCCACAAGACCCGGCAAGCCCGCCTGCTGATCCTGCCGCGCCGCCAACACCTGATGTCAACCCGGCTGCTCCGGCCACGCCTGCTGCCCCTCCCGGTTCTTTGGTAGTGCCGCCTGATGCCTTGCAGTCCGGCAAGATGGATTTCCTGAATGGCCAGTGGGCTGCCCGCATGGGTGTGCAAGACAGCCAGACCGGCAAACCCGTGCAGCTGCAATATCAGTTGAAAGACGGTGCAGGCAATGTGCAGATCAAGCGTGGTGACGGCGTTCAGTGCGAAGCCCCCGTATCTGCCTCGTCTGAACAGGGCCGCTTGATTTTGAATGCCAATTCCGCCGCAAAGTGCACGGACAATGCCGCTTACGATATGCCCAAGATTGTGTGTGATCCCGGTGCAGCGGGCGCAGCCGCCCAATGTGCGGGCATGTACGGCTCCAATGCCTTTCCTTTGATCTTGCAGCAATCCGAATGATGAGTGCTTGAATCTTATGTTGCCTGAATTACTCAAACACGATGGCTTGGTTACTTTGATTGAAAACACCGGAGTCCAGTTCATGGACTTCGGTTTTGACATCAACGCTCCCACTTTGGGCAGCAAGAAGCTGGGCACCTTGAACCATTCTTTCTTCAGCACGAACGGCCAGAACTGGCGTTTCCTGTTTGAAGGCTTGCAGTTTGGCCAGGAACAAACCCTGTTCCATCAGCCTGAAGGCGAGGTTGGGGTGTACCAGGGCGGCGGCCGCAATGATCAGGAATGCGATGTCTCTCTGAGCCGTACCCTGGACTTGTTCGATGGCCTGTGGCTGCCTGTGCCCTATGTGCGCTTTGTGGCGCCGCATCGCTTTGACAATGGCCCGGCCAGTTGGAGCCGTCTGCGCGTGGTGCGTCTGGAAACGCCTGATCGCGACGGCAATACACACCGTATTACGGTTGCCTGCGATACCAGCGTGGTGGACCTGACCGAGGGCGCGGCCTACCTGGCCCCCTTGCGTGAAGACATCAATGCCGGGGCCTTGTTCCGCATTGCGTGCGACAGCGCCCATATGGACTGGTTCCTGAATCGCGACTGGGTGCAGGAATGGTTGCTGGAAGTCTATAAGGACAACGTCAACAAAACGCGCAATATCGACTTTGGCGAAGACGTTAACGCCTTGCGTTCGGCCCAGCTGCATTTTCTGAATTTACTCAGCCTGTTCGCACCACCGCATGAGTGTGTGGACGGTCGCTCTGAAGCCTGGGTGCGCCTGCCGGACATCAAGGTGCTGGCCGCCAACTGGCAAAGTGAACAGGTCATTCCTGTGGACTTGGTGCTGGACGTGGGGAACTCGCGCACTTGCGGGATTCTGATTGAAAACCACGGTCAGGACGACTCCGGCTTGCGGCAGAACTATGTGCTGCAACTGCGGGACTTGTCTCATCCGCATCAGGTGTACAGCAAGCCGTTTGAAAGTCGCGTGGAGTTTGCGCAGACGGACTTCGGCAAGAACCACTTGTCCCTGAAAAGCGGACGTCCCACTGCCTTTTCCTGGCCCACTTTGGTGCGTGTCGGGGATGAGGCCGCGCGTCTGGCCGCCCGCCGTCGCGGTACCGAGGGCACGACCGGGCTGTCCAGCCCCAAGCGCTATTTGTGGGACGAAAACGAATACAAGCACGGCTGGCGTTTCAGTCAGCAGTACGACCGCTCCGATGCAGAACCGCGTGCCCTGGCTGCACCGTTCTCCCTGCATATCGACGAGCGTGGCGAAGCTCTGTACACCCTGGACGAAGACGACCGTCTGCCGGTGTTCGAGCCTTTCTATTCGCGCAGCTCGGTCATGACCTTCATGCTGACCGAGGTGCTGGCCCAGGCGCTGCTGCAAATCAACAGCCCGGCCCAGCGGGTACGCCAAGGTCACTCCAACAAGCCTCGCCGCTTGAGCAATATTGTTCTGACCGTGCCGCCCGGCATGCCTTTGGTAGAACGCAGCCTGCTGGCCGAGCGTCTGCGTCAGGCCATTGGTCTGCTGTGGACCAGCATGGACTGGTATCAAGGCGAAGAAGACCCTTATGGTCTGGAGCCTTCCGAGTCGGGCCGCATGCCGGAGAACCTGCGCGTACCTCTGCCCGAGTTCCGGGTGGAATGGGACGAGGCCACCAGCTCTCAGCTGGTCTACCTGTTTACCGAAATTACCCAAAACTTCGCTGGCCATGCTGACGAGTTCTTTGATGCGGTGGCCGCTCCCTACAAGGAAGATCGGGAAACACTGACGTTGGGCATTATTGATATTGGCGGCGGTACCACCGATATCGTGATCAGCGACTACACCTTGCGTCGCCCGGCAGGGGCGGGCGGTGGCAGCAACCTGACCATCTCGCCCAAACAGCGTTTCCGCGACAGCTTCCGCGTGGCCGGTGATGACATCTTGCTGGACGTCATCCAGCGCTATGTGCTGCCCGCTTTTGAAGATGCCTTGAGCCATGCCGGTGTGGAAGACACGGATGTGTTCCTGTCGCGTCTGTGCGGCAATGAAAAAGCCGATGCCGATAAAGCCGTCTTGCGTCAGCAACTGGCCTTGCAGGTCTTTGTACCGCTGGGCCTGGAGTTCCTGAAACGCTACGAAGCCTACGATCCGCATGAGGACCCGCGTGCCGTCCAGTCCTTGCCATGGGGCGAGCTGCTGGAGTTCGAGCACTTGCAGGGCGATCAGGCCAATGCACCGCTGTCCCACGCGTCGGCAGGCTCGGCCGATGCCTTGCCACGAGTCTCCAGCAAGGTGGTTCAGTACGTGCTGGACGAGTTGCACAAGCATGCCGGTCAGCGCGTCGATCTGGAATTGGCCAAGGTCGAGCAGCCTTTTGATCTGGCCCATTTGCACCAGGGTCTGGTCAGCGGTTCCCTGAACATCAACGATCCCTTGCGCGCCTTCTGCGAAGTGCTGAACTACTACGATTGCGACATTGTGCTGATGGCCGGCCGTCCTTCGCGTCTGCCGGGCGTGCAAGCCTACGTGCGCTCGCAAATGCCGGTATCGCCTGCGCGCTTGCTGCCTTTGCACAATTACCGCACGGGCAGCTGGTATCCCTTCCATACCAATGGTCGGATCGACGATCCCAAGAGCACGGCCTCGGTGGGCGCCATGCTGTGCCTGCTTTGCTACAACATGAATATTGACCAGTTCAATTTCAAAGTATCGAATCTGCGCCCGCGTTCCACCCTGCGTCACATCGGGATTATTGACTCCAATAATCAGATCAAGGATCAGGACATCGTCTACAAGGACGTGCTCCAGATGGACCCCGATACTCGCGAGGAAATGGTGACGCTGGAAAGTGTCAGCAGTGAAGACTCCGATGGCTACCACCTGCTGATGCAGGGCAGCTATCTGCGTCTGGGTTATCGACAACTGGATGTAGAGCGCTGGCCCGCCTCGCCCTTGTACTACCTGCACCTGAACGAGAAGGTGCGTCGCCAGATGGCCGATGCGCCCGACGATGATGGCCAACTGCCATCCATGGAAGTGACCTTGATGGTGGACAAGGCGTCCCAAGGTGGGCAAGGACGCCGTTTGATCAGCGATCGTCTGAAGATCAAGAACTCGGCACCCCGAGACTTCAAACTGAGTGGCGTGTCCAAAGGGGCCGTCCGTATCCAGCTCAACACCATGCTGGAAGCAGGCCTGGGTGATTCTCCATATTGGCTCGATAGCGGGAGCGTAGTGCTCAAATGATGGACATGACGATCTTACAGCAGGATTTGTGCCAGGACTGGCAGAACGTATACCAAGGTGCCGGACAGGCCATTGACTGGGTGATGCAGGCTCGCGCTTCGTCGCAGCGCCTGAACGCGCAGGCCGATAGCCTGGTGCTGGAACTGCGCCGTGCCCGCAATACCGCCCGTAGTCTGGGCGTGGTGTCGGGCCGCCCCATGACAATTGGCTTTTTTGGACTGTCGCAGGCGGGCAAGTCTTATCTGATTTCTAGCCTTGCCGCCGGTGGCAATGGCCGTCTGGAAACCAATTACGGCGGTGAAACCATCGACTTCCTGCGCCATGTGAACCCGCCTGGGGGCGGTAAGGAAGCCACAGGTCTGGTGACGCGCTTTAGCCGCAATGCCACCGCAGGCCCGGATGCCTATCCCGTCGAACTGCAGATTTTCTCTGAAGTCGATATGGTGAAAATCCTGGTCAATAGTTACTTCAATGACTTTGACAAGGAACAGATCGGCTACACCTTTGCAGCGGACCGCATCAAGGCCTTGATCGAATCGCTCAAGAGCCGTGCCGGTGCGAACGATGCCGGCTTGAGCGCCGATGATGCCGTGTCCCTGTGGGACTACGTGCGCAGCAGTTTTGGCAATACCACTCGCTTGCTGGACAGCACCTACTGGCCGGAGGTCATCAATCTGGCCCCCGCCTTGCGTCTGGAAGACCGGGCACAGCTGTTCTCCATCTTGTGGGGCGAGCAGGCTGAGCTGAGCGAGCTTTATATCGGCCTGGCTAAAGTGCTGCAGGCTCTGGGTCACCCCAGCAAGGTCTACGCACCGCTGACAGCGCTGATCCGTCGCGAAGGCGATGGCTTTGTGCAGCAAGACAGCATCATGAACGTGGACGTGCTCGAATCCCTGGGCAGTGCCACCGAGAAAAGCCTGAGCGTCTTGCCCGTACGCGAGCAGGACGGCCAGCCCGTTGTGGCCGCCCAGGCGGTGGAAGTGCCTTTGGCCCATCTGGCGGCGCTGACGGTGGAACTGACCTTCCCCCTGATTGGTGAAACCCAGGGCGGCGGCGTGGACAAGGTGGATCTGCTGGACTTCCCCGGTTACCGCGGTCGTTTGAATATTCGTTCCGTGCAGGATGCCGGTGCCGCTTCGGAAAGCAGCGGTGGCAACCCCGCTTCGCAACTGATTCTGCGCGGCAAGGTGGCTTATCTGTTTGAACGCTATACCGACCAGCAGGAAATGAACGGTCTGGTCATGTGTACCGCTTCGGACAAGCAAAGCGATGTGAAAGATGTAGAGCCTGTGCTGACACGCTGGGTCCATCGCACTCAAGGTGCCACGCCGCAGGAACGTCAGAACCGTAAAGTGGGCCTGATGTGGGCTATCACCATGTTCGACAAGCGCATTGGTGCCTCCCTGATTCAGGACGACGCCCAGGTGCGCGATAGCTGGGACGGCTTGATGAAGATGAGTTTCAAAGAGCGTTTCGGCCACTGCGAATGGTTGCAGCAATGGCGTCCGGACCAGCCGTTCTCCAACACTTTCCTGGTGCGCAAGCCCGGCATGCCCACCCCCTTTATTGATCTGGACACCGAAAGCCGGGAGCTATCCATTACGGCATCCGTGGCCGAGAAAATGGGGCGCATGCGTGGCAGCTTTATCGAAAACCCGCTACTGGCACAGCAATTAAGCGATCCGGCCGAAGCCTGGGACGCCATGCTGGCTTTGAATGATGGCGGCATGCAGCGTCTGCGTGCGTATGTGGCCCAGATTGGTGGCCTGGACTTCAAGCTGATGCGCTTGCAGGAACAGTTCCGCAGCTTGCATGACAGCCTGGTCAAGAAGTCCCTGCATTCTTGGTACAGCCAGGACGGCGACCAGCAATCGGTGGTCAAGGAAGCCCTGGCCAAACAGTTCCGGCAGGAACTGCCTGCTTACCGCGCCATCGTGGGCGAGCTGCTGGCTGCGCTGCATCTGCCGCAAGACACCTTGCGTGATCTGTTCCTGAGCCTGGGCTCCAGCAAGTCCGAGCCGGATGAGCCCGGCGTTCTGACGCAAGAGCAGCCCTTCGAGCAGCAGTACGCCGATCTGGTGTACCGCAGCTGGGTCAGCCAGTTGCGCGAGCTGCCCGCCAGCCGTACCAATCAGAACGTGCTGCGCATGCCGGTGGATTTGCTCTCCAGTCTGGTGGAAGAGCTGATTGTGGCCTCGGACCGTTGGGCCTTGCGCGACAAGTTGCTGGCTGTGCTGACCAAGCGCCGTCAAAGCGGCGTGCGTCGCGAGCGTCTGGCCGATCGCCAAGTTTGCAATGTGGCCATGACGATCAGCGAGTTTGTGACCTGGTTCTACCTGAAAGGCGGCAGCGACGACTTCTTCAAGAGCCCTAAAGCCTTTGCCCAGGATGGCATGCCGGTCTTGCCGGCAGAGCCCCAGGATCACGGCGCGATTTTCTTTGAACAATGGCTGGCCGCTTTGGCACACACCACTTTGCATAACGCCGGTTATGAAGGTGGCCGCGAACTGAGTCTGGAACAGAACCAGGCCTTGGGACGCATTCTGGAACGATTTACCGATAAGAGCGTGGCATGAAATTAAGATTTAGTTTGCAGGCTTTGGAGCCCGCGGTCCCTGGCCGTGCTCGTCTGTATGTGCGTGATTTGGATGAAGAGCTGGACCTGGGCGAATACGCGATCGCCATTCAGCGTAGCCAGAACAGCTATTACCTGCACTCGGCACAAAGCTGGGATGCGTCCTTGCGCTGGTTGCCGCAACAAGGCTGGACCGAGCATGAAGAGGGCATTGCTGTTCTGCTGAACGCTGACATTGTGGATTCGCTGCTGGCCAATGCCAGCGATGCGTATCAAATCACTTTGGCGGAGGCCAACGGCGAAGAACTGGGCCGCAGCCCGCTGAAACTGGACAAGGGTATCTTGCCCTCCACAGCCGGTGGCAATGCCCAGGCTATGGAGCTGACCATGCCCGTGGCCGCCGTACCTGAAACGCCCGCGCCGGAGCCTGTTGTTGAAACGCCTCCGGTGGTCGAAACGGTGGCTCCTCCACCGCCAGAACCCGTCAAGGTAGAAGAAGCGCCGGCTCCCAAAGTGGGGGCGATTGCTCCTGCCCCCGTGGCCCCTCCTGCCAAGAAAGGCGGCATGGGAAAATGGATTGGCCTGATCGTCCTCTTGTTGATTCTGGCGGGCGCAGCCGGTTACTGGTTCTACAGCCAATCTGCCAAGGACGACAGCCCGGCCGCCCCCGATGCACCCGAGTCCAAGCCTGCGGTCGTGGAAACAGACAACTGCACCATGGACAAGCTGGCAGACCGTCCCGGCCTGCAATTTGTGCAAGAGTGCGTCAAGGAAAGCAAAACCTCCGAACAATGGCTGGCCGTAATTGAAGAAGCCAAAAAGGCGGAGCAGTGTGACGTGGCCCAGCGCTTGTACGTGAACAAGGCGCAGTCCGGTGATGTGAAAATCGCCATGGCTTACGCCCGTGAATACGACCCCAAAGATCACCAGGCCAATGCCTGCTTTAGCAAGCCCAATCCGGCTACGGCTGCGTACTGGTACGAAACCGTCTTGCTGTCCGAGCCTGATAACGCGCAAGCCAAGGCCCGCTTCCAGGAGTTGAGTCAATGATGATGCGTCCCCTTGTTCGATTCAGTTTGCTTGGTGCTCTCCTGTTGGGCGCAAGCCAGGCACAGGCCGCAGCTCCCTTGCTGCAAGAGGGCAAGAAGACGCTGTATCAACGTGTTCTGACCACGCCGTCCTGCCGTCTGTTTTCTTCGGAAACGGATCAGCAGGGCAAGCCGGTGCCTGCGTTCAGCCGCTTTTATATTTATCAGCGCAAAGAGCAGGGCGGGGCAGAGCGTGTACAGGTGGGCCCGGACAGCCAGGGCAAGACCGTAGGCTGGCTGGACAAGGCCTGCACGGTGGACTGGAAAATGCAGTTGACCCTGGCCTTCACCAATCCGGCCAACCGCGATCGCATGCTGTTTTTCCAGGATCGTGCCTTGCTGGAAAAAGTGCTGGATACGCCGGACCCGGCCACCCTGGTGGCTCCTATGCGTCAGGCTTTGCGTAAAGACTCGCAAACAGAGGGCGTATTGGCGCAAGAGCCCGAGTACTTTGTGGATGTGCAGGAACAGTTCTACCTCTTGCCCGTCTTGAGCGGTGAAGAGGTCATGACTGAAAACGGCTTCCGTACCCGTTTGCTGAATGTGGCGTCCGTCACCAAGCACACCGCAGATCAGAAAGAGCCGGAAGCTGCCAAGAAAGAGCCTGAACAGGCTCAGGATCAGGATACCGCCCAGCGTACGTCCCAGATCAAGGGCTTTAGTGCTGCCGTGGTCTTTGTGATTGACTCCACCATCTCCATGGACCCGTACATTGATCGCACTCGCGAGGCCGTGCGCAAGGTTTATGCCAAGGTGGAAGAGCAGGGTCTGTCCGATCAGGTCAAGTTTGGCCTGATCGCGTTTCGCTCCAATATGGAAGCCGCGCCGGGCATCGAGTATTTGACGCATATGTATGCGGACCCCAATACCGTGACCAGCAGTGAAGACTTCCTGTCCAAAGTGTCGGACTTGAAGCAAGCCAAGGTGTCTACCGTGGCTTACGACGAAGATGCCTACGCGGGCGTGCTGGAAGCCCTGGACAAGGTGAACTGGAACAATTTTGGTGCGCGCTATGTGGTGCTGATTACCGATGCTGGGGCGCTGGAAGGCAATAACAAGTATTCCTCGACCGGACTGGATGCACCGCAACTGCGTATCGAAGCGGCCAAACCCGGTGTGGCGATCTACACCCTGCATTTGAAGACACCATCGGGCAAGAACAACCACGCCAAGGCCGAAGACCAGTACCGCGAGCTGTCCACTTACGGTGGTACACAAACCTCGCTGTACTACCCGGTCAATGCCGGTGACGTGAACCAGTTTGGCAAGATGGTCGATAACCTGGCGACCGCACTGACCGAGCAGGTCAAAGTGGCCTACCAGGGTGGGGATGCGATTGGCAGTGCAGCCCGTGCCCAGGAGACCGGCGACACCACCACCGACCAGATGCTGACCGACGCCGAGCTGATCGGCCATGCCATGCGCCTGGCTTATTTGGGCAAAACCACGGGCACCACCGCGCCTGAAGTGTTCCATGCCTGGATCAGCGACCGTGATCTGGTGCGCCAGAACATCCCGACAACCGACGTCCGTGTCTTGCTGACCAAAGCTCAGTTGAGTGACTTGAGCGATGTGGTCAAACAGATTCTGGATGCGGCCAACGAAGGCATGATCTCGCCTACCGATATGTTCAACCGCTTGCGTTCCGTGGCAGCGGCCATGGGGGCGGACCCCAGCACCCTGAAACAGGACAAGGGCACCAAGCTGGCCGAACTGGGCCTGATGAGCGAGTACCTGGAAGACCTGCCTTACCAGAGCGCGGTACTGACCTTGGATGAAGATACCTGGACCAGTTGGGATGCCTTGAGCCAGGAAAAATTCATTCGTGACCTGAGCACCAAGCTGCGCTACTACGAGCGCTACAACGCCGATGCGGATCGCTGGGTGTCGCTGGCTGAAGGCGCCGATGCACGTGATGACGTTTATCCCGTGCCGTTGGAGATGATGCCCTGACATGCTCCGCATTCAGCAGCTAGAGGTCTCCCGGGGGCAAGGCCCCCACGCTTTTCGTGTGCAACTGCCCGAGCTTGCTCTGGACGCGGGGCAGATTTTGGCCGTGACCGGCGTGAGCGGTTGCGGCAAAAGCACCTTGCTGGAAACCTTGGGCCTGCTCTTGCGACCCACTCAGGCTCAGGTCTTTAGCTTGGGTAAAGAGGCCAAGGACATCAATGCCTTGTATGCCAGCGGGCGCGAGTCTGAACTGGCTCAATGGCGGGCCAGAAACCTGGGCTTTGTGCTGCAAAACGGTGGCCTGCTGCCGTATCTGTCGGTCCGGGAAAACATGGTTTTGCCGCGCCGCTTGTTGGGTTTGCCCGTCAAGGCAGACCATCTGGACGCAGCCATTGCTACCCTGAAGCTGGAACGACTGCTGAATCTGTACCCCTCGGCCTTGTCCATTGGGGAACGACAGCGCGTGGCCTTTTCTCGTGCCATTGCTCACGCCCCTGGTCTGGTGCTGGCGGATGAACCTACCGCTGCCCTGGACCCCGAAACGGCTCACAATGTGTTCCAGCTGTTTTTCAGTCTGGCCAAGGAGCTGGATCTGGCGGTCTTGCTGGTTTCGCACGATTGGGACAGCTTGAGCCAGTTCGCTATTCCGCGCCTGCAAGCCAAGCTGGAACCGGGCTTGAGCATTTTTGTTCCCGAGGTTGCCGCCCCATGTTTGTAAACGTCTTTCGTCTGGCCTGGGCCGACTTGCGTTTTGACTGGCGCATCTCTTTTTGCATGGTCGCGGCCATGGTAGCCGTGGTGGCTCCCTTGCTGCTGCTCTTTGGCCTGAAGCACGGTGTGGTCACCCAGTTGCAGCAGGAGTTGCTGCAAGATCCGCGCAACTTGGAAGTGAAGATGTTGAGCAGCGGCAGCTTTGACCAGGCCTGGCTGAACAAGCTGCGTCAAATGCCCGGCGTGGGCTATGCCATTGGCATGACGCGCTCCTTGAATACCCAGGCAGATTTGCGTCTGGACCGACGCCGCTTTCTGGAAAATGTAGAAGTGCTGGCCAGCGCACAAGGCGATCCCTTGCTGCAGAATCAGGCCCGTGACTTGTCTCCCCATGAAATCATCCTGACTCAGGAAGCCGCCCGTCGCTTGAACTGGACAGCGGGCGAGTTCGTGCATTTGCGCCTGAGCCGCCGTCTGGACGGACAGCTGGAGCAGGGCGACAAGGCCATGACCGTGGTGGATGTGCTGGCGGAACACCGCTATTCGCGTCCCGCCGTGTTTGTAGCCCCGGAAACCTTGCTGGCGCTGGAATACGCTCGTGATGGTTTTCAAATTCCCGATTTTTCCCTGCTGACTGGCAAGCCTTTGGCCGCTGATATGCCCGTGCTCTACGCCCGCGCCCGTGTCTATGCCAGCACGATTGATCAGGTTGGCGAGGTGGCAAAAGGCCTGGAGCAGCAAGGTATTCCAGTCGCCAGTCGCTACGCTGATATTGAAAACGTGCGCGCCATCAACCGGGTGCTTAGCCTGATCTTTGGTGTGATTGCTTTGACCGCTATCGTGGGCTGCGCAGCCTCTTTGGGCGGAGCATTTTTGGCGAATGTGGACCGCAAGCGCAAAGATCTGGCGGTCCTGCGTTTGCTGGGTATTGATAGCGGTGGAGTCATTCGCTACGTGCTGATTCAGGCCATTTTGTTAAGCCTGATCGCCTATGCCTTGGGACTGGGCCTGTATGGCCTGGGCAGTACCTTATTCAATCAACTACTGGTGGGAGATGGCCTCCAGACGGACTTCGTGTGTCGCATCACCATGGCCCATGCCCTGTACGCCTTATTGATGGTGGCAGGTCTGGCGTGTGTGGTGGCGGCAATCGGAGCCTGGCGGGCCGTTCGTGTTCAACCTGCGGAGAGTTTGCGTGAAATTTAATCCTTTGTTCAGTGCGGCCAGTTTGTTGCTGGGTTTCAGCGCTGTGGCGCAGGCAGCGCCCTGGGACGAGAAGTACTACAACCCCAAGCCAGCCGAAGGCGATGTGGTTCTGCCCATGCCTTGCGAAGGCGCCATGGTGTTTCGCCGTGTGGCCGTGCCCGTCGCCGGTCCTTTGGACGATATGCGTGTGGTGGTGGGGCAGGAAGCCGAGGAGTGGGGCTATATCGAACACAAGCGCCCCGAGTTCATTGCAGGCAGCTTTACCGATAGCAAGGCCGGTTCCTCGCGTTATTACCTGATGGCCAAGTACGAACTGAACAAATTGCAGTATCAGGCCATGACGGAAGCCACCTGCCCGACACCCAAGAACACCTTGGTGGTGCCGCAGACCGACATCAGCTGGATGGATGCGGTGCATTTCTCCGATCTGTACAACCAGTGGCTGCGCGAGAACGCGGCCGACAAGCTGCCCAAAGAAGATGGCTTGGCTGGTTTTGTACGCCTGCCTACGGAAATTGAATGGGAATACGCGGCGCGGGGCGGCTCGGCCCTGTCTTCGGCCGAGTTCCGTGACGTGCGTTATCCCATGCCCGAAGGCATGAACGACTATGAATGGTATGCCGGTGCGCAGTCCTCCAACGGGGCTGTTCAGTTGATGGGACGGCTCAAACCCAATCCGCTGGGTCTGCATGACATGCTGGGCAATGTGGACGAGATGATTCTGGAGTCCTTCCGCCTGAACAAGCTGGACCGTCAACACGGCCAGGCCGGTGGCTTTGTGGTGCGTGGTGGCAATTTCCTGTCCAAGCCCGAAGCCCTGCGTTCTTCGGCTCGTAAAGAGCTGGCGTACTACGGTCCCAAAGGACCCACTCAAGCCAAAACAACCGGCATGCGTCTGGCCCTGGTGTCGATTGCCTTGACCTCGCGCGAGCGTGTGCAGGCCATTGAAAAGAGCTGGCAAGCCCTGGGTACCGAGCAAGGCACGGTCAACCCGAATGGCCCGGCAGAAGAGTCCGCCGTGCAGCGTCTGAGTTCCTTGGCCAGCAGCCTGGAAGACGACAAGCTCAAAGCCCAGTTAAAGCAATTGGAAGGGGATTTGCGGGCCGCCAATCTGCGTCAGGAAGAGATGCGTGACCAAGCCATTCGCGCCAACCTGGAGCTGGGTTCTTTCCTGTGCACCAAGCTGAAAGATGACGTGCTGTTCGTGGAATTGCTGCATCGAAATTACGATGCCTTGTGCGAAGCCGATACGGACGACAAGCAATGCGCCAGCCGCAAATTGAAGCTGGACGAACAGGAAGACCGTGTCGCGAAACTGGCACGGTATTATGCGAGTAATTTAATTGACGCCTCGTCCTTGTACGGGCTGAACTTGCTGGAAAAACAGGTGCCGGTAGAGCGCCAGATGATGGAACAAAACAAGAGCCTGAGTGCTTTGAAACCCTATCTGGAAGTGCATTGGAAAAATCAGAAGGATTATCTGAAAACAGATGCCATTGATATCAATGCCTGGAAAAACAGTTGTAAATCCGTGCCCAACTCGTGAATCACGAGCCAATAAAAATAGACGTACTTCAAATGGAAGAGGAAGTTATGCAACACGTGCGCCGTTTTACCCCTAGAACTTTGCTGGGCAGCCTGATGCTGGGCGTGGCTTTGCTCTCGGGTTGTGCCAGTACTGGCAGTAGTTTGCTGGGCGGTGCCCAGGCCGATGACCGCCTGACAGAGGGTCAGGATGCGAAATTCTTTAGCCGTTCGGGCTTTCAGGCGTGTGCCGGTGCCGCAGCCGTGGGTGTGCTGGCTTGCATGCTGTCGAACTCCAGCAATAAAGCGGCTTGCGCGATTATTGCGGGTGTGGCCGCTTGCGGTGTGGCCATGGGTACCAACTACTATCTGGACCAGCGCCGCACGGAATACGCCAATACCTCGGATCGTCTGGCTGCCATGCAGCGTGACGTAGAAGCCGATACGGCCAATATCATTGAGCGCACCAATACGGCTCAACAAGTGATTGCTGACGACAAGCGGCAGATTGCTGAAATCGAAAAGCACATGAAAGAAAAAACGATGGAGAAAAAACAGGCCGAGAAGCAATTGGCCCGTATCGATAAAAATATCGATGTTCTGAATCGTGATCTGAAAAACATGAACGAAAAGGTTAGCCTGTACCGCGATGTGGCCGAGGCTGAACGCAAGGACGGTGGCAAGAAGTCCGAAGTCCAGCGCCTGGACCGTCAGATTGACCAAATGAATGTGAAAGTGGCCGTGCTGCAAAAAGAAGTAGACGACCTGTATTCCATGCGTTCCGCCGTTACTTTGGGTTAAAGAGTTTCTTATGCGAGTATTTCTGCGTTGGACCCCCTTGGCAGCCAGCCTCTTGCTGGCCGGTTGTGCCACCACCATGAGCGAATGCGACCCCTCTGATCAGGACGCCGGCTTTTTCACCAAAATCAGTTGCGACACCTCGGGTGCCTATCGCCAGCATATTGATGCGCGCGAACAGGGCTTGTTGAGCGCACAGGAAGCCAATGCGCTGTTTCATCAGGTCTACAAGGATATTCAGACCCAGCAAAGCCTGAGCAAAGCCAGTCTGGCCCAGCAGCGTCAGGCCCAGACGGCCCTGAACCGTTCCATGGGGCAGTTGGTGCGCAGCTTGCAGGCCAGCAAAGGCAAGGAAGCCGGTTTGCAGAACCAGCTCAAGGACCTGGATAAGGGCCTGAAAGACGTGAACCGCTCTACCGAAGACAATAGCTCGGCCGCGATCGCCCAGAAGCAGCAGCAATTGCAGAAGCTGCAAAAAGACGTCAGCCGCCTGCAGTCCAGTTTGGGTTACGACGAGTAAAAGCCTATGCAGCGTGTCATTCTTGATTCGATTGGACCATCCTCGGCGTATCAGCAGCATCAGCATGCGCTCAATGTGCTGAAACGCCAGGATGAACCCTTAACGCATCTGTTTTCCACCTATCAGGCTGATGGTTCCGACACCACCGCCTGGTGGACGGGCATGCAGGGCCAGGCCGTGCCAAAAAGCAGCTTGTCTGCGGCACAGCAACAGGCTCTGGATGCGCGTTACCAGCAATCGCTGGACCGGATCGAGGTCCTGAGCCGCCAGTTGCAAGAGCAGGGGGCGACGCAGGACGCGCAAGCGCTGCAAGCCTTGCTGAAAGATGTGTCGGCCAAAGGGGCGGTGTACAGCGTAGGCGGCAAGCCTTTGCTGGTCATGAGCGAGAACCCGGCGCTATCGCCCGAACCCTTGTTCGAGTCCTATCAGAAGCGGGTGGCACCGCCACCGCCTGTACCTCCTGTGGTGCCTGCGGCAGCAGCCGTGGGGGCAGGGGCTGCAGCGACGACCGTGGCCGCCTCCAAAGGTCGTCCGTGGCTATGGTTCTTGTTGGCCGCTTTGCTGGCTTTATTGCTGGCCCTGTTCTTGTCCTGGTGGTTCAAGTGGCCTCCGGGCTGGTGGGACAAGGAGGTGGTGCCGGTAGAGCCACCCGCCGTGGTCAAGCCTGATCCTGTGGTGGAAGAGCCTGTTGTCCCTCCAGCGCCGCCTCCTGAAGAGCCGGTGGTGCCTGTTCCTGAACCGGAACCCGAGCCAGTCAAAGTAGAGCCTGTGCCCGAGCCCGTGGTGGAAGAGCCGCCTGCGCCTCCTCCTGCACCGGAGCCGCCGCCCAAGCCCGAGCCACCACCGAAACCCAAGCCTGAACCCAAACCCAAGCCGGGCCCCAAGGTGTCGTCTGATCCTAACTTTGTGTGTGCTCAGGACGAGAAGGGTGAAGTGCTCAAGCCCGAGGTCTACATCATTTTTGATTCCTCCATGTCCATGTTGCTGAGCGTCGATGCCAAGATCCAGGACGAGGAGTGGTTCTTCAGTCAGGATCTGGACGATATGGGTTCCTGGAGTGATTACGCGACCCAGCGTGCTCAAACCCTGTTCCGGGGCACCTCGCGTATCGATGCGGCGCGCAGTGCTTTCTCCAGCATGGTGGACAGTTTGCCGGCCGGACAGGATCTGCACTTGGTGACCTTCGCACAGCAGTGTGCTGCGCCCAATTACCAGGGCCGCTTTACGACTGCACAGCGTGGGCGCTTGAAGAACCTGATCCAGAATATCGAGGCCAAGGACAGTACTAATCTGGTGCAGTCCCTGAATCTGGCTGCCAGCCGGGTGGATGGGGTGAACCGGGATGCCTTGATCGTCTTGTTCGTGGATGGCAATGACGGTTGCGATCAGGATATTTGTGCCGTGTCGCGCAGCATTGCTCGTGCCAAGCCACGTTTGCGCATTAACGTGGTGGATATCACCGGGCAAGGTTTGTCGGCTTGCGCAGCTACGGCAACCGGTGGGGTCACGCTGGCTCCCAAGCAGTCTGGTCAGATTGCCAAAGCCCTGCGTGATGCCACAACGGACTTTGTGAAGCGCGCCGAGCAGGCTTGCAAGTAAACATCGTTTGACCTTGTGCCGTGATCAGCCTGGGTTCGCCCAGGCTGATTCGTTTCTGGACAGGCAGAAAAAGACAGGGTGACAATAATGACCTGAACTTTGTGTGAACTTGCCAAGGGGGCTGAGGTCGGGCTCTGTCCGTATGGACCGTAAGTGACGCCAAGCTCGTGATGAGATTTCTGTGACAGAACGGGAGGTCTGAGGCTTGGAATCGTTTTCCCCGAGACTTGGCTCCGCACTATTCAATACCGCTTTTGCGCTGAACTACGCATAGACTGTGGAAATGTCTACATCATCCTCTCGCCCTGACTCGCCCGAACGCCGTCTGCGTCGCATGAAGCGCAGCGCATTGGCTTTGCTGGTGCTGACTATCTGCCTGTTCCTGCTAAGCCACGCCATGATGCGGCAGGGCGAGGCGGCACCTGTCGCCGGATTCTGGCCCTGGTTGCGTGCCTTCAGCGAGGCCGCCACTGTCGGTGCGCTGGCTGACTGGTTTGCCGTCGTTGCCCTGTTCCGCCACCCGCTGGGCCTGCCGTTTCCACATACCGCCATTATTCCCAACAAGAAGAACAGCCTGGGTGAAAGCCTGGGCGTCTTTGTGCGCGACCACTTTCTGGATTCAGCCATGTTGCTGGAAAAGCTGCGCAGCCTGGACCCGGCCGCGCGTCTGGGGCAGTGGCTGTCGCAACCTGAGCAAAGCGAACGTGTCAGCCGTGCCTTGCAAACCGCCATGGGCGAGGCCCTGCGATTGCTGGATGAGCGCAGCGTCAAACAAGCGCTGACGGATGGGGTGCGTGGCTACCTGATGCGGGTGGATATGGCCGGTTCCAGCTCCCAGATTCTGGGGCTGCTGACGCGCAATGCCCGCCACCAGCGCTTGCTGGATGAAGTCTTGCAGCAATTGGGTGGCTATCTGTCCAACGAGGCGGTCAAGCAGCGTGTGGCTGATGTATTGGTGCGCTACGCCCAGCGTGAATGGCCTAAGCTCCTGGCTATGGTCGGAGTAGTGACTTCGGTAGACGAGCTATCCGGCAAGATGGCCGATCGTCTGGCGCGAGCCCTGGTGGACGAAGTGCAAACCATTTTGAGTGAGCCCGAACACCCCTTGCGCAAGGATTACGAGCAATGGGTACACGACTATATTCAGCGCCTGGGCCAGGACCCGGACTTGATGGAGCAGGTAGAAGCCATCAAGCAGCGCTTTTTGCACCATAAAGATGTGGGTGAATACATTGATGGCGTCTGGACGGATGTGATGCGTGTTGTGCGCAATGATCTGGCCAAAGAGGATTCGTCTGTCGCGGCCCATCTGCGCCAGGTAGCGCAGGACTTGGGTACACGCTTGAATACCGATGCAACGCTGCGTGACACCCTGAATGAGCACATGCTGTCCGCAGCAGCGGGCTTGGCCGAGCAATTGCGTGAAGGGGCCAAAGACCATATCTCGCGCACCGTGCGTCAATGGGATGACAGGCAACTGGTGCGCGAGCTGGAACTGACGGTAGGCACGGATCTGCAATACATACGCTTTAACGGTACGGTAGTAGGCGGCCTGGTTGGCGTAGGCCTGCACGCGATCCTGTTATTGGGTCTGGTCTGAAAAGACAAGCAGACCGGAGTTATCCGAGTGCCTGGGCCGGGCTTGGCAAACGTGGCAGCGCATTTCAGATCAGAAGTAGCTGAATCCAAGGCCTTGCCGAATTGGGAATATAAAGGGGTGGGGGCAGCGAGACGTTCAGCTCTTTGCCCCCAATGCTTTTCTATCAGGCAACTTTCAGCAAAGGGACTGGTTCCTGGGTGGCGTTCGGGTCGGGGACATAGGTGGATCGGCCAGTCACCCCCGTATTCAGAAGCTGAATGGACAGTTTCAGCTCTTGTGCCTGACGGCTGAGTTCATGAACCGTCACCCCTAAATTACGGGCCAGATCGGCGTTGTCGTTGGTATCGCTGTCCATGGTGGAGACAGCATCGTTAATCTGCGCCAAACCGCTGGCTTGCTCGTTGGAGGCCGTGGAAATTTCGCTGATCAGATGCGTCACGTCCGAGACCGATTGCATGATCTCGTCCATGGTGGAACCAGCCCGTTTGGCATGATGGGCGCCGGTTGCCATGCGTTTCAAGGAATCTTCCACCAGGTTCTTGATCTCCCCGGCGGCCTGCGCACTTTTCTGCGCCAGACTGCGGACTTCACCGGCCACCACCGCAAAACCCTTGCCTGCTTCACCGGCACGGGCTGATTCCACGGCGGCATTCAGCGCCAGGATATTCGTCTGAAACGCCAGCCCTTCAATAATCGACACAATATCGCCAATGCGCTCAGAGCTATTGTGGATGTCCTGCATGGTACTGACCATGTCCTGAACCACTTCGCCCCCACGCCTTGCGGTAGACAGGCTTTGGTCGGCCAGCTGATTCGCCAGTCTGGCATTGTCCGCGGTCTGCTGAACATTCATGGTCAACTGCTCCATATTCGCGGCCGTGCGCTGCAAGGAACCGGATTGGGCGGCGGTACGGTGGGATAGCTGGCGGTTGCCGTCCTCAATCTGTGTGGATACATCCAGAGACGCCTGAATGCCCTGATGCACATCACGAGCAAGGCTCAGCAAGCTCTTGCGCATCATGTCCATGTAGAAATACAGCTGCGCAATTTCCTGGCTGCGGGTGTGTTGCGGGTTCAGGTCGATCAGCAAATTGCCCGTCGCGATTTGCTGGGCGATATGGGTGGCGCTGTGCAGGGGTTGCATCATGCGCTGGGTCACAATCCAGCCGTAGGCCAAAGTGGCCAGACTGACCACACCCAGGGATGCCAGCCCGGCTGTCAGATAGGTGCCGGATGCGCCGCTGCCCAGTAGCAAACCAGCGCTTAACGTTACCAGGCCGCCCGTCAGAATCCCGAAGCGTAGCAAGCTGGCGCGCAGGCTACGGTTCAAGGGTTGGAGCAGGGTGTTCAGGGCAGAGCGCCAGCCTCTGGCTTGCAACTGGCCTTCATGCAGACGAAAGCCGCGTAAGCCTTGCTGCTGAATGGAGTGGTACAGATATTCTGCTTCCTTGATCTCTTTGGGCTGGGCGCGTACCCGTACCGAGGCATAGCCATTGACGCGGCCGTTTTCGATTAAAGGAATGACGCGCGCCTTCACCCAGTAAAAGCCGCCGTCTTTGCGGCGGTTCTTGATTAGCCCCGACCAGGATCGTTGTTGCTTGAGGGTCTGCCATAAATCCTGAAAAATCACGGCCGGCATGTGGGGGTGACGCACGATATTGTGGGGTGCCCCGATCAGCTCATCATGGCTGTAGCCGCTAACCTCGATAAAGACCGGATTGGCGTAGATGATGCGCCCCTTCAGGTCTGTTTTGGAGATTAAATAGGTTTTTTCGGGTACCTGTGTTTCATGAGACGTAATGGCTTGGTTTTCACGCATGATCTGGCCCTGTTAAAGACGTAGGCGGAAAAGGACAGATCATTATGTTGCATATTGACTCAATTTTGTTACTTGGTATTTGTATTAGAGTCTAAATGTGTCACCGTAATGACAAGCAAAAGCCAAGGTTTCAGAGCAAGGTTCCTGTGGTCTACTGCCTTGATTTTATTATTGATTATTATTTTTGAGCATTCAGGGTATCAAAATCGATCCCAGAATTATTGTTTTGTCTAGCTGTCAGTTTTGTCAGGATCGGCAGAGTCGCTGCCGATCCTGATTTTATGGTTTAGCGGCGAATCGCTTCCAGACGGGCGTTCGCTGTTTTGGCACTTTGTGCCTGAAAGGGCTGCGTGTTCTGGTAAGACAGCACCTGCATGGTCGGCGCCTTGCTGAGCTGAGCCAAAGCAGGAGCACTTTGGGCTGCTTCGACAGAGCCGGTATTCAAGGCCTTGATGGCATCAGCCAGCTCGGAGGCTTCAGAGGCCAGATCGCTCATGGTATTGCCCAGATCCTGCACCAGGGCCGCGTTTTGCTGGGTGACCCCATCCATCTTGGCCATGGCTTCGTTGATCTGATCCAGGCCGCTGGCTTGTTCAATCGAAGCGGTGGAGATCTCGCCAATAATATCCGTGACGCGTTTAACCGAGTCCACGACCTCGCCCATGGTGTCGCCCGCGCGTGCGGCCTGTTCGGCGCCCACAGCCATACGGCTTACCGACGCATCAATCAGGTTCTTGATCTCGCCTGCGGCTTGCGAGCTCTTCTGAGCCAGACTGCGCACTTCACCAGCCACCACCGCAAAGCCACGGCCTGCCTCACCGGCACGGGCCGATTCCACCGCCGCGTTCAGCGCCAGAATATTGGTCTGGAAGGCAATACCTTCAATCACGGTGACGATGTCGCCAATACGGCGCGAGCTGTCGTGGATGCCTTGCATCGTCTGCACCACTTCATTGACCACATCGCCGCCACGTTGCGCAATCTGCATACTGGCATCGGCCAACTGGCTGGCCTGATTGGCGTTGTCGGCGTTCTGGCGTACGGTTACCGTCAGCTCTTCCATGCTGGCGGCCGTTTCCTGCAAGGACGCGGCCTGATCTTCGGTACGCGAGGCCAGGTTGGTATTGTTCACTTCCAGAATGCGAGCAGCATTGATGGAGGCATCAATCCCGGCGCGGGCATCGCTGGCAATCCCCACCAGACTCTTGCGCATCAAATCCAGGCAGAAGTAGAGCTGACCAATTTCCGAATTGCTCTCGCTGGAGTTGATATCAATATCCAGCTGCAAGTTGCCGGTGGCAATTTGCTGGGCGATCAGGGAAGCCTGGTCCAGAGGGCGGATCACACGTTGAGCAATCAGCCAGCCGTAACCCATCATCACGGCGCTGGCCAGACACAAGCCGCCTGTCAGCCACAAACCCGAGCCTTGAGGGACGCCACCTGTCAGGGCGAAGTACAGGGCGGTGCCGGTCGTGGCCAGAGCCAGGGCACCCATACGGAACAGGCTGGCACGTAGGGAATTGCTGAAAGGACGGCGCAGCTGACTCAAGGCCTTGCGCCATCCAGTAGGCACGGCACGGCCTTCATGCAGGCGTACACCTTTGGCGCGGCCTTCATTGATGGCGGCGTACAGGCTTTCGGCCTCGTCGATCTGTTCCTGGCTAGGTTTCACGCGCACCGAGGCATAACCGGCGACGGTGCCATTTTCATAAATAGGCACCGCCATGGCGTAGACCCAGTAAAAGCCACCGTCCTTGCGGCGGTTCTTTACCACGCCCATCCAGGGGCGCTTGCTTTGCAAGGTGTCCCAGAAATCCTGGAAAGCCTCGGGCGGCATGTCGGGGTGACGGACCAGGTTATGGGCCTTGCCAACCAGCTCCTCGCGGGTGAAGCCGCTGATCGCAATAAAGGCCGCATTCGCGTAGGTGATCCGACCTTTCAGGTCGGTTTTTGAAATAAGGTACTGATCGGCCCGGACACGAACCTCGTCCTGGGTAATGGGGAAATTCTTACGCATTCATCATCCTGGAGGAGAACAACAAAGGGGACGCGGGGGGCCGTCAAGCCCGCATGGGCCATGCAAAAAAGAGGCATAGGCTTCTGTCTGTCCGTGTTCGACCTGAATTGTCAGAAACCTTCTATTTTTGCGAATGGCGGAGCAGAACAAAGCGTGAAACTGTTGACTGATCCGGCCTCTGACTGAGCGCTTGCTTGTCATTTCTGGCAAACACATACAGTTCAAACGCTTAACGGCAGCCAGGCGAATTTCTTTAGGCTTAGATGTTCATGGGTCATAATTTGATCATCTGAAAATAATGTACCCACTGTATTTTCGGATACGGCCCCTGCCGCCCGCCGGAGCAGGGCGGGCCTCGCTTATAATCCGCCAGACGCGCGCTGGCGCGATTCAGAAGGAGAATATGTGATCGATACGCAGGAACCTGTAGTCAGTGCTGAACTGGTGGCTGTTTTAGTGGCTGTCAGCGACGGCGAGCCTCGTGTCTTGACCACGGATGCCGGCCAAGCCTTGCCCGCCGGGCCGTTTCAGCACACGCACCGTTCTTTGCAAACGGGGCTGCGCGATTGGGTGGAAACCCAAACCCATCACCCGGTGGGGTATGTGGAGCAGCTGTATACCTTTGCAGACAGGGATCGTTTTGACGCGCAGGGTACGCGTATTGTGTCGGTCAGCTATGTGGGGCTGACGCGCGAAGTGGGCCAGCCGGATGTGGCCCAAGTGATCTGGCAGGACTGCTACCGTTACTTCCCGTGGGAAGATCGGCGGGATGGCGCGCCCAATATCATTCAGGAAACTATCGTGCCTGCTCTCCTGAACTGGTGCGAGCAGGATGAATCCTTGCGTGCCTTGCGTCGTCAGCGCGTCAATTACAGTTTCGGCCTGGAAGGGGCGATCTGGAACGAGGACTTTGTCTTGCAGCGTTACGAGCTGCTGTATGAAGCGGGTTTGTTGCCCGAGTCCTGTCGCCGTCGCCAGCGTGAACAGCAGGAGTTGGGTAAGCATTACGAGCTGGGTCTGGGCATGCGCCACGATCACCGTCGTATTCTTGCCACCGGCCTGGCGCGTTTGCGCGCCAAAATCAAATACCGCCCCGTGGTGTTTGAATTGATGCCGCCCGAATTCACCTTGCTGCAATTGCAGCAGGCTGTGGAAGCCCTGGCAGGGCGGGGACTGCATAAGCAGAACTTCCGCCGTTTGATTGAACAGCAAGCACTGGTAGAAGAAACCGGCGCCATGAGTGTGGGTGGCTCAGGCCGGCCCGCCAAGCTGTTCCGCTTCCGTGGTGACGTTTTGTTTGAACGGGCGATCTCGGGCAGTAAATTGCCGTTGGCGAAACAAGCACGTTAAAAACCGGGCCTATGGCTTGACAGTGCTTATGCTCAGGAATAGCATAAATACACCGTGCCATTAGGCCTTATTTTTAGCGATTTAAATACTCATAATGAGCATAATTAATGCCCCCGAGCCGACAGTACAAGCTGTAGAGACACGAGCTCACCGTATTCCTTCCTTGCCTGACGTCATTCTGGAACCCTTGGTGCGCGCCACCTTGCAAGAAGACCTGGGTCGCGCCGGTGATCTGACAACGGACTCCATCGTTCCCGCAACAGCGCGTACGCAAATGCGTCTGGTTGCCCGCGAAGAAGGCGTATTGGCTGGCCTGGATCTGGCTCGTCTGGCTTTTACCTTGCTGGACCCGACGCTGCGCTTTGAAGCGCAACTGCAAGATGGCGATGCCCTGACTCCGGGTGCACAGATTGCGGTCATCAGCGGCTCGGCCCGTTCCATGCTGACGGCAGAGCGTTGCGCCTTGAACTTCCTGGGGCATTTAAGTGGCGTGGCATCGGCCACCGCTTCCATCGCTCGTGCAATTGCACCTTATGGCACTAAAGTCACCTGCACCCGCAAAACCATGCCCGGCCTGCGCGCCGTGCAGAAATACGCGGTTCGAGTCGGTGGTGGCAGTAACCATCGCTTTGGTCTGGATGACGCGGTACTGATCAAAGACAATCACATTGCCGTGGCCGGGGGCGTCAAAGCCGCTGTGGAAGCGGCCCGTGCCTATATCGGCCATCTGGTTTGCATCGAGGTGGAAGTCGATACCCTGGAGCAGCTGGATGAAGTGCTGGAATTGGGTGTGGACAGCATTCTTCTGGACAATATGGACACCGCGACCTTGACCGAGGCTGTGGCCCGCGTCGCAGGCCGTGCCAAAACAGAAGCCTCTGGTCGTATCACTCCAGAAACAGCCGTAGAAATTGCCCGTTGCGGTGTAGACCGAATTGCAGTGGGTTGGATTACGCACAGTGCCCGTGTACTGGATATTGGTCTGGATGCTTGAGTAGAGAAACGTGTTGGCTGTAATGGCGGGTTTTCAGGTGGGTAAGCGGGCGGCAGCAGTCGCCTTGCTGGGAATGGTAGCGCTGGGTTTGAGCAATCAGGCGGCGCAGGCAAGGGAGGAGGCGGCCGAGCAGGCTGTGAAGTATCCCGTCAAGCCGATTACCGTGATCGTCACCTTTCCGCCTGGCGGCGGGACCGATTTGCTGGCCCGCAAACTGGGCCCCAGACTGGAAAAGGCGTTGGGCCAGCCCGTCATTATTGACAACCGACCCGGTGCCAGCGGCAATATCGGTGCGCGCGCCGTAGCCTATGCCCGCGCCGATGGCTATACCTTGCTGATGGCCAACAGCTCCTTTGCCATCAACCCTGGCGTGTTCCGTAACCTGGGCTTTAAGCCTAAAGAAGACTTTGCGCCGATCGCCAATATAGGCTTTGTGCCTTCCGTGATCGTGACGGGGCACGGCTCGGATATTCAGAATCTGGAACAAGTGCTGGAGCAGCAGTCCGAACCAGCCTTGGCCTACGCATCCTGCGGAAACGGCACGCCCCAGCATCTGGCCGGGGAAATGCTCTACGACTTGCGAGGCACGGCCTTGCTGCATATCCCGTATCGTGGCTGCGGCCCCGCATTGAATGATGTCGTCGCAGGCCAAGTGCCTTTAGGCATCGTGACTTTGTCCAGTGCCGCTACCTTGATCGAGTCCGGGCATTTACGTGCCCTGGCCGTCACCTCTGCCCAACGCAGCCCTGTCTTGCCTAAGGTGCCAACCGTGGCCGAAGTCAGTCATAGCGATTTTGAACTGGACCAGTGGCATGGTTTGCTGGCGCCATCCCACACGCCTGAACACATCATCAATACGCTGAACCGCGTTGTGCAAAAGGCGCTGACAGACCCGGCCATGCAATCGCAATTGCTGGCATTGGGCTATACGCCACAAGAAGGCAATGAATCAGCGCAAGCCAGTGGTTTCAAGGCCATGATCTGGAATGACATCGACCGTTTTGGGGCCTTGGCTTACAAGATTGGTTTGCAGGTGGATTAGGATGGGGCTTGACTGGTCACCCAAGCAGCTATTTAGAAGAAGCTGTCCTCACTGGGCGCCTCAGGAACAGGCTGGGTCGCAAACCAGTGTTTTTCCAGCAGCAGAGTATGAGTTAAACCATCCTTGCTGCAATTGGAATCGATCTCGATCTGGCCGCGCTGGCTGCCATCTGCATTGAAATTATCAGCTTCGACTTCGGCAGCGGCGATATAAGCTTGCAGGTTCAGATCAGGCTGACCACGATCCAGAACAAACTGACGAATCGCTTCAGTGCCTAACTCATTAAGGGTGTAGGTGTAGTTCATGGCGTGCTCCTGATTATTGACCTTGATAATACGGGACCATATGCCTGAATCCTAGCACGCTGAGGGGCGATGTCGGATAGCAAAGCGTTACGGGTTTTCGCGATAGAAAACGAAACACGCTTGTGGACGATGTAAGGCCAATAAAAAAACAGCTATGCGCGAATCTGCACATAGCTGCTATAGCTGCTCTATATAGAGCCTCCTTCCTGAACCTGCTTAGAAGCTGCCAAAAATCGTACCCAGCGTAATCACCGTGATCAGCGCAAAGATAGGAGCGGCCATCGTCACCATGGCGATATTGCCGTAGGACTGACGGTGGTTCAGCTTGCAGATGGACAGCAAGGTAATGATCGCGCCGCAATGGGGCAGGGTATCCAGACCACCCGCTGCCATCACCGCCACACGGTGGAGCAGTTCAGGGCTGATGCCAGCCTGCTGGGCCATCGCCAAATAATCCGAACCCAGCGTCTGCAAGGCAATACTCAAACCGCCCGAAGACGAGCCGGTAATCCCGGCCAGTGTCGTCATGGCCACTGCTTCCGAGATCAGCGGATTGCCCGGAGCTACGTTCAGCACAAAGTCCCGAATAATCGCAAAGCCGGCCAGGCTGGCAATCACTGCACCGTAACCGACTTCAGAAGCGGTATTGAACAAGGGCAGCATAAAACCAAACACGCCTTTATTAATGCTCTCGCGCAGGCTTTTCCAGTGACCCAGGCGGCTGATGATCAGCACCAGATTCGCCGTAATCAAGGCAATGATCAGTGCCCACAGACCCGTAATCTTGGCAGGATCAACCTGAGGGAAACGCTCGGCCATGAACTCGAAGTTTGTGCCGGGGAAAATCCCATAGGTGAACAAGGCATTCACGCCAATCACCAGAATCAAAGGCAGGATAGCCAGGAAGATAGGCATGGGCTTCTGACCATGCGTGCTGTCCTCGGCGCTGGCATCAAAATGATCCTGGCCGTGATCACCATAGGTTTCGCCCTTGGCTGCGGCTTTGCGCGCACGTGACTGCAACCACCACAGACCGCCTAAAGCCATGATCAAACCACCAATAATCCCCAGTCCAGGCGCGGCAAACACGTTAGTGCCGTAGTAAGGAATAGGAATCGCGTTCTGAATGGCAGGCGTGCCTGGCAGCGCGGTCATGGTGAACGTAAACGAACCCAAGGCAATCGAAGCAGGAATCAGACGCTTGGGGATGCCCGCAGCACGAAACAGATCTTTGGCAATCGGGTAGATGGCAAAGGCCACCACAAACAAGGACACACCACCATAAGTCAGTACGCCGCACACCATCACAATGGTGGCAATAGCATGACGATGCCCCAGCTTGCGCGTAATCCATTGAGCAATCGCCTGAGCCGCTCCGGAGTCTGCCATCAACTGACCAAACAAGGCACCTAACAAGAAGATGGGCAAGAACTGAAGCACATAGCCGCTAAGCGCGCTCATGAAAGTGGAGGTGTAGATGGGCAACAAAAAACCGGAGTCCCCCGAGAGCAGCACAGCCAGGGTGGCCATCAAGGGGGCCAGCAACAGAACCGTCACCCCCCGATAAGCGAAGAACATCAGCAGCAAAAGCGAGACAACAATAGCAAGCGTACTGGCCATAAACAAAGTTCCTGTGGAAAGTCCGGATCACGGACGTCAGTCAATTAACAAGGACGGATCAAACGCCAAGCAGGCAGTGTAGCAATAGGGGATGACAAACAGGCTTGATAGGGCGCAAGGGGGCAGAGAAGGGGGGATAGGTTGTTTGCTTACTTTTCGTATCATTTTTTTGGGCGGAGGAAGAGAGCCTGGGAAAGGGTAAGCTCAATGAATACAAGGGCTTAGCGTTTTCATAGGAGAGAATCATCAAAAAGATGAAAAAAGATCGAGATAAGTGCTTGCTAAAAGACGAAACCTTGCTATAATTTCTTCTTCGGCGCATTAGCTCAGCAGGTTAGAGCGACGGAATCATAATCCGCAGGTCCCCTGTTCGAATCAGGGATGCGCCACCAAGATTTAAGCGGCTCACAGCAATGTGAGCCGCTTTTTCTTTGCTCCGCAGTTTTTGCCCTGCTCCGCAAAATCTATTTGGTAGGGCCTACCTTGTCACCGCGACGGTTCCGAACATAGTGCTCAGTCATGGTTACCGACTTGTGCCCAAGCTGACGTTGTGCCTGGCGAATGTCACCAGCGCTATCTGCTTTGTCTGTGCCCGCTTTTGCACGCAGGTCACGGAGTTGGAACTGGTTTTTCGGGATACCCGCAGCTTCGCGGGCCCTGTCAAACCTACTCCGTAGTGCCTCGGCCCCTAATGGCTGGCCGCTTTCATTCACGATGAGTCGGGTACTGGTTACTTTGTAGGCCGCTTTACGAGCACGTATCCGTTTCAGAACGGTATCCAGCATCCCCTCGATTGTGATCCGTAAGCGATGGCCGGTTTTACCTTGCCGCAGCTCTAGCGCCCCATCTTGAATATCTCGCTCATCTAAGGCCAAAGTGTCTGCAGGACGCTGCCCAGTTACATACATTAAGTCCATAGCATCTCGAAGAGGCTGGTCTGCTTTCTGGTGTACAGCGGCGTAAAGGTTGTCCTCGACATAGGTGTCTCGCCCCTGCTCTTTCGTTTTTCTAACTCCAGTACTGGGATTGGGCGCGGCAGTTAGACCAATCTCTCGCGCATAGTTAAAGATATGGCTAAATAGAGCCAACTCCCGATTCGCTCGTATGCCGCCAGCTTCGACTGGAATGGGCCTGTCACGCTCTTTTAGCCAGGCCTTCGTTTTTTCGATTCTCCAAGTGCGATATTGCCGGATGTGTTGCGGCTCAATTAAATCGAGCGCGGCGGGCGGGTTGTCGAAGAACTCATACAAAATGTCCAGTTCAGTGAGATTGTCTTTACGGGTGCGCTGTGCTTTCAATGGCAGGACGTCCCGCACATAGATCAAGGCGGCGTCGCGGAATGTAGCGGTAGAGGGCGGCACCTTGGCGTCAGCCTCAAGCTCAGCCCATTTTTGTACTGCAGTAAGGTAGTCTGAGCCCAGTGGGATCTCTTTTCGCGGCTTTCCCCCTGTATCGTAGTAGTAGAACACTCGTCCAGACCTCTGGACCCGTCGCCGCATTCTTGGCGGCAGGTTTTTGTTGGTAGAGGGCTTTCTCCCCATGCCGTTTTATCCTCCTGTTAAGACACTAGGTTGCCAAGCGCGTACAGGCTTAGGGTCACCGCCAGCCGTGCGACCCTCTATAGCGGCGCGAGCTACTATTGGTCGGCCACGCGCATTTTCAAAAAACGGGATACCGGATGTCCGCAGCCATTGAACCTGCAATTGCTCCCTATGTAGCAGATGCCCGCTGATTCGTTTGCCCTTGTTGATTCCTGTGAGCTCTGCGACTTCAGCAGGCGTGAGGAACACATCTGCTCCCATATGCCCTCCCATTAAAAACCCGCCACGGGGGCGGGTAGATTCCAATCTTTGGCCGTAGCAGCCAGTATTTCCAAAATTCGATCATTCATCAGCGGGCCTGTCGAAACTCCTGCAAGAACCGCTGGCGGAACTGCTCAGTTGTGAGCTCGGTAGTCAGCTTCGTCATGTTTTCCGGGTTATTCATCCAGTTCCACATCCGCGTGCTGAGCATTTGAGCGCCGGTGATTTGACGCTGCAGCTCATCGATTTCGCAGGCGACGCAGGTGCGGCCGCGATGCACTTGGGCTTCACTGTGTTTCTCACAGCTGTAATTCATGTCTTTTTCCTGGTCAAAGAATTAAAGGGGAAGGCTGTCCACCCATTTGAGGAACAGCTCCCATAGTGTTTTGCGTCCGGCTTCAGCGGCCTCGGGGGAAATGCTCATGCTCCAGGCTCCTTTTCGGCCGGGGCCTGGCGCAGCATCTTGAGCAGTGCTGTCCGGTATTCTCCAAGGCTTACATAAGAGATAGCGGACGCATCGCAGGCAACGAAGGCCTCAATGTTGGCCAGGGTTCTTTGTTGCTGGTCAATCCGGCCAGCTGCTTCGAGCATGATTGCTGTGGGCAGCACCATGCCCTCAACAGCAGGCCCGCTAAAGTCTCGCCAGCCAAACTCGGGCTCGCCATTGGCCTGGATAGGCCCCATCGGATACTTACAGCGCAAGCGATGAGTGAGGTCATCCGTCATGGCGTTTGCTCTCCTGGGTCCGTGATCGGGGTGAGCTCATAGTCGCAGGAGTAGTGCCAGTCATTGCCGCTGAACCCCTCGTCGGATAGCGCCTGCTCGTGTTCCTCGTCGCTCTCAAAATCCTCACGCTTTGGCCGTAGCACCACCTTTTTCGGAACGGTGTGGTGAGTGATCTCTCCTGCAACGACTTGCACAACACTCTCGCTCCAGCAGTCGTCCAGATACCCTTGGATTGCGTCTTCGGCGTCAGCGTTGCGCTCTTCGGCTGTGCGGTAATACCGCATGCCATCCCCTTCAAGGTCATGAAGGAAGAAGCGGTATTCTGGTGTAGGGGAGTATTTGAAGTCAGTCATGGCTGCTCCTTTCGGATTAACTTAACTCGCACCTTGCGGTACTTGGATTTGGGTTTTCGCGAGAACCAGAGAGCCAGCAAGTAGACGACGGCTACCCCCATCGTGAACCCGAGCCCCGGCAGGAAGCCATCAAGAAATTTGCTCAGCATCACTAGGTAATTGAACTCAATGCCGAAGAGGGTGACGGTCATTGGTTTGCCTCCTGTGCGTCAGCAGGCACAGAGTCACCATATTTGCTGGAGACGGATGCACGCATAGCGGCGATAAGAGGGGTTTCGCCATAACCATATCTGGGGGCCAAGCCATGGCGATCTGAGTCGATGCGTGCGCTCCAGCTCTCTCGCTGCCAATGCTTTCTTAGCTCAATGGCTTCGCGCTCAATGATCGGGCCGCCATGCTTCCAGTCGCTGCTCGGGCTGTAGAGCGTGTTCCCATCAGTTTGGACATGCTCCACAAAAACAAAGCCGCCTTTCTCTGTAGGTCCTACACGGCGAAGCTTCGGATTATTTAGTCCTGCAGCTCGCGCCACCCAGTAATTCAGATCAGCTCCTGTTAGTTCAGATATTTTTTTCATGTCTGTTCCTTATGAGCTGCGTCGGCTATCAGAATTTCTCGCTGGTTGTTTGAGCATAGGTCGTCCCGGCCTTCTACAATTCCGTACCACCGAAGGAGCGCTTGTCCGTCGCGCATGATGGCCTTCCAGCACTTCCCAGGGTAGACGCCAGTAGGCATGGAGCGGGAGTAGTCCGCCAGGGCGTCGAACTGCCTCTGCGTCATGATCGCGTGCGTATCGTCTATGAGAAAGCCGGCGGGGTCTGGTTGCGACCAATGCCGGCCCAATGAGTCTGTGATTGGCGGGATCATATTTGCCCCTCCTTACGGGCTGCGTCCACCAGGCGGCAGGCGCGGTTGTATCCAATGCCCAATCGGTTTGCCAGTCCAGCAGGATCAGAGACGCCGCAATCTTTCACCAGCCAGTCTGCTGCGCCTTGCAGCGGGTCTGCAGGCACCTTGTTGATGTCCCGGCTGGATGGAAGCATGTGATACGCCAAGGCTGCGACCTTGCCGAAAGTTTCAGCCCGCAGTTCTTCCTGAATGTCGTCGGGGTGGGGTTCGCCGGTGAGATGGCCGATTTCGTGGGCCAGCATGTGAATCAACAAAGCGCGGTCTACGTCTGGAGCGGCCCACACATGGATTTGGTTTGTGTCGGTGTCGGCACATCCCCAGCACTTCTGATCGCGTATGGCCTGGATCTCTTGTTCGTAGGTCAGGTCAACCTTTTGTCGTTCTTCGGTTTCACCTACCATTGCGCCTTCGATCAACTCCTCATAGGTCAATCCGTTTTCAATGGCGGTTTTCTCCCAGAAGATGCGATGTACTGCTTCTGGTGTGTCATGCCATTGGATTGTGAGCTCGGGCAAGTTTCCGGGGTTTCCGGATGGTTTGATCATTTTCGTGGCGTCAGGTAAATGGTCGAGTTGTCCGGTAATACCGGATAACTGAGCGGGGGCGAGTGCGGCGCGTGCGGATTTCAGCCACGGGTCACTGGCCTCCATCACATCAACAGGATCGCACTGTCCACCTAAGTCAAGTATCCTGTCCCGACCATTTTCCAACAGATTTACGTAGCCCCGGGTAAGATCACGCAGGGCTTTGCTTAGGTCAGCACCGCTTACAGGTTGCTGCGCGGCAGGCCCCTTTAGGTGCTTGCGCCAAATGGTCGCTGGCTCTTTGATCTTTGCTTCGATTTCTTCAATGCAATTGCAGTTCATGTTTTTGCTTCCCATCCGTTCTCACCCCAGACCACACAAGAGCGTTCCAGCTCATGGCACAGGGATGCATATCCGTTATTGAAATGACCGTGAGTGCTTGTCTTGTGCAAGAGCACGCGCACCTCGGAGTCATGGCGAAGGGTAAAAAATTGCCCCGGTTCGATGTGTCGAAGGCGGGGCAGGGGTCGGGCAAATTCGGCTTGTGTGGCCATGCGGCCTCCGTTTTCATCTACTGGGACGTCAGAGCTTCTGCTATGGCAGTGGGGGTGGCAGATTCATTTATCTGTCTGGCTACTCACCAGCGAGGGCCAGCGCACCATCCAGGATGGAGCGGATTGATTTCACCACCTTCTCGGGCTGACCTAAGTCCACCACTAGTTCTGTGGCTTCGAGGTCGATTCCTGCGGAGTCAGCGAACGCTTGGGTGGTCTTGGCAAGCATATAAACGTAGGCGCGCAGCTTGCGTGCCTCTTCAGCGGTCGGTGCTGGAGATTCAGCGGTGGTCATGGTTTGGTCCTAGAAAAGAAAAAACCCGGTTGAGTAAATCAAACGGGGTTATGGGGTGTTGCTGTAGTCGTAAATCCTCATCCGCGAGGCTTTATTTATGAGGATCGACTATGATCCTTGCGGATATAGGCAAGAGAAATTGTTTGGAGGTCACGAGCATGCGCACTAGAAGCTGGCTTGCGTTGTTAAATACTGCCGTGTTTATCGTATTTGTGGTAATCGGGTGGGGGCTGGTTTGGATGTTTATGCAATACCCGGTAAAGGATGCGGGGCATATAGCGGCTTGGTTCCAAGCAATTGGATCAATAGGCGCGATCTTAGGGGCTTTTATGGTTGCGAAGCATCAAGCAACCATGCAAGAAAAAATACGACGTAGACTTGCCGATGAAGAGAGCCAAGCTCGTGAAGCAGCGTATTTATCGATTATGGAAGTTGCGAAAGATTACATGCTCACAATTACTGAGCGGATTCAAAATAAGGATTTAACTGAGGAGTTAGCAAAATGGATCGAACTGGAAGCGGAAGGTTTAAGGCTGGCAGCAGCTTCGCTTGACAGTATTTCTCTATTCGAGATTGGCGGGACAGAGTGCATAACAGTTTTCAGCGGGTTTAGGCAAGGAATTAATAATTATCATCGATTGATTGAGAGTCGTATGCCCAACTCAAAGAGAATTGGGACGCGAGAGCAGATGGCTTTTGTTGACCTGTCACACTCTTTAAAAGTGATATCGGATTTGGCGTATTCTCACTACGCGCATTTAGTTCATATGAAGCGAGGGAATAGCTATTGCTAGTGTCTTTCGCCACCTAATGCATTCACTAGGTCACTGATCATCTTGGCCATCTCCGAAGTCATCAGCGTCATGTCGGCATCAAAGATTTCGTCATCGTTGACGGCCGTCACATCTTGTTTTTCAGTCAGGATGTCCAAAGGGGCCACGCGTTTGACGTCCAGCGCGTCGGTCAGCACAAAGCTGATGCGATCCGCCCAGGTCATGGCCAAACGGGTGCATTGCTTGCCGGCTTCAACGTGCTTGCGCACTTCGTCAATGTCGGCGCTTTGCTTTACGTAGCGCACGGCGGCACCGCTGTCGCCGGTGGAGCGCAGCTCAGCATCTTGGTCAATGGTGAAATTGTCGGGGGCTTCATCATCCACCAGCCAGCTCGTCATAGCGCGAGCGGGTGACTGCTCGGTATACAGGGGCAGAACAGGGAAGGGGTCTACGCTCTTTGCAAATAGGCCCAGAACCTCATCACTCTTAGCCACGGCAGCAGCATCAATCACAAACCAATGGTTTCGTGTGTCGATCCACACCAATGTGTCGCGCTGCACAGCATGAGAGCGTGGCATCAAGTCGATGATGATCTGCTCTTTGATTTCCTTCATTTGCTTTCGACCCGGCTTGAAGCCTTGCTGCTCTTCGATTTCGCGGGCCTTCTCGCGGGCTGCCTGGTTGATCACGGCGCTGGGCAGCAATTTCTTTTCAGCACGCATGCAGATCAGATACTGCCCGTTCACTTCATGCACCAGCCTACCGCCTTCACGCGGCGGTACCCAGCCCAGGCTGAGAGGTTCTTGGCTGCCGCCAGGAGCGAATTGATGCTTGGCCAATATGTCGGCCAGTTGTTGAGCGGACAGGGCAAATGCCGTATCCAGACGATAGATACGCAGGTTTTTAAACCACATGGGTGTATTCCTTTCAGGATGGGCTATGCTCCAAGATCAACTGTCAATTTGGAGTTGGTATGGGAGTCAAATTTTCTATTACACAAGACCAAGAAGGGGCTTGGGCCTGGCGGGAGTCATATACGGTTAGGTATCGCCGCGCTGGTGTGCAGGTTGCTGAGGAAGGGCGGCTGAAGGAGAGCGCTCAGACGTTTGCAACGGAGCAAGAGGCGATTACAGATGCTTTGAAACAGCTAGGACAAGATGCTGAGCGAGACTGAAGCTGCAGCGTTGTTTGCTGGTGTCACTCACGGCCATCTAGCATCTGCATTTGCTCGGCAATAATCTCGGTCGTGAAACGCTCCTGACCGTCCTGACCTGTCCATTTACGCGTACGCAGGCGACCTTCTACATAAACGGGGCGGCCTTTGCGCAGGTACTCACCCGCGATTTCAGCCAGACGGTTGTAGAGCACCACACGGTGCCATTCGGTTTCCTCGCGAGGTTCGCCGGTTTGCTTATCCTTCCAGGTGGATGTAGTGGCAATCGAGATATTGCACACGGGGGCGCCACCGGCCTGGTATCGAACTTCGGGATCTCGCCCAAGGTTGCCGACGAGAATTACTTTGTTGACTGAAGCCATATTTAGAAGCCCGCTGCGGGGGCGATGAATTTCAAGATCACTGCAATGACAAAGAACGCAGTGGGCATTCCCAGACACCAACTGGCCGGAGTCTCGCTTTCAGCAGGCAAAGGCTCCCACCCAAAGTGAGCGGCCAGGGGAGGGCGCACAGAACGCACCCAGAACTTGTCGGCCAGCAGCGCGATGGAAAGCACGCCAGCCCACATAAACAAATTTGCGAGCGCAGTCATAGCGCCTCCTGTTGAGAAAAGAAAAAGCCCCAATTCGTATGAAGAGGGGCATGGCTTACTTTTTTTCCGCCTGGTATTTGTTATAAAAAGGCATCGTCAATGCGTGACATGTCTTTTTTACTAGCCTTGAGGTAATTAAATGAGCTTCGATTCCCAGACATACGGAGAAACGTACTTTATTGCGGGGCAGGAATTTAAAGGTACAGCTCAAAATGGGGGAAAGATAAGTATTCCCTATACAGTCTTGCCCCCCGTTGAGGTTGGGGACACCGTTCACAAGAAGGCGGGAAATGGGAGAGTTGGTTGGGTGGTGCAGGATATTTCCTGCTATGAAGACGGGACCATGAACATAGGCACCGAACACGATCATTTACTTATTCTGACCGTCGAATCTGAGGTTTCGCGGAATAAGATGAATTCCCCTACTTACAACATCAACACTTTAAATGGGCATACCGTTCAGCTTGGACAAGAAAACAGTATCGTGATGAATATTACGGTAGAGGATCTTGTCAGGAAGGTGGCTGAATCAAGTGACGAGGAGTCTAAGTCCAGGTTGGGCTCCTTTTTGGAAAGCTCGGCAGCCAAAGCGATTCTCGGTGTGGGGATTCCGGTGCTAGCAGGCCTCCTAAAGGGCTAGAAGGGCAGCCATGCCATAGGAATCTTGCCGGTGCGCTTATTTGGCCGCCCATTTGGTTTCGGCCCGCGCACCATTACGCGCAGCCCATCATGGCCAACCGTCCTGCGGGCTACTGCAATCCAGTCATGACAAAACTGGGGAGCATCAAACTCAGGTGACACCTGGCGGTGTTTGGCTGATTCAAAGATTTTTGCTGCACGATCTGCGTACCACTGTCGTAGATCCTCTGCGGTCATCTTCTCCAGCTCCTTCTTGGGGGGGGGCTTTGCGAGCCGCCAGTTCCCTAGCCAGTGATTCCGTCATACCAAATACACAGAAAGCGGACATGCCGATCTCCTATAGTGGGGGCGGTGTTACATCACACGCCCAAGACAATCACACAGATAAGTGCGCAGCAGCTTCAGGGCCTCGTCCTCCTGGCCCAGCGACAGCGCCTGAAACATTGCTTGTAGAGCGGGGGCATGATCGACGCCTTCTACGCCTCGACTCTCCAGCTCTGAAATCAAATCACTTGTATCGATGTCGCTAAGCTCGACATCTACATCAATATCGACGGTCGTAGATACCGTGATGCTCGACATAAAAATCTCCTCGCATGGAAAACCGCCCTGAGTAGGACGGTTCCAGATGCGGCCCCACCAAAGGGGCCATGAGTGCTGGGATTCCAACCAGCGTGACCGTTTCCGTTTTTGGCCGTCTACGCCTCACCCTTTTTCTCCGTGGACCGTGCTTTGACGGACTGGAGACGGCAGGGATACCGCGCAGAGCCACAACCATGCTTGTGGGTGCTATTGAGCCGGACGAACACGCCCACATAGGCGGGGTGAGCAACATCGGCAGGTGGGTTGTTAAAGATCAATCGCTTTCAGTAGGGCGCGATGCCTCTGTACTGGCATGTCCGTCAATCAAGCTTGATCGAATTATCGGTAAGCCGATATTAAATGTCAATCGGAATACCGATATTGAGCGGGATTTATTTTGTTGATTGTTGCTTTAGGGGGTTATTTTGGGCTGGCGGCAGATGCCATTAACCTTGCGCGTAAGTCGTTGAGCTGTGCCACAGTGCCGGACGACAAGACCCCGAGGGGAGCAAGGTTGACTGCTTCAGAAAGCGCTTCAATATCTGCTGTGGTGCCGGCATCCAGCGCCGAGACTTCTGCACTATTGTTCATATCGCTATTGTTTTCTCATTCTCTTGGATCTGACAATTGCGCTCCGTCGGGCTCGATTGATCGGGCGCACCATTAGGCGGGGAGGATGTGGGAAAATATACTGTATATGTGTACAGTAGTTTAGGTCAAGCAAATCCGTTGCAGAAGAACTTGGAGAGACGCGTTTTTTGGGGGGCAGCCCTGCTGCTTTATTGGGTAGGCATAAGAAAACCCGCAAAAGCGGGTCTGGTTTGAAGCTCAGTTTCTCTAATGCGCTAGCTCATCAAGATGAGCTTGTTCCTACCATTTGCAGGCGGTCCGCAGTGGCTGTATAGCATATTCCAGGCCTGCAATGTTTAAGGAAAAGGTTACTGGCGAGTCATTAAATGGAGTGGCTTGGACAAGTAAGGTGTTGCCACCGTACAGCCTCTTTATGAAAGGTATCGCTGAGTTACCACTCCATAGACCTAAGGCTTTGTTATCGGTCGAGTTTCTAGTTCGCAGGGAGAAGGCCTTCTGCTTGTCTACACGGAACGTGACCTGTCCATAGTTTTGGATATCTGTCATGTGAAGGCCGTCAAAGTTGATATAGGCGACGGTAGTGTTTTCTAGGCAACGCAACACCAGGGTTGGTGTTGCGATACGGTTAAAGCGTCCGGCAACTGGTTCCTGAGCTCTAGTTCTTAGGAGCACTGTGGTGGTGTCATCAATTTTGGATTGGGAAATAGATAGATCCCAATTATCCGGAGTAGAGCCACTATCCGTTAGTTCTTTTGTTGCTTGTTGATCAGCATTGGCCTGTTCACGCGCAGCAAGATTATCGAAGCACTCTAACCGTTTAATGCTATCGGTTAACGCAGAGCATGTAAGAATCTCCTTGTTAAGATCGGCTGCTAGAGACGGCGTCACTAGCAGGGCCGTTGTCAACGTAATTACCCCTCTTTTCACACTCCCTCCTCGGCAATGCAACATGGAAATTGACTTCAGTTTTTGGCTGAGCGGGCAGATTGCATCTGCTCTCTGACTAGTTGGCGAGCATTCTCTATGGCAGAGGCGGTGCCTTCTGTCATCCACTGAGGCCTAGGATGATCACTTTCCCGCAATAGCAGGTCAACCATCGCGCGGGTTGCATCGTCTTGCTGGTTAAACCTTCGTAGTAAGGTTTCCATCTCTGGGTTATCGAGCAGTTCTACCGCGGCGATTTCTCGCGGCCCTTTTCCTTCCGCTAACCACCTGGCACTCACCTTATATAGGTATGCCAATAGAAACACATACCCCGATGTCTGGTAGTGGTCGTTTTCAAGCTCGGATAGCAGCGATTGGCCAATCCCAGTTCGACTAGCCACCTCTTTTTGGCTTAGTCCAATAGCCTTGCGAGCTTCACGTAATCTAGCGCCGAATGTACTCATATCGGTATTCTGATATAAAACAAGATCGGTTTGCCGATTGTTAATTAATCGGTATTCCGATATTATGTGCGGCATGGACTGGAAAAATATCATTCAAAGCCTTCTGTCAGATGGGATGACTCAAGCGCAAATTGCTAAAGCGGTAGGCGTTGCACAGCCCACAATTTCTGGGTTGTTGTCGGGGGCACAACGCGACATGAGATGGGAAAGTGGGAACCGACTCATTTCGTTGTACCGCCAGAACTGCAAATCGGCGCAGAGGAACCCGCTTGATGTTGGTCCACTTGTTTTTGAGGAACCCCACATGCCCAACACCCCTGATCCAAAACCCGACGACCGCATCCCCATCGGTCCCCCTGACTGCATTACGAGAGGGGGCGCACATGTCTAGTTTCCCGCAACGCATCGCAGGACTTGCTGATTCCTGGATGAGGCGTAGCGGGTCTTCACTGAGCCACCGCCACATCCACAGTGCTTTGGATTTTGCAGTTGGAGCTGAGGGTCTCAGTGCTGAGGATCGCATTCTGCGAGCTGCAGCTTGTGATCTTTATGACGCCTTAAGCGCTGCCCCTGAGGGTCGGCAAGCCTTGAGTGATCTCGGTTTTAAGCCACTCCCTGAGAATCGAGAAGGTAAATGATGCGGATGGTTTTAGAACGGTTTCCTTTGCCTTTTTCCACAACGTATCGCTACGGATTTCGTCAGCAAAGTTACAGCCATCCCAAGTAAGGCGTTTTATCGCTGCGTTTGTGGTGCCTTCAAGGTAGTCGGTAATGGTCGCCTCTACGAGACCAGCTTGTTTCATCCATCTGGCGTGTTCAGCAAAAACAGCAGGGTCAATACCTTCCACGCTTTCGAGCCACTTTAGGGGGGGGGCAACTGCTCGGCAGCAAGTGTGATTTTACGAACCAAGTCCATATCTCGCTTCACGGTCAATTCCTTTCAGAAAAGTTTAGTTACTTGCATCTCTAAGCATAGCTGATCGGGATTGACCACCTCAATGAACGGTAACGGCCCCGAGTTCACCCAGGCCATGCAGTTCATTCCAAACGAGCCGGTCGTAGATGCCGGTTATGTGGTCATCGGTAGGACAGTTGAAGACCTGGTACGCCAGCTCAGTAGCCCTATCAATGATTTCAAAGCGGGGGAGTTCATTTTTATCCATCCCCGCATTTTCAGTTTCACGACCGATTTTTTCCATTTGTAGTTCCCACTCCGTATCAATCACTACGCACTTTTCACACTTTTACTGTAGCGATTACCAGGAGGGGGCGAAACGCTGAAATACACAGGAGTTCAGCCCAATGACAAGACGTTTTTCTTCCTTGAACTGGCGGGACGCGCTTTACAGTGCCGTCCGTCAGGCCCCAGGCGGCGTTGGCGCGGCTGCCGTATTTCTCTCTGACCGTCGCGGCCTGTCGATCCATCCCGAGTCCCTGCGCCGGAAACTCACTGGTGGTGAGCAATTGGACATCGACATGGCCTTCTTGCTCACCGAATGGCTGGAAGAGCTGGCCGACTGCCGTGAAAGCGCCCGTGATTGGCTCATCGCAGCGGCTCAGCAGGGCGGATTGCATGTAGTTGATCTCCCACCAGAGCCGGTCGGAGGATTCGACAACGAGGCCAGTGCTCTGAACGAGAAGGCACTGAAAGCTGCCGCTGAGCT
Source organism: Alcaligenes faecalis (assembly GCF_009497775.1). Classification (NCBI taxonomy): domain Bacteria; kingdom Pseudomonadati; phylum Pseudomonadota; class Betaproteobacteria; order Burkholderiales; family Alcaligenaceae; genus Alcaligenes; species Alcaligenes faecalis. The sequence continues at coordinate 1,418,650 of NZ_CP031012.1, forward strand.
CGGCGAAATGTGTAGCGCAATCACAGGCACAACAGCAGACGGTCGTGTGACTCATGAAGAGCGTGAGCGTGTGGTGGCCAAAGCCTTGGACCTGATCCGCCTGTGCTTTCGCATCATCCGCAACGTGACCCGCTGGCACCGTAAGGAGGTCTCAGCATGACCAAGGCACCTTACGGCACTTACTACACCGACCTGTATAAGCTCGGCTGGTTCAACAGCCCCCAGGTATGCAAGGTTCTGAAAGTCGCTTTCGACCAAGAGCCGCATGAGCGCCAGCGGCAGATTAAAGAAAAGCTGTATGCAGAGTTCGGCACCGACAGCCTGGCCAAGGTGAGCCCACAGCACTTTGTGCGCGTTCTGGACGGCATGGGCCTGTTCTTCACGCTGCCAACCTCTTTGAAGGATCAATTGCGATGAAGGCCTTAGAAACACTGACAGCACTGTTCAGCGGCTACCCCATGCCTTTGTGGGCAGCACTGACAGCAACAAGCATTGTCATGGGCGCATCACTGTGGATTGCTTTGGGGAAGATCGATGAAAAAAACTGATCTCCCCCAGCGTACCCAGCTGCAGCGCCGACATGCACTCAAGCGCAGTGCATTCAAGGCAAAGCCAAAGCAAAAGAAGGGCCCCAGCATGCCCATGGTCGTCGCCAAGCTCGTAGGCACCCTTTTCAAGCACCAGCCCAAACTGCCGGCCGTTTTCCGCTCTGAGCAGCACCGTCGCAACGTCGCGGCACTGCCATGCGCCAACTGCGGCCGCTGGCACCGGTCCCAAGCTGCCCACATGAATGGCGTTGAGTTTGGCAAAGGGTTGGGCCTGAAAGTATCTGACGCTTTGATGTTCCCGCTGTGTACCGATAACGCCTGGGGGCGCGGCTGCCACAGCAAGCTCGACCAGGGCGGCATCTACGACAAAGACACCGCAGTGGGTCTGCAGATCGCCTGGCTGCACCAGACACGCGATGAATTGAAACGCTTGGGCCAATGGCCCGAGCAAGCCGACCGCGACGTAGAGACATTCGTGGGGGCGTATTTGAGGAGGCAGGTGACATGCTAAGTGCATCCGACCTGATGCGCACGATAGGGCGTCCAATTGCCTATCACCCCGCCTTGGCCCGAATGGTTGGAGGCGTTAATGCGGCCATCTTCCTGTCTCAGCTTATCTACTGGGATGAACGCATGGAAGACGCCGAGCTGGGCGTGTACAAGACCGCAGAACAATGGGAGGCAGAAACGGGCTTGTCCGCTAAAGAGCAGGCCACAGCGCGTCGTCAGCTCCGTGCCCGTGGTCTTATCACCGAAACCCACAAGCGTATCGAGCACAAGCTGTACTTCAAACTCGACCGAGATGCGTTTGACAGTCTGGTTTCCGAGGCCGTCGAGGGGGCGCAAAACAGTGGAAACCCCGAACGCCAAAACGGCGATTCCCGAAACGCCAAAAGGCAATTCGGGAACAGCGAAAAGGCAATTACCGAAACCCCCAAAGCGGAACTCCCGAACTCCTCAAACGGCAGTTCGTTAATAAAGACAGAGATTACTACAGAGACTACAGAAGAAAAAAATACCAAAAAAGAAAGTTCGCCAGCCTTCAGCTTCGAGCACTGGCCTGTGAATCCTTCGCCAGAAGTCTGGGCCGATTACCTGCAGCACCGCAAAGCGATCAAAGCGCCGTTGACCCAGACTGCTGCAAACCGCTTGGGGGCGGAAGCGCATAAAGCCCAGGCTGCAGGGTTCAGTGTTGATGACTTCCTGGCCGAGTGCATGCTGCGTGGCTGGCGGGGAGGGAAAGCCGACTGGCTAACGCGGGGGATGTCGCAGGACCAGCAAGGGGGCGGGCAAGCGGCTCGGGGTGGAAAGTTTGACCCGAATGCGTTTCTGGAGCAGCGACGCAAAGATCGGATGAAGGGATGCCAAGGAGGTGGTGATGTTGTCGACGTTTGAGCGTGAAAGTGCCTGGCTCAAGCCAGTGCCCAAGCTGGATGGCAAAACGCTGATGGAGCACCTGTACGCTCGGATGGACGGCCTGTACCCCGGCAAGTGGAAATCCAATTTTGTGGGCGAGGCAGCCATGTCGAACTGGGAGCAGGCGTGGGCTGAAGCATTCGATGAGGAAGACATTGTGCCGGTGGATGTTGCTTTGGGGATCCAGAACAGCCGACGCATGTACGACTGGCCACCAAGCCTGACCGAGTTCTTGCGAGCCTGCCGTCCCTACCTGGAGCCGGACGTAGCGTTTTTTGAAGCAGTGCGGGGTATGCAAGCGCGAGAGCGTGGTGAGCGTGGCGAGTGGTCACACCCTGCGATCTTTCACGCCGCTGCAATTGTTGGCCGGTTTGATCTGCTCAACCAAGCCTACCAGCAGATGGAAGGGCGCTGGAAGAAAGCGCTTCATGCCCAACTGGCCCTGGGGGCGTGGCCCGACATTCCCGACCCAGCGCCAGCACTGCCAGCGCCATCAAGCGCGGCGCAGACTGAGCAGGGGACCAAGGCTATGCGTGAAATGGCTCAGCGAGCAATCAGCCGGAAAGGGAAGGATCACAAGGCGTGGGCAAAGGGAATCGTGGCTAATCCCAAGGGGCGGTCTCCCGCAATCGTTCGTATGGCCCAAGCAGCAGTAGGGGAGGCCGCATGACCGAAGCGACCGCATTAACTCTGGTGCTGCCTTGGCCTGATATGCGTTTGATGCCCAATCGCAAGAATGGCCGGCACTGGGGCGGCGTCCAGTCGGCCAAGGAGCAGGCAAGACGTGATGGGCGTGTGGCGGCAACCGTTGAGCTGGGGCGACGTCGCTTTATCGGTGGGGAGCGCATCCCAGTGAAAGTGACTTTCATGTCGCCGGATCGCAGAGGGCGAGACCTGGACAACCTGTTGGCCTGCATCAAGCCGCAGATCGACGGTATCGCCAAAGCTCTGGGAGTGGATGACAAACGGTTTCGACCGCTGATTGTGGATGATGGACTGGACCCAGCCAAGCGCGGGTATCTGAAGATTGAAGTGGGGGATGTATGAAGACGAGGCTTGAGATCCTGCTGGGTGAGTGGGGATGTTGGAAGCGAGGGGAAAATCGGTCAGCCCTCGGGTTGCCGTCTCAGTCAGCATTTCAGAATATGCGTGTTGATGGGATGTGCGCACCAGAAGCTGAGGCGCTGCTTGTGGATGATGAGTTGCGGCGTTTGGATGGCTGGATTGACACACTCTATCCAGACGCCAAGGCTGTAGTGATTGCGCAGTATGTATGGCCGGGGCTGGTAAAGCAAAAGATAGATCGTCTCGGGCTCTCACGGCCAACCTATTACTTCCGGCTAGAGTTTGCAATGAAGCAGCTTGACCACCTCATGTATGGCGTACCAACTAAAGTGTCTAGACAGGTTGCCCAAGCGTCTAGATGAAATCATACTGTTTCCCGTAGGCTGGATATTGCTCAGCCTGAAGATTGAAGAACCAAGCCCTGCCGGAAACGGTGGGGCTTTTTGTTTGGGGCAAGGTGAGCGGCGTGAACGGTAAACCGGTGAGAGTCCCCAGTTGGCGGTCAGACCGGCGTACCGCTGCTGAGCGTGGTTATGGCAGTAGGTGGCGTAAGGCACGGGAAGCATTCCTGCGCGACTATCCGCTATGTCAGTACTGCAAGGAAGACGGAAAGGTCGAGCCTGCCACTGTGGTGAACCACATTAAACCTCACAGAGGCGACCAGGGGCTGTTCTGGGATCGAGCCAACTGGCAGGCGGTATGTAAGCTGCATCATGACAGCACCATTGCCAGGGAAGAGGCGAGAGGAACCAGAGTTGGCGGCGATGAGTCTGGCCAGCCTTTGGACCGAGGGTCGCACTGGTATCGATAGGGGGGGGCGGGTCAAAAGTCTAGTGCAAATCCGGAGGAGACCGCGCCCCCAGTCTCGCTTTATCGCTAACTCACTTTTTCTCCCGCGCGCGCGCGAGCTGCAGCCATGACACGACGACAACGCGTTGATACCGTGAAAGGCGCCGTGACCACCATGGCCGGCGCAGTAAATGAAATTGAAGTTCCCGAGCATGTGCTGGTGCCTGAGGCAGCCATGAAGTTTTGGCGTTCCATTACAAAGGCTCGTGCCGCCGACCGCTGGAACGATTCTGATCTGGAAGTGGCTGCCGAGCTGGCTCGTACAAAGGCCAGCATTGAGCGACTGAATATCGACCTAGCCGAGGAGGGCGACGTAATCACCAATGAACGCGGCACTCCTATCGTGAATCCAAAACACAGTTTGCTTGAGACGTTGACTCGACGAATGGTCGCGCTGTCTCGCATGCTGCAGGTCCACGCTGAGGCTACGCAAGGAAAGAGCCGCGAACAAGTTAAAGGCAACCGGGCGCAGGCAGAGGCGGCCACTGCTGCAGAGAAAGTACAAGGCGGCCTGATTCCTGGATTACGCGTGGTGTCGTGAAAGTAGATCCGATTAAATGTGGACCACGACCCCGGGTGCGCAAGTGGCGCAAGCTGCCGCTCGAAAAGCTCACACGAGCAGAGCGCAACATGCTATTCGTGGAGACCTATTGTCGTGTGCCTGAGGGGGCCTTGGCAGGGCAAAAAATCCAGCTGGCGGGATTTCAGGAGCGCTTCTTCTATGCGCTCTACGACAACCCGCACGGAACCCGTCGCGCTTACCTTTCAATTGCCCGCAAGAACTCCAAGACTGCAACCATTGCCACGATTCTGCTGGTTCATCTAGTGGGTCCTGAGGCACAACTCAATGCGCATATTCAGAGCGGCGCGATGTCCCGTGAGCAGGCCGGGCAGGTTTACAAGTACGCCTCCAAAATTGTGCAGCTCTCGCCAGAGCTTTCGGGAATCGTTCGGATTGTCCCCAGCGGCAAGAAGTTGATCGGCCTACCGATGAATGTGGAATATGCGGCATCTTCGGCGGAGGCGAAAACAGCGCATGGCGGCTCCCCCATCCTGGCCATTTTGGATGAAACCGGCCAAGTAAAGGGGCCGCAGAATGATTTTGTGGATGCCATCGTGACCAGCCAGGGCGCGTACGAGAATCCGTTGCTGATCGTCATCAGCACTCAGGCGGCGACGGATGCCGATTTGCTCTCGCTGTGGTTGGATGATGCGGAGAAATCTCAAGACCCGCATATCGTCAGCCATGTCTATGCGGCTCCGGCAGACTGCAGTTTGATGGATAAGAAGGCATGGGCGGCCGCAAACCCTGCGCTAGGCCTGTTTCGTTCGCTCAAGGACGTTGAGGAGCAGGCTAAGCAGGCATTGCGGATGCCATCAGCGGAAAATACCTTCCGCAACTTGACCCTCAATCAGCGTGTTTCGACGGTGACGCCGTTCATTAGTAAAAACATTTGGGATGCGAATGCAGGCGAATCGGGCGGGCTGGATGGGGTGCCTGTTTGGGCTGGGCTGGATCTATCCGCCAGGACTGACCTTACAGCGCTGGTAGTAATTGGACGGATTGACGGTGTATGGCATGTGCAGCCCCACTTTTGGACGCCGGAGCAGGGCCTGCTGGATCGCGCCAAACGGGACCGCCAGCCCTACGATGTTTGGGCGCGACAGGGGTTCCTGCGTACTGCACCTGGCGCAACGGTTGACTATGAGTTTGTCGCGCGTGATATGGCCGAGATCCTGTCCGATCTGGATGTCCAGGTTATCGCATATGACCGCTGGAGGATCGAGTTCCTAAAAAAGGAACTGGACGATTTGGGATTAACGCTGCCTCTGACCCCGTGTGGACAAGGTTTCAAGGACATGTCGCCTGCAGTGGACACCCTAGAGTCTGAGCTACTGAACGGTAGGTTGGCCCACGGTAATCATCCAGTGTTGACGATGTGTGCGGCGAATGCCGTGCTTACCAAGGACGCCGCTGGTAACCGCAAGCTGGACAAGCACAAGGCAACCGGCCGTATCGATGGCATGGTTGCGCTGGCCATGGCCCTGTTTGCCACTGGTGGTCAGGTTGAGGATAGCGCGGATCTAGCCGACTTTCTGAGTAACCCAATTATTTTCTGAGACTATGAGCGAAACCAAAAACAAGCAGCCAGGGCGAGTGAAGTCTGCCTTGCTGAACTGGCTGGGCGTGCCCGTCTCGCTTGTGGACGGCAGCTTCTGGGCAGAATGGTCGGGGGCAAAAAACTACGCTGGAAAAACAGTCACGGTTAATTCCGCGCTGCAGCTTTCGGCCGCCTGGGCATGTGTGAGGCTCATATCTGAGACCCTCTCCACGCTACCGCTGAATCTGTATGACGACAGCGGCCAAGCAAAGACCATGGCGCGCGATCATCCGCTGTACCGCCTGCTTCACACCCAGCCTAATGCCGATATGACTGCCGCCGTTTTCTGGCAGGCGTATGTTGCCTCTCTGCTGCTGTGGGGAAACGCTTATGTCGAGATCCATCGCTCGGGAGGCGCGATCACATCGTTGGAGTTTCTGCTTCCCCAGTTCGTTACTCGCAAGCGCACCAGTTCGGGGGCGGTAGAGTGGTCTTACGCCGACCCCTTCGCGAAAGTGACGCGCAAGATAGCGGAAGCACAAATGTGGCATACGCCAGCGTTTACAACCGACGGCGTTACGGGCCTGTCGCCGATTGCGCTGGGGGCTAACGTTATTGGCAGCGCGATGGCGGCTGATGAGGCCAGCGCTCACACATTCAAGAACGGCATGAAGGCAGCCGGCTTGGTCACCATGGATGCCGTGCTCAAGCCCGAGCAGCGCGAGGACGTGCGCCAGCATGTGCGCAAGGTGTCCGCTGATGGTGGCGTGATGGTGCTGGAGAAGGGCTCAGCGTTTCAACAGTTGACGATGAACCCGCAGGACGCCGAGCTTCTGTCTACTCGCAGCTTTAACGTGGAGGAAATCTGTCGCTGGTTCCGTGTGCCGCCCTTCATGGTCGGGCATAGCGAGAAATCCACCAGTTGGGGCACCGGCATCGAGCAGCAGATGATCGGGTTCGTGACATTCGTGCTGCGGCCCTGGTGCGTTCGCATTGAGCAGTCGATTCGCAAGAGCCTGATGACGCCGGCCGAGAAACAGCGCTACCAGGCCGAGTTTGCGATGGAGGGTCTGCTGCGGGGCGATAGCGCGGCCCGCGGGCAGTTCTATTCGACCATGGTCCAGAACGGGATTTACACGCGCAACAACGTGCGCCGATTAGAGAATCTCGAGCCCGTTGAGGGTGGCGATGAGCTGACTGTGCAGTCAAACATGATACCCATCGGGATGCTGGGGCAGGGCACGACCGCTCAGGATGCATTGAAAAACTGGCTGGGCATAGAGGACAAGACATGAGGCATAAATCCGCTGCGATGCAAGTTCGCGCATTCGATTATCAAGTGAAGGCCGTCAATTCAGACGGCCTTTTTTCTGGCTACGGCTCGGTGTTCGGCAACGTGGACAGCTACAACGAAGTGGTGGCGCCCGGAGCGTTTGCTGAGTCACTGCAGGCTACTCGTGCCAAGGGACGCACATTTCCCGTCCTGTGGCAGCACCGCTCGGGCGAACCCATTGGCAATTGGGATATCGACAGTCTGAAAGAGGATTCACACGGGCTGTTTGGCGAGGGACAGCTGTGGCTGGATGAGGCACCTTACGCCAAGGTGGCCTACCGAGGCATGCAGGCCAAGGCCATCACGGGGCTCTCGATTGGCTATTACGTGCGTGAAGACTCGTTCGATGAGAAGACGCGCATTCGAACGCTTAAGCGGTTGGACCTGGTGGAGATCAGTGTCGTGACGGCACCGGCGAACGACGATGCGCGCATCGATGCGGTCAAGGCTGTTATTGCCCAGGGCGGCCTGCCTTCCCTGAAAGAGTTTGAGCAGATCCTGCGCGAGGCAGGGTTCTCGAAAAGTCAGGCTACGGTCATCGCTAACCGTGGCCTGAAGCACCTGCTTCGGAGTGAGTCCGAGGAAAAAGCGAGCATTACCGATGCCCTCAAGGGCTTTGTCATTCCCAAGTTCTAAAAGGACCCACTACCATGTATCGAACCAAATCTCAGGGCGATAACCCCGAAGAAATCAAGGAAATCGTCTCCGCTGAGCTCAAGCGTATTGGCGACGAAGTAAAGCTCGCCGGCGAGAAGGCACTCAAGGAGGCGAAGAGCGCGGGCGACATGTCTGCTGAGACCAAGGCCAAGGTCGATGAACTGCTCATCAAGCAGGGCGAGCTGCAGGCCCGTCTGCAAGAGGCCGAGCAGAAGCTGGATCGCCGTGGCTCCCAGGGCGAGCAGGAGCATAAGAGCGCCGGTGCCGAGTTTGTCGAATCCGAGCGCTTCAAGGAATATGTCGAGGCGGGCAACTTCCGCAAGGGCTTTACTGGCAGCGTGAAAGCGATCACCTCGCTTCCAGCAAGCGCTGGCGATACGATCGCTCCAGACCGTCTGCCCGGCATCCTCTCACCCGCGCTGCGTCGCCTGACGGTGCGTGACCTGCTCACACCCGGCCGCACCAGCTCGAACCTGATTCAGTACGTTCGCGAGACTGGCTTCACCAACAGCGCAGCGACTGTGGCCGAAGGCGCAAAAAAGCCCGAGTCCAATCTGACCTTCGAGCTGACCTCGACGCCAGTGGTCAAGATCGCCCATTACGTGAAGGCATCGACCGAGATCCTGATGGACTCGCCCATGCTGCAAAGCTACATCGACCAGCGCCTGCGCTACGGGCTGCGCTTCGTGGAAGAAGGGCAGCTGCTCAATGGCTCCGGCGTGGGCAATAACCTGAACGGCATCATGACTCAGGCCTCGGCGTATGCTGCTCCTATTGCGGTGCCCAGCGCGACCAATATCGACACGGTCCGTTTGGCGCTGCTGCAATCGGAGTTGGCTGAGTTCCCAGCCACAGGCATCGTGTTGCATCCTTCGGACTGGGCGGCCATCGAGCTCACCAAAGACAGCACCGGCGCCTACATCTTCGCCAATCCTCAATCCCTGGCCCAGCCCGCTCTGTGGGGCCGGCCTGTGGTGTCTACCCAAGCCATGACCGTGGATAGCTTCCTGGTTGGCGCATTCCAGCTCGGCGCGCAGGTGTTCGACCGCATGCAGGACACCGTCACCGTGGCCACCGAGAACGAGGACGACTTCGTCAACAACCTGGTCACCATCCTGGCTGAAGAGCGCCTCGGCCTGGCCGTGTATCGGCCTGAGGCATTCGTGAAGGGCGCCTTCACCGCCGGGCCTTAAGCAAGTTGGGCGGCCAGGTGTGGCCGCCCTGATTCCTTTGGAGATAATTCATGAAAGCGATCGCGATACAGCGCTTTGTCCACGGCGCCCTCAATGTTCAAGCGGGCGATGAAGTGGATGCACCCGAGTCTACCGTGCGAGAGCTCGAGGCAGCCGGTCTGGTGCGTACAGACCAGAAGGCCGCACCTAGCCCCGAGAACAAGCAAGCGCCTAAGCCTGCCAACAAATCCAAGGGGATGTAATGCTTGTCACCGATGAGCAGGTGCGCAATCACTTGCGCATCGAAGCAGGCGAGGACGTTTCGGTTTATGTGGGCGCGGCGCAGGAGTCTGCTCAGCAGTTTCTAAACCGGCGAGTTTATGCCAGCAATGACGAGCTTACCGCAGCCGAGCTGGAAGGTAGCGCAGGGCTTGAGCCCATGATTGCAAACGACGCCATCCGCGCCGCCATTTTGTTGATTTTGGGGCACCTGTATGCCAATCGTGAAGAGGTGGTAACAGGCACCATTGCCACAGAGCTGCCGATGACGTCGCGGCACTTACTGCAGCCCTATAGAAAGGGTATGGGGGTATAGATGAGGGAACTGATCAAGGCGCTCACAGCACAAACGGCGGCGTTGCAAGAGTTGGCGGTCGAGATACGGTCCTTGAGTCAGCAGAATCAGGCTTTGATTCTGGCGCTGGCTGAGCAGGACTTAGATGAATTGCCTGCTTCTTCTGGCTATTACCTGGACGGGACACCGAAATGAGTCTGCAAGCTGGACGGCTCCGTCACAACCTAATTATTCAGGAGAACCGGCCAGGCCGAGACCCTGATAATGGCGCGGTGATTCCCGTTTGGGTTGAGCTGGTAACTGTTCGCGGCTCGTTTGAGCCGTTGTCCGCTCGGGATTTCATTGCAGCCGCTGCTGCGCAAACGAAGTTGTCGGCCCGAGCTGTGGTTCGGTACCGCGCTGACATCAAAGAAAAGATGCGTCTGTTCCATGCTGGGAGAGTGTTTCTGATTCAGGGGGCGCTGCCTGATAAGGAGTCTGGGCGCGAGTATCTGACTCTCCTTCTTTCGGAGGATTTGTCTGATGGTTGAGTTTGAACTGAAGGGCTTGGATGAATTGCGCAAGAGCCTCAAGAGGCTGCCAGCCAAGATGCAGCAAAAGGGTCTGAAGTCTGCCTTGGGTAAAGCGGCGCGAGTAATTCGCAATGCAGCCAAGGAAAATGCCCTTCGCGTGGATGACCCTGAAACTGGTCGCCGCATTGCAGACAACATCGTTCAGCGAGTACGTGGGCGTCATACACGTCGTACTGGCGACTTGATGGTAAGTGTGGGGGTGGCGACCGAGCGCGGCCGCATTCCTAAAGGTAATCCAGACGATGGCGCTAAAGGAAACACGCCTCACTGGCATTTGGTTGAGCTTGGCACAGAGAAGATGCAGGCGCAGCCATTCTTGCGGCCTGCCGTTGAGGGAAGTGCTGAAAGCTCTTTCGATGTGTTTGCTGAGGAAGTAGATCGTCAGGTACAGAAGGCATTGGCTGAGAAATGACCAAACTATCCATATATCGGGTCGTGAAGGCCTGGCCCCAAGTGTTGCAGACGCTTGGGGGGCCGGAGCCACGGTTTTATCCCTTTGGGGAAAATGACGACGCGCCAATCAAGTATCCCTACGCTGTGTATCGCGTGATACCTGGTGGTGGCCCTCAGAACTACTTGGCCCACCGCCCAGATATGGATGAGCTGTTGATCCAGATCGATGTGTATGGAGCAACCGACAGCCAGGCCGGAGAGGCCGTTATTGCCCTCCGAGATGCTTTGGAGATGCACTGCCGGATTGTCGCTTGGCGCGGTTCCTCCCGCGATCCAGAGACAAAGAACTACCGACAGAGCTTTGATGTTCTTTGGGTACAGCCAAGACTTTAGCCTTTGATTATGCATACAGCCGCTTTCGAGCGGATTTTTTTATTTGGGAGTGGATATGTCCATTTTGACTCAAGGAACCCAAGTGTTCCTGTTGGACCCCGGAATCGGTGGTGCAGGCCCGTTGGCTGTACTGGAAGTTAAAGGCGTCACTGCGTTCAACCCTGGCGGTAACCCAGCGGATGAAATTGAAGATACGCCTCTGTCCGAGCGTAACTCTAAGAAATTCAAACGTGGTTTGCGTACACCGGGCCAAGCTTCGGTAACGGTCAGCGCTGACCCGCGTGAGAGCAGCCATCTGCGCTTATTCCAAATGGCCGAGAGCAATTCGGAAAGCGACGAAGGTAATTCGGTCAAGTGGGCTGTCGGCTGGGCTGACGGTACTTCGGTCCCGACACTGAACACTGATGGGGATGATTTTGAATTGCCTGAAGACCGGACCTGGTTCTTGTTCGAGGGTTATGTCAGCGACTTTCCGTTTGATTTCTCTGGCAATACCATCGTGACCACAGCCGCTACGGTTAAGCGCTCTGGCGGCTCTCAATGGATTAAGAAGGGGCCATGACTATGGATCTGAAAGAACTTCAGGCTCAGGGCGGGTTTGTCGACGATAAGCCGGTCAAAGAATCCGTTACCTGGACTCGTGGCGACGGCGAAAAGATCAGCTTCGATGTGCATGTCGTGCGTCAGCCTTTTGGTGTGGTGGACGAAGTGCTGAAGACGACCGATGGCCGTAGCCAGTCGGCACGCATGATCAGCAACTGCATCCGGCTGGGGAAGGAAGGCAAGGACCGCTTGACCTATGAGCAAGCGTTCGTGCTGGACCCCACTCTGGCTTTCTCCCTGATTGCCGCCATTAACCGGGTAAACGCAAAAAAATCGACGCCGCCGACGAGCTCTGGTGTGAGTTAGTGCTCAACGGCATCGGCGGCTGTACGGTGGCCCAAGCAAAGAAGGCTGTTTCGTTCGATGAGTACTTGATGTGGATGGCTTACCGAGAGAAGCATGGGTCTTTGAATTTGGGTCTGCGCGTTGAGCACGGTGCAGCCTTGGTGGCCTGGTCGATGCAGGGCGGTGATTTTGATCGCTTCTTGCCGCAAAGGGGAGGCCAGCAGGGAATTTCGCTTGAACAAGCTATGCAGGAATGGAAGTAGCCGCCTTCGGGCGGTTTTTTATGGGTGATTGATTTATGTCCAGCAGATCTCTAGGCACGCTGACCTACGACTTGATCGCCAAGATTGGTGGTTTTGTTGCTGGCATGACCGAGGCAGAGCGGGTGGCTGACCGTAAAACTCGGGAGATGGAACGAAAGTCTCGTGCTCGGGCGAAAGCAATGAGCGATGCCTGGTCAAAAGCGAGCAAGCTGGTTACCGCAGGTATTGCTGGTATCACTGTTGGTAGCGTCTACCTAAAGATTATCAATGAGACCAAGCAAGCGGAGCATGAGCAGGCCCAGTTAGCTGCAGTGCTTCGATCGACAGGGAACTCTGCGGGTTATACAAAAACTCAGCTGAACGAGATGGCCAATGCCATGTCCGCGCTGTCTGTTGTGTCGTCAGGGGAGATTAACCAGGCGCAGACAACGTTGCTGGCTTTTACCGGCATTGTTGGTGACGAGTTTCCGCGTGCATTGCAGTCCGCAATTGATATGGCCCAGCGTACGGGCATGTCTGTCGTGTCTGCGGCTGAGACAGTTGGTCGAGCCCTGGATGTTCCATCCAAAGGCCTAACTGCCTTGAGTCGCCAAGGGTTTCGGTTCACCGAGGAACAGAAGAAGCTCGCAGAGAAACTGGAGGCCGCAGGTAAGACTGCTGAGGCCCAAGGAATCATTCTGCAGGCCTTGGAAGAGTCTTATGGTGGTGCTGCTAAGGCGGCACGGGATACCTTTGGCGGCGCTCTGTCTGCACTGCAGAACCAAATCAATTCTCTGCTGACAGGCTCAGATGGAAGTTTGGATGAAGCGAATATCGCGATAAATGAATTAACTGATTTGCTTGGGGGCGAGGATGCAAAGCAAGCGTTTGCGTCGATCATTGGATGGGTTTTTGAGTTAACAAGCGCTGTTGCTGAGCTCGCAGTTCAGTTTGGTTTGGGCTTGCAATATTCCGATGGTTTCTTTGATGCCCTGAGAAAATATGGGCTATCAAATCCTTTTAAGTCTCATGCAGAACAGGTCGCGAGTATTCGTGACGATATCGCCTCGCTTGAGTCGGCAGGCAAAGACCCGTCGCTTTTGGCCCAGATCGGTGGTGAGCAAGGACGACAGGCTGCCCTTCGTGATGCTCGTCAGCGGCTCCAATACTACGAGGCGATGTCAAATCGTGATCAAGCAAAATCCGATAGGGAACTGTTTGGGGCGTTGCGCAATGTGTCAGAAACTGGCGGACCGGTACCAAGTCTCAGCGCTATAACAGTTACTGGCTCAGGGGGTGACAAGAAACCAAAGAAGCCAGGGTCTACGGTTGATGAGGGGCAGCGGTTTATTCAGCAGATGCGAGAACGCATTGCGCTGATTGGCTTGGAAACCGAACAAGAAAAGCTGCTAGCCAAGGCGGTAATCGGCACGATCAAGTTCAAAAGCGAGGGGGATAAGGCTGAGGCCGTGCGCCTGGCGGGCCAGTACGATTCTGCCAAAGCTGCTTACGAGCAGAAGAAGGCTGTTGAAGAACTGACAGTCTCCTATGGCCGCTTGCTGGATGAGCAGGAGCGCAATTATCAAGCCCAGTTGAACTCCATGGGCCTCGGTGAAAAGAACCGTCAATATTTGGCCGAGCAGATCCAGATTCAGGACGAGTTCAGAAAACGACAAGAAAACCTTGATGATGCCCTCCGCCGTGGCGACGTATCCCGTGAGCGGTACGAAACAGAGCTGCGGATGCTGGATGAGGCACAAGGCAGGTCTCTGGCGCTGCTTGACCGGTACAACAGCGAGAAACAGAAGAAAGAGCGGGACTGGTTGCTTGGCGCACAAGAGGCCTTGATTAACTACGGTGATGAAGCGGCCAACATCTATGCGTCGGTTGCGGACGCTGTGGCTGGCGCATTCAAAGGCATGGAAGATGCGCTCGTGCAGTTTGTCAAAACAGGGAAGCTCGACTTTAAGAGTTTGGCCGACAGCATTATTTCTGATCTCGCCCGAATTGCAGTTCGTCAAGGAATCACAGGCCCCCTTTCTGGGATGTTGGGTGGGCTGCTGACCAACACTCTGTCCGGTTTGGCCATGGGGCTTGGCGGAGGAGTCAAGATTGGCTCCGGTTTCAACTTGGGTGCTGGGCTGGGTGGCGGATCGGGGGCTACCTTTGGGCCGATGATGAAGCTGTCATCCGGGGGTTATACCGGTGATGGAGGTAAGTATGAGCTCGCCGGCTTCGTTCACAAGGGCGAGGGTGTTTTAAATCAAGATGAAATCAACGCACTCGGAGGTGAGCAGGGTTTCAATCGGTTGCGTCAGGCGCTGAAGGGGCCGGGTCATTCGATTGGGGGGATGGCAGGGCGGCCAGCACTACCGCCTGCAGTACAGGGTGGCGGTCAATGGCGCCCAGGGGTTGTGATTAACAATAATGTGTCTGGCATTGAGTTTGAAGAGCATATGTCGAATGATCAGTTCATGTTGGAAGTTGACCGCAGGATCGACCGTCGATTGCCTAAAGCCATGGCCCGCGAGCAGGCGAACCCGAATAGCCGATTATCCCGACAACAGGCCGTTAGCTTGGCTGTATCGCGCAAAAGGTGATGTATGAAGGTCTTACCGTTTGAGCCGTTGCAGGCTGGCTATGGCGCGCAGTTTAACGATGGCGTGAGCCGTATCCCCTTGCCTGGCGGTAAGGGGCGCAATCGAGTCACTTCCATTGGTGATAGTGATTTGGTGCACGCGTCCTGGAACCTGACCGGTAGGGATTACTCCATGTTTATGGGGTTCTACCGTGATTGGGGATCGACGGCTGAGGTATTTCAAGTGGATTTGATGCTTCATTCACATGAACTAAAACGCTATACCGCCTCGTTCATTCCTCAATCATTGCAGCTTGTTGAAAAAAAAGGGGCGCATTTTCTTGTGTCGGCTCAGTTGGAAGTCCATGCGCTGCCTGAATTTACGGATGCCGACCTTGATTACTGGCGCAGCGTCGTTTCGCTGCTGATTATCTATGGTGGATACGATCAGGCCATGGAGGTACTGAATCTGCTCGATAAGCTGGTTAACGAGGATTTGCCACATGAATGACGCTGATGCTGACTACGTCAGTTTTTTCTTTGATTCGCCCTCCAGTGTGCCGGAGCTGGAGACCTTGGAAATCAGTCACCCTAGTTTCTCTAAGTCGCGTCTGCTTGTGCGCAACTCAACATTTGGGCTGGCTGCACAATCGGAGACAGGAGAGCCTGCCTTCTTTGAGTACTGTCCGATGATCCTGCGGCCGATGGCTGACCGTGGAACGCTTGATTACGGAATCTCCGTGACGCTGGGAAACTATGACGAGATCAGCGATGAGATCGCACGGGCCAGGGAGGCGGGGACGTTGGCAATTCGTCCGACGGTGAAGTATCGAAGTTATCGGGGGGATCGGCTGAGCAAGCCGATGTTTGGGCCTATAACGCTACAAGCACAATCCATCTCAATCGGCGCCTCTGGCGCCGTTTTTGATGCTGGGGCACCGAGTTTGAACCTGGTGCGAACCGGCGAGCGTTATTCCGTTGACCGCTTTCCTATGCTGCTGGGGTTCCTGTGAGTATCGATGATCTGCTGTTTCGCCAGTACGACCGCAAAGCATATAACTGCTGTCATTTCTCGGCAGAGGCTTGGCAGCGGTTCACAGGCGACAAGCGCCTGCACGCCATCGATGAGAGCACGCTCCAGGCCGGCGATCTTCGATTGCTGTTTACGCACTATCAGCGTGTTGATGGGCCGACAGTAGCGCCTAGCATCGTGCTGATGCAGAACCTGCAGGGTGAGTTTCACATGGGGGTTTGTGTGCGTCGGCGTTTGCTGCATATCCGCGAAGAAGGCGCAGCCTTTCTCCCCTTTGATGCTTCGCTCTACACGTACCGTAATTTCAGGTTTTATCAATGAAAACTGTTTATCTCACTCGCACGCCAGACCAGGCAGGGCCGGAGATCCACCAGGTCGCTGATCTGCTGACGTTCTTGCGCTCGGAGTTTGGGCAGTGGCCAGCAGGTGCGCGGATTATTCATCAGCCGGACGGGCGGGTGGTGACACCAGTGACGCCGTCTGACATCCCGCGTTTACGTGAACTACCGGGGCCTTTCATCATTGAGGTGTTCCCGCGTGGGCCGGAAACGTGGATTCCGATGCTGATAAGCCTGGCTGTGTCGGCTGCCCTGTCGATTGTGTCGATGATGCTGGCCCCCAGCCCTCCGAATCAGACGGCACGCAATATCCGCAGCGAGTCGCCAAACAATGGCCTGTCTGACCGAGTGAACCGCGAGCGGGTCAACGGCCGCATCCCCGACATTTATGGCACCGTGCGCTCAACGCCGGATTTGCTCTGTGCGCATCGTGTGTTTGAGAACCACGTCGAGAAAGAGATTGCTTATATGTGCATTGGGCGCGGTGCCTATGAGGTCTCAGACATTCGGGATGGCACGACGCCAGTGGCCGATATCGCTGGGGCGTCTGTAGCGGTCTACGGGCCATACACATCGCCTAACGGCGGGCAGCCACAGCAAGTCATTGGGAATCAGATCAATGTGCCTGTGCTGATGACCAAGCGTGAGAACGCGGTAAACGGGCAGGTACTACAGCCGCCCAATGCCTCGCGTCTGGTCCTGTCTCCCATGGTCTTCGAATCGCCAAATCTTATCCGCAGTGTGGATGGCAGGGTGGACTTTACTGAACAGTTCCTGGCTGGTGATGTGATTGAAGTAAAAGGAGCTCGTGTTACATCCGGGGTGTACCAGTATGTCGCCCCTGCAGAGACGGCTGGCATATCTAACAGTAATTATGAGACAGGTTACTTAACTCTGGGCGGCGACCAGTCTGAGCATTGGGAGGCGGGGCAGGTTGTGACCATTACCAATGGCACCTTCGCTTGGATTGGTGTGACTGGTGGCGATAAAGGCGAGCTCTATGACGCTTCTCGGAATATTAATGGTACGTACGAAATCCTTGGAGTCAGTGTCGTTGGGAGTTTGAGCAAGACTACTGTGATAGCTCTGAATATTTCACAGAACTATTCATCTTGGCCTGGCCCGCTGGGGAATGTTCATACCTCCCCCACTGGGAACCCTACATTGACACGACCTTCGGGCGAAGCGCTTTATGACTTGTCCGGCACGTACACCATCAATACCCTCAATAGTGACGTGTTGACGCTGTCTAACCCGGTTGCTGTGAACCCGGATTGGGATGTGATGGCCAATGAGTATGGTGGTGCCTCGGGTACGTTGACGGTGACAATTGAAGCTCAGAAGGAGCGATGGGTAGGGTGGATGATTGCGGAGTCAGCAACGCCGATCCGACGAGCAATCTGCAACCTGGTGGCCCTCAATGGCTTATACGCGGATAACGGACGCCAGCAATACCGGCGTGACGTAACGGTGCAATTGCATGCCGTACCGCTCGATGAGCACCGCAATCCAACTGGGCCTGAGCAGGTGTTTCATGGAACAGTGCAGGGTTCGGGCACATCCCGTGCCACGCGTGCGTTGACTATGGACGTGGATCTGGGCGCCGAGTCTTTGCGCTGGCAGTTCCGTATGCTGCGTACGAGCGATTCTGATACCAGCTTCGAAGGGCAGGTGGTTGACGAGGTGAAGTGGCGGGATTTGTACGTGGCAGCTCCGGTCGCTCAGCCGCACTTTGGTGATGTGACGATGGTGCAGTCTTCTACGTTTGCGACTGACGGGGCGTTGGCGGTGAAAGAGCGCAAGTTGAATGCGCTTGTGACGCGCAAACTGCCTCGGCGTGTTGAGGGTTCTACGTTTACC
Source organism: Alcaligenes faecalis (assembly GCF_009497775.1). Lineage (NCBI taxonomy): Bacteria > Pseudomonadati > Pseudomonadota > Betaproteobacteria > Burkholderiales > Alcaligenaceae > Alcaligenes > Alcaligenes faecalis. The sequence goes on from NZ_CP031012.1 coordinate 1,436,663, forward strand.
AGCGAGCTTTACCCCACGAACAATGTTGCTGACATTCTTTCTGCTATCAGCCTGGACCCTAAAATGGGCAATCGGACGGCTGCCGAGGTGGACTTTGACAATCTGTACGCGACGGCTGCGGAGATCAATGAGTACTTTGGCGTGAATGTTGCTCAGTTCAACTACACGATTGACGCTGACAGCCTGTCCTTTGAAGAGATCGTGGCCATGATTGCCGAGGCTGTGTTCTGCAAGGCCTACCGCCGGGGCAGTGTGCTGCGGCTTCACTTTGAGCGGGAGACGCCCGATAGCGCGATCCTCTTTAACCATCGAAACAAGGTGCCGGGTTCTGAGACGCGAACCACGTCTTTTGGGCCAGCCGAGCAGTATGACGGGGTTGAGTTCCAGTGGGTAAGACCCTCTGACGACTCCGTGCAGACGATTTATCTTCCGGCAGACCGCACGGCGGTCAATCCGAAGTCGGTGGAATCTGTCGGTGTACGGGTGCCTGAGCAGGCGCATTTTCACGCTTGGCGAGCCTGGAACAAGATCCGCTATCAAACGGAGGTCACCGAGTTTGATGCGCTGCCAGAGGCCAATTTGCTGACTCTATCCGAGCGAATCCTGAATGCTGACAACACTCTGGGTTTCTGCCAGGACGGTGAAGTGATCAGCGTGGATGGCCTGGCCATTGAGCTGTCCCAGCCCTTTGATTGGGGCGAGGGCGCGTACAACATCTTTTTGCAGAACGCGGATGGCCTGGTGGAGAGCATCCCAGTGTCGAATGGCGGAGGGCGGCGCTATGCATTGCTTGCGCGTGTACCGCGCGTGCCGATTGTCACCGAGGGGTATAACCCGACGAAGTACATCATCGCGGACGCCGCAGATCGGCGCAGTGCCAGGCCGTTTCTGGTAACAGAAAAGGATGTGCCGAACGAAGACGGAACGATCCCGCTGACCGCTATTAATTACGACGCTCGGTATTACACGAACGACGCTGATTACCGCGCTTGAACCTTACCTTTTTAATCAACTGAACCCCGCTGAAAGGCGGGGTTTTTGTTTGTGAGACAGCTATGAGCTATATCACCGCGCAAGAGTTACGGGATGCCAGTATTGATGCCGGGACACTTGAGAAATTTGCCCTAGGTGGGGTTGGGGAGCAAAACCTTAATCGTGAGGGTGTGGATGTTGAGACCCTTCAGACCATAAAAGACCGGACTTTGGAAATCGCCCGTCAGGCCGCCAACATGCAGACGTATCTGACGAAGGAAGAGGCGGACGCGGCCCAGCCACAACCTAAGGGAGTTATGGCGCAGGTCACCAACGGCCCTGGTCAAGGCTATTGGGTGTCCGATGGCTCGCAATGGATTTGGTCTGGGCTCCAGCCGACTGACTACAAGTACCGAGTCGCTGCGAACAACGTAGCACTTTCCACACTGTTGAAGATGGGAGTTTATGGCAGTGCCGCTGAAAATGGGCACCCCGATTTGCCAGCCAACTTTCCAGTGGGAGTAGGCAAGGTCATTCGGGTAGAGAGACAGCTTGATGCTGGTGTGAGTTGGTACGTGACCCAGTATCTATCGCAAACTGATCGGCCGCAGTTTGAATGGACCCGGCGTGTATTGTCTAGTGGAGCGACCACTAGTTGGGTGATGCCTTTTGATCAGTCGATTATTGGTGTGACCGATGCGAATGCGAAACAGCTATTACGGCCAGGTACCTACGTACTGACAGGAGCTCCAACGAAGCTGCCTGCAGATTGGCCGTCTGGTGCGACGCCGTTAGCGAAGGTTGAGCTGCACGGCGGTTTCCGGATCACAACTCTATTCCCGACCAGTGATGCTGCGCTTCGGTGGCAGTCCGTTGGTGGGGCAGAGTGGAGCAAAGACAAAGGTTACGACCTGACGGCGGCGTCGAACTTTACCCGTAACTATGCTTACCGTGGATTAGTCGCGCAGGGCAATGCTGATGAGTTGCATGACGAAGGGCATTACATGCTCACGCAACCGGCAACGGGGCTGCCCGCAGACGCACCGAATGAAACAGCGCTTGTTGACGTTGAGGTGTACGGCTCATTTGCTGTTCAGACCGTGCGTTATCGGAATCAGATGAAAAGTGTGTGGCAGCGGTCGGGCACCATTACAAGTGCAGGCGTTGCTACTTGGCAGACTTATCAGAAGGTTGGCGGTGGTGACAACCCGCTAGCTGGAGCCGTCATTGCAGTGATTGGCGACAGCATCGTTGAAAGTGGGAACTGGCCAGAGCAATTGGCCTCAGCCACTGGCGCAACAGTTCATAAATTCGGCTTCGGAGGATGCCGGATGTCCGCTTATCCGACAAGCATGGGACGCTACGACGGAATGTGCGGGTATGCAATTGCTACCTGCATTGGCAGCGGTGACTATACATACCTGCTGGATTGCGCTGAAGCAGTGGCACAGCCACCAACAAGTGACGACAACAGGCCGCAGGCAGCAGCGCTCGCTGCACTGGATTGGTCCACTGTCGATATTTTGGTGATCGCATTCGGCACGAACGATTGGACGCGCCCAGACCTTGATTTAGGGACTGGTTACACGCCAGACCCAACAGGCATGACCCTTCGTGGTTCTGTGGCTCACATTATCAATGCAATCCAGTCCGCATACCCAAACATTCGCATCGTCTTTCAGTTGCCCGCATATAGAACATTTGGCGGTGGAGCAAGCACAACCGACGACGCTTGGGTTCCACGAGCAAACAACATTGCACTCCCTGACGTGAACGAAGCGATTGCCGATGTGGCCCAGAGGACGGGCAGCCCAAGCATGGACATGCTCCGAGATGGAACGGTCAATCGACACACAGCTGATCACTATCTGCGAGATGGTATCCACCCGCGTCCCGGTGTTGGATTCGATCTGTGGGCAAAGCGGATTGCTGGCTGGCTGCGCTCCATAGCATGACGCAGGTTGTGGCTTATCCCCGCTTGTGCGGGGATGTCCAACTTATTAGGAGTCGGCTTTGGCCAGTCGGGTCAAAACAGACTGATACAGCGCGACAGCGTAGCTGGCGTCGTTCTGTGCGCGGTTAAGGATACCGTTGGTGTCTTTCAGGCGCTGCAGTGCACCGCTTTGCACAGCAGCTTTTGTGAGCTCAAGTGCGATTTCTTCGTTCTTGCTGAGTTGTAGGGTTTGGTTGTTGTTACGGCTTGCCATCTGGCCTCTCCAAGTATTGAAGCCGAGAGGATAAGCCAGCGAAGTAGGGTAAAACTGTAGTCAAACGAAATGGTTTGTAAGTGCTTTTCTCTATAGGAAAGCATCTATTCGACTTCCAATGAATGAGCCCGATTGGATTGATTGAGCGCCGCCTTCGAGCGGCTTTTTTTACGTCTGCTGCTTTTGCAGCATTTCACGGGAGACAGCCATGCCGACCGTAAACAAGGGGAAGAAACCAATGCTGCACAACGATGGAGCACATCTGCCGATTACCACCGGCTCAGCATTACTGATCTACAAGTGGACGCTGCAAGAGTTCGTGTTGCTGCTGTGGGCGGCTTATGTGCTGATTCTTATTGTGATCAAGCTACCAGACTTCTTGCGGTCGGCAGCCCGTTTGGTTGGTGGTCTGCAGCGTGCATGGGGGAACTTTAAGGAGTGGAAGCGTGGATCTAAAAACTAAAGTCGGCACAGGGATAATTGCGGCCGCGATTGGTCTGGTGGCTGCTTGGGAGGGGCGTTCGCTGGTGGCCTATGTGGACCCTGTGGGTATCCCAACTATCTGCGACGGCTATACCCATGGCGTGAAGCTGGGCGATGTGGCTACGCCGGAGCGTTGCGATGCTTTGACAGAGCAGGAAGTGCGCAATGCGCTGGGCGTGGTGGACCGCTCGGTGCCGCAAGCTCTGCCGGATGGTGTGCGCGTGGCGCTGGCCAGCTTTGTCTATAACGTGGGGGCTGGCGCTTACGGTAAGTCCACGCTGTTGCGCAAGCTACGGGCTGGCGATCTGTCTGGGGCCTGCAACCAACTCCCGCTCTGGGTGTATGCCGGGGGCAAGAAGTTGCGCGGATTGGAGCGACGTCGGGAAGCGGAGAGGCAGATATGTCTATCAAGTCTGCGATAACTGGGGCTGCTGTATTGGCAGCCCTTTTTATTGGGCTGCAGATCTACGGCGCAGCCCAGCATAGGAAAGGCTACGACCAGGCCCAGACTGAATACCTGATCGCTGTCGCGCATGCAGAGGGCAGGGCGCGGCAGATCGAGCATGAGTTAACTGAAGAAATGGAGGCCCGTGATCGTGAAACCCAAGAACAACTGGTACAAATTGCTAGTGCTGAGCGCCGCGCTGCTGATGAGCGGGTGCGCAGGTCTGCCGAAGAATACGCAGCCCGCTATCGTCGGGATACCGCGCTTGCCAGCGCTGCCGCAGAGCGCCAGGCAGCCGACACCGTCATCAGATTGTTTGCCGAGTTGCTTGGAGAGCTTGATGAAATGGCGGAAGTCTACGCAGCAGAGGCTGACCGTCGACGAGTAGTTGGGTTGGTGTGTGAGAGCACCTATAACTCTGCGCAGATTCTCGGCCAAACTATGTCAATTAATAATTGAACCGATGCGTAAAATTGATGCCTTGAATTTTCTATGCTTAAGTATTAGCTCTTGCTCGTCATCTGATATGCATGCCGGTGCGTTGGGACGTATTACTACCCTCAACTCTTTTTCATGCGAAAATCTCTCAGGCTTACAAAATACGGTTCTTTCGTACTCATCGGAACTGGGTCGAAGGGGGCCATAGATGAAGGTCGAAGGAACATGATATTCCGTTCGAGTACTCCCATACCTTACTGGCTTGTGTATAAGCCATGGGTGACCGAGCGTGTATCGGAGTGTAGTTTGATGCGGCGCTGAAAATCTAATTCCTTTAAGAAAGCGGTCTAAATCTATTACGGCATACTCACTAAGGTCGGGATTTTTTTCTAACAACTTTTCGTGATGCTCTTGGTCATAGTCGCCAAGTGATGCACAGAATACGAAATCATTTATAGTCGACTCCACTATCATTGGGGCGCCGCCTCCTCTAGTGGTAAAGCTACAGTTTACAAATGTGTTTCCCCCAATATTTGCATAGGAGACTTTTCCACCCGCGGGGAAAATAGCATTTTGGACCAGTCCTTCTCTGTTATCTGACATACGGTCTAGGCCCGACACCTGCCCTTCCTTTGCCCTGTAAGATTGCAGTGTTCCAAAGCGAAATGAGCCTTGTTCGACAAAGGGTAATACATTTTTCTCAAAGTATTTTGTTATTCGTTGTTTCATGGATTTTAAATAAAATTGCTCACCAATATAGGTTAGTGAATTTACTACTTAATGAGCTCCATTGCAGTAGTCTGCGTCGTGTCTGGATTCTCGCGTCAGAAAAGTTAACTTTTCGCACGATGGTCAATAGGCCTTTGAATAGCGGATGTTTGGTTAGTATTCGGCTCTTGATACTTCACATTACTCATCTGCCTGGTGACGGGGTGCCAGGCGAACGCCGTTTCTGGCCGTGCGGTGCTCAACAGTTCCAGCGCCGATTCGACGCTGGTGCCTGGCGAAGTCCACTCGCGAGCGGCATCTGGCATTAAAACTACCGGCCTACGGTCGTGAATATCCACCATGCCGCCCGCACTGGCATCTGTCACGATGGCAAAGCCGTGTTCAACGTCATCTTCCTTGCCAGGCTGCCAAGCCGTAATTGCGGCCATATAGATCGGCTCACTGTTCTTCGCATGAATAAACCAAGGTTGCTTGTCGCCAGTTTCCCCCGTCCACTCAAACCAGCCGTCTGCCGGCACAAGTACACGCTTGCCGAGTAGGCTTCGCCACATCGGCGACTTCTTCAAAATCGTGTCCAGCCGGGCGTTGATCACCGGCGAGCGCTTGTACCACTCTGGTTTGTAGCCCCAGAACAGCCTATCTATCTGATCGCTGCCATCACCGAGCTGGTGCATGACGAGGGGGCGGGTGCCAGGTGGCACGTTGTACTTCAGGCCATCTGCCAGTTTGCCAAGGTTGCGAGGATTCCAGTTCATCGACTCTATATAGTCAACTGGTTCGCGGGCTTGTCTAATTCGTCCACACATGCATTTCTCCATCAAGATTTGGTTGCTGGATCTTGCTTGTAGCGCTGTAGGTAGTATGCCATGTCGCCGTCCCGGCCCTGTGTGCGGTGAGGGAAGTTGAGCCGGTCTCGATGTTCTGATGCACGCATATAGCCTTGGACGGCATTCTCCATTTTGAGTGCCTCAAAGAGAGGGGTGAGGCGATGCCTGTTCTCTCCCAGCCCATTTAAAGGCATGGTGCCCAAGATGGAGTAGGTAAGTACGGTCAGCTCGCGTAGGCGTTTTACCTCACGCAACAGGTTCATCACGTCCTGATTGCGCCGGTTGCCTTCTTGTATGGCTTTCAGTTCGCGGTAGGTAAGCATGGTAAATTGCTGTATAAAAAAACAGTAATTTAGCACTTAACTGCTTGACAGGTGTTACCGAGCGTGGACGCAAAAAAGCCCGCCCCAAGGCGGGCGATAGGTTCCTTGCAAAGGTTAAATCTGCTCCGCATCGATAAATACTTGCATATATATCAACGCATTAGAATGGCCGGAAAACTCATGATTGCGGAGCGGAATAAGACTTAACCGCTTGAAAATACAGAGATTACCGTTGGAATCATAATCCGCAGGTCCCCTGTTCGAATCAGGGATGCGCCACCAGAATACCCCTGTTCAATCAGGACATTAAAGCCACCCAGCCGGGTGGCTTTTTTGTTTTCTGCGGCTTGGGGCAATAGAAAAAGCCGTAGTCCCATCTATGGTATGAGTTGTCACGGTATCAACAGATATTTTGCGTCTATATCCACCTTAAACTCACCTTGAAAACAGCGCGCTGCGGATGATGTTGGCACCGACATTGAATTACTATTTATCTTGATACTTTTTAATTGCATGCTCAGGTTAAAAACGCATGCTTAAATCAACCAGAGTGTTGGTACATTTGCTGCGCTGTACGTAATTCCACATTAACTTGGGGCTACCCATGAGACATGCTGAAAGACATAAGACGCACCGCACAGGCTGGCTTAGGGCCGCAGTTCTTGGGGCAAATGACGGAATTGTCTCTACGGCAAGCTTGGTCCTAGGTGTGGCAGCCACAGGAGCAAGTGCAAAGAGCATTCTTGTTGCAGGCGTCGCCAGCCTAGTGGCTGGGGCCATGTCGATGGCGGCAGGTGAGTATGTATCGGTCAGCTCGCAAGCCGATACAGAGCGTGCGGATCTTGCCCGTGAACAAGCGGAGTTGGCTAAAAACCCAGAGCAGGAACTGGCAGAGCTCACTGACATTTATGTTAATCGAGGCTTGGATAAAAATCTGGCTGCAAGCGTAGCGGCCCAGCTAATGGCCCACGACGCAATTGGGGCCCATGCGCGAGACGAGCTGGGCTTATCAGACACGTTGGTAGCCAAGCCCGTGCAGGCCGCATTGGCCTCGGCTTCGACTTTTGCTGCTGGAGCATTGTTCCCTTTGCTTGTGGTTCTTTTGCTCCCGACTTCTGCACTCATGTGGTACGTCGCGGGTAGTTCACTGTTCTTTCTTGCCTTTCTAGGTTTGATCGCAGCAAAGGCAGGCGGCGCTCCTTTGTTCGCCTCAACCGCTCGCGTGACTTTTTGGGGGGCATTAGCCATGGGGTTAACGGCTGGTGTGGGTGCTTTATTTGGTGTTGCCGCTTAGTCGCCGGGCATATTTCACCTTATAGGGAAAATGTCGCTATTTTGAATTTTTTTCCTTGACGGTGTTATAGGAGTCGCTGCCTACACAGGGGGAGTCTCTTGCGGTTTGGCAGCAGGAGTAAGGGCTTTTGTACAGGTTTTCTCGGCCTTTCGTCCTCTGCATTAGCTAGACTCCGGCTTGTTTAATGCGAACCACGACCCTCGTGGCTTGAAGGTCCATGAAGTCTAGCGATTAAGTGCTGAAGGCCGCGGTGCGGCTGCGAGTATTCATGGGCTTGATGGTATTTAATCGGATACTTCTGTGCTTTGAGGTGGATGGGTATTTAGTGGAGCCATCTTTGCACCTCATAAATTCGCGCACTAACAATAAGCGAAATCGTTCTTTTGCCTGCAGCCTCCCTTTGTCTATCCTGATTCCTCGACCTAACGGCTTATCCGGCCGCAAAAATAATCGAGGAATGCTCCATGTCGTTGACGAGAACTCTGCAGCATCTGGGCCTGGCCTTGGCGGCCAGCGTCGTATCTTTGACAGCCCAGGCCACCAGCCTGACGGTCGCCTATCAGACCATTCCCACTCCGTCGAACGTGCCTCAGGCAGACGGTGTTTATGAAAAAGAAACCGGCGCCAAGATCGACTGGCGCAAGTTTGATGGTGGGGCAGAAGTCATCAATGCCGTCGCTTCAGGCGACGTGCAGATTGCCTATTTAGGTTCCAGCCCCTTGGCCGCTGCGGCCAGCCGTAAATTACCTATCGAGACCTTCCTGATCGCGGCCGAACTGGGCACCAGCGAAGAGCTGGTTGTGCGTAACGGTTCGGGTATTCAGGCTCCCCAAGATCTTGTCGGCAAGACGATTGCCACGCCTTTTGTATCGACCAGTCATTACAGTCTGCTGGCTGCGCTCAAGCATTGGAAGATCGACCCCAAGCAGGTCAACATCATTAATCTGACGCCGGCCAATATCGTAGCGGCCTGGGCTCGTGGTGATATTGATGGTGCTTATACATGGGACCCGGCCTTGAGCAAGGCCAAGGAAAGCGGCAGGGTACTGATCAGTTCTGGCGAACTGGCCAAGCTAGGTGCGCCGACGTTTGATGTCTGGTTGGTGCGCAAGGATTTTGCGGAAAAACACCCGGATATTGTGTCGGCTTTTGCTCGTGTCACTTTGGCTTCTTACCAGAGCTACACACGTGATCCCGCCGCCTGGGTTGCCAATGCCGACAACATCAGCAAGCTGTCCCGCTTGACTGGCGCGACGCCTCAAGAAATTCCCAATGTCCTGGCAGGCAGCGGCTTTTTATCTGCGGCTGATCAGATCAAGACTCTGGGTCAGCCTACCGCCAAAGCCTTGGCCGATACCTCTGCCTTCCTGAAGGAGCAAGGCCGCATCGACGAGGTCTTGCCTGATTACGCGGCTTACACCACCAGCAAATATGTCGAGGCGGCTGCCTCGCAGGCCAAGTAATTCTGATGGCGCAGTTAACACTGAATCACGTCAGCGCACGTTATCCCGGTGCTGATCATCTGGCGCTGCGAGACGTGTCGCTGCAATTGGGGCCGGGGCAGTTGGTGGTGGTGCTGGGGCCTTCGGGTAGTGGCAAGACTACCTTATTGAATCTGATTGCTGGCTTCACCTTGCCTAGCGCTGGAACGATTACCCTGGATGGTGAACCTGTGCGCGGCCCTGGGGCTGATCGTGGTGTGGTGTTTCAGGATGATGCCTTGCTGCCTTGGCAGACGGTCCTGGAGAACGTGGCTTTTGGTTTGACGTTACGTGGGGAATCCAAGGAGCAGCGTCAGGCGGTGGCGCGTCATCAATTGGCTTTGGTGGGGCTGGACGGCTTGGAGCAGCGCCGTATCTGGCAATTGTCTGGTGGTCAGAAGCAGCGGGTGGGGATTGCTCGTTCTCTGGCGGCTGACCCGCGTGTGCTCTTGCTGGATGAGCCTTTTGGGGCGCTGGATGCCTTTACCCGAGAGCAGGCTCAGACGCTGTTGTTGAGTGTCTGGCAGCGCAGCGCCAAGCCTGTTTTTCTGATTACACACGATATTGAAGAAGCCGTGTTTCTGGCTACCGATCTGATCATTTTGGGCGGTACGCCTGGGCATGTGGTGGAGCGTTTGACGCTGGATTTTGGGCAGCGTCACACCGATGGGCAGCCGGTGCGTCAGGTGAAGTCCTCGCCGGAGTTCATCGCGGCGCGAGAGCGTGTGCTGGAGCATGTGTTCTCGGCGCATCCCGTTGTTGCTTCGTCCTGAGTTTAGGAGATTATTCATGAAATCCTCTGCCGCTGGCGAGGTTCTGCAAGCAGGCGATATCGCAGGTTTGTCGGGCGCTTCGTCTTTAAGCGTGGGTGGCGATTCCAAGCCTTATCAATCAGCGTCCACCAAGCCTCGGCAAACGTCTATTGCTGTGATCAGTTTGCTCACTTTAAGTGGGGTGCTGTTTTTGTGGTGGGCCGTTACCGAGTGGGGCTATGTGGATCCGCTGTTCCTGCCCTCACCCCCGGCTGTGCTGAGTCGTGTTTTTCGACTGTTCTCGGTGGGCTATATGGATGCCACGGTCCAGCAGCATTTGGCGGCCAGTTTGTGGCGGATCAGCTTGGCATTGATTGCGGCTGTTCTGTTGGCGATTCCTACGGGTATCGCGATTGGCCGTAATCGTATTGCTCAAGGCATTCTGGACCCTTTGATTGAGTTCTATCGCCCGATTCCTCCGCTGGCGTATTTGCCTTTGATCGTGATCTGGTTTGGGATTGGCGAGTTGTCCAAAGTGCTGCTGATTTATCTGGCGATTTTTGCGCCAATCACGATTGCGACGGCTGGCGGGGTACGTAATGTGGACCCGGTGAAATTGCGTGCGGCTCAATCTCTGGGGGCGACGCGTGTTCAGTTGCTGCGTTACATCATTATCCCCAGCGCCTCGCCCGATATTTTGACGGGCCTGCGCATTGGGCTGGGAGTAGGGTGGTCGACTCTGGTGGCTTCGGAGCTGGTGGCTGCCACGCGTGGGCTGGGATTCATGGTTCAGTCAGCGGGGCAGTTTCTGGCGACTGATGTAGTGATGGCGGGGATTCTGCTTATTGCCTTGGTGGCGTTTGTGCTTGAAATCGGCTTGCGTCGTTTACAGGCCAAACTTGTTCCGTGGCACGGGCAAGCGCGTTAACCCCCCTTTATTTGGCGTGAGCACCGCAGCCTAAGCAGATTTAGCTAGCTCACACCGACCGGGTCAGCCCACCATCCACCTTGATGTTCTGGCCCGTAATGTAGCCAGCTCCATCCGACAACAAGAACGCAATCGTCGCCGCAATTTCCTCGGCTTTGCCATAGCGTCCCATAGGCACGCTCTCTCGCCGTTCTTCGGTTGCAGGCAGGCTATCAATCCAGCCAGGCAGCACGTTGTTCATGCGTACATTCTTGGCTGCATAGCTGTCCGCAAAAATCTTGGTGAAGCTGGCCAGCCCGGCGCGGAATACGGCGGAAGTAGGGAACATCTCCGCAGGCTCAAACGCCCAGGCTGTAGAAATATTCACAATAGCCCCGCCACCTTGCGCGGCCATAATGGGGGCCACCAGTCGTGCGGGACGTACGGCATTCAGAAAGTAGACGTCCATGCCTGTGTGCCAGTCTTCGTCGCTGATCTCCAGAACCGGGCCTCGCGGGCCATGTCCGGCGGAGCTGACCAAGGCGTCGATACGCCCCCAGCGTTGCATGGTCAGGTCCACCAGTCGCTGCAAGTCCTCGTTGGATTGATTCGATCCTGTCAGACCTATACCGCTTAACTCTTTTGCCAAGGCTTCGCCCTTGCCGGAGGAGGACAGGATGGCGACGCGGTAGCCATCTTGAGCCAGCCTGCGGGCCGCTGCGGCGCCCATGCCCGAGCCGCCTGCGCTAATAAGTGCTACTTTTTCTACAGTCATGAGAGCCTCCGTGTGTTGAGATTGGTACTATTATTTCAGCCTAAAGCAGAAAAATCATGCGATAAATAAGCCCTCAAGGGTGTAGAAAAACTACTGACAGAATATGACCAAATCTCGCCGCTCCTTGCCTCCGCTCAATGCCTTGCGTGCTTTTGAAGTGTCTGGCCGTCGTTTGAGTTTCCGTGCCGCAGCGGATGAGCTGGGTGTGACTCAAGGTGCTGTCGCCCAGCAAGTCCGGGCCTTGGAAGAACATCTGGGGCTGGCGCTGTTTCAGCGTCATCCGCGTGGCTTGCAACTGACTTTGGCGGGCGCTGCCTATCTGGCCGAGGTAACTCGTGCTTTCGATACCCTGGCGGAGGCGACAGGGCGTTTGTTGGTGCGACCCGATTCGGTGACGATCAGTGTGACGCCTACCGTTGCTGCCAAACTATTGATCCCTCGCCTGGGGGATTTGCAAGCGATGTTGCCTGATGTGGAGTTGCGCACGGTAGCAACCGAAGCCTTGTCGGACTTCGAGCGTGATCAGGTCGATATCGCTGTACGCCTTACTCGCCCCCCGTTTGCGGCGGACCTGGAGGCACAGTTGCTGTTTCGTCAGGATTTAGTGGCTGTGGCCAGCCCCCAATTAGTGGGTAATGCCGCTCTTCCTTTGTCGTTGGAGCAGTTACGCTCTCTGCCCTTATTGCATGATGCGCAAGGTCATTGGGCTACGTTTCTGAAAACCAGTGGCAAGTTACCGGGGGCGGTATTTAATCAGACAACATTGGCTTTGGATGCGGCGATCGCGGGTCAAGGTGTGGCGTTGGCGTGCAAGGCTTTTGTGGCGACAGACCTGGCAACAGGCCGCTTGGTGCAGGTGGCGGAGGCGGGGACTTTGGGGGCGGATTTCTACTTGGTGCGCAAGCGCTCGGTATCGGCCCGAGAGTCTGTTGAGGCTGTTTGGGATTGGTGTCTGCATAGACTGTTGTTGCCTCAAGATCTGGCTACTCGGCGATTTGAAGCCGGAGGCGCTAGAGACTGCCCGGTTTATCGTTGATCGTAATAGTGAACTTAGGCATTCAGTAAAAAACACTTACAATCGTTCTTCCCCTGTTGATGCTTCACTGGCTTGATGACGGTGGCCAGGCGCAGGAATTCCGTTTTCTTTTTCTACTTCTTTCTATGGTCGCTTCCGTTCTTGTTGGCATGCTGTGCGCACATCTTTTGTGCTTCTCAGTCATGTTCTTGTTGATCAGCCGACGCTTGCCTGACAACCGGATGGGGATGGATTTCTTTGCGGCAGGTAATCTTTTGCTGGCCTTGGCCTACATCCTGCAACTGCTGGAGGGAGGCCCGGCCTGGAGCTTGCTGAGTGTCATCAATCACAACCTGACGCTGGCCTCACCCATTGCCTATTGGCTGGGTGCCATGCGGTTTTTTGGGCGGCCGGTTCCGTTGTGGCGCCCCTTGATTCTGTTTTTTGTGGCCTATGGTCTGCTGCAATGGATGGTGCAGTGGGGCCTGGGGCCGACAGCCCGTTATGCCATGTTGGCGGCAATGGCGTCTTTGCTTTTCTTGGTGATGACGATCACGGTTATTTATGGGGTACGCACGTTTGCCAAGGACCTGCACGGGGAGATGATTTTCTTCGCCTTGCTGATTGGCGGGATCTGCATTCTTAACGCGCTCAAGTTTCTGAAAATCTTGGATGGCGGTTTGGATGCGCTGCAAATGGATAGCCGTTTCCAACTGGTTTTCTACATCTATATGTCTACGCTGGCGACGATAGTGCCGCCTTCGATTGTCTGGTTGGTGCTGCGACGGCTGACGGATGATCTGCGTAATCGGGCTGCGCGCGATCCTATGACGAATCTGTTCAATCGTCGGGGTTTGATGGAGGCGCTGCACCTGTACTTCAATACGCGCAGCGCGGTCCCTGCTTATCTGCTGCTGATCGATATCGACCATTTCAAGAAAATTAACGACAGCTATGGGCATCAGGCAGGGGATGGGGTGATTTGCCATGTTGCAGACCTCTTGTCTTCCACGGTGCGTCGCGGGGATTTGACCGGGCGTATCGGGGGCGAGGAGTTCGTGGCTATTTGCCTGGAGACCGATGAAGTCGGTGTCTGGCGTTTGGCCGAGCGTTTGCGCACCAGGCTGAAAAATGAAGTGATCAAGCTGCCAGGTCTGGAGCAGCCGTTACATTGCACGATTACGATTGGGATTTCACCGGCGTTTCATGGTGCGCAAGGCTTGGAGGACGCGTTGCGGCAAGCGGATGTGGCGCTATACAAGGGTAAGGCGGCGGGGCGGGATCGAGTTGAAGGGGCTCCCGGCGTGGGTAGTAGGGATTTGGTTCCTATGCCTCAATCTGCTCTGGTGGAATAACAGCCGGACGAGGGTAGTAAGACTGTGGCAAGGGAGCAGGCCACATCCCCCGGATGTGGCCTGCATGGAGTTCAGGGCACGGCGCTGTGTATGCGTTTTAAAGAAGCTCCTAAGTGCGCACAGAGCTCCTGCCTGTACTCATCCTCTTGAAACCGTGTTCGTGTCCCCGACAGCCCCAAGGCCCCCAGCAATTTCCCGTCGCCACTGAACACCGGCACCGCCAAAGCAGCCAGTTCCGCCACGCGCTCGCCCAGGGACTGGAAAACCTTGAACTCATAATCCTTGGGGCGGCCATCGCTAAACTCCGTCAGCACATGCCCGCTGGCGCCTGTCATGGGCAGGGTATCCCCCGTACACAAACGGTGCCCCACATCCCGCCATCCCATGGCGACCGCCACACACAAACGCTGCTCGCCACTGCAATTGAAAAACGATGCCGTCTCGCCGGTTTGTTTGGCCAGCCAATCCAGCTCCGGCTGCATGCTGCTGGCCAGCCAGTTGTCCATGCTCAGGTTGCGGGTGATGACGGCCAGCGCATAACCAAAGTAATACAGCTGCCGACCATCCCGCCACACAAAGCCTTGTTGCTCCAGGGTCCGCAGCAATCGCAGGGCGGTGGCCTTGTTTAAATCACTGCGCTGGGCGATTTCCGTCAGGCTCAGCCCTTCTTGCTGCCCCAGGGTGCGCAAGATTGATAGACCGCGTTCCAAAGCCGCGACACCAGCCGGTGCAGACTGTTTTTGTACGGCTTGTTCAGGACTGTCCTTTCTTGACATCACCCAACTCCTCTGATAGATTTTTATGAAAATAATACACGAGTTTCATCTGATGAAACTACGGCAAAAAACTGCCCAGGGGACAAAACAATGGCCAGCACAACGCAGGCGGACCTACGCTACACATTTGAGCAGTACGCAGGCTGGATTCAACAGCCTTTGACCAAGCCTTCCACCGCCGAGCAATGGGTACAACGTTTAGCAATTAACGAAGCGGAAATCCAACATTTTCTGCAATTGCCCCTCAGCAAGGCACAGCCTTATCAGGCTCGTCCCGCGCAGATCAAAGACGCGCAGGGCACAGTAACGCGTGCGCAGTTCAGTTTGCCTGCCATTGCTCTTGAACCGGAGCAGGCTTTGCAGCGTGCCAAGGATCTGAATCCTGACTTGCACTTGTTTACCGCCTTGGCGCAGACAGCGCCAAACGGGCAGGCGGGGTATCTGCACAATCTGCCCATTGCGGTTAAAGACATGACGGCGGTTGCGGGGTTTGCGGTCACGGCGGGTAGCGCCTCGGGGGATGTTGAGCCTGTGACGCAGGATGCCTTGAGCGTGGCCCGTTTGCGTGCCAAGGGGGCCGTGGTGATTGGCATGGCCAATCAGCACGAGATGGCTTTTGGGGCCAGCAGCAACAATCCTCGTTATGGCCGTGTGATCAATCCTGCTTCACCTGAGCACATTCCCGGCGGTTCCAGCGGTGGTTCTGCCGCGATTGTGGCTGCGGATGTGTGCCGCGTTACCTTGGGCACTGACACGGGCGGGTCTATCCGTTTGCCTGCTGCTTGCTGTGGCGTGGTGGGTTTTAAGCCTACCTACGATAGCGTGCCGCGTGACGGGTCTATTGATGTTGCGCCCAGCCTGGATCATCTGGGGCCCATTGCCAAGTACGTGCAGGACTGCGCTCTGGTGTATGCCGGGCTGCTGGATTTGCCGCAAGAGCCGGACTGGGCAGTAGACAATCTGGACGGTATTCGCGTGGGTCGCTTGGGGGGCTATTTCGCGGAGCCTTTGGAGTCTCAAGTGCTGCAAGCACTGGATCAGGCTTGTCTGGGTCTGGAAAAGGACAAAGCCAGCGTGCAGGACATTCTCTTGCCCGAAGCCCATATGGCGGCCGCCTTGCAGTTCATGATCATCACTTCCGAGGCCACTGCGTCCTACACCGACCGCCTTCAGGAAAAGCCCGAGCAGATCAGTGAAGAAATCCGTATCCGGCTGGAGATTGGGCACTTTCTGCCTGCTCCCTGGTATCTGCGCGCGCAAAAACTGCGTACTGAATTCAATGCCCGCATCGAGGCCCTGTTTGATCAGGTCGACATTCTGATTTGTCCGACCATGCGTTGTCCGGCTCCGAAAGTCGGCGCGACGCAAGTGCAGATTGGTCATAAAACCTACCCTCTGCACACGGCTGTCACGCAACTGACCATGCCTTTTAGCTTGTCGGGTTCGCCTGCCATCTCCATTCCTTGGGGCGTGGCGCAGGACGGCGCACCTATCGGGCTGCAATTGATTGCCAAGCAGGGGGATGACTGGCGTTTGCTGGCCGTTGCCCAACGCCTGGAAGCCGCCGGGCATGCCTTGTTCGGTAAAAACTAAAACGATTCGCTGCAGAAACTACCTCTACCACCAGGAAAAAAACCATGTCTTCACATCGCATTTCTCCTTTGCGTTGCGCGGGGCTATTCGCCCTTGCCCTGACGCTTGCGCCTGCTGCTCATGCAGCGGATAAATTCCGGATCTCTCTGGATACCAACCCCAACCACGTGCGCAATAAAGGCGTGGAAGTCTTTGTGGCCGAGCTGCAAAAAAGAGTAGGGGACCAGTTGGTGGTCGAGGTCTACCCCAGCGCCCAGCTGTTCCGTGACCGTGATGTGCCTAAAGCCTTGCGCCAGGGCGCGATTGAAATGGGCTTGCCCGGCACCTGGCAGCTGGAAGGCAGTGAACCTAGTGCGGCGGTTACGGCCTTGCCCATGTTCTACGGCGTGGACCCCGAGATCACCCACCGTTTGATGGATGGCAAGCTGGGAGCCTTGGTCAACCAGAAAATTGAAGACCGCTTGAAGGTGAAAGTCTTGGGTAACTGGGCGGATGCCGGTTCCATCCATTTCTACACCACAGGTAAAGAAGTCCGTTCCTACGACCAACTGCAAGGCATGAAAATCCAGTACTCGGGTGGCACGACTTTCTCGGCCCGTATCGAAGCGCTGGGCGGTGTGCCGGTGATGATTCCTTTCTCCGACTTGCCCATGGCCATGAGCCAAGGCGCCATCGACGCCATTGCCAGCAGCCGCGAGGGTGTGCGTACTGCCAAGCTGTGGGACTCGGGCCTGAAATACAGCTTTGACGATTACCAGATGATGGCGCAATACGTGCCTCTGGTCAGCGAGCGTTTCTGGAAAAAGCAAAGCCCTGAAGTTCAGGCTGCGATTACCGAAGCCTGGCAAGTCGCGGTGAAAGAGCAGCGCGATATGGTCAAGCAAGTCGAGCTGGATGCAGCCAAGACCTTGCAGGAGAACGGGATTCAGGCATTCAGCCCGGATGAAGCCGCCCGTACCGAAGCGCGCAAGAAGCTGAGCCAGTCTCAGGACGCGTTGGTCAAAGCCATGAAGATTGACGCCGAGGCCGAGCAGTTGGCCAAGCAAGAACTCCAAGCGGCCAACGTGGACTTCTAAAACAAAAAAGGCGTGAGCATGTCCAATACCTGTACCAATAAGGACACGCCAGCCTTGGGGGAGGCCACGCCTCCCTCCGCGCTGCAGCGAGTCGAAGATGTGATCGTGGGTTTACTGGGACTACTGGCTGTACTGGTCTGTTTGTATAACGTCATCCTGCGCAACACCAGCAGCAGTCACGCCATTACGGCCAGTGATGAAATCCAGGTGTATCTGATTATCTGGGCCGTGTTCTTGTCCCTGGGCGTGATTACGGCGCAAGGGCGGCACATCAAGGCCGATATTGTTCTGAACTATTTGTCGCCCAGCTTGAAGCACAAGGCGTTTCTATTTACCTATGTGCTGGGCCTGCTGTTCTCCATGTTGATGAGCTACCTGGGTGTGCAGATCACCATGGAAGCCTATGAGTTCGGTGATGTGTCCTCGACCAGCTTGCGCTTTCCGCTGTGGATTTACACCGCAGCCTTGCCGGTAGGCATGAGCCTGATGAGCCTGCGCTATCTGCTCCTCTTGTTCCGCTGCCTGCGCACGCCGGCAGGCCAGGAGATGCAATCATGATCGGGATTGTGTTTCTGGGTTTTCTGGCCTTGCTGGCTATCGGTGCACCTATCTTTTTGGCGTTGGGTACGACGGGTGTAGTGCTGTTCTATCAGGATGATGCTTTGCTGTCCTTGGCACAACGCCTGATTGATGAGCTGAACTCCGTGCCCTTGCTGGCTGTTCCGTACTTCGTCATTGCCGCTACGTTCATGGAGCGTGGGGGTATTGCCCGTGCCTTGGTCGATGCGGCTCAGGCCTGGGTGGGGCAGATTCGTGGGGGCGTGGGTCTGGTCGGGATTACCGCCTGTGCCTTGTTCGCCACCATGTGCGGGTCTTCGGTGGCCACGGCCATTGCCATGGGCACCATCCTGATTCCCGCCATGCTGCGTAGCGGTTACTCCGGTGGCTTTGCTTCTGGTGTAGTGGCATCGGCTGGGACTTTGGGCATTCTGATTCCGCCGTCGCTGGCCTTTGTGATTTACGGTGTGCTGGCGGATGTGTCGATTCCCCGCCTGTTCCTGGCAGGCGTCATCCCGGCGATTTTGCAGATTGTGATGATCTCGGGCTACATCATCTGGTTCAGCCGCAAGAATAATTACGCCATTGATAGCAGCACCATCAGCCGTGGTGAAAAGCTGCATAAAACCTTGCTGGCCTTGCCGACCCTGTTGATCCCCCTGATCGTGCTGGGTGGCTTGTACGGCGGTTTCATGACGCTGTCCGAGTCCGCAGCGGTCTCGGCGGTAGTGGCTTACTTTCTGGCGCTGTTTGTCTACAAAGGCATTACCGTCAAAGAGACTTTTGCGGTGCTGGCAGTGGGTGTGCGTAACGCCGCGGTGATCATGATTATTGTGGCGGTGGCCTTGCCATTCGGTCACTGGATTACCGAAAGCGGTTTGGGTGCCAAGCTGGTGGGGCAACTGCATGACTGGGATATCAAGGGCTGGCAGTTCCTGCTGTTCCTGAACCTGGTTCTGCTGTTCCTGGGCATGTTCCTGGAAGTGCTGTCGGTCCTGATGATCATGATGCCGCTGGTGCTGCCTTTGCTGGAGCCGCTGCAAATCGACCCTATTCACTTTGGTGTGCTGGTGGTGGTGAATATGGAGATTGCGCTGCTTAGCCCGCCTTTGGGTCTGAACCTGTTTGTGGTGTCGGACATAGGTAAAGTGCCTTTGTCGCAAGTGATACGCGGCACGACACCGTTCTTCCTGATCCTATTGGTATTGCTGGTCATGGTCACCTACATTCCCATCCTGTCCACCTGGCTACCAGAATTGCTGATGCCTACGATGTAATTAAGCTCCCATCACAGGCCCTGCCTAAACCGCAGGGCCTGTGTGTTTTTGGTCTTCCTGATGCAAAGGGCTAAACTGGCCGCACTTCTGGTGCAGCAGCACCCAGCTTTTTACAGGAAAAAAATATGAGCACACCGCTTCCCTGTCCTCAGTGCACCTTGGAAAATACCTACCATGACACGGAGCAATGGGTATGTGCCGATTGTGGCTATGAATGGCAAGATGCGGACCCGGTCGCCGAGTCTGAAACCGATGGCGATGAGCTCATCGTTAAAGACAGCAATGGCAATTTGCTGGCCGCTGGCGATGATGTGATTCTGATCCGCGACTTGAAGGTCAAAGGCTCCAGCACCTTGAAGAAAGGTGCCAAGGCCAAAGGCATACGCCTGGTTCGTGGCGACCATGAAGTCGATTGCAAGATCGATGGCATCAGCTACTTGCTGAAGGCCATGTACTTGAAGAAAGCCTAAGCATTCAGACTTGGGATTTGAAAGCGCAGCGTTGATACGCTGCGCTTTTTGCTTTCTGCGCACGGCTTTTTGTAGCGGAGAAGGGGTGATCGGTGTATATAATAATGAGAATGATTATTAATTAGATGCTCACCTGATTGTCTCTCTATGTCCAAGCTGACGGCGGCGTTCCTGACCCATTACCCGGATTTGATCCGCTATCTGCGCAGGCGTACTCATTGCTCTGAACTGGCGCAGGATTGCGCGCATGACACCTGGCTGCGCTTGCTGGAGAAGGGCAAGCAGGTCACGGCAGACAACCACCGGGCTTATGTGTTCAGAGTGGCCGCCAATATTGCGGCGGACTGGTATCGGCGTCAAACGCGTGAGCAGGCTGCTTTCGATGGCTACGCCTTGAGTGTCGCCCATCACCATGCCCCGGATACGTACGAGGAAGTGCTGGCCAAGGAAACCTTGCAGCGTTTGGAGCAGGCCTTGATGGCTCAATCTCAACGTAGTGTGCGGATTTTCATGATGCATCGCTGTGAAGAGATGAGCTACGCGCAGATCGCCCAGAAGTTGTCGGTATCCGAGAGCACGGTTGAGAAACATATGATGCGTATTTTGCTGGTGGCGCACCAAGTCTTTAATTCCGCCGCATGAACGCGCAGCCAGATTCGGCCTGGAGCCGTGTAGACGAAGACGCCGCCCGCTGGGTGGTGCGCAAAGAAGGCGCCAAGCTGGAGCCGGATACCCTGGCCCAGTTCGACGCCTGGTATGAAGCCGATCCTTTGCATGCTCAAACCTACGATGCCTTGGCGGCCAGTTGGCGGCGACTGGATCAGGTTTCAGTGTTGCCCATCGCCCGTAAAAAGAGAAAGTCCCGTGTCAAAGCGCTGGCCAGTGCCTGTGTCTTGATGGGGGCGTCTTTTTACGCCTGGCAGATGTTTGAGCTGCAAGGCTCGATCCGCAGCGGGGTGGAGATTACTCAATTGAGTCTGCCTGACGGCTCAGTGGCGATTCTGGACGCGCAGACTCGTGTGCGTCTGAATTTTGAAAATGGCCAACGACAAGTCAGCGTGGAGTCGGGGCGTGCCTTCTTCCAGGTGGTGCCTGTTTCGCCCCAGACAGGTCCGTTCACCGTGCAGGCCGGTCCGGCACAGGCGACGGCTTTGGGAACGCGCTACGAGGTCAGCCTTAAGGATCAGGTCAGCGCTGTGGCGGTGTATGAACATACCGTGCAGGTCCAGTGCCAGTCTTGTGATACCTCCCAGCCAGTGATCTTGCAGCCGGGGGACAGCGCCACGGTAGCGGGCGGGCAACTGCGGGCGCAGTTGGCTCAGTCTACGGCTTCCACACACGCGGAAGCGGCACCGGCCTGGACCAATGGTTTGCTGAGTTTTGATGATGTCAGCCTGCGGGAAGTGGCCCGTCAGTTGGGGGAATACACACACCGAGTGATCTGGATTGGCAACGAGCAAGCCGGGTCAACGCGAGTGTCCGGTGTGGTGCAAGCGACTCGTCCAACCGCTGCCCTGAACTTGCTGACTGTCGGCCAAGGCTTGCAAATCAAGGAGTTACCGGGGATTATAGTTATTTACTAATGATAATTATTATCAATTAAAAAATACGATGGCAATCAGGGGTGAGGGGAGAGGGGTAGCACAGCGTCCTGAGGGTAGTTATTTACATAGGATGCTCAATCATGAAGTGCGCTTTGCAGGACACGCCGTCCCTTTTTGCCTTGCGCAGGCAAGTTCGCCCCGGCGTGGCAACCGACTCTCTTTCTTCTTCCCAAGGCTCGCGCTTTAAGCAGGGGAAAGTGGCTTTATTGATGGCCAGTGTTTTGCTGCTGATACAGCCCATGCAGGCATACGCTGCCGGGCCTATGGTGCTGAATATGGCGTCGCAGCCCTTGGCTGATGCACTCTTGCAGATTGGCCGTCAGGCCCAGGTGGAGATCGCGTTTTCACCGGGGCAGGTTCGGGAAAAGCGAGCCGTGGCCTTGCAGGGCGAACTGACCGTTGAGCAAGCTTTGGATACCTTGTTGACCCCTTGGGGACTGGCGGCCAGAGCCCAGGGCGATCAGCGCTATACGATTGTGACGGCCCCCGTTGCCAAAGGCTTGTCCGTGCTGGAGCCCGTCCGTGTACAAGGCCAGCGTGTTGGTGAACGCAACTATTCCCGTGAGGAACTGGATCAACGCGCGGCGGGTAATCGTGATCTGTCCAGCCTTCTGGCTGATAACCCGGCTGTGCGTCAGAACGAGGCCGCAAAAACCAGTGCCAACCGTGGTTCTCTGGCGCTGGAAGATATCAGCTTCTACGGGGCCAGCCCTTTCCAGAATCAGTTCCAGATTGATGGCATCAGCTCCACCAATCAGATTGATCCTGCCAGCCGCAATTTGAATTTGCAGGTGGGCAATGTGCCCGCCTACGCCCAGGCCTACAACCTGGACACGAATATGCTGGAAAGCGTGACGGTGCTCGATAGCAGCATTCCAGTGGAATATGGCCGCTTCACCGGGGGCGTGGTTGATGCCAAGGTGCGTGATCCCAAGGGCGATAACAGCTTCCGCGCGGACTTCAGCTACAACTCCTCCGGGCTGACCTCCCAGACTGTGCCAGAAGAGCAGAAGAAAAAGTTCGGGGCAGGCGAGCCGGGTTTTACCCCTGCCTGGACCAAGCGTTTTTCGTCCGCCATGCTGGATGTGGGCATTACCGACAATACCGCGGCCTTGATCAATGTGTCCCGGCGTGAATCCAGCATTGATCGCACCATGCGCGTCATGCACGAGAAGGAGTTCACCGATGTGAATACGAACTCCAAAGACCGTGTCGATAATGTGTTCGCCAAAGTCCATACCCGTTGGAGTGCCAGCACGGACTCTGCCTTGACCTTCAAGTACGCGGATCGGCGCGAGGATCTGGTGGATTCCGGCATCCTGGCCAATCGGGTGCAGTGGCAGCATCAACAAAAAGCCTATGGTCTGGGCTTTGACCTGAACCATGACTTTGGTTGGGGGCAGGGGAGGGTGCAGTTGGGTTACGACCAGATGAACAGCTACCGTAATTCCGACGGCACGGAATATATGGTCAATATGGTGTTTCAACCCGATGGCCGACCCGACTACACCTATATCAGCGGCGGTTTCGGGCAGGAGTCTACCGAGCAACGTAACCTGACCTTGAAGTCCCGACTGGAGTTCAAGCCTTTCCAGACGGGGGCAATCGAACATACACCTTATGTGGGTTTCGAGCTGGCTCATACCAAGGGAGAGTTTGTCCGTGACCAGGACGCCTATGGTGGTAATACCCGTCACTTCAGCAATGGGCAGCCAGACAAGATCCAGACCTTGAACTATTACCGTGCTGGCGAGGTGGGCGTCAGCTATACCAATGCGTCCATTTACGTATCGGATCGCATGTCCTGGCAGCGTCTGGCCCTGACTACGGGCTTGCGTATGGATAGGGACAACTACTTTGGCAACACCAATCTGGCCCCTCGTACCTTGCTGGAATGGGATGTGCTGGGAACGGGTGAAACCCGTCTGTCGGGTGGCTGGTCGCGCTATTACGGCATGGATATTCTTGGCATCGCCATGCGCGAACGCAAGAGTCAACTGCACACCTTGCTGGTGACGGGCGGCAATCCGGTAGACCGTCCTTCGCATACGGCCTACAAGCTGGATGGCCTGAAAACCCCGTATGACGACGAGTGGGCCTTGCGCTTGCAACAGCAGTTGTCGAGCACGGTGGCTGCCGAGCTGGCTTATGTGCGCCGCTATGGTCGTCAACAAGTCTCTATCGAAGGGCTGGCGAAGACGGGCTACACCTACACCAATAATGGCAAGTCCAAAACCGATGCCATTACCTTGAGTTTGAAAAACACGGCTCCCTGGACCTTGGGCGAGAGCTTGTGGACGGCGCGGGTGGATGTGACCTATCAGCACAGCAAGCGGAACAACAAGCTGGCCGACGGCTACGACGGCGAGGCGGAGGCACAGGAGGAGAACATCTATTACAACGGCGACCTGATACGCCGTGGTGATCGTCCAGTGGGGGACTACAACCTGCCTTGGCGAGTCAGCGCTGGTGTGACCGGCATGTGGGCGCGTTATGGCTTGCAGATGAACAACCGGATCAATTGGAACAGCGCCCGCATGGATGTGCACTATGTGGGTCTGAATAGGGGCGATGGCTTGGAGAAGTACGAGTCCGGTCGGGTTGGTTCCTACTGGACCTGGGATATGCGTCTGGACTGGGAGCCAGCCATGCTTAAAGGTCTGGGCCTGGGGCTGGATGTGCTGAACGTGCTGGACAAGCAAGCACCCGTGGTGGTCTCGACACCGACCTCCGTGCTGAATCCGAACCTTTATCGCACAGGACGAGAGTTGTGGCTGCGCGCTTCCTATCGATATTAAAAAGGGGGCGAGCTGGCGCAAGTTTGCTGATGGCGGCACTGACAACAGTGCTGGCAGAGGCAGCTTGCGCGGTGGGGGGATTGGAGACAGGAGCGGACCAGAAGCTTGGCTCAGGTGTAGCTTCTGCTTCTGTTGCTGCTCCTGTGGTCACTACGGGGCCTTTCGCTTTGGAGGCAACAGAGCCATCCTGTGGAGCTAAGGACATGCTTGAGGCCAGGTGTCTACGTACCCTCTATAAAAATGTCCCCGCTCAATGGCCTGCGCCCACCATTGATCCGGGGCAGTCCTGGCAAGAATGGGGGCCCGTGCCTGGGCCGGGCTCCAGCGCCCAGCCCGAGGCGGCGGAGGATGCCAGGAATACGCAGATCGTCTCCTTGGGCGCCCGACTGTTTTTTGACAAGCAGCTGTCGCGTAAAAAACAGATCTCCTGTGCGTCCTGTCATCAGCCCGACAAGTCCTTTACCGATGGCAAGGCGTCAGCGGTAGGGGAGGATGGTTTGATGGGCAAGCGCCGTACTCCGCCCTTGTTTGCTGCGCCTTTCGCCCAAGATCTGTTCTGGGATGGCCGTGCACGAACCTTGCAGGAGCAAGTCGTTGGCCCCATAGAAAATCCGGTAGAGATGAACCATGCCTTGAGCGACTTGATTCCGCGCTTGCAGGAGTCAGGGGACTATCGAGAGGCATTTCAACAAGCCTTTGGCGCATCCTCATCCAACCCCATCGACGCTGAGCGACTGGCCCGAGCCTTGGCCGCCTATGTCGTCACTATCCGCCCGCCAACAACGCGCTTTGATGACTTTATCGCCGGGGATACGGCTGCCTTGAATGACCAGGAGCTGATCGGCCTGCACCTGTTCCGTACCAAGGCGCGCTGCATGAATTGCCATAACGGTCCCATGCTGACGGACAACGATTTTCATAATATCGGTCTGTCTTTTTACGGACGCCGCTTGCAGGATCTGGGGCGATTCGAGTGGACCCGAAACCCCGCTGATCTGGGGCTGTTCCGCACTCCCAGCCTGCGCAATGTTGCCAAGGCTGGCCCCTGGATGCACAACGGCTTATTCCCCAGTCTGGATGGCTTGCTGCGCATGTACGATGTGGCGATGGGGCCGGCCCCTAAAGAAACCGGCCCTTTGGTGCCGCGCAAATCGGAACGGATCCGGGAACTGCACTTGAGTGATGAGGAAATCCAGGCTTTGCTGGCCTTTTTACGAGTCTTGTAGCGATTACAGCGGTTCAGACCTGATGGCTTGGCGCATAAAAAAACGATAGTGGCGGAACCACTATCGTTTTTAATTTTAACGGAGTGAGTGCCGCTTTACTTCAGGCAGGCTTTGATTTTTTCCAGATCTGGGCCCTCAATAGGACGTCCCAGGTTAAAGGGCATGGAGGTCTCGCGCCAGTCCTTGTAGTCGTGCAGATACTCCATCTGGCTGGCATATACCTTGGCAGCATCGGGGTTGCTGCAGGCCATGGAAATCATCACCTCGTTGGTGACTTGCTGAATGGTCTTCAGGCTTTCATCATCCATGCGGTGGATTTCCACGCCAGCTTTCTGAAAGGTGCGCAGACCTTCCGTCGCTTTTTTCTCTGTAAAAGCGATGGACCACATCATAGTGGCGTCGGCGGCAATTTGCAGTTTCTCCTTGGCCGAATCACTGAGTGCATCCCAGGCGGTTTTATTGATCATGACGCCAAACACGGAAGCGGACTGGTGCCAACCCGGCGTGGTCCAGTGCTTGGTGACCTGATGCAGCCCGGCAGAAACGTCCACGTTCGGAGTGGAGAACTCGGCTCCCTCGATCACGCCACGCTCAAGCGATTGATACAGCTCCTGACCCGCCATGGACACCTGCGTGCCACCAATTTTTTCAAGCACCTTGCCTTGTTCCAGACCAGAGAGACGCAGGCGCTTGCCCTTGATTTCTTCCAGGTTGCGAATCGGCACATTGGTATGGAAGCCGGATTCGTTATTGGTGATGGCGTAGGGGAGGTACACCATGCCGTACTTGCCGTAGATCTCGTTATAAAGTTCGGCGCCACCCCATTCCTTGATCCAGTTTGCGTAGTCAACCGCGTTGAACAGGCTGGAGTGTGTTCCTAAAGGGGAGAAAGCCGGGTTGCGGCCGGCCCAGTAGCCCGGCCAGTCGGCCCCGGCCTGGATGGTGCCGGATTCGACCGCGCTGAATACTTCGCCAGTCGGCACCAGGGCGCCACCTTCGTAGAATTCGATTTTCAGCTCGTCACCGACCAGCTTGTTGGCCAGCTCCACCCACTTCTTGTCCAGTTCAACCAGCTCGATGGAGGCGGGCCAGGTACTGGTCATGGTCCACTTTTGTGCTGCCTGGCTCAGGCCGCTCATGCTCAGCAGGGCAAAGCCGGTCAAGGCGAAGAGTGCCTTCTTTGTTAGCTTCATGGTGTCTCCTTGTTTTATTTAAGTTCCGTACAGGACGGTGGGTAGCCAAGTGGCCAGGCCAGGGAAAATGGCCAGCAAGATGCACATCAAAATAATCAGGCCAATGAATGGAACCACCCCGCTGATGATCTCCATGGTCTTCACAGATTTAGGCGTGATGGCCCGCAAATAGAAAAGGGCGTAACCAAAGGGCGGGGTCAGGAAAGAGGTTTGCAGAACAACGGCGACCAGAATGACAAACCAGAGCAGGCTGATGCCCATTTCCTGCACAATCGGCAAGAGAATCGGGAAGGACAAGAGGACAATACCGGTCCAGTCCAGAAAGCAGCCCAGTACAAAAATAATCAGCAGCATGACCACAATAAGCAGCCAGGGCTCCATATCCAGGCCACGCATCAGGTCTTGTGCTGCGCCTAAACCGCCGGTGATATTAAAGACGCCAGTAAAGGCGGTTGCACCTACCACGATAAATAAAATCATGGAGGAAGTACGGCCTGTTTCGTAAAGCGCATTCAGGAAAATGGACCATTTGAATTTGCCCCGGAAAATAACGATCAGCAGGGACAGCAATACCCCAATGGCCGAGGCTTCGGTGGCCGTTGCAATACCGGCCAGCATGGAACCCAGAATGCCCAGAATCAGAAAGATGGGGGGCACGGCTTCCACCAGCAGCATGCGGATCAAGGCGGGCCGGGAGATCTTTTCATCGGGTTCCACGGACGGGGCGCGTTCTGGGTGACGCCAGGCAATAAACACGACCCACACGGCATAGAGCAGGCCCAGCAGTACGCCGGGAATCAGCGCGCCGGCAAACAACTCACCGATAGACAGCGGGGAGTAGCTGGCCATCAGAATCAGCATGATGGATGGTGGGATCAGAATCCCCAGACAGCCCGAGGCTGCAATCACCCCTGTGGTGAGCTTGGGGCAGTAGCCGTATCGCAGCATGGGGCGCAAGGCCATCATGCCGGTGACCGTAATGGAAGCACCGATAATGCCGGTGGTGGCGGCCAGCAGAATGGAGATGAACACCACCGCCAGCGCCAGCCCGCCACGAACGCGCGACATGAGCAGGCGCAAGGCCTCGAACATTTTGTCGGTTACTTCGGAGTCAGACAAAAAGCGCGCCATCAGGATGAACAAGGGGATGGCGATCAGCGTGTAGTTGTCCAGGACATCGCCGTAAATGCGGTTGACCACAATGCCCAGCACCATGGGCTTGCCCGCGACCAGCGCACCGATAACGGCTGTGCTGCCCAGAACAAAGGCCAAGGGATGGCCCATGAACAGCCCCAGCAACAGCAGGCCACCCATCACCAATGCAATCAGTTCAGGCGTCATGGCGGGGGGCTTCCTTCTGAATCAGCAAACGGACGACTTCAGCAATGCCTTGCAACAGCAGTAGTGCAGCGGCAAGAACCATGGACATCTTCAAGGGATAAACGGGCAATTGCACCGCGCCGTAGGTGGTTTCACCTTGAGCTAAGGAGCGCATGGCGAAATCGTAGCTGCGAGTCAGAAATACCCAGGCAAAGGGGAAGAAGAAAATCAGATAGCCCGCAATCTCGGTCCATTTGCGGACAGTGGGGGGAAAGCGGTTGATTAGCAGATCCACCCGGACATGGGCCTGGTGTTTAAGCGCGTAGGCACCCAGCATCAGAAAGTAAAACCCATACAGCTGCTTGGTGACGTCAAAAGTCCAGCGAGTGGGCTGATTCATCACGTAGCGCATGAACACTTCGTAAATAATGATGGTGGAGAAAATAATGGCGATAAAGGAGATGAGCCTCCCTATCCATTCATTCGTTGAGTCGATTAGACGCAAAACCATGCTTGTCCCTTATGTTCGTTTTTATGGGCGACATCTCTGTTTTAGTCTATGAGCAAGATCGGGACGGTCACAACTTGGGTTTACCCTTACGTCAACCTGAAATGAATAAATTAGGGTAATAAGGCGTAAATAAGTGTGATTCTCTTGGGGAATCGTGCTGGGGAAGGAGTTGAAAGCCTGATTTTCGGTTGAGCAATCTGCATTAAAAAAGCCACCCGCTTGGGTGGCTTTTTGCAGTCGGGCTCCAGCCTCGTTCCAGTTCTGCTGCCCAAGGACAGCGAGTTGAAGTGTTGCCAGTGTGTGCCAGCCAGGTTTTGTAGAACGAGGCCAGACCCGACTGCTACAACACGGTTCTTGGTAGAGCCGTATTGTGCCCATCACAACTTAGCGTACGCTTTGCGCCGCCAGGCCCAGGGCCAGATCCTGCTTCATGCGTTTCTTGTAGAAAGGCAGGCAAATGAACAGGGCCAGGAACCAGAATGGCGTGGCGATCAGACCGATCAGGGTTTCTTCTTCCTGGCTGAACAAGTACAGCGCAAAGGCAAAGAAAGCCAGGGTCAGGTAGCACATGGGAATCGCAAAGGGCATTTTGTAGCTCGATGCGGCATGGGCCTCGGGGCGAATGCGACGGTACTTCAGGTAGGTGATCAGAATTACAGCCCAGACAAAGATAAAGCAGATGCTGGCCACGGTGGTCACGATGGTGAACACACGCATCACGTCGCCTTCTGCGTAAAGCAGGAACAGGCTGGACAGCAAAAGGGCGCAAGAATAGATCAGACCATTACGGGGGGTGCCGTTACGCGACAACTGGCTGAATGCTTCGGGAGCCAGCTTGTTCTTGGACAGACCGTACAACATGCGGCCAGTCGAGAACATGCCGCTATTGGCGGACGACAGGGCCGAGGTCAGCACCACGAAGTTGATGATGGCTGCAGCGGCACCCACGCCAATCAGCAAGAACATATTTACAAACGGGCTCTTGTTGGGCGCAACAATATCCCAGGGGGTGACGGTCATGATGGCGGTAAGTGCCAGCACGTAAAACACAATCACGCGAACGGGAATCTTGTTGATGGCTTTGGGCAGGTTCTTGGCAGGGTCCGCTGTTTCAGCAGAAGCCGTACCCACCAGCTCAATCCCCACGAAAGCAAAGATGGCGATCTGGAAGGCGGCAAAGAAACCATGCAGGCCATTGGGGAACATGCCACCGCGATCCCACAAGTGGGTCAGGCTGGCTTTTTCGCCGGTCGGGCCGACAAAGCCGGTGAACAGCAAGTAAGCACCCACACCAATCAGGGCCACAATGGCGATGATCTTGACCAGAGCAAACCAGAACTCCAGCTCGCCAAACAATTTGGCCGACAGCAGGTTAAAGATCAGCAAGAAGGCAATGCATGCCAGGCCGGGTAACCAGAGCGGAATGTCCGGCCACCAGAATTGGGTATAGCCGGTAATGGCGACAATATCCGCAATACCAATCACTACCCAGCAGAACCAATAACTCCAGCCCAGAAAGTAGCCCATGGTGGGCCCGAGAATATCGGCGGAGAAATCCACAAAAGATTTGTATTCCAGGTTATGCAGGAGCAATTCCCCCATCGCCCGCATAACAAAAAATAAAAAGAACCCGATGATCATGTACGTAAACAAGACCGAGGGTCCGGCCAGGCTAATGGTGCGGCCTGATCCCATAAATAGCCCTGTACCGATAGCGCCTCCAATTGCTATCAGTTGCAGGTGCCGGTTTTTCAACGAGCGCTGCAGTCCAGATGAATGTTGCTGAGACACACTGTTCTCCTAATTTTTTTTCGTTCAAATGCGTAATTATGACTGTGCTGCGAGAAAACAAAGGGCACAACCCGTCCTCAAGGACGGTTTTCTTGATGCCGATCTAAATATGATGTGGAGCGCACAGCAGTCCTCCTTGTTCTGACGACATGAAATGTCAAAACAGACCTGTGTGCGAATAAATATGGGAATAGGGTAGTGGTGTGCCAGGCGGCCAGAAAAGGCACCTGACTATCTGCTCATAAATAGGCTCCGGACGAATAGGTGAACACAGGCCATCTGGCCTCTGTACCCCCTCTGTCCGTTTACCTGAGAGCTTATCCATCGGCGGGCGATGGTCCCCTTCGGTGGGCACTGATGTGCCTCTCTCCAGAACGTCAAGGGTTCAAGATTCTTTTGCCTGAGAGATTCCGGGGTCGTTGCTCCGTCGGCGCTTCATCAAAGTGAAGACTCTCACCTGAACCGTTATTGACGCCGCTATTGTATAGACAGGCAAAAAGCGATGACTACTAGCGTTAACCTGTAGGCTTTTAATGAGAATAGTTCTTGTTTGTTGAGCGCTTTTGTGGCTGGAGAGTCAGCGTAGGGGGAGCCGATGCGCGTGATGAAAGCGGTGGCGCCGGTTCCCGCCCAGCGCCTGTGAAGGGGCAATGTTTTTGGCATGGTAGCTATTCCGGGATGCTTGAGCGTTGAAACAGAAATCGGCGGGTACCAGCCTACAATATCGGCTGTCTGGCAATTTTTGTACCCTGCGATATGGTCGAATCGATTCTGCAACTTATCGAGCAACACGGTCTGTTGATCGTGTTTTTCAATGTCCTGGTGGAGCAGGCGGGCGCGCCCATTCCTGCCTATCCGGTGCTGGTGGTAACGGGTGCCTTGCATGAGTCGGGCGGCTACAGCTTGTGGAACTTGCTGGGTTTTGCCGTACTGGGCGCGATGATTGCGGATTACGGCTGGTATCTGGCCGGGCGACGCTATGGTGGCAGGCTGCTGGCCTTGTTGTGCAAGATTTCTCTGTCGCCGGATTCCTGTATTCGTCAGACTGAATCCATTTACATGCGTTGGGGTGCACCGTCCTTGATGGTGGCCAAGTTCGTTCCGGGCTTTGCCTCGATTGCCAGTGTGCTGGCCGGTACGGTGGGTACACCCAGAAGAAGCTTCCTGTTTTACGACATCATCGGGGCTGCGGTCTGGGCGGGATCTGCCGTCTTTCTGGGTTCCTTGTTCAGCTCGGCGGTGGATGAGCTTTTGAATGTGCTGGTCAGCCTGGGTGTGGTGGGCGGAATTCTGCTGGCGCTGGCCTTGGCCGTGTTCATTGCCAAGAAATGGTGGCAGCGTCATCGCTTCATCAAGTCCTTGTGCATGGAACGTGTCAGCGTGCAGGAGCTGCATCAGATGCTGTCTTCGGAATCGCCCCCCACGATTGTGGATGTGCGCTCCACCCTGATTCAGGCGCAAGGACGCATTCCGGGGGCGATCAGTCTGGCCTTGGGCGAGGCCACCTTGAACCTGATTACCGACGGGGAAATTATTGTGTATTGCGATTGTCCCAACGAGGTATCCGCGGCCCTGGTGTCCAAGCGTTTGCTGCAAAGTGGCTATAGCCGGGTGCGTCCTTTGGAAGGCGGACTGGAGGCCTGGCGGGCCGCCGGTTTTGATATACAGCGCGGCCCCGATCAGCCCGAAGCGGCCCTGTAAAGGAAAATGGCAGACATGGTTTGATGTCTGCCGTTTTGCCAGAAGAACGCTTGATACCGCGCTTTAGTGACGTGCCTGCCGGTGAGCGTGAGCCAGGGCTGCGGCCACCGCCAGCCCGCCGATCACACTGATATGGTCTTGCACCAGAGCCTGTTCCAGAAAGGCCTCTAATCCCTGCATTGCCCAAAACCGATGTGCGAGGGGAATCGTGGACAAGGTAAAGACACCAAGCATCAGCGCCCCCAACCAGGCCAGACGACTCGCGCTGATAATCAGCCAGCTGCCCAGCAGTTGAACTGCAATAGTCAGCACCGCAAATAAAGCCTGGGGCTCCAGCCCGAAGTGGGCCATCTCTCTTTTTGCCGCGCTGAAGTCCCAAACCTTGTTCACGCCGCTCCACCAGAAAATGTAGGTCAGGAGCAGAGTAGCCAGCACAAAATACACTCGTGAACGCAGTAATTCTTGTATGACGTGGTTCATGATGCCTCCTCCTTGGGTGGGGCGTTCAGGGCTTGTGTACGGATGCTTCCAGCGTGGAGCGTGCTACGGCCAGTGTCTGCTGGCTCAAGACCAGCCCAGCCATGACCAGTGCCACTCCCACCAGTTGCAGCGTGGTGGGCCAGACTCCCTTGATCAGCGCGTCCAGAATAAAAGCGGTCACTGGCACCAGCAGCATGAAGGGGGCAACGGTGACGGCACCCAGCTGCTTGATGGCACTGAACCACAGCGCGAAGGGGCCCGCAGTCAGTACAGTTGCCAGCAGGAACAGGCCCAGCCAATGCACAGGAATCAGCTGGCTTGGAATGTCCTGAGTCAGCAGCACAATCACGCTCAATTCCACACCGGCAATCAGCAGCTGCCAGCCGGTAAAGCCCAGCAACGGGATAGGTGGCGCGCCCCATTTGTTCATCAAGACCCCACCTGTCGCAATGGACAACATGCTGCCCAAAGCGGCGGCAATGCCGATCAGATCCAATGTGGCCTGGCTGGACAAGACCACCAGTGACACGCCCAGTGCGCCCAATAAAACGGCACCAATGCGCGTCAAGGCTGGGCGAGCACGCAGAATGCCCCAGGCGATAAATATGGTGGCTAGCGGCGTCAGCGCCTGAAAGATGGCAGCTACGCCACCGGGCAGACGGGTTGCAGCGATAAAGAACAGACCAAAGAACAGGCCGGTGTTCAGAGTGCCTAGCACGGCCAGGCGTCCCCACCAGGCGCGGGGCGGCAGGCTGCGTACCAATGCCAGCAAGACGACGGCACCTCCCAAAGCCCGGACCGCCGCCAGGAACAAGGGGTTAGGTGGCAACCAGGTCGTGGTCAGAATGTAGGTAAAGCCCCAGAGAATAGCGGCGGTTGCCGCGGCCATTTTGGCGTTCATGTCGATGCACTCCCCATCATGAATAGTTGGATGAAGAGACTATAGAAGTGCAACGATGGCTTGAATAGATAAGAATATGGCCATCAGCGTTCCATAATTAGAACGACTGGGCAATGGCTGGCTTGGGGTGATTTGCAGCGCGGATTTACGAGGAGGGCGCATGCAAAATAGTGACGAATTCCTGGCCCAGAAAGTCCAGCAGGGCACGGACCGCAGGCACCAGCCCCCGGCGTGAGGGAAAGACTGCATGCACCACGCCGGAGCGGGGATTCCAGCCGGGGGCCACATCCACCAGCCTGCCGTCCCGCATATACGGGGCAATCAACATGGCCGGCATCTGAACCACGCCAATCCCTTGCAAGGCCGCTTGCAGCAAAGTCATGCGGTCGTCACAGACCAGACGGGGCTGGTAGGGCACTTCCATCAGGGTGTTTTCTGCGGTTTGCAGCTGCCAGGTGGGATTGCGTTGCAGATGCTCGTCGCTCAAGGAGGGCCAGCTACCTAGTTGGTCCAGCTTGGGCAGCCCGCCCATGCGCTCAATCAAGGCCGGGCTGGCCACCAGATACTGCGTGCTCTCGCCCAGGACTTTCATGACCAGGCCGCTGTCTTCCAAAGGCGGGAAGCGGACGCGCAGGGCCACATCAAAGCCCTCACGAATCACGTCCACGCGGCGGTTGGTGCTTTCCACTTCCAGCTTTACCTGCGGATACGCCGCCATATAGCGGGCCAGCAATTCATTGACTCCATAGTCCAGCAAAGCCAGGGGGCAACTGATGCGTACCGAGCCTTGCGGCTCGCTGCGATGGCGCTCGATGATGTCCTGGGCGGAGTCAGCCTCTACCAGCATGGCCAGACAACGCTGGTAGTACATCTGGCCGATTTCCGTGACGCTGAAATGGCGGCTGGAGCGCTGGATCAGGCGCACCCCCAGGGACTCTTCCAGAAAGGTGATGCGTCGGCTCAGCTTGGATTTCGGGATGCCCAAGGCTCGTCCGGCAGGCGCAAACCCACCGTGGTCCACGACCTGTACAAAGTAGTAAAGGTCGTTCAAGTCGCGCGTGGAGGGATGTTTGGTATCGGGCATGTCATTACATGGCGGGTGGAACCGGGCAGCTCGTATCGCCTTCTTCGCAGGACAGGTAGGTGTTGAAGTTCTTGATGCGGGCTTGGGTCAGTTCATTGCGGCAAGTGGTGATCAGCATGGCGTGAATACTGCCGCCTTGGGTGTTGATCGCGGCAAAGTCGCATTCCGCATCCCTGAAGCTGACCCAGGCACGTTGGGCGTTACGCAAGGCTTTGAGGGTGTCAGCATCATCTTTAAGACGATTGCCGATTTCCTTGTAGAGCTTGTTCAGTTCGGCGTCCGAGTTCTTGTACTCGTTGCTAAAGCACTGATTCATGGCGTTTTGATTGGTCATGCTGTCGCAGTCGGCCGCCTGAACGTAAGAGGCGCTTGCCATCAAGCTCAGGCCTAAAGCGATCAGGCCGGTGTTCAATGCTTTTTTCATGGGGTTCTCCGGGTGTGTGGGTGTTGAGAAGCGTATGAGTCTGGTTTGAGTCGCCAGGTGCAGCGCGTACTGCCTGTTTGCTTGGGGCAGGGTGTAAATCCTACTACAGAAGCGCGACAAGCCTGGTGCTTTGCAGGGCGACAATTAGGTTCCATAAATAGCATTGAGCCGCATCGTCTTGAACAGGCCATGTGCCCGATTCAAGCCTTTGCGGCTCAAGGATCCTGCCAGCAGGAGTCAGTGCAGCTTACTCGTCGTTGGCGTGCAAAAAGCGATACACCAGGGCGCCGATCACGCCGCCAATCAAGGGAGCCACCCAGAACAGCCACAGCTGTTCCATGGCCCACGTGCCCTGGAAGAAGGCCACGCCGGTAGAACGCGCAGGGTTCACGGAGGTGTTGGTGATGGGGATGCTGATCAGGTGAATCAAGGTCAGAGACAGACCAATTGCCACGCCTGCCAGACCAGCGTGACCACGCTTGTGGGTTGCGCCCATGATGATGAACAGGAAGAAGGCGGTCAGTACAATTTCTGCGATCAGGGCAGCGTTGCGGCTGTAGTTGTCGGGCGAGTGCTCGCCAAAGCCGTTGGAGGCAAAGCCTGCTACGGGATCAAAGCCGGTTTTGCCGCTGGCGATCAGGTACAGAACGCCGCCGGCCAGCAGGCCGCCGATAACCTGGGCAATGATGTAGGGAATGGCATCGCGAGCGGGGAAACGTCCACCAGCGACCAGACCCAGCGTGACAGCCGGATTGATGTGGCAACCGGAGATATTGCCGATGGCATAGCACATGGTCAGCAAGGTCAGGCCAAAGGCCAGGGCTACCCCGGCAAAACCAATCCCCAGTTCAGGATAGGCAGCGGCAAAGATCGCACTTCCGCAGCCCCCAAAGACCAGCCAGAAAGTGCCCAGCGTTTCTGCGGTGCATCGTTTTAATAAAGACATGATATTGCCCTGTTAGTGATTTAACACGGCTGGATTCTAGCGATAAGAAAGACGCGCTAACTTCTTGAAAGGAAAACAACTGTTAAAAGTTTTCCTTTGTTGAGGGTGGTGTTTTTTTATAGTAAATGTGAGAAATATCGCTAGTGTGCTGGTTTGTGTCGGGCGTAGGATCTTGTCGGGTTTGTGAAGACTTGTTTGGATGATTCCGGGCCTGAATATCCCCCGCAACGACATACTAAAATTCGGGAACGCAGTTGCATATTCCAAGGTGCCCACATCAACATGACCCATTCCCTTGAAGCTCTGATCCTGTCTCTTGAAGAGCGCCTGCTTGATCGTGCTACTCGTCAGGACGTGACGATGCTTGGCGCTTTATTGGCTGACGAGTTTGTAGAGTTTGGAGCCAGGGGCGCGGCATGGAGTAGAGCAGACGTGCTACGTGATCTGCCTGAACAGGAATTTGCGCAGCGTCGCCTGAGCGACTTCAAGCTGAGCCTCCTGTCAGAGGGTGTGGTCCTGGCGACTTATGTATGTGAAGTGTCAGGCGATGAAGGGCCGCAGCGGTCCTTGCGCAGTTCCATCTGGAAGCAGGTACAGG
Source organism: Alcaligenes faecalis (assembly GCF_009497775.1). Lineage (NCBI taxonomy): Bacteria > Pseudomonadati > Pseudomonadota > Betaproteobacteria > Burkholderiales > Alcaligenaceae > Alcaligenes > Alcaligenes faecalis. The sequence goes on from NZ_CP031012.1 coordinate 1,472,993, forward strand.
GACGCTGGCAGATGGTGTTTCATCAGGGAACCAGAATGGCGCAGGAATAAAAAAAAGGCCGGAATCTGAACTGCCCCCCAAAGCCTGGATTGTTATCCAACTTTCGGAGGGGCAGTTCAATCTTGGCCCTTTCTGTGCAGATCGCTCTTACGGCTTTTGCTGGATGAACGCTGCCGTTATTGGCGAGACCTGATGGAAATCAAAAGCTTGATGGTAGATTTCCCCGCTCTTGGCTTCCACGGTTAACCACAGTTGATGCTCCAGCTGGCTATTGGGCGGGATGGCAACGTCTACTGCTCGTGTCCAGCGCGTGTTGCTAAACGCCTGACGGGGCGCAGGCATAGGCTCGGGTTTGCTGACTTGCAGATAGGCGCGGCGTATATGTGGATCGCAGGTCTCGCAAAAGCGAATCTGGAAGGCTTTGCGATGCGCGCCGCTGGGCCCACTGATGGGGGCTTTGTCATCCGTTTCAGCCAGGATAAACGACCACGGACCAATCTGGCCTTGCAGGGCATTGTTGCGAAATACAGGCTCCGGGCCTTGCTGTGCCAGATAAATCATGAAGGCGGCAGGAATGGCCAGAAGACTGCTGGCAAAAACCAGGCTACGTGTAGAAAATCGGGGTGCTGTCGGTGTCACTCCAGCTTGGGAAGGCTCTGTGCGTGTAGCCCCAGCGCTCGTTGAAGCAGGGCTTGAGTTTGCCGCCGCCACTCCATTTTTCCCAGCTACAGCGTCACTTGATGCCGATGCAGTGTTGCCCGCTCCAACCGCTTTAGGTGCTGCCTTCGCAACAGGCGCAGGTTTGGCCCGCACAGGTTTCTTTTCCTGCCAGGGCCACCAGGGCAGGTAAAAGGTCAGTCCAGCACCGGCCATGGTTAGCCAACCCAGCCAGGCAACCGTGCCCATGCTCCAGCCCCAGCCTTGCCAGCACAGGGCTAAAGCCACGGCCAGCAGGGGCCAGCCGAGCAGACGAAAGATCAGTCTTTCCTTCTCGCTGGGCGTGCGATGTAGCAGGAATTCTCCCTGGCGATCACTGGCCAAGGCCAGGCAGATAAAGCCTGCCAGGCTGATGATGAAAACGGCCAGATTCAGCCACAGACTGGTATTGCTCATGGCAGCACTCCGGCGGGCATCAGCAGCACGCTGAGCACGGCGATGACAGCCGTAGGCAGAACCATACCCACCCAGGCACGGGTGGCGCTTTTAGTGCTGAACACCCACATGACGGCGATGGTGTACCAGACAAAGCTCAACATATTCGCTGCCAGAACAGCCTGGGCTCTAGGCAAGGGCCAGAGCACGGTCAGCAATACTGTGGCGGCAGCCGCCAAGGCGTAGCCGCCGACAGTGGCGGCCACAATGCGTGACAGCACTTGCAGGCGGTAGCGGGAAGTCAGTCCACTCATCCGTTCACTCCCGCAGTTTGCAAGCTGGCCGGGGCGGCGGCTTTTTTAGGCAGGCTGGCAATGTGCCATTTGCGTTTCATTTTGATGGCGATATAGACAAAGATGGCGGCCAGGCCAAACATGGTCAGGTCAAAGCCTGCCAGGCCCCAGTCGCCATGGATGACGGTGACACCCAGGTGACGGTCGGTAGTCAGCAGGTTCAGGACAGGAATCAGGGCGTAGGCGGCGGCTGTCAGGTACAGCAGTTCCAGCCAGGCGCGCTTCAAGGGTCGCCAGGAGGCATACAGGAAGGACCAGCCCCAGATCAGGAACAGCGCATGGAACTCCCAGGCGGCGCGGTCAGCCATATTGACGGGCAAGAGGCGATTGGCCCAGAAGTAGGCGGCCAGACCTAGCGGCAAACCGGCTAGGGTTCCGGCATTCAGAATTTCCACCAGACGCAGGCCCGCCGCATCAAAGCGCTCGGAGACACTAAGCGCAGTGGCTTTGGCCATGCGTTTTTGATGCTGGGTACGACGCTTCACGGTCCACAGCACCAAGCCTGTTCCAATAACGGCGCAGCCCAGCAAACCAGAAATAAAGTACAGCCAGCGCAACCACCATTCGGCAAACACACCTTCGTGCAAGGCCAGCAATACGCGGTGCGTGTCTCCGGTGACATTGCTATTGTTCTCCGGCTCCATGGCGCTGCCGTCGATGGCGTTAAAGCGCAGGGTTTCGGCACGGGTCCAGTGCACGCCCGTGACGCCGGTGCGACGCAGTTCTACATAAGCCTGGCTATCTGCCGGGTGTGTGATCTGCACCGAGGCAATGCTGTTCTTGCCCCAGGCTTGTTCAGCGCTATGCATCATCTCGCTTAGCGAGGCTTGCGGCGCGCTGATGGGCAGGAAGTCCCGTTTTTGCTGGCGAAGATCCTGGAAGTAAGTCTGTCGTCCTTCTTCCGTCGCGCCGTACATGACTTCTCGCCCAGTCGGCATATAGATGGACATGAAAAAGATCAGGCCCGTGTAGGTAATCATCAGGAAAAAGGGCAGGGACATCACGCTGACGATATTGTGCGCATCCAGCCAGGAACGCTGGCCCTTGCCGGGTCTGAAAGTGAAGAAGTCGGTGAAGATTTTCTTGTGAGTCACCACGCCTGTAATCACGGCCAGCAGCATCAGCATGGTGCAGATACCGACCAGCCAGATAGCAACCGGGTAAGGGATGTAGTGCAGGGCGTAATGCATGCGATACAGGCCAGTGCCACCAGCCGTGGCGCGGGGCTCGGTTTCAGGCTGAATCTGGCCGGTAACCGGGTCCAGCTCCTCGCCCCCGCGACGGGCGCGTTGACCGGGCTGGGGCATTTCTTCCCAGCCAATGGACAGCCCTTGTGTGGCACGCGGGTTCAGGGCTTGATGCGGCAGGGTAATGGTCCAGGCTTTGGACTCTGCCGGGGCATGCGCTTGCAACTGCGTCAGGGCCTGATCCAGCATCTGGCTGGATTGCTCGGGCAGGACTTGCATGGGCAAGGGACGCTCCGGCTCCATCCAGCGGGTGATTTCATCGTCTACATAGCCTGCCGTGCCGGTGACGAAGACGAAAAACAGGATCCAGCCCACCACCAGACCGACCCAGGTATGCAGCCATGCCATACATTGGCGAAATGACTCTTTCACGCTGATGCGCCTCCTACTTCAGCACCGTCTCCGGGTGCTGGATTGATGACCATTGAACCGAGAAAAGCCGTGCTTGCCTGGCAGCTGTGGGTGACGGATTGAGTCCGCCATTCTTGTCCGCTGCGCTCATCACGCAAGCTTCGCTTTTCAGTAAGCAAGTTCTTGGTGACAGAGAGGGGAAGAGGGCATCAGGCTTGAAACAACGGCAGAATAATAGCAATCATTCTCATTTCGGTGTTGGGGATTTCCAGGTTTCAAGGCTTTATTCAGAAATTAATGCGGCGCCATAGCTTTTTTGGCATTTTCCATAGGGGAAAGACGCAGTTGAGGGGGAGCGGGGCGATGAGCTGGTGAGAATCGGGCGGGAACAAGTCTTGTCGGTTCCGGGCTGAGGGCTGAACGCCGGGATGAGGCAGAAGGGAATACGCCTTGCAGGCATTACACCCCTGCTAACAAAACTTATGGTCTATAGAGCATTAACTGCCGGTTGATGAGGCCAGAACCCCCATCAAAAAGGCCCCGGCTAGCAAAGTGCCGGGGCCAGCTGGATTTCTGCTACGCCGGGAGTTTTAGAGCACCACAAACAGCAGCCAGACGACGACCGGGGCAATAACCGTGACGGCAGCACCGTACAGCAAAAGCTGACGGAAGAAGGCATCACGCGACACGCCCTGGGCATTGGCCAGCACCAGTGCGCCATTGGTGGAGAAGGGGCTGACGTCCACAATGGTGGAGGACACGGCCATGGCCGCAATAAAGCCCACCGGCCCCACGCCGCCATCTCCTTGCAAAAAGGGGACAGCCAGCGGAATCAGCGAACCCAGCACGGCGGTGGAAGAGGCAAAAGCCGACACAACCGCCCCCACAAAAAGCAGCAGCAAGGCCGCCATCAAGGGAGAGGTCAGCTGGGCAACGCTATGGCCAACAAAATCAATCGTGCCCATGGATTCCATCACGCCCACATAGGTGCTGACACCCACAATCAGCATGATTTCAGGCCAGGACACTTGGCCCAGCGCGCGTTTTTGCAGATTGGGGGCCATCAAGGTCAGAACCAGACCGATGGTGATCGAGGTAAAGCCAATATCCTGTTTGAAAAACAGCGTCAGAACGGCTAGGATAAACAGGCCGATCAAGGTAAGGACGCGATACCAGTGCGGGGCCTCGCTGGCACCATTACCGGCTTCGACCAGGGCATCGGGACTTTTCCAGGCGGTCTTGCGCTCTTCACCAAAGGCCTCGGCTTCAGCATCACCGAATACCTGCGGGCCACCCGAGCCATGGGCTACACGGGCAACTTTGACGTCTGCCGAACTTAAGTCCACTTTCTGGCGCATCAGCTTCAAGCCACCCATCCATACGAACAGCAAAATGGACACGGCCAGGTTGATGCTCAGGCTGGCCATCATGGTGGCCATTTCATTCAAGGGCAAACCGGCGGCGCTGACCACACGATTGGTGATGCCACCGTAGATACTGATAGGGGAGAAGCCGCCCCCTTGTGCGCCATGTATCACCAGCAAACCCATCAAGAGCGGGTTGATGCCGTACTGGCGAGCAAAGCCCAGTGCAATCGGGGCAATGATGGCAACGGCGGCTGGGCTGACGGCACCCACAGCCGTCAAGGCGGCCGTGATCAGGAACATGATCCAGGGAATGGCGGCGATGCGGCCACGCACGGCTCGCACAGCCATGCTGACCAGCCAGTTGATCGTGCCGTTGTTCTGAGCCAGAGCGAACAAATAGGTAATACCGGCCAGAGTCAGGAACAGGTCGGCCGGAAAGCCGCCCATGATTTCTTTGGCGCCCATGCCCGCCACCAGCGTCCCCACCAGAAAAGCGCCTACAAAAGCAATCAGTCCCATATTGATGGGTAGGGCGGTTGCCAGTACGAACATGCCTCCTAATACGGCAATGGATAGCCAATGCATATGTTTCGTCTCCTTGTAATTGAACCTTTTGCAGGTTTCTGGAAACGACCATATCAGTGGCGGTATAGGGCTATCAATAAAGCTTATGGCCGAATGATTACGCTAAACGTAATGATTAGTCAGGGAGGCGATGGTTGAGCTTTCAACTAGCACGCTCTTGTACTTGTACGGAATAGGCGCGGTTTTGAGGAGGTGAGGCAGCAGGAGTCGGGAATCGAGTGAGGGGCGTTGTGGCTGGGGTAGACAGAAGGGCTGATCAGGTGGGTGTGAAGGGACGCAGGCTGTAAAAGCGAGCTGTTTATGGCTGGTTCAGTTCCGCAATCAGTTCGCTGCTGTGAATTGTGCGCCCGAAGTGATGTTTCCATAGCTTGATGCCCAGCTCGCCGGAGCGATCCAGGGACGAGCCTACCGTCAGATCCGTAATCAGGGTGGGGTGTAGCCCGGCATCAAACAAGGCAAAACCGGCGGCCAGTACGCAGGTATCGGTTTGAATTCCGCAGACCAGAATGCGATCGGCCTGACATTGCTGCAAATACTCCATCGCCGCCGGGCTGGGGGCGTAGCCGTGCTTGATGAAGATTTGCTTGGCATCGACCAGACAGCGATCGCTGCGTGGCGGGCACCAGCCCAACTGGCTGGAAAAGGGTGTTTGCGACTCGTCGTGCAGTTCAATCAAGGCCGCGCAAGGCAGGCGGGTGCTCAGGGCGTTAATGCCTTCAATCAGCCAGGGGGGCGGTGAAAAGCAGCTTTGCACATCGACAACAAGCAGGATCTGTCGCATTGCGGGAGTCTCAATAAGAGCGCCTCAGCGATGCCAGACGGAGGGGGCCTGGGCAGTCTGAAGGGCCGTCAATCAAGCCCTTATTGAAACATGGACTCAGGCGCTTGGGCGGGTCCAGGTCAGGCGGGCACCGACGATAATGCCCAGCACCGCCAGCAAAGAGGTGGCCGACAAGGTGGACAGGCCGCTTAAACCCTGGCCTATGGTGCAGCCCAGGGCCAGCACGCCACCAACGCCCATCAAGGCACCACCTGCCATGGAGCGCAGCATGTGGCGGGGCGACTCAAAGCCTTCCAGTTTCCAGCGACGACGCAGCAGGGCGCTTAGCAAGGAGCCAGCCACAACACCCACCACAATCATGATGGTGAAGCGCGGGCTCATGCCGGTGGAGATCATGGCGTACTGAATGCTTTCACCAATCGGGGCGACAAAGCTGAGCGAGCTGACGGGCAAAGGCTCGAAGGGATCATCGCCCAGCCAGCCGGTGGTCAGCCAGCCTGCCACAATCAGCAGCCCTACAAAGGCTCCGGCCAGAAGATCATTCAGGCGTTGGCCGTCCTGTCGGCGCAGCAAGGCAAAAGCGATCAGGGCAGCGACGATGAGGGCAATCACAATAGACCGCAGCGGACCCTCGGCCAGGGTGACCGCAGGCAGGGTGACACTGCTGGCTTGGGCGATGCCCATGCGCAGCGGCGCCAGCAGGCCCGTCAAAGTGATATAGGCGGCGATACCCAGACAAAGCACGACGACAAAGGAGCGCAGATTTCCCTGCCCCAACAGAACCAGAGCACGGGCGCCACAGCCATTGGCCAACGTCATGCCGGCTCCAAACAGCACACCGCCCACAGGCACCAATAACCAGGAGAAGGTGGGGTTCAGGTACAGAACCTGGTCCAGGCTGATCAGCCCATAGCCTGCCGCCAGTTGTGTCCCGGCCAGGGCCACGGCTAGCGCCAGGGCAAAACCCTGGAGCTTGTAGCCGCTGCGCCCGGACCAACGCTCGGTCAAACCACGATAAAAGCAAAAACCACTGAGCTGGCCGCCAATGCCAAAGAGCAGGCCAATGGCCAAGCTGACCCACAGTACAAGTTCTGTATTCATCATGTGTGCTGGATGTTAGGACCGGGTTATGAACACTTAGCCTTTGGTGCCCCAGATGTCGCGACTGATCGCGGCATACCAGGCTTCGCCATACTGGGCTTCCTGCTTGCGAAAGGCCGGGCTGGCTTCTTTGGGGCTGACCCCGCCGGAGGCTTCCGCCAGCTTGTCATCGGCAAAGGCGTACAAGTGCCCCACGGAGATGCCGTAGTCGGGGGCGATCAAACTGTAGCAGGTATTGCTCAGCGTGGCCTGTGGCGCAGGCTTGCCGCTCAAGGCATTAATGATGGCCGCCGCTGCCAGCTTGGCCTGTGTATTGGCCGAGAAACCCGACTTGGGCATGGGCGAGGCAATGGTGGCATCGCCCACCACATAGATGTCCTTGACCTGCTCGGACTCGAAGGTATGCGGGTCAATCGGCACCCAGCCGCTGGCGTTGGTGACACCGGCCTGCTCGGCAATGGCCCCGGCTTTTTGTGGCGGGATGACGTTCAGCACATCGGCCTTGTGAATCTCGCCAAACTCGGTTTCCACGCTTAGCTTGGCTGCATCCACGCGGGTAACTTTGCCGTCCTTGGAGAAGGGCACCCATTCGATCATGTCGCCATAGACTTGTTTCCAGCCGTCCTGGAACAGCCCTTGTTTGGAGAAGCTGTCTTTGGCATCCAGAATCAGAATCTTGGATTTGGGTTTGTTCTGCTTGAAGTAGTGGGCCACCATGCTGGCGCGCTCGTAAGGGCCGGGCGGGCAGCGGAAGGGGTTTTCGGGGGCCACCATAATGAAGGTGCCGCCATTGGGCATGGCATCCAGCTGGCTTTTCAGCAAACGGGTTTGATCGCCCGCTTTCCAGGCGTGCGGGGCCAGCAAGGAAGCGGCCTCGTCATAACCTTCCAGCGTGTTCCAGCGAAAATCAATGCCGGGCGAGAGCAGCAACTTGTCGTAGGACAGCTTCTGGCCCTTGGCCAGGGTCAGGGTCTTGGCCTGGGAATCGACCGCGGTGGCCAGGTCGTGAATCACGTCGATCCCGGCGGCGCGCAAATCGTCAAAGCCGTGGCCTTGCTGTTCAAAACGGCGCAAACCGGCCAGATACAGATTGGTGAAGGGGCAGGTGTAGAACGTAGTGGCCGTTTCAATCAAGGTCACTTTCAGGGACGGATCGCCGCGCTTCAGGTAACGAGCGGCGGTTGCACCACCAAAGCCGCCACCGACCACAATCACATGGGCCGAGCTGCTGCGTGCGTACACAGGCAAAGTGCTCAGGGCCAGGCCAGCCACACTGGTTTTACCTACACGGCTCAGCCATTGGCGACGGGAGGAGTTCAAGGGTGTGCTCATTCTTAACGTCCTTCCGCAGCACTGCGAGGGGTGGAGGAAACTTCAGAGAAATAACGTGCCAGGGCTTCCAGATCCGCGTCCTGGTAGCCTTTGACCAGACGACTCATGATGGTGGTGCCAGCCGGAGGTGTGTCCGAGGCAAAGGCGCGCAGTTGCTCCAGCAAGGCGGCTTCGGGACGGCCTGCCAGCGAAGGAATGATGGTCGTGGAACGCCCATCCGGGCCGTGACAGTTCGCACAGGAGCTGGCCACCGTTTTGATGTCCAGCGTGGAACTGGCCCAGGCCGGTGCCGTGGCACTGCTGGCCACTAACACGGCGGGGGCAATAAGGAGACGACCTACCAGAGAGAGGGACATGGGCATTCTTCTTGTCAATGTGCATCGTTGTAGGAAAGGACGCTCAGCGTAGCATTCCCCTTACGCCCACCTTGTATGACTATATAGAACGCTGTTATGAACTCAGCGCCCGATAAGGGCGCTGAAATGGGGCGGGTCAGGGAGCTTGGTTGTAATTGCCCAGCATCAGCCGCTGATGTTCAGCTCGGTCTGGCCGGTAATGACAGCGCCTTGATCGTCCGTCCAGCTCATTTCCAGAGCCCCGGAGCGTCGTGCGACAAAGGTGAATTCAATGTACGGGTTTTGGGAAATCGCTGTTTCCGGTTGCCAGTTGAACAAGGGTTCGCCGTTAAAGCTGGCCTTGAATTCGTGGATGATGTTGCGCGGCACAACCTGGCCTTCCTTGCTCAGGCGCAGGCCGCTTTCCATGCGGTGTTCGACCAGGGCGCGCACGCGCACAATGTCGCCCGCCTTGGGCTTGGCATTGCTGATCCAGATACGTGGTTTACTCATGAGTGCCCCTTGTTTACATGCCGCAGCCACCAGCCGTCACAGTGATGTGATGCTGGGCGCTCAGGACGCGGCCATCGCTTAACCGTGCCAGGGCGCGGATGGTTTGGGTTTCAATCAGGCGCAGGCGAACCGCCACTTCCGTTGTCCCGGCCAGGGCCGTGAAGTTGAAGCGGCAGGCCAGCGGATGCGGGTTGCCCTGGGCCAGAATGATCAGCTCCTGACAATACAGCTCGTCGCTTAGCGGCAAATCCAGCACCACTTTGACAGGCACCGCAGCGGGGTTGTCCCCCAGTGCGGGCATGTCCAGCTTCAAGCCCTTGTTCTCCGGGCTGGCACCCTTCAGGAACTCGTCCACAATGGCTTGCACCTGGGCGGCGGTGGCCGGTTTCAGCAATTGGTCAAAAGCGACTTGCGCATGCAGATTCAGGGGCAGCCACGCGGCGCCCAGTCCGGCCGCACTGCCCAGCAAGAGCTGGCGGCGGCGGACAAAGCGGGAGGGGAGTTTAGAGGAAGTCATTGAAACGGCTCTTGATCCACTGGAAGTCTTCTTGAACAAGGTCGGGGGTGCGTACGTCCATATCAATCTGCGTTTGCAGAACCTTGCCGCTTGCGTCCAGCTCGTATTCAAACTTGACCGAGATTTCTTCTTGCGGGTCCCCGTTGACCATCATGTAGCACAGGTTGTCGGGCAGAACTGGCACCACTTCCTTGTCCGCGATGCGTTCGGCCAGATTCTGTGCAACGATCTTGGCCACCGCGTGTGCCACGTGGGCGCTCTTGGGGTAGTGGCCGAACTGGTCGGAAATAAAGCCCATGGAGTCCCCCACCACGTAGACATTGTCATCGTCACGGGCGGTGAACAGGCGCGGGTCAATATTGGCCCAGCCCGTGGGTTTGCCATCGGGGCCTGTGCCGACCAGGCCTGCATTCCAGACCATATCGGCGGCCTGGTGTGGGGGCATCAGCACCCCGTCGTCAAAATCAAAGTCGCCAGCGGTGGTCTTGATGTGTTTCTTGAAGGGATCGACCTCACGCACTCGGGCATTGGGGACATGGGTGATGATGTCCGGATACAGCTCCTGGAAAGCCGCGCGGTAGCCTTCGCCAATGGGGGCGATGGTGGGCTTGGGGTCCAGAATAATGATCTTGCCCGGAATCTTGTTGGTCTTGATATGCCAGGCCATCAGACAGGCGCGTTCGTAGGGCGAGGGCGGGCAGCGATGGGGCGGCGGGGGCAACGTCATCACAATGGTGCCACCCTTGAAGGCCTTGAGCTTGTTCTTCAAGGCGAACATCTCGGCATTCGGGATGTAGGCGTTGGGGAAATGCTGGCGGGTGTATTCCGCCGCATAAGTGTCATTGCCGAACCAGGCGTCGTAGGCATTGCGTATGCCGCCCGACAGGATCAGGTAATCGTATTCCAGCGCGCCCTGGGTGGTGCGCACGGTTTTCTTGTCACGCTCGATGGCGGTGACTTCGGCATGAACCAGGCTGTAGCCGTACTTGATGGACGGTGCCAGCATGTCGTGGTTCAGGAAATCGGTGTTGACGATGTCAATCAGCCACTTGTTGCTCATGGGGCCGGACCAGAACGTGGGGTTGCGCTCGATCAACACCACTTGTGCCTGGGGCACCAGTTTGGACAGGTACTTGGCAGCCGTCATGCCGCCCCAGCCGCCACCACAAATGACAATGCGCGGGCCCTTGGTGTGGCGCGGCAGGATTTGGCTGGTGTTGGTGATGATGGCGGGGGCCGACAAGCTGGCCGAGGGGAGAATCAGGGTTCCAAGTGCGGCGGCTGGCGTGGCCAGCATGAAGCTTCTACGATTCATTTTTATGCTCCTCGTGATCATGACATGACACACGTCATTCAGGACTGGTGGACCGCTTTGTGCGAGCCAGTATAGCCAAGAGTCCCGGTACCGGCTCCGGAAACAACACAAATCCGTGTTTTTTGCGATTAAAAAGTAACGAAGCTATCTTTGTGGGCGCAATCGGAGGATAGTTCAGGAAGGGAAAATTTTTTTCTCTGATCGTTATTACATTTAGGACTTATTTTGAAGACAGAAATTGGTATTGTGAAGTGGTTCAACAGCGAAAAAGGCTTCGGATTCATCGTGCCGGAGAACGGCGGTAAGGATCTCTTCGCACACCACAGTGAAATTCAGGGAACCGGGTTCAAAACTTTGGAAGAGAACCAACGCGTTTCCTTCATCGAAGGTGCAGGCCAAAAAGGCCCATGCGCAACTAAAATCCAAATTCTTTGATGATGGGCTTGCCTGAAACAGGCAAGCACCGCGTCAAACTAAAAAGGCTGGACCCGTTACGGGCTCCGGCCTTTTTTTATGGCTGGCTCGGTCTTAGAAGGCTTGGTCGGCAAGGGGCACGGTCAGACGCGCTTCCAGACCGCCACTTTGACGATTCAACAGTTCCAGCGTGCCGCCATGCTGTGTGGCGATGGCGTTCACAATGGATAAACCCAGCCCATAGCCCGCCTGCTGCTGCGAGCCGCGCCAAAAGCGGTTCATGGCCAGATCCCGCTCGCTGTCACTTAATCCGGGGCCGTGGTCCAGCACGCTGATGCTCAGATAGCCCGGCTCTCCCGTTTCAATCCGCAGGCTGATCGGTTGCAGGGCTTTGGTATAGCGCAGGGCATTGTCGATCAGGTTCTGTACAGCCACTGTCAGCAGGGATTTTTCAATTTGCACCGGGCCGGGCTTGCTGCGTATATCCAGCGTGATCTGGTCTATGGTGTCGCCATAAACGGCTTTAAGCGCATGCAGGGCCGCATACACGGCCTCGTCGGCCTGACTGCTTTCCATGCTGGCGCTTTGTCCATCCAGCCGGGCCAGTTCCAGCAGCCGCTGCAAAATATTCTGTAGCTGTTGTACGCCCTGGTCTGCCTGGCTCAAGGCCGTATCCAGCGTGTTGCGCTCGCCGGGGCGCTGGGCGGCCAGATGGGCTACCTGGATATGTGTTTTGATCCCGGTCAGCGGGGTGCGCAGTTCGTGGGCGGCGCTGTCGGTAAAGCGGCGCTCGCGCATGATGGCGGCTTGTTGCCGCTCCAGCAATTCCTCAATGGTTTGCAGCAAGGGTTGCAGCTCAACCGGGGCTTTGACTTTGGGCAGCGGGCTGTCGTCACCCGGACGGCGGCGCGACAGCAAATCCCGAATCCGCTCCAGGGGAGCCAGACCGTGACCGATACCAATCCACAAAAGCAGCAGGCTGCCAAACAAGGCCACCACAAAGGGCAGACCGGCCGAGAGCATGATGTCCCGTACCAGCGATTCACGTATTTCTATGCTGTCGGCAGCGGCAATCTGGATATGGCCTTCACGCAAGACAAAGGTGCGCCAGCGCTTGCCGCCATGGATATGCGTGCCAAAGCCCAAAGCCACTTGTGACATATCCGGGCTGCCTGCGGTACGGCTGACAGCCTGAATTTCCACTTCACTGCGCACCACACTGATTTCGCAGGCCACGCCGTCGCGGGCAATGATGTCCAAGGGACGTTCCGCAGATTGGGCCAGTTCCTGCAGATTCGGGAATTGGGCCACCAGCCCGGCCACCATGCGGGCCGATGCCGCCAGTCGGCTATCCAGCGCTTCACGCAAGGAGTGGCGTGCATCCATCAGCATCCAGGTGGCGACCGCGCTCCAGAGCACGGTCAGGGAAATGCCGATAATCAGCAGCAATCTAAGGCGCAAGCTCATGGCGTCACATACCTAACCGGCAGGTCCCAGCTTGTAGCCCAGGCCGCGCACGGTCTCGACAATATTGCTGCCCAGCTTGCGGCGCAAATGGTAGATGTGCACATTGATGGCGTTGCTTTCCAGATCCTGGTCGTAGCCGTAAACGCTGTCGCACAGCTGTTCGGCGCTGAGGATGGTGTGGGGTTTATTGAGCAGAGCGCGCAGCAAGGACAGTTCGCGACGCGCCAGGCTGACCGGCTTTCCATCCAGAGTGACATGGCCGGTGGAGGCACAGAAACTGAGCCGCCCGTATTCAATACAGTCCGTATCGTGCCCGGCCAGGCGGCGGGTCAGAACATGCAGGCGTGCCAGCAGCTCGTCCAGGTCAAAAGGCTTGATGACGTAATCATCGCCCCCGCCCAATAGTCCCTCCACGCGATGGTGCAGGGCATCGCGGGCCGTCAGAATCAGAATGGGCAGTTTGCGGCCTTGTTCGCGCCAGCGACGCAGCAGCGTCAGCCCGTCCTGATCGGGCAAACCCAGATCAAGAATACAGACATCAAAGTGCGAAGACAGCAAGGCCGTGTCGGCCATGCTGGCCGTGCCGACGTGGTCCACCGTCAGCCCGTGCAGTCGCAGGCCCGCTACAATTCCGCTGGCGACAAGCGCATCATCTTCAACAAGTAAAACGTGCATTCTCCCCCCTGTAGCGAATGCGGCTTGTGCAGGCAAAGCCTGATGTTTATTACGTTTCGGCATTCATGTTAGCAGTCTTGAGGGCAGGGGCGAGAGGGAAAATTCTCTTAATTTGGCCTTAATCCTGATCCTCTACTGTGATGTAGATTGCATTGCATTTGTATCTCGGTACTTACTTTTTTAATAAAACCGGCTTGGGCAATGACGTTTCTCTAGGCTTAGCCGCATGACAGATATCGGGCATTTACTCACATGACTCCTATATTAGGAATATTACTGGCGACCAGTTTTGTCGCCTCTTTGGTGGCACTGGGCATTCTTGTCTGGGCCGTGGCAAACAAGCTGATCTTCGTTGGGAAGAACGAAGCTGAGACCATCTTCATGAAAGGTGAGCTTGGTCAGCCTGATGACAGTGCTTCCTTTGGGGGGGAGAACGAAGCACATACTCATCGTTTTGACGTTTTACGCGCGGGTATTGACCGCAGTGGTCGGGGGCCGGTTCTGCTCCTGGTCACGGTCGGGATTACCTGGCTGCTGATTGGTTCGGTGTTTGGCGTAATGGCCTCACTGAAACTGCACTGGCCCGATTGGTTGGCTGACGTGGCACAAGTGACCTTTGGTCGGGCGCGTACCTTGCACCTGAACATCGTGGCTTATGGTTGGCTGTCGGTGACCGGGATTGGCGTGGCGCTGTGGCTGTTGCCGCGTATTTTTCATACGCCTTTGCGTCGCCCCAATATGGTGTATTTTGGCGCTGCGCTGTGGACCCTGGGGGTATTGGGCGGCACGATTGCCGTGGCCAATGGCTGGTCCGACGGGATCGAATGGCTGGAATTCCCCTGGCAGATCGACATTCTGCTGGCGGTAGGGGGCTTTTTCCTGGCCTGGCCTGCGATTGAAACTGCAGCCAACCGCAAGTCGCGCCATATCTATGTGTCGGGCTGGTACTTCCTGGCCGGCATGGTCTGGTTTCCCTTCCTGTTCCTGGTTTCCAACATTCCTGGTCTGCACATCGGTGCGCAGCAAGCAACCGTGAACTGGTGGTTTGCCCACAACGTGCTGGGTCTGTGGCTGACACCGATGGGTGTGGGTGCGGCCTACTACATCATCCCCAAGATCATCGGCAAGCCCGTGTATTCCTACAACGTGTCCTTGCTGGGCTTCTGGAGTCTGGCGCTGTTCTACAGTCAGGTCGGTATTCACCACTTGATGGGTGGTCCGGTGCCAACCTGGGCCGTCACCTTGTCCGTGGTGCACAGCATCATGATGTTTGTGCCGGTGATTGCCGTGGCCATTAACCAGCACGTGACGGTTGCGCAGAACCTGTGGGCCTTCAAGCAATCCATGGCCCTGCGTTTTGTCTGGATTGGCGCGTTGATGTACACCTTGTCCTCCTTCCAGGGTTCGCTGGAAGCAATCCGCTCGGTGAACTCGGTTACGCACTTTACGCATTACACCGTCGGTCACGCTCACCTGGGCGCCTACGGTTTTGTGTCCATGGTGATGTTCGGCACGCTGTATTACATGATGCCGCACATTCTGGGACGTCGCTGGCCCTTCCCGGCCCTGATCAAAACCCACTTCTGGCTGGTGACTGCAGGCTTCACGATTTACGTGTTGGCCTTGAGTATTGCTGGTGTGGTGCAGGGCATGGGCTTGATGGACCCAGGTTCAAGTTTTGGCGAGATCACTCGCAAGATGGTTCCGTATCTGGAAGCCCGCTCCATTGGCGGCACCATGATGACGCTGGGCCACTTTGTCTTTGCGGCTCACTTTGCCTTGCTCTTGCTGCGCAAAGGTTCCGCTGTTAATGCGACTCCTACACTTGCTCGGGCAGATGCGTCATGAATCGACTCTTACCTTTACTGATCGGGGCCATTGGCGTTTTGCTGCTGGCGACCTTGATGCTGGTGATTTTGCCAGCCTGGCAACTGCGTACCTCGGAACCGCCGGAGCAGTTGCAACCTTATACCGCCCAGCAATTGCTGGGGCGTGACGAGTATGTGGCCAATGGCTGTTTGTACTGTCACAGCCAGCAGCCACGCTCCACCGGTCAAACCCTGTTTGATACGGCACGTGGCTGGGGCCGTGCGTCCACACCGGGCGATTACTTCTACGATTCGCCCCACCTGCTGGGCACCATGCGTACCGGCCCTGACCTGTTCAACGTCGGTGCGCGCATGAAAAGCCGTGACTGGCATTTGACCCATCTGTATCAGCCCCGTGCAATTTTTGACTGGAGCCTGATGCCGTCCTATCCCTATATGTTCGAGCTGAAAGACCAGCTTGCCGAAGGTGACGTGGTGGTGCGTTTGCCGGAATCCCTGCAGCCTGCGGGCAAGCATGTGGTCGCCCGCAAGGAAGCGCTGGATTTGGTGGAGTACCTGCTGGCTCTGGATCGTACTTACGCGACCAGCGCCCAGGAACTGGATAAACGTGACCGTGGCTACGATCGTCGCCCCGCTGAAGCCTCGACGGATTCGGGCGCTAAATAGGACAAGTCATGACAATGGAAAAAGTTTCTAGTTCGCCCCAGGTCGAGAACATCGACCCCACCTTCGAGCCGTGGGAACCGCCGCGTCCCATTCCGATTTTCCTGTTGGCTGTGCTGTTCGCCTTGGCTCTGGCCGGTGTGGGCCTGTACCTGCACGATCTGGCACCGCATGCCGCAGCGGATAAGCCAACTGCGCCTATCGTTGCCTCCAATGCGGGTGGTGTTCCTGTGGTGCCGGCCATTCCTGCCTTGAAGGATGCGCCTGTGCTGGTGCATTCGGGGCAGGGCAGTGTATGGAGCTGTGCCTCCTGCCACGGCGAGGCCGGTGAAGGCGCGGGCATCACTCCGCGTTTGGCCGGTATGCCCGAAGCGTATCTGCTCAAGCAGCTGGAGGATTTCGCGCAAGGTACACGTTTGAACGAGTCCATGCAGTATGTGGCTCGTGGCATGAAGCCTGAAGATATGAAAGAGCTGGCTTCTTACTACGCCAAGCTGCCTGCTCCCGCCATTAATGTGCCCAGTTCGGAAGCGAACCTGGCCCGTGGCGAAGCCCTGTTCCATAAAGGGGACTGGAAGCAGAACGTGCCCGCATGTATCAGCTGCCACGGCAGTCAGGGTGAGGGTGTAGGTACGTCCTTCCCGCCCTTGGCCGCGCAACAGGCCGAGTACTTGTTCAGCCAATTGTCGGCCTGGAAAGGTGGCCATCGTCACAACTCGCCGCAAAGCCTGATGGATGACATTGCATCGCGCTTGTCCTACGAGGACCTGTATGCGGTTTCCTACTACGCCGCCTCGCTGCCAGCTCATGGCAAGCAGGCGAAATAAGATCAGAACAGAGAGCTTCTTATGAAAGACACTCAAAAAAATGGTCGCAGTAAGTCCACCATGTCGGGTGGACGCAGACTGGCCTGGGGGGCCGGTATTGGTGTGCTGCTGTTTGCGATTGGCTATGGTTTGAATGCCAAGGGCTGGTTGTCCTTTTCCCTGGGCTCGCCCGACAAAGGCACCATTCAGGTGGGCGAGGCCACGTATAGCCGCGAGGCCATGGAAGCCGATCGCAAGGCGCAGAGCAAGGACAAGCATTCGGTCACGGCCGGTATGCCGGTGGGGGCGGATGGTTACTACGTGCCACCACCAGAGAGCAGCATTCCGGATACGCCGTATGGCGAGGCGATTCGTCGCGGTCACAAGATTTTTATGGAAACCTCGACCACGGTGTCGGATCACGTGGGCAATACCTTGGCTTGTGTGAACTGTCACCTGGACGGTGGTCGTCGTGAGCACTCCGCACCTATGTGGGGGGCCTATGTCAGCTATCCGGCCTATCGTGCCAAGACCAAGGCGATCAGCACGCTGGAAGATCGCATTATTGGCTGTTTTACCTATTCCATGAATGCGCAGGCTTCGTCTTCGGGCATTGCCCCTCCGGCTGGCAGCGATATATACCGTGACTTGATGACGTATATGTACTGGATGTCCGATGGGGCGCCTACAGGTCAGAAGCTGCCGGGTGCGGGTTTCCCCAAGGTTAAAAAGACCGAGCTGGGCTATGACGTAGCACGCGGTAAAGAGGTGTACACCAACAATTGTGTCTTGTGTCACGCGGTGGACGGCCAGGGTCAGAAGGATGCGGAAAGTGATGTGGTGTTCCCGCCTTTGTGGGGGCCCAACTCCTATAACTGGGGTGCGGGGATGGCTCGTATTGATACGGCTGCCGGTTTCATCAAGGCCAATATGCCTTTGGGTAAACCGTTTTCCTTGTCCGATCAGGATGCGTGGGACGTAGCGGCGTATATCAACAGTCATGAGCGTCCCAAGGATGCTCGTCAGAAGGGGACGGTTGAGCAGGCTCGTGTGGAGTTCCACGATGGCGAGGAAAGTTACTACGGTAAGGAAGTGAACGGCGTGATTGTGGGTGGAGGTGTGGAGAAGTAAGCCTTTGGCCTGTTTGCCGTTTGTTTGAAGATGAGACCGCCTCAGTTTCTTTTGGGAATTGGGGCGGTTTTGTTTTGGGCTTCTTCTTCTTCTTCTTCTTCTTCTTCTTCTTCGTCTTCTTCGTTTTTGGCCCTTGTAGAGCGGAGCTGTACCCGAAGCAGGAGGCTGGCGAAAGAAGGAGACAAGGAGTGCAGAGAGGCTGCATGTTTGAATAGTGCCTCGTGATAACGCCGGTCTGGGCCGGGGGCCGTCCTCCGGGCTTGGCTCCTTGCCGGTGCTGCGCACCGGTACCCTGGTCAGGCTTGCTATTCGGGCGCGTCCTGAACTCGCGAAAGTGCCTTGTCCCCCGGACAAGGCACAAGCATTTCGCTCAAACAGCAGGACGCTTGAACCCCGAATAGCAAGCCCGCCTGCGGCAAGAAGCCTGAATCGCCCAGAGGACGGCCCCCGGCCCAGACCGGCTCACAATGACTATAAATATGCGGCCTTTTTCCTTCTTGCGGCAGAAGGATTGTCTTTGTAAATAATCGCTGAGAGCTGTTTCGGTCCTGTTGGGGTGTTGGGGCGATTCAGAGTACTGGCCGCAGGCGAGGGCTCAATCGGGGGTGCAAGCATCCTGCTGTTTGAGCACGACGCTTATGGTTTGTCCGGGGGACAAACCATCGTGCGAGTTCAGGATGCGCCCCGATTGAGTCCTCGACAAGGGGACCGGTGCGCAGCGCCGGCCAGTGCTCAGCCCCGACACCCCAACAGGACCGAAACAGCGTTTCCCCAGAGACTAATCTTGCAACTACAACCCATAATCGAAAACAAAGCACACCTACAAAGCCACCAATCGCTTCAAATCCAGCAAGGTGAAATGCCCATGATCCAGCCACCCGCCGGTATCAATGAAAAACACATTCCCCAGTTGCCGCATTTGATGAGTCGTCTGATGCCCATGCACCAAAGCCCGCAGCCCTCCCACCATGCCATCGTATCCAGTCACATAGCGATCTCTGGACCACATACAGACATAGTGATCATTGGCATCAAAACTCTCGGTATGGATATGTTGCCAATCATCGTAAGGAAAGTCGGCATGCACCATGCCCACCAATCCCAAGGGCGTTTCAATTTCCATTGCCAAAGGCAGGGCTTGCAGACCTTGGGCGATAAGTGCCTGCTCGTCCGGCGTGCAATCGTCCAGCCATAGCCCGCCGTGCACACGATGATCCACTTCCTGAATGGGCTGCCCAATTGCCCGCCGCCAGGTCAGCTGCTCGTGATTGCCACAAATCGCATGAAACCAGGGCAGGTCCAGCCATTCCAGAACATGGTGCGACTCCGGGCCGCGATCCACCAGATCACCCACCGAAAAAAGCCGATCCTTGGACGGATCAAAACGAATCCGCTTTAAAGACGCTTTCAGCTTGCTGAAGCAACCGTGAATATCGCCAACCGCAATATCCCGCCCCAAGGTGTTCTGGCTGAAGTGTGCTACCTGCATGATGATGAAATCCAGACTAGGTGAAACGTGCTCATCACGGTACTCAGAGCAGCAGGCCGAGTCAAGAAAGCAGAAAAAGCGCAATCACACATGCTACAGAGCGGCCCATAGAGAAGGGATAGAGTTGTGATTTGGCTGCAGCCGGACGAAGCTTGGGGTCAAGCTGCGCGTACAGAGCGGCTTGGTCTAAAATCCTTTGATCCTTATATCTTCTCTATCTGAATTCCGAGGTTTTCATGTCTCAAACCAGCACCCCCGTTGATCCGGACGGCCTGCTTGAATATTCGGTGGTCTACACCGACCGTGCCTTGAACCATATGTCCAAGACCTTCCAGGAAGTGATGCGTGAAATCTCCCGCACGCTCAAACAGGTCTATCAGGCACATTCGGCGATTGTGGTGCCGGGCAGTGGCTCGTTTGGCATGGAAGCGGTGGCCCGTCAGTTTGCAACGGACCGCAAGTGCATGGTGATACGCAATGGCTGGTTCAGCTACCGCTGGACTCAGATTTTTGACATGGGCTCCATCCCTGCAAGCACCACGGTTCTGAAAGCCCGCCCGATCGAGGAAGGCAAGCAGGCTGCTTACGCACCGGCTCCTATCAAAGAAGTGGTCGCCGCGATTCAGGCTGAAAAACCGGCCCTGGTGTTCGCCCCGCACGTGGAAACCGCTTCCGGCATCATGTTGCCCGATGACTATATGCGTCAGGTAGCGGATGCCGTGCACGCGGTGGGCGGTCTGTTTGTGCTGGACTGCATTGCATCGGGCACCGTGTGGGTGGATATGAAGGATGTGGGTGTGGACGTGCTGATCAGCGCTCCGCAAAAAGGGTGGACCGGCTCGGCATGTTGCGGTCTGGTGATGTTGAGCGAGCGCGCTCGTCAGCATATTGAAACCACGACCAGCACCAGCTTCGCCTGCGATCTGCGCAAGTGGCTGCAGATCATGGAAACGTATGAGAATGGTGCTCATGCCTACCACGCAACCTTGCCTACGGATTCCTTAAAGGTGCTGCAAGAAGCGATGGCCGAGACGGAAGCTCTGGGTTTTGACTGGATTCGCAATCGTCAGCTGGAGTTGGGCCGCAAGGTGCGCGCTTTGCTCAGCGAACATGGTTTCCGCAGCGTGGCTGCACCGGGCTTTGAAGCGCCGGGCGTGGTGGTGTGCTACACCACGGACGACGGGATTCATTCGGCTGCGAAGTTTGCCAAGGCCGGTTTGCAAGCCGCTTCGGGCGTGCCGTTGCAGTGTGATGAACCAGCCGATTTCAAGACCTTCCGAATCGGTCTGTTTGGCCTGGACAAGCTGAACAATCTGGAACGCTCGGTGGAGCGTCTGGCCAAGGCTTTGGATGTGATTGAAGCGCAGTAAGTCGTTGTCATAGCCCTGGCCCAATGAGAAGGGAGCCTAGAGTGGCTCCCTTTTTTATTCCTGCAGCAAACAAATGTTTGGCTTGATTCTGTTTGCCAGCTATCGACTCGCATCCTCAAGGTTTTTTTGGTGCTTGATTGAGCTCACCCATGGCAAAGGCCAGGTTTACGGAGCCGACCAAACCTGCCGTGTGGGCCATGGTCTGGGCTTCTTGTGCTCCCAATAGACCGCTGTGGGCTTCGGTCAGCAAGGTCATGCCAGTCAAGCCTTCCTTGTAGGACTCCAGTGCACCTTGGTAAGTGATCTGCGCGGCTTCGACCAGGCTGCTGGCGGCTTGATGCGACTCCAGGGCGGCGCGTAGCGCGTCGGCGGCGATGATCATTTGCTTGTAGGCATCCTGCTCGGTTTTGGCGACGCGCTCGCGTGCAGTGTCAGCACGTAGCTGGGCCTCACGTACTTGTTTGTTGCGTAGTCCGGCGTCGTAGAGCGGGATATTCAAGGCCAGCACGGCTCCTCGGGAGGAGGATTGCGGGCTGACTTCGGGCAGGCTGCCTACGCTTAACGAACCCAGCCGTTTGGAGATGAAGCCCATCAAGGCCAGCTTAGGCATGAAGCTGGCTTCTGCAGAGTCTATGCCGGCCAGACTGGCCTGGTGGGCTGCTTGCAGGGCCTGCACATCGGGGCGTTGGGCGATGGCTTTTTTCAGTGTGTCGTTGCCCGGAATATCCAGGTCGTTGGGCAGGGGGCGGGTAGCGCTGTCCGCAACTTTCAGCTCCGTTTCGGGTGACAGGCCGATGGCGCCCAACAAGGTTTGGTAGGACTGGCGCGCCAGGGTACTGGCATTCACATGGTGTAGTCGGGCCTGGGCCTTCAGTTGCCTTGCCTGGGCGACTTCAATATGGGTGCCCAGTCCATTGCGTTGACGCTCCAGGGCGATGTTCTCGATAAGGGCGGCATTTTTCAGGCCCTGAGCGGAAATTTTTTCGCGCTGGCGGGCCGAGTTGTAGTTGAAGTAGCTGATGGATACTTCAGCAATGACAGCCTGATGTACCCCGCTAAAGGCAATGCGGCTGGCCATGGCCAGTTTGTCGGCCGCCTCTTGCAGGGCGGCGCGTTTGCCAAAGTCGAACAGCAGCCACTTCAAGGTCAGGGAAGGGACGGCACCACTTAAATGGGTGTCGTAGTCCACATCGACTTCTCTGCCCAGAATATTCACGCTGCTGTCGCGGTCGCTGCGCATATAGCCGCCCACCACGCTGGCGGAGATCAAGGGCAGGTAGGTGCTTTCTACCATACCGGCGGCTTCGGCTGCTTGTTGAGCCTCGCCCCAGGCAATGCGGGTGCTGGGGTTAAGGCGTTGGGCCAGGTCTATCAGTTCAGGCAGGCTGTATTCATGATTGGCCTGTACGCTGGGCGCAGGCTGGCTTTGATCAGGGCCGCTGTATTCGGCCAATGTCAGGCGGGGTGGTTCCGGCGCATCTTGCTCGGGCATGGGCTGGGCCATGGACTTGTGATCGGGCGCCGCGCAGGCGGCCAGCGTAAGGGCAGCCATCACAGCCAAAGTAAGACGCAATGCAGGAAAACAAGACATAGACATAAATTCAGGGTGCAGCAGAGTGAGTCAGCAGCGTAGCAGCATACTGCTGTCCGCCTTCCAGGACGAGTTGTACGGCCATGCAGACCAGTAAAAATCCCATGATGCGCGAGATGGCATCGACGCCGTTATGCCCGATCACCCGCACGATGCTGAGCGAGGAGCGCAGGCAAATGAAAAAGATCAAACCGATCAGGATGGCCAGAATGATGGGCGTGGCCACCAGCACCCATTCTGCATAGTGTCCGCGCATGCCGGCCATTTTCGAGGAGGCACTGATGACCAGCGCCATGGTGCCGGGCCCCACCGTGGAGGGCAGAGTCAAAGGGACAAAGGCGATATTGTTGTGGGCGGCGGTGTTCTGATCGGCTGCTTTGGAAACCACGTCGCTGACGGTCGGCGGAAACAACATGCGAAAGCCGATATACGCCACAATCAGCCCGCCCCCGATTCGCATGTCCACCATGGAAATGCCCAGCGCCGACGTAATCCACAAACCGGCGTAGTAGGTAATCAGCAAGGCAAGAATGACATACAGCGTCGCCTGACGCAGTTGCTGCTTTTTCTCGGCGGCGCTCAGGGTTTCGCCCAAAGACAGATACATCACCATCGAGGTCAGGGGATTGGCCAGGGGCAGCAAAAATGCCAGCCCCAGGCCGAGCAATTTGAATAACTGCATCAATTCGTTAGGCATGGGCATTCCTTGATGATGAAGTTTCAGGCGGGCAGGGCGTTCTTGTAAATCTTGCCGTCCTTGATGATCAGCAGCAGGTTCTGCTCGGGCTGTTCCAGAAAGCTCAGGCTTTGCTCGGGTTCGCCATCGATCAGCAACAGGTCGGCCAGAGCACCGGGCCGGATTACGCCCAGTTCGCCTTCATAGGGCTGACGCAGGCCAGACAGCTGCAGCAGTCGGCCATTGTCGCCCGTCGCCATTTTCAGCACTTTGAGCGGATTGTAAAAACGGGTCAGCTTAGACAACATGCGGCCATGGTGGGGCAGATGGGCGGGGGTGAACAGAATGTCGGTGCCCCAGGCGGTCTGGATCTGGTATTTGTCTGCCAGCTCGTAAGCGCGCACGGTTCCAACGGCCACTTGTTGCTGCTTGGCTTTGCTGCGCGGGTCGTGCTGGACGTTGGCGTCTTCATCGGCCAGAAAGGGTTGCAGGCTCCACCACACGCCTTCGCCTGCCATCATGCGGGCGGTTTCCTCGTCGGCAAGCTGGCCGTGCTCGATGGATTTCACGCCTGCCTTGATAGCACGCTGGATACCACGGGCGCAGTACACGTGCACCATCACGTAGGTACCCCAGTCGCTGGCGGCACCCACGGCGGCGCGCAGTTCGGCATCGCTAAATTGCAGTCCTTCCAGCGGGTCGTACAAGGAGGTGACGCCGCCCCCGGCCATCAATTTGATCTGGCTGGCACCCAGCATCAGTTGCTCACGAACACGGCGCAGGACTTGATCGGCACCATCGGCAATGCAGGTGACTCCTGCTCGTTCGGTGTGGCTTAGCTCGCCTTCTGCGCGCGGGACTTCGTAGCGCATACGGAAATCGGCATGGCCACCGGTTTGCGCAATCATGGCGCCGCTAGGGTAGATGCGCGGGCCATGCAGCAGGCCCATATCAATGCCGCGTTTCAAGGAAAAGCTGGGGCCACCGGCATCGCGCACGGTGGTGAAGCCGCGCAACAAGGTGCGCTCGGCTTCTTTGCTGGCAATCAAATGCAGGTCGGCCGGGTCGGCCATCATGGCGGTCATCTGGTCGACAGCACACAGGAGGCTATGCCAGTGGGCGTCGATCAGGCCAGGCATCAGGACTTTGTTCTGGCAGTCCATGACGGTGGCGTCGGCCGGAATCTCGGCAATCGGCATCACGGCGGTGATGCGGCCCTGGTCAATCTGGACGGCCAAGCCTTTTTTCAGCTCCGTTGTTTCACCATCAAACAGGCGCAGATTGCTCAGAATCAGTTTGGGAGCCAGGGCAAGAGGCTTTTGATCCAGAGCATTATTGGACTGAAAGGCCAGGCTTGCGGGGGTGGCGTTGGGTGCAAAGCTGGCTGCTGCGCTCAAGCGCTTGTGGATGAAGGGAATGGACGGGTGGGCGCAAACGCAGGCAGGCAAGCCGTGACGGTAAGCTTGGCGTTGTTGGCGCAGGGCAGGGGACTGGCCCAGGTAAGAATAAGTCTGCATGGCGTCCTAAAAATCAAAGATAAAAAAAAGGAAGGCGGACTCAAGACATACGCAGTTCGATCAGATCCAGCAGGCGGACCCTCTCGCGAGCGATTTCATCGGATATCTGGTGTGTGCGAGCTAGAGTGTAAACGGCATCACGCGCGGCATGGATGGCTCGGATTTGCATGTCTTTTTCCAGTGCTTGCTCTGCCAGACCCTGCTCGCCTCCCTCTTCCTGGGGGCTGTGAGCAATATTGCTCAGAACTCGATCGGCCATGGCCGTATAACGGGCTCCTGACGACTCGGGATTGTGGGCAATCAGCTCATTCAATGTTTGCGCCACCGATTGGGCGCTGGCGTGACGCACTGCTTGCTCGGCCCGTTCCTCTTGTTCCTGACGTCGACGCAGGGCAGGGAAGGAGACTCGTTTCATTATGGGGGGCAAGGCCAGGCTGGCCGTCAGCAGTGACACGATAATGACCACAGAGGCCAGAAAAATAGCCAGATCCCGGGCAGGAAAAGGACTGCCATCGGTTAGAGTGAGCGGCAAGGTCATGACACCGGCCAAGGTGACGGCACCCCGTACCCCTGCAATGGACAGCACCAGCACCAGGCGCGGGTTGGCTTGTGCGGTTTCGCCATCATGATGCAGGCCCAGCAGGGACAGGCCGCGTCTTAGCCACAGGTAGGCGTAAACGCATAAAAAGCGCAGCAAAATCAGGGTGGTACACATGGCGACCGCATAGACCAGCAGCCAGGCTGGATTGTGGTGGCCAGTCTCCTGGACAACCTGTACCGCTCCGCGAAAGATAGCGGGAAGTTGCTCGCCCAGCAGGACGAACATCATGCCATTCAGGCTAAGTTGCAGGGTGTCCCAGACGGTCTTGCGCTGCATACGGGTGGCCGCCAGTGCATTGCCTGAGAGCTCGGCATAGCTCATGGTCACGCCTGCCGCAACAGCGGCCAGAATGCCGGAGGCCTCCATTTGTTCGGCCAGGAAATAGGACGCAAAGGGCAGGAGCAGACTGAACAGAACTTCTGGTCCTGGCTCTTCGCCCCAGCGGCGTACAAAGAGATTACGCAGAAATAGCAGGGCGCGTGTGGTCACCACACCAACGACCAGACCGGCCAGCGTTAGCCACAGGAAGTTCTGGCTGGCAGAGGTGATGGAAAAAGAGCCACCCAGCGCCAGGGCGACAGCAAGTCGGAACGCAACCAGACCGCTCGCATCATTGAA
The DNA here is from genome assembly GCF_009497775.1 of Alcaligenes faecalis. NCBI lineage: Bacteria > Pseudomonadati > Pseudomonadota > Betaproteobacteria > Burkholderiales > Alcaligenaceae > Alcaligenes > Alcaligenes faecalis. The sequence goes on from NZ_CP031012.1 coordinate 1,498,729, forward strand.
CAGCGATTCACCCTCCAGCAAAGCCTGTAGCCGTGGAGGCAGAGGCACGCGGCGGGTAATGGCCGAAACGGCGACTGGGTCAGTAGGCGAGACAATGGCGGCCAAGGCAAAGGCCACGGGCAAAGGCATGGCAGGAATGAGCCAATGCAGAACGTGGCCTAATCCGAATACCGTTAAGAAAACCAGGATGAAGGCCAGAACCAGAATGCCGATTCGGTCCCGAATTAAACTTTCCTTGGAAATGCGCCAGCCGTCCAGAAATAATAAGGGTGGCAGAAAAAGGTAAAAGAACAGATCCGGATTCAGGGTCATCCCATGATTGAACCAACCGGCAATCAGAAAGCCGAGCAGAATCTGTACGAGAGGGGCAGGGATGGCAACAGGTATTATCTTGACCACGCTGTTGCTGATTAAAACGGCGGCCAGCATGCTTAAAGTCAGGTTTACGTCATCCATGGCAACTCTGTGTAAATAACTGAGGTTATCGAGACCCTATCAGAAAGATGTTTGTCACTATACTCGTGAAAATGATAGATACACAGTTGCTTAATCCGGCAGGGATATAAAGGATGTATTTGAACAGGCTCAGGTACAATTCTTCGCTGCGATCCGGGCGCAATGCGCTGATCGGTTTAACACTAATCAGGGAGATGCCACGCATGCGTGCGCTACTAGCCGGTCTGGCTGCCTTGCCCTTGTTGGGGGGATGTTCTCTTGCACCGTCGGTTTATATGGCGGGTTCGTATTTCCCTGCCTGGCTGGTGTGCGTGCTGGGAGCCGTGCTGCTGACCTTGCTGATACGTTGGGGGCTGATTCGCGCGGGTGTGGATGATGCCCTGCCCATGCGTTTGCCCGTCTATGCCTGCCTGACGCTGGCACTGACCTTTGCCGCACTTCTTCTTTTTTTCGAGTGACTGAGCCATGACCCAGGCACAGAAATCCTCCCCCCGTAAAGGCGCTGCCCGCCTGCTGAGCGTGCTGATTGTTGTCGCCGCCATTATCCTGGCATGGTGGTATTTGCAGCGCTCTGCCAACAACCCCTTGTCCGAAGACGCGGTGATCGGCGCCGATGTGGTGCATATCTCCAGTTCCTTGCCAGGGCAGATTGAGCGCATGGTGGTGCGTGATGGCCAGTTCGTCAGCCGCGATGAATTGCTCTTTACTGTGGACCCGGTGTTTTATCAGCTGCGTCTGGAACAGGCTCAGGCTGAACTGGCGCTGGCCCAGGCCACGCTGGACATGAAGCAGCGTGCCGTGCGGGCAGAAGGGCATAACGCCGTGATAGCGGATGATCAGATCACGCGCGCAAAAACCAATTTGGCGATGGCCACACAAAGCCAGCGTCGCTTGGCGAATCTGGCGGCCAAAGGCTATGTCTCTCAACAGCAGCTGGATGAAGCCAATACCTTGCTGCGTGATGCCCAAGTCACCTTGAAACAGGCAACAGAGCAATCCGGTGCGGCTCAGGCTCTGGTGGGCAATACGCAGGCAGAAGAAGCCATGGTGCAAGCGCGCCAGGCAGGTCTGGCAATGGCGCAGCGTGATCTGGAACATACTCAGGTCAAGGCGCCCCACAATGGTCGTATCGTGGGTTTGCGTACCGGCTCGGGTGAACATCTGATGCCCGGCACTTCTGTCTTTACCTTGCTGGATACGGACTCCTGGTATGTCACCGGCATGTACCGGGAAACCGATCTGAAAGAGATCAAACCGGGCGCCTGCGCCACGGTGTATGTGATGTCTGATCCTTCGCGCAAGCTCTCGGGCAAGGTGGAGGAAATTGGTTGGGGCGTCAGCAGTCAGGAGCAGATCAATCTGCCGCGTAGCCTGCCGTATATCCAAAAATCCATGAACTGGGTACGGGTAGCGCAACGCTTTCCGGTACGTATCCGTCTGGATGCGCCACCCGAGGACCTGATGCGCATGGGTGCTTCGGCCACCACCATTATTCATCGCGATGGCGACTGCTAAGACTGGCTTGTCGGGTCTGGCGCGGCTGGTCTGGCAAGACTTGCAGCCCACCCCTGGCCGTCTGGCGCAAAGCTGGCGAGTGGCCGTGCTGTGCGCCCTTATGGTGTTGCTGGCCATGAACTACGGCATACCCGAGTCTGCCGTCAGCTGCTTTGTAATCTTCTTTGTGATGAAGTCTGACGCTGGGGAAAGCTCGGTGCTGGCGCTGGCCCTGGTGGTGCTGGTGTCTATTGTGGTGCTGCTGATGGTGCCACTGATTCAGGTCACGATTCAGTATCCGGCCTGGCGTTTGCTGGCCATGGTGCTGACGTCCTTTGTGCTGCTGTTTTTAGGGGTCGCCAGCAAGCTGGGGCCCTTGGGCGGCATTATTGCCTTGGTCATCGCCTTTGTGCTGACCTTGCTGGGCTATGTACCCTTTGGCGAAATTGCTACCCGCGCCGTGCTTTATGCCTGGTTGATGACCTGCGCCCCCATGGGCCTGGTGCTGATCTTCAACCTTTGTTTTGGTTTGTACCCACATAAGGTGCTGCGTCGTGAACTGGCCGCACGCTTGCGTTTGGCGGCGCAGGGTTTGATGGGGCAGGCCGACACGCAGGACTTGTGGGACGAACTAGCTCTGGGAGTCAGTGCCCAACAAAAGCGACTGGGCTGGATACGGCTGTTCCATTTGCGGCCTGCTCAAGAGCAGGCGGAACTGGATCAGGCAATCCTGAACACTTACCGGGCCTTGCTGGCGGTTGCGGTCCTGCGCGATCAGCATCTGGACAATGAGCAGGCCACCGCTTTCGCCCAGATCTGCGAGCGCAGTGCACAAGATATTGAGCAAGGTCGCTTGCCGCAGATGGATGATTTGCCGGAGTTGCCTGCCTCCAGTTCTTTGGCCGTACAGGATTTGCGCGATGCCTTGCTGGCTTTGTCGGGTGCGGTCTCTATTGGCAAGGCAGATCCTGAACATGGCTCCTTCATGGTGCCCGATGCCTTCAGCAATCCTGTGTATCAGCACCATGCCTTGAAGGCGACGGCGGCTGCTGTGCTGTGTTATCTGATCTACAGCGCGGCAGACTGGCAGGGCATTCATACTGCCATGATCACCTGCTACGTAGCCGCCCTGGGCTCCACCGGGGAAACCGTACACAAGCTGGCCTTGCGAATTGTGGGCTGTCTGCTGGGAGCGGCGCTAGGCTTTATCACCATCCTGTTTGTGATGCCGCATCTGCTGGATATTGGTGGTTTGATGGTCGTGGTGTTCCTGGTCTCCTTGTTGGGGGCCTGGGTGTTTTACGGCCCGGAGCGCATCTCTTATGCCGGTATTCAAATTGCCTTTGCCTTTTATCTGGTGACCTTGCAGGGCTTTGGCCCCAGCTTTGATCTGGATTCGGCCCGCGATCGGGTGATCGGGATTTTGCTGGGTAATGCGGTGATGTACGTGATGTTTACCCAGATCTGGCCTGTCAGTATTGCAGGCTCGGTGCGTCAGCGTTTGGCCAAGGCTTCTGAAGGCCTGAGGGGTTTGGGCACCTTGTGGCAGGAACGTCCAGCCCAGGCCGTGCAGCAGTCGGCCAGCGTGGCCCAGGAGCTGTCGGCAGCCAAGTATGGCTTGGCCCTGATGCAGCTGGAACCAGAGCGTTTGCGTCCCGACCAGCAGCAGGCTCAGGATATGCAAAGCCAATGGCAGGATCTGCGCCAGCAGTTCATTGGCGAGGCCTATGTGCCTGCGTCCCGCCACCCAAGCGATTGATAACCCTCATTACCCAGAGGTGATTTTCCCGGCTTTGACGGCTCGTAGAATGGGCCTCATTTCCCATTGCCGGGATCAAAAGAAGCGCCGCAAAGGCCTCGGTTCGGTCGGAGACACACCCCCGTTTACCTTCTTCTTTCTGCATATGTCTGCATTTTTTGTGGGCAGGGCAAGGCTCGTCTTTGTCCGGCGCAGGCTCTTGATTCAGGTTGTGAGAGATACCTTGCCCCCTTGGGGGCTGGACCTGTCCATTACTGATTCCTGATGACGGCAACGCACCGTTTCAGACATCACAATACTGATAAAGGAGCATGAAGTATGGCTGAGCAAGAATCCGCATTGCGGCCAGGGCAGGAGGCCCTGGTCCCTCCGGTTGCTGGCGGCTGGTTGCAACGACACTTTGCCTATACGGAGCGTGGCAGCTCCCTGCGCCAGGAGGTTCTGGCCGGGCTGACAACGTTTCTGGCCATGGTGTATTCCGTCTTTGTGGTGCCGTCCATGTTGGGCAAGGCGGGCTTTGATACCTCGTCGGTCTTTGTGGCCGTGTGTCTGACCAGCGCCTTTGGCTCCTTGCTGATGGGGCTGTGGGCGAATCTGCCCATTGCGGTGGGCTGTGCCTTGTCCTTGACCGCATTTTTGGCCTTTGATCTGGTGCTGGGGCAGCAACTAAGCCCGGCCGTCGCCCTGGGTGCCGTGTTCCTGATGGGCCTGATCTTTACCCTGATTTCCGCTACCGGGATTCGTACCTGGATTCTACGTAATCTGCCCTTGGGCATCGCGCATGGCACGGGTATCGGGATTGGTCTGTTCTTGCTGATGATCGCGTCCAACGAAGTGGGTCTGGTGACTCGCAATACCGGCGCCGGTCTGCCGGTTGCGCTGGGCGACGTCACGTCCATGCCGGTATGGCTGAGCGTGCTGGGCCTGGCAGCGATCTTTGGCCTGGAGCGCCGTCGTGTCACGGGCGGTATCTTGCTGGTGATTCTGGGGCTGTCGGCGGTGGGTCTGATCTTCGATCCCAATGTGCGCTTTACCGGCTTGTTTGCCATGCCTAGCTTGCTGGGCGAGAACTCCTTGATCGGTGCAATGGATATAGGCGGGGCGCTGAACGCCGTCGTCTTGCCCAGCGTGCTGGCTTTGGTGATGACGGCTGTGTTTGATGCTACTGGCACGATTCGTGCGGTGGCGGGCAATGCCGGGCAATTGGACAAGGATGGCCAGATCATCAATGGCAGCCGCGCCCTGACAACGGACTCGCTCAGCTCTCTGGTTTCCGCCAGCCTGGGCGCGTCACCTGCTGCTGCCTATATTGAATCCGCTGCCGGAACAGCAGCCGGGGGCCGTACCGGCCTGACCGCCGTGGTGGTTGGCCTGGGTTTCCTGATGCTGATCTTTCTGTCGCCCTTGGCTGGCCTGGTGCCTTCCTATGCGACTGCGCCTGCCCTGATGTACGTGGGCTTGCTGATGCTGGGCGGTGTGCGTCACCTCAATACCGAAGATACGGTCGATACCATGGCGGGTCTGGTGTGTGCCGTGTTTATCGTGCTGACCGTTAATATCGTGACGGGCATCATGCTGGGCTTTTGCACGCTGGTGCTGGGTCGCCTGTTCTCGGGTGAACTGCGTCGCCTGAATGTGGGCACGGTTCTGATTGCGCTTGCCTTGGCTGTTTTCTACTTGGGTGGCTGGGCTTTATAAAGCGGGGCTTGGGAAGGGCTGGTGTTCCCCTTTACACTAGCCCTTTTTCTGAAAACCAAAGGGGTCCCTGTGCTGGTCGCATTTGATTTTGATGGCACGATTACAGACCGAGACAGCTTGCAGGACTTTATACGTCGCATGCGAGGCTGGCCGGTCTGTATTCGTGCCTATTTAGCTTGCGTGCCCCGTGTCTTGGTATGGGATCGCGGCCCGCAGCGTCGTCAGGCGATCAAGCATCGTTTTCTGCGCAGTGCCTTGGGGGGCTTGAGCCGGGAGCAGGTTCAGGCTCTGGCCGACACCTATGTGCGCGATTATGTGCCGCAGATTGTTCGCCCGGAAATGATGGAACGGGTCCGCGCCCATCGGGAGCGGGGTGATGCGGTGGTACTGGTCAGCGCCTCGCCGTCCATCTATTTGCAACCTTGGGCCAAGGCTCAGGGCATGGTTCAGGTGCTGGCAACAGAACTGGCCTTTGACGAGCAAAAAGGTTGTGTGGGCATGGCCAGTGCGAATTGCTGGGGACAGGAGAAGGTGAATCGTCTTCAGGCCTGGTTAGGAGATAAACCCGTCGCACTGGATATGGCGTATGGCGATAGCCCTGGCGATGCGCAGATGTTGGCGCATACGCGTCAGCCCTGGTTGCGGGGACGGGATCAGGCTTTGCCGAAACTGGAAGCCTAGTACGCAATTTTACGGCTTTCCCCGTTCGGCTTGAGTATCAGACTCAGGAGCCTGGGAGCAGGTCCAAAGCCCAGCGCCAGAGACCAAAATAGCAAAATGCCCGACCAGAATCAGCTTCTGGTCGGGCATTTTTTTGGAGGAGTTTTCAGTGATTGAATCGGCGGAGATCAAACCAGGCAGTGGTTTGATTCTGGCCGATGGTTCAGTTCTGATTGCGCTTGATCGCCATACCAATCAGCAAGCTGGCCCAACCCTGGGTCAGCAAATCAATACCCAGAATCAGGCCCAGAATCCATACGCTATTGCCGGGCCAGCCTGCGGCAATGATCAAACCGGCGGCCAGCGTAATCAGGCCGGAAAAGGCCATCCAGCCGCCGCCTGCCTGGGCCCGGTTCTGGAACCAGATCCAGAGCCGGAACGCGCCGGAGGCAATCAGGAATGCGCCAAAAATCAGGGTCAGGACGGTGGCGCCTACCAAGGGGTTGCTAATGGCGATCAAACCGGCGAACAAGTACAAAATGCCGCTCAGGCTCCAGAACAGAAAGCCGCGCCAGCCTTTGGAACTCCATGCATGAGCCAGATGCAGCATGCCGCCTATGGTCATCAGGATGCCGACATACACCACGCTGGCAACCGTGGCACCCACCACGTAGATCAAGGCGATCAGACCCAGAATGATCAGGGCAATGCCCAGACCAATAAACCATCCTGGTTTCAAGGGCAGTTGACGTAGCAACTCAGAGCGATTGTTGTCATGTGGACTTAGAGCCATCTATGTACTCCTTGCAAGGTTAAACCGACGCTACGGTCTTAACTGTACTCCAGACCTGTGCAAGGGCCTAGTGATATGCAAAGAGCCTGCTCCAGAAACACGAAGGCCCTACCGTTGCGGTAGGGCCTATGGGCCGCTCTGGCGGCGGTGAACTGCCATGATGGCAGTTTGGGAAAGCTGTGTTTCAGACAGCTTACTGACACTATGTCAGTGGTTTCAATGTACGTTAGCTAATTAAAACCAGCCAATTATGGAAAACCCGGAAGTCTGAAACAAACCCCTTCAAACCGTTAAAACTGGCGGCTTTCAGGGGCAGGGGACATGGCTCTAGTGGCCGTGTGCGCCCTGGTGACCCTGGCCTGCCTTGGTGTTCAAGGCACGAACCGGAGCGTTGATTTTCAGCTCTTCCTTCTGACCGGCGGCGTTTTGGATTTCCAGGGTGAGATCCACGGAGCTGCCCGCTTCAACCTGCTTGTCCAGACCCAGCAGCATGATGTGGTAACCACCGGGTTTCAGTTCCACCGCCTTGCCTGCGGGCAGGTCGATTTTTTCAACCTGGCGCATGCGCATGACTTCGTTTTCCATGGCCATTTCGTGCACTTCCACCTGTTTGCTCAGGCTGCTGCTGGCACCCAGCAATTGGGCGTTGTCGGTCGATTGCAGCACCATGAAGGCGCCCGTGGCTTGCTGGCCGGGAACCGTGGCGCGAACCCAGGGATCGGTCACGGTGACTTCGGCCTGGGCCAGGGTGGGCAGGCTCAGCAAGGCGGCCAGGGAGAAAAGAGAGCTAGCAATAGTACGTTTCATGTTGGTAATCCTGTTGGGGTTCACTTGCTCAAAGCCAGTACCTGGCGGATATCAGCCACGGCTTCTTCAGCCGTTTGCGTGTGACGCAGAGCGATCTGCAGTTTGCCCTGTGTGTCATACACATAGGTCAGGGCGCTGTGGTCCATGGTGTAGCTGGAGCCGGTAGGAACCTTTTGGTAGAAGACTTTGAAGTCGCTGGCGGTTTTGGCCAGCTCTTCCTCGGTGGGGCGCAGGGCCACAAAACTGGGGTCGAAAGCCTGCATGTAGGCACGCAGCAGTTCGGGCGTGTCGCGCTCCGGGTCAATGGAGATAAACAAGACTTGCAGCTTGTCGCCATCCTCGCCCAGCTGTTCCTTGATTTCGACGGCACGAGTCAGGGCTGTCGGGCAGACGTCGGGGCATTGGGTAAAACCAAAGAAGATCAGCACGATCTTGCCGCGATAGTCGGCCATGGTGCGACGTTGGCCTTCGGTATCCAGCAAGCTGAAATCTTTGGCAAAGTCGGCACTGCTCATGTCCACACCTTCCAGATTACGAAAGGCAGGCTGCTTGGGGGCCTTGTCGCCGCAGGCGGTCAGGACCAAAGGAGTCGCCAGCATGGCAAGCAGGAGCTGGCGGCGTGAGAAGGAGGCGTTCATGGAAATATCCCGCTAATTGACAACATAAGGTGGCTGCGCCGGGCAGCCGAGGCTGGTCAGGAAACGAGCGTGGAGGGGGGGCCGCGCGCACTCAGGGGCGGGCCCGTCAGGGGAAGAACGGGAGCCGCCGCCTGTTGGGCAGTGTCCCAGGTAAATCGTGGTATGGGTGTCAGATTCCAGGCAGGGCCGGGATCATCATTCAGGGCTTTTTGTGCCTGGGCCTGGGCGAACAGACAGGCGGCATGCAGGCTGTGTTGTTCGTCGTGTTTCGGGCCGCCTGGGAGCTGGCTGCTCCATTGCGCCAGGAAGGGATCGCCCTGAACACACAGGCTGAGCGCGGCAGCATTGGCAGGGTCGGCGCTGGGCATGTAGCCATTGGGGATCAGGCCACGCAGCAGCAGGGCGCAGATCGCCAGCACCAGTAAAAACCGGCTGCGAGTACCAAAGGAGGGGAATGCGCAGTGCCTGACCATGATCAGAGCATTCTAGTACAGATGGAAATCTGTTTGCCCAGATTCTGTGGCACAGTAGATGCCTATCATCAAGGAGCTTGATATGCGACAGATTTATGGGGTGCTGAGCGCCTTGGTCATGGTCTTGGGACTGGCGGCGTGTTCAACACCGGACCGCTCTACGGACAGCAGTTGGAGTCGGCCTTCCGGCGTTGAAATCTATGGGGAAATGGATGCGGGGGTAGGGACGGTGCGGCAGTCTCGCTAGGGAAACTGCCGCCTTGCAGCGTTCAGGCCAGGGCTTGGCCTGCGCTGTCAGCAACATCCTGTTTTTTCACGATATCTTCAGGGTCTGCTTCATCATTCAAGTGCGACAAGGCTTTGCTCAGGCTGTAGGCCGGTTCAAAGGAGTCGGGGTTGGCCATGGGCCAGCCCACGCGGAAAATCGTTTGACGATAGTGGCCGCGCAGCAGCTCGCCTTTTTTCAGATCCGGGAACAGCGCCGACATCACACGCACTTCGCCATTGCTGATACGACGGGCAATATGGTGAGGGCGTAGCTGGTCCGGGTGTTCCAGGCCTGCGGCACCCAGCAATTCAGCCAGTGCTTTCAACGTATTGCCGTGGAAACTGGCCACGCGCAGGGATTTATCATCCACCACCAGGGCTTTTTGACGTTGCGGATCTTGTGTTGCCACGCCGGTCGGGCATTTGTCGGTGTGACAGGCTTGAGCCTGAATGCAGCCAACGGCAAACATGAAGCCGCGTGCGCTATTGCACCAGTCGGCACCCAGGGCCATGATGCGAGCCATGTCAAACGCGCTGATGATCTTGCCCGAGGCGCCCAGACGGATTTGCTCGCGCAAACCGATACCCACCAGCGTGTTATGAACCAGGCGCAGAGCCTCGCGCAAGGGGGTGCCGACGTGGTCAATGAATTCCACGGGGGAGGCACCTGTACCGCCTTCAGCACCATCGACCACAATAAAGTCCGGCGTAATACCTGTTTTCAGCATGGCTTTGGCAATTGCAAACCATTCCCAGGGGTGCCCGATACAGAGCTTGAAACCCACGGGTTTGCCACCGGACAAGGTACGCAGCCGGGCCACGAATTCCAGCAGTTCTACGGGGGAGTGGAAGGCGCCGTGGCTTGCTGGCGAGTTGCAGTCCACGCCTTCTGGCACACCGCGCGCGAGGGCAATTTCAGGTGAGACCTTGGTGCCGGGCAAGATGCCGCCGTGGCCGGGTTTGGCCCCTTGCGACAGCTTGATTTCAATCATCTTGACGTGATCCTGAGTGGCGCGCTCGGCAAAGCGTTCGGGCGAGAAATTGCCGTGTTCATCCCGGCACCCAAAATAACCCGAGCCAATATTCCAGATCAGATCGCCACCGTGGCGCAGGTGATAGGTGCTGATGCCGCCTTCGCCCGTGTCATGAGCAAAATTGCCCATCTTGGCACCTTTGTTCAAGGCCAGAATGGCATTGGCCGACAGGGCCCCGAAACTCATGGCTGAAATATTCAGCACCGACAGCGAATAAGGCTTGGTACAGTCCGGCCCGCCCACATCAATGCGGAACTGCGAGTCCTTGATGTGCTTGGGGGTCATGGAGTGGTTGATCCACTCATAACCATTGTTATAGACCTCCTGATGGGTACCAAAAGGCTGCTTGTCGATTTCTTGTTTGGCGCGCTGGTACACCAGGGAGCGGTCGGCACGCGAGAAGGGCAGTTGTTGCTCATCGCCTTCCAGAAAGTACTGGCGAATTTCCGGGCGAATGGCCTCAAAAATGAAGCGCAGATTGCCAATAACCGGGTAGTTGCGACGAATGGCGTGACGAGTTTGAGTGATGTCCACCAAGCCCTGAATGCACAGGGCCAGCCCTGGTATCGCCAGCCATAGCCAGCTTGCGCTTCTGAACAAGGAAAGCAGCAAGAAAAAGGCGGTCAGGCCAATGATGATGTAGAAGGCGGTGTAGCGTGTCAGCCACTTTTGCATAAAGACTCCTGCCAAGAAAACGGGGTGACGGGCAGGGTTTGGGGTACCCGCCCATCAGGCTGCCAACATCATAGAACGCTGCCGTACGGTTTGACTATGCCTGCACAGCGATAGTTTATGAAAACTAACAATGAAAAATTTTGTGACCTGAAAAGGGTTAATCAGGTTTGGAATGTTTAGCCATAAAAGGCCTGGTGCAAAGCTGGAAAGCTGCTGCGGCGCAGCATTGAACAGGATTTATCGCTCCAGGGCTCACCTCGTATGCTTTGGGCGAAGACCCGCAACTGCATGGAGTTAAGCTTCTTGTAATTGAATAGGTAGGTAAGCTATCTATATAATCATGCTTTAGCCTTTGTTCTGTCTCGTGTCCTTTATGTTTCCCTCTCTTTCCTGGATCCAGCTGGATCGACCTGCGCTCCTGCACGGCCTGAATTTGGCCTTGGCAGCGTGGCTGTCGTTCACCATCGCTGTTCTGCTTTCCGTTGATAATCCCTTCTGGGCCGCCATGCCGGTGTGGGTCTTGTCCCAAGCCTACCGAGGGCTGGTGTATGAACGGGCCTTGTGGCGGATTCTGGGAACCTTGGTGGGAGCAGGGCTGGGGCTGGCGTTCTTGCATCTGCCCAATCCTTATTTGCAGTTGCTGGGTATGGCGCTGGTGGTGGGTGTAGCGTCGGCCCTGACCCATGTGTTCCGGGGCGCCTTTTCCTACTTGCCCATGCTGGCGGGGATCACGATTGGCGTGGTGGTCTTGCCTTCAGTGCTGGCTCCGGATGCGTCACTGGATCTGGCCTTGTCGCGGGTGGAGTGCACTTTGATCGGGGTGCTGGTAACCACCTTGCTCTGTTCCCGGACCACACCGCGTAGTCAGCGCAAGACTTATTACCAACGGGTGCGCGTCCTGGCGGCGGATGCCTTGCGCATCGCTGCTCATGCCTTGAGCCCGTCTTATCAGCAGCCGGATCAGAGCTCGTGGAGTCGTGTTCGCCAGGAGATTGTGGATCTGGATGCTCAGGCCCGTATTCTGGCGGCGGGTTCTCTGGATGCGTATCGACGCTTGCCTTATGTGGATGCGTTCCTGTATGCCGTGATCGAGCTTTTGGCCGCCAGCGCGCTGATTGCCCAGCAACGGGAGCGGGGCCTGTCGCCAGCTGCGGATTATGTGCAGGACTTGCAGGAACAGGCGCAGCGTTTGCAGGACGGTCTGAGCTTGCGGGTGCTGGGCAAGACAGCCTTGCGGCAAGAAGGGCAGATCAGTCTGGCGCGCTTGCGCCGTGCAATGGGGCAAATACAAAGAGCAGAGCAGGGCTTGTTCGCTGAGCGGGTGCAGCCTAGACGGCACCGTTTTCTGACAACGCCCGCCATCTCGGTGGATTGGCCCCTGGCAATCCGCACGGGCCTGATCAGTGGCTTGGCCGCTTTCACGGCAGGCGGCGTGGCTTACGCCTTGGCCAGTCCCGCGCTGGAGTTGATGGCGATTGGGGTGTGTACCTTCTCCATTATTCTGGGTTCCATGCCGCGTCCCCAATTGATGAGCCGAACCATGTTTACCGGGATCGCGGTGGGCGTTCTGGTAGCCAGCTTTTATCGCTACATCGTCCAGGCGCACCTGGTGGCAGACTGGCAGGTCATTCTGTCCGTGCTTCCTTTTTTGGTGATTGGTGGTTTGTTACGTGCCAACCGTCCTACCTCGACCTGGGCATTGGACGCGAATATGTGTTTCCAGTTGGCCAGCCAGGCCGGGATGGCGGCGGTCAGTTGGCCCATCATCATGAAGGAGTCCCTGCCTTTGCTGGCGGGCTCTGCGGTGGTGTGCAGTGCCTTCTTCCTTTTACCTCGCCGCACTCATCCTCGTGGGCAAACCCTGGTAAGGCGTGTGGTGCGTGAACTGTATCCCCTGATCAAGCGTTCGCGCCCACGCCTGTTCCGGGTCTGGCGCGCGCGAGTGGCGCGGCAATGGGTGCGCCTCTGGCACTGGATGGGGGAGCAGACACCCCATGGCTTGCTGTCCTTGATCAATCTGGGTCATGGAGTGGTTGAGCTGAAGCGGCTGGCCAAACGCGGACCGGAGCAGCAGGCCTGTGTGGTGCTGGTCTGTGAATTGCTGGAAGGGTTCGAACATCAGCCCGAGGAGCTGGCCCAGCAACTGCTGCGTATCAGCCAGTCGTGTACCGATACGGTATTGATGCAGGCGATTATGGATGTCGCTCAGTCCTTGCAAGGGGCGCAAGCGGTTTTGGTTTATGCTTACCCGCCTGATGCTACGCCGCGCGCTGTGGAGACTTCATGATGAATCACCAACTTTATGAACGATTTGGCCTGTCCATGATTGTGCTGGCGCGCCTTTATCGTCGTGAATTGGATCAGACGCTGGTGCGTTACGGTGTGTCCGAGGCTACCATTCTGCCGATTCGCTATCTGGCCCAGTTGGGTGAGCCCATACGACAAGGGCAACTAGCCCGCATGATGCGTCTGGAAGGACCGACCTTGGTTCGTCTGATCGATCAGCTGGAGTCTGGCGGTTTGCTGGAGCGCTTGCCCGACGAGCAGGACAAGCGCGCGCGCCTGTTGTGTCTGACTGAAAAAGGGCGCGACTTTCACGAGCGCCTGCTGGAATTGCTGCGCCAATCTCGTGCACCCCTGTTTGAAGGGATCCCGGACGAAGACATAGAAGCGGCCTTGCGTTGCTTTGATGCGCTGGCCAGCAATCTGGGGCTGGAAGCAACGGATATGTCCAGCTTGTTTGGGGACTGAGCGAGTTTCTGGGCAAGGCAGCGTAAGCGCATGTTCCAGATGGTGAGCAGAAAGCAGGAGCAGGTTTCCTGCTTTTTTACTTTATGGTTGAATAAACCGTCCTTGTTTCAGCAATAAGGAGGGTATGCCATGAACGATGTAGATCTTGCACGTTTGGTTAAAACCATGACCGAGGCCCGGCTGACGCTGGCAAGCGCAGAATCCTGCACAGCAGGTTTGATTGCGTCTATGCTGGCTGACCAAGCGGGGGCGGCAGCCGTACTGGATTGTGCTTTTGTGACTTATTCTCCACAGGCCAAATATCGATGCCTGGGCGTAGATCAGCGAGTGCTGGCAGAAAATAATCTGTGCAGTGAAGCAGTGGCACGAGCCATGGCCAAAGGAGCTGCGGAACTGACGCCGGCCAATTTGATTATTGCCAACACGGGCGTGGCTGATGATATTGCAGAGCCGCAGATTCCGGCTGGGACGCAATGTTTTGCCTGGCTGTTCAAGCCACAGGACAAGTTTGATCCTTTGGTCGTGTATACCGAAACCATTGTTTTTGACGGCACACGTGATGAAATTCGTCAGCAAAGTGCGCGTTATGCCTTGGGCCGCATTGAGCATTGGTTGCGTTTGGCCAAACAAGAACGCCAGGGTGTGAACCCTGGCGTTTGATACCGCTAGCTGGACAAGCTAAGCCTGTAAAGGCTTAGTTCTCCAGGTACTTGCGCCAGACGCGTGGCAGGATACCGCCGTGACGCCAGTATTCCATGTCCTCGACCGTATCCAGACGCACGATCACCGGCACGGACTGGGTGCTGCCATCCAGACGGTGAATGATCAGCTCGGCTTGCGAACGTACGCCCAGGTTTTCTTCCAGACCTTTCACATCAAAGGTTTCGGTGCCATCCAGACCCAGGGTGTCGGCATTGGTGCCGTCCTGGAACTGCAGGGGCAGCACACCCATACCGACCAGGTTGGTGCGGTGGATACGCTCAAAGCCTTCTGCGACCACAGCCTTCACACCCAGCAGAGCGGGGCCTTTGGCGGCGGAGTCGCGGGAGGAGCCGCAGCCGTAGTTCTTGCCGGCAATCACCAGCAAGGGAACCTGACGTTCCTGATAGGCCTGGGCGGCTTCAAAAATACGCATCACTTCGCCTTCAGGCATCACTTTGGTGACACCGCCTTCCACGCCGGGAACAATCTTGTTGCGCAGACGGATGTTGGCGAAAGTCGCACGTTTGACCACTTCGTGATTCGCACGACGCGTGGTGTAGTTGTTGAAGTCTTTTTGCTCCACACCCTTGGACAGCAGGAAGTCAGCGGCCGGTGTGCCCAGGCTGATCGAACCCGATGGCGAGATGTGGTCGGTGGTGATGGAGTCACCCAAAATCGCCAGTGGACGCATGCCGCGCAGGTTGGCTACAGGAGCCGGTTCGCGCTGCAAGCCGTCAAAGTATGGCGGTTTGCGGATGTAGGTACTGTCGGCTTCCCATGGGTAGTGACCGCCATTGCTTTCGCGGGCCAGGGCGTCCCAAGGCTCTCCGCCGTCGTACAGCTCGGCATAGCGCTCGATGAACAGGTCGCGGTCGTAAGCTCCGTGGATGGCTTCTTGCACTTCGGCGGACTTGGGCCAGATGTCGCTCAGGTAAACATCCTTGCCGTCCTGATCCTTGCCCAGCGAGTCGCGGGTCAGGTCCACATTCAGGTTGCCTGCCAGGGCGTAGGCCACGACCAGCGCGGGCGATGCCAGGTAAGCAGCACGCACGTTGGCGTGAATACGGCCTTCAAAGTTACGGTTGCCCGACAGCACGGCCGTGGCAATCAGCTTTTCCGATTCAATCGCGTTGACGATATTGGCAGGCAGCGGACCCGAGCCACCGTTACACGTGGTGCAGCCAAAACCGGCAATGTTGAAACCCAGCACATCCAGGTCGTCCTGCAGTTGAGCGCGTTCCAGCACGTCGGCAGTCACTTGGCTACCCGGCACCAGTGAAGTCTTGACCCAAGGCTTGCTGCGCAGGCCACGAGCCACGGCGTTACGGGCCAGCAGACCGGCGGCCATCATATTGGCGGGGTTGGCGGTATTGGTACAGGAAGTAATAGCGGCAATGACCACATCGCCATCATTCAGAGCAAAGTCCTCGCCTTCGACGGGGACGGCACGTTGCGGGTCGTAAGGACGGCCAGCAATTTTCTGGTGATGGGCGGGGAAAGACTGGGCAGCGGTATCCAAATCCAGATGATCCTCAGGATTGCTGGGGCCAGCCAGACTAGGTTTGATGCTGCTCAGGTCCAGTTTCAACACGGTGTCGTAAACCGGAGCGGGAGCGGCCGGGTCGCGCCACAGCTTTTGAACCTTGCTGTATTGCTCGACCAGATCAATCTGTTCTTGCGGACGGCCTGTCATGTGCATGTAGTGCAGGGCGGCATCGTCGATAGGGAAGAACACAGCCGTTGCGCCGTATTCAGGAGCCATATTGGCGATCATGCCACGGTCGCCCAGGGACAGCTCGTCCACGCTGGGGCCGAAGAATTCCACAAACTTGCCGACCACGCCCAGTTCGCGCAGTTTCTGGGTAATGACCAGCACCAGATCGGTAGGCAGTACGCCGTCATTCATCTTGCCGGTCAGTTCGATACCGACCACGGCGGGCAGTGCAATCGCAACCGGCAAGCCCACCATCACGGCTTCGGCTTCAATACCACCCACACCCCAGCCCAGAATGCCCAGGCCGTTCACCATAGGCGTGTGGCTGTCGGTGCCCACACAGCTGTCGGGGTAGACCAGATCCACATCCTGGCCTTCTTCGGACCAGACAACCTGACCAATATGCTCGATGTGCAATTGGTGCATGATGCCTTTGCCGGGCGGCACCACTTTCACGCCATCAAAGTTGCTGGAACACCAGCGCAGGAAGGCAAAGCGCTCGCCGTTACGTTGGTATTCGCGTGCCAGGTTGACGTCGGCCGCCTTGGGGTTGGCCCAGCTGTCCACTTGCAGGGAGTGGTCAATAATCACGTCGATAGGGACCTGGGGGCGCACGCGGCTGGCGTCACCACCGGCTGCTTGTACGCCTTCGCGCAGGGCCGCCATGTCCAGCAACATCACCAAACCCAGAATGTCCTGACCAAATACGCGAGCAGGGTAGAAGGTGATGCCGTCGCCCACCTTGCGCTGGAGCAGGGAATCAATTTCCTGATCCACGTCGGCGTGACGCACGGCCTTCTGACGACAGAGGTTTTCCAGCAGAACGCGCAGCGAATAAGGCAGCTTTTCAATACCGGGGATGTCGGCGATAGGAACGTAACGTACGGAACGTCCGTTCAGGGACAGCGTTTCTAGGGCAAGAGACTGAGACATGGCAAACGATTCATCCGTAATAAGAAGCCAGGAAAGCAGGGCTAACCTGAGCAAGAATAATCAATAAAATTATGCGTCTGGAGCCTTGATAAAACAATTAAATTGTATTTTGTTTGTATATAATACAATAAAACGATCCAGGATCGCTTCGATTTTTAGGAATGTCGGCATGAAAAGCCAATCTAATTCTTTGCATGTCACCTTGGCGCATCGCCTGCTGGACTACGTGCGGGCAGGGCATTTGCAGGCTGGGCATCATTTGACGGAACAATCGCTGGCCGAAGCGCTGGGTGCTTCGCGCTCGCCCATACGGGGGGCGCTGGCCTATCTGGCGGAAAAAGGCATTGTGGGCGCGCAGCCGCCCCGGCGTGGCTTGTATCTGTTGAAAGGGGCCGACCAGCTTGGTGTGATCGAAGAAGAGCTGGGCACCAGCCAGGACGACCAGATCTATTTGCAACTGGCCCGCGACAAGCTTTCGGGCATTTGGGGCGATACCTTGTCGGAAAACGACGCCATGCGCCGTTACGGCCTGACGCGCGAACGTGTCCGCCGCATTCTGGCCCGTGCCGCCAATGAAGGTTGGATGGAACAACGCGCCAGCAAGGGCTGGTCTTTCCTGCCCATGATTGACGGCCCCCAGGCCTGCGAAGAAAGCTATACCTTGCGCCAGATGCTGGAACCTGCCGCCATGTTGCTACCGGGTTTTGCGATTGACTCCACCGTCTTGCGTCGAGTGCGGCTGCAACAGCAAGCCCTGGCTGACGGCGGCTGGCGTCACGCAGGACATGCCGAGATGTATCAGGCCAATGCCACCTTCCACGAAGCCTTGGCCTCCTTGTCCGGCAACCGCTTTATCGCCCAGACCGTGACACGTCAGAACCAGCTGCGGCGCTTGCTGGAGTATCAGGAAACGTTGGATCGGGAACGTATTCGTCGCCAGTGTCTGGAACATCTGGCGATTCTGGACTTGCTGGAAAAGGGCGAACGCGCCCAGGCCTCCGCCTTGCTGGCCCGCCATCTGGGCAACGCCAGCGAGGAAAAAGTGCAGCAGCTGGAACGACAACAGCAGCGCACGACCCGATCCGACTTTTCTTTTAGTGAACCGATTGTCTCTCACGCCGAACCCATGGAGGAGACGGCGCAATTTTCTTTAATGGCGCAAGCCAAGAACCAGGAATAACGTGATGAAGCAAAAATCCCTTCCCGCCGTGTTCATGCGTGGTGGCACCAGCAAAGCCTTGATGCTGAATATTGCAGACCTGCCTGCCGAGCGCGACGACTGGACACCTCTGTTTTCCGCCGCCATGGGTACGCCGGACCCTTACGGTCGCCAACTGGACGGTATGGGCGGTGGTGTTTCTTCCCTGTCCAAGGTTTGTATTATCGGCCCGTCCAGCCATCCGGACGCCGATGTGGACTACACCTTTGCGCAAGTGGCGATCAAGGAAGAGAAGGTGGATTACCGCGGCAACTGCGGCAATATGAGTTCTGCTGTGGGCCCTTATGCGGTAGAGCAGGGCATGGTCAAGGTTGAGGATGGCGAAGCGTGTGTACGCATCCTGAACACCAATACCAACAAGATCATCCACGCCCATTTCACGGTGGAAGATGGCCAGCCCCGTTATGACGGCGATCTGTCCATTCCTGGCGTAGGTGGCACAGGGTCGCCTATCCGTCTGGACTTTGTGGAACCGGGTGGAGCCTCTACCGGCTCGTTGCTGCCTAGCGGTGAATTGACTGAATGGCTGGATGTGCCTGGCGTAGGCCGTATCGAAGTGTCGCTGGTGGACGCGGCCAACGCAGCAGTGTTTGTCCGTGCTGCCGATGTAGGTCTGACTGGTCTGGAATTGCCCGACTGGCTGGAAGCCCACCCCGAAGTGCTGGAGCGTCTGGACGCAATCCGTGTGCAGGCCTCGGTGCGTATGGGCATTGCTCCCGATGTGGAAGCGGCACGTCAGATTCGCATCGTGCCCTTTGTCTGCATCGTGTCGCCCGCCCAGGACAACCCCACCTTGTCCGGCGAGGTGGTTCCCGCCAAAGAGATTGATCTGGTTGCCCGCGTGATTTCCAACGGCCAGCCGCACCGCGCTTTGCCTCTGACCATCTCGCTGTGTACCGCCGTGGCCGCTCGTTTGACGGGTAGCCTGCCGTCGCAATGCCTGTCCGACTCGGTTGCCCCTCAAGGCCCGCTGCGTTTGGGCATGCCGTCCGGTGTGCTGACAGTGGGCGCGGAAGTGGAAAAGAAAGACGGCCAGTGGTTTGCCAAGGCCGGTTCTTTCTACCGTACCGCTCGCCGTCTGTTTGATGGCCGTGTCTGGGTTCCCGGCAAGGCCTTGAAAGACTAATCGACGATACGCAAGTCCTGCGAGGGCGAACGCCCGAAGCGGGACTTGTAGTCTGCACAGAAGCGGCCGAAATGGTTGAAACCGCAACGCAAGGCAATCTCGCTAACCTGGGTGCCGGGTGTGGCAGTGCGTATGGCTTGCTGGGCCGCTTCCAGACGAATCTGCTTTAAAAACTGCATGGGGCTCAGCCCCCGTTCGGTGCGAAAGGCCAAGGTCAGGCTACGCACACTGGCACAGGCGGCAGAGGCAATCTGCTCCAGCGTCAGGGCCTCGTCCAGACTGGCCCGCATGAAATCCTCGGCTCTTTGTACCCGGCGCGAACTGGCCGGGCGCACGCTTTGCTGCAATTGCTGACTGTAGTTACCCGGCTGGGTATGAAACAGATGCAGCAAAAGATTGTCCTCGGCCTGACGCGACCACTGATCCATTTCCGGCGGCAAATGCCCGCCATAAGCCAGCAAGCTGCCAATCTGGTGCTGCCAGGCACAGCCGTGCGGCGAATCCAGAGACATGCCCGCGGCAAACTCAATCGGCCTGTCCAGGCTCAGGCCCAAGGTCTGACGGGCCACTTCTTCCAGTCGGTGGCGCGGAATCTTCACCAAAAACTGTTCACACCCCTGTTCCCAATCCAGTTCAACCTGGAGGGAGGGGGAGATCACACTGGCAATTTTAGGGTTGGCCTGGACGTACTCCCGACCAACCCGAATACAGGATCGTCCCTGGATAGGCACCTGAAACAGCAGGAAGTCTTCCAGAATCCCCGGCGACACCTGCACCGCCGCGCCATATTTCAGCAAGACAAAGGAAAAGCTGTGGCTGCTGGCATAGCGCAAGGACGCATCGACCGGGCCGTCATTCCAGGTCAGGCGGTGCTCGGTTAGAAAACCGGCGGTCTCGCTGCGTGTCTGGTCCGGGCAGCGCGATTCAAAGCGCGGCGCACTGTGTTGCAAGGGGGCCAGCCCTGACATAAACCACGCTTGCATGATGTGTGTCTCCAAATATTTGCCGGTTAGGGATAAGGCTTGCCGTATCTGGATAGCCGCCCATTTTGCGCCGGTCTAATGTATTTCAAACCTAAAACAGTAGTCCTGTCCCGGCACCTTAGCAGATTGGGATACGACTGGGAATTGCTGTATTCACGTAGTCCCTTGGGCCCGTCTTCTCTGGCCTGCAGGACAAGCGCCGCACAAACCACAGGCGTGAGGGATACACAGCTTCTAGCGTATTGGGGGTGGTCCAAGGCAGAACTGAAGTCCAGTTTCTTAAAAGACAGAGGACGGAGACAAACATGAAAAAACAATTGGCGTTCTGTATGAGCACGCTGGCTTTGGCCCTGGCCTGTAGCCCGGCATCCAGTCAGGAAGTATTCAAGGTGGGTCTGCTGACCACCTTGTCCGGTCCCGGCGCGGCCATTGGTGCAGAAATCCGTGATGGTTTCGAACTGGGTCTGAACCACTCGGGCGGCAAGCTGGGTGGGGTGGATGTGGCCCTGACGGTGTTGGACGATCAGCAAAAACCGATGGAAGGCCGTCAGGCCGTGGATCGTTTGGTGAAGCGCGACAAGGTCGATGTGATTACCGGCATGGCCTTTTCCAATGTGCTCTTGCCCGTGATGCCCACAATTCTGGGCAGCGACACCATCTATATTTCCGCCAACACGGGCCCGGCTGATTACGCGGGTGAGCGTTGCAACCCCAATTTCTTCAGCGTGTCCTGGCAGAACGAGGATATTCCCGCTGCCATGGGCAAGTACGTGACTGATCAGGCGCACAAGAAAGTCTATTTGATCGCCCCCAACTATCCCGGTGGTCGCGAGTCCATTGAAGGCTTCAAGCGCCTGTTCAAGGGCGAGATTGCCGATGAAGTCTATGTGAAGGTCGGCCAGATGGATTACGCCGCCGAGCTGGCCCAAATGCGGGCTTCGGGTGCGGATGCGGTGTTCTTCTTTTTGCCCGGTGGCATGGGCGTGTCCTTTATCAAGCAGCTGATCAACTCCGGCCTGTCCTCGCAACTGGCGGTGTACACCCCCGGTTTCTCGGCCGACCAGGACACGATCGCCGCGATTGGTGAATCCATGAAGGGCATGGCCAACGCCGCCCAGTGGTCGCCGGATCTGGATAACCCGGTCAACAAGCGTTTTGTGGCGGATTTTGAAAAGACCTACGGTCGCCTGCCTTCCATGTACGCCTCTCAGGGCTACGACGCCGCCTTGTTGCTGGATGGCGCCTTGAAGGCGGACCCCAAGGCCGCCACCGATCGCGAAGCTCTGCGTAAAGCCTTGCGCAGTGCACCGTTCGAGTCCGTGCGCGGGGCCTTTGCCTTTAACAACAACCAGTATCCGGTGCAGACCTACTACATGCGCGAAGTGGCCCCGAATGAAAAGGGCCAGATGAGCAACAAGATTGTGTCCACCGTATTCGAGCAGTTCCACGATCATTTTGCACCGCAGTGCAAGATGGAAAAGTCATAAAGAGGGTGCGTCAAGCATCCGGCAGCAAGGAGGTAATGATGAGCTATAGCAACGAACAGCTGTCCGCATTGGTGCGGGGAGACAGCGTACATAAATCGGTCTATACCGATCCTGAGATCTTCCGTCTGGAGATGGAACGCATTTATGGCCGTGCCTGGATCTACATCGGCCACGACAGCCAGGTGCCTAATCCGGGCGACTACCACACCACCTTGTTGGGCGGCCAGGACGTCATCATGGTGCGCGGCAGCGACAAGAAGGTGTACGTGCTGTACAACCGCTGCCCGCACAAGGGCGCGAAAGTGGTGGCTGATGGCTGTGGCAATGCCGGCAAGTTCTTCCGCTGCCCATACCACGCCTGGACCTTCAAGCTGGACGGTCAGCACCTGGCCGCGCCGATGAAAAACGGTCTGGAGAACACCTGCTTTGATCCCAAGCACCCGGACTTCTCCATGCGCCGTGTGGCTCGTGTGGAAAGCTACCGTGGCTTTGTGTTCGCCTGTCAAAGCGCTCACGGCCCGGATCTGAAAGAGTTCCTGGGCCCCATCATCACCTCCATCGACAACCTGTGCGATCGCTCGCCTGTGGGTGAAGTGGAAGTGGCCGGTGGCAGCTTCAAAGTCTGGCAGCCTTCCAACTGGAAGGTGTTTTACGAGAACCTGCACGACACCATGCACGCCAACGTGACACACGAGTCGTCCTACGTGGCTGCCCGTGAGCAGGCCGAAGACTACGGCTCCATGCCGCTGGAACTGCACATCATGGACGGCAACGGCGAACCTTACGGTTTCTGGGAAAAGCTGGATCTGTACGCCTTTGATAACGGCCACGGCTACATGGAAGGGATTTTCAATCCCGGCGCCATCGAAACCGACCCGATCACCAAGGCGCACTACGAAACCCTGAAAGAAGCTTACGGTGAAGAAAAAGCCCTGAACATTCTGGGCGAGAACCGTCACAACAGCATTATTTACGGCAGTGGCTCGCCACACACCGTGTTCCAGCAGTTCCGTGTGATTCGCCCGGTCGCAGTGGACCGCACCCACGTGGAAATTCAGCTGTTCCGCCTGAAAGGCGCACCGGACGATATTTACAAGCGTGGCCTGATGTACGCCAACCTGATCAACTCGCCTTCGTCCAACGTGATGCCAGACGACATTGAAGTCTATGGCCGTTGCCAGGAAGGCAACAAGACCAAGGGCGGCGAATGGATCAGCATGCACCGCTACGACGGCACCGACAAGCCTATCGAAGGCGGCATGGTTGCCACCAATGGCACCAGTGAACTGCCCATGCGCAACCAGTTCCGCGCCTGGAAGCATTTCATGACCACCAGCCTGTACGACGCGCCTGCGCAGTCGGAAGACAGTGGTAAAGCCACGGTGCGTTCGGCTTCCGGTGAGCCTATCGCCCCTGCAACACAGGCTTAAGCGGGCTGCTGTCCGCGCCAAGGAGAATTCTTATGTTGTTTGATATTGATTTTGACGTCAGCGTGGATCAGGTCACCCCTGTGACGCTGAGCCTGGAAGCCATCCGCGAAGTGGAGCAGTTCATCTACCACGAAGCTCGTCTGCTGGACGAGCGTCGTTGGCAAGCATGGCTGGATCTGTGGACCGAGGAGGGCATGTACTGGATTCCTCACAGCTACGACCAGGAAAGCCCTTACGAGCACATTTCCCTGTGCTGGGAAAACAAGCTGCTGCGTGAGCTGCGTATTCGTCGTCTGGAAAACCACCGCAACTGGTCCCAGCAGCCGATTACCCAGTCCTGCCGCGTGCTGGGCAATGTGATGATCGACGGCACCGATCCGGAAGGTTATCTGGTGGTGCGCTCCAGCTTCCATTCCATGGAATGGCGCGGTAAAGATCCGGTCTACCGCGTGGGCAGCCTGATTCACAAGCTGCAAGCCCAGGAAGGCGGTGGCTGGAAACTGCGCATGAAGCAGGTGAACCTGGTGGATCGTGACGCGGTTCACGGCGCGATTCAGGTGTACATCTAATGTCGGCAGCCCATCACACAGCCTTGCTGGCCCTGCATTATCAAAATGATGTCCTGCACGCCGATGGCCTGATCCGTGTGGGGGTAGAGGCCAACAGCCCCCAGCGTCAGGCCCTGATCGAGGCTGCAGGCCGTTTGCTGGCGCAGGCCCGCGCACAGGGCGTGCCCATTGTGCATGTGCGGGTGGGTTATCGGCCTGACTATGCCGATCTGCTGTGCAATGCACCGATTCTGCACAATGTGAAACGTATCGGTGCCATGCAGACCGGCAGTTGGGGAGCCCAGTTCTTTGACGGGCTGGCTCCCTTGCCCAACGAGTTTGAAGTCCATCACACGCGCATCAACGCTTTCTTTGGTTCCGCGCTGGAGCCGGTGGTGCGTCGTTTGGGTGTGGAGCGTCTGGTGATTGCCGGTGTGGCCACCCATTCCGTGGTGGAAAGCACGGTGCGCCATGCGGTGGATATGGGCTATGAAGTGGCTGTGGTGGCCAGCGCCTGCGGCGCACCGCCCGCCACCCATGAAGCCTCCCTGGCCAGTATGAGCTTGATTGCTCATATTGATCGGGACGAAGATTGGGCAGCCGTCTTTGGCGCGCCACAAGCACAGTAGGAGAAGCACATGCAGCAGGACATGAAGGTGAATTTACAGGGTAAGGTCGCCATCGTGACCGGGTCCACGCAAGGGCTGGGGGCGGATATCGCCCTGGCTCTGTGTGCCGCCGGTGCGTGGGTGCTGATCGTGGGTCGCAGCCAGGAAGAAGGCCAGCGTACCGAAGCGCGTTTGCAGGCCGTGGGCAAGGCCCAGTTCATGGCCGCCAATATTTGTGATGATGCGCAGCTGGATGCCTGCGTGCAGGCCGCCCTGGCACAAACCGGCCGTATCGACATTGTGGTGAACAATGCCTGTTCCTATGGGGATGAAGGTCTGGCCTCCAGCCGGGAGCTGTGGCATCAGACGCTGGATGTGAATCTGATCTCCAGCGCGATTCTGGCCCAGAAAGCCACGCCGCATATGGGGCAGGGCGGGGTCATCATCAATATGGGTAGTACGGGTGGGAAATTCGGCGTGGCCGGACGCGCGCTGTACCCGGCTTCCAAAGCAGCCATTTTGCAGTTCACCAAAAGCTTGGCCGTGGAATTGGCGCCTTCGGGGATTCGGGTGCTGACGGTTTCGCCAGCCTGGACCTGGTCGCCGTCCGTCGAACGCATGAGCGGTGGTTCGCGTGAGCTGGCCAATCAGGTGGGGGCGCAGGTTCACCCTTTGGGCCGAGTCGGTTCCGGCGAAGAAGTGGCACAGGTGGTCTTGTTTGCCGTGTCGGGCGCGGCTTCCTGGATGACAGGGATTGATCTGCCCGTGGACGGTGGCTTTTCCGTGCTGGGGCCCGAGCAGGGCAAGTCGCCCCGTCACTGGTTTGAACGCTGGCAGGCGCAGTCGTCTGGCTCATAAATAGAAAAGTGCGGTAAAAGATGTCCAGGGCTTGTGAACACCTGTTTCTGCTTGTGTGTTCACAAGCCCTGACCCCGTTCAGGGCAATTTAAAAAAAGGTGTGGGATGACAGACTCAACAAATAAAAAATCGTATGCCGTCATTGTGGTGGGCAGTGGCATCAACTCCCTGGTATGTGCCGCCTTGCTGGCGCAAAAGGGCAAGCAAGTCCTGGTACTGGAACGTAACGACCGTGCGGGTGGGTGTATCCGTACCGAGGAGCTGTTCCCTGGTTTTACCCATGAACTGCTGTCGTCCTGGTACCCCTTGTTCACTTCCGGTGCTGCCTACGCCCGTCTGAAAGACGATCTGGCCGCGCAGGGCGTGGAGTTTCTGGAAAACGGCTATACCACTGGCGTGGTGGGCAGTGATGGCAAGGGCATGGCCCTGCGCCACGATGTGGGCGATTCGATTCAGCGTATCAATGCTCTGCAAGCAGGCGATGGCGATGCCTTCGGTGCCATGTGCAGCCAGTTGTTCGAGCGCGATGCAGGCCTGACCTTTGGCTTGCTGGGGACCGAGCCTTACAGCCGTGGCTTGTTGGGTTTGCTGTTTTCGCAATGGCGCAAGCGTCGCATGGACGGCATGGTTCAGTACGGACGCGAGTCCCTGGAGTCCTTCCGCCGCTGGGCCGACCGTGAACTGAAAGATGACCGCGTGCGCGGCATGATGGCTCCCTGGGTCCTGCATTCGGGCCTGGGCCCTGATGATGCCTGCTCGGCCCTGATCGGCAAGCTGACCTTTGCCGCCGTGGTGGCCGGTGGCATGCCTGTGGTGAAGGGCGGCGGCCAGAATCTGGTGCGTGCCCTGTGCGCCATTATTGAAAAGGCCGGTGGCCGTATTCAGCTGAACACCGAAGTAGAAGAAATTGTGCTGGAAGGACAAAAAGCCCGTGGCGTGCGTGCCGGTGGCCAAGTCTACGAAGCCAGCCATGTGGTGTGTAACGTCACGCCTCCACAGCTCTATGGCCGTCTGTTGCCGAGTGCCCCCGCCCAAGTGCGTGAGCAAGCCCATGCCTATCGCTTTGGTCGTGGCGACATGCAAATTCATCTGGCTCTGGACAGCATGCCCAACTGGAGCGACCCGGAGTTGCTGAAAGTGCCTTTGCTGCACCTGTCCGACAGCCTGGAGGACGTCAGCATGAGCGTGGCCCAAGCCAATAATGGCCTGATCCCCGCCAAGTTCACCGTTGCTATCGGCCAGCCATGCTCTCTGGACCCCAGCCGTGCGCCGGAAGGTAAATGGATTCTGTGGATGCAAATGCAGGACATGCCATCCAAATTGCGTGGTGATGCTGCTGGCAAGATCGATGTTCCCGCAGACGGCAAATGGACCGAAGAAGTCAGCAAGGCGGTGGCCGAGCGCATCATCGACCAACTGGAAGGCGTCATGCCTGGTTTGCGTCAACAAATCGTTGGCCAGAAAGTGCTGTCGCCAGCCGACCTGGAATCCATCAACTGCAACCTGGTGGGCGGCGACCCGTACTCGGGCATTTGTTCCCCCGACCAGTTTTTCTGGATGCGCCCCTTTGCCGCCAGTAACGGTGCCCGCTCCCATGCAACACCGTACAAGAACGTCTACCACATCGGTGCGTCTACTCACCCAGGCCCAGGCCTGGCAGGGGCATCTGGATTTATGGTGGCGGAGCAGATTCGTTAAGACTTGCCGGTCTTGGCTCTGCTCAACAAGCACGTCGCGTACTTGGATGAACAAACGGCCCGAACCGTTAACAAATTGATTTGTTAACGGTTCGGGCCGTTTTTATTGATGGCTCAAGTGGCTGGCGGTGAGCGGCGATACCACGCAATACCGAATAAAACAGTCAGCACACCTAGCCATTGAAGTGGCAATAGCTTCTCATTAAAAAACACATATCCCAACATGATGGCCACGACTGGTTTGGCCAGAGTGGAAATCGAAGCCAGGACCACATCCACATACTTCAAGGCATAGGCCATTAAACCGTGCCCAAGAAGCTGACTGAAGATAGCCAGCGCAAAGATCGTCAACCAACCTTTGGGAGAGGTGGGAAATAAGGGGGTACTGCTAAGGAGTGCAATGGGCAGCAACAGGGAGCCGCAGATCAGGCTTTGCCAGATAATGATGTTTCTGGAGTTAATGGAGCCGCGCAGCTCTTTAAGAAGCATAAAGTAGATGGCGTAAAACAAGGCGGAGTTTAGGGCCAGTAAGTCGCCAAGGAATGAGTGTTTGGAAAAGGATAGCCCCCCATTCTTGGCAAGTACCAGCACAGTGGCTCCTGCCAGTGCAATCAGCAGGGATAGGCTTTGTCGCGCTGTGAGCTTTTCCTTCAAGAATATATAAGACAAGAGGGCGACAAAGACGGGAGAGAGGTTCATCAGGATGGCTGTGTTTGCCATGCTGGTAAAGGTAAGTGCCC
This sequence comes from Alcaligenes faecalis, assembly GCF_009497775.1. NCBI lineage: Bacteria > Pseudomonadati > Pseudomonadota > Betaproteobacteria > Burkholderiales > Alcaligenaceae > Alcaligenes > Alcaligenes faecalis. The sequence goes on from NZ_CP031012.1 coordinate 1,526,279, forward strand.
AGTGGTTTGAAAGCAGGTCTATGGTTGATGCAAGGGCTGAGAGAAACAATAAAACCAGAAGGGTTGCCGGACGACGGTGGATGCTTGCGGGGGGGGGGGATGCGTGTGTTGATCCAAGTCTCAGGATGCCTGCGATCCCTCCGGCAATAAACATGCGCAACATCAATGTTGAAGTGGCATCTACTTCGCTTAATTTCACAAAGAAAATAGCTGAACCCATTCCAATCGTGCTTACGATCAGGGCGAGAATGGGCAGCACCTGATAACCAGATTTTTTCATGGTATGGGTGTTGCATGGCAGGTGTGAGGAAGGAGCTTGGGCTTTTTGGTTTTTGTTGTGGCTTCAGCTTTGAATTTGATTTTTAACAAAACCGAATCATTTTTCTTTTATTGTCCTTACGCGTGGATGGATATTGGCTGGCATTTTGCCCAGTTTGGAAACGAGGGTAGAAACAGTTTCTTATCCATGCAGAGGCTGTTTCGCTTTAAAAAATTTGCTTGCTGACTAGAGCGCCATGAACCAATGCACTGATTCTTCGGTATTCTGTGCATGTTTTCTGCTGCCTCGCCGGTTTCAGGCGTGGGGCCTTATTGTTTAGCCGGAGTTTTCTTGATGCACGCTTTTCGCCGTTCGCGCCTGTGTGCCTTTTTGTCTTTGTGGCTGCTGGCTGTGGTGCTGGCAGTGGCGACCGTCCCTGCCGCTGCCGAGACGATGGCATTGACGCCTGCGCAGGCCAGTGAATCCCTGAATGAATTGCGTGACACGCTGCAAACCGTCCAGGAGCGTTTACAGAAAAATGATGGCCTGGGTGACTCGGAACTGGTTGCTCTGCGCAATCAGTTGTTGCTGGCGCAAGAGCAGGCTCAGGAAATGAGTGTGCGTCTGGAGCCTGAGCTCTTGAGTGTGACGGCGCGTCTGAATCAGTTGGGACCCGTGGATGATCCCGCTGGTGAATCCGAGGATATTGCGCGTCAGCGTACGCAGTTGCAGCAGGCGGTGACCGAGCTGGACGGCATGATCAAGCTGGCCCGTTTGATCGGAGTGGAAACGACACAAGGTCTGGATCAGGTATCCAAACAGCGCCGTGTGATCTTCCAGGCGGAGCTGGGTCGGCAGTCGCAATCGGTTTTGACACCGCGCTTCTGGCGTAATGTGTCGCGTGACTTGCCCGGTGATCTGGCTCGGGTCGAGCGCATGCGCAAGGATCTGGCTCAGCGGGTGATTGACTTGCCAGCCTATGTGCTGTGGTCGGCAGGTGCCTTGGCTTTGGTGTTGCTGGGTCTGTCGGTCTGGGCCGTACGGGGGCTGGAGCGCTTTACCATCAACCACACCAAGCCCTCGCGTTTGCGACGCTCTTTTTATGCGACGGCCTTGATTGTGCTCTATAGCCTGACGCCCGGCTTGCTGGCTTCGGTGGCGGCAGGGCTGTTTTACTGGAACGGCAATCTGGCTCCGGATCTGGCCAGCTTTGTGTCCAAATCCGTGTTCGCCTTGTACCTGGGCGGCTTTGTGACCGGGATGGGGCGCGTGCTCTTGTCGGCACAGCGTCCTAGCTGGCGCTTGCCTCCCATCCCCAGCAATGTGGCTTTGAAGCTGGCCTGGTTGCCGATTGCGCTGGGCATGATGGTGGCCCTGACTTGGATGTCGCAGCAATTGCTGGGGCTGATCAACGCCACGCTAAGCACCACCTTGCTGGTCAACAGTTTCAACACGCTGACCCTGAGTATCTTTATTGCGATTGCCGCCTGGAATTTAAGCCAGGGGCGTGAGAAGACACCGGCTCCTGAAGGGGGCGAGGATCAGCAAAAAACGGCTCCGGTACAGCAAGGCGCAACCTGGTTGCGCGCTATTCCCATTACCTTGGGTGTGGTGATTGTGCTGGGCATGATTGCCTTCTTGCTGGGCTACATCGCTTTGAGCAGCCTGATTGTGCAGGAGATGTTATGGCTGAGTCTGGTGATTTGCACCTGCTATGTGCTGGTGGCCCTGATTGCCGATATTGGTCAAAGCCTGCTGTTGCAGTTCAGGGAAAAACGGGCCTCCAACGAATGGACCAGCACGCAATTGCGCGGCAGTAGCCAGATTGTGATTGTGCTGTCCGGGGCACTGCGTCTGTGCCTGATTATTACCGCGATTACCTTGGTTTTGCTGCCCTTTGGGGAAGACCCCACGCAGTGGTTGCAGCGGCGTCTGGGTTTCCTGGTCAAGGGCTTTTCTCTGGGGCAGGTTCAGTTAAAACCCAGCTCGGTCCTGCTGGCCGTGCTGATTCTGGTACTGGGCATTTTGTTCGTCAAAGCCTTGCAGCGCTGGGTCGCCAACCAGCTTTTGCCCGCCACGCGTATCGATCCCGGTATGCGCGTCTCTACTGCCAATCTGTTCAGCTATGTGGGCTACTTCATTGTGGTGGCTACGGCGATTTCCTCTTTGGGAATTGGCCTGGAGCGCATGGCCTGGGTGATTTCCGCCTTGTCGGTGGGTATCGGTTTTGGCTTGCAAGCGGTGGTGCAGAATTTTGTGTCGGGCCTGATCTTGCTGGCGGAACGTCCCATCAAGATTGGTGATTGGGTCAGCCTGAACGGGGTGGAGGGCAATGTACGCAAGATCAATGCCCGCGCTACGGAAATCGAGATGTTTGACCGTTCCACCCTGATTGTGCCGAACTCCGAGTTCATCACCAAAACCGTGCGTAACGTGACCTTGAGCAATCCCTTGGGCGTGGTGAAGGTCAAGATCAATATGCCTATCGATACGGATGCTAAACGGGTGCGTTCTATCATGCTGGATGTGATGCAGAACTACAGCGATGTGCTGGCTGATCCCCCACCGGACGTGACGCTGGATGGCTTTGATGCCAACGGCTTGCAGTTTACGGCGACTTGCTACGTGGCCTCGCCACGAATCGGCAGCCGGGTACGCAGTGTCCTGATGTTCGATATTCTGGATGAATTGCGCAAAGAAGGGCTGGTGCTGCACCATACGCAAACCATGACGGTTTTGCCAACGACGCCGGTGGCCAGCCAGACGGAAAGCAATAACCCTTTGTTGAATGATTGAACCTAGGTAAAAACAACAGGCAGCGCCCAGGGAGACAGAAGCTATGAAGCCGCTACGACTAGGTGTGCAGGTCTTGCTCTTGTGCCTGAGCCTGATGGGGTTCTGGACGGGGGCGCAGGCACAAGCGCTGTCCGAGGTAGAGCAAGAGCGTCACATGATGCGGGAGCTGCAGCAGGCTCAGGATGAAATCCGCCTGATGCAGTATCGACTGGAAGGCAACCAGGTTGCGATACGGCGTGAGCGCAGCTACGAGTCAGAGCAAAAACTTCAGCAAACGCAGGAACTGGCCGGTCGGGTCGTGCAGTCTTTGGAGCGACGCAGCCGCTTGCTGCGTGCACGTCTGCAAGAGCTGGGCGAGGACGCGGGCGACGAGGCTGAGCAGCTCACTTTGCATAACGAGCGCATGCAACTGCGACGAGCCGATGCTGCCTTGCGGGCTGATTTGCGTGTGGCCCGTTTAGTTCAGGTGGAGGCACAGCAGACCCGCCAGCTCCTGAAGGAAGCCACCGCGCGCTACGATCAAGCCAAACGCTGGCAGCGCAACTCTTCCCTGGTCCTGTTGGAGAACCTGCCCCAGTTGAGCGAGGCCTGGCCTGCAGACCGACAAACGCTGTCGGACTTTGCTCAGCAGTGGCGTCAAACCTGGCAGAACAGTAGCTGGCAGCAAAGCGGTGCTTCGTTGTGGATGGCGGCTGCGGTATTGATGGTGACGCTTGCCTTGCTCCGCGCCATGCCGGTGTGGGTCAGTCGTTATTTGCCTGCTGGCCGCCTGCGTCGCTCCAGCCTGACGATTGCCAATTTCCTGCTGTGGTTTCTCCTTTGCTGGGTCCTGGGAGACCTGCTGGTGGAGCTGGTGTTCGACCGGCCCAAGCTGCAAGCCCTACAGTTTGAACTGCTGGCACACTTGAAGGTAGCAGCCTGGGCTGCCGGCTTGGCGATAGCCTGTATTCTCGGCATTGTGATGCAGCCCCGCGCGTCGTGGCGTTTGATTCCCATTTCTGACCAGACCCACAAGCGCTTGGGGTATTTTGCCTGTGCCTTCTTCCTGGTGGCGTATGCGGATGTCGCAGACAATTTCTTCAGTGGCTCTATCGCTATATCGGATGCTTTTCAGTACCTGATTGATAGCGTGAGCAGCCTGCTGTATTTGCTTGTGTACGGCTATGGTTTGTGGGTTGTGCGCGGTGAGCTGTTTGGCAGGACCGAGGCATCGGGGCAGGGGGCAAAAACAGGACGTAGTTGGGCGCGTCTGGCCTTTAAAGGGGCTGTCGTCATTTATGTTCTGGTGCTGGGCTTGTTCATAGCGGGCTGGCAGCGTCTGTCTGATGATTTGATGTCCTACTTCATCACGATGCCCTTGGTGTTTGGCCTGATCGCTTATGTGTGCATGGTCTGGCTGCAGGATGTATCGGACTCTTTGCTGGCGTATTTGCAAAATCGTAGCCGTGATCCCGAAGCCACGCCCATCCGTGTGCAGAGCCAGTTCATTGTGGTGTTCTTTGCCATCGCTCGTATGGCGGTGCTAGGTCTGGCTATCTGGATGGTCAGCTCGGACTTGTTAAGCGAGCCCAAACAGTTGCTGGAGTCGGGGCTGGATGTATCGCGTGAATCCTTGCGTCTGGGGGCGGTGCAGTGGCGCCTGGATTTGTGGCTGATTGCCTTGGGCGTGATGCTGGTAGGCGCCGTGCTGATCCACTTTTTGCGTGTCTGGCTGCGTCAGAACTACATGCCCAACACCACACTGGAGCCCGGCCTGCAAAATGCCATCGTGGGCATGGTGGGCTATGTCGCTTACTTCGTTCTGCTGGTGATTTGTCTGTCCATGCTGGGTGTGCCGATTGAGTCAGTCACCTGGATCTTTACAGCCTTGACGGTGGGCCTGGGCTTTGGTTTGCGGGGTATTGTGCAGAACATTGCTTCTGGCCTGATGCTGATGGTGGAGCGCCCCGTCAAAGTCGGGGACTGGGTGGAGGTGGAGGGCAGCGAAGGCAATGTGCGCCAGATCCGTTTGCGGGCGACGTATGTGGAGCGGTTTGATCGCACGATGGTGATGGTTCCCAACGCCCAGATGATGGGGCGGCAGGTACGCAACCTGACCTACACGCCCACCTCTTTGGGGGCGATTGAGTCCCGCTTGTTGTTCCCACTGGATGTGGACGCGGATGCAGTCATGCAGATTCTGCGCGACGCAGTGCTGTCCGAGCCGGAAATTCTGGACGAGCCTGTCCCCATCCTGTCGTGTGACGGGATTTTTGGTGATGGGGTCGCGTTCAGTACGCGTTGTTTCATCAACAGCATGCGGGTGCACCGCCGGGTGCGCAGCAACCTGATGCTGGATATCTTGCGCCGTCTGCGTCAGCAGGGCATCAGCTTGCATCCTGCGCAACGCTGGGTGCAGGAAGCCATGGACAAGGACAGGGCCGAGGACGAAGACCTTTAGGGTTTTCCCAGTGATTGAAAGCTGAAATATTCATCCGTATAATTTGTTTAGCCGCACTAAACAGAAAAGGCGCGTAATGCGCATCAGGATGGATGAGACATGAGCAAGAAACAGTCCCCACAGGACGGGGCCCCCGTATCGCCATGGCGTGCCGCCAGCGCTGCGGGTTTGGGCACCATGATCGAGTACTACGATTTTCAGCTGTACGGCGTCCTGGCGGTCACGCTGAGCGTGCTGTTTTTCCACGCCGGTAATGAAAATGCGGCCTTGCTGTCCACGCTGGCCGTGTTTGGGGGCGCCTTTCTGGCCCGGCCCTTGGGCGGGATCTTCTTTGGCTGGTTCGGTGACAAGCATGGCCGTACCGCTGCCTTGATGTTCACCATTGTGGGTATCGGGGTGGCCAGTGCCTTGATGGGCATGCTGCCCACCTACGCCACCCTGGGCCTGGCTGCACCGGCCTTGCTCTTGCTATGCCGTTTGCTGCAGGGCTTTTTTGCCGGTGGTGAAATTACCGGCGCGGCCACGTATGTGGCGGAATGCTCGCCCCCCGGCAAACGCGGTTTTTTTGGTGCATTCAATCCGGCAGCGGCCACTTTGGGCTTGTCCCTGGCCACGGGCGTAGCTGGTTTGGTGACGGCATTGGTGGGCAAGGAAGCCATGCTGGATTGGGGCTGGCGTATTCCCTTCCTGCTGTCCATTCCCTTGATCATTCTGTGCGTCTGGGCCCGTTCGCGCATTGAGGATTCGCCGCGTTTCAAGGAAATGCTCAAAAGCCATCATCCCGAGCACTCGCCCTTGTCCTTGATTGTGCGTGATTACCGCCGCCCCCTCTTGCAGGTCATAGCCATTGGTTTTGCCCAGAATGCGGCAGGTTACGTGGGCGTGGTCTACCTGAGTACCCACTTGATCCACACCCTGAAATACGACGGCACCGCAGTGTTCTGGCTGATTTCCCTGGTTACCTTGTGCTCGGCCTTCATCATGCCTTTTGCCGGCGGCCTGTCTGACCGCTTCGGTCGCAAGCCTTTGTTGACGATTGGCTTGCTGGGCTATCTGGTGCTGGTGCCGCTGACCATGTGGGTTGCCTCCTGGGGCAGCTTCCCGCTGGCGGTGATTGCTGTGGCCGTGTCCATTCTGCCGTTCATCGTGGTCCAGGCCGTGGGCTACCCCTTGTATGCCGAATTGTTCCCTACGCGAGTGCGCTATAGCGGCGTGTCGCTGGGCTTTAACATCGCCACCATTCTGGGTGGAGCGACGGCGCCGTTCGTGGCGTCCTGGCTGACGGGCTTGACCGGTTCCAGCATGGCACCTGCCTTCTACGTGATGGTGGTGGCGCTGATCGGGATTGTGGCTTTGAGCACGGTGCAGGAAACCTCTGGCCGTCAGTTGGCCGATTGATTTTCAAGGAAGTTAATGATGTCCGGATATTTTCTTTATCACTCCATTGGCATGTTCGAGGGCAAGGAAGCCGCCATGCGTGCCGAGCTGGATCAGTTCAGCCAGGTCTGGTCGGCACAGGATGATGGCCAGTGGGGCTACGCTTTGGGCCAGAAACAGGCGTTCATGGATGCCTGGGCCAGCCTGATTGGTGCTGACTCCAAAGACATTGCACTCAGCGAAAACGTCACTGGCGGGCTGTACAGCATTCTGGGCTCCTTGCCATCACATATGCTCAAAGGGCGTACCTTGCTGGTCGCGGCGGATTGTTTCCCCAGCCTGCATTTCCTGCTGCAAAAGCTGGCCCTGCGTCTGGGTTTCACCCTGCGCACCGTGCCCTTGAGTGCTGGCCTGTCCTACGTGACGGACGATGATTTCATCAATGCCTGGGATGACAGCGTGGGCGTGGCTCTGGTGACCTGGGTCAGCTCTACATCCTCGCACCGGGTGGATGTGGATCGTATGGCGCAATGTGCGACGGAACACGGCAGCCTGATGGCGCTGGATTTGACGCAAGCCGCTGGTCTGGTGCCGTTCACCGTGCATGAAGGCGTGGCCTTTACCTTGTCGGCCTCCTTGAAGTGGGCTTGCGGAGTATCCGGTGCCAGCCTCTTGCATGTGCGTGCGGATTTGATCGAGCAGTGCGAGCCGGAGTTCCGTGGCTGGTTCAGCCAGGAAAATCCTTTCAACTGGAATCTGGATCAGTTCAGCTATGCCGACGGTGCGCGTCGTTTTGACCACGGCACACCGGCTATTTTGGGCAGTATCGCGTCCTTGCCGGGCATGCGTTTTGTGCTGGAAACCGGCGTGGACAAATTGCTGGAACAAAACCGCGCATTGACGGCTGTTTTTCTGGATCGTGCGGCCAAGGCCAATTGGCCCGTGCTGACTCCGCTGGCCGAGAACGAGCGCGGCGGCAGCATCATGTTGCGCGCCAGCAGTGCCCAGCGCGCTCAAGCCATGGTGGATCAGCTGCGTGAGCAGGAGCTGTATTGTGACCAGCGTGATGGCGTATTGCGTCTGTCGCCCGGTAATGTTTGCACCGAGCAGGATGTGCTGCGCCTGTGCGACACCTTGCAAGCCGGTTGGTAAGGAGGAAGGGGTATGGATAGCCAAACCTGGGCTCATCAGGCCAGTCGCCGCATCGAACGATCGGCCAAGGTCGTGATGGACTATATGGCGGATCTGGATGCTTTGGGACGCTGGTCTCTGGGCTGCTTTGATACGCAAACGGTGGAGCCTGGCCTGGTCGTGGGTACGTCCTTATTTGACGGCGGCCAGACCCATGTCAGCGTGGAGATTCTGGCCGAACAAGGACTGATTCGCTATTGGGTCGGCAGTGCTACGCAACGCACGCCGCGCATCAGCGCCATGGTGCAGCCGCTGGATCAGGATTCCTGCATTTTGATCATGCTGGCCACACGCGGTGCCGATATGGATGAAAACCGTTGGTTGCGTTTGCAGCGTTGCCATGAAACCGAGCTGGATCTGATCCAGGCCCAGTTGCACAGCGCGGCCTAGTTCTGGCGCTTAGTAGCTGGGCGGGGTGATCGCCACAATAAAACGCACATCCTTGTCGTAAGGATTGCGATAGGCATGGGGCAGGCTGGAGTTGAAATAACAGCTGTCGCCCGTTTGCAAACAGTGCTGATCATCCCCGACATCGACCAGCAGTTGGCCTTCGGTCACCAGTACACATTCCTCGGCAGGGTGGCTCCAGCGCTGCCCGACCGAGCTTCCACCCGGTGGCAAGAAGCCCGCCAGCATTTCAATACTGCCAAAGCCCGGCGAGACCCGCTGATACTGCACACCCGAGGCGGATTGAATGCTCATGCGCTCGTTCTGGCGCACTACGGCCACTTGCTCCACATTGTCATCCAGCAGGGAAAACAAGGGCGTATCCAGCGCACGCGCAATTTGGCGCAGGGTATCCAGACTGGGTTGAGTCAAACCGCGTTCCACCTGACTGATCAGGCCGGGGGAGACTTGGGCAAGCTCGGCCAGCTTGCGCAGAGACAGTTTTTTATGAAGTCGGACTTGGCGAATACGCAAAGCGGCCATGTAGGAGCGTGGGGTAAATAGTAAAGCCGTCATTGTAAGACAAGCCCGCAGGGCTGAGGAGCGCGGGGTCTTGCCCAGGTACTGCTGATGGGGCTGATCCCTTCAGTTCTTCGCCATCATATTGGGATCGTCGGCCCATTTTTCCTTGATATGCAGCATTTCAGGCAGGCATTTGTCCAGCAGGGCGATCAGTTGCGGGTCAAAGTGCTGGCCGGATTGTTCGCGCAGGTAGCTGATGCTGCGCTCCACACTCCAGGCTTTTTTATAGGGCCGGTCACTGGCCAGGGCATCAAACACATCGGCTACCGCCACAATGCGGGCGGGCAGGGGGATGTCCTCGCCCTTCAGGCCATAGGGATAGCCACTGCCATCCCATTTTTCGTGGTGATACAGCGCAATCGTGCGCGCCAGTTTCAATAAACCATGTGAATGCTGGCCAATAATGCGGGCGCCAATCAAGGTGTGCGTACGCATGATTTCCCATTCTTCGGGCGTCAGCTTGCCGGGTTTTTGCAGGATGGAATCCGGGATACCGATTTTGCCAATATCGTGCATGGGTGCGGCGTGCAGCAGGTCGTCGGCTGCTTCACTGGAGTAACCCAGCCAATGGGCCAGAATGCGCGTGTAGTGGCTCATGCGGATCACGTGGCGGCCGACCTCGTTGTCCTTGTATTCGGCGGCCGTACCCAGGCAGCGGATAATTTGCAGGCGGCTGTCGCGCAGTTCCTGCATTTGTACCAGGGACAGATGGTTGCGTATGCGTGCCTTCAGAATCGCCGGGTTGAAGGGCTTGGAGATGTAGTCCACCGCCCCCATGTCCAGGCCCATTTGCTCGTCATGTGGCTGCGAGAGCGCCGTCACAAAAATAATGGGGATGTGGCGGGTTTTAAGGTCAGCCTTCAAGGCCCGACAGACTTCGTAGCCCGACATTTGCGGCATCATGATGTCCAGCAAGATCAGGTCGGGCAGATCCCGCTGTGCCAGTTCCAGTGCCTTGACGCCATCCTTGGCAAAGAGCAGCCGGAAATCCTGTTGCAGCGTATGGCGCAGAATCTGCAAATTGGCTGGCTCGTCATCGATGAGCAAGAGGGTGTGGCGCGGCGAGGTAAATTCATTCATGGCGTGGCGGATCCTTGGCCAAGCTTGCATTCAGGTCTTTGATCAGCTTCGACAAGATCAGGCTGGCTTGAACAAAGTCGAATACATCGATGGTTTTATTAAGATCATTCAGGGTATCGGTTTGCCCTGTGCTTTCCAGATACTGACAGACCACCTGCAGGGCAGGCTCGTCCAGCTCGTTGAGCAGGACGCTGTTATGCAGAATGTGAAGGTAGTTCAAGGCAACGTCAGGGGTATGCACCACGACGTGCTGCGGGTCTGAATAAGGCGTCGGTGGGCCGTTGTGGCTAAGTTCGTGCGCGATGCGGTTGAACATCACTTGCAGCTGTTCAATACGGCTGCGCATCTGGCGAGTCTGACCACGACGAATTTTTTCTTCCAGTTCCGCGCTGAGCGCAGAGACTTGCGGCAGGCCCAAATTTCCGGAGGTGCCACGAATCCCGTGCAGGCTGCTCAGCACAATTTCCCAGTTCGGGGACGCTTGCTTGATTTCATCAAGCGGGTAGCGGGTTTGCAGGTCAGACAGAAAGCTCAGCAGGGCTCGGCGCAGGCGTACTTGCGAACCCCACAGACTCAGGCCCATGTCCCAATCGATCAGGCTGCTCTCTTGTGGTTCGACGCTGTGCTCTTGGGGGGCGGTGGTGTTCAAACCCATCACCAGAGCAATCTCTTGCAGCAAGGAAGGCAGATCCAGCGGCTTGGTGGCAAAGCCATTCATGCCGGCTTCCTGGGCCGCATGACGGTCGGACTCCATGACACTGGCGGTCAGCGCAATCAGAGGCAAGGGCAGACGTGCTTCGCGGCGTTCCTGTTCGCGCCACCGGCGGGCGGTTTCCAGACCGTCCATTTCGGGCATGTGCACGTCCAGCAAGGCCACATCAAAATCTTCTTTGGACAGCAGCTCCAGCACCTTGTGGCCGTTATCCGCCGCCGTCACGGAATGCCCGTGCTGTTCCAGAGCCAGGGTCAGCAGCTCCTGGTTCAGGCTGATGTCATCGGCGACCAGAATGCGCAGCGGCGGCAGGTGGGGCACGTGATGGTCGTCTGGGCTCAGGCTGGGTTCTTTGCCGGGCTCCAGAGGAATACGGACCTCAAACACACTGCCCACGCCCAGGGTACTTTCAACGTTCAGCGTGCCGCCCATCAGGTCCACCAACTGGCGGGCAATGGAGACGCCCAGGCCGGTCCCACCAAAACGGCGGCTGATGGAAACGTCAGCCTGCGTAAAGGGGGTAAACACATGGCGCAGCTGATCGGGTGTCATGCCTATGCCGGTATCCGTGACTCGGATGGACACGGCATTGCGTCCGGGTTCAGGGCGTACATCCACCTGTACGGCACCGCTTTGGGTGAACTTGATGGCATTGCCAATCAGATTGTTCAGCACCTGCTGAATGCGCAGCGGATCACCCTTGTAAAAGTTATGCAGCTCGGGCGCATAGTTCAGGCGGAATTCCAGATTCTTGGCATCTGCCGCCAAACGCAGCGAGGCCACAACTTGCTTGCACAATTCAACCAGTGAAAAGTCCACTTGCTCCAGCTCGACCGAGCCGCGTTCCAGCTTGGTGGTGTCCAGAATATCGTTCAGCAAGGCCAGCAAAGAGCGGGCCGACTGGTTGATGATGGCCAGGTGCTTGTTCTGCTGTGCATTGAGCTGATCATTCAGCATCAGGTCGCTAAAGCCGATAATCGCGTTGAGCGGGGTGCGGATTTCATGGCTCATATTGGCCAGGAAAGCACTCTTGGCCTGGGCGGCCTGCTCGGCCTTTTCTGCACTTTGACGCAGGGATTCGGTCAGGGCGTTGTAGCGGCTCATGTCGGTGACAAAGCCGACAAAGATCGGATCACCGGGCTGGCGTACTTTGCCCACAGCCAGGCGCATAGGCATCAGGCTGCCATCTTTACGCAGCCCCGTTACATCCCGGCCCACACCAATGACTTTAGGATCATTGCTGCGCAAATAATTGGACAGATAGCTGTCGTGTCGCGAGCGGTCCGGTTCGGGCATCAGCATGTTCACATTGCGGCCCAGCACTTCACCCGCCTTCCAGCCAAACAAGCGTTCGGCCGAATGGTTGAAGTCCAGAATGGTGCCGTGGCTGTTGATGGTAATAATGCCGTCAATCGCGGTATCCACAATGGCCCGGTTATGCGATTCACTTTCTTCCATCTTCAGAAACAGCTGGCGGTAGCGCAGCAGGCCGTTGGCCGCCGTAACCAGTACCGTCACCGTAATGGTGAAGGTGGACAGCACCATGGATGCAAAGGTGCTGTTGAAGATGATCATGTCATCCGGTGGGGTGGTCTGGCCCATAAAGCGGGCGGCAGCCATGCCGGTGTAGTGCATGCCGGAGATAGCAAGGCCCAGCACAATGCCGCTGATAACCACACGTTGCAGCAAGGTCAGGCGGGTGCGGTGCAGGCGAAAGCGTATCCACAAGGCCAGCGTGGCCAGCACCACGGCCAGCACAATCGACAGGAAGAAGGTAACGGGTTCGTAGCGCAGAACCGGCGCCATGCGCATGGCCGCCATGCCGCTGTAGTGCATGGTGCCTATGCCCAGGCCCACCAAAATACCGCCCACAATCAGGTGCGAGCGCTGCACACGGGCTTGCGACAGGATTTGCAGCGCGACCCAGGACGCCCCCACGCTGGGCAGAACCGACAGCATGGTGATGGCCGGGTCGTAGTGGACGCTGGTACACAGGTCAAAAGCCAGCATGCCAATAAAGTGCATGGTCCAGATGCCACCGCCCAGAGCAATGGCGCCCGTGCAAATGGCAATCTGGCGGTGTATGCGCAAGTCGGCCATGCGGGCAATATGGGCCGTTTGCAAGGCCATGCCCGAAGAGAAGATGGCAACCAGTAAGGACAGGATCACCAGACCACTGTTATAGCTGCCAACCAAAAAGGGAGCCATCTGGTCTGCACTGATGAAGAACTGGTCGAGTATCCGCATAGGTGCTGATGTCCGAAGCGGCCCAGGGGGCCAAGTTAGACGAAATGTGTCAGGCTCCCCCTGTTTACTGGAGGGAATGTAACGGTGAAATCCGGATAGGTTACCGAGTTTGTCTCTTACTGTGCGCTTTTTTGTATGGATTCAACAAAAATATTCATGGCTAGAGCAATGTTCCTGTCAGCAGCATCGCGGCCACGGAGAAATAAATCACCAAACCGAGCACGTCCACCAGCGTAGCGACCAAGGGCGCCGAGGCACTGGCCGGGTCAAAACCGACGCGCTGCAAGATGAAGGGCAGCATGGAGCCAATACAAGAACCAAAGGTCACAATGCCCACCAGAGCCAGCCAGATGGTGAAGGCAATCAGCAAGGAATGTTCGCCGTAGTCGTACAGGCCCAGGTGCTGCCAGATTTCAATACGGACAAAGCCGATCGCCCCCAGCATGGTGCCCAGCACCAGACCCACAGGCAGTTCGCGCAGCAGCACACGCCACCAGTCACGCACACGGACTTCACCCAGGGCCAGACCGCGAATCAGCAGGGAAGTGGCTTGGGAGCCGGAGTTACCACCGGAGCTCATGATCAAGGGAATGAACATGGCCAGGACCACGGCTTTTTCCAGCTGCATCTCGTAGTACTGCATGGCACTGGCCGTCAGCATTTCACCCAGGAACAGAATGGCCAGCCAGCCGCCCCGTTTGCGGATCATGGTGCTAAAGCCCGCTTGCAGATAGGGTTTGCCAATATGTTCGGCACCCCCGAAGCGGTTCATGTCTTCGGCGGCCTCGTCCATCAGGGCGTCAATCACGTCGTCCACCGTCACAATGCCGATGATGGCATTGGCTTCGTCCACCACCGGAATGGCCAGAAAGTCGTGGCGGCGTATCAGTTGGGCCACGGCTTCTTTATCCGTCAGGGCCTGAACAGCGATGGGGCTGTCACCACTCCATAACTCAGTCAGGGCCGCTTGCGGGTCGGCACACACCAGCTTGCGCAAGGGCACCACAAATTGCAGTTGCTGCTTGTCGTTGACTACATAGATGGCGTAGACCGTTTCACGAGTGCTTTCCACTTCGCGGATGTGCTGCAAGGTCTGGGCGACATTCCAGCTCATGGGCACTTGCAGGAATTCGGTGGTCATGATGCCGCCGGCCGTATCGGCCGGGTAGTGCATCAGACGCATGATGGAGGTGCGGGTGCGCTGGCTCAGGCGGCCAAGAATCTGCTCCTGCTCTTCATGATCCAGGTCTTGCAGCAAGTCGGCCATACGGTCTTCGGCCAGTTGCTCCAGTACGGGCAGGCGTTCGGGACGTGTCAGCTCCATCAACAGCGCACTGGCCCAACGCAGCTCCGGTACTTCCAGCAAAGCCTGCAGACGTTCGTTATCCAGTTCCTGGGCAGCGAGCAGCGCGGGGCGTTGCTCCAGCTGATTCAGGGCCAGAACAATATCGGCAATCGGGGTTTGGGGGCCAAGTAGATCAGTGGATGGATGCGTGGACATGCAGTACTCCAGTGGGCGTGCAGGTACAGGGTCTTGAATTCAGGAGGTTGGCACTGGGCCAACAGACCGTAAAGCGAACCGGCTCAGTTCGCACGAAACTCGCTAGGATAGCGTTCTTTGCGGATACGTGCTTCCCAGGCCGGGCGCAGGAAACGCCAGGCCGCTGCATTTTGTCTGGGAAATTGCTGATGCTGTGGTCTAAGTATGTCTGTGTATCGATCCATGATTTACCCATAGAACCGCTCAGTGCAATACCAAGCTGAAAATCAGCGTGATGAAGAATATCGCCATCGTAGGGAGGTCTGCGCTGGAAGTCAAAGCGATTGCAATGATGCGCAAAAAAATGATTTGTGCTGTTAAGGTGGGGCTTGCGCCCCTGCATCGAACTTGAGACGGTTCAGAGGGTGCTATAGTGCCCGCTTTGCCGCATAACGGCGACTCGACCCAGGCGGGCCAAGGCCCACTACACGATCAGGAACAACCATGAGCAATGCGATTAATTTTGACAAAGGCGACTACCGCTTCATTCCGACCGGCGTGAACCGCTTTTCGGGCGGGGTGGCCGCTCAGCCCGGTTACGAGATCTGCCGGGTCGTGTTTTCTGCCCCCGTGCCATTGAAAGAAGGCTTTGACCTGATTCAGGCCGTGCTGGAAGCGGAAGAGCGTCCCTTGACGGCCTTGTGCGCCTGCGAGCTGCGTTCTCCCGAGCCGGTCAGCGACAGCGACTTCAACAAGTTCAATGAGCTGTATCTGGAAACGCTGAAAGAATGGGGCCTGATCAAAGGCAAGCACAATCCGGTCGCGCGCAGCAATGTGTCGCCACTGGTGGGTGCGCCTGCCGAGCCCAGCTTTTACGCTTTCAGCTACACGGTAGAAACCGATATTGAAGAAGCAACCTTTGTGATCGCAGGCAGCTGCGAAGTCCCCGAAACGCCGGATGACTATATAGAGAGCATCGTGGCTTATCAGGACGTATCGCCTGAAGGTCTGCTCAAGAAAGCTCAATGGGTGTTGGATGAAATGGAGCGTCGTCTGGAAGTGCTGGGTCACGAGTGGGCTGATACCACCGCAACCCACGCCTATACGGTGCACAATCTGCATCCTTTCATGGCCAGTGAGTTGGCCAAGCGTGGCGCGATCAGCCACGGTCTGGGCTGGCATCTGGCTCGTCCTCCGGTCAAGGATCTGGAGTACGAAATGGATTGCCGCCGTGTTCTGAACGAGCGCGTACTGACCATTGATTAATTGATCAGTCCCCCAAAAAAACAGGCCCACATTAATGTGGGCCTGTTTTTTTTATGTCTGGTTGCTTATGCCTGGCTATACGCTGCCTGGCTGGCAGACTGCTGATAGCGACGACGCACAATCAGACCCCATGCCAAGCCCAGTACCGCAGACGCCAAAGAGCCGCACAGAACGCCCAGCTTGGCCGCATCCAGCAGAACAGGCTCGGCAAAGGCCAGGTTGGCCACAAAGATGGACATGGTAAAGCCGATACCGGCCAGCAAACCAATCAGGGTGACGCCCGCCCAATCCATGCCGGCCGGTAGGGTGCACAGGCCCAGGCGCACAGGCAACCAGGTGCCCAGCAAGACGCCCAAGGGCTTGCCCACAATCAAGGCAATTGCCACGCCAAACAGCGCGCTTTGCGCACCGGCGGCATTCAGGTCCAGACCATTCAGGCTGACCCCGGCATTGGCCAGCGCAAACACCGGCATGATGATGAACGCCACCCAAGGGTGCAGTAAAGCAGGAATACGCTGAACTGGAGGCAGGATTTCACGCTGAGCCAGCTGCATTTTCTGCAAGGTATGCATGATCTCCTGAGTGTCGTGCTGGCCTTCCAGCTTGGCGGCCAGTTCCAGATTCAGGTGACGGGCCTTGCGCGGCAGAGGCAGGGCGCGCACGGGGCTCATCATGCCCAGGACCACACCGGCCAAGGTGGGGTGAGCACCTGTTTTCAAAAGGCCAAACCACAGAATTGCGCCGGGAACGACATAGGCCCAGGCCGAGCCTATGCCCATTTTCTGCAGGCCCAGAACCGCCACAATACCAACGGCGGCAATCAGGAAAGCGCTGTAGTCCAGACCGCCGGAGTAAAAGAAGGCAATGATCAGGATGGCGACCAGGTCATCAATAATGGCCAGCGCCAACAAAAATACCCGCAAGCTGGGAGGCAGGGAGCGGCCCAGCAAAGCCAGCACACCCATCGCAAAGGCGATGTCGGTGGCGGTAGGAATGGCCCAACCCATCAGCACTTTCGGGTCGGGGTTCATGGCGGCATAGATCAGCGCGGGCAGGGTAATGGCGGACAGGGCGGCACAGATAGGCAGCATGGCCGAGCGCCAGTCAGACAGGGCACCATCATGGATCTCGCGGCGGATCTCCATCCCGACAACCAGGAAGAACAGGGTCATCAAAATGTCGTTGACCCAGAAATGCAGGTCTTGCGAGAAACGCCAGGAGCCCAGCTCCAGGGTGACCTGGGTGTGCCACAGGGCAGAGTAGCTATCGGAAAATGAAGAGTTGGCCCAGATCAGGGCCACGGCGGCAGCCATCAACAGGACCACACCGCCTAGCGCCTCGATATGCAGGAGGCGCTGCAATTGTGCTTGCAACTGGCGGGTCAGAACATGGGCGCGCGGCAAGGGCGCACCCGAAGAAGGGTGGGACATGGTCGGCAAATCTCCACAAGGCGGCCCGACCTTGCGTATGTATTTAACCTGCCTTGCTGCACGATGCCAGCAAAACACCCTGCGCAATTATAGGGATTGAGCCTCTTTAAGGCAATCGTCAGCTTGGCTCTGTGTCGGGCGCGATATGCATGGGAATCGTCACCGGGCCATCGTTGGTCAGGCTCAATTGCATATCGGCACCAAACACACCGCACTGCGTATCGGGCAGGCGGGCGCGGGCCATGGCTACCAGCTCGTCAAACAAGGGCTGGCTGATGGCAGGGGGCGCGGCGCGGCTGAATCCAGGGCGATTACCCTTGCGCGTATCGGCCGCCAGGGTGAACTGGCTGACCAGCAGCAACTGGCCACCGGCTTGCAACAAGTTCAGATTCATCTTGCCTTGCTCGTCCGAAAAGATGCGCAGGGCCAGGAGCTTGTCCAGCAAACGCGCGGCTTGCTCGCTGGTGTCACCATGTTCGGCACAGACCAGAACGGCCATGCCCGCCCCAATTTTGGCGACGGTTTGCTTATCAATATCGACCTGGGCCTGGCGTACCCGTTGAATCAAGGCAATCATATTTATTCACTAAGATCAGTGGCTGACGGCTTTGGAAAACAGATTCACAATCAGCACGCCCACCACAATAAAGGCGATGCCAATCATAGCGGCCAAATCCAGTTTCTGCTTGAAGACCACCCAGCCAATCAGCGAAATCAGCACAATGCCCACGCCACTCCAGATGGCATAAGCCACCCCAACCGGCATGACGCGCAGGCTCAGCGACAGGAAGTAAAACGCACCCGCGTAGAACATGATCGTCAAGGCGCTGGGCATCAGGCGCGTAAATTGTTCAGAGCGCTGCAGCAAGCTGGTGGCGATGATCTCGAAGATAATCGCGATGAATAAATGCAGGTAGGCGAGGCTTACAGGAGTCATGGAAAATCAGGGTTGGAAACTGAGCCAGCCGGGTAGCAGCAAGACACTGGCCCACAAGGCGGCCGAGGCCCAGGAAGAAATATGAAAGCTGAGAGGCGACATGGCGCAGGTGCCCGCAATCAAGGGAACCGTCGAGCGCAAGGGGCCAATAAAGCGGCAGGCCACAATACTAAACCATCCCCAGCGTGCAAAAAAAGCCTGCGCCTTCGCATACAGGTGCAAACGTTTGCGGGCCCACTCGAAGTGGAACAGATTGCCGCCGTAGCGTTGGCCCAGAAAAAAGGAGATGGCATTGCCCACGCCAGCGCCCAGCGTCACGGACAACCAGATCGGCAGCAAGCTCATTTCGCCGGCACCGACCAGGGCACCGACGGATAAAAGAATGGCCGTACCCGGTATGATCAGCGCCAGAAAAGGCAGGGACTCGACCAGACATAAGGCAAAAACAGCGGGGGCAACCCATTGAGGATTGGCACTGATCAGGGCGGTGGCCTGCTCTGCAAAATTGCTTAGGGTGCTCAGCATATCAACCAGAAGGAAGGGACAGCATCATGCCATCCTTTAGTTCAGGGCAAGACTCAGGATCAGGCGGTCCTTGTGCTGCAAACCGTCCTCAAACAGGGCCTCGTCGTAATGGTGCAGGAAATAATCGGGCTCTATCGCCACCACCCGAAAGCCGGCGCGCTGATAGAAAAACAGGGGATAGCCAATGGTGCCGGTGGCCACATATAAAGTCTGCCCGCCTTGTTCGCGTACATAGCGGATCAGGGCAGACAGCAGCGTGGCGCCCAGCCCATGACCTTGATGCGAGGGCTGAACGGCAATGTTCATCAGCTCCCAATCCTGGGCGTTCCTGCGTTGCAAAATAGCTGCCGCCACGATGTGCTCCTGATCTTTAATGCACCAGGCGTGAGGCGTGTCTCTGTAGCTTTCAATCAGGCTAGGGCTGGGATCGGCTTCCAGAAGCAAAGCCATGGGCAGGCAGGATCCATGTATCTGTTCTGCTTGCCCCAAATCCTTGGGCCGGCTCATGAAAAATCCCCGTCCACGTAAAACCATTGGCCTTGTTCAAGGACAAAATGGCTGACTTCATGCAGACGATTCGCCCGGCCATTCAGACGGTTGCGAGCGACAAACTCCACAATCGCTTCCGTGTCGGAAACACGTTCATGACGACGCACATCCAGGCCCAGCCATTGCAAACCTTCCGGGTTGGGTTCCAGCGAATGGGGACGGGTGGAGCTATGCCAGGTGGCCAGCAGGTAGTCCAGATCGTCGCGTACAAAAGCGCTGTAACGCGAGCGCATCAAGGTAGCCGCATCGGGGGCTTGTAAGTACTGCGGGCCTTGGTGCCAAGGGCCGCAACAGGCTTCGTAAGTTTTGGGATTGCCGCAGGGGCAGGAGTTTTTTGAAGAGGAAGGCTTTTTCAAGAGCGTAACTGCCAAGACCAAAGAATGGCACAAGCATACCTGAAAGCAGGTATTGGTTTATGGCGCCCCCCAAGACCAAAAGTAACGATTCACAGGCCAGGCGTTATTGTTGCTGGATGCTGTATCAGGCAGGGGCGTTCGAGGTAGTACGGGTGCTGATAATGTCTGATTGGTTCACCGTATTGGCAAAAAGTTCCTGACCTGCCATCAGACGTTTGACAGCGGCTGCCGGATGCGACGCTTCATCCCGGCTTGTCATCCTTGGCTTCACCCATAAAAAAACCCGCCCGCAAAAGCGGACGGGCTAGAGGCATGCGATTCGCTGCGTCGAACGGGCTTACTTAGCCGCGTCGATGCGCTGTTGCATACGCTGGGCGCGTTCTTTGGAGCCGGGGTGTGAGCTCATCACGCTGCTTTCACCACCGTCCAGAGCGGCCAGTTTTTCAAAGGCAGAAACCAGACCCTGGGTCTTGAGCTTGCGCTCGGTCAGCAGTTCAAAGGAGTAGTCGTCAGCGTCGGACTCTTGCGATTGCGAGAACTGAGCGTTCAGGAAGGCTTCGGACAGCTCGCCCAATTGGCTGGAGTTCAGTTGAGCAACCACGCCGTTGCCGGTAGCGGCAGCCGCGTCACGAGCAGCGGACAGACCGTAGGCGGTTTGCATGGCTTTCTTGCTGTGGCCCAGCTCAACGTGGCCCATTTCGTGACCAATCACGCCGCGCAGTTCGTCGTCGTTCATCTTGTCCATCAGACCGGCGTAAACACGGATGCAACCGTTAGCCATGGCCCAGGCGTTCACTTCCTGAGTCTGGTAAACCTTGAAGTTTGGTGTTTGACCGTTCAACTGTTTCGTCAAAGGCTTAACGACACGTTGCAGGCGCTTGTTGTACTTGCTGTTGGCGCTGGCTACTTTGTTTTCAGTGTCCATCTGTTTGCAAGATTGATCAGACAGGGCAATCACTTCCTGATCGGACAAATTGAAAGCCTGGACAGCCTTGCTGCCCGCACCCACCATGCCACCCACATCCATTGTCTGGCAGCCTGCAGTCAGGCCAGCGACGGCCAGCATAGCGGCCAATGCACCCATACGAAAAGTCATGAACTTCCCCTTCTACTTTTATAAAGAGAAGCGATTTTAATGACTAGGCGGCGAAGGATTCCCATATAAAACAATCTTTAACAATTGTTGTTGGTGCACTTACACATAGATAAAAGACGTAGACGGGCACGATCAAGGAGATTAACGAGTTTTAGCCCCAAGATCCCATTCATTTCCGAAAGCCTGGCAACCCGCCGCCAAGGGGAGCAGTCTCAAGCAGCGTTAAACGCTAATGATTAGGCACCGATGCTACTATCCGCCTCATAAAAACGAGAGGGAGGTAAGGAAAATGAGCAAGAAAATCATGGTGTTGTTGGGTACGCTGGTGCTGGCGGGTTGCGCGGCTCAAACTCAGGGGGAACGTAGCCTGAGTGTCCAGTCTTCACAAAGCTGTGCACAGATAGACGAGGCAGGCGTTGCCGCCTTGTTTGAGCGCTGGAATCAGTCGCTACAAACCGGCAAACCCGAGGCCGTCGTTAAAAACTACGCAGAGCGCTCGATTCTGCTGCCCACACTGTCTGGCGTAAACCGTATTACGAAGGCAGAGAAAGAAGATTACTTCGACCACTTTCTGGTCGCCAAACCGCAGGGCAGGGTGACGGAACGGCAGATCACCCTGGGTTGCAATATGGCGGTGGACTCGGGGCTGTATACCTTTCATATGGGTAGCAGCGGCAAAGACGTGGGCGCGCGTTACACCTACACCTATCAGTGGGATGGGCGGGATTGGCTGATTGTCAGCCACCATTCTTCGGTCTTGCCAGCTGATAAATAAGCAATTTTCAGGCCTGGGCGACTTGCTCAAACAGCAGGAAGCCCGGGCTTCAGGTTTGTTGCTGGATGGAAGTCAAAAGCAGGGAACAAGCAAGTTCGGCATTGTCATTATTCGTGTGGGCCGATACTTGAAAAAGGTGGTGCCCCCCCCGTGAGTCGAACACGGCACCAACGGATTATGAGTAAGTGCCGCAGAGTACACGGAGCTTGTAAACCCGCATGTGCGCTTGATTTCCCATTTGTGGTAAGTGCGCCAGATACGTAACTTTGCCGTCAGTGCGTCAATATTTCCCCCACCATTTTATGCAACTTTTTTGCGTCCAATCTGTTCAAGAGCATCCCGAATTGATGAGGTCGCAAGGTGTGCGTACCGCTTTGTGCTGACAGCTGATTTATGACCTAGGACGGCACCCACAGTATATAGATCAACACCGGCGTTAATCATTTCACTTGCGGCGCTGTGTCGCAGGTCATGGAAGCGCAGCCATTCCATGCCAGCAGCCTTGCGTGCATCGCGGAAATGCTTGGATATACGACTCTGATCGGGTAAGGCGATGCTGACGCAGCAACGAATCCTTGGATGAATCGGCACGTGGCGCGGTTCGCCATTCTTCGTGTCATGCAGAACAAACACCCCGTCTCTGCGCTCAGCTTGTTTTATCTCCGACATTCGCATCCCGCTGTAGAAAGCAATGCGTATTGCTGCCCGTGTAGGCCGATGCGTGCAGGCCAAGCATAGGGCCAGCATCTGCCGTCGATCAATGAATAGTCTGCGTTCGTTCCTCACAGTGGGGGAAATCACGCGGTCAGCAGGATCGTGGGCGTTCATCCCGTGGTGCTTCCAGGCGTATCGACAAGCACTTGTCAGGTATCTGATGCGGTTTCGCAGGGTGGCCGCTGCCAGCTTAGAGCCGTCTGACTTTCTTGCTTTCACTGTGTATTCCTTGCAAGCGTCCGCTAATGCGGACATAGGCTTTTCTTGGTAGGCCCAGTACATCTGAGCCAGTTCGCCAATAATATTCTCCCCAGACTTCAGGGAAGGAACTCTTTCTTTTAGGTAGATCGCGACGGCTTCCTCGATGAGGTATTGGCGCTGCTCGACACTAGTTGCAATGGCGTAGAGACGGTCTGACTCTTTGCGGTCGTAGGTGTCAGCTTGGGTTCGCGTCCACGTTTTCGGAAGTAGCTTTCGAGCCCGGACCCTTCGGCCTTCAATTTGTCGGTCGAACTCAAAAACGTAGCAACCTCGTGCTTTATCTTTGTAAATCGACATTGCTGTAGATACTCCGTTAAATCATCATCTGAAAAAACAATCCTGCGCCCGATTCGATGGCAGGGGATAGGCCCTGCAGGCGCGGCAAGATCGTATACGGTGCGCGCCGAAACACCTAGGCGCTTTGCAGCCTCTGTCACGGATAGCATTGCATCTCCCATCAAAAACCCGGCCTAAGGCCGGGCAGGTTCCATTCTTTAGCTGTGACTGCGATCATGGCCGTGATTGTTTCGGTCACTTGGCTGGCTCCTTTGCGATCAGCTTCACGCGCACCTTACGGCTCTTGGGCTTTGGTTTCCGCGCAAACCAGAGAGCCAACAAGTAGACGATGGCGACCCCCATCGTGAACCCGAGCCCTGGAAGGAAGCCATCAAGGAACTTGTTGAGCATCACCAGCCACTGAAACTCGTAGCCGAATGCAGTGAGCGTCATGCCTGCTCCTTACGGTCTGCGATGCGATAGACCCCTTGGCGTTTCGGTATGCGGGCGATCAGTCCGGCTTTGGCTAATTTGAATAATTCCATGCTCACAGCCTGCCGTTTCTTGACCTGGCCAGTTGATCGGTAAATGTCGATCATGATTTGATCGATGCTTGCGATCTCTCGCTGTCGTATGCTGGCAATGACTGGGTTTTCTGTCTTGGCAATTGCTTTCTTGCTGAGCTGAGCCAACAGCTCTGGCGGAAGCCCTTCAATATCTTTTTTCTTAAGCATTACTATGCTCCTTACGGGCTGTGTCGATTGATGCGGTGCTTGGATGCTCTACCCATGCCCAGTGAGTCCATGAGTCAATAAACTCAGGGCTTGATGCGACAGGGCCGTCGATGGTGTTCGTGTCTTGGCAATATAGCCAGATCAAATCATCGCTTTCTGTCAGCGTTGTCGTGCATTGCCAAACATCTGCCTTGTCGGCGTCCTGCTGAGCGAGTGCGGCACGGGCAGCGTCGATGCGAGACCTGATCACCGACACCACTTCGGCGCTGGACAAACTCTGATCTAGCGCCCGTCCGACGAGATAGCCTGCGTCAGCATGGAGGCTATCGAGCGGTACGCGCACCGCATCCGGCAACTCCCCGGCATCAGCACCGCTTACAGGTTGCTGCGCGGCAGGCCCCTTTAGGTGCTTGCGCCAAATGGTCGCTGCCGCGTACAGATCGCTTTGCATTTGTGAGCCGGGCGATGCTGTATCCGCTAAACCGTCTAAGCGATCTGCCAAGTTCCCGCCGCTTGCATACTGCTGCGCCTGGGCGGCAACGGGGGCGGCGTCCAACATTGCCTTGTACGCCTGCACAGCTACATCGCCCCATGATCCACCAGCCTGAACAGCAGCCGAGCCACCCATTATTCTCATGGTCACGGTCGGCTCTATCGGAACCAGCCTCCAGCCTTGCGGCACCGCGCTTACGGGTGCGCTGTTTTGTGTATCTGTGCTCATCGCTTTTTCTCCTGCAATTGCGGGTAATTTGGGTTGGGGGCGGCTTTGGAAGTCACCGGGATGAATGCGCGTGTTCCGTATACCTGTGCTGCGCGTTCTTGGTTGATGACCAACTGGCTGATCGCCTGGACTGGGTTGTGACGCATATCGTCAGGCATGCTGTGGTTCTGGCGCATTGGCGGCCTCCTTGTCAGCCTTGGCTTTCTTTCCGCAGAAAGGGCAGTACGAGACGATGATGCTAAGGTCCTTGCCCTTCTCGCTGCGGTAGCCGGGGGTGTCCGACTTAACTCCGAATGGGATGCTGATATACGTCCCAGGATTGGCACCGTCCAGGACGTAGGTGATGTTGCGGCAGCGCACTGATTCAATTGGCGCCTTCACCTGCGGCTGGTGGAGCTCTTTGATCTTTGCTTCGATTTCTTCAATGCAATTGCAGTTCATGTTTTTGCTTCCCATCCGCTCTCACCCCAGACCACACAAGAGCGTTCCAGCTCATGGCACAGGGATGCATATCCGTTATTGAAATGACCGTGGGTAGAGGTTTTGTGCAGGAGCACGCGCACCTCTTGGTCATGGCGAAGGGTAAAAAATTGCCCCGGTTCGATGTGTCGAAGGCGGGGCAGGGGTTTGCTGCCTTTGTGGCGTGTGTGCAGTTCTTCACTGAGGGCCATGTGGCGCTCCTGATTTTCGATATGCTTTGGTTGCATCCCAGGCGATGGCATGGCCGCGCTTTCTGGCTGCGGCGCTTACTTTTGCTCTGTCTCTGTACCCGTTGCTGTGCCGCATGAGCCCCAGATAGCTGTTGATTGTTTCCAGCGACTTGTCAGTCGGTACGGTTTCTATGCGGTTTAGTGCGGTGCGAACAGAGCGACGGCGCACCTGACGACGCCAGGGCTTGATAACGTGGCCAGCGAAGTCCACGCCTCTGTTGATGGGTTGAAGGATTGTCTTGGTAGGGTTGAGTTGTAGGCCCAAGGTCGGCAAATACTCATTGATGCTTGCCAGGGCTTCATTCAGCCACTGAGGCGAGTCATGCAAAAGAACGAAGTCATCGACATAACGCACGTAGTGTTTGCATCGAATACGGTGTTTGACATGCTGATCCAGCCCATCAAGCAGCACGTTTGCAAAGAATTGGCTGCTCAAGTTGCCAATGGGTAACCCATGGTGCCGTGGTGCAGTCATCAGGTGCTTGTGTGGTGGAACGAGCTGCAGCAGCGCCTGCTCCCCGCGTATCTCCACGTTGTTGCGTGGGTCGTGAAATAAGATCAGCTTAGCCAGCATGCGCCACCAGCGTTCCGGTATGTGCTTGGCGAGCATCGGCCAGACCACTCGTTTGTCGATGCTCACGAAAAAGTTGGCCAAGTCACATTTCAGATAGAACCCCGGCTTACTCCAGTTCTGCGTCTGGCTCCTGATCTTGGTTTCCAACCGCTTGGCGGCGTACAGGGTGCCACGACCAGGGATGCAAGCACTGGAGTCGGCAATAAAGCGCCGGTAAAACCGTTCCGAGATCTGGTTATAGAGCAGGTGGTGCACAATCCGATCACGGAAATCAGCCGCCCACACCTCTCGCGGCTTGGGTCTTGTAATAACAAAGCAGATGGACCGGCCTGGGCTGTAATCCCCGGTCACCAGATCATCATGTAGCTCCAGCAAGTTGCGCTCCAGATCTCGCTCAAACATAAGGGCGCTTGCTGTGTTGCGTTTCAAGCGTCGGCAGGTGAAATACGCCTGCACCAGCAACTCGAACGAATAGCCAGTATCCATAGAAGCTCTCGGTTCAGTTTGCGGAAAGGGCGGACACGGAACTCGTTGTTTCGGTTGTTGTTGTTCACGTTTCCGTTCTCGAAATCGACCGCCCAGGTTCATTCGAGCTATTCACATCGGCCCAGCGAGACTTTGGCTCATTGAGCGGACTGCGCAGGATCACCCCGACTGCTGCCGTCGATATCCTTGTTGCGCCTGGCGGTGGGCTTGTGGCCCAGCGGCTCGACCAGATTGATTGGCGCGTTGTCCGGTCTGCCTTGGCAAACCGGCATCAAGCGCACGTTCCGAGTGTTTCTGCCATCCGGTAGCTTGCTTGCCGACGCTATCCGTGAGGGCTATGGCTTGGGCATACTGCCCGCGTGAAATAAGGCGCAGGTCCACTGACAACCGCAATGACAGATTCACCGCCTCAACTTCTTGTCGCATTTTGCGCAGAATGTCGGTCCGATCGTCTGAGGTGTTTGCCTCATAAACCCGCATGACCAGATCCATGCAGCGGCGGCGCAGTTCCGCGCCGAAATCCGCTTTGTAGTTCCTGGGCATGTTGGAGACCAACTGCGTGACGAGCTGACACAGTGAATAAGTGGCTTTGTATATTGCGGTGTCGGTGTGAAGTGCCATGCCTTTACTGCGGGCTGACGCCCGCTAAATAGTTAAATGGATGAAGCGACAATGCTGCGGAAAGGGCGGACACGGAACTCGCCGTACCGGAGGCTGCTGAACACGCTCCCGGTCTCGACACCGACCGCCCAGGGATAGTCATGGTGCTCAGAGCGGGACCAGTAAATGCTGTCCCAGCCCTCGCGCACAAACTGCTCTGGTGCATTGATGTAGGCCAGCATCAGATCCTCTTGCTCCGGCGCTCGCCAGTCGGTATGGCCGTTAATATCACCAACGTTTGCTACTGCCTTGTCCACGTTCTTGAACTCGACCTTTTCAATGTCAGATTCAATGCCCGCAGCAATGATGATGTGGTGGGCCGCGCCATCGATCAGGCGTTTGCCAATGTAAACGCCGCCTTGCTCGGGCCATCTTTGTCCGAGGTCCGGGGCGCGGGAAATGGTTTCATTGGTGCTCATTGGGTGGCTCCTGTGCCGAAGTAAAGGGGTAAAGCGTTAAATGGCGAATCTGCGGAAAGGGCGGACACGGAACTCGCGGTATCGGAAGTCGCGGTACACGAGCCCGAGCTCGAAATCGACCGCCCAGGGATAAGAACCACGCAGGCTGCTGGTCCAGTACCAGCTCGATTTCTCGAACAGGTCTGGCACGTTTGCCAGGGCAATCATCATTTCGCGCCGGGATGGCAGATAGAAATCACAATGGCCGTCAGCTTCGTAGTCGCTGGCCAGCTTGGCGGCAGGGTATTTGTCGCGCAGGGTGTTGGTATTGCTCAAGCCGTCCCAGTCGGACAGATCAAGGCTGCCATCTGGGCCCCAGGCTGCGGTCCCGACGTCCTTGGGTTGCGGGATGATCAGGCCGTACAGCACGCCGTCACCGCCTTGGATGTCACCAGCGTAGATACCTCCCTGACCGGCGAGGTATTCACCGATCTTGTGGCGACCTGGGGCGGGTGCAGTTGTTTGTTTCAGGCTGCCGATCAATTTCTCAGCAACTGTATGGGTAGGTAGCGCGAGCATGGCTCCGCCACCCAAATCGAATTGGACTGTGTTCATTGCTTGGGATTCCTTGTCGGGAGATTGCCCCGAAGGGCTGTTGGTAGGCGGCACGGCACTGAATCAAATCAGCGCTCTAGGCCGTGTCGCCTCAATTAAAAGGTATGTCGTCGTCCATATCGGCAAGGTTGTCCGACATAGGAGCGTTATTACGTGGAGCCTGTTGTTGCTGCTGTTGCTGAGGCGCTGGGCGCTGAGCACGTTGTGGAGCTGGTGCACCACCACCGCGGCCACCGTATTCGCCACCACCCATGCTGCCGCCGCCCATATCACCACCGTCACGGCCACCCAGCATTTGCATTTGCTCGGCAATGATCTCGGTCGTGAAACGCTCCTGACCATCCTGGCCCGTCCATTTACGGGTACGCAGGCGACCTTCTACGTAGACGGGACGGCCTTTGCGCAGGTACTCACTCGCGATTTCAGCCAGACGGTTGTAGAACACGACTCGATGCCATTCCACTTCCTCGCGGCGCTCGCCCGAGGTACGGTCTTTCCACTGCGAAGTCGTGGCAATGGAAATATTGCAGATGGCCGAACCTTCCGCGCTGTAGCGTACTTCTGGGTCGCGGCCGAGGTTGCCCACCAAAATGACTTTGTTGACTGAGGCCATTTATGCGGCCTCCAGCAGGGCGTCCCGCAGTTCGTGCTGATACTTGGTGACTGTCCGCTCAAACTCCATCAGATCGGATTCAAGTAAGTCGATCTGGTTGTCGTCGCGCTCGATGCGAATGATCTTCATGCGGCCTAGGTCATGAACCCACAAGACCAGATCCACCCATTTACGGCCGAGCAACCACATTGCACCATTGCATTGGTCTACGTAGGCGGCAATATCGCCGTTCACAAACGCGGTGAACAGAGTGTCGCTGCTGACCATCGTCTTGATCTCAATGATTCCGTCCTGGCCAACTAGACCGTCCACGCTAACCCCAAACAGGCGGTCAGGCGTCGTGATGAAACCGGCCTCGTCAACAATGTGCCCGGTCTTGCGCTCATAGACAGCACGGGCGTAGGGTTCTTGCTCTGTGCCAAGGCGCATAGCGCCGTTCACAAAGACCTGCATAGGTTCGCCGCCTTCACGCTCTCGGGCCACATCCATGGCGTAGTCCAAGCACTTCTTAGAAGGGGCTCCGCTTTTCAGGCGGTCGCGGCAGTCTTTGAAACGGCTGCCAGTTATGACGCCCTTGCGGGCCTGGAGCCATTCCGGGGTGCCCTGTTCGGCGGTGTGAATGATTAAGCCTTCCATTATTGAGCCTCCGTGAGCATCTTTTTCTTGTCCGATACGGCCTTTTTGAAGGCGTTGTAATCAGCAAGGTTGTTGGTTGCGTAAATGACGTTGCCGCCTTCCTGCCAGATGGTTTCCAACCGCTCCAGCGTTTCGGCTTTGGCCACTTCGCTGATCCAAGATTCTTTCAGTGCAGGATCCGCCGGCGCTCGGCCATCGGTGTCGTCGTCCTGCTCGGACAAGCCGGTAATGGCCTTCAAGGTGTAGCGTTCCAAGTAGGTTTTGGTACTGGCGCGGGACTGAATGGCGTTGCGGCCTGGGCCAGTATCTGGCGGCCCGCCCATGCTTACACTTTCTTGGTGGCCGCCAACGTGCCGCAGGTAGCAGGTGACCTCCATCCAGTCTTTGTCATCCTTGGTCAGCTTCCAACTGGACGAAAGCCCGTGCTTGGATAGGGCAGGGGTGACTGCATTTACAACGTCATGCAGTTCGGCGTACTTCTGATTCTTAAGCGGGCCATCGGAACGGGCCTTGCCCTTGATGATTGTGACTGACTCGGCCTTGAATGCAGCGAACGCCTCGTCATAAGCTTTCTTGGCCTGTGTTGCGTTGTAGCGATCCTGCAGGTCCATCATTTGTCCGATTTGCTCAGGGCTCATTCCAGACTGTAGGGCGGCGATTGCCATGGCCATCGGTGACCCGGCTGGGGCGGGGGCTGCGGTAGCAGCCTGTGGGGCTTCAATGATTTCTGTGCTCATGATGTCCTCAATTAATACTGGATTCGGATAGCCGGGATCAGGCCCTTGGCGATCAGAATGACGGCTTGCTTGGCGCACTCGTCGGGCATGCCGTTTTCGATGAAGGCAGCCAGGGCGGCATTGTTGATGCTGGCCTTGTGTGCGATATCGGCCTCGCGTTTCTGCTGTGCAGCTTCTACTGCCGCCTTTTCGTCGGCCTGGCGCTTGATTTCCCCCTGGCGGGCGGCTTCGGCGGCATCCTTGGCGCGTTGCTCTGCGGCCAGCTTTTCAGCTTCGGCTCGGGCCTCAGCTTGTTTCTGGCGTTCGATGGCTTCGGCCCGTTCCCGCTCAGCCTGTTCTGCGGCCGCCCTGGCATCGGCTTCACGTTTTGCGGCGGCATCCCGTTCAGCCTGGGCTTTGGCTTCCGCGTCGGCTCGGGCCTTCTCAGTCGCTTGCCGGGCAATCTCGGCTTCGCGGTCTTTTTGCTCCTGCTCGGCCTGCTTGCGGCGTAACTCGGCCAGTTCCGCCTGTTCGGCTTCGTACTTCTGGCGTTCAGCCAGGGCTGAGTTCAGGATTTCCAGAGCCTTGGCTTTGACCCGGTGGGCCTCGGCTTCAAACTCTTCCCAAGCCTCGTCCATCACCACAGACTCAACCACTGCGATGCGCTGGCGCAGGGATTCAACATCAAGCCCACCGACTTCTCGGGCTTGATCAGCCATACCGTCCAGGTCGGCACGGTGTAGCGCTACCCGGCTGGCCTCTGCTTCTTCCCATTCCGTCAGCGGCTTGCGTACCTCGTCGGCCAGTGCGTCCAGCGTTTCCCGCATGCGCTTGCGTTCAGCGTCGATCAGCTTGGGGATTTCCTTTAGCCGGTCCACCTGCTCTTTGCCCAGGCCGTCCAAGGCGGTTTTGATCTTGCGCACCTTGAACGCTCGGCTTGCAATCGCGTCACGACCTTTCTTTGTTTTCAAGTCCGATTCGTGCCCAGTCACTTCCTGGCGGATGCGCTCAATGTACGGGTCCAGGCCGTTCGCTGTTTGGTAGATTTGCAGTGCTGTTTCTACTGGGGGGAGTTCCGTCAACTCTAAAACTTCGTTCATGTCATGCTCCAATCGCTCGGGCCGCCAGAGTCGGGCCGAAAAAAAGCAGTCCGCAGACTGCTATGGCAATGAGTAGGGTGAGGGGCCAGCCCCACGGA
Source organism: Alcaligenes faecalis (assembly GCF_009497775.1). Lineage (NCBI taxonomy): Bacteria > Pseudomonadati > Pseudomonadota > Betaproteobacteria > Burkholderiales > Alcaligenaceae > Alcaligenes > Alcaligenes faecalis. The sequence goes on from NZ_CP031012.1 coordinate 1,557,076, forward strand.
GGTGTGCTGCTATTTGGTGCGTAGCATCCCCGTCCGTCGAAAGGGTTACGGCGACGAGTGCGGGGGAAGCCGGGGTTTTGGCTATGAGGCATCAGGCTCTCCTTGGCTTCGTGCGCGTAACATGGCGTCGGCCATCCGATACGACCATTGAGCAACATCGTTAATCGGCGTGTCATTGGGATTCGGGTTTGCCTGCCAGCCCTGCATTGCCTTGGCCGCGAAGTAATCACGCAAGGTCATGCCGTCGCAAGGAGCCATTCCTTGCCAAGGCTCCCCTGGGTTAAGAGGAACAGGAAACGCTGGTCCACCATCTTTAATTGGCTCTGTCATGGCTGTCTCCAGATACTGATTACTTCTGAAATTAGGTAAGCAAAGCCCATGCAGCCAAAAACGATGGCGAGCACTGTGACTATGCCGAGAATGAAAGCAGCCAGGTCTAGCACGGCAGCGCCTCCAGTTCCTGCGTGGTCATGGCGTCATGACTGGCGTCGGCCCAGCTTTGAATGAGTGCTAGAAGATGCGCGTTCAGGCCGTCCCGATATACGGGGTCATGATTCAGAACACTCTTCACAAATGGCCCGATTGCATCGGATTTCTCATAAGCGATCATTTGGTCGTTCAGCACTTCCAGCAGATCGGCCCGTGATTTCAGGTTTGCTGGTGTGGGAAAGCCCCACGACATCAGCACTGAGGTGGTGTCGCCTTTGAGGCAGTTGCGGATCTGCTCCGCGATATAGGCGCGGCGGCGCTCCGCCAGCTCGTACGCGTCTATCTCACGCATAGCAAAAGCGTTCATGTTTAGCTCCGGGGATTGCGCCGAAACCCGGCGCTTGAAAATAGGAAGAGGGTTAGCTTGTGGCCACCACCTTCACGTCCGGTGCGCACCGGAGCGGTATTGGTGGAGTTCCAGAGTTCTATGCCCTCTGATAGCAGCCCTTGATCGGATAAAGCACCGTTGCTCGGACTTCACACGTATGGAGGGGTTGGGGTTTGCTGCCGTCGCTAACACGACAGCCAAGGACCGCTATCAGAAGGGATTGATGGTCCGGCATACCCTGCCGGATGGGGCCTGAGCCTGATTGCTCCAAAACCAGCTTTGCAGGCATTGAACTCTCCGGCTTCGCCGGAAAATACTGAATTGCTAAATGGACAATCTGCGGAAAGGGCGGACACGGAACTCGAGGAGACGGTTGCTGATGCTCACGCCACCGTGCTCGAAATCGACCGCCCAGGGGTAGCTGCCTCGCTCGGTGCTGGTCCAGTGATATTCCTGATCAAACAGGGCTTTGGCATGCACTAAAGCAACCATCGCCTCGTCTTTGGTCGGCAGGCGCCAGTCAAGAAAGCCACCGCCTTTGTAGCGGGATGCCTCCACCTTGGCCGTTTCCCATTCATGGCTGCCCAGGGATTCTTTGGCTGCAATCAGGTGCACCAGTTGTCCATCTTCAACCATGGGGCCAACGTAAATACCGCCTTGCAGCTCGGAGCCGATGGCGGCAGGTAGGCCTGCAGGCGCTGCAACCGGCTCTTCGTTTGCCAGCAAAGCCAGCAGCTTAAGCAGCGGTACAGCCAAGGTCTGGCCGGGGATCTGAATGTTCACGCTCTGTGTCATGCCTGTTCCTTTTCCTGTTTGTCATGCTTGCCCGGGAAATCGCTGGGCCAGCGCATTGGTTTGTCCTGCTGTTGCATGTCTATCTCCTATTTATCCGTCAGCACCCTGAGTCAAGATGCTGGTGGATAACCGCTGCGCTCCTGGCTACTCCCAGCCAAGCTGGCTCCAGGTAGCGCAACGTACTAAATCCCCACGTCACGGGTTGTCCGTCTCACTCTTTATCAGGGGGTGTGGGGATGCGCCCTGGGCCTAGCCGTGCACGTTCGCACCATTGGCCTGTTTATCGCTTTGCTGATTTTTAAAGAGCCTCCGCCTTAGCGGGCGCAGCCTTTGCTGCTGGCGCTCTCTCTAACTGCCTTGGTTGGGCTTTGGCCTAAACCGGCTGTTTGGTGAAGCGTTAGATGAATTACACCAAATGGTGAATTGATTGTCAACACCAAATGGTGAAATTGCGGGCAAAAAGAAACCCGCCGTAGCGGGTGTTGGTTTTATGTGGGCTATTCCCTTGAGTCTTTCCCTCTAGGGATGCTCAAAAAACCTCGGACGATCCATCCTACGATTGTTGATAGGGCATATATCGAAATCAAGAAAATCCCTATTATCTGTAGATTTTCTTTTCTAGCATCCCAAACGCCCTTCGATCTCAACTTCTCAATATCACTGCGCAGATGACCCATGAGGCGAGGGTCGGTTAAGGCCGCGACCCTTAAGTCTCTATTATTCGGCCCCAGAAGAACACCCACAAAACACCCTGTCAAAAATACGCCCTCCACTGGACTTTCACGTCCATAGACTGACTCGGAGACGCTATAAATAGGGCATTTCTCTACCAGTGCGGGCTTATATCCGCTCTCAAATTTAATGAATGCCGCGGATGAAACACCTGGGTAGATAGTGAACCAAGCACCAATAGCCGCAACCATCGCCATCGTAATAGTCACAATGCGACGCGCACCCTCAAATACATTGAATTTCGCTTTCATTATTACGGCCTTTTAACCCTCTCCAAATACCTTGAATTGCATAGGCAATGCTCTCAATACGCGCCCAACAATCCTGGTTTCATATGGTCTTTCTGACCAGACCCAGGGCGGGTATCTGTCATTATCAGACGTGACTATTATCTCTTTTCCTGGCCGAGATAAGCGTTTGCAAACCAGATCATGATCATGGACAAGTAGGTAGATCCCTTCTGATGTGTATTCATTGATAGATGTGTCTACAAACAACAGGTCATCTGGAAGGATAGTCGGTGTCATGGAGTCCTTGGTGGCCATGATGATCTTCACTGACTTGTTTTTGTTTGTTGTGCCAAGAAGCCTTTGGGCCACGCCAAGCGGCATAGCAATCGTCGAAAGAACGTCTGGCACATCTTCGTTTCTTATTCCTGGGCCACAAGCAGCCTTGATGTCCAGCCTTTCGAAAATGGCATCATCGCCATTGGTCGAGGGTGCGTTCGATACCCGTGCCATCGGCATATCTTTTAACGGTATGTCCAACCAGCCCGCATCCAAAGTCTCATCCCACTCTTTCTCCATTGCGCGGGCCACCTTTTCACCAAACGATTTACGACCAGCAATCATGTCGCTGATCTGAGTTGGTGATCTTTTTGTGCGCGCTGCAACAGTAGATGAGCCGAACTCTGCTGCTAGAGCGGCTAAGTTTTTCCTGCGGATTTCAACAGTGCTGTCCATCTCGTGATTACAGCACGCAGGCACCAATTGGTGAATTCCCCATTTGGTGTTGTTTATGTTCACCGAATGGTGTATTCTCGAATCCATGGAAAAGCTCAAAACATACCTCATGAATTTGCCGGTCATTGAACGCGAAGCTCTTGCGCTTCGCTGTGAGACTACTTGGCCGTTCTTGCGAAACATCGCATATGGGTACCGCAAAGCGGGTGAAAAGCTCAGCGCCATCTTGGAACTGGAGACTTGCGGCGCCGTAACCCGCCGCGACCTACGCCCAGACGACTGGCACCGAATCTGGCCCGAGCTGGCTGAGAAGGAGCATGTATGACCGATGAACAGCGACTAGCTGATATAGCAGCGCGGCAGCGGGCTGCATACGACCAGACACGCAAAGACATGGACCCATATCGAGATATGGGGACTAAAGCTCTTAGCCGACTCGGTGAACTGCTGCAGGAGGCTTGGCTTGAATCCCAGCGAACCGGGATCCCTTTGAAGACGGGCTTTGACCGTGAATGGGTTATTGCAGCCCTGATTCGGGCTTCGTCTTTGCGTCTATTGGAATTTGATACGTCCAAGGGGCTCCGGGTGCCGATGGCTGACGGACATGTTCTGTATCTAGCACTAGGGTACGAAGCCCCTGACCGTGAGTCGGGTGCTGAATTGTCTCCAGCATCAGCAGATAGCGGCCCTTCGACATGAGCAGGTCGTATATGCGTGGCGGTGTTCGTTCTCCATCCACGCGAATAGGCACCAGGATTTTCCCGATTGGCTTGTTTTCGTCTTCGCCCATGAAAGGCTCCTTTCTCAAGAAGTTGGTTTGTGAGATCTCCAATCATACGAGAAAGGAGCCGGGCTTCACTCAGTGCGTGACGCATGGCGACTCTGAGGCCTCAAACGCTCGGTTGTCCTGCTCATCACACAGACGCGCAAACAGTTGCATGACTGTCTGTTGCGTTGGTTCTTCAAAAGTACGCCGTGCGATGTCTTCGGCGGTAGTCAAGATTTTTTCAGTTTCGGTCATTTGGATGGCCTCGTTTTAATTGGATGTACTCGATGAACACAGAAACAGTATCGGGCGAGCGGCGCGAAAGCACACGCAAGAACGGTGCACGGATTCAAGCACTGATCATGAGCCGACTTGCAGAGGTAACGCAGGCCCGTGCATCGGCTTGCATTGGCGTGGACCCAAGCACGGTTAGCCGTTGGGTCAAGGACGACCTGGACTCAATCTGTCTTCTGTTGGCTGCTTTAGGTTTTCAGGTTTCTCGGACCACATCGATGGTGGTTGACCGCGACGAACTCAAGTTTATGAAGCGCGTTGTGGCCAAGTACTTCATTGCTGAGCTTGAGCGAGAAGAGGACTGATATGCAGATCGTAAATAGTGATGAGTCCTTGCAGCGCTTTTTTGGCGACGTGCGCAGTCAGTACCAGGCGCATCGCTACCTGCGAATTTCAATCAAGACCGGCAAGGCCCGTACACAGCCCCAGAACGACATTACTCATGTCTGGTATGGGCAGATAGCGCGTGAGCTGCCTGAGGATGATTCACTGGGCTGGCGCTGCTACTGCAAGCTGCATCACGGCGTACCGATTCTGCGGGCCGAAGACGCCGAGTTTCAAGGCATGTATGACTCGATCATCAAAGGCCGGAGCTACGAAGAGAAGCTGCTGATGATGAAGTATTTACCAGTGACATCGCTCATGAATCGAAAGCAACTGAGCGCATATGCCGAGGCTGTGCAGGCTGATTTCCGAGAGCGTGGTGTGTTTCTGGTGTTTCCGGAGGCTGGCAAATGAAGATGGCATGGAACAGCACGCTCAAAGCTCCCACAAAACCGATGGCCCGTAGCGCCTGGAAGAAATCCGCACCAAAGAAGCGCGTATGGCACGACAAGTCCTATCTGGATATGTGCCGTGGGCAGCCTTGCTACCTGCTGGTGCCAGGCGTGTGCTGGGGCGCTGGCGGTATCGACTCAGTAGTGCCTTGTCATTCCAACCAGGCCAAACACGGCAAAGGGATGGGCATCAAGGCAAACGACAAATTCACGGTGCCGGGCTGCATGCCCTGTCACCAATACATTGATCAATCTGGCGCGCCTAAAGCAGAGAAGTTTGCTCTTTGGGATTCCGCTTACGCCAGCTGGGCGCCTATTCGAGATGGAGTGAAGGCATGAGCACGATCATCATGTCCGAGTGCTGGCCATTGCAGGGTATGACACCTGCTCAGAAGGCCGTGCTTATATCCCTGGCAGACAACGCAAACGACCAGGGCGTGTGCTGGCCATCTGTTGAGAGCATCGCCGCGCGCACCTGCTTATCTGAGCGCTCTGTACAGAATGCCATCAAGTGGTTGATTGATGCTGGTGCATTGCAAGCCCAGCAGCGCCAAGGCCGTTCCACTGTGTACACCGTCACCCCCGCAGCATTTGCACCCCCGCAGGAAATGCGGGGCGCAAATAAAGACGAAACCCCCGCAAATAACGACAGAACCCCCGCAGCATTTGCACCCACCCCCGCAGCAGCTGCACCCAGAACCGTAAAGGAACCATCAAGGAACCGTAAGGAACCGCAAAAGAAGATAAGCGTGGAGGTGCCCGGCTGGCTGGATGCTGATGCATGGTCGATGTGGGATGAGTTCCGAAAACAGAAATCCGGTAAGGCCTGGACGGATGCTGCCAAACGCCTTTCTCTGCGGACCCTGGAGAAGCTGCACGCTGATGGCCACGACCCAGCGGCTGCTATCGAGCAGAGCATTGAACGCGGCTGGACTGGAATTTTTCCTGTGAAGGACTCAGTGCAGGCCGGGCATAGCAGCGGCGGATTCGACCCGCTGGCCTACGTGAACCGCAATCGAAAACGCCCAGGAGGAAACGACGATGTTATCGACGTGTGAAGCGCCAAACCAATGGCTGATGGCCCACGCCAAGCTGGAGGGTATCAGCCTGATGGATCACCTGTACAACCGCTTGAACGGCATTTACCCGAACAAGTTCCGCTCGAACTTCAAGGATATTCAGGCCATCCAAGACTGGAAAGAAGCCTGGGCAGAAGCGTTTGACGAAGAGGGCATTGCCCCGCAGGACGTAGCCTTGGGCATCAAGAATTGCCGCCGCATGTTCGACTGGCCGCCGAGCCTGCCAGAGTTTTTGCGTGCATGCCGGCCGCATTTGGAAGCGGATGTGGCGTTCTTTGAAGCGGTACGCGGTATGCAGGCCCGAGCAAAGGGAGAAGTAGGCGCATGGTCACACCCGGCGATCTTTCACGCTGCTATTGCGGTCGGGCAGTACGACATGATGAACCAGGCTTACCAGCAACTGGAGAACCGCTGGAACAAAGCACTGGCCAGCCAGCTTGCGTTGGGCGTTTGGGCTGACATACCAGCTCCGGCTCTTGCCTTGCCGTCGCCTGTGGACACAAAAGAAGTGCGCGCTGAGGGGCAGAAGAAAGTGCGGGAGCTGGCACACCAAGCATTCAACCAGAAGGGCAAGGATCAGAAAGGCTGGGCGCGGAAGATTCTGGACAACCAGAAAGGCCGATCCCCGACTGTTCTGGCCATGGCCCGCGCTGCGTTGTCGGAGGCTGCATGATCGAGATCCGGTTGCCATGGCCAAACAAAGGCCTAAGCCCAAATGCACGCCTGCACCACATGGCGCTGGCAAAGCTGAAAGCCGCATACCGGCAGCAATGTCGCCTGTTGGCCAGCCAGCATAAACAGCCGGTGCCGGATAGCCCGGCCTTGGTGCTGGAGTTCATGCCGCCAGATAAGCGTAGGAGGGACCGGGACAATCTGCTGGCATCGATGAAGTCGGGTATTGACGGCGTTTGTGATGCCCTGGGGGTGGATGACAGTGCGTTTGACCCGTTGGTAGTGAGCATGAAAGAGCCTGTGCTTGGTGGCGCTGTGATTCTGAGGATCCAGGAGGTCTGATGAGGCAATACGACGCTGATTCGATTTTGTGGAACTGGGCGCGGTGGTGTGGTCAGGGGCCTACTGTGGGGAACATGGCCCCGCACTACGCCGACGACGATAACGCCGAGAGGGTGGATGTGCGCCAGGCTGAGCAGGTGGACCAACTACACAAGACCCTGCCGCAGCCTGAGCAGATGATCGTTATTGCCGAGTACCCGCAGCGTAATGGCAGGTTTGAGGGGATGCATGCACAGCAGCGCAGAGAAGCAGCCCAGCGATGGATCAAGAGCGTTACAGGTGTATGGGTCAGGGAAGTGGAATACAGGCTGTACCTGGGCCTGTTCAGGGATTTGGTGTGGAGGGAGTTGGGATGAAGTATGCGAACGAGGTCATTTCTCTTATGGGGGCGCATCCCGGTCGCCAGTTTCGGATGGCTCAGATTGTCCGGCACGTCACAAAAGCCCAGGCGGTGCCACCCGCTACCCGACAAGCTATCAGGGTAGGAGTGCGTCGGGTACTTGAAAGCCTGATAGAAAATGGTCAGGTGATTCAGATCAAGGAATCTGAAACATCGTCTCTGTATTTCTGGCACGTAAAACTGATACATGGAGTTGGTGCAAACTGCTACGCCAACTGATACATTGGAGGTGGCCTTTTTGCGCCCGTAGGATTTGAAACTGACCCGCCATCGAAAGATCGGCGGGTTTTTTATTGGATACACACATGGCCCTGACTCCAAAGCAGGAGGCCTTTGCCCTTGCTTATGTAGAGACGGGCAACGCCTCCGAAGCCTACCGGCGCTCATACAACGCCGAAAAGATGAAGCCCGAAGTCATCGCTGTAAAGGCAAGCGAGCTGCTTGCTCACGGTAAGGTATCGGTAAGGGTAAAAGAATTACAAGCTGCCCACGCAAAGCGCCATCAACTTACGGTTGATGACCTGCTAAAGGAGCTAGAAGAAGCTCGCGTCACCGCTCTAACAGCCGAGACCGCACAGTCTTCCGCTGCAGTAGCTGCAACGATGGGCAAAGCCAAGCTGCTGGGCCTGGACAAACAGGTCATAGAGCACACGGGCAAGGACGGCGGGCCTATTCGATTCTCAGCAACGGATTTCTCAGATGACCAGCTCGCAGCTATCGCCGCAGGAGGCCGCCGCTGAGCTGTTGCGACGCCGTAGAGGTCGAGAAGGCCTTATCGCGTTCACTGAGTACACATTCCCAGGCTACCGTCCAGCACCTCACCATCATCTGATTGCAGAGGCGCTTGAGCGGGTTGAGCGGGGAGAGTGCAAGCGATTGATGATTTGCATGCCGCCACGGCATGGTAAGTCGGAGCTGGCGTCTCGTCGTTTTCCCTCCTATTTCATTGGTCGGAACCCAGCCAAGCAGATTATTGCTGCCAGCTACAACGGTGATCTGGCTGGCGACTTTGGGCGGGAAGTGCGAAATATCGTTGCTGAGCCAGAGTTCAATGCTCTGTTCCAGGTGCAATTGGCATCTGACTCGAAAGCGGCGAATCGTTGGCACACAAGCGGTGGCGGTATGTATGTCGCTGCTGGTGTTGGAACAGCTATTACTGGGCGCGGCGCTCATATCCTGCTGATTGATGACCCGTTCAAGGACAGGGAAGAGGCAGATAGCGAGAGACGCAGGCAGCGCGTGTGGGATTGGTATACCAGCACAGCCTATACCCGGCTCATGCCTGGCGGTGCCATTGTCCTGATTAACACTCGCTGGCATGAGGACGACCTGTCCGGTCGGTTGCTGGCTCAGCAGGAGCACGGTGGCGACCAGTGGGAGGTGCTAAGCCTCCCAGCAATTGACGAGCGTGGACATGCGTTGTGGGAAGCGGACTATCCGCTTACTCGCCTGCTGGAGATTAAGGCGGTTCTGCCCGAGCGTGATTGGAATGCCCTGTATCAGCAGAACCCGACTCCAGATGATGGCACTTACTTCCGGCGCGACTGGTTTAAGACCTGGGATCGGCTGCCAGCGGCCCTAAACCTGTACGGCACCAGCGACTACGCAGTAACGGCAGACGGTGGTGACTGGACGGTGCATCGGGTCTGGGGTGTAGACGAACGAGGCGACATATACCGGGTAGCAGGTTGGAGAGGCCAGACAGCCTCCGACGAGTGGATAGAGCGAAAGATTGATCTGATGCTCAAGTACCGGCCGCTGGCATGGTTTGGTGAAGCCGGTGTTATCCAGAAGTCGATTGAGCCAATGCTCACTAGGCGGATGAGGGAGCGCAATTGCTACTCACGGCTTGAGTGGCTGCCCAGCATAAGCGATAAGCCAACCAGAGCACGCGGCATTCAGGCCCGTCTATCTATGGGCGGAGTCTGGTTCGAGCCAAATGCAGAAATAGACGAATTCTTAAAGTTCCCCGGCGGCGCACACGATGACGAAGTGGACGTTGCGGGGATGATTGGGCGCGCCCTTGATGAGGCGCATCCTGCCGTAGTGCCAGTACGCCGCTCCAGTTCCCGCCAGGATAGCTGGGACGATGCTTTTAACGACTCTGATAGCGACGAAGAATCATGGAAAGTGAAGTGATTGCCGACAACGAACACTCGCAGCTTGTGGCGTGGTTCGAGGAGGCCGAATCCGCCACTGATGCCGCACGCCGCTTCTCGGAGCGCGATCGCGAGTATTACGACAATCAGCAGTGGACGAAGGCTGAGCTTGAAACACTGCGCAAGCGCGGCCAACCGGCCCTGACGATCAACTACATCCAGCGCAAGGTGGATTTCCTGCGTGGTCTTGAGCGTCGAATGCGTTCAGACCCAAAGGCTTTCCCGCGCACCCCTCAAGAAGAGCAACTGGCTGATGCTGCTACGGACGCGTTGCGCTTCGTCGCAGATCAGAACAATTTTGACGAGGTACGCAGTCGGGTATACGAGAATTTGCTTATCGAAGGATACGGTGGCGCAGACGTTGTTGTGGTTGAGCGACCAGACGGTCAGATCGATGTAGCAATCACCTATGTGCCATGGGATCGGATCATTTATGACCCCCATAGCCGTGAGCCAGACTTCTCTGACGCTCGCTATGTAGGCATCGTTATCTGGATGGACAGAAGCGAGGCGCTGGCAAGGTGGCCTGATGCACAAGAGATTATTGAGGCGACCCTACAAGCCGCCTCAAGCTCCGACACTTTCGATGATCGACCCAAGAATGCGATGTGGTCAGACAATCGACGCACTCGTATTCGCGTGGTCCAGATGCAGTATGTGGATTCTGAGGGTGTCAACACAATCTGCACGTTTACACGTGGTGGCATGCTGGATGAGCCGCAGGAATCGCCTTACCTAGATGAGTATGGGATGCCTGCCAGAACGCTCATTCTGCGCAGCTCTTACATAGACCGGGAGAACAACCGATACGGCCATGTGCGCAGCATGATCAGCATGCAGGACGAGATCAATAAGCGACGCAGCAAGGCACTTCATCTTGTGTCTGTGCGTCAGACGTACGGCAATCGTCGTGCAATCGCTGATAAAGACCAGGCGCGCCGTGAGCTGGCCAAGCCGGACGGTCACATTGAAATCAATGAGGCTGCCGAGTTTGGTAAAGACTTTGGGATATTGCCTACCGGCGATATGGCCGCTGCACAAATGCAACTCCTGCAGCACGTGACTGGAGAAATGCAGGCGGCAGGGCCAAACGCGGCGATGGCGGGGAAAGACCCTCGTCAACAGTCAGGCAGGGCCATCCAAGCCCAGCAACAGGGCGGCAGCATCGAAATGGAGCCATCCACCGATGACCTTCGGCAGTGGACGCGCTCAGTGTTTGAAGCTGTTTGGATGCGGGTTCGTCAGTTCTGGACTGAAGAGCGCTGGATTCGCGTCACCGATGATGAGCGAAACCTGAAATGGGTGGGCCTCAACAAGAAAGTAACCCTTGGAGATAAGCTGCAGGAAATGCCGCCAGAGCAGGCCCAGCAAGCGGCCGCTCAGATGGGTGTGCAGCCAGGTGACCCGCGCTTGCAGGAAGTTGTTGAGATCGATAACGAGATCAGTGGCCTTCATGTAGATATTGTCATTGAGGAAGGGCCAGATGTTGCCACGATTCAATCTGAGCAGTTTCAGGTGTTGGCTGACTTGGCCCAGTCCGGAATGCCGATCCCGCCAGAGGTCATTATTCAGGCAAGCAGCTTGCGGAATAAAGATCAGTTGCTTGAGAAAATCGAACAGGCACAGCAGGCCCAGGCAGAAGCGGCGCAGCAACAAGCGCAGTTCGCCCAGGCCAAGGCAGAGGCAGATATTCGGAAAACTCAGGCTGATGCATCGAAATCCGAGGCAGACGCCGCAAGAAGCGGCGCAGATGCACAGCGGACTACTGTAGAAACACAACTGACGGTAGCGCAGGTAGCGACACCACAAAATATATTGATGGGGGTTTGAGATGGCGGATGAATCTATTGCGCTGCCGTTCCCAGGCGGGCGGCTGAAGCTGGTTGATCTTGGGGATGGGACGTATGGGCTTGCCATTGGCAGCCCTGGCGGTGGGGCCACAGGCGGCCTGACAAACACTGAGCTGCGAGCTGCGCCGCTGGAAGTTCACCCAGGGTTCGCTACTGGCGGAAATATTTCGGTCAGCACGGCAGCGAATGGCACGGACTTTGTAGTGTTTACTGCCCGTGCTTGTGCCCAGTTAACGGTTATTAATGACAGCGATGTCGTATTTGAGGTGCGCCAAGGTGGTGCTGGTGTGGCTTGCCCAGTGCTGTCCCAGTCGAGCTTTACCTTCTTTGGTATATCCAACGCTAATCAGTTGTCAGTACGTCGCAAAGACACTGGCACTGACCCGCTTAACGTGTACGCACGCTGGGAGAGTTGACATGCGGATGACGCCACGAGTAGCTGGCGCATTTGGGCGTGTGGGCTTTCGGGCGACAAGTCCCCGCATAGCGTGGCGCAAGGATGTACCAGGAGAAGATGATTTCCTTTTTCATGGGCACATAGGCGAACAGACCTACAAGTTCAAAGCGAAATACGCCGGGTTTCTGGCGATTGGATTCTTTGGGCGTGACCGTGGGGTTTCTGGGCACTCCTGGAAGATGGAGGCAACCTATAACGGGCGGCCAATGAGAGTAATGGCCCCGACGTATGTTGGTTCCGACCGGGGGATTCCCGGCTTTGCATACGTGCTGGATGCCGTTGCTGGAGAGGAAGTAGAGGTTGCGTTCTCGGTGGTAAGCGGAGAAATGCATACCGGTGCGCTGAAGGTCATGAACCCGCTTAAGTATGTGCCAGTTGATCGTGAGCCTGCCTCTTCGTGGTCGGGCAACGGCGGATCTGGTGGCGGCATGTCAGTCAGCCCGCAAAACGAGGGTGTCGAGCAGGTCCTTATTGTTGGTGGCTACGGTGGAATCCGGACGCCGATCACATTCTCCAACAGTCAGTACAACCCCCGAGACAAAGACGCTGAATGGATTGCCACCCGCGTGGAGTTTGTGGTGGATAGCACGGTGGTCGCGGGGTCAAAGACATCCGTGGCGTTCGCTTACTTCCAGACTCAGGCGACGCCTTGCAACATCACGCAGAACTGCAACAACTTCTCCATGGAGCCCGGCTACGGTCTGGCGATGTTTCGCGCTAAGGACATGGGGCTGACGCCTCCATAGAAGAATTCCACTGATTAATAGTCGGCCACGCACTGCGTGGCTTTTTTTATGTGCCGCCGCCGGGCTTTCGGGCGTGATTTGCCGCCGCCGGGCAGATATCGGGCGTTTGGAGAGCAATGTGAGCAACTTGGAAGACGTTTTGAGTGACAACGCCGATGACCTCTTGAACGAGCAGGCTGCACAGGCTGATCAGGATCAACTGAATAGCTCTGCTGCTGCCGCTGATGACCAGGGAGATCATACGGAACAGTCAACGGGCGAAAAAGCGGCTGGTACGGAAGAGACGCCGGATGAGTCGAAAAAAAAGGATGTGCCGCCGACATCTGAAACTGAACACCACGTTCCCCGCAAAGCTTTAGAGGATGAGCGCCGAAAGCGTCAGCAGTTGGAGCAGGAGTTACTGCAGGCTCGTCAGGCTCGACCCGAACAAGCACGCCAGCAACACGAGCAGCAAGAGCAATTGCCGCCAGAAGTCATCATGCAGCAGCAACTCTTTAATGAGCGGCTGAATATGTCGGAAATGGTTCTCCGGCAGCAGCATGATGACGTTGATGCCGTGATTGAGCGGTTCCAGCAAGAAGTTCAGAAAAATCCAGCCTTGGGCATGCAGCTCCAGTCCCAGGCCCACCCTTATCAGTGGGCTTATGACTATGCCAAACGCGCCATGGTGATGGATGAAATCGGAAGCGACCCAGAGGCTTATAAAACACGCCTTCGAGAGCAACTGATGGCAGAGCTCCAACAGCAGCCGGCTGCAGACAGCGCCACAACTCAGGCTGAGAAGCCAAATATCCCGAAATCCCTGGCTAACGCCCGATCCTCCGCAGCGCGTTCAGCGCCAGCATGGACAGGGCCTACGCCGCTTGACGATATTGTTAAATAATCAAGAGGTAAATCATGGCTGAAACAATCGCAACCCCAGGCTTAACGCCTCAACAGTGGGATGACAAGTTCTTCCGCGAATATGTGCGCTCCAACCGTTTCAAGCGGTACATGGGCACCAGCGAAAACTCCATCATTCAACTCAAAGAAGACCTGACCCGCAAAAAAGGCGATAAGGTCACCTTCGCTAACGTCCGCAAGCTGCGCGGCCCAGGTGTAACTGGCCGCTCCATGCTGGAAGGCAACGAAGAAGAGCTGGATAGCCGCTCCATGGCAGTGCAGGTTGATACTGTGCGTAACGCTGTGGTGGTGACTGACCACGATGAGCAGCTTTCTGCGATTGGCCTGCGTGATGCTGGCCGCTCCGCTCTGAAAGACTGGGCTCTGGACAAGATGCGCAACGACATTATCGACGCCCTGCGATCGATTAATGGCGTGTCTTACGGCACCGCTACTGAGGCGCAGAAGGACGCATGGCTGACGGATAATGCCGACCGCGTTCTGTTTGGCAATGCCCGCAGCAACAACGCCGCCAATGATCACTCTGCCGCCCTGGCATTGATCAGCAACACCACTGGCAAGCTGACTGCCGCCACTGTCTCGCTGGCAAAGCGCATGGCCCAGACTGCTGATCCGGCTATTCGCCCGGTCCGCCTGAACGAAGATGAAGAGTGGTTCGTCATGTTCGCTCATCCTCTGGCCTTCCGCGACCTGTCACAAGACCCTGTCATGCAACAGGCAAACCGTGATGCTCGGCCACGCGCTGTGATGGATAACCCCATCTTTACCGGCGGCTCTTTGGTTTGGGATGGCGTCATCATCCGTGAAATCCCGGAAATCCCAAGCATTGCTGGTGTTGGTGATTCTGGCATTGACGTTGCCACGTCCTTCCTGTGCGGCGCACAAGCAGTCGGCCTGGCATGGGCCAGCCGCCTGAAGTCTACGACCAACGTGCGTGACTACGGCTTCCGTAAAGGTGTCGGCGTGCAAGAAATGCGCGGTATCGAAAAGCTGCTGTTTGGTAAAGGCAATGGTGATCTCGATGACCTGGTCCAGCATGGTGTCGTGACTGTTTACACGGCCGGGGTTGCCGACCTGTAAGCGGTTGGGGCGGCCTCCTTGGTCGCCCCTTTCTTGGAGTAGTCATGAAGATCACTTTCATAGGCGACCCGCGCTCACCAGGGGATCGCGACACCATCGAAATCTTTGGTTTGGTACTGAAGCTTAACGAGCCTCAAGAGGTGTCTGCCGATGTTGCCAATCGGTTGCGTGGACATAGCCATTTCTCTGTAGAGGCTGAAGATGAAACTGGAAGACTTAGCGGTCAGAGTGCTGGAGAAGCTGGGAGTTCTGGCAGCGGGGGAGACGGCGGAAGCGGCAGACCTGAAGAAAGCCCAGGAAAAACTGGTGGCAGCGCACGCCGCGGTCGTAGCCAGAAGCCTAAATCGGTGGACGACGCACAATCTGCCAGTTGAGGTTCACGAACCCTATGTCTCCCTGGCTGCTGTGCTTGTGGCGCCCGACTATGGGCGCACGCCAGGCGGTGATTGGTGGATTTGGGGAATGTCTGAGATTGCTACCGCAGCATCGACACGCATATCTCAAGGGGCTATTCCAGCGGAGTACTTTTGATGCAAATCGATATTGTCCTTGGCGATTTGGCGCGCCGTGACGCTCAAGTGGTCGCTGGTGATGACATTAAGGTCGGACTTACCGCTTACTCCCCGGCGTCTCCAGACTCAATCCCGCTTGAGGGAACGCTAAAGCTGATTCTATTCAAGGGCGCATACGACGCGGCCAGCGTTGACGGTGTTGGCGACCACCCTGCAATTTTTACGATCCCAGGCTCAACAACGCGGAATAAAGTGGGTCGCTGGCATTGGCGGATTGAGCAGACGATAGGCGCATCGAGGGCGACACTGGTAATGGGCGTTCTTGTAATTGTGAACCCAGGACATTGATATGGCAGCGCAGCGCATTCGCATCCCATTCGTCGGCCCAGCCTACCTAACCCGCAGCCCCAATCAATCCGCCCAGCGTCTGATTAACTGGTACGTAGAGGCAACGGAGCAGGGCGGCAAGACTGAGTACGCGTTGTATCCGACGCCAGGCCTGCGCCTCGGTGTGAAGATCGGCACGGGACCGGTGCGCGGCGCTGTCGAAGTGAACGGCGGCCATGTGTACGTTGTGTCCGGCTCTGAAGTGTTTCGGGTTTCTCCTGGCTTCACCACAGCAAAGGCTGGAAGCATCGGCACAAGCCGCGGCCAAGTCGGAATGGCCTACAACGGCGACCAAGTGATCATCGTTGACGGTCAGCGAGGCTACATCGTGGATGTGGCCAAGAACGAGCTGAAACCCATCACGGATGTGGATTTCCCGAGCACGGTGACTTGGGCCCAGTACCTGGACCGCTATTTCGTGGTTGGCGGTGACGGCTCGGGCCGGTTTTATATCTCTGATATTGCTGATGGCAAGAACTGGGTAGGGACAGAATACGCCACCGCAGAGGGTGATCCTGATCCACTGATCGCAGGTATCGTGAATCACCGCGAGTTGATCCTGATGGGCACGAACTCATTTGAGATCTGGGTAAACACCGGCAACACCACATTCCCGATTGAGCGCACCGGCAACGCCTTTGGCGAGACAGGATGCGCCGCTGTGGCAACACTCTGCAAGATGAAGGGTGAGCTGTTGTGGCTAGGCAAGGATCGCTCAGGTGACGGCGTGGTGTGGCGCATGGACGGGTACAGCCCGGTCCGCGTCTCAACGCACGCGCTTGAGTGGGAGATTCGCCAGTACGGCCGCATCGATGACGCTGTGGCCTACACCTATCAGATGGGCGGTAGTGCCTGGTATGTCCTGCACTTCCCGTCTGCTGATCGCACTTGGGTCTACAACATCAACGGCAACTACTGGCATGAGTGGTTGGCTTTTGATGCTGCTACAGGTCTGTTCCACCGCCACCGCTCCAACTGCCACTTCATGCTCGGCCGCGATCATGTGGTCGGTGATTGGGAGACTGGAGAGCTGTTTGTTCTGGATGCCACTATCTACACAGACAACGGCAAGACAATCCGGCGCGTTCGGTCAACCTACGCCGAAGATGCAGACCTGAAGCGGGTCTTCTTCTCGTCGTTGCAGATTGACCTGCAAGCCGGAGTCGGGCTGGTAGCTGGGCAGGGCAGTGAGCCGCGGATGATGCTGCGCTGGTCGAATGATGGCGGGCACACCTGGAGCAACACGCGGGTGGCCACCATGGGCAGACTGGGCCAGTACGGTGCACGCTGTATCTGGAACCGGTTGGGTAATGGCCGGGCCAGAGTATGGGAAATATCCGTCACTGACCCGGTGAATGCTGTGGTGCTGGGCGCAGTAATGATGGGGGAGGCTGGCGAATCATGACTTCACCCTTAGCCTTGTTCCCCCAACGTATTGCTATCGGCAAAGTGAATGTCGGCGGGCGTGATGTCCCTGTCCATATTTCGCCTGAGTTCTTCCGTGCTTTGCAGGATGTTCTACGGCGGGTAGGTGGTCCTTCATCTGAGATTGGGTCTCTAAACCAGTTTTTTGATGAGGTCTCACCATCGGGCGCTATTGGTCTTGACGATATCGCTTCTGGTGCTCTGATGTTTGGTCAGTCTGTCAGCCAGCCTGTTGGCGGCCAGGATGTCGTTGGAGCTGGTGAGGCTGTTATGGGGTTCCCCATGGCGGAAGACTACCAGTTTGAGAGGGCAGGCCCTGTGGTGCAGCCAGCTCAATACCAAAGCTCCGATCAGGCACCGGTCATGGCGCAGCCTGTCGCAGACCAATCAGCGCTTCCATTCCAGGCCCTGTCAGTAACGTCCAGCCCGATGCAGATACAAGCAGACCGGCGCTGTGCAATCCAGATTACTGGCGCTACCACCGCCATGACTCTATCTCGTGCTGGCGTCGATCTGGTCATAACCGGTGCGCCGCTAATCGAACTCAATTTAGGCGATACGCTGACCGTCGAATACACGACAGCACCCGCCATCACACTGATTCCGAGGTAACTATGCAACGCTTGCCCAAACGTTTGGTCGAGGGCGCTGCCCTGGCAGTCACGCCTACTGCACTGTACGAAACCCCAGGCGGCACGTACACAACCATCAGCGCCCTGACAGTAACCAACACCAGCGCGGCTGTGGCCACGGTAACGGTGTTCTTGGTGATCCAAGGAGCGTCGCCCGGTGCCGGTAACGCGGTGCTGTGGAAACGTGCGCTGGCCCCAGGCGAGTCCCGCGTAGTAGGCGAGGCCATCGGCCAGACTCTGCATGCTGGCGGCACTATCCAGGCGGAGGCCTCGGTGGCTGCATCTATCACTTTGGTGGCGTCTGGCTATGAAACCATTGCTTGAGCGTACGTTTGATGCCGCTGCCGTTGCGCGCGTAATGAACGACCCAAGCGTGCGGCCATACATTGGCCCAGGCCCCGATTTAATAGACCCGGCCCCGTTTTTAGCCGATCAGCGTAACGTGGCGCTATTTGGTGAGCATGGTGGACATTTGTACACCTGGTATGCGCCTGGAATCTATGAGGTTCATACCCAGTTTCTGCCAGGTGGCCGCAATCAACATGCGTTGGACGCCTCTCAGTTCTCAGTGTTCGAGATGTTCACAAAGACGGACTGCATGGAGGTCGTGACACGTATTCAGGCAAAGAACAAAGCAGCGATACGACTGGCTGAGGCTTGTGGGTTCCAGTTCTTGTTTGAGCAGGAAGACAGACCGGGCTGGGGCCATATGAAGTATTACCGGCTCGATTACCACCGATGGGTCCAGACATCCCCAAGACTCCCCGAGATCGGCCAGTGGTTTCATGAACGCCTGGAACAACAGCGCGGCAGCCCACCAGGCCATGAGGATGATCCAGCGCATGACCGGTATGTGGGCGCGACAACATCCATGATTCTGTGCGGAAACGTGGTCAAGGGCCTACACACATACAACCGATGGGCCAAGTTGGCTGGTTACTGCCAGCTCAGGGTGGTATCTGAGTCCCCGTTGC
The DNA here is from genome assembly GCF_009497775.1 of Alcaligenes faecalis. Lineage (NCBI taxonomy): Bacteria > Pseudomonadati > Pseudomonadota > Betaproteobacteria > Burkholderiales > Alcaligenaceae > Alcaligenes > Alcaligenes faecalis. The sequence goes on from NZ_CP031012.1 coordinate 1,575,836, forward strand.
AGATTCATGTCGGGGACGGGCTGATTCAAATTGAAGATGGCACATTCATTGTGCCGGTAGGAGATTGATATGGCTGGTGGAGCAATCGGAGCAATCGGCGGGATTATTGGCGGAGCAATGGGGGCAGATGCTGCTTCGGATGCCGCAAGTGCTCAGCAAAGGGCTGCTGATCGTGCAACTGAAGAGCAGCGCCGACAGTATGACCAGACTCGTGAGGATATGGCCCCTTGGCGAGAAACTGGTGGGGCAGCGCTCAATCAGCTTGCCTACCTAATGGGTATTGGTGGGTTTGGCGGCGGCGCTGGAGGTGGATCTTCGTCAAAAGCACTCACAGAGGCGCAGATTCGTGAGGAGCTTTTGCCTCAGTTCACCAGCCAGGGAAGTGGCCAGGGGGCATCGAACCCATTGTCTCGGTTTGCCGAAAAGATGGGCTATCCAGCCAATAATGGCGGATATGTGATGGTCTATAACGGCTCTGGGAATGATGGTGACATAGGCAGGAAAGTTCCTTTTAATCAGCAGCAGTCGAATGTTGATGAGGCGGGACTGAACGCTGCAGTACAAAAGCGATTGCAGGAGCAGCAGGCCCAGCAGCAGGCCGCCGAAGCAGCAGCCCGCAAGGCGGCTGAGTCTGACCCGGCGTTTGGCAGCTTGCTGCGCCGGTTCACGATGGATGATTACCTGGAAGACCCAGGCTATCAGTTCCGCCTGCAGCAGGGCGAACAAGCCATCAACCGGGCAGCAGCGGCAGCAGGCCGGTATGACTCGGGCCGGGCACTGAAAGACCTGGGCGAATTTAACTCCGGCATGGCGTCTCAAGAGTTTGGGAATGCATACAACCGCTGGAACAATGACCAGACGAACATCTTTAACCGCCTGTCTGGCGTTGCGGGTACAGGGCAGCAGGCAACAAATCAGTTGGCTCATTACGGCGCAAACATGACAAACAACATTGCAGGAAACATTGTTGGTGCCGGTAACGCTGCTGCCGCAGGTCAAATGGGCGCAGCGAACGCTTGGTCTGGTGCCTTGGGGAATACTACCAATGCCTTGTCCCAATACTTCAGCGGCAGAGGGCCCAATCTAGGCATCAGCGCTGGCAGTCAATTCAATATGAATGGCCTGTCCAGTGGCAGTTTTAACCCATCATTCTCTGCGAGACTGTAATGGCAACTATCGATTCTCGTATTCCCTTGGCGTTTCAGTCGCCGCAGATTAATTCCCCAGCTCAGAACAAACTGGCGGCACTGGCTGTGCGTGGCGCAGAAATGGATCTGGACATGAAAGGGCAGGCGCTGCAACAGCGTAACGCTCTGATGGAACTGTCCCAACGCCCTGATTTCTACAACAGTTCAGGCGGGATTAATCCGGCCATGATGCCCGAAATTGGCCGCGTGGCTCCAGATCAGGCGCTGGGCTACTCCAAGGCAATTCAAGGCCAGCAAAAAGCTCTGTCCGACGCGCAGATGGCCCAGCTAAACCAGGCCAAGACACAACTGGAGCTGGTTGGCCGCTTGGTTGGCGGCGTTACTGATGAAACCAGCTTCCAGGCAGCACGCCAACAGGCGCAGGCTTATGGCATCCCACTTGATGGCGTTCCAGCTCAGTACGACCCGAGGTGGGTGCAGCAGACTCGCCAGCAGACCCTGACCGCGCAACAGCAGATCGACAACTTCTATAAAGAACAGGGCCTGAATATGCAGCAGCAGCGCCTGCAACACGATATTAATCAGTCGGGCACAACGACACTGCAGAAAAACCTAGCGGCTGCAGGCTTGAGCCCGGGCACGCCAGAGTATCAGCAGGCCGTGCTGGATGGTTCCCGAGGCACTACTGTCAATGTGGGCGCTGGAGACAAAGCCTGGGACACGGAAAGCGCAAAGCTCTTCGCAAAGCGATATGACGACATCAGCTCAGGTGCGGTGAATGCTCAGCAAATGATGGGGATGTATGACCTTGCTGAGCAGGCGCTTAATAGCGGAGTTCGCACCGGCCTAGGAGCAGACGCTGAAATAACCTTGCGTCAGTTGGGTGCGGCGATGGGCATGAATACCGAGCCAGAGAAACTGGCTGGTGGTGAGTTGGTCCGTGCCGTGCAGAACAGAATGGCTCTACTCATGCGCTCGCCGGATGGCGGTATGGGCATGCCAGGAGCGCTGTCTGATCGCGATATCCGCTTCCTTAAAGACTCTCAGATTGGTATCGACCGAAGCCCAGAGGGTAACCGCGCAATGCTTCAGGCCTTCAGGGCGATGGAGAAGCGGAAAATAGAGATGGCACAGCTTGCGGATCAGTACATTCAAGAGAATGGCCGCTTGGATGCCGGTTTCAATCGTACTTTGCGTGAATTTGCGGAAGCAAATCCCATCTTTGATCCTGGCCAGCCATTGACTGGCGGTACCAGAGATTCTCAGTTAGACGACATTTTGGGGCTTTGATATGGCTTGGGAAAAACTTGCGCCATTGGCGATCAGCCGCCTTTCAAGTGATTTGAATTTGTCGCCAGAGCAAGCTGCGGGCATTGTTGGTCAGCTTGGTTATGAATCTGACGGACTGCAGGCCATCAATGAGCGTAAGCCCGTTGTTCCCGGCAGCCGCGGAGGGTTCGGATGGGCGCAGTGGACAGGCCCGAGGCGAAAGCAGTTTGAAGCTTGGGCTCAGGAAAACAAAACTGACGTCACCGACCCCGAGGCAAATTATCAGTTCTTGATACACGAGCTGACCAATACGCCAGAGTCGAAGGTACTTGATGGTTTACGGAAAACTCAAGATGCCCAGGCTGCTGGTCGCATTTTTACTGATCAGTTTTTACGCCCAGGCGCGCCAGCATACGATCAGCGGCAGTCATGGACTGAGAGGGCTTTGAGCATGATCATTCCATCAGCGCAGGCGGGAACACTGCCGCCTGGTTTGCAGGGTTCCAGTGCGCAGAAGACAGTCAATACTGGTGCGGCACCGTTGAGTGAGCGGATCGAGAAAGCGCGTGCAGCTGGGTTTAATGACGAAGAAATCTTGCAGCGCATTCAAGCCAATTCTGGCATGCAACAACGGATTCAAAAAGCCCGAGAGGCTGGATTCTCGGATGAAGAGATTTTCGGTCGTATGGGTTTGCAGATTACTCAGTCGCAACAGGCGCCGCAGCAACCAGAACCGTCTTTTGCAGAGCGTGCCGGTTCCGCCATCATGGATATCCCGCGTCAAGTCGGCTTGACTGCTCGGTATGGGCTTGAAGGGCTTGGCCAAGCTGCTGGAGTCGTTACTGAGCCTCTTCGCCAGGGTCTTAATGTAGGTCTCCGAGCAGTTGGCCTGCCTGAAGCCGCAAGTACAGCCCAAGTCGCGTCCTCTGCGGCCGATGCCCTTGGTCTGCCAGAGCCACAGGATGCGAACGAGCGAGTGGTCGGTGACGTTACGCGGCTTATGGCCGGGGCTGGTGGTGTTGCGGGAACCGCTCATGCCCTTAGCGGAGGTGCGGCGGGACTTACTCAGGCTGCAATGGCGCGAGCGGGGGATACAGCATCTAAATTCGTTGGTACTCAGGCAGCGCGAGGCGCAATCGGATCTGGTCGGGCATTAGCCAGTTCGCTCGCAGCCAGCCCAGGGCAACAAATTGCCTCTGCGGCTGGAGCGGGCGCAGCTGGTGGCTCAGTACGGGAAGCGGGCGGTTCGCCTTTGGCGCAGGCGGGCGCTGCTCTCGCTGGCGGCCTGGCCGCGCCGATGCTCGCCTCTGGAGTGCAATCTGCTGTGCATAGTGTCCAGAATCGGTTTTCGGATGTTGACCAGCGTATCCGCCAAACTCTCGCCCAAGCTGGCACGAACTTTGACGAACTTCCGGCCCGTGTTCAGCAACAACTACGCGATGAGGCGTCGCAGGCATTGCGCTCCGGTGGTGAACTGAATCCAGCGGCAATGCAGCGTCTTGCAGATTTTCGACGTGTTGAGGGGGCAACTCCGACTCGCGGCATGCTATCTCAGGATGCTGGCCAGATCACACGAGAGCAAAACCTCGCCAAGATTCAGGCCAACTCTACCGCAGTAGGTGGGCGCAACCTGTCTCAGATCCAAAACGAGAATAACGCGGCTTTAGTGCGCGCTTTGGACCAGGCTGGTGCTGCTGGTGCAGATGACGCCATGACTGCAGGGCAGCGGGCTATCGAATCGCTGCAGCGTCGTCTTGGCGGACAGCAGGCGCGGGTCAATGATCTATATGGGTTGGCGCGTGACAGCGCAGGCCGCAGCTTCCCGTTGGATGGCAGGGCTTTTGCTGATCGAGCAATCCAGGCCCTGGATGACAATCTTGCCGGAGGATTTTTGCCTGCTGAGATTCGGACACAAATCAACCGCATCAGCGCTGGTGAGGTGCCATTTACAGTGGATTATGCGGAGCAACTGAAGTCGATTATGGCAACGACCCAGCGCAATAGCTCAGATGGAAACATCCGCCGGGCGCTTGGATTGGTGCGAGAGGCGTTGGACGATGCACCCGTTATTCCGCTCGGCCAACAGACGGCTGCTGCTGGAGCCCGGGCGGTGAAACCAGGGAATCTTCCGGCGACTCAAGGGGTAGAGCTGGGAGAGCAGGCTGTGGGAGCTTTTAACCAGGCACGGTCCGCAAACCGCTCTATGATGCGGCAAATTGAGCGGACTCCCGCTCTACGCGACTTATACGATGGGAAGATAGCACCGGATAATTTTCTGCAGAAGTACGTCATCAGCCCCTCTGTGCCAGCACGCAATGTTAACCGCCTGTCGCGCTTGCTGGCTGCAGATCCAACTGCTCGTGATTCAGTCCGTGGCGCTCTTGTCAGTCACCTGAAAGACAAGGCGTTGTCGGGTATGCCCGACGATATTGGGGCGGCAAAGTTCAGCGCTGCCAATTACACAAGGGAGCTGCAGAAGATTGGGCGCAATAAGCTGGCTGCATTCTTCGATCCGCAAGAGGTGAACCAGCTAGAAGCCATATCCCGAGTCGGAAGGTTGATGTCAAACCAGCCCGTTGGGAGTGCTGTCAACAACAGTAACACTGCCGCTACGCTGGTCGGACGCACTTTGGATGCGCTTGGTACGGCGGGGAGGGGGTTGCGAATATTGGGTATTGGCGATCAGATCGGAGCTATCCAAGGAGGGCTACGCCAAAGAGCAGCGCAGCGAGTTTCTCCTGCACTGTTGGACACCATTACTGTTCGCCCGAACCGCCTTCTGCAAATGACTACTACAGGGTCACTTCTTGCCGCGCCAGGAGTTCCAGGCAGCGAGTAGGATCATCGCGCCAATCCATCCCAACAAAATAGGGTCATGCCCCCATAGTAAGTTTTCTTTCATATTTTCCAAGCCCTTTTTTGGGCATCAAGTTTAGTAAATCAAATCCCCACAGATCTCTGTCTAGTGGGGATTTTTCATGGAGTAAAGCCATGTCAGTCTCTTACAGCATGCCCCGGTTTCAGGCCATTGATATGTTCGGCCGTCCAATGGTTGGGGCGAGACTATACATATATCAGAACAAAACAACGACCCCTTCTCAAACATGGAAAGATAAGAGCCAAGCAACCAGCAATACGAATCCGATTGTTTTGGATGCGCGTGGTGAGGCCGTTATCTGGCTGGCGTCGGATCGGGCCTATACGTTTGTCCTGAGAGATATTTTTGGAGTGCTTGTATGGTCTCAAGATGACGTTGGCTCCGGTAGCGCAGGGATGGTGGATTTTGATCAGAGCGCCAAATATCCGCCTGGCAGTATTGGGGAAAAACTCCAGCAGAGCGTATCCACTGGCAATCAACGAGGTGGGTTCGCAGTAGCTGGAGTAATTCGCCGAGATGCATCAGTGTCGCCAGATTGGACGACAATTAGCGACGCTTCTCATAAACCAATCAACTGGGTCGGCCCAAGTGGCAGCGGAGTTGATCAACGAGTTGAATTCAAGTCTGGGCCTGTTGCGTCTTTTATTGTTTGCCCAGACGAAACGTTTGCCAAAGACGGTGTGACCGCTGGGATCAGCGGCGGAAGTGGAGCAGCGCTTATATCAATGGGCGCTCCCTGCACATTTGAAGCTGATGTAGAGAGCATCACTATCAGTCGCTACAACGCTCGGTATTTTTCTGCCGTCAGGTTCACGGTCAGCAGAAATGCGAACACAGGGCTGATTACATTAACTCATCCAGCCACTTTCTCCCATCAGCGCCCAATAGTGCAATACCAACCCAAGAATAGCACTGGGGAGTTGCTTATTCCGCATCATGTCAGTAGTTCCGGCATTGGCGGAGGAACAACCACCTTATTTCTGATCGGTGAGGCTGCTGGTGCAGTTATTTACACTGGCTCTCAGTGGGTGCTTGCAGCTTCGGCATGGGAATCTGCTGATGTGTCATTTGAGTACGAGGAATCGACAGGGACGTTAAAAGTAAATCACCCAAGGGTACTTTTGTCTGGCGGAGTAAGTCCAAGGGTGCAGGTTTCTTTGGGGGGGGCGCAAACTGGGGCATATTTCCTAACCGCATTCGATACATCCGAGACAAGCTTCAAAGTTCGGTTCAGGAATCACAACAACGCCATCCCAACTCTAAATGCAAACATGGGGTTCTACTTCTCCAGGGGTATGACAGCACCGCGCAAGAATCCGGCCGGATCGATCATGGTAGACATTGGACGCGTTCATGTCGCTATGAATCAGGTGAGTGCTCCGAGTGGCAACCTTTGGTGCCTAGGCATCAACAATCTCTCTTAGGTCATCAGAATTAGGAGGCTGTTATGCCCCAAAGGACTTCACGAATGTTTGATAACGATGCTGCCCACTTGCCTATAAGCACGGGATCGGCTCTGGTCATCTACGGATGGACAGCCCAGGAAATCATTCTCTTTATGTGGGGGGCTTACGTGTTCATGCTGATCGTCGCAAAGCTTCCCGAATTTACACGGTCGTCAATTCAGATCTTCATGTTCTTGAGCAAGCGCTGGGAGCGATTAAAGGAGTGGAAGCGTGGATCTAAAAACTAAGGCTGGTGCTGGGATAGTTGCGGCCGCGATTGGTCTGGTTGCTGCCTGGGAGGGTCGGTCTTTAATTGCGTACGTGGACCCGGTGGGCATCCCGACTATCTGCGACGGCTATACCCATGGCGTGAAGCTGAGCGATGTGGCTACGCCAGAACGATGCGACGCTCTGACAGAGCAGGAGGTGCGCAAGGCCCTGGCAGTGGTAGACCGCTCTGTGCCACAGCCCTTGCCCGACGGCGTCCGTGTAGCGCTGGCCAGCTTCGTCTACAACGTGGGGCCTGGTGCTTACGGCAGCTCGACCCTGTTGCGCAAGCTGCGGTCTGGGGATTTGGCCGGGGCCTGCAATCAGCTACCCCGCTGGGTGTATGCCGGGGGCAAGAAGCTGCGCGGTCTTGAACGGCGGCGCGAAGCAGAGAGGCAAATATGTCTATCCGATCTGCAGTAACAGGGGCTGCTGTTCTTGCAGCCCTTTTTATTGGTCTGCAGATGTACGGCTCAGCCCAGCACAAGAAGGGCTACGACAAAGCCCAGGCCGAATACATGATTGCTGCCGCGCATGCAGAGGGCAGGGCGCGGCAGATCGAGCAACAGAAACAAAAGGAGGTTGAAGATGTTCGTGCCGAATACCAGAAGCGGGTCGATGCGGCGGCTGGTGCTGCTGTTTCTGCCCGTGCTGATCTTGACGGGCTGCGCGGCAAGCTCACGGCCGCCAATGATCGTGCCGCCGCCCAAGCTGCCAGAGCCGGACGCGCTCTGGATGAAAACTCCAGAATTGCCGTCGAGCTGCGCAACGTGGTCGGAATGTGCGCAGCACGATATACGGAGCTGGCAGGAGTCGCTGACCGCTACCGGGGCGATCTGATCGCGTTGCAGGGGTATGCTCATTCAGTTGTCGGCAGCCCGTAGTTGCTCTACTGTGCGCTGCCTCTTGCGCCACTCCTTGACAGCCCTGTGCTGACGCACGGCAATCGCAAGGTCTCCATACTTCCTTTCCTTGCGCTCGTTGTGCCAGGACGTGCCCTCAATCAGCACAAGGAACTCGTCAGTCTCGCGTAGAATGCAGCGCATGTACGAGATCTCGCGTAGCAGCAGGTTGATCTCAGGGTCTTTGCCGCGCCGGGCAAGTATGTCTTTGAGCTGTTCGGCGCTCATGCCTGGTTTCTTTTGCCTGAACATGATTTCACTGTATGAAAAAACAGTAATTTAGCACCGGCAACGTCAAAATGTGTTTCAGGCTGTGGGCGCAAAAAAGCCCGCTCTATGGCGGGCTAAATGCGAGGGCGTCAAATTTTCCCCCACTGAAATTTTGCGCGAGATTCTAAAATGACATGAAACCCGCATGAATTCTGGTGCCCCCCCCGTGAGTCGAACACGGCACCAACGGATTATGAGTCCGCTGCTCTAACCAAGCATGAGCTAGAGGGGCAACAAGTCCGCAATTATTACATAAAGTCTGTCTTTGTGCCTAGCGAAGCCAAGGCCAGAGCAAGAGATTCAAGCATCTGGAAGGCCAACTGTATTTGTTCGCGATTGGTAGCACCTCGTTGTTTATCCTTGGAGCACAATAGGTGCGTCTAAAACCCAGAGAATAATGATGAAAAAACTTATTTTGATGCTGGCCATGACGGCCGTTCTGTCGGCCTGTGCCGTCCATACTCCCAGGGGTTCGGTCATTGTGGATCCAGACGGGCACGGCGGGTATGGACAGCGCCATTGTCCCCCCGGACAAGCTAAAAAGGGCAACTGCTAAGCAAGCACCTCAGGCAACATTCTTATTTGCGTTGATAGCGTTTGCTACCTGTGCTGGTTTCGCAATAACGTCCTCCGCGTGGGCCCGTGCAATAGGTGCCACTGGAGCAGGAGCAAGCGCTACCAGAGCGCAGCGCTTGGGGAGCAGGCTGCGAACTTCGTCCCGCTGTGCCGGTGTACGCGGGGCAAGATCGCTTGCTGCCACTGGCAGAACCGTCACGACAGACAAAGACCTCTCCCTCGCAATGTGAAATCCCGCCTTTCTTGCCTGAGCATGGGGTATTTCTTGCTTGGGTACTGAGAGGGAGCAATGCCAGGATCAGGCATAGGAACAAGCATTTCATTTTGATCTCACGAGCCAGGGGTAAGCTTGATTCCCCGATGGTCTTGCCATAAAAAGAGCATTGAAAAATAATAGTTTTTGGATGCCCTGCTATAGCAGAAATTTTATTTTGGATAGTGTCATGCGAATCTTAATGCTTGTCCCCACCTTATTGCTAGCCGCCTGCCAAAATACGGCACCCACCGAGAAAGTCGGCAGTGAAGCATGGCTGGAAAAGGTGGATCGCCAGTTGGCCGTTTCCGATGGGCAAGGGCATGGCCCCGACTACGGATCGCAGGAATGGTGCAACGTGGTCCACATCCGTTTGTACGGTCAGGAGCCAGCACAAGCGGTGCCGTGCGATCAGGCCTGGATGGAGAAAGTCGATCAGGAAATGAAAAAGCCTTAAGCCGCGCCATGTCTGGCAGACTGCGCTGTCAGCCTGTTACGAACGCCGATAGTATTTCCGGTGTTCCACCATGGTGCCGATGATCTCAATGGCATGCTGGTCGCTGCGAATGGAAGGGTAGTCCTCGTTCAGAGGCACCAGCTCAAAGATTTCCTGCCCACCTTCATCAATGCACAAGAGACGGTATTTCTTGAAGGTGGCTTCTTCTTCGCTGTTCTTGGCGACTACATAATCACCGGGGCGGGGCGTGAGCTCGCAATCCACAATAATCCGGTCGCCTTCCTTGAAGTCCGGCAACATGGAGTCGCCCTTGATCTGCAAGGCAAAGGAGCGCTCGGACAGGCACAGGTCCGTCAGCAGATACTCCACTTCTTCAAAGGTGAAGTTCTGACCGGGGTCCCGAAACACGCCGGCCTGCACATAGTTCAGCAGGGGGATGCGCCGCTCGCCCATCATGGCGTCCTGCACGTTGGAATCAAAACCGTGCTTGGCTCCAAAACCATAGCCTTGCTGATCCAGGCTATGCGCTTCCAGACCCACTTCTTTTTCTATCGCTCGCGCCACTCGTTCGCCAATGCTGCGCCCACCGTTGTAGGTGGATGACAGGTACTGGGCCAGCTGTGCCCGTGTGCGCCCAATAGAGCGCGCAAAGTCAGCCGCGTTGCCGTGCGCGCGGTCTTCAATCAGGCGTTGCAGGTTTCTGCGGCGAATCGAGTAAATATCCATACCCGACATTAAAACAAGAAAAAACTAAACATTGGTTTAGATATTTCTTTTCTTTACGTTTAGAACTATCTATACTCAATGCATGAACGCTAAACACATCATCGAGGAAATGGGCGGTCGCCGAGCCGTATTGCGTATCACGGGCTTGAGCAAAGGCCGCATATCTCAATGGGAGAAGGCTGGTGTCATACCGCGCGTCTGGCAACTGGTCTTCCATCACATGAACCCGGTGGTGCCCGCCCCAGCACCCAAAGAAAGCTCTAGAAATATCTAAGCATTTAAGGCGGGTTTGGCTTGCAAGCCACACCTGACAGATCGGCTGCGTCATGGGGTGACGCAGTTCTTGTGCCCTTGGGGCATTGCCTATCAATCGGATGTTCCTGGCCTGTTTGGGCCAGGGGTCCTGCTGCGCGCTGCATTTTTGCAAACACATCAGCGGCGTGCGGTTTTTCAGGCGGGGGTGCCATGAAAACACGTATTCAACACCATCGACAAGCGCTTGCTGGCTGCCGGTGGCCCACACAAGCAGGAGCGTGCCTATGAGCAATATGCCGTGGTTTCGTGCCTACACCGAGATGGTGGATGACGAGAAATTGCGTCTGCTGGCCTTTGAGGACAGATGGCACTACGTGGCCTTGTTGTGCCTGAAGGGGCAGGGCGTGCTCGACAGTGGGGACACGCTGATGCTGCGCAAGGTAGCCGTCAAGCTGGGTCTGGATCTGCGCACCCTGGACGATGTGGTGCGCCGTTTAAGCGAAGTGGGCCTGATCGACCAGGACAGTTTGCAGCCTTTGGCGTGGGACAAGCGCCAGATGAAATCCGACAGCAGCGCTGAGCGGGTGGCGCGTTTTCGGGCCAGAAAAAAGCAGGAACAAGACGGTAACGAGGACAGTAACGCGTCCGTAACGTTACCGAAACGGCCAGGTAACGCGCTAGATAAAGAGACAGATAAAGAAGGAGATACAGATAAAGAAAGAGATAAAGAAAAAGCAAACGCGCGCCGCAAGGCGACTGCGCTGGAGTTTTCTGCCTGGCCTGCCGAACCCAGTGCAGAAGTGGTGGCGGATTATCTGCGCCATCGTCGCGAGATCAAGGCGCCCTTGACGCAAACCGCCCTGAACCGCCTGGGCACCGAAGCCCATCGTGCCTTGGAGATGGGCTACAGCGTGGATGACTTTCTGGCCGAGTGCATGTTGCGTGGCTGGCGCGGGGGCAAGGCCAGTTGGCTGGAAGGCCGCAATGAGTCCCGTGCAGGGCAGGCATCCGGCTTTGACCCCCTGGCCTATGTGAACCGTCATCGGCAACGCGAGGAGATAGACGATGTCATCGATATCTGATTTTTCCAACCCCTGGCTGCTGCGTCATACCAAGCTGGAAGGCATCAGCCTGATGGACCATTTGTACAACCGGCTCAATGGCATTTATCCCAACAAGTTCCGCTCCAACTTCCGAGACAAGCAAGCCATTGAGGACTGGAAGCAGGCTTGGGCCGAGGCCTTTGATGAAGAGGGCGTCTCGCCCACCGATGTGGCTCTGGGCATCAAGAATTGCCGCCGCATGTTTGATTGGCCACCCAGCTTGCCGGAGTTCTTGCGTGCGTGTCGCCCTCAGCTGGAACCGGAAACGGCCTTCTTTCAGGCTGTGCGTGGCATGCAGGCACGAGTGCGGGGAGAAATGGGCGAGTGGTCGCACCCGGCGATCTATCACGCGGCAATCAGTATCGGGCAGTTTGATTTGCTGAATCAGGCTTACACGCAACTGGAGCAGCGCTGGCACAAAGTTCTGGCTGATCAACTGGCCAAAGGCCAATGGCCAGAAATCCCGCCGCTCCGATTGGCACTGGCTTCGCCGCAAGACAGAGAGCAAGGGCGCCGGGAAGGGCAGCAGCGCGTGCGAGATCTGGCCCAGGTGATTGCAGGCAACAACAACAAGGACCCGCGAGTCTGGGCGAACCGGATCTTGGCACGTCCTGAAGAGCGTTCCCTGGCGGTGCTGAAGATGGCTAAAGCGGCCTTGGGCAAGGAGTAAATGAGCTATGGATCTGACAACACCGCTTCATCAAGAAGTGCCCAGGGCTACTACCGGAACACCTGCCCACCGCTACAAGGAACTGCAGGTTTTGCAGCAGCGCGGCCAGATCAGGCAGTTGGTACAGCAGCCATCCTGGAGCCTGGTACCACGGTTTTTCAGCCACCGGGTACCTGCCTGCAGGATTTGCTACATCGCGGACTTTGCCTACACGGACAACAGCAGCGGCCATCGCATTGTGGAGGCAGGCCGCGATACAGAAAGCCTGTTCCAAGGCATCAAGCGTGTCTTGCTGACCTGGATGCACGGCATCATCGTCCATCGGGCTTGAAGGAGGAATACACATGACAATCAAAGCAGAAAGCAAACAGGGCCTGAGTGGCGACGACTTGCTCTGGAACTGGGCACGCTGGTGCTGGTCCGGACAGACCGTGGGCAATATGGAGCGCTACGTTCCCTGGCAAGAGGACTTTCGGCCCATACACCAGGACCACGCACTGGCGGTGGATGCCTTGTACCAACGCCTGCCGCACTATCAAGCCATGGTCATCCAGGCCGAGTACCCGCGCAAGAATGCCCAGTACGGTCATCTGACCGCCAGCGAGCGCCAGGTCACAGCCCGTTTGTGGATCAAGAAGGTTACGGGTGCGGTCCTTCGTGATGAGGACTACCGCCGCCATTTGATGGATTTCAGAATCACGGTTGAAAAGGAGATTTTGCGGTGAAGTATGCAGCCGAAGTCATAGACCTGTTAGCGGCCTATCCGGGACGAGAGTTCCGCATGATCCAGATTGTGCGGCACGTCAGCAAAGGCATGGAGCTGTCCACCGCACAACGCAACGCCATGCGCGAAGGCGTCAAGCGCGTGCTGGTGCAACTGCAGGATTCAGGCCAGGTGGACAAGATCAAGGAGGGTGAAACCTCTGCCTTTTACGCCTGGCGTTGCAGTCTGCAACATGGTCCGCTATGAATCTGCAAGCGCAATTGCAATAATGGGCGTGCAAAGTTGCGTCCAATGCAAACGAAACAACCCCGAGCAAGAAATTGCTGCGGGGTTTTTTATTGCCTAGTCGCAGCGCCTACGCACAGTCGTCGATTTGCCATCGAGAAGATGGCCAGGACCGTTCAGGAGAACTACACAAGATGAACTTTGAACAGATCAGTAAAGCCATTATTGATCGAATGGTGGCATTGACCGGGATTGCTCAGGAGCGCATCGAGTACCCCAATGCCCACGCGGCCTTTACCCCGCCGGATACGGGTGTCTGGTGCCGTCTGCTGATCAAGAATACCGATTCGGAAATGTCGGGCATGGGGACAAAACCCTACACCCGCAAATCCGGCGAGATTCTGATCGAGTGCTTTGATCGTTTGGGTCAGGGCCGTCAGGAGCTGGATCGCCTGAGCGATGCCCTGGATGAACACTTTTCCTTCTGGTCTGAAGGAGCTTTGGAGTGCCTGGGCTTGAGCCAGGTCGATGTGGCAGCCGATGACCCCAAAAAACGGCCCCAACGCGAAGAGTTCTACCAGATCAACCTGACCGTCCCGTTCCGGGCCGGTTGATTTTTTACCTGTTTTTTTGTGCCGACCTCGTGTCGGTTTTTTTTTGCCTGCATACAGGAGAGATGCATCATGAGTTCTGGCGCTAAAGTTACTAGCTACCTGGTTAAAGAAACCGTTCCCGGTGTTACCCCCGGTTCGGGCTGGCAGACGCTGCGCGTCACCGGCAACACACTGACTCCAACTCTGAACAAAGAGGAGTCTGAAGAAATCACCGATTCGCGCATTGGTCAGGGTTCGATCGTGACCAGCATTGATATTGGTGGCGACATCACGGGCGAACTGTCCTACGGCACCTTTGACGAGCTGCTGGCCGCCGCCTTCTACGGTGAATGGAAAGAGAACAAGCTGAGCGTGGGCGAGACCCGCAGCACCTTCAGCGTGGCCAAAGCCTATCGCGACGTAGATGTCTACGCACTGTTCAAGGGTGCGCATGTCAGCACCTTTGCACTGGAAGTGCCCGAGGAGGGCAAAGCCACCGTGACCTTCACGATGTCTTGCCTGGATTACGAAGATAAGGAAACGCCTTTCGCAACCAATCCGGCCGAGCCAGGCCAAAGCCCTTTCATGTCCTCGATCAGCGTGGGCGATGTGAAGGCCAATGGCGTGTCCCTGGCTGGCCAGGCTTGCGTATCGGGCCTGACCCTGAACATCGACAACCAACTGCAGACTCAACGCTGCTTTGGTGCCGAGCGTTTGGGCCCCGGCGCCCTGATTGAGACTGCAGCAGCCATCACCGGTACGGTGACCCTGGCTTGGTCTCAGAAGGCTTGGGAGCTGTGGAAGAACCAGTTCAAACGCACCCCGATCGCCATTTCCTTCCCGATCACCGACACCCTGGGCAACAAGTACGAGATCGATCTGCCTGCCATTGAGGTAGATGGTGACCTGCCTAACGGTGCCAAGGGCGACATTCTGAAAGTGGAACTGAACTTCACCGTGGCCAAGCAAACTCCCGTGCTGACTCGCAGTCCTGCTGCGACTACGCCTTAAGGAGCGATGGCATGGCTTTGAAGATTAATCGCCTGGAATCGGTTCTGAGTCAGGAGCGGTGGGAGGATTATGACGAGGACGTGTCTTTCAAGATTGCTGCGCTTGATACTGAGGCTTATCAAATAGCCCTGGAGCGAGCACGACGCTTGATTGCTCGGGAAGATGCAGGGCATTCGCTAGCGGCCATTCGTGTCTCAAGTAACGATATCCGCGAGCATGATGTCCAGTGCCAGCTGTTGAGCACGTATATCGTCAAGGACTGGAAGGGTGAAGTCCTTGATGAAGCGGGCAACGTCATTCCTTATTCGCCGGAGAATGCGACCAAGTTGCTGTCAGAGAACACAGACCTCTTTGTCTGGGTGATTGCGACAGCGGCCCATGTTGCTGCCAATGCGAAGAAGGAGGCCCAGGAAACCGTGGAAAAGTCCTCGCCCGGTTCCAGTGGGAAAAAGAGTGGGCCGGGCAAAATGAAAAGCGCAAGCTGATTCATTCGACTCTCGGTGCTCAGATCCCGGATGAACCTCCCAGTGATCCCATTACGGATCATGTCATCCGTGTTTATTGTGCTGCAGACCGTTGTCGGAGTGTCGTTGTTGGAATGGGCGGGGCGGTGCCATTGCCCCTCTCTACCGAGAACATAAGTGCCGTGGTCCAGGCATATGGAACCCCACTATCCCGGCAAGAGCTGGATATGGCTGTGTTTGAGCTTGATCGCTTGGAACGCAGTTGATTGCCAGGTGGTGGGAGCAGGAGGGGGCCAGCCGGGTTTGCATGTCTACCTGGCTGGCCCAATGTGTTTGATTGGGTTCAGGTCCTGAGATTTGAATCAGCGTCTATGTGCGGTTTTCCCTGCTTCGGCAGGTTTTTTTTATCTGGAGAAATTGAATGGCGCAAGAGTCTCGATTGACTATTACGCTCGATACTCGGTCGGCGGAGCAAGGGGCCAAAGATCTGACGCTTGCCCTGAATGCAATGGAGGGGGCTGGCATTCGTGTTGCGGCCATGTCGGATCGAGTCAATGGCAGTATGGCAGGCGTCAGCAATGCGACCCTCTCGAGTGCAGCCTCTGCGGCTGTGATGGACCGAGTGTTGAAGTCTGCCTTAAGTGGATTTTCGGCCATGGGTTTGATTGAGATGGCCGAGCAGTGGGATAGCTATGCTGAACGTATGGCGGTTGCGACGCAGTCTTTAGGCGAGTATGACCAGGCCCAGGCTCGAGTGGCGCAGGTCGCTCAGGCGACCTTCCGTCCTATTGATGAAACACGTGAAGCGTTCATCGCACTTTCTCCGGCTTTGCGGGAGATCGGCCTTGGCTTTGATCAAAGCATGGATGCGGTAGGGGCCTTTTCGGGGCTGTTGGCGACGAATGGGGCTAGTGCAGAGAGCGGTGCCGTCGCCATGGAGGCGTTTGCCAATTCGTTTCGAAGCGGCGCGGTTAACGCCAGTGACTGGGCGCAGATTACCGGTACTGTTGATTCCTTGATTTCCCATATGGCCGACAGCACAGGGAAAACGACGGCAGAGATTGATCAGTTGGGCAAGAGTGGCCAGATGTCAGTCCAGATGCTGGCTCAAGGTTTGGCATCTTCGTATATTCCTGCCTTGCAGCAAGTGGAGCTGATGCCCAGAACAGTCAGTGGCGCGCTGACGAACTTGAACTCGGCATTTGGCGAGTATGTAGGCAATACGAATAATTCCTTGCAGGCAACGACATTGCTGGCATCGGGAATCAACTTTATTTCCCAGAATTTTGAGTCGTTTGCCGATGTGCTGGGGACTGTGGCCCTGGGTGCACTGGGGGTCTATACGTCGCGGACGATTGGTGCTGTTGCGGCCTCTGTGAGTGCCACGGTGGCGAGCCATACCAAGGCTGCTGCTACGCTTGCTGCCGCCAGAGCGGAAGCGCAGGCTGCTGCGGCGGCTTTGGCAAGTGCACGAGCAAGTTTAGGTTTGACAACGACTCTTGCGCAGTTAACTACAGCAAAAAACGCGGCAGAGGCGGCCAGCAGGCGTCTTGCTGTAGCGCAAGCGGCAACGGCGGGAGTCGGTAGGACTTTGTTAGGTGTGCTGGGTGGCCCTGTTGGCTTGCTGGCTACGATTGGCCTGACTGCAGCGTCTTTTTTTACGATGGATGGAGCTTCAGATCGTGCAAAGATTGCGACGGATGCTCTTACTGGCTCCGCGCAGGACGCGTCTACAGCATTTGGCAACCTGGGTGTTCTGTCCAGGCAAGCCGCGCTTGATAGTCTGGCGGTGCTTCTAGACACGCAGATGGGTGAAGCCAGCAAGGCTATGGCTGATTTTGTCGACAAGTTGGATCCGACGACAAAAAAGGGGGGAGCTGCCGTTGCGCGGATGCGAGCGGAGATGCGAAATGAGCTGACTTTCCTGGTGGGTAATGTTTCTTCGGCCGGTGGTGATCTTGAGCAGGCCATTGATGGCTTGATCGGGAAGTGGACTGAGCAAGGAGTGATTACCGAGTCTCAAGCTGGCCGATATCGTACGCTTGCCATCGCTATGGTGAAGTCTCGAGATGAGGCTACCCAAACAGGACAGCGATGGGAGGCTTTGTCCGAGCTGGGCAGGCAGTTGGGCCTGGCTGCGCACGGTGCTGCTGGTGGTGTGCAGACACTAAACAACGCACTAGGTTTCTCGGAGAATGCAAGCAAGCAACTTGAGCAAATCCAGAGTCGGATCAAGTCATTACAGGATGGTGGTGATCCGGTAAAAATGACGACTCGCTGGATCAGCGAGCATAAGGGCACTAGTGAGAGCGAGCGGATTGCACTCATGTCCGCTGCATATGCAGAAAAAACCTTGTTAGAGGCGCGGCAGTCAACGGGTATTGCGACGAAAGGAGCTGTTTCCTCTGCAGATACTCTTCTACAATCTTTGCGTGATCAGGTCGCTGTGCTGGGGATGACTGACGCCCAGTTGCAACGCTATCGGCTTCAGATGGCTGGTGCTTCGAAGGGCCAGATGGATGAGGTGGAAGCTTTGCAGGCCACAAAAAAGGCCTACGAAGATACGGAGCGAGCAAACAAGCTCTACCAGAAGGCGATGTTGGAGCAAAAAAGCATTGCAGAAGAAAACACCATTTTTCAGACTCAGAAAAACCAAGAAAATGTAGGTTTGGGAATTGGTGAGCGCAGACGCAAGCAATTGGCCGAAGAGTATCAAATCATGGCGGACTTTGAGCGCCGCAGACGCGCGCTGGAGGCCGGCCAGGAGGACGAATCCACACGCCTGGATGAACCGCTTTATCTGCAATCTATTGAGAGTTTGCGATCGGCAGAAGAGGAAAAGCTGGCTATCGTGCGCCGATCTGTGCAGGAGCGTTCGCTTCTTGAGCAGGACTGGGGATTGGCGATGCAGGAGGCGATGATTAATTATGCCGATAATACGGCTAATGTTTATCAGGCCGTTTCTGGTTTAGTCGGGAATATATTTAAGGGCATGGAAGATGCGCTGTTCCAGTTTGCCATGAAAGGCAAGATGGATTTTGCGAGTCTTGCCGATAGCATTATTGCGGACATGATTCGAATTGCGATTCAGCAGTCTGTGACAGCACCCTTGGCCGGCATGATTGGGAACTTGTTTGGTGGTGTGAGCGGGGTGTCTACTGCCAGCGCGATACAGCAAGGCGGTGGTGACGGTATTGGTGCTCTGATTAGTTTGAATGGTTGGGCTTCTGGCGGTTACACCGGAGACGGTGGACGCTATGAACCAGCTGGTATCGTCCACAGGGGCGAGGGCGTTCTGAATCAAGACGATATGCGTAGTTTGGGTGGGCGTTCCGGGTTTGACCGGCTACGTCGCTCCTTACGTGGATATGCCAATGGCGGGACGGTAGGCTATCCAGCTTTGCCATCAGCAACGGCGACCGGCTCCATGCCAGGTCAGGATTTGCAGGTGGTCGTTAATAACTACGGTGGAAACAGAGTTGAAGCCAAGGAAGAGATGAGCACAGGCGCTGATGGCCAGATGCTCCGGCGTGTGGTTATCAGTATTTTGGATGAGCAACTGGGAAGCCCAAGCACTAGCACAGGGCGAGTGTTGCAGAGAGGCTGGGGATTAAGAGCACGATCATAAGGGAAAGAAAAGCAGAGTGCGGCCCTTATTGTATTGCTGCGTTTCACAAACATCAGGCCCGTTGGATATTGATCCAACGGGCTTTTTTTATTTCAGTCTATGAACAAATTACCTGATTACGTCTCGATCCTGATCGATGGTTTTGGTGAGCGTTTTGACCCTGCCGTCAAGCGAACCGAAATGGATCGTGGTCCTGTGAAACAAGAAATATTGAATTCGCAGGTGTTAGTGGAAGTAGAAGCCACTCTTTTTTTTCGTAGCCGAGAGGATACCGTCAAATTTGATAGTTGGTATTTCGACACTATCCGCCGGATTGGCTGGTTTGATATGTATGACCACCGATATCGCATGACGCGTTCGATGAGGTTCAAAGGTGGGGATATTGGCACCTTGACGCCGTTGGCGGGCGGGTTTCAGTATGCCCAGCGCCAGGTGACGTTGGAGTACATGCGATGAGTATCAACAAGGAGTTTCGTCGTAATCGACAAAGGATTACCGACCCGGATGGGGTGGTATTGCTGGTAGAGATTACGCATTCGTCTTTTTCTGCACCGTTCCGGCTGGCCAACGATACCAAGGCTTGGATCAGTCGTGGTGTGACATACGTGGGTTATCCGTTTCGCTTTACCCTGCCTGATTCGGGCGAGGGGGAAAGTCCGAAGATGGTGCTGGAGATGGATAACACGGGCGGTGATATCTTGCGCGAGTTGGAATCCATTAGAGAGCCTGGTGAAGAGGTGTGGTGCAGCATCATCATGATTGACCGCTCTATGCCGGATATTCACACCATGAAACTGAGTTTGCCTATCTCTGTCGTGGCGGTTGATAGCTCCAGCATCATGGCAAAGCCTTCGATGGATTCAATTCTGAATCGCTCTGCAGTCACGCTGCGTTATGACAAGCGTACAGCGCCCGGAATTTTCCAATGATTAAAGCGCTTGATAGGTTTGTCGGGCGGCCACATTGTGCCGATCACTACGATTGTGCTGATTTGGCGGTGGAGGTGGCGCGGGAAATATTTGCCCGCCAGCTTGCATTGCCTACTGCCAGGCCTCGTCCGCAAGGGCAGCGTGGTCAGGCTGTGGCGATCCGGGCCATGGCTGATGAATTGGCCTTTGAGGTTGTCGAACCGGTCGATGGTGATTTGGTGCTGATGCAAAGTGCAGGGCAAGAGCTGCCTGGACATATTGGGACTTACTTTTTTGTGAATCACCAAGCGCATGTACTGCATACATCAGTGGCCTTGGGGTATGCGAGCTTGCATAAATTGAGAGCCTTGCCGGCATTCAATTTGCGGGTGGTCGGATTTTATAGATGGAAGGATCAGGATGAGCAAAATTGATGCAGGGCGGTTAGTCGTTACGCCGCACCCACTGACCCTGGAGGGGCAGACAAATACTCCGGCAGATCTGAAGGCAGGCGAAAGCCTGCTTTCTTTTTTGGAGCGCCATGTTCCGAATCTGCATGCCTGCAAATATGCTGTGTCCATCAATGGGTGCCCCATTGCGCCCGAGTTATGGGCACAGGAAAAGCCCACGCATGGCGCAGTCATTTCGGTGCGTTCCGTTGTGGAAAAGCAGGCCTTGCAACTGGTGGCGATCGCTGCTTTAGCCTATTTCACGATGGGGGCCGGGGCGGCTTGGATTGGTACGACATTTAGTGTTGGTAGCACAGTTGCATCTGTAATTGGCGGAGCCATGTTCCTGGGTGGCTCCATGCTGATCAATAAGGTGCTAGCGCCCCCTATACCCAAAATTGGCAATACGGATTTTGGTCGTGAGCCGGTATTTAATATTGCACCCGGCAACAACTCGGCACGTCAGTATGAGGCTTTGCCGATATTGCTTGGCGCAATGCAGTACGCTCCTGATTACGCAAGTCTCCCCTACACCTGGTATGAGGGGAATGAACAAATGCTTGGCGCGATTTTTAATGCAGGTTTGAATATAGATCGCTTTGAAAGTGGTTTGCTCAATGGCGATACAGAGTTAAGCGCCTATCAAAATGTCAATGTCTGGACACGTGGTTTTGAGGGTATGCCTGAGCAGCACATTCCTTTATTTTCCAATCCGGACGTCAGTGATGGAGGGGAGCTTGAAGGGGCGGGAGAGTGGGTAACGCGTACAACCTCTACAGACACTGTGTTGATTCAATGTGATTTTGATATCCAATTGTTTGGTCAAGGAGAGGATGGTGTAGAGGGGCGCGATCTGCTTCTGGAGGGACGCTATCGTCCCGTTGGGGACAGTGAGTGGAGGCGTATTTCGTCGGTCCATCTACATAACCGGACCATAAAGCCTCTGCGTCGCACAGAGACGATTACGGTTGAGGCCGGGCAGTATGAAGTGGCATGGCGAAATGCGTCTGGTGGCAGTAGCGATGGTGGAGAAACTACACGCAATGTAGTTTGGACACAGCTGAAAAGTATTCGGCCTGATAACGGTGATTACTTGGGGCAGTCTCGTATTGGCATACAGATTAAAGCCACTGGCCAGTTAAATGGCAGTTTGAAAGAGATCAAAGGTCGTTTTGTTGCCCGTGCTATGCCGGTCTGGGATGGGAATGCCTGGGCACAAGCAACGACACCTGAAAATGGATTGTCCAATCCGGGAGCCCAGATTTTGTTGCTGGCGCGGGGTATCTACGTTGATGATCCGTTTTATGGGCGCAAGTTGATAGCGGGTCTGGGACTGCCTGATGACCAGATTGATCTTGAGGGCCTGAAAGCATTCATGTTGCATTGTGCGAGTAATAATCTGCGTCATGATGCGGTGATTAACGATGATCGTAGCAATTTGGATCTGCTCAACCAGATTGCGCGTTGCGGTTTGGGCACCTTTGGGTTTTTTAATGGCAAGTGGGGGGTGGTGTGGGCTTGGGATAAGCAGCCGCTGGATGGTGTGGTCAATATGGCCACCATCAAAAAGTCTACTTTCCAAGTCAATTATGAGTTGGCCAGTGCTGCTGACGGCATTATTTATACGTACTTGAATCGGGATACATGGCAGCAAGACTCGATCTATGTCTATGCCCCTGGTAAAACGACGATGTTAAATCCGGCCAGGTTGACTGGTGAGGGTATTACTACCGCTGAGCATGCAGCTGTTATGGCGCGTTATCACTTGGGGCAGTCGCTGTATCAGTTCAAGGATATTCAGTACGAAACTGACCTGGAGCATCTTGACTACCAGCGGATGTCTGTTCTGGCGCTGAGCCATGATATGACTCAGTGGGGGTTTGGGGGGCGACTGGTTGGAGCAACCAAGGATGAACAAGGTGTTGTCGTGCTGCAGCTGGATTCTCCTGTGCCGGATGAGTCGGTCCATGGAGTGGGTACTGCCGAGCCCTTTATTGGTCTGCGTATACCTGGCGAGTCTATTTATCGTGTTTTTCGGGCTGTACGCCCAAGTGCTGGCTCCTTGACGCTGCAACTTCAAGATGCATGGCCTGCGGACGCACTGTTTCCTGGAGATGATGTCGATAATCCGGCGCATGACACGCTGTGGTTCTACGACTTCAAGCCTACGCCGGGGGCGCGTGTACGTGTGGCCGGCATGCAAATGCAAGCAGGGTTGGGTGGTGCACAAGTTGCAGTCGTGCCAGAGTCTGACGAGTTTTGGGACTATGTTCTTAATGGGACGTATGAGCCCGCAGGCAGTGATAGCGAGCTCTCTCGTGATGAAACTCCAGTAGTGCGAAATCTTCGTATTACTGAGCAGCAGATGGTGCAGGGAAATACGCACTTCACAGAGTTAACGATTACCTTTGATGTGAGTGGTGAGCTGGCATCAGCAGAGGTATGGGCTGGACCAGAGGGGCATGAGTTGGTTCATGTCGCTGATACCTCTACGCGTCAAGCTACGTTTCGTATTGATATGGCTGGCAATTGGATGGTGCAGGTGCGTCCTATGGGCCATACTCGTGCCGGTCCCGCCGCGAGCATTTTTTATTTAACGCAACATACAGATCTACCTCCCTGGAATTATGACTCGCTGCTAATCACTGAAATCTCCGGTGGTCTGCGCCGGTATGTATTTGACTATTTGGAGAATGATCCGCCATTTGATTTGGCCGGTGCCGAGCTTCGTTACTTGGCTGGAAAACATGCTGCGCCCAATTGGGATGCAATGACGCCATTGGGCAGTGGCTTTCATACCGCAACTTTTGAAAGTGTGTTGCCGCAGGAGGGAGTGTGGACTTTTGCTCTACGTGCGCGTAACACCTCTGGCCAGTTGTCTACGACGGCCTTGGTGCGTAGTCTGAGTTTGGGCAAGAACTTCGATCAGGTGCAGACCAAAGATAAAACGCCTCCGCCTGCAGTGACGGGTTTGTCCGCGGCTGCAGGTTTGGGGACGGTGATTGCCAGCTGGAATCCAGCGGCTTATGAAACCGGGCATGGCCATGCGCGCACCCTGATTTATGCCGCAAAAGGTGCTGCTGCTGCCGTATCGACAGCAAAGTTGGTTGCCGAGTCTCACCATGGTCCCGTTTCGTTCACGGCAGGGCTAGGCGAGACCTGGCGGGTATGGGCCAAGCATGAGAGTGTGGATGGAGTGCTCTCAAGCAAGTTTGCCGGGCCTGTCAATGTCACGCTGGGCAAGATCGGCGATGTGGATCTGGCTGAAGATCTGGATCTGGCCAAACGCCTGGCTGATGGTTCAGTTACGGCAGAAAAACTGGCGGACGGTGCCTTGACGGAGTCCAAATTTGCGCAAGGTGTAGAGCCGGTAAAAATTATTCCTGACATAGGCGTCTTACCCACGGTCAAGTCGACGTCCAGTGTGCTTTGGAAAGGTTCTCTGTATGTATGGAGCACTACGTCCAAGAAATATGAAAAGGCCGTGGCCGAGGTTGCACCAGAGTCCCTGGGGCCGGACAAGTTTCAACCAGGAACGGAGCCAGTAACGACGGTCCCTGATGCGGGCCAACTGCCCGTCGTTAAAGTCACGACGACCGTTTCTTGGAAGGGTGCTCTTTATACGTGGAATACGGCGGCCAAGAAGTATGAAAAGGCCGTGGCTGATGTTGCGTCGCAGTCGATTGGGCCGGACAAGTTTTTGCCTGGTACTGAACCGGTAACGGTTGTCCCTGACAACAAGCCATTACCGACCCTTCAGTCGACTTCCAATATCTCCTGGAAAGGAAAGCTGTATCGCTGGGACGGGACCAAGTACGTATCGAGTGTTGATACCGGAGACCTTGTCGGCAAGATCACAGATCAGCAGATTGATGATATCAGTGCGGCCAAACTGACCGGGAAGATTACAGGCACGCAGGTTGCAAATAACGAGATCAAGACGCCACACCTGGCTGCTGGATCGGTTGTTGCAGAGAAAATTGCGGCCGGTGCCGTGGTCGCTTCTAAGCTATTTGTAGGGGCAAATGGCAATCTGATTCCCAATGGGGCGGGGGAAATGGGTCTTGAGCAAGCCAAGCTTGGCTGGCCGGCCCGATTTGTGGTGGATGAAGACAATGCTCCTGTTGGCTTCCCCTGGTCCTATCGTTCTCCTGCAGGAGAAACCGGCACACGGGACTCCACGTTTGGTTCTATCCCTGTAGAGCCTGGTGCCGAGTATCAGATTACCCTCTGGGCAATGGCTGATCGCGAGAACAGTCGTGTCTATATAGAGGGGAGAAATCAGGCGGGCGAGCACGCGTTTACGAGGTCCAAGGGGGATGGCGCAGGGGTAACAGGCGTATATGTTCTTTCAAATCAAATACTGCCTACAAGCTGGACGCGGTTTTCGACGACTGTAACTATTAGCGATGGCACTACACATTTGCATCGCTTTCGCTACTACATTAACCACGCGAACGGGACAGAGAGAGGGGCGGCGCAGTTATTTGCCGGGCTGACGATGACTAAACGGGCAACGGGTGAGTTGATCGTTGACGGCGTTGTCACGGCGGATAAAGTGGCTGCAAATGCCATTTCTTCAGAGAAAATCGCTGCTAATGCTGTAACGACGGCCAAGATTGCAGCATCTGCAGTGACTGCAGATCAGATCGCGGCCAACACGATTATGGCGGAAAAGTTGGTGGTGTCATCGCCGACGAATCTGTTGCCGGATACGTATGGGTGGACCGATCGAGCCAATGGAGTCTCATGGCGGCGGGCAGGTTTTTCATCTAATTACAGCTCTGGCTCAGTCTGGTTACAACACAAGAAACGGGCAACGCTCGATACTTTGTTTGAAATTCGAGCGGGCACTCGGTATCTGTTCAATGTGGAGATGGATTGCCAGACGGAGGGGGCAAAGCAAGTATTTGAGCTGGTTCAGGAGGATGGAGAGTCCTTCTCACCGCGCCGTTTTTTAGGCTCGTTTACGACCTCCCCAGGTGCGTATCGGCCCTATTCAAACTCCATCGAGTTTTCAAGCTCAGAACGGGTGCGGCTCAAGGTATTTGCCAACGATAACCAGAGTGCATCGACCGGTGGCTATGTTTGGCTGAAAAACCCCAGCTTGCGACCAATGGCTCAGGGTGAGTTGATCGTAGACGGTGCGATCACTGCTGAAAAAGTGGCGGCCAACGCGATTACGGCTAAGCACTTGGCGGCGAATTCCGTGACTGCAGTCAAGGTGGCGGCAGGAGCTATCGCGGCTGAGCATTTGGCGGCTGGTGCAATTACAGTCGGAAAAATCCAGGATGGTGCGGTCACGGGGGATAAGCTTGCCACTACGACGATCACGGGAGACAAGATCGCTACGGGAGCTATTACGGCAGATAAGGTGGCAACGAATGCCGTGACTTCCGACAAAATTGCAGCGAACGCGATTACTTCCGCAAAGATCTCGGCGGGAGCTGTTGGCGCTGAGCAGGTTGCGGCAAATGTGATTACGGCCAAACACCTGGTCGTGGCTGACAGGTCGAATCTGCATCCTGATCCTACCGTTTCGCTTGGTGACGAAAGTGCACTTTGGTCCATTCCTTCTTGGGTGGCTGCCATTCCTGCCGGAACCTCCACTGTTGGATGGGGATTTAGTGGAGGCGTGTTACGAGCGACCGCAGCAAATCCTGGCACGGTCTGGAATGGGCCCTATTTGCGTGTCGGGAATATTGAGTTGCAGGGAGGGCAGGACTATGTTTTGTCGTTCCGGCATCGACGTTTTAATGCTGGTACTTCAGCTTTTAGAACAGTGGTGTATTTTTATGACGCCAAGGGGGAGCAGATTACGGGCTCAACAGCAACGCTTAATCACACGACGAACTCCTCAGCTCCACAGGATGTCACCTTGTCTGTTACTACGCCGGCGAAAGCGGCGACGATGCAGATTTATTATCAACAGAATCCGGATAGCAGTACCTCCGGCTTTATCATTGGGGATTTTTCAGTCCGGCGGGCAGCATCTGCTGAGCTGATTGTTGACGGTGCCATTACTGCTGACAAATTGGCTGCCGGGTCTGTTGTGGCTGGGAAGTTGGCAGCTAATAGCGTGGCTGCCAGCAATGTTGCAGCAGGTGTGATTACGGCAGATAAGTTGGCTGTAGATTCGGTGACGGCGGCGAAGATAGCAGTAGGTAGCGTGGATGCCAGCAAACTTTTAGCCAGTTCAGTCACTACTGAAAAGTTGGCAGTAAATAGTGTGACAGCAGCAAAGATAGCGACTAACGCTGTCACTGCTGACAAGATTCAGGCTGGGACGATTACTGCAGAGTCGGGCGTAATTGCCAATGGGGGCATTACAAATGCCCATTTGGGTACTGCTGTGGTTACAACAGCCAAAATTGCTGAAGGTGCAATCTCGCGGGCAAAGATACAAAATGCGGCTATTGGGGAGGCTCAGATTGAGGATGCAGTCATTGTCAATGCCAAGATTCGTGATAGTGCTATTACACGAGCCAAAATTGGTCATGCTGAAGTTGATACGTTAAGGATTGCAGGGAATTCAGTCACTATACATGCGTCGGTTTCTGCCCCCCTTTATCAGCCTGGGGCTCTTGCAATCGAACGTCCTGTCAGCTTGCAGTTCTATCTTCCTTATTCTTCTGATTTCACACTAATAGCAAATATAGAGCCTTGGACGGTGTCTGGCACATCGGGTACTAGAGATGCACGTAGCAACATCTGGTATGACACTGGCGGCTATGTTCTTGGGTCAGTCTATTGCGTTCGAGATATCCAGGGGGTTCTCTCTACGGGAGGTTCTACAACCATTAAGGGCTGGCTGCCTGAAGGTAATCATTCGATAACGATTAGGCAGGCTCCTAGTTTTAGTTCGATCAGTTCGTTAGGGTCCGTGTTTCCAGCGGTTTCGATGATTATGTTAATGGCCATGAGGTAGTTAAATGAGAAATGTATCGTTATTTCAAGATGGGCGTTTACATGCTGTTGTATCTGGTTCAGCAGAGTTTGTAGTGAGACCTACTTTGCGAAGATGGCCTTGCGATTGGGTCGAAGGAATCTTTGATGAGTCCTGGTTATTAGAAGAAGGAGTGCCTCGTAAGCGGCAGCCGTACCCTGCTTTATTGGATGGGTTGGTGTTGCAGGGAGTCTGTCCAAATAGTGTAGTCATGATTGAGGGGGAGCAGTATGAGTGTCCAGAGGGCGGGGATATCGATCTGTCTTTTCAGTTCCCTGGTACATATGAGGTCACGGTCTCGTGTTGGCCGTATTTAGATGGGAGTTATACCGTTGAAAATCCACCACCAGCCAAATAACCACGCTGAACGCCGACGACAGGAATATCCGGTGATCGGGGATCAGCTTGATGCCGTGTACAAGCTAGCTCGCCATATGCAGGAACAAGGCCAGAAGCTGCCACCGGATGTCGAACAGTGGGTGGCTCAGTGCCGAGCCGTTAAAGAAAAGTATCCAGCCGCTTGAGAAGCGGCTTTTTTTATGGAGTTTGATATGTCATTGGCCATTTTTACGAAAAACATAATGACGGAAGGCGGGCCTGCCAAAGCTCATTCTATTGGCCGTATTTCTACTGAACGCGGCACTGCGGGTTGGACTGTGCAGGTCGATCATCATGCGACTCAAGAGCTGGCAGAGCGACAGGCGGGAGTGGTTTGGCAGACGTACTACGTGATGCCATTTGATACCGCTCTGGGTGCTCAACCTCAGCTATCTGCGGTTGCCTGGCTGATTGCAAATGAGCCGGCATTTTCTGGTGGGGAAGTAGTGGTCAGTGCTGATCCGATAGAAACCGCTGAAGAGCAACAGTAAATCGTAATTTGATCGTAGTGAGGCTGCCTGATGTGCAGTTTCTTGAATGTCGTTGCCCCGGCCCGCTTGAGCGGGTTTTTTTATGTCTGCTGCATCCATGAAAGGGATGCAGCAGACAGGGCAGATTTGATTAAGGAGAAGGGCCTGTGCTGAATAACGACGCCGCTCATTTACCCATAAGCACTGGCTCGGCCCTGCTTATTTATGGTTGGACCATGCAGGATTTTGTGCTGACACTCTGGGCGGCTTATGTAGTGATTTTGATTGTGACCAAGTTGCCCGAGTTCATTCGGGCGGCGGCGCGGATTGTGGGTGGGATGCAGCGTGCCTGGCGCCAGCTCAAGGAGTGGAAGCATGGATCTGAAGACTAAGCTGGGCGCAGGGGTGGTCTCGGCGGCTATTGCTGTGGTTGCTGCCTGGGAAGGTCGCTCTTTGATTGCCTATGTGGACCCCGTGGGCATCCCGACTATCTGCGATGGCTACACGCAGGGGGTCAAGCTGGGTGATGTGGCAAGTCCGGAGCGTTGCGACGCCTTGATGGAGCAGGAGGTGCGTCGTGCTTTAGCTGTGGTGGATCGCTCTGTGAGCTATCCCTTGCCGGATGAGGTACGGGTCGCTTTGAGCAGCTTTGTTTACAACGTGGGGGCTGGGGCTTATGGCAATTCGACTTTGCTGCGCAAGCTACGGGCTCAGGATATAGCAGGTGCATGCCGGGAGCTGGATCGTTGGGTCTATGCAGGTGGTCGCAAGCTGCGGGGGCTGGAGCGGCGGCGTCAGGCCGAGAGGCTGTTATGTCTATCAAGTCTGCATTAGCAGGGGCTGCTGTTCTGGCAGCCTTTTTTTTATGGGGGGCGCTGTATGGCCAGGAGCAGTATCGCAAGGGCTATGAGCTGGCCCAGGCAGAGACCAGGGCCGCGCAGTTGCAGGCCGAGGTCCGTGCACGCCTGATGGAGCAACGATTACAAAAGGAGGTGGAGGATGTTCGAGTCACTTATCAAGCGCAGCTGGATGCGGCCCTGCGTGCTGCTGTGGCTGCTCGCGCCGATCTTGACGGCTTGCGCAGCAAGCTCGCCGTCGCCAATGATCGTGTCGTCGCTCAGGCTGCCCGAGCCGGACATGCGCTGGATGCAAACGCCCGAATTGCCAGCGAGCTGCGCAACGTGGTCGGCCTGTGCGCAGAACGATATACAGAGTTGGCAGCAGCGGCTGACGGATACCGGAGCGCTTTAGGTGGTTTGCAGGGGTATGTATTTAACCTGCGGTAATCCCTGCTGTATTTGGTAGTTATCGGTTAGAGCGAAAGTATTGCCAAGTTATGGCTCCAGCACCTATTCCGATCA
The DNA here is from genome assembly GCF_009497775.1 of Alcaligenes faecalis. Taxonomy (NCBI): domain Bacteria; kingdom Pseudomonadati; phylum Pseudomonadota; class Betaproteobacteria; order Burkholderiales; family Alcaligenaceae; genus Alcaligenes; species Alcaligenes faecalis. Next base: position 1,605,212 of record NZ_CP031012.1, read on the forward strand.
GAGCCCCGATAAAAGCTGCCTTAAGGCGACTTAGCAGTGCATCTTCGTTGAGCATGTCGAGTGTGGGCACTCTTTGCATAGGGTCGTATCTAAACCAAGGCCACCAGTAATAAATCAATACAGCCAGAAAAATGACGGCAATGACGCCCAAAACGCGCCCGTCCCAGAGGAGCATATCTTTCAATCCACTGACGATCAGTGTGGTAAAGAATAGCCAGAGAAAGGCATAAAAACCCACAGTTAGCATAAGCGCCCAAGAACTAAAAATCATATTTTGTCCTATGTCAAAATAAATGAATATAGCTCTTTTTGATCAAAGGTGCAGCCGTTTGTGGGAAGGGGCTCAAAGAGTGTTCGATTGCGTTTGGCTTTATGCCTTCAACTGTTAACGGTTGTAGAAAAGGTAAAGTTCTCGTGCTGACTGCAGCCTAATTTTAGGCAATGTGCACTCGTCAAAAACCTTCAAATATTTCTTGCGATTGTGCGGTGTGACGACAGTGATGTGGCGGATCATTTGCCATTTCACGCTGTCTTTACCGCCTTCCAGGGCACCACGACGGTCACGCTCAAACAGGGTGCGCCGAAAGTATCGTACTCTGGCAGGTTTGACACGGCAGGTGATGTAGGAGTTGGGGGGCAAGGCTTAGTTCGCTGCAGCGGCAGGGGTGGTGAAAGCACAAGTCCTATCGTGTCGCGCTTGATAAGCAGGCAAGCCCAACACTGCCATTTTGATAAGGACGCTGATGATATCTGCTGTTATGGTTAAGTTTCAAGCCATAAACAATAGGAGTCATTATGTCTACTTACGTTAAATTGCGCTCGGCTGTGGCGCTGGCTTTGTTATCAGGGGTACTGTCGTTTCCTGCCCATGCGCAGTACACGGGCCCATCGGAGATTGGTCAGACGACGGTTGCGGAGATCCTGAAAAATCCTGTGGATGATCAGGACGTGCGGGTACAAGGTCATCTGCTACGTCAAACGGCCCACGACAAGTTTCTGTTTTCTGATGGTAGCGGGGAGATCGTGGCGGAGATCAAGGCCAAGCATTTCGCCGGTCAGACTTTGGATGAGAAAACCAAGGTGGAGCTGATTGGCGAGGTTGATACCAGTTCCAAGCGGCCTCCCGAGATTGAGGTGGGTTTTTTGAAAGTTGTGGACTGATTTTCTGCTTGGGACTCCGTCTTTCTGCCGCCTGATTATCCCCATATCCGCTGATTGAATGTGACGCTACACTGGCCGGGTCGCGGTGCAGGCCGCTTTTTATCCTTGTGTCCAGAATGGCTAAGATCCTTCCCATCTTGATGTTGGTCGTCTCCAATGTGTTCATGACCATTGCCTGGTATGGGCACCTGAAGTATCCCAATAGTCCTTTGCTGAAAGTCGTTCTGATCAGCTGGGGTATTGCCTTGGTGGAGTACTGCCTGGCGGTGCCGGCCAATCGTTTGGGGCATACCGTCTACAGTGCTGCTCAGCTAAAGACCATGCAGGAAGTGATTACCTTGCTGGTGTTTGTGGTGTTCTCGGTGCTGTATCTGAAAGAGAGCTTTACGCTCAATCACCTGGTCGGCTTCACGCTGATTGGTGCCGGGGCATTTTTTATTTTTTATGGGCCGTTGAAATAAGGGCAAATTTCATTACGGTCCTTTGGGCTCGGCCTTTGTGGTTTACGGCAGGAAGAACAGAGCTCGGTGTGGCGCATAATGCGATACGCCGGGCTATTTTTTTGTCCTGAGAGTATATGTGCAGGGACAAAAAAAAGCCTCGCATGTCGCAAGGCCTGAAGCCGGATAAATAGGGAGGTGAAAAAATGTTATCCGGTATTTCCATACTACGGATGGGCAGGCCTGCTGACTAGGTTCAAAGCATAGCAGTGAGTAACTATTTGTGGCTCCGAAGCTGCTGTTTCCTATGGGGTTTTGCCTATCTGAAACAGGGCGGCTTGCTACCTGAATCGGATAAAAAATACCCCTGAAATAAATAAGCCCCAAGGCCGGAAAGAACTCCAGCCTTGGGGCATTTGATCAGCCGTCAGTGTAGATCGTGCTCAGACGATCTTGCTTCCAGGCTTACTTGCTGACTTGCTCGGACTCTACGACCATATCCAGAACATCGGCCTTGGACGATGCGTCTGCGGGCACGTTCTTCAGCTCGTAGCGGTTGATACGTAGCACGTTACGAACGCCAGGAGTGTGGGTGTAGCCTTCGATATCGCCGTAGTAGTACATCCACTCGCCAGTGTGGGTTTTGATGCCGGAGTCGTTGTACTGGATTTCACGTACTTTCAGACACTGGTAATTCGGCATCAAGGGGTGCGAACATGCTTCGCGTTGTGGGCCCACTTCCAGGAAAACACGGGTCGGCTCGCTGCCGTAACGGGTCGTTGCAGTAGGCTCACCTTTCAGGCGCCATTTGGTGCCGTCTTTAAAGCCCAGGGTCAGGACAGGCGCGGGATTATCCGGTGCGGAGTCGGCCTTGGCCATGCTCCAGTCGGTTGCCGTGGACAACAATTTGCCGACGGCCTGCTCGTTGCGCATCAGCTCGGGGTCCGAGCACATCTTCATGGTGCTGACCGGCGAGGTGAAGGTGATTTTGGAACCGCTGATGGTGTAGCCGCTACCCAGGACATTACACAGATTGTCGATCGACATCATCTTGTCGGTGAAATTCAAGGTGACTTGCTCGCCGCCTGCGCCAGGAATGGCAGGGGCTGGCTGGCCGTCTTTGCCAGTCGTGGCAAACAGACGCCAGTGATAAGCCTGCAGAGAGGTTTCTTTGTCCATTTGGCGCTCGGAAGTCGCGGTGTTGCTGTTGTTTGGAGCCGCGCAAGCGGCCAGACCCATTAAGGCCAGTGAACCAATCGTCAACTTGAGGGTGTTTTTCATGGGTGGTTTCCTTGATGAGTCGTGGGCTGCATGGGGGTGTCAGCCCGGGGTTGAAGAATAAAGCAGTCGGAGTGGGGGCGTTCGGCTGGAACGGCCCAGCTCCCGATCAAGCTTGGGGTAAAGCTCGTACCTGATTATCCAGACTTTCGCGCAAGGAGTTTGGCAAGGATAGTAAACGGGCCAGCTCGTCCAGATAGGCGCGTTCCATATAGCTTTGCTCGTCAATGACGATGGCGCTGGTCAGGTAAATTTCGGCCGACATCTCGGGCGTTTGCGCCAATTGGGCAATCGCTTGCGGGTCGATCGGTTTGAGCAGTTCTTGCGACAACCAGAGTCGGGCTTGTTCGGGGGCGGCCATCTTGCTGATTTCCGCGTCGATCAGTTCGCGCTCGGCGTCGCCAATGTGGCCGTCTGCCTTGGCAGCGGAGACCAGGGCAGCCAGGATGATCATGGCATGGGTGTCGGCCGGGCCGTTAGTGGCCAGCGGCAGCGGGGCGGCAGGTACCGCTTGCACGGGGGACGGGGCCGCTTGCTGGCCTGCGTTTTGTTCTTGCCAGTTCTGGTAGACCTTGACGGCCAGGGCGCCCAGAGCAGCGGCTCCGCCGTACGCGGCCATGGAGCCGCCCATTTTGCGGAATTTCTTGTTGCCCAGCAGGACGCCCAGAACGCCGCCTACAAGCGCGCCGCCACCAAAACCACCGGCTTGTTCACTGATCTTTTTACCCAGGTCGGAGGAGTTCAATTGACCCTGACCTTGTTTTAGTGCGCTTTGGCCGCTTTGCAGAATTTGTTGCAGCATTTGCTGAAGTGACATGGATTCGCTCTATGAAAGGTAAATGGTAGCTTCGTTATAAACTACTTTATTGGGTGCGCCCGCGTACAATTGTAAGCAGACCTGCCGGAGAAAATCGTCCAATAAGACGTGTGCGGCACGGGGAATTTGGTATCTTATGTCCAGATCAATCCATATAAGCGCGGGTGCGCTGATATCAAGGGGGGAAGGGCTTAACTGGCTCTGCACATTATGAAATTGACTCGAACTGCTTTCGCTTTGTCCGTTGTTCTGGCCGCTCTGGCCACACCGGCTCAATCACAGGTCAAGATTGGCGTGATCGCCTCGGCCACGGGACCGACTGCGGTGGTCGGTTTGCCGCAGCGCAATACCGTGCCGCTGCTGCCTACCAAGGTTGGAGATCTGACGGTTGAGTACGTCTCCCTGGATGACGCCAGCGACCCGAACCAAACGGTGACGCTGTTCAAGAAAATGATTTCCGAGGACAAGATCGACGCCTTGATCGGGCCTACCGGCTCGCCCAATGCCATGGGTCTGATCCAGTTTGCAGCGGACTCGGGTACGCCCGTACTGGCTCCGGTAGGCGCAGCGTCTGTGGTGCTGCCCATGACCGAGCAAAAGAAATGGGTTTTTAAAACAACCCAGAACGACGACATTATTGCTCAGGCCCTGGTCAAGCATATGGTCGATACTGGCGTGAAAACAGCCGGTTTCCTGGGCTTTAACGATGCCTATGGCGAGAGCTGGTTGACCGTGTTCAAGGAACTGGCTGCTGCGAATAATATCAAGATTGTGGCCACAGAACGTTATGTGCGCTCGGATACCTCGGTAACGGGTCAGGCCTTGAAGATTTACGCTGCCAAACCGGATGTGGTTCTGGTAGCCGGGACTGGCGCTGCCGCGGTGCTGCCGCAAGTGACACTGGTTAAGCAAGGTTACAAAGGGCAAATTTATCAAACGCACGGTGCTGCGCTACCTGCTTTCTTGAGCCTGGGGGGCGAGCAGGTTGAAGGCACCATTCTGGCAGCCAGCCTGATGCTGGTCTTGCCTGAAATTGCCGACACCAACCCGTCCAAGCCGATCGCGCAGGACTACATCCAGCGCTATACCGAGCGTTATGGTCAGGCTCCCGCTACGTTTGGCGCCAACGTGTATGACGCAGGCCTCTTGCTGGAAAAGGCAATTCCTGAAGCGGCTGCCAAGGCCAAGCCAGGTACGCCGGAGTTCCGTTCGGCTCTGCGTGATGCTCTGGAGCAAACCCGTGATCTGGTGGCGACCCAAGGTGTGTACACCATGTCGCCCGAAGACCATAGCGGCTTTGACGAGCGTGGTCGCGAGCTGATTACGGTGCGTAACGGCCAATGGCACTTGCTCAAGCCTTAAGCCGGTTTTAGGGCAGGCATGAAAAAACGCGGCTTAAAGCCGCGTTTTCTGTTTTCCCTGAGGGAAGTGGAGGAAGGACCGGGCAGCTTATCCGGCCTGGCTGGGAAGGCTGAGCAAAATGTGAGGCTCTTCAACTTCAAGCTCAGTTTTCAGGTACTTGGCACCAAAACGGCTGAGCGCCACGATCAGTTTGGCGGGAATGCCATCCAGAAGAATGTAGTAGTCCTCCTGGCCCTGCTCAATTTGCTGGACAACATCCGGTTGGGAACGCTGCCAGCCTGTGCCTCCAAGATGGGTAATTCGTTCGTAAGGGTCCCGACGCATATCTTTCGTGACGTATGCAACCTCGATCATTTGCCACCTCATGAAGTTCTTGTTGGGACCTTCATCATTGGGCATATGGTGGCTGACAGCCATTAGGGATTTTACGAACCTTGAGGTTTAGACCTTCAAAGCCTTGACCAGATAGGGATCCAGGTCCGGCTGACGCAGCAGCCAGTTCTTGTAATCCTGTGGTACATCGGCAATGGCCATGCCCTTGTGTTTGCCAAAATGCAAAATGGTGGGAATCCGGGCACGCTCGGAAAGCTGCCACAACTGTTCCCAGGTATTGATGTTTTGCGTCAGGCCCAGCAAGTACTGCAGGAGCGCCAGGCAATTGCGTACATCGGCCAGGGCACTGTGCGCATTGCGCAGGCGCTCGCGGGCATTGGCACGATCAATGTGATAGATCAGGGCGGACTGGCTGTAGCTGTCCAGGCCTGGAATCAGGTGACGGGACAAGGCCAGGGTACAGATACGCTTGATATTGGGCGAACCGGCCACGCCCCAGTCATAGTCCACATTGTGGCCAATGATGTATTGGGTGTCGGCAGGCAGCTTGAATTCGGTATGCGACGGGCAGTCTTGCAGCTCTTCGTCGTAAATGTGGTGCGTGGCCAGGGCGCCCAGTGTATTGGCTTCATCGGGCCGGTAGCGTTGCTCGAACTCTTCATTGACCAGCAAGAAGACAGGGTCGCTTAAACGCAGCCAAGCTGCCTCGATGACTTGAGGCTGGGCAGTGCCGGTGGTTTCAGTATCAAACAGCAGGGCAGACATACGGGAATCGCTAACAGACAAAGCTGTCATGGTAGTGCATGTGCCCCGCTTTGCCTATACAGGTTTCAGGCGGAAGCCTTCGGGAACGCCCCAGCGATTGGTGCGTAGCAGCCAGTGAGTCTGGCAGCTCAGGCAGCGGTACTGGGTTTCGTGGGATCCGTCGGGAGAGGGGGGATGTTGTCCCAGTAAACGCAAATCGGCATGCGCTTGGCTAGTACTTAATCCCTGTGGCAAGGTTAAACACGCTTGGCACAAGGGCGAGCCGTAAACTGACGCCATATCACCGCTCCCTGATGTTTTGTTTCGTATTGACACATCAGTATCGGTTTGCTTACGGATAGCGTCAAGTCCCCGTCTTGGGCTCGGGGAAATGATAGGAAAAACTCTGATCCCGACCGGCGCGTTTTGCCTCGTACAAAGCCGTGTCGGCCTGACGAAGCAGGGCATGCAGATCCAGCGTGGAGGCTTCCAGCGTTGCGATACCCAGGCTGGCCGTCATGGTCAGTTGCTGTTCGTTATCCAGAGAGAAGGGCAGTAGGGCAATGCTTTTGCGCACACGCTCGGCCACGGCATGGGCTTGAGTGGCGCTGCAATCCGGTAGCAGGATGCCAAATTCTTCACCACCCAATCGACCGCACAAGTCGGTATCGCGTAACGCCAGGGAAATGCGCTGGGTGATGGCGCTCAGGGCCAGGTCGCCCACATGGTGGCCGTGGGTGTCGTTAATGGGTTTGAAGTGGTCTATGTCCAGAACAATGACACTGACAGGAACTTGTTTCAGGCGACATTGGGTCAGCACGGCCTGGCTTTGCTGATAAAACGCCTGCTTGTTGAGCAAACCTGTCAGGGCGTCGTGGTGGGCGAGTCGCTGAAGCTTTTCAACCGCCAGATTACGGGCTGACATCAGGCTGGCACTGGTAATAGAGGCCAGCGCAATGGAGGCAATGCCGATACGCAGCGACAGCAGATCCAGCGAGGTATGTAACTGGCTGGGCAGGAAGTAGACCGGCTGGCTCAGGGCGAACAAGGTCCACAGCACATAGAACAGGGTCAACAAGGTGGTGGAAAAGAGCGAGTAGCTCAGGGCGCACCACAACAAAGGCAGGACGGGAAAGGCCAGGGAGCCGGGGCCGTCAATCAGCAAGCTCAACAAGCTGGTCAGCAATAAGGACAGGGCGGGTGCCAGCTGGGCCAGACTCATCAAATGTGGCTCGTTCCAGTACTCCATGAAGCGGCGTATGGGACGGTCGGGGGCGGTCAGGATGACGGGCAGGATAGCGGTATAGGAAATCATGCCGGTCAGCATCCAGGACAGGATTGCCAGCGACAGGGTCTGCGAGGTATGCAGAGACAGGGCAATACCGCCCAGCAAGGCGGACAGCACACAGGCCAGTCCGTAGTAGGCGGCCAAGGTCAGCATGGCCTGGGGGCGGCGCAAGGACAGATCCAGCAGCGGATTGCGGGTGATCAGCCAGTAAGCCAGACCGACGCCACTGACATTGGCCAAAGTTAGCAAGAGGGCAATCGGCAGGGGATTGCGAGCAATCAGTTCGGCACACAGATAGGCCAGGACAACAATGACCCAGTTAAGGAACTGGCTGGCCCAGTCGGGGCGTCGAATGAACAGGCCCAGCAACACGGCCTCGGCAGGCCAGAAGATGGTCAGGGCGTCGTAATGACGCAGCTTGGTACCCAGCAGGGTCAGAATCAAGACCAGGCTGAACAGGAAAAAACGGGAGAGATAGGAATAGCGCCGCGGCGGGCGCAAGCAGGAAGCCTGCTTTGATTTCATATCCGTTGCCATAGGAGCACACGCTCGTCGTGGACGCTTTACAGCGTCGGATAAGTTTCAAGCCGCCACTATTTTAGGATGAAAGCAGGAATGTTTCTTGCAAATTGTAATTATGTGTTTTTGAATGAAATTAATACGGGGATTGGCCTGGATGCCCCGTATTAATTAGCTGGCAAAGCCTTAGTTCAAGGCGGGCAAAGGGTGGCGTGGAGCCACGTGATGCACGTCCTGCAGGCGGAAACGGAAACGCACGTTGGCGTCCTGGTTCTGCGCGTCTGCGGTATAGGTAGTGCAGCCGTGTACAGGCGAGCTGAAAATCACGGTACCCGCCATGCGAGGGCCGTTCTTGGGTTGCAAGTAAACAGTATCGCCAATGCGAATGTCGGTTTTGTTCAAGGCAATATGCTCAGGGCGCGAGATCAAACCGGTTGGATAGATATTTTTCATAATTTTTTTCCTTATCGTGTGGCGTCATTACATCGTTTTTTTATTGAGATTTGATGACACCATGATGGACCGGACTCCACACGGAGGCCAGGCCATTGCTATTTCAATGTAGAGCCGCGCTGGCTGAACAAACGTCAGGCAGAAGTGCTCTGTGGCAGCATGGACAGCGCCTTATTCGTTTGCCAAGCAAATGGACGGAGCGAGTCCGCTACGATGCAAAAAATAAGTCTGGATGTGGCTGTCGTCGCCGTGGTGAATGAATACCCGCATGTTTGGGGACATGCCAGAAGGTCAAAGGGACCTGTTTTTACGTGGGTACATTCAAAAAAATGTTGATCGCACTTTCTTAATGTAATGGATGTGTTGGTGCAATCAATCAACTATTAACTCATAGCTTTGCGAGCTTGTCAAGCATCTGTGCGGAATAATTTTCCAGGGTCGATGTTTCTGATCCACTTCTTTGCAATCAGTCGCCAAAGCAGGGGCGGGCAGGCGGTCAGGCTGTTTTAGAATAAGTCCCTTATCTTGCCTTTTGCTGTTGCGACTCATGATTACCATCACTGGCCTGTTTACCCATCCCATCAAATCCTGTGCCGCCCAGGCTCATCCGCAGGGCGTGGAGGTCAGCGTTGCGGGCCTGGCCTTTGACCGGGAGTGGGTCGTTGTTGATCAGCAGGGCGTGTTCATGACGCAGCGTCGCTGGCCGCGCATGGCCCTTATTCAGCCATGTGTGCAGGACGGGCAGATTACCGTGCAAGCGCCCGGCATGGATGCCTTGTCCTGGTCGCTGGATGCCCCGATAGGAGATAACGTCGCCGTATCCGTGCGTATCTGGAGTTCAGATACCTTGGGGCGGGATGAAGGCGATCAGGTCGCGCAGTGGTTTAGCGACTTTTTGCAAACCCCTTGCCGGGTGTTGCGTAACCATAGCCGCGCCAGGCGTTATGTGCTGACCGAGCGTGTGCGCCCTTGGGAAGAAAAGTCCCAGGGCTGGCGTCAGATTGGCGACCAGATCAACGGTTTTGGTTTTGCGGATGCGCTGCCTTTTCTGTTCACCAATGAAGCGTCCCTGGAAGAGCTGAACCGTCTGGTGCAACAGTCGGGCGAGCAGGCTGTACCCATGGATCGTTTCCGCGCCAATGTGGTTTTTGAAGGTCTGCCCGCGTATGAAGAGGACTATGTGCTGGGCGTCAGCAGTGAAGGCTTGAGTTTTGCCTTCATCCGCCCCTGTACCCGTTGCCCTATGCCTAACGTGAATCAGCTAACGGCTGATGTGGGCACCCAGCCCGGTCTGGCCCTGGCGCAAAGCCGTCAGTTCCCGCAAGGCACCTTGTTTGGCATGCAGGCCATGCTGGTTGAGTCCAAACCCCAGATGCTGAGCATCGGCCAGACGCTGGATGTGGAATACAGCTTTTAAGCCTTCAACAAGGCTGAATCAGGCGTAGTCCAGGGGCAGACGGGTCGTGAACTTGATCTGCTCCATGGCGAAACTGGAGCTGACATCGGTCAGCTCTATTTCCGAGATCAGGCGCTGGTAGACACGGTCAAAGCTTTTGATGTCGGGCACAACCACGCGCAGCAAGTAGTCGGTATCGCCGCTCATGCGATAGAACTCCACAATTTGCGGAATCGCCTCTACCACGGCTGAAAACTGGCTGTACCACTGCTTGTTGTGTTGATTGGTCTTGATGGCTACAAACACCGTCACACCGACATTGAGCTTTTCCGAACTAAGCAACGCCACCCGTTTTTCGATATAGCCTTCTTGTTCCAGGCGCTGTATGCGTCGCCAGCAGGGCGTGCTGGACAAACCCACCCGATCGGCAATTTCCTGGATGGCCAAGGTGGCATCGTTTTGGAGGATCTCCAGAATGTGCTTGTCGAATTTATCCAGCATAAAAATAATTTCCCAATAATATTGGTGATTGTAGATTTTTATTCTCTGAATTCTGCCTGCTGTAGCGTGAAAACGCAATAATTGCCCTTGGGCCCTTGCGTAGACTGTTTCCATTCATCTCTAGCGATCACGATCAGGAAAACAGCATGCAGGACTGCGATTACCAAAATACCCGTTTGACGCATTTGGGCCGGGACACCAGCGTGTCCGCCGGCTTTGTGAATGTGCCCGTTTGTCGCGGCTCCACGATCCTGGCCGACAATCTGGAACAATGGGCGCAGCGCAAGGAGCCTGATAATCCCTATGCCTCGTATGGCCGCTTCACCAACCCCACCTTGCAAACCTTGACGCAAGCCGTGGCCGAGCTGGAGGGCGGGTTTCAGGCCAGCCTGTTTCCGTCCGGATTGGCAGCGTGTACCCATGTCTTGTTGGGGATGTTGGAGGTTGGGGATCATTTGCTGATACCGGATTCGGTCTATGGGCCGGTGCGGGCGTTTGCCCAGCAGGTGCTGGCCAGCCGCATGGGTATTCAGGTGCAGTTTTACGAGCCGTCTTTGGGTGAGGGCATAGCCAGCCTGATTCGTCCCAATACCAAGGTGGTCTATGTAGAGTCACCCGGCTCGGCCACTTTCGAGATTCAGGATATTCCTGCGATTGCCCGTTGCGCGCATGCGGTGGGGGCGTATGTGCTCCTGGACAATACCTGGGCTACGCCCTTGTTTTTCCAGCCCTTTGAGCATGGGGTGGACGTATCCATTCAGGCCGCTACCAAGTATTTGACGGGGCATTCCGATGCCTTGCTGGGGATTGCCACGGCTAATGAACGTGCCTGGCCCTTGCTGCGTCGTGCTGCGCATGATTTTGGTCAGACAGCCGGTCCTGATGATGCCTTTCTGGCGCTGCGAGGTATGCGTACTTTAGGCGTGCGTTTGCGTCAGCACCAGGCCAGTGCCTTGCAGATTGCCCGTTTTCTGGAGAATCACCCGCAGGTGCAACAGGTGTTGCATCCGGCCTTGGAGTCGCATTCCGGTCACGCGATCTGGAAGCGGGATTTCACCGGCTCTACCGGCTTGTTCGGCGTGGTGCTGGAACCATTGAGTGAAGCGCAGTTATCCTGCTTTTTCAAAAGCTTGCGCCTGTTTGGTATCGGTCTGTCCTGGGGTGGGTTCGAGAGCCTGGCTTTGCCCATGGATATGCCCAAGCGCAATGGGCGAGCCTTGTTCGGGGAAGGGCAGTTGTTGCGTCTGCATGTGGGTCTGGAAGAGCCCCAGCATTTACAACAAGATCTGGCGCAGGCTTTGGACGCGACTTATGCGCTTAACACGTCCAGAAATCCAAGTGGGCTGCGCTTAGTTGCCCAGCAGGCTTAACTGCTGGTTTTCCTGCCTGGCGATCAGGCGACGCGTCTGTTCTTCACTGATGTCCAGGCTGGGATCATCCAAAGAAGGTTGAGCGGGGCTGGAGATGCTTTCTGCAATCCGGTTCCAGCGCAGTCCCAGTTTGCTGGGTTTGGCCGGGCGACGACGGCTGCGCGGGGCTGTTTCCTGCTGGTCGGGCGAGTACTGGGTCAGATCAAACTGGCCCGTGACGATGCCAACTTGCTTGAGCAGAACCATAGCCTGCAAGGGGCTTTTGAAACTGCGCGGATCCTTGCTGCGGGCGGTAACCAGCACGGCCTGACCAGCACGCGTGGCCACTTGTACAAAAAAATGATTGCCTTGTCCTTTTATGGACACACCTAAAATCCCCCCGGCTTGCGTGGCAGCACGCAGTTGCTGCAGGGTAAAGGTGACGATTGCGCCTTGACAGGGCAAAGAGGACATAAATTAGCGCTCAATAAAGAAAGCCCGCCATCGCGGGCTAGTCGGGCAAATAGCTGCGTCCCCGCAAGAGGGGACTCAAGGGCGACATTATGCCAAAAAATAGGCGGTTCGTGGTTTGGACGGCATAAGACTGAAGGAAGTCTTGTGCGGGCTGAACCTCAGGCGGAGGCCTGGGCGCACAGGCGCGGCAGAATGTGATCGGCCAGTAAGGGGGCCAGCGTCAGTGAGCGGATTTCCTGTGGGCTGACCCAGCGTGCCTCTTCCAGTTCGGCGGCGGCCTGAATGTCGCGATCGACCGTCAAGGTGAACACATGGGCATGAACCATGTGGCCAGGCTCATTGGCGGCCGGACTTTCAAAATACGCTTCGTAGTGCGCATGGGCCGTTTCTTCCGCTTTCAGGCCCAGCTCTTCGTCCAGCTCGCGTTGCAGGGCTTGCAGCGGCGTTTCGCCTGCCTCCAGCTTGCCACCTGCTTGCATGTAATAGGCGCTGCCACGTTTGCGGACCAGGAGAATCTGGCCTTCAGAGTTGGTGATGTAGGCGGCAGCCAGCAGGATGACAGGATTGGACATGGGTTTTTCAAGCTAAAAGGGGTCAAGCCAGGATCGGTTCTAGCAGGCTATTTTTGCACAGGCTCGGAAGGGGTGTCATCCAGGGTTTTGGCGCGCAGCAAATAACGGGTGGCGAAAATGCCTGGAATCAAGAGCCCCAGTCGATACCAGCCCAAATGACTGGTCAGCCAGGCCGAGGCGGCCAGCGACAACCACAACATAATCAGCGCCCGGCGTTTGGCCTGGCGGGTCAAGCCCTGGCCGTTCTCCCAGTTACGCAGGTACGGACCCAGATGACGCTGATCCAGCAGCCATTGATGAAAGCGGGGGGAGCTACGGGAGAAACACCACGCGGCCAGCAGCACAAAAGGTGTGGTGGGCAGCAAGGGCAAAACGGCGCCGGCAATGGCCAGCGCCACACAAATCCACCCGGCAAACAACAGGGCGTAACGCATCATGCTTAGCGGGGAACGCGTCCCAGCATGTAGAACTCGTCATTGCAGCGCATGGACATGAAGTTGGCCATGCGGTTGCTCAGACCAAAAAAGGCGCTGATGCCGGCAATGTCCCAGGCGTCCTCGTCGCTGAAGCCGTGCTCGTGCAGGGCCTGGAAGTCCGCGTCTTCAATTTCCTGGGCGTTTTGCGAGACTTTCATGGCAAAGGTCAGCATGGCTTTTTGACGCGCTGGAATATCGGCCTTGCGCCAGTTCACGGCCACCTGGTCCGCCACCAGCGGATTCTTGGCGCGGATGCGCAAGATCGCACCGTGGGCGATCACGCAGTAATGACATTGGTTGGCGGCGGAGGTGGCCACCACAATCATTTCCCGGTCTGCATGGCTCAAACCACTGGGTTTTTCCATCAGCGCGTCGTGATAGGCAAAAAAGGCGCGGAATTCGTCAGGACGGTGTGCCAGAGCCAGAAACACATTCGGAATAAAACCGGATTTTTCCTGCACGGCTTCAATACGACTGCGAATATCCTCGGGCATTTCGGCCAGGGTAGGGACGGGATAACGGCTGATAGCGGGTTGAGCTTGTGTCTCGGGCATGGCTTGTCTCCAGGTAAAAATGGATGTTCTAGTTCATCGGGTAATTAAATCCAGCTACGCAAAGGTGTCCAGGGTCGGTCAAGACGATATAATGACATATTGATCCTGCCGCGGGCACGGCTCTGCTATAGAGTCTTACGGGCGGAACTGTACTTGCACACCACTACTGACGCGATAATGACAACCATCCTTGAATCTCTTCCAGTCGGCCAGAAGGTCGGCATTGCCTTTTCCGGTGGCCTGGACACCAGCGCTGCACTTTTGTGGATGCGCAACAAAGGCGCGATCCCTTACGCATACACTGCGAACCTGGGTCAGCCTGACGAACCCGATTACGATGCGATCCCCCGCAAGGCCAAGGAATACGGTGCCACGCTGGCCCGTCTGGTGGACTGCCGTCAGCAACTGGTGGCTGAAGGGATTGCCGCTTTGCAGTGCAACGCCTTTCACATCACTACCGGCGGTGTCACCTACTTCAACACCACGCCTATTGGCCGCGCTGTAACCGGCACCATGCTGGTTGCTGCCATGAAAGAAGACGACGTCCATATCTGGGGCGACGGCAGCACCTACAAGGGCAACGACATCGAGCGTTTCTACCGCTACGGTTTGTTGACCAACCCCGAACTGAAGATCTACAAGCCTTGGCTGGACCAGACTTTCATTGACGAGCTGGGCGGCCGTGCCGAGATGTCCGAGTACATGCAGGAAAACGGTTTCGACTACAAGATGTCGGCCGAAAAAGCCTACTCGACTGACTCCAACATGCTGGGTGCCACGCACGAAGCCAAGGATCTGGAATACCTGAACGCCGGTATCAATATCGTCAAACCCATCATGGGCGTCGCCTTCTGGCGTGATGATGTAGCTGTGGCCGCTGAACAAGTGCGTGTGCGCTTTGACGAAGGTCAGCCTGTTGCCCTGAACGGCGTGGAATTCTCTGACCCTGTGGAACTGATGCTGGAAGCCAACCGCATCGGTGGCCGTCACGGTCTGGGCATGAGCGATCAGATCGAAAACCGCATCATCGAAGCCAAGAGCCGTGGCATTTACGAAGCTCCCGGCATGGCCTTGCTGCACATCGCTTACGAGCGTCTGGTCACCGGCATTCACAACGAAGACACCATCGAACAGTACCGTATTAACGGTCTGCGTTTGGGACGTCTGTTGTACCAAGGCCGTTGGTTCGACCCACAAGCCATCATGCTGCGTGAAACCGCCCAGCGTTGGGTGGCTCGTGCTGTAACGGGTGAAGTGACGCTGGAACTGCGTCGCGGTAACGACTACTCCATCCTGGATACCGTTTCGCCTAACCTGACCTACAAGGCCGAGCGCCTGAGCATGGAAAAAGTGGACAGCATGTTCTCGCCACGCGACCGTATCGGTCAGCTGACCATGCGCAATCTGGACATCGTGGACACACGCGACAAGCTGTTTACATACACCCAGACTGGCCTGCTGGCTCCTGCCGCTGGTTCGGCTGTGCCTCAGCTGAAAGACAGCAAGAAGTAATGTTTGTGCCGTGATGGGCGTGTCTCCGGACAGGAGGCAGGCACATCCCCAGCGCCAGACCGGAACACCCCCATGCCTCTTAAAGCAGGCAAGGGGGTGTTTTTTTGTGGTTGCTTTGTATGGCTCTTGCGAATTTGATGCCACTTATATGAGCCGGGTCTGAAACAGATCCTGGTCTTGAGGTGGCGGATTCTACAGTGGGTTCTCCTGAACAACAGGCCTGCGCGGTCAGGCTTTCATGTCATGAAACCCATTCTTGTTTTGCAGCACGAGGCCACGCAAGGGCCGGGGGTGTTGCTGGATCATCTGGATAGCAACGGCCTTCCTTATCGACTTCTGATGTCGCCCTTGGAGGGCTGGACACCTGCTTCGGCACGAGATTACAGCGGAATCATCGTCCTGGGCAGCGACCACAGTGTTAACGATGATCTGCCCTGGATAGCGCGTGAACATGCGCTTTTGCAGGATGCGGTCCAGCGCTATATTCCCGTGCTGGGCCATTGCTTCGGAGCGCAGCTTCTGGCCCGTTCTCTGGGCGCGAAAGTGCAGCGCAACCCTTATCCGAATATAGGCTGGGGCCAGGTCTGGAGCAGCCCTTACGCCCAGCGTGTTATGGGCTTGCCTAGACGGGCGGTGCTGTTCAACTGGCATTACGACACCTTTCAGATTCCCTCGGGGGCCAGCCGGACTTTATACGGCCCTCATTGCCTGAATAAAGGTTTCTGCCTGGGCCCGCATTGGGCTTTTCAAGGCCATCTGGAAGTAACCGCCGATAGCATCCGACAGTGGTGCGACTACGGCCACCAAGAGCTGAAGCAGGTATACGGTCCGGCGGCCCAGGATGCGGAGCATATCTTGTCGGGCCTGGATCAGCATCTAAGCACCTTGCACCTGATTGCCAGACAGACCTATCAACGCTGGACAGACCAGTTGCTGGAACGTGCTGGTGCCGTCCGAGCCCAAATCCATATGCCATCTTTATACGCGGGCCAATAAACACTGCTCTGAATTTATGCCGCCACTCCTAGACTTTCTCTGTCTGCTGCAAGTCAGCATTGATCGGGAGTTCGGGATGAGTGCGTCCTTTTTCACAGTTCTGGCAGGAGGGATTTCTCTGGGGCTGTTTATCTATTTGTTCTATGCCTTGCTCAAGGCCGAAAAATTCTAAGTTCAGGCCGGCAAGTGTTCATTGTTTGGAACAGGTGTGCATATGAGTGATTTTCTATTTTTAGCGGTGCTGTTCGCATTCTTTGCGATGGCGACCGGATTTGTTTTCGGTCTTGAGAAACTGTAAGAGGGGCAGTCATGCTGGACGATCTGATGCAGTTTCTAATTATTCTGGCCGTCTCCACGGTCTTGCTGGTGGTGGTGGGCAAATGGATTGCCCATTTTTTCAGCAGCCCGAATCACAGCCTGATCGAGCGTGGTACGTATCGGCTGCTGGGCGTGAATCCTGAGGAGAAAATGTCCTGGAAGCGGTATGGTCTGGCGCTCTTGTTGAGCAATGCTGCCATGTTGCTTCTGGGATATGTTCTTTTGCGGGTGCAGGGCTGGATTCCTGGGGACAGCTTGCAGCGTGCTGCGCAAACCCCCGACCTGGCTTTCAATACGGCCGTGTCCTTTACAACCAATACCAATTGGCAGGCGTATTCGGGCGAATCCAGCCTGTCCAACTTCTCCCAAATGGCGGCCATCACTTTTTTGATGATGATCAGTGCCACAACGGGGTTGGCGGCGGCAGGTGGTTTCATCCGTGGTTTAAGCCGTAAAAGCTCGGCTGATATTGGTAATTACTGGGTGGACTTCACCCGCTCCTTGTACAGGTTGCTCTTGCCGTGTAGCTTCTTGCTGGCCTTGCTGTATATCTGGCAGGGCATGCCGCAGACACTGACTTCTGATGTCGTGGTCAATACGCTGGAAGGGCTCAAGCAGCAGATTATTCTGGGGCCAGTGGCCAGCTTTGAAAGCATCAAGCACGTGGGGACTAACGGGGGCGGTTTCTTTGGCATGAACGCGGCCCATCCATTTGAAAACCCTACGCCGCTGACCAATACCGTACACATGCTCAGCATGTTGCTGGTGCCCTCGGCCTTGACCTACGCCTTTGGCTCCATGCTGGCTCGTCGTCGCCAGGGCTGGGCCTTTTTTGCGGCCTTTCTGGTGATGTTCATCGGCTTTCTGTCCCTGATTTACAGCGCCGAGCAGGCCGGCAACCCCTTGCTGACTTCCCTGGGTGTGGACCAGACCCAAAGCAGCACAATGGGCGGTGGCAATATGGAAGGCAAGGAGCTGCGTTTCGGGGTGGCGCAAAGTAGTCTGTTTGCCACCGTGACCACGGCCGCAACTACTGGCTCGGTCGATGCCATGCACTCTTCGCTGACCCCTTTGGGCGGCCTGGTGCCGATTGCCCAAATGATGCTGAACAACGTTTTTGGCGGGATAGGCGTGGGCTTTATTAGCCTGGTCAGTTACGCCATTCTGACGGTGTTTCTGGTGGGCATGATGATAGGGCGCAGCCCGGAGTTTCTGGGCAAGAAGATCGAGGCGCGGGAGATGAAGTACGTGATGCTGGCCATGCTGGCGCACGCCTTCAGTATTCTGGGCTTTACGGCCTTGGCCAGTGTGCTGCCATCCACCATGGACAGCCTGTCCAATATGGGGCCGCATGGTTTCAGCGAAGTCTTGTACGCCTACACCTCGGGCACGGCCAATAACGGTTCAGCCTTTGCAGGCTTCAATGCGAACACGCCTTTCTTCAATACCACGATAGGGCTGGCCATGCTGGTCGGGCGTTACCTGACCTTGTTGCCGCTGCTGGCTCTGGCTGGTGTGCTGGCGGCCAAGAAAGCAGTTCCTGCTGGACCAGGCACCTTGTCGACGGCCACTCCCTTGTTTACTGGCTTGTTGATCTTTGTGGTCCTGGTGGTGGGCGGGCTGACTTTCCTGCCTGCACTGGCACTGGGCCCGATTGTGGAGCACCTGTTGATGCTCGATGGTATTACTTTTTGAGGATTGACTGTCATGTCTACCTATCAATTTATGGTTTCGACAGCGGCTGCACCGACGATGAAAAGCTTGTTGCGTCCCGTGCTGCTGTCTGCCGTGTTTTTCATGCTGTTGACTGGCATTGCCTACCCTTTGGCCACGACCTTGATTGGCAGCACCTTGTTCCCGGAACAGGCAAACGGCAGCCTGATTCACCGTGATGGCCAGGTCGTAGGTTCGCGCCAGATTGGTCAGAACTTCAGTCAGCCCGGGTATTTTCATGGGCGTCCCAGCGCAACGTTGGGCGCGGACCCTGCTGACCCCTCCAACAGTATTGCGCAGCCTTATAACGCCGCTGCTAGCGGGGCCAGCAATCAGGGGGTACTAAGCAAGAATCTGCTGGAGGCCGTGGCCGAACGCAGCAAGGCCTATCGCCAGATGAACGGTTTGGCCAAGGATGCTCCCGTGCCGGTGGATGCCGTGACGGCGTCGGCATCGGGTCTGGACCCGCATATCTCGGTAGCCAATGCCCGTTTGCAGGCCGCGCGTATTGCCAAGGTACGTGGCATGTCGCTGGCCCAGGTTCAGGTCCTGATCGATCGCTATACCAGTGCCCGTCAATTAGGCGTGCTGGGTGAGCCGCGCGTGCAGGTCTTGGAACTTAATCTTGCGCTGGACATGGCCAAGCCTGCCCAGCCCGCAGTGCGTTAGGAACAGGTGTCATTATGTCTATTACTGATCTGAAAGCCCCGCAAGAGGCCGAGCGTTCAACGGCATTTCAGGCCGTGCCCTGGGGCACGGTGTGCAAGGAAGCTTTCAAGAAGTTGTCTCCACGGGTGCAATTTAAAAACCCGGTGATGTGTGTGGTGTATCTGGGCAGTATCGTCACCAGCTTGCTGGGCGTGCAGGCCTTGATGGGGCAGGGCGAGGCCCCCACCGGCTTTATCTGGTCCATTGCCGCCTGGCTGTGGTTTACGGTCCTGTTTGCCAATGCGGCTGAAGCTGTAGCAGAAGGGCGCGGCAAGGCGCAGGCCGATGCGCTGCGCTCTACCCGCAAGCGGGTCATGGCCAAGGTTCTGAAAGACCCCGCACGTGACAGCCGCTCTTGGCCTGTCCCCAGCGATGAACTGGTGCCCGGTGCTTATGTGCTGGTTGAAGCGGGCCAGATTATTCCGGCTGACGGCGAGGTGCTGCAGGGAGCCGCCTCGGTAGACGAATCTGCCATTACGGGTGAATCGGCGCCGGTTATTCGGGAATCGGGGGGCGACTTTTGTTCGGTTACGGGTGGGACGCGTGTCCTGTCGGACTGGATTGTGATGCAGGTCACCGCCAAGCCGGGGGAGGCTTTTCTGGATCGCATGATTGCGATGGTAGAAGGTGCCAAACGCGGCAAGACGCCTAACGAGATTGCCTTGAATATCCTGCTGGTCGCCTTGACGCTGATCTTCCTGCTGGTCTGCGTTACCTTGCTGCCTTTCTCGAGCTTTGCGACGGCGCTGACTGGTCAAGGCTCGCCCGTCACGATTACTGCCCTGATCGCCTTGTTGGTATGCCTGATTCCAACCACTATCGGCGCCTTGCTGTCGGCGGTAGGGGTAGCCGGAATGAGTCGCATGATGAAGGCCAATGTGCTGGCCAGCTCGGGTCGAGCTATCGAGGCGGCTGGGGATGTGGACGTCTTGCTGCTGGACAAGACCGGCACGATTACGCTGGGTAATCGGGAGGCCTCAGCCTTCTTGCCCGCGCCGCAGGTATCGGAACAGGCCTTGGCAGACGCAGCCCAATTGGCGTCGCTGGCGGACGAGACCCCCGAAGGGCGTTCCATTGTGGTGCTGGCCAAGCAACTCTTCAATTTGCGTGGCCGTGAATTGCAAGGTGCCCAGACTATTGCCTTCAGCGCCCACACACGTATGAGCGGAATTGATATCGAGGGTCGTCAGATCCGTAAAGGGGCGGCCAACACCATGCGCTCGCATATTGAATCCCAGGGCGGCGTGTTTCCTCGCGAGTTGGACACCTTGGTTAATGAAGTTTCCCGACGGGGCAGCACACCGCTGGTCGTCACCGAAGGCAATAAGGTGCTGGGCGTGGTGGAGCTCAAGGATATTGTCAAAGGCGGCATCAAGGAGCGTTTTGCCGAGCTGCGTGCCATGGGCATCAAGACGGTCATGATTACCGGGGACAACAAGCTGACCGCCGCTGCCATTGCAGCGGAAGCCGGGGTGGATGACTATCTGGCTGAAGCCACGCCTGAGGACAAACTGCAATTGATTCGGCGCTATCAGGACGAAGGCCGCCTGGTTGCCATGACCGGGGACGGTACGAACGACGCTCCTGCTCTGGCGCAGGCCGATGTGGCCGTGGCCATGAACAGCGGTACCCAGGCAGCCAAAGAGGCCGGCAATATGGTGGATCTGGACAGCAACCCCACCAAGCTTTTGCGCGTGGTGGAAGTGGGCAAGCAGATGATCATGACGCGTGGTGCCCTGACTACCTTCAGCATCGCGAATGATCTGGCCAAGTACTTTGCGATTATTCCGGCGGCTTTTGTGGTCACCTATCCCGCTCTGGGCGCATTGAACGTGATGCAGCTGCATAGTCCGGCTACCGCGATCTTGTCGGCGGTCATTTTCAATGCCCTGATCATCATCGCTCTGATTCCTCTGGCCTTGCGGGGGGTGAAATATCGGGCTGAACCGGCCAGCCGTCTGCTGAAACGCAATTTGCTGATCTACGGTTTGGGCGGGCTGATCGCGCCTTTTATAGGCATCAAACTGATTGATTTGTTGCTGACGCCCTTGTTTGGATAAGAGCGTAAGATCAATAGCAATTTTCTGGATGGAGTGCACAAATCCATGTCACTTGAGGATAGGCCGGACCCGGATGAGCTGTTGCAGGTGATCGGTGACGACCCGCATCAGCCTCGCCGTGGGCAGCTCAAGATTTTCTTCGGTGCTTGTGCGGGCGTAGGGAAAACCTACGCCATGCTCAAGGAGGCGCATCAGCGTCAGTCCGAGGGCGTGTCCGTGGCCATCGGGATTGTAGAAACTCATGGCCGTCAGGAAACCCAGGCCTTGATCCAGGGGCTGCCCGTGCTAGCCCGCAAGGAGTATCAGCGACAGGGCCGGGTGGTGACGGAGTTTGATCTGGATGCCGCCCTGGCTTCGGGCTATCAGCTGTTGCTGGTGGACGAGCTGGCGCACTCCAATATCGAGGGTAGTAGACACGCCAAGCGTTGGCAGGATGTGGAGGAGCTGCTGGATGCGGGTATTGATGTGTATACCGCGCTGAATGTGCAGCATCTGGACAGTCTGAATGAGGTGGTGGGTGGCATTGTCGGGGTGCGGGTTCGGGAGACCGTGCCGGACCGGATTTTTGATCGTGCGGCAGATGTGTTGCTGGTGGATTTGCCCCCAGATGATTTGTTGTCCCGCCTGAACGCGGGCAAGGTCTATTTGGCCGACTCGGTGGCCCATGCCCGTCAGAACTTCTTTCGTCGCGGCAATCTGATTGCCTTGCGCGAGCTGGCCTTGCGTCGGGTGGCGGATCGGGTGAATGCTGACGTGCATGTGTACCGCATCTCCCATGCCATACGGACGGTCTGGCCGACACGCGAGCTGTTGATGGTATGCGTCAGTGCCGATAGCGCCCAGGAAGCCCTGATTCGGGAGGGCGCGCGCTTGGCCCAGCAATTGCAGACGCCCTGGATTGTGCTGCATGTGGATACGCCACAGGAAAGCGGGCAGATCAAGGCGCAGGAAGCACTGGTACGTTTGGCGGCCAGTGCCCAACATGCCGGGGCCGAGTTTGCCAATATTGCCGGGCAGGATGTCGCGCATACGATTCTGGCCTATGCCCGTCAGCGCAATGCCACCAAGCTGATTCTGGGTAACTCCTCAGCGCGATCTATCTGGCCCTGGCGCAGCAGCCTGTCCGAGCGCCTGGCACGCAGCAATCCTGAAATCGGCTTGTTGCTGGTGCGCATGGATACGGTGCAGCGGCCCATACGGCCTTTGGAGCTGGAACAGCCCATGGCGCAGGGCAAGGCCTTGTCGATTGCGTCCATTATTTGCGTTGTGACGACCTTGCTGGCCGAGAAGCTCTTGCCCTTTTTCGAGCTCTCCAATGTGATCATGCTGTTCCTGATTACCGTGGTCTTTATCGCCCTGCGTTTGGGGCGTTTGGCAGGTGTGTGGGCTTCCTTGCTGTCAGTGGCTTTCTTCGACTTCTTCTTTGTCGAGCCACGCTATTCCTTCTCGGTGACGGATACCCAATATGTATTTACCTTCGGCGTCATGCTGGGGGTGGCGCTGATCATTGGTCAGCTGGCTGCCAAATTGCAGGCTGAAGCCAGGGCTGCACGGGATGGTGAACGACGCGCGGCGGCGCTGACCCGAGTCAGTCGGGACTTGGCTGGGGCTCTGGCCTTGGAACAAGTCCTGGCGGTCTGCCGCGATACGCTGGAACCCTTGTTCGAGATGCAGGTGGTGCTGGTGGTGCCGGATCAGCAAAATCAATTGGTGGCGACCCGCCATACCGGCTTTGTAGAGCTATCGGTAGCGCAATGGGTGTTTGATCACATGGAAGCTGCCGGTAACGGCACTGAGACTCTGAGTGGTGCCAGTGCCTTGTATCTGCCCTTGAAAGGCCCCATGGCGCCACGTGGGGTTCTGGTGGTGCAGTCTGGGGGCGCTGCCTCTTTACGCACACCTGACGGGCGGCGTTTGCTGGATGCCTGTTGCTTCACCTTGGCCCAGGCTCTGGAACGGATTCATTATGTGGAAATCGCCCAGGATACGGTGTTGCGCATGGAGGGGGAGAAAATGCGCAATACCTTGCTGTCCGCCGTCTCGCACGATTTACGTACACCTTTGACCGTGATTCGAGGTCTGGCGGAAACGCTGGAGCAGCCCAAAGGTTTGAGCGAAACCGAGCGCACGGATATTGCCCGTTCCATTCGCATTGAGTCGGACGAACTGCGCCGTCAGGTCTCCAACCTGCTGGACCTGGCGCGTATGCAAAGCGAAGGCGTAAAGCTGCATAAGGAATGGCATGCTCTGGGCGAGATTGTGGGGATTGCCGTTGCCCGCTGTGCTGCCGCTTTGCAGCCCCGCAAGGTGGTGACCGAGTTTGCAGCGGATCTGCCTTTGGTCGAGGTGGATGGTGTCTTGCTGGAGCGGGTGGTGACGAATCTGCTGGATAATGCCGCCAAATACACCCCTGCCACCAGCACCATTTCCTTGCGTGGCCTGTGTTCTGGCCAGTCCATGTATTTATTGATCAGTGATGATGGCCCCGGTTTGCCACCCGGCGATCCCGAGCGCTTGTTTGATACCTTTACGCGGGGGCAGAAAGAGTCCTCTGTTGCAGGCGTGGGCTTGGGTCTGGGTCTATGCCGCACGATTATTGCCGCACATGGTGGTACGATCAGCGCCAAGCCGCGTATGCCCCATGGGGTGATCTTCGAGATTCGCCTGCCCTGGAAAGCGGCTCCCCGTATGGATGGTGACGAGTGACGGACATGAACAAAGCCCAGATACTGATCGTGGAGGACGAATCCAATATTCGTCGTTTCGTGCGGATTGCCTTGGAGCAGGAAGGCATGTCCGTGATCGAGGCCAGCACGCTGGCGCAGGCGCGTATGGATGCGGCAACCCGTCGTCCCGATTTGATGATTGTGGATTTGGGCTTGCCCGATGGTGATGGCAAGGACTTGATCCGCGATCTGCGCAGCTGGGTGTATTCGCCCATTCTGGTGCTGTCGGCGCGTGAACGAGAGGAAGAAAAAGTAGCGGCCTTAAATGCCGGGGCAGACGATTATCTGGTCAAGCCCTTTGGTGTGCCGGAACTGCTGGCGCGGATACGAGCCTTGCTGCGACGCTCCCAACTGGTCCCGAATGTTCAGGCGGCGTCTTCGCGGGTTCGCTTTGGGGGCGTGCAGGTGAATCTGGCCTCCCATGAGGTCACGCGGGACGGGGAGGCCGTGCATTTGACGCCTATCGAGTTCCGTTTGCTGACGGCCTTGATTCGGGGGCATGGCAAGGTGCTGACCCATCAACACTTGCTGCATGAAACCTGGGGAGCGGCGTATTCCGACCGGCCGCACTACTTGCGGGTGTACATGATGCAGTTGCGTCAAAAGCTGGAAGAAGATGCAGCACAACCCAAATATCTGCTCACAGAACTACAGGTTGGCTATCGCTTGGCGGGTCTGGAGGTCGAAGAATAGGTGGGAAGTTTAGTCTTCCTGTATTCAGGTGGTCTTCAAGCACTTATTGGCTGATCGTCCAAAGGCTTGCCTGTGCCGCCGCGGTATAAAAAAAGGGATGCCAAGCATCCCTTTTTCATTAATGGGCTGTCTGCCCCTGGGTAAAAGCGCTTAGGCTTCCAAACGACCCAGAATCAGGAACTCCATCAATGCTTTCTGTACGTGCAAGCGGTTTTCGGCTTCGTCCCAGACCACGCTTTGTGGGCCGTCGATGACTTCGCCGGTCACTTCCTCACCACGGTGAGCGGGCAGGCAGTGCATGAAGATGGCTTCAGGGTCGGCCACATCCATCATTTCCTGATCCACACACCAGTCGGCAAAGGCTTTGCGACGTTCTTCGTTTTCGTCTTCGTAACCCATGCTGGTCCACACGTCGGTGGTGACCAGGTGCGCGCCCTTGCAGGCTTCCAATGGGTCGTCGAATTCGCGCAGAATGCTGGAATCCGGGTTGCCAGTGCGATCCGACTCCAGGTGGTAACCATTAGGCGCCGACACATGCAGGGTGAAACCCAGAATTTCTGCTGCTTGCAGCCAGGTGTAAGCCATATTGTTGGCGTCACCAATCCAGGCCACGGTCTTGCCCTTGATATCGCCACGGTGTTCGATAAAGGTGAAGATGTCGGCCAGAATCTGGCAAGGGTGAAATTCGTTGGTCAGGCCATTGATGACCGGCACACGCGAGTGGGAGGCAAAGCGCTCCAGACGGGTTTGCTCGAAAGTACGAATCATGACGATATCGACCATGCGCGAAACCACGCGGGCGGTATCTTCAATAGGTTCGGAGCGGCCCAGCTGCGAGTCGGTGGTGGTCAGGTGAATGACCGAACCGCCCAGCTGATACATACCGGCTTCAAACGAAACACGGGTACGGGTGCTGGCTTTTTCAAAAACCATCGCCAGGGTGCGGTCGTGCAATGTGTGGTGCGGCTGATAGCGTTTGAACTTGTCTTTGATCAGGCGTGCGCGTTCCAGCACATATAAAATTTCGTCGTGAGAAAAGTCGCGAAATTGCAGAAAGTGCCGAAGCGGTCCTGCTTGCACGATGGCATCCATAAAAAAATCCTGCGGATAAAGAAAGCCATCTTAACCTGTCCGGCTATTTAGAGCAAAGCCGGCCTGTGGCGGGGAAGGGGAAACCGTTTGGTTTTGGAATAAAGCGAGAGGGCAAAGTAATGATTAGCAATAAATTGTCAAGCGGCTAATTTATTGAATCCCAGGCTTTGCGTGGCCGCGATCGGATACAATGCGTGGCGAGAAAGGAAAAGGTGCAGCATACCTGAACTGCACGATTAGCGATTAATTGTTATGACAGAGCCAGTGAAGCAACTTGTAATCCATGGTGTGACCCGGCAGGATCAGCGCTTTCGTCCCAGTGATTGGGCAGAACGCTTGGCCGGTGTAATGTCCCAGTTTCGTCCAGCCGGGGCGATGGGTGGTCATCTGACTTATTCGCCCTACGTGGTGCCGCGATTGATTGACGGTGTGCGATGTGTGGTGGTGGATGCGCGCCTGCGAGAGCTTGAACCTTTGGCCTGGAAATTCGTCTGTGGCTTTGCTGATGATAATAATTTAAAAACCAGCGGCATTGATCCCGACAATATGGACCCTGTCGATTCCTGATTCAGACAGCGCATCCAGGAAGTCGCCACCGATAAAACGGTAGGCGACTTGTTTTTTTACACGGCAAGCGGTGTCAGCACTTTGCCGGTTTTTTGATACTGCAATACATTGTCCAGCGTCAGCGAGAGCATGGCTTCGCGTGTCTCGTGCGTGGCGCTGGCGGTGTGCGGCGCCAGTACCACCTGGTTCAGATCGCGCAAGGCCTGGGGAACCTGGGGTTCGTTCTCGAACACATCCAGCCCGGCAGCGCCCAGTCGTCCTTCCTGCAGGGCGGCAATCAGCGCGCTTTCATCGACCACACTGCCGCGGGCGATATTGACCAGAATTCCTTTGGAGCCCAGGGCGTTCAGTACGTCGATATTGATCAGCCCGCGTGTCTCGTCGCCACCAACGGCCGCAATCACCATGATGTCTGCCCAGTGGGCCAGTTCGATCAGGGAAGGTTCGTAGTGCCAGGGCACGTCGTGACGTGGGCGGCGGTTGTGGTAGCGCAGTTCCATATCAAAGCCACTGGCGCGACGGGCAATGGTCTGGCCAATGCGGCCCAGGCCCACAATACCCAGCTTCTTGCCGCTGACCCGTGTTCCCAGTCCGAAACCATTGGGTCTGTCCCACAGGCCGGCACGCACATAGCGATCGGATTCCGTCAAGCGGCGGGCCGCATCCAGCATCAGGGCCCAGGCCATATCAGCCACGCAATCGTTCAGTACATCCGGAGTGGTACTGACCTGGATGCCGCGCTGTTTGGCGGCCTGTACGTCGATGGAGTCGTAGCCTACCCCTACGCTGCAAATCGCTTTCAAAGCGGGCAGGCGGTCCATCAAGGAGGCGGGGGTAGCGGTGACAGCGCTAGTCAGGAGTACCTGTACGCGTTCGATCTGCTGGGCAGAGAGCTGGTTCAGGTCTTGGAGGGCAATGCGCTCGAAATGACGGTCGATTTCGTCAAAAGAAGGGTGCTGGGCCAAAGATGCCAGTTGCAGCACGATGGGACGTGTCATGGGGACTCGCTAATGAAAAAGCAAATCCATAACTTAGCATGATTGGCCTGCATGTTCAGGCAATGGTTTTGTGGCTAATAAAAAAGGGGTGCTAAGCACCCCCTTTCTAACTGGTTTTTAGGCCAGAGCCGATTAAACCATTAAAAATCTTCAGCAATCAGGCCAGGGCCTTGATAGCAGCAGACAGGCGGCTCTTGTGGCGGGCAGCCTTGTTCTTGTGAATGATGTTCTTGTCGGCAACGCGATCAATGATGCTGGTCGCTTTGCGGAAAACTTCGTTAGCAGCAGTTTTGTCACCGGCGTCGATGGCCTGGCGAACGCGCTTGATAGCGGTACGCAGCATGGAACGGATGCTGGCGTTGTGTTTGTTGCGAGCCACTGCTTGGCGGGCGCGCTTGCGTGCTTGTGCGGTATTAGCCATTTTTAATAAAGCCTAAGTTTTAAAGTTTAATCGGCAAAGACAATTATTCTAGGATACTAAGCCCGCTTTGTAAAGTAAGAGGGGCGAATGCCTACGATAAACAACATGCCGAAATAAGAAATGCCGCTGGCAAGCAACACGCCGCCCAAATACAGCACACGCAGCAGGGGCGTGGCTCCCAAGCTGATCCAGTCGATATAACGGTCAGCCAGCAGGAGGACGGCGGCCAGAGCGACCAGGGCGGGAATAATCTTCAGGAAAAAACGTAACCAGTCATGATTGGGCTGATAAATGCCGCGTTTGCGTAGCATGACCAGCAAGGTCAGTGCATTGACGGTGGCACCCAGACCAATCGACAGGGCCAGTCCGGCATGGGCAAAGGTGGGCACCAGCACCAGGTTGAAGAGCTGGGTAATGATCAGGACGGCAATGGCAATGCGGACGGGGGTACGAATATCCTGGCGGGCGTAAAAGCCGGGGGCCAGAATCTTGATGGCCAGCAGGCCAACCAGACCAACCGAATACGCACCCACAGCCAGTTTGGTCTGGGCAACGTCAGCGGCGGCAAAGGCACCGTAGTGGAACAGCGTGGCGACCAGGCCGTCGGACAGTAAAGCCATGCCCAGGGCAGCAGGCAGGCCCAGCAACAGGACCAGACGCAGGCCCCAGTCCAGCAAGCCGCTGTAGTTCTTGTCGTCCTTGCCCGCATGGGCTGCTGACAGCTTGGGCAGCAGGACCGTGCCTAGCGCCACACCCAGCAAGGCGGTGGGAAACTCCATCAGGCGGTCAGCAAAGGACAGCCAGGTCACGCTGCCGGACTGCAGCCAGGTGGCGATATTGGTATTGATCAGCAGGGAAATCTGCGCGACAGAAACACCCAGAATGGCGGGCAGCATCTGTTTAAGAATGCGCTGCACGATGGGATCGCGGCGCGCTTCCCCCAGTCGTAGCGAGAATCGTGGCAACAGGCCCAGGCGGGCCAGTGCAACCCATTGCACCAGCAATTGGGCCAGACCACCCACCATCACCCCAACGGCCAGGGCGTAAATCGGCGTTTCCATGTGCTGAGCCAGAAACAGGCTGGCGCCAATCATGGACAGATTCAGCAGGATGGGGGTGAAGGCCGGAACCGCAAAGCGGCTCCAGGTATTGAGTACCGCAGAAGCAAAAGCGACCAGCGACATGCAGATGATGTAGGGGAACATCATCCGCGTCATGGTGATCGCGGCTCCAAACTCGGTTTGTCGCTCCGGAGCGGTCAGGCCGCTGGCCATGGCGCTGACCACCCAGGGGGCCGCCAGAATACCGATGGCGGTGACCAGCATGACGGCAAAGGTCAGCAGCAGGGCAACGCGGTCCAGCAATTGCTGAACCTTGTCCTGTTCGTGTTCCTTGCGTACCTGCCCCAGGATGGGCACAAAGGCTTGCGAAAACGCCCCTTCTGCAAACAGGCGTCGCAGCAGGTTGGGAATGCGAAATGCCACCCAGAAAGCGTCGGTGAGCGGGCCCGCCCCAAAGGCGCGGGCAATCAGAATATCGCGTGCCAGTCCGGTGATGCGAGACAGCAGCGTCAGGCCACTAATTGTGGCCGCCGAGCGAAACAAACCCATTGGAGCCGATACAGAAAGTTATTTTGGTGCCATACGAATGGCGCCATCCAGACGGATGGTTTCGCCATTGAGCATTTCATTATTGATGATGCTCTGCACCAGTTGGGAGAAATCTTCAGGGCGACCCAGGCGTGATGGGAAAGGAATGCTGGCTGCCAGGGAGTCCTGAACTTCCTGGGGCATGGCAAACATCATGGGGGTGCCGAAGATGCCGGGAGCAATGGTCATGACACGGATGCCGGTCTGGGCCAGGTCGCGGGCCAGGGGCAGGGTCAAACCCACCACACCAGCTTTGGAGGCGCCGTAAGCGGCTTGGCCGATCTGGCCGTCATAGGCAGCGACCGAAGCGGTATTGATCAGCACGCCACGCTCGCCCGAAGCTTCGGGGGTGTTGCTGCTCATGGCAGCGGCGGCCAGACGACACATATTGAAGGTGCCGACCAGGTTGATCATGACGGTTTTCTGGAACAGATCCAGCGTGTGCGGGCCATTACGTCCCACGGTGCGCGAGGCAGGAGCCACGCCAGCACAGTTGATCAGTCCGAACAGGGGGCGGGCGCTGTCCTGGCAAGCCAGATTCACGACGGCCTGGGCATCTTGCTCGGAAGTGACATCACAGCGCTGATAGTGTTGGCCCAGCTCTTTGGCCAGAGCCTCACCGGCCTCGTCCTGAATATCGGCGATCACCACGCGGGCGCCGTTTGCAACCAGCATACGTACGGTGCCAGCGCCCAGACCCGATGCGCCGCCCGTGACAATAAAAGTCTTGTTATTGATTTGCATGAGCTTGTCTCCCTTGAATAATAAACAACCGGCCCTTTTGGGGCCGGCTGAATCTTGACTTACTTAGCTTGCCAGTGCGTCCACAATGCGCTGGCGGATCTCATCGACGCTACCCACGCCGGAAATCTTGCGATAAGCCGGAGCTTGCGGGTCGCCAGTGGCTGACCATTGCGAGTAGTAATCGACCAGAGGGCGGGTCTGCTCGCGATAGACAGACAAGCGGTGGCGGACGGTTTCCTCGCGGTCATCGTCGCGCTGGAGCAAGGGTTCGCCCGTTACGTCGTCCACACCGGGGGTTTTGGGTGGATTGAAGGTGACGTGGTAGCTACGACCGCTGGCTGCGTGGATACGGCGGCCGCTCATGCGTTCGATGATGCTTTCTTCCGGTACGTCGATTTCGATCACGAAGTCCAGTTTGACCTGGGCATCCTTCAAGGCATCGGCCTGGGGAATCGTGCGTGGGAAACCGTCGAACAGGTAGCCGGGCTCACAGTCTGCTTCTTTCAGACGGTCGCGAACCAGGCCGATGATGATGTCATCGGAGACCAGGCCGCCGGCGTCCATGATTTTTTTGGCTTCTACACCCAGCGGGGATTGGGCTTTGACAGCGGCACGCAACATATCGCCCGTGGAAATTTGTGGAATACCAAATTTCTCGGTAATGAAAGCAGCTTGAGTGCCTTTGCCGGCACCAGGGGGCCCGAGCAGTATGAGTCGCATGAATTCCTCCAGGAAATGCGTCGATCCGATTCTCGCTTCAGTATGATGCGTTGCAGCATATTTAGCGCATTTTTTATTCGGATAGAGCAGAAAAAAGATCTTTTATAACCGATTTGCGAAGTGAGCGCGTACTCTTTCCAGGTCTTGTTCGGTGTCTACCCCCGCTGCAGGAATCTCCTGGAGGCGGTGAACCATAATCTGGAAGCCGTTTTCCATGGCTCGCAGTTGCTCCAGAGATTCGAAGTGCTCCAGCGGCCCGCGCGGTAGCTGGGCGTACTGCTGCAGGAAGCGATTTCGGTAGGCATAAAGACCAATATGGTGCAATGCGGGAAGCCCGTCGGCCAGTACCCGGTCGCCACTGGCCAGCGCGTCGCGGGCCCAGGGCATGGGGGCGCGGGAAAAGTACAGCGCGCGGCCTTGCAGGTCGCACACCACTTTGACGGCATTGGGATTGAAGAGCGTCTCGGCGTTCTTGATGGGTGCGGCCAGCGTGGCAATATCGGCCTGTTCACTGCGGGCCAGCAGTTCGGCGGCCGCATTGATGTGCTCGGGCTGAATCAGCGGCTCGTCCCCTTGCACATTGACCACGATCTCGTCCTCGGACAGCTCCAGCAGGCGGGCGGCCTGGGCCAGACGGTCGGTGCCGGTCGGGTGTTCGGCGTCGGTCAGCAGGGCATTGAAACCATGCGCCTGCACGGCTTGCAGCACCTGCGGCGAGTCCGTCGCTACCCAAACCTGACGCGCTCCGCTCAGTGCTGCTTGCTGGGCACAGCGCACGATCATGGGTTGGCCAGCAATGTCAGCCAGCGGTTTGTTGGGCAGACGGGTGGAACCCAGGCGCGCGGGGATAATGACGGAAAAAGTCATATCAGTTGCTGGCGGGTTCCTGCGCATCCAGTTGACGCGCTTCGTTGATCAGCATGGTGGGGATGCCATCCACAACAGGGAAGGCCAGCTTGTCAGCTTTGCAAACCAGCTCCTGCTGTTCGCGGTCGTGGCGCAGGGGGCCTTTGCACAAGGGGCAGACCAGCACTTCGAGTAGGCGAGTTTCCATTATTGAACTCCGGGTAAAGAGGGTGGGGTTAAGCGCCGCTTGCGCAACAGGCTGTCCAGTTCAGCAATCCAGTCCGGGCGTGAAAACACAGGCTGGACATCCACAACCCACAGGCGTGGATCGTTCAGGTGCTGGCATTTTACGGCGTCTTTACGGGTAATGAGTACCAGCCCTTCATGCAGGGCCTGAAAGTCCTGGGCTTGCAAGGCGGCATGGTCGGGCAGGGGGAAAGTCTGGTTCAGATGCAGACCACAAGCGCGCAGCATCGTGAAAAAACGGGCAGGCTGGCCAATGGCGGCCAGCGCTTGCAGTTCCTGCTGGCCGTATTCCTGATACCAGTCCGACCAGCTCAGACGGCGGCCTGAACTGAGGTGTTCCAGCTGATAAGGGCTCAGGCTCATGCTCAGGGCGCGGCCGGGCTCAGCGGGTTGAGGGGTAGACGGCGGCGTCTGGTCAGCCACGATCTGGCTGATCAGCCAGTCCACGCTACGCAGACGTTCGGGGCCTTCACGCAAAGGGCCGGCTGGCAGCAGCAGGCCGTTCCCCACACCGCGAGCATCCTGAACCACGACTTCCATATCGCGTTGCAAGGCCAGATGCTGCAGGCCGTCATCCGAAATGATCAGGTCAACTGCCGGAAAATCCTTGAGCAAAGCCTGGGCAGCCAGGGCGCGACGAGGGTGAACAGCGATGGGGGCCTGAGTTTGGGCGGCAATCAGAGCGGGTTCATCGCCAAACTGTTCGGCGGCTAATTGACCTTGACCTACACGCGGGCTGGGGCCGATCTCCACGCCATAACCTCGGCTGACAATACCGGGCGTCCATCCCAAAGCGCGCAATTGCTCGGTCAGAGCCAGGACAACGGGAGTCTTGCCTGCGCCACCGACGATGATATTGCCCACCACAATCACTGGCACCGGGCTGCGGTAGGACGCGCGGGGATCTTGTTCGTAGCGTTGCTGCTTGCGTTGTACGAAGATCGCCGCCAGCGCTGAAAGAGGGCGCATCACAAGACTGAACCAGCCTTTTTTCTGCCACTGCTGGTGCAGCCAATGAGTCAGGCGGACGCGCACGCTCATGGGGCCTGGGTCGCAAAATGAATGCGATGGATACCAACCTGACGGGCGGCTTCCATGGCCTGGACCACTGCAAAGTGGGGCGCCTGGGCATCGGCCAGAATCAGCAGGCTGCTGTTGTCGTCGGTCTTTTCGGTGGACAGGGCTTGGCTAAGGGGGGAACCACTGCTGGCATCCAGCCACATGCCGTTCAGGGCATAACGCCCGTCCTGGCTGATAGCCAGTAGCAATTCTGTGGTCTGGGCGGCCTGGGCCTGAGCCTGGGGCAAGGAAACATCCAGCTGGCGATAGCGCACGAAGGTGCTGCTGGCAGCCAGAAAAATCAGCACCACCAGCAAGACATCAATCAAGGGCACCAGATTCAGTTCCAGCGTGTCCTGGTCTTGGGCTCGGCGAAAGCGCATCAGGCAGTCCTTTGCGCCAACAGGCGATCCAGCGCACCGGCTTCGGTTTCCAGGCAGTGCAGCAGGTAGTCGGCACGGCTGCGAAAGTAGCGGTGAAAGATCATGGCCGGGACGGCAATCAAAATCCCCAGGGCGGTGTTGTACAGGGCAACGGAAATGCCACGGGCAATCAGGCTGGGGTCACCACCGGCGGGGTCGTAGGCGGCAAAAATGTCGATCATGCCAATAACCGTACCAAACAGGCCCAGCAAAGGGGCGATCACGGCAATGGTGCCCAATGCCGGAATGTACTTGTTCAATTGGTAGCTGATGTCCTTGCCTTCTGCCTCGACCGCGGACTCACGCAAGGCGGGAGTTTGGTGGCGGTTTTTCAGTACGGTGGCTAATACTCGACCCAGAGGGGAGTTGTCGTACAGGCGGGGCAGGGAGTCGTCCTGGATGCGGTTCTGGGCTGTCAGCTCGCTGATCTGGCGTGCCAGTCCAGTCGGTAGAATTCGTTTGCTGCGCAGGGCCAGAAGACGCTCCAGGATCAAACCCAGGGCAAGAATGGAGCAGGCCAGCAGGAACCAGACAGGCCAGCCAGCGGCATGGATCAAAGTAAGCACGGGTCGATTATCCGGTCACGAAATAAATCAGCGCTTATTGTAGAGCCCCTGTCCAGATTGCGGGAATGTTCCGGCGCGGGCGCGGTACACTTTACGGTCTTTTCCCACAAAGCACGGCCAAACCCCTGATGTATTTGAAGTAATAGGTGTAGTGCTAAAACTATCCACAAAAACTGTGGATAATTCTGTGTATAAAACATCCCATAGTGGCTCGGGTGGTGGTTTAGAGGTTCTCTGGCTAATTTTCGACCATCTTGGTGTTTTTATAAATAGTGTTTAATTTCAATGGTTTATCCGTTTTCAGTAAAGTGCTGCATCAGGTGTTCAACGGAAGCCATTGTCTTGGCGTCTATTTGACAAAAGCATGACAGTTGTGGATACGGAGCGGTGGAAAACTAGCCCGGGGCGAGTCAAAAACAAAGAATATGATGCATTATCAAGAATCTAGAGCACCTGCGGTATGGACCGTGGCACAGTTGAACCGCCGTGTCAGCCAATTGCTGGACGAGCACATGCCTGTGGTTTGGGTCAGCGGTGAAGTGTCCAACTTTACTCAGGCGGCTTCCGGGCATTGGTACTTTTCCATCAAGGACGACAAGGCGGCCGTTCGTGCCGTGATGTTCCGCGGGCGTGCTCAGGCCGTGGGCTTTGTGCCGCGTGCGGGCGAGCGTTTCGAATTTCGCTGCTCGGTGACCTTGTATGAGGCACGTGGGGACTTCCAGGTTCAGGTTGAAGGTATGCGCCGCGCCGGGCTGGGTGACTTGCACGAAGCGTTTTTGCGACTGAAGGGCCAGCTGCAAAGCGAAGGTTTGTTCGAGCCGGAACGCAAACGCCCCATCGCTACCTTGCCGCGCAGCATAGGCATCATCACCTCCCTGGCGGCCGCTGCCTTGCGAGACGTACTGACTGCGATGGAGCGTCGTGCTCCGCATGTGCGCATCATTATTTACCCTGCTCCGGTTCAAGGGGCAGAAGCGCCGCCGCGATTGCGGCAGGCACTGGAAACGGCGATTGAGCGGGCCGAGGTCGATACGCTCTTGCTGGTACGCGGGGGCGGTAGTCTGGAAGATCTCTGGGCTTTTAATGATGAGGGTCTGGCGCGTCTGATTGCTTCCAGTCCTATCCCTATTATTAGTGGGGTGGGGCACGAGACCGATTTCACCATTGCCGATTTTGTGGCTGACTTGCGCGCACCCACGCCAACCGCTGCGGCCGAACTGGCCTGTCTGGGGCGTGATCAGTTGCTGGAGCAGGTGTTTGCGCGCATGGGCGCTTTGAGTCACGGCGTGCAGCGCCATCTGGATCGGGCCTCCCTGCGCCTGGACCGGGCGGTGGCCAAATTGGTTTCTCCGCATCAACGCCTGGCCCAGCAGCAGCAACGTCTGGATCATCTGACTCAAAGGCTGCAACGTGTGGCTCGCAGCGTCCCCGATACCGCCGCTTTGCGCCTGACTACATTAAGAGCGCGCCTGGAGCGCAGCATTCCCCAGCTGACGTCAAGACAGCAAAATCTGAATATGCTTTTCCAGCGGCTGGAAAAAGGCCTGGATCATGCGCTGGTTTTGCGCCGCCAACGTCTGGCTGCGGCCCAGCAAACGCTGCAAGCCTTGTCCCCGCGCCTTATCATCAATCGTGGATATGCCATAGTCAGGGATAGCGAGGGGAAAGTTGTAAAAAATGCGTTAGACTTAAAGATTGGTGAACGACTCGATGTCGAGTTGAGTCGCGGTCATGTGTCGGTGGATGTGGTGCGCACGCACGATCTGCTCTAGGCTGCGTCGTCCTTGTTGGATACCAAACACGGTTTTTTTTTAGAAGGAATTGAAATGGCATTCACTCTTCCAGCTCTTCCATACGAACTCAACGCACTTGAGCCACATATCTCCAAAGAAACCCTGGAGTTTCACTACGGCAAGCACCATCAAGCTTACGTTACCAACCTGAACAACCTGGTTGCTGGCACCGAGCTCGAAAACGCTTCTCTGGAAGATGTGGTCAAGAAATCCTCCGGTGGCGTGTTCAACAACGCTGCTCAGGTTTGGAACCACACTTTCTACTGGAACAGCCTGTCCCCTAACGGCGGCGGCGCTCCTACCGGCAAAGTGGCTGATGCCATCAACGCCAAATGGGGCAGCTTTGACGCCTTCAAGGAAGCCTTCACCAAGTCTGCCGTTGGCAACTTCGGTTCGGGCTGGACCTGGTTGGTCAAAAAGGCCGACGGTTCCCTGGATATCGTCAACACCAGCAACGCTGGCACGACCCTGACTTCCGATGACGTCGCCCTGATCACCTGTGATGTGTGGGAACACGCCTACTACATCGACTACCGCAACGCCCGTCCCAAGTACCTGGAAATTTTCTGGAACCTGGTGAACTGGGACTTTGCCGCCAAGAACCTGGGTTAATCGCTCAAGTTGAGGGTAGCGCTCATTGGAGAGCTACCCGGCAATAAAAAACCGCCATGCAATGAATGCTGGCGGTTTTTTTGTGTTTGCAGCGCGGGAGCTTGTCGGGCTTGCGCTGCAATGTGTCTTGCCTGAAGACCTTATATCTGTGATTGCTGGTAGTTTTCCAGGCCCACTTTCTCGATCAGACCCAATTGTTTTTCCAGCCAGTAGGTGTGGTCTTCTTCCGTGTCGCGCAGCTGAGCCAGAATAATGTCGCGGGTGACAAAGTCGCTGGCGGATTCGGCCAGTTCCATGCCTTTTTGCAAGGCAGCGCGTACCTCATATTCCAGCTCCAGGTCCTTGCGCAACATGCCGACCACGTCCTTGCCGGGCTCAAACGCATTGGGGCGCATATCGGGAATGCCGTCGAGCATCAGGATACGGCGTATCAGGGCGTCAGCGTGCTGGGTTTCTTCTTCCATTTCGTGGCTCATGCGCTCGTAAAGCTGCGTGAAACCCAGATGCTCGTAAAAGCGGGAATGGATAAAGTACTGGTCGCGCGCTGCGAGTTCGCCACGCAGCAACTGATTCAGATAGTCGAGGACTTCGGGATTGCCTTGCATGATGATGAGCCTGTAAGGGATGTCAACGTTGGCAGTATGCCATGGGGGCGCTTGGCGTGGGGCTTGCCTCCGATAAGCCAGGGTGGATGCAGGCGGGTTTGGGGTACTACTATTAGCTGTGGTTTGTTTTTCTTTATTTGCTCTTGGTATCTGCATTTAATGAGCAATAGATTGCTTTGGGCATGAAACATGAAAGCGACCGCGTAGCGGACAGCCCTTGGTGTGGGTAAATGAGCTTCTGTGCTCAAGCGCTACTATCAAAACAGTAGATTTCGAGCGCTCTCCATAGCGCTCTCGCGTGATTTTATTCAAGTTATCAGGGTGAATTTCATGAGTCAGGACGCCTTTATTTGTGACGCAATTCGTACGCCTTTCGGACGTTATGGCGGTTCGCTGTCCGCTGTGAGGGCGGATGATCTGGGTGCGGTGCCTATCGCCGCGCTGATGAAGCGCAATCCCCAAATCGATTGGAGCAAGCTGGATGACGTTATGTACGGCTGTGCCAACCAGGCGGGTGAAGACAACCGTAACGTGGCACGCATGTCCGCGCTGCTAGCCGGTTTGCCCGTGGACGTGCCCGGCGTAACCTTGAACCGCCTGTGCGGTTCGGGCCTGGACGCGATTGGTTCGGCCGCTCGCGCGATTCGCGCTGGCGATGCCTCCTTCATCCTGGCTGGTGGTGTGGAAAGCATGAGCCGCGCTCCCTTCGTGATGGGCAAGGCTGAAACGGCTTTCTCCCGCAGCGCAGGCATTTACGACACCACGATTGGCTGGCGCTTCATCAACAAGGCCATGAAAGAGCAGTACGGTGTAGATTCCATGCCCGAAACCGCTGAAAACGTGGCTCAGCAGTTCAATGTGTCCCGTGAAGACCAGGACGTGTTTGCCCTGAACAGCCAACTGCGTGCTGCTGCTGCCCAGGAAGCGGGCATTCTGGCTGAAGAAATCACCCCCGTGATTATTCCCCAGCGCAAGGGCGATCCCATCGTGGTGGACAAGGACGAGCACCCACGTGCCACGACTCTGGAATCCCTGACACGTCTGAAGCCTGTTGTGCGTGCCGATGGCACCGTGACGGCCGGTAATGCCTCCGGTGTAAACGATGGTGCTTGCGCGCTGCTGGTCGCCAACAAGGCAACTGTGGAAGCCCAAGGCCTGACTCCACGCGCTCGTGTAGTGGCCATGGCCTTTGCCGGTGTAGAACCACGCATCATGGGGATTGGCCCGGCACCTGCCAGCCAGAAAGTCCTGGCTTTGGCCGGTCTGACGCTGGATCAAATGGACGTGATCGAGCTGAACGAAGCTTTCGCCGCTCAAGGTTTGGCGGTGACTCGTATGCTGGGTCTGGCTGATAATGATCCGCGCGTGAACCCGAACGGGGGCGCGATTGCTCTGGGTCACCCTCTGGGTGCCAGCGGTGCGCGTCTGGCGATTGCGGCCATCAACCAATTGCATCGCACAGGCGGACGCTACGCCCTGTGCACCATGTGTATTGGTGTCGGCCAGGGCGTGGCCTTGATTCTCGAGCGCGTCTAACTAAGGTTGCAGGGCAGGCAGGCCGGTGATTTTCTCACCGGCCTTTTTGTCTGCTTGCTTGAACCAGCCTTGTTCCATCTCCAGGGCATAGCGCACAGGTCGCACCGGGCAGTGGGATTGAAGATCAAAAGGTTGCATGGCCTCGATATTGGTAATCGTGCCTTCATCGGTAATAAAGGCGATATCCAGCGGCAAGGGCGTATTCTTCATCCAGAAGCAAGGCATTCCGGTTTGCTCGAATACGAATAACATGCCGTGATCGGGGGCCAGGCTTTCTCGATGCATCAAGCCCAGAGCACGAGTCTCGTCGCGATCGGCCACTTCGGCCTGGATTTGTTTGGAACCCAGGGTCAGTGTCAGGGTGGGAAGAGTCTCATCAGCCTGTACCGGGGCGCTGATACAAAGCGCTGCCAGAAGACAGGCAAAAAAAACAGGGCGCGCAGGCCCCGTAGTCGTAGTGCGATACTGCATGTGTGTTGCGAACCTGCTTTTGTTAGAATCGAGAGCGCAAGAGATCTTAAGGCGAAGTAATATTAAGTGCCTGTTTGCCTTTCGGGCCTTGGGCGACTTCATACAGAACTTTCTGGCCTTCTTTCAAAGTCTTGAACCCGTTCATCTGAATGGATGAAAAATGAGCGAAGAGATCTTCGCCGCCGTTATCGGGTGTAATAAACCCAAAGCCTTTGGCGTCATTGAACCACTTAACGGTCCCGGATAGTTTTTGATTGTCTCCAGTGCCTGCGGTGGTGGTAGTTTCCGACATGCTTGCTGCCTCTCAACTTAGTGTATGGTTGATACTTTTTTCGGCCCCTCCCTGGGCCTGTGATCGCGGCACCCCACTTTTTATTGTGAAGTTGACACGATCAGTCGGATGATGCTGAATTTTGTTCCCCCCAGTCAACCTATGGAAAGCACCTAGTTCTGTATTATGGCCATTGAGATCGATAAGCAAGGCGCCACAACGGTAGAGCGCCAATCCGCGCGGCTTGCCCCACCACCCATGTACCAGGTCATCTTGCTCAATGATGACTACACACCGATGGAATTTGTGGTGAATATACTGGAGCGGGTGTTTGCCAAAACGCCCGAGCAGGCCGAACAGCTTATGCTTAAAGTACATTACGAGGGTCGGGCTGTCTGTGGTGTGTATCCCCGCGACATCGCGGCCACCAAGGTGGAAATTGTGCGACAACTGGCGCAGTCGCGTCAGCACCCTTTACAGTGCGTGATGGAGCCGGTGCCTGATGCTTGACCATTTAATGGTTTACCGTATTGTTCAGATCAGGCAAATTAGTCATAGAATAGCCTTAACCCCTAGTTTTACTCTTGCCGTGTAGGAGGAAGCATGATCTCCGAAGAACTTGAAGTCAGTCTACACATGGCCTTTGTCGAGGCTCGTGCCGCGCGCCATGAATTCATCACGGTAGAGCATCTGCTGTTGTCCCTGCTCGATAACGCCTCCACCCTGGAGGTGTTGAAAGCATGTGCTGCCGATATTGATGCACTGCGCCAGAATCTGCGTAAATTCATTAACGAAAATACGCCCACTTTCCCCGGTGAAGGCGAGGTTGATACCCAACCCACGCTGGGCTTTCAGCGTGTGATTCAGCGTGCCATCATGCACGTATCGTCCAGTAACTCCGGCAAAAATGTGGTTTCCGGCGCGAATGTGCTGGTGGCCATGTACGGGGAAAAAGACTCGCATGCGGTGTATTACCTGCAGCAACAAGGTGTCTCGCGCCTGGATGTCGTCAATTTCCTCTCGCACGGTATCACCAAGGCCAATCCGGAACCCGCTGCTCCCGAGCCTCCCAAGGCGGCTGCAGCGGCGGAAGCCGATACCCGCTCGGACGCCCAGAAATCCCCACTGGATTTGTACGCCACCGACCTGAATACCGAAGCCAGTCTGGGTCGTATTGATCCCTTGATTGGCCGTGAAAAGGAAGTGGAGCGCGTCATCCAGGTTCTGTGCCGCCGCCGCAAGAACAACCCCTTGCTGGTGGGTGAGGCAGGCGTGGGTAAAACCGCGATTGCCGAAGGCCTGGCCCTGCGCATTCAGCGTGGCGACGTGCCGGACATTCTTGGCGAAGCGCGCGTGTACGCGCTGGATATGGGTGCCTTGCTGGCTGGTACCAAGTATCGGGGCGACTTCGAGCAACGCCTGAAAGCGGTGCTCAAGCAGCTCAAGGAAACCGCCCAGTCCATTTTGTTTATCGACGAAATCCACACGCTGATCGGAGCCGGCTCGGCTTCGGGCGGTACGCTGGATGCGTCCAATCTGCTCAAACCTGCGCTGTCCTCCGGCCAGCTCAAGTGTCTGGGTGCAACCACCTACTCGGAATACCGCGGAATTTTCGAAAAAGACCACGCCTTGTCGCGTCGCTTCCAGAAAATTGATGTGGCCGAGCCTACGGTGGAGCAGACCATCCAGATTCTGCGTGGTTTGAAGTCCAATTTTGAAGAGCACCACGGCGTGCGCTACTCGGCAGCTGCCCTGACGGCGGCGGCGGAGTTGTCCGCCCGTTACATCAACGACCGGTTCTTGCCCGATAAGGCCATCGACGTGATCGACGAGGCCGGTGCGGCGCAGCGTCTGCTGCCACGCTCCAAGCAGAAAAAGGTCATCGGCAAGGCCGACATCCAGGCAACGGTATCGCGTATTGCGCGCATTCCTCCCCAGACAGTCTCCAGCGACGATCGCAATAAGTTGGCAACCTTGGCACGCGATCTGAAATCGGTGGTGTTTGGTCAGGATGTGGCAATTGACGCCCTGGCAGCGGCCATCAAGATGGCGCGCTCCGGTCTGGGTCTGCCCGACAAGCCTATCGGTTCCTTCCTGTTCTCCGGCCCGACCGGCGTGGGTAAAACCGAAGTGGCGCGTCAACTGGCCTTTGTGCTGGGTGTAGAGCTGCTGCGCTTTGATATGTCCGAGTACATGGAGCGTCATACCGTGTCGCGCCTGATCGGTGCGCCTCCCGGTTATGTGGGCTTTGACCAAGGTGGTTTGCTGACCGAAGCCGTTACCAAACAGCCGCACTGCGTGCTGCTGCTGGACGAGATCGAGAAAGCGCACCCGGACGTCTACAACATCCTGCTGCAGGTGATGGATCACGGCACGCTGACGGATAACAATGGCCGCAAGGCAGATTTCCGCAACGTTATCCTGATCATGACCACCAACGCCGGTGCCGAAGCGCTGAACAAGACCAGCATTGGCTTTACCCAGCCCCAGCGCTCGGGTGATGAAATGCAGGACATCAAGCGTCACTTCTCGCCAGAGTTCCGCAACCGTCTGGATGCGATTATTGGCTTCAAGCCTTTGTCGCGCGACATTATCCTGCGCGTGGTGGACAAGTTCCTGATGCAGCTGGAAAACCAGTTGCACGAGAAGCGCGTCGAAGTGTCCTTCTCGGACGCCTTGCGCGAGCATCTGGCTGCCAAGGGCTTCGATCCCGCCATGGGTGCCCGCCCAATGCACAGGCTTATTCAGGACACGATACGCCGTGCCCTGGCCGACGAACTGCTGTTTGGCCGTCTGGTCGATGGTGGTCAGGTCGAGGTCGATCTGGACGAGAACGGCGAGGTGGTACTGGAATATCCTTCTTCAGGACCTGATGAGCCCGGTAGCAAGGCTTCTTCGCGTCCCGAGCCGGAACTAGTCGACTAAGCCGTGAGGGCATCGCGCCCCTTAATCGTCTGTACGCATTGTGACACCGTACACGAGCGAGTCCCCGTTCAAGGAGCGGGGCTCGCTCGTTGTGTACGTTGCGATACCGAACTTTACCGCCACAGCCGCTTTTCGCCCCGCGAATGGCAAGCGCTGGTTCTGGCGGTTTTCATTCTTTTTCTGATCGCCAACCTGTTTCCCGTCGTCCATCTGAGCATGGCGGGTAAAACGGTTTCTCCCACCTTTCCCAAAGCCTTGTTGCTGATCTGGCAGCAGGGGTATTGGGGCCTGTCCGTGATGGCGGGCCTGGTGGGTTTCTGGCTGCCGCTGTTTCAACTGATCTTCCAGTTCTGGGCCTTGGGTCTGATTGCCCGAGAAAAGCCCTTGCCTGGCGATTTCGGCATTGGCCTGCGTGCCCTGAGTCATCTGGAGCATTGGTCCATGACGGCCGTGCTGTTCCTGGGCCTGATTGTGGCTATCGTGAAGTTTGCCGGCATCGGACATTTGACGATGGCTCCGGGCCTGTACGCCTTTTTCGCACTGACGTTCCTGCTGACCGGCCTGAGCCGCATTACCGCAGGGCGTTTGTGGCGATGGGCGGAGGATCGCGATCTGGTGCCCGTTTCTACCAAACAAGTTCTGAAAGAGCATCCCGCCTGGAGTGCCTGCACCCACTGCGGCTTCGTGCAGTCCAGCCAGAATCAGGATTGTGATCGTTGTGGCGCAACCGTCCATAAACGTAAACCCAATAGCCGTACGCGGGTCGCCGCACTGGTGCTGACCGCTTGTGTCTTTTATATTCCTGCCAATGTCCTGCCTGTCATGGAGTTGCGCAGCATCGTCGGTAGCAGTGCCCACACGATTCTGGGCGGGGTAATTCAGCTCTGGCAGCTGGGCTCCTGGGATCTGGCTTTGATCGTGTTTATCGCCAGTATTGTCGTTCCCATCACCAAGCTCCTGGCTTTGGTGATCTTGCTGGTGGGGCGTCGCTGGCGGGGCAACGGCGTACAGCGTCAACGCAATCGCATTTACGATATGGTCGAGCTGATCGGGCAATGGTCCATGCTGGACGTATTCGTTGTGGTCCTGATGGCTGCGCTGGCCAACTTCCCCGGGCTGTCGCAGATCATTCCTGGGGCAGGGGCCTTGAGCTTTGGCATGGTGGTGGTCTTGACCATGCTGGCCGCGCTTAGTTACGACCCTCGCCAGGGCTGGGACCAGGACACTCACGAAGAACAAACAATAGAACCGCAAACTACGCCGTCTCCGCCTGCATCACAGGCGACTTCCTGAAGGAAACAAGGTGCACGATCCCACAACTAATCAGCCTGACGGTCAGACCGAGCCGGCGCAGCCTAGACTGATTCCCGCCAAGCGATCCCGATTCTCCTGGATCTGGATTCTGCCTATCGCCGCTGCCTTGGTGGGGGCGTCTCTGGTGCTGCGGAACTGGATGTTGACCGGGCCACGCATCACGATCAGCTTTGATTCCGCCGAGGGTTTGGCCGTAGACCAAACCAAGCTGCGTTATCGCGAAGTGGATGTGGGCACGATTTCCGACATTCAGGTCACCCCGGACCGCAAAGGGGTCTTGGTAACGGCACAGCTGGAGCGCGATGGCTCCGAGTTCATCACACAAAAAGACACGCGCTTTTGGGTAGTACGGCCGCGTTTGGGTCTAAGTGGCGTCTCCGGGCTGGGCACCTTGTTGTCGGGTGTCTATATCGGTGTGGACGCGCCTTTTGAAGTGAGCAAGAAAGGCGAGCAACTGGATTTTGTAGGCCTGGAAAGCCCGCCCGAAGTGACCAGTGGCCGTGCCGGTAAACGCTACGTGCTGACTGCGCCCGAATTGGGCTCGCTGGATCTGGGCTCACCCTTGTACTACAAGGGCATACAGGTTGGGCAGGTCAGCAGCTATGAGCTGAACGAAGAGGGTGATGGGGTGCGCGTGCAGGTGTTTGTGGACGCTCCTAACGACAAGTTCGTGACACAAGGTTCGCGCTTCTGGAACGTCAGCGGCGTCAATATGTCTCTGGATTCCTCTGGCTTCAATGTGCGTACGCACTCCTTGGTGTCTGCCTTGGCAGGGGGGCTGGCCTTTGATCAGATGGAAGGCGAGCCTACGGATGTTGCTGAGGCCGATGCGCAGTATG
The DNA here is from genome assembly GCF_009497775.1 of Alcaligenes faecalis. NCBI lineage: Bacteria > Pseudomonadati > Pseudomonadota > Betaproteobacteria > Burkholderiales > Alcaligenaceae > Alcaligenes > Alcaligenes faecalis. The sequence continues at coordinate 1,649,351 of NZ_CP031012.1, forward strand.
AACTGTTCACCACAAAAGAGCGCGCCATGGCTGAGCCGGATGGCCCAGCGGTTGAATTGCGCTTCCATTTCCATCAATCCGTGCGTGGCCTGGTGCCTGGCTCCAAGGTGGAGTTCCGGGGTCTGGAACTGGGTCAGGTTTACGACGTGGATCTGGAGTTCGACTTTGAGCGCAAACGCTTCTTTGCTTTGGTGAAGGCGCGTATCTACCCGCAACGCTTTGGTCGCTTGTACGAGCGGGTTGTGGAAACCCGACCCGATGAAAAAGACCCGATGAGTGCCTTGTTCAAACCTATGGTTGAGCGTGGTCTGCGTGGTCAGTTGCGTCCTGCCAGCCTGATTACTGGTCAGCAATACATTGCCCTGGAGTTCTTCGACAAGGCGCCTGAAGCCGAGTTCGATGAGACTGTCAAACCTTTGGTGGTGCCCGTGATTGCCGGTGATTTTGACCGCTTGCAAGAGCAGGTCAGCGATATCGTCACCAAGATTGCCGCTATCCCGTTCGATCAGATTGGCAAGAATCTGCAAAGCGGGCTGACGGAGCTGGGTCAGGTGCTCAAGCAGCTGGACAAGACCACGGTGCCGCAACTTAATGGTGCTCTCAAGTCCATGGATGCGGCTGTCCAGAAACTGGGCGCCATGCTGGATTCGGATTCTTCTTTCAATACCTCTGTGGATCAAACTCTGAGTGAACTGAAACGCTCACTGCGATCCCTGCGTGATTTAAGCGATACCTTGCAAAGCCAGCCCTCGGCGGTCTTGCGAGGTCGTTCCCCTGACGTGCTGCCGGAGCCTGCGCCATGATGTCTCGTTTTCTGATTCCCGTGGCGTTCGCCGGTTTGCTGACGGCGTGCGCTTCGACCACGCCTACGTACTACACCTTGCAAGCCTCCAATGTGTCGCCGGCGGCAGTCCCAGCCGCACAAGTCTGGAAGGGATTTCAGTTGCGACGCATGGACGTGCCTGCGCAGCTGGATCGTCGTTCCTTTGTGTTGACGCAGACTGCGGACGGGCAGGTTAACCTGCTCAACGATAGTCAGTGGGCGTCTCCTTTACCCGATGAAATGTCCCTGGCTTTGGTGTCCGGTTTGCAGAATCGTCTGGGCGTCCCCCAACTGGCTAGTGCTGCTCCGAAAACACCGCTCTGGCAGATTGATGTGCTGGTGCAGCGCTTTGAGTCTGTCTATGGCGAGCGCGCCACTCTGGAACTGAGTTGGACCTTGACGCCTGTTGGCTTTGAGGGGAAAACCCAGCAATGCCGCTGGCTGGACTCCGAGCCAGCCTCCTCGGTGCCAGAGCTGGTGCAGGCGCATCGTCAATTGCAGCAACGCTGGGCGGATGCGCTGGCTGCGCAAATTCAGGGTAAACCAGTTCCGGTTAACCTCAGCAAGGCCATGCTCTGCGCTAGTTAACCTGAAAAGTTAACTTTCCTCTGTGCGGGTTAACCTGAATACGAATTTAGGTTAACCGTCAGTATTATTTCGGCTTATCGCAGTCAACAAAGCGTAACCGGGATAAGAAGCATGGCGAGCACAACCTTAGGGATTAAAGTCGATATAGAACTGCGCGAGCGTCTGCGGCGTGCGGCTGATCAGTTGCAGTGCACCCCGCATTGGCTGCATAAGCAGGCTTTGCTGTCCTATATCGAAGGCATAGAGCGTGGTGTGCTGCCTAGCGAATTGGCCTTGCTGAGCGGGGGCGATTCCGAAGCCGCCGAGGAAGGCGTGCTGATGCCTGCCATCCCGTTTTACGGCTTTGCTCAAGATGTGCAACCGCAAAGCGTGTTGCGTGCAGCCATTACCGCTGCTTACCGCCGTCCAGAAACCGACTGTCTGCCCTTGCTGCTGAGCGCGGCGCGTTCTTCGCAAAGTGCGCGTGCTCAGGAGCTCGCTGCTCGTCTGGTCAAAGCTCTGCGCGCCAAGCGCCGTGGCGGTGGTGTAGAAGGTCTGATCCAGGAATTCTCCTTGTCCAGCCAGGAAGGCGTGGCCCTGATGTGTCTGGCCGAAGCCTTGCTGCGTATCCCAGACCGCGCGACACGCGATGCCTTGATTCGCGACAAGATCAGCCACGGCGACTGGCGTGCACACATGGGCGAGTCTCCCTCGCTGTTTGTGAATGCCGCCACCTGGGGCCTGATGCTGACAGGTCGTTTGGTCAGCGTGAATAGCGAAAAGAATTTGTCCTCCGCCTTGACCCGCATGATCGGCAAGGGCGGTGAACCCCTGATCCGCAAAGGCGTGGACGTCGCCATGCGCATGATGGGCGAGCAGTTCGTGACCGGGCAAACCATTGCCTCGGCACTGGCCAATAGCCGCAAGTTTGAAGAGCAGGGCTTCCGTTATTCCTACGACATGCTGGGTGAGGCTGCGACGACAGCGGAAGACGCTCAGCGTTACTACCAGGCTTATGAGCAGGCCATTCACGCGATTGGTCGTGCTAGCCAGGGCCGCGGAATTTACGAAGGTCCCGGCATTTCCATCAAGCTGTCCGCATTGCACCCGCGCTACAGCCGCTCCCAGCGCGATCGCGTCATGCGTGAGTTGTTCCCGCGCTTGTTGTCCTTGGCGCAACTGGCTCACCACTACGATGTGGGCCTGAACATTGATGCCGAAGAAGCGGACCGTCTGGAAGTGTCCTTGGACTTGCTGGACAAGCTGTGTTTTGACCCGTCTTTGGCAGGTTGGAACGGCATTGGTTTTGTGGTGCAGGCGTATCAAAAGCGCGCACCCTTTGTGATCGATTACCTGATTGATCTGGCTCGCCGCAGCGGACACCGCTTGATGCTGCGTCTGGTGAAAGGCGCGTACTGGGATTCGGAAATCAAACGTGCCCAGGTGGATGGTCTGGAAGATTACCCCGTCTACACCCGCAAGGTACACACAGACGTGTCTTACCTGGCTTGCGCTCGCAAGCTCTTGCAGGCACCTGAAGCCGTATACCCGCAGTTTGCAACACATAATGCGCAAACCCTGGCCGCCATTTACGTGATGGCCGGTCAGAATTACTACACCGGCCAATATGAATTCCAGTGCCTGCACGGCATGGGCGAGGACCTGTACGACGAAGTTGTCGGCCCGATCAAAGACGGCAAGCTGAATCGTCCTTGTCGTATCTACGCACCCGTCGGTTCCCACGAAACTTTGCTGGCTTACCTGGTGCGTCGTCTGCTGGAAAACGGTGCGAACACCTCCTTCGTGAATCAGATTGGTGATGCCGATGTGAACATGGAGCAGTTGATTGCCGACCCCGTGGCCCAGGCCTTGAGTCTGCAACCCTTGGGTCGCCCACACGACAAGATTCCTCTGCCGCGCCAGTTGTACTGGGATGCCGAGCAGCGCATGAACTCGGCTGGCCTGGATTTAAGCAACGAGCATCGCCTGGGTTCCTTGGCCGCTACCTTGATGCAAACCGCTGCTTTGCCACGTCAGGCCCAGCCTATCCTGGGTCAGGGCAATCCGGTCTGGGATGAGTCCAAGGCAACGATTGTGCGTAATCCGGCCAATCATCAGGATGTAGTGGGGCAGGTCATGTATGCCACCGCGCAGGATGTAGAGCAGGCTCTGGAAGCAGCCAGCCACTATGCGCCGATCTGGCAGGCCACGCCGGTAGAAGAGCGCGCCGCCGCCTTGCAGCAGGCTGCTCAACTGCTGGAAGACAATATGCAGGATTTGATGGGTCTGCTGGTGCGTGAGGCCGGCAAGTCCTATGCGAATGCGATTGCAGAAGTGCGTGAAGCCGTGGACTTCCTGCGCTATTACGCCGGGCAAGTTCTGCGCGACTTTGATAATGATGAGTACCGTCCTGTGGGTGTGGTGCTGTGCATCAGCCCCTGGAACTTCCCCTTGGCTATTTTCCTGGGTCAGGTATCGGCCGCTTTGGCAGCGGGTAACGTTGTTCTGGCCAAACCTGCTGAACAAACCTGCCTGATCGCGGCGGCCGCTGTCGAGCTGTTGCACAAGGCCGGGATTGCTCCCGGTGCCTTGCAGCTTCTGCCTGGTGATGGCCCATCCGTGGGTGCACCTTTGGCTGCCAGCGAGAAGGTCAATGCCGTCATGTTTACCGGCTCGACCGCTGTTGCCATGGGCTTGAACCGTCAATTGGCCACGCGTCTGACGGCAGACGGTCAGGCAGTCCCGCTGATTGCAGAAACCGGTGGCCTGAACGCCATGGTGGTCGATAGCTCGGCCTTGCCTGAACAGGTTGTGTTCGATGTCCTGAACTCGGCTTTTGATTCGGCCGGTCAGCGTTGTTCCGCCTTGCGCCTGCTGTGCATTCAGGAAGACGTGGCCGAGCGTGTGCTGAACATGCTTAACGGTGCCATGCAGGAACTGAGCGTGGGCAATCCCGATCTGCTCAGTACCGATGTGGGTCCGGTAATTGACGAAGAAGCCCGTGCCGGTATTGAAGAGCACATCAGTGCCATGCGCGAGGCCGGTTTCCGCATCACTCAAAGTGAACAAAGCCGCAGCCTGACAGGGACGTTTGTCTTGCCGACCATTATCGAGATCGAGCAAGTCAAGGATCTGGAGCGCGAAATTTTCGGCCCCGTTCTGCACGTGATGCGCTTCAAGCGCAGCGAGCTGGACAGCCTGATCAATCAGATCAACGAACGCGGTTACGGCCTGACCTTTGGCGTTCACACCCGTCTGGATGAAACCGTGGAACGTGTTGTTTCGCGCATTCACGCCGGTAACGTCTATGTGAACCGCAATATGGTGGGCGCAGTGGTAGGCGTACAGCCTTTCGGTGGTGAAGGTTTGTCGGGTACCGGCCCCAAAGCAGGTGGCCCCCTGTACCTGCGCCGACTGCTTAGCCGTTGCCCGCAAAATCTGCCCTTGCAAGGCTGGCAGGAGCAGGGCGCGGTCTTGCCCGGCCCGACGGGCGAATCCAATATTTATCAGCTGCACCCACGGGGGCGCGTTCTGTGCATGCCCGTCAGCGTGCACGGCTGGCAAGCTCAGCGCGAGGCCTGCGCACGCAGTGGCAACCAGGCCATCTTGCTGGATCGCTTGGGTCTGGGCGGCTGGCAGGATGCGCCTGCCGAGCAAATTGCCATGTCCGATTTGGGTGAGGCAGATTATGATGCTGTTTTGTTTGAAGGCGACAGCGACGAACTCCGGCAAGTGCTGGGCCAAGTGGCTGAACGCCGTGGCCCCATTGTTGGGGTTCAGGGGCTGTTGACACAGGAATTGGAGGGGGGCGCGGCTTACGTGGTCGAGCGTTTGCTGCGCGAAGTCTCGGTCAGTACCAATACAGCGGCAGCTGGGGGCAATGCCAGTCTGATGATGGTTGGTTGATCTCAGCGGGCACCCATTTCTATGCACACGTTTGGTCGCACATTTCACCTGGAGCGGCGGCCCTGCGTCCATTCTCACGGCAAGGGCCGGCTTGTAGTGCGGCTATATTAAAAAACGAAGGAGAACAATATGCAGTCCATCACGACCTTTAAATTGGCCTTGGTTTCGACAGCGGTTTTCGGTGCATTGGCAGCTAGCCCTGCTTTTGCCGCTGACAAGGTGATCAAGCTGGGCTTTTCGGCCCCCTTGACCGGCCCGCAGGCTCACTACGGTGAAGACATGCGCAATGGTCTGGTGCTGGCTCTGGAAGAGGCCAATGCCCAGAAAATTGAAATTGATGGCGCAACCGCCCGTTTTGAACTGGTGGCCAAGGATGACCAGGCTGACCCGCGTACGGCGGTTCAGGTGGCTCAGCAAATTGTGGACGACGGTGTTGATGGCGTATTGGGCCACTTCAACTCGGGCACCACCATTCCTGCTTCGCGTGTGTACAACGACGCGGGTATCCCCCAGATCGCCATGGCAACCTCGCCTGAGTACACCCAGCAAGGTTACGACAACACCTTCCGCATGATGACCAGCGACACCCAGCAAGGTGCGGCTGTGGGTCAGTTCATCGTCAAGGATCTGGCTGCCAAGAAAGTAGCCCTGATCGACGACCGCACCGCTTATGGCCAAGGTCTGACTGACCAGGTTGCCCGTGCGGTAGAAAAAGCAGGTGGTCAGATCGTGGCCCGTGAATACACCACGGACAAAGCCAACGACTTCACCTCCATTCTGACCAACATCAAGTCCAAGGCACCTGATGCTATCTTCTTTGGTGGCCTGGATGCGCAGTCCGGCCCGATGAAACGTCAGATGCAGACGCTGGACATCAAGGCCCCGCTGGTTTCGGGTGAAATGACGCGTAGTGACACCTTCCTGCGTCTGGCTGGTGCAGCCGCTGACGGTACCTACGCCTCCTTGGCTGGTGTTCCTCTGTCCACCATGGCTGCTGGTGAAAAATTTGCCAAGGACTACCAGGCCCGCTTCAAGGCTGAGCCCGGTGTTTACGCTCCATACGCCTACGACGGCGCTTGGAACATGATCACCGCCATGAAGGAAGCCGGTTCCTCCAAGGCTGAAGACTACCTGCCCAAGCTGGCTAGCCTGAAACGCAACGGCGCTACCAGCAGCAATATTGCCTACGACCAGAACGGCGACCTGAAAGAAATTGCCGTCACCATCTACGAAGTTAAAGATGGCAAGTGGACGATGGTGAAAACCATGGTCAGCCAGGCTAACTAAGCACGCTTGATCCTGCAGTTTGAGCCCTTCGGGGCTCATCTTTACCGTGGCCTGTGTTTGGCAGGCCCACGCTCCCTGTTCTATCGCCATGCGCCAGGGCAGGGGGCAATGACCACGAGTCCCAATCTATGGAAATCCTGATACAACAACTAATAAATGGCCTGACCGTGGGCAGTGTCTACGCCCTGGTGGCGCTAGGCTACACCATGGTGTATGGAATTATTGGCCTGATTAATTTTGCGCATGGTGATGTAGTCATGGTTGGGGCGATGCTGGCCACGACAGTGGTGTTATCGCTGGTAGGCGCGGACCCGGCAGGGTTGTCCGCCTGGCTGATGGTGGGGCTGGCCCTGTTGGCCGCTATTCCCGTCTGCATGGGCATAGGCTGGACTGCCGAGCGTTATGCGTATCGTCCCTTGCGTCGGGCTCCTCGTCTGGCCGCACTGATCACCGCTATCGGTGTGTCCTTTATTGTGCAGAACCTGGCCATGATGATCTGGGGGCGCAATTACCTGAGCTTCCCGCACATTATTGAACCCATGGTGTTCCAGCTGGGCGAAGCGCGCATCAGCTTGCTGCAAATTCTGATTATTGTCGGTGCTGCCGCGATCATGTCCGGCCTGATGGTGCTGGTGCACCGCACCCGTCTGGGCACCGCCATGCGCGCCACTGCCCAGAACCGGGAAGTGGCCGGCTTGATGGGGGTGAACATCAATACCGTGATTTCCGCCGCCTTTGTAATCGGCTCGGCCCTGGCCGCCGTCGCAGGCGTAATGATCGTGACCTACTACGGTGTCGCTCAATACACGATGGGCTTCATGCTGGGCCTGAAAGCATTTACCGCCGCTGTTCTGGGTGGCATTGGTAATTTGGGTGGTGCCATGCTGGGTGGCTTGCTGTTGGGCTTGATCGAAGCTCTGGGCGCAGGCTATATCGGTGACCTGACCAATGGGGTCTTTGGCAGTAACTATCAGGATGTGTTCTCTTTTATCGTGCTGATCTTGGTGCTGATTTTCCGTCCCTCGGGCCTGTTGGGTGAACGTGTGGGAGATCGCGCATGAGTCTGAATCAAACCCTAAGTGGCGCTGGCTCCAAACAGCGTCCCGCAACGCCCGCCAAAGTCTGGGTCGGTGCGCTTCTGATTGGTGTGGTGCTGGCCATTCTGCCTTTTGTTCTGGGCATGGCCGGTCAAAGCTGGATTCGCACCCTGAACTTCGCTTTGTTGTATGTGATGCTGGCCCTGGGCCTGAACATCGTGGTGGGTTTTGCCGGTCTGCTGGATCTGGGCTATATCGCTTTCTATGCGGTAGGCGCCTATGTCTGGGCCATGCTGGCATCGCCGCATTTTGGTCTGCACCTGCCGTTCTGGATGGTGCTGCCTGCCGGTATTGCCCTGGCTGCCGTATTCGGTGTGCTGCTGGGTTTTCCGGTCCTGCGCTTGCGAGGCGACTATCTGGCGATTGTGACGCTGGGCTTCGGTGAAATTATCCGCATCTTCATGAACAACCTGGATGCGCCGGTCAACATCACCAATGGCCCGCAAGGGATCAACCGGGTCGATACCTTCAAGATTGGCGACTTCATCTTCGGCAAGGCGGAAACCCTGTTTGGCATACGAATTACGGGACCAGAGAAATACTATTACCTGCTCCTGCTGATCACGCTGTTGATTGTGTTCATCTGCGTACGCCTGCAGCACTCCCGTATTGGCCGTGCCTGGGAAGCCATTCGTGAAGACGAAATTGCAGCCAAGGCCATGGGTATCAATACCCGTAACGTCAAACTACTGGCCTTTGCCATGGGTGCGACCTTTGGTGGCGTGGCAGGGGGCCTGTTTGCTTCCATGCAAGGCTTCGTCAGCCCGGAGAGCTTCAGCCTGACCGAGTCCATTTCCGTGTTGTGCATGGTGGTGCTAGGTGGCATGGGCCATATCCCCGGCGTGATCGTCGGTGCCTTGCTGCTATCCGTATTCCCCGAGCTATTGCGCTCCGTCGTCGTCCCCCTGCAGCAAAGCGTGTTCGGCGACGTGATTCTGGACCCGGATGGCATTCGTATGCTCTTGTTCGGCTTTGCCCTGGTCCTGGTCATGATCTACCGCCCCGAAGGCCTGTGGCCCTCTGCAGTGCGCCGTCGTGAACGCAAAATGAAGCAGGTGCAAGCATGAGTCTGAGCATGAACCAACAAGTAAAAGACGGCGAAGTGCTGTTGCAGGCAGAAGGCTTGTCCAAACGCTTCGGCGGTTTGCAGGCCTTGTCCGAAGTCAGCTTCAGCATTCGCAAGGGCGATATCTACGGTCTGATCGGCCCGAACGGCGCGGGTAAAACCACGCTGTTCAACGTGATGACGGGCTTGTACATTCCCGAGTCGGGCCGCTGCACCTTTGCAGGCCGCAACCTGACTGATTGCAAACCCCATCAAATCGCTGAATCCGGTTTCGCGCGTACCTTCCAGAACATCCGCTTGTTCGGCAGCCTGTCTGCCCTGGAAAACGTCATGATCGGCCGCCACGTCCGCACCCGTGCAGGCGTGTTGGGGGCGGTGCTGCGTAACCGTGCCACCCGTCAGGAAGAAGAGCAGATCGAGGCCCGTGCCTACGAACTGCTCGAGTACGTAGGCATCGCTCAACACGCGAACGAGATTGCCCGGTCCTTGTCCTACGGCGACCAACGCCGCCTGGAAATCGCCCGTGCACTGGCAACCGATCCCATGCTGCTGGCCTTGGACGAACCTGCCGCCGGCATGAACCCGTCCGAGACCGTAGTGCTGCGCCAGCTGATAGAAAAAATCCGTGGTGACGGCATTACCGTCCTGCTGATCGAACACGATATGAAGTTGGTGATGGGCCTGTGCGACCGCGTTCTGGTGCTGGAGTACGGAAAGGTGCTGGCCGAAGGCAAACCGGTCGAAGTCCAACATAACCCACGAGTGATTGAAGCCTATCTGGGCGCAGGTGCGGCTAAAGAGCTGGGCATTACCGTTGAAGAGGAAAAGGCATGAGCACAGAACCGTTGATGCTGGATATTCGGGGTCTGGATGTGGCTTATGGCGGCATCCGGGCGGTACGCGGCCTGGACTTGCGAGTGGGCAAGGGTGAACTGGTTTGCCTGATCGGTGCGAACGGCGCTGGTAAAAGCACGACGCTGAGGGCAATCACAAGCCTGGTGCCTGCCGCTGCGGGACAGATCGAACACCAAGGTGAAAGCATTGTCGGCCTGCCATCGCATCAACTGGTGAGACGTGGCGTGGTCATGGTACCGGAAGGGCGGGGGATTTTTCCGCAGCTGACGATCGAAGAAAACCTGGCCATGGGGGCGTATACCCGCAAGGACCACCATGAAGTACGTCAGGATATTGAGCGTATCTATACCCTGTTCCCGCGTCTGGCCGAGCGTAAGAAACAATCGGCAGGGACCTTGTCGGGCGGGGAGCAGCAGATGGTGGCAATGGGACGGGCGATGATTTCCCGGCCTTCATTGCTGCTGCTGGATGAGCCTTCAATGGGCCTGGCTCCCATCATGGTCGAACGGATTTTTGAGCTGATCCAGACGATTGCTAAGGAAGGCGTGACGATTTTGCTGATTGAGCAGAATGCGCGCTTGGCGCTAGAGCTGGGAGATCGGGGATATGTGATGGAGTCGGGGCGGATTATCCTGGAAGGCCCGGCTGCGCAGTTGCTGCATGATCCGAAGGTGAGGGCGGCGTATCTGGGGGAAGAGGATTTTGCCGTGTAGGTAAGATTTAGGTTTGGAGAAAAAGCCAATCAGCTTTAGGGTGATTGGCTTTTTGCCTCCTGTGCTAGGCCTTATAAGTAGCACAGATTAACGTATAAGTGTCTGCTTTCGATCCTGAGCAGTCATTCAAACCTTTAATGCCAATGTCCGCTGCGCAGCGCATTGCTGTCGTTAGCTAAGCGTCGAGGCGGTCTCGTCCGGGTGTATTAGCAGTCATCGGTGAACGCCGGCTTTCTGCCGCTCCGCTGCACCGATCTAACCTCTCGAGCACGTCGCGAGCATATCCGGCATACTGAGCCTTGCGACAATCACCTTTAGAGTCAGACATCAGCGCTTCCGGGGAGCCTCAAGAATCGCGCCGGCCAATGGACGGACCTCAGTGGTACTAGTGAAATTTTCGCTACACAACTGTGCTGTCGATGTCAACTATTGCCACTACCTTCAACTATCAAATGCCAGACAAACAACCAGTTACTGCACGGTTAATTCGCCACAAGAGACTTGCTGAGGCATTCACCGACGACATCCTTGTCTCGCCTACTCAGACTAAGTGGAACGATTTTGGCTTCTCCATCCGTGCGGACGTGGGGCTCTGCCGGGAAGACGGGGAGCGGGAATGGGTGATGGCGTTTTTGGCGTTCAAGGGCGAAAAGAATCTCGAGCTCTTTGTGAAACGATGCTTGGATGGCCGCGACGGCGATGGGCTCCGGCTGTCGGAGTTTGATACGCCATTTGCGTCGCTGTTGACCGAATCGAAGTCGTATAGCTTGCTGGGGCGGAGTGTTGGTGCTGAAGCTGCGCGTCGCATGCTCTTGGCCATTCACGACATTTCGTTGCTGACTGCTGGGGATGAAGATGTCCCAGGTTGGCCCGGATTCTTTGTCGAAGAACCATTTACACATGCAATGACGCGCGCGAGCGAGGGGCACTTTGCATTTAGGCAAGGTGCGTTCGCGCTTGCAGGCAAAGTGACGGAGGATGTCGATGCCCGTCAGCATCTCGCTGTTTCCTTGACGCGATACGGACCAAAGCTCAGCTTTGACATGGACTTCGGAGGTGGCATTAGCTCTCTGCGGGGGCGGATGGCGGTCATCATCGGGAAGAATGGCTGCGGCAAGACCAACTCGTTGGCGCGATTGGCGGCAGGTCTGTCCACGGACAAGCGTCAGGGCGTGTCGTTTAGAGAGCGGCCGAATGTCAATCAGGTTCTTGCATTTGCCCACTCCAGCGCGGTTCGTCACTTCAAGCAGCGTCGCGACAAGCCGGGTGCAGCAAGCGTCCGGGCCTTTTCACTAGACCCGTCCGCAGCGGTTAGTACTTGCTCTAAAGATCGCCACACAAGGCTGCTTGTCGACATTGCGCGCTCAGTTGACGGTGACTTTGCGCCGCTTGATGACCTTAAGGCAATCGTCGGTGCTGAATTCAATGGGTTAACTCTTTTGATTCCTCTTCGAGCCGACTTAGAAGAGCAGGTACCGGATCAGGTCGACTACAACGGAGCTCCGTATGTTTCTCTCCAGCATTGGATGCGTGGTGGGGAAGGACGGGTTCTTACTGCTGCAGGAGCGGTTGACCATTCGCGCAACCTCGTGTTCCAGGACGAGAAGGGCGGCGTACGAGAACTTAGCCTGGGGCAGGCGGCCTTTCTCAACTTTGCCCTGACCTCTTTGGCAAACGCAGGCCCTGGATCGGCTTTGCTCATTGATGAGCCGGAGAATTTCCTGCACCCGAATCTCATCTCTCGTTTCATGCGGCTGTTACACAGGGTCGTCGAGGGCACAAAGTCGATTGCAATCATTGCGACGCACTCTCCGTTTGTCGTCAGAGAGGTCCAAAGCGCAAACGTCCATGTGATTCGCCAGGGTAGCGGAGGCGAACTGGAAGTCGTACATCCCCGACTTCAGACTCTCGGAGCCAATGTCGCGTCAATAGCCAACGAGGTCTTCGGCGACGACCTCTCAGAGCATCTCTACGAGCTGCTTCTAACGGAGGCAAGCGTCACTGAGATGCCCTTCGAACAGGTGATTGAGCGATTCGCCGGCGAGCTAAGCACCGAAGCATTGATGTACCTCAGAAACAAGAGGCAGCAAGCTCAACCTGGCCAGCGGGGGCAGAGCGAGTGAGAAGCATCCCGCAACCAGCGATTGACGACTTCGCCGCTCTTGATGCCCTCAAGAAGTCGTGGGCTGCTGCTGCGAAAGCGATTCGAGGAAGTCATCTAGACATTCAGAGTCAATTTCTGGCCTACATAGCTGCCGGCGGCGACCCGTGGCGAGTCTTGGCTGCACCTGCTCTCGCTCCACTTCGACCTCACTTTGAAGACTTGTACGACAGTCCTCCGAAGGCCATCTCCTATATCAAGCCGCTGCGCAATCAAGGCCTAACCGGCGCCTGTCCGATGTGTGGGCGCGACAACCTGGGTACGCTGGACCATTACCTCCCGCAGTCGACCCATCCCGAGTTCTGCTTTCTTTCCAAGAACTTGGTCCCGGCCTGCAGTCGTTGCAACACGGCGAGAGGGAATGCAGTCCAAGGCGGCGCGGCGGGACAGCGTGCTCTGCATCCGTATTTCGATGCCTTTGCGTCTAGGCGAGTGATGTCGATACGCCTAGTTCCAGATTGGAGGGCCCCGGAAATTACACCGGTTCCTTTCAACGTAAATCAGCAAGTTGCGGACATTGTTCAGTGGCAAATCGATAATGTTGTGATCCCGAGTGGATTCGTTGACTATGCCGCTCCAATATGGGGAGCTCTGGTTAACGAATCGAAGAAGTTGCTTGGGCACGTCTCTACCGTGGCGGCTGTTAGTGCAAGACTGCAGCAGCTTGAAGACGACGACACAGCACTGAGCAAGTCGGAGAACAGCTGGAGGTCGTGCATCTTTCATGGCATTCGAATGGATGCCGGGGCAGTGGACTTTCTTGTCAACACACTAGAGGCAGCATTGGCGCCATAGGTGAGCAACACCACGACAGTCGATAGCATTGCAATCCTTGCCGTTGAACTCTCGGTTTTCGGCAACGTCGTGAACACGCTAAATGTCGGCAAGAGAGGGGCAGTAAAGGAATTCGCTCCGGCTAGGCGACCGGCATCAATCTGTCTGCACCTGCCGTTGAAGTGAGCTAAGCGGCTGACCGCTTTTGGCCGGAAACAGCCTATCATGAATTGCTGCTTTGGACCTAAAACAGAAATTGATATTGCCGACCTAATCGATTAGAGAGCTACCCGCTCACCGGGTATCACAGCTCCTAACATATCCGTATAGAAAATCGAAGATCCACCTCGAACAACGACGGCAGCTCATGAAGCTGCATCGTACGATTCAATTTCGTCAAATGAATAGTTACCTGACACATTCACACCATCCCAGACGAAGAGCCCATGAAATGATCTACGTGCATTAATGTGATAATCAGGAGAACCTTCAGCATCAGTCTTCTCGCCTTGTATCACCCAACACACAACCAGGTCATGTGCCTGCAATACATCTTGCAAGCAGTCCTTTCTAACCAGAAGTGCTGACGGCCCCGCCACGTTAGCAGACGGATCGAACGCAACAATGCTGTCTTCCATGTCAAGGTAGGTCGCCAATATGCCACTCCATCGAGCATTCATAAGCATAAGCATCCTATCTGTAGGCACACGCAGCGAAATGGTTTCAGAGGTTATCGAACAATCGAGCGATCCTCTTTCACGTACATAGCCTTGGGTGACGGCAATTGCATCAATCACATCCGAATCGACTCCACCTGCCCACCCCTGGTGTGAATAGTACGGATCATCAAAGAACCTCGAGGCTTCCGACCAACCAATCTCGCCAAGAAAAATCTCACGCAACCCGCCCTCGAGGCTACCAAGAGCAGCAATCTTACAAGCCATGCCTTTTGCTCTGAGCTTGCTCACATCCGCGCGCCTCACCAAAGCACCGTCGGCATGGAGCCAAACCTCTCGCCGACCATCCTTGAATGAATCTTCTAAGGCAGGCTTTGGCATAAGCCATTCCATATGCGTGTGTAAGTTGATCCATTCGATTTGGGACGGTTCATCACGACTGAACAGCAAACTCTCCGGCATCGGAATATCGCTGGTAACTTGTGCCCATGACTTAGCTGCACTACCGTTTCCCCAATCAACTATCCCACGCGACGCCCAGAAGGCGTGCGGCACTGACATGTCATCCTCATGCTTAGGCTTCGCGGCTATGACGTTAGATGGATCGATGTCTCGTACACGATCCTGCCAGCTACCCTGGTAGACACCACCAATCCTATCGGACCTAGGCCCTGCAATGTATTGATAATGGTCAGCCATGAACGCAAGCATCTCCTGATAAGCAATCCATTGGTATTTTTTTCCTATACGCTCAGGCTTGTTGGCATCACGGCCGCTGGTAAACAGGTTCTCATCAAACTGCCCGAAGCGCTTCGATGTCCACCCTAGTTGAAAGACGCGCCCAACTACATAACGTTGCACCAGCTTCAGATCAAACTTTGGGGGCTGCCGTCTTCGTTCGGTATCGGTAATCTCGTCCATCAGTGGCAAAAGAGCTGCTCGTTGTCTTTTGCTCACGTTATCAAGCAGACTGGCCCGAATCTTGTCGAGCATCTGTTCGGCACTGCTCGGTGGCCGAGTGGCCACACAATCAGTGTCACTTGTGCCCGCCCGTCGATTTGCCCAGCTAAGGCTGTATCTCTCCAGGTTGACAGCCTGCGCGGCCTCCTCGAAACGCTCCCATGCATGACGCTCGATATCGCCTAGCGTGGACACGATTTTCTGAATCCGCCGCTCAAGCGGTATCCACTGAGGCTCGTCCAGCCGAAGTGACAGCCAGTTCGTTGACCAAGAGTTGGTCCCTATGACATATCGACCGAAATCATCGTCCATGACAGAACGACGTATTCGGTGATGCGCCCAAGAGAACTTCTTCGACTCATCTTCAGACCACGTTGGAGCGATTATGTCGACCTCACTCTTGGAAGGAATGGCCGGCCAATCGCTGGCATAGGGTGGATCCACGTTTGGCCATATCGCAGTGGTGGGCTCATTACACAGGTATGCAGCCCTCTTTATGATTCCTTGGGCATATTCTCGAAACAGCAGATGCGGCCGAGGCCGACCGGTGGCAAATACCTTCGCGTACGTACAATTGGCTACAGCGCTCATGCCAACGGCATCCACGGATCTCATTGCTGCGCCATATGCTGCGGCCAGCACACGCTCAGCAATGTAGGCATCATCCAGATCACAGAACCGCTCGATTAACCGCTCGATAACTTGCGGCCGCCAAGTAAGAACTCGGACCAGTGCCTTGGTTGCATGGTCACGAAGAAACCGGTTTGACGAAGGCAACAGCCACGCGATGATGCACGCAGTTAGATCTGCAGCCTCATCCGTCATATCGAGGTGCGGCCACAGGCGATTTGCCCACTGAATAAGCCGATCAACCGCGCTTTGCTGCCCCCAAAGGCCATGCAGACCGATGGTCCACCACGCATCTCGCTCAGCCATACAGCTCTCGCGAAGCAGTGTGTCCGTAAACCAGGCATTCAGTGGATGAGCAGGGATAGTTGCCAACGTCACAAGAGCATCGATAACGTCATCAGCATTAGACCCCTTCAGCTCGAGAAGCTTAGCTATAGTTTGTGGTGTAACAGCAGAGGGATCTCTCCACACGATGCTGTTCAAAAAGACTTTTGCAGTGAAATGCTCTTCGATGAGATCCGGCACCAACACTATCAGTTCTTGACCAGTGCGCTCTGCCACCAGAATGTGAAGTGCCTCATGAAAGCCGGGACGACGCCAAGTTGTGCGCAGCGAATCAAGATCCAGTGGGCCGCCTAGTTTGAAGGTACCTGATGGCTCTTTGGCATCCAAATGGTGATCAAGGAGAATCTCGACACATAGATAGTCTGACAACCGCTCATAAGCAATTTGAACAACAGACACGAGACCTTCCTCTGCATCTGACCACGCTCTCTCTTCGATTAACAGCCCCTCACCAAAGAGCTTGGCCATTAGCGAGCGCGAATAGTCTCGACCAGGTAAATGTGTATTGACAAGCTGGTCGGCAACCTCATAGCTCACCCATGGCTGGTGGTTTTCGACCATACGCTCAGCCAGATCCTTCAATGCGCGCGTGACAAGCTTGTTGTGAGGGGGGTAGTCAAGCTCTCTGGCTACCTTCTTGTTCACGCTAGCAACGTACTGGTCGAACGCTTTGACCACGCCGTGAAAACCTCGCGGCAGGCGACTCTGCCCTGAAGCCTGCAGCCCTAGACACAAAGTCTTGAGATACAAAGGATTGCTGAACTCAGGCGCCAGAAGCGGGGTAGAGGGCAGATCAATTCCGTAGTATTCAAAAAACGCTCGCGTGGAGTCAAATTCGACGCTCTCGAATCCGTAATGCTCAACCTTAACCGCGCTGGGCAAACCTCCTTCAGGCAGCAGATCCTCTGCATAGGAACTACGCACCGAAAGAACTGTGCTGATCCATGGTGACGCTTTCAAGCGATCAAGAAAGGACGCAAGGTGGGCAGGCCAGAGTTGCCGTCCAGCTCCTTCGTTGATCGCATCGACGACGAAAAGCACCTTACTGTGGGCACGCTGCGCGACAATTTCAAGCGCCTTAACAAAGTCTTTGGCATTCCAGTTGCCCAAGTCCAGTTGCTGCAAAGCTTGAACCCAGGGGTCGCTGGTATCCAAAAATCGTTGGCCCATAAGAACCACCGTGGGCAGCCCTCTGTCGTGCCGACGTTTAGCAATGTCGCACAGCAGATGCGTCTTACCGCTACCCGCATCACCAGTGAGAAGAACCAGACTGCTAGCTGCTACCTCACTGAACTCGTCAACATGCGAGAGAGCCCCCCTTAGGTCTGAGTACAACTCGCGAAGCGTATAGGAGTGGTCATATGTATCCTGGTGCGTCGTGGTGCTTGCACCGACATCCTTCTGGGCGGTTTTCGCAGCCTCACGCTGGCGCTGGTACTCTAATAACAGGTCTTTAGCACATCGCACAGAGTGTCGCAGCGAGTCTTTAAGATTACCCAGTGGATCTGACCGAAGAGGATCTTCCGATAAGGTTCGGAACTCGTTGAGCGCACGCTCACAAGCTGCGTGTGCAGCCAGGATTTTGTTTGCTAAAGTTGGATCCGGATCTTTACCCAGGCTGAACGGACGTCTTCGCAGTTGATCCTTGATTGGTCGAGCCTTGGCCTGAATGCCATTGAAAAAATCGCGCGTACGGCCTACCGCTTCGAACGGATTTTCGATATACAGCTTGATGTTCAGCTCTGGTGTGTATCGAGGTCCTGCCGCTTTATGTGCCTCCGACAATCGAGCTTGAAACCAATCGTCATCAAGGTACCGCGTCCCGAAGAAGAAATGGACAAGGCCGTCGTGCTGAGGCATCGCAAGTTCTGTAAGCAATTCATGGCTACCGTGCCAAATGAACTCGACGGACATGCCCTGGCGAGCGGCCCACCCAGACCACTTTGAGACGTGCTCGTCCCATTGTTGTCGTGCAGATTTTGTGCTCCCGACTCGCCCGTCTGCCAGATCCAGGGACACGCATACGAAATATCGAGTCAATCTAGGATGACCAGCCAGCGCGGCCTTGACCGACTTGTCTAGCTGCGTCCACTGGGAACTCTTCAGGGTATCAAAATACTTTGATTGCCATGCCCACTCTGTACCGTCCGAGTGCACAACATGTGCTTCCACGCCAGCGTCAGGGCGACCTTTACGGATGAATTTAGAACCAGATGGACAAGATGTACGGGCTAACTGGGTGCAGAGTTCCTCGAAGGCATCTTGCTTTGACCCGTTGAGAGCGCGGATTGATGTCCAATCTAAGTCGAGAGCTGCGCTTGAATGCTTCATGATTTTGTAATAAGCGTGGTAGCCACCTGTCTGGCAACACAAGCCAGTATTACTCAATCACAGCCGCTGTGTCCAACGTATATATGGGACGGGAGCGCATCTGCGCGTCGAAACAGCAGGGCCGCCTATACATGTCCTGATTTGTTAGGATCTTAACCAACCCAAAACCGGCCTATAACGAACGACCGGTTCTGGCCGAAAGCAGACCGCATAGTAACTGACAAAAAGTAACGCGTCTCTACGTTTGATAAATAGCGAACGGCTCCGTTCGTTAAATATTTTTATCTAGTAGGTAATTAAGTGACGTGAGAATTTTAAAGGTCTTTAAAGCGCAGAATGCCGATGAAGGTAAAGCATTAGTATGCTTAGGTGATGTTTTGTTTTTTTTGTGTAGAAAAGTTCTGCCAGCCCGTGATTGGGTAGATATATGTGCTGCAAATAGTAATTAGCGGTTTTGGGTGGGCTCTGGGTGGCTGTAAATCTTTACCATAGCAACTCTGGATATCACCGACAGGTTGCGATGTGGATATAGCTAGCTTCAGCTATCCAAAAAGACAATGGGTCGAGCATGCCCCCCATGCGAATGACTCCGTTGTAAAGGCCCGCCAAGGAGAACAAAGAATGGATTTAGGAATTCTCGGACGACGTGCGTTGATCTGTGGAGCATCGAGTGGTTTAGGTTTGGCGTGTGCCCAGACCCTTGCCGCTGAAGGCGTTCAGGTCACCCTAGTATCTCGTAGCGAACACAAGCTACAAGAAGCCGCCAAGCAGATTGAAGCCTCTACAGGTGTTGCAGCTAAATGGATTACCGCCGATCTTTCTCAAACAGCCGACAGACAAGCCGTAGCTGCCGCGTGCTCGGACATCGACATTCTGGTGACCAACGCGGGCGGGCCTCCGTCTATGCCTTTTGCTCAGTTGGATACCACTCACTGGCAAGCCGCTTTGGAGCAAAATTTCCTGGCAGCGGTGGAGCTAATTCAGGCTGTGTTGCCAGGCATGGTGAGCCGCCGCTTTGGCCGCATCGTCAATATCACCTCGGTGTCCGTCCGTTCACCTGTGACCAACCTGGAGTTGTCCACTGCTGCTCGTATGGCCTTGACTGGCTTCGTTGCCAGTGTGTCTCGCGAAGTAGCCCAGCATAACGTCGCTATCAACAACCTGTTGCCCGGCACCATCATGACGGACCGCTTGCAGGAGCTGGGGCCTGTGGCTGAAAAAATGATTGCATCTGTACCAGCAGGGCGAGCTGGAACGCCGAGCGAATTTGGTGCTGCATGTGCTTTCTTGTGCAGCGAGGCCGCAGGTTTTATCGTAGGTCAGAATTTGGCTATTGATGGTGGTTTGGTACGAGCTACGATCTGAGTTATTAAGTTTCAACTATGAAGGGGCACGCTATGAGCGGTAAGACAGCATCGGCTACATCTACCAGCACAGCAGGGAATACAGCAAAAAAACAAATCGGCATTGTGCTGTTTGATCAGTTTGAGACTCTCGATGTATTCGGGCCGGTGGAAATGTGGGGTGGGATGCCGGATTACGAGACGGTCATGGTGTCTCAGCAGGGTGGGCTGGTTCGTTCGTCTCAAGGGATAGAAACTCAGACTTTCTATAGTTTCGAGACGGCTCCGCAATTCGATATTCTGATGGTTCCCGGCGGTATGGGAACGCGCAGTGAAATTAATAACCCCGCCATGCTGGCCTTCATTCAGAAGCAGGACAAGGCAACGCAGTGGACGGTGTCGGTGTGTACGGGGGCGGCTTTATTGGCCAAGGCGGGTGTTCTGAAGCAGCGCCGGGCTACGTCTAATAAGCTGGCGTTTGATTTTGCGGTGGCTCAGGATGGAGATGTGCTTTGGCAAAAGCAGGCCCGCTGGGTGTTCGATGGCAAGTACGTCACATCCTCGGGTGTGTCGGCGGGGACGGATATGGCGTTGGCACTGGTCGAGAAGCTCTATAACCGTGAGCAAGCTGAAAGCATTGCGCATTGGACCGAGTATGTCTGGAACAGTGATCCGACAATTGATCCGTTTGCGCGCTAAGGCCGGTGTTTTCTGGGCGTAGTTGTTGGGTGAAAGGTTCAGGAGTCGGGGGCTTGGAGTGGGTAGCTGATTGCAGCTGATGCCATCAGCGTATCGAGCCTCCCGACTTGATACGAGCCTATTTCCAGCGTTCGTTGCGCCAAACCTCTTGTGCCGCAGCGTCCAGAAAAGTCCAGGCCACGAAACGGCTCTGCTTTTGTCCTTGCGTCATTTCTACGGTTTTGACTTTAACTGCCTTGGCCTTTTTTAAGGCATTCAACACGCCGGGTACATTCGATGCTTTGGACACCAAGGTGCTGAACCAAAACACTTGCCCGCCTACCGTTGCGCTTTCTTCTATCATGCGGCGGATGAAAAGTGCCTCGCCGCCTTCGCACCATAGCTCCGTATTCTGTCCACCAAAGTTCAGCACAGGAGCACTGTGCTTGGGTGCAGCCTTGCCCAAGCCACGCCATTTACGTTGACTGCCGCTTTCAGCCTCTTCCTGCGACGAATGGAAGGGTGGGTTGCACAGCGTCAGGTCAAAGTAGTCGTTTGCGCCCAGCAGGCCCTTGAAGATATGTCTGGGCGACTTCTGCTGGCGTAACTTGATTGCCGCTGGCAAGCCAGGATTCCCATGAATAATGCTTCGTGCAGAAGTCAGTGCATCGGCGTCTATGTCCGATCCTAGAAACTGCCACCCATATTCGGTATTACCAATCAATGGGTAAATCGCATTTGCGCCTACGCCAATATCAAGGACACGTACAGCCTCACCACGGGGAATGGCTCCCTTATTGCTGTTGGCCAGCAAATCAGCCAGATAGTGCACGTAATCGGCCCGGCCCGGAATGGGAGGGCAGAGGTAATTGGCCGGAATATCCCAATGCGCTATGCCGTAAAAGCTCTTCAGCAGGGCGCGATTCAGAGTTTTGACAGCATTCGGATCTGCGAAATTGATGCTTTGATCGCCGTACGGATTCAAGAAAACGAAAGCGGCCAGTTCGGGCGTCTCTTTGATGAGAGCGTCAAAGTCGTAACGGCCCTGATGGCGGTTACGCGGGTGGAGTTGAGCCGCCGTTTTGTTTGAAGTGGGTAATTCAGCGTTGGAATTACCTTTTTTGGGAGAGGGCATTGAAATCCGAAATTGGCCTGGGTGAGTCTGAATCGGGGTGCTGCTACGTTTTTAAAGCAAAGTGTCAGGACTAAGGAAGGAACGATGCTTGCTGTACTACGTCGCTCTGCATCGCATCCTTCCCTAGTTTTAATGCTTAGTTCTTGCCCGTGCTACCAAAGCCACCTGTACCGCGCTCGGTCTCGGTAGAGAACTCGTTCACAAATTGCAGTGCTACTTGCACCACTGGCTGGAACATCAACTGGGCGATACGCTCGCCGGGCTGGATCACGTAGTCCTGATCGCTGTCATTAGCCAGAATCACGCCGATCTCGCCGTGGTAGTCGGCATCAATGACGCCAATGCCTTGGGCAACACGCACGCCGTGCTTCAGGGACAGGCCCGAGCGCGAGGCGACGATGGCCACCAGGCCAGGGTCCATCATATTGATGGCCAGGCCAGTTTTAACCAGCGTACGGCCGCCTGCGGGCAGGGTGACGGCTTCGCTCAGGCAGGCACGCAGGTCCATGGCGGCCGAGCCGTCCGTGGCGTAGCTGGGGGCTTCAATTGTTGTGCCCAACAAGTCATTGACGATGCGAGCTTCAATACGGCGGTGCATAGACGGTATCCTGAAAAAAAGAGAGGCAGCGCACCTGCTTTAGCGCTGCCCGTCATCATAAAAGAGAAAAGGGTTTAAAGCCGCTGGGCGATGTCTTGTACCAGTTGGCGCGCCGCCAGCAGTTTATCCTGGGCTGGCCAGTGCATATGACCTTGCTCGTCAAACAGCACCAGCTCGGTGTCGTCGGCGTTCATGGCGCGCTGGGCCAGGTTGGCAACCAGCAAAGGCACATTCTTACGCTGGCGCTTGGCCTGGGCGTGCTCGATCAGGTTGTCGGTTTCAGCGGCAAAGCCTACGCAGAAAGGGCCGTTCTTCAGGGCAGCAACCTCAGCCAGAATGTCCGGGTTGGGGCTGAATTGCAGGTCTGGCGTGGCTTGTTCGGAGGTCTTTTTGATCTTGATGTCGCTGGCATTGCTGACGTACCAGTCTGCTACCGCTGCAACGCTGATGAAGATATCGGCATCATTCACTTGGGACATGACAGTGGCATGCATTTGGCGGGCCGTTTCCACATTGATGCGGCGCACCTGGTAGGGCGCTTCCAATGCTACCGGGCCGGATACCAGCGTGACTTGCGCGCCAGCTTCCTGAGCCGCACGGGCAATGGCGTAGCCCATCTTGCCGGAGGAGCGGTTGCTGATAACGCGGATCGGGTCGATAGGTTCGCTGGTTGGGCCAGCGGTGATCAGGACTCGTTTACCGGCCAGCAGCTTGGGCTGGAAGAAGGCGGTCAGTTCAGCCAGCAGTTGGGCTGGTTCCAGCATGCGACCGTCGCCGGTTTCACCACAGGCCTGGTCGCCGCTGCCGGGGCCCAGAATATGTACGCCGTCGCGACGCAGTTGTTCGACATTGCGCTGGGTGGCCGGGTGCAGCCACATTTCCCGATTCATGGCCGGGGCGATCAGTAGGGGGCAGTGTCCACGGGCCACGCATAAGGTGCTGAGCAAATCATCGGCCAGACCGTTGGCCAGCTTGGCCATGAAGTTGGTGCTGGCGGGGGCGATCAGGATGGCGTCGGCATCCCGGCTAAGCTGGATGTGGGCCATATTGTTGGGAACACGCGCATCCCACAGGTCGGTGTAGACAGTACGGCCCGACAAGGCCTGAAAGGTAACCGGGCTGATGAAGCGTGTGGCCGATTCGGTCATGACCACATCAATCCGGGCACCCAGGTCCTGGCTGCGACGCAAGAGTTCGGCGGTTTTATAGGCAGCGATGCCGCCGGTGATGCCAAACACCAGTTTTTTATTGCTAAGCATAGGACATGATCCTTACAGACTCAGGCGCGCTGTCGTTTGTTGCGGCGCATGCGCAGGAATTCGTCCAGCACCAACAGGGCAGCGCCGCAGCTGATGGCGACGTCGGCAATATTGAAGGCCGGAAAGTAGGATTGATTCCAGTAGAACAGCAGAAAATCTACCACGTGTCCGTGCATCAGGCGATCCACCACGTTGCCGACGGCTCCACCCAGAATCAGGCTTAGCGACAGGCAAAACAAGGGCTGCTTGGCCGAGCGGCGCAGCATGGTCACGATAAAGACGGTGGCGACAACGGCAATGCCTACAAAGAACCAGCGCTGCCAACCCTGACCACCGGCCAGAAAGCTGAATGCCGCGCCGGGGTTGTAGAGCAGGGTGAAATCAAAAAAGGGCAGGATATTCCAACGTTCCTGATAGAACAGGTTGGTGTCGAAATACTGTTTGGTCCATTGGTCCAGGCCGACAATAAAGGCGGCCAGACCAATCCAGGCCCAGAACTGCCGCGAGGGCAGTCGGGCCTGGCCGGGAGAAGGGGCCATGTCCTTATCAGGCATGGTGACGTACTTCGCCTTCGCCAAACAGATTGTCCTCGCAACGACCACACAGGGTGGGGTGCTCGGCGCTCTGGCCTACGTCTGGGCGGTGGTGCCAGCAACGCTCGCACTTGGCCTGTTCGGTAGGAGTAACGTCGATGCGCAAATCGCCTTCGCCTGCATGCACATCGGCACGCGAGACGATCAGCATGAAGCGCAGATCTTCGCCCAGGGATTGCAGGAATTCCAGATCCTGACCGTTGGCGTAGATGTCGATCTCGGCAGCCAGGGACGAACCGATGGCGCCGGTACTACGTACATCTTCAATGCGGCGCATCACGTCGGCACGGATGGCGCGCAGGCGTTGCCACTTGGTGCTCAGTGCAGACTGTTCGCCTTGCTCGGGCAGGACATGGAACAGTTCGGTGAAGATGGTGCCGCTAGGAACCGTACCACCGTGCATGTCGCGCCAGGCTTCTTCTGCCGTGAAGGACAGGATGGGAGCCATCAGCTTGAGCAGGGTTTGCGTCAGGTGGTACAGCGCCGTTTGAGCCGAGCGACGTGGCTGGCCATCTTTAGCGGTGGTGTACAGGCGGTCTTTCAGAATATCCAGGTAGAACGCGCCCAGGTCTTCGGAGCAGAAGGTCTGCAAGCGAGCCACGATGGGGTGGAACTCGTAGCGCTTGTAGTTCTCCAGCAATTCGGCCTGCATATCGGCTGTCATTTGCAGGGCGTAGCGGTCGATCTCGGTCAGTTGATCAACAGGCACAGCATGTTGGGTGACGTCGAAGTCGGCCAGGTTGCCCAGCAGGAACTTCAGGGTATTGCGGATACGGCGGTAGCCTTCCACAACACGCTTCAGAATTTCGTCGGAGATGGACAGCTCGCCCGAGTAGTCGGTAGAGGCGGCCCACAGGCGCATGATCTCGGCACCCATCTTGTCGGCAATTTCTTGCGGCTTGATGATATTGCCCAGCGATTTGCTCATCTTACGGCCATTGCCGTCCACCACGAAGCCGTGGGTCAGCAGGGCTTTGTAGGGCGCGCGGCCATACAGCATGCAGCCAGTCAGCAAGGACGAATGGAACCAGCCACGGTGTTGGTCCGAGCCTTCCAGGTACAGGTCGGCAGGCCATTGCAGCTTGTCAGCGTGCGAGCCGTGGGTAGTGTGATCCTTGCCGCCCAGCACGGTGGCGTGCGTGGTGCCCGAGTCAAACCACACGTCCAGCGTGTCACGGTTTTTCTCGTACAGATCGGCTTCGTCACCCAGCAGGTCGCGTGGGTCCAGGTTTTGCCAGGCCTCGATACCGCTTTTTTCGATGCGCTCGGCCACTTGCTCCATCAGCTCGGGCGTGCGCGGATGCAGTTCGCCGGTTTCCTTGTGCACAAAGAAAGCCATGGGCACACCCCATTGACGCTGACGCGACAAGGTCCAGTCTGGACGGTTAGCGATCATGGCGTGCAGGCGGGCACGACCCCAGGAGGGGTAGAACTCGGTGTTATCAATGGCTTCCAGAGCCATTTCACGCAAGGTACGGCCGCTGCTGTTTTCCTTGTCCATACCGGCAAACCATTGGCTGGTAGCACGGTAGATGATGGGCGTCTTGTGACGCCAGCAGTGCATGTAGCTGTGCGGGTGCTGTTCGGTTTTCAGCAAAGTACCGGCGTTCTGCAAGGCTTCCACGATTTGCGGATTGGCCTTCCAGATCATCTGGCCGCCAAACAGGGGCAGATTCTCGGCGTAATGCCCATTGCCCATCACGGGCGTGAGCATGTCGTCGTCCTTCATGCCGTGGGCTTTGCAGGAGATAAAGTCTTCAATACCGTAGGCCGGGGCCGAGTGCACTACGCCCGTACCGCTGTCCAGGGTAACGTAGTCGCCCAGGTACACAGGGGAGCGGCGTTGGTAGCCTGCATCCACGTGCGCCAGAGGGTGGTTGAATTCGATCAGGTTCAGGGCTTCGCCGGTGGTGGTGGCCACGACCTGGCCGTTCAGGCCCCATTGTTCCAGGCAGGATTTCACCAGCTCTTCAGCCATGATCAGCATGGAGCCGGTGGCGCGTGGGCTGTCCAGCTTGACCAGGGCGTAGCTGATTTCAGGGTGTACGTTCAGTGCCTGGTTGGCAGGAATGGTCCAGGGAGTAGTGGTCCAGATGACGATGGCGCCATCGTCCACGCTGTCCACGCCAAAGGCGGCAGCCAGCTTGTCTTTTTGCGCGAAGGGGAAGGCGACGTGCACGGACGGGTCGGTGCGATCCGCGTATTCAACCTCGGCTTCTGCCAGGGCGGAACCACAGTCAAAACACCAGTTCACGGGTTTCAGGCCACGGAACACGAAACCTTTTTGCATGATCTTGGACAGCACGCGCAGCTCGTCGGCTTCGTTGCTGAAGTTCATGGTCAGGTAAGGCAGGTCCCAGTCGGCCAGCACGCCCAGACGCTTGAAGTCCTTGCGCTGGCTGTCGATCTGTTCCAGAGCGTAGGCGCGTGCCTTGGCCTGAACTTCAGCCACAGGCAGGTTCTTGCCGTATTTCTTTTCGATCTGGACTTCAATAGGCATGCCGTGGCAGTCCCAGCCGGGCACGTACTGCGCGTCAAATCCAGCCATATTGCGGCTTTTGACGATGATGTCTTTCAGAACCTTGTTGACCGCGTGACCAATGTGAATGTCGCCGTTCGCATAGGGAGGGCCGTCGTGCAAAATAAATTTGGGACGACCGGCACTGGCTTGCCGAATTGCTGCATAGACTTTGTTTTCTTCCCACTGGCTAATCCAGCCCGGCTCACGTTTGGCGAGGTCACCACGCATGGGAAAGGGAGTGTCGGGCAAATTGAGAGAGTTTTTATAGTCCATTTGAAGCAAAGTAGTCGCGAGCGCGTTGTGCATCGTTGTCGATGGCAGCGATCATTGTGATGAGGTCGGGGAATTTTTCCTCGTCCCTGACAAATTCCAGAAATTCTATACGGGCAAGTTTACCGTAAGCATCCAGGCGTTGGTCCAGTAAATGCACCTCTAACAGCAGCCGTCCCTGGTCTATGACGGTTGGGCGTACCCCCAAGGAGGCAATGCCGGGCAGAGCCTGTCCGGTCAGTCCGTGAACCCGGACCACGTACACGCCGGAGCGGGCGGCACAGTGTTCGGGAACACGCACGTTCAAGGTCGGGTAGCCAATGTCCCGGCCCAGCTTCTGGCCATGAATGACATGACCACTAATATGAAAGGGTTTGCCCAGCAAGGCACGGGCACGGTCCAGCTGGCCTACGGCCAGGGCGGTGCGCACTTCCGAGCTGGAAATGCGGCGGCCATCGGCATCGGCCACATCGTGCAGGGTCTCGACGCTGAAGCCGTGGCGCTTGCCTGCTTCACGCAACATTTCAATGTCGCCGGCGCGTTTGTGGCCGTAGCGGAAATCCTCGCCCACCAGCAACCAGCCAGTGTTCAGACCCTGGACCAGAATCTCGTCAATAAAGGTGGCCGCCGACATATCGGCCATGGCCTGATTGAAGCGGGCCAGATAAATTTGTTCAATACCGCATTGGTGCAGGGCTTCGACCTTGTCGCGCAGGCCGCTGATCTGCGTGGGGATCAGTTCGGGCCGTTGGCCGCGCTGCGCAAAAAAGGCGCGCGGGTGGGGCGTAAAGGTCATCACACAGGAGCTCAGGTCCTGCTGGCGCGCCACTTCATTGACGCGATGCAAGATGGCCTGATGGCCCAGATGGACCCCGTCAAAATTGCCAATGGTGACAGCGCTGCGGGCCGTGCTGTTGCGCCGCGGCAGAGAGCGATAGAGTTTTAGATCAGATTTCACAAGCGAGAGTTTACAATTTTGGATTCGTTATTTCTCGGGAAACAGGATTTTGACCGATTCCACCCTACCTTGTCGCCTTGTTGTGCTTATTTCAGGCCGGGGCTCCAACTTGCAGGCCATAGGCGAACTGATCAAGACAGCGGGCTTAAATGGCCGTATCGAGGCGGTCATCTCTAACAAGGGCGATGCGCCCGGACTGGAATGGGCGCAGCGTCAAGGGCTGCCTACCGAGACGGTTTCGCATCGCGAATTTGCAACACGTGAAGCCTTTGACCAGGCTTTGGCACGCGTGATCGACCGCTACCAGCCAGATTATGTTCTACTTGCGGGATTCATGCGCATCCTGAGCACAGGTTTTGTTCAGCACTATGCAGGCAAGCTCATCAATATACACCCATCCTTGCTTCCTAGCTTTCCCGGTTTGAATACACATCAACAGGCACTTGACGCGGGCGTGCAGTTTCACGGCTGCTCGGTGCACTTTGTGACCCCTGTGCTCGATGATGGTCCCATCATTGCTCAAACTATCGTGCCCGTCCTGCACGACGATGATGCCCAAACCCTGGCAGAGCGCGTTCTGGCAACTGAACACCACGTCTATACCGAGGCCGTACGCTGGCTGATCGAGGGACGGGTGCGTTTGCAGGCTGATGGCCGTGTCGAGGTTGCCGGACTTGCGCATCGCGGCTTTTATTTTCCCGCCTGATTGAGCGGGCTATTTGGAATTTTTGAATATTCATGTCTGATCACCAACAATCCCGCGGCCGCTCGGACCGCAAGCGCCCGTCCTCGTCTGCCCAACGTAACGAGTCCGGAGCGCGTGGTCGCCCTTATGCAGCACGCCGCGACAAACCCTCGGGCCCACCCGAGCCGGGAGCGATGGCACAGCGCCGTCTGGAACAGGTTTCCAGCGCCCTGGGTGAAGTTTTGCAGTGGAAGCATCCCGCCGACCTGGCTTTGACACGCTGGGCGCGTACACGCCCCAAAATGGGCTCGCGTGACCGTGCCGAGATCCGCGAGGCCGTGTTTGATGTGCTGCGCCACCTGCGTCAGTACCGTAACTGGGCGGAAAGCGGCGTAGGCCCATCCACCCGTCGTCTGGCCATTCTGGGCCTGTCTACCGCCATCGGTCAGGAATCCCTGTCTTTGGGTCTGACGGAAGAAGAGCGCCAGTGGCTGGGCCATATCCGTGCCCTGAATGTGGACGGTCTGCCGGTTGGCGTGCGCCTGAGCCTGCCCGAGTGGCTGGAAGAGCGGCTGAAAGAGATCCCCGATTCCTACAAGCTGATGGCTGCCATGAACGAGCAGGCCTTGCTGGATCTGCGCGTCAACCCCATGAAAGCCGAGCGCGACACGGTATTGCGTCAGCTGCAAAACGGCCCCATGGCTCGCTTCAAACCGGTTGCCATGCCGTTTTCGCCTTGGGGTATCCGTATTGAAGGCCGCCCATCTGTCGCAGTATGGCCACAGTATGAGAAAGGCGAGCTGGAAATTCAGGAAGAGGGCAGCCAGTTGCTGACCGCCTTGCTGGAGCCTCGTCGTGGCGAGATGGTTATCGATTACTGCGCCGGTGCCGGTGGCAAATCCCTGCTGCTGGGCGCCTTGATGCGCTCCACAGGCCGTTTGTACGCCTTTGATGTGTCGGCAACCCGCTTGAACAAGGCCAAACCGCGCTTTGCTCGTGCTGGTCTGTCCAATGTGGTGCCTGTCGTGATTCAGGAAGAGGGCGACCAGCGTGTTCGCCGCCTGCATGGCAAGGCACAGCGCGTATTGGTAGACGCCCCTTGCAGTGGCTTGGGAACTTTGCGTCGAAATCCTGATCTTAAGTGGCGTCAACACCCACAAGCTCTGGAGCAGTACACTCAGATGCAGGCCGACATTCTGGAACAAGCTGCTGCTTGTGTCGCACCAGGAGGTCGTTTGGTTTATGCAACATGTAGTTTCTTGCCTGAAGAAAACGAGCAGCAAGTGCAGGCGTTCTTGGACAAACATCCCGAGTTCAAGCTGCTGGATGCCCGGGAAATCTTGAAGGACAAATGTCCGGCCCTCGCGCTAGAGGGGCCTTATTTGAATCTGCGCACGGACCGTCACCAAACCGACTGTTTCTTTGGTGCGGCACTTGAACGAATCACGGAAAGTGCTTGATTTAAAGCAAGTTCGTCCTTAAATAGTGTTATTGTTAACCGGTTAGGTGGGCTACACTTTTCCGGTTTCCCTTAACACAAAGATCAGGTCTAAAAGGGTCTATGCAATCGTTTCTTTCTTTTCTTGCTGACGGATGGCTGCAACTGTCTTGGTGGCAGCTTACTCTAGTCATTCTGGCGGTGACTCATGTCACTATTGTGTCAGTTACCGTATTTCTCCACCGTAGTCAGGCGCACCGCGGGCTAGACCTGCACCCAGCGCTTATGCATTTCTTCCGTTTCTGGCTCTGGATGACCACCGGTATGGTCACAAAAGAATGGGTTGCGATTCACCGCAAGCACCACGCCAAATGCGAACGTGAAGGCGATCCCCATTCCCCTGTGGTCTTTGGTCTGGGCCAGGTATTCTTCCGTGGTGCTGAGCTGTACCGCCAGGAAGCCACCAACCCTGAAACTTTGAAGCGTTTTGGTCACGGCACCCCCGATGACTGGCTCGAGCGCAACCTGTACAGCAAATACAGCATGTTGGGTATTACCATCATGTTGGGTATTGATCTGTTCCTGTTCGGTCTGCTGGGTCTGACTGTCTGGGCTATCCAGATGGCCTGGATTCCTTTCTGGGCAGCCGGTGTGGTGAACGGTCTGGGTCACGCTATCGGTTACCGCAACTTTGCCAGCCCAGATACCAGCACCAACGTGTTCCCTTGGGGCATCATCATTGGTGGTGAAGAGCTGCACAACAACCACCACGCTTACGGTACGTCGGCCAAGTTCTCCAGCAAATGGTACGAATTTGACTTGGGCTGGTGCTACATCTCGGTGTTCAAGGCACTGGGTCTGGCCAAGGTCAAGAAGGTCGCTCCCAAGCTGCGTCTGGAACCTAGCGTGGCGTCGAATGCCCCGTTGGAAGGCATCAGCCTGGCAACCTTGCAAGGTGTGATTACTCACCGCTACGAAATTCTGGCCCGCTATGCGGACATCATCAAAACCACGGCCTCGGAAGAAATTGCTCGTCTGAAGCCACAAGTGAACAAAGACAATCCGAATTGCTCCTGGTCCCTGCTGGAAAGCTGCAACGACTGGATCGGTCGCGGCGACGACGTTCTGGCTCCCGAGCAGCGCGCTGAACTGGAAACCGTAGCGGCTGGCGATTCCCGCCTGTCCATTCTGGTTCGCATGCAGCGTGAACTGGCCGGTATCTGGGAAAGCTCCAGCGCTTCCAGCGAGCAGTTGCTGTCCGATCTGCGCACATGGTGCCAGCGCGCTCAGCAAAGTGGTATTGAAAGTCTTGAGCAGTTCGCCTTGCGTCTGCGCCGCTACGCGGCATGATGGATCGCTTAAACCCGGAACAGCGAGCCGCCGTTACTTTACCCTCTGGCCATGCCCTGGTGCTGGCCGGAGCCGGTAGCGGAAAAACCAGTGTACTGACCTCCCGAATGGCCTGGTTAATTCAGACCGGGCAGGTCAGCCCTCACGGACTGGCCGCTGTTACCTTCACCAATAAAGCCGCGCGCGAAATGCTGACGCGGCTTACTTCTTTATTGCCTATCGATACTCGCGGAATGTGGGTCGGGACCTTTCACGGCCTGTGCAATCGCCTGCTGCGCATGCATTACCGTGACGCCGGTCTGGTACAGACTTTCCAGATCCTGGATACGGCAGATCAGTTGGCCTCCATCAAGCGCATGGTCAAGGCCAACAATGTGGATGACGAGAAATTTCCGCCCAAGGAAATTCAGAAGTTCATCAACGCCTGTAAAGAAGATGGCCAACGTCCTGGCGACCTGGAAGCCCACGACCCTCACCGCCGACGCCTGATCGAGCTCTATCAGCTTTATCAAGAGCAGTGCGAACGTGAAGGTGTGGTGGACTTTGGCGAGCTGCTGCTGCGTGCCTACGAGCTGCTGTCCCGCAATGCCCCGATCCGTGAGCATTATCAGCGCCGTTTCAAACACATTCTGGTCGACGAGTTTCAGGACACCAACGTGCTGCAGTATCGCTGGTTGCGTCTTTTGGCCGGTGATCAGGCTTGCATGTTTGCGGTGGGCGACGATGACCAGTCCATCTACGCTTTCCGTGGCGCGAACGTCGGCAATATGGCCGACTTCGAGCGCGACTATGCCCGTGGCAATGTGATACGTCTGGAGCAGAACTACCGTTCCTGCGGCCATATTCTGGATTCGGCCAACGCGCTGATCGAGAACAATAGCGGCCGCCTGGGCAAGAACCTGTGGACCGATAGCGGTGAAGGCGAGCTGGTACGCATCAGCGAACTGGCCTCGGATGCTCTGGAAGCACAGTGGATTGTGGATGAAGTCCGCGCCCTGATTGCTGAAGGCAAACCGCGTCGTGAAATTGCCATTCTGTACCGTAGCAACGCCCAGTCCCGAGTGATCGAGCACAGGCTGTTTTCCCAAGGCTTGCCCTACAAAGTGTATGGCGGCCACCGCTTCTTCGAGCGTCAGGAAATCAAGCACGTACTGGCTTACTTGCGCCTGATGGACAACGCAGATGATGACACCGCTTTCCTGCGCGTCGTGAACTTCCCGACTCGTGGTATCGGTGCCCGCTCTGTCGAGCAACTGGCTGATCTGGCGCGTGAACGTGGTACCAGCTTGTTGCGTGCGATTCCCTACCTGCAAGGGCGTGCGGCGGCCAGCTTGATGCGCTTTTCGAACCTGATTCAGGATATGGCCAGCCAGGCGCAGATCCTGTCTTTGCCCGAACTGATCGAGCATGTTGTCCACGACAGTACCTTGCTGGCCCATTACCAGGCCGACCGCGAAGGTGCTGAGCGGCTGGAAAACTTGCAGGAGTTGGTCAACGCGGCCACGGTTTTTGTAGGTGAAGAAGGCTTTGCAGAACTGCCCGCAGGTCGAGTCCCTGAAGCTGTGGCGGGCGAGTCCGAGCAGGCCATGCAGAACCCGGATCAACCGGCTGCCTCCGTGCTGGCTCCCATGTCGCCTTTGGGCTCCTTCCTGACTCATGCCTCTCTGGAGGCAGGGGACAATCAGGCCCAGGCAGGCCAGGACGCCATTCAGCTGATGACGATCCATGCCGCCAAAGGTCTGGAGTTTGATGCGGTCTTCATTACCGGCTTGGAAGAGGGCTTGTTCCCGCATGAGAACAGCTTGTTCGATCCCGGTGGGATCGAGGAAGAGCGTCGTTTGATGTACGTGGCGATTACGCGGGCGCGTCAGCGTCTGTACATCACCCTGGCGCAAAGCCGCATGCTGCACGGCCAGACGCGTTACGCCATGCGTTCGCGCTTTCTGGAAGAGCTGCCGGAGCAACACATCAAATGGTTGTCGGCTCGCTATACCAGCTCGCCCATGCAGTCAGAGGCCAGTTCGGGCGCATTCCGTCGTGGTCAAAGCTGGGAGTCCAAGGACAAGAGCTATTCGGCCCAGCCTTACGGCGGTCGCAGTCACACCAGCGTGCTGGAAGTGAATGGCCAGACTTTCCGTGTGGGGCAGGGGGTGCATCACAACCGCTTTGGTGAAGGCACCATCATTAATCTGACGGGTCAGGGTGACGATGCCCAGGCCTTGATTCAGTTCCGTGAAGTCGGCAGCAAGACTCTGGCTTTGGCGATTGCCAAGCTGGATCCTGTTAGCTAAAAAGCGAAGCAAATACTGAGTCAGACCATCGCAGTTTGAAGGCCCCCGGAAATTCCGGGGGCTTTTTTTATGGCCCGCAGCATGTCATGAAAATTTCAAACAGACGTTGTTTTTTTGGCGTTTCAGATTTCAAACCGTTCATCTTCATTAACTATCCTGCCCGGCGCTAACACCGCCCAGGAAAAGTTTTACGCCTTATTTCACGTTTTGGACAAAAGCCGCGCTTGCAAGGAAACCCTTGTTTCAAGCGCCTTTCCCGCTTTCATATTCCTTCTTTAATCCTCTATATGAGCGTTATATATAAGGGTTATAGATTCTAGTTATAAAGCTAGTGCCCCCATAAAATCGAAGCCTAAATTAATTACAGATAACAAACACACATGGAGGCGATCATGGAACCCAGCAATCTCTCACGCCGGCGCATGCTTTTGTCGACGGGCGGGGTGATGGCCCTGGCCGGTACTGCAAGCCTGACACCCTTGTCAGCGGCACTGGCTCAGGAAAAGGCAAAAACGCAGACCAAAGCCCTGCCAGCCTATGCATCCTGGAAACATGCCGACAGCTTGATCGTGCACAGTGCCAACACCATTGAAACCAAACGCAGCGCTTTTGGCTCCGGCTTGATTACACCGCTGGACCGTTTGTTCGTGCGCAATAACGTGGCTCCTCCGTCCGAGCAGATCGTGGCCGATCCGGACGCCTGGGTGCTGTCGATCAAGGGCGTAAAGAACCCGAAAGATATGACGGTTGCCGAGCTGAAACGCCTGGGACTGGTGGCTGTGCCCATGGTGTTGCAGTGCTCTGGTAATGGTCGTGCCTACTTCCCTGAGAAACCCAGCGGCACCAAGTGGACCGTGGGTGCAGCAGGCTGTGTGGTGTTTACGGGCGTGCCTATCAAGGCTGTTCTGGAAGCTACGGGCGGCATGGAAGCCGGTGCCAAGTACATGACTGGTACAGGTGGCGAGGAGATCCCGGAAGGTCTGGATCCCAACACCATCATGGTGGAGCGTTCCCTGCCTCTGGAAGCCATTGATGATGCGATTCTGGCCTGGGAAATCAACGGTCAGCCCATCCCCTTGGCTCACGGCGGTCCTTTGCGCTTGATCGTGCCCGGTTACACCGGCGTGAACAACGTCAAGTACATCAAGCAACTGGCCTTCAGCAAGGATCAGTCGGCAGCCAGCATTCAGCAAAACAGCTACCGCATGACGCCTATGGGCGAAAAGACCAATGTGAATCAGGAATCGGTATGGGAAATGCCGGTGAAATCCTGGATCACCAGCCCGAATGGAGAGCCTGGCGAAGACGTGAAGGCCGGTCTGGTACAGGTTCAAGGCCTGGCCTTTGGTGGCATGTCCTCGGCCAAGCAGGTGGAAGTGTCCGTGGACGGCGGCAAGAATTGGGTCAAGGCCAACTTCGTGGGGCCGGATCTGGGCAAGTACGCCTGGCGTCAATTCGTGGTGGGGATGGAACTGAAACCCGGTCAATACGAAATCGCCAGCCGTGCGACCAGTGAAGCCGGTACGGTTCAGCCTGAAGAGCGCGTGGCCAATAGCCACGGTTATCTGAACAATAGCTGGCGCGACCACATGCTGCCGGTCACCGTTGTTTAAGCATTGAATGTTGTAAGCCGCCCCGATACGTCGGGGCGGGTTTGGAAGGAAATCATGAAGAAATACTTAGCTGTTGTTGCTGCCTGTTTGTTCGCTGTTGCCGGTCAGGCCCAGGCCGATGATCAGGGCAAGGTTCTGTTTACCGGGGGCGCCAAGCCCATCGCCTGTGCGGTCTGTCATACCTTGGCTGATGCCGGTTCTGCCGGTGCCATCGGCCCCGATCTGGATGAGTTGCAGCCCTCCAAAGAGCAAATTCTGAAGGTGATGAAAGAAGGGATGGGTGCCATGCCTTCTTTTGCCCAAACCTTGAGTGACGAAGAGCGTGATGCTATCGCCACGTATGTCAGCTCTGTAGCGGGTCAGTAAGTTCTGCCTGTTGTAGCCAGACGCTAGCCGCCTTACCCTTTCTGTTCCTGATCCGGAGGCAGAAATTCGGTAGGCGGCTTTTTGTTGGCATTGTGATGCAGGATGCGGGTGGGGCGGCCTGCTTCATCCAGCCAGATCTGGCCGATTCCGGAGCCATTCCAGACCCGTTCACCGTGTTTGCGCTGATCCGGCAGACGCGGGCTGATGCTCAGGTCGCGGCGTTGCGTAAACCAGTTCAGCGGCGAGCGCGGGGAGTAGAGCCAGCGGTTCAGGCGATCCAGCCAGTTCAGCAGACCTTCCGGAAATTCGTTCTTGATGCCGCTGCTGGTGACCTGCCAGATATGTGGAATGTGCCCGCTATGGCGGACCTGTACATCGTAGACAAAGGAATAGTGCACATCGCCGGACAGAATCACGTAGTTACCGGGCGTGCGGGAATGCCTGAAGATGTTCAGCATGGTGTTGGCGGCACCCCGGTGGGCCATCCAGTTCTCGGCGTCCACCGTCAGAGCAAAGCCTGCGTAGGTGCAGATGCTTTGAATCACTTCGATCAGCTTGACGCCAAACATGGGCGTGGGCGACACAATGATGGCGGCGCGTTCATCCAGCAGTTCGTGCTGAAGCTCGGTCAAGGATTCCCAATCCATCAACCCGGAAGGGCGGTTTGGCAAACGACGCTTATGCCAGCGGCGTGTACGTGTATCCAGCACGATCAGGGTGGGTTGGGTGCGCAGCACATAGTCCCATTGGCGAAACTCCAGCAGCTCCTTGATCAGTGCATCCTGGGTTTCATGTTCAAGACGCTGATGCTCATCCGGCTTGCTGGTCCAGCTGGTGACCGTATCCAGCACCGATTCAAACACCTCGGGCCGGTTCCCCCAGCCCTGACACAACATATAGGCGATCAAGGCATTGCCCACGATCTGTCGTGAAAAAGGATGGCCGTATGCGGTGCTTTCCCATTTGGCAGACAGATTCCAGTCATCGGTGATGTCGTGGTCGTCAAAAATCATCAAGGTTTGCACGTGGGCCAAAAGGCGTGCTGCTTGGGGCAGATCCTGACGGAAACCATCCAACGCTATGGTCTCACTTTGCCAGCGTTGCTGGTGTTGAGGTTCCAGTTTGGGAGGCGCAGGCTCCGGGATGATTTGCCACGGGGTGGGGGACCAGACCAGCAAGTACATGGCCATGACTTCGGCCAGTGTCACCAGATGGTTATGCGCGTTGGCAGTGGTGAAAATCGGCTTTTCCACACCACCAAAAAAGCGCTCGCGCAGATCCTCGTTGGATTTGAAGGCGGGCAGCAGATCCGCGCGTCGATAGTAGCTGGCGGGGTGTTGGTAAAGAGATTCGCTATTCGAGACGACAGCGCCTTCCAGATATTCCCCATACAAGCCCAGCCGCTCAATCAAGGCATGAATGGCCCCCAGCATGGGGCCAGCCACATCGTCGGCGTAGACCTGATCTCCGGACAGCATTAGTAAGGCAGGCCGGGCATTGGCGTGCGTAATGTGTTCGCTCAATACCGCATCAGCCTGAGCCAGGCCATCGCGCGCGGCGTGATGGGGCTTGCGACAGGAACCAAACATCAGATTGTCGGCGCGACTGGCCAGCACAAAGCTGGGTCGTGTCTGACCCTGGTGCAGCAGATGAGGGGCCCAGTCAGCGATCCCTTGCTCTGGCCCACCATCGGTTGAGGTGAGTAAATCGTAGTGAACAAGCGTGTCCTGGGGCAGGGCGGTCGTCAGCTGTATATCCAGAAAATGGATAAAGGCATGCTTGCCCAACTGAATGATGCGGCAGTGTTCGCTACTTAGTGGAATACGTTGGGGCGCGGCACCCTCTGCTTCCAGGAGCAGGTCCAGGGTCAAGGCCGAGCTGGCGACTAGCCATAAGACCAGGCGCTGGGAATCGAGGCGACGCAAAATAGGGCCTGCCAGTACAGGCGGCAGCGTGGACGGAAGTGGGGAGAGACTCAAACGGGTGACAGCCAAAATCAGAAAAGATAATGGACAGTGCAGAGCCTATAAAGTTGCAGCTTCTGATGTTTCAGCGTGTGCAGGTGCTGTACGGGCAGAGGAACCCACGCCGCTTAGCTGTTCTCCACTTCCGGGCTTGCAGCCAGAAAAGAAGCGACTTGCGCGTCCAGATCGTCCTCATGCACCACACGTACCGGAAAGCCGAGTTTTTCGCTCAAGGGAGCGACAAAGGCATTCAGGGAAAAGGCCATCAAGGCATTGCCGACGATCACCAGACTGCCAGCACAGGAAATGCGTAAACGGCTGCGGTTGTCCTTGAGCCATTGCGAGAACTCCTCCTTGTCTGCACCTTCCTCTGCACTGGGCAGCTCGCGGGTCAGCAAGACAAAGCGTTGTCCTTGATCCAGCAAAGCTTCCAGTTCTTCTTTCCAGTTGGATGGAGAGCTGTTTGAGACCCAGATACGGGGAAAATCCTGTGTAGCAACGTGCATGTGCGGGTCCTGAGAGTGTCTGTTTATGATTTGTTTTGAATGTGCTGCTTTGTACCATCAATTAACAGGTTCAGGCCAGTGATAAAACGGCCTGTAAAGTCATCGGAAAAAATCGCCTCACGTGCTTGCCAGTTGCTGGGGTATTTTTCTTGGACCAATTCTAAAAAAGCCTGTTTGCGCAAAGGCAGATCCAATGTGCTGCCAGGCCCCAAGGCCTGTTCTTCCATAACAAAACCCAGAATGTAGTAGATCAGGCTAAAGCTGGCCTCGGCAGCAAATTGGCTGTCGGCGCCTGCCTGCATGAAAGCGGATAAAAAGGCTTCGCTGGTGCGCAGTACATTGTCGGTGACGACGTAGGTGCCCGCAAAGACGCGGGCTCCGTCGCGTCTTTGCAAGAGGGCTTGCCGGAACTCCAGGGCCAAGTGCCGAACTTGCTCATCCCAGGCTTGGTCAGTTGGGTAATGTCGCGCCACGTTTTCTACCAGGGCGTCAGCCATGCCATCAATCAAGGCTTGCTTGGCATTGAAATGCCAATACAGCGAGGGGGCCTGAATATTCAGGGCCTGGGCCAGCTTGCGCAACGTCAGTCCTTCCAAACCCTCCTGGTCCAGCAGGTCCAGCGCTGTCTGGATGATGTGTTCGCGTTGAATACGGGGCGCTTTCGTTGCCATGTTCTCTCCGATATTTGCAACCTAACGATGTTAGTGTATCATTCGCTCATAGACTAACGGTGTTAGGTTGTGATTTTTGATTGGGTAGAAATACGGTAATGAGCACATCAACAACTTCGACGGGACGCAAAGCACTGAGCTTGCGGCTGGCTCCTTGGCTGGGGTGTTTGGCCATTGTTGGGCTGCTCGTGTTGGCGACCACGCAGTGGAACGAGTGGACCAGTAGCCGGCGCATACAGAGCACTCAGAATGCTTACGTGAAATCCGACTTTGCGGTGCTCAGTGCCAAGGTTTCGGGCTACGTGAAAGCCTTGCCCTTCGGGGATTATGAGCAGGTCAAGGCGGGAGATCTGATTGCGCAGATTGATCCGGCGGATTACGAATTGGCCGTGGCGGCTGCACAGGCAGATCAGTTCAAGGCGCAGGCTAATCTGGAAAATCTGGATAGTGAAATTGCACAGCAGCAGGCGCGTATTAAAGAGGCGCAGGCCAAGCTGCGCTCCGTGCAGGTGCGTGTGCGGCAATACCGCAATAATCCTTCACGTCAGGCAAGGCTGGTCAAGGAAGGCGCCTTGTCACGTCAGGGTTATGAAAACGCCCAGGCTGATTTGGACGAAGCCATCAGCCAAAGTGAAGCTGCGGCGGCGCAAGTGGAGCTGGCGAAAAACTCCCTGAAGGTGCTGCAGGGGCAGCGTGCGGTCCGTACCGCTGATTTGAAATCGGTTGAAGCTGCCTTGGAGTCTGCTCGTCGCAATTTAGGCTATACGCGGATTGTGGCCCCTTTTGACGGGGTCTTGAACAAGCGTCATGTGCAAGTTGGCAGCTTGTTGAACCAAGGCACGCAGATTGTTTCCATCGTCCCCTTGGAGCAGGCCTACGTCATTGCGAACTACAAGGAAACGCAGCTTGCCCGCGTGCAGCCGGGGCAGCCGGTGGAGTTGTTCGTGGATGGCTTGCCTGGGGGGAATTGGCGGGGGCGTGTGGTCGAGATTGCACCCATGAGCGGGGCTGAATCCTCCTTGTTGCCGGCCGATAATGCCTCCGGGAATTTCACCAAAGTGGTGCAGCGCATACCTGTGCGTATCGAGCTGGAGCCGGGTCAGGCACAGTTGGAGCGCCTGCGTCCCGGCATGTCGGCCCAAGCCAGGATCGATACGGCGGGTTCTCCTGTTGCTGCTTATGACATGCCCGGCTTGAAACCGATTCGCCAGTTGGCTGTCGTTCCGGCGCAGGAGGGCTGATCATGCGCCTCTCCCAACTGGTAGCCAATACGCAAACTGCACGTCCCGTTTTGACGGTGATTGCGATTTTTCTGGGTGCGGTCCTGACTACCGTGCAAGGGCGGCTGTTTTCTGCTGCCTTACCGGATTTGCGTGGTCAGTTTGGCTTGGATGTGCTGGAAGCTGCCTGGTTGGGGACCGCCTTGAATGCGGCGCAATTGATTTCCATGCCAATTGCACCATGGCTGGCGACCGTCATCGGGCCGACTCGGGTTTTGCTGGCTCCAAGTCTGCTGTTGGGTTTGGTCGCCTTGTTGATTCCTTTCTTTGCTCATCATTATCCCGTTCTGCTAAGTCTGCATGCCTTGGCGGGACTGTGTCTGGGAATTTACCTGCCTTTGACGATGTCCCTGGCTTTGCGCAGCGTTCACCCTCGGTTGTGGCTGGCTGTCATGGCGGCGTACAGCTTGCGTGTGTCAACTGGCATGGATGCAGGATATGGCACATCCGGTTTCCTGCTGGAAGAAATCAGTTGGCATTGGGTTTACTGGCCCACTGCTTTTGTGGGGCCATTGATTGCATTGCTGGCCTGGAAGGCCATGCCATTGGCTCCAGTAGACCGGCCGCAACTGCAAAACGCGGACTGGGGTGGTATGGCCCTGTTTTGCACCGGCCTGGTCCTGGCTTTTGTGGGGATAGAGTCGGCTGAACGCTTGGGCTGGAGCGACTCTGGTCTGGTTGTTTCAGCCTTGTCTGGGGGCGCGCTGCTTGTCGTGGCTGCAATAGGGCGTGGCATGCGCAGGCAAAACTCCTTTGCCAGTCTGATGGCCCTGGGCAATCGCAATATTCGTATCTGTCTGATGATTGCTTGCCTGTTCGGTGTACTGATGACGCCAACGTCCTTGCTGATTCCCAGCTTTCTGACGCAGATGGGCGACTTGAAGCCGCTGCAAGCAGGCGCCGCCACCTGGATAGCGTTTTGGGCTTATCTGGCCTCGACCCCCTTGGCAATTTATCTGGGTCGCCGTCTTGAGCCACGCCTGATGATGATTATCGGTTTAAGCATTCTCGCGTTCACGGCCTGCTTGGGGACTCATATCAGCCACGACTGGCGGGTAGAACAGTTTGTCTCGATGCTGATTTTGCAGTCTGTGGGCGAGAGCAGCATGTTGATTGGTTTGATTGCTGCCTTTGTGACCAATCTGAATCCCCAACATGGAGTGGCATTGGGCGTGTATGTCCCCATCGCGCGTGTCTTTACGCCTGTCGCCGCAGCCACGCTGGTTTCCACTTGGCTGCGCATGGCCGGCGATATCAGCCGCAGCAGCCTCAGCAGTCATCTTGTAGAGGGTGACCCCTTGGTCATGGAGCGAGCCTCTGCAGGTTTGGCCGGTCTGGCTCGCATTCTGGCTCGTGAATCACAGGTGGCAGCACAGATCAGCGCCTACAACCTGGTGTTTTGGTGCAGTTTGCTGGCCTTGTGTCTGGCTGTGCTGCTGCGTTCTTCGCCACCCAATCCCATCGCGCCCCCCTTTGCCCGGTCTGTATAGGTCCAGGCAGCAAGGCGTTTTTTTAATCAAGGAGATTCATCATGAAATTAGGTTTATGGACATTAGCTTGCACGGCATTGATGGCCTCAGCATCCGCTTGGGCCGCTGACGGTTCTGCCTCCGTACAGGGGCAGGTCTACAGCAAGAGTCGCGCTCAGGTTGTGCAGGAATTGGAGCTGGCACGCGAACAAGGGCTGATCAGCGTAGCGGCGCATGGCTATCCCCACGTGCCGCGCGGCCCTGTTAAAACTCGTGCTCAGGTTGTTCAGGAGTTGCAAGAAGCGCAACAAGCCGGTTTGCTGGACTTCGCAGACGATGAGTATCCCGTCTTGCCTGCCGATGGTACTCATAAGACGCGCCAGCAAGTTGTGCAGGAGCTGGAACAAGCCAAAAAGCAGGGCCGTCTTTTGTATGTAGCCCCATAAGGCTGTACCTAGCTGCCGTTGAGGACGGTGTCTAGCTTGTAAAAAGGGACTGAGCCTGCCTTTACGCAGCCTCAGTCCCTCTTGTTATGACGAAATTGCTTCGGGGGATGAGCTTCAAGCCTTGGCCAGAGGGCTACGCATCAAACGCAAGGCCACCAGTACCGACAAGCTGACTACCACGGCACTGACCAGATAAATCGCTTCCAGCCCCCAGGTTCCTGCCACTGCCCCCAAGGCGGGCCCGGTGATGCCTAAAGAGATGTCCAGAAAGGCAACATAGGCACCCATGGCGACACCTCGGCTCTCGGGTGGGGCGCGGCGCACGGCTTCCACACCAAAACCAGGAAAGGCCAGGGAGTAGCCCCATCCGGTCAAGGCGGCACCCAGGTAGGCAATGGCAGGGTTGTGGGCTCCCCAGATCAGCAAGAGGCCAACAGCTTCCACCAGCACGCATAACAATGCGACGCGTGCTCCGCCCAGCTTGTCGGGTAGATGACCAAAGAACATGCGCGCAGCAATGAAGGCGACGCCAAAGGCAGTGAAGGCCAGCGAAGCATTGCCCCAGTTGCGATCGGCAAAGAGCAGGGCAATAAAGGCGGTCAGACTACCAAAACCGACACTGCACAGCAGCAAGCCCATACCAGCGCCCCAGACCAGACCCAGGACTTTGTAAAAAGGGGTGCGACGCAGCGCGGTGGGGGCGGTGGCACGGACCTTGAGCAGCATCACTAGGGAAATCAATGGCAACAGAGTGACGGCGACGGAGATACCGTTAAAGCCGTAATCCTGGTTGACGGCAACCCCCAACGGAGCACCAATGGCATAGGCGCCGTACATGGCCACACCGACCCAGGCCATGACTTTGCCTGCATTTTGAGGGCCAACCAGACCAATGCCCCAGCTCAAGGCACCCGTCACAATCAGGCTTTCACCGCAGCCCAGCAAGATACGGCCAATCACCAGTACCCAGACCGACAGGGTAGGTGTGCTGACAAAGCTTAAAGAAGCCAGATAGGCCAGACCGGACAAGCACATCACCATCAGTCCCAGCATGACGGCGTGTTTGGAGCCTTGCGTATCAGCCAGATTCCCGGCCCAGGCTCGTGACAGCAAAGCGGCTGCAAATTGAACACCCACAACCAGGCCCACGACCAGCGTGCTCCTATCCAGCACATCGTGTACGTGCAAGGGCAGCACGGGAAGCGGCAGACCGATGCTCAGGAAACTGACGAACACGGCCAGCGTAATAGGCAGCAGCGTTAGAAAAACATTGGCGGCAGGTGGTGACTGCGCCTTCGAGGTGGCTTGCGCCGAATTGGGTACAGACATGAAACACTCCAAACATGAGTAATTGCTCGATATTTGAGATAATATGAATAATTGCTCACATCGAAAACTCGCATTCGGAGTCCCTATGCCAACGCTCCCTCAAGCCCGTCGTATCCCGCGTCAAAGCCGTTCCCGTGCTTTGGTGGAGGCGATTTTGGAGGCAACGGCTCGCGTTTTATCCGAGCGTGGCTATGCCGGTACCAATACCAACGTGGTCGCGGAAGTGGCTGGAGTCAGCGTGGGCTCGGTGTATCAGTACTTCCCGAACAAGGATTCCCTGATTGCCGCCTTGCACGAGCGCCATGCCTTGCAAATGAATCAGGCCATGGAAAGCAGTCTGGCCGATACGCAGTCCCTGGGTTTGCGGGGGCGCTTGAGTGATCTGGTCAAAGCCTGGTTGGCCGCGCATCGGGTGGACCCGGAATTGCATCGGGTATTGGAAAAGGATTTTCCTTTCTTTGATGCGCCAGCCAGCGAGAGCCAGGCGGACCAGAGTATTCGTGACCGCATTCGTCAGTTGCTGGAAGAGCATCGCAGTGAGGTCGCTCCGCAGGATCTGGATTTAGCCACCTGGGTGGTGATGCAAAGTCTGGAGTCCCTGATTCATGGCGCGATCATTCCGCCCGGTGTGCCGTATCCACCGGAGCAGGTGGAAGAAGCCATTGTGGATTTGCTGTGTGGGTATTTGGGTTGTGCGAGCCCTGGGAAAGCGGGGAAGTGAGCGGAGTTGGCGAGCCGGTTTTCGAGTGAGTTTTGGCTCACATGAGTTTGTTGTTGTTGTTGTTGTTGTTGTTGTTGTTGTTGTTGTTTGCTGGCCGGACTCACCTTGGCTAAACGTATGCGCTGAATGGCATACAGCAAAACGAAGAACGAGATGACATAGCCAAGTTTACGAGTGTATAGATCGTCTGCTCATAGTCCTGGCTCAGATACCCAGGAGTCAGCAAACTCGTAAGGCTTCGATGTGCGTTTTACAGACCATCAAGAGCTTCCAACAAAAAGGCGCCAATCTTTGCAGATATGGCGCCTTCTTTTTAGGAGTTCACGAACAGAATGGAGTCGATTGGTCTAGACCTGCCGCCCAATTTCTTCCATCGCTTCCTGAATTTCCAGCCATTCTTCTTCCAGCGTTTGATGTGTCTTGGTGAGTTCACCATGTTCAGTCATCAAAGCGGGACGTTGGTCCTTGTAGCTGTCCGAATAAAAGTCCGGGTCCTGCATCAAGGTATCCAGCTCCTGCAAACGCAGCTGAGCTTTCTCCATGGCCGACTCCACTTTCTTCAAGCGGCTTTCCAGTGGCTTGCGTTGCTGAGCCTGACGTTGGCGCAGCTCGGCTTCCTGACGCCGTTGTGTCTTGCGGTCTGTGCCTTCGCCACCCGTATCCGCACGTGCTTCCTGACGAGCTTCCGAGCGCGATTGCGCACTGCGGGCCAGTAGCCAGTCGCGGTAGTCTTCCAGGTCGCCATCAAACTCCTGAACCTGGCCATCGGCCACGATCCAGAAAGAATCAACGGTAGAACGCAGCAAATGGCGATCGTGCGATACCAGCAGCACGCTGCCACCGTAATCAGCCAGGGCTGCCGCCAGGGCTTCACGGGTATCCACGTCCAAGTGGTTGGTTGGCTCGTCCAGCAGGAGCAGGTTGGGTTTTTGCCAGACAATCAGGGACAGGGCCAAACGTGCCTTTTCACCCCCGGAGAAGGGGGCTGTCAGGCTGGTGACCATATCACCGCTAAAACCGAAAGAGCCCAGGTAATTGCGCAGTTCCTGCTCGCGCACATCCGGAGCCAGACGCGCCAGATGTTGCAGGGGAGTAGAGTCCGGGTCAATGGAGTCCAGCTGGTGCTGAGCAAAGTAGCCGATCACCAGACCTTTGGATTCCAGGCGTTCGCCCTTGATGGGTTCCAGCTTGC
Source organism: Alcaligenes faecalis (assembly GCF_009497775.1). Lineage (NCBI taxonomy): Bacteria > Pseudomonadati > Pseudomonadota > Betaproteobacteria > Burkholderiales > Alcaligenaceae > Alcaligenes > Alcaligenes faecalis. The sequence goes on from NZ_CP031012.1 coordinate 1,694,219, forward strand.
CAGCCAGGGTTTTGACCAGCGTGGATTTACCCGCACCGTTCATCCCCAAAATACCCACACGGGCACCGCCGCGCACCATCAGGCGGACCTGGCTCAAAATCGCCTTGTCCTGACCGGGGTAACCCAGATCGGCCTGATCCAATGTCAGCAAGGGATCGGGTGTGTACTCGGGCGAGGGCAGGCGAATGGAAACGCTTGAGTCGTCGCGCAAGAGCGTTACGGTCTGCATGCGGGCCAGAGCCTTGACGCGGCTTTGTGCCTGCTTGGCTTTGGTGGCCTGGGCCTTGAAGCGGTCAATAAAGCTTTGCAGCCTTGCGGCTTCACGGGTTTGACGCTCGTAGGCGATCTGACTTTGTTGTACACGCTCGGCACGCTGCACCAGAAAGTCGTTATAGCCGCCTTTGTAGCGAACCAGCTTGCCTTGATCCACGTGCAGAATCGAACGGGCCACGGCATCCAGAAACTCGGTGTCGTGCGAAATCAGCAACACGGTGCCGGGGTAGGACGTCAGCCAGCGCTCCAGCCAGAGCATGGCGTCCAAGTCCAGGTGGTTGGTGGGTTCGTCCAGCAAGAGCAGGTCAGAAGGAGCCATCAGGGCGCGGGCCAGGGACAGGCGCATTTGCCAGCCACCGGAGAACTCGCGCACGGGCAGCATCCACTGGTTGGGGCGGAAACCCAGACCGGCCAGCAATTGCTCGGCACGCGAGGGGGCGGACCAGGCATCGGCTTCGATCAGGGCGTTTTCCAGCTCGGCAATGGTCTGGCCATCGCTATCGGGCGTGTTGGCGCGTTTTTCCTGCAAGGCACGCAAACGCTCGTCGCCGTCGATAACAAATTCGCGGGCAGGGCGGTCACGGTCCGGAATGGTTTGGCGCACACTGGCCACTTCCCAGACTTCGGGGATGCTCAGGTCACCCCCGTCCAGATCCAGCTCGCCTTGCAGCAAGGCAAACAGCGAGGATTTACCCGCGCCGTTTTTGCCCACAATGCCCAGGCGCTCGCCCGGATTGACGATGAAATCAGTATTGTCCAGCAGGACTTTGACGCCGCGACGCAGCGTAATTCCAGTTGCGCGTATCACAGAGCCAGTTGCTCCCGGCTTAACAAGAGAATCTGGTCTTCAGCGGTTTCAGTGCTTAGCCAGATAGGCTCCAGCTCCGGGAAAGCGGCGATGAAATTGTCGTACTCATTGCCGATTTCCAGTACCAGCACGCCTTCGGGCGACAGGAAGTTGGGGGCCGCTTCCAGAATGCGACGCACCAGGTCCATACCGTCATCACCACCAGCCAGGGCCAGTTGGGGCTCGTGCTGGTATTCCTTGGGCAGGTTCTGCATGGACTGCTCATTCACATAGGGCGGGTTGCAAATGATCAGGTCGTAGGCGGTTTGCGGCAATTGATCCAGCAGATCGCTCTTGTACAGGCTCATGCGATCGTTCAGCTCAAAGGCATCGATGTTCGACTGGGCCACTTCCAGTGCGGCGTCCGACAGATCCACGGCATCAACTTGGGCTTGCGGGAAAGCCAGCGCCGTCAAAATAGCCAGGCAGCCCGAGCCGGTGCACAAATCCAGGGCGTTGTAGATGGCGTCCGGGTCGGCAATCCAGGGTTGCAGCTGCTCGGCCAGCAATTCAGCAATGGGAGAGCGCGGCACAATGGTGTCGGCGGTGACACGGAAGCGATGGCCTTGCAGCCAGGCTTCGCCGGTCAGGTAGGCGGCGGGCACGCGCTCGTTGCAGCGGCGTGCGACCAGGGCCAGATAGGCGGCGCGCTCGGACTCCAGCACGGTGGCGTCCAGATACGGGTCCAGCGTGTCCAGGGGCAGATGCAGGGTGTGCAGCAGCAGATACGCAGCCTCGTCCCAGGCATTGTCACTGCCGTGACCAAAGGCCAACTGACAGCGGTTGAACTGGCTGACGGACCAGCGCAACAAGTCGCGCACGGTGCGCAGTTCCTGCTGGGCTTCCAGCAGGGAGGAATTATCGATGCAAGGGCTTAACAAAGCAGGGATTCCAATGTACGGCGATAAATGTTTTTAAGGGGCTCAAGATCAGCAACGGCAACGTGTTCGTTGATTTGATGGATGCTGGCGTTGAGCGGGCCAAATTCGACCACTTGAGGGCAGATTTTAGCGATAAAGCGACCATCCGAGGTGCCGCCTGTCGTGGACAGATCGGTTTCCACGCCGGTTTCGGTTTCAATGGCCTTGGCAAGGGCCTGGCTCAGCGGGCCGGCCTCGGTCAGGAAGGGCTCGCCACCCACCGTCCACTCCAGTTGGAAGTCCACGCCATGGCGGCGCAAAATGGACTCCACTTCGGCTTGCAGACCGGCAGGTGTTTGCTCGGTGGAGAAACGGAAGTTGAAATGCACATCCAGCTGACCGGGGATCACATTACTCGCGCCGGTACCGGCATGGATATTGGAGATCTGAAAGCTGGTAGGCGGAAAGTCGATATTGCCAGCGTCCCACATGCGGTCTGTCAGTTCGTGCAGCGCCGGAGCGAACACATGCAGCGGGTTGATGGCCAATTGCGGGTACGCTACATGACCTTGGCGACCCTTCACGATCAGGTGACCGGACAAGGAGCCGCGCCGGCCATTTTTAATGGTGTCACCCAATTGGCGCGAGCAGGTGGGCTCGCCCACGATGCAGTAGTCCAGTTGTTCGCCACGTTCTTTCAGGACTCGGCAAACATGCACGGTGCCGTCGGTGGCCGGGCCTTCCTCATCCGAAGTCAGCAGCAGGGCAATCGAGCCTTTGTGCTCTGGATGGGCCTGGGTAAATTCCTCGACCGCGTGGATGAAGGCCGCAATCGAGGCTTTCATATCCGCAGCGCCACGGCCATATAGTTGTCCGTCGCGCACGGTGGGTTCAAACGGGGGCGAGTCCCAGGCCGCTTCCGGCCCGGTAGGCACCACATCCGTGTGACCGGCAAAAACAAACAAGGGCGCCTGGGTGCCACGGCGGGCCCACAGGTTGGACACCGGGCCGCTGGGCAGATGTTCCAGGCTAAAGCCCGCTTGCTCCAGCCTTGCGCCCAGCCATTGCTGGCAGTGGGCGTCCTCGGGGGTGACCGAGGGGCGGGCAATCAGGGCTTTCAGGGTGTCTAGTACAGAAAAGTCAGTGCTCATGTTCAGGCGCGAAGTAAATCATTAATACTGGTCTTGGCGCGGGTACGGGCATCCACACGCTTGACGATGATGGCGCAGGCCAGGCTGTACAGCCCATCGGCCGAAGGCAGGGAGCCAGGGACCACTACCGAACCGGCAGGGACACGGCCTTGATAAATCTTGCCCGTTTCGCGCTCGTAAATTTTGGTGCTTTGCGACAGGAATACGCCCATGGCCAGCACCGAGTTCTCTTCCACGATGACCCCTTCCACCACTTCGGAACGAGCACCGATAAAACAGTTGTCCTCAATGATAGTGGGGTTGGCTTGCAGAGGCTCCAATACCCCGCCGATACCGACGCCGCCCGACAGGTGAACATGCTTGCCGATCTGGGCGCAGGAGCCGACGGTAGCCCAGGTATCAACCATGGTGCCTTCACCGACATACGCGCCGATGTTCACAAAAGAGGGCATCAGCACGACATCGGGAGCCACGTAAGCGCCTTGGCGCACCACGGCACCGGGAACGGCGCGAAAGCCTGCCTGGGCAAAGGCGGCCTGGTCATGCTGCTCGAATTTCAGCGGCACCTTGTCATAGAAGGGAGCGGGTTCGCTGGCCATGACGCGGTTCTCCTTGATTCTGAAGGACAGGAGAATCGCTTTCTTGACCCAGTCGTTGACCTGCCACTGTCCGTCGATCTTTTCCGCCACACGCAGGGAACCGTAATCCAGCTTTTCGATCACGGTATGGATGGCCGTGCGCAGTTCAATGCTGTGTTCCTGGGGGGAGAGGGAAGCTCGTTGTTCCCACGCCGATTCGATCAGACTTTGGAGGTCGCTCATAGGCTAGGCTCTGTGAATGCAGGCCGTCTTTGGCAGTATCGGGATACAGAAGGCGCATGATGCGCGGTTTACCACCGCAGCGGCCGAGCTTGAATGGAGGCAACAGGATAACCGAGTCTGCCCCTTCCATGCACGGTTTTATGGCTTTCTTTGTCGCTTTTGAGGGCAGATGCGTGTGGGATGCAGGCTGTCAGCAAGGGCAGGATGGTGGCGTGCTGGCCGGATGGATTCCATGTGCAGGCGTGAATGTCTGGGTCTGAAATAGCTGTTTTGGAATTTCCCTGTTTACTTCATTTCTGAAGTTCTTTTTCTGCTTTCTTGTTTTTCGATAATTATTTTCTGTTTACCTTCGTTTTTCTTATCGCAGCTATTTTGTTTATTTATTGTTGCTGCTATTCAATTAAATCATTCGCGTAATCAAGTATTTCAAGATAATAAAAAATAAGCACGGATTGCCATACAGACTCTGTGCGAAATGCTTGGGTGGAACCTGCCCTTGGAATGTGTGTTGCCTGATGGTATAGCCTGCTTCTTTCCGGTTTGCCTCTGTGGAGTGCATGTAAAACGGCTTTTAACCCCTTTATATATGGGGTTATTTCTCTGTCTGCATTGAGGGCAATATGGCTTGCTGTCATGCGTTCTGATTCAGTTTCGCTTTTTACATTTTATAAAATTTATCGATTTTTTATCTGCCTAGAATAATTGCGAAGTGTTTGTTTTTTGCTGCATTCATTTCTTGTTTCTTCAATCAAACGGAGGGCTTATGCGATCGATCCTTTTATGGCTCTTGGGTGTTCCTATCCCTATCATCATTTTGCTGGCTCTTTTCTGGCACTAAGTTGCCTGCGATCACAATCTGAAATAAGGAATCATCATGGCTACAACGCAATTTGGTTCGGATGCAGGTTTGGGAACGCCGGCCTTGGCGGAGTCCTCACACTCCGCAGTGTCTTGGGGCGCGGTCATCGGGGGCGCGGTCATTGCTGCTGCCTTGACGGTGACCTTGCTGGTAGGCGGGACAGGTCTGGGTTTCATGGCGATCTCTCCGTGGGGCAATGACGGGGCCTCGGGCACCACAATGGCCATTGGCACGATTGTCTGGCTCTTTGTCACGCAGATCATTGCCTACGGTATTGCGGGTTACGTCACCGGACGTCTGCGTACCAACTGGACGGGGGTTCATGGGGACGAAGTTCATTTCCGCGATACGGCGCATGGCTTTCTGGTTTGGGCCGTTAGTGCAGTGGTCAGCGTCTTCTTGCTGGGCTCAGGCGTAGCCTCGCTGGTGTCGGGTACGGCACAGGCAGGAGCGAATCTGGCCGGGGCAGGAGTGGGGGCGGCATCGGCCGTGGTTGGCCAGGCAGGCAAGGATCAGGCGCAAGGCCCTGGCTTGAGCTATTTCACCGATACCCTGCTGCGTCCGGCAGATCCTGCCAATGCGCCTGCCCAGACTGCCAATCCGGAACGTGAAGTCAGCCGGATTCTGGCTCGCAGCCTGAAGGAAGGCGAGGTGTCTCAGCAGGATCAGGATTACTTGCTGCGTCTGGTGGCCAACCGTACCGGCTTGACGCCCGAGCAGGCCAAGGAGCGCCTGGACTCCGTGCAAAAGCAAGCCAAGGAAACGGCCGACAAGCTGGAGCAGCAAGCACGTGAGGCGGCAGATACCGCTCGCAAGGCAGCCGCGGCTTTCGCACTGTGGGCATTTGCATCCTTGCTGGTGGGTGCCTTCGTGGCCAGTCTGGCCGCAACGATTGGTGGACGGGCGCGTATCACGCGTTAAGCCCCAGTCCTGACGGTAAGCCGCTTATAAGTTGAGGCGGGCAGTGCCAGGCCCCCGGATTTCAGAGCTCCGGGGGCCTTTTTGTTTCTGCTTTCATCAAGCTGTTGTCTTGTCAGTCGCTCTAGGGAACACGAATGAAGTTGCTGGGTGCTTGCCCCAAGCGGCGACGGAACATGGTGGAAAAGGCGCTGGAGCTGTCATAACCCAGATCCAGCGCAATCTGCGTGACGGATTGACCCGCAGACAGCTTGGCCAGGGCTGCCAGCAGGCAGGCTTGTTGTCGCCATTCACTAAAGCTCATGCCGGTTTGTTGGCGGAACAGGCGTGTAAAACTGCGCAGGCTTTTATTGACTTGCTCGGCCCATTGTTCCGGTGTGCTTTGGATATTGGGCTGACTTAAAAAGTCTTTGCACAGCTTGGCGAGCGATGGGTCTTGAGGGATGGGGGCAAAGAGCGGCATGGTTTGCGCCAGACCAACTTCATGCAGAAGCAGTTGAGCCAAAGCGCCGTCGCGCCCATCTACCTCGTACAGGGCGGGCAAGGCCAGGGAGGCCAGTAGCAAGTGATGCAGCAAGGGTGTAATGACCAGCACTTCGCAATGTGTGCTGCTGCGGGGGGCCGCTTCCGGCTCTATATATAAGCTGCGTGTGCTGGCACTTTGCATGCGTACGCGATGGCGCTTGCCAGCCGGAATCCACACGCCGCTATACGGCGGAATCACCCAGGCGCCATCGTCGGTTTCTACTTCCATCAGCCCCGTCATGGCATAGAGCATTTGCGCCCGTCGGTGTACGTGAAAATCCAGCAGCGTGCCCGGTGCGTAATCCGTGCCAATCGCCAGCAAGGGGCGAGGGGTGGCATCCACGCTATCCAGTCGTACATTGTGCATAAGCAAGCCCTTGGCCGAAACGAAAGTATTGTTGACCAGTTTTAGCATGCCAGCCAAAGCGGGGCGACTTATTCTTGGACTTTGTCATCTCTTTTGATTTGCGGCTATGTATTTTCTATTGCTGTTTTTTGGTTTGCTGGCCGGGGTGACCACCGTGCTGTTTGGCTTCGGTGGCGGTTTTGTGGTGGTCCCCGTGCTGTATTCGGTGCTGATCGGCATGTATGGCGTGGACAGTCAGATGGGGCAGGCCGCCATGCATATTGCGGTGGCTACTTCTACCTGCGTCATGATTTTTGGTGCAGGCCTGTCTACCTGGCGACATCACAAGGCAGGTACGGTGCCTTGGGGGCAGGTGCGTCCTTTGCTCTTGTTCATCGCCTTGGGGGCGATTCCCGGTGCGATAGCAGCCATGGCCTTGAATGGGTCCTGGGTGCGCTGGGTTTTTGTGGTGTATCTTGGGCTGACGATTTTAGATAGCCTGTTTCGTTCCGGTTTCACCCAGGAAGCCAGCAATGCCATGCGTCCTTTAAGCAAGGCCAGCAGTGCCGGAGCCGGGGTGGTTATTGGTGCAATAGCGGCCTTTCTGGGTGTGGGTGGGAGCGTGATTACCGTCCCCTTGATGCGCCGACGCGGTGCCAGTATGACCGCTGCCACGGCAGCGGCGAACCCCTTGTCCTTGCCAATGGCGGTGGTGGGTAGCCTGACCTACGCCATGCTGGCCTGGAATGCGGATTCCTTGGGGCCATGGCATGCGGGTTATATCGACTTGAAAGCATGTCTGGTGCTGGTGATCGGCTCCTGGTTGGGGATTCGTTTTACCTCGCGCTGGATCGGCAAGATCCCGGACAGCATTCATGCCAAAGCCTATATCGCCTTGCTGGGGCTGGTGTTCCTGGTGATGCTGCTGGTCTAAGCCTTGCAAGGGTAGCCCTGTGTCCAGGGCGCTTCAAAGTTTGAAGGTTTTACTTTTCCTGTTTTGAGAACTTGTGTTTTTTTGTTTAGTACAGCGAAATGCAGCGCTTGGTGCGCTGCATTTTTACCTATACTGAACAGCACAGCAAAAACAGGAGTGGGGCAGCATGACAACAGAGATTGCAGTGGTCTTGGGTCTGGCTTTAGTCGCGATTGTCTTGTTTGCTACAGAAAAACTCCGAATAGATGCCATTGCCTTGCTGGTGCTCAGCACCCTGGCGGTTCTGGGTTTGGTGACTCCGGAGCAGGCTGTGGGTGGTTTCAGCAATCCAGCCACGGTCACCGTCGCCGCTATGTTTGTGCTGGCAGCCGGGCTGCAAAATAGCGGCGCGCTGTCGGGGATTGGGGACTTGCTGGGCAAGGCCCGCTCCCCGTTTCAGTTTCTGCTGGTCCTGTTTCTGGTCCTGGCGGTGATTGCCCCCTTCGTCAATAACACGGCGGTGGTGGCGGTATTCATTCCCATCGTCATGGCCGCCAGCGCACGGATAGGCATGTCGGCCTCCAAAGCGCTGATCCCCTTGTCCTATGTCTCGCAAATGGCCGGGGTCTGTACCTTGGTTGGGACTTCTACCAACCTGCTGGTCAATGCCATTGCCCGCGATCTGGGCCACCCCGGTTTCACCATGTTCGAGTTCACTGCACTAGGCGTGATTTGCATGGTTGTGGGTTGTATTTACTTGCTGACCATAGGGCGCTGGTTATTGCCTGATGCTCGTGGCGGCGAACTGGTCGAACAATATGAGCTGGGCAAATACATTACCGAGTTGCGGGTGATGCCCGATTCCTCCTTGATCGGCCAATCCGTGGGCGATGCCAAGCTGGGCGAGCAGTATGGTGTGTTCGTGCTGGAGTTACTGCGTGGCAATACCAAAGTGTGGGGCCCGCGAGAGCAGAAGATTGAACAGGATGACGTGCTGTTGGCGCGTGGCGATTGGACCAAGCTGGACGAGCTGCGCAAAGAAGCTGGTCTGGAAGTAGACCCGCAGTTCAAGCTGGAACAGCAGTCTTTTGAGCAGGTGGATCAGGTCTTGACCGAGGTGATGATTGCACCTCGTTCGCGTATCAGTGGCCGTACCTTGGGGAGTTTGGGGGCGGGCTGGCACAAGAACGCTACCGTTCTGGGGCTTCATCGCCGTGGTCAGGTCTTGCGTGAGCAACTGCGCGCCGTGCGTTTGCAAGTGGGCGATATCTTGTTGATGTTGACCCCGGCAGCAGAGGCATCGGATTTGCGGGCAGACAGCAATATCATCGTGCTGTCCGAACGTGAGGCTGAAAAGGCAATGGGCTGGCGCGCACCGTTTGCATTGATCACCATGGCCCTGGTGATTCTGCTGCCTGCCTTGGGCTGGGTACCTATCAGTATCACTTCCCTGTTCGGGGCCGTGGCCATGACGCTGGCCGGTTGTCTGAAGGCGGACGATGTTTACGACGCCATAGACTGGCGCATCATCATTTTGATGGCGGGCTTGCTGCCCTTGGGGATGGCCATGAGCGAGACGGGTGCCGCCCAGTTCCTGGTCGAAAACACGGTTGGTCTGGTGAAGTCTTTTGGGCCCTTGACCGTGTTGGCCGTGGTCTACCTGATGGCTCTGACGCTGACGGAGTTCATGAGCAATGCCGCCGCTGCTGTCTTGCTGACGCCGATAGGGATGTCCACCGCGACAATGATGGGCGTGGACCCCACTCCCTTTCTGATTGCTGTGACCTTCGCAGCCTCCACCAGCTTTGCCACGCCTGTGGGCTATCAGACCAACACCATGGTTTATGGCGCGGGTGGCTATCGCTTTGTGGATTTTCTGAAAGTGGGTTTGCCCTTGAATTTGATTTTCTGGGTTTTGGGCGTGATGTTGATCCCCGTTTTCTGGCCTTTCCATCCGGCTTGAAGCTGCTGTTTATACGAAAAGAATAAAGGAGACTCCAGCCATGACATCATCAGCCCCGCAAACCAAGGCGGTACTGGATCCACAAGTGGCTCAGGCTGTGCAAGACAGCTTTTCCCGCCAGCAGGCGATGAGCCTGATTCGCGCCACCATGCCTGTGGTTGAGGCAGGTTTGGTCGAGATCCATCTACCGCATTGGGAGGGCGTGCAGCAACAGCATGGTTTCGTACATGGCGGCGTGGTGGGCATGATTGCCGATTCAGCAGGCGGCTATGCCGCCATGAGCTGTACGCCTCTGGGAGCCAGTGTTCTGAGTGTGGAATACAAGTTGAACTTTCTGGCTCCGGCCAAGGGGCAGGCTTTACTGGCCCGTGGCTCGGTCGTGCGTCATGGACGTAGCCTGATCGTGACGCAGGCCGAGGTTTTTGCGGTGGAAGAGGGCAAGCAAACCCTTTGTGCCCTGATGCAGCAAACCATTATGGTGATGCAGGGACGAGAGGAAAAGTCCTGATTACAGGCTTAAGTCGCCCGAGGAGCCAGGCTGCTCCTTAGGACTTTTCCAGCGATAGCTCAGCAGCAGCACCCACAGGGTAGCCATGCACAGCCCATACAACATGGCCCCATAGGAAACTGAAATATCAATGCCGCAGACCCGCGAGAAGCGGTCAGCGGTATCGCAGATATTCTTGATCGCCAGTACAAACAGGACGGTGTTGACGGCCATGGCCAGACAAGCGGACACGGCTCTTTCCGCCCAGATCAAACTGGCAACGGCCAGAATCGACAAAGGCATCAAGGAGTTGAGCACGCTGGTGTGCCAGGCTGAATACGCTTGGGAAGAGTTGAGCAAACTTTCGTTGACGTGCGCAAAGGGAAAGAGCCACAACACAATCAAAGCAGCGCACAGGAAAAAGATCAGTTTCCTGGTGGTGATGTTGAACACGATTAAAAGTAAAAGTTTGCTTTATGAGGATTTTGAGTGTAACTGAACTGTTTTATGCTTAAAGACAAGTTGTGTAAATTTCTCGGCACAATTTGCGACAATTTTGTTACTTGAATATGACATAAACAGAAGAATTTTCGAATTTAATCACGTTTTCGTGACAAATCGACGAAGTCTATTCCAATCGTCCACCTGAGGTAAATCAGAATCGAGCTTGTATGATGGCTATCCGGATGAACACTGCAGGAGTAACAACAATGAAACGTTCTGTATGGTGCTTGAGTGCGGTATTAAGTGCGATGGCCTTGCCCGCCTGGGCCGATAACCCGGCTTGCCAGTATCGGTCCGCTGAAATTCAGAACCAGATCAACTACGCCCGCCAGCACGGCAATGTCCATCGAGAGCGTGGCCTGGAGCGCGCTTTGGCCAATGTGCAGATGCATTGCCGGGACGCGGATTTGCTGCGTGATGCACAGGAAGATATCCGCGAGCAGGAAGAGGACATCCAGGAACGTATGGATGAAATTGCCGAGAAACGGGCCCAAGGGCGACAAGACAAGGTGCAGAAGCTGGAGAAAAAACTGGAACGAGATCGCGCCAAATTGGAGCAGTTGCAAGATGAATTGAAAGAATTGCAGGCGCTGGGTGCTCAGTAAAAAGCGTGGATTCAAATCCTGAATCTTTTCCTGCTCTGCTGATCTATAGGGTCAAAAAGAGCCGGAGTCAGAAGGAAATACGTGCTCCCTTTGGGGGCACGTCCTTTTGAATTTGAAAGGACTGCTTATAATCACAGGTGCAGTCGGCGCAATGATGTAAGCCGACCAAGCATAAAACAAGAGTGGTATGAGCAGAAAGAGCACAGGTCGTAGCGTTAAAAAAACCAGTAGTAGAAAGAAGACAGGGCCGGCAAGCCCGTCCCGATTTTTGAAGTCCGTTCTTGCCGCCGCCCTGACCAGTTTCGGGATTGCGACGGCCTGGCTTCATCCCCAGGGGTTGAACTGGCAAAGTCTTGAACCGTTTCTGGTATCCCTGGGTTGGCCCAGGGCGATGCAGCAGGACAGTGTGCCTGTCCCGGCCTCGGTTGATGGCTATGTTCAAACCTCCTTTGCGCAGTGTCCCCAGTTTTTTCCTGGCTCGCGGCCTGTCGTGCCCATGGCTTACACGCAAAGAGAATTGTGCTTCAGCTCTTTTGCGATTCTGCATAGCGGCCAAACCAAAACCCCGGTGTTTGTCGTCCAACGTCTGAATCGTCAGCAGATTCAGTCCGCCAAGGGCTTGAAGCGCACGGATCGTTTTTATGCCGAAGGTCGTTTGCCGCAGGCGGAACGAGCTGAGTTGAATGACTACAGAGGCTCGGGATTTTCGCGTGGGCATATGGCTCCGGCAGGGGATATGGCCTCGGAGCAAAGCATGGCCCAGAGTTTTTCTCTGGCCAATATGGTGCCGCAAAATCAGGTGCACAACGCCGGCCCCTGGAACAAGATCGAAGCCGATACCCGTAAATATGTGGCCCGTGCTGCAGGCAATGTGTATGTGTTTACCGGGCCTGTGTACGAGCGCAATGCCGCGACGATAGGCTCCAGCCAGGTGGCCGTTCCCAGCCATTTGTTCAAGTTGGTGTACGACGCGACCACAGGACGATCTTGGGTACATTGGCAGGCTAACCAGGCTTCGACCCGCGTTGGGCCTCCCATCAGCTACGAGGAGTTTGTAAGACGGACAGGCTTGCACTTGTTGCCTGACAGCAGTCTGAAAAGTTCGGGTTGACGCAGGCACCTTGGCGTTTTGGCACTAGTCCGTTTTATTTATTGAGTATGGCGTGGACTTGATCTTCAGAAAAATACACGCTGTCCCCGACCTCAAAAACGTGGTAACTGATGTTCTGTTCGCTGATGACACCCCGGAAATACGCCTTGGGAGTGGCTGGCAGTTGGGTGATACGAACACTGATGTAGCGCTCGCTGGTGTAAGAAACCAGCTGTACATGCATGCCCGGCTTCAAATCCAGGGCGCCTGGGAAACGGTCCAGGTCGTCATGGCTGACTACAACTCGGAATGCAGTGGGCCTGTGAATGACATAGGCTTCCTTCAGCCGGAGATGTAGAGTCAGGATCTGTTGTGCTTGTGCGCTGATTGGCGCGCCCGAATATCGGACTTCCTGCTCCAGTTCGGAATTGGGCGTCAGATTCAAGATTTGGGCCAACAGCAAAAATTGTTCTTGAGTCATAAATTGCAAATTATCCGGAAAGGGAATCGACGGGCTTTGGAGGCTCAGGGTACAGTGTTCCTATTGTCCGCGATCGGTTCTGATTTCGATTCGCGGTAATTGCAATAAAGATTTTTTGTAGGGAAAACACAATGATGGTTCGACGTCTGATTCAAAGTTGCGCGGTGCTCGGTCTGGCCGCTTTGATGGCAGCTTGTTCCTCCGCGAAGCCCGGTGGTGGCCCCGTGTCAAAACTCTTTAATGAATGCACCTGGGACCGTGAGTCCTGCATGCACGAGGGCCGTTACGAAGCCGGTGAAAGCGAGTACGCCGAGCGTGAGGCGCGGGATTTGAATCGTCAGTCTGCCGCACGTTTGCGTCGTAGCGGTCTGTAAATAGCTTTCTCACGGCAGTGCCGGAGTTGTTCAGCCAAGCGAGGTGCTGACCGTGATTCGTGATGTGTTGGAAAGCCGGCAAATCGCCATTTATTTTGTGGCGATGTTGCTGGCCGCATTGATGGCCAGTCTCTGGGTGATGCCAGCCAGTCTGGTTGACTGGATCAATCCGGCGCTGGCTTTCATGTTGTATGTCACCTTTTTGCAGGTGCCTATCGCTCAATTGGGCAAAGCGCTGACTCAACTGCGCTTTCTGGCCGTTTTGCTCCTGGCCAACTTTGTCCTGATTCCTCTTTTAGTCTTTGCGCTGATGCCCTTGCTGCCAGATCACACCATGCTACGCCTGGGTGTGCTGCTGGTCTTGCTGGCTCCTTGCATTGATTACGTGGTTACTTTCGCCCAGTTAGGTCGTGCCGATGCTCGCGCACTTCTGGCCGCCACGCCGGTGCTGCTGGTCGTGCAAATGCTGCTCCTGCCTCTGTTTTTGAAACTGGCGCTGGGAGAGCAGTTCGGTTTGTATATCAAGGCCGGGCCATTTCTGGACGCCTTCTTTTACCTGATTCTGATTCCGCTCTTGCTGGCGGGGGCGACCCAATACCTTGCTGGTAAAAGTCGCACTTGGTCGCAGATCCAGACGCGTCTGGGCTTGGCTCCCGTTCCTGCTACTGCCTTGGTGTTGTTCATCGTAGTGGCGGCCGTTCTGCGGCAGTTGGAACCGGCACTGGATGTCTTGTGGCGAGTGTTGCCGGTGTATGTGCTGTTTGCCATCCTGGCACCTGTGATCGGCTGGACACTGGCGCGGCAAACGCGTCTGGCCGTCCCCTTGCGACGTGCTGTGGCTTTCAGCAGCGCGACGCGCAATTCTTTGGTTGTGCTGCCTTTGGCCCTGGCGATTCCAGGTGCCTTGCCGTTGTTGCCAGCCATCATTTTGACGCAGACCTTGGTGGAGCTGCTGGCGCAGTTGGTCTATGTGCGTGTGCTGGCTCGCTGCGGGCAAAACGAACAGGCTTGAGCGGGATCCTTGAGCAGGCTCGCTGTTTATTGGCTTATGGGTTTTAGGCCTCCTTTTTAACAGCCTTCCTCTAAACCTGTTTCTCTTCTCAAGTGGTTGATTAAAAACGATTTTTATTGGCTTAGCGTTGATTCTTTTCCCAAGATGGAGAGGGACGATCTTTCCGCCTGACACCCGCGCAAACCGCCTGTTCTTCAACATGAATTCCCACTAGAAAACCGCCGCAAAATTGCGCGGTTTTTTCTTATACAGCTTATAAAAAAAATCACATGGCGATTGGGTAGCCAAGCTCTATGATCTGCTCCGCCTCAGTGCTGAGTGCAACATCATGTTGCGGGCATGTTCTGTGTCCGCCTTCTATTACTTGGGAAATCTTCAAAATGCTAGTTGCCGCTTTTCTGGCGTTTGCAGGCCTGTGCCTGTTCGTTAATGGTGTTCGTCTCTACTACTCTGAAGGCCATCACGCTGGCAGACTGGTGGACGCCAAAGATGCTGCCATCGTGAATTTGTTCACTGCCGTGCTGGGATTCATCTGCATGTCCCACATCCTGAACCCCGCCAACAGCACCGTGTACTCGCCCTTGTCCGCCATTTACCTGGGCCTGTTCGCCCTGACCTATTTCTGGGTGGGGGTGAACGCCTTTACCGGCAGCGACGGCCGTGCGCTGGGCTGGTATTCCTTGGTGGTGGCATGTATCGCCGTTCCTGCCGCAATTACGAATTTGAGTGTTGCCGAGCGGATTTTTGATTACTGGCAAGTCCTGAGCTGGCTGTCCTGGGCCGTGCTGTGGTTCATGTTCTTCTTGCTGCTGGTCCTGAACAAACCCATAGCCCGCCTGACCGGATTGGTATCCGCCGTGCAGGGCGTGCTGACGGCTTTGCTGCCTGCCTTGTTGTATTTCTGGGGTGTGATTTAAGGTCGGATAATGACTGCTTAAAACAAAAAGGCCTGGTATTCGTATCGGGCTTTTTTGTATGTGTACCAATCGGATGTTCTATCCTAATCCTGATGCTTCACTGCTTCTACTTAATTGTCTATAGAGGGTGGCATGTTTTTCTGGTTATGAAGCTTTTCTGCTTCCAAAAAACTATATCTGGTTTTAATTAGATGTCTTGAGTATTATCTTTCAATTATTGCTCTGCCGAGAAGAATGAAAAGGCTGGTTTTGGCAGTGGCAGTGGTAGCAGTATTAGCTGGCTACGTCTCAAGCGTGCATCTATCCTTCGCCCAGGCTGGGTCTCCGGAGTGACTCGAAAAAGCGGATATGGCTATGGGGAGAATAACCAAGACGTTGGGTGTATGTATTCCGACAGGCGTAGCAAGAAGGTGAATACTTAAAGCTCACTCTATTTTTTATTTTATGAAAAGAACTTTTTTTTTTAGTTCTGGTCATACTTGCTTGTGCTGGCGGATTGCTGAAATTTTCTTGTCCTTGCCGTATTTTTTTATGGTTATTGATCTAGATGGGTAGTGTCGTACTGCATCAGGGTTAATACTAGAGGGCTGGTTAATTTTTATCATTGCTATAGTATTTAGTGCAATTCAGCATGGCCGTGCATATTTTTGACTTTTACATTCAGGAGGTTTGGACGTGAATGGTAATCCTTCTCCCAATCCAGCCCCCAAGCCTGACCCGGAACCTAAGCCTATGCGTTGGCCTAGCGACTTTCCGGGTAAGCATGACAGGCAGGATTAGTCGGGACTTGATGAATAAAGCCGCTCCATGTGGGCGGCTTTTTTTGTTTCTGGAGCATTGTGTTCAGATAGCCGCAGCAAGCTGCCTTTGCAGACTTGTTTCGGTGCAGGGGAGGGCGTGGGGCGCCTACGCATATTGTCAGCTTCCTCGGCTTTGAAGCCCCATGGTTGCGCGCTTGCTTTTGTAAGCCCTGAGTGGCCTGCTCATCAGGTGACTTATGTCAAAAGACATTGTCTGCATCGTGCAACTAGGAATAAATGTTATTTCTTGTTAAATGTTACTAAACTATATAATCGCCAAGGAATGATAGTCATTCTTGTTTTCACACAGAGGAAAGATGGGTATGCAAAACAATCCAAAGCCAAGCCCAAATCCGGATCCCAGGCCGACCCCTGATCCGGCGCCTGCTCCCAGCCCGCAACCTATGCGCTGGCCCAGTGATTTCCCGGGGAAACATGATCGACAAACGTAATTTTTGAGTGGGAATATGCAGAGGGAAGTGCCAGATGGAGAGCTTTCCTGGCGAGGCTGAAGTTTGTGTTTCTTGCGCCCACGCGAATGCCGTGTCAATTAAATGACGCTAGTTTTATTAAGGGAGCAACTGAGGCCTACAACAACAGGGCCTGGAAACAGGCTATTAAAAGCCAGTAGGGGAGTAGAAAAACTGAACCGTTGATTTGTTTAAAATTGATTTTTCTAAATCAACGGTTTTCGTTTGATGGTGCGAACGGAGAGACTCGAACTCTCACACCTCTCGGCGCCAGAACCTAAATCTGGTGCGTCTACCAATTCCGCCACGTTCGCAACACGAAAGAAGTAGATTCTAGCGTGGATTTTCACCCTAGGCAAGTAGTCAGCCCTATGGGGCAGCAAATTGATTAGGGGCCATCCTGATGTGGCCCCTACGCATTTTCATACTGCTTTGTTTTATTGGCGTTTCGGGTTTTTGGCGATCAATCCGCGTACCTGCCAATCGGCCTGTTGCTCGGCGCTGATCCCCAGATCATTCAGAATTTCTTCTGTGTCCTGGCCCAGATGTGGAGCAGGGCGGTAGATGCCGCCGGGGGTGTCGCTTAGCTTGGGAACAATTCCCGGAACTTTAAGTGGTGTGCCATCGGGCAGACGGTTGTCCAGCAGCATGTCGCGGGCCTGGTAGTGCGGGTCGGCAGCTATATCAGCAATATCGTAGACACGGCCAGCAGGAACGCCAGCCTGGTCCAGAATTTCCAGCACCTTGTCCAGCTCCAGAGCGCTGGCCCAGTGGCCGATGGCGGCATCGATCACGCCTGCATTTCGGGCGCGGCCATCGTTGTGGGCGTAGTCGGGGTTGTCAGCCATATCAGCTCGGCCAATCGCACTCATCAAGCGCTTGAAAATGCTGTCGCCATTACCCGCAATCAGGGCATATTTCCCGTCCTTGCAGACATACGCATTGCTAGGCGTGATACCGGGCAGACTGCTGCCGGCAGGCTCTCGTATGGCGCCAAAGGCGGAGTATTCCGGTAGCAGGCTTTCCATCATGTTGAAGACGGATTCGTACAGAGCCACGTCAATATATTGTCCTGCGCCCTGGTTTTGCTCGCGCTGGCGCAGGGCCATCATGATGCCGATCACGCCATGCAAGGCGGCCAGCGAGTCGCCAATGGACACGCCAACGCGCACTGGCGGGCGTCCGGCTTCACCGCTCAGATGGCGCAAGCCGCCCATGGCTTCACCAATGACGCCAAAGCCGGGTTTGTCCTTGTAGGGGCCGGTCTGGCCGTAGCCGGACACGCGCAGCATGATCAGGCCCGGGTTGATGGCTTTCAGGTCTTCCCAGCCCAACCCCCATTCTTCCAGGGCGCCGGGGCGGAAGTTTTCGATCAGGATGTCACACTCTTTAACCAGTGCGCGCACCACGTCCTGGCACTCGGCCTGTCGCAGATCCAAAGCCAGAGACTTTTTGTTACGGGATTGCACCTCCCACCATACCGAGTTACCGTCATGCAGCAAACGCCATTTACGCAAGGGGTCGCCGCCTTTAGGGGATTCGATCTTGATAACGTCCGCGCCAAATTCGCCCAGGATCTTGGCGGCAAAGGGGCCGGCGATCAATTGGCCCAGCTCCAGGACCCGGATGCCGCCTAAAGGGGTATTCATGTGCATGTCAGTCTTGCGTAGGGAAGGTAAAGTAAGGGATCATAGTCCGGCACGGCTGTATTGTCTTGACAGGAAATTATGATTCAAAATACGTTTGTTTGGATTTACCGTGCCAGTTTCCGGTAAAATGCCGGATTACTCTTATCAATTACTCAATTTAATATAGGTCTTCAATGCAGCCCGAGGTTGAAATTCTGTCCGGCTTGGAGCGCCGAGTCGATGTGGTCGTTTCGGTGGCCGACGTAGAAAAACAAGTCCAGGCCCAGCTCAAGCGTGTGGCTCGTACGGCCAAGGTACAGGGCTTCCGTCCCGGTAAAGCGCCTTTGTCCGTTGTCGAGCGCAGCCACGGCCCTGGTATCCGTTACGACGCCATCAACGAAGAAATTGGCAAAGCCCTGGACAAAGTGATCCAGGACTCCAATCTGCGCGTTGCTGGTACTCCGAATCTGGAAGCCAAAGAAGGCGAGCCTGCTGAAGGCACCATGGCCTTTACCGCTACCTTCGAAATTTACCCAGAAGTGGCCCTGCCCGATCTGTCCAAGCTGGAAATCAAGCGTGCCAACACGCCTGTGACCGACGAAGACATCCAGCGCACTGTAGACGTGCTGCGCAAGCAACGCGCCAACTACGAATCCAGCGCTGACCGTGAAGCCCAGGAAGATGACCGCATCACTCTGGACTTTGTGGGCACCATCGACGGCGTCGCCTTTGAAGGCGGTAGCGCTGAAGGTTTCCAATACCTGCAAGGTCGTGGCCGCATGCTGCCCGAGTTTGAAACTGCCGTTGCCGGCATGAAAGCAGGCGAAACCAAAACATTCCCCCTGGAATTCCCTGCCGACTACACCGGCAAGGAAGTGGCTGGCAAAACCGCCGAATTCAAGATCACCGTGACAGACGTGGCCCAGCCAGTTCTGCCCGAAATGGATGCTGAATTTGCCAAGTCCCTGGGTCAGGCTGAAGGTGATGTGGCTGCTTTGCTGGCTGACATCCGTGCCAACATCGAGCGCGAAATCAAGGCTCGTGTGCACGCTCGCAACAAATCCGCCGTGATGGACGCTTTGCTGTCTGCCAGCGAATTTGACGTGCCCAAGGCTCTGGTGGACAACGACGTGCAAGGTCGCATCGCTTCGGCTCGCGCTGAACTGAAAGACCGTGGCGTGCCTGACGCAGACAAGATGCCTATCCCTGCCGAAGCTTTCCAGGAAGAATCCACCCGCCGCGTGCGTCTGGGTCTGCTGGTCTCCGAGCTGGTCAAGGCTGCTGAACTGCAAGCCAAGCCCGAGCAGGTTCGTGCCCGCATCGAAGAATTTGCCCAGAACTACGAACAGCCCGCCCAAGTGGTGGCCTACTACTTGTCCGATCGCCAGCGTCGCGCCGAGATTGAGGCAGTTGTACTCGAAGACAACGTTGTCGAGCACGTACTGTCCCAGGCCAAGGTGTCCGACGAGGAGGTGGCGTTCGACCAAATCATGGGAACCAACTAATGTCGTCAACTTTTGTCGACTTCTACGCCTCAATGCATGGGGGGCAATCCGTTGCTCCTACGGGTTTGGGCTACGTGCCTATCGTGATCGAGCAGTCCGGTCGTGGAGAGCGGTCTTACGACATCTACTCCCGCCTGCTGCGCGAGCGCATCATCTTTCTGGTGGGCCCGGTTCATGACAACTCGGCCAATCTGATTGTGGCCCAGCTGCTGTTTCTGGAGTCGGAAAATCCTGAAAAGGATATTTCGCTCTACATCAACTCGCCCGGTGGTTCGGTCTATGCAGGCCTGGCCATCTACGACACGATGCAGTTCGTCAAGCCGGAAGTCTCGACATTGTGTACCGGCATGGCTGCCAGCATGGGCGCTTTCTTGCTGTCTTCGGGCGTCAAGGGCAAGCGCCTTGCCTTGCCTAACTCGCGCATCATGATTCACCAGCCTTCGGGCGGTGCGCGAGGCCAGGCTTCCGATATCCAGATTCAGGCCAAGGAAATCCTGAGCCTGCGTGAACGCTTGAACAAGATCCTGGCCGAGAACTGCGGTCAGCCTGTCGAGCGTATCGAGCTGGATACCGAGCGTGACAACTTCATGGCAGCTGAAGACGCTGTGGCCTATGGCCTGATCGACAAGGTGATGAACACTCGTGACGAGTAATCATCTGTCCCGCACAGGGATCGATCTGACGCAGTAATATGGCTGTTCGGGGGCGGGACTTGTTCCCGTCCTTTTACCATCCTGAAGTGAAATTTAAATTTATGTCCGAAAAGAAATCGGCCGACGAGAAAGTTCTGCATTGCTCGTTTTGCAATAAAAGCCAGCATGAGGTCAAGAAACTGATCGCTGGACCTTCGTCCGTGTTCATCTGCGACGAATGTATTGATCTGTGTACCGATATCATTCGTGACGAAGCTGCGGGCGCCACTCCTGATGGTGAACGTAAAGAATTGCCCACCCCCCAGGAAATCAAAGAGTTTCTGGACGGATATGTTATTGGCCAGGAAATGCCCAAGCGCACCTTGGCCGTAGCGGTGTACAACCACTACAAGCGAATTCGTAGCGGCAAGGCAGGCCGTGACGATGTGGAACTGTCCAAAAGTAATATCTTGCTGATCGGGCCTACGGGTTCGGGCAAAACGCTGCTGGCCCAAACACTGGCCCGCATGCTGGATGTACCTTTTGTGATGGCGGACGCCACTACACTGACCGAAGCCGGTTACGTGGGTGAGGACGTCGAGAACATCGTTCAAAAACTGCTGCAAAACTGCGATTACGATGTGGAAAAAGCGCAGCGCGCCATTATCTACATCGACGAAATCGACAAGATTTCCCGCAAGTCCGACAACCCTTCCATTACCCGCGACGTGTCGGGCGAGGGCGTGCAACAGGCACTGCTCAAGCTGATCGAAGGTACTGTTGCCTCTGTGCCCCCACAAGGTGGTCGTAAACACCCCAATCAGGACTTTGTGCAGGTGGATACCACCAATGTGCTGTTCATCGTGGGTGGCGCTTTTGATGGCCTGGAAAAGGTCATCCGCGACCGTACTGAAAAATCCGGTATTGGTTTTTCCGCGTCGGTTAAAGCCAAGTCCGAACGTGGTGTGGGGGAGTTGTTCGCTGAAGCTGAACCCGAGGATCTGATCAAATTCGGTTTGATCCCCGAGCTGGTTGGCCGTTTGCCTGTGGTCGCCACTCTGGAAGAGCTGCGCGAAGACGCACTGGTCCGCATTTTGACCGAGCCGCGCAATGCCTTGGTCAAGCAGTTTCAGAAGCTGCTGAGCATGGAAGGCGTAGAGCTGGAAGTTCAGCCCGAAGCCCTGCGTGCCGTAGCCCAGCGCGCCATCAAGCGTCGTACTGGCGCTCGCGGTCTGCGTAGTATTGTCGAGCAAGCCTTGCTGGATACCATGTACGAGCTGCCCTCGCGCAAGGACGTCAGTAAAGTTGTGTTGACCGAGGACGCTATCGTTGGAAAGAGTAAACCCGAATTGATTTTGGGTCGCCCTTTGTCCGATAGTGAAGCCAGTGACACTGAGTCGCCCTTGAAGAACGCAGTAGCTTAGAGATATCTCCTTGTTTGTGCTCTGTCTGGCCTTGGCCGGAAGAGCGCAGGCAAGACAGGGCGACAGGCGAAGGCAAAGAGAAAGGAGTGGGTATCCATGATCACCACTAAGCATAGAAGCTTGTCTCTCTTTAACTCGGCAAAGTTCTGTTTTAATGTTCGTTCGGCCTACTTGAAATATCAAAATTCGCCACAATCTGAGCTACAACAGGTTAAACCGTGAAAGGGAAGCCCAGGCTTCCCTTTTGCGTCTAAGGACATTTATAGGAAATGACTATGTCTGCGAGCCAGATTCTTTCTACGGAACCTATTGAGCTGCCGCTGCTTCCTTTGCGCGATGTAGTGGTGTTCCCTCACATGGTGATTCCGCTTTTTGTTGGTCGGCCTCGCTCGATTAAAGCCCTTGAGTTGGCTATGGAGTCCGGCAACAACATTATGCTGGTGGCGCAAAAGTCCGCAGGCAAGGATGATCCTGCCCCTGAGGATCTCTACGAAATTGCGTGTGCGGCCAGTATTTTGCAGATGCTCAAACTGCCGGACGGCACCGTTAAAGTGCTGGTCGAAGGTTTGCAGCGTGCGCGGATTACGCAAGTTCAGGACGCCGAAACCCACTTCATGGCCTCGGTGGTCGAAGTGCCCGGCGACGCGGGTGATGCGGCTGAAACCGAAGCCCTGCGCCGTGCTGTGCTGGGTCAGTTCGAGCAGTACGTCAAACTGAATAAAAAGATCCCTCAGGAAATTCTGACTTCCCTGACCGGGATTGATGATGCTGGCCGTCTGGCCGATACCATTGCGGCCCACTTGCCCCTGAAGCTGGAGCAAAAACAGGGCATGCTGGAAACGCCCAAGGCTCTGGAGCGTCTGGAAAGCCTGCTGTCGCAACTGGAAGGCGAAATTGACATCTTGCAGGTCGAGAAGCGTATTCGCGGCCGTGTCAAAAAGCAGATGGAAAAGAGCCAGCGCGACTACTATCTGAACGAGCAGGTCAAGGCGATTCAGAAAGAGTTGGGCGAAGGTGAAGACGGTGCCGATGTTGAAGAACTGGAAAAACGCATCGAGCAGGCCCAGCTGAGCAAGGAAGCGCTCAAGAAAGCTGAATCCGAAATGAAGAAGCTCAAGCTGATGTCTCCGATGTCGGCCGAAGCAACCGTGGTGCGCAACTACATCGAAACGCTGGTTGGCCTGCCTTGGCGCAAAAAGAGCCGTATCAACAACTCCTTGAGCAATGCCGAGGAAGTGTTGGATGCGGATCACTTTGGTCTGGAAAAGGTCAAAGAGCGCATTGTCGAGTACCTGGCTGTGCAGCAACGTGTCGACAAGCTGAAGGCTCCAATCCTGTGTTTGGTTGGCCCTCCAGGTGTGGGTAAAACCTCGCTGGGTCAGTCCATTGCCAAGGCAACGAACCGCAAGTTCATCCGCATGGCTTTGGGTGGCGTGCGTGACGAGGCCGAGATTCGCGGTCACCGTCGTACCTACATTGGCTCCATGCCCGGCAAGGTTGTTCAGAACATGAGCAAGGTGGGTGTACGTAACCCGCTGTTCCTGCTGGACGAGATCGACAAGATGGGCGCGGATTTCCGTGGCGATCCATCCTCGGCACTGCTGGAGGTTCTGGACCCCGAACAAAACCACACCTTCCAGGATCACTACCTGGAAGTGGACTACGACTTGTCCGACGTGATGTTCGTGGCAACCAGCAATACCTTGAACATTCCACCGGCCCTGCTGGACCGTATGGAAGTGATTCGTCTGTCCGGCTACACGGAAGACGAGAAGGTACGCATTGCTTTCGATTACCTTTTGCCCAAGCTGATGAAGAACAACGGCGTGCGCGATGGTGAACTGGAAGTGACAGAAGACGCGGTACGCGACATCGTGCGTTACTACACACGTGAAGCGGGTGTGCGTTCGCTGGAACGTGAAATCAGCAAGATCTGCCGCAAGGTGGTTCGCAAGCTGTTGGTAGCCAATCCACAAGCCGGTACGCGTGCAGCTCGCAACAAGACACTGACCCAGGAAACTCTGGTCGTGAATGCGGCGAATCTGAACGATTACCTAGGCGTACGTCGTTTCTCCTTCGGCCTGGCCGAAAAAGAGAACAAGGTTGGCCTGGTTACCGGTCTGGCCTGGACTGAGGTAGGCGGTGAGCTGCTGACCATCGAAGTGGCCGATATGCCCGGTAAAGGCAATGTGCTGCGTACGGGTTCGATTGGTGACGTGATGAAAGAGTCGGTCGAAGCTGCTCGCACAGTTGTACGTTCGCGTGCCCAGAAGTGGGGCATTGCCAATAGCGTGTTTGAAAAGCGTGACCTGCACGTGCACTTTCCTGAAGGCGCTACGCCCAAGGATGGTCCATCGGCCGGTATCGCCATCACGACCGCTATCGTATCCAGCCTGACGGGTATTCCGGTTCGTGCCGACGTGGCCATGACGGGTGAAATCACCTTGCGCGGCGAAGTTCTGCCTATCGGTGGCTTGAAAGAGAAGTTGTTGGCAGCGCAACGCGGTGGTATCAAAACCGTGATGATTCCAGAGGAAAACGTCAAAGACCTGGCCGATATTCCAGATAACGTGAAAAACACGCTGGAGATCATTCCGGTGCGTTGGATTGATCGCGTATTGGAAGTGGCCCTGCAAGACGCTGTAACGCCTCTGAGCGACGAAGAAGTAGCGCGCCTGGCTGCTGAGGCCTTGGCAGCAACGCGTGCCGCTGGTACGGGTTCTGAGTCCTTCAAGCACTAAGCATCTAGCAGTAGTAGTCAAGAAGTGAAGCAGGCCACCTTGAGTTCAAGGTGGCCTGTTTGCATTTGGGGTGGACTGATAATCTGGTGGCAGGCAGGCAGGCAGGCAGGCAGGCAGGCAGGCAGGCAGGCAGGCAGGCAGACAGTCATATCGACTGCAATGAGAGAGCCAGTTTTTACCGGGTAGAAGGTGCCCGTAGTGTCGGGTGGCGAGCTTAAGCCTGTTCAGCTTTTGCCATATAGGGACGGGCACAGGCCATAAACTACGACCACGCTCCAGTTGAGACCGTCACCATAGACCTGGTGGCAATCATAATCATCGTGACTGTGACTGTGACTGTGACTGTGACTGTGACTGTGACTGTGACTGTGACTGTGACTGTGGCTGTGGTTGATATTGCTGTTGCTGCTGCTGCTGCTGCTGCTGCTGCTGCCGTGAGTTTGCAGGGGACCGTGTCCTTCGAGCAATAAAAAACCCCATACACCAAGCGGTATATGGGATTTTTCTTTATCAGGTGTACCCAGCCTATAAAACAGGCCTGGTAGCCCAGAGAGGCAAGACTTAATGCAGCGGACTGGTACGAATCAGACCAACAGCAATGCCTTCCAAAGACAGGGAATCCGGATCGGTGACGACGATGGGCTCAAAGTCCGGGTTCTCGGGCAACAGGACCACCTGATTGCTGGAGCGCGACAGGCGCTTGACGGTGACATCGTCGCCAATGCGGACCACTACGATCTGCCCGTTACGCGCTTCGCTGGCTTTCTTGACGGCCAGCAGGTCGCCATCAAAAATGCCCGCGTCTTTCATGCTCAGGCCGCGTACGCGCAGCAGGTAATCAGGCGTTTGGGTGAACAGGGTAGGGGCGACGCCAATTTCGCGCTCGATATGCTCGGTGGCCAGAATAGGGCTACCGGCAGCCACGCGACCAATAATGGGCAGCAAGAGGGCATCAGCCAGATTGGCCAGTGCGCTGCTGCTGGGCGCTGCGCTTTCGCGGGTATCCGTGCCAAGCAGGCGTATGCCGCGCGAGGCACCGGCAGTCAGCTCGATAGCGCCTTTACGGGCCAGAGCTTTCAAATGATCTTCGGCCGCATTGGCGGATTTGAAACCCAGCACCTGAGCAATCTCTGCTCGAGTGGGAGGGAAACCCGTCCGTTCGATTTCGGAACGGATGATGTCCAGCACTTGTTGTTGGCGTGCAGTGAGCTTGGCGGTCATAGTATTGTCTGCTGAATATATATACAGTAAAGATTGTGCGTTACAGTTGGCGTTTTGGCAAGCGGCGCGGACCTTAAAGGTTTAATTTTTGACCCTTTGGGGCTGCTCAGGCGGACTGGGGCCAATCCTTGCGCTCCAGCGTGTACAGCACATGGGGGACGAGTCTGTGGCCTGCCGGGACGCCAGGGTGCTCAAATGTGCCGGGCTGTTCTGTCATGCCCAGACGCTGCATGACGGTCTGTGAAGGCAGGTTCAGCTGGGCGGTGTAGGCCACAATTTGCTCCAGGCCCAGTTCCTCAAAGCCAAAGTCCATGCAGGCTCCTGCCGCTTCGGTGGCGTAACCTTTGCCCCAGTATTCGGGTAGCAGGCGCCAAAGAACTTCCACGCAAGGCTGAAAGTACAGCTCGGCGGTCGGGCGGTTCAGGCCCACCATGCCGATGAAGGCTCCGTTTTCCTTCAGCTCTACTGCCCAGGGACCCCAGCCATGTTCCTCGATCAGGCTTTGGCTACGGTGAGCGATGGTATCGCTTTGCTCGCGGTCCAGGGTGGCTGGATAAAAGCGCAGCGCGTGGGGATCGCTATTCAAGCGGAAGAAGGGCTCCAGGTCTGTGGCCTTCCAGGGGCGCAGGATCAGGCGTTCGGTGTTCAGGGAAATGGCGTCTGTCATGGTGGTACTCCAGGGCTGGAACGACAACGCCCTTCCGAAGAAGGGCGTTGGGGGCTGTAGTCAGGGACAGCTTACTTCAGGACTTGAGCGATGGCCTTGGCCACGACGTCAATGTTCTGGCTGTTCAGTGCAGCCACGCAGATACGGCCGCTGCTGACAGCGTAAATGCCGTGTTCCTGGCGCAGGCGTTCCACTTGCTCGGCAGTCAGGCCGGAGTAGGAGAACATACCGCGCTGTTCCAGTACGAAGTCAAAGTTCTGGGTAGCGCCGTGCTCTTTCAGCTTGGCAACCAGTTGGGCGCGCATTTCGCGGATGCGATCGCGCATGCCAGCCAGTTCAGTCGCCCAGGTCTGGAACAGTTCAGGCGAGTTCAGCACGGTGGCCACAACCTTGCCGCCGTGTGTAGGCGGGTTGGAGTAGTTGGTGCGAATGACGCGCTTGACTTGGCTCAGCACGCGGGAAGTTTCGTCCTTGCTGGAAGTAACCAGTGTTAGGGCGCCAACGCGCTCGCCGTACAGCGAGAAGGACTTGGAGAACGAGGAGCTGATGAACATGGACAGACCCAGCTTGGCAAACAGGCGCACCACGCTGGCGTCTTCTTCCAGACCGGCACCAAAGCCTTGGTAAGCGATGTCCAGGAAAGGAACCAGTTGGCGCTCTTTGATCAGCTCAGCGATCTGGGTCCATTGTTCAATGCTGGGGTCCACGCCGGTAGGGTTGTGGCAGCAAGCGTGCAGAACCACGATGGACTGGGCAGGCATAGTGCGCAGCGATGCGATCATGCCGTCAAAGTTCAGGCCATGTGTCGCGGCATCGTAGTAAGCGTAGGTGTTGACCTTGAAGCCAGCGCGCTCGAACAGAGCACGGTGGTTTTCCCAGCTAGGATCGCTGATGTAAACCTCGGACTGGGGCAGCAGTTGCTGCAGGAAGTCAGCACCGATTTTCAGTGCGCCGGTGCCGCCCAGGGATTGCACGGTCAAGGCACGGCCTTCGGCAATGATGGGGGAGTCGGCACCCAGCAACAGGGTTTGAGCACCCAGATTGTAGGTATTGATACCTTCGATAGGCAGGTAGCTGCGAGCGGCAGCTTTACTCATCATGGCTTCTTCAGCCTTTTGAACAGCCTGCAAAATCGGGATACGCCCTTGATCGTCGTAGTAAACACCGACCCCCAGATTAACTTTGCCGCTGCGTTCGTCGGCATTGTATTGTTCGTTCAAACCCAAAATGGGGTCGCGTGGAGCCAGTTCGACGGTTTCGAAGAGCGATGTCATGATGATATGGGGGCGTTAGTGCAGAAAGGTAGAAAAACAAAGCATTAATGTGATAATACGGGCTTACCCTAAAGTGTGTCTAGCATGAAATTTGAGCCTGCCTTTCAAGAATTTCCGGGGAGTTCCTTCAAACTTTTCCAACCTTATTTGCCTGCCGGCGACCAGCCCGCGGCGATTGAGCAGTTGGTCGAGGGGATTGATGACGGCTTGATGTACCAGACCCTTTTGGGGGTAACGGGGTCGGGCAAGACCTATACGATGGCGAACATTATTGCTCGCACAGGGCGTCCGGCCATTGTTCTGGCGCCCAATAAAACCCTGGCGGCGCAGCTGTATGCCGAGATGCGCGAGTTCTTTCCACGCAACGCCGTGGAGTACTTCGTGTCTTACTACGATTACTACCAGCCCGAGGCCTATGTGCCGTCGCGCGATCTGTTTATTGAAAAGGATTCGTCCATCAATGAACACATCGAGCAGATGCGTTTGTCGGCCACCAAAAGCCTGCTGGAGCGGCCTGACACCATTATTGTGGGCACCGTGTCCTGCATCTACGGTATCGGTAACCCCGGTGATTACCATGCCATGGTGCTGACCTTGCGCAAGGGGGATCGTATCGCCCGGCAGGAGCTGCTGGCGCGTCTGGTCGCCATGCAGTACGAGCGCAATGACCTGGATTTTCAGCGCGGGATATTCCGTGCTCGTGGTGAGGTGGTTGATATCTTCCCGGCAGAAAACGCGGAGCTGGCCTTGCGGGTCAGCCTGTTTGATGACGAGATTGAAGAGCTGGAGTTGTTCGATCCGCTGACGGGCAAGGTCGTGCAAAAGCTGAACCGCTTTACCGTGTTTCCCAGCTCGCACTATGTGACGCCACGCGAAACCGTGCTGCGGGCGATTGAAACCATCAAGCTGGAACTGCGCGAACGTTTGGAGTTTCTGACGCGGGAAGGGCATTTGGTTGAAGCCCAACGCCTGGAGCAGCGCACCCGCTTTGATCTGGAGATGTTGCAGGAGCTGGGCTTTTGCAAAGGCATCGAGAACTACTCCCGCCACTTGTCAGGTGCTGCGCCCGGCGATCCGCCGCCGACGCTGATCGACTACCTGCCGCGTAACTCCCTGATGTTTATTGATGAAAGCCACGTCACTATCGGGCAGTTGGGGGCCATGTATCGTGGTGACCGCTCACGTAAAGAGACTCTGGTGCAGTTCGGTTTCCGTTTGCCGTCGGCCATGGATAACCGCCCGCTGAAGCTGGAAGAGTTCGAACGTCGCATGCCACAAACCGTGTTCGTATCAGCCACACCGGCCGCCTACGAACAAGAGCATGCTGACAATGTGGTTGAGCAGGTGGTGAGGCCTACCGGCCTGGTGGACCCGGAAATCGAAGTTCGTCCTGCCACCACGCAGGTCGATGATTTGCTGGGTGAAATCAAGCTACGTACTGCGCAGGAGGACCGCGTGCTGGTGACCACGTTGACCAAGCGCATGTCCGAAGACCTGACCGAATACTTGTCAGAAAACGGCATCCGTGTGCGCTACTTGCACTCGGACATTGATACGGTGGAACGGGCCGAGATCATCCGGGATCTACGTCTGGGCGTCTTCGACGTTCTGGTCGGGATCAACTTGCTGCGCGAGGGTCTGGACCTTCCCGAAGTGTCTCTGGTGGCGATTCTGGATGCGGACAAGGAAGGCTTCCTGCGTTCCGAGCGTAGCCTGATTCAAACCATAGGCCGGGCAGCACGTAACCTGAACGGTAAAGCCATTCTGTATGCCGACAGAATGACGGACTCCATGCATCGCGCCATTGAAGAAACCGAGCGCCGTCGCGCCAAGCAGATGGCCTTTAACGAAGAGCATGGCATTACGCCGCGTGGCGTGAACAAGGCTGTCCGTGAGTTGATTGACGGCGTTGTTGCTTCGGATCCAACCGCCAGCTTGCGCGAGGATGTGCCGGAAGAGTTGATTCGCGACGAGAAGGCCGCGGCACGCGAGATCAAGCGTCTGGAAAAAGAGATGATGGATCACGCCCGCAACCTGGAGTTCGAGCAAGCTGCTGCCGCGCGCGACAAGCTGCAAAGGCTCAAGGCTAAACTGCTGATGGCTTGATGGCTTGATGGCCTGGGCCTGGGCCTGGGCTTAGGCTTGGCGGCTTCTGACTTCTGACTTCTGACTTCTGGCGTTGGGGTTGGCGTAGACGTAGGGGAAGGGCCCAGGCGACCTCTTTGGAGCCTGCTTTGGGTTTAAGTAGCGACCCTCGCCAGAACCGGATTACATGTACGGTCCTACTCACGTTTGACGCCCCGCCAGCAAAAGCGGGGCAGTTTCATCTTTGATGACGCCTGTTGTGTAATTACAACTAAGCCTGGACGAAAGTACAGAAAAAACACGGTTCCGCTACCGGCTTTCATCACTCAGGTGTATTGCTTGATTTATCTCATCCCGAGAAAGCAGCGTATCCGCTAAGCAAAGGGTGCTGCGCCTTTGGTTTATTCCAGACTTCAAGCAGCTGCGTACTGTTCTTATTTGCAGCCCCCAAACGATACGGATTTGCGGCTTTCAAGGCCGTTTCCAGGGCCTGTTTTAGCCCCTGTTCCGTCTTGCCTTATTTGGGGTTTTCCCGCAGACTTTGACGCATTATGAGTAAGGTTCTGTTTGTCTGTACAGGGAATATTTGCCGCTCCCCCAGCGCCGAAGGTGTCTTGCGCCAACTGGTCGACCAAGCCAGTTTGTCGGAGGCTATTTTGGTGGATTCAGCCGCCACGCATGGCTTTCATGTTGGCGAGCATCCTGACACACGCGCACAGATAGCCGCTCGTAAACGCGGTTATGACATCTCTACCTATCAGGCCAGACAGGTCCAGCGCGAGGACTTTCGCAACTTCGACCTTATCTTGAGCATGGACTGGGAAAACCACTCTGCCTTGCAGCAAATGTGTCCTCCCATTTACCGTCACAAGCTTATGCTGCTGATGCGCTTTGCCACTGACTATGAAGCGGCTACCGTGCCTGATCCTTATTATGGTGGCCAGGATGGCTTTAATAAGGTCATGGACTATATCGAGGATGCCTGCCAGGGCGTGTTCGAGCTGGTTCGCAAGCGTGTCCCCAATTACCGTGCTGCCTGAGTGGCTAAATAACACTTCAGTATAAGTGTAAAAACACACGCTCAAGCACGGTAGTTTCCCCTGTATTTGCTATACTGGACCAAATTGGTCGGATTTGCCTTTGGCAGTCCGGCCGCTTTCGCCTTTGGCAAGGAAACTATCATGCGTTTGACGACAAAAGGGCGTTTCGCCGTAACCGCGATGATCGATCTTGCGCTGCGCCAGCAAAGTGGACCGGTGACGCTCGCAGGCATCAGCCAGCGACAGGGTATCTCGCTCTCGTATCTTGAACAGTTGTTTGGCAAGTTGCGCCGCCATGAACTGGTCGATAGTGTGCGTGGTCCGGGTGGTGGCTATACGCTTGCGCGTCTGGCCCGCCATATCACCGTTGCTGACATTGTGTTTGCGGTCGATGAGCCCGTTGATGCCACCCAGTGCGGTGGCAAGGGTAATTGCAAGCAGGGCACAAACGGGCAGAAAGGCGAGTGCATGACTCACGAGCTTTGGGCGACGCTTAGTCGTAAAATGGTCGATTATCTGGACTCTGTCTCGCTACAGGACTTGGTTGATCAGCAGCGTCTGCGTCAGCTCAAGTTGGCCGCTCAGGAAGCCGGTCAGCCAGAAGAATGTACTTTGTAGTGGGCAAGATCCGCTACTGACCCGGAGTTTTGTATGAGTCGCGCTCAGCGTATCTATATGGATTATGCCGCCACCACGCCGGTAGACCCGCGTGTGGCCGACAGCATGATTCCCTGGTTGACGGAACGATTTGGCAATCCGGCCTCCAGCAGCCATCCCTATGGATGGGATGCGGAAGAGGCGGTGGATCAGGCGCGCCGTCAGGTTGCCTCGCTGGTAGGGGCGGAGCCGCGTGAAATCGTCTGGACCTCCGGTGCTACCGAAGCCATCAATCTGGCTTTAAAAGGCGCCGCGCAGTTTTATCAGTCCAAGGGCCGCCATATTATTACCGTCCGTACGGAACACAAGGCCGTGCTGGATACCTGTCTGGCCTTGCAGGACGAAGGGTTTGAAATCACCTTTCTGGATGTCCTGCCCAGTGGTCTGATTGATCCTCAGGCCTTTGAACAAGCCATTCGTCCCGACACCATTCTGGCCTCGGTCATGCTGGTGAATAACGAAATTGGCGTGATTCAGGATGTGCAGGCCCTGGGCGCAATTTGTCGTGAGCACAAGGTGTTGTTTCATGTGGACGCCGCCCAGGCTACCGGCAAGGTGGCGATCAATCTGCAGGAATGGCCGGTGGATTTGATGTCCATGTCTGCCCACAAGACCTATGGTCCCAAAGGGATTGGTGCCTTGTATATCCGTCGTAAACCGGCGGTGCGTCTGAAAGCGCAGATTCATGGTGGTGGCCACGAACGCGGGTTTCGGTCCGGCACCTTGGCTACACACCAGATCGTGGGCATGGGCCGTGCGTTTGAGCTGGCTGACCAGGAAATGGATCAGGACAATCAGCGCATCACCGCGCTACGAGATCGTCTGTGGGCCGGTTTGCAGTCCATCCCTGATTTGTTCCTGAATGGCACTTTGGATCAGCGCGTGCCGCACAATCTGAACATCAGCGTGGATCACATCGAGGGCGAAGCCCTGATGATGGCTTTGACGGATCTGGCCGTGTCCAGCGGTTCGGCTTGTACCTCGGCCAGCCTGGAACCGTCTTATGTATTGACGGCCCTGGGTCGTAGCGATCAGTTGGCACACAGCTCCTTGCGCTTGAGCCTGGGCCGTTTCACGACCGAGCAGGACATTGATGACACGATTGCGGCCATCCGTCGTGTGGTTGAACAATTGCGGGCTATTTCCCCCTTGTGGAGCGAGCCTGCTTCGGAGCAGTTCGCGCAATGATATATAGTGACGCTGTCATGGAGCATTTCCTGCACCCGCGTCATGTGGGTGTCATGAACAGCAGTGATGCTGATGTCGGCACGGGTGAAGCAGGAAGTCACGAAACCGGAGCCTTGATTCGCATCCAGCTCAAGGTATCGGAGCAGGGCCAGATTCAGGATAGCTGTTTCAAGGCTTTTGGCTGTGGCTGTACCATCGCTGCCGCCTCATTTGCGACGCAGTGGCTGCAGGATCGCAGCCTGGAGCAGGCGGCCCAGTTCTCGTCCGCGGATGTGCAGCAAGCGCTGGAATTGCCACCGGTCAAAGTGCATTGTGCTTTGTTGGCCCAGGAGGCGGTTCAGGCCGCTATTGCCTCGGTACAGAACAAAGGCGCGTTTTAGTTGTCCAAGCCTGAAGGCTGAATCTTCTTCAGGTTTATAGAAAGGAAAAGATTATGTCTATTTCTCTTACTCAGCCCGCCGCAGAACATATCCAGCGTCATTTGAAAAAGCGCGGGGGCGGTTTGGGGCTACGTTTAGGTGTACGTCTGACCGGTTGCTCGGGTCTGGCCTACAAGCTGGATTTTGTTGATGAGCCGGTTGAAGGCGATCAACTGTTTGAAGAGCACGGCGTTAAACTGTTTGTTGATCCCAAGAGCCTGCCCTTTATTGATGGCACGCGTCTGGATTATGGCCGCGATGGCCTCAATGAAGGTTTCAAGTTCATCAATCCAAACGAGAAAGCCTCCTGCGGGTGTGGCGAATCGTTTACCGTGTAGGAACTCATGTCATTACGTTTCGGTTTGGCGGCCAATCAATTGCACCATGATTCGGCAGATGCGGCTTTGTTTCAGTGGTTGCGGCGCTCAGCCAGCGGTATTCGCGAATTGGAAATTGAGCTCTATACGGTAGGCCGTACCTGTAACGCAATCGAGCGTTCGGGCCTGCTGGAAGGTTATGGCGGCTTGGTCCGCTATCCGTATGGCCGTGATGGTGGCTTGATGAAGCTGGTGGCTCGGGTAACGCAAAACCCGGATGGCACACCGCCTTTTGATGGCGCCATTTACCTGATTGATCCGGTAGATCCTTCCTCCATTTTCCCGGAAGCACTGGCACTCAAGCGCCAATGCATCACGCATGGTCGCCCCTTCATTTCTACCTTGATGGGCGCGATTGAATGGATTGAAGTGGAGCGCGTCAGCCGTGGCCTGTGGCCCGATTCCAGCTGCAAGCGTATTTTTGACTTCCCTAACCAGACCTTGGCCATGATTGCGCACGATGCGCTCAAGGACAAGATGATTGAATTTGCTGACAAGCATTTTGATCTGTTGTCGCGCTTCAGTCAGCGTGTGGGAACAGGTACGACCAGCCGCTTGTTGAACGAGCTGGCCTGGTCCAAAGGCTGGCCCAAGGACACGCCCTGGATTCAGTCCTATCTAAGCGGTCCGTTGGGCGGCGATGCGCAAATTGCCGAACTGGTACTGGAAAACCGTTGCCAGCGCGTTATCTTCTTCGAAGACCCGCATGTGGCGCGTCAGCACGAGGCTGACATCCAGTTGCTGGAACGTGCCGTGCGTGTGGTGGCTGACAAGGCATCGTGTTTCTCTTCGCCTGAAGTGGCCCATAAGTGGGCGCAGGCAGTGATGCGTTTGCCGGTGGATTGATATTGTCTCAGAGTTGGACACAAGCAGGTAGATAAGCCGAGTTCATCTGTTTTGCTTCCCTAAGAAAACCGCTGCTGCTGCAGCGGTTTTTTTGTGCTTATGGTTTCTTGAACACCCAAGATTCTGGTGCTCATTGTGTTGTTGAACTCTATGTTTTTTTAGGTAGGTTTTCTGGTACCTGGCTGGCTTTGTGTAGCCCTTTTTGAGGGAGGTAACGGAGTTAAACGCTAGGGCTACTGGGGTAAACGATAGTCTACACATTTCATGAAATGATAATCCTTTGTTATTTTTGATAATTCTAATGCACCATACCTTTTAGGTATAAAACAATACGAGAATAGCATTGGAGCTTGGCGGGGCCTTACGTTTTAATTTCACCTGCGCTCAGTATGGCCTTGTCGCTTGCCGTCAATCCAGTCGAGCACAAAAATTCTAAATCTAAAAAAACTATCATCGACTCACAGGAAACCCAAAATGAATGGTCGATTCAAAGGGAAGGTGGCGATCGTCACCGGTAGCGCCCAGGGAATTGGCGCTGTATTAGCCCAAAAATTTGCACAGGAAGGGGGAACGGTTGTACTTGCTGATCGCTCTCCTTTAGTCCACGAAGTCGCTGGAAATATTGAGGAATCCGGTGGTACGGCATCCGCTATTGAGGTGGATCTGGAGACCTACAGTGGCGCCGAAGAAATGACGCTTCATGCCATCAAGACCTACGGTCAGATTGACATTTTGTTCAATAACGTGGGTGGCACGATCTGGACTAGACCGTTTGAAAAGTACGAACCCTCGCACATTGAAGATGAGGTCAGACGGTCTCTTTTTCCAACCTTGTGGTGCAGCCGCGCCGTTCTGCCGTTCATGGTGGAGCGAGCCAAAGGTGTGATTGTCAATGTTTCGTCCATCGCAACCAAAAGTATTTACCGAGTCCCTTATGCGGCTGCAAAGGGTGGCGTTAACGCCTTGACGGCATCGCTGGCCATGGAAGTGGCTCAGAAGGGGGTGCGCGTGGTTGCCGTGGCTGTAGGTGGAACAGAGGCCCCTGCAAGACGTATTCCTCGTAATCCGCTTGGTAATCCGTTTGAGCTCCCCGAGGAGGATAAGGTCTGGTATCAAGAAATTATCGATCAAACCAGGGAGAGCACCTATCTGGGGCGATACGGGACGATAGATGAAATGGTCGCGCCGCTGCTGTTTTTTGCTTCTGATGAGGCGTCTTACATTACCGGATCAGTCTTGCCTGCAGGAGGTGGGGATCAAGGGTGATGTGCTCCGGATTCTCGTACTAATTAGATGTCTCATAAATCAGAACAAATGAACAATTACACTCCATTCGATCGGTTTTTGCTCAAGGTTGGAAAAATACCCGGAGCCTTGATGATTGTGCCGCTCTTTCTAGGGGTGGTGGTGAACACACTCATTCCAGAAGCACTCTTGATTGGCAGCTTTACCACCGCTCTCTTTAAGAATGGGCTGGCCGTCCTGATCGGGCTGTTCTTTCTTTCGGTGGGTTCTCAGATCACGTTCAAGGCGGCACTTCCGTCCGTCGAGAAAGGTCTGGTCCTGCTGCTTGCCAAGTTTGGGATCGCTGCCTTGTTTGGCCTGTCAGTCGCGTTTTTCTTTGAAGAAGGCGTGTTCCTGGGGATGCTCCCTCTGGCCATTATTGCGGCGATGTCGAACTCAAACGGTTCGTTGTACGTGGCGCTGACCAGTCAGTTTGGCAACAGAACTGATAAAGGTGCAATCTCGATTCTTTCCATCAATGATGGTCCGTTTCTGACCCTGGTGGCTCTTGGGGTTGCGGGCTTGGCGGCGTTCCCATTGATGGCGCTGTTCTCTGCTGTATTTCCAATGATTTTTGGGTTTATTCTGGGGAACATCAGTTCCTTGGCTCGCAAGTTCCTTGAGGCTGGCGAAAAACTCATTATCCCGTTTGCTGCGTTTGCCATTGGTGCCAGCATTAATTTACAGGTGCTGGTTGGTGAAGGGTCGATTGGCGTCATCCTTGGTCTGGTCACCGTTATATTTTCTGGTGGGGCGGCTATTGCATCCCTGTACGTGTGGCATGTTGTGCGACGCCATCCTGGGCCGACCAGAAACTTGGTGAGTGCTGCCTCCGAAGCCAGTGTGGCAGGAAACGCAATTGCAACCCCAGCCGTGGTGGCGGCGCTGGACCCTAGTTATGTTGCCGTTCAGGATGCGGCAACGGCGCAGATTGCCGCTGCCGTTGTGGTGACAGCGTTTGCGCTTCCTTTCTTCGTAGCCTGGTTTGCCAATTGGCAAAAGCGTCGCGGTGTGACACCCGAGAACGAGGAGGCTTTTTACGAGTCTGGTGGTAGTAAGGCTGTGGCGGATAAGCAGGCAGCTTAATAAAAAAGGAGCCTGGTAGGCTCCTTTTTATATTGGCAAACCTTGCGTACTGCGGAAGGCTTTGCTGGCTGAAAAAGGACGCTCAAGAGCGTCCTTTTTCGCATCCGCAATGACGGTTAGTCCTCGCGACGCAAGTGCGGGAACAGGATCACGTCACGGATAGCAGGGCTATCGGTCAGCAACATGACCAGTCGGTCGATACCGATACCGCAGCCGCCTGTAGGAGGCATGCCGTATTCCAGTGCGCGGATGTAGTCGGCGTCGTAGAACATGGCTTCTTCGTCGCCAGCATCCTTGGCCTGAACCTGAGCCTGGAAGCGGGCGGCCTGGTCTTCGGGGTCGTTCAACTCCGAGAAACCATTGGCAATTTCGCGGCCAGTGATGAACAGCTCAAAGCGCTCGGTAATGCCTTCCTGGGTGTCCGAGGCGCGTGCCAGCGGCGACACTTCCACGGGGTAGTCCACGATGAAAGTAGGGTGCCAGAGCTTGGATTCGGCTGTTTCTTCAAACAGAGCCAGTTGCAAGGCGCCCAGACCGGCATCACGCAGTGGAGGCGAGTTCACGTCCACTTTCAGGCGAGCCAGTTCGGTACGCAGGAACTGGATGTCTTCCAGTTGCTCGATCTGGTAGGAAGGCGCGTACTTCATGATGGCGCCGGTAATGGTCAGGCGATCAAAAGGCAGGCTCAGATCCAGTTCGCGTTCCTGGTATTGCAGGGTAGCGGTACCACGGGCGCTGATCGCGGCTTCGCGTATCAGGTTTTCGGTGAAGTCCATCAGCCACTGGTAATCCGTGTAGGCTGCGTAGAACTCCATCATGGTGAATTCGGGGTTGTGGCGTGGGCTGACGCCTTCGTTACGGAAGTTGCGGTTGATTTCGAACACGCGCTCGAAACCGCCCACGATCAAACGCTTCAGGTACAGCTCGGGAGCGATACGCAGGTACATTTCCATGTCCAGCGCATTGTGGTGCGTCACGAAGGGTTTGGCCGATGCGCCACCCGGAATGGGGTGCAGCATGGGGGTTTCCACTTCCAGGAAATCGGCCTGGGCCATGTGCTGGCGCAGGCTGCTCATGACCTTGCTGCGGGCCAGGAAGGTTTGACGGGTGTCTTCACCCATGATCAGGTCTACGTAGCGCTGACGGTACTTCAATTCCTGGTCAGCCAGACCGTGGAATTTATCCGGCAGGGGGCGCAGGGACTTGGCCAGAATGCGCACGCTGGAGGCGTGTACGGACAGCTCGCCCTTATTGGTTTTGAAGACTGTGCCTTCCACGGCCAGGATGTCACCGATATCCCAGCCCTTGAATTCCGCGTAGTTCTCTTCGCCCAGTGCGGCTTTGTCCAGGTAGATCTGGATACGGCCGGAGGCATCTTGCAGCGTGGCAAAACTGGCTTTACCCATGACACGCTTGAGCATCATGCGGCCAGCCACTTTCACGACCTTATTGGTCGCGGCCAGGGCATCCTTGTCCTGCTCGCCGTACTGGCTGTGCAGATCGGCGGCGTGGGCGTCGGGGCGGAAATCGTTGGGGTAGGCGATGCCGTTTTCGCGCAGGCGGTCCAGTTTGGAACGACGCTCGGCGATCAGGCGGTTTTCGTCTACGACGGGTGCGGAAGTGTCTAGCGGTTCAGTCATTGTGTCAGTACTTATTCGTAGTGGCGGATGTCATCCAGGACGTGCTGGCCAAAAGCCGGGCTGTTCAGGTGGTGCAAAATTCGCTCGGCCGTATCGTCCGGGCTGCTTAGCTGACCTTGCTGATGCAGGTCGATAAAGCGGCTCAGGTTCGGGAACTGGTCGCGGGACTGGCTACGGATATGGCCTTGCATATCGGTATCGACCACGCCAGGGGCCAGCGAGCAAACGGCCAGCTCGGGGTTTTCCAGCTTGAGGGTTTGTGTATAGAAATCCAGTGCTGCCTTGCTGCAGCCATACACGGCCCAGCCCGAGACGGGCTTGCGGCCAGCACCCGAGGAGATATTGAGCACCTGGCGCTGGGCATCCTTGGGGGCGCCTTGTAAAAAGGCGGCGGTCAGGCTCATGACACTGGCGACATTCAATTGCAGCGCCTGTGTAATGGCCTGGGCATCGAGCAGGTGGCTGGCCTGCCCAACGGGATCAACCGTGCCCGCATTATTAATGAGGACGTAGCGTTGAGCCTGTGTCTGGCTGATCAAGGCTTGCAGGGCCCTGGCAGCTTCTTGTGCGCCTTCCACGCTGGCCAGATCCACTTGCAGATGCTGATGAGCCCCTTGGGGCGCATCCAGTTGCAGTTCGCTGCGGGCCAGAGTGATCAACTGATGGCCAGCGGCCAGTGCCTGACGCGCCAGGGACAAGCCCAGACCGCGAGAGGCACCGCTTAGAACAGTCAGCGTGGAAGTGTGCATTTTAAATACCTTGTTTCAGGCTGGCTTGAATAAAGGCATCCAGGTCGCCATCCAGAATTTTCTGGGTATTGGAGCTTTCGTAGTTGGTACGCAAGTCCTTGATGCGGCTTTGGTCCAGCACGTAGGAACGGATCTGGTGGCCCCAACCCACATCGCTCTTGGAGTCTTCCAGTTTCTGCTGCTCGGCCATGCGGTTACGCATTTCCAGCTCGTACAGGCGGGACTTCAGCATCTGCATGGCTTCAGCACGGTTACGGTGCTGCGAGCGGTCGTTCTGACACTGCACCACAATGCCGCTGGGTTCGTGCGTAATACGAACGGCCGAGTCGGTTTTGTTAATGTGCTGACCACCGGCACCACTGGCGCGGTAGGTGTCGATACGCAAGTCGGCCGGATTGATTTCCACTTCAAAGGAATCGTCGATTTCCGGGTAGACGAACACGCTGGTGAACGAGGTGTGGCGGCCATTGGATGAGTCGAAAGGGCTTTTGCGAACCAGACGATGCACGCCGGTTTCAGTGCGCAAAAAGCCGTAGGCGTAATCGCCTTCAATCTTGATGGTGGCCGATTTGATACCGGCAACGTCACCGTCAGACTGTTCCAGGATTTCAGCCTTGAAGCCCTTGTGTTCGGCATAGCGCACATACATGCGCAGCAGCATGGAGGCCCAGTCCTGAGCTTCGGTACCACCCGCACCAGCCTGAATATCCATAAAGCAATTCAGCGGGTCGGCAGGGTTGGAGAACATGCGGCGGAATTCCAGCTCTTCAATACGGCTGGCCATGGCGGCACAATCTTCTTCGATGGCGGCGATGGTGTCATCGTCATCGTCCATCGCGGCAAGCTCAAACAGGTCCTGCGAATCCTTCAAGCCCGTGTGCAAGGCGTCCAGCACATGCACCACATTCTCCAGACTTTTCTTTTCGCGGCCCAGATCCTGAGCGTGTTGAGGGTTGTCCCAGACGTTGGGGTCCTCCAGTTCGGCATTGACTACGTGCAAACGATGAGCTTTGTCATCGTAGTCAAAGATACCTCCGTAAGGCATTTTCCCGCTCCGAATAATCGGCAAGGCGGGCTTCCAGTTGATTAAGTCGTTCCGATTCCATGATTCAGCGGCTTTCCTATATTTGAGGGCCATCCGCGCCAGCCAGCAAGGCGGCGCGCGGCAAACTTCCGATTTTACCCTTATCGGAGGTCTATGGCACGTATTGGCCGCTCAGGAACCGGACATTGTGCACGTGGCGGTGCGATAGGTGGACGCAGATCGGTAAGAAGGCCGCTTCGAGACGGCGGGCAGGGCGGGAACATCGGCTTCGGAAGGCTCGCTATCCAGGCTGAAATGCGCCACGACCTGGGCCAGCAAGGTGGTTTGCTCCAACTGCTCCTGAGCCGTGTGGGCGCTGTGTTCAAGCAAGAGGCGGTTGGACTGGCCTTGTTGGTCCAGACGCGTCATGACCTGGTTCACGTATTCGATGTGTGTTGCCTGCTTCTGGGAGGCCTGGGCAATATCGGCCACAATGCTGCGCATTTCATTGACCTTGTGTTGTGTGCTGGCCATGACCTGCGCCATGCCGCGTGCGGCGGCCGAGCTTTGCTCGGTTTGTTCGACGGAGCTGGAAATCAGGGTTGAAATCTGTTGCAGGGCGTCGGTGGAGCGTAAGGCCAGGTTACGCACTTCGGCGGCAACAACTGCAAAGCCATGACCATGGACGCCGGCGCGGGCGGCTTCCACGGCGGCATTCAGAGCCAGGATATTGGTCTGGAAGGCAATGCTGCGGATCAGCTTGGTGATCTCGCTCATTTTGTTGGAACTGTCGGCAATCGCGTTGATGGTATCGAGCAGGCTGTGCAGGGCCTGATTGCCTTGAGCCACCTGGCTGGAGGCGTCTTGCGCCAGATGATCGGCGGTTTGCGCTTGCTCCGCATTCTGGCGCACGGTATCGGCCACTTGGTTCATGGCCTTGACGGTCTGATTCAGCTCGGTGGACTGATCCAGAATTTGTTCGCTCAGGTTTTGACTGCCCAAGACAATCGCGTGTGATCCGTCGCGTATCAGGCCGGTTTGTTCGCGGATTTGATGCACCACGGTTTGTACGCCCTGGCCGATACCATTGAGTGCGGTCAGCAAAGTCCCGAACTCATCATGGCGGCGCACGCTGAGCTGGGCATTGAGCTTGCCCTGGGCCAGTTCCTTGGCCAGATTCGCCCCTTGATCCAATGGCTGCTTGATGGAGCGATACAAGAGGCGCAGGGCAATGGTGCTGGCCATAAAGAACAGGGCTAGCGCTGCCAGAGCCAGGCTGAATGCACGATCGCTGCTGCGGCCAGCCAGATCCAGAGAGCTGTCCAGGCGTTCGCTGAACTGATGCTCGAACTGATCCAGCGTGTTCGTGATTTGGGTGGAGGCTTGAATGTATTGCTGGCTGAACACCAGCACTTTGGCCATCAGGGCATTGGGCAGGGCAATGCGGATAGCGCCGGTGCCATCTTCAAACTGGCCGCTGGCGGTTTGAATGGCTTCGGACTGAACCTGGCTCAGTGCCAGAGTCTGCTCATAGGCAGAGCGCAGCAGATCCTGCTCAGCTGGCTCCAGTTCCAGATCCCTGAAACGGTCTAGCATCGCCAGAGTGACGCCGTCCTGATCCGGCTGGGCACCGGTAAACACCGCCAGGAGGTGGCGGAAGTTTTCCTGAAATTCGATTTGTTCGCTGGAGACAAACGCGATGGCCTGACGGCTGAGCAATTCGCTGATGCGTTTGAAGTCTTTGCTAAGCGCCGTCGTTTGATGGCGCTGGGCTTCCAGATGCTTGCGTTGTTCGATGCTGCTGCTCAAATGTTGCAGGGCAATCAGCATCAGGACTAGAAACAGGCTCAGAATTGCAAAATAGGCGATGAAGCCGGTTTTGAGCGTCAGTAATTTTTTCAAGGCGACTCCCACAAAATGTGGGGTGCGCCCGAGCGCTGATGGCTCTTGTCGCACCCCTGTCAGGCGCGCCTATCTTTGCATCTAATTGTGACAGGGGTGTGGCGATATGTCTTAACGGCGGTGGGGGGTGCGACGAGGGGCAGAGGTCGGCGCGCCAATACGCTTGGGCAGGTGGCGGAAAATAATGCGACCCTTGCTCAGGTCGTAGGGCGACATTTCCAGGGTGACGCTGTCGCCAGCCAGAATACGGATGTGGTGCTTGCGCATCTTGCCGCCGGTGTAGGCGATAACCGCGTGACCGTTGTCCAGGGTGACACGAAAGCGCGAGTCAGGCAGGATTTCGGTGACGGAACCTTGCATTTCAAGTAGCTCTTCTTTGGCCATAAATCGGGACTCCTTTAAAAATAATAATTCCCGTCTGGCCCTGCTGGGCGGGACGGGGACGGGCTTAGTAACAAGGCAGACCGACAAACCGGACAAGCGGTGTCTGGAGTCCAGCGTTGCACTAGGCCCATAAAAATCGGGATGAATCTGTGTCTGTCAGGAGTGTTCGGTTCCGGACAGGGTCGGGTTGATCAAATTGAAAACACGCCCGCCGTTCATGGGGGGATCCAGCCGGGGCAGACAAGGTCTGCCTACCTGAAAAACGGGCAAAAACACGAATACTTGCCAGGAACGTAGACCTGCATAACGGCGCGCGGGGCAGGCCCTTGCGGTTAAGAGTGCTGGTTGTGGTGCCAAGTAATGCACTTGGGGCGCTTGAGCGGGTCAAGCTTTATTCCCAAAAGTGGGGGTGTTTCAAGGTCGATTTACCCTGGATAGCTGCATCTGATGTTGCTAAAGCCAGACGAGCGTGGATGGGATGGGCCAATAAAATTCAATCAGCGCCATGACGTGACAATTGTATGATTATAAATAATATTTATGGATTGGTCAAAGATTGACCAGTTCACATCGTCACAAGCAGGCAGGTAAAGGCGTAGAGGGCAGGGCATGCTTGCCTATATACTAGGCCAATCGTAACGGCGCAAAGTTGACCTGAGGAGGGATCACATGCGCCGTTGCCGTTTTTTAGGACATGCTTGTGAGCACTCAGAAACTGACCCCCGGCACGACTGCTTTACTGGTTTTACCCACGATTTTGTGGGCAAGTAACGCCATTGTGGGGCGCCTGATTCATGATCAGGTTCCGCCCATTACCCTGAACTTTTTCCGTTGGCTGGTGGCGTTCACCATCTTGCTCTTTGTGGGGCGGCAGGTGCTGCGACGCGGCAGTAATTTGTGGACCAACTGGAAACGCTACTCGATTCTGGGTTTGCTGGGCATAGGGATCTATAACGCTTTGCAATACCTGGCACTGCAAAGCTCTTCCCCCATCAACGTGACGCTGGTCAATGCCAGCTTGCCGTTCTGGATGCTGGTCATTGGCCGTTTGTTCTTCAAATCCACCGTTAATGGACGTCAGCTGGTGGGAGGCTTGATGTCCTTGCTGGGTGTGGTGCTGGTGTTGACGCGTGCGGATTGGCACGAGCTGATCGCTTTCCGTTTTGTGCCGGGTGACGTCTATATGGTGATCGCCACCATTGCCTGGGCAATTTATAGCTGGATGCTCAGTACGCGCCGCCATGAGGGCGTCATTGCGGAAACCTGGGCCACCGTGGTGATGGCGCAGGTGTTCTTTGGCTTGATCTGGTCCGGCGCCTTCGCAGCCATGGAGTGGAAGTTCACCGATTGGCATATCGACTGGTCCTGGGGCTTGTTGCTGGCGATTCTGTATGTTGGGACAGGCCCGGCACTGATTGCCTTGCGGTGCTGGGGCGTGGCTGTCCAACGGGTGGGTGCGGCGACGGCCGGATTCTTCGTGAATCTGATGCCCGTATTTGCGGCTTTGATGTCCGTTTTTATTCTGGGCGATACTCCCAAGCTCTACCACGGCGCGGCTTTCCTGCTGATTGTGGGCGGGATTTATGTGTCCTCGCGTAAGAGTTGAGGCTTGAGAATACTTGGTATCAGACCCTGCTCCAGATACAAAAAGGGACGCCCGGTAGAGCGTCCCTTTTTATTTTTTGGACTCGGGTTCAAGTCCCTGGGCGTGGCAAATGTTTATTGCTTGC
Source organism: Alcaligenes faecalis (assembly GCF_009497775.1). Taxonomy (NCBI): domain Bacteria; kingdom Pseudomonadati; phylum Pseudomonadota; class Betaproteobacteria; order Burkholderiales; family Alcaligenaceae; genus Alcaligenes; species Alcaligenes faecalis. Next base: position 1,737,938 of record NZ_CP031012.1, read on the forward strand.
CATCGCCCATGCGACGGAAAATCGTCGCGACCAAAGGACCGGAAATATTGTGCCAGACGCTGAAAATCGCGCTGGGTACGGCGGCCAGTGGCGAGAAGTGAGCGCTGGCCAGAGCTACGCCCAGACCGGAGTTTTGCATGCCCACTTCAATCGCCAGCGTTTTGCGCTGTGCCAAAGGCATGCCGCTCAAACGTGCCAGCACATAGCCCAGGATGTAGCCCAGGGTGTTATGCACGACCACGACCGAGAACACCAGCAAGCCGCTGGTCGCAATTTTGGCCTGGTTACCGGCCACCACAGCGGCCACGATAGCCACAATGGCCACGACAGACACCAGGGGCAGGGCCGCCACACCGGCTTTGACTTTTTCGCCCATCAGGGACTGCACAATAATTCCCAGGGCAATCGGCAGAATCACCACCTGAACAATGGACCAGAACATGGCCGAGGCGCTGACTTCCAGCCATTGGCTGGCCAGGAAGTAAATCAGGGCGGGGGTGACGACGGGGGCCAGCAAGGTGGTCACCGAGGTAATGGCAACCGACAGGGCCAGGTCACCACGGGCCAGAAAGGTCATCACGTTGGACGAGGTGCCACCGGGGCAGCAGCCCACCAGAATCACGCCAATAGCCAGCTCGGGGGGCAGGGAGAAGGCGTAGGTCAGGAACCAGGCCAGACCGGGCATGATGATGAATTGTCCCAGCACACCAATGGCCACACGGCCAGGGCGTACAAACACTTCGGCAAAGTCCTGGCGCGACAAAGTCAGCCCCATACCGAACATGATGATGCCCAGAAGTGGAACAATATAGGCGCCTAACCAGCGATAGTGGTCGGGGAAGTAATAGGCCAGAACGGCAAACAGTAGAACCCAGATGGCAAAGGTATTGCCAACAAAACGGCTCAGGCGGGCGATAGCCTGCATGATGAAATATCCTTCAAGGAGCACGGCTGGCCGGTAGGCCGGCACGGTGCGGATTAGTCTGTTACGGGGAGCAGCATGGGTCGGGCCGGATTGTCACGGCCGTCCGTCGCAGACCTGCTTAAGGGCTGGCGACACGACTTTCCGATGGGGTGGGATAAAGCGCTGGCAACACGGGGCCGTACAGGCAGATCTGGGTAAGGTCAGGGGTACAGGCAGTGGTGAGCGAAACGGACAACATGGCAGGCCATGTTTTTATCCTGGAAGGCCGAGCTCGGGCGTATTGTAGACCCTGGCCGCCATGGTATTTTGATTAGCTGCCTTGCAAATGTGTGTATTAGGAGAGGGTGGGTGAATAGAGCGGGATCACGTTTGGCGGCATACGCCTGTTTGGCCTTGTCCATGTCCTTGGTGGGCAGTTATATCGCCTTGACGCGGCCTTTGGTCGCGGCGCTACCGGTGTTCTTGCTGGCCTGGCTGCGCTTTGGCATTGGCGGGATTGCCATGCTGCGCTGGCTGCGCAAACCCGCGACGGAACCCGCACTGGACCTGCGTACCCGTGGCCTGATTTTTCTGGAATCCTTCCTGGGTAATTTCATGTTCACCCTGTGCATGGTGACAGGCATCAGCATGACCAGCGCTGTTTCTGCAGGCGTTATTTTGTCCGCCATTCCCGGCATGGTGGCCTTGTTCAGCTGGTACTTTCTGAAAGAAAGCATAGGCCCACGCACGTGGGCGTCTTTGGCCTTGGGCATGGGGGGGATTGCCTTGCTGGCCTTGGTGCAGGCTGATGATCACGGTGTGGATCAATTGGACCCAGGGAAGATGTGGCTGGGCAATGCATTGATCTTTTGTGCGGTCTTGTGCGAATCGGCCTACGCCGTCATAGGCAAGCGCCTGACCGCCGTGCTTAGCCCCAAGCGCATCAGCGCGATTATCAATCTGTGTAGCTTGGCCCTGATTACACCACTAGGTTTGTACGCTGCCTGGGATTTCGACTTCACAGCCCCGGCAGGCTGGATCTGGCCTTTGCTGGTGTTTTACTCCTTGGCCGCCAGTGTCTGGACGGTCTGGCTGTGGATGACGGGCGTGCGCTCCGTGCCCGCCTCGCAAGCGGCCGTCTTTATGGTCTTGATGCCTTTAGGCACGGCGGCGGTGGGTGTGCTGGTGCTGGGCGAGAGCTTCACCACCGTGCATGTCTACGCCTTCATCCTGGCTTTGGCGGGTTTGGTGTTGGCTACCTTGCCAACACCATCCGGTGCAAAGAAGGGCTGATTAGTCCGAGCGTTCAAGTACCCGCATGCGGCGTGCCAAGGCAAATCCGGCCATCAGAACCAGCGGAATTCCAGCCAGCCATGGGAGTCTGGGAGAGACTCCGTAGACCAGTGTTCCGATTGCGGGGCCAACCGTGTCCTTCAGGTCATTGGTCACCGAGGCTGCGGCCATATAGGTCGCACGCTGATGAGTCGGGGCCAGAACGCCGACTGTGGCGGGTACCAAAGGCCCCAGGATCATCTGGTTGATCGCCAGCAAGGTGACGCCAATAATCAGACCTGTCAGATTCCCTATGAAAAGAATGGCTGCGAAAGCGGCTGCTAGGGCCGAGGTGCTCCACCAGACCAGGACCTCACTGCGTATGCGGGACAGTTTTTGTGCCGTAGAGATTTGCAAAACGGCGACCACCGCGGCGCTGTAGGTGAACAACCACCCGATCTGCGACACACTCAAAATGCCGGTGTCTTTGGAGAACAGGGGGAGCACGGCGGGCATCCAGCCCGAGCAAATCTCGATGCAGAACAGGCAAAGCAGCAAGAGGGCCAGGCGACTATCGCGAAATGCAGGCAGTATTCCGGCCAGACCAGGTTCGGCCTCTTCTTGGTCCTGCGGCAGCTCTGGACGCGTTTCCGGTACTTTGAAAATGGCCAGCAATGCTCCGGCCAGGAGCAAACTGGCAGCCGCAAAAAACACCCATCCCAAACGGTGTGAGGCGATGAGAGCGCCCGTCATCGGGCCTAACACTCGTCCGACACTGGAGGCGCTGCGGGCCAGCGAAAATGCCTGTCGGAGGTGCTGTGGCGGCATGACATCAGCGATCAGCGTGGAGACAGTGGGATGAAGGACACACTCGCAAATGCCAATAAAGAGCAGGGCGGCGGCAATAGCGACGACTCCGCTGCAAAAAGGCAGAATCAAAAAGCCCAGGCCTACACCGGACAAGGAGTAGATCAGAACTCGACGGCGTCCATAGCGGTCGGCAGCACCGCCCAGTATGGGCGTTGCCAGCAGTTCACCTGCTGAATAGCAGGCAAGCAGTGGGCCTACAAAACTGACTGGAATTTGTGCGGATTGTTCGGCCCAGATAGCCAGAAACGGCAGGATCACACCGTCCGCGAATCCGAAGCAAAAGCAGATCAGAATAGCGCTGCGGGCGGCGGGAGGCAGAAAGAAGGGGGAGCGGGGAATATCGGAAGCGTTTGGAGACATAAATCAACTTTGCGCAGTGATATTGCCCTTTGATAGGGCAATATCAAGTGACGCGTTGATTGACGTAAACGCTTACGAAACAGGCAGAACGCCCAGGTTTTTAGGCGAGTGTAATGTTTGACATGATGATGGTCAATCGCCTCTTTTGCTGTGGGTTGCGTCTTAATCCTGCCCCTGTGCAAACTCAATAATGAACTGCACGCTGACGTTCCCATTCCACTCGTTCTGATCCAGGCGATAGGCGGCTTCGATATTTTCTGGCAGCAAGGTATCGCGGTTGAACCAGATTGCGTCGAAGTATTCGCCGTTGCGTTCCAGGCTCAACTTCAAATGCTTGTTCTTGAGCAGACGTTGTTGGCGCACGAAGAAATTGTCGCGGAAAACAGGGGCTGGGAAGCCTGCGCCCCAGACCTGTTTTTGCAGCAGCCCGGCCACCGTAATATTGATGTGCTCGGGCTCCAGCGAACCGTCGGTTTCGATGATGGGATCAAACTGATAGCGGCCTGTCAGTTCCTGCACAGCTTCCTCGAAGGCCTGTACGAACACGTCGTAATTGTCTTCTTCGATCGTCAGGCCGGCCGCCATGGCGTGGCCACCAAACTTCAGAATCAGACCGGGATAGCGTTTGGACACCAGGTCCAGCGCATCGCGCAGGTGTACGTCGGGGATGGAGCGGCCCGAACCTTTGATCTCGCCTTCGTCACCTTGGGCAAACGCCAGGGTGGGGCGCCAGTATTTTTCTTTCAGACGCGAGGCGACCAGGCCGACCACGCCCTGGTGCCATTCCGGGTGGAATACGCACACCGTGGCGCTGGTATCCGGCTCGGCCAACTCGGCCGCGCGTAGCGCCTCTTCACGCATGGACTGCTCAATCGAGCGGCGATCCTGGTTCATGTCTTCCAGTTCGCGGGCCAGATTCGCGGCTTCGTCCTCGTCGTCCGTGATCAGGCAGCGTATGCCCAAAGCCATATCGGCCAGTCGACCAGCGGCGTTGATGCGTGGGCCCAAGGCAAAACCCAGATCAAAGGCACTGGCCTGACGGGGATCGCGACCAGCAACCTGGAACAGGGCGCGCAGCCCGGCCTGCATCTGGCCCTTGCGCATGCGCTCCAGCCCTTGGGTAACGATCAGGCGGTTATTGGCATCCAGGCTGACCACGTCGGCCACGGTACCCAGGGCGACCAGATCGGCCAGCTCGTTCAGGCGTGGGCCTGCATTGGCTTCGTACACCCCGCGCTGGCGCAGCTCGGCACGCAAAGCCAGCATCAGGTAAAAAATAACGCCTACACCGGCCAGGTTCTTGGAGGGGAATTCACAGCCGGGCTGGTTGGGGTTCACAATGGCCAGAGCATCAGGCAACTCATCACCAGGCAAGTGGTGGTCTGTGACCAGAACCTTCATGCCCGCCATATGGGCGGCTTCTACGCCATCAATACTGGCAATGCCGTTATCCACGGTAATCAGCAGATCCGGCTTGCCCGACGGGTGTTGCTCAGCCAGTTCGACCACGGCAGGCGACAGGCCGTAGCCCGTTTCAAAACGGTTCGGAACCAGAAAGTCCACCACTGCGCCCATGCTGCGCAGTGCGCGCAGACCGACGGCACAGGCGGTAGCGCCATCACAGTCGTAGTCGGCAATGATCAGCATGCGATCCCGGCGGGCAATGGCATCGGCCAGCAAAACGGCGGCTTCACGTGCCTGGGTCAGCATATTGGGCGGAATCATGTTGCGCCAGGCCGGATCGATCTGGGCGGCGTCAGTTACACCCCGAGAGGCCAGCAAACGGGCCATTAAGTCGTGAATCCCGGCCTGTTTCAGGGCGTGGCTGGCGGCTTCTTGAGCGGGACGGTTTTTCAGGATAGGGGTGACCACCACTGACTCCAGTTAGAGGTTTGTTTGAACAGGGACAGGGGCCAGATACGGCGCGAGGCGGGACCGACGTGAGCGTAGCGGTCCAGGCCGGTCAGCACCAGTTCTGGCATGGGCCCTGCGGCCAGGGGGGCGAGCACGGTACGATCCAGCTCGGCCAATTGTTGCAGCCAAAGCCCCCAGTCTTGTCGTATCAGGCTGTCTTGCAAATCATCAATAATGCGCAGTTCGGCAGGCTCGGGGCCTAATTGCTGACTGGAAGCCCCGCCAAACAGCCATAAGCTGTTCACATTGGGCAGGCCCGCCTGTTCGCGCTCCTGATTGTCCGGCAGCGCAAAGGCCAGCATTTGAAATTCATTGATCAGGCGACGCCAGGGGCGGGTTTGCACATCCTGCGTCCACCAATTATTCAAATTGCTTTGGCTGACCAGTTCTGTGGAGGCTGCTTGCACCGTAAAATCAGCCGGTGGAGTAACACGCCACAAGGCCGGGCTGATGTACTCGAACTGAAAGCCGGTGTCGTCCAGATAAGGGCGAACGGCGTCCAGCAAGGCACGGCTGTAGGACTCGGACAAGGCCAGTTGTTCAGCCGGTATCAACATGGCGCCTTCGCGAGAGGGGGCGATGTGAACCAGCTCTGCCAGCCAGACCGCCTGGTCCGGTGCCACCGAGTGGATTTGTTTCAACTGGCGTAGCCGCAAAGGGGCCAGACCTGCGCTAAGATGCTGGGCTTGGTGCGCCGTAAAGCCATGGGCGTGCAAAAGCCAGGATTGTGCTGGCGTGCACAGGTCCTCGGACGGGTCACGTACCGACAGCGTGCCTTTGCCCTGAGTCAGTAACTGAACCAGAGAAGGGGCCGTCTGGGGCAAGTGTTTAATGAGTTCGCGCGCGATGGCCGGTTCCGGCAGCGCACCGTTGATTACGATCTGCATGACAGCGATTGTAGTGTTTTCTTTGAGGCGATAGCAGCTCGCATGGGATACGAATTTTGGATTGGGGCGCGGTATGCCGGCCTGGCCAAGGGCCGCAAACGGCGTGGGGGACGAAAAGACCGTTTCGTCTCCTTTATTGCGGGCAGCTCGATGGCGGGGATTGCCCTGGGGGTAGCCGCGCTGATTGTCGTGCTGTCTGTCATGAACGGTTTTCAGACCCAGGTGCGTGACCGCATGCTGTCGGTCTTGCCGCATATTGAGCTGATTGTGCGCAATGCAGACCATCAGCAAGTCTTGAATGAATGGAAAACACTGGCTCAAAAGGCGCAGACCAATCCGGCGGTGGTGGGCTCGGCTCCCTATGTGGCCGGGCAGGGCATGCTGGTGCGCAGCAATCAATTGATGGGTGTGCAGGTACGCGGCATTGAGCCTGATCAGGAAACCAAGGTGTCCGAACTGGCCCAGCAAATGGTCATGGGTCGACTGGAAAACCTGCGCCCTGGCACCTTCGGTATCGTGCTGGGCGAGCAGTTGGCGAATCAATTGCGCGTCAGCACTGGCGACACGATCATGCTGATGGCTCCGCAAGGCTCGATCTCGCCCGCTGGCTTTTCGCCGCGCATGCGCCAGTTCACGGTAACCGGCGTGTTTTCCTCCGGCTATTACGAATACGATGCCAGCCTGGCTTTTGTAAACGTGGACGATGCGTCCAAGATTTTCCGTGACAGCGGTAATAGTGGGGTTCGACTGCGTATTAAAGATATGCAGCAGGCTCCCATGGTGGCCCAGGAATTGGCCAACAAAATGCCGCGTAACGTGCTGGTGTCGGACTGGACGGCCAATAACCGCACCTGGTTTGCCGCTGTGCAAACAGAAAAACGCATGATGTTCCTGATCCTGGCGCTGATTGTGGCCGTGGCCGCTTTCAACTTGCTGTCCTCCCTGGTGATGGCGGTAAAAGACAAGCAGTCGGACATTGCGATCTTGCGTACGATTGGTGCCACCCCCAGTGAGATTGCCCGTATTTTCCTGGTGCAAGGCGCTTTGATCGGCGTCGTGGGTACCTTGCTGGGCGTCGGTTTGGGCACCCTGATTGCCTACAATATCGACGTGATCGTGCCCTTTATTGAGAATCTGATGGGCCGTAAATTCCTGCCTCAGCAGATTTACTTCATCAGCGAACTGCCTTCCAATCCGCAGGTCTACGACATTGTGCTGATCGCCATTGTTTCGCTGGTTCTGTCCTTCCTGGCCACGCTGTACCCAAGCTGGCGTGCTTCCAAGCTTCAACCTGCACAGGTGCTGCGTCATGACTGATCTTATCGCTCCAACCGTGCTGCGCGCGCGCGATGTCAGCGTCCACTACGAGGAAGGCGGCAACAGCATTCAAGTGCTTTCCGGGGTGAATCTGGAAGTGTGTCGTGGCGAGATGGTAGCCATTATTGGTGCTTCCGGCTCGGGGAAAAGTACCTTGCTGCATGCTTTGGGCCTGCTGGACAAGCCTAATACTGGCAGCATCGAGGTCAATGGCACCCAGACGGAAAGCCTGAATGAAAGCGAGCGCAGTCAGCTGCGCAACAAGGTGCTGGGCTTTGTGTACCAGTTCCACCATTTGTTGCCCGAGTTTGATGCGCTGGACAATGTGGCCATGCCCTTGATCGTGCGTCGCATGAAGCGTGCAGAGGCGCGTGAGCAGGCTCAGCAGGTTCTGGAACAAGTGGGTTTGTCGCAGCGAGTGCATCACTATCCGGGCCAGTTGTCCGGGGGCGAGCGTCAGCGGGTGGCCTTGGCACGTGCTTTGGTTACGCGACCTGCCTGCGTACTGGCAGACGAGCCTACGGGTAATCTGGACCGTTACACCGCTGAAGGCATGTTTGAATTGCTGGGCCGGGTTAATGAAGAGTTCGGTACGGCGTTTGTTATTGTGACTCATGACCAGGCATTGGCCTCCTTGGCCCATCGTCAGCTGGTTATGGACAAGGGCTATCTGACCCAGGAAATCAGGACCGAGCGCCGGTCCTAAAAACAAGCAGGGGCGCGGTCCGCTATACCGCGCCCTTTCTTTTTGTGGACGGGTGCTTGTGGGGAGTCTCGCTATGCTAATCGATACGCACTGTCATCTGGATGCTCCCGAATTTGCTCAAGACCGAGAGCAGGTCATTGAGCGCGCCCGCGCGGCGGGTGTACGTTCGATTGTGGTGCCGTCCGTCGGTGTGTTCGACTTTCAAGCAGCCCGCGAGAGCGCCATGGCAGCACCTGGCGGTGCGTATGCGCTGGGTATTCACCCCGTGTTTACGCCCAAAGCGGGGGCCGCAGATCTGGAAGCCCTGGAGCAGGAAATTCAACTGCGCCTGGATGATCCGCGCTTTGTCGCCCTGGGTGAAATCGGTTTGGATTACTTTGTGCCGGAGCTGAAAACCGAAGAAGCCAGCCGTCATCAGGAATGGCTGTATGAAGCCCAATTGGCCATGGCGCAACGCTATGATTTGCCTGTGCTGCTGCATGTGCGTCGCTCTCAGGATCGGGTATTGAAATATCTGCGGCAGTTTCCGGGAGTCGGCGGAATCGCCCATGCTTTTAACGGTAGCGAGCAGCAGGCGCAGATGTTTGTGCGTCAGGGCTGTGCGCTGGGTTTTGGCGGGGCCATGACCTTTGGCCGAGCCAAGCAGATTCGCAGGCTGGCGCAGGAGATGAGCCTGGCCGATATTGTGCTGGAGACCGATGCACCGGATTTGGCGCCCTCCTGGCTGGTAGAGCCGGGAACACCGCTGGCCTCGGTTCGCAATGAACCGGCTGAAGTGAAGGGAGTCGCGGAGAGTCTTGCGGAGCTGCGGGGGATGGAAGTGGCTGATGTCATTAGCCAGACCGGTGCCACGGCGCGACGAGTCTTGCCAAGGTTGGATGCGTTTTTGTCTGGCCAGGGGTATTAGCTAGGGTTCAGATTTTTTGAGCTTGTCGGGACTGCTTTTTTGTAGTTTGAGGTGTTTGGGGCTGACTCCGTGCTTGCTCGTCCACCTGTTCCATCTTCTGTAATTTCGCTATACCGCGTCTTGTCTCTTCCTTAGTCTCATTATTTCCCGACTCTATCGTTGTTTTTATTTAGGGCACGCTGCTCGCGCCAACTCTGTGACTACGACTGCAGCGCAACTACCTTTTTCTTCCCTTTGCTGTTTTTTTCTGGGCTTTTGCACCTGGTCTATCTGTCAGGTAAGAGGAGTTTTTTGCCTATTGGTATAAGCCGATGTGAGCAAAGCGTCCTTTTGCTAATTCTTTGAATCAGCCCTGAACTCTACGCTATAGATTTGCGTGGAGGTCGCGATGGCAGGGCAGAGCCCATGATAGGGCGTGCATGTTTAGCCGCTTTTGTGGCTGCAGCAACATTCACCCATTTCCTGAAGCCTTCTTATCTGGCTCTGCCTGTTTGGCCGTGGCTGGGTGCTGCTTTTTTAAGCATCTTGCTAGCCCAGCGTTTTTCTTTTGCCTATGTCCTGGTCTTTGCCAGCTTGGGAGCGGGCTACAGCGTTTGGCATATACAGGACCGGCTTGCTCAGTCCGTCCCAGCAACTGACATCAATAAAGTCAGCCGGGTAGAACTGGAAATCCAGTCCTTGGTACAAGCCGGGCCGAACTACAGACAGTTTCAGGCAAGAGTCTTGAGCTCCCAGCCGCCTGGCTTGCCCGAGCAGATTCTGGTTCGCTGGAATGCAGCTCAAGGTCATCGCTCCTTGTATCGTGAGCCGTCTGTGCAAAGCTTCCCCGAGCTGATGCCCGGTCAGCGCTGGCGTATGTCCTTATTAGTGCGCCCGCCTCAAGGGGCTCGTAATCCGCATGGTTTTGATGCAGAGCGCCATGCCATCATCCAAGGCTGGCGGGCTGTAGGCAGTGTGCGGGGGCAGCCGCAACAAGTGGACTTCAATCCGGCGCAGTTCTGGTCCACATGGACGGAGCGCCTGCGCCATCATTTGCGCAGTGTCTTGATGCCCTACGTACAAGAACGACGCTGGGGCGGGGTGATGCTGGCTTTGTCCTTGGGCGATCAGGCCAGTATCACCGCAGCGGATTGGCTGATTTTCAATCGCAGTGGACTGACACACTTGGTGTCCATCAGCGGAACGCACGTTACGTTTCTGGCCGTGTTGTTGGCTGCCTTGGTGTCCTGGTGCTGGCGACGTATCCGCTGGGGGCGCTGGGTATTGGCCGAGCAGATTCCCGCCCAGGTCGCCGCGACCTGGGTAGGTATTGCCGGGGCGGGCGCTTACTGCGTGATTGCAGGTTGGGGCGTTCCTGCTCAGCGTACTTTTTTGATGTTGCTGGTGCTGGGTATCTGCCGTATTCGGGGTTTGCATTTGGGAGCCAGCCGGACTTTACTGATTGCCGCTCTGTGTGTGGTTTTGCATGATCCATGGGCGGGGCTGACGACCGGCTTTTATCTTTCTTTCGCTGCTGTCTCGGTCCTGTTCGCCTTTGGCTCATTGATGGGGCAGGTGCCGCAGTCGGGGACTTGGTGGCAGCGCTGGAGGCGCCGGGTCTGGTTTGCGACTCAGTTGCAGGTGCTGATTACCTTGGCCTTATTGCCCGCATTGGCTCCCTTGTTCCATGAAATATCCTTGGCCTCCTTGCCCGCGAATGCGTACGCCATCACCTTGATCGGTTCGGTTGTGACACCTCTGGTGTTGCTCTTGCTGATTTTGGCGGCATTGGAGGCTCCGTCGGTCTGGTGCGAGTCTGTCGCTTATCTTGCTCATGCTGTATTGGACTTCACCATGCAGCCTACAGTCTGGTTGGCAGAGCGTAGTCTTGCCAGCGTGCCCGTGCCTGCTCAGCACTGGGCCTGGACAGTGTTGGCTTTATTGGGCGTCTTGTTACTGCTCTTGCCCAAAGGTTTTGTGTCCCGTTTGAGTGGCCTGTCTCTGCTGGTGCCTGCCTTGGCTTTACGACCCTCTTTATTGCAGGAAGGGGATTGGGACTTGTTTGTCCTGGATATAGGTCAAGGTAGTGCGGTGGTGCTGCGTACTCGCAGTCAGGCGCTGGTATTTGATGTGGGAAACCGCTACGGGCCTGACTCTGATGAGGGCAAGCGCAGCATTGCCCCCTGGTTGAAAGCCAAGGGAATAGGGCGGATCGATACTTTAGTGCTGTCTCATGCCGATATGGACCATGTGGGTGGGACGCGCAGCGTATTGCAGGCGGTGCCGGTTAGCCGCTCCTATAGCAGCTTTGATCTGGATGCTCATTTGAATCGGGAGGAACGTTTACTAGGCGTACCCGCTGGCTCCACTGTGCGCCCGGAACAGGCCCTGCGTTGCGAGCAGGATGTGAGCTGGGAGATGGACGGTGTACGTTTCCGGTTCTGGTGGCCCCCAGCGGACGAGGCCAGCTTCAAGGCCGCCTATGGCAACGAGGAAGATAAAAACGCCATCAGCTGTGTGCTGGAGATTCAAGGAGCCCGACACAGCGCCTTGCTCTTGGGCGATGCGGGTGTGGCGCAGGAGCAAGCCATTGTGGCGGCAGGTTTGGGCCCTATCGATGTGGTGGTGGTCGGGCATCACGGTTCCCGGACCTCTTCGGGGGCGCATTTTGTGAAACACGTGCAAGCTGGGCTGGCGATTGCTCAACTGGGATGGTGGAACCGCTTTGGTCATCCATATGCGCAGGTGCAAACTCGTTGGGAGCGCTCCGGCGCTTTGTTTCTGCGTACCGATCAATGGGGCGCTCTGACCGTGGAGTCGCGTCCTTCGGCCTTGTATTACTTTGGCGAGCGGGACCGCCACGCCCGTTACTGGCAGTCCCCGGCATCACCCTGAGGGCAGGACAGAAACGGCACAGTAAAGCCCTCGGGCTGGGCTACAATAGTCCTTTATCTGTCAAATTCTGGTCTGAGCGTTCATGACAACTGATCTTCAGGAGCCGCGCCTTAATTGGGTTATGTGTGCCAGTGCCTCCGGCACGCACCGCATGGCGTACTGGGAGTGGGGCGATCCAAGTAACGACCAGGTCTTGATGTGCGTGCATGGTTTGACGCGTACAGGTCGGGATTTTGATCGATTGGCCCAGCGCCTGTCCAAACGCTACCGTGTGGTCGCCCCTGATATTGTTGGACGTGGCCGCTCTGATTGGCTGATTGATCCGGCCGCTTACGCCATCCCTCAATATGTTGCCGACATGCTGGTGCTGATTGCCCGTTTGCAGCCAGCACGGCTGGATTGGGTGGGTACCTCCATGGGCGGTTTGATTGCCTTGGGCTTGCAAGGTGCCCAAGCCATGTCCGCCTTGCTACGCCCGGCTCGCCCCGGCCCAGGTCTGGGTGCCGAACCCTTGCAACTGCCTTTGGGCCGTGTGGTTCTGAATGATGTAGGCCCTGCGCTGGATATGACAGGTCTGCAACGCATCAGCGAATACGTCGGTCAGTCCGTGCTGTTTGATACCTTCGAGCAGGCGGTGGAGTATGTGCGTTCCGTCTCGGCTTCCTTCGGGGAGCATTCTGCCCAAGAGTGGGCCGATATGTCCCGCCACGTATTTGTGGAGCACGAAGGCAAATGGCGTCGCCATTATGATTTGCGCCTGTCGCAAGCCTTTGCTCAGCAGGCGGATGTGGATTTGCAAGCGGCACAGGCTTTGTTGTGGGGAGCCTATGAAGGCTTGCCGGACAAGGTTCTGATCGTGCGCGGCCAGGAGTCCGACCTTCTGAAACCGGAAGCGGCCCAGGAAATGTTGCAACGCAATCCCAACTCGCAGCTGGTGACCATTCCCAATGTGGGGCATGCGCCCATGCTGCGTAATGCCGAGCAAATCGACCACATCGACTACTTTCTTGCTGGATAGCCCCTTATGAGTGTTCAGGCCTGCTTGCCCGTTGATTTGCATTGCCATTCCATTTATTCAGATGGTGTGCTTAGCCCCGCGGAACTCGCCGCGCGTGCGCATGCTAACGGTGTGAAACTGTGGGCCCTGACAGATCATGACGAAATTGGTGGCCTGAAACTGGCCCGGCAATATGCCGAGGATCTGGGCATGTGCTTTGTGGACGGGGTAGAAATCTCCGTTACCTGGGCGAACAAGACCATCCATATTGTGGGCCTGGGCGTGGACCCGGATCATCCTGCCTTGCAACAGGCGCTGCATGATGTGCGTGCTGGTCGCGAGCAGCGCGCCCGTCAAATGGGTGAACGCTTGGAAAATCTGGGCTTTCCCAATGCTTATGAAGGCGCAGTCCCGTTTGCGGCCAACCCGGAACTGATTAGCCGCACTCACTTCGCACGGTTTCTGGTCCAGCAAGGCTATTGCGCCGATATGAATGAGGCCTTTCGCCGCTATCTGGCGGATGGCAAGCCTGCCGCCGTGGAAACTGTCTGGGCCAGCCTGGAAGAGGCGGTGGGCTGGATACGTGAATCCGGCGGCAAGGCGATTATTGCCCACCCCGGACGTTACGAATTGGATGGCACCCGCAGCCATGCCTTGTACACCCAGTTTTTGGAACTGGGCGGCGTAGGTATTGAAGTGCTGACGGGCAGTCACACTCCGCAGGAATACAGCGTGTATACCCAGGTGGCACGCAGCTATGGTTTTGAAGTGTCCTGTGGTTCGGATTTTCATGGTCCCAGCGAAGGGCGTGTTGATTTGGGCGGTCTGCCGCCTTTGCCCTCGGGATTGAAACCCGTTTGGCAGGAGTGGCTCTAGCAGGAGCCTTGAAAACTATGAATAAAGCCTTTGTGAAAGAGTCCGATCAGGACGACGATGACGATCTGGATTCCCCAGCCAGTGCGTTGCCCAGTGGCACCAAGAATTACATGACGGTCCTGGGTTATCGCCGTTTGCGTGGCGAGCTGACCCATTTAATGAACAAGGAACGTCCCGAGGTCGTGCAGATCGTCTCGTGGGCCGCCTCCAATGGTGACCGCTCCGAGAACGGCGATTATCTGTACGGTAAAAAGCGCCTGCGGGAAATTGACCGCCGTATCCGCTTTCTGACCAGGCGTCTGGAAATTGCCGAAGTGGTCGATCCCGGTTTGCAGCCCAACCCCGATCAGGTGTTTTTTGGTGCAACTGTTGTTTATAGCGACAGCCAGGGCGAAGAATTCACCATCACCATCGTGGGTGTGGACGAGGCCGAACCCTTGCAAGGCCGCATCAGCTGGATTTCGCCGGTAGCCCGTGCCCTGATCAAGGCGCGTGAAGGCGACACCGTGGTGTTGCGTACCCCAGCCGGCAAGGAAGAGCTGGATATTCTGGAAGTGTCCTATCCCGAGCCTGCGCCAGCCCCTGATCTGGATGGAGACAGCCCGATTTGAACGCCGTACCGGGTCCGTATTGGAGATTACGGGGCGCCAATCGCTCCGGCCCCTCAAGACGTCTTGTCGAGCTTGCCGGGTTTGCTGTGTCTCCAGCCCTGCTTGCGGCCCCTTTGTTTGAACTGAATTTTCCCTTTTTGTGCACGCCATTTACCGATGTGACCTCTTGTGTCGCTTCCGGTTAAAATGGCGTGTTTTCTATTTCTCCCACCTTTTTTGCCCCTCCCGTATCGTGAGCCAAATCCTGTACTTCCCCGGTTCGTCCGTGCTCTCCGCATTTCGTCGTGAGCGTTTGCTAGAGCGTGTCGAGCAGCGTCAACTGCCTGTTGCCGACATTCTTGCCTTGCACGAATACTATGTCTGGACTGAAGAGTCCGGCCTGGATGCCAGTGCGCGTCAGCACCTCAGCGATCTGCTGGACGATGGTCTGCCTGCGCTGGACCCTCAGCCGCCCAAAGGCGCCTTGGTTCTGCGAGTCATCCCTCGTTTGGGTACCGTGTCGCCCTGGGCTAGTAAAGCGACTGACATCGCCCATAACTGTGGTTTGCAAGCGGTACGCCGTATCGAGCGTGGCGTGCGCTACATCATTACCCCCAAGCGTGGCTTGCTGGGTGCCAAGGAACTGGATCAGGCTCAGCTGGAGCAACTGGCTGCCTTGCTGCACGACCGGATGACCGAAACCGTGGTCGGTCTGGAGTTTGACGGTCAGGAGCTGTTCACTCAACTGGAAGGCAAGCCTATCCAGACCGTGGATGTTCTGGGCGGTGGCGTGGCAACCTTGAAGCAGGCCAACGAGGAAATGGGCCTGGCGCTGTCCGAGGATGAAATTGAATACCTGATGGAGGCGTTCACACGTCTGGGTCGTAACCCGCACGATGTGGAGCTGATGATGTTCGCGCAAGCCAATAGCGAACACTGCCGTCACAAGATTTTTAACGCACAGTGGGTAATTGACGGCCAAAACCAGGGCAAGACCTTGTTTGGCATGATTCGCGAAACCCACGCGGCTCAACCAGAAAATACCGTGGTGGCCTATGCGGATAACGCGGCCATCATGACGGGCGGCCCAGCCACTCTGTTCCACGCTGGTATCAACGATCAGGCCAACGAGCCTGTGTATCAGCGCCACGAAGCGCTGGTTCACACCTTGATGAAAGTGGAAACCCACAATCACCCCACTGCGATTGCGCCATTCCCCGGCGCATCGACAGGTGCCGGTGGCGAGATTCGTGACGAGGGCGCAACAGGCCGTGGTTCCAAGCCCAAAGCGGGTTTGACCGGCTTTACCGTGTCCAATCTGTGCTTCCCTGAACAAATGGAGCCTTGGGAAAAAGACTCCCACGGTATTCCTGACCGTATCGCCAGCCCGCTGGACATCATGATTGAAGGCCCGATTGGTGGTGCCGCCTTCAATAACGAATTTGGTCGTCCCAACCTGCTGGGTTACTTCCGTACCTTTGAACAAACGGCTGGCGATCAGCGTTGGGGCTACCACAAGCCCATCATGATTGCCGGTGGTCTGGGCTCGATTGATGATCGCCTGACTCACAAAGATCCTCTGCCAGTGGGCGCCTTGCTGATTCAGCTGGGTGGTCCCGGTATGCGTATTGGTATGGGTGGTGGTGCCGCTTCCAGTATGGGTGTGGGTGCCAACCGTGCCGAACTGGATTTTGACTCCGTGCAGCGTGGTAACCCGGAAATGGAACGCCGTGCCCAGGAAGTGATCGACCGCTGCTGGCAGCAGGGCGAGAACAACCCCATTATTGCCATCCACGACGTGGGGGCGGGTGGTCTGTCCAACGCGTTCCCGGAACTGGTGAACGATGCCGAGCGTGGCGCGATTTTTGAACTGACTCGCGTTCCTCTGGAAGAGTCCGGTCTGTCGCCTGCTGAAATCTGGTCCAACGAATCCCAGGAGCGTTACGTCCTGGCCATTCTGCCCAAGGACTTGCCGCGTTTCGAGCGTATTGCTCAGCGCGAACGTTGCCCCTTTGCCGTCGTGGGTGTGGCTACCGAAGAGCGTCAATTGCGCGTGACTTTCGGTGAAGGTCTGCCCGGTGTGGACGAAGTGCACAACCCCAAGAGCATCGAGGAGCGTCCTGTTGACGTGCCTATGGATGTGATTCTGGGTAAAGCCCCACGCATGGAACGCGACGTCAAGCGTCTGGACGGCGTGGCCGAACAGCTGGACCTGACCGTTATTCCTTTGACCGAAGCCATGCACCGGGTGCTGCGTCACCCCACCGTGGCCAACAAGACTTTCCTGATCAGCATTGGTGACCGTAGCGTGGGTGGCCTGTGCAGTCGCGATCAGATGGTTGGCCCATGGCAAGTGCCTGTGGCCGACTGCGCCGTGACCCTGGCTGACTTTGAAGGCGTGCGTGGTGAAGCCATGTCCATGGGCGAGCGTAGCCCCAGCGCCATGATTGACGCTGCAGCCTCCGGCCGCATGGCTGTGGCTGAAGCCCTGACCAACCTGGTCGCCAGCGATGTACGTGACCTGAAAGACGTCAAACTGTCCGCCAACTGGATGGCCGCTTGCGGCGTAGATGGCCAGGACGCCGCCTTGTTCGACACTGTTCAGGCTGTCAGCCAGTGGTGCCAGAGCCTGGGTCTGTCCATTCCTGTGGGCAAGGACTCCCTGTCCATGCGCACCAGCTGGGAGCAGGACGGTGAATCCCGTCAGGTGATTTCACCTGTTTCCCTGGTTGTGACCGCTTTTGCTCAAGTGGCTGATGTGCGTCGCACACTGACCCCTCAGCTGCAAACCAATGTGGGCGATACCGCTCTGGTCCTGATCGATCTGGGGCAAGGCAAGCAGCGCATGGGTGCGTCCGTATTGGCTCATGCTTTCAATCAGGTTGGCCAGTCCGTACCCGATATGCAGGACGCCGAAGCCATGCTGGCTTTTGTGAAGGTGATTCGCCAATTGGCTGACCAGGATCTGATCCTGGCCTACCACGACCGTTCCGACGGTGGTCTGGCCGCGACCGTGGCCGAAATGGCCTTTGCCGGTCACACGGGCGTGTCCGTGAATCTGGATATGTTGACCATTGATCCGCATGCAGCGGATTGGGGCGACTTCAAGATTCGCGCCGAACAAGTGTCTGTGCAACGTGACGAAATCACCTTGCGTGCCTTGTTCAATGAAGAGGCCGGTGCTGTTATCCAGGTGCCGTTGGCTCAGCGTGACCAGGTCATGCAAACCCTGCGTGAAGCAGGCTTGTCGGCCCACTCTCACGTGATTGGTAGCCTGAACAAGACCGATCAGGTCGAGTTCTACCGCGATGGTGCTTGCATTTATCAAGCCCCACGTGTGGAACTGGCACAACAGTGGAGTGAAGTTAGCCGCCGCATCATGGAGCGTCGCGATAACCCCGCTTGCGCACAGGCTGAATTCGACCGCTGGGAAGATGTACAAGACCCCGGTATCACGCCGCGCGTCATGTTCAACCCGCAGGAAGACATTGCTGCTCCTTTCATCGCTACCGGTAAGCGCCCACGCGTTGCCATCTTGCGCGAACAGGGTTGCAACAGTCAGGTCGAAATGGCCTGGGCTTTTGATACCGCTGGTTTCGAGGCAGTCGACGTACACATGACCGACTTGCTGTCGGGCCGCGCATCGCTGGAAGGCATGCAGGGCATGGTGGCCGTGGGTGGTTTCAGCTACGGCGACGTTCTGGGCGCGGGTGAAGGCTGGGCCAAGACCATTCGTTTCAACAATCAGTTGTCCGATCAGTTTGCTGCCTTCTTCGGCCGCAGCGACACCTTCGGTCTGGGTATTTGTAATGGTTGCCAGATGATGGCGGCCCTGGCTCCCATGATTCCGGGTGCGGAATTCTGGCCACGCTTTACCCGTAACCAGTCGGAAAAATACGAGGCTCGTTTCTCCAGTGTGGAAATCGCCGCTTCGCCATCCTTGTTCTTCAAGGGCATGGAAGGGACACGCTTGCCAGTAGCCGTGGCTCACGGTGAAGGCTTTGCCAACTTCCAGCGTCAGGGCGATGCATCCAAGGTAGCCGCTGCGGTTCATTTTGTGGATCACCGCGGTCAGCGCACCGAACAATACCCGCTGAACCCCAACGGCAGCCCTTACGGTTTGACCGGTGTCACCACGGCAGATGGCCGCTTCACCATCATGATGCCTCACCCGGAACGTGTGACGCGCAACGTCATGATGTCCTGGACGCCAGAGCAGTGGGGCGCCGCCGATCAGGGGGCTGATCAGATGGCAAATGGTGGATTTACTCCCTGGATGCGGATGTTTCGCAACGCTCGGGTCTGGATTGCGTAATTGCTTACGCGTATAATCGATTTTTGGACGGAGTTATAAAAGCATGCGTCTCATCAAGAAAGCACTGACCTTCGACGATGTGTTGTTGGTTCCCGCTTACTCCGAGGTTCTGCCTCGCGATACATCCTTGCTCACCCGCTTTACGCGGGACATCACCCTGAATATCCCGCTGGTTTCGGCTGCCATGGACACGGTAACCGAAGCGCGCCTGGCTATTGCCATGGCACAGGAAGGCGGTATCGGGATCATCCACAAGAACCTGACGGCGGATGCTCAAGCACGTGAAGTTGCACGTGTGAAGCGTCACGAGTTCGGTATCGTGATCGATCCGGTTACTGTGACGCCCACCATGAAGGTGCGCGATGCCATCAACCTGCAGCGTCAACACGGTATTTCCGGTCTGCCTGTGGTTGAAGCCGGCAAGTTGGTGGGTATTGTTACCAACCGCGATCTGCGCTTTGAAGACCGCCTGGATCTGCCTTTGCGTGATGTCATGACGCCTCAAGAGCGTCTGATCACCATGCACGAAGGCGCCACGCTGGACGAAGCTCAGGCCCTGATGCACCGCCACCGCCTGGAGCGCGTGCTGATCGTTAACGATCAGTTCCAGCTGCGTGGTCTGGCAACGGTTAAGGATATTGTCAAAAACACCGAGCACCCTCTGGCCAGCAAAGACAGCCACGGTCAGCTGCGCGTCGGCGCTGCAGTTGGTGTGGGTGACGGTACTGAAGAACGTGTCGAGAAACTGGCTGCAGCCGGTGTGGACGTGGTGGTGGTGGACACTGCCCACGGTCATTCCCGTGGCGTTATCGAACGCGTTCGCTGGGTAAAGAAGAATTTCCCTCGCATTCAGGTTATTGGCGGCAACATTGCTACCGCTGATGCCGCTCGCGCTCTGGTCGAGGCCGGTGCAGATTGCGTCAAGGTCGGTATTGGCCCTGGCTCCATTTGTACGACTCGTATCGTGGCCGGTGTGGGTGTTCCTCAAATCACCGCGATTGCTGACGTTGCCAAGGCATTGGAAGGTACGGGCGTACCTCTGATCGCTGACGGCGGTATCCGCTTCTCCGGCGACGTGTCCAAGGCTTTGGCCGCTGGCGCTTCCGCTTGCATGATGGGCGGTATGTTTGCTGGTACTGAAGAGTCTCCTGGTGAAGTTGTGCTGTTCCAGGGCCGTTCGTACAAGTCCTACCGCGGTATGGGTAGCTTGGGCGCCATGGTCGATGGTTCGGCTGACCGTTACTTCCAGGATCCTTCGAACAACGCTGACAAGCTGGTTCCAGAAGGTATTGAAGGCCGCGTGCCTTACAAGGGCAGTGTTATTGCCATTATTTACCAATTGGTTGGCGGCATCCGTGCCTCCATGGGCTACTGCGGTTGCAAATCCATCGAGGAATTGCACGCCAAGGCCGAGTTCGTGGAAATTACGGCTGCGGGTGTACGTGAGTCCCACGTGCATGATGTGCAGATCACCAAGGAAGCGCCTAACTACCGCGCTGACTGATCTTAGCCAGTCTCTTGCATGCCAGAAACCGCCAGCCTTTGGGTTGGCGGTTTTTTTTTGTGTATCGCCTTTGTGTTGTGGGGTAGGGGTTGGTCTCAGGATAGACGCCTCTTGCGGCCTGGGCGGGGGCGCGGGGCGGACCGCTTGCCGGTGCTGCGCACCGGTGCCCTTGGCGGTGTCGGGATACGGGCGCACTCTGAACTCACCCGGTGATTGGTCCCCCGGACCAATCACAAGCGTCGGGTTCAAACAGCAGAGTGCTTGCATCCCGTATCCCGACACCGCCCGCGGCAAGCAGTCTGACTCGCCCCGCGCCCCCGCCCAGGCCGCAAGAGGCTCAGCTCGAGAAATACTTAGCCCCGCTTGTTTTTTTGCGCTTAGGGTTTTTGTGGGTGTGTTGGTGTGTTGGTGTGTGGAAGGATCGTGGGTGGGAAATCGTAGCTTGATGGGAGTAAGACTTGTAATAAGGAAGAGGAGGAGAGAGGTCTATTGATGAGAAGAGGGAGGCTAGGGAAAGCAATCTTCCTTATGGCTAAAAATAGGTATTAAAAATTTTTATTTGTTGGCAGTTTGGTCAAGGCTCTGCACAATCACTGCCGTCACCGTCACCGTCACCGTCACCGTCACCGTCACCGTCACCGTCACCGTCACCGTCACCGTCACCGTCACCGTCACCGTCACCGTCACCGTCACCGTCACCATCAAGACCAAAGCAAAGCAACAGCAACAGCAACAGCAACAGCAACAGCAACAGCAACAGCAACAGCAACAGCAACAGCAACAGCAACAGCAGTAACTACCGCTATCTCAGCCTTTGTTCTTCCTATCTTGGCTGGTGTTGTGTAGTCCTTATTCCATTCAGGGAGCGACTCTTTATGAAGTGGGAGATATGGGAGTGCAGAGCGCTCTAATAAATAAAAAAGCGCCCCGTTTATGACGGGACGCCTTGCTTTGGATACTGCGGGATGCGCTTACCCTAAGATTGCTATTCAGCTATTCAGCTATTCAGCTATTCAGCTATTCAGCTATTCAGCTATTCAGCTATTCAGCTATTCAGTTCATTAGTTCGTTACTCGTTAACTCACAAGCTCGTGGTCGATAGCTGGCAAATCAGTTCATAGCAGGCGTGGAATATAAAACTCCCGTGCTTCTTATTTAGCAGGAGCTGCCTTGGTTTTGAACAGCCATTGTTGAGGCGGCCATTGAGCCAGAATCACCCCTGCCAGAGTCAGCAATCCACCGCTCACATGATGCGCGCCCAGTTGCTCACCCAGCAATGGGATGGCCAGCATGGCGGTCATGAAGGGCAGGATGTTCAGGAACAGGCTGCATCGGGCCGGGCCCAAGCGTGTGATGCCCTGGATCCAGCAGTAGGGCAACAAGACGGAGGCCAGGATGCCTGCGTACAGGATCAGGGGGACTGTTTGCTCATTCAGCTGGGTTTGTTCAGCTGGCAGCCAGAAGAATACGGGCAGCAGGGTAATCAAGGCTCCCCAAGCTTGCAGGTAGGTCGATTGCCAGGCTGGCACAGTGATATGCCATTTCTTCAAAAAGACGCTGTAAAAGGCGTAGCTCAATGCCGCTGTCAGCATCAGCAAGTCGCCAGAGCGGACTCCTTGGCTTAGCAGTTGCAGGGGATGGCCGCCGCTAATCAACCAGACTGTTCCAAACAAGGCCAGCAGGGCACCGGGCAGCATGCCGCGAGGGCCAGAGCCTGGCAGCAGCAGACGTGTGGTCAACAGGGTCAGTAGGGGTGTCAGTGCGGTAATCACGGCCATATTGGTGGCGCTGGTACTCGCCGCTGCCCAGTAAGACAGGCACTGATAAAACGCCATGCTCAGAAATCCCAGAAACAGCAGTTTGGGCAGTTGAGGCCGGATCGAGTGCCAGTGTCGCCAGACAGGGCGAGCGGCAAACAGGCTCATGATGGCCAGCGCCAGCACGACTCGATAAAAACTCATGGCAGGTGCGGCGATCAGGCCGTGCGCCATTTTGGAAACAATTACATTGCCGGACCACAACAGCATGGTCACCAGCGGATAGGCATAGTTGCGCATTGGAAGCATCCATCAATAAGGAAGACGTATGCTCGCTGTAGACCGGCTTGCCTGTCTTTCGCTAAACTGACTTGAATTAGCGCAAATGGGACAGCTTGTGGTTGATCCTCTTATTCATATCCCTGTCGAGCTGGCCAAGATGCCCATTAGTGGTTTGGCGGCAGACTATCCGGACGGCCATCTTATTCAAGAGCACCAGCATGTACGGGCGCAGTTTTTGTACGCTGTGCAAGGGGTGATGGTGATCGACGCCCAGGAAGGGCGCTGGGTGGTGCCGCCCAGCCGAGGCGTTTGGCTACAACCGGGGCGACCTCATACGTACGCATGCGTGGGCAGGTCAAAATGCGCACGATCTTTGTGGATGAGGATGCTGCTCCAGGCTTGCCAGCGCGTAACTGCGTGCTGGATGTCAGCCCTTTGCTACGAGAGCTGATTCTGGAGGCTAGCCGAATTCCCTTGGTGTACGCGCAAGACAGTCGCGACGGCCGCTTGATGCGCTTATTGCTGAATGAATTGCGCGAGCTGCCTGTATTGCCGTTTCATCTCCCCTGGCCCGAAGAGCCGCGCTTGCTACTAGTGTGTCGGCACCTGGAGGCTAGCCCCGATGACGATAGGGATGCAGATGCCTGGGCCCAGCAACTGGCCATGAGCGTCAAAACTTTCCACCGCCTGTTTCGTCGCCATACCGGCATCAGCTTTGGGCAATGGCGTCAATTCGCACGCTTGCTAGGGTCTCTGGAAGGTTTGGCCGCCGGTGAGCCGGTAGTGCAAGTGGCTTTGCAACACGGTTACGCTAGCCAAAGCGCATATGCCGCCGTGTTCCGGCGGCATTTCGGGGTTACTCCCAGAGAGTTTTATCGCTCTAAAGACAGCGTGGACGAAGCGGATTAATCCGCCAGCTCCAGCAGCAGTCGGGCCAGCATGTCGGGGTGTGTCATCAAAGCGCAGTGCCCGCTTTCCAACTCACGGAATTCCCAGTCTTTTTGCTGACGGGCCCATTCGCGCGAGGTATCGACCCCTCTGAACGTGGGCTGTGTGCAGGAAATATAGGAGCAGGGACGGCCATTGCCAATGACGGGGTTCTGTAAACGAAGGGAAGAGCGGTAGACGCTAAGCGGCTGTGGCGTCAGGCGGTTCCCGACAAAGTGCAGATCTTCCGTGGCATGCAGGCCCAAGGCGCTTAGTGGAGGAGGGGGGACGGCAGGAACGGCGCTTTTCCCGGCAGAGGCCACCATGCTGTCGACAATCTTTTCCGGTAGCGTGTCGAAAGTGCTGGTGCCGCTGGGCAGGATAAAGGCGTCCAGGTAAATCAGTTGCTGAATGCAGCGCGGCATGACATCGGCTACGCCGCTAATAACCAGTCCACCAAAGCTGTGGCCCACCAGAACCACGTTGGAGAGTTCCTCCCAACGTATCAAATTAGCGACATCGTCCACAAAGGTATTCAGGGTGATGTCCGGGCTGAGCAAGTGGCTGCGTTCGCCCAGGCCTGTCAGTGTGGGGGTATAGACTTTATGCCCTTTGGCCTGTAGCCGGGCCGCCAGGCGGGACCAGCACCAGCCACCGTGCCAGGCACCGTGAACCAGCACAAAGGTCAGGCTGTCGGAGACTTCGTCGGTATCTTCTTGGCATTCATAGGCAAAGCTGTGCGAGCGATCACCGGAAGGGCCGGAAGCAGGGATGTAGCTGCCGCCGCCTTGCTGTTGCGCGGCCTGTGCAGGTCGGGATTCATGGTGTTCATTAAGCTCGCTCGGACGAGGGGTACGACTCGAAGACATGCTGAAACTCCCAAAATGGCTGCATGTACTGTAGCTGCCTTGCCGCATGAATGCCAGTGATGCGGGACAATTTCGGCCTGGAGTATTTCAGCCACTCCCTAAGCGGCGCTACACAGCGTAAAATAGATCCTTTACCGCTTTATTATTGGCTCGATACTTTCATGCACCAGCGAATTCTGATTCTTGATTACGGCTCCCAGGTCACCCAGCTTATTGCGCGTCGCGTACGCGAAGCCGGTGCGTACTGTGAAATTCACCCCGGTGATGTCAGCGATGAATTCATCCGTTCCCAAGAAGGCCTGAAAGGGATCATTCTGTCGGGCAGCCACGCGTCGGTCTACGCCGAAGACGCTCTGCAAGTTCCCGCCGCTGCTTTTGAAGCCGGCGTACCCGTTCTGGGCATTTGCTACGGCATGCAAGCCATGGCCCGCCAACTGGGCGGTGTGACCGAAGGCTCCGACAAGCGCGAGTTTGGTTACGCTGAAGTGCGCGCCCACGGCCACACCAAGCTGCTGGACGGTATCCAGGATTTCGCCACGGCAGAAGGCCACGGCATGCTCAAAGTCTGGATGAGCCACGGCGACAAAGTTACCGCGCTGCCTCCCGGCTTCAAGCTGATGGCTTCCACGCCCACATGCCCCATTGCCGGTATGGCCGATGAAGATCGCGGCTTCTACGCGGTTCAGTTCCACCCTGAAGTTACTCACACTGTCCAAGGCGGCGCCTTGTTCGAACGCTTTGTGCGCGACATCTGCGGTTGCGTGGGTGATTGGAACATGCCTGACTACGTGGAAGAGGCTATCTCCAATATCCGCGAACAAGTCGGTGACGAAGAAGTTATTCTGGCCTTGTCCGGTGGTGTGGATTCCTCGGTTGCTGCCGCTCTGATCCACCAGGCTATCGGTGACAAGCTGACCTGCGTATTCGTGGACCACGGCCTGCTGCGTCTGAACGAAGCCCAGCAAGTCATGAGCACCTTCGCTGACAATATGGGTTTGAAGATCATCCATATCGACGCATCCGACCGCTTCCTGGGCAAACTGGCCGGTGTTACCGATCCAGAAGCCAAGCGCAAGATCATCGGCCGTGAATTCGTGGAAATCTTCCAGGAAGAAGCCGCCAAGCTCAGCAACGCCCGCTGGTTGGCTCAAGGCACAATCTACCCGGACGTAATTGAATCCGCCGCCGCCAAATCCGGCAAAGCCACTGGCATCAAATCCCACCACAACGTGGGCGGCCTGCCAGACACGCTGAACCTGAAACTGCTGGAACCCCTGCGCGAACTGTTCAAGGACGAAGTGCGCAAACTGGGCGTAGCCCTGGGCTTGCCGCCAGCAATGGTCTACCGTCACCCCTTCCCAGGCCCAGGCTTGGGTGTCCGTATCCTGGGTGAAATCAAGCGTGAATACGCAGACCTGCTGCGCCAAGCTGATGCCATCTTTATCGAAGAGCTGCGTAACACGGTCGACGAAGAAACTGGCAAGAACTGGTACGACCTGACTTCCCAGGCCTTCACCGTCTTCCTGCCTGTGAAGAGCGTGGGCGTGATGGGCGATGCACGTACCTATGAGTACGTTGTTGCTATGCGAGCAGTGCAGACCACCGACTTCATGACGGCTGACTGGGCGGAACTGCCATACTCGTTGTTGAAGCGTACCTCTGGCCGCATCATTAACGAAGTGCGTGGCATCAACCGTGTGACGTATGACGTAAGCAGCAAGCCGCCAGCGACGATTGAGTGGGAGTGAGGGCTATTTTCTAATTTATTGATTTAATTCAATAAAATTGAATGCCATTGATGATGTTGCTTACATCGTCAATGGCATTTTTCATGGTGTTTGGATGGGAGCGCCATTGAAAAAATACCGATACCATGACCAAGTGAATAATGCCGGCATGGTATTGGAAGAGCTCCCACACATCGGTTACCTTTGGGAGTTGCCGAATGCCAGGCGCCGGAGAGACCTAAACGGTGGCTGTAGTTAACTTGCAGCAAGTCTCAACCGCGGCGCGAGATCCGAATTTATTCTCTCCAAATCCTCGAACCCACAATCTTTCAGGAAGGCATAGGTGGCCTGGTAAATCGTGGGCGTTCGTGTCGCATCCTCACTAGAGCCTTCGGGCACGAAAACCACCATGCCCTGTCTGCCGCGGGTCAACAGCACGCGATAGGCATTGGCCACATATGTCTTGCGTGCTTCGTTATTTACAGCTTGCCATCGCGTGCCCTTGAATTGTAGGGCGAGCCATTGATCTCCCGCACGTCGGTAATTGGCGTCCCAGCACAGACAAGTCCAATCCAATTCCAGGCCCTGAATGTCGAACTCTGTGGCGACATCTTCAAGCGCATCAGACGATCGCACGTCATCGTCCGGAGCCAAGAACCATTTGGCAGGCTCTATCTTGGCTTTCACAAACACTCCATACGGCTTGAGACGGGCTGCATTGGATGAGGCCAGCAAGCCGGTCCGTTCAGCGCCACGACGTTTGGAACGAAGCCACTGCCTCGCGTGTTCAAGGTCCCGTGTGATGTAGAGAGGAAAATTAGTTAGCGTGTTTTTGACTTCTCGTGCGGCAGTTGCATCGCCATCGATCACATAACCAACAAAATCAGATAAGCGCTCGGCGCGAAAGGATCGTAGCGAAGTGGCCAAATGCAGCGCGGGTGCGGTAACGCCTTCAGTGAGCCGGCATGAATGAACGAGACTGTTGGGAGTGTGTGCTTGCCAATGTGGAAAGCTCCGCTCCAGTGCGCGGAGCCATTCTTCAATACCAGCTTCACCGGTGTTGATTTCTTGACCATTACCCACGAGGCAGATGATCGCGCACCAGTCTTGGTGCCGATCCATCACCGAAAGCAGGAATTCCGGTTCAGACATGGAAAAACCAAGCTGGCCCTTCTTCTGCTGCATGAACTTTGATGTCTGTTCAGCATTCCAAGCGCGCTGAGCCTCGTCAAACACAGCGACCTTCTCTACCGGGGCATCTTGAGAGATGAGTGCATCGTCGCGAAAGTGGTGGATGTTTTGGATGAAGGCGGCGGCACGGCGATCCTCTTGCACCTTGGTCGTGCTGGTACCGGTTTCACGTGCCCTTGCTACGGCATCCACGGCTAACGCCTCGCGCAAGACATCCACCAAGGGGCCATTTCCCGAAAGGAAAACGGCATGCTCATCGCTATGGGCGCGTTGGCGTGCTGTGGCGAGATTGAGGCCTGCTAGTGTCTTACCGGAGCCTGGGACGCCAGTGATGAAACAGATAATTTTGCGTTTGTTTCGCTTCGCTGCTTCGATCGCATTAGCCACATAATCGGCGGTGTTTGTAAGATTTTTGGCCCCAGCCTCGGAACGAGAAATTTCTTCAACGGCATGTCCCTGATACAGTGCTTGGGCAGCCTCTACGATGGTTGGCGTCGGGCGATACCGCCCAGCTTCCCAAGCCGCAACATCAATCGGGGAGTTATTCCAGGTGCGAGACAGATGGTGTATGGCTTGCAGAAGGCCTGCGGCATTTACGCCTATTGGTCGTGCAAGGCCATCGTCATCCCATTGCACGTGCAGATCATCATTAAGCGGCGCATGGGTGGCGACCAAAATTGGTACGATCGGCAGGCTATGGCTGGTTTCGTGGAAATGCTTGAGATCTAGGCCATAACCATAGACTTGGTTCAGGCTAGAGCGATCAAATTGGCTCGCGCCGAGTTTGTACTCGATCATAAACACGATGCCATTGGTCAGCAAGATCAGGTCAGCCCGACGCCCCATACGAGGGATTAGAAACTCCATGAAGGCATGGGCATCGGGTAATTCTCGCGCTAGTGCGCGTAGGTGTTGGATCTGGTAATTCCACGCGGCGCGCTGCGCGGGCTCCAGTGCGAAGGGCAAATGTGAAGCCAGGCGACCGAAGAGTTCGGCATTGCTGAGAGTGGCTACATCGTGGGCACGCAAGGAGAGGTAAGCGCGGTTCATCGACTATCCCTGACGGAGTGAGGATTTTTCAAGTTAGAGAGTGGCACGATAAGTCGCCAAAGCTTTGTTTGTCTGAACTAATCCCTGCCGAAACAAGATTATCCAGATAACGATCAACGTCAATAGGCGGGTTCTTGAGTTGTGCCCGCTGGCGCTGCGCCGCGGATACTACCGCTGCGGCGTCAAGATCGAAGAGATTCTCTACAAACTCGTCGGGATGTTGAGATTCCACTCCGTAGGAAGCGAGTACATTTGCCGGAAAATCTTTCTGGTTGAAGGTTACGATCACACTGGCGTTGCAGCGGATGGCCGCGGCCAGAATATGGCGGTCGTCGGGATCGGGCAGAGTCAGCCCAGCGATGAGATCTTCATACTCATCCACCAAGCCATCGGGGGTTGCGCGATCCATCAAGTCTGAAGTGCGGTCTACCTGAGAACGTGTCAGATCGGGCCTGTTGAGCAGTAGATTGCGTTTCCGCTCCTCATGCATGTCGCGACTCCAGCGGGCACGGAATCGCCCTGACAGCCCTAGCCACATTAGAAAGTCACGAAGTGGCGCAGGATAGAGAACGCAGGCATCGAATATGGCGGTGAAGGGCGAGTGCCTCATTCGTACCCCATGCCTGATTCCTGTGCCTGACATCTGAGTTCGGCCATAGCTTCTTCGCTAGCGCGGTCGCGTGCCTCTTTGTATTGCATCCGGTCCGCGAAGCGCACTCGGCGGTATTCTCTTCGCTTGGTGGAACGGCTGCATTGGACGGATATACTACGCCGTGCTTTACGCTCAGTCCTCAAGTCTTCAAGTGGCGTCTGTTTTATCCATGGCTGCTACGCGTCCGTCTTCCGCCTTTCTTAGCGCCTCAGAGGATAGTAGAACACTCAGTTGGGTTTCAATCTGCGCGGTGATGTTTGCTGTAGCCCGGCCGAAGCCAAGCGCCTTGGTGACTTCCGCAACGAGATCAGTAGTGTTAATGGAGAAGGCCACTTCAACGGTCTTAAGCAGCGCTGTGCGGACTTCCTCTGGTGCGATCAGTTCGATCTTGCGTTCAGCCGGAGGCAGGAGTGATCGGCTTCGCACGGGGATGGATTCATTGCCGTTGCACTGGCCTGGACGAAGCACAAATCCGTTGTGCTGCACCCATCCATATTTACGCGCAGTCGTGTCCACGGCGTCTTTCACCCGTGCTGCCACGCGCGCGCCTGCACGACTTACGCCATAGGCGGTCATCAGCCTGCGGGTCACCACGTCGACGTGAACAGGGGCTTCGATGTCTACAGTCTGCTTCACTAGGTCGCGGAGCACATGCAATGGTGCTGATACGATGTCGCTGCCGTGTTGCGAGGGAAGGGCCGTGGTGGTGTAGGGAATAATATGGTCAGGGCCGCTAGGCTGATCCTCATCGTCCCGTGTCAGAGTCGCCAGCGCAGTATGCTCGCGCGTGGCGTTGTCTGGCACGAGCTCAGGCTGCGTGGCCGCTCGCTCTTCCAGAGCCAGACGTGCGGCCTCGATTGCTTCGATCACACGATCCGTCTCATGCGCGGCATTCCGGAACCAGTCTGTGCTCCAGATCCGATGGAATCGCCAGCCCAGTCCTTCGAGCACACCCTGGCGTAGACGGTCGCGGTCGCGAGCGGACTTCGCGCTGTGGTATGCTGCGCCGTCGCACTCGATGGCCAGTACATAGCGCCCGGGCATCTCTGGGTCTCTCACGGCAAGATCGATAAAGTAACCGGCTGTGCCAACCTGGGGCTCTACGCTGTAGCCCCGGTCTTGCAGTGCGCGTAGCACTTGGTTCTCAAAGGGAGAGTCGGTGGCTTTGCCGGTTTCGACGCTCACTGTGAGTTCGCGTGTCTCGGCATAGGTGAGTAGGTTCTTGAGCGCCCGCACGCCGTGTTTGGCATTGGCGTCCAGCTCGAGCTCGTCTCCGCGGAAGTTGCTGAATACGGTCATAGCCATCTTCGCCCGCGTGATCAGCACGTTCAGGCGACGGTGTCCGCCATCGCGGTTCAGGGGGCCAAATTCTTTGGCGATGCGACCCGATTCGTTGCGTCCGTAGCCAATGCTGATGAACATGGCATCGCGCTCGTCACCTTGAATGTTCTCTAGGTTCTTCACGAAGAAAGGTTCGCTGGGGTGGGAGGTGAAGAAGGGCTCCGTCTCCGGATGCGACTTGCGCAGGCGCTCCAGCTCTTCTTCGATTCGGTCGCGCTGCGCCACACTGAAGGCGGCTACTCCGAGTGACAGGTGAGGTGTGGTGCGAGCATGGTGTAGCACGGCTTCTGCCACGGCCTGTGCTTCTCCCGGATTGCTGCGCGTCTTGCCGCGGTCGTACAGGGCGTCTGGCAGATGCCGTAACGAAATGCCCGTGGCATGTGGCGTCTGCCCAGCCGCTGGGAACACGACTAGTTTACTGTCGTAAAACTCGACGTTGGACACCGCGATGAGCGACTCATGGCGGCTGCGGTAGTGCCACCGGAGGTAGCGCTCGTTACAACCTTTGGCCTTAAAAAGGCTGAGAATACTCTCCATGTCGGCCGTCTCGGTCTCGTCCTCTTGATCTAGGTCGCGACTGAAGAAGTCCGTTGGTGGCATCTGGCGGGTGTCGCCCACAACAATCACCTGCTTGCCACGTAGGATCGCACCCAGAGCATCCACCGCCTTCACTTGCGAGGCTTCGTCAAAGATCACCACGTCAAAGTCCACTTTTGCTGGCGGCAAAAAGTTCGCGATGGACATGGGGCTCATCATAAACACTGGCTTGACCTGCTGGATGGCCCGGCCGGCTCGGTCAATCAGTTGGCGGATCGGGAGATGCTTGCGCTTCTTGTTGATCTCGGTCCGTAACACGGCCATCTCGCCGGGCTGATTGATGTGAGGCTTGCGCTGCCAGATGGCGGTAGCGAGGCGCGTTTGCGCATGATCGATGGAGGCAAGATCTAGGCTGCGGAATCGCTGGATGCGGTGCTCATGCTCCAGCCGGTCGAAGCGGGCAAGAATGGGCAGGTCTTTGTAGGCGCGCTGTACTAAGCTGTCATACCAAGTGATATCGAGCAGGGGGACCAGGGTGTCTGACTGATCGCTGTCACGGGCAGCCGCCAGCATTATCTGCAGGCCAGCAGCGTTGAATTCCTCGGCTAGGGCATTGAAGCGCGCCATCTGATGCAGGTGCGGCAGTTGCTTGCGCCACTGTTGGAGTTGCTCAGCAAGCTGCTGCAGTGGATACTCGCCCCAGTTCGATGCAGGCAGCGCGAGTGCTTGTGTGGCAGCTTCGACAGCCGACGTGAGTGTCCTGACGTTTGCTTGAGTGGCTACGGCCATGTCGCCAAGCCCGCTTGCATCCTGATGCCCGGACAGGAAGTCCATAATCCCCTGTGGCATGTCACCCTTGCCGACTTCGTCATGTAGGGCAATCACCCACTGTGAAATGCGGTCGAGGACAGCCCAGTCTGAGCGGTCGGCTTGCCATTGTGCGCCAAAAAGGGCTTGCCCCAAGCTGGCATGTGCCTCGTAAGTCTGACGATGACGTTGATAGGCCAGGACGCTGTCGGCAATTGCCACCAGTTGCGCTGGCTCGTCAGGGAGCCCGCCTCTCGCCAGTCCTTGAAGTGTGCGCTTGGCTGTGCGCCACTCGCCGGATATGCCGCGCCACCACTTGGAGCCCATGCGAGCCAAGCTCTGCCGTGTTGTTAGGAGGTCTTGTTCCCAGGCTGCTTCGATCAGCACCCCATCCCATTGTGCTCGCTCGGTGCTCATGCCTGCGCCGGCCTCTGTCAGTGCCTTGAGGGTGTCGCGTCGAGCTTGCCAGTCGCCGGTAGAGAGTTGGACCCCGGTGAGCTTGGGCGCTTCGGCTGCACGCTTAGCTGCGCGGCACACTACATCAACGTCGTGAAGACTGGCGGGGGCTGTCAACTGAAGTCGTTCCGAGAGCGCATTAGCCGATGCTAGTAAGGCGTCCAGCGCCGTAACACCGCGGGTCAATGCCTCGCTGGCACGATTCTCTTCGACGGGCGTGAATACGGTGTGTTGGCTCCCCCACAGTGCGCTTGCTGTGGGCCGACCTAGGATGCTAAGGGTTCGCGCCATGCTGTCGACTAGCTCCCCAGCGTCCGAATGGTCCTGTTCAGTCCAATCAGCTATCGCGGGTACTGGCAAGGGAGGCAGATCCGGGTACTGGCGCTTGAGTGCAAGGAGGCGACCCAGGACAGTCGAGAAGGGCATCTGGGTTTGACCCACTGTGGTTGCGACAGCCTCGCAGTAGGCATTCAGCTCGTCCTGCACGCGTCGTAATTGCTGGAGATCGCGCTCGCCACTCTCTACGACCGGTCGGCCTTGCTCTAGTGATCGTCGAAGTTCCTGCAGGACCGCCGTCTTGGTGGCTCTATGGCTGTGTAGTTCCAGTACAGCATCGCCCAGATGACATTCATCCAGGCGACGCTTCACGACTTCCAGGGCTGCCATCTTTTCGGCCACGAACAACACAGTCTTGTTCTGCCCGATCAGCTCGGCGATTAGATTGGTGATGGTCTGCGATTTGCCTGTACCAGGGGGGCCCTGGATGATGAGGTTGCTTCCTGCTCGCACCTCCAGGATGGCTTGTGTCTGGCTGCTGTCTGCGTCCTTGACAAAGTGGACTTCGCCAGGGGCGATGACGTTATCGATGTGCACGTCATCGTCATAGGCGGTCGGATCGCCACCGAACCCCTCGCCGATCAGGCGCTGTAGCACTGGATGCTCGCTCGGCTGCATGTCTTGCGGCCATGTGTCTGGGTCAAGGTCCTTGTACATTAGGAACTTACCGAACGAGAAAAAGCCCAGCACTACGTCGTCGCTCTTTACGCGCCAGTGCGGTTGCCGCGCCACGGCTTTCTCGACGTCTGCCAGGTACTGCATCCAGCTCGCAGCATCACCGTCGTCGTCAGTCTCTGGTACGGGTAACGTGATACCGAAATCCGTGCGCAATTTGGCTGCCAGGGACATGTTCACTTGAACGTCGTCGCCGGTAGGCTCCAGATGGAACAGCTCCAGTGCCGATCTCCGCACTAGTGTGCATGGCACGAGGATCAGAGGTGCGCGCCTAGCCTCTTCGGACGATTCGTTTTCGTACCAGTGGAGAAAGCCAATAGCCAGAAATAGCAGATTCGCTCCTTGCTCTTCGACAAAGGCCTGGGCGTCTGCGCGCACTTTTAGGAGTTGGAGGGAGAGAGCGTCCTCTGATGAGGCCACGACCAGTTCGTTGGGCCGCATTTTGTTGGAGGTTTCAGGCGCCTGAATATTCTCCGGGACGGCGACCGCAGCGTTGAGCGGCGCCTCTGCACCACTTGTAAAAGAAGTCTCGGCGGACCTGGTTTTTAGAGTGTTGGCAGGAGGTTCGGTTGGCGCTAGGGCTTTGGAAGGATGGTTGTGTGCACCATCGGGAGTCGTGACAGGGCCCTTCGCGGCGACGCGAGGAGCCCCGATGGCACGAAAGCTTAGGGGTTTCTGTGCGTTGATCAGGACCTGCAGAAGTGTTTCTGCCTTGGCCTGCTGTACCGCGATGTTCCGAGCGTTCTTCCTAAAGTTGATTAGGTTGTTGCGTAGTCCGATGTCCAAGAGTTCCTGCCGACTCTGCAGGAGTTTATCGTGTACGAGGGTAGGCAGAGTGTCGTTGGACGGCATGGGCAACAGGAAACGAAGAGCGACAAGAACCGGAGGGCGCGTTGACGGTCCGGAAGAGGATAGGTTGTAAATACTACAATACGTAACGCAAGACAAGTGGTTAAATGTCTTATTTATACGAATCATGGCTAGCGATTGTTGGATTCTCACATCACGGAGCAGCTCTGTATAGCAACGTGACTAGTCGAATTTCTGTGCATCGAACTACGTACTAGCCGCAAATATTGCGAGCCTCACCGATAACGAGTTGGCCCGGTGACTTTTCCTGAATTACGTTGATACTTCTTTCTATCAATAGAAAGTAAGGTGGGACAAGGAGTCTGACGTAGCTAACGCGGCTACAGCCTGGTTAAGTGAGCATGGCTTTGCGTGCACCTCGCCCCGGTTCCTTGATCCGTCCAATCAACGATAGTCCGATTCACGTCTCTCACCTTCTTTGACCTAGGTGCCCGAAGGAGGGTATTTACGCAATATCTCGAAACGCCTCCCGCAAAGCCCGTGCACCATTCGACAACACTCCGACATCAGACCCCACTGCGACAAACACGGCCCCCAGTTGCAAGTAAGTGCGAGCCATAGCCAAGTCACCGCTGAGAATACCCGCCGCTTTACCGGCTTTACGAATCTCGCCGATGGCGGTGGCTATTGCCTGTTGCACTTGAGGGTGTCCAGGATTACCCAAATGGCCCATTGACGCTGCCAGGTCAGCCGGGCCGAGGAACACGCCATCGACGCCGCTGACCCGTGCAATCTCAGGCAGGGCCAACAGTCCCGCCATGCTTTCAACCTGCACCAGCGTACAAATCTGAGTGTCAGCATGGGCCAGGTAATCGGGTATTTGTTGCCAGCGTGAGGCTCGCGCCAAGGCTGCTCCGACCCCGCGCACCCCAACTGGTGGGTAGCGTGTTGCGGCAACGATGCGTTTGGCCTGTTCGGCGCTTTCTACCATCGGAATGAGCAGGGTTTGGACCCCCAGATCAAGTAAGCGTTTGATCTCTACGGTGTCATCACTAGCGGCGCGGACAACCGCGTGTGCCGATGTGCCCGCCAGGGCTTGCAGTTGCGCCAGGGTTGAGGGCACGGTGTTGGGGGCGTGTTCGTTGTCGATAACCAGCCAGTCGTATCCGGTACCGGCGAGTAATTCGGCGGTGTAAGCGTTGGCCAGGCCCATCCATAGGCCAATTACCGGATCGTTCTTGCCAAGCGCTTGTTTGAAGGTGTTATGCATAGCTAAATCTTGGTGAGTAAAGGATCAGACGAAGTGGCAGCCGACGCTGCCCAGTGGTCCGAAGTCCGCATGAAAGGTGTCGCCGCTGTTGGCGTGCACTGGACGCGTGAAAGAGCCTGAAAGCACGATGTGTCCCGGTTCGAGGCCACTGTCGAATGCAGCCAGGCGATGACATAGCCATGCAACACCATTGGCAGGGTGGTTAAGGACACCCGCTGACAGGCCCGTCTCCTCGATGACGCCATTACGCATCAACAGTGCACCCACCCAACGTAAGTCCAGATCATCCACACGCACTGGACGCCCACCGAGGATCACTCCGGCATTCGCCGCATTGTCAGCTATGGTGTCGACCACTCGACGTGGCCGCTTGGTTTCTCGGTCCAGCTGTTCGGAGCGCGCATCAATGATTTCCAGTGCAGGCATCACGTAGCGGGTGGCGTCCAGCACATCTAACAGTGTTACCTGCTCGCCAGCCAAGCGGCGGTTAAGGATGAAGGCTAGTTCCACTTCTACCCTGGGAAGGATTAACTGATCGCGTTGGATTTCACTACCATCGCCCCAGAGCATGTCATCAAGCAGCACGCCGTAGTCTGGCTCATCAATCTGTGAAGCCATTTGCATCGCCCGCGAAGTCAGGCCGATTTTGTGGCCGATGATTCGCTGACCACGGGCAAGCTTCATCTGTACCCAGGCATGCTGGATGGCATAAGCATCGGTGATGCTCATCTCGGGATAGCTCAGCGAAATCTGACGTATCTGCTCGCGAGAGCGCTCGGCCTTATCCAGGTATTCGGCGCTTTGGCGCACTTCAATTGCATTCAACATCTTGGCCTCCGGGGTTTGTCGGGGCTGGGGCTTGCCAGTTCAACAGCTGCTGCGCCTGTCCCTGATTCTTCAGGGCCTGCCATTGCTGGGGAGAGGGCGTGGAAAGCTGGAAATCGGCTGATACTTTGCAGTACCAGCCCGGACTGTGAAGACGTCCGATCAAAGCCATTGGCAATGGGTCGATGAACATTTTGCTGACGTCGGTAACGGCCTCGTCGCATAGGTGTACGCCGACGATGTCTGCGAGTACAAAGGTGCGTATACCGTCAATATCAATCAGCTGGCGCACCTTGCACTCCATCGAGCATGGGCTCGATCCGATTCTTGGCACGGCCACCTGCTGGCTTGGGATCATTTCAAGTCCCGCCTCTTGGGCTTCATTCAAGGTGGCATCAAAGTCTATAGAGGTGATGGTCATGCGCCCGGCCATGTTTTCCGAGACCAGATTGACTACAAATTCGCCTTGGTCGACGATGTTGCGTGCTGTGTCCTTGGGTTCACCTGCGCGCGAACCGATGCAAAGACACAGCAACGGGGGATCCCCGGACATCACATTGAAAAACGAAAATGGTGCGACGTTGACCGCACCCGAAGCACTGCACGAACTTACCCATGCAATAGGCCGGGGAATTACCGTGGAGTGCACCAGCTTGCTACGTTGCGAGCTGCTTAAAGCCTTCATATCGAAATACATGTCTCACTCCTGCTAGCTATACATTTAGCGATTGGCGCTTGGGCCCGGCTGCTGCTCATCGACGGCGACACCCGCGCGACGAGCCGTGGCCTGGTGCAGCTCGATCAGGTTTCCTGCAGGATCACGCAGGAACAACTGTTTCAGATTGGGAGAGGCGACATTGTCCAAGGTGAAGTACTCGATGCCTTGCTCCACCAGTTCTTGTTCGGCGGCGAGTATGTCCTCGACGGCAAGGGCGAAGTGATTCGAGACCGGGTCCTGATCTGGTCCTTTGGCGTACTGGGAAACACCTTCGCAGCCAAGAATATGCAGTTGGGTGCCATTGGGCAGGTTGAACCACGAACCGTAAATGCCGGGAATCTTCCAGCGAGACGGGTCTTGTGGCAAAGCCAACACGTTGCGATAGAAATCAAGCATGGCATCGGCCTGTGCATGATTGACGCCGAAACCAACGTGGTGCAATTCAATTACTTTCATGGTGTATGGGCTCCTTCGGGATTTTTTAATTCAGGCTTGGCCTTTGATTGTGGTGAAGCAATGGAAATATAGTACGACTGTCGTATTATACGCAAGTGGTACTATTTCTATGCGCTATGATTTCCCACCTTCCCTTTGGTATTGAGCTTGACCCATCATGCAACGGTCCGAAACATCTGCTTCTACGTCATCTTTCACGGCTCTTAAGGCAGTACGCCCTCACTTGGAGCTGATGCGCGCTAGTGCAGCCGAAAACACTAACCCAAGCCGTGCAGGGCTAGGCTTGTTGATGCTGTGGCTATGCGACGATATTGAGCAGTGCGCTAACACCCGTCTTGCGCCGTTCGGCCTGTCAGAGAACAAATTCGATGTATTGATGTTTTTCAGCCTGGCAGAGCGGGGATTGGTGGAGAGCCAGGCGATCACTCCGTCCAACATCGCGGAGTATTTCGGTGTGACGCGCTCCACAGTGACATCCTTGCTGGACTGGCTGGAAAAACGCGATCTGCTGCGCCGCAAGTTAAGTACCGAGGACCGACGCAGTTTTGCCTTGGAGTTAACGGATGAGGGCCGTAAGTTGGTGGACGAAGCGCTGCCAGCGTTTTGGCAGATGTGTGAATCGCTGACCAGCAGTTTGGATGAAGCGGAATGCCAGGTGCTACAAAAGCTGCTCGCCAAACTCTGGATGCAGCTCAAGTCCGGCGCTAAAACGGGCCGTCGTTAGGTAAGGCTTGGTCCTGTATTCGGCCCGGACCCCCGAGCCAGCTCCATAAACGCCTGCAGATAATCAATCACCGTTTCCGTCTCCCTCATCCCCAGGAAGATCTGCTTGGCGATGCCGTGCTTGCCCAACCTCACCGGCACCACATCCAGCTTTTCCGCATACTCCTCCACCAACCATCGGGGTAGGGCGGCGACCCCACGTCCACTAGCCACCATCTGCATCATGATGTCCGTCGTCTCAATCGCCTTGTGGCGTCGGGGGGCAATGCCTGCGGGCAGCAGAAACTGGTTGTAGATATCCAGCCTGTCTATGTCCACCGGATAGGAGATCAGCACCTCCCGGTCCAGGTCCTTGGGTTTGGCATAGTCCACCTTGGCCAGTGCGTGAGCTTTATTGACCACCAACACCTGTTCGTAATCGAACACGGGCTCGAACTTCAGGCCTGGCTTGTAGAGCGGGTCTGGGGTGACCAGCAGATCAATTTCATAGCCAAACAGCGCGCCAATCCCGCCGAACTGGAATTTCTGCTTCACGTCTACATCCACGTCTGGCCAGGCACTGAGATACGGCGAGACGATCTTCAGCAGCCATTGATAGCAGGGGTGGCATTCCATGCCGATGCGCAGTGATCCTCGCTCGCCTTGGGCGAACTGGCCCAGGCGTTCTTCTGCCAGATCCAGCTGCGGCAGGACGCGGTTGGCGACGGCCAGCAGATACTGCCCAGCTTGAGTCAGTTGCAGGTTGCGGCCTTCGCGACGCCAGATTTCTGTGCCCAGTTGCTGCTCCAGTTTTCGCATGGTGTGGCTAAGGGCGGATTGGGTAACGTGCAGCACGGCAGCAGCGGCGGTCAGGGACCCTTGCTTGTCAACTTGCTGTACGACGGCCAGATGGATGCGCTCTAACATGATACGTGAATGATATTCATGGATTGGTGAGATAAGACCATTTTACTTCATTGATGCGGCTTCCTACAATGCAAGTCATTCTTTAATCCACTGGCCTATTGAGAGCAGCACATGACGACGATTCATAATCTTGGCTTTCCGCGCATTGGCGCCAAACGGGAACTGAAGTTCGCCTTGGAGTCTTACTGGAAGGGCGAATCTTCGCGTGACGAACTCAAGATGCTGGGTGCTCAACTGCGCCAGCGGCACTGGGAGAACCAGGCCGGTCTGGACCTGGTGCCCGTGGGTGATTTTTCTTTTTACGATCAGGTGCTGGATGCCAGCTTCTTGCTGGGCAACTTGCCCGAGCGTGTGCAGGGCTTTCATGGTGATGAGCTGGATAACTACTTCCGCGTAGCACGCGGTCGTTCGGCCAAAGGTCTGGAAGATCACAGCGCCTGCTGCGGTGGTGTGGCTGCTGGTGAAATGACCAAATGGTTCGACACCAACTATCACTACATCGTCCCCGAATTTACGGCTGACACCCAGTTCAAGCTGGACGCCTCGCGTTTGCTGGAGCAACTGGCTGAAGCCAAGGCTCAAGGCGTGAAAGCCAAGCCTGTGATTATTGGTCCCGTGACTTATCTGGCACTGGGCAAGGCCAAGGATGAATCCAACAAGCTGGCCTTGTTGGATCGCTTGCTGCCCGTGTATGTCCAATTGCTGGATACGCTGGCCAAAGCAGGCGTGGAGTGGGTGCAGATTGATGAGCCTATTCTGGTTACCGAACTGGATGCCGATTGGCAGCAAGCGTTCAAAACCGCTTATCAGCAACTGAAGGCTGCTGGCGTGAAGTTGCTGGTCGCGACTTACTTTGGTCAACTGCTGGAAAATGCCGCTTTGGCCGCCAGCTTGCCTGTCGCCGGTTTGCATGTGGATGCCATCAATGATCGTGATGGCGTGGATGCACTACTCAAGCTTTTGGGTGATGAGAAGGTCTTGTCCCTGGGCGTGATCAATGGTCGCAATATCTGGAAAACAGATTTGACCGCCGTGCTGGACTGGGTTGAGCCCATCGCCAAGCAATTGGGCGACCGTTTGTGGATTGCTCCTTCCTGCTCGCTGCTGCACGTGCCAGTTGATCTGGATAGCGAACAAAAGCTGGATGCTGATGTGAAGTCCTGGTTGGCCTTTGCCTTGCAAAAGCTGGGCGAACTGCGCGTATTGGGCAAAGCCTTGAGCCAAGGTCGTGATGCCGTCAAGGCAGAGCTGGCCGAGAACCTGGCCGCTTTGACTGCCCGTCGTACCTCGCCCCGAGTGAACAATCCTGCTGTGAAAGCAGCGGTGGCTCGCATTTCGGCAGAGTTGGGCAAGCGCAAGAGCGTCTACGCACAGCGTGCGTCCAAGCAAGCTGAATTTCTGAAGTTGCCTGCATTCCCCACCACCACGATTGGTTCTTTCCCGCAAACGGTAGAAATCCGCCGTGCTCGTAGCGAGTTCAAGGCCGGTCGTCTGGACGAAAACAGCTACCAGGCCGCCATGCGTGCCGAGATTGAGCGCAGCGTGCGTGAGCAGGAAAAACTGGGTCTGGACGTGTTGGTGCACGGCGAAGCCGAGCGCAACGACATGGTCGAATACTTTGGTGAGCAACTGGACGGCTACGCATTCAGCCAATTCGGTTGGGTGCAGTCCTACGGTTCGCGCTGCGTGAAACCACCCATCCTGTTTGGTGACATCAGTCGTCCTCAAGCCATGACGGTGGAATGGATCACGTACGCCCAGTCGCTGACCCAAAAGCCCATGAAGGGCATGTTGACCGGCCCTGTGACGATTTTGAACTGGTCCTTTGTGCGTGATGATCAGCCTCGTTCGGCTTCTTGCCTGCAACTGGCGCTGGCCATTCGCGAAGAAGTGCTGGATCTGGAAAAGGCCGGCGTGCATGTAATTCAGATCGACGAAGCCGCCTTGCGCGAAGGTTTGCCACTGCGTAAATCGCAATGGCAGAGCTACCTGGACTGGGCCGTGGAAAGCTTCCGCATCACCGCCAATGGCGTGGGTGACGAGACGCAAATCCACACACACATGTGCTACTCGGAATTCAACGACATCATTTCTTCCATCGCTGATATGGATGCGGACGTGATCACCATTGAAACCAGCCGTTCGGATATGGAGTTGCTGGAAGCCTTCGAAAACTTCCAGTACCCCAACGAGATCGGCCCTGGCGTGTACGACATTCACTCGCCCAATATTCCGACCGAGCAGCACATTGTGAATTTGATGAAGAAAGCCGCCGAGCGCGTGCCAGCAGAACGTCTGTGGGTGAACCCCGACTGCGGTCTGAAGACACGCCAATGGGCTGAGGTGATTCCAGCTTTGACCAATATGGTGGCCGCAGCGAAAGCATTGCGGGCAAGTACCTGATCCGATCAGGACTGAGTTTGGCGGAAGGTCCCGGCCAAATGCCGGGACTTTTTTTGAGGGTGATTCAACACTGTTTTCTGGCTTCACCAGGAAGAAGAGAGCAAGCAGTACAGCCCGCAAAGCAGATCCGACAAACAGCGCGACATATACATAAATAAGATGAATTTATTTTTCCAGATCAGTGACTTGGCTGAAAATAAATTCGAGATTGAAATCAGAAATTAGGGCATACATAAAAATGAATAAAGAATTCGCGTTCAGCATCAAAAGCATCCGTTTTGATGAAAACTACCGTCCATCCGACAACACACGCATCACCACCAACTTTGCCAACCTGGCCCGTGGTGAAAGCCGTCAGCAGAACCTGCGCAATACCCTGAAGATGATCGACAATCGCTTCAACAATCTGGCCCATTGGGACAACCCGAATGGGGATCGTTACTCGGTTGAGCTGGATATTGTGTCTGTTGATATTGATGTGGAAGGCAATGGCTCTACCTTTCCTACCATCGAAATCCTGAAAACCAATATCGTTGACCACAAGGAAAACAAGCGCATTGAAGGGATTGTGGGCAACAACTTCTCTTCGTATGTGCGTGATTACGATTTCAGCGTGGTTTTGCTGGAGCACAACAAGAACAAAAATGGTTTCAGCGCCCCGGAAGGCTTTGGCGATTTGCACGGCAAGCTGTTCAAGTCTTTCGTGAACTCCACGCTGTATCAGGAAAACTTCAACAAATCCCCCGTGATTTGCCTGAGCGTGTCCAGCAGCAAGGTCTACCACCGTACAGGTAATCAGCATCCGGTATTGGGCGTTGAATACCAGCAAAACGAGTTTTCGCCTACTGACGAGTACTTCGCGAAAATGGGCCTGCAGGTTCGTTATTTCATGCCTCCAAATAGTGTGGCGCCTTTGGCTTTTTACTTCCGTGGCGATTTGCTCAGCGACTACACGAATCTGGAATTGATCAGTACCATCAGCACGATGGAGACATTCCAGAAAATCTATCGACCCGAGATTTACAATGCCAATTCGGCAGCAGGAATGCGCTATCAGCCCAGCCTGAAAAATGCGGATCACTCGGTCACACAAATTGTCTACGATCGTGAAGAACGTAGCCGTCTGGCGGTTGAGCAGGGCCGGTTTACCGAAGAAAGTTTTATCAAGCCATACAAAGTGATTCTTGATCAATGGGCAGCCAGTTACGCGCTTTGATTCATCAAAAACAACAAGGTTATTTATTATGAAAAAATTGCTACCCACCTCCACCGCTGGCAGTTTGCCTAAACCCTCCTGGCTTGCTGAACCCGAGAAACTTTGGTCGCCCTGGAGACTGGAGGGTGAGGACCTGGTCGAAGGCAAGAAAGATGCACTGCGCTTGTCCTTGCAAGAACAATTGCATGCCGGTATCGACCTGATTAGCGACGGCGAACAAACCCGCCAGCACTTTGTCACCACCTTCATCGAGCATCTGGAAGGTGTGGATTTTGAAAAGCGCGAGACCGTGCGTATTCGTGACCGTTACGATGCCAGCGTGCCAACCGTTGTGGGTGCCGTGACTCGTCCCAAATCCGTGTTTGTGGATGATGCCAAATTCTTGCGTCAGCAAACTTCGCAGCCGATCAAATGGGCGCTGCCAGGCCCCATGACCATGATCGATACGCTGTACGACAACCACTACAAGAGCCGTGAAAAACTGGCTTGGGAATTTGCCAAGATCCTGAACCAGGAAGCCAAAGAGCTGGAAGCCGCAGGCGTGGATATCATCCAGTTTGACGAGCCTGCTTTCAACGTGTTCTTTGACGAAGTGAACGACTGGGGTATTGCTACTCTGGAACGTGCCATCGAAGGTCTGAAGTGCGAAACCGCCGTGCACATCTGCTACGGCTACGGCATCAAGGCCAACACGGACTGGAAAAAGACTCTGGGTTC
Source organism: Alcaligenes faecalis (assembly GCF_009497775.1). Lineage (NCBI taxonomy): Bacteria > Pseudomonadati > Pseudomonadota > Betaproteobacteria > Burkholderiales > Alcaligenaceae > Alcaligenes > Alcaligenes faecalis. Next base: position 1,780,882 of record NZ_CP031012.1, read on the forward strand.
GGAATGGCGTCAGTATGAAGAGTCCTTCCCGAAACTGCAGCAATCCAAGATCGACATCATTTCCCTGGAATGCCAGAACTCCCACGTTCCCATGGATTTGATCGAACTGATCCGTGGCAAGAAAGTGATGGTTGGCGCCATTGATGTGGCCACCAACGTGATTGAAACTGCCGACGAAGTGGCTAACACCCTGCGCAAGGCACTGAAGTTTGTGGACGCTGACAAGCTGTACCCCTCCACCAACTGCGGTATGGCACCTTTGCCACGCGCAGTAGCTCGCGGCAAGCTGCACGCCCTGAGCGCCGGTGCTGAAATCGTTCGTAAGGAACTGTCGGCCTGATAGGCTTGATGCCTGCGCGCTAGCGAGTTCAGACTGCCCCCAGAAAACAGTATTGATGGCTTTGCCATCGCTGTTGCTGGGGGCAGTTTTATTGGGGGTTGCTGATTTTGTCGCTGCAAATAACAGATGCTCCCAAGCCGCCTGCAAGGCCAGTAGGCGAGTCTTCTGAGACCTCTGGCTAAAGAAATTCTTGTCCACCACAAAGAAATGAACTAGGATTCACTCATGTAATGAATCAGAGTTCACTTCTTTATGGCCTACCGTCAAACCCCCGCCGTTGAAGCCCGTCTGCAAGACAATCGCAGCCGTATCCTGGAAGCCGCTCGCGCTTTGGTCAGTGAAGGTGGCTGGCAGGAAGCACAGGTGGCCAGTGTGGCAGCCGCTGCTGGTATTGCCACCGGGACGGTCTATCGTTACTTCCCCTCCAAGGCCGAACTGTTTGCAGAAGTCCTGTCGCTGGTGTCCCAGCGTGAGGTGGATGTGCTCACGGACATTGCGCAGGCGGATGGTTCTTCCATGCTGCGCCTGCATGCCGCTGTCTCCACGTTCGTGAAACGCGCCATGCGTAATCCTCGCTTGGCCTATGCCTTGATCGCAGAGCCTTGCGACAAGGAAATCGACGCGGCTCGTTTGGTGTATCGCGCCGCGATCAGCCAGGTCATTCACTCCCTTGTTTCCACAGGTCAGGACGCGCAGGAAATGCGCCAGGATGTGCAGCCCGATATTGCGGCTACCGTCATTGTGGGTGGTTTCATGGAAGGGTTGATTGGCCCGCTTTCTCCTTTAAGCCGTCAGCAGCACGATGGCACGGACAGTTACCAGCGCCAAGTGGCCGCGCTGGCCGACCAGATTGCCCAGATGGCGTGCGCCAGTGTGGCAGTCCCTTCTGCCACGTCTTAGAAAAAAGTTCGGAGACAAATATGAACCAGCCGCTTTCCCCCAGCATTTTGAATGTGCCCGAGGACCGTTACAGCACGCATCAGGTTTTGAATCAGGCTTTGCCTGCCAGTGGTTTCAATGCTTTTACGGGCGATCAGGTTTTACGTGACGCCATCAGCCGTGAAGCCCCTTGGGCCGCATCGCGTTGCCAGGCCTTGGGGGCGGTGGCCGGTGATGAGAATGTGCAGGAACTGGCCCGTTTGGCGAACCGTCATATCCCTGAGCTTAAAACGCACGATCGCTTTGGCAACCGGATTGATTGGCTGGAATTTCACCCCAGCTGGCATGAGTTGATGGGTCTGGCCTGGCAGCATGAGGTGCCCAATTTAAGCTGGCGTACCCAAGAGAAACACGGCCACTTCGCCCGCGCTGTCTTGTCCTATTTGTGGAATCAGGTGGAGCACGGTACGGGCTGCCCGACCGGCATGGCTTATGCGGCTTATGCCGGTTTCGAGGCCGAGCCTGCGTTGGCGATCTGGGCAGACAAGCTCAAAGGGACACGCTATGAATACAGTCGTCGCGAAGTGGGGGACAAGCCCTCGGTGGTGATTGGTTATGCGATGACAGAAAAGCAGGGCGGCTCAGATCTGCGCGAGACGCAGACGACCGCACGCTTCTCCCACAGCGCGGATTATCACGGTGCCACAGCACATTGGTATGAGCTGACAGGCCATAAGTGGTTTTGTTCGGTGCCACAGTCCGATGGTTTTTTTACGCTGGCTAAAGTCAATGGCGGTGTCACGTGTTTCTTCTTGCCCCGTACCTTGCCGGACGGCAGCTATAACCGCTTTTTTGTGCAACGCCTGAAGGACAAGGCGGGCAATCGCTCCAACGCGTCCAGCGAAGTGGAATATGCCGGCACACTGGCGATTCGGGTGGGGGAGGAAGGGCGCGGTATTCGGGAAATCCTGTCGCACTCGCATTTGACGCGCCTGGATTTTGCGATTGGCTCCGCAGGTTTGATGCGGCAGGCGCTGACTTTGGCTCTGCGTCACACTACATCACGCAAGGCTTTTGGAACCTCCATTGCCGACCGGCCCATGATGAGCAATGTGCTGGCGGATATGGCGGTAGAAGTGGAAGCGGCAACTTTGATGTCCTTGCGAGTCGCCAAGGCCACTGATCTGATGCAAAGCAGTGAACATGAAAAGCTGTTGGCTCGGGTGGCCACGCCTGCGGCTAAATACTTCAATTGCTCGCGCGCGCCCTCTATTGCGAACGAGGCTTTGCAGTGTCATGGCGGTAATGGTTTTATCGAAGAAAACCCCATGGCTCGTGTGTATCGAGAGGCCCCTTTGAACAGCGTGTGGGAAGGGACGGCCAATATGATGTGCATGGATGTGCGGCGCGCCATGATCAGGGACCCGCGCACGGTAGAGGCGGTTTTCAATGAACTCAAACCCTTGGCCGGGCAGGATAAGCGCTTCGATGCTTGGGTGCAGCATACCGAGCGTCTGGTGAGAGCGGCGATCGAGGACGAGTTTCTGGCCCGCCCCATGACCGAAGCCGTCGCCCGCGTCTTGCAGGCGGCCGAGCTGCTGCGCTATAGCTCTCAAGAGGTGGCGGATGTGTTTTTAAGTACGCGCAGTTCCGGAGAGCTTGGAGCTTGGGGGGCGCATTACGGCACTTTGGGAATGGCAACGTCCTCCTCAGTTGCGCAGAAAATCATGCGTAGGGCGATGGTCACAGATTGATCTTTGTTGTTTGCACAGCCCGGAGTGAGCAGGGGCTATCTGGATCACGTCCTGGATAGCCCTTGTTGCTGGTGCCGGGTGCCTTTGCAGGCGCGGCAGCTTCAGTCTTACGCTGCTGTGCAGACCCTGAGTCGGTGCCCATCGGGGTCCAGAGCAACAAATGTGCGCCCAAATACGGCTGTCATGGGTTCCTGTTCTATGTGGATACCTGCCGTCACCCAGGTTTGATACAGCTGATCGACAGCCGCATCATCATCCACTAAAAAAGAGAGCTCGGAGCGATGCCCAGTTCCGGATGATACAAAGCTGGCTGCCTGGGTAGACCATAAACCCAGGGTCAGCCCCTTGTTCAATTCAAAGGCGACATAGGTGGGGAAGGATTCAGCAGGCACTTTTTGCAGCAGCTTTTCATAGAAGAGGCGGCTGGCCGCGGGGTCCTGGACATAGAGCAGCAAAAGGTTTGGGTGATTCATGATCGCTCCAAGAAGTTTATTGAGCAGATCATTATGGGTGACCATACTGCCAAAAAATGGCAGTATCTGGCATGGCCCGAGCAGAACGACTTCTTTCCCTTTTACAAGTGCTACGCCGACACAAGCGTCCGGTGAGTGGGGCGAGGCTGGCTCAAGAGCTGGGTATCAGTATTCGGACGCTGTATAGGGATATGGCTTCTTTGCAGGCACAAGGTGCTGATATAGAAGGGGAACCTGGCGTGGGCTATGTGCTACGCCCCAGTTTCATGCTGCCACCCTTGATGTTTTCTCAAGCGGAGTTGGAGGCCTTGATACTGGGCTTTCGCTGGGTAGAAAAGTTTGCGGATGAACCGCTGACCAAAGCGGCTGGCGATGCCATGGCCAAGATCTCGGCGGTCTTGCCGGATAACTTGAGAGACAGCCTGGAGAGCACCGCTTTACGGGTTGGACCCAGAGTGATTCAGGATGCCGAGCTTGTTGATCTTGGCATTGCGCGTACAGCGATTCGTTTGCAGCGCAAGCTGCGCATCACTTATATAGACGGGGCAGGCCAGGAATCGGAGAGAGTGATCTGGCCCTTTTCCTTGGGTTACTTTCAGCACTTTCGGATTCTGGTGGGCTGGTGCGAATTGAAAGGGGATTTCCGGCATTTCCGGACGGACAGGATAAGGGACTTGGTCAGTCTGGAGGAACCTTATCCTCGGCATCGGGCTGATTTGTTCAAGCAATGGCGCGCTACGCAAACAGAGCTAAGCTACGTGCCTGACGCCTGACGCCTGACGCCTGACGCCTGACACCCAACAGACAACAGACAACAGACAACAGACAACAGACAACAGACAACAGACAACAGACAACAGACAACAGACAACAGCCGATTCCCGCGACGTTGCGCTGTGAGAACTCGTTTCTCCGTCCTGATCTTCAAGCCCTCCTTGCAAGAGGGTTTTTTCTCGGCCAATTATTGTTATGTTATAACATCTCAAAATTAGCGAGATGTCCTGTACAAGGAACCGCCCATTGATGCTCTAAGGACGAAGAGAAATGACGATGAACCCCGATAACACGCCGGTCGATCCCGCGGCCCGAATTCCCGTAACGGTTTTGTCCGGTTTTCTGGGGGCGGGCAAGACGACTTTGCTGAATCACATCCTGAACAATCGTGAAGGCCGCCGCGTCGCGGTCATCGTGAACGATATGAGTGAGGTCAATATTGATGCTGCTCTGGTTCGCGACGGCGGTGCTGAACTATCGCGCACGGATGAAAAGCTGGTGGAAATGAGCAACGGCTGTATTTGCTGCACCTTGCGCGAGGACTTGCTGCTGGAGGTCGACCGTCTGGCCAAGGAAGGGCGGTTTGATCAACTGGTGATTGAGTCCACCGGCATTTCAGAGCCACTACCCGTAGCTGAAACCTTCACCTTTGAAGGCGAGGATGGCCGTTGCCTGGGTGAAGTCGCCCGCTTGGACACCATGGTTACGGTGGTGGATGCCTTTAACTTTCTGCGCGACTACAGCTCGCAAGACAGCATTCAGTCCCGTGGTGAATCCCTGGGTGAAGAAGACGCGCGTACCGTTGTGGACCTGTTGATTGAGCAGATCGAGTTCTGTGATGTGCTGGTTCTGAACAAGATTGACTTGATCAATGAACCAGAGCGTGAACGTCTGATGGCGATTCTGAACAGTCTTAATCCCCGCGCTCGTATTGAAACGGCCGAATTCGGCAAGGTGCCCTTGGACCGAGTACTCAACACCGGCTTGTTTGACTTTGAAGAAGCCTCCAGAGCCTCCGGCTGGCTGCAGGAATTGCGTGGCACTCACACGCCGGAAACGGAGGAGTACGGCATAGGCAACTTTGTTTACCGCGCCCGCCGTCCGTTCCATCCGCAGCGTTTTCTGGAATTGGTTGAAAGCGAATGGCCGGGCGTGGTGCGCTCCAAAGGCTTTTTCTGGTTGGCGAACTTTCCGACTCTGGCGGGTTCCTGGTCACAGGCTGGCGCGGTGGCTCGTTATCACGTAGCGGGTTACTGGTGGGCTTCCATGCCGCCCGAGCGTTGGCCGGAAGACCCTGAGGCGGTAGCCCTGATCAAGGAAAAATGGGATGAGCGAGTCGGGGACGCGCGTCAGGAGCTGGTTCTGATTGGTATGGATATGAACGAGGCCGCATTGCGCGCCCGTTTCGATGCCTGCCTGTTAAGCGATGAAGAAATGGCCAGCGGCCCCAGCACCTGGACAACATGGACGAATCCGTTTTCAGACTGGCCTTGATGGAATTGAGGTCTTGCCAAGTCCCTGTCGGCCTGGGCAAGACCTTTTGATTGGATCTTGAGTATGACTGTTGTACTTCCCGACCCGGCTCTGAACGATTCCAGCTATGGCCTGACTCCGCTGTCCTGGGTAGGTATGGAGGGGATCGATTTACCCATTACCGTGGTCGAACCGGGTTATATGCGCCAACTTCATGCGCGTGTGGATGCCCAGGTTGATTTGCCGCTGGCGCATGTGAAAGGGATACACATGTCCCGGCTGTACCGCTTGTTGAATGAAGTCCCGCCAGAGCAAGCCTTGTCACCGTTGGAGTTGCGGCGTCTTTTGCAAAGCATGGTGGATAGCCAGGAGGACTGCGGTACGCGCAGTGCGCGCTTGGGCTTCAGCTTTGATTTACTGGTGCGACGGCCTGCCTTGGTGACGCAGGATCTGGCTGGCTGGAAGTCCTATCCCGTCGTGCTGGAAGCCAGGCTTGTGGACGCTACTTTTGTGTGCAAGGTGCAGGTTCAGATTGGCTATTCGTCGACCTGTCCTTGTTCGGCTGCGCTTGCTCGGCAGTTGATTGAACAGGGCTTTATGCAGGCCTTTGGAAAGCAGCCTGTCTTGCACGCTGATGAGGTCGCTGCCTGGCTGCACAAGCACGCTAGTCTGGCCACTGCCCATAGCCAGCGCAGTCAGGCTCTGGTTCAGGTTCAAGTATCGGAAGATAGCGAGAATTTCGGGTTTTTAGCCTTGATTGATCGTGTTGAAAAGGCACTGGCAACACCCTTGCAAACCGCCGTCAAACGAGCGGACGAGCAGGCCTTTGCGGCCTTGAATGGCCAGAACCTGATGTTTGTGGAGGACGCCGCGCGTCGTATAGAGGCGGCCTTGGTGGGCTATCAAAACTCTGGTATTCAGGTCCGCCATCTGGAGAGCTTGCATCCACATGACGCGGTGGCGTTCAAAGTTCCATTGTTGGACGCGACGCCTTTTTCAGGACTGAACGGGGGCGTGGCGTCATGAGTGTTTTAGACCTTACTGATCCTTGCCAAACACGGCTGCAAGGTCAAATTTGCTTGCTGCTGGAGCAGGCCAGCAAGATCAGAATCAGCCCGTCTGAGCTAGTGCTTCGCTCCCGTATTTCGGAGCTGCGATGAAAGCTTTTCTTGTCTCTGTCCTGGTCCTGTTGGTTCGCGGCTATCAACTTTTTATCAGCCCATTGCTGGGGCCACGCTGCCGCTTTTATCCGACTTGTTCTCAGTATGCGATTCAGGCTTTGCGAACGCATGGCCCCTTCAAAGGAACTTGGCTGGCTGCACGGCGTATTGTCCGTTGCCACCCCTGGCATCCGGGTGGGCACGACCCTGTTCCGGCTCTTGGCGATCAGGGCCGCCAAACGCCCAAGCGTTCAGGAGATGACCGTGGATAAGGGAGCTGCACAAGAGCCCATAGCCCAAGCCCAGCAATCCATTGTGGACAGCTTCCAGTGCCTGGGTAACTGGATGGCGCGCTACGAATATCTGATTGACCTGGGACGCTCCTTGCCGGACTTCCCGGACAAATGGCGTACGGAGGCGAACCGTTTGCACGGCTGTCAGGCACAAGTCTGGATGGTCTCTGAATTGCATGATCACAGGCTGTTTTTTCAGGCCCGTAGTGATTCCGCCATCGTCACAGGTTTGTTGGCTTTATTGATGAAGGTGTATTCGGGGCGTTTGCCTGAAGAAATCCTGTCCCATCCCCCCGACTTTTTACGGGCAATTGAACTGGAGCAGCACTTGTCACCGAATCGCGCCAATGGCCTGTTTCACATGATGGAGCGGATTCGTTTGATGGCACAAGACGCTCTGGATGCAGAAGCTGCAAAGGCAAAACCATGACGCCAGAAATCCCGAAGATCCCTATCTCCCAGATTACAGAAATGGGTAAGCAACATGATCTGCGCCATGCTGATTTGCTGCTCTGCGGCGGCACGGTAATCACATCGAACGGGCCCGAGCGTATCGACATCGCCTGTGTGCAAGGTCGGATTGTTGCTCTTGGAGATTTGCGGCCCGGCTGGAGTGCAGACTGTGTGCTGGACTTGAGCGGTCTGCACGTATTGCCAGGGGTGATCGACAGCCAGGTGCATTTCCGAGAGCCAGGGCTGGAGCACAAGGAGAATCTGGAAGCGGGTACACGGGGTGCGGTCCTGGGCGGGGTGACTGCGGTTTTCGAGATGCCCAACACCCACCCCTTGACCTTGGGAGCCGCCGATTTGCAAGCCAAGCTGGATGCAGCCCAAGGCCGCAGCTGGTGTGATCACGCCTTTTATATCGGTGGCTCGGCCTTGAATGCCGAGTCTTTGCAGGAATTGGAGCAACTTCCAGGTTGCGCAGGCATCAAGGTCTTTATGGGCAGCTCCTTTGGAGACCTATTAGCGGATGAGGACGAAGTTCTGCGCCGCATCTTGCGTCATGGCTGCAGACGGCTGGCGGTACATGCAGAGGACGAGGCCAGGCTGCGTGAACGCAAACATATCGCTCTGGATAGTGGCGACGTGCGCCAACATCCGGTTTGGCGTGATGTGGAAAGTGCCTTGAAGGCCACCCAACGCATTGTTCGTCTGGCAGCAGAGGTGAATCGCCGTTTGCATGTGCTGCATGTGTCCACCGCAGAGGAAATGCAGTTTCTGGCCGCACACAAACAGCGCGTGACAGTAGAAGTGACCCCGCATCATCTAAGCCTGCAAGCCCCGGAATGCTATGAGCGTCTGGGCAGTCTGGCGCAAATGAATCCGCCAGTGCGCGAGCAAGTTCATCAGGATGCGCTGTGGCAGGCGATCCGCTCGGGTGTAGTGGATGTCATCGGCAGCGATCATGCGCCCCATACCTTGCTGGAAAAATCCCAAGCCTATCCCGCTTCACCCAGCGGCATGACCGGCGTGCAAACCTTGCTGCCCGTGATGTTGAACCATGTCCATGCAGGCCGCTTGAGCCTGCAACGGCTGGTGGACTTGACCAGTGCCGGGCCTGCCCGGATTTTTGGTCTGGAAGGCAAGGGACGCATTGCTGTGGGCTTTGATGCGGATTTCAGCATCGTGGATTTGAAGGCGCGCCGCCGCATCCGCAATGACTGGATTGCCAGCGTAAGCGGCTGGTCCCCCTACGACGGTATGCCGGTTGTGGGCTGGCCGATTCACACCATTGTGCGCGGCCATTGTGTGGTTCGTGATGAAGCCTTGGCAGGGCAAGCACAAGGCAGGCCGCTGAGTTTTCTGGAAGTCCCTTAGCCGCCAATTCAGCAAGGAGTGCGTCATGACGGATTCAAAAGAGCTTAAAGAGCGTGGCCTGAAGGTGACCACTGCCCGTATCCAGATTCTTGAGATTTTTCAGGCTCCTGGCATTCGTCATTTGACGGCGGACGATGTGTATCGCCAGTTGATCCGGCAAGGTAGCGAAATTGGCCTGGCGACTGTCTACCGCGTGCTGACTCAGCTGCAACAGGCAGGTTTGTTAAAGCAGGTTTATTTTGAATCCGGCCGGGCGCTCTATGAGCTGGACGATGGCGAACACCATGATCACCTGATCTGCTCGGACTGCGGGCGTGTGCAGGAATTTCAGGACAAGGCGATCGAGCAAGGACAAAAAGCGATTGCTCAAGAGCGGGGTTTTCAGATTCTGGAACATAGCCATGTGCTGTATGGACGTTGCCTGAAACCCGATTGCGAATATCGCCCGGAACCCATGATGACAAGGAGAAAACGTGAAGACTGAAGCACAAGACACAAGGTCTGCAGCAAACGCGACGGTGCAAATGAGCCGCCGAATCTCGGTAGAGCAAGTGGAGGAGGGCCATGAGTTGGCCCCCAAGTTTGACGAGCATGGCCTGATTGCCTGCATCACGACAGACGCTAACAATGGCGAGGTCTTGATGTTGGGTTACATGAACCGGGAAGCCCTGGAAAAAACCATACAGACAGGTGAAGCCCATTACTGGAGCCGCTCGCGTCAAATGCTCTGGCATAAAGGTGCCAGCAGCGGACTGGTGCAGGCGGTAGAGGAAATGCGTATCGACGACGACCAGGACGCCGTGTGGCTACGTGTGCGAGTAGCCGGTTCCGGGGCCAGTTGCCACGTAGGCTATTACTCCTGTTTCTACAGACAGGTGCCGGTTGGTGCCGAGCATAGTAAGGGTCAGGATCTGGTCTTTGTGGAGTCCGCCAAGACCTTTGATCCCAAGGACGTGTATGGGAATGTGCCCAATCCCACCGTGCTTTAAAGGGGGCTCATGCGGGTGGGCCCGGGTGAGTTTCACGCTTGCCCCTGGTTGCCTGGGCCTGTGCTGATCAGGACTGCGCAGCCCCCGCCAGTCGGGTAGAACGATGCTCCCGATACGCGGCCGCCAAGGTCCTCAAGGCTTCCCGCGAGCGTTGATCCGTCAGCGTTGAATGCAGCACAATCCGGGAAGGGGGCAGGGCTGGCAGCCCCAGACGCTGGCCCACATCAATCGCATCTGGTGGTGCCAGGCGGCACGAAAATGCTGCCACCGCCAAACCCGCAGAGACCGCTGCCATCACGGCCGCATGGCCACCGCCTACAAATACTTCATTCCATTCAATCCCGGCAGTGGTTAACGCATGAGTCGCAATATCCCGCACGCCACAGCAGGGGGCTAGGGCGGCCAGTCGTAATGGCTTGCCCTCTTGCTGATGAAAGCAGGGCGCCGCAAACCAGGCGAAATGCTCAGGCCCCAGGTCCTCTCCATCACGACGATGATCCTCCTGGCGCACGATGACGGCATCCAGCTCGCCCTTGTCGAAATCCTCCAGCAAGCGATGCGAGCTTTCCAGGCGAACTTCAATCGTCAGGGCGGGGTCTCGTTCATTCAAGCGGGACAGCAAGGTAGGGACTTCCGGCCCGGCAACGTGCTGGGCAATCCCCAAACGAAAGCGGCGGCAATCGCAGAGCAAGGCGGCTCTGGCGCGGTCGTGCGCGGCAATGAATTCACGTGCGGGATTAATGAACACCGTGCCCTGGGCAGAGAGCCGCACCAGTCTGGGAGTGCGCTCGATCAGCTTGTAACCCAGGCGTTCTTCCAGACGTTTCAGCTTCACGCTGATAGCGCCTTGTGTGGTGCCCAAGGCTTCGGCGGCTTTGGTAAAGCTTTGGAACTCGGCAATGCTCACAAAAGCCTGTACGGATTCCACATCCAGAACGGGGCGGCTCATGATCTATTCATATTTGTTGTTTCTGATATGCCCAATCATAGCATTGATGAATGGCTGTCCCATCCCTACTATCTCTCCTGACTGAGCGGTGCTGAGCTTGTTGGCTTTGGCATCCGCGCCGTGGTTCGCCGGGACGGCGACGTGTATTGACGACTTTTTGGAAAGATAACGATGACTTCCTCTATCCCCTGTCAGGGCCGCTATGCCTTGGCCGCTGTGTGCTTGTCGGCCTTGATGCTGGGCCTGGAAATCTCCAGCGTGCCGCCGATTTTATCCACCATTGAACAGGTCATGGGGGCCAGCTTTCGGCAGCTGCAATGGGTGATGGCCGCCTACACCATTGCCATGACGACCATCCTGATGGGCGTGGGCACCTTGGCAGACCGCTATGGCCGCAAACGCATTTTTACGATCGGGATTGTGGCATTCGGGATCACCTCCCTGGTATGTGGCCTGACGGAAAGTGCTGCTGTTCTGATTGGCGCTCGTTTCCTGCAAGGCTTGAGCGCCGCCATGATGTTGATCTGTCAGATCGCGATTTTGTCGAACCAGTTTCGGGACGGACAACAGCGTGGCAAAGCCTTTGCCTGGTGGGGTGTGGTCTTTGGGGCCGGGCTGGGTTTTGGGCCGATTGTGGGTGGCCTGATTCTGTCTTTGGCCAGTTGGGAATGGGTGTTTTTGATTCACGCCGTGCTGGCGATCGTGACCTTGCTATTGGCAAGGGCGGGTGTGCAGGAGTCGCGTGATCCCCAGGCCAGTAGCCTGGACGTGGCGGGAATCACGACTTTGTCGCTGGCTGTATTTTGTCTGGTGCTCTTTGTGACCCAGGGCCCTGTGTTGGGATTTGCCAGTGTGCAGGCCTTGAGCATTATTGCCCTGTCCGTCCTGAGCCTGATCGCCTTTGTTTTCGCAGAACGCAGAAGTGCACGCCCCATGCTGGAGTTTTCCGTATTTCGCATCCGTCGTTTTTCGGGTGCACTGCTGGGTTCCATGGGAATGAATTTCAGCTTCTGGCCCTTCATCATCTATCTGCCTATCTACTTTCACGTGGGGCTAGGGTATGACAGCGTGCAGACCGGGGTGGCCTTGCTGGCCTATACCTTGCCCACTCTGTTTGTCCCACCCTTCGCAGAACGGCTGGCGCAGCGTTGGCAAGCGGGCGGAGTCATCACACTGGGTCTGTCCTTGATTGGTCTGGGTTTTGTGGTGATGAAGATAGGCAGTATTTCTGATCAACCGGGCTGGCTGATTTTGCCGGGTTGTGTGCTGGCCGGAATAGGTCTGGGCATGGCCAATACCACGACCACCAATGTGATCACCGCCTCGGTAACGGCTGAACGCGCCGGTATGGCTTCGGGAGCAGATACCAGTGCCCGCATGATCTCCTTGGCCTTCAATATCGCCGTGATGGGCTTTGTTTTGGTGCAAGGCATCATGAGCGATTTGCGTACTCGACTGGGTCTTTCTGCCGATAGTGAGCTGCGTTATCTGGCTGAAAAAGTGGCCTCTGGCGATGTCAGTGCTGTGTCGCAAAGCAGTGCCTTGCTGGTAAATGCAGCCGATCCTGTAGAGGCGGTGCATGCGGCCCTGATTGCCGGGTTTGGCTGGGTTATGGTGTACGGTGCGTTGAGTGCCTTTACCTTGGCGGTGTTAAGTCATTTGGTGTTTGGTTCCGCCAAGAAGAGTGCACAGGCGAACAGCAAGGCAAAGTGTGAGGCTGCCTGAGCTGGCTTTTTTTATGGAAGCTGCGGTAAACGCATTGCGTTTACCGCAGCTTCCCATGACGGGTTATCGCTAGAGTTTCAAGCCTTGGCCAAGGCTCCCAGCTTCTTCTGGCTGTTCGAACGCCAGAAGGAGTAGCTCAGTCCCAGCATCAGCAAGATGCAGGCAATGATAAAGACCATGCTGATCGGACGCTCCAGGAAGATCATTGGGTCACCACGGGACAGCAGAAGGGCGCGGCGGAAGTTTTCTTCTACCATCGGTCCCAAGACAAAGCCCAGCAGCAAGGGAGCCGCTTCAAAGCGCAGTCGCATGAAGAAGTAACCCAGCACACCAAACAGCAGCACGATGTTCACATCGAACAGGTTGTTGTTGGTGCTATAGACCCCCACGCACACAAAGAACAGGGCGGCGGGGTACAGGTACTTGAAAGGCACGGACAGCAGGCGCACCCACATGCCGATCAAGGGCAGGTTCAGCACCAGCAGCAGGATGTTGCCCACCCAGAAACTGGCGATCAGGCCCCAGAACATATCGGCGTGCTCGACCACCATTTGCGGGCCGGGCTGGATGCCGTGAATGATCAGCGCACCCAGCATCAAGGCCATGACCGGGTCGCCGGGAATACCCAGGCTCAGGGTAGGAATGAAGCTGGTTTGGGTAGAGGCACTGGTGGCGGCTTCGGGCGAAGCAATGCCTTCAATCGCACCACGTCCAAAACGCTCGGGGTTCTTGGCGACTTTCTTTTCCGTGGCGTAGGCAATGAAAGACGCAATGGTCGGGCCAGTGCCGGGCAGAATCCCGAAAGCTGCACCAATCGCAGTACCGCGCACCAAAGCACCGCGTGACTGCTTGATGTCGCCTTTTTCCGGACGCAGGGAGCGGGTGGAAACTTTACCAATGGTCTTGGTGTGGCCGCTATTGATCCGGTTGATGTTCTTCAGGAAGTCCGCAATACCGAACAGCCCCATGGCCAGCGCCACAATCTGCAAGCCGTCCTGCAGTTCCGGGATATTGAAGTCAAAGCGCGAGACACCACTGTTCACGTCCGTGCCGACCACACCAAAGATCAAGCCCATGACGACCATGGCCACGCCCTTGATGGCAGAACCTTTGGCCAGGGTGGCACCAGCCAGCAGGCCCAGCATCATCATGGAAAAGTATTCAGCCGGGCCGAACTTGAAGGCGATATCGACCAAAGCGGGCGAGAACAGAATCATGGCCAGAATGCCGATGGTGGCTCCAAAAAAGGAGGACAACATCAACATGAACAGGGCCGAGCCGGCCTTGCCGTTACGAGCCATGGGGTTGCCGTCCAGACACGCCACCGCGTGCGAGGCGGTACCGGGCAGGTTCAGCATGATGGAGGTAATACCGCCACCGTACTGGGAACCGTAGTAAATACCGGCCAGCATGATCAGGGCGGCGGTAGGGGTCATGGCGTAGGTCAGGGGCAGCAGGATGGAGATGGCTGCCAGCACACCCATGCCGGGCAGCACCCCGATCAGGTTCCCCATGAACACGCCAAACACGGCCCACATCAGGTTGTCCAGTTGAAAGGCAACGCTAAAGCCGTGCATCAGGTTAGATAGAATTTCCATGGCTTAGCCCCAAGTGAACAGGGGGAATTGCAGCTCCAGCCCCCAGGAGAAAATAACCACACCCAGCAGCGTCACAAAAATGGACAACAGCAGGGCAGTGAGCCAGGAATGTTCTTTGTCGCCCATGGCAGAGATGAATACCAGGGCAAAGGTGGCGGGAACCAGTCCGCCGTAGCGACCCAGAATAATGAAGGCGATGATGCCGCCCACAATCGCCATCCAGCCACGCCATTGCGGCGGGCCGTAGTCCTCTTCCTGCTCATCGTCGTGTGCGGCGGTCTCTACAAACAGGTACAGAGCGCCCAGCACAATCATCACGATGCCCAGCAGAAACGGGAAGTAGCCCGGTCCCATGCGGGCCATGGTGCCCAGGGAGTATTTCTGTCCCATCAGGACGGTAAATACGCCCACTCCCACCATCAGGCCGGCTGAATAATATTTTTGTCTGCTCATGAATCTCCTCATTCCCTTAAAGCAAGCATGATTTTTATAAACCCTGAAAAAGAGCGATTAAAAATGAGGCTAGCTTAGCGGAGCAGGAGATTGCTTAGGGTGACAGTTTCATTACCTTTTGGTCATGTTTGAATGGGCTGGTAAGGCTTAAACGGGCAGCACAATGGTGACTTTCAAGCCGGATACGCCTTTGGAGAAAATCAGCTCGCCCCGGTGTAATTCAATAATGGCGGCAACGCTGGTTAATCCCAGTCCAAAACCTTCGCTGTCATTATTGAATCGATAAAAATACTTGCCCACGTTTTCGTATTCGCTTTCCGGTAATCCGGGGCCATCATCTTCCACAATGATGGCGACTTTATTATCAAAGCGTTTTTTAATTTCAACGCTGGCATGGGAATGGGCGTATTTAACAGCGTTATCCACCAGATTGGCTAAAGCACTGGCTAATAAATTGCTGTCACCATGAATAATGACTCTGTCGATTTTCTTTTTCTGCAGCGTGACGCCTTTTTCTTCAGCAAAGAAGCTGTACAAGTCCAGCACGTCTTCGGCAATCACTTCCAGATTGCAGGCCTTGAAGTTCTGTCTTTGTACACCGGCATTCAGCTCGGCAATTTGCAGCAGTTTGCCCAGCAGGACACTCAGGTTTTCTACTTCTTCAATCGCGTCTTGTTGTGCCTCCCGGACATGGGGCGGGACGCCGGGCAGGTTCTGGGTCTCGCGCAGCTTGCCAACGATGCGGGTTAACGGGGTGCGGATATTGTGGGCCACGGTATCAGAGATATGCCGTGCGCCTTGCATCAGGCTTTCGATCTTGTCCAGCATGCGGTTGATGTCGTGGTGGATCAGGCCAAAAACGTCGTCGCTCTCGGAGGTGATGCGCTTGGAAATATCGCCCGCGCCCACTTGTTCAGTCAGCAGGCGGATGCGGCCCACGCGGTACTTCAGCTCATTGCTGAATACATAGGCCCCCAGAATCACCAGCATCAAGGCCAGAATCATGGAGGTGACGATGATGCGGCTGAGCATGGCCCGCAGCTCGTTCAAGGTGCCCAGCTCGTGGCCGACCACCAGGGTTTCGCCGCCGGACAGCTTGGTGACGCGGACATTACCTTCGGACAGGGCGTCGATATGCTTGATCTGCACTTCCACCACTTGCCGCTCGGGCAGATTGTTCAGGCCCGGAATCTCGCTGATATTGCCCACCAGGGTGTGATTAAACTCATCCAGCAGCAGATAGATTTCCTGGCCCGAATCAATCCGGTCCGACAGGGTCAGCTCGATCATGCGCAGGATCTCTTCGCGCCCGCCCACTTCGTAGGCAATGCTAAGCCGCTGTACGGCGACGTTGATCTGCCGCAGGTGCTCGTCGCGCAAGGCCCCAAAGACCTGGACGTAGAAAAAGCCGATTAAAAACAGCGTGGTGAAGATGGCCAGGATGCTGTAGTTCAGGGTCAGCCGGAAGGAGGTGGACTCCCACAGGCGTTTGATGAAATCAATCATCGCAGCGCTTTAGCTTGAATCCGTCGATGCTGTCTTTGTCGCTCAGTACATAGCCACGGCCACGCACGGTATGGATCAGGGGCGTGGCGCCCTCCTTGTCAACCTTGCGCCGCAAACGGCTGACCAGCACATCAATCACATTGGACTGCGGGTCGAAGTTATAGCCCCAGACGACTTCCAGCAGCATGGTGCGGGTAACGATCTTGTGGCTGTTCATCAGCAGGTAGGACAGCAGCTTGATTTCACGAGGTTGCAGTTCCAGCACCTCGTCCCCACGGGAGATTTTCTGGTTGCGGATATTCATGACCAGATCATCCACCTGCAAATTCTTGATTTCTGCACTGTCACTGCTGCGGCGTATCAGGGCGTGCAAGCGGGCGGCCAATTCCTGAAAGGAAAAAGGCTTGATTAAATAATCGTCACCACCGGCTTTTAAACCATCCACTTTATCGTCCACGCCGGATAAAGCGCTTAATACCAATACAGGAACTTTTTTACCTAAAGATCGCAAGGTAAAAAGAATGGAAAGACCATCAACATTATTGGGTAACATGCGATCAAGAATAATCACATCCCATACATCTTTCATGGCATTTTCCAAACCGGAAACGCTATCATGACTGGCTACCACCGAATAACCCAGCTCGGATAAGCCATTCACTAAATACCGGGCGTTTTCCCGGTCATCTTCAATCAGTAAACAATTCCACATTTGGCTTCCCGGAGCTTTATGAACTGGCAGATTCATCCATTAAAGAAATGGATTGATCAACAAGGCTGATGCCGACTATGAGGCGAACATGACAAAACGGTAATGTTTGATGTCAGGAAATATAAAAAATGCTTCATCCTGTTAAACCCGTTTTGTGCTCTGAATTATAAGAGTAATTAGTCAGCACATTATTCTAGTAAAAATTCCGGGGCTGTCGGGCTGAAAATCTAGAACTGCACCGGGAGCTTGTCCTTTCAGATGCTTGTAGGCCCGGCTGAACGTCGCCTGCAAGGTGTAGCCTAAACGCTGGGCGAAGGCGACGTGGGACAGGTAGGATTGGCTTGCCAAATGCAGGGTCGGCCCTGTTTCTGGGTTTACGGTCTTCGTATAGGCTCTGTCTGCGGCCATAAAGCATGGAAGTGATGGACCGGACCTTGCCCCAGGCCGATCTGCAATTGGTCGGCAGCGGCCAAAGCGCCATTCAGGTATTCCTTGGCCAAACCCACCGCAGCCGGTACGCTGCGGCCCGGTAGCAAGGCGGCAATGGCGGAGGATAGCGAGCAGCCCGTGCCATGCGTGTTGCGTGTCGGGATGCGGGGCGACTGAAAAACATGGCTTTGCCCCTGGCCTTGCAGCAAGTCCACACTGTCCGGGCCGTCCAGATGGCCGCCCTTGAGCAGCACCCACTCAGGGCCCAGCAAGCACAGTTCGCTTAAGGTGCTGTGCATCTCTTGCAGCGAGGCGGGTTCCGGTTTTTGCAGCAGATCGCCCGCTTCAGGCAAGTTGGGGGTGAGCAGGGTGCACATGGGCAGCAGCTTGTCGCGCACGACGGACACGGCTTCGGGGCTCAGCAAACGATCCCCGCTTTTGGCGACCATGACCGGGTCCAGCACAATCGGGCAGTCCAGGCCGTGATGGTGCAGGCGGTCTGCAATTGCTTCCGCAATCCCTGCATTGGCGATCATGCCGATCTTGATGGCATCCACGCGCACATCCTCAAACACCGCGTCCAGCTGGTCCGCCACAAAGTCCGGCTCCAGCGCCACAAAACGCCGCACGCCCTGGGTGTTTTGCGCGACTACGGCCGTAATCACGCTCATGCCGTAGGCGCCCAAGGCGTACATGGCTTTCAGATCCGCCTGAATACCAGCGCCGCTGGTCGGGTCCGTGCCCGCAATACTCAATACATTGGGAATCATGCCTGGCCTGCCTGATCTTGAGTGGCAGCCAATGCCAGTGCCTGACGGGCAACTCGGACTACATCAAAGCTGTGTGCCACATCCAGGTTGTCCAATTCGGCATTGCTGAACCAGCGCGCGTCCAGAGCGTCATCGCCTGCCTGCGGCTCACCTTGTTGCCAGCGAAACAGCACGGCAATCAGGATGAAATGTGAATAGGCCAAGGGTGTGGCGCTGGGCTCGCGGTCAAACACATCCAATGCATCAAAGACCTGCAAGGCCTGGCCTTGTACGCCGGTTTCTTCGGCCAGTTCCCGATGGGCCGCCGCCATGATGGTTTCTCCCGCGCGAATCTTGCCGCCCGGAAAGGCCCAGCGTCCGGCATCGGGCCGATTGGCGCGGCGTATCAGCAAAATCCGGTCGTGATGGATGACGGCAGCCAGGGTGGCGGCAACCGGGCCGACGGGGGAGGGAGAGTGGTCAGAAGACAAGATAGCAACTCCTAGTCAAGGATAGCCATCCGGCAGCAAGCGGCGAGCAGGTACATACCCGTCCCTTCGCCGGCATGACCCGGATCAGGTTCAACGGGTCACTGCGGTGCAATCTGGCCAGGCAGTTTCTCAGCCTGCTCGCCAGGCTCCCCTCGGTGAAAAGACCGTTCCTGTAAAAACGGTCTGGGCGAGTATACCTGTCTTTAGCCTACAGCTCCCCCGTCAAAAACTGCGCTCGCCCACGCCCGAAGGACCAGTCTGCATCGCTGTTTTCTACCAGAGCGATGATCAGGTCATTGGGCGACACGCCACAGTTCTGTTCCAGCCGCTCTGCCAGCAAGCGGTAGAACTGGACTTTCTGGATATCGCTGCGGGGGCGGGACACGATGTGCAGCAGTACCACTTTGTTGCTACGCGGGTAGCCCAGGCCAGTGTCTTCCAGCACCAGTTCGCCAGGACGATGCTGGGTGACGCATTGGTAGCGGTCGCTGGCAGGAACATCAAAGGCTTGCACCATGGCTTGGTGCGTGGTGTCCAGCAGCAGGCGCAGTTCTTCGTCGTTGCGGCCTTGGATCAGATCAAATTTCAGTAATGGCATGGTGGTTCACCTTGATGAGAGTGCAGGGAAATCGGGCAGGCCATCCACTCGACACGCAGGCCAAAGTGGATGGCTCTGCATCAGTTCAGCTCCTCGGCGGGGCCAAAGAACTCGTAATGGCTTTGTTCATCGGGCAGGCCCAGCTCGCGCAGAGTGCGTCTGATCAAGGCCATAAAGGGTTTGGGGCCCAGGTAATAGGCATCGAACTGGCCGTCACAGGGCAGCCATTGGCTCAGTTGCATAGCCGTGGGGCGGCCTATGGCGTGGGGCTGTGGACCGGATAGGGCTGTGTGTTCTTCATACACCACATAAGCCTGAAAACGCGGATAGCGGTTCGCCCAGGTGGTGAGCTGGTTGGCAAAGGCGTGGACGTGCACATTGCGGGCGTAGTGGATAAAGGTGATGGGGCGTTCGGTCTGCAAGGCCGCCTCCACCATGGCCAGGGTGGGGGTAATGCCGACGCCACCACTGATGAAAACCTGATGCCTGTCGTTGTGACGCAAGCTGAACTGTCCGGCAGGTGGGAACAGGTCCAGC
Organism: Alcaligenes faecalis; assembly: GCF_009497775.1. Lineage (NCBI taxonomy): Bacteria > Pseudomonadati > Pseudomonadota > Betaproteobacteria > Burkholderiales > Alcaligenaceae > Alcaligenes > Alcaligenes faecalis. The sequence goes on from NZ_CP031012.1 coordinate 1,800,585, forward strand.
GTGTCGCCTTTCTGGATCTGATCGTGCAGAAAGTTGGAGGCCAGACCACGGGCTTCCCGCTTGACGCTGATGCGGTAGCTGCGCCCATTGGGGGCTGCAGACAGGGAGTAGTTGCGGCGAATTTCTTCACCGTTGACCTTCAGGCGCAGGCCTATGTATTGGCCGGGCTTGAAGTTCAGTACGGGTTTGCCGTCAACCGGCTCCAGATAAAAAGAGGTGATCTCCTGGCTTTCAGGGACTTTGCGTATTACCTGAAAGGCGCGTGCGCCCCGCCAGCCGCCGGGGGCGGTGGCCATATCGTCGTAAATCAGACGTTCGGCTTCGATCAGCAAATCCGCCAGTTGCTGGTAGGCGGCCGCCCAACCGGCTATGACCTCATTGGTCGCGACGTTCTCGCCCAGGACTTCGCGTATGGCTTGCAACAGACACGTGCCCACAATCGGGTAGTGCTCGGGCTGGATTTGCAGGGCGACGTGTTTGTTGACGATCTGGCTGGCCAAGGGGCCCAGGGTTTCCAGTTGGTCGATATGGCGGGCGTAAGTCAGCACGCCATTGGCCAGAGCGCGTTGCTGGGTGCCGCTGGCTTGATGGGCCTGGTTGAACAGGGGGCGCACCTGTGGGTAATCGCGCAGCATCAATTCATAAAAATGGGTGGTCAAGGCTTCGCCGCCGGTTTCCAGCAGCGGCACGGTGGCCTTGATGATGTCGCGTTGAGCGTCTGTCAGCATAAGAATCAAAAGGTAAAGAGGGTGAAACAGGAAGCGTTGGCAGCAGGGAGCACCTGCTGCCGGAATAGCTGGCGGATGAGTGGTGGCCGTGTTTATTGCGCGGTGGGCATCACAAATTCCGCGCCTTTGGCGATGCTTTCTGGCCAGCGCTGCATGATGGATTTCTGCTTGGTGTAAAAGCGGACCCCTTCTTCGCCATAGGCGTGCATGTCGCCAAACAGGCTCTTTTTCCAGCCGCCAAAACCGTGCCAGGCCATAGGCACGGGAATCGGGACATTGATTCCCACCATGCCGACCTGGATGCGGCGCGCAAACTCGCGGGCCACATTGCCGTCGCGGGTAAAGCAGGCCACGCCATTGCCGAATTCATGGGCATTGATCAGGTCCACGGCTTGTTTCAGGTCCGCCACGCGCAGGCAGCCTAGTACCGGCCCAAAGATTTCTTCTTTGTAGATGCGCATGTCCGGGGTCAGGCCGTCGAACAAGGTGCCACCCATCCAGAAACCGTCCTCGCAACCTTCACCGGCCTGGCTGCCCTGGAAGTGACGGCCATCGACCAGCAGTTGTGCGCCTTCCTGTACGCCCAGCGCGATGTAGTTGGAGATGCGTTCGTGTGCGGCACGGGTCACGATGGGACCCATTTCGGCGGCCAGGTTTTCCCCGTTCAGCACTTTCAGCGTTTTCGTGCGCTTGATCAGTTTGGGGATGAGCTTGTCAGCCACATCACCGACCAATACCGCCACGCTAATGGCCATGCAGCGCTCGCCTGCGGAGCCGTAGCCTGCGCCAATCAAGGCATCCACGGCCTGATCGATGTCCGCGTCTGGCATCACCACCATATGGTTCTTGGCACCGCCCAGGGCTTGAACGCGCTTGCCGTGACGGGCGCCGGTTTCGTAGATGTAGTTTGCAATCGGGGTGGAGCCGACAAAGCTCACCGCCTGTACTTGCGGGTGTTCCAGCAGGGCGTCGACCGCTTCCTTGTCGCCTTGCACCACGTTGAACACGCCATCGGGCAGACCAGCTTGCTTGAACAAATTGGCAATGAACAGCGAGGGGCTGGGGTCAGTCGGGCTGGGTTTAAGGACAAAGGTATTTCCGGCTGCGATGGCAACCGGGAACATCCACATGGGCACCATGACGGGGAAGTTGAAGGGAGTCACTCCGGCCACGACGCCCAAAGGCTGGCGCAAGGTCCAGTTGTCGATATTGCTGGAAACCTGTTCGGTGTAATCGCCTTTCAGCAGCTGCGGGATGCCACATGCAAATTCCACAATATCAATGCCGCGCGCCACTTCACCCTGGGCGTCCGTAAAGACCTTGCCATGCTCGGCAGTAATCAGATGGGCCAGCTCGTCCTTATGTTCATTGAGCAATTGCAGAAACTTGAACATGACTCGGGCACGGCGAATGGGCGGGGTGTCGGCCCACTTGGGGAAGGCCTGCGCTGCGGCCTGAACCGCGTCGTCAACTTCAGCATGGGTGGCCAGCGGCACATGGCCGGTGACGGCGCCGGTAGCCGGGTTGGTCACCTCCAGGTGGCGGCCCGAGGCGCCAGGCACGATGTGGCCATTTATATAGTGATCGATATGGACAGCAGAGTGAGTCATGGTTTCAGTCTCCTTGTTTGATGTCTGGAAAGCAGAGCTATCTGTAGGGAAGATAGAAGACTGAATGAATCATGTAAAATGATGAATAGTGATTTGATAGATCATTAATAATGAATCTAAAGGCGATCTATCCAAGGGCGGCTCAGACGGGCCTGAGATTTACCCTAATCACGGACTAAATGTTGGCAGGAGTCGGTGCCAGGCGGCCTTGAGACTAAGAGGCCGCAAGCCAGCAGCTTGGCGGCGCGAGGGGAATGGCCTGTTTATAAATCACGGAAAGAGATTTTAATCATCAGGATTCATCATTTTACTTGATCTATGGCTGCGCCTATCTTCAAGGCACATAAGCGGCGGTCTGTGGCAGAGCCAAGGTTCTGAGGCCGCTGTGACACAAATTCATCCACACGCCTTCAGGAGACAACGTGAACACCATGACAACCCTGGCCGGTATCCGGCAACAGCCGCAATTCAAGGAACTGGTCCGACGCAGACGCCATTTTGTAGCCTGGCTGACGGCGCTGACCTTGCTGCCGTACTACGCCTTTATTCTGGTCGCCAGTTTTGCGCCGCAACTGCTGGCGACCACGCTGTCGGCAAACAGCATTATCAATGTGGGCTGGCCGCTGGGCTTTGCCTTGATTCTGGGTACCTGGTTGCTGACGGGTTTGTATATTCGACGTGCCAATGGCGAGTTTGATGCCCTGACGGCCTTGATTCTGAAGAGGGCCAGATGATGCGCCGCCTTTCTTCCATTGCTGTTCTGCTTGCTTTATCCGGTCTGGCCTTTGCCGTGCAAGCGGACCCGGCTGCCTTGCAGGAGGTGCAAAAGCAGCCCATCAATATCACGGCCATTGTGATGTTCCTGGCCTTTGTGCTCGGCACCTTGGGCATCACTTATTGGGCCGCGTCCAAGACCAAGTCCATGGATGACTTCTACACCGCTGGGGGCGGGGTGACGGGCTTTCAGAATGGTTTGGCCCTGGCCGGAGACTATATGTCTGCCGCCGCCTTGCTGGGCCTGACCAGCATGATTTTCTTTAACGGCTACGACGGCATGATTTATGCCATCAGCTTTTTCGTGGCCTGGCCTTTGTTGCTGTTCCTGTTTGCCGAGCGCATTCGCAATCTGGGCCGCATCACGATTGCCGACATCAGTTCTTTCCGTCTGGACCAGAACCGTATCCGTACCTTGATGGCCTTTGGTTCCTTAACCGTGGTCTGTTTTTATCTGGTGGTGCAGATGGTGGGAGCCGGGCAGTTGATTCAATTGCTGTTCGGCCTGCAATACAACCATGCCGTGATTGCCGTGGGTTTGCTGATGGTGATCTACGTGACCTTTGGCGGCATGGTAGCCACGACGTGGGTGCAGATCATCAAGGCTGTGCTTTTGCTGCTGGGCGGCACCTTGTTGGCGGTTCTGGCTTTGAGCCGTTTTGGTTTTTCGCTGGAGGCCTTGTTTGTGAAGGCGGTGGAGGTTCACAAGAACGGTGCGGCTATTTTGCTGCCCAGCAAGCTGGTTTCCGACCCGATTGCCATGATCTCGCTGTCGATTGGTCTGGTATTCGGGACTGCCGGTTTGCCGCATATTCTGATGCGCTTTTTCACCGTTCCCGATGCCAAACAAGCGCGTAAATCCGTTTTCGTCGCAACCGGCTTCATCGGCTTTTTCTTCCTGATTGTGGGCGTGCTGGGCATGGCAGCAATTGTGATCGTGGGCCAGGACCCGAGCTTTTATGAAGGCGGCCAGCTAGGCGGTAATTTGATTGGTGGCGGCAATATGCCCGTCATGCACTTGGCCAAAGCCTTGGGCGGTGATCTGTTTCTGGGCTTTTTGTCTGCCGTTGCCTTCGCCACGATTCTGGCGGTGGTCGCGGGGCTGACCATGGCCGGAACCTCGGCCATCTCGCATGACTTGTATGCCATGGTCATCAAGAAAAATCAGGTGGACTCAGCCAAGGAACGCCGCGTCTCCAAGATTGCCTCGGTGTGTCTGGGTGTGCTGGCCGTGGTACTGGGCATCTTGTTCAAGGATCAAAACATTGCCTTTCTGGTGGCGCTGACCTTCGGGGTCGCGGCGTCCGTCAATTTTCCCATTCTGGCCTTGTCCATGTTCTGGAAGGGCTTGACCACGCGCGGCGCCTTGATCGGTGGCGTGGCCGGGCTGTTGAGTGCTGTTGGTCTGGTGATTTTGTCACCGGCTGTCTGGGTCAAGGTACTGGGCAATGAGCAGGCGATTTTTCCCTATGACTATCCCGCCATTATTTCCATGAACGTGGCTTTCTTCTTTACCTGGCTGGGCTCGGTGACCGACCGCAGCGCCCAGGCGGCGCTGGAGCAAGCCCGTTTCGAGGATCAGTTTGTGCGGGCGCATACCGGCATTGGGGCGTCGGGCCTGGTGAATCACTAAGTATCACTATCAGCGTGTCACCTCAGGGGGCTTGCCCCCGGTGACCTTTTCAAGGAGGTAATCATGCAATTGCGAGACAACGGACTCAGGTTCTCGCCCATCACTATTGTGCTGCACTGGCTTGTAGCGGCCTTGCTGTTTTCCATTCTGGGCTTGGGGGTGGCCATTGCCCAAAGCCCCGGCGAGGCGCGGCTGGTGCCGCTGCAAAATCTGCTGGGGACGTTGCTGTTCCTGATTTCCATCTACCGCTTCTGGGCGCGAGTGACGTCTTTTCACCCCTTGCCAGTGGGTTCGCCCAATCCGGTGGAAGTGATTGTGGCCCGTTCCGTGGCGACAGCCCTGGCCTTGGCGATGGTGCTGTTGCCTGTCGCCGTCTGGCTGTCTCGTGCGGCGGCTGGGGTGGCGGTGGAACTGCCCGGTGGCCTGGCTTTGCCTACCTTGATCAGCCCGAATGAGCAGGTCAAAGCCGTGGTGGATGTGCTGTTCAATATTGGCGCCACAGCCTTTTTGGCGGGGCTGGCCTTGCACCTTTTCGGGGCATTCAAGAACCATTTTGTACTGAAGAATCTGGCCCTGCGGCGCATGCTGGGCAAACAGGTGGAGTTGTAAATCATGAGCGAAGCAAATCGAGATTTTGCGGGCAATGTCATCACAGAAATGTGCGGTGTGCAGTACCCGATTTTTCTGGCGGGCATGGCTGCGATTTCCGGGCCACAATTGGTGGCGGCGGTAGCGAATGCGGGCGGGTTCGGTGTGCTGGGCGGCTTGCGTCTGGCTCCCTTGATGCTGCGTAAATGGCTACGGGAAACCAGGGCGCTGACGGACCAGCCTTTCGGGGTGAATGTGGTGCCGCAGTTTGGTGGCCCGGAGGTGTTCGAAGCCCAGTTTCAGGTGATCTTGCAGGAGCGGCCCCGCATCCTGTCGCTGTTCTATGCAGAGGACTATTCCGCCGACATGATTCCCCGTGCCAAAGACGCTGGCATGATCGTGATGGTGCAGACCGGCACGGCGGCTTTGGCTCGCAAAGCGATTGCGCATGGAGCCGACATTATCGTCGCTCAAGGCAGTGAGGGTGGTGGCCACCTGAATCGCGGCACCATTGGATTGATGTCTTTGCTACCCGCGATTCTGGACTGTGCCCAAGGCCGTCCCGTACTGGCAGCAGGCGGGATTACTACCCGCCAGGATGTCAGGGCGGCCATGAGTCTGGGGGCTTCCGGCGTACTGGTGGGCACGGCCTTTCTGGCTAGCGAGGAGTCTAATGCGCACCCGCTCTACAAGCAAAAGATTCTGGAAGCGAGTACGGACGATACGGAATATCGCACCGGCTATTCCTTTGGTTGGACCTATGGCACCCCGCATCGCGTCATTCCCAACCGCGACAAGTGGAATGTGCTGCGTCTGGTCGGGGGAGGGGCGCGGGCGATTGATAAGGACAGAATGGCCAGGAAGCTGTCTTTGTATGCTGGTCAGGGCGTGGGCAAGATCCACAGCATTGTGCCAGCGGCAGAACGGGTCGCGGAGCTGGCCTTGGGCTTGTCCTGACGCTTTACTGCGGCAAAGCCTGTGCGGCGCTGCTGGACAGACCCACAGGCTGGCCCGTCAGAGCAGGTAATTCGGCCTCGCCCTGATCCAGCCTGGGCAATTGGGCGAACTGCGCTTGAGCCAGGGCCACAAAGCTGCGCAGGGCCGAGCCAGGATTTGCGTCGGCACGACGGATAAACACGGTTTTTACCCGTGCAACTTCAGGCGGCAATTCGTGGCATTGCACTGGCAGGCGCAAGCTGCCGTTCTGGGCGATGGCTTTGGGCAGCAGGGTAATGCCCATGCCCGAGGCCACGCAGGACAGAATGCCGTCCAGTGTGCCCATTTCCATGATCTGGTTGGGCACCAGTCCGGCCTGATAAAACCAGTGTTCCAGCGTGGAGCGGTAAAAGCAGCCCGTCCTGAACACCAGAACCGTTTGTTGGGGGATTTTTTCGATCAGGGCGGGCAGGGATTCCACTGCCTTGCTGCTGACCAGTACCAGCTCTTCTTCAAATACTTCTTCTTGAGTCAGGGCCGCGTTTTGATGAAAGCCACCGACAAAAGCACCATCGAGCTGATGGGTCTCAATGGCCTTGATCAGTTCGGCCGTGGTGCCGGTTTGCAAGGACAGCTGAACCTGGGGGTAGCGTTCGCGGTATTGGGTCAGAACCTGGGGCAGACGGATGGCGGCCGTGGTTTCCATGGAGCCCAGACGCAGCAGACCGCTGGGAGTGCCGGTGTCTTGCAGGGCGGCACGGCTTTCATCGGTCAGCTGCAAGATACGGCGGGCGTAGGTCAGAAAGGTATGGCCAGCCGGAGTCAGCACCACGCCGCTTTTCTGGCGTATGAACAATTGCTGTTCCAGTTCGGCCTCCAGCTCTTTGACGCGCATGGTGACGTTGGATTGCACGGTGTGCACTTTCTGAGCAGCGGCCGTAAAGCTGCCATGCTCGGCAACGGCACAAAAAATCCGTAATTGGCGCATTTCCATGTCGGCCATCCTATGTCTAAAAGTGATGCTTGAATTTTTATTCCATCACTTTATGGCATTCCTAGGCGGTCGTAAAGCGCTTTAGGGCTAGGGCTCACAGTTGGTTGCGGTAGTTGGCCGGGGTGTGCCCAAAGCTGCGCCGGAACAGGCTGATAAAGGCGCTGGGGCTGGAATAACCCAGATCGTAGGCAATCGTGGCGACCGGCTCCCCGGCTGCCAGCATTTCCAGGGAGCGCATCAGGCGGGCGCGTTGCCGCCAGGCGGTGAAGTTAAAGCCGGTTTCGGTCACGAAACGGCGGCTTAAGGTGCGCAGGCTGACGGCCGCCCAGTCAGCCCAATGCTCCATGCCTTGATTGTTGCTGGGGTCGGCAATCAGGGCGCGGGCAATGCGTTGCAGGCGCGGGTCCTGGGGGAGCGGCAGCCCAAAAGGTTCGATGGGCAGATTGCGGATTTCATCCAGGATGACGGAGGCGATATGGGCCTGGGCTGGGGGCAAGGGGGCAGCGGGAATCAAATCCCAGGAGCAGGCGCGCAGCACGGCTTCACGCAGCAGGCCGGAGGTGCGCAAGGTGCAGGCTTGGGAGGGCAGGTCGGCGCAGGCCGCTTCGTCTATATAGACGCTCCAGCCATGAAACGGGCCGTGCGATTGGCCCGAATGCAGGACATGCGGCGGCAGCCAGACGGCATGGATGGCGGGCACCACCCAAACGGCGTCCTCCACCCCGACGGAAAGCAGGCCACGCAGGGAACCGAACAACTGCCCGCGAGCGTGCTGATGGGGGCGCGAGGACAGCTCCGATTCGTGGTTGCCGGTGACGGCGAACAGGACAGGATGCTCGGGGAAGTTCAGAAAATCATGCAGACCAATTTTGCGTTTAGGCATGGCGTAATTTTGTTATCTATTGACCGATATAGTGTACAGCTGCCAAAGCCGTTCTGCTTACACTGAAAACCTTGATGAATAAAGGAGCGACACATGCAAGCACATGACATTCTTCCCGATCACGCCAGTGAAGTTCAGATTAATGGCACTGCCATTCGCAAAGGCACGGTGGGCGCGTTTCTGGCCAATGCAGCGGCCGTGCGCCAGCCTGATGTCCGCGATGCGGAACGACAGCGCGCCTTGAACGATATTGTGGCGGCCTTGCCAGCCCTGAAAGCGCTGGGCTTGTTTGATGCCCTGGAGATTCGAGATCCCCAATTGCGCGATTTTGTGGAGTCCAGGCTGTGATGAGACGTGAAGGCGCAACGGTTCGTCCGTATTTACTGCGCGACACTGCCTGGTTGTATTTACCCAGCGGTTTGATGCATGCCTTTGGAGGTGTCCCGCATCTGGGCGTGCGCCGCTTCGATATTGGCTGTCTTTATTGATGGCAAGGAGCCGCTCATGCAAGTTGATGATACGCAGTTTCCATTGGTGTTTTTAAGAGAACACAGCGCGCAGCAAACACCGCAGCAGGCACAGGATCAATTGGAGGCCTTGCTGAATCGGGGCCAACGCTTTGTCTTGTTGACTGACAGAATGGGCGGTGAAGACCATGCCCATGAAGAAAGCCACGAAGATCGCAAGCAACGTGCCTTGTTCTTCAAGCAGAACAAGCAGCGCTTGAAGGATTTGTGCGCTGGCATGGTGGTGATCAGCAAGGGGCGGGCCATTCCCGCTGCCGCACGTCTGGCGCAACAGACCTTGGGCCGGGTGCTGGGCCTGCAATTCAGTTTTGTTGTGGATGAGGGCGAAGCACGGCTTGAAGCCAGCCGTTTGCTGGCCCGCTAAATCGCAGGCGACACGCTTGCCTGAGAGCTGGAGCAAGTTCAAAGGAGGGACCACAGGCCGTGTGATACGGCCTGTTTTTGCGTGGGCTAAAACAGACAGCGTCAAAGCAGGAGAGGGGCTGGATGCAGATTTTTATTTCCAGTTGCTGATTTATCTATAAAATATACACCGTATATAAAAAGGGTAAATTATGAGTACAGCACACGTTTTCATCGGAACCAGCCTGGACGGATTCATCGCCAAACCGGATGGCGATATTGCCTGGTTACTGGAGCGCAGTGATCCTGTGGAAGACCATGGCTATATGGCTTTTATTGCGGACAAGGATGCGGTGGTCATGGGGCGTGGGACCTACGAGAAAGTCCTGACTTTTGAAGCCTGGCCTTACGAACTGCCTGTCGTGGTCTTATCCAGGCAATTGGCCGACACGCCGGTTCCTGAACATCTGCAAGGCAAAGTCCGTTTCTCCCGGCAAACTCCCGAGCAGTTGATGGAGCAATTGGCGGCAGAAAACCTCCAGCGTATTTATGTTGACGGCGGCCAGCTTATCCAGTCTTTTTTGCGTGCCGGTTTGGTGCAGGAGATGATTCTTTCCACCATGCCGGTCCTGATTGGCGAAGGCCGCCGACTGTTTGGCGGTGTGAATCAGGATATGGATTGGCGTTTGCTTTCCAGCCAGAGCTTTCCCTCCGGTCTGGTGCAATCGCGTTATCAGCTCAAACCATGAGTCGGGGGCGAGGGCGTCCGGCGGGAGGCACCGGCCTGATACTGGACGATATTCTGAATGCTGGCCTGGCACTGCTGGACGAGGGTGGCGAGCAAGGCTTGAGCATGCGAGCTCTGGCTTCCCGCCTGGGCGTGACTCCCATGAGTCTGTACAACCACGTGCCGGATCGGGCGGGTTTGCTGCGCGCCTTGTCCGACCGGGTGTATGCCCAGGTTCTGCAAGGTCTGGAGGAGCAGGAAGGCTCGGAACTGCGCCGGATTTTGCTGCGTTATCACCAGGCGGTGAGTCGTCACCCGCATTTGACCATGGCCATCTTCAACGATCCGCAAGCCTTTGCCGGAGTGACACAGGAGATTACCCAGCGCCTGCGTACCTTGTTGGCCGACTGCACGGCAGAGCCGGAGCTATGGCTGGGCATCTTGATCGACCATGCCCATGGCAGCGGTCTGCCTGCCTCCATTACGAAAGATGAAGCGGCGCAGCGTGTTTATGAGCTGGCCCTGGATCGTTTGTTGATTGCGCTGAGTGGCGCGGCTTGAGCCTGATTTGCTTGGCCAGTCACGATGGCACGGTGATTGAAGCCTTAATATGCTAGTCGAAGGCTGGTTTGTCAGAAAAAGCAGAAACAAAGCCCCGGCAAGCGTTGAATACTTGCCGGGGCTGTTATGCACCTACGTTGCGTACCAAACTAGGCCGCTAGAATCTCGTTAAATTCCAGCACATTCAAATCCGGGTCGCGGATGAAGCAGACCATGCGACGGCCATGTCCCATCATCACCGGACCTTCACTGACGCGAATATTCTCCCGCTCCAGCCAGTTCAGCAACTCGTCCATGCTGTCGATGATGAAGGCGGCATGGGTGTAGCCGGGCCGCTTCACAGGCGCATCAAGCAGCACATTGCCTTCCTCTGCGGCCTGGCCGTTATAGATCAAGTGAATACGCATTCCGTTGGTGTGAACCAGGCCGCAGGCTTTGGCCTGGGGCGCAAACTCGTCGGGGTCGCGCAGAAAACCCAGCTTGGCGTAAAAGGCTTCGGCAATGTCCAGGTCCGTTACCCGTATGCCTATATGGTCCAGTTCCAGTTTGTTGAAGTTCATGATGTGTTTGGGTTCCAAGGGTGTCGTCAGGCTTGCAGACCGGCGCGGGTTTTCTGAAAAGGAATAAAGCCAGGCAAGGCCTCGATCTGGCGCAGCCAGCTTTGAATGCGGGGATAGGCGGACAAATCCACATTGCCTTCGGGGGCGCGTTCTACATAGCTGTACAGGGCAATGTCCGCAATCGTGGGATCTTCGGTTCCGGCAATCCAGCGCTGGTCTTTCAGGCTGTGTTCCAGAGTCGCCAAGGTGGCATGGGCGTGCGTAATCACTTCTTCGGGATTGAAGCTGGCACCAAACACGGTAACCAATCTAGCCGCACAGGCACCGTAGGCAATCTTGCCCGCCGCCACAGACAGCCAGCGCTGTACTTGCGCTTCCTGATACGGATCGCTGGGCAGCCAGTGCGAGGGGCCAATCTTGCGGGCGATATAGACCAGAATTGCCAGCGAGTCGGCAATGATTCGGCCATCGTCATCCAGCACAGGAATTTCCCCAAAGGCATTCAGGGCCAGAAATTCCGCCCGCTTGTGCGCTTTGGCCGCCATATCGACCTCGATCAACTCATGGGGCAAACCGCTTAAAGACAGAAACAGGGCGGCGCGATGGGCGTGCCCGGACAGGGCGTAGTGATAGAGCTTCATGGCAGTTCACCAGTCATAAACAAGAGGTATTCATTCTGCTTTCTATGACAGTGGGAAACAATCGCTTAAAATTGCACTTTATTATTGCGATTCTTGAGGATAGTCTTTGAAGGCGGGGCGTATGGACAGGCTGAAAACACTACGTACTTTTATCTGTGTCGCAGAGCAGGCCAGCTTTGCCGAGGCCGGGCGGCGCATGAATATGTCGCCCACCACGGTGTCGCGCACCATCGCGGCGCTGGAGGCCAGCTTGGGCGTGCAATTGCTGATGCGCACCACGCGCAGCGTGCGGCTGACGGAAGAGGGCAGCCTGTTTCTGGAGCGCTGCCGGGCGGGTATCGCCCAGATTGATCAGGCCGTGGAAAGCGTGCAGGGGAGCCGTTCCGAACCCAGCGGCACCCTGACAGTCACGGCCCCGGTCATGTTCGGAAAAATGTATGTAATGCCGGTGGTGCTGGAGTTGTTGCGCCTGCATCCACAACTGCAAATTCGCCTGATTTTGCGCGACAGTCTGGTGCGATTGGTGGAGGAAGGGATAGATATTGCGGTCCGCATTGCCGACTTGCCGGACAGCTCCTTGCATGTGGTGCCGGTCGGAGAAGTTCGGCGTGTTTTCAGTGCCAGTCCCGACTATCTGGTGCGTAAAGGCAGACCGGCTTCATTGGCAGACCTGCGGCAGCACGATTTGATTTGGGTCGAGGATGAAGGCGGGCCGCATCGCGGTTGGGGGCTGGATGAGGTGCGCCGTGCGGGTGGCGTGCCGCGCCTGTCCGTCAGCCATGTGGATGCGGCAATTGCTGCAGCGGTGGCGGGCCTGGGTGTGTTGCGCACCCTGTCTTATCAGGTGGCGGGCGAGATAGAGGCTGGGGGGCTGGAGCCATTGCTACGTGATGATGATGCGCCGGCCTTGCCCGTGTCTTTACTGTTTGAAGGCGGGCGCAAACATCATCCCAATGTTCGCGCCTTTATCGAGGCCACCAAGCGTTATATGAAACCCTTCTGATTTCGGGGCGCGGGGTTTAGTCGGCTTGCAGATTCAGCGTGCTATCCAGGTGAATACGTTCAAAGTCTGAAATCAGCACCTGAATACGAATATTCCAGCTGGTCAGATGCGGTAGCTGGATATTGCTTACCTCCCATTGATCCTGCCGCGTGAGTTCCGCCGGAAAGGTAATGGACTCCACCCCGGCCTGCGGGTTGCTGAAAATCACCTCTACTTCTTGCGCCTTCAAGGGACTGAAATCCGGCTCGTATAAAGAGACGGTCAGAATGGCCGGGTGCTGTGTTGTAGCCGGGATGTACAGCAAGTCCGCCATGCCTGCTTCGGTATGGATATGGCTGGAAATGGTGGGGGGGACGAGCTGGGCCAAGGCGCGTGGGGGCGGGGTAAAGCGCCACAAAGCGGCCACGGCCAGGATCAGCACTACCAACACATATTCCAGACGAACCACACGCCGCAGAGCTTGCCGAGCATCGCTACGCTGTTGCAAGACGGCTTGAGTCAGGCGATAGCGGTTGTAGGCTCCCAGGCCCAGCAAGAGCAGAACCAGAATCAGCTTGGCACTGAGCACTTGCCCATATCGGCTTTTCCATAGCGAGGCGAGCTGATCGAATTGCACGTAGATCAGTGCAGCTCCGCTCAGAATCAGGACCAGCAGGACGGCGGGAATCCAGCGTGAGAACAGCGTCAGCAAGCGGGATTCCTGAGCATGTTGAAGCGCGTAGGCCAAAGGCAGGAAAGAACCAATCCACAGTGTCACCGTCACGATATGCAGCCAGACACTGGGGCGGGACAGCCAGGCGGGATCGGCCGTGCTGGCATGGCCGCTGGAAGCCAGAGAAGCGCCCAAAAGAATCAGCGCCAAAGCAGCCAGCCATTTCTGACTAGTTGCGTTTTTTGCTTTCCAGGAGAGGGCGGCACAGGCCAGGGCTATCCAGCCCAGCAGCACCGCCAAGCCCATCGAGGTGGATGCCGCCGTTTTCCAAGCTGCCGTGCTGAGCAAGGCGGACAAGGGCAAGTCCAGCGCATCGACACCGACCAGGCCCAGGTTCAGCAATAAGGCGACGGCACCTATAGCCAACATGCGCGGCGCGATACGACTTTGCGGGTTTGATGCGTCGTTTGATTCTGGAATCAGGGCGCGGTAGATCACCCAGCCTATCCCCGTAAACAGACCCAGATAGCCCAGGAGTCGGGCCAGCCAGATCAGGCTGTTTCTGACGGGATTGCTGCTGGCACCTTCCACCAGATTAGCGCTGGGCGTGCCAACGGAAAACGTCAGCGTCCCACCTACGGGATGGCCGTCAGCAGAAATGACTCGCCAGCTCAGCCCATAAGTGCCTTCGGTCTCCATGGGCGGCAAGGCCAGTTCCAGCCGCTGGTCTTGCAGCAGAACGTCCTCCAGTTCTTCGGAGGAACCATCGGGACGAATCAGCTTCATCAGCAAGGGCGAGACAGACTCATTGAAGCTCAGGCTGGCCGTGCGGGGAGCCTGAGCCAGCACTGTGCCGCTATCGGGCTTGCTGGCTACCAGAGATGCATGGGCATACAGAACCGGTGCCCAGGCCAGCAACAGCAAGGCAATCAGCAACACGACCAGTGGGTGGCAACACGCCTGCCCACGCAGGGTATGCGTTTGCATAAGATCTCCTTCAGGCTGATGCCCAAGGGCACCAGCCGCCTGGGTGTTTAAGGCTTGGGCAAGAGTTGCAGCGCAGGAGCAGGGGCGTCGGAATGGTCAGCCGCTTCCTTGGTGCCCGGAGCTGCTTGATCAATCCAGCGCTCCACGCCTTGCTCGCATTCCTGAACAACTGGGAAGTAGAGCGTGCTATTGGGTTTGAGCTCATCGGCCAGGTAGCTGATGAACACGAACTCGTCATAGTGCTCGTCCTGCAAGGGACCGCCAGCCCAGACGACTTCCTGAACACCGGAACTGACCTTGGCACCCCAACGCGTATAGGCCTGCTTGTAGTCACCTTTTACCGTTTCCAGCGTCCAGCCTGCTTTGGGTTGTGGCTTTACACCGACCACACCTTCAGGAATACGGACGCGGATTTTGGTGGTGGCAGAGCCCTTGCAACCATGCGGCACGGACAGAACAGCCTTGTAGCTGCTGCCTACCGGGGCTTGCTTGGTTTGCAGGGAAACGTGGGCAACAGCGGAAGAGGCGAACAGCACAGCAGCCATGCCCAGAGTGGCACGGAAAGACGTAGAAGAAATCGACATTGAAAACCTCGGCTAGATAGAAAAAGAGAGACCGTCCAAGGACGGGGACATATCAAGCGAGGGATAAGGGTGGGGCGCGTGAACCTAAAGGCGGGCCTTGTGCAGGTAGCGGTGGCCGGGTTTGATTGCTCTCGGCCAGTAAAACCGGCCGATACGTGATCAGGCTGATCAGAACTGGGGCGTCCAGAGTCGGCAACAAGGCGGGGGACGCCGCGATGCCAAAGGGACAATCCTGCTGGTTTTGATGCGTATCGGAATCTGCCTGACCATCCTGGCCGACCAGATCAATCCAGAGCGTATTGGCTGGATTACCTGCGGTACAGAAGGTAATGGCAAAGCCATTGTCCTGGGTAGAGCGGGTCGGCATATAGCCCGCCGGGACGATAGCGCGACAGACGTAGGCCAGCAGAGCCAGGCAAAACAGAAGTTGCCAAACTCGGATTTCGCGGAAAACGAAACGGGGACCCAGGGCGCGCATGCGGAAAAGTATATTACAAAAGTGGTGGCCGACTGATGAGGCGTTTGCCAGTTATCTGGCGCCAAATTTTAAGTAGATTTGGATTTAGAGTTTGCTGGTTTGCCGTTGCCGTTGCCGTTGCCGTTTTTGAAAAAAGGGCGTTAAGTGGCCTTGATGTTCAGTCACGCATAAAAAAAGCCGCAAACACAGCAGGCGGCTTTGGTCAGGCAATGCAAAGCAGTGCTTAGGGGAAACCGGCGCATTGCTCTACAAAGGCAGGCCGTGAAGCCAGGCGATGGTAGTAGTCTTCGGTCGCTTTGAGCACCGGACGATCAAATGGCGTATTCAGCCAGCGGTGAATCGACAGGCCCAGAATAATATCGGCCAGGCTGAACTCCGATCCGGCGGCATAGTCTGGGGTCTGCGCCAAGTGCTTGTCCAGAATCGACATTACCTTCGTCCAGGCCGCCAGGGATGCCTGAATTTGTGCTGCATCCTGATGCTTGGGCGATTGACGTACCAAACCCCAAAACGCATAAGTCCAGGTTGGGTTCAGCTCGGACGCCTGCCAGTCCAGCCATTGATCCACTTTGGCGCGTTGCCAGGCATCTTGCGGATACAAGGCCGTTGGTGCCTGGCGGTTGGCCAGATAACGCACAATGGTATGGGATTCCCACAGCACGCGATCCCCATCCAGCAGGACGGGAATCTTCGCGTTGGGATTCAGCGCACGGAACTCGTCCGTGTTCACGTCCTTGAAACCCATGCCCCAATCCTGCCGCTCAAATTCCAGATTCAGCTCCGCGCAGGTCCACATGACTTTGCGCACATTGATGGAGGATTCTCTGCCAAGAATAGTCAGCATGATGGGGCTCTCAGGTGATATTTACTTGCTGGCGGGCAGTAGTTCGTCACGGCGCTCGATAATGCGCGAGATCAGGCCATATTCAATGGCTTCCTCGGCACCCATCCATTTGTCGCGCTCGATATCGTCACGCACACGCTCGATAGGCTGGCCAGTTTCACGGGCAATCACCTGAGCGATACGTTCGCGCGCTTTCATGATTTCCTGCGCTTGAATGGCCATATCGCTGGCCTGACCACCGGCGCCACCGCTGGGCTGGTGAATCAGAAAACGGGTTTGCGGCAGGCACACGCGGCGCTCGCGGGCAGCACCCAGGAACAGGTGGGTGGCAGCACTGCCAACCCAACCGGTGCCGACCATGGTGACGGGCGAGGAAATAAAACGCACCACATCATGGATGGCGTCGCCCGATTCCAGGTGCCCACCGGGCGAGGACACGATCATGGTGATGGGGGCGGTGGATTCGGCATCCAGCGCCAGCAGCTTGCGCACGGTTTCCGAGGCGAGCTTATCCGTGATGGTGCCAAAGACCAGCACAGTACGGGCGCGGAAGGCTTTTTCTTCCAGAAAGGCGCTGTCTTGAGGGCTGGTATCAGAGCGAGTTTCTTTTTCTTGGCCAAGCATGGGGAAAGACTCCAAGGGATAAGTATTCTGTCTGCTAAGGAAAATCGATTGCTCGACTATATCCCGGCTGATGGTCAACCGGGCTTTCACTTGGCAATTTTTGTGGTTTTTTTTGTCCGGGCTGGGACCGTAATAGGGCGCAACGCAAGCAGACAAAGCAAATGCAGGGCGGTTGGCCCTGCAAACTCATCATAGTCTCATGCTTGTCGCGTGTTTTATCTGGGGAACAAGACCTTATAGTCCTGTCTCTTGGACCAGCATCACGGGAAGGGCTGATCTACACGCTGCCGCTGGGCCTGGAGACCTGCCACAGAACCCCGATACATCATTGGAAGCGCTTCTCTCAACAGTGACACGACGCTCCCTGTCACTAAAAAAACTACCTGTCGCTTCAGGCGCTTGATGCTAAAACGGGACTGCACCAGATCAGCCCGCCAAGGTCGAAGAAGTCCCTGCTTAAAAACGCTTTTCCAGCTTCAGCGCGACTTCGGTTTGCTTGTATTTGAAAGCCCAGTCGATATTGCTGTTGTTGAAGGTGTGCTTCACATACAGATTGGGCGTAATGCCTTTGAAGGCGAAGCGTGACATGCCCACGTTCAGGATGTAAATCTGTTGCCGGTCCTTGCGCAGCCCACCCAGGAACAAGTCCTCGGCATCGTGACGGGTCTGCCGGTACAGTGCCGTGGCGTTGATGTTGAAACCCGCATCAAAGGCCCTGTAGATTCCCAGGTTCGCCATATAGCTGCGGCTTTGCGCAGTTTGTTGAGACTGCAGATTACGGGTGTAATTCAGGCCCCCGTAGACCACGGTTTTGGCATCAATCAGATACGAGCCGTACAAGCCTATCTGGTTCTCTTTGACGCCTTCAAAGTACTGCCGTAAATCGCCTTTGTAGGACAGGCTCTTGTGCTGGGCATTCACGCCTATTTGCAGCCTGTCGCTAAGATTGTGCTTCCAGTCCACGCGCCCGCCCCAGGACTGATAGCTGGTGCGACGGTTGGTGTAATTGTTCTCGAACAAGGGCGTAATCGACAAATCGTTTTTAGCGTCCTGATAGTTGTAGCCCGCGTAAATAATGCTGGTGTTGTCGCTGTAATAAATATTCTTGGGCTCGGCTTCCTTATGCTTGTCGTACAGATTGCCGTAGCTCAGACCGCGCAGCAGCAGATTGTGGTTGCTGCTTAGCTGGAAGCGCCGGTTCAAGGTCAGGTCGTAGACCATGGCCGTGGATTTGACCGGGTCCGGCATCTTGCGCACTGACGGAAAGCACCCAAAGAAATAGCAGGTAAAGAAGGTGTCTTCCTGGCCGTTTTCTTTGTTGATATTGCTGTTGTAGCCCAAGCCAATCGAGGCGGAACCGTGCCAGGCATTGCGGTCTTGCAGGGCACCCTGGAAGCCTTCGATTACGGGCCGTACTTCATCAGGAATACCGGCAGAGGAAATCTGGCTGAACAGCTCCTTGGCTTCGCTGGATTGATAATCCTCGAACAGCAGGCGGGCCAGCTCCAGCTTGGCGCGCATCATATTGGGATCGCTTTCCTGAGCCTGGCGCAGCTTGCTGATCGCCAGGCTGTGATTGTCCTTGCTACGGGCCACCATCCCTTGAGCCATCAGCACCAGGGCAGGGTTGTGGCCGGGCAGCTCCTGATACTTTTCTACAAACTGATCCACCTTGGCCCACTGCTGCAGATTGATGGCGACATAGATAGCCGGTTCCAGATCAGTCAGCGTGGCATCGACGCTATAGGTTGTGCCGTTGATGGTGATCAGGGCTGATGGGTCCACATCGGGCGGGGTTTCTTCCACTAAATGGGAGCGTTCGCGTTCGTTCAGATTGCGGTCGATTTGATTCAGAAGTCGGCGCGTATCGTCGTCGTTGGCTTGCACCGCGCTGGATGCCATGGCCAGCAGCAGGCACAAAAGGGGAAGGGCTCGCCCATGCATGAATGAAAACCTTGCAAGAAAAAGGGGAGATGGACGCAGGGTCCGGAGAGAAAGGGGATCGAGCTTGTCGATCCCCCTTTTCTTATGGCAACACTAGGGTGTTGTCAGAGGCGGATTACTGTTTTGCACCGCCGAAGGCCATGTCTTTGGCACCGTTGGCTGGGTTGTAGTAAATACCTGCCAAGGCTTCTGCTTGGGAACCGTAGAATTGGCCTCGAATTTTCGAGGAGTCACTAAAGTCTTGTGCAAATTGGCCATTGGAAGCAATGGAGGTGCCGTTGAAGTTCACACCACCGACAGAGCCAGCCAATGTACCGCTACCGCCGCCGTAGTTAGCTGTCAAAACGCCGCTAAATACACCACCTTGAGTGCCTGGATTGTATTTACGTACAGCTACAACGTTGTATTCAGCATTGACCAGAGCAGGCATGGCAGTGGTTGGGTTTTCGCCTGTGTAGAACACTGTGCGGTCTGCGCTGTTCATGTTCAAGTTGGTGCTGCTGCCTTGGCTAGGGTTGGCGACGCGCGGAGCCCATTCACCAAAATACACTTCTTGACCAGAAACTTTTGCCACGACCTCACCGCCGAAGTGTGGGTAGCCAGTCAGGGGGTCGTTCATTTGACGATAAGCGTAGACTTGCGTGCCTGTACCAGTACCGCTGCTAATCGTGTGACGCCAAGTTTCCGAGATTTTCGTGCCAGCAGGCATTTCAATGTAACCATGGCCGTCTGCATTGCTTAACACCTGGTTTGTTTGCCAAATGGGACCGCTCTTGAAGCTGACCACACCCGACTGATCGGCTGGGTTCGCAGTGTAAGGATCGGTGCCGGGCATGGAGATGCCTGCTTCGCCGATAGCCATCATCGTGGAGGGTTTGTCAGCAACGACAAAACCTTTGGAAGCGCCACCTGCAACGGGGGCGGCGAAGCTGCTGGCGGAGGCCAGCAGGAAAGCCGAAACAATAGCCAGTTTTTGTACATTCAGACTTGCTTTCATTACGAACTCCATTAAGTGAAGAAAAAGGGCGTTTTTACGAAAACGACCAAAAAAACTGATTAACTTAAAAACGTGCTGTCATACCGACGCGCACTGTTCGCCCAGGGGCCGGAATAGAGGTGCGGGCCATGGGATCCAGGTAGTACTGATTGGTGAGATTGCTGATCGCCACGTCTACATTCAGGTTCTTCTGCACCTGATAGCTGGCGTAGGCATCAAAGACCAGGATCGGGTTCCAGTAGTTGGCTCGGTTATAGGCCCAGCCCATAGCTCCAAAGGCACCCTCGTCTTTGTTCTTGGCGGCACTGTGATAAACGGCGCGTGCACCCAGCAATAGCTTCTTTTCCAGGAGACGAGCACCTACATCCAGATTCAGTGAGTACTGGGGTTGCAGACTGGTTCTGGCAAAGGTGCGAGGGAAGCCACCATCTACGCAGCCAGGGACGTTGCGACCACCTGACGCTCCAGGAATGGGATTAAAAGTTTGTGCGTAGTCGTGGTCGCACAGTTGTTGTTTCAGGCGGTACGTGCCACCAAAGTTGGCAAAGTATTTGCCACTATCCACCCGAGCTTGCAGTTCAATGCCGGACATTTTTTTCTCGGCAAATTGCACGACATTGAAGTCCCAATCCCGGTCTATATAGTCTTTGATGCGGTTATTGAAGTAGTTGATCCTGATGTCTGCGTAGTCCAGGCTGGGAAAGTAGCCGCTCAGGTTGTGGGCATAACCAATTTCCCAGTTGTAGGCATGCTCCGGGCTAACTGCGACACCTGTGGAGCTTTTGCTGCTGCCAGCCATTGCCATGGAGGACTCAAACAGGCTAGGGAAGCGGACAAACTCGTTGTACCGCGCATAGATACGGATATCGTCTGTGACGAAAGCAGTCAGCCCAATATGGGGAACCCAAGCGTGATCTTTTTGCTTTTTGGGCTCTTCCCATTTATTCGGTATTTCAGACTCATCTTGATAAACTGGCTTTCGGTTGGCATTCGATGCAATATATTTATCCACTGTGCCTTTTTGGCCCTGGGCATCGGTGACCTTCTCACTTGTATCGATTTCGCCATTCGTGAAGGGGTTGTTTGCAGTAAAGCCGGCATGTGATTGGCCAGATGGCACAAAAACTGATTCGTCTGTGTAGCGATACCCGTTGACTTTCCCTCGTTGCAGTTGGTCACCCATAAACTCCTCAGGGGTTAAGAGGGGGCCATCAACAAAACTGGGGTCAAAGTCATACCAGGTTTGCCAGTCTTCTTTGTATTTTTCATAGGCTGGCGTCAAGCTTTGAATAATCTTGTTCTCGTACGCGTTTGCCTCTTGATCGGTCATCAAACGCTGTACTTGATAGTTGTAGCCCGTCAGAGCGGGCCTAATGGCCCAATCCTTATGCTGCTGGCTACGCATCTCGGCCAGCTTGTCGTCATACGACCAATAGTCGCTGTAACGAGCGCCAGCATTCACCTGCAACCAGTCGATTGGGCGCCAATCAAAATTAAAACCAAAGTTCCATTGTTGGCGGGTGCCCGAACGCGGTCCCATATGGTTTACGCCCCAGTTCAGTTCAGTCAGGTGCGTGAGGTTTTCCGAAGCGTCATGCTGTTTGAGTTTTTCGCGCGTAAAGTCCGCTTGCAAGCTCAAGTCCAGGGTGGAGTGCAAAGTCATTTCATTGCTCAGGTTCAAACCTGTGCGACGGTGATCGGTAATTTGCAAGGCGCGAGGCACAATGTTGAAACGACCATCCGCATTGGATTCTTTATCGGGTGGAGTCGTAGGGACGTTGGCACACATGGGTAGATCTCTGCCCAGGACGTGGCAATCCGTATAGTCATCCCACGCGTTATCCCGACCATTCCATCCGTCGCCTTGAGTGCCATAGATCACGTCACCGTTCTGATGGCGAGCACTGTCACTTTGGGTAATCCAAGCGCCGGCTTTCAGGTTGATGAAACGGTTGCCTTCGGGGTTCCAGGAGTAGTTCAGATTCCAGGTGTCTTGTTTGACCTTGCTATAGGGGTTCTCGTTTTGCAGAATCTTTTTTTCGCCCTGACCATCCAGCGCATGCACGGCCCAGACCACGTTCCAAGGCACACTTTCGCCAAAGGTATGGTTGCTGCGCATGTAGCTCATATCAATGGCTTGATCGTGAGGTAAGCGCAGCGTTCCCTTGAGCAGGGTGGTTTCCAGTTCGCTGGATGTGTTCAGGACCTCTTCACCGGGGCGGAAATATTTGGCGATGTAGCTGATGCTTGGGGATGAGAAGCCCGGCCTTTTATCGTTCTTGGCATCTTCCTGCCACGAGTCGTACTCGTATTTCTCGCTACCCTTTTTACCGCTGTAATAGTTGCCGCGGCTGCGGTAGCTGTATGCGGCTAGCAGGTCAAAGTTCTCTTGTTTGGTTGCGATTGCCAGGCGATAGGAGTGGTCTTCGAAGTTGAAGTTCTTGCCGCCATTGCCTTCTTTAGGCATACGCTCTGGCGAAACGGATCCCGGCAGAATGACGCCGTTAGTACCACCTTTATCAAATACTGCGCCAGGGATGTCTCTGTAGTCTTTACCGAACACTCCGAACGAACGCTCATTCGGCTTGGTCGAATTCGTCGCCGTTTCCGCCTTCAGCTCAATCCCGAAGGTCTCGCCCGGTTTGACTATATCCTCCACCTGCAGCGTGCGGATCTGCACCGATCCGCCAATCCCGCTGGCTCCCGACGTTGCCGACACGCCTTTTTCCACCAGAATGCTGCTGATCATATTGGGATCAACATAGTTGCGGTTGGCCACCCCGGCCGGTCCCAGCCAGACTGATGTTGCCTGTTCCGTGCCGTCAATCGTCAGTGGAATACGGCCTTCACCCTGGATACCGCGAATGTTCGGGTCCAGCGCGCCGCTATTGCGCGAGTCTCCCGCATACACACCGTTCAGGCCCTTGAACAAATCTCCCACGGAGCTGCCCTTGTACAGCTCGATCTCTTCCTTGCCGGCGTACACATTGGAGACGTCTTTCTCGAATATATCGGTTTTACCGGCCTCATCGCGGGTTTCACGCACGACGGTAATGGTGTCCAGACGTGTGGCTCTGTCCGTGTCTTCCTGGCTCTCGTCCTGACGGGAGGAGGGTGGGGCGCTGCCCACGCTTTGGGCCTGTGTCTGCCCGGCCCAGGAGGCCAGAATCAAGGCATACACCAGCGGCTTGAGCGCGTGTTTTTTGTGTAGGGGTGAAAGGGTAGCGGACATAAAACGAACCAGGGCTCCGTGCGAAAAATAACAATCTGTCGTGGGGAAATACTTCCCGTTTGATGGCCAGGCTCACCACTTGTCTCAAAAGGTGAGGAAAGGCACGGGGATATTATTCACATTAATGAGAATAATTATCACTTAGATTGATATGCAGAACGGAGCAATTCCTATGCAGGACCGGAAATCCGCTGCAATTGCAGGGATTTGTCAAAGCAGGAGGGGAACTTTTCAGGGAGAGGGCCGCAGGGGGCGGCCCGAAAAGAAGGGTGGGCCTCTATGAGTCCAGAGGCCGAAAACAGTGGAAATACAAGGGTTTAGGCGCGCTTGTTGCCAAAAATGGATTTTGGCGAGCGGCCAAAGTAGCGCGTAAAGGCGACGGAAAAATTATTGGGGTATTTGTAGCCGACTTGCCAGGCGGCCTGGGCCACTTGTTGGCCGGACTCCAGCAAGGTATAGGCTTTGCGCATACGCAGTTCCAGTAGCAGGCCGATAGGCGTGTTGTCGTACAGATAGCGAAAACCTTCTTTAAGTTTGTGCTCGTTAATGCCCACCGTCGTCGCCAAATACTCCACCGTGATTTGCTGGTCCAGTTGCGAGCTGAGCAAATCGCGTGCTCGCTCGACCCGCTGAATATCATCCACCGACAGCGGGGCGCTGTTGGGGGCGTCGGGCGGAGCCAGGCGGTTGAACTGCTCGGCCAGCAAGCTTAGTGCATGGATTTGCAGGTTCAGCCTGTGGTTATGAATGGGCTGCTCCGGGGTGCACGGCTGCATATAGCGTGCCAGTGCCGCCGCATGGGCCATGGTGGCCTGGCTGCTGGCATGAAAGGACAGACGGTGCAGTCCCACGCAGTCCATCAACTGGGTTGCGCGTGCCGGGCCCACGTATTTGTTCAAGGCCGCCTCGCTGATGACCAGCCGTAATTGCGATACGGATTGGTCCTCTTGATAGTGGCGTTCCCCCCGCAGGGATCGGAAAGCCGTCACCGTGGTATGGCCTGCCTTGAACAGCAGGTCTGAACTCTCTCGACCCTGATAGGCCGACTGTCCTTGCAGACCCACGGTCACCACAATGACACGGCCCGCATGGGGGCCGTTGCTTTCTTCAACCAGCGATCGGCTGGGGTGATAGTGCAAACGGCCCAACAAAAACCCTTGTTCCAGTTCCACGCATTCGGAATAGCAGTGGCCCAGTTCTTCGGGTAGTTGCAGCCGGACTCGGCCATCGCTCAGAGCGCGGCATGACCTGGGTTCATCCGTGGTTAAGCGATAGCCAAATTTGCGCGTGCTCATCATTTCTCCTGCTAAAAGCGCCTCGCATATGAATTGCTCCGTTCAGCATAGATCTTAATGCAAATAATTCTCATTAAATATATATCATTTCTAGCTGTGATGGCAGAGGGAAGGGCCATTGTGGAATTCACGGAGGTAAAAAACAGTGCTGGATCGATCGCTAGGAGAAGTCGTTTTGTCGGAGCAATTGCTGGAGTCGCATGCTCTGCAAGCCTGTTGGGACGCGCAATTGGCGGGTTTAAGTGCAGATGCCTTGAACCTGGCTTTGGGATATGGCGTGTTTGCGCATCTGGATAAGTTTATCGCTGCTGAGGAACTTGCGCTTGTGCTCAAGTGGGACGCCGACAACACCGCCTACCTGCTGGAGTTGCTGTGGAGTCTGGAGCTGCTGGAGTGTCAGTGGACCTGTCCGCGACGCTATCGCAGCCTGCCGCAAACGGCGCGTTATCTGAATCCGGGTTCGGCGCAATATTGTGGCGATGCCTTGCTGTTTCGGCATGGCGTCTTGCGCCAGGTGGGCAATCAGCTCGATGAGCTGCTGCGCAATGGCAAATCGCCTCCAGCGGATCCGGCATTGATTCAGCAAGGCTGGGCAGCGGCGGCACGTTCGCAAATTGCCCAGGAACAAACGGCGGTGACGGCCGAGGTGGCCTGTGAGATTTTTGGGGCAGTGCCGGAGTTCTGGCAGGCGCAACGTCTGCTGGATTTGGGCGGTGGGCCAGGATTGGTAGCCATCGCCTTGGCGCAACAGCAGCAGGACTTGAATGCCGTGGTGTTCGAGTATGAAGCGGCGGCTGCCGTCGCCCAACAAAAAATTCTTGATGCCGGTCTGGAAGCGCGTGTCAGCACCTTGGCCGGTGATCTGCTGGTGGACGATTTCGGGTCGGATTACGACCTGATCTGGTGCTCCTCCGTGCTGCATTTTGTGCCGGACATTCCCGCTTTGCTGGCCCGTCTGTATCGCGCGCTGCGCCCCGGTGGGGTGCTGGTGTGCTGTCACGCCGAAGTGCATACCGAGGTCAGCAAGGCCAGACGGATTTTGCATTACTACCTGCATATGCGCATGCAAGGCCGCCATGTGTTGCCGGAAGGGCAGTTGGCCCAGTTGCTGGAACAAGCCGGATTTGATGATGTTCAGCAGTTTGATGAGGTGCGCTTTCCGGTTGCGCCCGTCACTGCATTGATTGCGCGCAAGACGTGCAAAGGGTGATGACAATGAAGACGTGGAAAGCGTGGGGGGCGCAGCTGCTGTTTGGCTGGATGAATCTGGTGCTGGCCGTCCCCAGTATTTACCTGATGCTGGGCATGCCCCTGGTGATGCGCCAGCATGGCTGGTCCGGCACCGAGATAGGCTTGTTCCAGCTGGCGGCCCTGCCCGCCATTTTCAAGCTGGTGCTGGCCATGCCGGTGCAGCGTGTCCGCCTGGGTGGCGGACATTTTGTGCATTGGCTGTGGTTGATGGCGGTGCTGTTGCTGGCTTTGTATGTGGGCATAGGCCGCGAGAATCTGATTGATCAGCGGACCCTGCTGTTTGCCCTGACGTTTGCCATCAGCATTGTGGCGACCTGGATGGACATTCCCTTGAATGCCTTGGCCGTGCAATACCTGCCGCGCGAGGAACAGTTACGTGCGGGCAGTATTCGTTCTGCCGCCTTGTTTCTGGGCGCGATTGTCGGGGCGGGAGTGATGGTGCTGGTGCAGGCCCGCTGGGGTTGGCAGGCACCGTTCGCCTTGATGGGCCTGGGGCTGGTGATTGGTTGTTTGCCTTTTGTCTTCTTGCGTTCGAAAGCCGGTTTGCAAGCGGCTGAAACCGAGCAGGCACCGCCCGGTTTTGTTGCCGATTGGGTCAGCTTTTTCGGGCAGGAAGGGGCCAAGCAATGGACCAGCTTGCTGCTGACCAGCTTCCCCTTTATTGGCGCTGTCTGGTTTTACCTGAAACCTTTGATGCTGGACCAGGGCATGCCCTTGGAAGAGGTGGCCTGGACGGTAGGGATTGCCGGTGGCATTACGGGTGCCGTGTTCAGCCTGATTGGTGGTCGCTTGGCCTCATTGCTGGGTGCCGCACGTGCCATTCCTATTTATCTGCTGGCGGCCTTGCTGTCCCTGATTCTGCTGATGGTCTCGGTCTGGGCCAAGCTGGGCCCGGTGTGGCTGATCAGCAGTGCCATGTTGATTGCAGCCAGCATGGGGGCGGTGTCAGCCTTGCTCTTTGGACTGACCATGTTCTTTACCCGTAGACAGCGCAATGCCTCGGACTACGGTTTGCAGTCGACCATCTTCACCCTGGCACGTATGGCCGTTCCCATTGCCGCTGGCATCTTGCTGGACCGTTTCGGTCAGGTTGTCATGCTGGGCGTGCTCACCCTGGGCGTTCTGTTTGCCTTTGTATTGGCCTGGCGCGTGCGCCATAGCGTCGGTGCCAGCACCGAAGTTCTGCTGCGTAGCCAGTAAATCAGGGCCTGAAAACGCCAGCGCACACAGCTTGCGTTGGCGTTCATCGTTTTTGCTCCGTCTCGCATAGAAATTAGAACCCAAAGGCTATTGTGTCATTTTCAGTCATATTTGAGAATAAGTCTTGTTCGTATTCATATGTATTTAACCAGGAGTCATTATGACCTTGCCCCCCTTAGTTGAGCCCGGTGAGCCTTTAAGCCGCGAAGAGGTTAACCGTTATAGCCGTCACCTCTTGATTCCCAATGTGGGCATGGAAGGTCAGCGCCGCATCAAAAATGCCAAAGTGCTGGTCATCGGGGCAGGCGGCCTGGGTTCGCCCACCTTGCTGTACTTGGCCGCAGCCGGGGTGGGCACACTGGGCATCATAGACTTCGACCGGGTGGATGAATCCAATTTGCAGCGCCAGATCATTCACACCGTAGACAGCATTGACGAGCTGAAAGTGGAAAGCGCCAAGCGTGCGATTCACAAGCTCAACCCCCACATCAAGGTAGAAACGTATACCGACAGGTTGGAACCGGACATGGCGGTCGAGCTGTTTTCGCGCTACGACCTGATTCTGGATGGCACCGACAACTTTGCGACCCGCTATCTGGTCAATGACGCGTGCATGCTGGCCGATAAACCCTATGTCTGGGGTTCGATCTTCCGCTTTGAAGGCCAGGTCTCGGTGTTCTGGGAAAACGCACCCGGTGGCATAGGCTTGAACTACCGCGACCTGTACCCCGAACCCCCACCACCCGAGCTGGCTCCTTCTTGCGCGCAGGGCGGTGTGTTTGGTGTCTTGTGCGCTTCGATTGCCTCCATCATGTCCACCGAAGCCATCAAGCTGATTACCGGCATTGGCGATCCTTTGATCGGCCGTCTGATCGCTTACGACGCACTGGATATGTGCTACCGCGAACTGCCCATCCGTCGCCTGCCCAATCGCAAGCCCGTGACCGAGCTGGGCGATTACCAAACCTTCTGCGGCCTGAATCCACCGGCTGATGCCATGGCCATCCCCGTGCCTGTCATGACCGTGCTGGAGCTGAAAGAGCGGCTGGACCAAGAACAGGCCCCCGTCCTGGTGGACGTGCGCGATCCCAATGAATGGGAAATCGTGAACATTCCTGGCGCGATTCTGATGCCCAAATCTCCCACTGTCGCTGCCGAGATTCTGGCTGCCTTTGGTCCGAATGCGGATCTGGTGATCTCGTGCCGCTCCGGTGCACGTTCCAGGACCGTGTGCGAAGAGCTGATCAAGTTGAATGCCTCCAAGGTGCGCAATCTGGAAGGCGGTGTACTGGCTTGGGTGGAGCAGGTCGCTCCCGAATTGGCGTCTTACTAAGTTCGGGAGGGAGCACATCATGGCCTTGCAGATTCGTCGTTCTGCCCTGGAGCAAGTTCTGAATCATGCCAAGCAGGATCACCCCATCGAGGCATGCGGACTGATTGCCGCCCAGGAGGGCTCGCTGGTAGCCGAACGTGTGCTGCCCATGCAAAACCGGGCGGCCTCGGAGGTGTTTTATCAGTTCGATTCGCGTGAGCAATTTCAGGTCTATCGCCGTCTGGATGAGGACGATCAGGAGTGCTGCGTGATCTACCACTCCCATACCGCCAGCCAGGCTTTTCCCAGCAAGGACGACATTGATTTTGCAGGCCATCCCGAACTGCATTACCTGATCGTGTCCACCTGGGACCAAGCCACCGTGCCGGTTCGATCCTTCCGGATTATCGACGGCGGTGTGACCGAAGAAACCATCGTGATTGTCTAGGGAACAGCGTTGCTTCCCTCAAGGGAGCGTGCGTCCCGGCTGTTGGAAACCACTATTTCAAAGGAGTTTTAAGCATGTCCATTTCAGTCTCTATTCCGACCTTGCTGCGTCCACTGACGAACGGCGAGAAGAAAGTCCAGGCCCAGGGCGCTTCGGTAGGCGAAGTGATCGAGCATCTTGAAGGTCAGTTTCCCGGCATCAAGGCACGCCTGATGAGCGGCGAAGACCTGCATCGCTTTGTGAACATTTACGTGAACGAAGAGGACATCCGTTTCAGCGATGGCCTGAAAACCGCCACCCGCGCTGGCGACAGCCTGACCGTACTGCCTGCCGTAGCAGGGGGCTAAGACCGTCTGGTCTGGATTTTCATGGTGCAAGTGCTGGTTTCTGCAATCAGCACTTGGCGTGCGCATCACTCTGGTTTGGAACTATGTCTGAATTACTACATGGCAGCGGATTACGTTGGCAGATGGGCTCACAGCCCCCGTATTGGCCGGGCTTGCCCGCTGCCTTGAGCCGTCAGGCCCGATTGCTGGGTTTGTCCGAGCAAGCAGCAGGCCAGCAAGACGAAGCAGCATTCAGCCTGCATTCGCCTGATTTTGGAACGATTAGCACGCGTCTGGAAACCGAGGCAGGTGGCATGACGCAAGCCGCGATCAGCGAGCTGAGCATGCAGGCCGCCAGCGGTATCTTGTCCGTGCATGGACGCTCCAGTGGCCCGTCGGGCACGCTGGGTCTGGATTATCTGGCTGTACTCAGTTCAGCCATGAGTTTGCAGGCGACCTTGGCAGCCGCCTTGGGCAAGTTGCGTGGCGGGCGTTTCTCCACGGTGTCGGTTTCGCCCTTGGGTTGTGGCTTGCTCAGTATCGGTCAGTATCTGGCCGGGGCAACGGCGGCTCAGGACCCCGAGCAGTTATTGGCAGGCAGTTACGATCCCGGCTTGCGGCCACCCTTTATTTCGCAGGACGGTGTGGTCTTTGAACTGGAAACGTTGGACCCCCGGCCCTGGCGCGCCTTTTGGGAAGCGGTGGGTGTACCGGCCGATCTGGCTGGTCAGGCCTGGAAAGCGTTTCTGCTGCGCTATGCCAAGGCGGTGTGCCCCATGCCAGCGGCGTGTTTAAGCAGTCTGCAAGCCCTGAACTTTGCCCGTTTGCAGGAACTGGCCTTGCAGACCGGAATGGCCATCTTGCCGGTACGTACGCCGGCTCAACGCCAAAGCGATAGTGATTACGCAGCCTTGGCCGGTCTGTGGCAGCACCAGACTCATGCTGCGCCCGGTTCATTGCGTGCTTTGCCGTCCAACGCCGATTTGCCCCTGCGCGGTTTGCGGGTGGTGGAATCCTGCCGCCGGATTCAAGGGCCTATTGCCGGTCATTTGCTGGCGCTGCTGGGGGCGGAGGTGATTCGTCTGGAACCGCCAGGTGGTGATCCCTTGCGTGCCATGCCGCCGTGCGTGGATGGCTGCTCGGTGCGCTTTGATGCGCTCAATCAATTCAAGACGGTGCAGGAAGTGGACATCAAATCGGCTCAAGGCCGCCAGGCCATTTACGAGCTGGTGAGCGAGTCCGATGTGTTCCTGCATAACTGGGCACCGGGCAAGGCGGCCGAGCTGCAACTGGATGCCCAGGATCTGCACGCGGTGCGCCCGGATCTGGTCTACGCCTATGCGGGCGGTTGGGGCCAGGAGCAAGTGGATGCACCGGGGACGGACTTCACGGTGCAAGCCTGGTCGGGCATTGCTCACACCATTTCTCAAACCTCGGATGCACGAGGTGGGTCTTTGTTTACGGTGCTGGATGTGCTGGGCGGGGTGATGGCCGCGCTGGGTATCAGTGCCGCCTTGCTGCGCCGGGGCCTGAGCGGGTCGGGCTTGCGGGTAGACAGCTCCTTGCTGGCCACGGCCGATCATCTGGCCCAGGCCGTTTCTCCCATCAGTAAAACCGGCGTGTCGGCGGTGTTCCAGACGGGCGAGGGCTTCATGGTCATCGACTGTCTGGATCAAACGCATCTGCATGCCCTGGCCGGGTGGCTGAATGTGTCGCCCGATGCCGTCTGGACGGTCTTGCCGGATCGTCTTCTGTCCCAGTCTGCCCTGAGCCTGGAAGCGCAACTGGATGTGCTGGGCATACCGGCCCGCCGTGTCCACAGCAATCTGGCGCAACTGCGTGCTGATCCACGCCTGGCGTCCCATTTCCATGACAAGGGCTATTCGTCTGTTAATTCTCCCTGGAGGTTTTTATGAATCACGCTGGCATCATCGATCTGGTCCCTGCGTCATTGCGCCAACGCTGGATAGAGGACGGTACCTACCCGAACAAGCCGGTCTTTACGCTGTTCGCGGAAAAAGCCCAGGCTCATCCGGACAAGCTGGCGGTGCTCTCGCCCGAAGGCAATATCAGCTATAGCGCCTTGATGGACGCGGCTCTGCGTCTGGCAGGCAGCTTGCGTCGTGCAGGGATTATGGCGGGCGACGTGGTGGCGTATCAGCTCAGCAACCATTGGGTGTGCTGCGCCATTGATCTGGCCGCCGCTGCTTTGGGGGCGATTGTCGCGCCTTTCCCACCCGGACGGGGCAAGCTGGATATTCAGTCGCTGGTGCGTCGTTGCGATGCACGGGCGGTGATTGTGCCGCATGAATATGCAGGCATTGATTTGTGCGAAGTGATCGAGTCCTTGCGGCCTACGCTGTTGTCCTTGCGTGTCCTGATTGTGCAAGGCCCATCGCGTCCGGGCTGGATGACCTTGGATTCCCTGTTCGAGGGCGAGCCTTTGGCCTTGTCAGAATTGCCGGTGGTGTCCCCCAATTCGCCCGTGCGTTTGCTGGTGTCCTCGGGCACCGAGTCCGAGCCCAAGCTGGTGGCTTATTCGCATAATGCGTTGGTGGGTGGGCGTGGCCGATTCCTGCAACGCATTTCTCCCAATGATGTGGAGTTCCGGGGCATGTATCTGGTGCCGCTGGGCTCTTCGTTTGGCTCTACAGCTACCTTTGGCGTGCTGTGCTGGTTGGGTGGTTCTTTGGTGGTCTTGCCCAAGTTTGATGTGCCTAGTGCGATTGCCGCCATCAATGCCTTTAAACCCAGCTTCATTCTGGGCGTGCCCACCATGTTCCAGCGTATTGCGGCAGCACCTGAACTGGAGAAGGCCGATAAAGCCAGCTTGCGCGGCTTGATTGTGGGCGGTTCAGTCATTGACGAAGCCACGGTACGCCGTTGCGTGGAAGCGTTTGATTGCGGCTTCATCAGTCTGTACGGCTCGGCCGATGGGGTGAACTGCCACAACACGCTGGATGATCCTATCGAAGTGGTCTTGAGCAGTGTGGGGACTCCCAATCCGCAAGTGTGCGAGATTCGCCTGATTGACGATGAGGGTGCCGAAGTGCCACAAGGTGAAGTGGGTGAAATCACCGCACGTGGTCCCTTGAGCCCCATGCAATATGTGAACGCCCCGGAACTGGATGCCCAGTATCGGGACGAGCAGGGTTGGGTGAAAACGGGCGATCTGGGTTACATCAATGCCCAAGGGCAATTGGTGCTGGCGGGTCGCAAGAAAGACATCATTATTCGTGGTGGTGCGAACATCAGCCCGGTGCAAATTGAAGGCCTGGTCATGGCTCACCCGGATGTGGTTACCGTGGCGTGCGTGCCGGTCCCCGATGCGGATCTGGGTCAGCGTATTTGCTTGTGCGTGACGGTGCGTGAAGGCGTGCCGCGTTTCTCCCTGAAAGAGATCACCGACTTCTTGCGTGAGCAGGGTCTGGAAGTGAACAAGTTGCCCGAGTATCTGCGCTTTTACCGCAGCTTGCCGCTGACACCTGCGGGCAAGATCGACAAGCGCGCCTTGACTGCCGATGCGGCTGCATTGGGTTCCGGGGCCAAGACCGCAGCGGGGATAGCAGCATGAGCCACCTTGCCATTTCCAGCGCGGCCTTGAGCCGCAAGCTGCGGCAGTTTGTGGATACCGAGATCATCCCCAACGAGGGCATTCTGGCCCAGGGAGATAATCTGGCCCGCGAGCTGACTCTGGATCTGACACGTCGGGCTCAACAGGCGGGTTTGTTCGGCAGTTTCTACCCCATGCATCGCGGCGGTCGGATCGCCAGTTTGGTCGAATACTTGCCTGTGGCTGAACAAGAAGGGCGCTCCGAATATGGCCCCGGCATTTTCGGGGCAGATGCCACGCTGGATGCGTATATGTTGAGCCATCACGGCTCGGCCAGCGTCAAACAGCGCTTTCTGACGCCCTTGCTCAAGGGCGATGCGGTGTCCAGCTACGCCATGTCCGAGCCGGACAGCATTGGTTCGATTCCGGCCACCATGCAATGTCAGGCTCGTCTGAAAGACGGGCAATGGCATGTGAATGGCCGCAAGTGGTTTATTTGCCGGGCGCAACTGGCCAGCTTCGCGACTGTGGTGGCGCGCAGCGCGGACGGTCCCGTGAATGAGTCCTTGTCCATGGTGATCGTGCCCACGGATGCGGCGGGCTTTAAAGTCGTGCGTCCCTTGCCTTTGCTGGGACGTTATCAGGGGCAGAACGAGCTGCTGTTCAACAATGTGACCGTGCCGGAGGACTATGTACTGGGCAGCGCCGGGCAGGGCATTGCCTTGATGCAAAAGCGCCTGGCCCTGGGCCGTATTCTGCGATCCGTGCAATGGCTGGGCTTGGCGCAACGCAGCTTTGAAATCATGTGCGAGCGCATTCATTCAGAGCGCGGAGAACTGGCCCGTCTGGCAGACAAGCAACTGGTTCGGGCGCGGGTCTATCAGGTGTATCGCGCCATTACCTCGGCTCGGTGCTTGCTGCGTGAAGCCGCCGTCAAGTTCGATGCGGGCTTGCCCAATTCCGTGGAGGTGAATGTGGCCAAGCTGGCGGCGTCGGATGCGGTCAGCGAGGCGGCAGATTCCGCTATCCAGATCATGGGGGCGGAAGGGCTGGCGGATTGGAGTCCCTTGTCTGGCATCTACCGGGCAGCACGTACCACGCATATTCTGGATGGGGCGGACGATGCCTTGATCAGCACGGTCGGCAAGCACTTGCTGCAAGCCCACTACGCCATTCAGGATACGGCAGACATGAACAAGGCAGTCGCATGATGCTATCGACACGGGCAAGTCGTTCCCCCTGGGTGCTGGCCAGTTTGATGACTCTGGCGATGGGCATGCCCATGATGGTGTTTTATGCCATCGGCGTCCTGGGCCCGCAAATCATTCAGGATCTGGGTATCTCGCGCGAGCAACTGGGGTGGTTGACCACCAGCACCTTTGGTCTGGCTGCCTTGCTCTCGCCGTGGGCGGGGGCCTTGGTGCAGCGCATGGGCAATCGGCAAGGCTTGTTTTTGCTGTTCTTGCTGGTAGCCATGTCCTTTAGTTTGATCGCGGTGTTGCCGGGTTTCTGGGGTGTGCTGACGGCTCTGCTCTTGTGCGGCTTGGCGCAGTCCTTGGCGAACCCGGTGACCAATCAGGCCATTGCCCAGTTGGTACCGGCAGAGCGTAAGGCCGGGTTGGTCGGTATCAAGCAGTCCGGCGTGCAGGCTTCGGCCTTGCTGGCCGGTCTGGTCCTGCCCACCCTGGCCTACAAGCTGGGGTGGCGGGGAGCGTTTGTGGTATGGGTGCCCGCCATGCTGTGCCTGTCCTACTTTGCCTTGCAGCTTTTGCCGGCCAGAGCCAGCACCGCAGCTGGCAGCATGTCCTGGCGCTTGCCCTGGCCCAGCCAACAGCTTTGGCTGTTGATGGCCATTCAGCTATGCGCGGGTCTGGTGCTGTCGTCCTTCATCACTTTTCTGGGCGTTTTTGCGCAGCAACTGGGCGTGTCGCCGTACTGGGTAGGGATGCTGATCAGTGGCTTTGGGGTGATGGGGATTGTGTCCCGAGTGCTCTTGACGCCTATCGCTGCCCGCTTTGGTGATGAAACCTTGTTGCTGGGCATCCTGTTTGTCATCCCGATTGTGGCCTTGTTGTTGATGATGATGGCCGCGCCGGACAGGCTCTGGCCCTTGGGAGCCGGGGTGCTGGCCATCGGCCTGACCCTGGTTGCGACCAATGCAATTGCCATGAGCATGTTGCTGCGAGATGCCCGCTTTGGCGCACCGGCTCGTACGGCAGGGCTGTTGTCCGTAGGGTTCTTTGGCGGCTTTGCCTTTGGCCCGCCACTGTTTGGTGTGCTGCTGCGTTCGCCCGAAGGCTTTGCCGCTGCCTGGCCTTTCCTGATGGGCATTCTGGTGTGCGCCAGCTTGTTGTGCCTGATTCTGTACCAGGTTCGTCGTATGGTGAAAGGGGAATGATGGGATGTCTGTAGATGTATTGGGATCAGCCAGCATAGAGTCCATTTTTGCGAATATGGACCAGGTTGCCGAGCAATGTGGGGAGCAGTTTCCCTTGTTCAGACAGTCCTCGTCCGAGCAATGGACCTTGTCGCGACGTGGCTCCTGGTTGGGAGGGTTCTGGGCTGGGTTGTGGTGGCGACGCGCTTTGATCAGCGGTCAGGAGCAGGATAAGGAGCAGGCGCTGAACTGGAGCCAGAAGCTGCAAGTCTGGCTGGAAGAGCCCAGCATCAATCGCAGCTTTGTGTTCTGGTATGGCTCCGGTCTGGGCAGCATCTGGCATGGGGATAGGGAGGCTGAAGCCAATGTCGATCAGGCGGCACAAGCTCTGCTGAACAGCTTTGATGCCTCCAGCGGCTTCTGGCCCTTGGGTTCCGGAATGGGGGGCGGGGAAGCGGGCAATCACATTTTGAATGTGGATGCTCTGGCTCCCACGCTCTTGGTGCTGGATGCGCAGGGCGGGCCGGTGGCGCGTCAGTTTGGGCAATGGCATGTGGATGCCTGCCTGCGTTACTTGCAAAAGCGTAGCGGAGCCTGGCGGGATACGGTCTTGCTACGCGGGAACGATGTACTGGCCGAGCAGGGCGCTGAAACCTGGCAACGAGGGCAGGCCTGGGCCATGTTGGGCATGGCAACCGCAACGCGCTTGTATGACAGAAAGTCTTATGCTCAAGCAGCCCTGAATGCCTGCCGATATTGGCACGAGCGTTGGGGGAAGTTTGCGCATGGTTTTTTGACGCAGGATTCCCCACTGAGCCCGGTAGACCGTTCCGCCTGGGCGATTGCTTCTTTGGCCATGTATGAGCTGTGGCAAATTCTGCCGGAACAGCAATGGCTGCACGAGCAATCGCGCTTGTATCTGGATGCTTTGCTGACTCCCGAGTTAAGTGAAACAGGGCGTTTTGTGGGACATCTTTATAAAGTTGCGCCGGGGCAGTCTGAATTGGTGGAATCGGCCTGCGCCAGTTTTTTTTTGCTGGAGGCCTTGCTGGCGCATTCGGCTTGAAGAGCGACCATAAACAGCTTGCCTGCTCCCTCGTGAGTGCTCAAGGGGGCGGCACTGTCGGTATGATGTGCGCTTGAGTGTTCTTGATAGCCTTTCCTTACAGGAAAGCATCAAGCACAAGGAGCGGGTTTTCATCCTATGGCAGCCGTAAAAGAACAAACTCCCATGCAGATCCGATCCGCCGTTCAGGCAGATTATGAAGGCTTGCTGGCCCTGGATACGGTAGCGTCGCAGGATCCTGAACGCGCCTTGCAGATTCAGGATTGGATTCAGCAATCGCAGTGCTATGTGGCTGAACGGGAAGGCGTCTTGCTGGGCTATGGCGTCTTGAATTACCACTTCTTTGGCCACGGCTTTGTCGAGATGTTGATGGTGGGCGAATCCGGTCGAGGGCAGGGCATTGGTTCGGCTTTGCTGCGATATTTCCGGCAGATTAGCCGGACAGAAAAGCTGTTTTCTTCTACCAACCAATCCAATCAGGCCATGCATGGCTTGTTTCAGAAACTGGGCTTTCAGCGTAGCGGTGTGATTGAAAATCTGGATGAAGGTGACCCGGAGATTGTGTACGTTTCTTTGGCTAACACCGGGCCAGAAGCGTAGGGGCCAAGGCAAACTTGCTGCATTGAATGCCAGTATCTTGTTTTGAAAAAAGCAGGCCAAAACACAGAAATGGTTTTGGCCTGCTTTGCATTTGACAATGCAGCGTATCAGGAAATCTGCAAAGACCCGGTCGCACCCATCAACAGGTCGATCACATCCGGTGCGGTAATGATCTCAAAGCGCGGGTCCATTTGCTCGGCGCTCAGGCCGTTGTGCAGCATGCAGGACTTGCAGACGGCCACGCGTCCACCTTGCTCCAGATACTTCTTCAACAGATCTGCGGCCGGTTCAAAGGGTGCGCCAATACTGATAGGCTCGGCGGCACCGGGTACACCCAGCGCGACTCCTTCAGCCATCAGAATCAGGCAGGCGCTATGTCCTTTCTGAACTGCATTGACCGCCATGGTCAGGGCCACGGTTACCTTGTCGGGATTGCCCTGTGCATGAAACAGCGTGGATACGAAAGCAGCGGGTTTAGGCATCACAGTTCTCCTTGGTTCCGGTTCAAGACTTGAATTCGTTGAATGCTGCAACGGCATTGGCGGCGTACATCACGGACGGGCCACCGCCCATATAAATTGCCACGCCCAAGGCTTCGTGCACTTCTTCCAGGCTGGCTCCCATCTGCGCCAGGGCCTTGCTATGAAAGCCTATGCAGCCCTCGCAATGGGTGGCTACACCAATCGCCAAAGCCATCAGTTCTTTGGTTTTGGCATCAATGGCACCGCCAGTCATGGCGGCCTTGCCCAGATCTCCAAATCCTTTCATCACATCAGGTTGGGTCTGACGTAGCTGCGCCAGATTGCTGGAAATGCCTTGGGTCAGTTGCTTGTAGCTGGTTTCACTCATGCGTAACTCCTGTCGTATTTAACAAAAGCAAAGGAATGCTGAAATTGTTGACTGCATTAATTAAGTATATGCTAAATTAAGATTTATCTAAATTAATAAACAAGAAAAGCTGGATAAACCATGATCCAAAGCAAATCCGACATCGAGCTCTTGCAAGAGAGCGCTGATCAGGCCGCAGCCTTGTTGCAAGCGGTGGGTAACCCCAAGCGCCTGGTGATCTTGTGCCTCTTGATTGAGCAGGGCGAAATGAGTGTAGGAGCGCTGAACGAAATGGTGGCGCTAAGCCCCTCGGCCCTGTCGCAGCATTTGGCGCGTATGCGCCAGGAAGGCCTGGTCAGCTACCGGCGCGAAGCGCAGACCTTGTATTACCGCATTGAAGACCCGAACGTTGCCAAGTTGATTGGCACCTTGAAAGATATTTTCTGTCCCTGAGCCTGAAGGCCGCAGGGAGCAGGGCGCATCGCCTTCCAGCCATCGCCCGACCCGTTTTTCCCTTGCTTCTTTGTTGAAAGGATTGGCCATGAAAAGCAATGTAGGTGGTTTGGATCGTATTGCTCGTATCGTTGTGGGTGTGGTGCTGATTGCGTTGGCAGCCACGCAGGTCATAGGCTGGTGGGGCTGGCTGGGCCTGATTCCCCTGATCACGGGCCTGGTCGGTTTCTGCCCGCTTTACCCCATGCTGGGTCTGAGCTCTTGCCCGTTGAAAAAACGTCAGTAAAGCAGTCTTGATAGCCCAATAGCGGGACATTCCCGCCCGCTCCTTGAGAAAGTTCATCCTGCTCAAGGAGCCTTTTTATTGCCTGAAAATCTGCTTTGCCCAGCGGATGCGTGGCGGCCAAAGCAAGGCGCTTGGCTGGCCTTTTCGCCAATGTATGATACAAATCTGTTCAATGTGGACATTGTTTAGGTGTATTTATGTCTGGCAACAACGCTGACACGGGCAAGAGCAAAAAGATTCTGATCATTGCTGGCCCGAACGGGGCAGGCAAGACGACATTTGCGCGCTCTTTTCTGCCGGCCGAGGCGGAAGTGCTGCGTTTTATCAATGCAGATCTGATTGCAGCGGGCCTGTCGCCTTTTGCGCCAGAAAGCGCGGCTATCAAAGCCGGTCGTTTGATGCTGGATGAGTTGAAAGAAGCGGTTCGCCTGGGCGAGAGCTTCGCGCTGGAAACGACCTTGTCTGGCCAGGGCTATGTGCGCCATATCGAAAAATGGCAGGCGCAGGGTTATCGAGTCAGCTTGTATTTTTTAAGTTTGCCCGACGCGGATATGGCGATCGCGCGGGTGGCAGAACGGGTACGTCAGGGTGGTCATAACATCCCCGAACCCGTCATTCGTCGCCGCTTTGCGGCTGGCATGAAGAACTTCCTGCATCATTATCGGGATACCGTGGATGATTGGGTTTTGTACGATAACGCAGGCAGTGTGCCAGTCCTGTTGGAGTGGGGAGAGAAAGATGAATAAAGAAGATATTTCCAAAGCAAAGAACCCGGACTTGCGGGCCTCCCTGGTTGCCCTGGAGCGCGCCGCGCAGTCAGCACGTTTTGTGGCCATGCAAACCAATACCTCGGTGGTGTTGGTGGAGAACGGCAAGATGATCAAGATCTCGGCAGAGCAATTGCGGCAGGAAGTCTGCAAGAGCTGATGATGCTTGGCTGCTACGCTGTTCTGGCCTGCTCATACGGTACTTTTATTTCCGCTGAGCGGCTGATGTCTTGAAGTGCTCAAGGGGGCGATGGGTCTTGTAGAGCGGCCTTGGGTGGTCGCATGAATATCCATATAGAGTATTCAATCAAGCAGGAAGCAGGCTGGCGGACTGAGTTGCTACTACAGTCTGCCAGGCCCTCTGGCCATAGCGATCGGCTTCAAACCATGCCCGCATCCTGCCCTGTATCAGGATACTGGCTCAAGGTCGCCAAAAACTCCGAAGGCGGATAGGCAAAGGTCTTCTTAAAGGCCACTGAATATGCGCTCAGGCTTTCATAGCCGCTTTCCAGCGCCGCCTGCGTGATGGATTTGCCTTGCAGCAGAAACTGGATCGAGGCCATCAGCCGCATCTGCTGCCGCCATTTCCCCAGATTCATCCCCGTGCTTTTCAGAAAACGCCGATGCAGGGTTTTCGGCGTCAAGGCGTATTGCTGCGCCACCTCATCCATCGTTTTTTGCTGTGCGGGCGAGCGCACCAGATCTTCGCAAATCCGCCGCATCAATTCATCTTCTGGCCAAGGCAAATGAAAAGGCAGGGGATGGAGCACGCGCAGCTCTTCGATCAATAGCTGGCCCAGCAGTGCGTCTCGTAAAGGTGGGTTTTCTTGCGGAATCACCTGCACCAGCGCGGCAATCAGTTCACGTACCAGTGGCGTGACATGGATCACGCAATCATGGTCAGGCAACTGCGCGGCCAGAATTTCATCAATAAACAAACCATGCACATTCACTGCGGTGGTGGCATTGAGCTGATGCGGCACACCGGGCCGCAGCCAGACGGCCGTAGTAGGTGGCACCAGCCACTGACCGGTATCGGCCTGCACCAGCAGCACTCCTTCAGTGGCATACAAAAGATGCCCACGGTGGTGGCTATGGCGGGGCACTTCATGCCCGGCGGGGTAATGCTCGATCACCCCGCTGACCAGCAAGGGCGAGGTATCGGAGTGCGACAAGTCTAGCGCTCGCCCACCGCGCTCAGGGGATGCGTAGCCCATGTTCAGGAATGTCCAAAAAGATAAAACAAATGACTATTTTTTGATAGAAGGCCAAGTGCCTTGCAGTCTAAAGTGCTTTTATCGTCTTCATCAAGCATTTTGGGATTGAACCTGCTGTGACTCATTTGCACGTGCTATCGCTAGGCCTACTAGCCCTGACATCCGGTCGGGGTCCGTACGCCTGTGTGTGCGAATGGTCCTATCCTGGTTTCCCCAGACCCCGACTGTAGCCAGCTCCTTGGAGTAGGGAAGCCAGGTATGTCATTCCCTATATTCGAGGTTCTCATGCTGACTGATCCTTCCCACAAATACCGTCCCTTTCCTGTCGTCAACTTGCCTGATCGCCAGTGGCCACAACGTACCCTGAACAAGGCGCCCGTGTGGTTGTCTACCGATTTGCGAGACGGCAACCAGGCCCTGTTCGAGCCCATGAA
This sequence comes from Alcaligenes faecalis, assembly GCF_009497775.1. Classification (NCBI taxonomy): domain Bacteria; kingdom Pseudomonadati; phylum Pseudomonadota; class Betaproteobacteria; order Burkholderiales; family Alcaligenaceae; genus Alcaligenes; species Alcaligenes faecalis. The sequence continues at coordinate 1,840,847 of NZ_CP031012.1, forward strand.
TCGCGACCGCAAATTGCGCCTGTTTCAGGAGCTGGTCCGCATTGGTTTCAAGGAAATCGAGGTGGGTTTTCCGTCTGCCTCGCAAACAGATTTTGATATCGTCCGCCAGCTGATTGACGAGGGCATGATCCCGAACGACGTCACGCCCATGGTCATCACCCAGCTGCGAGAGGATCTGATTGAAACCACGGTACGCAGCGTAGCGGGGGCGCGTCGTGTGATTGTGCATTTCTACAATGCCATCGCACCTGCATTTCGTGAAATTGTCTTTGGTATGGAAGTGCCGCAAATCATTGAAATGGTGCGGCACCATGTGGAACTGTTCAAGCGCCTGACCGCCCAGCACCCGGAAACGGAGTGGGTGTTGCAGTACTCGCCTGAAACCTTTTGCATGGCGGAACTGGATGTGTCGCTGGCTGTCTGCAATGCGGCCATTGATGCCTGGGATGCAGGTTCAGCTCGGCCCATGATCATCAATCTGCCCACCACGGTGGAAGTGACGACCGCGAACGTCTTTGCCGATCAGATTGAATGGATGGATCGCCATCTGGATAGACGCGAACATATCGTCCTGTCGGTACACCCGCATAACGACCGTGGCACAGGCGTTGCTTGCGCCGAACAAGCCATGCTGGCTGGAGCACAACGTGTCGAGGGCTGCTTATTCGGCAATGGCGAGCGCAGTGGCAATCTGGATGTGGTGACCTTGGCTCTGAATCTGTATACCCAGGGTATTTCTCCGAACCTGGATTTCTCCGACATTTCAGCAGTAGCCCGTATCGCGGAAGAGGCGACTTCCTTGCCGATCCACCCGCGTCATCCCTATGTGGGCGATCTGGTCTTTACCGCTTTTTCCGGTTCCCATCAGGACGCGATTGCCAAGGGCTTCGCGGTGCAGAAAGAAGACGCCCCGTGGCGTGTGCCGTATCTGCCGGTTGATCCCAAGGATTTGGGCCGTACTTACGACAGTATCGTGCGTGTTAACAGCCAGTCCGGCAAAGGCGGCATCGCTTTTCTGCTGCAACGCGATTACGGCATTGTGATGCCTCGACGTATGCAAGTGGAGTTCAGTGCCATTGTTCAGCAGATAGCCGATTCCAGCGAAACGGAGTTGAACAGTCAGCAGATCTGGGAGCTGTTTGAAACCACCTATCTGCAAGCCAATCAGCGCCAAGGCAACACAAGCTACCGTACGCATCGTCTGTTCGATGAGGTGCAAGGGCAGCAGGGCATAGAGCTGCAATGCGTCAATGCCAATGGCCAGACTGAAATCTATACCGGAACAGGCAATGGCCCGATTGCGGCGACGGTGGCAGCCTTGAATCTGCCTTTGCGTATCGACAGCTACGAGGAACGTAGCCTGGGTTCTGGTGCAGACGCCTGCGCAATGGCGATTGTGGAAGCGGTCATGCCGGGTGTGCCTGGATCGAAATTTGGCGTGGGCAAGCACGCGAATATCATTACGGCCAGTGTGATGGCGGTGATGAATGCGGCGGCGCGTTTCGAGGAGGTGGAGGCATAAGCAACTATCAAGCTGCGGTGGGCCGCGCTAGCTTCTGTGTGTAATACAACGGCGCGGACCACCTTTGACGGGTAAGTGGCTCTGAGTCAGGGGCGACTCTGCTTGAAGAATGCTTCACATAGCGAGCGGATAAAACCGCATTCACGTCCCTGGCTTACGAAAAACGGACACGCTTTACATTCAAGTAAATGCGATCAAGCAGGCAGTTCGTCTTTTTGATCAACATTCTTGTCTGTGGGCAGGTCTAGATTCACCACCTGGCTTAACCAGCGTGCCACCACCTTCAGTTCATTCTCCGTAAAGCCGTCGGATAGTTGCTGATTCAAGTCCTGCAACGTTGATTTGGCCTTGATGCTGGCTTCCTCACCAGCCGGAGTCAGCGTCAGGCAAATCTTGCGCGTATCCACATCATCCGTCAGGCGTTGAATCAGGCCTGCTGCCTGCATGCGCTTGGATAGCCCGGTAATCGCAGCCGGAGCCACTTGCAAGGCACTGGCCGCTTCCCCCACCGTGACAGAGCCTTGAGAGCGAATCAAGAACAACATGCCAACCTGAGCCGCGCTGATATCTGTCCAGGCCGAAGGCTGCTTCTGAATCCAGCGCTGCAAAGCCTTGTGGGCGTGGTTCAACAAAAAGACAAAACGTGGCTGTGATTTCTGGCTCATTTTGGCGACGGCTGGAGGGGTTTGGGTTAGGCCTTACGGGTTTGATGCGGGGCCGGATTCGCTTTGTGCGATCAGCCAGTCAATCACTATAGGCCAAAGTGCCTCGGCATTGCGTTTACGAAAGAAGCCCATGTGCCCAATATGCGCCAAACCCAGTTTTTTATGCTCCAGTTGCAGCCTTTCTATAGGGGCCTTGCTCAGTGGTTCCAGCAGCCGGGAAATAGCCCGCGGATTGGCCCAGGGATCATCATCAAAACCCAGAACCAGCAAGGGAATACCGACCTGGCCAGCGCGTTTTTTTGCATCCAGCTGCGGGTCGTCATAAAAGTAATGGGGCTTTTTTGTCCAGCGGCTCCATTGCTGCATGACGCCACGCGGAAGGTCCTCGCCAAAGCCCAAACGCCGAGTCGGCATATAACCGCAAAGACCGCAAAGCACGGGAGTAAACACTCGCATGATCAAGCCCACCCGAAAGCGCTCCATGGGCTTTTCGATCAAAGCGGTGATCCCCGCATGAGATGCAATCATGACGGCCGCTTTCACGGAACGCGTCGCGGGAGAGATAGCAATCGCATGCCCACCAACGCTATGGCCAATGGCCAAAATGGGCAGACCTTCAAAATGATGGGTAAGCCAATCCGTGACGTAAACCGCATCTTCCAGCATCCAGTCGGACATGGAGACATCGCATTGCCGAATGTCCTTCTGACGAGATTGGCCTATGCCCCGGTAGTCGTAGCTCAGAACAATGAAACCCAGGCTGTTCAGGTGCTCTGCAAAAGGACGATAGAAGTCCTGCGGAACGGCTGTGGCGGGGTGGATGATGATGCTCGCTTTGGCATCAGCAGCAGGCCATAAGGTTGCACTGATCGGGTCCTTGCCAGCCTGCTGAATCGTCACCTGTTGCATGCTTGTCTCTGATTTTAGTTAATGTGTTAACGATATTAGAGTGGCTTCAGAAGTGAGTCAATCCTGTCTCAAAGAGGGAAGGGGATGGCCAGTGGCGGCACCCAGGACTTACATCTCTGCGACCAAGCCCTTGATCGCCTCTATATACCAGGCCTGATCATTAATCCTGTGCGTCAAAATAATCGGTGAAGTCGCCTGTGGCTCTTCTATCAAGCGATAGTGCAGATCGTTGCGCAGGCGCGCCGAGGTAGGGATCAGGCACAATCCGGAATCGGCCGCCACCAGGCCCAAGGCCGCTTGAATTTCCCCGGCCTCATAGACTTCTGCCGGGCGCACGCTGTGATCGTGCAGCAGATGCAGAACGTGGTCTGCAAAGCTGGGTCGGGGCTCTTTGGGATACACAATCAGTTTTTGCCCCTGTACCTTTTTCAAGCTTATAGGTTCATCCGAATCTGCTAAATCCGAGCTGGGTGGAAGTGCCAAAGCCAGCTGTTCTTCCCGCAGCACTGTTCTTTGCACCGACGCATCATTCAGCCGTATCCGCCCAAAGCCCACATCAATCCGTCCCGACTTCAAGGCCTCCAACTGCTGCATGGAGGTCAGTTCCACCGTTTGCATATCCACTTCCGGATACTGATGTCTTAGCTTGCGCATCAAGGCGGGCAGGCCGCCATACAGAGTAGAAGCCACAAAGCCTATCGACAGGGTTTGTCGTTGATGTAGCCCGATCTGCCGTGTCGTATGCACCAGCTGATCCACCCGGCTCAATATCTGCAAGGCCTGCTCATAAAACACCCGTCCGGCTTCCGTCAGCCTCAAGGGGCGGTTATTGCGTAGCAGCAGTGTGACGCCCAGCTCCTCTTCCAGCAATTGGATCTGTCGGCTAAGCGGGGGCTGGGCCATATGCAGGCGTTCGGATGCCCGCGTGAAGTTGCGGGTTTCGGCAACGGCCACAAAATATTTGAGCTGACGTAGATCCATAAGGGAAAACCATACCTAGTCTGAATTGATGGTGTTTAGTTTCTTGATTTTTAATATTTATATCAGAAACTATACTCTTAAGGTATAGAACTAGACCTATTTAGTCTTGGAAATAACAGGCCTGATTCGTGTTCAATCAAGCCATGGAACACACGCGATCTTCTCAACTTTTAGCAGCTCCGGCCCTGATCGAACGGGTGGAGACTTTGCTGCTGGATCTGCCTACGATCCGTCCTCATCAATTGGCGATGACGACCATGCAAGGCCAGACTCTGATGCTGGTGCGCTTGTACTGTTCGGACGGTACGGTGGGTGTCGGCGAGGGCACGACCATTGGTGGTCTGGCCTACGGCGCCGAGTCGCCCGAAGGCATGAAGCTGGCCATCGACACCTATTTCACTCCCTTGCTGCTGGGCGCCAATGCCAATGCTGTGCCTGCCATCATGGCCCGCTTGAACACGGCGATTCAGGATAACCGTTTTGCCAAGAGTGCGGTGGAAACGGCGCTGTTTGATGCCTTGGGCAAGCGCACGGGTCTGCCGGTTTCGCACCTGCTGGGTGGTCGCATGCGCGACAGCCTGCCGGTGGCCTGGACACTGGCCTCGGGTGACACCGCCAAGGATATTGATGAAGCCGAGCGCATGCTGGCGCAGGCTCGTCACCGTATTTTCAAACTGAAGATTGGTCGCCGCCCGGTAAAGGACGATGTGGCACACGTGGCGGCCATCAAGAAGGCCTTGGGCGACCGCGCCGAAGTGCGTGTGGACGTGAACATGGCCTGGAGCCCCTTGCAGGCTCAGCATGGTCTGGCGGGTCTGGTGGATGCAGGTTGCTCCCTGGTAGAGCAGCCGGTACGACGCGCCGATGCGCTGGCTGACCTGAAAGGTCGCTTCCCGATTGCCCTGATGGCTGATGAATCCCTGACAGGTCCGGCCTCTGCCTTTGCGCTGGCCCGTGACTGTGCTGCCGATGTGTTCGCCATCAAGATTGAACAGTCCGGTGGTTTGCGTGCGGGCTTGCAAGTGGCCGCCGTGGCCGAAGCGGCCGGAATTGAGTTGTATGGCGGCACCATGCTGGAAGGCGCGATCGGTACGATTGCCGCTGCCCATGTGTTTGCCACGGTGAACCAGTTGCAGTGGGGCACCGAACTGTTCGGGCCCTTGCTCTTGACCGAGGAAATCCTGGCAGAGCCGTTGAATTACAGCAATTTTGAATTACAGATACCTCAAGGGCCGGGTTTGGGTATCGTACTGGACGAGGATCGTGTCCAGTATTTCCGCCGCGACAGGACACAAATCAGTGTTGGCTCGGCTGCCTAGGCGCAATAAGAAGCCAGTCGTAGCGGCTTTGCTTGGAACACTTTTTTCAGGATATTAGGAGACACAGAATGAGCGTTAAGATTTTTGATACCCCCGATGTACAAGACTTCCTGCGTTTGGCTTCCGGCCTGGATCAGCCTGGTGGCAATCCACGCGTCAAGCAGATCATGTACCGCATCATCAGCGATCTGTTCAAGACCATTGAAGATCTGGAAATCACCAACGATGAGTACTGGGCAGCCGTGGCTTACCTGAACCGTCTGGGTACGGCCAGCGAAGCCGGTTTGCTTTCTCCCGGTCTGGGCTTTGACCGTTTCCTGGACATGCGCATGGACGCCATGGACAAGGAACTGGGTCTGGACAACGGGACTCCACGTACCATTGAAGGTCCTTTGTACGTATCGGGCGCTCCTGTTGCGCAAGGTTTTGTTCGCCTGGATGATGGTTCCGATACCGCTGGCGAAACCCTGATCATGCACGGTGTCGTGGCTGGTGCGGACGGCAAGCCTATCGCGGGTGCTCAGGTTGAAGTCTGGCACGCCAATACCAAAGGCTTTTATTCGCACTTTGACCCCACCGGCGAGCAACAGCCCTTCAATATGCGCCGCACCATCATTACCGATGAGAACGGTCGCTACAAGTTCCAGAGCATTGTGCCCAAGGGCTACGGCTGTCCTCCGGATGGTCCTACCCAAGGCCTGCTGAACGAGCTGGGTCGCCACGGTAACCGTCCTGCGCACATTCACTTCTTTGTGACGGCTCCCGGCCACCGCAAACTGACCACGCAGATCAATATCGACGGCGATCCGCTGGTGTACGACGACTTCGCCTACGCCACTCGCGACGGTCTGGTGCCACCACTGACCGAGCATACCGATCCTGCCCGTATCGCTGCTGAAAACCTGGATGGTCCTTTTGCAGAGATCGTGTTTGATATTTCCTTGACCCCCTTGGTCGATGGCAAGGACAACCAGATCGTGAATCGTCCACGTCTGGCTGCCTAAGTCCTGATTCAGTCCAGCGCCTGTGTTTGCCTAGTCAAACCAGGCCCTGGGCTGACTTGTTTTTGCTGTGCCTGACGTAAGGGCCAAGCCCATCCGTAGCGTCAGTGCTTTATACGGAGAACGGAGTGATCGATAAACAGGTAAGCAGTGTTGCACAGGCTTTGCATGATGTGCAGGACGGCGCCACGATTCTGGTCGGTGGTTTTGGAACGGCTGGCATACCCACGGAGTTGATCGACGGTCTGATCGAGCAAGGCGCTCGTGACCTGACCATCGTCAACAACAACGCGGGTAATGGCGATGTGGGGCTGGCGGCTTTGCTTAAAACGGGCCGGGTACGCAAGATTATTTGCAGCTTCCCCCGTCAGGCTGATTCCTGGGTATTTGATGACTTGTATCGCAGCGGCAAGATCGAGCTGGAGTTGGTGCCACAAGGCAATCTGGCCGAACGATTGCGCGCCGCCGGTGCGGGTATCGGTGGCTTTTTCTGCCCCACAGGCTATGGCACAGAACTGGCCAAGGGCAAGGAAACACGTTTGATCAATGGTCGCTGGCATGTCTATGAAGAGCCCATTCATGGAGATGTCGCCCTGATCAAGGCCGAGCGGGGGGACCGTTGGGGGAATTTGACCTACCGCATGGCGGCGCGCAACTTTGGTCCGGTCATGGCGACCGCGGCTCGCACCACCATTGCCAGTGTGTTTGAACTGGCGGAACTGGGTCAACTGGACCCTGAAACCATTGTGACGCCCGGCATTCACGTGCGCCGCGTCGTGGTGGTGCCACGCAGTCGCACAGAAGCAGGTGGGTTCAAGGCATGAACGGACAGAGCATGAAGGGGGACAGCATGACGCTCAATTATCAGCGCCGCAGTAAAGACGAATTGGCGCAGCGCGTCGCCCAGGATATCCATGACGGCGCCTATGTGAATCTGGGTATTGGCATGCCAACCCTGGTGGCCAACCATTTGCCCGCCGGTGTGGAAGTGGTGCTGCACAGCGAGAACGGTATTCTGGGCATGGGCCCGGCACCGGCAGCTGGGCAGGAAGATTACGATTTGATCAATGCAGGCAAGCAGGCGGTGACGCTGCTGCCCGGTGGTGCGTTTTTCCATCATGCCGACAGCTTTGGCATGATGCGTGGCGGCCATCTGGATATTTGTGTGCTGGGCGCTTTTCAGGTGTCGGCTACCGGGGATCTGGCCAACTGGAGCACGGGTGAGCCCGGCGCGATTCCGGCGGTAGGCGGTGCCATGGATCTGGCCATTGGCGCGAAACAGACCTGGGTCATGATGGATGTGCTGACCAAGCAAGGCGTCAGCAAGCTGGTTGAACAATGCAGCTACCCCTTGACCGGCCTGGCTTGCGTCAAGCGTGTGTATACCGATTTGGCGACCCTGGCTTGCACACCAGACGGTTTGCAGCTGATTGATCTGGTGCCCGGTTTGACCCATGAGGCACTGGAAGAAATGATTGGTTTGCCCATTGCCGCTGCCAAGCAGGGAGAGGGCCAATGACGGTCAGCCCCAGCGCCTTGAATACCGAACGGGGCATGTTCCGCGTCAGCGTGGAAGGTGATCCGCTGGCCCCGGCCCTGATTCTGAGCAACTCCCTGGGCACCACACAAGAGATGTGGGACCCGCAGGTGGAAGGCTTCGCCCAGTCCTATCGTCTGATTCGTTATGACACCCGTGGTCATGGCGGCAGCCCGGTCACTCCCGGCCCATACCGCTTCAAGGATTTGGGGCGTGATGTGCTGGCGATTCTGGATGCGCTGGATATTGAACGCGCTGCGTTTTGTGGCCTGTCCATGGGCGGCCACACTGGCTTGTGGTTGGGGGTGAATGCACCGGAGCGTTTGAACGCGCTGATCGTGTGCAATAGCGCGGCCAAGATTGGTACTGCCCAAGCCTGGCAGGAACGGGCCGACGCTTTGCGTCAAGGCGGTGCCGCCCAGATGCGTACCCTGGCGGACTCGGCGCCTTCGCGCTGGTTTGGTGAAGCCTTTATCCAGCAATCGCCCGAACTGGTCAAAGCCATGCAGGATAGTCTGGCCAAGCTGGACCCACTGGGTTACGCCGCCTGCTGCGATGCCTTGGCCGAGTCGGATTTGCGTGATCAGATCAGCCGTATTGCGGCACCAACCCTGCTGGTCGCTGGCGAGTGGGACCCGGTTACGACAGTTGCCGATGCTCAGGCCATGCAAGCCAGTATTCCTGGCTCCAAAGTGGCCGTCGTACCAGCCTCGCACCTGTCCAATCTGGAAGCGCCCGAAGCCTTCGAGCGCGCCGTACTGAATTTTTTAGCCCAGGCCTGAGTGCCCGAGCGCTTGTTTTTAGAAAGGAACACCATGCTTTATCTGGTTCACATGATTGTTGATATCCCTGATTCCCTGCCAGCCGAAGAGGCTGCCCGTATCAAGGCCGAAGAAAAAGCCTACTCGCAGGACCTGCAGCGTTCGGGCAAGTGGCCGCATATCTGGCGCGTGGTGGGTCAGTACGCCAACTACAGCGTGTTCGATGTAGAGAGCAATGAAGAGCTGCACAATATGCTCAGCGCCTTGCCCTTGTTCCCTTACATGCAGATTTCCGTGACTCCCTTGGCGACGCACCCTTCGGCCATTTAAGTTACACAGCAATAAGAAGGGCCCCCACGCCGCGCCTTCGGCTTGCTGCCCCCCGAGGGGGCGCTTTTTACCGGGGGTGCCGAGCCTTGGGACGGCCCGGCAGTAAAAAAAACTCAGGCTGCGATCCCAGCGCAGTCTGAGCACCGAGTAAAGTTGAGAATTCAAACAACAAGACTGGGGAGACAAAACGATGGGATTGAAAAGTGGATCGGCGTCGGTCTGGGTGGCCGGATTTTTGTCGGTGTTGATTGCCTATGCCGGGCCTTTGCTGATCTTTATTCAGGCTGCACAAGTAGGCCGAATTGCCGATGCGGAGCTGATCTCCTGGATCTGGGCGATTTCCATAGGCGCGGGTTTGAGCGGTTTGCTCCTGAGTGCGTATCTGAAACTGCCCATTATTACGGCCTGGTCCGCGCCAGGCACGGCCTTGCTGCTGACCCTGTTTCCAGGCATCACCATGCCTGAAGTGGTGGGGGCGTATCTTAGCGCCGCCTTGATTATCGTCGTCATTGGTCTGACAGGCGGTTTTGAAAAGATTCTTTCCTTCATCCCCAAAGGCATTGCCGGGGGCATGATGGCCGGTATTTTGCTCCAGTTCGGTATGGCGGCGTTCAAGTCCAGCAGCGACATGCCTGCCATCGTACTGGTGATGTTGGCGGTGTATTTGCTGGGCAAGCGTTTCTTGCCGCGTTATGCGATTGTGCTGGTGGCCTTGTCCGGATTTGTGATGGCCATGGCTAGCGGCCAAGTGCATATGGAAGCGTTCCAGCTGGAGCTGGCCCGCCCGGTGTGGGTGACTCCGGAATTCAATATCGCCACCTTGTTGAGCCTGACTTTACCCTTGGTGCTGGTCAGTTTGACGGGGCAGTATCTGCCCGGCATGGCGGTCTTGCAGTTGGCGGGTTACCCCACGCCGTCGCGCCCCGTGCTGGCTGGCACCGGCCTGGCCTCGATGCTGGTGGCCTGTTTTGGTGGCATCACCATTGTGCTGTCTTCCATTACTGCCGCCTTGTGCACGGGCAAGGATGCTCATCCTGACCCGGACAAGCGTTATGTGGCCGGTATTGCCAATGGCGTGTTTTATCTTTTGGGCGGCACTTTTGCTGGCTCGATTGTGTATTTGTTCACCGCTTTGCCCGCCTCCTTGATTGCAGCCCTGGCGGGTCTGGCTTTGATAGGGGCCATTGTGGCCAATGTGCGGGTGATGGTCAGTGAAAGCGGCTATATCGAGCCGTCTGTCATCACATTTCTAACTACCGCATCAGGTATGAGCCTGTTTGGACTGGGCGCCGCATTTTGGGGCGTGGTGTTTGGCTTGGTGGCTTATCGCCTGCTTGGGTCCAAACATAAGTGAAAAAAAGGAAGAGACTATGAATCAGTTGGCACTATCTCTTGATCAAGTATTGGAGCCTGTGTTGGCCGTGTTGCCACAGCGCCGCTGGGATCTGGATCGTTTGCGCGTTCTCTTGCAATTGAACGTGCCGCCAACGGTGACCGTAGTCGGTAAATACAATCACGGTAAAAGTCGTCTGCTCAATGAGTTGATGGGCAGTGATGTGTTCAATGTGGCTGACCGCCGTGAAACCGTCGCGCTGGCCGAGCACGTGCATGAAGGTGTGCGCTGGCTGGATGCGCCGGGCCTGTATGCAGACGTGGCCTTGCAGGATGATGCCCTGGCACGTGAAGCCATGGGTTTGCAGGCGGATATTCGCCTGTTCGTCCACGCTGCCAAAGAAGGTGAGCTGGACGCCTTGGAAAGCAATTTGCTGCAAGAGCTGGCCGCAGATCATCAGCGCTCGCAGCGTCAGAATCTGATGGTCATCAGCCAGATCGACCAGTTGACCGATGACGAGCAGCAAGAGAAAGTGCTGGGCGCCATTCAGCAGCAGTGTGCCGGTGTGACACTGCACCCGGTGTCCAGCACCCGCTATCGCCAGGGCCGTGAAGGTGGCAAGCAGCTCATGCTGGAGAAAAGCGGAATTCCAGCTTTGCAGGCTTCTTTGGAGGCCGCCTTGAAGCGTGTGCCGCAAGCCCGCGAGTTCGAACGTGAAGCCTTGCTGACCGAGCTGACGCAAGAACTGAATGCCTTGCAACAAACGCAAGAGCAAAGTCTGCACAGCCTGCAGCAGACGCAAAAGCAGCAGCACATTGATTTTGTGGAAGGTCTGCGCAAGATTCTGGAAGGTATCGAGAAGGATCTGGAGCCGGTGGTCAATGCCCCTGGTGTGGATCATTCCCTGGTGCCGGATACCTTCGAGTTTGGTTTCAAGATGACAGCAGGCAAGCAAGAGCGGGCCCGTTTGCAGATTGCCTATTCGCGTGCGTGTATTGCGATCAATGGTCACTTGGTGGAGTACGGTGCCGTAGGTTTGCCAGCGGCTCAACGTACTTCGGTGCGCAGCATGGATACCGTCATGATTGCGGTGATGGGTGTGTCGGTGAAGTACCGTGCCGATCTGCGCCGCATCTTCTGCGAACAGGCCGGACGCGACAAGCTGGTTCAGGACTTCACCCATTATTTTGAAGTCTCGGATGGCCGTGTGGCTTTGGAAAAGCAGATCGAAACGACTGAAAACCAGCTTGAACAAACGCGCCAGGCGTTGGAAGGTCTGTCCACATTGGAGCATGCGTAATGTCGGTGGAAAGCACGTTTATCAAGGCAGTTGCGGAGCTTAATCCTGCCAGTCAGGATATGCAGCCCGCTATTGCCAGGATGGAGCAGTGGCTGGCGGATTTGGGCCAGACGACGGTGGCGCAAGCCTTGTCCGGCACGGCTTTGGTCGAGCAGGGGGCGTTGGCGCAAACTGCTCAACAAGTGAATCAGCAGTTGCAGGCACAAAGAGAAGCCTGGGCGGCTTCCTGGTCTGCATTGGCACCGGCACAGGAATTGGCGGATCGTTTCCGCGATCGCATCATGCTGCTGGTATTTGGCTCCTTTAATGCCGGTAAAAGCTCCTTGTGCAATTTCCTGGCGGACCGTTTTCGTCGTCAGGGCCATAGCGTGGATTTCTTCCGTCTTGCCGATGGGCAGATGCAGCCCATGCCTGAGGGTTTTCAGGAGGGCGCAACGGAAACCACCGTTGCCTTGCAAGGCGTGTGTCTGGGCGAGAAGCTGGTCTTGCTGGATACCCCCGGTTTGCACTCGGCCAATGCTCATAATGCTGCATTGACGCAGCAGTTTCTGGAAAGCACGGATGCGCTCTTGTGGCTGAGCAGTTCCAGCGCACCGGGGCAGGTTCAGGAGCTGGGCGATTTGCTGGTGGAATTGCGCCGCAACAAGCCCTTGCTGCCGGTGATTACCCGCAGCGATCGTATCGAGGAAGATGAGATCGACGACGAGATCGTCAAAGTGCTTTGCAACAAGACGGCCGATAACCGCCAGTTGCAGGAAGAGGACCTGATGACGCGGGCAGCGCAGGCGCTGAACCATTGGGGGCTGAGCAGTGATTTGCTCAAACCGGCCTTGTCCCTGTCCGTGCATATGGCGCGCAGTCAACAGGATGAAGAGCAGGGCTTGGAGCAAGCGGGTTTCGAGCGCTTGTATCTGGCGGTGCAAAACTTGCTGAAGCCTGCCTTGGCGTACAAGCAGCGCAAACCTGCCGAGCTGCAATTGCACCATATTGAAGAGGCAATCCTGAGTCCTTTGACGCAAACGCTGGAGCAGGCCGCTGCTCAATTGCGTCAGCGTATTGAAGAACAAACAGTAGTCTTGCAAGGAGCCGTCCAGGCTCTGACCGAAGGCACCTGGCGGCGAGTCGTGCCCCAATTGCCCGAGGTGCTGGAAAAACATGCTGCCCAGCAAGATGTTGCCGCTGTGCGTACCGAGCTTGGCCAGAACATAGGCAAGGTATTTGCAGAGCTCAACCAGACGGTTCTGGCGAATTTTCAGCTGACTCAGCCAGACTTGCCGACACTGAATCTGCCTGCTCATATTGGCTATGAAGTGTTCCAGGAGCAGGGGGAAGGGCAAGCGCCGCTGATTGACTACAACCGCCTGTACATGAGCTTGAATGATGTGGTGATGAATAGCGCCCAGGAGCTGGCGGAACAGGTGGTGGAGCAGGCTGAACAAAGCCTGGAACAGCTCAAGCAGGAGCTGGTTGAATTGGAAAATGCCGTGGCTGATCAGGCCCAGGCTTTGGAGGCGATCAAGCACCAATTGCACGCTGCGTGAGGCAGTATTAATTCGGTTTTGCATTGCCATGCAAAACACAGAAAACTGGCTGGAGAGCGATCAAACCCCACGCTGATTTCATGGATTGTGGCTTATTTGTTGAAATGCTAATGAGAATTGTTAGCATTTCGATATTTATGTTTTAAATCGAAGATGAAGTCGCTATGATGGTTTGTACAGCATCCATGCCTTTGCAAAGAGCCGTTTTACGGCTCTTTGCGTCTGTACTAGGCAAACCTGGATTGCGTAATTTTCTGGGGGCGCATGGCTATGAAACCGAAAACAAGCCACTACTTTTTACCCAATAAGGGAACCTCGCCTAACTGGTGCCAACACCTGCGCCTGTGGGTTGGACTCATCATCTCCATGGGCGGCGTCTGGGCGCTCTGTCATCAGTTCTGGCTGTATGCACAAGATCACCCGGTGGTCCTGCAGGCCCTGGTAGGCGGCTCCATCGCTGCACTGGCCACGGCACTGGGGACTGTGCCTGTCATGTTTTCTCAAACCATGTCGCAGCGTACGCAAGATACGCTGTATGGCTTTGGGGCAGGGGTGATGCTGGCTGCTTGTGCTTTCTCGCTGGTGCTGCCGGGTCTGGAAGCGGCACAGAGCCAGCAAGTGTTTGGCGGTGGTGCCTGGGGTGCGGGTTCCGCTGTGGGCCTGTCCATCTTGTTGGGTGCCGCAGCCTTGATGCTGCTTGATCGCATCCTGCCACACGAGCACTTCATCAAGGGGCGCGAAGGTCCCGGTAGCGCCTCGTCTACCAAGCTGCGCCGCACCTGGCTGTTTGTGATCGCCATTACGCTGCACAACTTCCCGGAAGGCTTGGCCATTGGCGTGGGCTATGTGGGTAATGAAGGTGTGCGCGCCAATGCGCTGGCCACGGGTATTGCCATTCAGGACGTGCCTGAAGGTTTGGTGGTGGCGCTGGCCTTGCTGGCCGCGGGTTATAGCCGTACTTTCTCGGTGGTTTTGGGTATGGCCAGTGGCCTGGTGGAGCCGGTTGGGGCCGTGCTGGGTGCGGTGGCTGTCAGCAGCTCGCTGGTGCTTCTGCCTTTTGGTCTGGGCTTTGCAGCGGGTGCCATGTTGTTTGTGATCAGCCACGAGATCATTCCCGAATCGCACCGGCAAGGACATGAAACCTTTGCGACTGGCGGTTTGATGATCGGCTTTGTCCTGATGATGCTGCTGGATACAGCCTTAGGATAAGCAGGTCCGCACAAAAAATAGCCTGAACAAGCTTGTCTTGTTTCAGGCTATTTTTTTGGCTGTGGCTGTAGATCTGCACATGAGTGCCTGGCAAGATTGTTCCCGACAAGGTTTTTGCTTTATTTCTGCTGAACCCTGTATGGTCACGACGCAGCAAGCAGCCCAAACGTCAGCCCATAAAGACCTATACTAAGGCCCCTGTTCGGGGCAGTCCCGTACTTGTTTTTCATCCCGCCTCGTCAGAGCATCTTGTGTCTGTCCGGGCGCCTCTTTGGCAGTGATTTCCAGCATGCTACGCATAGATAATCTCAGTAAAAACTATGGCGATTACCCCGTTTTCAAGGGGCTGACTCATACATTTCAGCCTGGCTGCGTGGCTCTCTGTGAAGAAGACAGTACCGGCAAATCCACCTTGCTGAATATCATTGCTGGCTTGCTCGAACCGGATACCGGAGAAGTGTGGATAGACGGGCATTCGCTGATGAAAGCCGCCCGACAAGCCCGCGCCCGTATGGCTTATGTGCCGGACAACTGCATGCTGTTTCCGTCCCAGACAGGCCGAGAACTGCTGGAGCAAATCGCCGCAGAAAAGAACACCCATGTGGATGACAATGCGCTGGATCTGGCCTACCGATTAGGGCTGGAACCACATTTGGATAAACGCTTTGAGCAGATGTCCACAGGCACGCGCCGCAAGGTATTTCTGACGGCGGCGGCCTTGGGAGACCCGGCTGTAGTCATTGCCGATGGCCCTAGCAACGGTCTGGATGCGCAGGCTCGTGCTGCTTTGGCTGAACAGTTCGAGATCTGGTCACAAGACCGTGTCGTGCTGTTCGCCAGCTACGATGCCGAGCTGGTTGAGGCTTGTGGAGCCACAGTAATCAAGGTAGCCGAGCTGGTTTAGACCTTGCCCGCCATTTACAAGTAAATCGGCCCGAATAAAGAGGTAGAGAGCGCTTTGGCAAACAAGCGTCCTCTGCCTCTTTTGCCGTGGGTGTTTCCTGACCCGTCTATAAATTCGGCAATCCTACGGATTCTTTCCGCCGTTCAGATCCCTACTATGGTTCTGCCAAACAAACCAAAAGAAAGGAGACGACATGGCAACAGGATATATTTGGAACACACTTTACGGCTGGGTAGATACAGGGACAGGCAGTCTTGCCTCTGCGAATCTGGGCGCGCGTTTGCAGCCGATTGGTCATCACTTGGCCCACCCGGATACCAAGCGCCGCTTTCACGAGCTGGTCTGCGCGTCCGGGCAAATTGATCATCTGACCAGCATCCAGGCCAAGCCTGCGCGCGACAAGGATATTTTGCGCGTTCATACTGCAGAGCATCTGGAAAACATGAAGCGTGTCAGTGCCTTGCCAACCGGTGGCGATACGGGCGATGGCATTACCACCATGGGTAATGGCGGGCTTGAAATTGCCATGCTGTCCGCGGGTGGTGCCATTGAGATGGTCAAGAAAGTAGTCAGCCGTGAAGTCAGCAATGGCTATGCGCTGGTGAATCCACCCGGCCACCATGCACCCCGTGCCGGTGCGATGGGCTTTTGCATTTTCAATAACACCTCAGTAGCTGCGGCATATGCCCGCGAGGAACTGGGTCTGGACCGTGTCGCCATTGTGGATTGGGACGTGCACCACGGTAATGGCACGCAAGATATCTGGTGGAATGATCCTTCGGTTCTGACCATTTCCCTGCACCAGCATCTGTGCTTTCCCGCCAATAGCGGCTTCACGACGGAGCGCGGCGAGGGCGAAGGCCTGGGCTACAACCTGAACGTCCCCTTGCCTCCTGGTGGCGGGAATGCAGCCTACCTTTATGCCATGGAAAAAGTGGTGTTGCCTGCTCTGCGCGCCTACAAACCGCAGCTGATTATTGTGGGCTCGGGTTTTGATGCCAGCATGATGGACCCACTGGCGCGCATGATGGTGACAGCGTCCGGCTTCCGTCAGATGGCCCGTCAAATCATCGACTGCGCCGAGGAAGTTTGCGAAGGCCGTATCGCTTTTGTGCAGGAAGGAGGATACAGCCCGCATTACTTGCCATTCTGCGGTCAGGCCGTTATTGAGGAGCTGACTGGCGTACGCACGCTGGCTGATCCTTACGCGGAATTCCTGGGTGGGATGGGCGGCGATACGCTGCTGGATGCGGAACGTGCTTGCGTGGATGAAGCGGCAAACTTGCTAAGCGGTCTGCGTTAACTCGCCTTTATCCGCATGGCTTGAACGGCACCCCGGACTTTGTCGTTTAGTGGCAGAGTCCGGGCACCGCCGCCAGAATAGCGCCATGCATATCCGGCACATACCAATGATTCAGAGCCGCTTTGACAGCGGCTTCTGTTCGTCTGGTAATGCCCAGTTTGCGCAGCAAGGAGGTGACATGAGAATGCACGGTGCGCTCGCTTAAAAACAGGCTGGCTGCAATTTCCCGGTCGGTATAGCCCGTCACCAACCAGCCCAGCACCTGCATTTCCTTGGCGCTGAGCGCAGCAGGCAAGGGGGCGGGCACCAGTCGCACCAAGACATCCCCCTTGGGAAAGCGCTGCGCTTGCAGTCGATAGCTTCGTTTGCCTTCCAACCAGAACGCTTGCAAGGTTGAAGTTTCCTGGCCCATGAAGGACAGAGCTTTAGCTAAAGCAGGGCTGAACTGGGAAGCGTCAGAGAGCATGTCCTCACGCATGATCAGCCCGCCTGCCTGTGGCACCAGATGCAAGACAAGGCCGTTTTGCGAAACCATGTTCTGCATGGCATCTTCCAGCAAGATTTTTGCGCCCAGCGCCAGCGTACGGACATGGCGATTGAAGCTTCCTGGCTGTTGGGACGAGAAGTGAATCATCCCCAAATATGAATCCCCGCGTTGTAGTTCTACCGTCATTCCATCCTGAAACCCGCCACGCAGCAGGGCATCGGTATAGATGGCGGTACTGCGAAAAGGAGGGTCCATGGTGTCCGAACATTCGGAAATGGAGGGTGGCAGCAAATCGTGGGGAGAGGCCTGGGCCGTAAAGCCTGGTGCGTAGATCTGTGGAAAGCCCGTTCCCAAGGCAGAGGCACAGTTCAGGTTATAGCCTTCGCAATGCAATTCCAGATGCGTACGGCTTTGCGGTGCACAACCCAGAAGCTGCACTGCATCGAAGTGAAACAGGGAACGTAGGGATTGAATACGATCGCAGAGACTCAACATGATGGGGCCTAAGGACGAGTGTGGTAAGGGCGCTAACAATCAACATAGCGTTTGGTGATTGTTAACGCAATTGGGCCAAACCCAGGCTTGGAAGCGGGACTGAGTATGGATGTCTCCCCAAAGCAAAAACCCTCCAGAAGTGGAGGGTTGCTTGGAAAGGGCGACAAGCCAAAGCGTTTGACGCCACCTATTTCCGGGCAGGGAGATAGGGTTACGGCAGGTTGTAAAACGACAGGCTGTAAAAGCGCCTTATTTAACGGCTTCCAGATATCTTCTCAGCACTTCAGGCCAATTGATCACATTGAAGAAAGCTGCAATATATTCAGGCCGACGGTTCTGATACTTCAGGTAGTAGGCGTGTTCCCACACGTCCAGGCCCAGAATGGGCGTGTTGCCGTGCATCAGCGGGCTGTCCTGATTGCCGCTGCTCTCCACCACCAGTTTCTTTTCCGGGGTGACACTCAGCCAGGCCCAGCCACTGCCAAAACGCGAGATCGCCGCTTTGGTAAAGGCATCCTTGAATTTCTCGAAGCCGCTCAGATCCCGGTCTATGGCATGGGCCAGATCTTTGGGAATGGTGGTATCGGCATCGGGCGTCATGACGGTCCAGAACAAGCTGTGGTTGGCATGACCGCCGCCATTGTTGCGCACGACATTACGCAGGGATTCAGGCAAGGTATCCAGCCCGGCTACCAGCTCATCAATAGGCGGGTAGGGCAAGTTGGCCGCTTCCAGTGCCGCATTCAGATTATTGATATAGGTCTGATGATGTTTGCTGTAGTGAATCTCCATGGTCTGGGTGTCGATATGGGGCTCCAGAGCATGGTAGGCATAAGGCAGGGCAGGTAAGGTGTAAGACAAAACGCACTCCTCGATAAACCCCAGGCCGGTTGCGCCTGGGGGACAGAATGAAACTTAATGAGAAAAAGAGCGTTCCTGCGGGCTGACCGCCCCTAAGAACAGGGCAGAGCAGGTAGGGACATGATGGGGGTAGCGACGCGCATAGCGGGCCAGCTCGGCATAAGTGCGTCGGCTGTGCTGCCAGGCGGCCATGCGCCAGTCGTCGGCCAGGTGCGTATTGGCTGCCGCGCAGCACAGGGTTTCATGCGCCGTACACAGGTGCAGACCCTGTTCGTCGCTTTGACCCAGCTGCTCGCAGGCATCGGCCAGATTCAAATGAGCAATAACCCAGGCGGCAATGGTGGCGTCGGCCCCTTCACAAGAGCCAAACAGCAGCGGTTTTACATAAGCGCGGGCCTGTTGGTAGTGCGCGATGGCATCGGTGTAATTGTGGGATTGAAAGGCCTGGTTTCCCTGTGTGATCAAACTGCGCCAGGAGGCCAGTTCGTCGCGTTGGGTGAGAGCGTGTTGGGGCTGTTGTGCGAGTGTCTGCATGCATTGCTCCTGATAAAAGGTAGCGCATCAATAATGAAATTAATGATAATGATTTGCATTTATATTATCAAGGTAATCCAAAAAGCAAATCGTAAGCAGATCAAACGCCAGGCAAAAAAGGAGAGAGGGTACTTTTCAAAGCCAGTGTCGATGCGGCTTTGCGGGCAGGGAGAGCGTACTTAGGTGTATACCCTGAAGGGTGAAAACTCTTGCTCCAGATCAAGGCCAGGCTGGCCTTCGGGCAAGAAAAAAGGCTGAAAGCCCGGGAGCTTTCAGCCTTGATATCAGCTTGCCTGAATTGTCTTAGCGACGTTTCACCGACAGCTCATATTCCATGTCGCGGTCATAGCTGCCCAGGGACATGGCTTGTATTTCGTACTCGCCCACTTCCAGCTGAACTTCCAGACGAGCATTCAGATCGCCACCGCTATCGTCGTCTTCAGCCACTGTCTGGCCATTTTTACGCAAGGTCAGGTAGGTGTCGAAGGTAGGGGAGGTCATATCGATGACATAGCTGCCTGCCTGACGCACGGACAATTGGTAGCTGTCGCTGGTAATGCCTTGCAGCATCAAAGCCTGACGAGGCTCGCCCACGCGGATCACGCCACCGCCGGCATTTTCAGGAACGCCATCTTCGGAGGCCGACAGCACAAACAGGCCAGCCTGGTTGGAGCCGGAGATCTTGACCTTGTGTTCGCCAGCAGCCAGGACACCGCGTACGCGTTGTTGGCCGGCTTCATCGCCATACTGATTGGCGCTGGTGGAGTCCACTTCCAGTGTGGCCTGGAAGCCTTGGGCGTCCATTTGTACCGTCACCAGTTTGGGCTCAGCCAAGGTGAAGCTGTAGGTTTGGGTTTCGCCGGTAAACAAGCCGGTTTTGCCATCGCCGTCCAGTGTCAGGGTATCGCCATTCTTCAGTTCGATTTCGCCGGACATTTCTTCAGGCTTGATCTCCAGCGAGAAGCCGCCCTGGAAGTTTTGTGCGCCCATGGCCGAGCTAGCCTGAACAATGTATTCACCGGCTTTCAGGTACACCTGCAAGCGTGCATCGGTGCCGCCACCGCTGTCATCGTCCGAGGCCAGTTCCATGCCGCGACGATCCATCAGCTTCAGATAGGCGTCCATACTGTTTTGCTCGGCCTTCATGGCCAGGCTGTACAAGCCGTCCTTGTCGATATTCAAGCGGTAGCGCTTCTGGCCGCCCAGTGCCCAGTCATGAATGGTCTGGTCTTGAGTCAAAGGCTCGCCGGTGTAGGCTTTCAGAGTGTCGACGACAACCTGGAACGGACCGTAGGCGCTGGTGTTGAAACCGCTGACAACCACTTGGTAGGTGTCGTTGAAATCAGCCTTGAAGCCCAGTGTGGTGGCCTGGCCTTTGGTCTCGCTCTCGGGGCAGTCCTCGCAGCGCTGAGTACGTGTTACCAGCTCGCCGTTGCGCAGCACGCTGATTTGCGGGCGCAGGGGGCCGCTCACGCTGATCTTGATGATCTGGCCGGCTTCAGCCTTTACATCAAACAGGCTGCTGCGTACGCCATCGCTCAGGTTCAAAAAGCTCTTGCTGGTCAATTCGCCAGAGACGGATTGGCCCAATACCAGGGTTTGAGCAGCACCGATGCTGCTGGGGGCGCTGCTGATCGGGCTGCTTGCCGGTACGGGTACGTTTTTGGCGTAATAAATCGCGCCACCGGCGCCGATGACGACGCCCAACAGGGCTGCAAATAAGGTAGTTGGCTTCATGATCTCTGAAGAGTAGCTAAAAGAGTAAGGCACCGATAAGCCGGCGGCCGTTAGCGGGCGATTGTACTGGAGCTGAGAGAGCCAGCGCACGCTGTTGCAACAAGATACTACGGTATGGGTCTTGATTCCGGGTTTAGGGCCGGGGCGTGGATCAATAACTGGATTCGCTTCTTGGCCCGGCTTTGCTCTGGAAGCCCGGCTCGTGCTTGCGTACTTTGTTACGTTTTAAAGGGCTAATTCGGGCCTCAAGGCTGCACATAGGGTTGGGTGATGAAGGCGGGGGCTTCGCTAAAGGACTGTCCTCCTCCAGGGGGCGGGGCCTGCGTCAAGGCTACCTGCACCCACTTGCCATGACGGCGCTCCAGCAGTCGATAGCGCTGCAGGGGGCCGACGGGACGGCTGGCCAGATACAGCGTGCCGTTCAGTCTGTACAGAACGGGTTGCGAGGCGGATTGCTTGTCCACTTCCAGTTCCTGCCCCTGATCTAGCAGCACAATCGCGCCACCCGGACTCTTTTGAATCGCGACGACGACTTGCTCTTTTTCGCCCAGGCTCAGTGCGGGAGTGCCTACGTAGTTCAAACCCAGGTCTTGCGGGCGGGACCAGCTTTGCGCGTTGCCCTGGGTCAGGCGTTGCAAGTGCTGGCTTTGCCGATCGCGCATATACAGCTCTATATGGCCTTGGGCATTCAGGATGGACGCCAGTCCGCCGCTGATGGGGGGTACAGGAATCGTTTTCCAGGCCTGCCATTTCGAGTCGCTTTGCTGATAGGTCTGGAATAGCTGGCCTTGTAGATTGCTGGCGAAGACATGGGCGCGTCCCTGCGTATCCAGGCTAAGGGTCGCGGGGTAGGTGGCTTGCTCCAGTACTGGCAGAGCTTTCCAGGCACTCCAGCCGTAATCAGGCTGGCGGGCGGCGCTCCAGTAAAAACGACCATCGGTGCCCATGGCCAGAGCCTGGCTGTCGCGGCGGCTGACCACGGGGGTGTGCAGCACGCGCGGGCCGGGTATTTTTTGCCAGGCCAGCCAGTCGTCCTCATCCGGGGAGCGGCTGAACCAGACTTGTCCGGTTGCATCGCGTGCAAACAGGCCGGGGCTGCCGTCTGCGTACTGGAAGGCGCTCAAGGTATCCGCCGTGCGTCCGCCCAGAGTGGTCCAGCGCTGCGCCTGTACATCCCATTGATTGATGGCGTCGTTCTGTTCGCCCGAGGCGAAAAAGCTGAGCCTGCCTTCGCTGTCACTCAAGAGGCTGGCGGGATAGTCTGCGCGGCTGGTGTAGTAACTGCGTTGTACCCAGGCGGCGGCAGGGCCGGCCGGTTCCTGACACACTGCGGGGCCTTTGCAGGCATGTTGATCGTGCCAGGCATAGCGCCGGAAAATCTCGGTTTTGCTGTGGATTTCATTCAAGGTCAGATTGCGGGCCTGCTCTTGAATGGGGTAGTCCACATAGCCAATTTGCGCGTAATTGCCGGGGGCGGCCAGCATGGCTTCCCGAACCAGGCGGGCGCTGGCGATATGGTCCGGGTGCCCGTGTCCGGTGCAACGCCAGCACAGCTGGGTATAAGGCACGGGATTGGTGTCGTCCAGATAGCGAACGCTGGTGGGCCGATACAGGCGTATCAGGGCGGCCAGTGTTTGAACCAGTTGCTCGCGGTTCAGCGTCTGTTGTGGGCTATCCAGTGTTTGTACGGTTTGGCCCGGCACGGATTCTGCACGGCTCAAGGGCGTCAGGCTTCCCCAGCCGGGGCCCAGCCACGGGTCTTGCAGACGCAAATGACTAAGCTGAATGCCGGGTCTGGCTCGCAAGGTAAATTGCGTGATCGAGGCACTGCCCACCATCAAGCGGGTTTGCTGCCATTCATTGACCAGCCCCGCCATATAAGCATAGGCGGCGCGCACCCCTTGTTCGCGGCTGTACATATATTCCAGCCCGCCTTTGCGTTCGCTGGCGGTTAGATACAGAACCTGCATGCAGGCACCGGCCTGGATATTGCTGGACAGGTCCGGGTTCATGAACAGCAGGTCGTCATCCATATGGCCTACAACGACCAGATCCCGGCTGCCATGGCAGGCATCAGCGGCCTGGGCAGAAAGCGGCAAGAGTACAGCACACAGTCCGCCAAGCAGAATGCGTTTCAGGAAGGGGCCAGCCGACAAGGCAAGAGACATGGGGATGAGAGCGCGGAATAAACAAGGATCAGAACGATCCGTCCTGCGTTGCTTGCAGAGGGTGCAAGCAACGTGCCTGCTTAGTATAAGCAGGCACTGTCAGGCAGAAAATAAAGATAAACGGCGCCAGGGACTTTGTTTTTTAAAGTGTGGCGCCGACGCTGCGATCAGTTCAGTCGGGGGCGAATCAACATGGGGGCAAACTGATGCAGGTAATTGAGCATGGCCAGAATCCAGCACAGGCCCGCGGCATGCAGCAAAGGCAGGCTCCAGCTGCTGGGGACCAGGGCCAGCAAACGCAAGACACAGGCGGCAATCAGGAAACCGTAACCCAGCACCACTTTGGGTGTGGCACGCAAGGGGCGGCCCAAATGACCCAGAGCGGTACGGGTCAGCATGCCGATAATCATTACGCTAAAACCGGCCAGACCCACAATATGCACCGGCCAGGCAGCGCGCAGAATCCAGCCTGCCTCATAGGCCGCCGCGCTGAGCAGACCCAGTGCCAGACCGGCATAGCCCAGGTACAGAATCCATAGCAGCGGCGTATTGCGGCTGGCCCAGGGCTTCCAGCGCAGCCACTGGAAGCAGGCGATCAAGCCCAAAGCGGCCAGAACAATGGCCAAAGGCAAACGCCAGGGGCTAAGCGACAAGGCAATGGCAATGGCACTTAAACCCATTTGCCAATGGCCGCTGCGAGTTTGCGCAGGCAGGCTCAGGCCCGGCAAGGCACGCATGGCAAAGAAGGGGATGATGCGACGGGCAATCAGCAAGGTGATCAAGCCCATGGTCCAGAAGCCGCTGTAGAAGTAGGGCATGGGATCTTGCCCTTGCATCAGGCTGTACATGAACAGGGCATGGCTAAGGCCCAGGGCCAGCATCGCAAGGGGAATGCCGTAATTGCGCTTGTTGCGGGCGATCAGAATGACACGGGCCAGTTCAGCCGCGGCAATGGCAAAGAAGAGGGCATCGAGCAGCAATGCCGCCATCAGGCCATTGGGAAGCAGCAGGCTGAAGCGCGCCAGAATCCAGATCAGACACAAGGCGCCCAACGAGGGGCCGCGCAGAGTGGGCTGTCCCGTCCAGGTAGCGCTGGCGGTCAGCAAAAAGCCCACGGCAATCGTGCCGATAAAGGCCCAGAGCATTTCATGGGCATGCCAATACAGGGAAGGGATGGCCGCATTGGCCAGCCAGCCGGGCGTATAGAGCCAGAGCGCAATGCTGGCAGCGCCCCAAAGCGTGGCTAAAAGATAAAGGGGACGAAATCCCAGTTCCAGGAATGCGCGCCATTCTGGGCGGGTAGAGGCGGGGGAGGCAGTCAAAGGAGTCATGGCAGATCAGTTATAAGATGTATTTTAAATATATCTTAAAGGCCGAATAAAACATAGTCTCTTCAAGTGATGTTCGGCCTTATTCTTTGTCGTTCATATCCAGGGTGCTGTCTATCATTTTGCGTAGCAGATAGACGATGGCCACGCGTTCTGCGGGGTTCAGATTGCCCATGGTCAGTTCGCTGATGGTATGGGCACGGGGAATGACGCGATCGAGCAGGTCCAGTCCTTCCTGGGTCAGCTCCACAATGACCTTGCGTCTGTCGTCCTTGTCCGGTGCCAGTTCAATCAGATCGCGCGATTTCAGGCGCTGAATAATGCCCCGTATGGTGGCCTGGTCGACCGCCGTGGCCTCGACCAGCTCGGTTTGCGAGCTGGGGCCGTGGTCGCGCAGCGCACAGAGAGTCACGAACTGAATAGCGGTTAGCTGGGTGTCGCCCACGTAATGCTGAAAGATGGCCGTATGTCGTTGGCCCGCCTTGCGCAGCAGGTGGCCGATTTGTTCGGTGACATCGTAGGACAAGGTTTGAGGCTCAGAAACGGGGGAGGTAGGCTGCATAGTCTTTCTGTCTTGTTGTGGAATGGGCAGGCCAGTTGCGTAACAACTGGGCAAGTATACCTGTCCAGGGGCCTGTCCACGCCTGATCCAGATCAGTTCTTTCGTATTTAAAGCATCTGCTGTTTCAGGGTGTGCACCGCAATAAATGAGTCTACACACTGTTAAATCTGAAAATTAAATAAATTTGATGCCTGGATATTCAAGGCTTGGTTTTGTTTTGATTTTTTCTTTTAACTTATTGATATTGCTGTTTTAAAACCTTGTTAAAAGCTGCTTTTCTAGTCATTTAAATTAGCTTTAGGTAGGTATAAACCCTAGCTCAATCACCTGTTTTCATGCTTAAACTTAGTGTGTACACTACTAAAAAACATGTGGTGAGCACTTTTAATGAGTGCCGTGATTTGGAGCTAACGATGGAAAAAACAGTCAAGATTGCGATTGTAGGGGCCGGTCTTGGCGGAGCCGCTGCGGCGACTCTGTTGCAGCAAGCTGGCTTTGAGGTAGAAGTATTTGAACAGGCGCCAGAATTCTCGCGTTTGGGTGCCGGTATCCACGTGGGCCCCAACGTGATGAAGATTTTCCGCCGCATGGGTCTGGAAAAAGCACTGGACGATATGGGTTCGCACCCTGATTTCTGGTTCAGCCGTGATGGCGAAACGGGCGACTACCTGTCCCGTATCCCTCTGGGTGAATTTGCCAAGAAAGAATACGGTGCGTCGTACATCACTGTGCACCGTGGCGATATGCACGCCTTGCAAATCGACAGCATCAAGCCGGGTACCGTGCACTTTGGCAAGCGTTTGCAAAACCTGGTGGAACGCGAAGAGGGCGTGCTGCTGGAATTTGCGGATGGCACCAGCGTGACCGCTGACATTGTGATTGGTGCCGATGGCATTCACTCCAAAATCCGCGAAACCCTGCTGGGCGTAGAAGACCCGATTTACAGCGGCTGGGTGGCACACCGTGCCCTGATCCGTGGCGAAAATCTGGCCCGCTTTGCCGACGAGTTCGAGGACTGTGTGAAATGGTGGACAGACGACCGTCACATGATGGTGTACTACACCACCGGCAAGCGCGATGAATACTACTTTGTGACTGGTGTGCCACATCCCGCCTGGGATTTCCAGGGTGCGTACGTAGACAGCTCGCAAGAAGAGATGCTGGCCGCATTTGAAGGCTATCATTCCACGGTTCAGAACCTGATCAAATCCACCGAAAGCATTACCAAGTGGCCCTTGCGCAACCGTAATCCACTGCCTTTGTGGAGTCGTGGTCGTCTGGTCATGTTGGGCGATGCATGTCACCCCATGAAGCCACACATGGCTCAAGGTGCTTGCATGGCCATTGAAGATGCCGCCATGTTGACTCGCTGCTTGCAAGAGACTGGCTTGTCGGATTTCCGTACCGCCTTCGACCTGTACGAAAGCAACCGCAAAGAGCGCGCGACTCGTGTTCAGTCCGTGTCCAACGCCAATACCTTCTTGCGCACGCAAGAAGATCCGGCCTGGGTTTACGGCTACGACCTGTACGGTCAGGACCTGAAGTCCAGCTAAGCAGTGCACTGCGCTGAACCCGGGAGCGATCCGGGCTCGGCGCATCACTCTGATCGGGTCCCGCTGTGCCTGACCTCTCTATAGATAGAGCAGGGCATGTGCAGTCGGGAGTCACCGCTGATACATCATTCTTCATCTGTAAACGGTCTGCAGCCCAATGGGGGGAATGCGGACGCGTTCAGGGCCCTGCTGTGTTCTGTCAGGCGCTGTTATCAGGCAGTTTTCTGGTTCACCAGGCATACCAATAATTATCTGGAGATATACAAGGTGCATTCATCCATCCAAAGTCCCACGGCTGTGCCTGCAGGTCGGGACGGAAACGGAGATCTCTACAAGAAGATCGTCTGGCGTCTGATCCCATTTCTGTGCTTTTGTTATTTGGCTGCTTATCTGGACCGCATCAACGTAGGTTTCGCCAAGCTGCAAATGCTCGATCATTTGCAGTGGAGTGAAACGGCGTACGGCCTGGGTGCGGGCCTGTTCTTTCTGGGCTACATCCTGTTTGAAGTACCCAGCAACCTGATTCTGGAACGTGTGGGCGCCAAGCTGTGGATTGCCCGCATCATGATTACCTGGGGTTTGCTCTCCGGCCTGACCATGTTCGTCACCACACCGACGCAGTTCTACATTCTGCGTTTTGTCCTGGGTGCAGCAGAAGCCGGTTTCCTGCCAGGTGTGTTGTACTACCTGACCCTGTGGTTCCCCACTTACCGACGCGGCAAGATCATCGCCTTGTTCATGATTGGTTTGCCTTTGTCCAGCGTGATTGGTGGTCCTTTGTCCGGCTGGATTATCGGTCACTTTGATCACATGAACGGCTGGCGCGGTTGGCAGTGGCTGTTCTTCCTGGAGGCGGTTCCTAGTGTCTTGCTCGGTATCCTGACCTTCTGGGCCTTGCCAAACAACTATCAGTCCGCGAAGTGGCTGAGCAATGAAGAAAAGTCCCTTCTGGCCGCTGACCTGGCTGCCGACGATGCCGAAGGCAAGGGCGTCAAGCACAGCTTTAAAGATGGCTTCTTCAATCTGAAAGTATGGATGCTGGGCGGGATCGACTTCTCCATTCTGTTGGGTACGTACTCTATCAGCTTCTGGATGCCGTCCTTTATCCGTGCGGCGGGTGTGCAGGATCCTTTCCAGATTGGTTTGATGACGGCTATTCCATCGCTGGCCGGTGTGGTGGGCATGTTGATGATTGGTGCCAGCTCGGACCGTTGCCGTGAACGTCGTTGGCACCTGATCGTGCCGCTGACCATCGGTGCAATTGCCCTGGTTGCCAGTACCTTTGTGGCGCATCACGCCTGGTTGACTGTTCTGGCCTTTACCGTGGCTTCGGCCGTGATTATGGGTGCGGTACCTGTGTTCTTCAGCTTGCCAGCAACCTTCCTGAAAGGTACGGCTGCAGCAACCGGTTTTGCTCTGGCTTGCTCGCTGGCCAATATTGCCGGTCTGGTCAGCAACTCCCTGATTGGTTGGGTGACCGACCTGACAGGTTCGGGCAGCGCCGCTCTGTGGCTGTTTGCTGGTAGTCTGATGGTGAGCTGCTTGTTGGCTTTCGCCTTGCCAGCCAAACAGGTGAACCGCTAAGTTGCCGTTTGCTCCTGTCGTCTGAAACACAAAAAACATACCCGGTTAACAGCCGGGTATGTTTTTTTTATGGTTGCGGCGTCTTGGGTACGCCGCTTTGCCGAACCACGGTGTTAGGCTTGTGACCTGAACACCAATCAGGTTCAGGCAGTAACTTTGCTGCCCTGTTGCAACCAGGCTTGCAAATCCACGGTTTCGTACAGAACCTGTGCGCTGAGCACGCGCAAACCGTGCGGGCCGCTATCCAGAATGCGGTGTTCGCCTTTGGCTTGTTGCAGTTCCAGTTCGCTGTCAGGCAGCGTCATCAGGTGGCGGGCTACGGTAATCAGCTGCTCGGGTGGACAGCAGGGGCTGGACTCAAAGTGTCCGACTTCTTTACCGTTTTGGCGGATGATCAGGCGTAGTGGATTCATGATGTTGTTGCCGTATCGGAGACGGGCCAGTAAAAGTTGTTGGGCGTGGCGCGTGCACCAAAAATGGCTTGTCCAACGCGCACAATCGTGGAGCCTTCGGAAATAGCGACTTCATAGTCACCCGACATACCCATGGACAACTCACGGATGTTTTCAGCGTGGGGAATGTCGTTGCGCAACTGATCACGCAAATTGCGCAGCAGGGCAAAACAAGGCCGTACCCGTTCCGGGTCAGCGTCCATCAAGGCCAGGGTCATCAGACCTTTGACTTTCAAGGCAGAGAACTGTGGTAATTCGCGCACAAAAGCGTGCACTTCTTCAGGTGGCAAACCGAACTTGCTGTCCTCGCTGGAGGTGTTCACCTGCACGAAAACGTCCAGACTGCGGCCTTCAATTTGCAGGCGGCGGTCCAGTGCTTCAGCGGTCTTGAGCTTGTCCAGCGCATGAAATTCAGAGGCAAAGCGTGCAACGGACTTGGCTTTATTGCTTTGCAGGTGTCCAATAACAGCCCATTCCAAATCCGGCAGTTCTTCGCGCAGGGCTTCGTACTTGCCTTCGGCCTCTTGCACCTTGTTCTCGCCCAGCAAGCGGCAACCGGCCTGGTAAGCCAGGCGGATGCGGTCAATCCCGAAGGTTTTGCTGACGGTGAGCAAACGTACATCACCAGCGGCACGCCCGTAGCGCACGCAGGCAGCATCAATTCTTTGTTGTACCAGGGCAATGCGTTCCCGAAATGCCTCTACACTGGTGGAGGTGGGATAATGCTCGGTGTGAAGTAGATCAGGGGCGGATTCGGACATGGCGCACCAGTAAGGAAGAAAAAAAAGATAAACTCGACCCTGCGGGTCGCGCATAAACTATTATGTCATAGGTCAAAATGAATATCCAGGGAAGCAATGCGAAGGAACTTTTCGATGATATCCGACAGCAAGTGGCACTGGGGCGAATTGCTCCGGGCCAGATTTTGCCGCCGGTACGCGAATTGGCTCAAACACTGGGCTTGAACCGGAATACGGTTGCCCTGGCATACAAGCGCCTGGTCTCCGCCGGGGTGGCCGATGCACAAGGCCGTCGCGGGACACGGATTCGTGAAGCAATCCGGGAGCTGGCGCGGGAAGGGCATGGTGCCAGCTCGGCCTTGCAGGATCTGGCCAGCGGTAATCCGGCGCTGGGCTATTTGCCGGCTCCTACTCAATTGACAGCCGGGGTGCGTGGCCAAACCCAGGCTTTGTATGGTGCCGACCCCTTGGTGCCTGAATTGCGTGCCGTATGTCAGCAGGTGTTCCATAAAGACACGCCCTCAGAAACCGATTACCACGTCAGCTACGGTGCGGTCGATGCGATCGAGCGTTTGCTGCAAGCCTTTTTGCTGGCGGGCGATAAGGTCGGGATTGAAGACCCAGGTTACCTGAATAGCATTAATTCCGTGCACACGCTGGGCTACAAGCCAGTAGGCATTGCGGTTGATAGCGAAGGGATTGTGCCGGCCTCGCTGGAAGCGGCTTTGGAAGATGGTCTGCGCGCCCTGATTCTGACTCCACGTGCGCATAACCCTACGGGATGTTCCCTAAGCCGTGCCCGCGCCAAGCAGATCGAGCAAATCCTGAAGCAGTATCCCGAATTGCTGTTGATGATTGACGATCACTTCTGGATGCTGGCCAGCAGTCCTTACCGAAACGTGATTCCTGCCGATCATTTGCGTTGGGCCTTGATCCGTTCGGTGTCCAAAGGCTTGGGCCCGGATTTGCGTGTTGCCCTGGTGGCTTCAGACCTGCAAACCAGCGAACGCTTGTCGCAGCGTCTGGCTTCGGGAGCTCAATGGGTCAGCCATCTGTTGCAGCAAATGGTGGTGCACGGGCTGACGGATGCCGACATCAAGGCGCAGACTCGTGTTGCACAAGCTGCTTATGTACAGGCTCGTGCCGATCTGATGCAAGCCCTGAAAAAGCAGAGCATTCCTTTTTGGGATAGCGAGGAAGGCTTCAATCTGTGGATTCCGCTGGATCGGGAAGCCGAGCCGGTATTGGCAGGATTGGCTGCACGTGGCTGGCTGGTTCGATCCGGACAAGTCTTTGGGGTGAGCAATCCCGCTCAAGGCTTGCGTGTCAGCTTTGCGAATCTGGATGCCAAAGACGCCCAGCGCTTTGCAACCGATTTGGCTCAAGTTCTGCAAGAACGCTATTAGTCACTATCTTGCTGCTTCTAGCGGAGTAGCAAGATAGTGAACTCTCTTATGCGCCCATCCAGATTGTTAAAAGGGGCGCTATTTTTATGGGCGCAAGGTTCTTATTTGGCGGGGCGATTGCTGATCCACTGCACTGCCAGCACACTACCCATCACCAAAATGATGCCCAGCAGGCTGGAGCCTGTCATGGCTTGCCCCAAAATCAGCCAACCCAGAATCACGGCGGTCAAAGGGCTAAGCAGACCCAGCGAGGACACGGCCACAGACGGCAGAACAGCAATCCCGCGGAACCACAGGGTATAGGCCAGCAGTGCACCGACCAGACACAGGTAAAGATAGCCGCCGATTTGCACGCCGCTCAAGGAACTGTCCAACGGCGGGTCCAGCCACAAGGCCAGAGGGGCCAGCATCAGGCCACCCAGCATCAATTGCCAGGCCGTAAAGGCCAGAATCGGCATGCCGCTACGCCAGCGATGTGACAAGTACGTGCCCATAGCCATGCACAACGCCCCGACAATCGCCGCGACCATGCCCCAGGTATCCCATTGGCTCTCTGGTGATAACAGCAAAATGCCCATGCCGACAATGCCGATCATGCAAGCGACTAAAGCCATGGTGACCGGGCGTTTGCCTTCCAAAGCCCAGGCCAGGGCAATCACCACCAAGGGTTGAGCTGCACCTACAACAGCCGCCAAGCCACCTGGCAGGCGGTAGGCGGCCACGAATAGCAGCGCCTGAAAGGCACCGATATTCAAGGCTGCCAGAATTAGGGTACGACCCCAGTCGCCTCGGGCAGGCATGCGTCGGCTCCACAAGAGCAGCATCACCCCAGCGGGAAAACAGCGCAAAAAGGCCGCGATAAAAGGGCGGTCGGGCGGCAGGATTTCTGTGGTCACAATGTAGGTGGAACCCCAGATGGCGGGGCCCAGGGCGGTCAAGGCCGTCACCAGCCAAAGAGAAAGTCGGTTCATGATGAAAGTATCTTGATATCGAGATAAATGCCAGTGTAGGGTTGAATTATCTTAATATCAAGATAAATATCGAAATCGAGAAATCATGAGCGAAAAACACGACGCGGTAGACCTGATCATCAATCAGTGGCGCGAACAACGGCCAGACTTGCAGAACCTGGACGCCATGGCCTTGCTGGGCCGCATGACGCGCTGCTTCCAGCTGGTCCAAAAGCAAATGAGCGAGAACTTCAGGCGTCATGGCCTGCAGTTGGGCGAGTTTGATGTGCTGGCCAGCCTGCGCCGTTCCGGCCCGCCGTACACCTTGGCACCCACCGCTTTGTTTTCCACCTTGATGGTCAGCTCCGGCACCATGACGCATCGTTTACAGGGTCTGGAAAAGCAGGGCTTGATCGAGCGCATTGCCGACCCGGAAGATGCCCGCCGTATTCTGGTGCGCTTGAGTCCTGCAGGTTTGGCCTGTGTGGATGCGGTTGTGGTGGACCATTTGGCCAATGAAGAAAATTTGCTGGAAGGTCTGGATGCCACGCAGCGGCAAAGTCTGGATACCTTGTTGCGCGACTGGATGCGCTTGTTGGAGTCGCGCCCGGCTTGAAGGAATGCTAAAGTAGCTGGATATATACACAGCCTACTTATGACTCCGCCAGAGCTTCCTCCTTTTTACTATCTGCATAATTTCCATCAGGTTTTGCAGTGGGTACAGCACGCCAGTTCCGACCTGCTGGAGCCTGAACACGTCCAGTGCGGCCATCGTTTTGTGCATGCGTCCCAGCCTGCGCAAGCCCTGTTGGTGCGTTTGCTGATGCGTAAAGGCCCGGTGTTCCGTATCGACAAGCTGCGTTATGCCGAGATCGACAACCTGGATGCGGCAGTGCAAGAACTGGCGGCTTGTGAACTGATAGAAACGGATCCCGAGCTGGATCTGGAAACCTTGTTTGCCGTCCATACAGTACCCGAGCTGCGCCGCTTGTTCAGTGATCTGCCAGCCACCGGGCGCAAGTCGGACTATCTGGAATGGATTGGGCAGGCTCATGGCGAACAGGCTCGGCCTTTTACGCAGTGGTGTGCCGATCCACTCCTGCAAGCCCCCACACTGCGTCTTTCACCGCAGGTCATGCATTGGGCGCAGCGTTTGCAATTGCTGTTTTTTGGCAATCATTACCAGGACTGGTCCGAGTTCGTACTGAGCGATCTGGGCTTGTATCGCTACGAAACCGTGGTTCTGGATCAGGCCAGCCGGGCGTTTCGCCACAATGAGGACGTGCGCCTGTATGAAACCTTGTCCGAACTACGTGACGCACAGGACGAAGCTGATCCAGAGCTGTGGGCCCAGCGCTTTGCCGCCGTTCAGGCGGTTGAGACGGACAGCGACTGGCTGCAACGACGCAAGGCAAAGACCCTGTTTCAACTAGGCCAGCAAGCCGAACGCCAACACTGGTGGCCCTTGGCCGAGCAAGCTTACTTGCAGACAAGCTGGCCCGGAGCCCGTTACCGTCAATTGCGTGTGCTGGAGCGTCAGGACAAGCATCAAGGAGCCTGGCCCCTGTTCTGTCAGGCCTGGGACCAGCCCGAAAATGAAAGCGAAACCCAGAAGTTGCTGCGTATGCTGCCCCGCATGCGTCGCAAGCTGGCGGTAGAGGCACCGCCCAGTTCGCCGTCCAATAAACCGGCAAGCCGCACACAACGTAGTGATCTGGTTTTGTTTGATGATGGCAATCGGGTCGAGTCGCAGGTATTGGCTCATTGGGACAGCCCCTTGGCTCCGGTGTTTTACGTAGAAAACGCCTTGTTCCCGGCCTTATTGGGCTTGTTGAGCTGGGATGCTATTTTCGCTCCCTTGCCCGGCGCATTTTTCCACCCTTATCAAGCCTGTCCGGCTGACTGGGGGAACCCGGACTTTGTCTCACGCAGGCAGAGCTTGTTTGATCAGTCTTTAAGCGTGCTGGACGGCGCAGACTATAAAACCGTGATCTGGCAGCGCTGGCAGGAAAAGCGTGGCATACAGTGCCCCTTGCTGATCTGGCCTGCCTTGGATGAATCCTTGATCGAGCAGGCCTTGCATTGCATCCCCGCCCAGCACTTACAACTGGTGTTCAAGCGTATCTTGCAGGATTGGCGGGACAACCGTTCGGGATTGCCGGATTTGGTGCGCTTCATGCCTGCCCAGCAAAGCTATGAATTGATTGAAGTAAAAGGCCCCGGAGACCGCTTGCAGGACAATCAGCGGCGTTGGTTAAGTTATTTCGAGCAGCACGCCATCCCTGCGCGTGTCTGCTATGTAACCCGGCCTGAATCCCCATGAAAGCCTGGACGGTAGGCGTACGCGCTTTATGTGAATTTACCGCCCGCAGCGGGGATCTGGACCTGCGTTTTACGCCTGCGGCTACGGCGCAGGAAGGTATCCTGGGCCACCAGCAGTTAAAGCTGCGTCGCCCCGAACACTATGAAGCCGAAGTACCACTGTCGCATGAGATGGAAGGGCTATTGGTGCGTGGCCGGGCCGATGGATTTGATCCCGTCGGCAATTGCCTGGAAGAGCTGAAAACCTATCGGGGTGCTTTTGATGCCATCCCCGAGCACCATAGACGCCTGCATCAGGCGCAAGCCAAAGTCTACGCTGCCATCTTGTGCCAGGAGCGCGATTTGCCGGGGATGACAGTCAGCGTGGTGTATTACCACGTGGACAAGCACAAAGAGACCAGCATCTCCGAGTATCTGGAGCGCGCGGATCTATGGGCCTTTTTTGAGCAGCAATGCCGCGCTTATGTAGCGTGGGGGCGGCAGGAGCAAAAGCACAGGCTGGCACGCGATCAGGCTTGTACAGCCCTGCAGTTTCCCTATGAGCAGTTTCGTGCGGGTCAGCGGCAACTGGCCGTAGCCGCGTTCCGGGCACAGCGTGATGCACAGTGTCTGTTAGCCCAGGCGCCCACGGGTATAGGCAAAACCTTGGCAGTCGTATTCCCCGGCCTGAAAGCCATGCCCGAGGCTGGTCTGGACAAGCTGTTTTATCTGACGGCTAAAAACTCGGGTCGGCAAATGGCGCTGGACGCCTTGCAGCGCTTAAGCCCGGAAGGTGAGGGCGCGTGGCGGGTGCTGGAAATGGTGGCGCGCGACAAGCAGTGCCCCAATCCGGATAAAGCCTGCCATGGTCAATCCTGTCCGCTGGCCGAAGGTTTTTACGATCGTCTTCCCGCTGCCCGTCAGCAGGCTCTGGAGCAGCCCATGCTGACTAGCCAGCGCTTGCAACAAGTGGCCAGCGAACACCAGGTCTGCCCCTATTACTTGAGCCAGGAAATGCTGCGCTGGGCAGACGCCATTGTGGGCGATTACAACTACTTTTTCGACACGCATGCGGTGCTGTATAGCCAGACCCTGGTCCAGCAATGGCGCAGCGCTGTTCTGGTGGACGAGGCTCACAATCTGGTAGAACGCGCCCGTTCCATGTATTCCGCTTCCTTCTCGCAAGTGCAGCTACGCATGGCGCGTAAAGCCGCGCCTTCAGCTTTGAAGCGTCATTTCGCTCCCTTGACTCGCTTGATGGATGACTTGATACCCGAAGAAGGTGGCGATCAATGGGGGCTGGAAAAAATCCCGGAGGACTTGCTGGAGCAGTGCGAATACCTGGCCGCGCGTTTAGGGGCTTATGTGGCTGAGAACCCCATGCCGCAAGACAGTCCCTTGCTGCAGTTTTATTTTGAGTTGCTGTACTTTGTGGACCTAGCCGGACAGTTCGGCTCGCATTCCTTGTTTGATATTTTGGCGCAGCGTGATGGCGTACTGCTGAACTTGCGCAATATCGTGCCTGCTCCATTTCTGGCCGAACGCTATGGCGATGCGCACGGTGTGGTGCTGTTCTCCGGCACCATGAACCCCTCACAGTTTTATCGTGATGTCTTGGGTTTGCCGCCAGGCACGGCTGAGTTGAATGTGGCATCTCCTTATCGGGCCGAGCAGTTGCGGGTACGCCAATATGCCGGTTTGTCCACGCGCTATGCCGACCGGGCCCAGAGCCTGAGCGGGGTCTGCGATATTGTCGGGCAGGCCTATCAGGAGCAGCCGGGCAACTATCTCTTGTTCTTGAGCAGCTTTGATTATCTTGAGCAGGTCAGCCAGGCTTTGCAGGAGCGCTGGCCGGATATGCCGCTTTGGCATCAGCAACCGGGCATGAGCGATCTGCAAAGAACGCAGTTTCTGGACCGCTTTACGCTGGACGGGAAGGGAGTGGGTTTGGCAGTACTGGGTGGGGCGTTTTCAGAAGGGGTGGATTTACCCGGTAAACGCTTGATCGGTGCTTTTATTGCCACCTTGGGTTTGCCGCAATTCAACCCGGCCAATGAGTCTGTGCGGCAAGTCATGGCCCGGCTCTTTGGGGAGCGGCGGGCCTATGACTATACCTATCTGTATCCGGGGCTACGCAAGATTACACAGGCCGCGGGTCGTGTGATTCGCGATGAACAGGATCAAGGTTTTGTGTATCTGCTGGACGAGCGCTATGGGCAGCGGCGGGTGCAGCAGCTGCTGCCGGACTGGTGGCAAATTGAGCAGGTGCGGACTGACGCTCGTTCTGAGCAATTACCTCGGTAATGATTTGCGCGGTGGCGGCTGACAGTGTCCAGCCCAGATGACCGTGGCCGGTGTTGTAGTAGACGCCAGGGCGGCTGCCTGCTTTTACGCGCGGCATCATGTCCGGCATCATGGGACGCAAACCTGCCCACGGTACGACACGGTCAGTAGCCGCATCGTGGAAGTTGCGACGGGTCCAGTTGGTCAGCGGGGCGATACGGTCGGCGCGAATGTCCTTGTTGGCGCCGTTGTATTCTGCTGTGCCGGCCACACGCAGGCGGTCTTTGCCCAGGCGGCTGGTCACAATCTTGGCTTCTTCATCCAGCAGGCTGACCCAGGGGGCGGCATGTTGGGCTTCGGGCGTATCCAGATACACCGAGATCGAATAGCCTTTGACGGGGTAGATATTGATGTAGTCACCCAGCATATGAGCCAAGTGACGGCTGCCCACGCCAGCGCACACCACCAAGGAATCGACAGA
Organism: Alcaligenes faecalis; assembly: GCF_009497775.1. Lineage (NCBI taxonomy): Bacteria > Pseudomonadati > Pseudomonadota > Betaproteobacteria > Burkholderiales > Alcaligenaceae > Alcaligenes > Alcaligenes faecalis. The sequence continues at coordinate 1,877,384 of NZ_CP031012.1, forward strand.
CAGCGTATGAGTGTGGGCCTCAGCGCCTTCACCGGTACGCAGCTGGATACGGTGTGGAGGGCCGCAATCAATACCCAGAACTTCCGTATCTTGCAGGAACTTCACGCCGCGTTTGGCGCATGCATCGGCCAGACCGCGTGTGTATTTGTGAATATCGCCCGTGGCGTCCGAAGGTGTAAAGAAACCGCCGTAGTAAGTGCCTTGCAAGGCAGGTTCGATCTGGTGGATTTCTTCGTTGGTAACGGTACGGCGCTCCAGACCACCTTTTTGCAGCAGCTGGCTGACTTTCTTGCCAGACTCAAAGCCGCCGGGGGTGTGGTAGATGTGCAGAATGCCGCGCTGCTCCAGGTCGAAATCAATGTTTTCGTCCTTGGCCCATTGGTACAGATTCTCGCGGGCGGTAATGGCCAGCTTGACGGTGTCTATGGTGTTGCGCTCGTAACCGGAAATCGCGCCCACAAATTGCGCCATCCAGCTGTATTTGTGCCAGCTTGGCTTGGGGTTGAACAGCAGTGGGGCGTCCTTGCGCATCATCCACTTCAAGCCCTTCAAAATGGTGCTGCGGCTGTTCCAGACTTCGGCATTGCACGCGGACAACTGCCCGCCGTTGGCGAAGGAGGTTTCCATCGCGGGGTAGCGCAGGCGGTCGATAACGGTAACTTGATAGCCTTTCAGGCTGAGGGCGTAGGCGGTGGTGATTCCGGAAATACCGGCGCCAATGACGGCAATATGCGACATAACAGGCTCCTGACAGGTGAATTACCACCGAATAGTGGCAATACCCCATCTGTCCTGTGACCTGAGAGTTTATCCAACCGATGTTTCAGGCTGGGCTCCTTCGGTGGGCGTCATGCGCCGCTCTCCAGAGTGTCGGGCTGGTACGATCCTTTTGCCTGAGAGATTCCGGGGTGGTTGCTCCGTCGGCGCCTGACTGAACAGGTCTCTTTCATACCGCCTGTAGTGACGCGACTACATTAGCTGTGCTTACAAAAGTATGCAATCAGGGTAAACCGGGAGCTGCTGGGGGCAACTCCCGGTTTGAGGCTGTGGATCAGGAGGGGTAAATCCACAGCTTGGAGGGTGGCAATTGCAGGTGATGCACGCCACTGGGCAGGGGCTCGGGGCCGAAAGCACGCAAGGTGCCGGCAGACGGGTCTGCCATGCGGAATACGTGTTCCCACTTGTCGCCCAGGTACATGCTGGTGGACAGCTGCAACTGCAGCGTATCGGGGCCGGGCTGCGCATTCAGTTGCACTTGCTCGACTCGAATCACGGCGGTGGCTTGCTGCCCGGCGTTCAGGGGAGCGGCGGCATGGCCCCACAAGTCCCAGCCGGGCCCGCTCAGGCGAATTTGCTGATCACGCTGTTCCGTCACCTTGCCTTGCAGACGGTTGTTTGAACCCATGAACTCTGCGGTGTACAGGGTCTTGGGATTGCTGTAGACCTCTTGCGGAGTGCCTTGCTGCTCGATTTCGCCACCGTTCAGCAACAGGATCCGGTCTGAAATCGCCATGGCTTCCGCCTGGTCATGGGTCACCATCAAAGCGGACAGGCCCATCTCCACAATCAGCTCGCGCAGGAACACGCGGGCTTCTTCACGCAGCTTGGCATCCAGGTTGGAGAGCGGCTCGTCCAGCAAAATCACAGGCGGGTTATAGACCAGGGCACGTGCAATGGCGACACGTTGCTGTTGCCCGCCAGAAAGCTGGCTGGGGTAGCGCTCGCCCAGACCCTTCAAGCCCAGTTGGTTCAGAATGGCATCCACTTTCTGGCGGCTTTCCGCTTTGGGTGTTTTGCGCAGCGTCAGTGGGTAAGCCACGTTGTCCTGCACCGTCATGTGCGGCCACAAGGCGTAGGACTGGAACACCAGACCCAGATTGCGGGCTTCGGCGGGCAGGTCGATACGCTTTTGCGAGTCGTACAGCACGTCATCATTGATGGCGATACGGCCCTGGGACGGCTGCTCCAGCCCGGCAACAGCGCGCAGCAAGGTGGTTTTACCACTGCCCGAGGCACCCAGCAGGGACACCACTTCGCCTTTGTTCAGGCTCATGGAGACGCCTTTCAGGACGGGGTTGCGGTCGTAGGCCAGGTGGATATTTTCTACAGTCAGCTCGGTCATCGTAGTTTCACTCCGAAGCGCAATGCGATGGTCAGGCCAATGACCACCAACACGATATTGATAAAGGACAGGGCAGCCACAATGTCGATCGCACCCGTGGCCCACAGGGACACCAGCATGGAACCAATGGTTTCCGTACCGGGTGTCAGCAAGTACACGCCGGTGGAGTATTCCCGCTCGAAAATCAGGAACATCAGCAACCAGGAGCCAATCAGGCCGAATTTCGCCAAGGGCAGGGTGATCTGGCGTGTGACCTGACCGGGACGGGCACCCGTACTGCGGGCCGCTTCCTCCAGTTCAGGACCTACTTGCAGCAAGGTGGAAGAGATCAGGCGCAAGCCATACGCCATCCAGACCACGCTGTAGGCCAGCCACACACTGAAGATGGTGCTACGCAGGGCACGCATGGGACCGACGACCGAACCTCGCAGCCATTCCGCCATGGGCAGTACTGACAGCCAGCCGTTTTCCAGGGACTGGTCCAGCCACATGGGCACGAACAGGAACATCCACAAGAACGCCAGACCAGCCAGCAGACCGGGCACCGCGCGCGGAACCAGCACGCTGTAGTCCAGGAAGCGGGTGATGCCGTCTGGCTTGCGGTGCATGGCCAGACCGATAAAGGTGTAGCAGATCACCGCCAGGGCACCACCAAATACACCAATTGCGATCGAGTTCAAAATGGCGCGCAGCAGGTTGGCTTGGCCAAAGACTTGTCGGAACGCATCCAGAGACAGCACGTCCATCAGCGACACGCCAATGCCCCAGTTGGACACAAACGCACGCAGCACCACGCCAACAACCGGCACGATCACGGTAAAGAACAGCCACAGCGCAACCAGTGTGGCAGCCGCCCAGCGCCAGCGGCCCAGTGGCAGCGAGCGAGCTTGGGAAGCCTTGCCCTTGACGGTCACAAAGCGGTTGGCGGTACGCATCAGACGGCGTTGCAGCATCACCAGAGGAATGGTCATGGCGATCAGAATCACGGCAACCGCAGCCATCAGGTGATAGGAGGGGATGCCCAGCTTGTTGGTCAGTTTGTACAGGTAGGTGGCCAGGACCAGATGGCCTTCGGGGTCACCCAGCACCAGCACCAGACCAAACACTTCCAGACCCAGGAAAAACAGCAGCACGCAGGCATACAGAATGGCCGGGCGAACCATGGGCAGGCTGACCGAGCGCATTACTTGCCAGGGGCTGGCACCGGCGCTACGGGCGGCTTCTTCCACATCCGAACCCATGCTGCGCAGAGCGGAGGAAATGTACAGGTAAGCGTGTGGAACGTGTGTCAGACCGGCAATGATGACAATGCTGGTGAAGGAATAAATGTTCCAGGGCACAAAACCGATCAGGTCCAGCGTCCAGGTGGAGAAGAACCCGACAGGCCCGGCGGCAACAATGTAGCCAAAGCCCAGCACCATGGGGGAGACAAAAATGGGGACCAGAATCAGCGGTTCAATCCAGGTACGGCCAGGCAAATCGGTACGCACCATCAGGAAGGCAAGAATGCCACCCAGGGGAATCGAGATACCGGCCAGTCCAAAGGCCATGATGAAACCGCTACCCAGGGCTTTGTAAAAGTCCGGGTCGTCGAAAATAAAACGGAAGGCATCCAGCCCCAGAGACTTGTCAGCCGCGAAAAAAGGGGCGGATAGCAGGCTTTGGATGATGATCAGGCTAAGCGGCACATAAATGGCCAGTGCCGTTATCAGAACAACGACATGGCGCGGCCAGGCCTGCCACCGAAGGCGTAAGGCTTGCATGATAAGGATTCCAGGCGGAAAAGAGGCGGGGTGGTGGCAGGGGCCACCACCCGATTCAAAGACGAGGCGTCTTACTTATTGGCGGCAGCGCGCCATTGCTTGATGAAGTCCAGACGTTCCTTTTGTTTCAGGAAGTCCAGCAGGGACGAATCTACTGGGATGGGGGTCAGTTCCACACCGGCCAGTTTCTTGGTCAGACCGTCCACGTCGTTATCGCCTTCCACGTCAGAGCGGATCGAGGCCAGTTCGGACTTGTTGGCCAGAATGTCCTGACCGTCTTTGGACAGCATGTAGTCCAGGAAGACACGGGCAGCGTTGGGGTTTTGTGCCTTGTTGCTGATGAACGCTACACGCGACAGGACCAGGGTGTAGTCAGAGGGGTACACAATCCCGATGGCCTTGTCCTTGGCAGCGCGGGTTTCTGCATACGAACCCAGCAGGTTGTAGCCGATCAGGTTTTCACCCGAGCTGACGCGCTCCATCATGGTGCCGGTGGACGATTGCAGAACCAGATTGGCCGAGCCTACGCCCTTGATGAAATCCCAGTAGCTGTCGCCTTTCTTGCTGTCCTGAGCGGCCAGCATGTAGCCCACAGCGGATTTCTCGATGTCGTAGGTGGTGACCTTGTTGCGGAAACGATCCTTGTCGCTTTCGACCAGCTTGGCCAGTTCAGCGTGAGTCTTGGGCACTTCCTCGGGTTTGATCAGACGGTTGTTGTAGATGAACACCGTAGGCTCGTAGGTGGTGCCGAACGCCTTGTTTTCCCAAACAGCCCAGCTGGGCAGGGAGGGGATTTCCGGGGAGGCGTAGCTGGCGGCGTAGTCCGTAGCCAGGCGCATGGCCGAATCCATGGACGAACTCCAGACCACGTCACCACTATTGCTGCCCGAAGCCTGTTCGCTGATGTAGCGGTTGTACAGCTCGGTGCTGTTCATGTCGTGGTATTCGACTTTGATCTTGGGGTTGGCCGCTTCAAAGGCGGAAATCAGCGGAGCGGCTGCCTTGGTATCGGTCGTGGAGTAGACGATGACCTTGCCTTCTTTTTCGGCGGCTTGCGCTTGATCGCCTTGAGCCCAGGCCGCTTGACCGGCAAGCATGCTGGCACTGAGTGACAGGGCTAGCAGGCTAAGGCGGCTAGGGATGGTGAATGCTGACATTCGAGTCTCCTTGGTTTCAGAGCCCCGTCATGATGCGGGGCTTTTTTGGGATCAATGTCATTCCATTGTGTTGACTCTAGCTGTCAGCATCCTGTCACTGCTGATAGGGAACATCCCCTAGTCCGGTGGGCGTGTCCGTGACCAGACGCCGCCAGTTTTGCAGAAAACGCTGGCGTCGGGTGGGGTCCAGACCGACCAGCAGGGAAGGGTTCAGGATAAGGGGTTGAACGATTCCAATTGCTTGATTTGACACGGGTTTTGTGAACCAGCTGCCGGTTTCGATGGCATTGAGCGGGCCCAATCCGGCCGGGCCGGCAATGGTTTGCTGACCGCGGGGCGAGAGCAAATAATCGATAAACGTGGCAGCCAAATCGGGTCGACGAGCCTGTTTGTGAATCAAGGCGCTGCGGGTAAACACCGAGACGTAATCACTGGGAACGACGATGGCAATGTCTGAACCGGCTTTCTGACGGGCCAGGGCATAAGAGCCCAGCACGTTGTAGGCCACATCCAGAGTGCCGTTGTCCAGATCGTCCAGAATGGCGGCGGTATTGGCATACAAACGGGTGCCGACCCGGCCCAGGGCATTGGCCATCCCCCAGAAAGTGGAGGAGGTGCGTTCGTCATAGAGCGCAAACAGATAGCCCACGCCACTGATCTGGATGTCGTAGGTGCCGACACGGCCCATCAAACTGCCGCTATTGCGCTCCAGGAGCCGGAGCAGGGCCTCGCGAGAGGCGGGCAAATCGGGCGGCAAACGGGAAGGGGCATAGGCAATGACAGCCGGTTCCAGCGTGAAGCCGAACACCTCATTGCGCCAGCGCGCCCAGTTGGGCATGGCATTGGTCAGGCTGGACGAGTAGGGACGGGCGTAGCCATCGTTGGCCAGCTTTACCTGCAAGTCCGAGGCCGAGCTGATCAGCAAATCCGTGTCGGGCAGACTGCCTTGAGTGGTGTGCCGATACAGGGCGGTGGAATCCATCTCGTGGTAGCGAATGCTCACCTGAGGCTGGATTTTCTGGAAGTCGTGCACCAGTACTTCAAACAGTTCCGTATCGGTAGGGCCAGCGATCACCAGCAAAGGCTGATCATCCGGATTTTGCTTGGGAGAAATCGCTGGGTATTCATGGCTGCGTATGCCCATATCGGGGCGCGCGGTCTTGTCCTGAGCATGAACAGTGTCGGGATGTACGAGCAGGCCTGTCAACGCCAAGGCCAGAACGGCCAACGTCTGTGGCAGGGTGTTTGCAGGTTTGTGGCCTTGAATCAGCGCCGGGATTTCGATACGGACCGTCAGCCCTTGCGGGGAATGGTCACGCAAGAGCAAAGTTCCCTGATGGGCTTGCACTACCGTGCGCACAATTGACAGGCCCAAGCCCGATCCCGGTCTGCCGTGACTGCTGGGGCCACGTTGAAAGCGCTCCAGCAAGCGGGTTTTGTCCTCGTCACTGATGCCGGGGCCCAGGTCAGACACATCAAACACTACCAAACCGCTGGGCCGGGTATAGATGCGTACCGAGATATGCTCGTCGCTGTAAAGCATGGCGTTGTCGATCACATTGCGCAGCATTTCCCGTAGCGAAACGTGATCGCCCAACACCTGGGCGCGCCGCGCCGAAGGGGTGATGTGGACTTGCAGCCTATGCGCGCGATCCGGGTCCACACGCCCCTGGATTTCCTGAATCAGCGGGGTTACGTCCAGCGGGCGCATGGCGCTGCGATCCAGACGATGGCTGACCGTGGCATCCATCAGCAACTGGTTCAGCAAATGGGTGGCATGGGTGGTGTTGTTCAAAATCCGTTGCAGGCGCGGGCGTACGGCTTCCGAGCCGGGCTGGTCCATGGCAAGCTGGGTTTGCAAATGCACTGCCGCCAAAGGAGTGCGAATCTGGTGAGCCGCATCGGCTACCAGATTGTTCAAGGTGCCTACAGCAGTTTGTAGACGCTGCATGAAGGCATTCAGGGTCTCGACCAGACGGCGAATCTCCTTGGGCACTGGCGTGTCGATGGGCTGCAAGTTGTCGTGAGAACGTTCCCTGAGCGCGGTCTCCAATTCCGCCAAGGGGGCGAAGGCGCGCCGAATCCCCAGACTGGTAATCATCAGGGCCAGCAAAATCAGGCCCGTCAGCGACAAGGTGCTGCGGCCCAGCAGCTCGTCCGCCAGCGCTTGCCGCGTTCCCAGGGTTTCGGCCACGCGTATGGTGATCCAGCCTCGGCCCAGTGAGTGTTCGCCCGTTAGCAAGCGCCCAATCGTGGCGACCCGCACGGGCGTGTCGTGATAGCTGATCGTGTCATATCGTGGTTCGGAACTGGTGGCGGGCGGGAGGGCGTCCCCCAAGTCCGGGTAGCCGGAAATCAGCCCGCTGGTCGAGCGCACACTGTAAAAAATGTGCTCCTGCTCGGGCAGCATGGCCATGGCCGAGTAAGGCAGTTCCAGAGAGAGTTCGCCTTCATCAATCTGAATGGCGTTGGCAATGGTCAGGGCGGCGGCTTTCAGGAGCCGGTCATAGGCGGAATCGGCAGCGCGTTGGGCGTATTGGCGTGACGCCAGGCCCAGAGCCAAAAGGGCGGCGGCCAACAGACAGACCGCCAGCGCCAGCACACGTTGCTGGATGGACAGGGAGCGACGCATCAGCTGACATCGCCCAGGCTGGCCATATAGCCGGTGCCCCGCACCGTGTCGATGCGAATGGCAATATCGCTAAGCTTGCGCCGCAGGCGGGAGACATGCAGCTCCACCGCATTGGGGCTGGAGTCTTCATCAAAGTTGAACAGCTGCATCATCAGCCGTTCCTTGGTGACAACTTGCCCGGCACGGCTCAGAAGCAATTCCAGCAAGCAGAATTCGCGCTGACCAAACTCCACGGTCTGATCCCGGCTATTGATGCGCCGGGCGGCGATATCAATGCTGACGTGTCCCAACTGCCAGATTTCCGCTTGCGTGGTGGCGGGGCGACGCATCAGGGCGCGTAGCCGTGCTTCCAGTTCGCGCAGATCAAAAGGTTTGACCAGGTAATCGTCCGCCCCCAGATCCAGCATGGAAACACGGTCCTCGATTTCTGAGCGGGCTGTCATCACCAGCACGGGTAGGCTGGGTGTTTGCCGACGCAGATGCCGCAAAATACTGAAACCGTCCTGATCGGGCAGCATGATATCCAACAGCAGGACATCCCAGTTATCCATCTCCAGATAGCGCAGGGCCTGCTCGCCATTCATGACCCACTCCACACTATGACCGCCCGCACTGAGCCGGCTGGCGATGGCTTCTCCCAAATCCTCATTGTCCTCGACCATGAGTAATCGCATATTGCCTCCATCGAATGGGCTCCTGCATGTTGAGGTGCCTCTTAATCTGATTTTTTTATTCTATCCCATGGAGGCGGCGGGTCTTAGTCACTCCTGAAATGCGCACCCAGACTGTGCGGGCGAGCCAAGGCTGCTTGAGTTAGCAGCCAGGCCGTGTCCAGCTGCAGGCTGAGAGTACGTTGTTCCAGGCTGTCAGGGAGTTGGCTTGTTTGTTCGCGCCAATCGTCAATAGTGTGCAGGGCGTAGACCAGGCCCTGGCGATTGCGCAACAGGCCGACATGCTCTTGCATCAAGTTGCGCAAGGAGAGAAGGGAGGGGGGATTGGTGGTTATGTTTTCCACTGCATTGGTTGCCGCCGCAGTCATAAGGGAAGGTCTTGGACTTGGCTTCGAACTCGAACTAGAGTTCAAACCCAAACCCCAATTGGGGCCGACACTAGCCTGTGAACTGGAACTGGAACTGGAACTGGAACTGGAACTGGAACTGGAACTGGAACTGGAACTGGAGTTTAGTTTTGAGTTTGTGTATGAACATGAAGTTGAAATCGAACTTGTATTTGCAATATCTGTCTCAGGGACCAACGCTGAACGCTGGGTCCTCTTGCTTCTAGTAATCGCCTCGGCAGCCGCCCGCCCCATGACGACGCACTCCAGCAAGGAGTTGCTGGCCAAGCGATTCGCCCCATGCAAACCTGTGCAGGCTACTTCACCCACGGCGTACAAACCAGCTACCGTTGTACGGCCTGACAAGTCTGTTTCAATCCCTCCACAGCTGTAGTGCGCGGCAGGCGCTACTGGCACCCAGTCCTGACGTAAATCCAAACCCCGACGCAAGCCTTCTTCCAACGCTTTCGGGAAATGCTGCTGCAAAGTCTCCGCACCAAGATGGCGCACATCAAGCCAGACATGGTTGCTACCTTCATGCCGCATCTGCGCTGCGATAGCACGCGACACAATATCGCGTGGAGCCAGCTCCGCTCTAGCGTCGTAGCCTGATATGAAGCGGCGGCCTTGCTTGTCCAGCAGATGCCCACCCTCACCACGCAAGGCTTCGGTCAGCAGAAAGGTCGGCCCCTCTGCATGCAGGCAGGTCGGATGAAACTGCACAAACTCCAGATCGCGTATCGCGGCACCCGCACGCCAGGCCAAGGCAATCCCTTCTCCCAAAGCGCTGTCGGGATTGGTGCTGTGCGCATACAGGCTGCCTAGCCCACCTGTTGCCAGCACGATCTGGTCCGCCAAAATGGTTTCGTAGCGACGTGTGTGCTTGTCGTAGATGTCCACGCCAGCCACCGCGCCTTGTTCGTTGCGTCGTAAAGCCAATGCCTGGCAGTCTGTCCGCTGTTGAACATGAGAGGCTTGAGCCAATTCCGGAAACAGAGCCTGCATGATGGCGTAGCCGCTGGCATCGGCCGCGTGCACAATGCGTCGCTGGCTATGCCCACCCTCGCGAGTCAGATGCAATTGGCCATCTTCGGTTCGGTCCAGAGGAACCTGCCTTTCCAATAGCCAATGCACTGCATCTGGCGCGGCTTGCAAAATCCCGCGTACCGCTTCCTTATCCGAGTGCCGAGCACCGGCCTCCAGCGTGTCTTCAATGTGTTGTTCCAGACTGTCCTGGGCGCTGAGTACGGCGGCCAGACCGCCCAAGGCCATAGGGCTGGCCCCACAAGGAGCGGGGGCGCTGCTCAGCAAAGTCACATTCATCGAGGAGGGCAAGGACAGGGCCAGACTGGTGCCAGCCAGCCCCGCACCGATGATTAACACATCCGTCTGTGTTGAGCCTGATTGCATCAAGCGGCTCCTACATGCTGGAACTGCTGACTGTGCTCGGCCAAGTCAGCACTCACGCGCAAATTGCTTTGCTGAGCAGCAGCAAAATCCATCATGCGTTGCAAGGAACGTCGTGCGCCTTCACGAAGGTCCGGGTCCACTTGAATACCAAGACCTGACTGACTCAAGCGTTGATGCAGAGCCTCCAGACTGTTCAAGGCCATCCAGGGGCAATAGGCGCAGCTTTTGCAGGTGGCGCTTTCGCCTGCCGTGGGTGCAGCCAGAAAGGTTTTACCCGGAGCCTGCTGACGCATGGCATGCAAAATCCCTTGATCGGTGGCGACGATAAAGGTGTCGGCAGGATGATTGATGGCAGCGCGCAGTAGCTGCGTTGTCGAGCCAACTACATCGGCTAGCGCAACCACTGAAGCGGGTGACTCGGGATGCACCAGTACCTGAGCATCGGGGTGCTCGCTCATCAAAGACTTCAAGCCATCGGCCTTGAACTCGTCATGGACCAGACAGGAACCTTGCCAGAGCAGCATGTCTGCGCCGGTTTGTTTCTGGATATAGGAGCCCAAATGACGATCCGGTGCCCACAGAATCTTTTTCCCTTGGGCATGCAAATGCCGCACGATGTCCAAGGCGATTGAGGACGTCACAACCCAATCCGCCTGTGCTTTGACGGCTGCGCTGGTATTGGCATACACCACCACTTCCCGGTCTGGATGCGCGGCACAAAACTGTTTGAAGTCTTCGGGGGCGCAACCCAGATCCAGAGAGCAAGTCGCTTCGTCATGCACAGCCAGTACACGTTTTTCAGGGCTCAGGATTTTGGCGGACTCAGCCATAAATCCGACACCGGCCACCAACACCGTGCTGGCCCCATGCTCCTGCCCAAAGCGTGCCATCTCCAACGAGTCACCTACGCAACCCCCGGTTTCTAAAGCCAGATCCTGAATATCGGGGTCCGTGTAGTAGTGGGCGACCAGTACAGCGTCTTGCTCCTTCAACTGCTTGGCCAGGGCCTGTTTCAAGGTGGCCTTATCGCTTTGCAGACTGAGTTTGGAAGGCACTTCATGCCAGGTGATCTGGCGGCTCAAAGCGTCCTTGGTGTCAGGTTGGCAGACATCAACGGGGAAATGCTGAATCATGTTTGTCCTTGATGCTCATTTTGAGCATAAATGGATAAAAAAAATGGGAAATATGAATTTCTGAGCGGAAAGAAAGGCGTCTCTTTTGTTATGCTTTTTTTGAGCATAAATAAAAAATCAGCGCTCTGCAAGCACAAGAACAGGAGAGGGAATAACAAAGAGGGGTGCCCCGCTTTGGATACTTGGGCTCAAAGCGGGGTGAAAGCCAATTAAGGCGCGGGGTTCGGGGTGTGGTGATGAATAGCGTTGATCTTGGCGATCAGCTCATCACTCAATTGAACATCCGCACTGGCGATGTTCTCGCGCAGTTGCTCCAGCGTGGTCGCACCGATCAGATTGCTGCTGGTAAAGGCTTGCTGGTTCACCCATGCCAGGGCCAGTTGGGTAGGCGTCAAACCGTTTTCGCGAGCCAGTTCGTTGTAGGCCAGCGCCGCTTCACGGGCACGAGGGGCATCGTAGCGGGTGAAACGGTTGTATAGCGTCAAACGTCCTTTTTCAGGGCGAGCGCCGTTGTCATACTTGCCCGTCAACACTCCCATCGCCAAAGGCGAATAGGCCAGCAGCCCCAGGCCTTCATAACGGCAGAATTCGGACAGGCCTTCTTCAAACACGCGGTTCAGCAGGTTGTAGGGGTTCTGGATCGTGGCAATTAACGGCAGAGAGCGGGAACGCGACAACTCCAGAAAGCGCGAAACCCCCCAAGGCGTTTCATTGGACACACCGATGTGACGTATCTTGCCTTGACGCACAAAGTCGTCCAATACCGACAAGGTCTCTTCGATAGGGATAGTGTCTTCTTCTTTCCACGGGTAGCTACGCTGCCCAAACGTCACCGTGCTGCGATCTGGCCAGTGCAACTGATACAGGTCCAGATAGTCTGTTTGCAGTCGACGCAGGCTGTCATGCAGGGCTTGTTCCAGATTCTTGCGATCCAGGCTGGTGCCGCCATTGCGGATATGACCAGGGCGCTTGGGGTCACGTTGGGGACCGGCAATTTTGCTGGCCAGAACAATGTCCTTGCGGCGGCCGGTTTTAGCCAGCCAGGTGCCGATATATTGTTCGGTCAAACCTTGCGTGGCCGCTATAGGGGGAACAGGGTACATCTCGGCGGTATCCACCAGATTCACACCCAGTTCCAAGGCAAGGTCCAGCTGAGCGTGCGCATCGGCCTCGCTGTTCTGTTCCCCGTAAGTCATGGTGCCCAAACCAATCAGGCTGACGTCCAGGTCTGTATTGCCCAGCTTGCGGTATTTCATTTGCTTCGACTCCCGAAAGCGCAGGGCCGGGCGGCCCTACAAACCGTGCATGGTAGCGTATTTAGCCGGCCTGCCGGGCAGCTTATTTTGCTGCTGTGTACACCAGACGGCCTTGGAAAATAGTCATCAGTACCGTGGTGTCGCTGATTTCATTGGGCTCAATCTTGAATAGATCCCGATCCAGCACAATCAGATCAGCAGATTTTCCTGCTTCCAAAGAGCCGGTTTCTGTTTCTCGACCCAATGCTTTGGCCCCATTCTGCGTGAAAATCTGCAGTGCTTCGGTCAGATTCAAGGCTTGCTCAGCGCCCATTTGTTCACCTGGACGTTGTCCGAAGGGATTGGCACGAGTCATCAGTGCTTCAATCGCAGGCCAGGGATTGTTGTCCTTCACGCCAGAAGGCCAGTCCGAACCCGCAATAATGGTGACGTCCTGGTCGAGCAGGGCACGTGCCTGGAACATGCTTTTGCTGCGCTCACCAACTACCGAGCTGATGGCGTCAATCAAACCCGATGGGTACCAGATATAGGGAGAAAAGTCGGCCGCTACATTCAGGGCTTTGAAGCGTGGCTTATCCTGATCATCTACAAACTCCGAGTGCGCCAGTTCGTGCATCAAACCTTGAGATCCATTGGCTTTACGCGCTTTTTCAATGGCATTCAAGGCCACACGAATAGCCCGATCACCCGCGGTATGCATCTTCAAGCCATAGCCGGCTGCATCCAAATGAGTGACGACGCGGTCCAGTTCGTTTTCTGGAACGACCAAGGCTCCCAAGGACAAAGGATCGTCGTGATGAGTATCCGCGTAGGGCTCCAACATGGCTGCCGTATGCGCCGAGGTAGGTACCCCGTCGGTATAGATCTTGACGTAGTTGGTCTTCAGGCCGGGGCGAGCATACAGCTTGCTGATGCGGTCAATTTCTGCAAAGTCAAAAACATGCTTGCTGTCCTTGCCAGAGATCCGGATAGCAGTGGCAACATGGGCATTTAAACCTTCTTGTTTGTCCAGGTTGTAGTACGACCGCACAACAGCTTCGCTGGCGTCGGCATCTTTCAAACCTGTAATCCCGAATTGGTTGGACTCCTGGATGGCATACCGCGCTGCTTTCAGATATTGATCATCCGTCCAGTCCGGCACAAAAGAACGGATGTAGCTATTGGCCTCGACTAAAACCCCATTGGGTTCGCGGCTGTCTGCCTCGTGCTTGACGGTCATGCCATCAGGAGGCGTAAAGTTGGCGTCAATTTGCAGGAGGCTCAAAGCCTTGGAGTTCACCCAGGCGTTGTGACCCGTATCGTCGGTTAGAACAATAGCCTTGTCGCCAGAGACGGCATCCAGCCATTTTCGTGGCGAGTCAATTTTGTGAGTCTTGAAGAAATCACTATCCCATTGGCCGCCCTGAATCCAGAGCGTTTCGCTACGAGCCACGCAGGCTTTTAGCGTGTCTGCCAATACATCCGGCGTTACTGTGAAGGGGAAGTTGCACTGGAACAGATGCTTCAACCCACCCCACACAGGATGGGAGTGCGCTTCATTAATACCGGGCATGGCCATCTTGCCGCCCAGATCAAGCAACTGAGTATTGGCTCCACGTCGGGATTGCAGTTGCTCTGTGCTTCCCAGAGCTTCAATTTTCCCATCACGTATCGCAATGGCCTCTACCCAGGCCTGCTCCGGGTTTTGCGTATAAATACGTCCATTCACAATTAACAGGTCGGCGGCAGGTGAGGCCGCCGATGTTATGGGGCTGATGGAACTAAACCCAGCCAGGCACACCAATGATGCAACTGCTAAACGTGAACGACTAAAACGCATATCTCTTTGCTCCAGTATTGTTATGACTATGTTTGCGTGTTGAATAAAGCTTGTTCGTGTCTTTGAAAGTCCAAAACAAGCTACATCCAACACCTGTAGGCTACAGGTCTGGAGCAGGGGTTTCTATAGGTAGAAACACAATGAGAAATCTACGGATAGCTTCGAATTCATTCAAACAATAGAATATCTCTGTGCTTGAAAAAGAAGCTTCATGTGTCAATTGATGTGCAACAAAAAAGCCTTCACGCATCAGCAGTGAAGGCTTTTCAAGAGAGGCTTGGCGGTACAGGTATCAGGCCGCCTCATCATGCTCCGGCAAGGCGGGCGGAGCCGGCAACGGACGATTCGGCAGCAAAGGCAAACCGTGCTTGCTGCGCAAACGCTGGCAATCCACATTTGGGCTGCCATCCAGTTCCCAGATTTGGTAGTCACGACAGGGGGTAGGGCGATCCGGATAGATAGCACAATGAATCCCGGGCTGGCCCAAAGTGCCGCGCAAGGCAATACAGCGGCCTTCACCTTGCTCGGTTCCTTTCATACAGGCGCGCAGCGGACCAACCTTGGTGGTCAACTCGACCGGCACCGTACCGCCAGTCTCGCCGCTTAACTCACCACTATAGAAAGACACCCGAAAGTGCGAACAGCACACGCCACAGCTTAAACAGGGGTTCTCGTCAAAAATCTCGTCATTGGGTGGCGTATAAAGCACCGCTTCCAGCGTGGTTTCCTGAACGCCAGGCAAATCCAGCAGTTGAGTTGGGGTAGGCGGGAGAGAAGAGCAAGTCATGTGCGTAGGTGTCCCGTAGCGGCCGCAGATCCGTTTCAGACGAGATCGATGATCTGTAGGCGTAAAGCAATTATTTTATTTTTGCCCGAAGAACTTGAATAGAAAAATCGTGTGGCAGTGGGGTGGCTTGATGCTGGCTGGAGACAGATTGTGTGTATCTATATGTTTCATTGATCTGTCTGCCCAGGAAAGGCGAAAATTTCTGAGAATCTGCCAATTTTTTGTTTAACTCTTATAAAACAATGGATTGCGATATTTCACAGGCCCAAAGAGCTATTTCTGGAGATGAGTCAGAAAAAAAAGATCATCTTTTTTATAGAAAAACGCAAAATAGTGTTGACAGGCCCATAGGGAAGATCTATTATTTCATTTCTTCACCGCAGGCGGTTAGCTCAGTTGGTTAGAGCGCTACGTTGACATCGTAGAGGTCGCTGGTTCGAATCCAGTACTGCCTACCAGAATACATGCACACAGCTCCAAGCTGTGCCAAGAAAAGCCCCAAGGATCAATGCTTTGGGGCTTTTTTGTTGCTCAGCGTTCCAAGCTGAGCCAAGCCAGTCCCAGAGCGTTTGGGGGTATGGATGGGGGTATGGTGTAACAGGAATGGGGGTATGGAAATTACGCGGCTTTTTCAAGCTGTTCGTCCAGATAATCCGACCACCATTGCATCAGTTTTTTGCGCTCCTCCAGGTACATGGCGTGGTTGTATGCACGTCGAACCTTGTTTCTATCGCGATGGGCCAGTTGCCGTTCAATGGCGTCAGGGCGAAAGCCGCTGTGCTCATTCATGATGGTCGATGCCAACCCTCGGAAGCCGTGTCCTGTTTGCAGCTTCTCATAGCCCATGATTTTTAGGGCACGGTTCATGGTGTCGCTGCTCATCACAGCACCGCGGCGATTATGAACATTGGGAAACAGGTACTGAAAGTGCCCCGAGTGCTGGCGTAGGCTTTCCAAGATCGCAAGAGCTTGGGTTGAAAGCGGCACGATATGGTCGGGCGCGCTCTGCTTTTGTGCCAGGCGTCCTTTCATGCGCTCGCCCGGTATCAGCCACAAGGCATTCTTCCAATCGATCTCGCTCCATTGCGCCCAGCGCAGCTCGTTGGTCCGCGGAAAAGTGCGCATCATCAGCTTGATGGCCAGACGCGTCTCAGGTCTGCCGTGATAACGCTCAACGCTGGCGAGTAGGGCGGGGAGGTCCGTTTCTGCTACGTGTGGGAAATGCTCTACCGGTGGGCGCTCCTGCAAAAACTGCCGTAGCCCTTGGGTGACGTCGTTTTGAATTAATCCAGTACCGCAGCCGTATCGGAAGACCATGCTAACTGCTTCGAGCACCCGAGCAGCCATCTCTAACGCGCCGCGCTGCTCTACTTGCTGCACCAGTTCCAGGACTGCTTTTCCTGTCACGCTGGAAATGGAGCGCTGGCCGATATGAGGATGCACGTTCGCGCTGAGCGCATTCGAGATCCGCGTAAAGTAGCCTTCGCTCCACACCGGCCGGCGGGTCTCCAGCCATTCGTCTGCGACCGTCTTGAATGTAATTCCTGTTGCCGACGGCGGGGGCCCCTCGCCAGGGTCAAGGCCTTCCGATAGCCGGGCCTTGGCCTTTTCGCGCTGCTCTCGGGCGACAGCAAGACCTATCTCCGGGTAAGAACCAAAGGTCAGTATGTTTTCTTTACCGGTCATGGGGTGCCGGTACTTCAATCTCCAGCGCTTGGAACCGGATGGGAGCAGCTCAAGGTACAAACCACCGCCGTCAAAAAGGCGGCACTTGCCGCCCGTGCCGAATTTTGCTGCTTTGCACTTTGAGTCCGTCAGCGGTGGGATCTTCTTTGCCATGTCTTTCTACTTCCTCTTATTTATAGGAGTCGGGGTTGTTGCGCCAAGCAAGGATGTCCTCACCCTTCCAGGCTGTGCAGGCTCTGCTTACCAGCTTGGCGGCCGGCGCTTGTCCAGCAAGTACTCTTTTGCGCCAGGTTTCTCGACTAAACGGGATGCGGTCGGCGAACTCGTCCCACCGATATAGGCCTTCGGGATGGATGGTGGGGGCGCTTTTTTGAGAGGATTGGGTGCTATTCATGACTGTCCTTTCATGAAGGTGATCCAGTGGGTATCGGCGCGTTTGCCGCTGGGATGGCCGAACAAGGGCTTGTTTGGGGTCAGCTCAAGGATTTGGCGAGTGGGGATCTGGATCTCATTCCACTTGAAGATCAGCACACCCTCGGGCTTGAGGACGCGGAAGCATTCCGCAAAGCCACGGCGCAGATCGTCCTGCCAGTCGTCACTAAGGATTCCGTACTTGGCACGTAGCCAGGACTCCCGGCCAGCGTGACGCAGGTGAGGGGGATCGAAGCAGACAAGGCGAAAGCTCTCGTCAGGAAACGGCATTGCCCGGAAGTCCATATTCAGATCGGGCGTGATGTTGAATGCCCGCCCATCGCAAAGCGTGTGGTTCTCGCTGCGGATGTCCCCGAATAGGGCGCGTTGGTCCTGGCGGTTGAACCACATCATGCGGCCACCACAGCAGGGATCTAGAACAAGCTGTGTCATGTAAATAGCTCCTATATATGGACGCAAAAAAAAACTCACTAAGCGTTACACTTGGTGAGCTAAGTTCAATTATTAAAAGGGGTTTGGGCGTGACTGAATTTAATGCTTGGGTTTTTCAGGGGAACCCTAATTTTTATGACTTAGAGAAGTACATACAGTCCTCTAGACAGATTTACTGGAATACTCCCAATCGCAATAGAGCAAAGATAGCTATTGGAGATCCTGTCATTATTTGGCGTTCAACAATTGATCGAGGCGCTATCGCGGTCGGTTATGTGAATGAGCTTCCTACAAAAGCTGCTGAGGTTTTACATCCAGAGGTTCTAGGGAGGGAGTTTTGGGTGGAGCATGAGGTTGTTAAGGAAGAAGAGTGGAAAACAGGGATTCAATTAGCAGGTGACATCCGCGTGAGCTCTGCCCAGGGCATGGTCACGCATGAACAGTTTATGCAGCATCCGCTGTTGCAAAAATCGCAAATCATACAAAATCCTAGGGGAACTATATTTAGGTTGTCCCAAACCGAGTTTCAGGCGTTTGAAAAGCTGTGGAGAAGCTCGTCATTCCTTAGGGATGCGTGTTCATTTTGGTGGGTCAATCACAAGCAAACCCGTCGTCAGGAAGTGGAAGGTGGATATATCTGGAGCCCCACCTCTAAGAAGAATGGCGCTTTTAATCAGACCTATGAAAATCTCAGGCTTGTGCAACCTGGAGATATAGTTTTTTCCTATGCTGATGGCCAAATTAAGGCGATCGGTAGAGCGCAGGCGGGTTATGAGAACGCCCCTAAGCCGAGTGAGTTTGGTTCAGTAGGCGATGTATGGGACCAATCCGGATGGCGGGTCCCAATTGTCTGGGAAGAGCTGGAGAACCCAGTACGGCCAAAGTCACACTTAACGGCTATTGCCCCGTTACTACCAACGAAACATTCACCTATTCGTGCCGCGAATGGTGATGGGATTCAAAGCTGCTATTTGGCAGGTATTTCAGAGAGCCTGGGAAATCTTCTTCTTGAGTTAGCGGGTAGAGACTCTCTGTCTACTGGAGAGTCTGAAATTGAGTCGGAAGAAGATAGGCAAGTGCAGTTGGTTTTGGCATCGAACATTTCACAAACAGAAAAAGAGCAAATCGTTAAAGCGCGGCGAGGTCAGGGCTTGTTTAGACGAAGAGTGGCTCAGGTTGAGTCAGTCTGCAGGCTCACCGGTGTGTCGGATCCGAGATTCTTAGTGGCCAGTCATATCAAGCCTTGGCGTGTGTCAAATAATGAAGAGCGTCTGGCTGGACATAACGGCTTGCTGTTATCTCCGCATGTAGACCTATTGTTCGACAAGGGATACATCTCTTTTAAGGATGATGGGGCCATGCTGGTTAGCCAACGAGCCGCGGCGGTTCTACGAGCTTGGCAATTGCCCTTAACGGAGAGCGCTCGGCCGTTCACTCCTGAACAGAAAGTGTTTCTTGAGTATCACCGTGGGCATATTTTCAAAGAGTAAGCTCTTGTGTTTGTGGATTTATTATCTCCGTATCGATGGGCAATAAAAACTGTCTGGTGGTCATGGGTTGATCCTAGAAAAGAAAAACCCCGGTTGAGTAAATCAAGCGGGGTTATGGGGTGTTGCTGTAGTCGTGATGCGTCATAAGGGAGGCATCCTATGTTTTAGCCACAGAGGTTCAGCTATGATCCTTGCGGATATAGGCAATAGAAACCTTTTGGAGGTCATGGGTGAGCGAAAAAAAATGTAGCTGTGAAGGACAAATGATCGCTGCCCTGATTGCAGGGGCGGTCTTAATGCTCACGGTGGGGTTTGTGCTTGGGTGGGCGTGGGATAAGCGGCAGGGCGTGCTAAGTGACGTGAGCATTCTCGAGGTAATGACCGCTTTCGGCACAGTGGGAGCGGCAGTGGGGGCTGCCTGGTCTGTTTTTTACACTGTTAATGAGAAGAGAAAGTCTCAGCGACATAAAGATAAAGTTTTAAAGATACAGTTAGATTCCAATTTTTTTGATTGGGATTTATTGGTAGAGACTGTTCATTGCTCTATAGAAGACTTACTTACTGACGGCTATGATAATCACCCTGAAAGCTTGAGATATAAAATTGCTGTTCTTGAAAGGGCTGTTGTCAGGATTCGTGAGTTGGAAGTTGTTTCGGTATCAGACGCCAGGCTCAGTACAGCGTCAGAGAAACTGTATTTAAATATCGTTAACTTGATCGAAGAGCAAACACGATTAAAAAACTTTTGCGACAGAGATGGCTTATTTGCGTCGCACCCCGTTTACAATAAATGCATTAGTGGAAGAAGAATAGCTGTTATTTTGCAGGCTTTAGATGCTATTAATTCACTTTTGCAATTGGTGAGAACTTCAAGGCCGGCCTCGTTGCAAAGAAAGGATAGGTTCGATGAACGTATCTTGGGTTTGCTTAGGAGCATCGAAAAGGATGGTGAACTGCCCTTAATTAGAGGACTTACTCTCTGAAGCGGTCTCCGCCCAACACTTCGACCAGGTCGCTGATCATCTTGGCTAGCTCGGAGGTCATCAAGGTCATGTCGGCATCAAAGATTTCGTCATCGTTGACGGCGGTCACGTCCTGTTTTTCCGTCAGGATGTCCAGCGGGGCCACGCGTTTGACGTCCAGCGCATCGGTCAGCACAAAGCTGATGCGATCCGCCCAGGTCATGGCCAAACGAGTGCATTGCTTGCCGGCTTCAACGTGCTTGCGCACTTCGTCAATGTCGGCGTTTTGCTTTACGTAGCGCACGGCAGCACCGCTGTCGCCCGTGGATCGCAGCTCAGTATCTTGGTCGATGGTGAAATTGGCGGGGGCGTCATCATCGACCAGCCAGCTCGTCATAGCGCCAGCGGGTGACCACTCGGTATACAGCGGCTGCACAGGGAAGGGGTCTACGCTCTTGGCCAGCAGGCCCAGCACTTCATCACTCTTAGCCACGGCAGCGGTATCAATCACAAACCAGTGGTTTCGTGTGTCGATCCACACTAGAGTGTCGCGCTGTACGGCATGGGAGCGGGGCATCAAATCAATGATGATCTGCTCTTTGATTTCCTTCATCTGCTTGCGGCCGGGCTTGTAGCCTTGCTGCTCTTCGATTTCGCGCGCCTTCTCGCGGGCCGCTTGGTTAACCACAGCGCTGGGCAGCAGCTTCTTTTCAGCACGCATGCAGATCAGATACTGCCCGTTCACTTCATGCACCAGCTCACCACCTTCACGCGGCGGGACCCAGCCCAGGCTGAGAGGCTCTTGGCTGCCGCCAGGGGCAAACTGATGCTTGGACAACATGTCGGCCAGTTGTTGAGCGGACAGGGCAAATGCCGTATCCAAGCGAGAGATACGAAGGTTTTTAAACCACATCAGAGAATCTCCAGTGAGTGATATGCGATGGGGATAGGTATGATTTGAGACTGCTGAAAGCTCAAATGTGAGGGTGAAATGTCTATTAGTAAAAAAAGTGATCTTCTGCCTAAAGACCCGAAGCTAAGAAAACTACGAGTTCGTCTAGAACACTCAACATCTATGCGGGCCACCGTTAATGACAATGGTGGCGTTGAGGCGACAGTTAAGGCGGGAGAGGTACTTGGAGATGAGTCTATTAAGTACGAGATCAAAATCTCCGAAGTGGAGATTAGATCGTTAATACGTGACCTCTCCGCAATTGCTGATAGGGCTGAATTGCAGTCCGCCCTTAAGGACGTTGCACGTGAGTTGAGCAGGCTATCGGCTGCCGCTTGCGGTATTGCAGTGAAAAGCGACCGCTAAAACGGCTTTATTTTTCACTTATTGCCTGTAAAACCAATCTATTAAACAAACCTGATTATGAATTACTTAACAATAATTACTTTATGTCATTCAAAACGGAATATCGTCATCCATATCGGCTAAGTTGTCCGTCATGGGTGGACGTTGTTGCGGCTGCCCGCGCCCGGTGGCTTCCGCGTAGTTGTTGCGCTGCTGGCCTTGGGGTGGCGAGTTGGGTTGCTGCGCTTCCCCATCACGGCCACCCAGCATTTGCATTTGCTCGGCAATGATCTCGGTCGTGAAACGCTCCTGACCGTCCTGGCCTGTCCATTTACGGGTGCGCAGACGACCTTCTACATAAACGGGGCGGCCTTTGCGCAGGTACTCACCCGCGATTTCAGCCAGACGGTTGTAGAACACCACACGGTGCCATTCGGTTTCCTCGCGGCGCTCGCCGGAGGTACGGTCTTTCCACTGCGAAGTCGTGGCAATGGAAATATTGCAGATGGCCGAACCTTCCGCGCTGTAGCGTACTTCTGGGTCACGGCCAAGATTGCCCACCAGAATGACTTTGTTGACTGAGGCCATTTATGCGGCCTCCAGCAGGGCGTCCCGCAGTTCGTGTTGATACTTGGTAACTGTCCGCTCGAACTCCATCAGATCGGATTCCAGCGAATCGATCTGGTTGTCGTCGCGCTCGATGCGGATGATCTTCATGCAGCCCAGGTCGTGAACCCACAAGACCAGATCCACCCACTTGCGGCCGAGCAACCACATTGCGCCATTGCACTGGTCTACATAGGCTGAAATATCGCCGTTCACAAACGCGGTGAACAGCGTATCGCTGCTGACCATCGTCTTAATTTCAATGATCCCGTCCTGGCCAACCAAGCCGTCCACGCTGACCCCAAACAGGCGGTCAGGCGTCGTGATGAAACCAGCCTCGTCAACGATATGGCCGGTTTTGCGCTCATAAACGGCGCGGGCGTATGGCTCTTGTTCGGTTCCCAGGCGCATGGCACCGTTCACAAAGACTTGCATGGGTTCACCGCCTTCGCGCTCTCGGGCTACGTCCATGGCGTAGTCCAAACATCTCTTGGATGGAGCGCCGCTTTTCAGGCAGTCGCGGCAGTCTTTGAAACGGCTGCCGGTGATGACGCCCTTACGGGCCTGGAGCCATTCTGGGGTGCCCTGTTCGGCTGTGTGAATGATTAAGCCTTCCATTATTGAGCCTCCGTAAGCATTTTTTTCTTGTCCGATACGGCCTTTTTGAAGGCGTTGTAGTCGGCAAGGTTGTTGGTTGCGTAGATGATGTTGCCGCCTTCCTGCCAGATGGTTTCTAGCTGTTCCAGTGTTTCGGCTTTGGCTACTTCGCTGACCCATGAATCTTTCAGAGCAGGATCTGCTGGGGCGCGGCCATCGGTGTCATCGTCCTGCTCGGACAAGCCGGTAATGGCCTTCAAGGTGTATCGCTCCAAGTAGGTCTTGGTGCTGGCGCGTGACTGAATAGCGTTGCGTCCTGGTCCGGTATCTGGTGGCCCGCCCATGCTCACACTTTCTTGGTGGCCGCCAACGTGCCGCAGGTAGCAAGTGACCTCCATCCAGTCCTTGTCATCCTTGGTCAGCTTCCAACTGGAAGAAAGCCCGTGCTTGGATAGGGCAGGGGTGACTGCATTCACAACGTCATGCAGCTCGGCGTACTTCTGATTCTTAAGTGGGCCATCGGAACGAGCCTTGCCCTTGATGATCGTGACTGACTCGGCTTTGAATGCAGCGAACGCCTCGTCGTAGGCTTTTTTGGCCTGGGTGGCGTTATAGCGATCCTGCAGGTCCATCATTTGCCCGATCTGCTCAGGGCTCATGCCAGACTGCAGGGCTGCAATTGCCATGGCCATTGGCGAACCTGCCGGGGCCGGTGCTGCGACAGCAGCCTGTGGAGCTTCAATGATTTCTGTGCTCATAGTGTCCTCAATATTGGATTCGGATAGCCGGAATCAGCCCCTTGGCGATCAGAATGACGGCTTGCTTGGCGCACTCGTCAGGCATACCGTTTTCGATGAATGCAGCTAGGGCGGCGTTGTTGATGCTGGCCTTGTGTGTGATATCGGCCTCGCGTTTCTGCTGCGCTGCCTCTGCTGCTGCCTTTTCGTCAGCTTGGCGCTTTATTTCTGCCTGGCGGGCGGCTTCGGCTGCATCCTTGGCGCGTTGCTCTGCGGCCAGCTTTTCAGCTTCGGCACGGGCCTCGGCCTGCTTCTGGCGTTCGATGGCTTCGGTCCGTTCCCGCTCAGCCTGTTCTGCGGCGGCTTTTGCATCGGCTTCACGCTTGGCGGCGGCATCGCGTTCAGCCTGGGCCTTGGTTTCGGCGTCGGCTCGGGCTTTGTCCGCGGCTTGGCGGGCGATCTCGGCCTCGCGGTCTTTCTGTTCCTGCTCGGCCTGCTTGCGGCGCAGCTCAGCCAGTTCTGCCTGCTCAGCTTCGTACCTCTGGCGCTCAGACAGGGCTGCGCTCAGGATTTCCAGCGCTTTGGCTTTGACCCGGTGAGCCTCGGCCTCAAACTCTTCCCAAGACTCGCCAATTACCTCGGCCTCTACCGATTTGATGCGCAGGCGAAGTGCGTCCGAATTAAGAGCTCCAACCTCTCGCGCTTGAGACGCCATGCTCTCCAAGCCGTTCCTGTGCATTGCTATCCGGTTGGCCTCTGCTTCCTCCCATTCCGTCAACGGCTTGCGGACCTCGTCGCGTAGCGAGTCCATCTTGGCGTTCCAGTCCCTGCGCTGTGCGTCGATCTGTTTCGGCACTTCTTTGTATTTCGCCGACAGCGCGGCACCCATCTTTTCAACAGCCGTCTTTGTACGCGTTACCTTGTAGGCGTCAGCGGCGCAGGCTTCACGGTCCTTGCGGATCTTCATGTCGTACACCGTGCCGCTGACCTTCTCGCGCACCTGTTCGACATAGTGATCCAAGCCGCCAGGTGTGGTGAATGTTGCCAGTGCCGTGTCTTCCGATGGCAGCTCAATCAGTTCTGTGGATTCGGTCATGTCATGCTCCAATCGCTCGGACCGCCAGAGTCGGGCCGAAAAAAAGCAGTCCGCAGACTGCTATGGCAATGATTAGGGTTAGGGACCAGCCCCAGGGCGGGGTGCTGCTATTGGGTGCGTAGCATCCCCGTCCGTCGAATTGATTGCGGCGGCGAGTGCGGGGGAAGCCGGGGTTTGGGTCTGTCACGGCTGCCTCCAGATACTAAGAACGCCCTCAATTCCGAGCGCAATAAAGAAAGCGGCGCAGCAAAAGAACACCGCGAAGATGAAAAACTCGATCAGCACGGCAGCGCCTCCAGTTCTTGCCGGGTCATGCAGTTATGCGTGGTGTCTGCCCAGTCGCCGATGATTCGTTCGCGTTCGGTGCGCAGGGTAGGGCGCAGGCTTTCATCATCTAGCGCAGCAAGCAGCTTGGAGCAATAGTCGAAACCTGCCGAGCTGGACGCCAGAAGCGAGTTCTCCATTTCTTCGATCAGCCCTATGCGGCTTACCTTTTGAGGAATCGATTGCAGGGTCCAGGCGATGTTTACGTACAGCGTTTTGCCATACAGGCAGTTGCGGATCTGCTCCGCGATATAGGCGCGGCGGCGCTCCGCCAGCTCGTAAGTGCGTACTTCGCGCTCTGCGATAGCGTTCATGGTTAGCTCCGGGGGGATTGCGCCGCGTCCGGCGCTTGAGAATAGGAAGAGGGTTAGCCTGCGTCTGCCGCCGTCACTGCATTTGCGCAAATGCAGGTATTGGCGGGTTCCGGGGTTCTATGCCCTCTAGTCGCAGCACTCCCGACCGCCCATGGCGTGGGCGGGTTTGATATCGAATTGGTTAAGGGAGTGGGAATGCTGCGGCTGGAGGGTGCCCCTCATAAGAAGGGCTGGGATCACCACCATGCAGAAGCTTGCTTTTTTGCACGGATCAGATCGTCTTCGGTAAGGTGAGTGAACCCTCCATGCTTTTTGTCTAAGTCGCTACCTACCGCCCAAGCTTTAAGCATGTGGCTTTTGCTGCACCCTCTGTAATCAATGGCTGGGTTTAAGCAACTGAAAACCTGCGCTGTTCTGTGTGCAGTGATTCCCTTAAGGTGACGATTGAAAATTTCTGTTCGCTCCTTAATCCCGGCCCCTGCTTTCTCTTGCTTGTCATGCTTGCCAGGAAAGTCGCTGGGCCAGCACATTGGTTTGTCCTGCTGTTGCATGTCTATCTCCTATTTATCCGTCAGCACCCTGAGTCAAGATGCTGGTGGATAACCGCTGCGCTCCTGGCTACTCCCAGCCAAGCTGGCTCCAGGTAGCGCAACGTCCTAAATCCCCACGTCACGGGTTGTCCGTCTCACTCTTTATCAGGGGGTGTGGGGATGCGCCCTGGGCCTAGCCGTGCGCGTTCGCACCATTGGCCTGTTTATCGCTTTGCTCGTTGTTAAAGATCATCCCGCTTCACCTCCGTTACTAGGCTGCCCTGAGGGCTAGGCTGTTCTGTGTTGGCGAAACATAATTAACTCACATATGAGTTGATAAGCGAATAATAAACCCATATTTGGGCTGTTGTCAACCCTGATATGGGTTATTGGTTGGTTTTATTATCCGGCGAGGCGGATCTGATCTAGGAGGTCGATAGCAAATTCTGATGAGGCTAGCAGCGCAAGCAGGGCGTCACGCTGCTCGGAGCGGGAGAGCTCCATAAAGCCGGAAAAATTTGCTGCGGTGATGAGGCGGATCTGGGCATGCACTTGGCGCATGGAATCACCTAAGGCCGCAACATCCTGTGAGGACGGTTGAGGCGGTGGCTGCGGAGGATCTTGGCTGGTATTACTCGTCATATCGCAATGCTCTTCTCTTACAAGTGGGCGTTTTAGATACGCGCTCTGATTCGTGGGAGCTACGTGGAGCGCGTCAATATGGCGGGGCAGGGGGATATTAATACTGTATATCTGCACAGTATTTTTGGTCAAGGTAATGTGGCTGACTATGGGGTCTGGGCGTGATTTGATGCGCTGACTGGGTACGGCCTAGATGGCTCAATCTGGTAGCATCCAGATTTTGATTGTTACTTAGAGGAAGTATGGGATGAGCAGGTATGCCACTTGCATGTTTCTATGGCTTTTTATGTTGAGCGGGGATGTTGCGGCGACCTCCCGGGCCGCAATGGCCTTCAGCACATTTAACCCTTGTGTAGGAAATGCGTCGTTTTGCGGTACTCGTATTTTAGCGAGTGGAGTAATAGAAGCCGATAGCTATAGAAAGTTGGCAAACTTTATTGCAACATCGAAGGACGTGCCACCTGTGCCAACCATTGTTTTCGACAGCCCTGGAGGTAGTGTTTCGGGGGCCTTGGCTATGGGGCGATTGATCCGTAGTAGGGGTTATGACACTGCGTTAGAGAAGGATTATCAAGAAGAGCTATTGTTTAACGAAGGTATGCGGGACATCGCTTTAAATACTGTGTGTGTATCTGCTTGTTCTCTAGCTTTTCTTGGTGGGAAAAACCGTTTAGTAGGTCGTGATGCTCGTTATGGCGTACATCAATTTTATTCCAAGGATAGTGGTGCTGGGGAGGCTGCAGCGCAAGTGACGATGACTGCTTTGGCGCTCTATTTAGAAGAAATGGGGGTTAGTCGACGTCTACTTGATTTGTCATCTTTGGTGGCACCAGAGGGGGTGCTTTGGCTGACGAGTGACGAAATGCGAGTATTGAGAGTAGATAACTCAGAACCTGAGTTGAGTACGTGGCGTATTGATGTAGATGAGGCTGGTGAGCCTGTGTTAAATGTTACGCAAAAGGTGGATGCAGACCGCGAACTTTTTTTGTCGTTAAGTAATACAAAAGGCGGAGTGCTGCTTGTAGTTGTAGTGAACATTACTCTTGGTGAGTCTGCTGAAGACCGAACACCTATGTTCCCTGTAGGGGAGCGTCTGGATGTTTCTTTTAGCAATAAGGAGTGGCGGACGATTGCAAAGCCCACCTCTTTGGTGAGTTGGAGGAGGGCAGGCACTCCAATGGACAAGACGAAATCGTTCGTTGGCGCAGCTTTAATGACACACGACAATTTATTGAGGGTCTCTGCTAATCCTCTCGTAAGATTTGATGTTGGTTTTCCGAATGTTATACGGGACTTGAGTGCCACTACTATGCTATCGACGGAAGGGTTACGGAATGGCGTGGGTTTGTTGGCACGGATGCGTTAAAAAGCAAGAGTAGCTCCTAACATCAAAATCACGGGAGGGGCTTTAGTGTGTGGGGGGCATTACAAAAAAAGCCTAAGTAACAGGCCCCATGAAAAGGCCTTGTTCTCTTAATCTGGTACGATTTTGTCTTTATTCGTTACTTGGGAGAGGGGTGTGTATAAACAGACATCCGGCGCAATGGGAATGATGGCCCTGCTTTTCGCATTATTTACCGTTATCGCTGCTACTGTTGCTATCTACACTTACGGGAAAATTGCCATCGTAGAGCCAGGCCTATATGGGCTTTCCTCGTCTGTTAAGACAGTGACTAATTGGCCTCTGATTATTTCTTGCGTTTCTGCGGGGTTTTATTCAATAGCGTTTGCCGCTTTGTTTATGTATGTAGAAACAACTAGAAATGCAGTTGCCAAGATAGCTAATCATCTTGGAATCAAGGAAGAAGAGCCAGGTAACGCCCAATCAACAAGCCAGGCTGCTGATGAGCAAGAACAACCAAGTGTCAGCGTGACCCCATCGAAGGGGAACATTAGGCGGGGACAGCGATCTGTATGACGCAACGCCTATAGCAGACAACAAAAAAGCCCCGGGAGGGGCTTTGATTCCTAGGATCCGTAAAAATTCCTTAGCGGTCTAAAACAATTTTTTTTGCTGCACATGGTCTGCAATTGTTGAAGGAGGATCGTAGGTCGTGTTCGCTATAAACGGCTTGATTGCCTGTGCGGGCTGGGTAGAATCTCCCATGCTTTTTATCACGATATTTGCGGGAATCATCCTTGACTCATCGTGAGGGTCTGCTTTGTACAGAATGCTGATGTTTGCATAAGTAGCTCCCTTTAAGCTGGAGGTATTTATATGCGGATATAGGGTTACAGCTAAGCGTTTGTCGAATCCAGCCGCGAGAGCTGACCATCCCTTACTTCGATAGTCTAAGTCCGTAGCCCTTATATCAAGGAGCACATTTTGATAGTCGATTTCTTGACGGGTATCCAGCGGAGGGGGAGATAAAGGAACTTCAGCGATCGCAGCAGCCGGGATCACTATTGGAGCCGCTCCATCTCCAAAGGTAATTGATGTCGATGAATCTGGCCTGGCTGGGGCTAATAAATCAAGGCTTGATTTGTACAGTCCTGGATTCTCTTTGATTGTATTTTCAATGATTTCTTTGACATCCACTTCGCTCAGGCCCGAGATATCTCGTCCAGCAGTGATGATGACACTATTCGCAGCCTCTATCTTTGTAGTGGGCTGATCTGTGCCTACCGCCATTTTATAAGCCGTAACAGCGACAAAGGCTGCGAGCGCAAAATCGATTAGTTTCACAAGTTTTGGATGTTTTTGGCCAAATTGGTAGATGAAAGCATCTCTTTCTTCATCATTCCGAAATCTGAGTCTGGTCCAGAAGCGTATAAGTTCGCTGCCGGTTTCAACTGCTTCGAGTCGGAATTGAATGCCGTCTAAATTCAGATTTAGAAGCTGGTTGATGGCGGGCGGGAGAGCCTTTAAAGCGCCCTCTAGACCTTTGAGTGATCGTATTACATCTTTGAGAGCTACTGGGTCAGCACAGTCATAGTAAATGATATTGGGCTGCTCAAGATTATAGGTAATGCTCATAGGAAAGATACGCTCTGCATCTGTTAGTTGCTTCGTAGTTAAAAAATAAGGAGCCAAATGGCTCCTTGTCTCTTCCTGCTCAGTCCTTCTTACGTACAGCCTCCCTGGGCTGGGTAACGATTATGGAGCCCATGCTCACTCTTCCTCTGACTCGACCCTACGAGAGGAGCGACGGAAGTTCTCGTCATTTTGGCAGTACATCAAGGCGTCTCGTAAGATGCCAGCGAGTCGGTACAGGTCTTCCGGCTTGTTCAAGATGATCCGACCATTTTTGCCAATCTCTAACCCGGCTCGTTGAGCTTCCATATTGTGGATTTCGGTCATTGGCTCAATGAACTGAATCGCGGGGCGTCGCTTGTCACCCCAGAAGCGGAAGAGCCATCTATTCGATTTCCCACCAGAAATCACAGAGAAGTATGTCTCAGTGTCTCGCATGGACAAATCTTCGCCTGGAAGAATTTCTTGGCAGATCTGGTAGAGCTTCTGTTCTTCTGGTGTCGTGATTATCTTTTCGTTATCAGGGTCAATGATTGGTGCATCTTCGTCGGATAGTACGACCACTGGCGGCGCTTCCTCGGTTTTCTGCGGCCGTGAAAGGCTGGTGGCGACCATTGAGCTTACTGATTGAGCTACTGCTTGAACCACCAAGGGCTGAATGCTTTCTAGGAATCGCGCATTAAGCTGTCGTTGGATGGATGCTCGTGTCGCAACATAGCGCACAAAATCCACATCGCATTCGCGCAGGGAGGATGTGATGGCCTCTCGGAATGATGACAGGTAGATATTCTCTTCCGCCATAGCGCGTAGAGCGCCTGCCTCCAGCTTATCGTGATGGAAACGGAACAACTGCTCCGCAGCATCTTCCTGTGGAGCCTCAAAGTCGACAGTTAAGAATGGATCTTTGTCCATTATGTTTCTGTTGACTAGGTCGGTGAAAAACCGCCATTCCCTGCCGTTTGTTATTGCAGCAACCGCCACCTCTGGCGTCGCGTTGTAGTACCTGGATAGTTGAGGGCAGTGGTTCGTCAGGTCTTGGGCGTATGCCTTGGCTTCAATAAAAAGCACAGGCGTCCCATTACTGAATAGCGCGTAATCAACACGCTCAGTGGCTTTCACTCCGGGGAAGTCAGAACCGTACTCTGCTTGAACTTTAGTTGGATCGTAGGGACTGAAGCCAAGAATATCCAGCATTGGGAGGATCAAGGCTTGCTTGGTCGTCTCCTCCGAAATGCAGTGGGCACCAACTTTGTTCACATGCTCGATGTGTGAACTAACTCGCTGTATAAACCGTTCCATTGCCTCACTCACAAAACAATAATATTTAAAATTTCTGGTTACTTTACAGATAAAAAATATGGGGCCGTATAGACCCCATATCCCTCTATTCGGTTAGAACCCAACAATCAACTCAGTAACTTGGCCAGCGTGGCGTTTCATCGTTTCAACCTTCGTCCTTCTTTACATCCAGGCCGAGCTGGGCGGCAGTAAGCAGGATTGCGCCCTCAATCTTTGAAAGTTGATCCTTGCTTAGGTGGCCGAGCTTACTGATATCCACATCCTCAAAATTCAAGGTTGGATGTTCATTGCTTTCGTTTGCCAGTCTGGGCGGTTTTCGCACATCTAGATTTTGTGTGAAGAGCTGCCAGACCTCGACGCCGAATGTCTTGGCGACACCATCCAACTTATCTATTCCCACCGATACTGAACCGGCTTTATCGACGTTTCTCAGGCGATCGAAGGTTGATCTGCTCACGCGGCCTTGGGAGGCTTTCTGCGCGGCCTCGTTAGACGAGTGAACGCCGCCACGCCCGATTAGGCGATTCATATTGGCGGCAAGGGTCACAAGGGCGTCATCACTCATATCTGAGTATTTTCTCAGCATAGTTAACCCTTGTGTGGGTTGATAACAACCCAGATATGAGTCATAATTGGACATGGACTCTATTAATTTCCTCTCAGATGTGCGTCTCAAGCTACGGGCTGAGGCCTATCGGAACCTGCCTCACGTTGCGCGTGAGTCAGGCGTTCCGGAAAGCACTATCAAAAAGATTCGCTCCGGTGAGGTTCAGGACCCGCGAGTTAGCACCATTCAGGCGCTGTATGAGTATTTCTGCCGCCCCAAAAAGGAGCGCGCAAATGTGTGAGCAAACTGTGCGGTTGAGCTCGTTGGTTTTCCATAAGAATGCAACCGTTGTTGAGGCTGAGACAAGTTTTGATGAGTTCTGGGTTGCTCTGGGGCCTGGTCTCGGGTTTCTGCATTTCACCCGACAGTACCTAAACCAAGAGCGGTTCCTATTGCGGCAAGTGCAGTCGGAGAGTTTGCCAATCCCAGGTCCACTAGTTTCAGTACAAGGTGTTTTGTGGTCTCGGCGGGCAGCTCTCGAAGCGAATCAAGCCATCTCTTCTTATCTGGCTGGGATAGATCAGATCGAAGAATCTTCCCCTCAATTAACGACTTCAAGGTGTCGTCATGAATCTTGATGGTCATGACTCCGAGGATGGCGGAAAGACCACCGTCTTCGGCAAGGAAATCAATGCCGCGGTTAGTGATTACAGCCCCTTCTTCATCAGTGTCGTACTCAGCTGCGCGAAACGAAATGAGGCCGTGCTCACGAAGATAAACAAGGTTTGCATAGAAGTCATAGTCGCCATCCTCCTGATGTTTTGCATCAATGAGTCCCTTCAGGTGAGGGTGCTCCATGTCACCTGGGTAGCTCTCACGGAGTAGTTCGAGGATAGAACGCTGAACGTTTCTATTGAATTTCACGGCCAATTCCTTTCAGAAAGTTTGGTTACTCGCATTTCTAAGCATAGCTGATCGGAGTTGGCCACTTAATGCAGTTCATGAGTAGGGCAGGCAGGTTCATCTAGTTCCCGCGTGTCCTGCTCATCACACAGACGCGCAAACAGTTGCATGACGGTTTGCTGCGTTGGTTCTTCAAAGGTGCGCCGTGCGATGTCTTCGGCGGCAGTCAAGATTTTCTCAGTTTTGGTCATTTGATTGGCCCTTGTTTTATTTGGATGTATTCGATGAACACAGAAACAGTATCGGGCGAGCGGCGCGAAAGCACACGCAAGAACGGTGCACGGATTCAAGCACTGATCATGAGCCGACTTGCAGAGGTAACGCAGGCCCGTGCATCGGCTTGCATCGGCGTGGACCCAAGCACGGTAAGCCGCTGGGTGAAGGATGACCTGGAGTCAATCTGTCTTCTGTTGGCTTCGTTGGGTTTTCAGGTTTCTCGAACCACATCGATGGTGGTTGATCGCGACGAGCTCAAGTTTATGAAGCGCGTTGTGGCCAAGTACTTCATTGCTGAGCTTGAGCGAGAAGAGGACTGATATGCAGATCGTAAATAGTGATGAGTCCTTGCAGCGCTTTTTTGGCGATGTGCGTAGCCAATACCAAGCGCATCGCTACCTCCGCATTTCCATAAAGACCGGCAAGGCCCGTACACAACCCCAGAACGACATTACGCATGTTTGGTACGGGCAGATAGCGCGCGAGCTGCCCGAAGATGATGCGCTGGGTTGGCGCTGCTACTGCAAGCTGCATCACGGCGTGCCGATCCTGCGGGCCGAAGACGCCGAGTTCCAAGGCATGTACGACTCGATCATCAAAGGCCGGAGCTACGAAGAAAAGCTGCTGGTAATGAAGTATCTGCCGGTCACGTCACTGATGAGCCGCAAGCAGTTGAGCACGTACGCCGAGGCCGTGCAGGCTGATTTTCGAGAGCGCGGCGTATTTCTTGTGTTCCCGGGGAGCGAGGCATGAAGCTCTGGCAAATGTGGCTAATCATTTTTTATGTGTGTATCGCACGACTTGCCAGTGACGATGGGCTGGTAGTCATGGCCATAGGCGCGTTTCTGGCGGTTATCGGTTTTGGAGTAGCACGACGATGAGAGCCTGGAACAGCACATTCAAAGCCCCGGCAAAGCCTATGCAGCGCAGCGCATGGAAGCCAGCCAAGCCCAAGGCGATTAAGTCACGAGGCATGAAGGGGGCGGCAACCACGGCAGAGCAGAAGCGATTTCATAGCCTGATGGCCTCGCTCGGTTGCATCGCCTGCCACCTGGATAAGCGCTATCAGCCAGTCGTGAGCATTCACCACATTGACGGTCGCACCAAGCCCGATGCTCATTGGCAGGTGTTACCGCTGTGTGCTGGTCATCACCAGGACGGAACGGGCGCGCCTGGACTGGTTGCCGTCCACCCCTGGGGAAACAAGTTTGAGTCGATTTACAGCCCACAGCGCAATCTGCTGCGCTTGTGCATACAAACATTGCTGGACCGTGGCGCCGTTGTACCAGATGGCGCGCTGAGGGCGGCAAATATGATTTTGGAGGTGGCATGAGCACTTCAATGCCCTGGTTCCGTATGTACACGGACTTTCTGAACGATCCCAAGATGATTGCCCTGGCCTTTGAGGATCAGCGTCACTTTATTGGTGTTCTGGCTCTGAAAAGTGACGGCGCGCTGGATCAGGGCTGCTGCCCGGATCTGTTGGATCGCATTGTGGCCCAGCGCCTGTGGATCGACCACGCCATCATCCGTGATGTGAAAAAGCGCTTGATGGCTGCTGGTTTGATTGACGACGCTTGGCAGCCGATTGCATGGGAAAAGCGTCAGTCTCGATCAGATAGCAGCGCTGAGCGCACCCGTAAGTATCGGGAAAGACAGAAGAAACAGGAAGGTGACGGCGATATGACGTCACCGAAACGTCACAGTGACGCCCTAGATATAGATAAAGAAGAAGATAAAGAAACAGATAAAGAAGAAAAGATAAAACCGCGCGCACGCGCTGCCGCGCCTGCTATCGATTTTTCGAGCTGGCCTGCTGTACCAAGCCCCGAAGTGGTCGCCGACTACCTGCGACACCGAAAAGAAATCAAAGCCCCGCTGACGCAGACCGCTGCAAACCGGCTGGGGACAGAAGCACAGCGGGCCATGGCCATGGGCTACAGCGTTGACGACTTTCTTGCTGAATGCATGCTGCGCGGCTGGCGGGGAGGGAAAGCCAGTTGGCTGGAAGACCGGGATAGCCGCAAGCCTGCTGGTCAGGAGAAATTCGACCCGCTTGCCTACGTGAACCAGGGCCGTATTCGCCAGGAGGAAGCGCATGTTATCGACGTGTGAATCGAAAAGCAAATGGCTGATAACTCACGCCAAGCTGGATGGTATCAGCTTGATGGACCACTTGTTCAACCGCTTGAACGGCACCTATCCGAACAAATTCCGAGCGAATTTCAAGGACAAGCAATCGATTCAGGACTGGAAAGACGCCTGGGCAGAAGCGTTTGACGAAGAAGGTATTGTTCCGCAGGACGTAGCCTTGGGCATCAAAAACTGCCGCCGCATGTTCGACTGGCCGCCAAGCCTGCCCGAGTTCCTGCGCGCATGCCGGCCGCATCTGGAGGCTGATGTGGCGTTCTTTGAAGCGGTACGTGGTATGCAGGCCCGAGCAAAGGGCGAAGTAGGCGCCTGGTCACACCCAGCCATCTTTCACGCTGCCATTGCGGTCGGGCAATACGACATGATGAACCAGGCTTACCAGCAACTGGAGAACCGCTGGAACAAAGCGTTGGCCAGTCAGCTTGCCTTGGGCGCTTGGGCTGATATTCCAGATCCGACGCTGGCCTTGCCGTCGCCTGTGGACTCCAAAGAAGTGCGCGCAGAGGGACAGAAGAAAGTGCGAGATCTGACGCAGCAGGCTGTCAGCCAGACGGGGAAAGACCAAAATGCTTGGGCTGGGAAGATCCTGCGAGCCCCCAAGGGCCGCACTTTGACAGTGTTGAATATGGCCCGTGCAGCTCAGGGAGAGGCCGCATGAAGCGCAAGTACGGAAACCGCAAGACGGTGATCGACGGCCATACCTTCGACTCAAAGCGGGAAGCGTCCCGGTATGGCGCCCTCAAGCTGCTGGAGCGGGCAGGGCAGATCACCGACCTGGAACTGCAGCCCCGTTTCGAGCTGATCCCCAAGCAGCGCCGCGATGACGGTAAGCCGGAGCGCGCCTGTGAGTACGTGGCCGACTTTCGCTATACGGACACCGCCACCGGTCAGCAGGTAATCGAGGACGCCAAAGGCATGCGTACGCGGGACTACATCATGAAACGCAAGCTCATGCTCCAGGTTCACGGCATTTCGGTGCGGGAGGTTTGATATGTCATACCCAAGCTGGATGT
This sequence comes from Alcaligenes faecalis, assembly GCF_009497775.1. Classification (NCBI taxonomy): domain Bacteria; kingdom Pseudomonadati; phylum Pseudomonadota; class Betaproteobacteria; order Burkholderiales; family Alcaligenaceae; genus Alcaligenes; species Alcaligenes faecalis. Next base: position 1,912,828 of record NZ_CP031012.1, read on the forward strand.
ACCAGGACCCGTCCAAGCATGTTGATTTTGTGCGCCGGAAGCGGCAAGAGCATCAGGAGCGGCAGCCCGAGGCGAAACAGGCACGGGCTCGGGAAGGACTCAAAGCGTTATTCGGGGAGGGCAGCCATGCAAAAACTGACCGGCGATGATTTGCTTTGGAATTGGGCTCGCTGGTGCTGGTCCGGAGAGACGGTTGGGAACATGGAGCGGTACGTGCCATGGGAGGACGATTATCGGCCGATCAATCAGGACCACGCCCAGGCTGTGAATGTTCTGTACCTGCGTCTGCCGCTTTATCAGGCCATGGTGGTGCAGGCGGAGTACACCCGCAAGAACTCGCACTTCCGGGATTTGTCGGCATCTGAGCGCTTGGTTGTGGCTCGTCGGTGGATTCGTCAGATTACCGGAGCCATCTTGCGAGACGAGGATTACAAACGGCACCTGGAAGGATTCAGGGCCAAGGTGGAAAAGGAGGTGTTGCCGTGAAGTATGCGTCGGAGGTGATTGACTTGCTGGCGGCGTATCCGAATCGGGCCTTCAAGATGATTCAGATTGTGCGTCACGTGGCTGACGGTCATCCAGAAAGCCCCAAGGAATGGGAGCGTGTCCGCAAAGGTGTGCGCCGTGTCCTGGACAGCCTGGAAGAGAGTGGGCAGGTCAGTTCAAACCGGATTGGGGCAGCGAATGGTGGCTCCGCTCTGTATCAGTGGAAACCGGGACATGAACTTCTGGCAAACCGGGACAGAAACCGGGACAATATCAGCAAGCACAACTGTGCCTATAGGTTTTGAACAGGGCCGCCAGTCGAAAGATTGGGCGGCCTTTGTCTTTATACGTAGGGCTATCCGGTTCTTTTAGGCGGCCGAGTTAGAGTGCCGATAATATAGAGAAATACACTGCCGAAAAGCCAGCGCTTAGCACCGTAATCGCGATGCTTAGTGCTCGATCAACTCCGCGAGTTCGCCAGGCCAGCACAAGTGAAAGCAACGTAATGATCGGAAGAAGAACAATGATTGGCATGGGGTCGCTTTTCCAATGGGTAAGGCATGTGATGTTAGCACTCAGCACAGGCAAAGTACGCCCGCCCATCGAAAGATCGGCAGGTTTTCTATAGGCTATGGGATGGTGTTAGTCTGTTAATCAGTGATATGCTGGTGTCCTTAAATGGTTGGATAAGTTATGGGAACAGAAGCTGAAATTAAAGCCGAGCGTATTAAGCGCGATCAATCTATCGAGGAAAGGGATAGGATAATCAACGGCAGGACAAACTCTGAGTTAACATCTCACGATAGAGCGGTGCTAGCGGTCATGGAAAAGAAGATAGCGTCGGAAAACGACGCATATAAAAAGGCGCTAGAAGGGCCCTCTGATTAATTTAGTGCAGTTGTCGATCATGTAAACCGCCTTCGGGCGGTTTTTTATGGATGAAAGAAATGGCGCTGATAGCAAAGCAGCGCCTTTTCGTTGACGCGCGTACGATCGGGCTTAGCAGGCCATTATCTCGTAGCTACTCTACGTATTGCTGTCTTAAAATTTCCCAAACTTCGCTCTGTGTAATGCTAAGTATTTTTGTTGATCAGCATTCAGTGGAGGTAAGTAGCGTTTTATTATTCCCAGAGCGCTTACTTGGTTTTCAATTTGTTCGGTTAGCAGGAGTTCACCAGTATCAGAGAAGCTGATTAGGTGCCGATCGAACAAAGCGTCAACGCTGGCGGCAAGTAATAGCCCATTGTTTGAGCTGAGTCTATCGTAATTGGTTGCTCGTTTGTCTGCCCATGCCAAGATATGAGATGCCCGAAGTGCTTCAGGAATAGTGCATCCTGTTATCGGGCACTCACTGTTCCATTGTTCTAAAAGTGTCGTACGGAAAGCTCCCTGGCCGATACGAGCCTCTATCAATGTTTTCCGTGTTGTTGCTGAGGGTTCTGCCTCTACCGCCCTCTGTGCTTGGTGCACATCTATAGTTTCATCATCGAAAGCAAGGCTATCCGGATCAAACTGAGTCCAGTTGAGCTTCGCTAGATCAAGTCCAAGCTCGTGTGTTGGGACATATGAGTAGGGTAGCCGATTTATAGGGCCGTATCTGGGGACGTCAAGGTACGCATACTTGCTGATGTTGACGCATATACGCCCATACTCATTTTGAGTGACGCCACTCACCTTTCCAATAAGAAATGCTTTTCTGTGTATGTCGGGGGCATTCTGTTGATTGTGAGTGCAGACAACGTAGTCACAGTTTTGTACTCTTTTCGCGGCTGCTGTCCACCATGCAATACCGTCTTCGTATCGAAAGTCAGACATACCCTTACGAGTTAGAACGATTAGTGATTCCATGATCTTTGGCCTACTTCCTTCATAGATACATTGTGTTTGAATGCCTATTGTCACATTAAGTGGGTCACTTTATTTTGGCGAACAATGAGGATAGATATATGGCCGCTAGAGATAAGGCAGCCGCTAGGTCTTTCGGTGTTCGGGCCCTGACAACAAAGCAACGATGCTTTGTTGAGGAATACTTAATTGACCTGAACGCCACGCAGGCTGCTATTCGCGCTGGGTATAGTCCCAAGACAGCAGGTCAGATCGGTGAGCAGAACTTGAAGAAACTTGAAATTGCTAATGCGATTCAAGAGGCTCAGGCAAAACGGTCTGAGCGTGTCCAGGTAGACGCAGATTATGTGCTGGCCCGTCTGGTCGAGATAGACCGAATGGACGTACTGGACATCATGACAGACGCAATGAGTCTGAAGCCGCTCAGTGAGTGGCCCAGGGTATGGCGGCAATACTTGACCGGGTTCGACCTAGCTGAGTTGTTTGGGGGGGCGGGCGATGATCGTGCGGCCATCGGCGTCCTCAAGAAAATCAAATGGCCTGACAAGGTGAAGAACCTGGAACTGTTGGGCAAGCATGTCAGCGTCCAGGCGTTCCGCGAGCAGGTTGGGCATGGCAGCCCTACTGGCGGGCCGATTGAGCTGGCCACCCTGACGAAAGAAGAATACAAACAGGCCCGGCAGGAGATGCTGGCTGATGACGACTGCTGACCAACGAACATACGCCCGCAAGATTGAGTGTGAAGAAGACGGCCTATATTTTGGCCGTTTTTTTTTCAAACAACGCATGGGCGCCAAGATGATAGTGGCCCCGCACCACAAGGTGATCCAGCAAACGCTCGATCGCGTGGTGTCTGGAGAGATTACCCGCCTGATCATTAATGTCCCGCCTGGTTATACAAAGACCGAGCTAGCCACGATCAACATGATTGGGCGCGGCCTGGCGCTGAATAACCGGGCCCGGTTCATGCATCTGTCGTACTCGCATAACCTGGCGCTGCTGAACTCCAGCACAGCGCGCGGTGTCGTCAAATCTCAGGCCTACCAGGCCATGTGGCCCATGGTGCTGCGCGACGATGCCGACAGTAAGGCCATGTGGTGGACCGAGCATGGTGGAGGTGTGTATGCGTCCTCCGCTGCCGGTCAGGTCACTGGCTTTCGGGCCGGGCATATGGAGCCAGGCTGGCAAGGGGCGCTGATTATTGATGACCCGGTCAAGCCTGATGACGCATACAGCGACACGGTGCGGGGCGGCATTAACGACCGATTCAACGAAACGATCAAATCACGGCTGGCAATTGAAACCACGCCAATGATTGTGATCATGCAGCGGATTCACTACCAGGACCTGAGCGGCTATTTGCTGCGTGGCGGGTCCGGGGAAAAATGGCACCATTTGAATCTGCCGGTGATCATCGACAACAGCTTGCCGTACCCGGAAGAGAATACACACGGTATACCGATTGATCATGGCCTGCCTGATGGCTGGCTCTGGCCTTTCAAGCACAACGAAACACACCGGGCCGCTCTGTTTTCTCACCGACGAACGGCAGAGGCGCAGTACATGCAGCGTCCACGGCGATTCAACGCTGAGGGAGCGCTGTGGACTGAGGCACTGATTACAGCAGCCCATGCCCTGCAGATAGGGCATGAGCTGGTACGCACGGTGGTGGCGGTTGACCCGGCCACGACTGCGAGCGACGAAAGCGACGAGACCGGCATTGTGGTGGCCAGCTCCTACGGGGCAGGCGACAACCGTCAGTACTCGGTAGATGGTGACTACAGCGGCAAGTACAGTCCGAATAGCTGGGCGCTGAAGGCCATTGGTGCATACGAGCAGCACAATGCCGACGCTATCGTCATTGAGACGAACCAGGGCGGCGATATGGCTGAGTCCACGCTGCGTAATGCTGGATTTAAGGGCCGCATCGTCCGTGTCCATGCCAGCAAGGGCAAGTTCGCCCGAGCTGAGCCTATCTCAGCACTCTATGAACAGGGCCGGGTGGCGCATAAAGGCGCACTGTATCTGCTCGAAAACCAACTTATGGAATATGTGCCAGCAACGGCTAAGAAATCGCCCGACCGGCTTGATGCCGCAGTTTGGGCATTGACCGAGTTGGCACCAAATATCGGCTTGAAGTCGGCCGGAGTTGTCACAACCGCTTTTGGATAATCACATGCAAGACCCAAGTATCAAGCACCCGGAGTACATCAGCTTTACTCCTTCATGGGAGTTGATGCGTGATGCGGTAGCGGGTGAGGACGATGTTAAGGAAAAAGGCGAGAAATACTTGCCGATGAAGACCGGCACAACAGCCATTGAGGATCTGGTCGCCAAGGCCCGCGTTTACGACCTATATAAGACGCGGGCAGAGTTTCCCGAGGTTACGGCGCCAACAATTCGGGGGGCGGTCGGCATTATGCTGGCCAAGCCTGCGAAGGTTGAGCTTCCGGAGTCTATGGAGCATCTGCGCGAGCGAGCCACGCTTGACGGCTTGACACTGGACGCCCTGCACCGGCGCATGGGCATGGAAATCATGACCACCGGCCGGTATGGGCTGTTGCCTGGTCTTACCGGGGACGGGATTCCTTATCTGTCCGGCTACGTGGCTGAGTCCATCATTAACTGGGACTCTACTGGTGGCGTGCCGGACTATGTTGTTTTGGACGAATCTGGCCCTATCCGTGATCGTGAAACTGGCGAGTGGAAGCAGGTGACACGCCTGCGTGAGTGTTTAGCGTATGACGGCGTGTACCGCGCCCGAGTCTGGGAAAAGGTTAATGGCGTTTGGTCTGCAGGTGAAGAGGTCGCCGCCTCCACGCCACGAGGAGTGGCGCTGGACTTTCTGCCGTTCGTGTTTGCTGGCTCGTTGGACTTAACGCCTGAGCCAGACGATGTGCCGCTTTATGGGTTAGCAAAGCTGGCCGTGCGCATTTACCGCCTGGATGCTGATTTCTCCTTCTCGTTGCACATGACCAGCGAGCCGACTCCGGTTGCTATCGGATTTGACGATCCTGTAAGTGCAATTCAGCAAGGACTTGCGCCCAAGACGCTGGGTTCTTCAGTGTTGTGGATTTTGCCGCAAGGTGGCGACGCCAAGTATTTGGAGTTTACTGGCCCAGGTCTGGAGAAGCAGGCTAATGCCATTCAAGAAGCCCTTGCACGAGCGGCTCAGTTTGGCGCCCAGGTACTCCAGTCAGGCCAATCGGCTGAAAGCGGAGAGGCTCTAAAGCTACGCGCTGCCAGCCAGACTGCCACACTTACAAGCATTGCCCAGACCTCTGCCGCTGGTCTGGAGCGGGCACTGCGCAATATTGCTAAGTGGATTGGCGAAGATCCTGAAAAGGTCGTTGTGACGCCGAACTTGGAGTTCTTCGATCGTTCTATCACAGCTCAGGACATTCAGGCACTGGTCGCCGCGTGGCAGAGCGGTGCTATGTCGCACCGGGCGCTGTTCGACAAGCTGCAGCAAGGCGGCGTGATTCACGAAGATAAATCTTACGAAGAAGAGGAGAGAGATATTGGCGACGACGACGCTGATAGCGATCCTCTGGCGGGCGTAGGCTCGCTATTTCCCAGCGCCGAGGGCGCTACCAACTAAGGAGGCCATGACGTGGCTTTGAAATCTTTCTATACCGAAGCAGGCGAGGTTCCAGAAAACCTCAAAGACCTATACACAGAAGCGGCCGATGGCCGCTTTGTTTTGGACGTCGAGGATATCGACGCGCACCCGAAGGTTTCCGGCGTGATTCGCGCCAACAAGGAAAACGCTGCCAAGGCCAAAGAGCGCTTGACCAAGATCGAGGAACTGGAAGGCCGCATTGGTGCGTTGCCCGAGGACTTCGACGCTGACGAATGGGAGCGCCTTAAATCAGGGGCCAAGCCGGATGAACAGCTAGCTCAGCTTAAGGATCAGCATGCCCGGGCGGTCGAGGGCCTGAAAGCCAAGCACAAGACGGACCTAGACGCCATGACGGCGCAGGTGGCCGAGCGTGACGGCTATATCGACGGGCAGACTCGGCGTGATGCGCTGAATGCGGCCCTTGATGAAGCAGGTTTTGACCCTGCCCATAAGCCAATGCTTTCCAAGTTCCTTGCCGATCAGATCAAGGTGCGTCGCGAAGACGATGGCCAGCGAGTCGCTTTTGCAGATACCGATCTGGGTGAAGTCTCACCGGTTGAGTTTGTGAAAGATTTTGCTGCCAAGCAAGGCAAGGCGTATCTGGCCAAGGCGTCCGGTCCCGGCGCGCCTGGAAGCCACGGTGCAGGGCAGCGCGGTCAGGCTGCTGGGAATTTTGGTGGTTCCAAAGAGGAACGCCAACAAGCAATCGCTGCCAAGTATCCAGAGCTTGGCCGATAGATAGCTGCCCCGATGGGTGCAGCAACGCGCGAGGCGCGACAACACAAGCTTAGCCGCCTCGCGCGGCATCCATCTTTACAGCTATAGGAGCTACAGATGTCTCTCTCTCAAATGGAAGTATTCAATAAGTACTTCATGCCAGCGACGATTGAAACGCTGGCGCAAATGGTCGATAAATTCAATGCCGCCTCCAACGGTGCCATTGTTCTGACTACTGAAGGTTTTGAAGGCGATTTCGTGATGACTTCGTTCTTCAAAAACCTGTCCAATGCGCGTCGCCGCGTTGACCGCTATGGCACCAACAATGCCGTGACACCGATTGATCTGTCTCAGGATAAGTTCGTCGCGGTGAAGATTGCTGGTGGCTTTGGCCCTGTGCGCTATGAGCCGTCTCAGATGACGTGGCTGAATAAGCCTACGGCTGAAGGTGTCGAGGTTGCCTCTCGCGCCTTTGCGGAGTTGCTGCTGCAAGACCAGCTCAATACCGTCATTGCCGCGCTGGTGGCCGCCATTGGCAATCAGGGGGCGGCCGCTACCGTGGATGTGTCTGCATCCAAGAAAGTTGATTATTTGACGGTGAACGAGTCGCACGCTTTGTTTGGCGATCATTCCAGCCAGATCGTTGCTCAGGTGATGGATGGCATTCAGTACCACAACTTCATCGCTCTGAATCTGGCCAATGCTCAAACGCTATTCCAGGCCGGCAACGTGCGCGTCGTCGATATTTTGGGCCGCCCATCGATTGTGACTGATGCGCCAGCTCTGTTTACTGCAGCCGCAGCGGAAGACCCCGCGAAGCGTCGTGTTTTGTCTTTGACTACCGGCGCGGCCTTGGTGCGCGATCCTCGCAACCTGGTCTCCAACGTGGAAACGAGCAACGGCAAGGAACGAATTGAAACCACGCTGCAGATTGACTACGACTTTACCGTTGGCCTGAAAGGCTATGCCTGGGACATGGCGAATGGCGGCAAATCTCCTACTGACTCCGAGATCGCTACCGGGTCAAACTGGGATCTGGTTGTGTCCAGCATCAAGCACAGTGCAGGTGTGATGGCCGAAGGCCAGGGTTGATCGGTAGGAGCGGCTTCGGCCGCTCTCCTTAATTGGAGATTTGAATGAAAGTTATCTATCAAAAGCACCCGGTTACTCCAGAGCAGAAAGTGGAGCTGCGGTCTCAGGGCTACAAGATCATTGATGCGGCTTTTGCTCCGGCTGGTTACGAGCACCCGTTTACACGGCGTGAGCAGACTGAGGAGCAAGCTAAAGCTGAGCTCGAAGCGAAGTCCACAGAGCGCATTGAGGCTGAAAAGCTGGCGTCTGATGCAGCTAATGCCAATACAACGCTTGGGGATGGGCTGGACGAGCTAAACGCAGAACAACTGCATGCTTTGGCTAAGGAACGCGGGGTTTCCGTTCATCACAAGGCGGGTGCTGACAAAGTACGCGAGGCGTTGCGTCAAACGGCGTAAGGAGCCGGTATGAAATATTACGGCTCTCTGGATGGGGCACTGGAGTATCACTCGATGTCGGCCGGTGGTGCCGCGTGGTCTGCTGATGGTGTGGCTAATGCCCAGCGCACAGCCGCGCTTGTGCGAGCTAGCCGGTCGTTGGATGGGCAGTATGGGGAACGTTACCCGGGCAAGCCCACGCAAGGCCGCGCACAGTCCCTGGCATGGCCAAGATCAGGCGCTGTCGATCATTGTGCAAATGAGGCGTTGCCCGACCATTCCGTACCGCTCGAGATCGAGCATGCCGCCTATGCACTCGCGCTGGTGGAGCTTTTGACACCAGGCGTGTCCAGCCCGAGTTTTACTCCGGGTGCTGTGAACAAGCGTGAGCGCGTGGATGTGATCGAGCGTGAACGATTCGGGCCGGCTGATGGCGTTGCGCTGACTCTTGATATGCAGCGCGCCCAACTGGCCGAAGTTGAGGATTTGCTGCGCTGCCTACTGGTCAACCGTGGCGCAACACAGTGCATTTTGAGAGTGTGATATGGCCGACTTCTATTCAGACATGGCTAAGATGGCCGGTGACTTACTGACCCCGACGAGCCAAGGTGGACTAGGGCAGGGCGAGATAAAGCTGACCCGCAAGATTCCCGGCACCCTGGACCCGAGTAAGCCATGGGAACCGGTTGAGCCTACGACTCAGACGGAGCCCTTGCGTGGTGCAGTACGCGGCGTGAGCAAACAGCTTATTGGTACTGAGATGGACGGGACCGTAATTCTGGCTTCTGATCGTCAGGCTATATGTACCGTCCCAGCGATGCAGTACACAGCGGGTGATGTCCTTTCTGTGGATGGCGCACCGGTTCACATTATTGCGGTTGAAAAGATCCCGGCTGCAGGGGTTGTGAGCGCGGTGAAATTCATTATTCGGGGCTGATATGGCTACACGTAAACCCAATCGGTCGCAGGCACGCCTATTCGCACAATTGATCGCTGATCTTGAGCCGGAGATTCACCGGGCTTTCATGGCTTCGGTCACTGACCTGCAAGCCCAGGTTGATTGGCGGGCTTTGCTTGATGCGTTGACCAGAACGGACATCGAGGGTGCGATTGCTGCGCTCAATATCAATGAAGCGGCCTGGGCTGAGTACTCGTCCAAGATGACGCAAGAGTATGCACTGGCCGGCGCATCTACGGCGGCGCAGATCCAGGCGCAGGGACTGGGCGGCATCGGTACGCGATTCCGCATGACTAACCCCGGCGCTCAAGAGTGGATTCGGCAGAACGTCGCCAATCGCGTTGCGGGCTTTGCCGAGGAACAGACTCAAGTGGCCCGCATGGTCATTGAGGCTGGGTTTGGCAGAGGCCAAGGTCCACGTAATATCGCAGTCGATCTGGCAGGCAGAGTGCAGGGCGGGCTACGCGCTGGCGGCGTGCTGGGGCTGGATGCCCCCCGTGCAGCACGCTTGCAGGCTGTCACGCAGGGCATGCGCACTGCAGATGGGGTGCGGGATTTGGTGATTGCTCGTCAGGACGGCAAACTGGCGCTCCGGTACAAGGTGAACGCCGCGACCGAGCAGCGGATTATCCGGGCCTACAAAGCAGGAACAGCGGTGCCAGAAGCTGATCGTTTGATCAGTGAGCGGCAGTTCAGCAATGCCCTGTTGAAATCCAGGGCTGATACGGTGGCCTCCACAGAGACAGCCAACGCCGTTATGTCGGCGCGGGATGAGCAGTGGCAGCAGTTGGTGGAAGCTCAAGGGGTTGATGCCAGTGCGGTTAAAAAGACTTGGCGTCATCGGCGCGGCAGCAAGGATGGCAGGCCCGAACATATTGCCATGAGCGGAGTATCTGTCATGGGATTAAATACCCCCTTCGTACTGCCTGATGGAACAACTATGCAGCACCCCCATGATCCAGCGGGTGGAGCCAAGCACAATATACATTGCGGGTGCGATTGCACGTACCAACTGACATTTAAGGGGCTTGAATAATGGCTACGTCTTTTGCGGCACAGGTTGGCGCTTGGGCTGCCAAGTCAGAGGCACGGCTCCAGGCCACTAGAAATCGGGCCATTGTCTTGCTGGGCGAGGAAATGGCCCGGACGAAAGAAGAGGGTGGCAGAGTTCCGTTTGAGAAAGGAAATCTTGCAAGGTCATTGGTAGCTTCTGAACAGGGAATGCCAAAGACAGCAGAAGGGCCGTTCTCTGGAGGCAATGTAGGGGCAGTGGCTGTACTGCTGCCGCTGACCAAGGCCATATGGCTCGGATATCAAGCGGTTTACGCCCGGCGCATGAATTATGGGTTTGTGGGCGCTGATTCTTTGGGTCGAGTCTATAACCAGGCTGGAAATCATTTCGTTGAGGGCGCTATCGCACAATGGCCTCAGTTGGTCGCTCAGGCCGCCAAGGAAGTGCAGAGCGAGGCCACGGGATGAGCGCAAAAACTGAAACGGCAATTTGGCTGGCCATAAAGGGCCGGGTTGAATCGTTGCCACTGTCCTATACCAAGGCTTGGCCAGGCCAGACCTTTGAGGTGCCGCATGCAGGCGGGCTGCCGCAGCCTTACTTGCGAGTAGGGCGAGTCACCGTGGCGCCAGTTCGGCAAATGATCGCGCCAGGTAAGCCGCATCGGCGCACGGGGGCCTTGATCATCACTCTGGTTTATCCACTTGGCCAGGACGTTTCAGCCTACGACCAGATCGCGGGAACGGTTGCAGATCATTTTCGTGACGGCACGCAAATGACCTACGGCGGGGTGTGTGTGTCAGTGACTGACTATCCCCACGCCCAAGAGGGTTATGAAGAAAACGGGTTCTGGACTGTTCCGGTCCGCATCCCATGGCAGTGTTTTGCATAGGAGATAATGATGTGCACAGATTGTGAGGCCCGGCGAAAGCTGGCGCGTGATGCTTGGGTGAAGGGGAAAATTGGTGAGGCTGCCGGCCATATGGCTAAAGGCGCAGCCGAGATGGTGGGCCTGAAATCGAAAGCGGGCGGCCAGGAGTTAGCCAGAAAACCGGAGCGGACGAAAACATCCGCGAATAAAGAATAGCCGCCATCCAGGCGGTTTTTTTATGCCCGTTCATACGGGCAAACGCTTCCAAGCAACCTTAAATCGGTAGATGCCGAGCAGCAGTCTTTGAGCACGGACAATAGACCGGCGTGAACGAGACGTATCGGAAGTAACTATCTAGGAGGGTTCTGGATAGCGGCTGTGTCTGCGATTGATCTGTTAGGGCGGGAGTGGCCATATGTTAGAAATTCGATTGAAGTTGGCCGCCTTGTAGGCAAGAGTCAATGCCTGTATGCTGTGTTTATGAACAGTATTGAGTCTTGCTTGAGTAGTTGCTATGTTGTTGCAATTTCACACATATCGAAAAGGCATAGCAATGTTGGAATTGAATGGCTTAGAGATTAGAAAGGCGATAGTTCATCATATCCCCAAAGCGGTTGATCGAGTAACAGCTACAGCAGCATGTTCCGATGAGTTGGTTGATTTGCCTCCTGCTGGTTTCGATATGTTTTCGCGACGTATCGCGAAAGCCTTAGGAAGTAAGTCGAAAGGTATTAAAGTAGATATTGAACGAGATCAGCAAGGTAGTTTCTTTCAGTCTGCGGCTCAAGCTATGGAGGCAGGAGTTTCAGAGGAAAATTTTATTCAAACTTCTAAAGAAATAGCGCAAAATTTGTGTAATGCTCAAGGAATTAAAGGGCTGGTTGAGAGTAAATTGCTTGTAATGTCAGGAGTTACAGGGGAGTTTCAAAGGCCTTTCTTGGTGGTTGTGAAGGCAGATATGCAAGACGCTTTAGCTGAAGTACCTAAAGAGAGTGGGTCGGTATCTATTGATTATTTGGATAATATATTTTTAACTGATTCTCAGCGTTTATATAAAATTGGTTTTTTGCAGCAGATCGTCGCTACGCCTAGGGTAATCGATGGATTGAGAAATATAGATCAATATACAATGCATTTGTTTGATCATCTTTTAACTGCAGTAGAGACTCGTAATGCTGCCCATTATTTCTATTCTGATTTTTTGGGTGCTGATATAGCTGCTTCTGATAAACGTCTAACCCAGGACTTTTATGAGAAAACAATGAGGTTTCTTCAGTCTAGAGGCTACGATGCTGATACTCTAATTGATAAAAGTGAATCTCTGAGGAGTGAGCTCAGAAGTAACGATTCGACTATCTCAACAGCAGATTTTGCCGTGAGGCATCTTGATTCTAATGAGGCGGATGACTATGAGGAGTACATGCGATCACAGTCATTTCCGGAGCATGCGATAACCAAAGATGTTGGGTATATTAAGAGCAAAATACAGAGGAGGCGGAAATTTGTTTTTAGCTCTCAAGTGATGATTACAACTCCGTCAGATGGTGGGAATCTTATTAGTATAGAGCCATCACAAGATGGAAGTACGACTGTCATAGTAACGGGAACTCTCTCAAAGAGTGAATAATGACTACTGAGTTTTTTGACTGGTTTGATGCGACAAAGCCAGCCCTTGAAAAATGGGGAGAGCATGTCGTCCAGACAGTTAAGAGACGAGTAAAAGATGAGGTTGGGGAAGAACGATTTGTATCTTTCTTTAAGATTGAAACATCGCTAAGAGTTAAATCTAAGAAGTCAATTGAGGATAAGATATTAAAAAAATTGTACTCATCTCCAAGAGATCAAGTTACTGATTTGATTGGTGCTAGATTTGTAGTTCTTTTAAAATCAGATCTTGATATTTTGGATAGAGCGATAATCAATAGGAACTCTTGGGCTGTCAGCAAAGATAGGGACTTCTTTAATGAAAGCCTTAAGGAGCCATCCGTATTTGACTATCAGTCGAATCATTATGTGGTAACGAGTGTGGTTGATCAGGAAATTGAGGGGGTATTTGTACCTAGCGGATTGCGATGTGAGGTTCAATCAAGATCGTTGCTGCAACATGCGTACGCAGAATTGGTACACGCTGATGTATATAAAGCGAATAATTTTGTTCCTGAGTCAACTAAAAGATTAGTTGCTCGTAGCATGGCTCTAATGGAATCAACGGATGAGGTGTTTTTAAGTATATCGAGAGAGCTGGAAGGAATACGGAAGGCCCAGAGTTGTCTGTATTCGGCCTCAAGGTTAATTTATTTAGATATGGGGGTTGAGGCCTCAGAATCTCCAACTAGTTTATATTTGGAGGTGGCTGATACTTATCGTGATCTACTGGAAAAGGTTTCTCTTGATTCTCTCAGTGCTGTGGTTGTAGATGTTGGTTTGCGTAAAAAAATAAAAGAAAGATCGCTTCGTCATGGCTTATTTTCTGATCCGACAGCTTTGCTTGCGTACTGGTTAATGAAAAATAACTATAGAAGATTTTTCAGAGACTGGCCAAGGCATGATTTGCGCTCTGACTTAGAGCAGATCGCAGCTGATAATGGACTGTCTTTTCCGGATTGATTATGAATGAATCTGATTTGATCGCGTTACGATTAGGTTATTTGAATATTACTCAAGAGGTGATCTCGAGACTCGCAAATAGTGTTGCCGTTACAAAGGGGGCGAGTATTACTGTTTTGGGCGCTATGCTCGCGTTTGCTGCTAGTGATAAAGCGAATGAATTTTCTTGGTGGTTTTTCTTGCCGCCTGGAATGATTTTTATGTTTTTCGATTCCTATTTTTTGCAACGAGAGCGGGTTTTTAGAAAGCTGTATAACAGAGCAGCTTCCAAGCCTCTCGAGGAAGTGGTTAGTTTGGTTATTGATACTAAGGTGGTGCAAGAGGTGAAAGAGGATTTTTTCTCAGTTTTGATTAGGAAATCGATCTTTAGATTTCATGTTCCACTTAACTTTGCGGTTGTGCTCGCGTATTGCCTTTCTTAGTTTTGTCTGCTTTTCAGGGCCCTCAGCATAAGGGTTTTTTATTGCCTTTCACCTACACGCACCTAACACTCAACTGACCCGGCCAAGCGCCGGGTTTCTTTTTGCCGCCCCGCTAATCAGCGGGGATTTTTTATTGGAGAAACCCATGAGCGGTGGACTTTACCCGGTATCCGGGTCAAAGCTGTATATCGGCGGACGTGTAACCGCCAAGGGAACTGTTACTGCGGCTGACTTTGCAGACGCAACCTGGACGGAGGTCGGCGGCTGGGCCAATGCGGGCGCAATCGGCGATACGCAAGAGGTCGGTGAACAGGCATTGATCAATGAGAAGCGTGTGCGCAAGTTCAAGACCACTTTGAATGGCGGCACGATGGAAAACTCTTTCGTCCCTATGGCCTTGGACCCTGGCCAGATTAAGTTCAAAGCGGCCATTGCAGACTGCGTTCCGTACCAATTCAAAATTGAATGGGGCGCGGATTGCATGCCGTCCTCTGATGTGACGATCAGCGTTGCAGCTCCGGCTGTAGTCACATGGCCAAGCCATGGCTTAGAGGCTGGTCAGCCTGTTGTATTCAGCAATGAGGGCGGGGCTCTGCCCGCTGGCCTGGAGGCCGGGAAGATCTACTACGTCATTGCAGCTGGTCTTGCGGCTAACGCTTTCTCTGTTGCCACCATTCCCGATGCAGCAACCGGCATTGAAACGACTGCAGCCGGCACTGGAACGCACACTGCGTCTGCACCACCTGCAGGTATGACCGATATGTTCTATGGCCTAGCTCTGCCTGGTGCCCGCCAAGGCGGCGATGCGACTGCCGCGCACTTGCGCGCATGGTCGATTGCCGTCGATAGCAACATCATCGAAATCTAAGAACCCGCCATAGCGGTTAGGGGCGGGCGGAACTGGTCTCGCCGCTTGCCCCGTCTTGAGACCTGAGACCATAAGGATTGGAAATGGAAATCAAAGATCTGGTTTTGTCTGACGAAGCCTTGAACGTAATCGATAAAGGCACTTGGGTGGGTGATCTGGATGGCGCTCCCGGTGTTGAGCTGCTGGTGTGCGGCATTAGCTCCAAAGATGCCCAGAAGGCCCTGAGCCAAAAGCAAGCGGCACTGCGCCTAAAGAACCGCGGCAAACCCTTGAATGAAGAGCAACTGGCGAAGGCCATGCGTGAAACCTTGGCAGAAGTGGTTCTCAAGGGCTGGCGTGGCCTTAAGGATAGCGGCAAAGATCTGGTATATAGCCCAGAGCTGGCCGTGAGATTCATCACTTCCCGCAACGGCGAACGATTCGCGGGCTTGGTTCTGCAGGCAGCTCAGCGTGTAGATGTGGACGCAAGTCTGTTTGTGGAGGAAGCCACAAAAAACTGATTGCCCGCCTGCGCTGGAGCCTTGATAACCCGAACGCAAAGAAAACCATTGAGGACTATGAGCGATTCGGAGAAGAAATCCCGGAAAGCCTGATACCGCCTGATCTCCATGATGTCGAATGGAGTTACTGGCAGGCTTTCTGGGAGCTTTCTACAGACAGGCAGGTGGGTATGGCTTCAGGTCCTGTGCCTTGGACCGCGATTCATGCATATGCGAAATCAGCGAGCATCACCGATGCGTCGTCCTTCGCGGGAATCATTCGGGCCATGGATGATGCTTATCTCTCGCACCAGGGTGGGGAAAGCAAGACGTTCACACGCGACATGCTAAAGCGGTAATTGATTCGCTGCTATGATTCTCCGTATTCATTTGTTACGGAGAGGCGAGATGGAGTGGATTCTAGTCTTGGCTGTCTTGGCGTTTTTGGTATACAGGCATACGCAGAAGAAAGCCGTTAAACGAAAAAATGCATTGAATGTTCGGGCTATGGATGTCGATGAGTCGCCGGATATTCGAGTCTATGCAACATTGAGTGGCATGCCAGAAAGGAAGGTAGTTGAGACTATCAATAAAGATGGCATTCCAGAGTTTAAATTCCGCTTTCATGCAAACCTAGGCTTTGAAACCGCTGCAGAGGCTTTGTGCAGACACCGGACAGAAAACTTTATTCCTAGGCCTAACGGGAATAAGGAGCCAATCATAGAGCCTGGTGGTATTTGGTTCGCAGTTTCAGAATGGGACGATCCTGATCGAACATGGAACCACGAGAATGATCAGTTCAAGTATATCGGTGGTATTCAGGTGTATATCGGGTTGCTGTTGAAGGTCCGAGGAATCTATGAGGATGCGACACTGACGCCAGCCCAGAAGAAAATCGAAATTGAAAAAATTTGCTTGGGAAACAAGGACGTTTATACCGTTAAGCATGTGTTCTCGCCTCCTTGGGAGTCATTGCTTGTTCCTGTGCTATCGACTGGTGACGGAATCGGCCCACATCGAGTTGGGATATTAGAGGCGGCTGGCATAAAAACAATTGATGACATTCGCTCCAGGACTGATGGCCAGCTACTAGAGATTAAAGGAATAGGAAAGGCAGCGGTCTCCGCCTTACGAAATCTGGCAGCTCAGTGGACTTATGACACATCAACAGAGGTGATAGAGAAGGATAGTGAGTATCGACAAGCTCTCTCTATTGGAAGTAGTCACACAGAGCCTACGCCGGCTTGAGGATTGTGGAGATGGGGGTGAAAGTAGTTTTTCTAGTTGGTTTATTTTCAATGGCGCTGGCTGGATGCGGAAATGATGACACTGAGCCAGTGGCCACAGCAGGCAAAGTTTGGAACGAAAGCGAAGTTGTCGAGGCTGTGGGGATTAAGGTGCGCGAGAATGGCATTGGTAAGTATTTTGTCACGGCAGAAGGGGTAGAGTGCGATGCCCCCACAATCATGAAAACAGCTCAAGCAGTGCAGATGTATAAAAAATCAGGCGATACCGTGGCCACCAATCTCGCGGGAACGGCTGGGGTGAAGATTGTTGCTCACGAGCAGAGAGCCTGCTTAGAAGATGCAAATAGGCTGTTAGAGAAACTGCGGTGAATTGAACCGCGCTTGAATTACACAAGGTCGCTTTAGCGGCCTTTTTTTATGGGTGAAACCCTATGGAAATCGCTGCCCTTGGTCTGCGTGTAGATGGCGCTGAAGGAATAGACAAGTCTGCTGGTGCGTTAGATCGGCTGGTGCGTTCTGCTGTGTCTATGGAAAAGGCGGCTGATGGCTTAGCAAAGGGCGGCAAAAAAGCTGCCAAAGATATTAGCGAGATTGATAAAGAGGCAGCAAAAGCGGGCAAGAGTCTCACAGCCTTGTACTCAGATGCTATGCGAACGGCAAAAGGGCTTGTTGGGTTATTTGCCTTGCGTCAATTGCAGCAATTTGTTGATGGCTGGTCGGACATGCAGTCTGTAGTTGGCGCATCCATTGGAGATATGTCCCGCGCGGCAGGAATGATGACTAGGCTTGTAGATATCGCGAATGCGAGCTACAGCCCGCTTCAACAGACCGTTGATGTCTACTCACGGAATGTATCGGTTCTGCGTGACCTGGGGAAATCGTCTGATGAGGCTGCTGCTTTCACTGAAAGTCTGAACCATATGCTGGTTCTCACCGCTACTCGCGGCGAACGTGCTACGTCTGTTCAAAATGCGTTAGCAAAAGCTATGGCCGTAGGGAAGTTGGATGCGCAGGGATTGGAGACCGTGCTCGCGAACGGCGGGGAGGTTGCTCAGGCCTTGGCTAAAGAGCTTGGCACAACTGTAAACGGCCTACGAGCGATGGCTACGCAAGGGAAAATCACCGGCAAAGTGATTGCTGAAGGTGTTATTAAACCGCTAGATGACGTCCGCGAAAGAGCGTCAGATATGCCCGCGACCATTGGCGATGCTTTCACTCGCATTCAGACGAATGTGACTGAGTTTGTGGGGAAATTTGACAAAGCGAGTGGAGTGTCTGCTGAGCTCGCAAGCGTCATTATCAAGATCGCAGATGGTATTAGGGTCGCCGGTGGCTATATGGCCTCTTTTGGCCAGCTTGTTGCCCCATTGTTTTCTGGATTAGGGGCTGTTCTAGGGACTGTTGCGGATCATGCCGGAATAGCTGTAGCGGCTTTGGCTGGCTTCTATGCGCCTGCGCTGATTGGAGGTATTTCCACGCTAACAGTGGCGTTGAATGTCGGCCTTGTTGGCGCAATCAAGGCCGTTACTGCAGCAATGATGGCCAACCCCATTGGGTTCATAGTTGGTGCATTGGCTGCAGCTTTGTATGCTGCATGGCAGTTTAGTGAGGGCTTCAGACGGTTCGTCGTGGACGACGTCGGTAAGTATGTAAAAATCACCACCAATTTAATCATTGGGTCTTTCACTGCGGCCTCCACAGACATCAAATTTGTCTTCATGAATTTAAGCAATATCATCGGAGCGGCGATGATTGGCGTGGTTAACGTAGTCTTTGACTCACTTAACCTCATGATTAAAGGCGCGGTGTCGGGCATTGATGGGTTAATTGACCTTATAAACAAAATACCCAACGTCAATGTTGATAGGATTGGCGAAGCGTGGGCAATTCCCAATTTAAAAAATCCTTACTCAGACAAGTTGGCTGTAGCCGCGAAGGAAAGAAACGAGCAGATTAAGAGGGACATGAGCCGAGACTACGTTGGCGAATGGTTCTCCGGATCAGCAGATGGGAGCCCCCCACCTGATGCGGGAGGAGGGCAGGGGGGGCGTATCACCCAAGACGACCAAAGGCAGCGCTTCTGAGTTAGCCAATCTGGTTAAGCAGTTGCAATTGCAGCACGCCACTCTAGGCATGACCACCGAGCAGGCTGCCCGGTACGAGATTGAGATGGCCAAGGGCTCGGAGACAGACCGTAAACGAGCCTTGACACTGTACGACCAGATCCAAGCCTGGAATGAAACTGAGAAGGCTATGCAGGCGGCGATTGATTCCAGCCGCCAGTATCTGGCTTTTCAGCAGGAAATGGATGTATTCCAGCAGAAGTTGAATCTGGAGTCGGCTGGTGTCGGGATGGGCGATCGCCAGCGTGAGATGGCCCAGGCTGATCTCGCTATCCGTCAGGAGTATGCCCAGAAACGTCTTGATCTGGAGATGGCCCAGCAGGTCAAAGAAACCGCGCTTACTCAGGAACAGTACCAGTACCGTCTTGATTTATTCCGGCAGTTCGAGGAGCAGAAGCTGGCCGGCCTGCAGCAGTCAGCCGAAGCGCGAGCCATAGCCGAGGCTGACTGGACGAATGGAATGTCCAGGGCATGGGACAACTTTGCCACCAAAGCCCAGGATATCGCAGCTCAGACCGAACAGATCTTTACCGGGATGCTGAACAGCTTTTCTGTCGGATTCGGTAATGCCTTCGAGAAAATGGTTTTCGATTCCGAGAACCTTGGCGATGCTATGCGTAACGTGGCCCAAGGCATGGCGAGGGCGGTTGTCAATGCCTTGGCTCAAATGGCCGCCCAATGGCTTGTGTATCAAGCTGTTCAGTTGATCGTTGGTAAAACCACCCAGGCATCTGGTGCTGCGGCGATTGCGGCTAATGCGCAAGCTACGGCGCTGCAAGCGGGCTTGGCGGCTTTTGCAAGTACCGCCGCCATCCCTGTGGTCGGCCCTGCGGCTGCGCCTGCTGCGATGGCCGCTGCATTGACGATTGCCACTCCTTTGGCGACTGCAGTGGGCTTAACAGCAATGGCTGGTATGGCCCACGACGGTATTGATTCTGTCCCACAGACCGGGACATGGCTGCTGGAGAAGGGCGAGCGGGTTACCACAGCCAAGACTAGCGCCCGGCTTGACTCGGTTCTGGAGCGTATTGATGCACGTCAGCGCGGCGCTCGATCGTCTGGGCAGCCGGAAGATTCGCGCCCCTCCCGTGGGATGGTGGTTAACGTCATTGAGAATCCAGACCGCGCTGGGCAAACGGAGGTTCGTCAAAATGAGTATGGGGACGAGGAAGCCGATGTGTTTGTTGCGGATATCTTCGGTGGAGGAAAGCGCGCTCAGAGTATGGAGCGAGCTTATGGATTACGGCGGGTAGGGACATGATTCATACAGATATTAACTATCCAGAGGGTCTGCCCTGGCCCGTCCGTGATGGCTACGGAATAAAACACACTCAGCCTTTCCAACGAACGCAGATGGAAGGTGGTCGGGCTCGCCAACGCAGGAGATTCAGCTCGGTCCCTACAACCGTCAATGTGAACTGGATCTTTAATGGCGATAACGAGGCCGCACTGTTTGAGGCTTGGTTTCGGGACGCTATTAAAGATGGGGCTGAGTGGTTTAACTCGCCGCTTAAAACCCCGGTTGGTGAACAGCACTATGTGTGCCGCTTCGTCTCCATGTATACCGGCCCCGATCCGGTGGGGATGTGCTCCTGGCGTGTGGGCGCCACCTTGGAGATATGGGAGCGACCACTTATGCCGCCAGGGTGGGGCGAGTTCCCCGAGTTCGTCCTTGGGTCGAGCATCATCGATATTGCACTTAATCGGGAGTGGCCAGAAGTATGAGTGCTTTAGAGATTGTTTATGCCAGCGCTCCGACCGATTCGATGCTGCTTTATACGCTGGAGGTGTCCGCACCTGGTGTGACGCCGGTTCGGATCGTTCAGGGGTATGTGGATCGCATGCTTGGAGTGGACGGCCAGTTGGTGCTGTTTGAAGCGGCAGCCGTCGAGTTGTCGCTGCCTTCGCGTAACGCCTCTGGTCAGCAGACTTTGCGGTTTGGTATTGCCGGGGCCAATGACCGCATTCGGCCTATTGTCGATGCGATGCTTGAATCCGGACAGATGGTGACGCTGACAAGCCGGACGTACTTGGCCAGCGACATTACGGCACCGGCAGAGCGGCCGTATGTCATGACCGTGCTGAGTGGACAGTTTGAGAACGGCACGTTTGTGGCTGAGGCCAGTTACTACGACCTGCTCAATACTGCCTGGCCGCGAGAGCGTTATACGGCAGAGACGGCACCGGGGATTCAATGGCTATGACGATCGATGACTTTCTGCGTACGCGGTACAAGCCGTTTGGCCGCATTGTTCCGGAATTGGACTGCTGGGGCTTGGTCCGGTTGGCCAGAGCCTCGCTGTTCGGCAGGCCCATGCTGCCCAGTTATTCGGAAACCGACCCGGACGATAAAGCGGGTCTGACCATGGCGGCTAGCGAAGTACGGGAGCAGGGCGGGTTCAAGGAAGTACCGCCCAGTCCCGGCGCTATCGCCACGGGCTGGCGCGCACGGCTGTGCGTCCATGTCGGGATTGTCATAAAGGCTGATGGCAGACTCTGGGTACTGGAAACAGATGCCGGAACAGGCCCGACGCTCACCAAGCTCAACGCTTTTGAGGCCCGCTATACGCGAGTGATTTATTATGATGGCGTTGCCAGTTGAGTGTTTACAAAAAGAGGTGGTGATTTGAGTACCGAGTTTTTCCTAATTGTGCAGGCCGTCATTGTGGCGCTTAACGGTATAGCTATTTTCTTTATTAAGAAAAATATAGAACACGGTTTCAGCGCTAGGCTTGCTGATTTAGAGGCGAAGAATCGCATGCAAGCACTTGAGCATCAGGTACGGTTTACACGTTTTGATGAAAAGGTGACATCAGCAATTGAAGGCGCATACTCTCTTGTTTGTGAGTATTCAGATACGATTGGCAGAATTATTGAGCAGTCGTATCTAGACAAAGAAAAAGCCGGAGAAGAGTATAAGAGGCTGGTTGAATTGGCCGATAGATTCCGTATGTATATGCAACGTGAGTCCATCTATCTACCAACAGACATAGCAGATAAGTTAATACTGACTAAATCATTGTTAGGAAATGAATTTAGACAATCCATCGAAGCATATATGGAGCGCACTAGAAAAAAAAATGAGGAAGGCGTACCAAGCATTTCGATTCTGACAAGCATTGGCGAGAAAGAAGCATTGCAAAGGAAGTGTGATTCCTTGATGTTTGACCTTCAGAAGATGGTTAGAACTTATCTTAGTAAGTTTATATTGCGTGACGTGTAGACTTGGGGCTAGAAAGCAAATATGACGATTAAAGTCTACCCCTCTCGTATGGAGGGGGTACCAATTGAAACGCATGAATGGACCGGCACTTTAGCCGGTTTTTTTGCGTCCAAAGGTTTGGTGTACACGCTGGCCGAGCAGCCTAGGTCGCACGTCTCAGTAAATGGCCAGCCGCTGCCGATGCTGGAGTGGGCAGATCGTCACCTTGCTGCTGGGGATGACGTGGAAATGCGTCTGATACAGCATGGAGGCGTGTTCTCGGGCTTGGGCAAGTTGTTGGGCAGCATCTTCAACTTTGCCTTCGGCTGGTTGATGCCAAAGAGTGGTAGTCAGAGCTACGGCTCCCCGGAGCAGGGCCAGCGGCTTGAGACGACTTCAGCCAAAGCCAACCAGGCAAAGCTGGGTGATGTGGTGCCCGAGCTGGCCGGCCGGTTCCGTCGCTACCCTGATTACCTGACGCCGCCACGCCGACGTTTCGTGAACTGGCGTGAACAGTGGCTGGAGTTCCATGCGTGTATCGGCCCAGGCCAGTACCAAATCAATGACGCGGACGTGAAAGTAGGGGACACACCGTTCTCTG
Source organism: Alcaligenes faecalis (assembly GCF_009497775.1). NCBI lineage: Bacteria > Pseudomonadati > Pseudomonadota > Betaproteobacteria > Burkholderiales > Alcaligenaceae > Alcaligenes > Alcaligenes faecalis. Next base: position 1,935,354 of record NZ_CP031012.1, read on the forward strand.
CTTTGGGCGCTGATGGTTCATATGCCATCTACGGTCCAGGTGCAGATCTGTCTGGAACATCCACACATGAGCATTGGCATACGGTCCCGGCAGTTGGTGGTACATCGTCGGGCACGGCAGGTCTGGAAATGTCCACGGAAATGGCAAACCGGGAGAACACTCAGCCTGCAAGCTACTCGTTCGATGGAAGTTATATCTGGCGCTCTTCTGAGAGCGAGTACCCTCCAGGCTGGGGAGCTGGAACATTGGTCAATATTCGTTTCCCGCAGCAATTTGACGTTTCACGTCCAGCATTGCCATTCCCAAATGCTCAGCGCAATCGGTTCACCGGCGCTTTCAAGCATCTTATGCCGATTGGTGGGCTGGGTTCTGTTTCGCTGAGCATGGAGTTCTCTGGTCAGCTATACAGCGTTGTGGTCGGCTCGATGGATTTGGATGAAAACGGAGATGGCTGGATTGAATTGGTATTTCCGCGTCAAGACCCGGAAGACCCGGTGAACTGGGTCAATTTCGTTCCGCTTGGCCAGCAGACGATAATTTTCCAACTGTCTCCTGTGCCACGCTACGCCATTCAACAATACTCTTCTGACAATATCGTTGTTTGGCGTTTGTTGCCCAACGGCCAGAACGATCCTAATTGGAAGGGCTTTCCACAAGTGACAACCGGTGACGCCACCATCACATTCAACGGCGGTACGGTGTATGGAGAGTGGAGCAGCGAGTTTGTGGCCACACCGGGCAAGGAAACGACGACTGGTATAGAAATCGACTTTTTCTTTCCGAATGGGCTGGGGTACATACGAGACAATGGTGATGTGACCACTCAAGGGCTGGGCATCGAAATTCAGTACCGCAATGCAGATGGCGGCCCACGCACGACGATCAGCAAGTGGTATGAGAACTGGACGCTGGATCAGATCGGAATTACCGAGTCGATCAGTGTTCCGCAAATGCGGCCGTCTGTCCGTGTTCGGCGGGTGGGAGCAAGCGCCACTTCCACGCAGGTCAAAGACACCATCCAGTGGTATGGGCTGAAAAGCCGTCTGCGGACGCGAACAAACTACCCGCGCTGGACCACGATGGCGGCCAAGCTGCGAGTCGGTGGACGGCTGGGAGCACAATCGGAAAACCAGATTAACGTGGTTGCGACGCGGATCCTGCCAGTTCTGAAAAGTGACGGCACTTGGTCTGCGCCACAGCCGACGCGGGACATTTCTGCGTTTGCGCGCTACATCACGGGCTCAATCGGGTACTCAGACTTGAATCTTGATGCCGACGAGCTGCGACGATTGGATGGAATTTGGAAGGCCCGAGGTGAAACGCTCGACCATGTGTATGACCTCACGACAGCGCAAGATGCGCTGAAACTTGCTCTTCGGGCCGGATTCTCTGAGTTGACGGTATCGCATGGCCTGATTCGCCCGGTCCGCGATGATGTGCGTACGCAGTTCGAGCAAAGCTACTCACCGCTGAACATGACCAAGCCGTTGCGTGAAAGCGTGAGTCCTCGTAAGCCCATGGATCCGGACGGAGTAGAGGTCGAGTACATCGACGAGGAGACCTGGACGTCAATGACGGTGAAGTGCTTATTGCCAGGGGATCAGGGGTTTAAGCTGGAGAAATTGAAACTCGACGGCGTGACTGACCGAGTCCGGGCGTGGCGAATCGGTATGCGCCGACGCCGTGAGCAGGCCTATCGAAACCGTGAGTACAGTTTCGGCACAGAAATGGACGCGTTCAACAGTGATTACCTGTCTTATGTGCCGCTGTTCGATGATGAGCCAGGCAATGCACAGATGGGCCTGCTGACTGATATTGGTCCTGCCTCTGGTGGAGCATTGCTGCGCATCAGTGAGCCTTTGCGCTGGGTTGCCGGTGAGCCGCATTCTGTGGGCTACCGGACGCCAGAGGGCAAGTTTGTCGGCCCGTTCGTTGCATCTCCAGGGCCTGATGACTTCTCGCTCATTGCCAATATTCCGCAGCCCTGGCCAGAAGTCAGCTTGAAACAGGAGCTTCCACACATCTATTTTGGCCTGACTGCTGACTGGATAAAGCCAGCTCTGATCACGAACATCCTGGCCCGAGGCACAGACGCTACGGATGTGACCGCAGCAAATTACGACGTGCGTGTGTACGCCGATGACAACAACAATCCGCCGGATTAACCCCGGCGCCAGCATTAATCAACCCGCTTCGGCGGGTTTTTTTATGGGCGTTTGAAATGACGACATACAAAACCGGCAACCCGATCGGGAGCGCAAACCCCAAGGATCTGTACGACAATTCCCAGAATTTAGATAAAGCAGTAAATAGCCAGGAGAGCACTTGGGAAGACAGGCTCGGAGTTGTCAGACCAACATTAAAATCCGCCGTGGATCCCACGGGGCTGGTGCAGGAGGCTTTGGGGGCAGCGGAGCGGGCTGAAGAGACGGCAGATATTGCCGAGCATATCGCTGCCATGGGGACTTACCTCACAAAAACGGAAGCAGATGCGGCCTTGCCTAAGCCTAAAGGCACGGTAATCCGAGTAACTAACGACCCCGATCCAGCCAACAACGGCTACTGGGTGTCTGACGGTTCGCAATGGATTTGGTCTGGAATCCAACCTGCTGACTACAAGTACCTAGTCGTTGCGAATAACGTAGCACTTTCAACATTGCTGAAAATGGGGGTGTATGGGAGTGTGGCGGGGAATGATCACCCAGACTTGCCCAGCAGCTTCCCGGTCGGTGTTGGCAAAGTAATTCGGGTAGAACGACAATTGGATGCTGGCGTGAGCTCGTATGTCACTCAGTACCTGTACCAGACAGATCGGCCTCAGTTTCAGTGGACCCGGCGTGTATTGTCTAGTGGAGCGACCACTAGCTGGGTGATGCCTTTTGATCAATCCATTACGGGTGTCGTTAACGCAAATGCCAAACAGCTTCTGCGCCCAGGAACTTATGTTCTGACAGGAACGCCCTCTGAGCTTCCCAGCGACTGGCCCTCTGGTGCCACACCACTGGCCAAAGTTGAGCAGCATGGTGGATTTCGGGTCACTACGCTGTTTACGACTTCGAATGAGGCGTTGCGCTGGCAGTCGATTGGCGGCGGCAACTGGTCAATCATCAAAGGGTTTGGCTTAACCGCCACTTCCAATTTCACCCGTAACTACGCATACCGTGGATTGACCGCGCAGGGCAATGCTGATGACCTGCATGACGAAGGGCATTACATGCTCACGCAGCCGGCAACAGGGCTGCCCGCAGACGCACCGAATGAAACAGCGCTTGTTGACGTTGAGGTGTACGGCTCATTTGCTGTTCAGACCGTGCGTTATCGGAATCAGATGAAAAGTGTATGGCAGCGGTCGGGCACCATTACAAGTGCAGGCGTTGCTACTTGGCAGGTTCATCAGAAGATTGGTGGTGGTGACAACCCGCTGGCTGGAGCCGTCATTGCAGTGATTGGCGACAGCATCGTTGAAAGCGGGAACTGGCCAGAGCAATTGGCCTCAGCGACTGGAGCCATCGTGCACAAGTTTGGCTTTGGCGGTTGCCGGATGTCTGCTTATCCGACAAGCATGGGACGCTACGACGGAATGTGTGGGTACGCGATCGCTACATGCATTGGCAGCGGTGACTACACATACCTGCTGGATTGTGCTGAAGCAGTGGCCCAGCCACCAACAAGCGATGACAACCGGCCTCAAGCGGCGGCATTGGCCGCATTGGACTGGTCAACGGTCGATATCCTGGTGATCGCATTTGGCACGAATGATTGGACTCGTCCAGACTTGGACTTGGGGACTGGTTATGGTGCTGATCCTACGGGCATGACACTGCGAGGCTCAGTGGCGCACATCATTCAATCGATCCAGGTGGCCTACCCGAATATTCGCATTGTGTTTCAACTTCCGTCCTATAGGACGTTTGGGGGAGGGCCGAATGCTGATGAAGATGCCTGGATTGCCCGTGCTAACAATATCGCTCTGACTGATGTAAATGACGCCATTGCAGATGTGGCTCAACGGGCTGGTTGCCCGAGTATAGATATGCTTAGAGACGGCACAGTCAATGCGTACACAGCAGATCATTATCTTCGGGATGGGATTCACCCACGGCCCGGACTTGGATTTGCGCTATGGGCAAAGAGAATTGCCGGCTGGTTGCGCTCCATAGCATGACGCGGGTTGTGGCTTATCCCCGCTAGTGCGGGGATGTCCGGCTTATCAGGAGTCGGCTTTGGCCAGACGGCTCAAGACAGATTGATACAGCGCGACAGCGTAGCTGGCGTCGTTCTGTGCACGGTTGAGGATACCGTTGGTGTCTTTCAGGCGCTGCAGTGCGCCGCTTTGCACAGCCGCTTTGGTGAGCTCAAGTGCAATTTCTTCATTCTTGCTGAGTTGTGGGGTTTGGTTGTTGTTACGACTTGCCATCTGGCCTCTCCAAGTATTGAAGCCGAGAGGATAAGCCAGCGAAGTAGGGTAAACCTGTAGTCAAACGAAATGGTTTGTAAGTGCTTTTCTCTATAGGAAAGCAGCCATTCGATTTCCAGTGAATGAGCCCGATTGGATTGAGTGAGTGCCGCCTTCGAGCGGTTTTTTTTACGTTTGCTGCTTTTGCAGCATTTCACGGGAGACAGCCATGCCGACCGTATCAATTAAGGGGAAGGACTTGGAACCGACAAGCACGGGGACATCGGCGGCTGGCCTGGCCGTCTGGAAAGCAATGGGAGGGATAGCAGGGATGGGTGCCATTGGTGCCGGCTTGGCGACGCTGGTGGTGATGTGCATCTTGCGGCCGCGCACGCAGTCTGAATGGATCGTGGGCGTGATCAGTACGGTGGTGGCCTCGATCTCGGGCGGTGCCGCTGTGATTCAGCAGTATGAGCTGCATCACTGGGCAAACAACCCGGTGGGCTTGGTGGCCATGCTTGGCCTGGCGTTCGCGTGTGGACTGCCAGGCTGGGCCGTGGTGCGCTGGGCTTTTAACTTTTTCGACAAGCGGCGTAAAGCCGATATCGCTGAGGTAATTGGCGAAATTCAAGATCTGGCAAGGGGAAGTAAGTGAACAAGCTGATCGAATTTATCACGGGCCTGTTGGCTCTTTTTTTTCGGCCGCAGAAAGAGGAGCAGGCCACATTAGAGCCAGAGAAGGCTTCGCCTACGGGCATGTCCCCTGACGGCTTGGTCATCCTGCAGTATTTCGAGAGTTGCCGGCTGAAAGCTTATTGGGATGCTGACGGCAAAGTCTGGACCATCGGCTGGGGTGACACTGGTCCAGACGTGGTGGAAGGCCTGCGCATCACCCAGGCCGAGGCTGACGAGCGGCTGCAGCGCCGGCTGACGCGTGAGTTCGTGCCAGGTGTCCTGGCCGCTCTGACTCGCCCGGCGACCCAGGCCCAGCTCGATGCCATGGTGGACCTTGCATACAACATCGGAGTATCGGCGTTTCAAGGTTCGACGCTTGTACGCCTGTTCAATGCAGGAGATGCGGCCGGCGCTGCTGAGCAGTTTTCGCGCTGGAACAAGTCAGGCGGCAAGGTGCTGCTGGGGTTGCGCCGGCGTCGCGCTGCAGATCGTGCTCGTTTCTTGGGCGCATCCGGGGCGGAGGCAATCAAGATAGGGGCGGTTATCCAATGATCGAACTCATTATTGGCAAGGCCTGGCCCTACGTGCTGGGCTTGCTCGCGCTCGCTGCCGGTTGGTTCACAGCCAAGAGGGTGGGGCGTCAGGAGGGGCGCAGTGAAGCGGTGCAGAAACAGTATCAAGCGGATATAGCCGCAGTGGAGGTAGGACGTGATGCAGCTGAAACGATTGAGCGCTTGGACGATGATGCTGTGCGTGCTCGTGCTCGTCAGCGGATGCGGAACACTGAGAGGCGGTAGCTACTGCGCTGCTGCGCAGCGCCCGTTCCAGTGGCGTTCTGATGCTGAGATCGACGCTACACCGATCCGCGTGCTGCGGTATGTTGAAACGGAGGCAGAGACCTGGGCGCGGCTGTGCCAGAGGTAAACGAGACGATGCCTGGTGCCGACGCGCCGTTCCCTGGGTGTTCGCTATCGACCCATTACAGACATTCGCTAACGTTGGAGTTCAGGACATAAGTCGAAGGCCGTTTTCTACAGTGATGGTTAGGTTTTACTCTGCGCATAGCACCGGCCAGCCATGCTTTGCTCGCCACATTTGCTCACCGAGGCGCAAAATAATTGAGGGGCACTGGCAATCAGTCATAAACCTCTTGAGAGTGACAAAGTGGAAGACCCATTCGTACTCGTGGAGTGCAGGGTACTTTGATAAAGAGAGGGCCGCAGTTCCTGGATCTGCAAAGGTGTGCTCCCTAGCGCGATCGCGAAGTCTGTTTGCTAAGCCGGAGTAGACCGCATTAGCGTTGAAGTATTGGGACAGACTGTCCGAATAACGATTGGCTCTTTCCTTTATATTGTAGTTTTTGACCTTTGCGATCGTCTGATCTTTTGCTCTTGCATATTCGAGCGCCCAAAGAGATTGCTCTTGGAGCAAACCGACTGGTGCGTTTGTGCTGATGTAGTACCACCCCGGTTCATTGGGAATTCCGGGGCGATACCACTGATTGTCATGCAGATCGATATGTACGCTTGAATGCGTGCTGTCGAGGTATTCGGATAAATCGTTCATGTGAAATCTAACGCTCAAGGTAACCGGCGCTGCGCCGCTCAATGGCACCGCATCCGGTTGACCGAAGGGTTGGTGTCTTCCCCAAGAGAACCGAAGTCATTCATCGACCTTGATGCGCGGGCGCTGGACCCCAGGAGCATATCGCCCCCCTGTAACACGCGAGATCCACGAAATCACGTGCATTTTGATTGCGTCATATCGAGCAACCTTCTGCGGAAGGACATAGAAGCGGCCAGTGTCGAGCTGAACACAGAGGCCCACGGCTTTGCCGAAATTGGGAATCGTCCGATCTGTATTTAGATAGACCTCAAAAGTTGATCGTGCATTTACGGGAAGTGGAAATTTTACATTTTTGTTTATGACGTAATCACCGACAGTGCCCGTAAGCCATGTGATTTTTGGGAAATGATGGAAATAGCCAATTGACCGAACTGACGTATCAATTCCACTGTCGTTATTAATGCCGAGAACTACGCCGCCATATTTTGCTGGAGACAGTTCAAGGCGGATACGATGAGCTTCTTTACGATATGTGATAGCAAGTGCGATCCCAGAAAAGACCAACGCTACGAGAGAGACAAAAAATGCGGCGATTGCGATCATAAAAAGTAGAGTGGTACGTTAAGACCTGCTCAGACGAGAAACCCACTAGGTTTAGAAATATGGACCAGACTGGTCCGGTCCGCCAAATAGACTATGACCTTGTATTTCTGTAGAAAGACTAACTGTAGTTGTATTTATACAGCCTAAATGCTGTGGTCTCTGTCTGTGGAGCATACAGACGCCAATTAACCGAATGGCTGCTTCTGGCCGATTGTAGTCATAAGGCAGGCGGGATGTCTTGCTCGGTTGCTGGCAGGCAGCCGACACCGCCCTCAGAATGTTTGCCGAGATGCTTAGCCAAACTGACGGTTTGGTGGGCATCTATGCGGCAGAGGCTGATAGACGCCGAGTAGCCGGGCTGGCGTGCGAGGCAGCCTACGCAGACGCCCAGGGGGGGGTAGCCACTATGCCGCTGCGCAGCGGCCATTCCAGTGGTGTCCAGACTCGGAAATTTACGCTATTCCGATAGGTTGCTGCGCTATCTAGAAACGAAGGCCATCAAATGGGATCGGTTATGCCTAGAGCAAGAGAGACTAAATCATACATAAATGCACTACTTCCTGGGCGTCAAGTTTCGACTCGGTATTGCCGCTCGCGCTTCGTTGTAAAAAGAGAGATAGTGGATGCTATCTTTCCTTAACGCATCATTAGCTTTCGGAGTTCATCAATATCATCAAGATACATCTTGTCTCGTGTTTTGATCCATGCGTCGAATCTGTCGAGGGTCAAGAGTATTACCGGGCCAAGTTGCTGCTTAATTATTTCCGAATTGATTCGTTCATATTTAATTGACAATCGAATGAAGTCGAAATAATTGAGCATCAATGATATTGAGCTTCGAAGGTCGAGATCATCCTCCACCTTATCAATCAGCTCTTGGGGGCTGAGCTTACTCCTCTCTCTGCCCAGCGCCACACTAAGCTTTCGAGGGGACAGAAAGTGAGGGTCATCCCATTTTTCAATCAATCGAAAGGTTTCTTCCAGCTTGTTCCTCGCTTTTTCCTCGGCGGCTCCAGCGAGCCTATTTTTTGACTGCTTATAGCTAATGTAGGTTGCAAGTATGACACCTGCCGCAGCCAATGTTGCTGCTCCAATTTCGGCCATCTTGACTAGGCGGCTCCCATCAGGCTGGCTTTTCCAAGCCGAAAATTGGCCTAAAGCAATCATGGAAAAAATAGCTAAAATTAATAGCCAGAAGAACCAGTCTTTATTCGAGGATCTTTGATGACTCATCGTGTTTTATAAGAAAATAGACTTATATTCTAAATTTCGACATCTTTACTAGTTTTGACCTGGTAATTTTTTTATATGCCGAAACGGATTTTTATGATCAATTGCATGCTCTAAAGTACTCAGAGGCCATCCTCACCTGTTCTCGAGTCTCGAATGACTGGATGTGATGCGACTACAACGAAAGCCCTGATATTGGGGCGTTTTTTTAAGCAGCGTAAGCTGGTGAATCTATGTGTGATGACAGCGGTCATTTTAGTAATGCAGAATTGTATGGAATTTAAATTAGCCTAATACAATGAATAGGCTGCTTAATCCCACTTACTTTCCTAGTAAACGGATTTGAGTGGTGGCGGCTGCATCAGGTTGCAGCGGGATGGTCCGTATTTGGCGCTTGGTATTTCACGTTGCTCATTTGACGCGTGACTGGGTGCCACTGAAACGCCGTCTCAGGCCGCGCAGTGCTCAGCAGCTCTAGCGCTGTCTCGATGCCGGTTTCCGAGGAGGTCCATTCCCGTGCCGCTCCGGGCGTCAGCACGACCGGCCGCCGGTCACGCATCAGCCGGCGCCAGACGTAAAAAAGCCCGCCACAAGGGCGGGCGATTGTCAGGTAGATAGTCCTCGACTCACCCATGTTGATGGGCCGGCAGACACCCTGCAAAAGCATTCTCATTTTTGGGGGCATAGATGGGGGTATGAGGCCCGTTCTTAAAAGAGGAAGCCTAGACATAACAACAGCCTAGCCAAACACCCCCGTTCCAGTACTGCCTACCAGAATACATACACACAGCTCCAGGCTGTGCCAAGAAAAGCCCCAAAGATCAATGCTTTGGGGCTTTTTTGTTGCTCAGCGTTCCAAGTTGCGCCAAGCCCCGCCAAGGTATTTTGGGGGCATGAATGGGGGCACGGACGAAACGAATGGGGGCATGGCTATTTTGGCGCTTTCCCCAGCTGTTCATCCAAGTAGTCCGACCACCACTGCATCAGATCATGACGCTCTGCCATATATTGAGCATGGTTGTATGCACGGCGTACCTTGTTGCGATCACGGTGTGCCAGCTGACGCTCAATCACCTCTGAGCGAAAGCCGCTTTGCTCGTTCATTATGGTGGAGGCCAGGCCACGAAAGCCATGGCCCGTCTGCAGGCTGCCAAATCCCATAATTTTCAATGCCCGGTTCATCGTCTCGCTGCTGATAGGCGTAGAGCGAGGGTTGTGCACGCCGGGGTTAGCGTCACTTATTTTGATACCCGCGTAACAAGCTGCATATTCGTCTATGTGATTGGCATGGTTAAATACAGATACACGCATTGATTTTAGGACTGCTTTACTTGCTGTTCTTTACGCGAATACCAAGCAAGCATGGTGGCAATACGGTGTATGACTTTACACCGCACCATGATGCACCTCGGGGTGATAAACGTGGGATAACGTTGGGGCAGGCGATGAGGGAGTGGACTTAATGTAATATCTCTGCACTATTTGATAGGGAAGAGGTATGCATAAATTTTGGAAAGCACTGGGCTTGGCTCTTGGGCTCACTGTGGCTATAGGGTCCGTTTCTGCTCAGGAGGACATTACAGCAGCGAGTGAGGCAGATATTGAGGGGGTTCGACTGGCGATGGAGCAAAAGCTAAAAGATGCCAGCAGCGCTCGTTTCGTGGATATGATCTTGATTCCTGGAGAAAGCACTATGAGCACTATCTGTGGAAAAGTAAATTCTAAGAATTCTTATGGTGCTTATGATGGGTATGTGCCTTTTTATGGGATGCGGCTTTTTAGAGATAGTGGTCAGCATCTTTACGTTATTCTGCGCATTGACCCTACCAGTGAGGAAGTTTGTAAAGATAAGATGAAAACGTTCAAAGCTCAGCAATAAAAAATCTTCACTGGATTTAAGTTAGTTTGAGACCTCGTCGATTTGACGGGGTTTTTTATAGGTGATCAGAATGGCATCGTAAAGTCGTAGCGCACTGATTGTCGTTGTATGAGCAGCTTCTGGCGCGATGGCATTGTTGGGGGGGCTGTGGGACTGGTAACCCTCGTCGCTTCTGTATTAGTGTACTGTGTGATTTATGTAGATGATTCAATTGAGTAAACTAGTAAGCTAAGTAGTTTCGTCGATGTTCTTAACCAATTATTCGAAGGGTTTGCAAAGAGCCAAGCCGCAGCATTGCTGAAAATCAATGATGAGTTCGCCAAGGAAAAGCTAAAAGTTGTTGATGCTGGCACCGCTGTATAAAGAGAGTACAGGCTTACAGATTTGGCATAAATGTATCTTTATATGATATTGTTTTATAAAAAATCAGGGGAGTTACTGTATGTTTAGCGCATTTCGAAAAGCGGTTTCTTTGGCCTCAGAGCAAGCAACGGATATTGCTGGGAAAGCCAAATCGACATTGGGTTCGGTTGCGACTGAAGTTTCTGAGAGAGCTGGGGCTGTGTCTTCATACGGGGCCGAGCAGGTATCCGCTGTAAGTGAACGGGCATCCGGCCTAATGGAAGAATATAGACCTACGGTGGAGCGAGTGGTCGTGGATGGCTTGCTGACGATAGCGTTAGATAGCCTTAGGGATGACGCGAAGGTGCGTGGCGTGATGGAGTCTGCTTATGAACTACTGCCTGCTCCGGTTCGGCTGGTGTTGTCGAGGGAGCGGTATCTAAAGTTTGTTTTGGACAACCGGGATGGGCTCGTCTTAAAAGCATCGACATATCAGGTTGAACGAACTGAGGCTTTACGGATCTCCATGATTGCAGATACTTCGGTAGGTGGCGACGTTGCACAGCCTAGTGAGGATCACAAGTAGGAAGAAGAGATCTAATGATTTTCCATATGAACACGTCATGATGCTGGATAAATTGGTAATTCAGATTGATTAAGTGAAGCACCTTAGGGTGCTTTTTTTGTACTCGTACGATTTCTTTGGCCTGGATTTTCTGTTTATTTCATAAACAATGCTGTGTGAGCTCATTTATACAGCAGGCGGCGTAGCGAGACGGTATTCAGGGGGGCGTTGCTGCAATCTGTTAGCATCCAAATTTCGCTTGTTACATGTGGAGAAGGGATGAAAAGGCTATTTGTTCTTGCTGCATCTATTGCTGTACTGTCGGGCTGCGGTGATTCGGCAGAAAGGGATGCGCTTCGAGTCGAACTGGATGAATTAAAAGGGCAGTTGCAGAAAGCCACTACAGAGATTTCTGATCAAAAGCACCAGCTTAGTCTTTTGGAAACTGAGAGAGACGAGCTAAAGCTCAAGGTAGAGGATCTGTCTCAAACTGCCTCGGTGATTTATGCGGAAGTACAAGCTTTGATCAAGGACGCTCGGTTGGCTGATGCAAGCAGTAAGCTTAAGATTTTGCGGGAAAAATTCCCTTTATCTCCAGAATTAGCAAAGGCCCAAAAAGAAGTTGCCGAGCTTGAAAGCAGCATCAAAAAACAGGAAGAAGAGAAAAGGAGATTAGCTACGCTTGGCTTTTTGGGCTTGCCTGCACCGGGAAGCGTAAAGAACGGCGAAATTAATGTCTCTTTAGGGCCAGTGAGTACTCAAAAACAGTTTGTTTTTGACCGTTATGACAATTCATACCATTACTTTGACGCTGATCGGGATAGTAAGTATGTGGTACTGACTATGAGCGTGACCGCCTCAAAAGGTGTGACAGATCCCAAGCTATTGGGGATTGCCGCTTACGTGGCAGATGGGGATGTCCTGGAGAAGCTGGCAAATGTTGACGTTCGGCTGGCTCGGTGGAGTGATTATGCAAGCTACTTGGGGAATTACTCTGACTCTAGAAATGATTTTGCCAAGACTAGCAAGGTTAATTTCAATTTAGGTGTCCAAATAAGTGACGAGGATTTGAAACGTCGACCTATTTTCTTCGTAGCTCAAACGACTGGATGTTTGCAAAGAAATTTCGATAGATTTGGCAATCCGCCTGTAAGTTACAGCGGCTATTGTGAGCACTTGAGGTCAAAACTGAAACTGGAAGATTTTTTGGGTGACTCTCCAAGTGTTGCATTAGTCCGTCGGTTTGGCTGACAGCATTAGGGCTTTAGCAGTCAACAAGTATTTGTTCTGGATTGAGTCTGTGCCTGGCAGCCCATCTACTTGTTGACCCCTTGTTTACAAGGATGCGAGGCCAAGTATTTCCTGCCCCATAAGCAGACAAGAGCCAGGCATCTGCGCATAAATCATACGCATGCGATATTCGCCTTTATAGACATAGCCCATCACCTCAAGCACATCGAAGCGTTGTTTAGCATTGGCGGGATTCTTGAGTGACGGTAAGACTTTTACCTGGCTGTCTATTTCAGAGCGGTCATCATTGTCGGTATGCAGTAGCAGAAGCTGTAATGCATGTTCTTTGGCGTCAGCAGCGCAAGGGTGATCAGCTGCTTGTGCAGCACCGGATACGGCGAGGATTGAAAGGGCCAGGATAGTAGAACGCAAGGACATCGGACTCTCCAATTAGCTAAGGTGGTCGTGGATGAGAATGTCAGATGTTACATGCGAGACGGGCGTTGTGGAGGATCGCAAATTGCACTATTGTCTGCCCATCGCATGGTCAAGCAATAGTGCTTGGCTTTACATAACGACATACCGCGATATAGCCAGAAAATGCGTTGCACTGCCAGCCAGCACAAATAAATGCCAAATACCGTGCCAATGCCGGAAGCGCTCGTCAAACACAAAGAAAACAATCCCGGCGGTATAAATCGCGCCACCTGCCGCCAACCAGGAAAATCCTTGCGAGCCCAGACTGGATTCCAATGGTCCCAGCGCCAGCAACACAATCCAGCCCATAACGGCATAAATCACCAGCGACAATATGCGTGCAGGCGAACGCGGGCGGATATCCTGAAGAATGCCAATCAGCGCCAGGCCCCAGACCACACCGAACAGACTCCATCCCCACGGACCTCGCAGCGTTACCAGGCAGAAGGGCGTATAGCTGCCAGCAATCAACAGGTAGATGGAAAAGTGATCCAGCTTGCGGAATACGTTTTTCGCCCGTCCCTTGAAACAGTGGTACAAGGTGGAAATGAGGTAAAGCAGGATAAGTGTGGCGCCATAGATCGCTGTGCTGGTGATGCGCCAGGGATCTCCGGTAAAGCTTGCCATGACAATCAGCCAGGAAACGCCACCTACCGCCAGAACTGCACCAAGCAGATGTGACCAGGCATTGAATCGTTCACCGTAATACATGAATCTCTCTTTCCTCTGAACATGCGGCATGCAGATTACAAGCCTGTTGCCGTGATCGGGAAAGCTTAGCGTATAAGTCAAGATTCGGTATTGATAGGGATCTATCATTGCAATACGTTAGTCTGCCATCCTGGCTGACAAATGCTGGCCTAATTGCCCAAGAATGGCCCTTGTGAATCGACCTCTACTAGTTGCTCGAGTTCATGCCATCTGTGCATGTGTATAGCACTAGGAACAGTTATGTTCCATTGCAATACACCCACCACCTATGCCATCTGTATACCTGCCACGTAAACCCCAATACCTGCTAACCCGCTCCAGTTTTAGGATACGGTTTGCGCGACGTGCGCTCATACCTAAAGAGGGTCATCATGAAATTTGTGCTTTACAAGGACAAAGGTGGTGAATGGCGGTGGCGATTCAAGGCCGCGAATGGGAACATTATCTGCGTCAGCTCGGAAGGGTACTCAAGCAAGCAGAACGCGCAACATAGCATCGAGTCTGTGAAAAAAGGGATGGCGGATGCTCCGGTGGTCGAGGAGTAAGCAGAGGCTTTCCACAAGCCTTTACGCGTAGCTCTTAGCCCCGTGAGTTAAAAAACTCCCTGGCAAAAGGGAGTTCAAAGACCTCGCCAAGCTCCGAGGTCTTTTTTATCAGCGTGCTCTGCGCGGGAGGAGGCTTAGTAGTTGGCGATCAATCCAGCATCGCCTCAGCCTCAATCTCAATCAACCACTCGGGTTTGGCCAATCCACTAATCAAGATCCAGGAAGAAGGTGGTGGATTGACGGGAAATCGTTTCAGCAGCGCAGCGGCTATTTCGTCCTGCTCTTGCGGCGAGCTTGCATCTTCCCGGATAAAAATCCGCAGCATGATTACTTGGTCTATCTTGCCACCAACCTCGGCCAGGACCAGTTCAATGTTGTCCAAGGCGGTTTCCGTTTGCTCGCGCATACCGCCAGCTACGGTTTGCTCCTGGGCGTTGACACCTACTTGGCCGGACAGCATCACGCGGCGATGGCCGGTGACCACCACACCTTGGCTGAAACCGTATTGCAGGGAATTGAATACGGTAGAGGGATTAATAGCGCTTTTTGTCATTTTGATAAATACATGGAAAGTTGAGGGGTGTGTTTGCACACCATCGTCCTATCTTGGGGTTCTGCGCCGGAAAGCAAGGGCTGGTCTTGCAAGTGATCTTTCCAGGGCTTGATAAGAGGGCGTTAAAAGCTGCCTCTCATTACAAGAGACGGAGAAAATTCTTCAAAATTTGTTAAGTTTTATTTAAAGTGTCCATCGTCTGGCTTCATGGTTTTTTGTTCGGAATACGCTCTATCTCCCTGCTATACTCGCCGCTTATTTTTATTGGTAATAAAGGAAGCGGAAAATGAAGAAGATCGTATTTATAGCAGCCATGTCATTGGGCCTGGCTGGATGTGAAACGATGAACTCCATGACTAAAGGCATTGATGATGCGTTTGCCAGTGTTAATGAAGCGATGGGCGCGGGTCCGATTGCTGATACTCCGGCACAAATTTGTTCAGAGATGCGTTCTAACCATGCGCGTGCTGTGAACAAATACAGTGGGAAAACCGTTGAAGTGACTGGCAAATTGGTGGCCATGGAGCAAAACACACTTGCCGAGGCCATGAGTGGCATGAACTCGAAAGTATGGGGCAGTGCCAAGCAGTTTGATGTTCGAGTCAGTAGCGGGCCCATCGTCTTTTCCTCCTTGATCAACCGTCGCACCGAGCAGCTTAATGTGTTCAATATGGGTGACACGGTGACAATTAAAGGCCGTATTGGAACGATTGGGAAAGGGAAGTCTTGCACCATTAGCCTTGAAGAGAATATGAGCATCAAGCAGAAGTAAATGTAAGAGTCCGTTATGGCGGACGGCATAGATAAGCCCGCTTTATAGCGGGCAATGTTGTTTCTGGGAGTTTGAATTTGTGCCGGGCCTGGCTTGAGTAGAGCCGATATCAAGTTTCCATCATGGGACGATTCAGCCGTTAGAATTGTTTATCCAACTACTTACAGAGGCTTTTATGACGAACGACAAATCCACGATTCGCGGGAACTGCCTGTGCGCTGCGGTCTCGATCAGTTTTCAGCAGCACAAGCCTTCGATCAGCGCTTGCCATTGCGGTATCTGCCGCAATTGGTCCGGTGGCCCATTCTTGTCGCTGGAGTCCCATGAAGCCCCGGTGATCGAAGGTGAGGAACACGTACGTTCCTATGCGTCCTCGGAATGGGCGGAGCGCAGTTTTTGTGGTGTATGCGGTACGCACTTGTTCTACAAGCTCAAGGCAGGTGGCTTCCATGCCATTTCTGCTGGCTTGTTCAAAGACAGCGGGAGCTGGCCGTTCGAGCTGCAGGTCTTTATTGATGACAAGCCTGATAACTATACGTTCGCTAACAAAACGCGAGAGATGACAGGCGAAGAGGTAGTTAAGCTGTTTTCCTGATCCTGGTTCACGTACAAGGAGAGCCCTATGATGAAAAGAATTCTTTTCCTGTCGCTGTCTGCGTTATTAGCCGCTTGCGCCTCTTCCAACGCTGACTTGGCGACTCAGGAAGATGTAGACCTGAACAAATACATGGGCACCTGGTACGAGCAGGCGCGCTTGCCCAATAGCTTCCAGCGTGAATGTGCCGGGGATGTGCAAGCCAATTACGTGATGGAAGCGGACAAGACGATCACCGTCACCAATCGCTGTCAGGGTACGGACGGGGAAGTGAAGGAAGCCATCGGCCAGGGTCGCTTGTCCAGTAGTGTGGGGCCTGCTGATCCGGCGATATTGGAAGTGCGTTTTGCTCCGAAGTGGTTGTCCTGGTTCCCCATGGTGTGGGGCGATTACTGGATCATGAAGCTGGAAGGGGACTACCAGTATTCTTTGGTCGGTACCCCGGACCGGAAGTACCTCTGGGTCCTGTCCCGGGAAAAGCAGGCTGATCCACAAGTCGTCAGCGACTTGCTGGATTACGCTGCGGCACAAGGCTTTTCTGTTCAAAAAGTGGTATCGACCAAGCAGTAGCACGCATTCGGTAATCGCTTGATCAGCACCTGCACAAATCAGAACATCCCCTTAGCGTTTTTAGTAATAAGCATGGGGAAATTAGATCGTTTTGAATAGGTTGCGGCTGTGGTCGAATGGCACGACGGTATGTATCGGACGTGCCATTTTTTATCGGAATGTTTTTATCATGAAGTCGTTTTTAAGCATTGCCGCGACCCTTACCCTGGCGTTGGTGGCTGGAGTGGCCCAGGCTGATCGTCTGGATGACATCAAGAAAACGGGTGTCTTGAAAGTAGCGTCTTTCGACAGCAATCCACCGTTTGGTTTTGTGGATCAGAAGTCCCGCCAGATTACTGGTCTGGATGTGGATTTTGCTCAGGCTCTGGCTGACAAGCTGGGCGTGAAGCTGGAAGTCTTGCCAACCAACCCGGCCAATCGTGTGCCGCTGTTGACGTCCAATAAAGTGGACCTGGTTCTGGCCAACTTCACCATCACGGAAGAGCGCGCCAAGCAGGTTGATTTCAGCATTCCGTACTTTGCATCGGGCCAGCAGTTCCTGGCTAAAAAAGGCGTCTTGTCCTCGCCCGAGCAGTTGAGCTCGCTGCGTATTGGCGTGGATAAAGGTACGGTCAATGAGATCGTCCTGCGTGAGAAATACCCCCAGGCCAAGCTGGTGGCCTATGACGATACGCCCTTCGCCTTTACCGCTTTGCGTAACGGCAATGTGCAGGCCATCACTCAGGATGGCCCCAAGCTGATCGGTCTGCTGGCCAATGTGCCGGACAAGGAAAACTATGAAATCCCGGCCTTCAGCATTTCCGAGGACTTGATCGGTATTGGTATCCCCAAAGGCGAGAAAGCACTGAAGTCCTTTGTGGATGAAACCTTGCTGGAGCTTGAAGCCCAGGGCAAGGCACAAGCCATTTACGACGTGTGGTTTGGCCCTCAGTCCAAGACACCGCTGGAGCGCTTGTACCGCATCGGTCAGCAACAGTAAGTCATCACTTGCTTGCAGGCCAGCCTTGAATGTTCAGGCTGGCCTTTTCCTGTTTGTGTTTTTAACAGCGGGATCGCTTGATCCTGCTTTTTGGTGTTTGCTATGCCGTCTTCTGATTTCTGGCTGGCACCCCACTATGTGGGCTGGTTGCTGCAAGGGTTCTGGGTCACGATCCAGCTCTCTTTAGTCGTCTCCTTCGCTGCAACTGTTTTGGGTTTTCTGGTATGTATTGCCAGGTTGTCGCCCTTTGCCTGGTTGGCTTGGCCGGTGCGTGCTTACCTGAGTCTGTTCCGTAATACGCCCCTATTGGTGCAATTGTTCTTCTGGTATTTCGGGGCCTCGGCCTTGATGCCGCCGGAGCTGGTTCAATGGTTGAATACCCAGCATGTCTTGCAATTGGTCTTGTTCGATGTGCATTGGCCCAGTTTCGAGATGTTGGCCGCTTTTGTGGGTTTGACGATCTACACCACGGCGTTTGTGGCTGAAGAGTTCCGCTCCGGCGTGCGGGCAGTGCGCACAGGTCAATGGGCCGCCGCTGCTTCCTTGGGCATGTCTTCCATGGAGGTCTGGCGCTATGTGGTGATGCCGCAGGCTTTGCGCAATACTTTCCCCTCGCTGATCGGGCAGTACATGAATGTCATCAAGAACACCTCGCTGACCATGGCTATTGGCTTGGCAGAGCTGTCTTATGCCTCGCGTCAGGTGGAAACTGAAACCTTCAAGACCTTCCAGTCCTTCGGGATTGCAACGCTGTTGTATGTCTTGCTGGTCATGCTGGTCGAGGTAGGTGGGCAGTGGTTGCAGCGTCATCGTCTGCAAGTGCGAGGCGGGCTGCAATGAACTTCGACGTAATTCATGACAACCTGCTGTACTTCCTGGTGGGGGCGTATCCGCACGGCCCTTTAGGTGGAGCGGCGCTGACGCTTTTGTTAAGCGTGCTATCGGCTAGCTTGTCGGCCGTTCTGGGGCTGGTTTTTGGGGTGGCTCTGGTTTTGACACGCGGCGTGGCGCATACCGCATTGCTGCTGTTTCTGGGCTTTTTCCGTGCTATCCCCGTGATCATGCTGATTTTCTGGGTGTATTTTCTGCTGCCCATTCTGTTCAAGGTGGATGTGCCGGGCTTGTTTACCGTGGTCTGCGCCTTGTCCTTGATTGGTGGCGCGTATCTGGCGCACTCGGTGTTTGCGGGTATCAGCAGCTTGCCGGCGGGGCAATGGCAAGCGGGCAAGGCCCTGGGCCTGAAAACCGCTCAAATCATGAAGTCCATCATCCTGCCGCAAGCTTTGCCGGTGATGCTGCCTTCTTTTATTAATCAGTGGGTTGCCTTGATCAAGGACACCTCGCTGGCCTATGTCATTGGCGTGGCGGAATTGTCTTTTGTTGCGACTCAGGTCAGCAACCGGGTCATGGTGCACCCCACTGAAATCTTCTTGTTTGTCGGGCTGATGTACTACGTGATTTGCGCAACGCTGGAGCTGATCGCGAACCGGGTGGCCCGACGTTATGACAAACATCTGCGACTGGATGGCAAATGATCCGTATCGATAGTGTTTCCAAGTGGTATGGCACGTTTCAGGTGCTCAAGGACTGCACGGCCCAGGTGGACCGTCAGGAAGTGGTGGTGGTGTGCGGGCCTTCGGGCTCCGGAAAGTCCACCTTGTTGAAAACCGTTAATGGTCTGGAGCCATTCCAGAAAGGCACGATTGTTGTAGATGGTATTTCTGTCGGTGATCCGGCAACGAATCTGCCCGACTTGCGTAGCCGGGTCGGAATGGTTTTTCAGAACTTCGAGCTGTTTCCGCATTTGAATGTCCTGGCCAATCTGACTTTGGCGCAGCGTAAAGTGCTGGGCAGGGATCGTGACGAAGCGAATGAGCGCGCCTTGCTGTACCTGGATAGGGTGGGTCTGAAGGCGCTGGCGGATCGTTATCCGGCCAGTTTGTCGGGCGGGCAGCAACAGCGTGTCGCCATTGCACGAGCCTTGTGTATGGATCCGGTCTGCATGCTGTTTGACGAGCCCACTTCGGCCTTGGATCCTGAAATGGTCAACGAGGTGCTGGACGTGATGGTCAGCTTGGCGGAAGAGGGCATGACCATGATGTGTGTCACCCATGAGATGGGCTTTGCTCGCAAGGTGGCGGATCGGATGGTTTTCATGGACCAAGGCCAGATTCTGGAGGACGTGCCCACCGATGTATTCTTTGGTGATCTGGAAGGCCGGCCACAGCGCGTGCAAACCTTTTTGTCCAAGGAACTGCGTCTGTAGCTTGTGTCGTTGCACAGCAATTGATTTGATGATTGCCAAGCCAAGCCAAGCCAAGCCAAGCCAAGCCAAGCCAAGCTGTGCGTAGCAGACGCTGGAGTCCACATCCATAAAAAAAGCCCGCCTGTTGAAAAATGGGCGGGCTTTTTTATGAGCGAGCAAACCAGGCTTGATGAAACAGGGCCAATGACATGCTGGCCCGGCCTGGAGAGTGTCGCTATGTGCTCAGGATGACTGAGCGGGTGTGTCGAACGATTGCAGCAGAGATTCTGATGCCAGTACGGCACGGCGTGCCTGTTCGTGCTGATCATGCAGGGCCAGGTAGCGTGCTTCGGCCTCATCGCCTCGCGCTACATCCCCTTTGTATGACTGCTCTACGTAGTTTGCGTACCAGATGGACTCGGCTACGGTCATACCTACAAACACTTCATTGTCGTCCTGATCTTGAGACAGGGCACGGATACCAGATAAATACGCCCGTTCACGGGGCTGAAATTCCAACATAAGACTCCTTAGATAAGCCTCCATTGTAGTAGGTGGGGGCAATCAGGCCAGAGCCAGGGTGAAATATCAGGACAAAGCCGCAAAAAACAGGGTGTTGAGGTGAGCAAAGGGCAGGGTATTCGATGCGGCTATTTCGGTGTTTTTGGCAGCCAGGTGGCTGTTTTATTACCGAGTTATTTTTATTTTAATATCACCAAAAAAATAGCGATCAAGATTCTCTTTTGAACTGATATTAAATTGATGACTTCAGCTTAATGACAGCTTGGTGGTCGGAGATTAAAAAAAAATGCCTGATGGTTTTATCAGGCATTTGCAGTGAGAAATAAATCCACTCTCTGGCTGAAAAAAGGCACCAGCGCTTAGGTGCCAGATATTTTCAGAAAACCTGCTGTTTTACAGGCTGTTGATGCCAACCACCTTGGTATGGCTCATGCAGTGAGCACTGATCTTGTAGGTAAACACCAGGTAGCCAATACCCAGGGTGACGATACTGATAAGTACCCACAAAAGGATGTTGCCGATGATGCTGGCCAAGTCAATGGTGCAGATCAGGCGGCCAACCCGTTGTCCTTGCTCGTTGTAGGCATAGGTTTTGCTGATAATAAAGCGCTGCATGTAGTAAGGAAATACAAAAAGCGCCAGACCCAATGTGACGATTGCCAGCAAAACCCAAATGATGACATGGCCAATAACCTCCATGAAACCAAGCTCGGACTTCAACTGATAGTTATTAAACGTAGTGCTCATGTGTATGCTTAAGTAGATGTGAAAAAATGTATTTTATACAAACTTTATGGAAATGGAAGCGGCTTTGTTTTTTTAAGCTGTTTTCATTGTTTTTTTCGAAAAATATAATTTTTTTTAGTAGTTTTTTATTTGATATTTAACTTGATATTTTTTGCAATAGAGCTAAATGTTTCTTGTTATTGAAAAAGAACGTTCGCTTTTTTGATGAAATAGGAGAGGTTGCTGTTCAAGATGTTTAGGCGCTGGCCATTGACAGCTTGCCCAGGGCGGGCGAAGACAGGATTTCGATTTTCGGGGCGTTATGCAGGGGTACCAGGCTAAGGCTGTGGAGGCTTTGGTACAGAGCTAATGCCCGACATTCAGGATATGATTACAAAAAAAATTACCAAGGAGGGAGTATGAAAACGAACTGGATGACGACGCTGCCTACAGCAGCATTGTTGCTGCTTTCCTCGCCAGCAGTAGTGGGGCAAGGTACATCGGCTCGTGAGCAGGCATTGGCTCAGTGTCAGCAGGACTATCCCTATGCGCAAGAGGTCATGCGGGTTTGGCAATTAGGCGCCTCGAAAGAGGATTTGCTTAAATGGGCAAATAATGACGAGGAGCGTGTCTTTATGGTCGAGTCTGCATTTCAGCAGCCACGGTTTACTTCCGGGCAGTCTCAATTGCAGGCGATTAGCGATTTTGGTGACTGGTACCTTAGTCAATGCAAGGTGTTGGCAAACAGCAAGTAAGCCCTTGAGGGGTTTACTTGCTGGCTATTGATTACTAAGCAGGCATTGCTACCTTCTTCAGCCTGTATGCCAAAGCAGGCCGAGTCAGTCCTAACCTCCGGGCTGCTTCTGAAATATTCCCGTTCGTTTTCTTCAGTGTTAATTGAATGATTTGCTCTTCCAAGTCATCCAGATTGAAGGGCGTTTCCAGCAGATGTTCCAGATACTGCGTCTGGTTCGCGGTGAAACAGGGCTCTTTCGCCATAAAGCCTTGCGTATTCAAACTGCTCAGATACTGCAAGGCGCTTTTCTGTTGCGGGAACAGATGGTGGGTTTCGATTTCGTGATTGTGCTCGGTCAGGATGACGCCACGCTCGATCATGTTCTCGAACTCGCGGATATTGCCCGGCCAGTCGTATTGCATCAGCAATTCCCGGCTGCGGTCGCTCACTCCCAGTACGTGCTTTTTGTACATGCTGGAGTATTTGTTCAGAAAGTATTCGGTCAGCAGTGGAATGTCTTCCTTGCGCTCTCGCAGCGGCGGAATGTGGATGGGAAAAACATTCAAGCGGTAGTACAGGTCGGCACGGAAGGTGCCTTTTTGTACGGCCTCGGCCAGATCCTCGTTGGTGGCGGCCACGACGCGCACGTCGATATGGCGGATGTTCTCGTCACCCACGCGCTCCAGCTCCTGTTCCTGCAGGACGCGGAGCAGGGCGGCCTGGGACCGTGGTGACAGCTCCACGATTTCATCCAGGAAGATGGTGCCGCACTGGGCACGCTCAAAACGACCGAGGCGAGATTTATGTGCGCCGGTATAAGCGCCTTTCTCCACGCCAAACAGCTCTGATTCAATCAGCTCCGGGGGAATGGACGCACAGTTCACCGCAATAAAAGGCTGATCTGCCCGGTCGCTGGCGGCGTGCAGACCGCGTGCGAAAGCCTCTTTCCCTACGCCGGTTTCCCCCAGCAGCAGCACGGAGACTTTGCTTTGTGCCGCTTTTTCCAGCAGATGACAGGCGGCCTGGTAGGCGGCGGACTGGCCAATGGAGTTGGGCAAGGTGAAGTTGGCGCTGGAGCGTTTGAACTCCTGTTCGCGCAACTTCACCAGCTCACATCGCAAGGCAAACAGTTCGTCCTGAACCGGATCGGGTAGCATGAAGCGGTCTATCTCGGGGTCATCATCCTCCCATTCCTCGGCAGGCTTGCCCACGATCTTGCAGTGGCTGTGGCCCATGGCGCCG
Source organism: Alcaligenes faecalis (assembly GCF_009497775.1). Classification (NCBI taxonomy): domain Bacteria; kingdom Pseudomonadati; phylum Pseudomonadota; class Betaproteobacteria; order Burkholderiales; family Alcaligenaceae; genus Alcaligenes; species Alcaligenes faecalis. The sequence continues at coordinate 1,958,513 of NZ_CP031012.1, forward strand.
CACTGGGTTTCTTTGTAGATGATGCTTTTGCCCATATAGAAGCTGGTGTAGCCACTGGCATAGCCCAGCAGGCTCCAACAGACGGGCTCGCTGGATTGGCCGTGCTCTTTCTGGTGATTGCTGACTTCGTAGGAATCAAACCAGTCAAATTCGCCGTAATACTGGCCCGCATCACGGTCAAAGGTCAGGGCGGTGGGCACCACTTTGACCATGCCGCGGATGGTGTGCATTTGCGGGCCGGCCAGAAAAGTCTCTTTCAGTGACAGGTCCGGGCGCACTTTTTGTGACACCTCGGCGTCCTTCATGCCCGCGTGGTAGCCAAAGCGCATCAGAAAGTACTTGGCGCGTTCGCTGCCCAAAGAGGCAATCAGTTCCTTGCGCAGCTGGCCAAAACCGCTGGCGTGCAGCAAGAGCATGCGCTGCTCGCCAAACCAGATTTTTCCTTCCCGTGCATCAAAGCGAATAGCGTCGATCAGGTCCTGACTTAATGGCAGTGTGAGTTCAGTAGCCCCCATGGCTGTCTCCATCTGTTGTTTCTTATTGTGGTTTTGGGTGTTTTAAAAATCAGTATGCCGCCTGTCTTTCGGGTGACTCAAGGAAAACAGAATAGTGTCCAGAGGACGGATAAAACGGGTTTTTCTAGGGCTTTACCCTAACTCAGCATTTGATGAAAACAGCGCTAAGCACTTGATCAAATGATCAATTTTCCTTTGGAGCAGCGCGCCAACAGCGCATACCGTCTGGCCTTGGTGCTTCCTATCTCTTTAATCCTAAAGGGTTAAATCCTTCAAATTTAAAGTTGGCACGCCGTTTGCTATGAACAGGCTGTGGACACTCATGCAACAGCTTGATCAGGAGGAGAACCGATGTCAGACACGAGCTTGCCCACTTTGACAAAGTACGTACGTGTACGCAGTCCGGCCAACGCCCGTTTTGTGGAATTTGATTTTGCCATTGGCCAGCCGGACCTGTTCGTGGAACTGGTCATGCCGCCGGCAGCGTTTGAGCAGTTTTGCCTGCACAACAATGTCCAGCCCATGAGCGAAGAGCAAATGCGGGTCAATGACGAGAACGAAGAAAAATGGCGTTTTGGTTATGACACTTTGGTCGGTAACAGTCGCCAGGCTGAAGCCCAGTAGGTTTTATTCAGGAGAACAAGAGGATGACATTAGAAATTAAAACGGCCAGTTTGCAGCCCGTGCGGCAAACCTTCGCCAACGTGGCCCGCCGCTTTGGTGAAAAGCCGGCTACCCGCTACCAGGAAGCAACATACGACGCCCAGGCGACTGCCAACTTCCATTACCGGCCTCTGTGGATGCCGGACAAGACCCTGAACGATCCCACACACACCGCCATTCAGATGAAGGACTGGTATGTGTTTCGTGATCCCCGCCAGTTCTACTACGGCGCTTACGTGCAAAACCGTGCCCGCATGCAGGAATCGGCTGAAACCAATTACGGCTTTTTTGAAAAGCGCGAGCTGGCCCAGTACCTGAGCGAGGACGTCAAAGCCAAGGTCACCCGCTTGCTGCTGCCTTTGCGTCACATCGAGCAAACTGCCAACCTGAATTTCATGTCCGGCTCGGCCTACGGTTATGGCACCACCATTACCCAAGCCTGTCTCTATGCCGGGATGGACTCGCTGGGTATGGCGCAATACGTCTCCCGTATTGGCCTGTTGATTGATGGCAATAGTGCCGATTCCCTGAGCCAAGCCAAAGAGGCCTGGATGCAGGATAAGGCCTGGCAAGGTCTGCGCGCCTTGTGCGAAAAAACGCTGGTCCAGAAAGACTGGTTTGAATTGCTGCTGGTGCAGTCTTTGTTGATCAACACCGTGGTGCATCAAGTGGTGTATCAGGGCCTGGTGGCGGATCTGGCCAAGGAAGGCGGCCGTGATCTGGATATGCTGCTGGAGTTCATGCTGGAGTGCCATAAAGACCTGTCCAACTGGAGCGATAGCGTCTTCAAGATTGCCGTTGCCGAAAGCGAGGAAAACAAGCAGCAACTGCAAAACTGGCTGAATCAGTGGATGCCGCAAGTGCAAGCCGCCTTCATGCCTTACATCCAGGCTGCCTTTGCTGACCAGGCTGATCAGGTCTGGGCACAAGTGCAGGAAACCATTGCTAAACGCGTCACGAAAGCAGGCCTGAGCCTGGGTGGAGAAGCCTGATGACATCCAAGGTTTATATCGGTCTGCAAGATAACGACATGTCGCGCTACATCGTCGAGGCCATTGAGGAAGACAACCCGGACGCTACGGTCATTTACCAACCCGCCATGGTGCGCATCGAATGTGCCGGTCAGTTGGTGGTCAAGCGCGAGACCGTAGAAGAAAAGTATGGGCAGCAGTGGGACATGCAGGAACTGCATCTGAATCTGATCACCTTGGGTGGCAACGTGGATGAAGATGAAGACCGCTTGTTGTTGCACTGGAACAGCTAAATCAGAAAAGGGGGCACTATGGCCACGAAAAAACTAAATATCAAAGACAAATATCGCTATCTGACTCGTGATCTGGACTGGGAATTCAGCTACCAGGATCGCAAGGACGCCTTCCCCTACGAGGAGTTCGAGGGCATCAAGATTACTGATTGGTCCAAATGGGAAGATCCATTCCGTCTGACAATGGACGCGTACTGGAAGTACCAGGCCGAAAAAGAAAAGAAGCTGTACGCCATTTTTGATGCCTTCGCGCAGAACAATGGCCAGATGAATATTTCCGATCCGCGTTACCTGAACGCGATCAAGGTGTTCCTGACTGCGGTGACCCCGCTGGAATACCAGGCTTACCAGGGCTACTCCCATGTGGGACGTCAATTCAGCGGCATCGGCGCACGGATTGCGTGCCAGATGCAGTCGATTGACGAGCTGCGTCACGTCCAGACGCAGGTTCACGCCATGAGCCACTACAACAAGTTTTTCAATGGCTTCCAGGACTGGAGCCATATGCACGACCGTGTCTGGTACCTGTCCGTGCCCAAGTCCTTCTTTGAAGATGCCCGCGCTGCTGGCCCCTTCGAGTTCCTGCTGGCGATCAGCTTCTCCTTCGAGTACGTGCTGACCAACCTGCTGTTCGTGCCCTTCATGTCGGGCGCGGCTTACAATGGCGATATGGCCACGGTGACCTTCGGTTTCAGCTCGCAGTCTGACGAAGCACGCCACATGACGCTGGGCCTGGAAGTGATCAAGTTCCTGCTGGAGCAGCACGAAGACAACGTGCCTATCGTTCAGCAGTGGATCGACAAATGGTTCTGGCGCGGTACCCGTCTGCTGTCCGTGGTGGGCATGATGATGGACTACATGCTGCCCAACAAGGTCATGTCCTGGAAAGAGGCCTGGGAGGTCTATTTCGAGCAGGCCGGTGGCGCTCTGTTCAAGGATCTGGCCCGCTACGGCATTCGCATGCCCAAGTACAGCGAAGTGATCGAGAAAGAGAAAGAGCACATCTCGCACCAGGCCTGGTGGATTTTCTACAACTTCGGTCACGCTGCCGGTTTCCACACCTGGATCCCCAGCGACGAGGAACTGGATTGGCTCAGCGCCAAGTACCCCGACACCTTCGACAAGTACTACCGCCCACGCTGGGAAATGGCCAAGAAGATGGAAGCCGAAGGCAAGCGCTTCTATTCCAGCGGTCTGCCACAGCTGTGCCAGGTATGTCAGGTGCCCATGACCTTTACCGACATGGAAAAACCCGACGAAATTACCTATCGCCAAAGCCAGTACAAGGGCGAGCGCTACCACACTTGCTCGGACGGTTGCCGCGACATTTTCGAGCATGAGCCTGAAAAGTACATCCAGGCCTGGCTGCCGGTGAACCAGATCCTGCAAGGCGGCTGCGGTGGTCCTGATCTGGAGAAGATCCTGAGCGACTACTACCAGCTGAACGTGGGTGTCGACAATATGGACTTCAAGGGTTCGGTGGACGAAGCGCGCTGGAACGAATGGAAAGGAGTGACGGCCTAGTCACACGAGAAAAAGGGTAGCGCTCCCGGTGGGCGCTGCCACTACCTATAAAAATTGGAGATCAATATGGCAGTTACTGCAATTACCCCGGACTACCAAGGCTATGCGCGCGACCAGAAGTCGCACTATGGCGAGAGCATGCTGTTGTACATCGGTTGGGATGAGCACTTGTTGTTCTGCTCGGCCAAAGCCTTTCTGGTTCAGCCCGACATGACTGTGTCGCAACTGATCCAGCAACTGATGCCCGCCGGCTTTGCCCAGCACCCTGACTTCGAGCAGATCGAATGGAGCAAGGTGCAATGGAATCTGAATGGCGAGGCGGTTGAACTGAACCCGGACGACACCTTGGGTGCCAAGGGTTTTGATCACAAATCCTTGTTGCGTTTCAAGACCCCTGGCCTGAATGGCTACAAGGGTACGGGCGTATAAGAGGCGGAGGCAGCAATGACGTATCAGGTAACCGTAGAACCCACAGGTGATGTGGTAGAGGTGGAAGATGGACAAACCTTGTTGGACGCTGCGTTGCGACAAGGGGTTTGGTTGCCTTTTGCCTGTGGACATGGCACGTGTGGCACCTGCAAGGTGCAGGTGCTGGAAGGCTATGCAGACGCAGGCGATGCGTCCAGCTTTGCCCTGATGGATTCGGAGCGGGACGAAGGCAAGCTGCTGGCTTGCTGCTGCCTGCCCGAATCCGATATGGTCATCGAGGCCGATGTGGATGTGGACCCGGATTTCCAGGGCCTGCCCGTCGAGGACTATCAGGGCAAGGTCGTCCTGATTGAAGACTTGTCGCCCACGATCAAGCACATCCGTCTGGAACTGGATCGCCCGATGGCGTTCCAGGCTGGGCAGTACATCAACCTGCATGTGCCGTCCATTGACAGCACCCGCGCTTTCTCCATTGCGAATCCGCCCTCCATGAGCGGCATTATCGATTTGCACGTGCGCAAGGTAGAAGGCGGTGCAGGCACCACCTGGCTTCATGATGAACTGGAAGTGGGGCAGTCTCTGGACGTGTCCGGCCCTTATGGTCAGTTCTTTGTGCGCAAGTCTGACCCCCAGGGCGCGATTTTTATCGCCGGTGGTTCGGGCCTGTCCAGCCCCGAATCCATGATTATGGATTTGCTGGAAGAGGGCGATACCCGTCCTATTTATCTGTTCCAGGGTGCACGCAATAAAGCCGAGTTGTATCACGCGGATCATTTCTATCAACTGGCCGAAAAGCACGACAATTTCCACTACATTCCGGCCTTGAATGCGCCTTTGCCGGATGATGCCTGGGAAGGCTTTGTGGGCTTTGTGCATGAAGCCGTGGGGCAGTTCTTTGAGCAGCGTTGCTCGGGCAATAAGGCCTATTTGTGTGGCCCGCCCCCCATGATTGAAGCGGCGATCTCCACCCTGATGCAAAGCCGCCTCTTCGAGCGCGACATTCACATGGAGCAGTTCCTGACAGCAGCGGATGGCGCCACTGGCAAGGTACGTTCGGCGCTGTTCAAACGTATCTAAGCGGTTTTAACTGACGGCTGGCCAGACCTTTTTGCAATGAAAACGTCTGCTGCTGGTCACTGTGAACGCCGTACCTTTCTGGCCTTGCAAGAAGCGTTAACGACGCTTTGCAGGGCCTTTTTGTATTAGGTGGTGGCGGCTTTAGCGGCTAATCGTGCTAACGCAGATAGTTGCAGAATAAGGTTTCGCTGCAAGCCAGAGCAGGCGGGTTGCTCATAGGCTTGCAGCCATCAACAGGGTGGTGGCCCGTTACTCAGGGCACTGTGCCCCGGAATCAACCAGGGCGGGTTCTCCGCATACATTTCCTCAATAAAGGCATGCATCTGGGCGATGTACCAGGAGTTGTCGTTTTTCCTGTGACTGAAAATAATGGGCGAGGTCACTTTCTCGTCGTCAATCAGCCGGTAGACCAGATCACTGCGTATCTGTGCGGCTGAAGGAATCAGGCACAAGCCCACGCCGCCCGCGACCAGTCCCATAGCCGTCTGCAACTCCAGCACTTCATGCACTTCGGTGGGGAAGATGGCGTTGTCGTGCAGAATATTCAGCACATGATCGGCAAAGCTGGGGCGCGGCGATTTGGGATACACAATAAAGGCGTGATCAGCGATGACTTGCAAGGACACCGGCCCCCGGTCTTTGGCCAAATCAATCTTGGGCGGGATCGCCAGCACCAGGCGTTCTTCACGCAAGACAGTGCGGCATACCGCGCTGTCATGGATGCGCACACGCCCAAAAGCGATATCAATGCGTCCGGCGCGCAAGGCAGCAATTTGCTGGCTGGAGGTCAGTTCCAGAAAGTGAAAGCGGATATCCGGGTAGGCGTGGCGGAACTTCTGAATCAGGATGGGCAGGCCACCGTACAAGGTGGAGGCCACAAAGCCAATCGACAATTGCGGGCGCTGGTGCAGCCCGACTTCGGTGGTCGCCGCTTTCATCACTTCCACACGATTGAGCAATTGCAGTGACTGCTCGTAAAAGATGCGGCCCGCTTCGGTCAGTTGCAGAGGGCGGCTTTCTCGTGACAGCAGCAGGACATTGAGTTCTTGTTCCAGCAACTGGATCTGTCTGCTGAGGGCAGGTTGGGCTATGTGCAACTGCTCGGCAGCGCGAGTGAAATTGCGCTCTTTGGCGACCGCAACAAAGTAGCGGATTTGTTTCAAGTCCATATGCTTTGCCCGTGGTCCAGGTCCAGAAAATCCGGATCAATATATCACCTATCTCGACCATCCAAGCTTCAAGCATATACCCGACAAGCTCTAGGGTTAACGATAGGTTTTGCTTTTATGATGATTCAAGTGACTGATTTTATTATTAAAAAAACAAACTATAGCATTTTGCTATGGAGCGGGACCGATATGGTATTGGAAGTCTGACCCTCCAAAGACTGTAATGAAAGCCATGCAGAACAGCCCCGGATTTTTCGATAAAACGGGCTGGGCAAAATCAGCCCGATGCTGTCCCTGTCGGGCTTGAATCAGGCTCAAGGCCAAGCCAGCAACACGCTGCCACGAGCCAGTCCGGCCTCAATCCGGAGCGATTTTTCTTTTCTATCACACGTACTTGCTATGCCTTCAAGAGCATGGGCAGGGACGGCTGCAACTCTCATAAAGGCCACATCATGTCAGTCCTTATGGATAAAACCAACGATATCAGGCACTTGCTTGATACTGCCCTGGAAGAAAACCAAGAAACAGGCGTGTATCGCTGCCGTCGTGACATCTTCACGAATCCGGATCTGTTTGAACTGGAGATGAAGCATATTTTTGAAGGCAATTGGGTCTATCTGGCGCATGAAAGCCAGCTGCCCAATGTGAATGATTACTTCACTACCTATATTGGCCGCCAGCCCGTTTTTCTGACACGCGGCAAAGACGGCGGCCTGAATGCCTTTATCAATGCCTGTGCTCACCGGGGGGCCATGCTGTGCCGTCGCAAACATGGCAATAAAGGCAGTTTTACTTGTCCTTTTCATGGCTGGACCTTCAATAACGCGGGAAAGCTGCTAAAGGTCAAGGACGAGAAAAATACCCAGTATCCCGAGCAGTTCAATACCGAAGGCTCGCACGACTTGAAGCGTGTTGCGCGCTTTGAGAATTATCGCGGCTTTCTGTTTGGCAGCCTGAACCCGGATGTGGTGTCTCTGGACGAATATCTGGGTGAAACCAAAGTCATCATCGATCAGATCGTGGATCAAGCCCCTGAAGGCCTGGAAGTGCTGCGCGGCAATTCTTCCTATATCTACGACGGCAACTGGAAGCTGCAGATGGAAAACGGGGCCGACGGCTACCACGTCAGCAGCGTGCATTGGAATTACTCCGCCACCATGGGCCGCCGCAAAGAGGGCGGCACGCAAGCGGTGGATGCGAACGGCTGGAGCAAAAGCCTGGGCGGTGTCTATGGCTTTGACTATGGCCATATCTTGCTCTGGACAAAGACCATGAATCCAACCGTGCGGCCGGTCTACGAGCATCGCGAGGAGCTGAAGCAGCGTCTGGGCGAGGAACGTGCCGAGTTCATCGTCAACCAGACCCGCAATCTGTGCCTGTACCCGAACGTGTATTTGATGGACCAGTTCTCTACCCAGATTCGGGTAACGCGTCCTATCAGCGTGGACAAGACAGAAGTCACGATTTACTGCTTTGGCCCCAAGGGTGAAAGCGCCGAGCAGCGCGCCATCCGTATCCGTCAGTACGAAGACTTTTTCAACGTGTCTGGCATGGGAACGGCAGACGATCTGGAAGAGTTCCGTGCTTGTCAGGAAGGCTATGCCGGTATTGCCGCCCCCTGGAATGACTTGAGCCGAGGTGCCCCCCTGTGGGTGCAAGGCCCGGACGAGAATGCCACTGCCATGGGTATGAAGCCCTTGATCAGTGGGGGGCGTAGTGAGGACGAAGGCTTGTTTGTCTGCCAGCACGAGTACTGGGCCAAGACCATGAGCCAGGCGCTGAAAGCAGAAAACGGGGAGGCATAAGCCATGAACGCAACGTATCACTCTATTTGTGCTTTCCTGTATCGCGAAGCCCGTTTGCTGGACGACCGTCAGTGGGATGAATGGCTGGAATGCTATAGCCTCAACGCTCAGTATTGGATGCCTTGCTGGGACGATGATGATCAACTGACCGAGGATCCGCATAGCGAGATTTCCTTGATCTTTTATCCCAACCGCAACGGTCTGGAAGATCGGGTGTTCCGCATCAAGACCGAGCGCTCCGGTGCCTCCACGCCCGAGCCACGTACCGCTCACATGCTCAGCAATATCGAGATTCTGGCCGAGCGCGATGGGCAGGTGGATGTTCGCTATAACTTTCTGACGCTGAACCATCGCTACCGGGTGACGGATCAGTTCTTCGGCACGATTTACCTGACCTTGTCACCTCAGAAGCAGGGCTGGTTGATCGAGCAAAAGAAGGTGGTGCTCAAGAACGACTACATCCGTCAAGTGATTGATGTGTATCACATTTAAAGCGGAGATCCAGTCGTGAACAGCTATCGTATTGCGCTGAATTTTGAGGACGGCGTCACCCGTTTCGTGGATTGTGGGGAACACGAAAAAGTGCTGGATGCCGCGTATCGCCATCAGATCAATCTGCCTATGGATTGCTCGGACGGGGTGTGCGGCACTTGTAAATGTCAGGCCGAAAGTGGTCAGTATGAGCAGGGCGATGACTATATCGAGGATGCCCTGACGCAAGAGGAAGCGGACAAGGGTTTGGTTCTGACCTGCCAGATGATCCCCAAGTCGGACTGCGTGATTGCCGTGCCGATTTCATCGGGTGTGTGCAAGACCGCCGTGGCCAAGTGGCAGGGGCAGGTGTCGGAATGCCGTCAGTATGAGGATGCAGCTTACGAGCTGAAGATTGATGCGGCCGATGAGGCCTTGCCTTTCCTGCCTGGGCAGTACGTGAATATCACGGTGCCCGGCGGGCAGGCGCATCGCTCCTATTCCTTCAGCTCTGCGCCGGGCGAGTCGCGTTTGAGCTTCCTGATCAAGCAGGTTCCGGGTGGCCTGATGAGTTCCTGGCTGGCGGCGCAGCCGCTAGGGCAGCAGGTGGAAATGACCGGGCCTTTGGGTAGTTTTTATCTGCGTCAGGTAACGCGCCCCTTGTTGTTTCTGGCCGGTGGTACGGGCTTGGCGCCGTTCTTGTCCATGCTGGAAGTGCTGGTCAAGCAAGGCTGTACGCAGCCTGTGCATCTGGTTTATGGCGTCACGCGTGATCAGGATCTGGTGATGCTGGCTGAGCTGGATTCCTACACCCAGCGTTTGCCCGGATTCAGCTACACCACCTGCGTGGTGGACCCGGAATCCAGCCATGAACGCAAGGGCTACGTCACCCAGCATCTGGATTTGGCGCATTGGCATGAGGGGCAGGTGGATGTGTATCTGTGCGGGCCGCCGCCCATGGTGGATGCGGTCAGCCTGTTCATTGATGCGCAAGCCCATGCCCCCGCGAATTTCTACTACGAAAAATTCATCACCAGCCAATAAGTGCATTCAAGCAACGCCCCTTTGTGGGGCGTCCTGTGCTGGATGACTCCTACAAGGAAAGATCATGACTGCACCTCTGCGTTTTCATCAAAAAGTGGCTATTGTGACGGGCGCGGCCCAAGGCATTGGCCGTCGTGTTGCCGAGCGCTTGCAGGCCGAAGGGGCCTGGGTGTTGGCGGTAGACCGCTCTGAACTGGTGCGGGAACTGGCCAGTGATACGGTCCTGACGCTGGAAGTGGATCTGGAAACCGTTGAAGGCGCTCAGACTGCAGCCCAGGCGGCGCTGGATAAGTGGGCTCGTATTGATATTTTGATCAATAACGTCGGGGGCACGATCTGGACACGTCCTTACGAGCACTACACGCCGACGCAGATCGAGGCCGAGATACGCCGCTCCCTGTTCCCCACCCTGTGGTCCTGTCATGCCGTGTTGCCCAGCATGCAGGAGCAGGGCAGCGGGGCCATTGTGAATGTGTCCTCGATTGCTACCCGCAGCATCAACCGCGTGCCTTATGCCGCGGCCAAAGGCGGCGTCAATGCCTTGACCGCCTCCTTGGCTTTTGAGAATGCCCAGCGCGGCATTCGGGTCAATGCCGTCTCGCCAGGCGGGACCGAGGCACCGCCACGGCGCATTCCTCGCAATACCCAGAACCAGGAAGATCCTCAGGAAGCGATCTGGTATCAGCAGATTGTGGATCAGACCGTGGCCAGCAGTTTGATGAAGCGTTACGGCAGCCTAGATGAACAGGCCGCCAGCATTTTGTTTTTGGCCTCGGACGAGGCTTCGTATATCACCGGCACTGTCTTGCCAGTAGGAGGCGGCGACCAGGGCTGATCAAGCGATGCGCGCGGCTGGTAGAGCGAAGGGCATCAAGACAAAAAAACTCCATTTGGGGGAGACAAATCATGAAAACACTAGAAGTTAATGAAGTGATTGAGCAGGCGCGCTTCGGGCGCTTTCACTGGATGGTGATGAGCCTGTGTGCCTTGTTGCTGATATTCGATGGCTATGACCTGTTCATTTACGGTGTGGTCTTGCCGGTGCTGATGGACGAGTGGAACTTGACGCCGGTGCAAGCCGGGGCCTTGGGGAGTTACGCCCTGTTTGGCATGATGTTTGGTGCTTTTGTGTTCGGGCCGCTGGCAGACAAGATTGGCCGCAAAAAAGGCGTGACGATCTGTTTTGCCTTGTTCAGCCTGGCCACGTTCCTGAATGGCTTTGCAAGTTCACCGACCGAGTTTGGTGTGTATCGCTTTCTGGCCGGCTTGGGCTGTGGTGGCCTGATGCCCAACGCCGTGGCCTTGATGAATGAGTATTCGCCCAAGCGCTCGCGCAGCACTTTGGTGGCGATCATGTTCAGTGGCTATTCATTGGGCGGTTTGCTGTCGGCGGCGATCGGCATCTACATGCTGCCGCGCTTTGGCTGGCAGTCCATGTTTTTCTGTGCGGCCATTCCGTTGTTGCTGCTGCCTTTTATTGTATGGAAACTGCCCGAGTCGCTGGCGTTTCTGATGCGCCAGGGGCAAGAGGAAAAAGCACGCCGCATTGTGCAGACCTTGGCCCCAGAAATGGGCGTGTCCCACGATACCGTCTTGACCTTGCATGAGCAGAAAAAGACGGGGGTGCCCATGCTGGATCTGGTCAAGGAAGGGCGCTTGCTGGGCACCTTGATGATCTGGGTGGCGTTTTTCTGCTGCCTTTTGATGGTCTATGCCCTGGGTTCCTGGCTGCCTAAACTGATGGCCAATGCGGGCTATAGCCTGGGTTCCAGCTTGTCCTTCCTGGTGGCCTTGAACTTGGGCGGCATGTTCGGTGCGATTCTGGGCGGTTGGCTGGGGGATCGTTTCAGCTTGCCCAAGGTGGTCGCCTGGTTCTTCCTGGTATCAGCCGTGTCCATTACCTTGCTGGGTTTCAAGAGCCCGACTCTGGTGCTGTATGTGTTGATCGTGATTGCCGGTGCCACCACCATTGGTACGCAGATCCTGCTGTATGCCAACACGGCACAGTTTTACCCCTTGTCCATGCGTTCCTCGGGCTTGGGCTGGGCGTCAGGCGTGGGGCGCATCGGTGCCATTGCCGGACCTTTCCTGGGCGGTACTCTGATGGCGGCGAAGTTGCCCTTGCAGATAAATTTCATGGCTTTTGCTGTGCCGGGTGTGATTGCCATGCTCGCATTTCTGGTGTTTTTGGCATCCTCGCGCTCATCTCCCAAAGTAGCGCTTAATGCGGTGGTCGGTTGAGAGCGCTGAAAACGATAGAGCAGGTGGCGCAGTGTTCATGCCACGCTCACGTCAATCTTGAGTCGTTCCTATAGATTCTGGATACTTACACTTGTTCTTCCCGCTAGCTTCTTGATTTTGAAGCTACTCGGAGTAAAGTGCGTATACACCGTTTTCAATCGACGCATGCCAGCCTTTCAGACTGAATGGCTGGCATTGTCTATGGAGCCAAGCAGAATCATGACCGCTAGTAGCCTGTTGTTGTTTTTACCCGCCTGTTTTGCCCTGAATATGGCCTTTGGACCCAATAATCTGCTGTCCATGACGGTAGGGGCCAAGCAAGGGGTATCGACTGCCCTGGTGGCCGCCATGGGGCGTCTGGTCGCTTTTGCCATCATGATTGTGGTGGCGGCTTTGGGGATGGGAACCTTGTTGATGGTCTCGGAAACGGCCTTTACCGTGGTCAAGCTCGCGGGGGCGGCATATCTGATCTGGCTGGGCATCAAGGTGTTGCGTGCCAGTGGCAAAACATCAGCAGAGCAAACTGAGGTGAGCAAAAAAGATATCTGGGGTCTGGTGCGTCAGGAGTTCTTCGTGGCTATCGGTAATCCCAAGGCCATTCTGATTTTCACCGCCTTCTTCCCGCAGTTTGTAGATATGAATAATTATTGGGCCAGCTTCATGACGCAGGGTGTGATTTTCCTGCTGCTGGAAGTGATTGCGATTGCGGCGTACGCCTATGTGGGGACCAGACTGTCAGGCGTGATGCAAAATGCGCGTGGTCTGCGCTGGGTGAACCGCATTAGCGGCAGCATGATGATCGGCTTTGGTGTGATCCTGGCCATGGCGCGACGTTCCTGATGTGAAGTCTGATCTGGCAGTTCAAGCCAGGCAGTAAAAAGCTCTCCTTGCGAGAGCTTTTTTTATGCCTGTCACAGGCCTGGCAAGGGCAAGTCTCATGTTTTTATTGGTGTTTTTAAGTTCAATACAAAGAACTTAGAAAATCCCATGTTGTTGTGTGAAGTACCCGTTTTGTTTGTGTTTCTATTTGTTCAGGGTAAACACTGAATATGCTGTTTAATGCTTGAAGTTTGTAATTTTTTTGTTAGGATAAAAATTCGTTCTAGGCTTTCTTGATTAAATAAACAGCAGGAGGTTTGGATATGAATGACACGCCCATGAACTGGCCCAGTGATTTTCCGAGCAAACACGATTCAATATAAAATTTCCAAGAAAGACGGAGACCATTAACCAGCCTGGCCGCCCTATGGGCGGCTTTTTCATTGCTGCCTTATTGTTCTTGTTTTTATATCAATATGCTTTGAGACTGACTCGCTCGTTTATTTATAAGATTCAAATTCTGAATCTCCCAAGACTGGAAAGTTTCACTGGGCTACCTTAAATTAGGTTTTATTGCATTTTAATGCCTTGGGTGGCTTGGAAAAAGACGGAGCAGAAAAAGAATGAATTGCATCAAGGCCTTGTTTGTTTTGTGTTTTCCCCTGCTGCTTGGCGCTTGCTCCAGTATTGCCGTTACTTATCATAGTGATCCCGAAGGAGCCACTGTCGTTTGCAATGGCAGTGTCTATGGCGAGACGCCACTGACCATTAACTACAAGCTTAGGGATGTGGATAAGCGCCTGGGCATTCTTTATACAGACCCTTGTTATGCCCAGTGGCTCAGTGGATACCGGGTCTCGTATACCAATCGGGTGCATCTGCCCCCGATCCCGGTTTTCGGTTATCAAATGGCCAAACGGCCCCTGGGTGACGGCTATGCGCAGGACGCAGATTACGGCTTGCGTGTGCAGACCCTGCGCCAGATGCGGGAACAGCAGGAAGAAAGCCGCAGATTGATGCAAGCCCAACTGCGAGAGCAACGTAAAACCAATTGCCTGCTGGAGGGGAAGTCAAAATGTTAGTGTCCCCTTGGGCAAGTATTAACTTGTAATATGGCCCCTGACCGAGATTGACCAAGCATCTCGGTCATGACTTCTGATTTTTAAAGGCAGGCAGGTTCCTTAATGAGTAACTCAAGGCAGGTAGATCTGGGCAGCCTTATAGGTGTCGCTTTTTGGATGACGCTTCTGGGCGCTTTGTTTGTAGGCTTTGTCTACCTCTTGTCCTTTCCATGGGCCTGGGTTTTGAAGGCAGCAATTGGCCTGGAAATTGTGCTGTTGCTCATGGCCTTGATGATGGAAGTTTCCGCCAAGGACGTGGATGGAGCGGGAGGCTGGGCAACGTTCGGGTTCATGTTGGGACATGCCTGGATATTTGCTGCCGCGCTGGTCTTGCGCGGCATTGTGCTGGTGGGGCAGTGGATTTTTGGCTGATGTTGGCGGATTCACCGCCTTGTTCCGCGTAAACAAGCCCTCCGGGCTATGCTATTTTCTTCTCTTTCCCTTTTCTGATTGATCCAGCCTTGCCACGTTCTTCTGCTACTCCCTCTCGTCGTATCACCATCCGCGATGTCGCCAAAGCGGCAGGGGTGTCTTTGACTACGGTTTCACACGCCTTGAATGATAGAGGCGTGGTGGACCCTTTGACGCGAGCCAAGGTGAAGCAGGTCGCTGCTGATATGGGCTACCGGCCCAATGTACGAGCGCAGCGTCTGCGCTCCGGTGCGGCCAATAGCATTGCGCTGGTATCGTCCATGCCTTTTGCCGTGTCCGGCGGTGTTTCGCGTCTGGGTTTCATGATGGAAGTGGCGGGTATTGCGGCCGAGGCTGCCATGCGGCGCGGCCTGGCTCTGGTGTTTGTGCCCCCCTTGGAAAATGCCCAGGCCTTTCTGGAAGGTCTGGATATTGATGGGGCAATTCTGCTGGAGCCCATGACGGATGATCCCAACGTGCGCTTGTTGCAGGAGCGCGGCGTGGCTTTGGTGTCGATTGGGCGTCAGGGTGGAGGGGGGGACAGCATCCCTTTTATTGATCTGCAATCCACAGCGACCGCGCATCTGCTATTGAATCACTTGTGGGAGCAAGGTCGGCGACGTATCGCCCTGGTGCAAAGCAGTGCCGCGCGTGACTCTTACGCCAGCCATAAGAAGGTCTACGAGAACTTCGCCGCAGCGCATGCCATGCCGGTGCGCTATATGCAGGTAGAAGAAAGCTTGGGCGAGGCTGGCGGGCATGATGCCTGCACCCGGCTTCTGGCGCAGTATCCCGATACTGATGCCCTATGTGTGCCCGTGGATGCCTTTGCGGTGGGCGCTTTGGCCGCTGTTCAGCAAGCTGGTTTGCGTGTCCCGCAGGATGTGATGATTGCGACCCGCTACGATGGCCTGCGTGCTCGTACTGCAGAACCGGCTCTGACCGCAGTGGATTTGCATCTGGAACAAGTGGCAACCCTGGCCGTCGAGCTGCTGTTCGAACATTTGTCGGGCGATAAAAGCCGTTTGTCGGCGTTGGGCCCAAAGCCGGAGCTTCGGGCCCGTGCCTCTACATTGCTGGACGATTAAGTCAGCATGACGGCAAGACCGGAGACGGTCGCAAATACCAGAACCCCCATACGTAGACGGCGTTGGTCCAGCCTGTGATGAACCAGGCTGCTTAATCCCATGCCCAATAACAAGGCGGGCAGGCACAAAACGGCATAGCTCAGGTGAGACCACTTCAGTGCGCCGGAGATACCCAGCACGACCAGCGAAATTACTTCTCCCACCAGAAAGCACAAGGCGACGGTTGAGCGCAGGGTGGCGACGGGGGCGTGCTGGTACACCAGAGCCAAAGGCGGACCGCCGATACCAGTTGCGGTTTCAGTGATGCCGGTGACCAGACCTGTGGCAATAAACGCCTTTTTACCGGGTGTGAAGCTGGGTGCCAGCACCGATGCCAGCACAGCCAGCAAGGTGCTGATACCGACGAACTGGTTGAGCCAGTAAGTCGATAGCACCAGCAAAATCCCCAGACCGGCAAATGTCCCCGCAAAACGTCCGACAGTGATCCAGCCCGCACCCCTGCGGTCAATCGCCCCGCGTTCACGCCAGGCCACATAGGCGTTTAGTGGCAGCATCAGGAACAGCAGTGCTCCTGGTATGGCCTCGGGATGAACCAAAGCCAGTACCGGAACCACGATCAAGGCAAAACCCATACCGCTGGCACCCTGGATAAAGGCACCAGCCAGCACGGCGGCAAAAGCAATTAGCAAACCAGCGGTCATGCCAAGGCCTTTTCTTGCTCTGCGTGACGAGCCAGGTGCTCGGTAGACGGTGCATGCAGCTTGCGGATATCCGATTGCGCGACGGCATGACGAGCCAGCTCACGCACTTCTTCCAGCAAGGGCAGAGGGTCCCAATCCACGGGTTGGCCTTCCCAGAGACGCAGCTTGCCTTGGACCACCACAGCCCGGATCTGATCGCGGGCGGCAATCCGAACCAGCTCCCAAGGCAGATCCCAGGAAGGAGTCATCTCGGGCACTTGCAGGTCAACGACCAGGAAGTCGGCTTGAGCACCCACCCGGATCTGCCCGGTTTGAGTACCCAGGCCCACGACCTCGGCACCGCCTCGGGTTGCCATGTCCAGCCAGGTCCAACCTGCACCGCAAGAGGAGTCGCCCACCATCATGCCGAAGGCAAAACGTTGTGCGGCCTCACCATAATCCATCATGCGGAAAGCATCGCTGCGAGTGCCGTCGGTGCCCATACCCAGGCGTATGCCTTGAACGCGCATGGCTTCGGCTGGAGCGACCGCATTGCCTTTCCAGGCGCTGGCAACCGGGTTGTAGGAAACGGCGGCATTCAAATCGGCCAGCAGACGGATTTCGCTGGGGGTGACCAGGGTGGCATGGGCCAGCAAGGAGGCCGAGCCCAGGGCACCAATATGGGCCAGATGTTCGATCGGGCGGCGGCCATGGGCATTCAAGGAACGCTCCACCGCCACCAGATGCTCGTTGGCGTGGGTCTGGAACACACGGCCAGCTTCTTCGCTCATGGAATAGATACGATGCAACATTGCATCACTGGCGGCTTCGGGAATAGAGATAGCCAGTGAAGGGCTGATCAAGGCATGGTGCTCCCATTGCTGGAGGTGGGCCTGGGCGCGAGCCACAATAGGCTCGGCGTCCAATAGTACCGCGCTGTGCTTGTCATTGCAGATCAGGCCCAGAACGCAGCGTATGCCTACGTCCGTGGTGGCTTGCACAATCGCGTCCAGATCTTCGGACGATCGGGTGCCCGCGTCGCAAACCGTAGTGAAACCACCCCGCAAGGCTTCCAGCGCTGACAGCTTGCTGGAGGCATACAGATGGCGGGCATTCAAGGTGCTTTCCAGCGGCACCCAGACCCGGCGGAAAATCTCCGAGGGTTCGCCATACACCAGCGATTTCCCATAAGACTGGGTGACGTGATGGTGTGCATCCACAAAGCCGGGCATCAGCAAATGGCCGAGCAAGCTCAGGCGCGGCAGTCCTGGGTGACGGGCGGCAATTTCCTCTACCGTGCCAATATCGCTGAAGCGACCTTCTTCAATCAGTACAGCGTGTCCGCTGACGGGTCCTTGCGGCAGCAAGAGGTGTTCAGGTTCCAGAATGCGGGCCTGAGCCAGGTCGTGGGATTGGAATAAAGAAGCGTGATTCATGGCACAGCTCATTAAGAATGTTGAAGGGGGACGGCTTTGGGGGAGCGCTGGCCGACGTGAATGAACAGGTAGTTCAGGACAGCCGCTGTCAGCGCGCCCATGGCAACGCCGTTGGACAAGAGCAAACGCAGTTGGGAAGGAAGTTGGTCGTAAATGCCGGGCACGACGATGGGCAACAAGCCGACTGCCAGAGCCGTGGCAACGACATACATGGCGGAATGACCGCGCAGGTCTACCTTGCGCAACATGTCTATGCCCATGGTGCCCACGATGGCAAAGACCACCAGGCCAGTAGCGCCAATGACAGAGGCAGGAATGACGCTGATCAAGGCGGACAGGGGCGAAAATACGCCAAACATAATCAGGAACAGTCCACCGACGGCTGTGACATAACGGGACCGCACTTGCGTGGCGCGGATGATGCCAATGTTCTCGCCGCTGGTAATGATCAGCGAGGTTCCGAAAATACCGCCCAGCAAGGAAGCCAGTCCGTCACCACGGATCGTATTGGGGACTTGTGCCTGCTGCTCGGCCTCGTCTTCCTTGCCCAGAACCTCATTCAGGGCAATGGTCTGGCCAGTGGCTTCCACCATGGAAATCAAGGTGAACAGCAGCAGCGGCAAAGCGGCAATCAGATCAAAGTTGGGCGGGCCAAAGGGGAAGGGGGACGGTAGGGCCAGCAGCGGGCCACTGCCCACGCCGCTCAAGCTGATGTCGCCCATCAAGGCAGCGGACAAGGCACCCACAACCAAGCCTAGCAAAATAGCCAACTGACGGCACATGCCCTTGAGCAAACGGGCAAACAGCACGGTAGATGCAATGGTGATCAGGGCCAGCAGCAAATTGTCGGTATTGCCGAAATTGGCCGAGCCGGGTGTGCCGGCAATCAGCTTGCCGGAGATCTGCGCCAGGTTGATGGCAACCAGCAGCAGCATGATGCCGATCACCAGCGAGGGGAAGTAACGCAAGAAGCGTTTGAAGATGGGGACGATCAGAAAGTACAGCAGGGCGGACAGGATCACCGCACCGGAGGCTGTGGGTAGATCGGTTTGTTGCGCGATCAGAATGAACAAGATAATGGGGGCGCCACCGGGCAACATCACAAAAGGCAGCTTGGCGCCTATACCGGCCGGGCCGAAGGATTGGATTAAGGTACCTATGCCACAGACCAGAAAAGTGGCGCTAAGCAACTGAGTGGTCAGGGCAGCGTCAAAACCCAGGGCCTTGCTCATCAAGAACACAGCCGCGATGGGTGAGGCGGCCATGACCAGTACGTGTTGCAGCCCGAAGGCAATCATGCGCTGCGGGGAATACAGCTCATCCACCTGCGCAGTGGGTGTGTCTTTCATCAGTGTCTCCTGTGCTGCGTTGTCAGGTTCGCAAGAGCCTGCCGCAGTCCTTTAGGTTTTTATCGAATTTATGAGTAAAACGATTTGGTTTTGATTTTATGCTCAACCAAAACGTTTTGGTAGTGTATTTATGCTTTGCTCAAAAGTCGATGTGGAAATCAAATAAGGATTATTTCTTTAGGCTGAAATAGCCTGTTGGAGGCAGAGGAGGCAGAGGAGGCAGAGGAGGCAGAGGAGGCAGAGGAGGCAGTCAGGCGACCGCTGGAAAGTATCGACGGCAAGAACAGACGTCGGAAAAGGGCGTGCAGCATTTTTCACCCCTCAGGCAGCCAGTCCCGACCGCCTAAAGGGTGTTTTTACGTAACAGGCTTTAATCCACGATGTAGAGCTTGGCGCCCGTCTGGGTGGAGGAGCGATGCGGCTCGGCATTGTCGGCCACATGGTAGGACTGTCCTGGTTCCAGGGTGAAACGGCGTCCGTCTTCCAGTTCGGTATCCAGCTTGCCTTCCAGGCACAGCAACATATGGCCTTTTACACACCAGTGGTCGGCCAGATAGCCGGGGCTGTATTCCACCATGCGTACGCGAATGGGACCAAAGTGCTGGGTGCGCCACAGGGCCATGCCTGTTTCGCCTTTGTGTTCAGTGGGGGTAATGTTGGACCAGTTGACGGTGCAAAAGGGTAAGTTCTGAATATCCATGCTTGCGGCTCGTGAGAAGGAATGATGCCCATAGTAGGCCTGTTTCCAGGGCCTGGTTTGCCCCCTTACCAATTTTTCCTGATACAGGCGATTTCAATTTAGAAATTTGCTGACGTCACAAACGCAGAGAGATCAGGAATACTCGCGCTCAACAGGGGCTCGTCATGGCACTTGTACTGACAAAAAGGGGAAGCGCATGAGTCTGTCTCAATCATTATTATTCGCACGGCACCGTGGACGGTGGAGCGTGCTGGCCGCAGCCTTGTTGCTGGCAGCTTGCAGCAGTGTGCCTCAACAATTGGCACAGCGTGAGGCGGTCTCGGCGGCTGCCCCGCAAACGGCCTCGACCTTGGGCACGCAATGGGGAGAAGGGCGCGAATCACGGGCCTATTCTGTCCAGGCTCAGCGTGTCGAGCCGCAGCGCGACGAGCTGCAATTGGCCTATTCCGATGAACGCAGTATTCGCCAGGCTTTGGGCCAAAACCTGGATGCCCAGCGCAGCATCTTGCTGGATCAAGGCAAGGTGGAGTTGTCTGTGCATGATGGGCGCGACACGCCTTTGACGATTTTCAGCAGTATCGGGCAGAAAAACTATCAGTTGGCGGGCAAGTCAGGCGAGCGTTATGTCCTGGTCTATACCAATCGCAGCGCGACGCCTTATGAAATCATCACCACGGTAGATGGTCTGGATGTCTTGTCGGGCAAGCCGGGCAGCCGCAGCCATAATGGCTATCTCTTGCAGGCTGGGGCTGTCTTGCGTATTGAAGGCTTTCGTAAAAGTGCCGACGAAGTGGCTGCTTTCCGTTTCTCCGGCAAGGACCGGGCTTACGCTGCAAACAGCCTGGCGGGTGACAAACGCAATATCGGTGTAATCGGGACGGTGCTTTACGAAGTGCGCCCGGTGACGCCGGCTCAACCTGCCGTGCAGTCACCCAATCCTTTTCCTGCTGATAAAGGCAATGGGCAATACGCGCCTCCGCCGCGGTACTAAGGCTTGATCGCTCCCTTCGTCAAAAGAGCAGTCGAATGTTGATGAAGGGACAAAAGACAATAGCCCAAACGCCAGGGCTCTTAGCGGGAAATTACGTGCTTGGAGCCCTGCAATGACTCTGTTAAGGTGTGCCAGGATTAGCCACTTTGCAAGGACAGCCCGTGCCGCCAGAGTTGATCCATCCAGAGCATTTTGTCCACGTACGCATCATCATCGGCATGGTGCTGGGGATCAGCATTTCCAGACTGATCGTAGGCGTCTCTGAATTCATCCAACATCCCAAAGCCAAGCGTATCTATCCCATTCATCTGGGATGGGTGCTGTACCTGTTCCTGACGATTATCCATTTTTGGTGGTACGAGTTCAGTCTGGTGAAAGTGCAGGTCTGGTCCTTTCAGCTGTATTTTTTCCTGATTCTGTATACCTGTGTTTTTGCCATCATGGCGTCCTTGCTGTTTCCGTCCAATATGGAGGAATACCGAGGGTTCGAGGATTATTTTCAGACCCGGCGGCGTTCGCTTTACGGCTTTTTTGTGCTGATTCAGGTCATGGATCTGATCGATACCGCCATTAAGGGAAAAGAGTACTTCTTGAAGCTGGGTGTGGAATACCCCGTGCAGCAAGCCGTATTCATTGTCATGGGCCTGACTGCCATGGTGGTGCCCAGCAAGCGCTATCAGGCGGCCTTGGTGGCGCTGACGATCGTTTATAAAGGGCTGTGGATTTTCCGTTTGTACGACATTTTGAATTGAATCAGCGGCTCCTGTTTCTGGGTTCTATCTGTCTTTAAAGGTGCAACGGTGTTCTCCGGCTGCGCCTCTCTTTATTTAGCTTGTATGTGTTCATCTTTAGCGCCTACCCGGTCGATCGGTGCATGGATAGGCTATAGGGCGGCCAAACATCCGCTTTAGCAGATCTGTCATTGAGGCTGGGCTAGAATCGCTTTTTTAGTTGTGTTCTTGGAGATGGTGACGACATGAGTGGCTCCTTTACTTTTGTGGTGATGTTGGCGTTTTTGGCCGTGGTCGTGGTGATGGCTGGGGTCAAAGTTGTGCCTCAGGGCCAGCAATGGACGGTCGAGCGCTTTGGTCGCTATACCCGCACCCTGACGCCGGGCTTGTCCTTGCTGGTGCCTTTTATGGACCGCGTGGGCCGCAAGCTCAAAATGATGGAATCCGTGCTGGATGTTCCCTCGCAAAATGTGATTTCCCGCGACAACGTGGCCGTGACGGCTGACGGTGTGGTGTTTTATCGCATTGACAATGCTGCCCAGGCGGCCTATGAAATTGATCACCTGGAAATGGCCATTGTGAACCTGACCACCACCAACCTGCGTTCGGTGCTGGGTTCGATGGAACTGGACCACATGCTGTCCAATCGCGAAGTGATTAACGATCGCTTGTTGGCGGCGGTGGATGCAGCAACGACACCCTGGGGTGTGAAAGTTACCCGCGTGGAAATCCGTGATTTGAATATGGCGCCTGAGTTGCAGGAAGCCATGAATCTGCAAATGACGGCAGAGCGTCATCGTCGTGCTGCTGTGACCAAGGCCAGCGGCCAGAAAGAAGCGGAAGTGCTGCAAGCCGAAGGTGAAAAACAGGCGGCCGTGTTGCGTGCCGAGGGTGAAAAACAATCCGCTATCTTGCGTGCCGAAGCGCGTGAGCGTGAAGCCGAGGCCGAAGCCCGTGCAACCCGCGAAGTGTCCGACGCTATCAAGAGCGGTGACATTCAGGCCTTGCAATACTTTGTGGGCCTGAAGTATGTCGAAGCCCTGCGTGATGTGGGTACTGGCCCCAATAGCAAGCTGGTGCTGATGCCTTTGGAAGCCAGCGGCATTACCGGTGCAGTGGCTGGTGTGACCGAGCTGCTCAAGACCACCGGCAGCAAGCTGGGACAAGGCTAAGCGGACGGCTGGAGGTGTTGATCTTGTCATTCATTTTCGATTCCTTTTGGTACTGGCTGGTGTCGGGCGTCGTGCTGATCGCGGCCGAGGTCGTCATCTCCGGCGTCTATCTGCTGTGGCTGGGCCTGGGCGCCTTGACGGTGGGCTTGTTTGCCGCCGCCTGGCCGGACGCTCCCTCCTGGTTGCAATGGCTGATTCTGGCTGTAGCCATGCTGGGCTGGGTGGTTGTCGGTGTGCGTTGGCAACGACGCAGCCGGGCCAATCAGCCTGACATTCTGAATACCGGCTTGAGCGCCTATGTGGGGGCCCGTGCGCAGGTCAGTGAAAGTTTTGTGAATGGCCGTGGACGTATTCGGCTTAACGATAGTTATTACAGTGCCACAGCGACCCAGAATCTGGAGCAGGGCGCTGCGGTTGTGGTCTTGGCGGTGGAAGGCGCCGAAATGCGTGTTCAGGCTGTTGAGTAAGACAAATAGCAGGGTGTAGAACAATGATGAACAATCGCTACGGCAAGCTGGCTTCTTTGGTGTATCACCTGGACAAGCCAGTAGGACGCTCTTTCGGGGATGTGGAGTACTACCTGGAGCGCTTGCAGGGCACAAACGGACCGGTTCTGGAGCCCGCAGTAGGCACAGGGCGCATTCTGATTCCCTTGTTGCAGGCGGGGCTGGATATCAGCGGCTTCGATCTGTCTCAGGAAATGCTGGATTACTGCCAGCGTGAATTGGGGTTGCGGTCTTTGAAGACGAAGCTTCAACTGGCGGGTTTTACGGATTTCACGGCAGATCGTCCTTTGGAGGCGATTGTGGTGCCGGCCGGTTCTTTTCAACTGCTGGATTCGTTTGAGCAAGGCATTGCCGCGCTCAGTCGTTTTCACGCCAGCCTGAAACCAGGTGGGCGGTTGTTGCTGGATCTGGACCCGGTAGCGGCGATTGTGAATGTGCAGCCAGGTATGCGGACCTGGTCGGCTCCTCCGCACGGGCTGATTACCCTTAATGCCACTGCCCTGGGAAAAGATTATTGCGCCCAGGTGACTCGCGAAATGCATCGCTACGAGTTGTGGGAGCACGGTGTCTTGCTGGAAACCCAGCTGGAACAGTTCTCGCTGCGTTGGTGGGGCGTTCAGGAGCTGCGGATGGCACTGGAACAGCTGGGTTTTGGCGAGATCGTCATCTCCGGCGGGTATCGGTATGGCAAGACACCGCAGGACACTGACGGAATTATTTCGTTTGAAGCGCGCAAGCTGTAAGACTCCGGCCAGCACTATTACTGGCACTGGGCTTGGTGCTAGTAATAGTCTTAGTATGGTGGTTTAGGTGGAAACTGTGCGCGATATGAGCAATGGCATAGGTTCGTGCGTGGATACTGGTACGGCAACGGCAACGGCAACGGCAACGGCAACGGCAACGGCAACGGCAACGGCAACGGCAACGGCCACGGCCAGGGCAACAACAGCAACTGCAACAACAGTCACAGCGACAACAACAGCCACAGCCACAGCCACAGCAATAGCAATGACAGCGCTGCAAGCTGGGCTTCGATCCAGGCGTCGAATTATTTCAACCCTGTCCGCTTTGATACTGGCGCTATTGCCTGTATTCATCCCCGTCGCACAAGGGCAAAGCCTGATACAGGATGAACAAGGCTGGGTGTATGTGGATGAAAAGGGCAAAGCGGTTCTGCGCCCTTTCATTTACGACAATGGTCCTGATTATTTTGAAGAAGGTCTGGCCCGTTTCGTTGCCAAGGGGAAGATGGGCTTTCACGACCAATCCCTGAAAATCTGGATTCCAGCCCGTTACGATTTCGCCTTTCCTTTTGTGGATGGCAAAGCCAAGGTCGGCATGGATTGCAAGTTCATTCCGCAGGGTGAACACCGTTCGGTTCATTGTCAGCATTGGGAAAATATTTCCAATCCTTTGACAGCGTCAAAAGATCGGCCCGAAAACTAGTTCGCACACAGTACACTGCAGTACAGAACTTATCCGGAGAACACGATGAAGAAATGGGGAATCCTGGGATTGGTCGGCGTCTTGTCTGCTTGTGCCAATCAGCCCTCGACACAGCCACCCGTGGGTATTGCCAATCCGGCCTCGGCTTATTGCGTGGAGAAGGGCGGGCGTTTGGACATCGTAAATACACCGACAGGGCAGGTGGGCATGTGCACCTTGCCGGATGGCACGGTGATTGAAGAGTGGGAGCTGATGCGTCGTGACCACCCTTCGGCAAAGTCCTGATGCCAGATAATAAAAGCCAGCTATTTGCTGGCTTTTATATTAGCGTTCGATACGGACTTCAAAGTAGGCTTCGGACTCGCCCAGATCACGAAAGCCATCGCTCATGGCGCGCGTGGCGGCGGCAATCCATTTCTTGGCCAGGGCAATGTCCTCCCCGGACAATTCTGTCTCTGCCGTCTCTTCAGCCAGTTGCCACGCTCGATAGGCCTGGACCACGGCCTCCGGGCCTTGCATGACTTTTTCTAAGCTGCGGCGAAAACGCTCCTCAGCCTCGCGGCGGCCGCGTTCGGTGATATCGGAAGGAGCGTCGTGCAAAGTGATGGTATAGGACATGATGCTTCTTTTTGCTGTATGGATGAACAGTAATTTAGCACGTCTTTTTATCTTGAGCCAGATTTTTGTGATGTCTGTTGCGTCAACTATTAGCTGGCTTCTCTTACGTCCCCAAACAGGCTGAAAACTTGCGCGCTGTTGTACGGCTTTGCACGACTCGCCCAGCCCTGATTTTCCACCATAGACTATCTGCTCCAGCCCGTGGGTATACTGCTCCAAGCAGATTCACGCTCTCTTTTTTCATGGCCGAGGTTCAGGGTGCAGCTTGTAGCAATTGGCAGTATTACCGTTGATATTGTGGTCTCAGGCATGCCAGCCGAGCTGGCGCGTGGCGACAAGCAGGAAGTGGGCTCGATCGATTTGTACCCAGGCGGTGGTGCGCTTAATGCGACGGCCAGCTTTATGGAGCAAGGCGAATCGGTTCGGCTTCTGGGGGCGTTGGGTCGAGACGGCCTGGGTGAGCGTTTGCGCGCGCATATCGAGCAACTGGGGATTGATGTCAGCAGCATGCAGATCTGTCCCGATCAACCTACAGGTAAAGCCATCGTCCTGGTTGAGCCGTCCGGAAGTGCTTCGGTATTGGCCCGACGCGGCGCCAATGCCTGCCTGCGTGTTCAGGCTCAAGACCTGCAAGCAGACCTGATTTATGTGGCCCCCTTGGCCTTGCAGCCTATGGAAAGTTTGGCGCAAGCCTTGGCGGAAAGAAGTGATACCTCGGCCTGCCTGGTGGTAAATCCCAGTGTGGCGTGTCTGCAGCATCAAGGTCAGGGATTCAAGCAGGTTTACGCACAAGCCGATGTGCTGGGCTTGAATGCGGTAGAGGCCCAAATGCTGGCAGGTGTTCAGGATGCCGATATTCAGCTGGAATTATCGATTCAGGAAGCGTGCGAGCTGGCTGCGCGTCTGCAGCATCACCCTCAACAAGCCTTGTTGATTACCCTGGGTGTGCAGGGGGCAGTGTTGGCTTTCAATGGTCAGCAGTATGCGGAACCTGCGTGCAAGGTGGCGGTGTGCTCAACGGTGGGGGCAGGGGATGCGTTTCTGTCCAGCTTTGCCCTGGCCTGGAAAAGGGGCCTGGAGCCGTCAGACGCTTTGAAGCTGGCCAGCCAGGCAGCGGCGGCACGATTAGGACAGTGGGCGGCCAATACTTTTCCGCCCATGTTCGGGCAAGATGCGGCTGAAGTCCTGACGTTGTAAATACAAAAAGCGCAGCAAAACAAATCGCAAGGGGGGAGAGGATATGGCAGCCACTATCATTATTGTGGGCTTGTATCTGCTGGTGACGGTTCTGCTGGGAGTCACACTCTGTTATACCCGTCCAAGGACGTGGAAGCGCGATACGGCTTTATTAATGATTACTCCCCTGGCTGTCCCTGTGGTTTACGCCATTTTTACGATGCTCAATGGATAAGGCTCCGGCACAAAACGCATTTTCCAGGTCTTTTATTACGTGTTATGAGCTTTTGCAAAGATTTCTGCCGCAAAAGTAAGCTCATGTAGCCCAATCCTAGTCTTTGTGTCGCCTCTGTGTCGGATCTTGACAATCGTTGACTTCATGTTCTGAATGTGGCCCGTTACCATAGTCTCAAGCTTGTTTTAGTTGGGACTTTGGGATGTACGCCATGATTAATGCCTCGAATCTGATCGATTATGTGCCTATGGTATTAATGCTGGCTGGCTGCGGTATTTTGGGCTTTATTTTGTTGTCTTTCTGGCTGCATCGCTCTTGATCTACGCCTAGCCTTGTTGTGCTTTGCAATAAAGCACCTGTATTTACGCTTGATTTCAGTGCCATCTTTTACCTGACGTGTTGCTTTTGCTGCACGCTTGCCTTCGCACACTTTTCATATCAAACAAGTGTAGTAAGCTATTTCCACGATCTGTTTCGCGACCAGCGCTTGATGGTTTTTTCAACCTTGCGCTAACAGCAGACGCGGCCTGGACAGTCTTCATCTCGAATGATTTGTCAGGCATCAGCAAACATCAGGTCAAGGAGAAGGAAATCATGTTTTTCCGCTTAGTTTCTGCCTGCGCAGGTTCTTTGATGTTGTCGGCCTGCGCCAGCTCCACCCAAACCGCCACCAAACCCGTGGGGCAGGCCAATCTGGCTTCCACGTTTTGTCAGCGCATGGGCGGGCAAACCATTGTTCATGAAAGTGGGCGTGGCGCTTACGGAACCTGCTTGATGAAAGATGGCTCGGAGTCCGAAGAATGGGCCTTTTACCGTAGCTGGTATCCCCGGATGGACTGAATTCTTTGCCAAATGTGGTTTTTGTGGCGATACAACGCCGCGATAGCGGGCGAAGGTGATAAACTTATCCAATCAAATGTGTTATTTGGGAAGCAGAATCTTATGAACTCAACGCGAACTACCCGTCGGCAAATCTAGCCGTGGCCGCGTAGCGTTTCGTTTGCTTTTCAAGAACGTTCAATTCAAAAGCGCGGCTTTTTCAAGGCCGCGTTTTTTATTTCAGGAAGTGTTATGGTCCGAATCACACTGCCCGATGGCTCCCAGCGAGAGTTTCAGGGCCCGGTTTCCGTCAGCGAAGTGGCGAACTCGATTGGTACTGGCCTGGGCCGCGCAGCCCTGGCAGGCCGTGTCGGCACGCCCGGTACCGAGTCGCGTCTGGTGGACACCTCGTATGTGATCGACCAGGACAGCAATTTGGCCATCATTACTGCCAAAGACGCTGACGGTCTGGATTTGATTCGTCACTCCACCGCCCACTTGCTGGCTTATGCGGTCAAGAGCTTGTTCCCGGATGCCCAGGTCACTATTGGCCCGGTTATCGACAACGGCTTTTACTACGACTTTTCCTACAAGCGCGCCTTTACGCCTGAGGATCTGGAAGCCATTGAAAAGAAAATGGCTGAACTGGCCAAGAAAGATGAAGTTGTGACTCGTGAAGAGTGGCTGCGTGACGATGCGGTCAAGTTCTTCAAGAGCATTGGCGAGGACTACAAGGCAGAAATCATTGCCTCCATTCCGTCCAACGAGCCGATCAGTCTGTACCGCGAAGGCGATTTCATCGACTTGTGCCGTGGCCCTCACGTGCCATCCACCGGCAAGCTGAAAGTGTTCAAGCTGATGAAAGTGGCCGGCGCTTACTGGCGTGGCGACAGCAATAACGAAATGCTGCAACGCATTTACGGCACTGCCTGGGCGACCAAGGAAGATCAGCAAGCTTATCTGACCATGCTGGAAGAGGCCGAGCGCCGCGACCACCGCAAGCTGGGTCGTGAGCTGGATCTGTTCCACTTCCAGGAAGAAGCTCCCGGTCTGATTTTCTGGCACCCCAAAGGCTGGGTGATCTGGCAACAGGTCGAGCAATACATTCGCCGTGTCTATCAGGATAACGGCTATCAGGAAGTGAAAGCACCGCAAATTCTGGATTTGTCGCTGTGGAAGAAAACTGGCCACTGGGATAACTACGCTGAAAACATGTTCACGACCGAGTCGGAGAACCGTGTTTACGGCTTGAAGCCCATGAACTGCCCCGGCCACGTGCAAATTTTCAATTCCGGTCTGCATTCCTACCGTGAATTGCCTATTCGTTACGGCGAGTTCGGTCAGTGCCATCGCAATGAACCCTCGGGTGCCTTGCACGGCATGATGCGTGTGCGCGGCTTTACACAAGACGACGGTCACATCTTCTGTACCGAAGACCAGTTGCAAGACGAATGCGCGGCCTTTACGGCTCAGCTGCAAGCCGTGTATGCAGACTTCGGCTTTACAGAGATTCTGTACAAGGTTGCCACTCGCCCTGAAAAGCGTATCGGTGACGACGCCGTTTGGGACAAGGCTGAACAAGCCCTGATCGAAAGCTTGCGCCGTACTGGCTGCGAGTTCGAGATATCCGAAGGCGAGGGCGCTTTCTACGGTCCGAAGATTGAATACACACTGAAAGACGCCATTGGTCGTCATTGGCAGTGTGGCACCATCCAGGTGGACTTCTCCATGCCGGCCCGTTTGGGCGCCGAGTATGTGGATGCCCAGGATCAGCGTCGTGTGCCGGTCATGTTGCACCGTGCTATTTTGGGTTCCTTCGAGCGCTTTATCGGCATGCTGATTGAAAACCACGCCGGTGCCTTGCCTGCCTGGTTGGCTCCGGAGCACGTGGTGGTATGCTGCATTTCCGAAAGTTCAGCCGATTACGCCCAATCCGTGGCGCAAAACCTGAAGAAAATGGGATTCCGTGCCTCCTCTGATTTGCGTGGTGAAAAAATCACTCGTAAAATCCGTGAGCACAGTATGCAAAAAGTGCCCTATATTCTGGTCGTGGGCGAAAAAGAGCGTGAAAACGGCGCAGTTGCCGTACGTGCGCGTGGTGGCGTGGACTTGGGCGTCATGCCAGTAGCCGATTTTTCAGCACGATTGAAGCAAGAGATCGATAGCCGTCAGTAAAACAGGAACGCTATCGTTTTTATCGACATTTTTAGGAGTTTTCGACATCGCAACCGAGAAAAAACATCGCATCAATGGTGAAATTCGTATTCCAGAGGTGCGACTCATTGGAGTCGAGGGTGAGCAGCTAGGTATCGTCAAGGTGCCTGACGCCTTGGCAATGGCAGAACAGCATGATGTGGATCTGGTGGAAATCGCCCCTGCGGCTGTGCCACCGGTGTGCCGTTTGATGGATTACGGCAAATTCCGCTATCAGGAACAGAAACGCCAACAAGAAGCCAAGGCCAAGCAGAAAATCATTCAGATCAAGGAAGTCAAATTCCGTCCCGGTACGGACGAAGGCGACTACCAGGTCAAGCTGCGTAATGTGAAGCGTTTCATCGATGATGGCGACAAGGTCAAAGTGACTTTGCGATTCCGTGGTCGTGAAATGGCTCACCAGGAATTGGGGATGCGCGTGCTGGAACGGATTCGCGACGAAGTCAGCGAAATCTGTCAGGTTGAAGCCATGCCCAAGCTGGAAGGCCGTCAAATGGTCATGGTCTTGGCGCCTCGCAAGAAAGCGTCCTGATACTCTTGCACGATACTGCCTGGATCCGCCCAGGAGCATTATGCGTCGCTCGATTCGCTCCCAAGTAGCGAGTCGGGCACAATCGCCTTTGCAGCCCGTCTGCAAAGGCGTTTTTCTCTAGGTGTCATATGCACGTTTTATTCATCATTGATCCCTTGCCCAGCCTGTCGGCTTACAAGGATTCCTCCGTTGCCATGATGCGTGCATTCCTGGCGCGTGGTCATCGCGTCAGCGTGACCTTGCAGTCTGATTTGTACATTTCCCAAAGCCGGGTTCGTACGCGCAGTCAGGCTGTCAGCATTGCCGCTGATGCCGATTTGCGTGCGCCTTCGTGGTGGACACATCCCGAAGCTGCTACCGAGCAGGAATTGAATGTCTTTGACGCGGTCATCATGCGCAAAGACCCGCCTTTTGATATGGAATATTCCTATTCCACACACTTGCTCAGCTTCGCGCAGGAGCAGGGGGCCAAGGTATTCAATTCGGGCGCGGCCATTCGCAATCACCCCGAAAAACTCGCTATTACCGAATTTCCGGAATTTACTCCCCCCACCTTGGTCACCCGTGACATGGCCCGCTTGCGCGCCTTTCACCAGGAACACAAGGATGTGATCGTCAAGCCGCTGGACGGCATGGGTGGCATGGGTATTTTCCGCCTGCAAGATCCCGAGCCCAATCTGGGCGCGATCCTGGAAACGCTGACGGCCAATGGGACGCAAACCATTATGGCGCAGCGCTACATCCCGGAAATCGTCAAGGGTGACAAGCGCATTCTGATTATTGACGGTGAACCTGTGCCTTATGCCTTGGCTCGTATTCCCCTGGCGGGCGAGACACGCGGCAATCTGGCCGCCGGTGGTCGCGGGGTTGCCCAACCCTTGTCCGAACACGACTGGCACATTGCCCGTACCTTGGGCCCTGTGCTGGCCGCGCGTGGTTTGCTGCTGATTGGTCTGGATGTGATTGGTGACTACGTCACGGAAATCAATGTGACCAGCCCAACCTGTTTCGTTGAAATTACTGACCAGACAGGCTTTGATGTTGCGCAGCGTTTTGCCGAGGCCGTCGAACAAGCGACGGGACGTGCGTGATACGCCTTGCCTTGATCATGCACGAGCCCTTGGCCAGTGCGTTTGCCAGCTGTGCCGAGCACGTCCTGGGCGAAAAGCCCGATCTGTTTGTCTTTGATATTCAGGCCGACGAATGCACGGATACGGCGGTGGACCGCTTGCTGGGGCAGTTGCAAACGCAAGCGCCGGACTCGCCTGCCACACTGATATTGTGTGATCTTTACGGTGCCACTCCCTTTAACGTGGCCCGTCGAGTCCAGCAAGCTTTGCAAGATCAAGGGCAGGGCGCTTATTTATTGACCGGCACCAATATGTGCATGGTGTTGAAAGCCTTGACCGAGCGACGTGACAATCCCGAGCAGTTCGCTCAGGATGTCATGGCAGGCGCATTGCGTGGCATTGTTCACGCCGACTGCCATTGCTAATTTGAATTTTCACTTTCATTTTTCCAGTTGCCCTTATGCCTAGCGTATCCATCACGATCAGTAATAAATTAGGTCTTCATGCACGGGCAGCAGCCAAGCTTACCCAGTTGGCCGGCCGTTATAGCAGTGAGATTTTTATCGCGCGTGGTTCTCAGCGCGTGAATGCAAAAAGTATTATGGGTGTCATGATGCTGGCCGCCGGAATGGGGGTCACCGTGGTTGTTGACGCCCAGGGCGATGATGCCGATCAGGCCCTCAATGATATTCAGGCGTTGTTTGACGCCAAGTTTGGTGAAAACGAATAAGGAAGAAATCTGGTCATGAATAGTGCTGCAGCTCGAACCCCGGCGTCTGATTTGTCCGCGATGTTTACCGCTCAAGGCCAGGCAGTCGGTAAGGGGTATGCCATTGCCAAAGCCGTGGTAATGAGCGCAGCAGCACTGGAAGTTCCTCATTACCGGATTGCCGCCGAAGACGTCGACTCTGAAAGCCAGCGCTTGTTAAGTGCCATGGCCAGTACCCGCGACGAACTTCGTGCCATGGTCGACCAGTTGCCTGTGGATGCACCACGCGAGCTTGCACCTATCTTGACGGTGCACAGCCTGCTTCTGGACGATCCCATGCTGACGCAGCAAACCTGCGCCATCATTGCCGAGCGTCATTACAACGCGGAGTGGGCCCTGACTTCACAAGGTCAGATGCTGGTTGAGCAGTTCTCTCAAATGGAAGACGAATACCTGCGTGAGCGTGGTGCCGATGTGCGCCAGGTTATCGAACGGGTATTGCGAGTTTTGGCAGGCAAGCCTGCTTTGCTGCCCGGTTTTTCGGCTGCTCAGGAAGAGCCGCTGATTGTGGTGGCGCGTGATATTTCTCCGGCAGATATGCTGCGCTTGCGCGGTGGTCATTTCGCTGGTTTTCTGACAGATTTGGGTGGACCTACCTCGCACACGGCCATTGTGGCTCGCAGCTTGAGTGTGCCTGCCGTAGTGGGTTTGGGTAGTTTCCGCAGTCTGATTCGCGATGGCGACTTTCTGATTGTGGATGGCTTCTCGGGTGCGGTGATTGTGAATCCGTCCGAGCAAGTACTGGCTGAATATCGAGAGCGTCAGGAAGCCTACCGCCGCGAACGTGCTGAACTGGAAGAATTGCTGGATGCACCAGCAATGACTCTGGATGGCATCAACGTCAAACTTGAAGCCAATATCGAGCTACCCGAAGAGGCTGAGCTGGCCTTGAAAGCCGGTGCTGATGGCATTGGCCTGTTCCGCAGCGAATTTCTGTTCATGGGACGCACGGACCTGCCTTCCGAGCAGGAACAATACGAGGCCTATTCCCGTGTGGTGAAGGCCATGAAGGGCAAGGTCGTCACGATCCGCACACTGGATATTGGGGCCGATAAAACCCTGGATGGTGATGCCACGGTAGCGACCAACCCCGCTTTGGGCTTGCGTGCCATTCGCTACTGCCTGGACAAGCCCGAGATGTTTGCCACTCAGCTGCGTGCCTTGTTGCGCGCCAGCCTGCATGGGCAAATCCGTATTCTGATCCCCATGATTTCCTCCATGAACGAGGTGCATGCCAGCCGCCAGGCTATTGAGTCGGCTGCTCGGGAGCTGGAGAAGTCCGGTACTCCGTTTGCACGCAACTACTTATTGGGGGCCATGGTGGAAGTGCCCGCCATCGCCATTGCCATTGAACCTTTTGTGCAGGAACTGGACTTCCTGTCCATCGGCACCAATGACTTGATCCAATATGTTCTGGCCGTAGACCGGGGCGATGCCGAAGTGGCCAGCCTGTACGACCCCATGCACCCAGCCGTTTTGCGTTTGATTGCACACACGATCAACGCCGCTGACCGTGCCGGTAAACCCGTGGCGGTCTGTGGGGAAATGGCAGGGGATGCTTCGGTGACTCGTATGTTGCTGGGGTTGGGCCTGAAAGAATTCTCCATGCATCCGCAGCAATTGCTGGATGTGAAAAAAGAAGTGCGCCTATCGCATTCCAACGCCTTGCGCGTGAAAGTTGCCAGTGCCTTGAACCGTGCCGAGCGCATCGATTTGGCCACCTTAGCTGCCTAAGTAGTTGAAAATAGGCCAATTTAATTTGGCAAATATGTAACAAACCCCGGCTGTAGCCCTATGAGCGATTCTGTTTGTAACAGAGGCTCGCAAGCGGGCTGCCCGCTAGGTGCTTGTTGTTAAAGGGTTTGTCACAAACCTTGAGCTATATCGTCAGAATAATTGAAATCAGGATTTACACTAATAGATTGGTCTGTGTGCCCAGCACCGATAGAATGGCTTTTAGGGGAGTTGTAACAGACCCAAGGCCGAGCTGGAAGTCGCACCAGGAATCGGCCCCATTCTATCTAGCGACCTTGGAATAGTAGGAAGGAAATCTTATGAAACTGACTCGTGCTCATTTTGCTGTCATGGCCGCTGCTGCTTCGATGACTCTTTTGGCTGCGTGTTCCAAAGAGGACGACAAAGCCGCTACGAGCGCGCCACCAGCTCCTGTCACCGCTCCACAATCGACAGCTCCTGCCACTCCACCAGCACCAGAGGCCGACAAGACCCTGGAGCAAAAAACGGAAGAACTGAAGCAGGACGCCGCCAAAGTCGCTGACGACGTCAAAAAAGAAGCAGAGGAACAGAAAGAACACGCCAAGGAAAATGCCAACACCTTGAAGGAAGATGCCAAGGCTGCTGGCGATAAAGTCGCTGAAAAAGCCGGTGAAGCCAAGGATGCTGTAGCCGATGCCGCCAGCCGCACGGGCGATGCCATTAAAGACGGCGCTGCCAAGGCTGACAAGGCCATCCAGGACAAGCTGGGTAATGGTGTTGATTCCTCGCCATCTTCCGTTCCCTCGGAACAAGCCAAACCTTAAGGCTTGAATAATTCGGCTGATTGTCTGGCCAAATGCAAAAAGCGGGTGCCTTTGGCACCCGCTTTTTCTATACTGCTGGTAGTGTCAATATTTTCAGGAGAGGACCATGATTAATCGTAGCGAGTGGCTGGAAGATCTGCAAAAAAACGTCTCGGAGCTGATCGCCAAAAGTCCGGCTGCCGATATTGAGCGTAATGTAAAAGCCTTTATGGGTCAGGCCTTCAATCGTATGGATCTGGTAACCCGTGAAGAGTTCGATACCTACAAGCTGATGCTGGAACGCGCACTGGCTCGTGTGGCGGCTCTGGAAACACGTTTGCAAGCTTTGGAAGGACGTCAGACTCCTGTTCCTCAAGATGGTGATACCTCTGCTCAAGAGGGCAGCCAAGGCTGATCACTTCATTTGAATACGGTCACCAGGCCTGGGGGCAAACAATCGGCCAGCCCCTTTTTCATTGCTGTTTTCCTTGTCTTGACCGGGGTGTGCGCTGCACTGCATGTGTGGAAAGTACCCCCGGCTTTGCCTTTCATGCAGCGGGAATTGGGCATGGACCTGGTGCAGTCCGGGTTCTTGCTGGCCAGCGTGCAAATGGCCGGGATGTTGCTGGGGCTATGCATAGGCCTGGTTTCCGAGAAAATCGGCCTGCGTCGCTGTATTTTGACGGGGCTGGGCATTTTGAGCCTGGCGTCGCTGATCGGCTCGCTGTTTGAACATAGCACACTGGTGTTGCTGGGTCGCATGATAGAAGGCTGTGGCTTTCTGATGGTGGTGCTGCCCATTCCGGCCTTGATCAAACGCATTACTGACACGGCCCGGTTGAGCCGAGTCATGGGGTTGTGGGGCTGTTATATGCCCGCCGGGGCGGTCTTGATGCTGTGGGCTGGCGCTGCCTGGTTGGCAGTTGGCTCCTGGCGTACCTTGTGGGTGGTTCTGGGTATCTTGACGGCCATCTTCATGGTCCTGGCCTTTCTTCTGGTGCCGCCGGACTCTCAGACTCAAACCAGGAGTGCAGCTGAACATACCTCCGCTCACCGTTGGTCCAGTCTGTTGCGCACCACCTTAAGTTCCGGCCGGGTTTGGTTGCTGGCTTTGGCCTTTGGTGTATACGCGGCGCAATGGGCGGCGGTCGTAGGCTTTATGCCCACTATTTACAATCAGGCGGAGATAGCAGTCGGTACGGCCGGTTTGCTGACGGCCTTGATTGCGGCCGGGAATGTCGTGGGTAATCTGGGAGCAGGGCGTTGTCTGCATGCGGGTATCCCGCCTCATCGACTGCTGCAAGCAGGCTACCTGGGCATGATTGCGTGTGCGGTTCTTGCCTTCGGACTGACACAAAGTCTGGTGGTTCAGTTTGTCGCCATTCTGCTGTTCTCGATTGTGGGCGGTTTGATTCCTGCTACCTTGTTCTTCCTGTCAGTTACGGCAGCGCCGTCGCCAGAGACCACCTCAACCTCCGTGGGCTGGGTGCAGCAATGTTCTTCACTGGGGCAGTTTGTGGGACCACCCGTTGTGGCTTCGGTCGTGCATGCGTTGGGTGGATGGCAGTGGGCTTGGGTGGCGACGGTTAGTTTTGCCGTTTTGGGTTTGATTATTGCCTGGCGCTTGTCACGATTGGTTCTGCCCAATGGTCGTTAAGCTTTGCTCTGATCCGTGCCGGATCGTCTGAAGCAGATAATGAAGGAGCCAGCTCAGCAATGCTGGCTCTGTTTTTTTGAAGGGAAAGCAGCAGCATGCTAGTCAGTAATGTCCAGATTACAAGAGATGAATTGATTGATCTTTTGGCCGCCTCCCATGAGTCTTTAAGCTTCGAGAACTGCGCCTTTGATGGCGAGGATCTATCGGGTCTGGAACTGGAGGGCTTGCAGTTTTCAGCTTGCAGTTTTCTGGATACCCGCTTTACACGGGCGCATCTGCAAGACACGGTCTGGCAACGTTGCAAGCTGGGGCAAGTGGATTTCAGTCTGGCTGATTTAAGCTCGGCCCGCTTTCGGGTTTGTGATCTGCACTTGAGCAAGTGGGTGCGTGCCCAGATTGCTTCCTTGCAGATCGAGGACTCCAAACTAAGCGGGGCCATCTTCAACGAAACCCGTGGTTTGGATTTGAGTCTGCGTGAATGCAAGCTGGTCGGTGCCACCTTGCGTGCGATTAACTTCCGTAAACAAAATCTGGTGCAACTGGATTTCTCCGATGCCGACCTGGGCGGCTGTAATTTTCAGGATGCCGTATTTGAAGGCGGCAGCTTGAGGGGCGCCAGCTTGCGAGGGGTGAACTTCAAAGGGACGGACCTGCGCAGCGTGGAGCTGGGCAGCATCACCTTGTACGACTTGAATAACTCTTTCCAAGGTGCATGTTTGTCCGTAGAGCAGGCAGTCCAGTTAGTCAGCTCCATGGGCGTGCAGGTTCAGTAAGACCTGCATGCCGTACAAGTACTCAGTGATGTTTTAAGGCAGGTATCTGGAGCTTCTTTTCCCTGACAGGCAGACTGAATGTTTGCCTTGGAAAGGGAGAAGGGCATATGTCCTTGGCCGTTTTAAATAGCTGTACTTTGTCTGGCCTGGATTTTATCGACGTGCGTGTCGAGGCGCATGTCGCTCCAGGATTACCTGCCTTTCATATTGTTGGTTTACCCGATGCCGGTATTCGCGAAAGCCGGGAGCGCATACGGGCCGCCTTACAAGCCAGTGGTTTTGATTTTCCCGCTGCCCGACTGACCATCAATCTGGCTCCTGCTGATTTGCCCAAGGATTCGGGGCGTTTTGATTTGCCCGTGGCTTTGGCAATCTTGCTGGCTAGCGGCCAACTCAGTCGTCCAGACGACAAACAACGTGAGCAGGCCATCACCGGTCTGGATCGTTATGTCATGGCCGGGGAACTGTCTTTGACCGGGGCTGTGGTTCCGGTTCAAAGCGCCTTGACGATAGCCTTGGGTATGGCGCGTCGGCATCCAGAGCTTTGTTTGCTTCTGCCTGCGCAGAGCGCAGAAGTTGCCGCCCATGTCCCTGATCTACAGGTCTGTGGGGTTGCTAGTCTGGCCGAGGCAGCGGGGTATCTGCGAGGGGACAAGGAACTGGAACCTGCGTTGGCCAAGCCCTGGCCAGAGTTGAATGAGGGCCAGCAGCTTTGTCTGTCGGACGTGCTGGGACAGCCTTTGGCTTGCCGTGCTTTAGAGGTGGCGGCTGCAGGTGGCCATAGCCTGTTGTTGAATGGCTCGCCGGGTGTAGGCAAAACCATGCTGGCTCAACGTCTGCCGGGTTTATTGCCAGATCTGGATCGATACGCTCAGCTGGAAGTGGCCGCCTTGTATTCCTTTGTGCAAGAACAGGACTTTTTCAGCAGGCGACCGCCTTTTCGCGCTCCGCATCATAGTATTTCGACTCCTGCCTTGATTGGTGGGGGAAGCCGACCTCGGCCAGGAGAGGTATCCTTGGCTCACCGTGGTGTATTGTTTTTGGATGAGTTGCCAGAGTTTAACCGCCGAGCATTGGAGGCCTTGCGTGAACCCTTGGAGCAGGCTTGTGTACGCATTTCACGTACTCAAAAACAAGCGGTCTTCCCGGCTCAGTTCCAGTTTGTTGCGGCGATGAATCCTTGTCCTTGCGGTTGGGCTGCTAGCCGGCATCGGGTGTGTCGTTGTTCGCCGTCGCAGCGGGAGCTCTATAGACAACGTTTGTCAGGTCCTATGTTGGACAGAATCGACTTATTAGTCACGATGACAGAAGTCGATTCGGAGCGTGCTCAAGCAGCAGAACCGTCGAGCCATATAAAAGAACGCGTTCAGAAAGCAATTGAACGACAGTTGCTGCGTCAGCGTTCAAGAAATGCACATTTGACGGTATCTGGTTTTAAAAAGTATGGCTTGTTATCTGGGGAGGCGGCGCAGTTGTTGACTAATGCTCGGCAACGTTGGCAATGGTCTGAAAGAGGGCAGGGTAGATTGCTGCGTGTTGCGCTTACGATTGCGGACTTGGCAGGAAGCAAGGAAATTACACGTTCCCATCTTGCAGAAGCCTTGCAGTTCCGTGCTGATTTAATGGCTACTGTGTGGTAGATGGCACTGTGGTCATAGAAACTATGACCAAGCTGCCGGGCGGTCAGAGGTCTTTTTCTCGTATAAATGTACGGGCTGCCGAGAGGGTGGGACCGGTGGGAGACTCGCCTTCTTCTGAGACAAGCAGAATATTATTCTGGATGTTCTCTTCTCCTAGTTTTTGAATGATGGCTTGCCTAATATTTGTATATAAGCTTTCTATTATTTCTGCCTCATAGGAGTTTGTTTTGATTTCTCCTATTAAATCTTTTGTTAGAAATCTTTGTTCAAATATTTTCCCACTGCTCTTTTGGTCTGTTTTGAATATTATGTTAAATACATAAATTTTATTATTTTCATCTATGTTTGTTATTTGAAGGTTTATTATCGTTTCTGTTTTTTGGGGTTTTGTTTTTTTTATTTTTGTTTCTTTTATTGTTTCTTTTTTATAAAGCTGTGATGCATTGTTGTCTTTTTCTAAAAGATCAAAATTTTCTATGCTTTCAATAATTGATTTTTTTTGAATTTCTTCTAGGTTTTTTAACAGGAATTCTTCTAGTATTTCCTGTATTGAGAAATCATATTTTCCTTTTTGGAATTTTATTGTTCCATTTGATTGTGCTATAAAGTTCCAAAAAATTATTCCCAGTGATTCTGTGTAGTATTTCATCCATATTTCGGGGTTGTTAAATCTATTTTCGTATTCATTATCAGCCACTAGCTGAATGAAGAGATTGCTATGGATGGCATCTTTGTAGGTGTTTAAGTCTGTGTTTTTCTGGGTTGTTGAAAATAGATTCCCTGATACAACATAGTCATTGTTTGTTGAGATTTCCATTTTTTTGCTCCTTGCTATGTTAAAAGCCCGGGGTGCCCCGGGCTAGTTATGTTATTTCTTTTTAAGTACCAGGCCGTTGATAAAATCATCGGCGTTTTTACCTAATTTCTTCAGAACCGCAGAGCGAACCTGCGCATATACCTGCTCATTAAGCACGCTTTGTTGTGCTGCGCGGAACATGACAGAGTTTTTTGTTGACCATTTCCAAAATAGGAAACAACCATGTTGTTCTGTTGTTGTTGCATCCACTGAGGTCAATAACATGATTGTGTTGCCATCCCTGTCTTGTAGGGTTGGCAAAATCTGAAATGTACCAGTTTGACCAACGGTGCTTGTCATGCTGAATAAATCGACTGCATCCTTGTTTTTAGGATCGTTTTCCATCGAATCGAATGTTCGTTTTGTCAGCAAGTACGCTTCACTTGTTGGGCTAATGATCGCCCCGATTATTTCCAGAATAATCTGACTAATAGTGGCATTGGTGTTCTTTGGGTTGTATTTTTGATAGACATCGCTAAATCGCCCCCAGCCTAAATTGGCAAGCCCGCTTGTATAAAAATTAAACCAATCCTCTCGTTCTGTCCTGGGGTTGAACTGGGCATCAGCAGCAAGCTGCATTAGTAATGTGCTGTTTTGTACATCCTCTCTTGCTTGCTTAGGTAGTCCAGTAACAAAGCATGCGACGCTACCGCCTACGACATCGGCTGAGTCTTCTTTGTCTTCTACATTGAATCTTTGTTGCCTTGCTTTGATTCTAAGAAGGGCTTCTTCAGGGATTTTTAGAGATTCGATCCAGTCGTGGCGTTCTTTTTCATTTGAGATGGTGCTCATTTTTATTCCTTAAAATAAAAATAAATAATTTGAAG
Organism: Alcaligenes faecalis; assembly: GCF_009497775.1. Classification (NCBI taxonomy): domain Bacteria; kingdom Pseudomonadati; phylum Pseudomonadota; class Betaproteobacteria; order Burkholderiales; family Alcaligenaceae; genus Alcaligenes; species Alcaligenes faecalis. Next base: position 1,998,870 of record NZ_CP031012.1, read on the forward strand.
GCTGACTTTTTCAATCTAAAATGGAATTTTATTTTTTCCATTTGTTTCATTTCATATTTTTTTCTTCTCTGAGTCCAATATCGTTCAGATATATTGCTCGTCTTTTTCTGTGTTTTTGGTTATTCGTGGCCATTTAGTTAGTTTGTTTTTAGTTGTTTTTCTTTGTTTTTTTCTTTTTTTTCCTTTTTATCTGCCTGTTTATTATTTCCTTGCGGATTGTATTTGAGCTAACTTGACGATTCTTGTGGGGATATATAGTTGTGGATAGTGGGCCGGTAGCTTGGTTCAGCCACTGACGTCAAACAGGTTGTGCCACTCGTGGTAGCTTGAGTGGTGTTGCTAGATAGCATCTGTGTGGGCAGAAGGGGGAGGCGGAAGGGGTTCTATCAAGGACAGCACCAGCGGCTTTGATATCTAGCTATGGGGAATTGATAAAAGGTGATGAAAATCTGGACAATTTTCCAAGAATCACCCTATAATCAAGAGCTTTTCCCCTGTTTGGATCTGTTCTGGCAGCGGGCAAAGAAAAAAATAAGTGCCTGTTTTGGGTCATACAAGTGTCAGCCAGCTTCCTAGGCGACCACCCGCAGACACAAATTAGTCGAGTAATTTCATGCCTAAAATGAAAACCAAAAAAAGCGCCTCCAAGCGCTTTGTGGTTCGTGGTAGCGGTTCCATCAAGCGGGGCCAAGCGTTCAAGCGTCACATTCTGACCAAGAAGACGACCAAGAACAAACGTCAGTTGCGCGGTGCCGTCGAGGTTCATAAAGCCGACGTCGCTTCCGTAAAAGCAATGATGCCTTTCGCTTGATTAGGGAGAATCGAACATGTCACGAGTAAAACGCGGTGTTAACGCACGCGCACGCCACAAGAAAGTAATTGCCCAGGCCAAAGGTTTTCGCGGCCGTCGCGGTAATGTATTCCGTATAGCCAAACAGGCTGTCATGAAGGCAGGTCAGTACGCCTACCGTGACCGCCGTAACAAGAAACGCGTATTCCGCTCGCTGTGGATTACCCGTATCAACGCAGCTTGCCGCGAACTGGACATGAGCTACAGCCAGTTTATCGCCGGCCTGAACAAAGCCTCCATCGCTTTGGACCGTAAGGTTCTGGCTGACTTGGCTGTTAAAGACAAGGCAGGTTTTGCTGCTGTTGTTGCACAGGCTAAGAACGCTCTGGCTGCTTAAGCGGTATCTGACTGTATAGTTCACAAACGGGGCCTTTGGGGCTCCGTTTGTTTTTGGAAAGTAACACGCCATGACTTCCTCCCACGACGATCTGATTGCCCAGGCTCGGGCCTTATTTGAGCAGTCTCAGGACGCCGCCTCGCTGGAAAACGCTAAAGCTCGATTTTTGGGCAAACAAGGTGCCATCACAGCCTTGATGAAAGGCCTTGCCCAGATGGAGCCGGAGCAGAAAAAAGCAGCAGGTGCCAGCATCAACGTGCTCAAGCGCGAAATTGAAGATTTGCTGAACGATCGTCGTGCTGCCCTGGCGGCAGAACAATTGAACCAGCGACTGGCTCAAGAACAAATTGATGTGACCTTGCCCGGTCGTGGTCGTGGCACCGGCGGTATTCACCCGGTGATCCAGACCTGGCAGCGCGTCGAAGCCATTTTCCGCTCGATCGGTTTTGAAGTGGCTGACGGCCCCGAAATCGAAAACGACTGGACCAACTTCACGGCGTTGAACAGCCCTGAAAACCATCCCGCCCGTTCCATGCACGATACGTTCTATGTAGACATGCAGGACGAGACTGGCGAACCCTATTTGCTGCGCACGCACACCAGCCCCATGCAGGTGCGTTACGCCCGCATGAATCAGGCGCCGATCAAAGTGATTGCCCCCGGCCGCACCTATCGTGTCGATAGTGATGCCACCCACTCGCCCATGTTCCACCAGGTGGAAGGGCTGTGGATTGCCGAGGATATTTCCTTTGCCGATCTGAAAGGCGTGTACACGAACTTTCTGCGTGCCTTCTTTGAAAGCGACGATCTGGTCGTACGCTTTCGACCTTCTTTCTTCCCCTTTACCGAGCCATCCGCCGAAATTGACATGATGTTCTCCTCCGGTCCCAACAAGGGCCGTTGGCTGGAAATCTCCGGTTCCGGGCAGGTTCACCCGCAAGTGGTGCGCAATTTCGGTTTGGACCCAGAGCGTTACATCGGTTTCGCCTTTGGTTCCGGACTGGAGCGCCTGACTATGTTGCGCTATGGTGTTAACGATTTGCGCCAGTTCTTTGAAGGCGATCTGCGCTTTCTGAAGCAGTTCAATCGTTGATTCCTACTTCGCGCCGCTGGGCCTCTTAGGCCCGGTCGGTTCCGGTATACGCCGTTTTACGTCTCCATCTTTGCATCATGTTATTTTCCGAATCGTGGCTGCGCCGCTTTGTGAATCCCAAACTGGGAACTGAAGAACTGGGTCATCAACTGACGATGGCTGGTCTGGAGGTTGAAGAAATTCAAGCCGCCGCGCCAGCGTTCGAGAATGTTGTCGTTGGCTTCATCGCTGAAATTGCCCCTCATCCCGACGCTGACCGCCTGCGTGTATGCCAGGTCGATGACGGCTCGGGCAAGCTGCTGCAGATTGTGTGCGGTGCGCCCAATGCGGCTCAAGGCATCAAGATCCCGGTTGCCCGTGTTGGTGCAGAACTGCCCGGTGGCATGAAAATTGGCCCGGTCAAAATGCGTGGCGTGGAATCCGCCGGCATGTTGTGCTCGGGTCGCGAGCTGGGTCTGTCGCAAGATCACGATGGTTTGCTGGTACTGGATGCAGATGCACCAGTGGGCCAGAGCCTGCGTGAACTGCTGGATCTGGACGACCAGATTATTGAATTGAAATTGACGCCTAACCGTGCGGACTGCCTGTCCGTGCTGGGCGTGGCGCGTGAAGTGGCCGCCCTGACTGGCGAACCACTGACACTGCCAGACTTCACTCCGGTTCCTGTCACGATTGAAGATCGCGTTTCCGTTACCGTGAAAGACGCAGATCTGTGCGGCCGTTTTGCCGGTCGTGTGATTCGTGGCGTCAATGCGCGTGCGAAAACCCCGGACTGGATGAAAACTCGTCTGGAGCGTAGTGGTCAGCGTTCGATCTCCGCTTTGGTGGACATCTCCAATTACGTCATGCTGGAACTGGGCCGTCCTACGCACGTGTTCGATTTGCAGCACGTGCAAGCCGGTCTGGAAGTGCGTTGGGCACGTAAAGGCGAGCAACTGGAGCTGCTGAGCGGTTTGAACGTCGAGCTGGATACCGATGTTGGCGTGATCGCGGTTAACGATGTACCGCAAAGCATGGCCGGTATCATGGGCGGCGAACAAAGTGCCGTCACACTGGATACGACGGATGTGTATCTGGAAGGCGCTTTCTGGTGGCCAGAAGCCATCATGGGCCGTGCTCGTCGCTACAAGTTTTCTTCCGATGCCAGCCACCGCTTCGAGCGTGGCGTGGACTTCGACTCCATTACTCCGCATCTGGAACGCACTACAGCGCTGATTCTGGAAATCTGCGGTGGCCAGGCCGGTCCCATGGATGATCAGGTTGTGGCCTTGCCCGAGCGCAAGCCAGTAGCCATGCGTCTGGATCGCTGCCGCCGTGTTCTGGGTATTCCTTTGGATCAAAAGCAGGTTGAGAGCATCTTTACCTTGCTGGGCCTGGAGTTCTCGGTGGCTGACGGTGTCTTTACGGTCAACCCTCCCAGCTTCCGTTTCGATTTGACGATCGAAGAAGACCTGATCGAGGAAGTTGCCCGTATTTACGGTTTTGAAAATATTCCTGATTTGCCTCCGGTCGCTGCTGCACAAATGCGTGTGCCCGTTGAGTCCTTGCGCGGCCCGCACGCCTTGCGCGCTGTGCTGGCTGCCCAGGACTACCAGGAAGTGATCAACTTCTCCTTTGTGCAGGAATCCTGGGAAAAAGATATTAACGGGCAGGCTGATCCTATCCGTTTGCTGAACCCCATTGCCAGCCAGTTGGCGGTGATGCGTACCAGCCTGATTCCTGGTCTGCTGGCCAATATTGAACGCAACGCCAACCGTCGTCAGTCGCGCGTGCGCGTGTTCGAGTTCGGCCGCGTTTTCATGCGCGATGCTTCCCAGGAAAATGGTCCTTTGACCGTGGCCGGTATCCATCAGCCCAACCGCATTGCGGCCGCTGCCTGGGGCCCGGTTGTGACCGAGCAGTGGGGCCAGCCTGATCGCCCGGTTGACTTCTTTGACGTCAAGCGCGATCTGGAAACCTTGCTGGGTCAACGTGCCGCTCAAGTTCGTTTCGAGCCTGAAGCTCACCCCGCCTTGCACCCAGGCCGTAGCGCCAGTGTGAAGCTGGATGGTAAAACCATAGGCTGGATTGGTGAAATCCATCCCCAGTGGTTGAGCGAATTTGGCCTGAACCAGGCGCCTGTGGTCTTTGAAGTGGATGTAGATGCCATTTCTCACGACGAAGTGGTGCATGCTCAGGAAGTATCCAAGCAGCCCGTGGTGCAACGAGATCTGGCGGTTTGGCTCGATAAGGACGTATCCTATCAAGCTGTGCTGGATACACTGAACCAGGTGCGCAGCACGGCAGCACAAGCGGCCATCGTCAAGGATATTCAGTTGTTTGACGTCTGGCGCGACAAGAACGATGCATCGGAAAAGAGTCTGGCGATTCGTTTCTGGCTGCAAGACAGCGCAAGCACGCTGGATGATGAACGCGTCGAGCAATGCCTGGAGGTATTGTTGGCGGCACTGGTATCCGCGCATGGCGCACGGGCAAGGGCATAAGGAGACACAATGAACGTAGAGCGTACTTTGACCAAGGCGGATTTGGCCGAACTCTTGTTTGAACGTGTTGGCTTGAATAAACGCGAAGCCAAAGATATTGTGGATACCTTCTTTGCCGAGATCCGCGATTCCCTGGCTGAAGGTGTAGAGGTCAAGCTGTCCGGTTTCGGCAATTTCCAGGTGCGGGACAAACCCCCGCGTCCTGGCCGTAACCCCAAGACTGGCGAAGTGATCCCTATCTCGGCCCGCCGAGTGGTGACTTTCCATGCCAGTCAGAAGCTCAAAAGTGTAGTCGAAGGGGCGCCAGTGGCGCCTGAGGATGACCAGGACTGAGCCCTGGTACGTTTGCGTACAGTTTTGCCTGACTGAACGTGTAAAATCACTCCTATTGTCGATGAGCATCAGTGGCCATGAGCACAAACGAAAAGACGGCGACCTTGCCACCTATCCCTGCCAAACGTTATTTCACAATCGGTGAAGTCAGCGAGCTTTGCTTGGTCAAGCCCCACGTCCTGCGTTATTGGGAGCAGGAGTTTACGCAGTTAAAGCCCGTCAAGCGACGCGGTAACCGACGTTATTACCAGCACCATGAAGTGCTGCTGATTCGTCGGATTCGCGGTTTGCTGTACGACGAAGGCTTTACGATCAGTGGCGCGCGCAATCGTCTGGGCGATGGCCCGGATATGCCTTTTGATCAGGAAGCCGCTGTGCGCCTGACCGGTCAGGAGATGCAGGCCTTGCGCACCAATCTGGGTCAGATCCAGGCAATGCTGGATCAAGCCTTGGCAATGACGGATCCGGGCTCGGCCCAGTAATCCGGGATTGCCCAGCAGGAATGAAGGTCGGCCTTGGTGCCGGCCTTTTTTCATGGAAGGGATGAGCAGTGAACTTACGTAGTCAGGCTTTAAAGGCTTTGTTAGTGCAAGAGCCGGCTGCCAAGCTGGCAGCGGTACGAGCGATTGCACATGGCTTGCCCGTAGGGGCGGATGAACATTTGGAAGAGCCGCCGGGCGTACCGGGACGGCCCGAGGGTTTGCGTTTTGTGAGTCCTCAGCATGTACCCAAGCGTTCCGTGCGGACTATCCCTGGGCGAGCAGCCTTATTGCATTCCCTGGCGCACATTGAATTCAATGCCATCAATCTGGCCTTGGATGTGCTGTGGCGCTATCCCGGTTTGCCTGACGCATTTTATGCGGGCTGGTTGCAAGTGGCGGTGGAGGAGGCTTTGCATTTTGAGCTGCTGAGCAATCACCTTCAAACGCTGGGTGTCAGCTATGGGGATTTGCCAGTCCATGACGGCTTGTGGGATATGGCAGAGCGAACGCGCTTTGATCTGCTGGCACGTATGGCTTTGGTGCCCCGTACTCTGGAAGCGAGAGGCCTGGATGCGTGCCCTCTGGTGTATCGGAAGTTGCTGGATGCCGGGGATGAAAAAGCCGCTGCGATTATTGCCATCATCTTGCGCGATGAAGTCGGGCACGTGGCTTTGGGAAATTACTGGTATCGCAAAGTCTGCCAGGAACAAGGTTTGCCTGACTTTGATACCTATTGTGAGCTGGCACAGCGCTATCGCGCACCGCGTTTGCGTGGCCCCTTTAATCGCGAAGCCCGCCTGGAGGCGGGCTTCACTGTCGAGGAAATCGACGAGCTGGAACGGCTGGATGCCGCTTTTAAGAGCGGGTTGCCGACGAGCTAGCGTCAGTATTCGGCTTGGGCAGATTATCCAGCTGCCCGAAGCTGACGATGCGGCCAATATACAGAACGGGGCCTTCCGGCGCGCCGCTATTGGAGCCGCCTTCCGTTTCCAGCGTCATCTCAAAAATCTGCTCATCTTCCACGGTGCCGATCAAAGCCGCAGGCACGGTGATGGGGCGGTTGGGATCAATCAAACCCAATGAACGAATTTGTGTACTGCGTGGGGTGTGTGTCCACAACTGTACCGACTGAGTTGCTTTGACTTCGGTGCTGACCTTGGGCACCAGCAGGACATTGCCTTGTGGGTCCACCGTTGCAATCCAGGCCGGAGTAGAGGATTGGCCAGGGGCTTGCAGGATGGCCGCCTGACGTGGCTTCATCTCAATGACGTTGACGGGTGGCTCCGAGTTCATGTTCATGAGCAAGGCAATCACCAGACCCAGAATCACGACCGCTGCCAAGCCACCCAACAAAATAGGCATGGGCATGGCAAAACCACGAGACTGGCGTTCACCTTCCACAGCTTCGGGTTTGCGTTTCTTCTCTACCGCGACAGGCTCAGGCTCGCTTTTAGCGGGCTTTTTCTTGTCGACCACTTTGGGTGGGGCGGTCGGTGCTGGCTCGGGGGTGACAGCAGCCGTTTTGGTGGCTGGGTCAGAATCTGCACGCAACAAGGTGGGGAAGGGCGGCGTATGATCGTCGGCCTTGTCGTTCGAGCTGTTGGCGGACCAGCGAGGTTCCGTGCGGGTGGCCGCTTCCGTTTTAGCGGCGTCGTCTGCAGGAGCGCTGGTCTTGATGCTGGGTTCCTGGCGTTCTGCTTTGCTGACTGGGGTGCTCGTATTGGCGTTGCTGGAGCTCTCTGGTTTGGATGCTTCGGCGGCAGGACTGCTTGTGCTGCCAGCCTGACGACGTGCGGCAGGTGGTGGCAAGCCCAAGGTGTGGTGAATGTGAGCCAGGCTGGTTGGGGCAGGCACTGTTGGGGTCAGGCAGTCCACCAGCTCCAGCCAGGCTTGCTCCCAAGCCAGCGCCAGACGCGCTGCCTGATCATTTTGCTGCATCAGGGTATGGGCTTGGGCCAGTTCATGCTGGCTGAGCAGACCCAGGGTGTACTCGCCAATCATCACCGCATGGCGTGGATCGTTGGCATTGCCTTCATTGATCAGGGGAGTGAGCTGTTGCAAACCATGCTGAACCACCGCGCGCAATTGAGCGGGGGAGCGGTTCAGTTGAGGGCCCAACTGCTCGTAACTATTGCCATGCAGATAGGCATGGATCATGGCGCGTTGACTGGTGCCATCCAGCTTGCCCATGGCAGGGATGAAACGCTGACCGGCTAGTGGTTTGATGGCTGGCAGGGCGTAATTATTGTCGCCGCTTTGCGTGCGTTGACGCAGGCGGGCGAGCAGCCTGAAACGCAGAATGCTGTAAATCCAGGCGCGTCCCTCGCCCAAATCCGGGTCATAGCCGGCGGCATTCTTCCACAGCAGGACAAAGCTATCGCGCAGAACCTCTTCGGCATCAATGCGGCGGCCCAATACGGCCTGGCCCAACGCCAGCATCAAGGGTGCTTCCTGGTCGTACAGCACATCCAGCGCCTGGCTGTCCTGTGCGGCTAACTGGTCCAGGGAAGAAGAATACGAAAAAGAAGAAGACGGCATGGATGGATTTTGCGCAGTAAAGGGATTCATGAGCCAGATGTCCGGTATCAGGCGCTATTTTCACTCTGTCTGCGCCTGTTTCAGACAAGCAGGTATTGTATGCCTTTCGCTGAAGGCTTGAAGGTAACAAAGTGCTGGATTGCCAGCATTTTCTTTGCAGTGACAAGCCGTGAATTTCCCGATTTTCAGCGCTCGAAGCCTGGCGCTCTGGTCCATTGCTTTCGCGACTGTGGTTTGCAGGCCAATAATCAGCCAAACAAGCACGCCGACGACAGGGTCTTGGCAGGGATAGGCAGTGCACAAGGCTATACTTATTAGTTATGTGCTGCCTGGCCGTTTTTGATTATTGCTCAGGCAAAGAGCCTCATTTCTATATTCGCATCAAGGACATAGCAGGGACCTGCCTGCCAGTGGAAAGCATAGTCTGTTTGTCCTGCCTTGATTTCAGCGTTGTGCTGCAACTTATTTTTAAGCTGTCCGCGGTTCTTCGGCTTTGTGCTGTTGGACACGGACCTATTGCGTGTGCCTCCTCGTCCTGAAGTGCTTGATGGTGTCTCCGGTGGTCTGAGCACCCTGAAATCCTTATTTCCTTATGTTTGGCGATTCAAGACTCGCGTGGTCTTGGCTTTGTCCTGTTTGCTGCTGGCGAAAGTCGCCACAGTAATGATGCCGATCTACCTGAAGCAGGTAATCGATGCCCTGAGCCTGCCCGCGACCGCGCTGATGCTGCCGGTGGCGGCCTTGTTGGGCTATGGCGCCGTACGTCTGGCCTCCAGCGCTTTTGGTGAAATACGGGATGCCTTGTTTGCGCGAGTCACGCAAGGTTCAGTGCGCCTGATTGCGAATCACGTCTTTCGCCACTTGCTGGATCTGTCCTTGCGCTTTCATACCGAACGCCAGACGGGTGGTTTGAGTCGGGATATAGAGCGGGGCACCAAAGGGATCAGCTTCCTGCTGAACTTCCTGGTCTTCAATATTCTGCCTACCCTGCTGGAAATTGCTCTGGTCTGTGGCATCTTGCTCTGGCGCTACGACTGGACCTTTGCGGCGGTGACGCTGGGGACGATTGCTGCCTATATTGTGTTCACCTTGCTGGTGACCGAGCGGCGCATGCGTTATCGACGTGCCATGAATGATCTGGACAGCCGCGCCAATTCCCGTGCGATTGATGCCTTGCTCAATTACGAGACGGTCAAATACTTCGGTAACGAGGATTACGAGATCAATCGCTACGACCAGAATATGGGCCAATGGGTCCAGGCAGCCGTGCGTAATCAGGTGTCCTTGAATCTGCTCAATATTGGTCAGGCCTCGATTATCAGTGTTGGAGTGACGGCCTTGCTGTTCATGTCGGCGCAAGGTGTGCTGGCCGGGACCATGACAGTGGGTGATGTGGTGCTGGTGTCCGCCTTCCTGACCCAGCTTTATGCACCTTTGAACTTCCTGGGCTTTGTTTACCGCGAGATCAAGAATTCCCTGGCCGATATGGAGCGCCTGTTCTCCTTGCTGCGTCGCAAGCAAGAGGTGAAAGATGCGCCGAATGCCCAGGTCTTGTCCTGTGAGCAGGCGGGTGTGCGTTTCGAGAACGTCAGCTTTGCTTACGACAGCCGTCGCAAAGTCATTCAGAACCTGAGTTTCGAGATCCCTGCGGGCAAGACAGTTGCCGTGGTGGGCTCTTCGGGCGCGGGTAAATCTACTTTGTCGCGTCTTTTGTTCCGTTTCTACGATGTGACAGAAGGCCGCATCCTGTTCAATGGCCGTGAGTTGCGCGAATGGACGCAGGAAAGCTTGCGTCGTCATATCGGTATCGTTCCCCAGGACACGGTCCTGTTCAACGATACGATTTTGCACAATATTGCCTATGGCCGTCCCGAGGCCAGCAAAGAGCAAATCGTGGCTGCGGCCAGTGCAGCCAGTATTCATGACTTCATCGAAAGCCTGCCCGATGGTTACGAGACCATCGTGGGCGAACGTGGTTTGAAATTGTCCGGGGGCGAAAAGCAGCGCGTGGCCATTGCCCGTACCTTGCTGAAGAACCCGCCGGTGCTGATTCTGGATGAAGCCACCAGTGCGCTGGATACGCGCACGGAACGGGCGATTCAAGCGGAGTTGAACGAGATTGCCCGCGACCGTACTACCTTGATCATTGCTCACCGTCTTTCCACGATTACCGACGCGGATTTGATTCTGGTTCTGGAGCGCGGACAGATCGTGGAGCAGGGCACACACAGCGAGCTTTTAGCCCTGGATGGCGCCTATGCCCGTATGTGGAATATCCAGCAAAGTCTGGAGGGATAATTTGACCATATAGTACCAAAGCGGTACTATATGGCTCTACGACCTGTTCAGAGAGAAGGAATGCTGCGAATCAGTAAAATCATTGATTACGGCACTTTGGTGCTGACACACATGGCTGGCGATCCAGACCGTGTGTTCAGTGCGTCTGACTTGGCTGCCATCCTGGGTTTGGGCCAACCAACTGTCAGCAAGGTGCTTAAACTGCTGGGCCAGCACGAGCTGGTGATCAGTAGCCGAGGCGCACGCGGAGGGTATGTGTTGGGCCGCCCCGCCAAACAGATAAGTGTAGCGCAGATTATTGATGCACTGGAAGATCAACCCTTTGGTTTGACTGAATGTGTAGCGACTCCTGGAGCCTGTTCCGTGGAGTCAGATTGCCATATACGCAGCAATTGGCAGCGTATCAACGATATTGTCCGGCGCACCCTGGAAGAGGTCAGTGTTGCAGACATGATACGCGTGCCCGTTAACGAATTTCCCCTGACACACAAGCCGGGTCCCGAATTGAAAAACAGAAACAAGGCGAACACCTCCAACGTGGAGTTAACCGAATGAGTACCGTCAACGAACATCTGGACACCTTCCTCGATCGTGATTACGAGGCAGGCTTTGTCACCGACATCGAGTCTGAAACCATACCGAAAGGTCTGAACGAAGACGTCATCCGTTTCCTGTCCGCGAAAAAACGCGAACCGGAGTTCATGCTGGAATGGCGCCTGGCTGCTTACCGCCAGTGGCTGACCATGAAATATCCCAAGTGGTCGATTGTGGAATATCCACCCATCGACTTCCAGGACATCAGCTACTACTCCGCGCCCAAGAGCAAGGCCGACGGCCCCAAGAGCCTGGACGAAGTGGATCCCGAATTGCTGCGCACCTATGAAAAACTGGGTGTGCCCTTGCACGAACGCGCTCGTCTGGCCGGTGTGGCCGTTGACGCCGTGTTTGACTCGGTCTCGGTGGCTACCACCTTCCGCAAAGAGCTGGAAGAAGTGGGCGTGATCTTCTGTTCCTTTTCCGAAGCGGTGCGTGAATACCCGGAACTGGTCAAAAAGTACCTGGGTACGGTTGTCCCTCCTAGCGACAACTTCTACGCCGCACTGAACTCGGCCGTGTTCTCCGATGGCTCCTTTGTGTTCATCCCCAAAGGCGTACGCTGCCCGATGGAGCTGTCCACGTACTTCCGTATCAATGCCCGCGACACCGGCCAGTTCGAGCGCACCTTGATCATTGCGGAAGAAGGCGCTTCGGTCAGTTACCTGGAAGGCTGTACGGCGCCGATGCGCGATGAAAACCAATTGCACGCAGCGGTCGTGGAACTGGTCGCGTTGGACGACGCCAAGATCAAGTACTCCACCGTACAAAACTGGTACCCCGGTGACAAGGACGGTGTAGGCGGTATTTACAACTTCGTCACCAAGCGTGGCGAATGCCGTGGTGCACGTTCGCACATCTCCTGGACGCAGGTTGAAACCGGCTCGGCCATCACCTGGAAATACCCCAGCGTGGTGCTGCGCGGCGATGACTCCCAAGGCGAGTTCTACTCGGTCGCCCTGAGCAACCACCGCCAGCAGGCCGATACCGGCACCAAGATGATTCATATGGGTCGCAATACCCGCAGCACGATTATCTCCAAGGGGATTTCGGCGGGCCAGGGTATCAATACCTATCGCGGCCTGGTTCGTATTACCCCCAAGGCAGAAAACGCCCGCAATTACACCCAGTGTGACTCGCTGCTGATTGGCAAGCGCTGCGCTGCACACACATTCCCGACGATGGAAGTGCAGAACCCCAGCGCCAGTGTGGAACACGAAGCAACCGCTTCGCGCATTGGCGAGGACCAGCTCTTTTATGCCATGCAGCGCGGTCTGACTGCCGAAGATGCCGTCTCCATGATCGTGAACGGCTTTTGTAAAGAAGTGATTAAAGAATTGCCCATGGAGTTTGCGGTCGAAGCACAGAATTTGCTCGGCGTCAGCTTGGAAGGCAGTGTAGGTTAAGGAGAATAATGAAATGCTGACGATTAAAGATTTGCGCGCTTCGGTTGAAGATAAACCTATCCTTAAAGGCCTGAACCTGGAAATCAAACCCGGTGAAGTTCACGCCATCATGGGCCCGAACGGCTCGGGCAAGAGCACTTTGTCCCAGGTTCTGGCTGGTCGTGAAGACTACACCGTGGAAGGTGGTTCGGTTGATTGGCTGGGTCAAGACCTGCTGGAAATGAAGATTGAAGACCGCGCCCGTTCCGGTCTGTTCCTGGCATTCCAGTACCCCATCGAAATTCCCGGTGTGTCCAACGCCTACTTCCTGCGTGCTTCCGTGAACGCCGTGCGTCGTCATCAGGGCTTGCCCGAGCTGGACGCCATGGACTTCCTCAAGCGCGTGAAAGAGGAAATGAAGATTGTTGGAATGCGCGAAGAGTTTTTGTACCGCTCTGTGAACGAAGGTTTTTCCGGCGGCGAAAAGAAACGCAACGAAGTTCTGCAAATGAGCCTGTTGGAGCCCAAGCTGGCCATTCTGGACGAAACCGACTCCGGTCTGGATATTGACGCTTTGCGTGTGGTTGCCGACGGCGTGAACCGTCTGCGTTCCCCCGAGCGTTCCTTGCTGGTGATCACTCACTACCAACGTCTGCTGGACTACATCGTGCCTGACTTTGTGCACGTATTGGCCGGTGGCAAGATCATTCGTTCCGGTGGCCGTGAATTGGCTCTGGAACTGGAAGAACGTGGCTACGGCTGGGTGCTGGAACAAGCAGCCGCCGAACAAAAAGCCAAGGGAGCTGCGGTATGAGTCTGCCAGATTGGGTCAACAGCTTTGCCGCTCAGGCTGCACAAGCACCTGGGGCCGGTCTGCCATGGCTAAGCGCTATGCGTCAGCGCGCGCTGGATCGTTTCGCACAAGAAGGCTGGCCAAACACGCGTATTGAAGCCTGGCATCACACCTCTTTGGCTTTGCTGGAACAACAAAGCTTTGCGCCTCAGAAGTCGGCTTCGGCTGCGGAACTGGTGGCATCGGTGCGCCAGCAAGAAGACGGGTACTTCCTGGTCTTTGTGGATGGTCACTACGATGCGGCCTTGTCGCACCTGAATGAATTGCCAGCGGGCGTGCGTTTGGCCTCGCTCAGTGCCTGTCTGGAACAGGATGCAGATTGGTTGCAGCAGGCTTATGGGGACGAGTCCCGGGGCGCTTCGACCGCTGCCCTGAACCTGGCTTTGGCTCAGGATGGCGCTGCCTTGCATATCGCTGCTGGCAAGCACCTGGAACAGCCTGTTCATCTGGTTTTTGTACGCACTCAAGGCGGCAGCGCCAGCTTCACGCGTAACCTGATTTCTCTGGAGTCCGGTGCCAGCGCAACCGTGGTTGAACACTATGTAGGTCAGGAAGGAACGGATGCTTCCTTGAGCAGCGTCGTGACTCGTCTGAACGTGGCGCCTGATGCCAACCTGACGCACATGAAGTTGCAGCAGGAAGCGCTGCAAGACTTCCACCTGGCTGCAATTGATGTGCAGCAAGGTCGTGGCTCGGTATTCAATTCGCACTCCCTGTCTTTCGGTGCCCGTATTGCCCGTAACGACATTGCTACCGTCTTCAATGGCGAGCGCTGCGAAACTTTGTTCAATGGTTTGTACTTTGTAGACGGTCGCCGTCACGTCGACCACAACACCGTCATTGATCACGCTCAGCCCAACTGCCAAAGCCGTGAGTTCTACCGCGGTATTCTGGCCGACACCGCCCGCGGTGTATTCAGCGGTCGTGTATTGGTCGGCAAGGGCGCGGATGGTACGGATTCGGTACAGCGTTCGGACAGCTTGCTCTTGTCCAAGATGGCTCGTGCAGACTCCCGCCCCGAGCTGGAAATCTACGCTGACGACGTCAAGTGTGCACACGGTGCCACGGTGGGTCAGCTGGATGCAGACAGCCTGTTCTACCTGCGCTCGCGCGGTATGACCATGGAAGATGCACGCAATATGCTGATCTACGCATTTGCCGCCCAGTCCCTGGAGCGCATTGCGTCCGAGAGCCTGCGTAGCCGTGCCACAGTCGGTATTAATGCTTTGTTGCCTGGCGGTCTTGCCCTTGGAGATCTTGCATGAATGCGCCTATGCCCGTAACTGCTGCTGGTTTGCTGAATCATCGCGAGGATTTTCCTATCCTGGCTCGCCCCATCCGGGGCCAACGCCTGTCCTATCTGGACAACGGGGCGACGACGCAAAAGCCGCGCTCGGTCATTGAAGCCGAGGCGCGATTCTATGAGCAGTCCAATGCCAACATCCACCGTGGTGTGCATTGGCTGTCTCAGCATGCTACTGAGCTGTACGATCAGGCCAGAAGTACAGTGCGGGCATTTCTGAATGCCGCGCGCGATGAAGAAATTGTATTTACGCGTGGCACCACAGAATCCATCAACCTGGTGGCCTATAGCTGGGGCATGGACAACCTGAAGGCAGGGGATGAAATCCTGCTGACAGGTCTGGAGCATCACTCCAACATCGTACCTTGGCAGCTTGTGGCTCAACGCACGGGCGCGGTCATCCGCGTGGTGCCTGTGCTGGACAATGGCGAGCTGGATCAGGAAGCGTTCAAGCAGCTGCTTAACGAGAAAACTCGTTTGCTGGGCTTGGTCCATGTATCCAATGCCCTGGGCACGATCAACCCCGTTGCTGAAATGATCCGTCAGGCTCATGCCGTCGGCGCCAAGGTGCTGGTAGACGGGGCCCAATCCGTTCCCCACGGTGTGGTGGACGTGCAGGCTCTGGATGCTGACTTCTACACCTTCTCGGCGCACAAGCTGTACGGCCCCACAGGTATGGGTGCCTTGTACGTGCGTTACGAGATTCTGGACAGCATGTCGCCCTGGATGGGCGGCGGGGACATGATCACCACGGTCAGTTTCGAGCAAAGCAATTACGCGCCCGTGCCACAGCGTTTTGAGGCTGGTACGCCCAATATCGCCGGTGCCATTACCATGGCTGCCGCCATCGATTATGTGATGGGCATAGGCATGCAGCGTGTTGCTGATCACGAAGCGTTGCTGCTGGATTACGCCACTGAAGCCTTGCTGGCCATGCCTGGCATTCGCATTATCGGTACGGCCGCACATAAGGCGGGCATTGTGTCCTTCCTGGTCGATGGCATTCACCCGCACGATCTGGGGACCATTCTGGACATGGACGGCGTTGCCGTGCGTGCCGGTCACCACTGTGCCATGCCCTTGATGACGCGCTTTGGCATTCCCGGTACGGCTCGTGCCTCCTTTGCCTTGTACAACGATTATGCTGATATTGACGCTTTGCTGGGCAGCCTGCGCAAAGCTCAAAAACTATTTGGAGTTGGCTAAATGAGCCAGGATTTCAACGGGCTGCGCGAGCTCTACCAAGAGGTCATTTTTGACCACAACCGTAGCCCGCGTAACTTTGAAGTAATAGAAAACGCCAGCCATTTTGCCAATGGCCACAACCCTCTGTGCGGGGATCAACTGGCTGTGTACGCCGTAGTTGAAGACGGTATTGTGCAGAAAGTCAGCTTTGTGGGGCATGGCTGCGCTATTTCCAAAGCGTCGGCATCCTTGATGACCGAAGCCGTGAAGGGCCTGAGTCTGGCCGAGTTTGAGTCTCTCTTTCAAGATATGCACGCCATGCTGACAGAGGCCCATCCCGATCGAGATCTGGGCAAGCTGGAAGTGTTATCTGGTGTGCGTGAATTCCCCGCACGGGTTAAATGTGCCACTCTGGCCTGGCATACCCTGCACAACGCCATCAATCAGGCCAAAGAAACCGCGCAAACCGAATAAAGGCGCAAACAAGCCATGAGCTACTTTGAACGACATGATGTGCTGGTCAGCCGAGATTGTCCGGCTGTCAGTATCCCTTACGGTGCTCCCGTTACGATCGAGGCGGGTTGTACAGCAACGATTACCCAGAAGCTGGGTGGCAGCTATACCGTGATGGTAGAGGGCAACCTGTACCGGATTGAAGGTGTCGATGCCGATGCGCTGGGTTTTGAGTCCCAGGACAAGCCCGAGGTCTTTGTACCCGAGCTGCCCCTGAGCGAAAAAACCATTGAAGACGCTGCCTGGATTGTGCTCTCCAGCGTTTACGACCCGGAAATTCCGGTGGATATCGTTAACCTGGGCCTGGTGTACGCCTGTCACGTGAACCAGACTGGGCCGGAAGCTTTCTCCATCACCATGGAAATGACGCTGACGGCTCCTGGTTGCGGTATGGGCACCATGATTGCCGATGAGGCCCGCTACAAGCTGGAGACGATCCAGGGCGTGGAGAAGGCCGTTGTGGACCTGGTTTGGGATCCGCCATGGAGCCGGGAACGCATGAGTGAATCAGCCCGCTTGCAACTAGGGATGCTGTAATAGAAAAAGCCTGCAGAATATGCGGGCTTTTTTGTATCTGGCGATAGGAAGCGCAACGTGTGCAAGGTGGCTCCAGGACGGTGAGTAATCCGTTTGCGAGGCCGCTTCCCAGCTCGTAGGAAGCCCGTGGTTCAGCTTCTCTATGCCTTGTAGATAGTGGGGAAGGTAAGGCGTCCTGGCAAGCACGAAACGCTCAAAAAAATGACTGGATATCTATTCGATGTCCATAAATAGAAATAATGGCCAAAGCGTTTAAAACCCGGTTTTCATTAAGTCTTGTTTCTTCTTTTTTAATGCGCCAAAACCTGCATTGCAGAGCTTTCTTCCTCCTATATCAAGCCAGGGCTTATAACTTTTCCTAGGGTTTTTGCCTATCTCCGACTAGAGAGATTTGTATGAATTTCGCTTGAACCCTGAACTTCAAGCCTGAATTCTTGATTCATGTCTGAACGCTTCAAACTTATATGAATAAGGGTTTACCTAAAGAGGGAAAGAATAAAATTCGATACAAATAAAACATAAAGATCTTTTTTGAGACAGCACTGTTGCTGGACGAGCAGATTAAACGCTCGCCAGCACAGGGAGACTTAAGGCTTGATCAATCGAACGCGAATAGCAGCAGGCTTATCCGAGTTTATGCTTAGGTGCCTTACTTCATGCGCATAGGTTTACTGAGGGGCAAGGCGTTCAATCAAGCTATCCAGGCTAGCGTCATCCATTTGACGGCCTTGATGCAGATAGAACTCGTACACAAGCCGAATCGCCTGAGCCTCTGCACGAGAACGCAGGCTGAGCTGTTGCTGCACAAACAGTCGCCTGATCTTCAGGATGATCTCTTCCAGAGAATCCATGTCTGCCACGTTGGGCTTTGATGGAGCAGGAGCCTGTTTATCAAGCCTTTCTTCCCCGCAGGCCAACCACTGAATAGGCAGTTTGGACGCCTTGGCCAGCTTGATCAAGGCAAGGCGAGAGGGCTCTGTCTTTCCTGATTGCCACCCTTGCAGAATCAATAGGGACACACCCACTTTTTCCGCCAGTTTCTGTGCCCCTCCGGCCTGCTCGATCGCCAGTTTGATTCGCTCCGGGAAGTTTCGGAAACCTTCCTCCAGGGTATTTTGACCGGCCTGGCTTAATCGCTTTACTGAGTGTTTGAAATACATTGCCACCTCCAGAGATTGCATGTTCTTGTCGTTATTGGTTATTTGGTCAAGATAGTGCTTGATGGTGATATATACTTGCCTTATTATTCAATTTGAACAGAAAACCAAGTTAACTACACAAGAATTTGCACAAAAAATGTAAATGATGTGGTTTTCTTACTTTTGTTTTAAGAACTTGACTGTTTTGGCAAGATTTTGTGTTTATGCTAGAGAGAGGGCATCACGGGAAGGATGCGCATCGGGCCCTGGAAGGACCCAGGAGCAGAAAGACAGAGTGGCCTTGCTAACAGATCGGCTGTAGGCGCGCCAGGTCTTGAGTGAGTAAGAAACACAATAAAGACGATGGTGAGCGCCAGGCAAAGCCGCTTGAACGCGTGCAGGCCTACAAGGCAATGATAGCCACGGTTTTGGGGAGAGGGAGGCTTGGTACTGTTGAGAACAGAGAGAATCGTGCTGTTGTTCGATAACGGCGATCTGATACAAAAGCTGATCGATGATTTGGCCCTGTGGGGAATACCTGTGCAAGTGCTGCAAGCACATAGCGCGGTGTCATTCGCACAAGACGAACAGGCCGAGGCGGGTGAGCTGATCATGATGCATTCCCCGAATGAGGATCTGCTCAGTGATGTGGGGCGCTTGCGGGCGCAGTCAGCGGCAATGGGCCTGGTGGTCTTGCGCTTTGATGGAACGCTCACGCCCGAACATGGCAGTCTCTTGCTGCTGGCTGGCGCAGATATCTGTTTTGACGAACGAACTCATAGCATGGAAGTGCTGGCCAGTATTCAGGCCCTGCGCAGGCGGGAGCTGGCGCTGCGAGCCAAGTATTCGGATGGAAAGGACAAGGCTTTCTCGGCTGCTCACTCGGAGATCCGAGTTAATGGAGACAGTCAGGAGCCCTTGTTTGGTTGGGATTTGCTGGAAGACGGTTGGCGTTTGATGACGCCGCAGCGACATGCCATCACCCTGACGGGGGCGGAGCGACGTGTATTGCGTGTTCTGCTGGCCGAGAGTCCTGAACCCGTTGCCCGCGAAAAGCTGTTTAGCGATAAGGAAGGGGATCAACCGCCCAGTCGCTACATTGATGTGGTGATTAGCCGTTTGAAACGCAAGGTGGCACAGCACGGCGAGCGTTTGCCCATTCGTTCTGTGTGGGGCGTGGGTTATGTGTTTTCAGCCCATTAGCCCTGGTTTGGCTTTTTGATTCGTGAACAAGCCCTGATTCTTTTTAATAGGGCTGGGATTAATAACAGGCTGGGCTATCGCCGGGGAAAAGAGCTGCCTGTGACTTTCGCATTCAAGCGATGCCACATTAGATGCAGCTCTTGTTCCTGATTTGAATATTGCGGACGGCTTTTATCGAAATGAAGCCAGTTCAATCAGATTATTCAAACTGGCTTCATCCATTTGTTGCCCTTGGCGTAAGTAGAACTCATAGACCAGGCGGATGATGCGTGCCTCGGCTTCTGGTTTCAGGTTCACGCTTTGACCTTGGAATAGTTGTTGAGTCTTGGCAATGATTTCTTCCAGGATATCTAGATCAACCAAGGCTGAAGAGGGTTCGGAAGGGGAAGGGTTGCCTTCTCCCGAGGCCAGCCAACTGACAGACAGATTGGTGGCCTGAGCCATTTTGACCAGGCTGGAGCGGGATGGGTCGGAGTTCCCTGAGCGCCAGCTGCGCAGTACAGAAGTGGACATTCCCATTTTGTCCGCCAAGTTCTTGGCTCCGCCTGCACGGGCGATGGCTAGATTTATCCGGTCCGAGAAGTCTTTAAATTCATTTTCCATATGCGTGTGGTCTGGTCTGCCCAAAGGTTGTGGTGGTGAGGGGCCCCAACGGTCTTAATTACAATCCCGCGTCTTTTTCTTCATGTTCTTGTCAATTATTTTCAATTGCGCCAAGTAATCGCTTGATAGCGACAAGATCTTGTCGTAATATTCTTCCTGAACAGAAAACTAACCGGAAATACGCTTTTTTACACAAAAACGCCAATTTCATGCGATAGATTATTCTTTTGTCACAAAAATCGATTCTCTCGATAAGAACGTGTTGTGCTGCGTCTGCTTCTTTGTGTGAGGCGTGTCGGAGGTAGCGCGCAATCCAGGTGAATGACAGTTTTGCATTGCTTGCTTTTTGGATTAAGCAGGTGGCTTTTTTGCGCCCTGCGTCCGGTGATTCTACCTCTTGAGAGTACGTTTGTGTTGAATGTGCGGCTTTTTGTCCCCGCTGTTGAGGATACAAAAAGTCACTTGCTTGGGTGCTTTATGACTAGAACAAAAACAGTGGGGATCGTGTTGGCTCTGGCTGTTCTTGCCACATCGAGCAAGGCACAAACCATGCTTGAGCGGCTTCAGGAAAATGCCGTTCTGGAGCAAGCCGATCATGACGGACCCTTAAGCATTCAGTACGTTGTGGATCGCGTCCTTGCGCGTCACCCTGGGCGAGAAAGTGCCATGGGTTACGAAGCAAGCGCACGGGAGATGATCGATGTTGCCAAGGCGCATTACTACCCGCAAGTCAGCGGAGGTGTTTCAAGTAGCTATGAAAAGTACCGTTCCGGTCGCTATGACGAAAAGGCTCTGCAAAGCCTGGACTTGAACGTGCAGCAACTGCTGTACGACTTCGGCAAAACCGCCAATTCCGTCAAAAAAGCCGAGTTCGGGGATCTGAAAGCCCAGGCCAGAACTGATCTGGTTGTGGAGCAACTGGTTCGCGAAGCGTCCAACTCGGTGCTGGAAGCGGTGCGTTATCAGGGTTTTCTGAATCTGGCCCAAGCACACGTTCAGGAAGTGGAGCAGCTAACCCGTTTGGTCGAGCAGCGCCACGAGAAAGGCGCCAGCAACTTGTCCGACGTTTTGCAAGCGCGTTCCCGCCTGGATTCCGTTCAGGCGCTGGTATTGAACGTTGATGCGGAGTATCGCAAATGGTTGCAGGAAATTGCACTACTTGCACAACTTCCTGACGTTAGCGCCGTGTCCTTGGCGCAGTTCCCACCTGAACTGAATCAAAGCTGCACGATCTCCCGCATCAATTGGGAGCGCATTCCTGAAGTGGTGATGGTTGATATGGCGGCCGAAGAAGCGGTGGCTGATGTTGATCTGGCCAGCTCAGAAGAATGGCCAACCCTCTCTTTGCAAGCTAATGCCTCCCGTGCTCTGAATGCGACCCCGCTTTATGGCAGCCGTGTCGAGACGGGCATACGCCTGAATTTCTCCATGCCCTTTTATCAAGGGGGCGGCCTGTCGGCGCGTAAACGCGCAGCCTCGGGCGCCTTGCGCGCTGCCAGCGCTGAAAAGTCTCAAGTCCGCTTGCAGGTGGAGCAGCGCCTGGCGGACCAGGTCAATCGTTATCAAGGGCTGGAGCGTCGCAAGACGCTGCTGGCCAATCGTGTCGTGAACATTAGCGGCACGAAAGATTTGTACAGAAAACAGTATTTGGATTTAGGAACGCGTTCACTGGTCGACTTATTGAATGCCGAACAGGAATACCACCAGGCCCGTGTCGAGGTGTTGAACAGTGAGTTGGATTTGAAAGCTTCGCAGATTGAGTGCGCTTACTCCCAGGGATTGTTGAGCGCTGGATTCAATGTGCCTGCCTTGAATTAACCGTTGTGAAGAGGGGCCTTGTGGCCATTTTTATTATTAAAAGGTTGGGCTATTCATGAAAATGATCCTAGCAGAACGATCGGGAGCGGGAAAGCCAGTACTGGAGACGCAATTAGCGGATCAAGTGCTGGCCACCCCTCATCTCGTCAAATTGAACGCGAGTCCTGGCGATATTGTCAGTATTACCCGCCAAGGAAATAACCTTGTCCTGGTGATGGCCAATGGTCAACAGGTCACCTTGAAAGGTTTCTTTAACGAAAACCCAGACGGCGAACATAGCGAGCTGGTTCTGGAAGATTCAGCCTGCCAACTGTGGTGGCTCAATAGCAGCGGAGAGCTGGTAGAAATCTCCGCCCAGGATGCCGTATTTGCGAATACGGCACCTGTCGTTTCCGAAACTGTGTGCGCTGCTGCCGCTGGCACCAGCACACCTCCACCGTGGGTCCTCGGCCTGCTGCTGGCTGGCTTGACGGGCGTTGCAATGGCATCTGGCCATTCCTCCGGCGGCTCGGGCGGTAAAGACGATGGCGATGGTGATGCAGACGCCGACGCCGATGCTGATGCTGATGCAGATGCTGACGCTGACGCTGACGCAGATGCCGATGCCGATGCTGACGCAGATGGCGATGCTGACGCAGATGCCGATGCTGACGCAGATGCCGATGCTGACGCAGATGCCGATGCTGATGCTGATGCCGACGCAGATGCCGATGCTGATGCTGATGCCGACGCAGATGCTGACGCCGATGCAGACGCTGATGCCGACGCAGACGCCGACGCTGATGCCGACGCCGATGCTGATGCAGATGCAGACGCTGATGCTGACGCAGACGCAGACGCAGACGCCGATGCTGACGCCGACGCCGATGCTGACGCCGACGCCGATGCTGACGCTGATGCCGACGCTGATGCTGACGCCGACGCCGACGCCGATGCTGATGCTGATGCCGACGCCGATGCTGACGCCGACGCAGATGCAGACGCTGATGCTGACGCCGACGCTGATGCAGATGCTGATGCTGATGCCGACGCCGATGCAGACGCAGATGCAGATGCTGACGCCGACGCCGATGCTGATGCTGATGCTGATGCTGACGCCGACGCAGATGCTGACGCTGATGCCGACGCAGACGCCGACGCTGATGCCGACGCCGATGCTGATGCCGATGCAGATGCAGATGCAGACGCTGATGCTGACGCAGACGCAGACGCCGATGCTGACGCCGATGCTGATGCTGATGCCGACGCCGATGCTGATGCCGATGCAGATGCAGACGCTGATGCTGACGCAGACGCCGATGCTGATGCTGATGCTGACGCCGACGCAGACGCTGATGCCGACGCCGATGCAGACGCAGATGCAGACGCTGACGCTGATGCAGACGCAGATGCAGATGCAGATGCTGATGCTGACGCCGACGCAGATGCAGATGCCGACGCTGATGCCGACGCAGACGCCGATGCAGATGCTGACGCAGACGCAGACGCTGATGCTGACGCAGACGCCGATGCTGACGCAGACGCAGATGCAGATGCAGATGCCGATGCTGACGCAGACGCCGACGCCGATGCTGACGCCGACGCCGATGCTGATGCCGACGCCGATGCAGACGCCGACGCCGACGCAGATGCAGACGCTGATGCAGATGCTGACGCTGATGCAGATGCTGACGCTGACGCTGACGCTGATGCAGATGCTGATGCCGATGCTGATGCCGACGCCGATGCAGACGCCGATGCTGATGCTGACGCCGACGCCGACGCCGATGCAGATGCCGACGCAGACGCCGATGCCGATGCTGACGCAGACGCCGATGCAGATGCTGACGCCGACGCTGATGCAGATGCTGATGCCGACGCAGATGCTGACGCCGACGCCGATGCAGACGCTGATGCCGACGCCGACGCCGACGCAGACGCCGATGCTGATGCCGACGCCGACGCCGATGCTGATGCCGACGCAGATGCCGACGCTGACGCCGATGCTGACGCAGACGCAGACGCAGACGCCGACGCTGATGCCGACGCTGACGCCGATGCAGATGCAGACGCTGATGCTGACGCCGACGCAGACGCTGATGCAGACGCAGACGCAGATGCTGACGCTGACGCTGACGCTGATGCTGATGCTGATGCTGATGCTGATGCTGATGCTGATGCTGATGCTGATGCTGATGCTGATGCTGACGCCGATGCCGACGCTGACGCCGATGCAGACGCTGATGCTGATGCCGACGCCGACGCCGACGCTGATGCAGACGCCGACGCAGACGCCGATGCTGATGCTGATGCTGATGCCGACGCCGATGCTGACGCTGACGCTGACGCAGACGCAGACGCAGACGCCGATGCTGATGCCGACGCCGATGCAGACGCAGATGCAGATGCTGACGCCGACGCCGACGCCGACGCCGACGCCGATGCTGATGCAGATGCCGATGCCGATGCTGACGCAGACGCCGATGCAGATGCTGACGCCGACGCTGATGCAGATGCTGATGCCGACGCAGATGCTGACGCCGACGCCGATGCAGACGCTGATGCCGACGCCGACGCAGACGCCGATGCTGATGCAGACGCAGATGCCGACGCTGACGCCGATGCTGACGCAGACGCAGACGCCGACGCTGATGCCGACGCTGACGCCGATGCAGATGCAGACGCTGATGCTGACGCCGACGCAGACGCTGATGCAGACGCAGACGCTGATGCAGACGCAGACGCAGATGCTGACGCTGACGCTGATGCTGATGCTGATGCTGATGCTGACGCCGATGCCGACGCTGACGCCGATGCAGACGCTGATGCTGATGCCGACGCTGATGCAGACGCCGACGCAGACGCCGACGCAGACGCCGACGCAGACGCCGATGCTGACGCCGATGCTGATGCCGACGCCGATGCTGACGCTGACGCTGACGCTGACGCTGACGCTGACGCAGACGCAGACGCCGATGCTGATGCAGACGCCGACGCCGACGCCGATGCTGACGCAGATGCAGACGCTGACGCTGATGCAGACGCCGATGCCGACGCAGATGCTGACGCCGACGCCGACGCCGACGCCGACGCTGATGCTGACGCCGACGCAGACGCTGATGCCGACGCCGATGCCGACGCAGATGCTGACGCCGATGCCGATGCAGACGCTGATGCAGACGCTGATGCCGATGCAGACGCTGATGCCGACGCTGATGCCGACGCAGACGCCGATGCAGATGCAGACGCCGATGCCGACGCAGATGCTGACGCCGACGCTGATGCTGATGCCGATGCAGACGCAGATGCAGATGCTGACGCCGACGCAGACGCAGATGCAGATGCTGACGCCGACGCAGATGCAGATGCAGACGCTGATGCTGACGCCGATGCAGACGCTGATGCCGACGCTGATGCCGACGCTGATGCCGACGCAGACGCCGATGCAGATGCTGACGCAGACGCAGACGCTGATGCAGACGCAGATGCTGATGCAGATGCTGATGCCGACGCCGACGCCGATGCTGACGCAGACGCTGATGCTGATGCAGACGCTGATGCCGACGCCGATGCTGATGCAGACGCCGACGCCGATGCTGACGCAGATGCAGACGCTGATGCTGATGCTGACGCTGATGCCGATGCCGACGCTGATGCCGACGCAGACGCCGATGCAGATGCTGACGCAGACGCTGATGCAGACGCAGACGCAGATGCTGACGCTGATGCTGATGCTGATGCCGACGCTGACGCCGATGCAGACGCTGATGCAGATGCCGATGCAGACGCTGACGCTGATGCCGACGCTGACGCAGATGCTGATGCTGATGCTGATGCCGATGCCGATGCCGATGCAGACGCTGATGCTGATGCAGACGCTGATGCCGACGCCGACGCCGACGCCGACGCTGACGCCGATTCCGACGTCTCCGACGACTACTTCACGGCCAAGCTGGATATCGAACCCACCGAACTGGAGACTAAAGTTCAGTCCGACAGCCGTCTGTCGATTATCGACATCGGTGGTTTGTGGGATGCCTTCTTTGACGGCGCACCACGCTTCAGCTTCAAGGTAGGCGAGGGCGAAACAGCGACTAGCGAGATCAGCGTGTCTTCGGGCTCTGCGATCAGCTTGCTTGATAACGTCAAGGTTCAGTTGCGCGTCAAGGATGAAAATGGCAACTGGAAGGTGCTTGAGGAATCGGGCTCCGGCGGCTTGATCGACATCATTGGCATCTTCGGTGGCAAGGCCAAGTTCACCATTAATGACTTGCCTCCAGGCGAGTACCAGGTGATCGCGGCTGTGCGTGGCCTGAGCGTGTTGAGCACCACCAAGGTGGAAGGTTCGACCACGTTCTATGACCACACCGAGGCAGGCTCCTACACGGCAACACCGGTAAGCGGCAATGTGCTCGATAACGACGCGGCTGGCGAAGGCGCCAAAGTGACCCATATCAATGGGGAACAAGTGGGTGCCAACGGTACAACGACGTTTGAAGGTGAATACGGCACGCTGACCATTGGTGCAGATGGCGAGTTTACTTACACGCCAAACAACACCGATGGTTCCGGTATTGGCCAGGTAGAAACCTTCGAGTACACGATCAAGGCCGCTGACGGTTCCAGCAGCACTGCCACGATCCATGTTCGTATCGACAGTGACGGCCAAGGCCTGATCTGGCCCGAAGATCCGTCTCAGCCAGCTGAAGTTGACCTGGTTGCCAACAGCAACACGGGTGAAGCTGTTATCGACAGTGACTACCGTGTGACCCAAGGTGGACCTAGCGAGAAAGCTCCTAGCCAGACTATTGGCGGAATCTTTGCTGGAGCGGTCACCAAGACCACATCGGTCAGCTTTACGGTTGATCCAAACAGCAAGGCTAACGTCAAGATCACGGCCTCTTCACCTGACGAGCTTCTCGTTACCGATAGTTTGACGGTGACGGTGACCGGTCCTGGTGGATATTCCAAGACTTACACCGGTTCGGGCGGTCTGCTCAGCAACCTGAGTGTTCAGGAAATGCTGCAAGGGCTTGAGGCTGGAAACTACACCGTTACGGCAACGTATCAGCGTAGTGGTACAGGCACGGGCGGCAAGCTGGAGTTGGGTTACGAGACTCAGTCGGTCACGCACCTGGATGAATATGTCATCAAGAACATTCACGGCGCAAGCGGCAATGTCCTGGCTGACGATCATCTGGCCTCGACCTACACCAAGTTCCTGATCAAGGATGCCCACGGCAACTTTGTGGAAGTCAGCAATGGAACGACGGTGGAAGGTCAGCATGGCACGTTGACGATCAACACCAACGGCAGCTACTCCTACCAGCCTAAACCTGGTCTGGAAGAGACTGGCAATGAGGACGTCTTTGAGTACCGTCTGGAGCATCCAAACGGCACGACGGCAGACGCCACCCTGACGGTAGGCGTTGAGCACGGTGAAGGTCCTTATGTTCCTGAAGCGTTCGCCTTCAGCGCTGACTTTGACGAGATGGGTGCAGATGAATCCGTCTTGTCCCTGGACAGCGTTGAGGACCATACGCCAGAGACAACAGAAGAGACTCCGGTTCTTGAAGAGAGCATTGAGCTTCAGGGTACCGAGGAAACGGACGTTGATCTGGGCGCATTGGAGGATGAACAGGAGCAGTCTGGCCAAGCCGCTGGCGAGCCAACCTCGTTTGAAGGCATCAGCGAAGAAGAACTGCTGGTACCGGAAGTCGAAGTTGACCCCGTCATTGACGAGCTGGATGAGCACAGCCTTGTAGGCTAATTCATCACCGGGAGCACTGGGCTGCAAAGCCCAGTGCTTTTCTGTCTGCGCTGCCTATGCAGCGATTGTCTATTTGCAGACCTTTTGTCACTGCCCTGTACGCAGGTCACTGACAAGACGTTTGATAGTTGTATTTCACAAGGATGAATGCATGCCATTGCAGGAAGCCGTATCTGCTGCCTCAGCCTCCGAGGCCAGGCCCCAGGATTTGTACAAACCCTGGATTGACGCTGTTCTGTCCATTGCCAGGCATTACCGCCTGGATGTCTCGCCCCAGAATCTGGAGCTGACAGCCAACTGGTTGAAGACGCGGGACATTGCCTATGTGCTGCGCCGCCTTGCGAAAGAAGCGGGCCTGTACGTCAAGCCCGTCACCTTAAGTGAAAGCGATCTGAATATCTGGCGTCTGCCCTTGCTGGTGCAACTGAAAAACGGCCAGGTCGGGGTGGTGGAACAGATCAATGAAGGTGGTTTGCTGGGTATCCGTTATAGCGGTGATGAAGGTTTGCTTAGTGAAGTGGCGGTTGCTGATCTGCTGAGCAATGTCCGGGCGGCGTTTGTGATGCGGCCCATTCACGCTGTGGCTGATGCCCGCGTGGATGATTACGTCAAACCTTTTGAAAAGCACTGGCTCAAGCAAATTGTCTTTAGTGACTGGCGTCCGTACTCCCATTTGTTTGTGGCGTCCTTCTTGATCAATGTGTTGGGGCTGTCCGGGATTCTGTTTACCCGACAGGTCTATGACCGGGTGATTCCGGCCGAGTCCTATCCCACCTTGTATGTGCTGTTCAGCGGGGTGATGGTGGCCCTGGTGTTTTCTTTTACCTTCAGAATTGCCCGCAGCAAGGTCATCAATATGCTGGGTAAGCGGGCAGACTTGCGTATTTCCGACCGGGTATATGGTCGTGTGCTGCGTATCCGTAATAGCGATCGGCCACAGTCAACCGGCAGCTTGATTGCCCAGGTGCGCGAACTGGACAGCATCCGTGAAATGCTGACTTCGGCAACGGTAACCTCCCTGGTCGATATCCCGTTCTTTTTGCTGTTTTGCCTGGTGTTCTGGTACTTGGCGGGCAGTCTGGTTTGGGTGCCTTTGGTGGCCGTGGTGCTGATGATTGTGCCTAATTTGCTGGCGCAACCACGCTTGCGCCAATACGCCAGCCAGTCTGCGCGCGAGGCCAGTTTGCGCAATGCAATTCTGGTGGAAGCCGTGCAAGGCTATGAGGACATCAAGACCACGCAGTCCGAGCTGCGTTTCCAGAATCAGTGGAATAACTTCAACGCGGCCAGCGCGGACGTGGCCTTGAAGCTGCGTTCCTTAAATAGCTGGCTGGGCAGTTGGACCAGTGCGGTACAGGGTTCGGTCTTTGCTGTCATTGTGATGTTCGGTGCTTTCAAGGTAATTGATGGTGAGCTGAGTACAGGCTCGGTGATTGCCGCTTCTATTTTGGGGACGCGCATGTTGGGGCCGATGGCCAAGCTGACTGGCGTTCTGTCCCGTTGGCAGCAAACCAAAGTTGCCATTGGTGCGATCGACAAGCTGATGAGCTTGCCTACCGACGATGACACCGCGGAAGAAGGGCGCATTCATGTTGCCAATGTTCGCGGCAACTATGTGTTCAAGGATTGCCAGGTCAGCTACCGCGCCGACAATCCCACTCCGGCCTTGTCCATTAAAGATCTGCAGATTCGTGCGGGTGAAAAAATTGGCATTTTGGGGCGCAACGGCGCGGGGAAATCGACCTTGCTGCAAGTGCTGTCGGGCTTGCTGATTCCGTCTGAAGGCATTGCCACGATAGAGGGCGTCAGTCTGGCGCATATCGATACGGCAGATTTGCGGCGCGATACGGGCCTGCTCAGTCAGAGTGCGTCTTTGTTCTACGGAACCATACGCGACAACATTACCCTGGGTGCACCGCTGGCCAGCGATCAGGACATTCTGAAAGCCTTGACCATGACAGGCGCGATCGAGTTCATTCCACGTCTGCCCACCGGCCTGGATCATGTGTTGACCGAGGGTGGGAAAGGTTTGTCGGGCGGGCAGCGGCAGGCTTTGCTTTTGTCCCGCCTGATTCTGGCCAATCCGGATGTGGTGTTGCTGGACGAGCCCACTTCGGCCATGGATGACGCCAGCGAGCGGCACTTCATTCGCCATCTTCAGCACTGGGCACAAGACAAGACCCTGGTTATGGCCACGCACAAGCTGCGCATGCTGGAATTGGTGGACCGGATTCTGGTGGTCAGCAACGGCAAGATCGTGATGGATGACAAGAAACAAGTCGTGCTGGACAAGCTGGCTCAAGGCACAAAGAAGAAGCAGGAGCCCGCCAATGACAACTAAGAACTCAAACAATTCCAAGAACGCGGATAAGTCGGATCAAAGTCTGGACGCGGTTTTGCTTTTTGATCCCAATCGGGACCAGCACCAATATCAGGATGATGTGAGTGAAGCGCAGATTGTGCGCTCCAACCGCATTATCTGGTTCTTTGGTTTGTTCCTGGTGGTGTTGATTGCCTGGGCATACTTTGCGGAGTTGACGGAGGTTTCCTCTGGAACCGGCAAGATCATTCCCAATTCGCGTGAGCAGGTTATCCAGTCCCTGGAGGGTGGGATTATTTCCCATCTCTATGTGCGCGAGGGCGATATTGTGGAGCCGCAGCAGATTCTGGCGCAGCTGGATCTGACTAAAACAGAAGCGAACGTTGGTGAAAGTGCGGCCAAACACAGGGCGGCAGTGGCCAGCGTGGCACGACTGGAAGCCGAAGTGAACGGCACCAAGTTGAGCTTCCCGGAGTCCTTGAACGAGTTCCCCTTGTTGATCCAGGCCGAAACGCGCTTGTACAACACGCGGCAGGCTGGCTTGAACGAATCCATATCAGGTTTGAGGCAGTCCTTGGGCATTGTCAGCGAAGAGCTGAGCTTGACCCAGTCGCTTGCCAAAGCCGGGGCAGCCAGCCATGTGGACGTGCTCAAGCTGCAACGCCAGGTGTCGGAGATTCGCTTGAAGATTACCGAGCGGCAGGCCGAGTACATGGTGAAAGCACGCGAAGAACTGGCCCGCGCCAAGGCCGAGGCAGACTCGTTGGAGGAAGTCATCCGTGGACGCTCGGACTCTCTGTCCCGCCTGACTTTGCGATCACCCGTGCGCGGTGTAGTCAAAGACATCGAAGTGACCACGCAAGGCGGTGTGATTCCGCCCAATGGTCGCTTGATGGTGATTGTGCCCATGGAAGATCAGTTGCTGGTGGAGGCCCGTATCTCGCCACGCGACATTGCCTTTATCCGTCCTGGTCTGGAAGCCAAGGTCAAAGTCACGGCTTATGACTACTCCATTTATGGTGCCTTGAATGGCGAAGTGGTGACCGTTTCGCCCGACACGATTCAGGACGAAATCAAACCCGAAGTTTTTTATTACCGCGCCTTTATCCGTACCACTGACGATGCCCTGGTGAACGAGAAAAGCGGCATTCGTTACCCCATTGTGCCGGGGATGATTGCTACGGTAGACATCAAGACAGGCGAAAAAACGGTATTTGAATACCTGATCAAGCCTATTAATCGTGCGCAGGAAGCGTTGCGGGAGCGTTGAGATGAGCCTGACTACTTTATTGAATCAATGTAAGCCGCTGCTGGCGCAGAAACTGGCTTCCGAGCCAGTGAGCGACTTGCCCGAAGGCGTGCCTGCTTGCGTATTGTTTTTCAGTGTTTGCAATGGCCAGGAGCGTGCCCATGTGCAGATTGCCCAAGGGCCAGGTTTTGAGCAAGCGTGGGAGCAGGGCAGTCAGGCCTTGAATGCCTGGATGACCGAGCAGGACAAGCCTGCATTATGGCTGCGTGTGGATCTGGTGAATCGGGTGGAGGCGTATAGCTGGGCCGATCAACAAGAACGGATGAGCCTGTCCAAGCGCAATTATTTTCGTTTTGGTCTGTCCTTCAAGGCGGATTTTTCAGTCGCGTTTTTGGAGCAGGAACTGGCCGCCAATGCGATTCTGTATGACGGCAAGCTGGGCGAAGCTACCCCCAATGCCGTGAATCTGGCGCATTACTCCCGCCTGCGTTTTGGTCAGGCGCTGGATTGGCCGCAAAACCCCGAGGAAACAGTCTGGCGCTTCAAGACGATGGCCGTGTTCAGCGATGGCCAGGACTTGCATGAGATAGAAGATCAGGGCCGTCACAGTGGCTACCGCAAGGTGCTGGACTGGGGGCCGGGGCGCGTGCGTCATACCATTGATGCCAGCACCCAGTATCTGGCCGAGCAAGTCAAACAAACGGGTCAGTATCACTACGGCTGGTTCCCATGTTTTGACCGTGCCATTCCCACCTACAACGCCTTGCGCCATGCCAGCTCCACCTATGCCTTGCTGGAAGGTTGGGAGGTCACGGGTTTGGATAATCAGAAGCAGGCGATTGAACGCGCCTTGCAGTATCTGACCCAAAGCCTGATCAAGGTGATGAGCCTGCCCGATGGCTCTACCGCGGCTTTTCTGGTGGATACGGGCGATGAGATCAAGCTGGGCGGAAATGCCGTCTGCCTGCTGGCCCTGGTGAAATACACGGAGCTGACGGGGGATCAACAGTACCTGCCTTTGCTGGAACAATTGGCGCTGGGCATTGTGTTCATGCAAGACCCTGAAGCCGGGTCCTTCGTGCATGTGTTGAACTATCCCGATCTGTCCTTGAAGGACGAGCACCGGATTATTTATTACGACGGTGAAGCCGCCTTTGGCCTGATGCGCCTGTATGGCTTGACCCGCGATGCCCGCTGGTTGTCCACGGTTGAAAAAGCTTTTGATTTCTTCATCAAGGCCGAGCACTGGAACGCGCACGACCATTGGTTGAGCTATTGCGTCAATGAATTGACCTTGTACAAACCGGAGCCACGCTACTACCAGTTTGGCCTGGACAATGTGCACGGTTATCTGGATTTTGTACAAAATCGTATCACCACATTTCCTACCTTGCTGGAATTGATGATGGCGGCCCAGCGCATGATTGTGCGCATGCAGTCTGACGCCAATCCGCAGATCCAGGCCATGCTGGACGGCTTCCCGCTGGAGACCTTTTATCAGGCACTGGAAATACGCGCCCGCAGCTTGCTGGATGGTTTCTTTTGGCCTGAGCTGGCCATGTACTTCAAGAATCCGGCCCGTATCGTGAATGGCTTCTTTATCCGTCACCACAGCTTCCGTGTGCGGATTGACGATATTGAGCACTATTTGTCGGGTTATGTGGCGTATTTGAAGTATTTGCAGATCTCAGCACCGGACACTCCGAGTGGTCAGGAGCCTTCTTCTTCGGAACCCGCTTCCGCGACGCAAACAAGCTCTCCGGCATTGTCGAAACCCTTGCTGAAGCCAGTTTCAGATCAAGCTGTCATCGGCTTGCTGAGCTATCCCAAAAGCCCCCGTCGTTTTATGGAGGTCAAGGCGTTGGCCCAGGCAGCCTGGGCCAAAGGGCTGGCAGTTTTCTACCTGTCTTATCAGGGTTTTGAAGAGCAGGGCGGGCATGTGAAAGGCTATTTGTTTGATGGCCAGCGATGGGAGCAGGGCTATGCGGCCTTGCCACTCGTGATCGACAACGCCCCGGCTAACACGGGAGCACAGCGCCAGATTCTGGAGTCCTTGAAAGACCGTACTCGCTTGCTGTGCCGTCGTTTGGGTGGCAAGGCTGTGACTTTGGACATTTTGCAAAAAGATCGCCAAACAGCCGGGCTGATGATCGAGGCCGCTAATTTGAGCGTGGAGGATCTGCGCCGCATGCTTGATGCTTATGGCAGCGTGGTCCTGAAACCGTATCGCTCCAATCGGGGCAAGCAGGTGTACCGCTTGAGCAAGCTGGACGCGGGCGTGTATCAGTTGGGAAGTGATACGGACAGCCAGGTCTTGTCTTCGGAGGAGCTGGAAGGTTTTTGCCGTGGCAAGTCGGCGCAGGCCTGGATGATTCAACGCTATATCTCCAGTCGCTCCAAGGAGCAAAAGCCTTTTGATGTTCGTGTGCCTGTATTCCGAGTAGCATCCGGACAGTGGGCCGTTGCCCGAAAATATGCTCGTGTGGGTGTAGGCGCTTTGACCTCCAATTTGGCGACGGGGGGTTCGTCCTATGAAGCCGTGGATTTTCTGACGGATATTTATGGTTCAAAGACAGCGAAAAGCCTGGAGAAGAAACTGGCCAAAGCTGCTTTGGATATTGCTCAGGTGCTGCAGAAACACTATGGCTTTGAGATTGATGCCCTGGGCTGTGACTTTGGTATTCAGGACGGCAAGTTGTTTCTGTTCGAGGTGAACTCTTACCCTGGTCTGAAGGGGTGCCTGGATAGCGCTGTGGCCTTGAAAGCTGATTTTTATGCTCATGCCTTGAGTCAGGCCCAGGCAGTCGCCCCAAAAAAGCCCATCCTGATTCAGGCGGCCAGCCCGGAGAATCAGGCTTTGCTACGACGGGTAATG
The DNA here is from genome assembly GCF_009497775.1 of Alcaligenes faecalis. Classification (NCBI taxonomy): domain Bacteria; kingdom Pseudomonadati; phylum Pseudomonadota; class Betaproteobacteria; order Burkholderiales; family Alcaligenaceae; genus Alcaligenes; species Alcaligenes faecalis. The sequence goes on from NZ_CP031012.1 coordinate 2,032,610, forward strand.
TCGGGCGGCGAAAATGATTATTCTTCATCCCGCTATTTGCGCAAAGGCATTGCCAATCCCGTCTATCACATGATTCGGGATCAGGCCAAAGCTCGTGATTGCAGCGCCAAGGTACGCAAAAATATTTGCCTGGAGATATACGAATCGGCTCGCCTGGTCTCGGTGTTCTCGCCCAACTCCCCGGATCTATCCTTGGCGACACGGCGCATTGCCAACAATAAAGAGCTGAGCAAATTTTTTTTGCAAAAAGCCGGTATTGCGGTTCCTCAAGGACGGGTGTTTCAGTCTTTTGAGGCGGCGCGACGCTACTTCCGGTCGCGCAGCTTGCCGCAGGTAGTCAAGCCCCGCACGGGAACGGGCGGCAAAGGAGTAACGGCCCATATTCAGGACGAACGCCTGTTTCAGCAAGCCTGGGCGAAAGCCGGTGGTGGCGTCAGCAATATCATTGTGGAGGATTTCATCGAAGGGGATGAGGTCCGTGTCTTTGTGTTGAACGGCAAGGTCACCGCAGCGGTATGTCGTGTGCCGGCTTATGTGGTGGGAGATGGCCGCAGCACGATTGCGCAACTGGTGGACAAGAAGAACGAGGATCGCAAGCGCAATCCTTTGCTGAAGGTGTATCCGATCAAGAGTTTTGATTATCTGACGCAAGTGCTGGGCAAGGATTTGCACTATGTGCCACCTGTTCACGAGTATGTGCGCCTGGCTATGGTATCCAATGTGGCCCTGGGCGGAGAAAGTGTTGGTGTGCTGGAGTTCCTGCACCCCTCTATTTGCCAGATGGCCGAGCAAGTCTGGCATGCCATTCCGCACGCCACGCAATTGGGTCTGGATATTATTGCCAGAGACTTTCAGGCACTGGCTAAAGACAATGCCTATGTCATTGAAATCAATGCCGATCCGGCGGTAGCGACTCCAGCATTTTCGGCTTATGGCCAGAGCTTTCAGGACTTGCCGGAGCAATTGATACGCTATGCCCTGGAAAATCGGCATCATGCGTCGCGTTTCCGTGGCAAGCCTGTACTGGCACCTGCGGCACCCTATAGCCCCTCCTGCCAAGGGGATTCTTTTGTTCTGAATAGCGCCGCCATTCAAACCCGCTTGCTGCGTCAGGCGGCATATCGCCGCAATCTGGACGTGGATATGGTGGATAGCTCGCTGACCCTGATTCGGGATTCGGCCCAGCAGATCGCTTTTGTAAATGGCATGTGCGGTTTGACTCGCGCCGCGACGACGCAGGCCACCACCAATAAGCAATGGACCAAAAAGCTGTTAAGTCAGGCGGGTTTGAATACGCCCCGTGGGCGTAGCTTTGCCATTGATGCCATGGATCAGGCCTGGGAGTTTGCCAGCAGCCTGGAAACGCCGATTGTCTTGAAGCCCCTGGCCGGTTCCGGTGGGGCGGGTATCAGTACGGATATACAGAGCCGGGCCCATTTTGAGGCGGCCTGGGCGGTGATTAAAGATATGCGCGGCAAAACGGTGATCTGCGAAGAACAGATCAAGGGCAAGGACTATCGCCTGATTGTGATTGGCCAGCGCTTGTGCGCGGTCACCGAGCGTGTGCCAGCCTTTGTGATTGGCGACGGGAAGCACAGTATTGAGGAGCTGGTGGCGCTTAAAAACCAGCAACGTCAGCAGAACCCGTATCTGCGCTCCAAGCTGATTGCCCTGACACCGACGGTTATTACGTACCTGGAGAAGAGTGGTTTGCGCCGCACATCGATTCCATCGAAAGATCAGCGTGTCCAGCTCCATGAAGTTGCCAATATTGGTTCTGGCGGTGAGGGACATGATCTGACTGCCCAGGTTCACCCGGAGTGGGCCGAGGTTGCGGTGCGTGCTCGTATGGCCTTGTATGACGCTGTTCATGTAGGGGTGGACTTGCTGGCCGAGGACATGCGCAAGCCACCGCGCAAGCAGCAGTGGGCGATTATCGAGATCAATAGCAATCCGGAGTTTGGTCAGCATTTCATTCAGCATGGGCAGGCACGAGATGTGGCAGGCCTGTTGATCGAACAATTGTTCCCGGTGCAAAAGCGGGTGCCGATCAGTACTCAACGGATAGTGCTCAGCGGCAAGGTGCAAGGGGTTGGCTTCCGTAAATGGCTGTGGAGTCTGGCGCACTTGCATGGGGTGCAAGGGACTGTCTGCAATCGGGCGGATGGCACGGTAGAGGCTGTCTTGTCTGGACCTGCTCGTTCCGTGGCTCAGTTGGTCGACAAGTGCCAGATTGGCCCCAAAGCAGCGCGTGTCCAGTCTTGCGAGGTGTTTCAGGAAGAAGCCGTTGATGGTCTTGCCTGCTTTGAAATTCTGAATGAAAGCCTGGCGGAAGCCGTTTGAAGTGATGGGGACACGGACTCAAGGAGGGCTTATGTCAGGGATACTGAAAGCCGTTTGTCTGTTTGCGGCGCTCTTGTTTGGGAGTCTGGCCCATGCACAGGAGACTCAATGCGCTCGCCAGGTTTTCAAGAGTATGGAGCAGTTGTCCCATACCGTGGTGCAGGGTGAATTCAAGCTGTGGTACGCCACGCAGGGTAAACATGCTTTGGCCGATACGCAGGACTTGAATGGTAATGGCGTGCCAGACCGGATTGATGATCTCTTGCTGCAGTTGCAAGCAGCACGAGACTTCTATTCAGATGTTTTGCATTTGACACCGCCGTTACGCCAGCCACGCTACGCCCAGGCACACACCATCAATGTCTATGTACTGGCCATGCGTAAAGGCAACGGTCTGGCGTTCCATGAGCCAGTCCAAAGCCGTCCTTCCCGCAAGGCGGATTCGGAGCCCTGTGGCTTGCGTATCTACGTGAATAATCAGCTGGATCCCAGCCGTAACCTGACACCGGCCCACGAGCTATTCCATCTGTATCAATACGGCTATGCCATGTTCAAACGCCCCTGGTATCTGGAGGGGATGGCTCGTTTGATGGAAACCGCTTTTGCCGGGCCAGAGCGTTTGCAACGCTATCAGCAAGCTTCTTCCGGCCCTGTTTCTTGTCAGGACGTAATCGGGGAGTCCTATTCGGCTGTACGCTTCTGGTGGGAGCAGCAAGACGCACAAGCTATTGAAATTCCTGCCTCTTTGAGCCGTCTACGTTATATCGATGGCACTCCCGTCTTTACGAATCAACGCTTCAAGCATGGCGAGATGGTCAAACGGGTGCTGGAGGAACTGGGGGATTTAAGTCGCAATACGGCGCAAAGTATGGACTTGCCTAGTTATCGTTGGCCAGTCCGTGAGCAAGGCTCCAAAGATTTTGATGCGCCTATGTGTCAGGCCTTGGCTAAGATTTTGCATTGAGTCTGCTGATGCGCAGCGTCAAGCATTTCCTGGCTGTTTACCAGTCTTTAGCCCGCCACACCGCAGGCAGCCTGCTTCTGATCGTCCTTCTGGTCCTGTGCTCTTTAGCTTCCCTGCTGATCAGCCTGGTTTTGCCCTGGCAGTTATTGACCGCCATTGATGGCCGCAGCTCGGTGCGCTGGCATTGGTTGATTGCTGACCAGCCGGTGATGGCGATTGGTCTGATCGTCCTGGTGGCCTTTGTGGTGCACGTTATCTGTGAGTGGGCCATTGGGCTGGTTGGAAAACATGGTGCACAGAAGCTGTTGGATGAGTATGCCAAGATCGGCTTGCCCAGCGGTTATCAGGGCAAGACACGCAAGTACTTCATGATTCTGGCTCGCTTGTTGTCGTCCAGTATTTTGTTGTTGGCGGTATTGCTTTTGCTGCTGTGGGTGTACCCCTCGCTGGCCTTGGGAATGGCTGTGTATTTGCTGGTGTGGCTGCTATTGGCTGTGCTCGCGTGGTATTACCCCTCGTTTCGAGTGCTGGTGCAGGCAGAGAGCCTGTCCAAATACGGTTGGCATTTGGGTTTCATCTTTGTACTGGCCTGGATTGTCTTTACCTATCCCTACGTGCAGGCCCCGGCGGTGGTATGGATTGTGATCTGCGTGATTGCCTGCAGGCAGATGCTGATTCAGCTATTTACCTCCTTGCTGCGTGTGCAACTGCTTTGGAAGAATCAGGAGCAGGTGTTTCTACTGTTCCTGCCTGATCGTGTGCAAAGCGCTAAAGCTATTCAAGAACCCTTGAGTTTGCAGAAGTACATTCAGGATATGTCTGTGCCCTATACCGGTTTGACGGAGTTGACGACGCTTCTGGGTCTGAAAGGTCAGATCAGGCAGGCCTCCTGTTTTCTGGTGGAAAAGGGGCATGCCGCGTATGTGTCCTTGCTTCAGGAACCGGCAGGGGATCACAGCAGTACCAGCCTGCTCAAGCTTTACGATGCCAGCCGGCAGACGGTGGGCGAGCATGAGCGCACCTTGCTGGAACAGGCGTTGCCGCATTGGCCGGTGCCACCTTTGCTGGCCGTGCATCAGGACAAGGATTTACAGGCCTTGATCTGGCCGTGGGAAGCGCAGGCGCAGTGGTTAAGTGAATCGGAAAAACGCAAATGCGGGACATCCTTACGGACACGTTTGCTGGCCTGTTCGATTTCCGAGGACTTGCAGGCGCGCTACGAACGTGCGAATGCCCCTTTGCATGAGCGCTGGTTCAAGGAACTGGATTGGCAAGCATGTCTCCTGATGGCCGAGGACGAAGCGGCAAGAGAGCGCCTGGATAGTTTCCGGGACAAGCAGCTTGTGATTTCAGAGCGCTTGGAAGCCTTGCCAAGGCAACTGGTCTTGCCCAGCCTGTTGGGCAGACGAGTAGCCCGCAGTCCCGCGGGCCAGCATTGGTTGATGAGTTGGAGCCGCTGGCAATGGATGCCTGCGGGGGCGGGGTGGCCGTCAGCAACATCGCCCGCCGTGATGCGACAAGCCTTGCAAGAGGCCTCCGCGTATCGGCGTGAGCTGTTGGCGGTTGATATTGAGGATGCCATGCTGGCTTGCCAGATTTATGCGCTCTGGTCCCGAAGTGTGGCCAGGAATCTGTCCATGGCCGATATTCTGATTACGCGCTGTTTGTCTTTACTGCCAGCCGAATAGGCCCACTGAACAGGTGTTTTGTGGCTTTTGCAGGCAGCTCCTGTACTGAAATTTCTCTTACCAGAGCCCACGATGAAATTTAAATTTCATCGTGGGCTTTGTGCTTTCATCGTCAGGATGCAGAAATTTATTCAAGCAAGGGTTTATCCCTTGTTTTCCTCTGAAGGCCTTATTTAAAGCCGTTTTTGATCAAGGCTGGCCCGTCTGTTTTTTCCTTTTTTTTCATCCCCAAGGGTAAATACGGAGCCAAATCATCACATCCATAATTGAAATTAAAATTTTATTAAGTATTATATGAAAAACAAATTTCAATTTTAGGTTGTGTCATGGTCATCAAAGATTCGATCCTGGATATTCTCGATGTCCTGCCCAGTGCGGAGCGGCGTTTGGCCGATGTGGTCCTGTCTCATATGGGGCAGTTGGCTACTTATTCCGCCCAGGAACTGGCCGAGAAAGCAGGTGTATCGGCGGCTACCGCGGTGCGCTTTTTCCGGCGTTTGGGTTTTAACGGTTTTAACGAGTTCCGGGTCACGGCCCGTGAGCAAATGGGTGACGGCGCTCCCTTCAAGCGTCTGCACTCCATGTCCAGCAGTGGTATTCAGGCTGATATGACGCCGTTTATCAATGCAGATGTGCAGAACATTTCCACCACCTTCCAGAGCATCACTGAACAGCATCTGGATAACTTCACCCAAGCGGCTCTGAAAGCACGACGCATCTGGGTGTTTGGTTTCCGCAATGGCCAGATCCTGGCGTGCTATGCCCACTCTTTATTGCAGCAGTTGCGCCCGGATGTGCATCTGGCGGTGGGCACGGTGGCTCATCTGACCGAGCAACTGGCTGATGTAGAAGCAGGGGATCTGGCTCTGGTGATGGACTTTCGTCGCCGCTCGGTGCTCTTGCCTTCCTTGGTGGAGCATCTGCGGGGCGAGTCGGTACAGATGGCTTTTTTGACGGATGGTCTGGAAAGCTCCTTGCTGCGTTCGCAAGACATCGCGTTCACGGTGGCGACACGCGGGGAGTACTTGTTTGACTCGCATACCGGCACGCTCAGCCTGATCAATTACCTGGTCAGCCGGGTAGCCCTGCAGGCCGAGACGCAGGTTGCGCGCAAGTTACAGAAGATTGAATCCATCCATCGCAGTTTTCAGGACTTGAAGTCCAATAATTAAACCCATAAAAGTGGAGCAGACATGAACAAACATGCCGTTCGGGAGCAAGGCGCGGTGCAACTGTATCTGAACCCTCGTTGCGTTCAGGACAGCCAGGAATACGACGCCTCCTTGCAATCGATTTTGTCGGTAGCCGCCTACGAGCAGGCTCAGGCCAGCATTGTGCAGTGGCCCGGTTACGCGCCTACCCCTTTGCGTCATTTGCCCGGTCTGGCCGCGCAGATGAAGGTGGGCGGGGTGTACTACAAGGATGAGGCCGGTCGTTTTGGTTTGGGCAGCTTCAAGGCCTTGGGCGGTGCTTATGCCGTCAACCGTTTGCTACTGCGCCAGCTGCAAGCCCATACCGGCAATTCCAACTTGACGCTGGATGATCTGAAAAAACCTGCCTACAAGGACTTTATTGCTGGCTTGACCGTGACCTGCGCGACCGATGGCAATCATGGCCGTTCGGTGGCCTGGGGGGCGAAGAATGCCGGTTGCCAGTGCGTGATCTATATCCATGAGCACGTCAGTTCCGGTCGTGAACAGGCGATTGCGTTCTATGGGGCCAAGGTGGTGCGCGTGCCCGGCAATTACGATGACTCGGTGCGCCAGGCCGCTGAAGATGCCAAAGAGCATGGTTATTTTGTGGTGTCCGATACGTCTTACCCCGGCTATATGGATGTGCCCAAGGATGTGATGCAGGGTTACACCGTCATGGTGCAGGAAGCCCTGGACCAGATCGGTTCGGGCAAACCTGTCAGCCACGTCTTTATTCAAGGTGGTGTGGGTGGTTTGGCGGCAGCCGTGTGCGCTCATATGTGGGAGCGCCTGGGTGCCCAGCGTCCTCGTCTGATTGTGGTTGAGCCGAACAAGGCTGATTGCCTGTTCCAAAGTGCTGTGCAAGGTAAGCCCGTCACGGTCACCGGCGATTTGAATACGGTGATGGCCGGTCTGGCTTGCGGCGAAATCTCCTTGCTGGCCTGGGAAATTCTGGACCCCGGTACCTATGCCTATATGACGCTGGAAGATGATGCCGCCTTGCAAACCATGCGCCGTCTGGCCCGTGCTGATAAAGGTGATGCGCCGATTGTGGCGGGTGAGTCTGCTGTGGCCGGTGTGGCCGCTTGCATGGCTGCGTGCGAGCAAGCGGATTGGCGTCAGGCCTTGGGCATTGATGAAAACAGCCAAATTATGTTTTTTGCCAGCGAAGGCGATACCGATGCAGAGCTGTATCAGCGCATTGTCGGTATGAGCGCCAAAGAAGTGCTGGCTCAGGAGCCGGTATGAACAGCCCAGCCAGCACTTGTTTAGCCATTAATGGCGAACGCCTGCTGCAGCGTATTGCGCAGTTGGCGCAGATTGGTGCGATCGACGGGGGCGGTGTGTGCCGCCTGGCCCTGACGGACGAGGACAAGGCGGGCCGCGATCAGGTGGTCAGTTGGATGCGTGATCTTGGTATGAGTGTGGAGATCGATCAGATCGGCAACATTATCGGGACACGTGCTGGCCGTCTGGATGTGGCGCCGGTCATGACGGGTTCGCACATTGATACCGTGCGTACCGGCGGACGCTACGACGGCAATCTGGGTGTGCTGGCTGGACTGGAAGTGGTGGCCAGCTTGAATGATGCCGATGTGCAGCTGGATCGTCCCTTGCAAGTGGTGGCCTTTACCAATGAAGAGGGCGCGCGCTTTGCACCGGACATGATGGGCAGTCTGGTGTTTCAAGGTGGCTTGTCCTTGCAAGAGGCACTGGACACCGTGGGCATTGATGGCAGCACCGTGCGCGAGAACCTGGAGCGTATTGGCTACGCCGGTTCCGTGCCTTGCGGCCAACCCGATGTACATGCCTATATGGAACTGCATATTGAACAGGGCCCGGTTCTGGAGCATGAAAGCATTGATATCGGTGCAGTGACGGGCGTGCAAGGGATTTGCTGGTTGGAATTTGAAGTGCAGGGTGTATCCAACCACGCAGGCACCACTCCCATGCACCTGCGCCATGATGCCGGTGTGGTGGCTCAGCAGATTGGCAGCTTTGTGCGCCAGCTGACTGAACGCTATGGCCCGCCGCAATTGGGCACGGTAGGGCGCTGCGAGCTGTTTCCGAATCTGGTCAATGTGATCCCCAGCAAAGCCGTGTTTACCGTGGATTTGCGCAATGTGGACAAGGCCAGCCTGGACCAGGCCGAGCAGGAAGTGCTGGATTTCGCCCGGCAAGCGGCCGAGCGCGAGGGTGTGCAGATCAAGCATCGCCATCTGGCCCGCTTTGATCCTGTGCAGTTTGATGAACGCTTGATCAGCAAGGTCGAGCAACACGCCAAGGATCTGGGCTGCTCGGTCAAGCGCATGCCCAGCGGTGCCGGACACGATGCGCAGATGCTGGCACGTTCCTGCCCCACAGGTATGATTTTTGTACCGAGTGTGCGTGGCCTGAGCCACAACCCGGCAGAGTTTACCCACGACAAAGACTTGATAGCGGGATGTTCGATTCTGCTATCGACCTTGGTGGAGTTGGCCCGTGAATAAGCAGTAAACCCCTGATGACGGGACCGCCGCCACAAGAGCAAAGGCGGACCGCTTTTAACTACCTGGAGAGACAAAACATGAGCAACCTGCTTAAGGACCGCTTGCGTCCTGCCAAATCGTTAGCCGCCGTCTGGGCTGCCCTTGCCATCACCGCTATTGCCCCCGTGGCTGTCAGTGCTCAAACCACGCTGACCGCCGTGATGGAAGCGCCTTTGCGCTCCCTGGACCCGGTCATTACCACCTCCTACATCGTGCGCAACTACGGCTATATGGTGTACGACACCTTGCTGGCAGAAGATGCGCAGGGACAGGTCAAACCCCAGATGCTGGAAGGCTGGAAAGTGTCCGAGGACGGCCAGACCTACACCATGACTTTGCGTGAGAACCTGCGCTGGCATGATGGCTCGCCCGTCACGGCTGAAGATGCGGTCGAGTCCATCAAGCGCTGGATTCAGCTGGACAAGATGGGCCAGATCATGACGGAGTTCCTGACCAAGATGGAGGTCGTGGATGATCGCTCCTTTGTGATGCAGTTCTCCTTCCCGACCGATATTGCCCTGCGCGCCATGGGCAAGCCCAGCTCCTTGCCTTTGTTCGTCATGCCCAAGGATGTGGCACGCACGCCCGTCAGCCAGGCGATTACTTCTACCGTGGGATCGGGACCATTCCGATTTGTGGAGAAGGAATACCGCCCAGGCGTGCAGGCGGTGTTCGAGAAAAACCCGGACTACGTACCCCGTAATGAGCCAGCCAGCGGTTTGGCCGGTGGCAAGCAGGTCAAGGTAGACCGTGTGCGTTGGGTCGCCATGCCGGATGCCATGACCGGGGTGAACGCGCTGCGCAGTGGCGAGATTGATGTGATCGACCAGGTTCAGCTGGACCTCTTGCCCTTGCTGCAAAACGAGTCGGATATTGTTCTGAATGCGTCCACGGCTCGGGGTGCGCAGACCGAGATGCGCTTTAACTTCCTGCAGCCGCCATTCAACAACAAGCAAGTACGTCAGGCCGCCATGATGGCGCTGAACCAGAAGCCCTTGATGCAGGCGCAGGTCGGCAACCCGGAATACTTTGAAACGTGTGGGGCGGTGTTTGGCTGCCACAGCGTATTCCCGTCACAAGCCGGTTCTGAAGCCTACTTCAAGGGTGATGCCGCCGGTGCGAAAAAACTGCTGGAGCAGGCCGGTTACAAGGGCGAGCCCGTGGTCTTGCTGCATCCCACTGACTTCCTGACCTCGCCCGTGGTGCCGGTGATTGCCCAGCAACTGCGCAATGCCGGTTTCACCGTCAACGTGGAAGCCATGGACTGGCAAACCGTGCAGACACGTCGCACCTCCAAGCGTCCCGTGCAAGAGGGTGGCTGGAGCATCATCACCACCTATTCGGGTCTGGTGGACGTGAGCAATCCGCTGAGCTTCATGGCGGTAGCCTCTAACGGGGACAAGGCCTGGTTTGGCTGGCCGGATGTTCCTGCCATTGAAAAGACACGCATGGAATTTGCCCGCGCCAGCGGCGAGTCCGAGCTGGGTCGTTTGGCCACGGACCTGCAAAAACACATCATGGATGAAGGTGTGATCGTCCCCCTGGGTGAGTTCAAGATGGTTAGTGCCGTGCGCAAGAACCTGAATGGCTTTCTGCAAACCCCGGTTCCGGTCTTCTGGAATGTGGAGAAGCGATGATTGGGCTTATTTTCAAGCGCGTACTGGCCACCATCCCGGTATTGCTGATTGTGGCGCTGGTGATCTTTGTGGTCCTGCGCATGACACATGGCGATGCCGCGGTGCTGGTGGCGGGGGATAACGCGACAGATGCACAGATCGCGGAAATCCGTCACCAGATGGGGCTGGACCAGCCCGTGCCGGTGCAGTTCGTGCAGTGGCTGGGCAGCATGGTGCAAGGGGACTTTGGCACGTCCCTGATCTCCAGCCGTCCGGTCAAGGATCTGGTGCTGGATCGTCTGGGACCTACGGTTTCGCTGACCTTGTTGACGTTGGCCTACACCCTGGCTATTTCGATTCCGCTGGGGGTGTGCTCGGCCTGGTACAGAGGCAAGTCTCTGGATCGCTTTGTGATGGCCGGGTCGGTTGCCGGGTTCTCTGTGCCGGTATTCATCGTGGCTTACTTGTTGATTCTGCTGTTCTCGCTGGAGCTGCGCTGGTTGCCGGTACAGGGCTACAAGCCCCTGAGTGAAGGTCTTTGGGAGCACTTGCGGCATTTGATTCTGCCTGCGGTATCCCTGGGTACGGTGTATATCGCCCTGATTACCCGCATTGTGCGCACCAGTGTGATCGATACCTTGAACGAGGACTACATCCGCACTGCCCGTGCCAAAGGCCTGAACGAGCGTCGTGTCCTGACACGTCACGCCCTGGGCAATGCGGCGGTTCCCATCCTGACGATTATCGGCATCAGCATCACCATGCTGATCGGCGGGGTGGTGGTAACGGAATCGGTCTTCAACATTCCGGGGCTGGGACGGTTGGTGCTGGATGCGGTGCTGTCCCGCGACTTTACGGTGATTCAGAGCCTGATCGTGCTGTTTTCGCTGGTGTATGTAGGGGTGAATCTGCTGATTGATATCTCCTACATGCTGGTCGATCCCCGTATCGATTATTGAGCCCTCGCTTTTTACAGGTAGAACAATATGCAAAAGCTCAACAAATTGAAGAAAGTGGTCGCCAGCAATTCGGCCCGTGCCGCCTTGCTGTTCCTGATCCTGATGGCTGCCATGGCGATTTTTGCTCCCTTTCTGGGAACGCAAGATCCCACTCAACTGGACCCCAGCGTGCGTTTGCAACCGCCTTCCGAGCAGTTCTGGCTGGGGACGGATGCGCTGGGCCGGGATCTGTATTCCCGTGTGGTGTACGGGGCGCAAGTGTCCTTCATGGTGGGTTTCGGTGTCCTGGCCATCAGCGTGTTCTTTGGCGTGATTCTGGGTTCGCTGGCGGGTTATTTCCGTCGTCTGGACGCGGTCATCATGCGAGTGATGGATGGGGTGATGGCTATCCCTGGCATCTTGCTGGCCATTGCGCTGGTGTCGGTGTCCGGTGCCAGCCTGACCACGGTACTGATCGCCATAGCCATCCCGGAGATCCCTCGCATGACGCGGCTGGTACGGGGCGTGATTCTTAGCGTGCGTTCCGAGCCGTATGTGGAAGCGGCCATGACGGTGGGGACCTCGGCCTACGTGATTTTGTCGCGCCATATGTTCCCCAACACCTTCGCACCCTTGATTGTGCAGGGCACTTATGTGTTTGCTTCGGCGGTGCTGCTGGAAGCGATCCTGAGTTTCCTGGGGGCGGGCATCCCTCCCGAGATGGCCTCCTGGGGCAACATCATCGCTGAAGGTCGCCTGTACTTTCAGCTGATTCCCGGCATCGTGCTGTACCCCGGCATTGTGCTGTCCATCACCATTCTCAGTATCAACGTCCTGGGCGACGCCTTGCGCGATGCTCTGGATCCCAAGCTGGTCACACGGCTGTAAGTGACGAGGGCAGGAGACATAACAATGAATACCTCTACGACCAAGCCCCAATGTGTTTTGTCGGTGAAGGACTTGTGTATTGAAACCAAAGCGGCTAATCCCCGCCAATTGGTGAACAAGCTCAGCTTCGACGTGTATGCAGGCGAGACCCTGTGTATTGTGGGCGAATCCGGCTCGGGCAAATCCTTGAGTTCCTTTGCCATCATGGGCTTGCTGCCGCCCGATACCTTGCGTGTCAGCCAGGGCAGTATCGAGTTGATGGGCGAGAACCTGCTGACCATGAACAAGGAGCATTTGCTGTCCTTGCGCGCTTCGGCCATGTCCATGGTGTTTCAGGAGCCCATGACAGCCCTGAATCCAGTGCAGCGGGTGGGTGAACAGATCGACGAAGTGATCCGTATCCACGAGAAGAACAGCTCCCGGCAGGAGCGTCGCCAACGTGTGATCAATATGCTGGAGCGTGTGCGTTTGCCGGAGCCGGAAAAGCTCTTCATGGCCTATCCGCATGAGCTGTCTGGTGGTCAGCGCCAGCGCATCATGATTGCCATGGCCTTGATCTTGCAACCACGTTTGTTGATTGCGGATGAACCCACCACGGCACTGGACGTGACCACGCAGAAGCAGATTTTGAGTCTGATCAAGGAACTGCAAAGCGAATGCGGTACCTCGGTGATCTTCGTGACGCACGACTTTGGAGTGGTGGCGGATATTGCCGACCGGATTCTGGTGATGAAGCGTGGCGATAGTGTGGAGATGGGCACGTGTCAGCAGATTCTGTCCAACCCCAAAGAAGCCTATACCCGCTCCCTGATTGCTTCCGTGCCCAATGTGCATCCGCCTGCAAAAGAGGAAGTGCAAAACGAGGTCGTGCTGAGCGCCCGTGGTTTGGGCAAGGTCTATGGCTCGGACTGCTGGTTCTCCAAGGGGCGCAAGATGCACGCGCTCAGCGACATCAATCTGGATATACGCCGTGATGAAGTGCTGGGTGTCGTGGGGGAGTCCGGCTCGGGCAAGTCCACTTTGGCGCGCTGCATTATTGGCCTGGTTGAGGCCAGCTCGGGGCAAATCACCCTGAATGGTGAAACCTTGCCCGCCGCCTGCAAGGACCGCAGCCTGGCGCAGCGGCGCAAAGTGCAGATCGTGTTTCAGGACCCGTATCGCTCGCTGAATCCTCGCGTGACGATTGGCCAGTCTTTGACAGAAGGCATGCACAACATCGGCGTCGATCCCAAAGTCGCTATTGAACGCGTGACCGAAGTTTTGTCCATTGTGGGCCTGGACGCCGATGTGCTGGAGCGCTATCCGCATCAGTTCTCGGGTGGTCAGCGGCAACGGCTTTGTCTGGCCCGCGCCATTGTGATGGAGCCGGATGTGCTGATTGCGGACGAATCCGTGTCGGCGCTGGATGTGCTGGTGCAAGAGCAGGTGCTCAAGTTGCTGGTCGATATCAAGCGCAAAACCGGCGTGGCCATCCTGTTCATTACCCATGACTTGCGTGTTGCCGCGCAGATTTCTGACCGCATCGTGGTGATGCAAAAGGGTCGGATTGTGGAGGCCGGAGACCCAGGGCGTGTCATTAGCCAGCCTAGCCAGGCTTACACCCGTGAACTGGTGGAATCCGCACCCGGTGTGCATTGGGATTTTCAGAATTTTTGTGCTTATGCCTGATTAACACGGCTGTTGAGGCTGTGTTGATCGTGCAGGGCTAAATCCCGCTTCTGGAAAGAGGCAGGGCGTACCGAATCCCGCCTAGGGCGGATCTTAATTGTTGATGGAGTTCAAATCTCATGTCCAGGTTTGTCAATGTAGCAGCGGCTCAGTTGGGCCCTATCGCACGCAACGAAACTAAAAAACAGGTGGTTGACCGCTTGCTGGCCCATTTGCATCAGGCCAAGAAAATGGATGTTGATGTGGTGGTGTTTCCCGAGCTGGCACTGACCACGTTTTTCCCGCGCTGGTTCAGCGAGGATATTTCCGATTTTGATTGTTTTTATGAAACCCAGATGCCGGGGCCGGACACTCAGCCCTTGTTTGATGCCGCTGCCAAATTGCAGATTGGTTTCTACCTGGGCTATGCCGAGCTGGTCATCGAGAACGGTGTGAAGCGTCGCTTCAACGTGTCCATTCTGGTCGATAAAACCGGCACGATTGTGGGCAAGTATCGCAAGGTGCATTTGCCCGGTCACGGCCAGGATGAGCCCTGGCGTGCATTTCAGCATCTGGAGAAATACTACTTCGAGCCCGGTCACGAGTTCGGTGTGTGGTCGGCTTTCGGGGGCGTGATGGGCATGGCCTTGTGCAACGACCGCCGCTGGTCGGAAACCTACCGTGTCATGGGTTTGAAGGGCGTGGAAATGGTCATGCTGGGCTACAACACGCCGGTTCATAATCCGCCCGCACCGGAGCACGACGATCTGTCCATGTTCCATAACCATCTGGTGATGCAGGCCGGGGCCTATCAGAACGGCACCTGGGTGGTGGGGGTGGCCAAGGCGGGGAGTGAAGAGGGCATCGAGATGATTGGTGGCAGCGCCATCATTGCGCCGTCTGGCGAGATTGTTGCGGCTTGCTCGACCAAGGGTGATGAGCTGGCGGTTGCCCGCTGCGATCTGGATCTGTGCCAGTCCTACAAGAGCACAACCTTCAACTTTGAGCGTCATCGTCGGCCAGAAGCGTATGGCCTGATCAGCTCGCAACGTGGAGCGGTGGTGCCATGGGCGTGAACGAACATAAAAAAATGGACCTGGCCTGGGATGCGGTCAGTCTGACGCAAGCCTTTGTGCGTATCCCTAGCCTGTCCGGGCAAGAGCAGGCCATGGCGGACTTTGTGCAGCAAGTCATGCGGGAGTTGGGCTTTGACCAGATCAGCGTGGACGACAAGGGGTCGGTGTTGGGCTTTGTAGGCCCGGCCCAGGCTCCGCTGGCCCTGTTGTTTGATGCCCATATGGATGTGGTGCCTATCGCCGGAACCTGGACGGTTGAGCCTTTTGGGGCGCAGATCAAGGATGGCCGCATGTATGGGCGCGGCACCAGTGATATGAAGGCAGGCTTGGCCGCCGCCCTGTGTGGCGCGGCGGCAGCGGCTCGTAGTGGTGCCTTGAAGCAGCGTATTGCTGTGTCTGCCAGTGTGATGGAGGAAGTGATTGAAGGCTATGCCTTGTCACACGCTCTGGAGCAATGCACGCCGGCTGCTGTGGTGATTTGTGAGCCATCGCGTTTGCGCATCATGGTGGGCCAGAAAGGGCGGCAAGAGATTCTGTTGCGCTTGCAAGGCCGTCCAGCCCATGCGGCCTTGCCTCATCTGGGGGTGAATCCGATTCAGGCGGCAGCCAAGGCTATTTCTGCTTTGCAAACGCTGGATTTGCCCAAAGATGCACAAGTGGGCCAAGCTTTGCTGGTGCCTACTGACATCATTTCCGACCCGCATCCTTCCATTTCCCTGATACCTTCGTCCGTTACGGTGCGTTTTGATCGTCGCACTTTGGTCGGAGAAAGCAGCGAATCGGTGCTGAAACAAATGGAGCAATGCTTGCAGGATGCCGGTGTGGAGGGCTTTTCGCTGGAACTGGTGGACAGTCAGGTACAAACCTATACAGGTCAGCAGGCCAGCCCGGAGCGGGACTTGCCCGCCTGGCGGCTGGATGAGTCGGCACCTTTGGCTCAAGCCATGGTGCAAGCGGTTCAGCAAGCCGGGCGTGTGGTGGAAATGGATACCTGGTGGTTTTGCACCAATGGTTCCGAATCTGCCGGGCGGCGTGGTATTCCTACTATCGGTCTGGGGCCGGGCGAGGAGGCACAGGCACATACGGCTGATGAATCGGTAGCGATCGACGATGTTCTGGGGGCCGAGGACATTTACGAACAGCTGTGTATCCAACTGGCGGGACAAGCGTAAGAGCAATCGGAGACAAGTGATGCGTATTGCAGTAGCGGGTTTTCAGCACGAGACCAATACCTTTGGCCCGGCCATGGCAACGATGGCGGACTTTGAGCATGGGGGCGGCTGGCCAGGTATGTGCCGGGCCGAGGCCATTGAGCCCGCCTTGCGTGGGGCCAATATTCCGGCAGCCGGGTTTATGGCTGCTGCTGCACAGGCCGGGGTCGAGTGCGTCCCGCTACTGTGGGCCGCTGCCAGTCCTTCTGCGCCCGTCGAGGCCATGACTTACGAGGCAATCGTGGCGGAGATTCTGTACCGCCTGGAGCAAGTGTTGCCGGTCGATGCGGTGTATCTGGACTTGCATGGCGCCATGGTGGCTGAGCACCGCGATGATGGGGAAGGGCATTTGCTGGTTCTGGTGCGCGAGATGGTGGGGCCGGATGTGCCAGTGGTCGCCAGTCTGGACTTGCACGCCAATGTCAGCGACACCATGCTGGCGCAGGCCGACATGCTGGTGGCTTACAAAACCTACCCGCATGTGGATATGGGGCAAACGGGCGAGCGTACTTTTCAGGCGCTGATGCGCTGTCTGCAAAGCGGTCGTCGCCCCAAGCTGGCCTGGCATCGATTGCCTTTCTTGATCCCGGCGATCTGGCAAAGCACCGAGATGGAACCGGCGGCCAGCCTGTACCGCCACTTGTCATCGCTGGAAGAAATAGAAGGCGAGGGGAGCGTGTCGTTCGCCATGGGCTTTCCTGCTGCGGACGTGCCCGAATGCGGAGCGGTCTTGTGGGCCTATGCCCAGACGCAGGAAGAAGCCGATAGCCGTTTGGCAACCTTTCTGGACGAGGTGCTTGATAAAGCCCAAGGCTTCCAAGGCAAGCTGTACGAACCGGACGAAGCCGTGCAATGGGCGCTGAGTCACCCTGGTAAAGGCCCGGTGATCATTGCCGATGCACATGACAATCCCGGCGGGGGTGCCAGCTCCGATACCTGTGGGCTCTTGCGCGCTTTGCTGAAGGCCAAGGTATCTGATGCCGCTTTAGGCTTGATCGTGGACCCGGAAAGCGCCACTCTGGTGCACCAGGCAGGGGCCGGTAAAACCATCGAACTGTCTCTGGGCGGTAAATCCGGTGTCCCCGGTGATATGCCCTTGCATGCACGCTTTTATATCGAGTCCGTATCCGATGGCCAGTTCCGCGCCACCGGCCCGTACTACGCAGGCTGTGCCATGAACCTGGGCCCCAGCGCCTGTTTGCGCATAGAAGGCGTGCGTATCGTGCTGGCCTCCTACAAGTCGCAGATGGCGGATCAAAGCATGTTCCGTTTTGTTGGAATAGAGCCGGAGCAGTTGAAGGTACTGGTCCTGAAAAGCGCCGTGCACTTCAGGGCGGACTTTGGCAGCATCAGCGACCGCATCATTGTCGGAGCAGCACCGGGAGGAGTTTCCATGCGCACAACAGACTTGCCGTGGGAGCGTTTACCGGCAGAGCGCCTGCTGTATCCCGGTGGCCCCAGCCTGTCCCAATGGCGAATCATGCAATCAGAAGGACGGGCCTGTTCACAATAGCTTTGCATTTTTTACCCAAGTAGGTATACTCCTGCCTTCACGGTTTTGATGCAGATTAGCTCGGTAAAACGAGCTTTGAAAATCAGACCGCCTGTTCAGAGAAGTGTGGATTTCGATCGGTGCCGGGATTAACTATCAATAATCTCAAATCGAAAGAAAAAATCTAAAAAACACTTGCAAGAAAGGAAGAACAGGGTTATAGTTTAATTCTTTCGGGGCGTAGCGCAGCCTGGTAGCGCACTTGCATGGGGTGCAAGGGGTCGAAGGTTCAAATCCTTCCGTTCCGACCAAATTTAAAAAGGCCTACAGCATTTTTGCTGTAGGCCTTTTTTCATTGCTGCGGGGAATTCTGTTTCCACGAGCTTCTCCCTCTTCTCGCCTGTGTGCTTGTGAGCGTGTTCTGCCGGCAGTTCTAGTTCTGTTTCTGGTATGAGCAGAGTACTTACTAAAATAAAAAGTGAGTGCACATTTAAAAGCTATTTTCATGGCATATCGGCCTCGCTTACCTTTCGGTTCTTTTCTGCTCTGATACAAGAATGAACGGAATAGCGCTCTTCGTTTATTCCCACAATTTTCCTCAATAGATTCTGCAGCACTTATTTTTGAGCTTTGTCTCTCTTTAATCTGCTAGCATGCGATTTTAATTATTGTTCTGGAGAGCAGTAGTGGACAGCGTGGATGTAGAGTTAATCAAGCGATTGAGACCGTTAGCTCGAAAAAAAGCCGAAGAGTTTTCTGATGCGCTATCCGAGGGATTGGCGCAGGATCGTAATATCCATCAATTGAGCCTGGATTTACAAGATGAGGTCCAAGCCTATCTTTTGTCGCTTCCAGAAGAAGATAGAGCAACCTTTGAGGCGCTTTACATTGAAGAGTTAAATGCACAGACAGCCATGGCTAACCAAAGTGCAACTGAAAAACTTGCCCAGGCAGAGGCTATTGAAGCCGAAGGTGCTAAATCGCAGCAAGTGATGTCTGGCATTATTGTCCTGATCGCGATATTAGTTCTTGTGTTTTTCTTGGCAAGATAGGGCACATGCTGCCTGTGCGACATCCTGTGAAGAATTAAGTGGGAACACTGTCCAAGCCGTGAGGCGGGCGTTCAACTAATTACAAGAAACTGAGGAGCCGTGAGATGCGTGTTGTAAACGTTGGGGCGATTGCGTTGCTAGCATTGCTGGCCGCATGTAAAACGAATATCAGTACTGAAATCAAACTTAGCGAGCTTGAGGGTGGTGCAGGCAAGATGCTGCCCGGTGAACTGACGGTCGAGGTTAGTGCTTGCAATCATTATGAAGATTCTCGCAAGCCCTCTAATTCCCTGCTGGAAGCTCAGCAAGCTATTCCTGGCATATTCAAAGATGCAAAGTATGTGGAATGCTATCAGCAGCGAATGAATTCTTATGCCCGATTTGAGTTGCCTGTTGCCTTGGATGCCGCTGGTAGCGATAAGCTGTTTTCTGAGGAACATATCAATTTTCGCTCCCATGAGAATATGTTGCTCGGCTTGGTTATCCCTACTCAAATTAAAGAGCGTATTAAGTCCGCCACGAAAGGGAAGGTCGCCGCAAGTGCTTTGGTGATGAGTTTTTCGATTAAGGTCACGAATGACCTTAATCAGGATCAGCCTTTGGTAGCTTACTCTGTGTTTGCTGATGGGAAAGCGTTTGTTGCTGATAGGCTGTCGCTTCATAAAGGCAAACATATGACACTCCAGTTGTCTGATGTGTCAGTTCAAGCTGCGGTGCAAGGTAGTTATGCAATTGTGCTCGGTAGGGTTGCGCAATAGAAACGCAGGCGAGGTAAGGCTGTAAAAAAGCCCGCAATGCGGGCTTTTTATTTGACTAGATCCTGAGTGGTTTAATTACCAACCCCAGCAAGTCCCCGCCGCAGGCTTGCCGCAATTGCGGTAGTTCACCGCAAACCACAGCTTGCCAGCACCCCGTGGGCTGCCGTCGGATTTAACGTCATCGCGTGGCAGTTCTTCCAAGGTGTCGCGAGCTGTTTTAGTGACGGAGTCACTGGCAGCGTCAGCTTCCAGGACGATACGGCCTAAGGCTGCCGCATCGCGGTCTTCAAAGACCAGATCCGAGTCTTTCAGCGCCGTCATTTTCAGAGAGGCATCACGCACGGCAGCCGCGTAACTGTCGTCCGAGCCACCGGGTTTCAAGGCCTTGTTCAAAGTGCTGACAGCCAGAATCTGGGCCGGTGTGGCGGGTGGGGCCATCAGGTATTCGTCCAGCTTGGCCAGTTGGCCCTCTGAAGCCTGGCGACGCAGCCAGTCGCCCCACAGAAATTCCGCGTATTCAGGCAGATTGCCGTTGTTATAAGCAACGTCGCGGGTGAAATACGCCAGGGAGCGATAGCGGTCTTCCTGCATGCCACCGGCTTCTTTTTCGCTGGCCAGGCCAACACGGGTGGGCAGTTGTTCGACGGTAATAGCCTGGTTTTCACCATCACGCAGCCAGACCAGTTTTTCTTTGCTCATGCGCTCCCAGAAGGCAGAGGCCTCGCGGATATCGCTGTAGTTGGCGCTGACTTTAACCCAGACGGGCAGTTTGGGGCCGCCGTCAGGGATCTCGCGCAGAGAGGAGAAAGTGTGGTGGCCATCGGTCAGGTACAGATTGCCGTCCCAGCCTACGACCACGGTTTTAAGGTTTTCTGTTTGCGAGCCCAACGGGTCTTTACACAGATAGGTGGTGGGCTGGTCCAGGCGGGCAGCTTGAACCTCAGCAATGGTCAGAAATTTCTGGGCGCGCTCGGTGCCGCCCATATCCTCGCAGTAGTCGTCAAACTTCTTGCCGATGGTGCGATTCAGGTAGTCCAGTTGCTGCTTGGAGTTGTTAGCCCAGGTAGGGCGATCCAGATCGCCTTGCCAGCGGCCGAGCTTGTAGTAGACCTGATCGTAGCCAATGGCAGCCTGGGTGGGATGCAGTTCTTCGATGCGGACTTTGATGACATCGCCTGCTTTGCTGTCCAGATAGGCGGTGTTGCGAGGGGGTTCCGGCTCTTCAGTGACGGGTGGCGTAACGACAGGGGCTTCGGGTGAGTTATTGCCGCCTGTGCTGGAACCGCTGTCGCAGGCTGCCAAGGCCAAGGGCAGCAGGGCGATACCCAGGACACGCAGAAGCTGTTGTCGGGCGGGGACAAGAGAGTGCAAAGAAGCGAGGTTCATGGTCCGTTAGGGGATTTTGTTGGAAGATCCTAGATCATGAAGGATGGGTATTGCCAGAACATTGCATTCAGAAACATTCATCGCTTGTGCCGGATAGATGGCTGCTTGTTATGATCTGGGGCGAAATTGTGACCAGCTTGCTCAGTCCCCTCCAAGGCGGACTGAATCCCGTAAACTAGCCACGCTTGAATTAAATCGATAAGTCACTTCCAGGCTGTGGGAGCTGATTCTAAAAGGTCATTGATGTCGCTCTACAAAAAAGCCTGGCTGTTTACCCTGTTCAATGTTGTGCTCCTGGTCGCCTTGTATTTTGGGCTGCCGATACTGGACCGCGTCTTGGGTACGTTCGGGTTTTTGGTGTTTGGCTTCTACATTCTGGGTCAGGGCCTGGTGGCGATGACGGTTTTTAGTTGCCCGACCTGTGGCTTGTCGCCGTTCATGGGCAGCCAGAGCTTGTTCACCAGCTATTCGCCGTTTCCGCGCAAGAAGTGTGGTCAGTGCGGGCATGACCACACTCGGACTGAGTAGAGCAAGCTGCGGCCCGGCGATCCGGCGATCCGGTAGCCAGGCACAGTGATTCCTTGCTGACTCAGTCTTTGCGCAGCGGGTTTCCCTGTCTGGATTAGTCCGGGTGATGGTTGTGATCCACCACCATATTGTCTCCAAAGGTGGAGAATTTGGCGGTCACCTCGGCGGGCAGTTTGGCTTCTGCTTCGCTGGTGTTCTTGACCAGGCGCTCTGCTGCTTCAGCGCTCATGCCGGCCATGGTCAGGGTCTCTACATCGTTCAAGCCATCGCCGCCGCACATATGAACACTCCATTCCCCATGGCGACTCTTCAATAGCGCACGACCACCACGCGTCAGTTGCGTCCAGCCGGCCAGGGCGTAGTCACCCTCGATCACGATAGGCTCCACCACCAGAGGCGCTTCGGGGCTGTCCCAAATCGCTTTCATGGCGTGGGAGATACGATCGGCCTCTGGAGGCGCTGCACGAGCCACGCCTGTGAGCATGGCGAACAAGACGAGCAAAGCCACGGCGAAGAAAAGGCCATGGAGTGTCACCTTGAAGGTCCGGTGATGTTGTGAAGCTATTTTCATGAAAACTCCTTGTTTCTCAAGCTAATAAAGGACAGGGTGGGGCTTTCGCCCCGAGCAGAGTGCTCATCTGACTGCTTGGCAGCCTGGGGGCCGTGATCCGACATGCAAGGATCAGCAGCTGTGATGTGACGTGCATGGCAAAGCCCTTGAAAAGATAAAAAAGCGGAATCAATACTGGATCTGCACACCGGCAAAGACAGATCGCCCTGTACCTGGCTCGAACAAGGGCGAGGAGGCGGTGGCGTAGTCCGTAATACTGGCACTGGCGATGTATCGACGATCTGTCAGGTTGCGGCCGTCTATATAGAAGGAGTAGGGGCCGCGCTCCCAGCCAGCTCGCACGCCAAGCAAGGCATAGGAACTGGTTTTGGTGGTGTTGGCGTTGTCTACGTAGTAAGCCTGCGGCACCCATTCCACATTGGGACCAATGTGAAAGCCCGAAGGGTGCTTGTAAATAATCTCTGCGCGCAGATAGTGCTTGGGCACACCGGGCATTTGATTGTTGTTCCAGTCCTGATCGTTGTCGAACTTGAAGTTGCTGTAGGTGTAGGCGCCTTTGATGTCCAGACTGTCACTTTGCAGACCTTGCACCAACAAACCACGGGCGGCTGTCCATTGCACACCCAGCTCTATGCCCTGGTGAGTGCTGCGATCCGCGTTAACGGTCTTGTCGCAAATGTTCCAGGGCGCGCTGATGCATTGGAGCTCATTTTTGACGCGCGCATGATACAGCGAGACATCCCAGGCCACGTCCCCGCTTTCTCCTCGGGTGCCAATTTCGAAGGTGGTGGCGCGTTGAGCTTGCAGGCGATCCAGATCATTGCTGGTCGAGAACGTCATGTCGTCAAACGTAGGCGGTTCGGCGCTGCGGGAAATATTGCCGTAGATTTGCCACTGCGGACCTGCATCCCACAATAGCCCTAATTTGGGGTTAAAGAAGTTGTAGCTCTTGTCCCCGGATCGGGTAGTGGGCAGGCCGCCGTTGTACAGATCCTGGCGTTTGCGTTGAGCATGCAAGTATTGCAGGCCGGTGATCAGGGATAAGTCCGAGCCTAGACTCCAGGCGTTTTCGGCATAGGCGCTCAGGTTGTTGGATCTGTCTTTGCTGGCAGACAGTTTCTCCAGCCGTTTGCCCCCCACGTTTACCGAGTTTTTGGCATCAATTTTGCCTGCCGACCAGGTCAGGCCCAACGTGAAGCGATTGTCTCTGCCCGCAAGCGGGCTGGTGCTGACCAACCTGCCGTAAGCGCCGTAGCTGCTCGTGTCCCTATCAACAAACTGATAAATAGGGTGTCGCAACGAGCTTTGTTCAAACCAGCCGCCCAGCTCGTACTGCGTCTCTCCCATGATCAGCACTGTGCGGTTGGCAATGCGGCCACCGTCCAGGTTGAGCTGCCAGTCGTGCTCCTTGTTTTCCTTGGCGGCTTGCCGTGGATTATTCAGAGCCTGATCGCGGCTGACGGAGCCGGGAATATCCTGGTGAATCTGATAACCGCTCAGGTAAAAACGGGTTTCTGCTTGGTCTGACAAACGCCAGCCCAGGTTTGCATTTGCCCGCAGGGAGTGACCTGCACTTTGTTCTCTATAACCATCCTGGGTTTGCCAGGAGCCGGAAATCACGCCATCCAGTTTCTCGCCTGCAAAGCCGCTGCTCAGCTGCACGCGTCGCCAACCAAAACTACCCGCATCCAGGCGCCCCTGAAAGACGTCGGCATCATGGCCGGTAGGGGTCACGAAGTTGATGGCTCCGCCCAAGGTGGCGGCTCCGTATTGCAAGGCATTGGCACCTTTATAGACTTCGGTATAACGGTAGGCCGTAGGGTCGATACGATGAAAATTGCTGCTGCCGTCCGGGTCGTTCAGTGGAATGCCATCTTGGTACAGGCTGATGCCGCGCAGATGGTAATAACGTGACAGGCCCGAGCCACGTATGGACAGGCGCGCATCATCACCCCATTTGGGTTGCGCAAATACCCCCGGTGTGTAGTCGAGCATGTCTTTGACGGTAGCGGCTTTGGTATCACGCCAAGCGCTTTCGGGCACCAGAGCGACACCGCCCGCGGTTTGCTCAATGGTTTTTTGAGCAGTTTGCAGGTCCGGGACAGTCAGGCTTTTGCCACGCTCCGGAGTGACGACGACGGGGGCCAGCGTTGGCGTCTGTGCATGGGCAAGGCTGGCCCAGGAACTGGAAAACAGCAAGGCCAAAGTCAGGACGCTGAGTCGTGCGCGTGCTGATCCTTGGGCCAATGGGACAGAGGGCAGAAAGGGGGCGGCCTGCACGGCGCATGCCTGTGCAGAAACAGAAAAGATGGACATAAAAAAACCTTGAATGACTTCGCTGAAAAGCGACTGCACAGACGGCAGTCGGCTACGAGAGATCAAACAAGGTTGGCAGGGGGAGCGCGTGACCCTAGCGGCGGCCCCAGGGCGGGCAGGGGCGGCAAGCTTTGATTACGGTGTACCAAGAGCAAAGGCTGGTGAACCACCGGAGCATCCAGGCTTGCCATATCGGCGCTGGGCAAGGCTACCTGGGACAGAACCAGTGCGTAAGGGCACTTCTGAATGTCCGCATGCTCATTGGATTGCGGCGGGTCGGCCTGTTCCGTCAGGCTCATCCAGATCGTGCTGGGCGTTCCACCGGGGGCACACAGCGTGACGGAAAAGAAGCCGTCCTGCTTGCCCGAGCTATCCGGCATGTATCCCGCCGGGATCAGCGAACGGCACAGAAATGACAGGATCGCCAGGCAAAAAAGAATTTGCCAGGCTACGCCATTCTTTGCGAGAGAGCAGTGCCGTTGGACAGACATGGCGCGATTGTATTCCAACTGCTTCTCAATTGGATTTGATTTACCTAATGTCCGGACTCAGTAATTAGTGATGGATCACGATTTTGCCAAAGCGATGGCGCTGTTGCAGATAGCGGTAGGCCTCATGGGCGTTTTTAAAATCGAAGACCTGATCGATCACGGGATGAATTCGGTGCTGGCTAATGACTCGATTCATGGCTTCCAGATCGCTGCGGCTACCCACGCCGATGGCTTTGTAGCTGGCCTGGCTAAAGACCAGATCCATCACGTCCAGCGATTCCGCAGATTTTCCTAAGGAGCCGACCAGGGACACCTGCCCACCCGCAGCAACCGCCTTGATGGATTGTGCAATCGTCACCGGACCACCAACATCAACAATACGATTGGCACCTTCGCCATGCGTGTAGTCTCGTACAAGTTCGGACCATTCTGGCGTGTCTTTGTAGTTGAAGACCTTGTCAGCCCCTAGTTGCAGCAGCTTGTCGAACTTGTCGTCGGAAGAGGTGCTGGAAATCACGTGGGCTCCCATTGCCTTGGCCAGTTGAATGGCAAAAGTCGAGACACCACCCCCTCCTTGTGTCAGCACCGTATCACCCGCATTAATGCCTTCCAGTGCTGACCAGGCGGTCAAGGCTGCACAAGGCAGGGTTGCCGCTTCCTCAAAACTCAGGTGGGTGGGCATAAGTGACAAGGCCTCTGCCGAAACGACTTTGTATTGAGTGAGCCAGCCATCATGCTCAATGCCATATTGTTCTCGGCCTGCATGGGCCGGTCCACCGAACCAGTTTGGGAAGAAGCTGTTGATGACAGGGTCCCCCAACTTGAAGCGTTGCACACCGGGGCCAAGGGCATCAATGGCGCCTGCCGCATCTGATAACGGTATCGCCCCTGGTGTGCTGGGATAGCGCAACGTATCTTTCATGACCAGCAGGTCTCTGAAGTTCAAGGATGAGGCCATGATCTGAACCCGCACTTGTCCAGGACCGGGTTCAGGAATCGGTTCCTGGCGTAGTTCCAGATAGTCCAGACTGCCATATTGCGTAAAACGATAGCTGTTCATGTTTGCTCCTGTTGATGCTTGCATGGAGCATGCTAGGCTTGGCGCTTCAGACGATCTATAGTTAAAAGTCTGATTTTCCTGTCCTATCGTCTGATCGTCATGAATCCCTTCGATGAAATTCTGGATGGCATGCGCTTGCGGCATGCTTTGTATGCGTGCTTTCAACTGCGCGCGCCGTGGAGTGTCAGTTTTGACACCGGCGAGTATGCGCGGCTGCTGATTGTCAGCAAAGGGGCGTGCTATTTGCAGGGGGAGCAGCGGGCAGAGCCCGTGCTGCTGGAAGCGGATACCTGCTTGCTTATTCAACCTGGGGTGCAGTTCTCGCTGTACGACGGTGGGGGGAGTCTGTTGATTTCCTGTGACACCTTGGCTCGGTATCCGCATGGCGAGCCCATCACCCATGGTGGCGACGGTGCTTTGACTGAAATCGTGACGGCCCGCTTTGCTTTCAATAAGCTGGCTGCCGAACCCCTGTTCAATGCGCTTGGTCCCTTGGTGCATACTCGCTTGAAGGCGGAAGATGCCTACGCCATAAAAAATATCCTGCATGTACTACAGACCGAAGCGCAACATCGGGATTACGGAACTCAGCTGATTAACGCCCGCTTGATTGATGTGTTGTTTATTCAGGTGCTGCGAGCTTTATCGCGCTGTGCCTTTTTGGGAGCGGGGCTGCTGGCGGGTATTCGAGACCCCAGGATGGCCTCGGTCTTGCAAGCTGTGCATCAGCAGATTGCGTATCCATGGACGGTGGAGGAAATGGGGGCACTGATTGGACTGTCCCGGTCTACCTTTTCTGCTCTGTTCAAGGCAGCGCTGGGGCAAGCACCGTTGGCGTACCTGACCGCTTGGCGTATCTATAAAGCCAAGCTTTTGCTGGCATCCGGTTCGCAGACCATAGGGGACATTGCTGCGCAGGTGGGTTATGACAATGAGTCCAGCCTGAGCCGCGCTTTTAGTCGTTTGGAAGGAGTCTCGCCCGGTGTGTGGCGTCAGAGACAAAGAGCCGAGACTTGATTGATGGATGGATGGCCAGATGGAACAGGCTCCGTTTTGCATAAGAGCCTGTCCTGTCTATTCCCGATTACAGACTACGTCCCTTATCCAGATAGGCTTGAAACTCCACCTCGGGCACCATGCTGCCGCCGGTTCCCCAGACCAGATGGGTAGCGTTCTCCAGCTGAGCCAGTGTAAAGCCCATGCGCTGCAAATACTCTGGCGAGTTCAATACCTTTGCCATACCGGGTACACCAGCCAGGGCGGAGGGCTCCAGTTTGACCTGGTCTTTTTCGTAGGCAATGACCATCAAGCGGTACAGTTCTTCGTCCGTTACGGTGTAATAGCCGTCGATCAGACGCTGCATGGCCTTGCCCACAAACCCTGAAGGGCGCCCTACGGCCAGGCCATCGGCGGCGGTGACATTATCAATGCCGAAATCCTGCACGCTGATCTCATCATGCAAGCCGGTATACACGCCCAGCAGCATGCACGGGGAGTGTGTCGGCTCGGCAAAGAGGCAATGCACGGCATCGCCAAAAATCAGTTTCAGGCCAAAGGCCACGCCACCGGGGCCACCACCTACGCCGCAGGGCAGATAGACGAATAAGGGGTGGTCTGTATTCACCACAATGCCCGCTTGCTTAAATTGCGCGGCCAATCGTTCGGCCGCCACGGCATAGCCCAGGAAAAGATCCGGGGAGTTTTCATCATCGACAAAGTAGCAACGTGGGTCTTGGGAGGCTTGTTCACGGCCTTGCTCCACCGCCACGCTGTAGTCGGACTGGTGTTCGACCACATTCACGCCGTTGGCTCGCAGCTTGTCTTTTTTCCATTGGCGGGCATCGGCCGACATATGGACGCTGACGTTAAAGCCCAGCTTGGCGCTCATGATGCCAATCGACATGCCCAGATTGCCGGTCGAACCGACGGCGATGGAATATTGACTGAAGAAGGCGCGGGCCTGTTCGCTGTCCAGCTGGCTGTAGTCGTCCGTCAGCGTGATCAGACCGGCTTCCAGTGCCAGGTCCTCTGCATGTTTCAGGACTTCATGGATGCCGCCACGGGCTTTGATGGAACCGGAAATGGGAAGTTCGCTATCAGCCTTCAGCCACAAGGCCCCTACATGCGCCAGCGCGTTTTCTTGAATCAGCGTTTGGCGTAGTTGATTCAAAGGTTTGAGAGGGGATTCGATGATGCCGTTGCTGGCTGCTGTATCAGGAAAGACGGCTTTCAGATACGGTGCAAAGCGCTGCAAACGAGCACTGGCCGCCTGCACATCTTGCGCGTTCAGTCCTACATCCGCCAAGGCTTCAGAAGCGGGGGCGATGGCCGGATTGAACCAGGTGCTTTCTTTCAAGGCGATCAGATCGCGGATAAGTGGGTGGCTGGTTTGCCAGGCCTCTAGGGTTTTTCCATGGATCATGTGTGCACCTGATTAATAACTGAGCTTCAAGGGTCGAGAGAGGAAAGATGCTACACGATTGTGCACGAAGAGAGAGGCAGGAACGTCAGTGAAATTCAAGGGAAGGTTTCCGGCCAGTCACAGGAGGTCATCTTGAGCTTATCAAGAAGAGATGCGCAGACCTTGAGCCCCGTCTTTTCCCGAGAAAAAAAAGAAACAGCCCTCATGAAGAGGGCCGTTTCATTCGCTTGGGGGAAGGCCGATCCTGAGATCTAACTGCAATCCTTCAGACTGGCTTTAAACAGGTCTTGATACAAAGACCTTAATAACGGGCGTCCTTGGGCTTTTTACCATTCGGCCAGTCGTTCACCTTGCCGGCAAAGTCAGGTCGTGGCATATGCGTAAAGTACTCGGCAATGTCCACAGCGTCCTGATCGTTCAGCACACCACCCTGGCCCCAGCCTCCGTGGGAGGCCACGCTCATGGGCATGTTGTATTTGATGAACACTGCGGCCTTGAAAGTACGCGCCATGCCCGCGCCGATATTGAAGGACTCGTCACCCCACAATGGCGGGAACACGATATTGCCGCGTTCGTCTTTCAGACCCTGGCCTTCTTCGCCGTGACAGCTGGCACATTGAACTGCATAGAGTGCTTTACCGCGTTCAGGATTGGGGATCAGCTCATGATCCAGCGGGCCATCAATAGGCACTTGGACTTTCTGACCGGGTTGAACCCCTTGCGCCAACCACTTCATATAGGCCAGCATGCCTTGCATTTCGGGCGAATCCACCGGCACGGCCTTGCCGTTCATGGAACGCATGAAACAGCCATTGATGCGGCCCGCCAGGTCCACCATCTTGCCCGAGCGGGGCATGACTTTGGGGTAGCTGACAAAGCTGTTGATGTAGTGCGCGCCACGCGGGGCCTTGCCCTGGTCAATATGACAGCTATTGCAGTTCATGGCAGCGCCCACATTGTCGGGCAGCAGACGGCGCGTTTCGTTCAGGAGGCGTTTGCCGTACAAAATCGCTTCGGCATCCGGGGCTTTCTCGATCAGCAGGTCCGAAGGAATGGTGTACTGGCCCACGACCTCTTTGCTTTCCACATTAATAATGGGATAAGTGGCGGGAGTCGGGCCTGTCAGGGCGGGGCTGGCCGCAAAGGCATACCAGCTTGCCGCTGCGACACCGGCAATGGCCACAGCCAGAACGGACAGGGTTTTGGCTTTACTCATGGCTGGCTCCTTGAGGCTGGATATTGGGCGATTTATTGGCTACAAACTGGCGGATGTGGGCAACGTCGGCCGCCTGCACGGTGGGGGCTTGGTTGGTCCAGCTGGTGCGAATGTAGTTAACAAGATCGGCAATGTCCTGGTCGCCCAAATGGCGGAAGGCAGGCATGGTGAAGGTCATTTTGTCGACGCTGTTTTCAGGCATGCGTCCACCTTCCAAAGTCAC
The DNA here is from genome assembly GCF_009497775.1 of Alcaligenes faecalis. NCBI lineage: Bacteria > Pseudomonadati > Pseudomonadota > Betaproteobacteria > Burkholderiales > Alcaligenaceae > Alcaligenes > Alcaligenes faecalis. Next base: position 2,062,217 of record NZ_CP031012.1, read on the forward strand.
TTGAATGACCGATTGCGGGTTGTTGGCAAAAACAGCCGAGTTGCCAGCCAGTGCCGGGAAAATACGGGGTACGCCTTTTCCGTCGGCACGGTGACAGGTCACACAGTGGGTGGCATACAACCAGGCGCCGGGCGAGGTGTATTGGCCATCCAGCTGTTTCTGTGTGGTGGTGTCAGCTTGATGCGGGATCTCGGGATTGCGGCCTTTGACGGGCGGCAAGGATTTCAGATACTGCACCATGGCCTTTTGGTCCTGAGGGCTCATGTACTGGGTGCTGTGTTCGACCACATCGGTCATGGCACCAAAGGCCGCCACTTTATCGGTACGGCCGGTAGCAAAGAAATCCAGCAGTTCTTCTTCAGACCAGCTGGCCAGACCACGACCTTCGCCGCGCAGGCTCTTGGCGCGCCAACCGTCAATCACGGCACCGGACAGGTAGTCGTCGCCGTCTTTCAGGTTCAGCGCCAGCTCCTGATACGCCAAGCCGCGCGGCGTGTGACAGGCGCCACAGTGGCCGGGGCCCTGCACCAGGTAAGCACCCCGGTTTTTCAGATCATCCAGGCCTTCGTCAGCCACAAAAGTCTGATCGGTGGGCGCAAACATCCATTGCCAGAAAGCAATGGTCCAGCGCATCTGGAAGAGCTTGGGCAAGGTGGGGTCGGCATTTTGCTGCTTGACCGCCGGAACGCCGTTCATGAAGTAGGCGTACAAGGCATTCATGTCCTCGTCGCTCATGACCGAGTAGGATGGGTAGGGCATGGCGGGGTAGAGCGCGGCGCCATCCTTGCGTACCCCATGCTGGACGGCGGTTTTGAACTCGTCCAGGGTGTAGTTGCCTATGCCCGTTTCCTTGTCAGGCGTGATGTTGGTGGAGTAGATCGCTCCCAGCGGAGTTTGCATGGCCAGGCCGCCTGCATACTTTTGACCGCCAGGAACGGTATGACAGGCCACACAGTCGCCAGTGCGGGAGACGTAAGCTCCCTGCTTGATCAGGGCGTCATCATCCAGCTTGATGGTGTTTGCCGAGGAGGAGACGATGCTGCGTTGCGACAAAATAAGCTGAGATCCGCCATAGGCAGCCCCCAGCCCCACTAGTGCAAGGATCAGGGTCTTAGATAAGACGTTCATAGACATTACCCATAATTATTAAATAAATGTGTCAAATAACTTCAAGTCACACTCAGTACGCATGGTATAGAGAGCCCAAGGGGCAAGAAACCCTTGTCCGGAGCAAAATTGATCTAACTCAAGGGTTATATATATAAGCTTATAACGGGGTTGCGATTGTAAGCTTAAAGGGCCAGTTATATGGCGGCTGAATAGCAGACTGAGAACTAAAAGGGATGAGGGGCCAGAACAGACGATGGCGGCCAGCTGCCGGGTTTTTCGTATAGGAGGATGTGGGTCTGGTGGAGAACTTTGGAGCAGATGGAAAAGCGACGGATTGCCGCAGATTTATTGATGTTTGAATTGAGTCGGGCGGACAAAATCAGACTGTGAGCGGGGATGGAGGTGCCCCCAAAGAGGACCTTGAAAATGCTGTTTTATATCGGAAATTTTTTACCTCCTGGCCGTAAAAGCAAAAATTATGCCAATTTTCAAGATGGCACACCAACTTTTCTGAAAACCTGTTTTGTTTGTTATTCAAATAAGGCCACGCTGCTCTTTTTGGAGGTTTTCGGAAGTCGTGTTTGAAATCCGCATCGAGTAATGTCCGATTTCTTCCAAATGTACTGCTGAGCACGGGCAGACGCTTTTTTGCCTTCTGACTCGTCTGGGTCAGAAGGTTTTTTTTATCCTTTTTTCGGGGAGGCAACCGCTTATGGATAGGCGAGGTTTAAAAGAGAATCCATGACGTTTGAATAATTTGGTGGCGCGATAGCCGGTTTTTGACCGTTCTTCGTGCAGTCCGATTGCATTGGCTAAAACAGCCTCCAAGCGCTTGTTTTGACATCGAAATGACTTCGGAACTGGCGTTCCATAAGGCCTGCAAGGCAGCCGGAAGTGTCCGCCTAGTAAAAACCCTCTTGGATGTTTTTTCGGGAAAGACCTACTATTAGCCCTCAATTATCGGATATGAGAATTTTATGGTGTATGACTACGTAATTGTTGGAGCCGGGATGGCTGGCGTGTCTTTGGCCTACCGTTTGCCCGAAAGTGCCCAAGTGCTGGTTCTGGAAAGAGAGTCCCATGCTGCGTATCACTCCACGGGACGCTCGGCCGCGATGTTTGTTGAAACTTACGGTACTGAAACGATTCGTGCCTTGACGGTGGCGGGCAACGATTTTTTCAGCCATCCGCCTGCGGGCTTTAGCGATCAGCCGATTTTGCTGCCGCGCGGTGTGCTGTATGTGGGGACCGCCGAGCAACAGGGTTTGCTGGACAGCCAGTATCAGGATTGGCATGGGCAAGGCTTGGATGTCAGCCGCTTGAGTGCTGAAGAAGCCCTGGCCATGGTGCCATGTCTGGACCCGGCGCAATTGGCCGGTGCCTTGTATGACGGCCAGGGTCAGGACATGGATGTGCATGCCTTGCACCAGGGTTTTCTGAAAGGCGCGCAAGCCAAGGGCGTGAAGTTGCGTCTGGACACGGAAGTGCTGTCGGCCAAGTGGGATGGCGAATGCTGGGAAGTGCAACTTACCTCCGAACCCACGACCTTGCGCACTCGCGTTCTGGTCAATGCTGCGGGTGCCTGGGCTGATACTTTGGCCGAGCGCTGTGGCGTGCAGGCGTTGGGCATTCAACCCAAGCGTCGTTCCGCATTCCTGTTTTCGCCGCCTGAAGGTGTGGACCATCGTGAATGGCCCGCCGTCATTGATATTGGCGAAGAGTTCTACTTCAAGCCTGATGCCGGCATGTTGCTGGGTTCGCCAGCTAATGCCGACGACGTGGATGCCCATGATGTAGTGGCCGAAGAGCTGGATGTGGCCACCGGCATTTACCGGATTGAAGAACGCACCCAACTTCGCATTCGCCGTCCTAGCCACACCTGGGCGGGTCTGCGCAGCTTTGCTCCCGATGGTGAGCTGGTGATTGGTCAGGACGCGCAATGTCCGGGCTTTTTCTGGCTGGCTGGCCAAGGTGGCTACGGGATTCAAACCGCAGCCGGTGCGTCCTTGCTGGCGGCCAGCTTGTTGCAAAAGCAGGATCTGCCCGAGTCCTTGAAGGCCTTGAAGATTGATCCGGCTGTGGTGTCACCCGCTCGTTTCAGAACATAAAAACAGCAGCACTTTGATCTCCCGGAGGAGAAAGCATGTCGAATATAAAAAATATCCTGGGCATTGCGATGGCCTTTGTCGGTGTGGTGGTGGGGGCCGGCTTTGCATCAGGACAAGAGATATTGCAGTTTTTCAGCAGCTTTGGGTATTGGGGGCTGCTGGGAGGGGTGGTCAGTGGTCTGTGCTTCACGATACTGGGCATGGCGGTGGGGGAGCTTAGCCAGGTTTCGGTATCGCATTCCTTCAAGGAAGGTTTGTATCTGATTTGTGGGCCACGCATGGGCGTGGTGGTCGACATCATGATTACCTTCTTCATGTACGCCATTGCCGTGGTGATGTTTGCGGGCGGCGGCTCGCTGATGGAGCAGCAATGGGGCATACCAGCTGAATACGGCAGTATTGCGGTCATGCTGGTAACGGTGCTGATTGTGTTCCTGCGCGTGGATCGGGTGATGGCCTTTATTGGCAGTGTTACGCCCATCCTGGTACTGATGGTGATTTTCCTGTGTATTTACAGCTGGAATACGCGGGATCTGCCTTTGGAGGAACTGGATGTGATTGCGCATACCAAACCACAAGGTGCGGGTCATTGGCTGGTCGGCTCTTTGCTGTACGTGTCTTACAACATGGTGGTGGGAGCGCCGTTCCTGATGATTGCGGGTGCGCAAGCCACCTCGCGTCGCAATGCCTTGTTGGGTGGTCTGGTGGGTGGCTTGTTGCTGGGCTTTTTGATCGTGCTGATCAGTGCCGGTGTGTTTGGCCGTATCGACACCATTGGCTCGGCCGCCTTGCCCATGCTGATGCTGGCTACCGAACAGTCCAAACTGCTGGGAACCATCATGTCCGTGGTGATTTTTGCCATGATTCTGACCACCTCGGTGGGCGTGCTGTATTCCTTCTCGGCCCGGATTTTCCCGCCCAATACCCGTAAATTCAATATTGGCACGGCGGTTGCCGGGGTGTTGGGACTGGTCGGCGCCAAGATCGGTTTCATCAATTTGGTGGGCACGGTATATCCGTTTTTCGGCTACCTGGGCTTTGTTTTGATGGCCTGGATTCTGATTGCCTGGTTCCGTTTGCGCCGCTTACAATCCAGGGATGCTACGTAATGAACTGCTCAGCAAGGAACAGGTAGGAACCCGCCTGCGCCAAGCCCGACATAATCAAAAACAGACACTCAAGCAGTTGTCTGAAAAAACCGGCTTGGCGCTTTCTACCATTTCCAAAGCAGAACTGGGGCAGGTCACCTTGAGCTATGAAAAGTTTGTGGTCCTGGCCCGTGCCCTGAATATAGAAGTTGGCTCGCTGTTTGCCGTTCCCGATCAGGAAACCGAGCAGCCTTTGCCCACCACTGAAGTGGGCATTTCCAGCCACAAATCCACCGCCACCCCTGGCTACGCCACCCGTAATTACGAATACGGCCTCTTGTTTGGCGAGCTGAGCGGCAAGCACATGAACCCGATTCTGGCCGTGATTGACTCACGCGATGCCAGCGAGTTTGACGACTATATCCGTCACGCCGGACAGGAGTTTGTGATTGTGCTGTCCGGCTCTATTGCCATCCAGTTTGAAACCGGCGAAACCCTGTTTCTGGACGCCCACGAGTCGGCGTATTTTGACAGCGGCATCGGACATATTTATCTGTCCACCAGCGAAGACGACGCCAAGGTCGTCGCCGTCTGTACCAGTGGATTGCCGCCGGGGATTGTTTGAACCTGGCCGTGTCAGAAAGTGTCAGGCTGCTGATGCCTGTTGGGTAGAAACGCTTGAAAGATGCTTGTATCCGCCTGCAATGGTGAGCAAAGCGGCGACACCACCCCCAACGGCAACCCAGAAACCGCTGGATGGGCCATAGGCATCCACAACCCAACCCGTTGCCGTAGAACCAAAGGCAAAGCCAAGCAGCAGCCCGGTCTGCGCATAGGTGATGCCTTCGGTTAGCTGGCTTGAAGGAACCGTGTGTTCGATCAGACCAAAGCCGGAGATGAAGGTGGGCGACAAGGATGCGCCGGAGAGAAAGTAGAGGAAGGCCAGCAAACCGAGCGAGTTGGTAAACGGTAGTGGCAAGGTCATCAAGGTGGCGATGAGCGCTGCGTACAAGAGGCGTTGCGTCAGCGAGGATTTGAAGCTCATCGTGCCAAAAACAATACCGACCAGGAACGAGCCCACGGCATTGGCGGACAGGATGTAGGTTGCCGCTCCTTTTTGGGCCTGCGCTTCTGTCAGCGCGACAACAGCGACTTCTGCCGTACCAACGATACAGCCCATGCCTGCAAACATGAGGGCAACAATCCACACGGCTGGATAGTTCAAGACGGAACTGGTGATAAGGCCGCTCTGGTTTTTGGTGGGCGGCTCCGTGGCTTTTTGCGATGACAGCCAAAAAGAGCCGATTGCCAGGAAGAACGCCGAACTTAATACGCCTGCTTCGGGAAACAGGCTGACGCTAAGCCCAATGCCAAAGACGGGTCCGCAAATATAGGCAATCTCATCCACAATCGATTCAAAGGAAAAGGCAGTATGCAATTGAGGCTTGCCGCGAAACATCTCGGCCCAACGGGCACGAGATAAGGCCGCCATGCTGGGCATCACACCCGCCAGAAGTGCGCATACAAAGAAAGTCCAGATCGGCCAGTCCTGGTGGGCCGCTGCGGCCAGTCCCAACAGAGCAAGAAGGGTGACCAGTGTGGCGGGTCGCAGGACGGCTGCCTGTCCTTTCGCATCCACCCATTTCGAGATCCTGGGGGCAATGAAGGCATTGGCAATGGCGAACAAGGCAGAGACCGCACCTGCCAACCAGTACTGTCCATGTGTTTGCGACAGCATGGCAACAATGCCAATCGTTGTCATGGGGAGCGCCAGTCTAGCCAGGGTAGAAGCGGCCATGAAGCTTTTCGCCCCAGGTGGATGAAAGATTTCTGCATACGCGTTTGACATGGGTAGTCCTTGTTGGGTGGGGGTGAAGCTTGTAGCATTCAAATACGCTACGTATGCAGTAACATACGTAGCGTATGCGAAATAATATACGCCTCGTATGTTGATACTTGTGAATGACATACGCGGCGTATGGATTTTGGGTCAGGACTGGGAGATAGGCGCATTCATGGTGAGAAAACGCGATGAGATGATCAAGGAAACACGACAACGCTTATTGGAGGCAGGCAGGCTTGCCTTCGCCACAAAGGGTTATGCGGATTCCTCGATGGATGACTTTACGGCGAATGTCGGGCTGACACGCGGGGCGCTTTATCACCACTTTGGCGATAAAAAGGGCTTGCTGGAGGCGGTGATTGCGCAGATAGATCAGGAAATGTCGGCGCGCTTGCGGGTGGTTGTCAGTCAGGCTGAATCGACCTGGCAAGGCTTTATCAACGAAAGCATCGCCTATATGGAGATGGCCTTGGAGCCCGAGATTCAACGGATCGTGCTGCTGGATGGCCCGGCTGTGCTCGGTAATCCCGCGCAGTGGTCAAACCAGAATGCGTGTATTCAAAGTACAAAAAAATGTTTGGAACAACTGCAAGGTGAGGGCGTGATCAAGGCGATCGAAGCGGAGGCGATGTCCAGACTGTTAAGTGGAGCCACGCTGAATGCCGCTTTGTGGATTGCTGCAGCCGAGCAGCCTGCCGTTGAATTGGAAAAGGCCAAACAAGCATTTGTTGAACTGGCCACGGGTTTGCTGAAGAACGGATAGCTCAGGGCTTGTCCGTCACATCATCAAAAGCCGGCGGCAGGATGGTGTTTTGTGTGGCCGATACAGGTGGCGTGCCGTTGCTTTTCAAGGGGGCCACACAACGCGCGGTGGCGTTTTGAAAATACACGGTGCCTACCGGGCGGCCTTTCAGGCGGGCCAGTTCGGGTTTGGCTTCAATGGCTGCTTCCGACAATGGAAAGACTATGCCGCGTGTGGGGATGGTGTTGCGTGTGTTGGCACCCTCATTGCTGCCGCCTTTGAAAATCCGTACGTGGGCTGGATCACGGGTGGGGTCGGAGATGACCCATTCATGCAATCCGTTGGCCATATCCTGGATGCCCAGCGGATTGGGCGGAAAGGCGCCAGTCTTGTCTGCTTCGCTGCCTTGCTCGGGCAGATTGCGGCCTGCCTGCCATTGACCATTATCGGTGGCCCAGGGAAAGGGCTGGCCACGGCTGCGGGCGGCGTATTCCCATTCGGCTTCGGTAGGCAGGCGCATGTCCAGGCCATTGCCTTGTCCTAACCAGGCGCAAAAGGCTTCGGCTTCGTCGTAAGGCATATTGGCGGCTTGTTCGCCATCGCCTTTTACCGGCTGCCAGCGGGCAGGGCGTTTAGTTTGCTTCAGAAAGCGGTCATACAGGGCGTTACTCGCCTCTTTTTTCATGATGGAAAAGGCGTTGACCTCGACCGGATACGGGTCCAGAGCACCCTGATCCGGTTGCGCTACCCATTGCACGGATAACTCGCCGTCGGGGGCGCGCATGGGCACCTGGAAATTGCCGGCCATAAAAGAGCCGCCTTCTACCTGGATCAGTTCAGGGCCGGGTTCGGGGCCCGAGGGCAGTGACCTCAGCACCAGCAAGAGCAAGACGCTGGCAACGATGAGGGTGGCGCTGATCCGGACGGGGGTATGACGCAATCTTGTTTCCTTGCTCTCGACAACAGGCGAAGTGAGAGCTTTGTCGATTAATTTCGCTTATATGGCCCCGTATTATTCCATGCCTGTTTATAAGACGGGTTTGTCTGTGCGCAGAGTTTAATGATTTATTGGAATGGAGGGGGCGTCAATTATGCTTATTCAGCGTTTTTGAGTGATTTTTCCGGAACAACTGACAAGGGAATGCGGATAGCCTGGCCTTCCTGAATCACAAAACCCCAGCGACTGGCATCAAACAAGACTGGGCTGATTTCAAATACAGCGACATCCGAAACGCTTACCAAGGGGTTGATCTTGTCCGGGCCAACGGTATCCAGATCATGGGCGTAGCGATAATCCTGTGTCGCTCGTTGATTGGGCGCTACTTTCTGGCCCGAAGGATCCATCAGAAACAGGCGTGGCCGGTGGATTTGCGGGTTCAAGGGACGTGGGCTGGTGTTGGTATAGCGGTAATGCAAGACGATAAACAGATTGTCCTGGCGCGCCGGAGTGGCCAGTTCCCCGGAGTCCAGCTGGGTCTGGCTGTGCCATTCATCCAGATAGATATGCAGGCGAACACCCTGATAGTCGGGCGTGAACAGGACTGTCCCGTAGTTCAGAACGGGAGCTGCAGGCGGGATAGGGGGGATGCTGGGAAGGGTGCCAGGCTGCTTTTGCGTAGACAGAACCCGATCGTTTTGACTGTAGGCAGTGGCAGAACACAAGGCTAAAGCGGCGCACAGCCAAAAACGGGGCAGGGTGACAATCATGGGTGTGAACAGGGCCGCTTCAAAAGGGGTGGGAAGGTGTTGGTGGGATGCTTTAATCGCAGGCAAAAAATAAACGGCTCATGAGCCGTTTTTCTTAACTACTTTTTTCAGATCGTCCAACTCTTTGCGCAGGGCGACAACCTCGTCACTGAGCAAACCAATAACGGCCATTTGACTTTGATACATCTCGACCAGAGGGTGGTAGCTGATACCACGGCTGGTCAGTTCTCGACAAAGCGCGCTAAGACCGGTGCCAGCGCGCTTGGTTAAAGTAGCCATCTTCCTGTGATCCATAAGCCTGCGTCCTGATCAGTAGTTGTTCGATGTTTACATCCGTTAACCATACCAAAAATCGATGACAATAGTCGTTTTTCTTAAAACTTCTTGTATATCTGTGGTTTAGCGACAGGCTTAGCCCACCTGGAAGTTGCCTTCCGGATAGCGGATGCGGCTGCGTTTACGCGTGGCCAGCGAGTAAATCAGGGTCAGCGGCCCAAGTCGGCCTGCAAACATCAGCACCATGATCAGAACCTGGCTGGGCGTGGATAGCTTGTGGGTAATGCCGTGGCTCATGCCGGTGGTGCTCAAGGCCGAAGCGGCTTCAAACAGCAGGCTGGTGATGGGCATGTCCTCAAACAAGGTCAGCAGCAGGACGCTGATGAAGTACAGCGCGCCGGTAATCAGAAACAGGGCCAGGGCTTTTTGGACGGTTTCCGGAGTCACGCTGCGCTCCATCAGGACCACTTCTTCGCGTTGGCGGATGTAGGAACGTACCGCCGCCAGCAACACAATCAGGGTGCCGATTTTGATACCGCTGGCGGTACTGAGCGAGCCGCCACCAATCAGCATCAGCACAATCATGGTCAGTTGGGTGCTATCGCGCAGGCTGGCGATGTCCATGGTGGTGAAACCGGCTGTTCGCGTCGCGGCGTTTTGCATCCAGGCGGCTAGTGCCTGATCTCCCAGGCCCAGCATGCCCAGCGTGTTTGGATTCGTGAATTCCAGTGCCCAGAGGCTGAAAAAGCCAATCAGATTCAGGACAAGCGTGCCGATCAGGATTAGCTTTGTGTATGGCAAGAGTGTTTGCCAGCGTTTTTTCTGGCCTACGTCGGCCAGTACTGTAAAGCCTATCCCTCCCAGAATAATCAGGCCGGACAAGGTCATGACCGACACAAAATCTCCGGAAATGGGGATCAAAGAGTCATGAAATAGCGAGAAGCCTGCATTATTGAAAGCCGTGACCGCATGGAACAGCGCACGATACAGGGCTGTGGTCCACGGTAAATCAATAGTCCAGCGTAGAAACAGGATGGCAGCGGCGACCAGCTCAATCAGGGCCGCAATCTTGAACACCTGAAATGCCGTACTGCGGATGCGCGATACGCTGGTTTGGTTAAAGGCTTCCAGCGCCAGCGCTTGCTGGCTGACACTGATGCGCTTGTGCATGGTGATGGCGGCAATGACGGCAAAGGTCACAAAGCCCATACCGCCAATTTGTACCAGCAGCGCCAGAACAATTTGCCCAAAGTGCGTCAAGTCAGTTGCCGGATCAATGACTGCCAGACCCGTAACGGTGACGGCCGAGGTGGCCATGAACAGCGCCTGGAAAATCCCCAGCCGGTGCTGGGCCGCTTGCGGCAGGCTCAGCAAAATGGCGCCCAGAATAATCAGGGCCATAAAGCCCAGAGCCAGCACCAGCGGTGGGCTGGCGCTCAAGGTGCGGGTATGAGGATTGACCTCAAGACGGCGAGTCAGACTATTGGGCAGCCAGTTGCGCATACATCAAACCAGTTTGGGGGCGGCGGTACGAAGTGCTTGCAGTTGTCCAAGCAGGATCAGCAGATCCTTGGCATGCAGGGCAAAATCAGCATCGGGCTGGATGGTGGTTTGGCCACGACGTTTGACCAGCAGGACCTGCACATCGGCCATTTGCTCGCGCAGCACGTCCTTGATGGTCTGGCCATTCATATTGTCGCTGGCGGTCACTTCTACAATGTAATCGCCATTCCCCAGGGAAATGTAATCGTTGACCATGGGGTAGCTGAGCATTTGAGCGACCCGTATACCCATCTCTTCTTCGGGGTGAATAATTCGGTTCACGCCGATCTTGGCCAGAATCAAATGCTGGGTGTGGGAAATGGCTTTGGCCCAGATTGTCGGAACGCCAAAACTTTTCAGGTGAACCACGCAAACCAGACAGGATTCAATATCTGCCCCAATCGCAACCAGAACTACGTCATAATTGTCCAGCCCCAGCTCTTCCAGAGCCTGGCGGTCAGTGACATCGGCAATGACGGCACGGTTTAATTGGTCCGCATATTTGTTGACCAGTTTCGGATTGGTATCCACTCCCAGTACGGAGTGTCCCATTTTCATGAGTTCCAGGGCGCAGGCCGAACCGAAGCGGCCTAATCCTATGACGGCGAACTGTGCCATAGCTTATTTGATCCGTTTGATGCTTGAAACAATTTCAAGCCAAATTAAGCGTTGATGGTATAAAGACATATCTGGTAAAAACCCTTATCGGGTATTCCCTTGGGCGCGTGTCGTTCAGGCCCTGGCGGAAACATCAATAGTGGACAGTGTAAAACAATGGTTAGTTTGTTTGATCCAATCAAACTGGGTGATATTGAGCTCATGAACCGCATCATCATGGCGCCCATGACACGCGCGCGCGCCTCGGAGGGCCGTATGCCCAATGATTTGATGCGTATGTACTATTGTCAGCGGGCCAGTGCGGGGCTGATTGTAGCCGAAGCCACTTCGGTATCGCCGCAAGGCGTGGGCTATGCCCACACGCCGGGCATCTGGAGTAGTGCACAGGTGGACGCATGGCGCACGATTACCGAGGCGGTACATGCCAAGGGTGGCCGTATTGTGTTGCAGTTGTGGCATGTGGGGCGTGTGTCTGACCCGGAGTTTCTGAATGGCCAAATGCCGGTTGCGCCCAGTGCGATTGCCTGTGAGGGCACGGTCAGCCATTTGAGCCCGGAGCGTCCCTTTGTCGTGCCACGTGCCCTGCGTAGCGAAGAAATTGCCGATATTGTGGATGACTTTGCGGTTGCCGCTCAAAACGCGCTGAGCGCCGGTTTTGACGGGGTGGAGATACACGGTGCCAATGGCTACCTGATCGACCAGTTCCTGCATGACGGCTCCAATACTCGCACCGATGCGTATGGTGGTTCGATTGAAAACCGGGCCCGCTTCCTGTTGGAAATTGTGGACGCCTGTGTCGCCATTTGGGGTGCTGGCCGAGTCGGCGTGCATTTGTCCCCGCGCGGTGGTTTGCACGGTATGAAGGATTCCGATCCGGCCCGTTTGTTCTCTTATGTGGCTTGCGAACTGGATCGACGTGATATTGCCTTCTTGTTCCTGCGTGAAAGCCCGGCTTCGGACAGCTTGTTGCCCATGATCAAATGCCAGTTTGGCGGCGCGATTATCGCCAACGAACATTTTGATTTGCCCACGGCACAGACCACTTTATCCAAAGGCATGGCAGATGCCGTGTCGTTCGGTAAGGCTTTTTTGTCCAACCCGGACTTGCCCCTGCGTTTGCAGTTGCGTGCGCCCTTGAATGGCTGGGATTGCAGCTCTTTCTATACACAAGGGCCCAAAGGCTATACGGACTATCCGTTTTTGAAGTCCAGCCCGGAATGGGATCAGCCTGTAGGTGAGGATTTGCAGGCGCATTAGTCGTGTCTGTGATGAAGTAGCCAGAAATAAAAAAGCCCGTATCAAACGGGCTTTTTTAATGCGCTTTGTTTTAGACCGTAGCAGCTTGGAACAGCGTGTCGTCTTTTCTTGGGATCGCTTGGTTTGCTGATGGCTGATTAGCCTGCATCAATGATGTTCTGACAGTCCAGTCTTGCCAAAGCACATTGGATCATCGCGTTTAGCTACCTCGTACGACCCGAAAAGTGGCGGCAGCTTTAACCAGCAAGCGTTCCTTTTCGTCATACCCGCCACCTTCGCAGTAAGCGGTATCGCCTTCCAGATACAGGCATTGAGCCTTGAACCAGACATCGCCACGCGCGGGCAGCAGGAACTGGGAATTCATGTCTATGGTGGCCATGCCCGAGCCAGGGCGTTGTGCCCGTGCGGCGGCGCTAAGGGTGAAGTCCAGAATCGCCATCAAGGTGCCCCCGTGCACATCGGCACGGGAGTTGGCATTACAGGCTTGCCAGGGCAGGAAGGTGACGACTTCCTGCTCGGTGCTGCTAACAGTTTGCAGGCCCAGGTGCTGCATCAGGGGGATATGAGTGCCGAAAAAATCCTGTTTGGGCTGCGCCAGTTCGGCCTGCAAATGCTTCATGGATTCAGCTTTTGCTTCACTTGAGCGGAAACCTGGGACATATCAGCACGGCCTGCCAGTTTGGCTTTGACCAAGCCCATGACCTTGCCCATCAGTGCGGGGCCTTGAGCGCCTTCAGCCTGAGCCTGGGTAATCGCGTCGGCAATGGCAGCATCAATTTCAGCGCTGTCGGCTTGCTGAGGCAGGTATTCCTGCAGAATCAGCAATTCGGATTTTTCTTTCTCGGCGCTTTCGGTGCGGCCAGCAGACTCAAAAGCCTGAATGGATTCGCGGCGTTGCTTGACTTGTTTTTCAATGATGCTGGTTACTTCAGCATCGCCCAGCTCGGTACGTTCGTCCACTTCGCGTTGTTTGATCGCGGCTTGCAGAAAACGCAAGGTCTCCAGGCGTCCGCTATCGCGAGCGCGCATCGCCGTTTTGATATCTTCAGCTAAACGGGTTTTGAGTGTTTGACTCATGGTGGTTCCTGGTTGAACGGGCAAAGCCATAGTTTAACGCAGGGCGGGGTGGGGAAAAATCCGATTATTGAAAATCTCGGCTGCGTGCGACCAGATCACCAATCAGATGATTCATGGATACCAGACGGCGGGCAATCAAATGACAAACACTGCCATCGCGTTGCCAGACACCATACACACCCAGCAGGCGAGATTGAAGCAAGGCCTGGGATTGCTCCTGTGCCAGCTCTTCACGCACGATCACATTCACACTGCCGGTTTCATCTTCCAGTGTCACAAATACAGTGCCTTTTGCAGTGCCGGGGCGTTGGCGAGTGGTCACCAGACCGCAGGCCCGTGCCAGTCGCCTATCCGGGCAGGCCTGGTTGAGCTGTTCTGCGGTTGAGAATCGCAAGGGGGTCAACTGTGTGCGTAGCAAGGACAAGGGGTGACGGTTCAGGCTCAAACCCACGGCCTGATAATCACTTAATACCTCCAGCCCCACACTGGCACGCGGCAGATCCGGCGTGTGTTCCGGTGTTTCAGCATGGCTAAGCAGTCCTGCCTGACTGGGGCGTCGGGCATCCCACACACTATGACGGCGTTGGCTATAAGCACTGCGCAAGGCATGTGCTTGGGCCAGCGCTTGTTGATCGTGGGCTGACAGAGCCAGCTCCTGACGCAGGCAGGCCAGATTAAGCGTACGTTCCGGGTGGTTTTGCCGGTAATTCACGATGGCATGTGCCCCTTGCTCGCTCAAACCCTTGACCATGTGCAAGCCCAGACGTACCTGACGCGGGCTGCCCGGCTCGGAGCATACATGGCTGTCAAACAGGCTGTATTGCACATCAACAGGCAGTATCTGTACGCCATGACGACGCGCATCCTGGACCAACTGGCTGGGACCGTAAAAGCCCATGGGTTGGGAGTTCAGCAAGGCGGCCAGAAAATGATCCGGGTAACGGGCTTTCAGATAAGCGCTGAACCAGGCCAGTTTGGCGAAGCTGGCGGAATGACTTTCAGGAAAACCGTACTCCCCAAAACCACTGATCTGGTCGAACAGGCGCTGGGCAAATTCCGGGGCATAGCCTTTGGCAGCCATGCCATCCAGCAGCTCCTGTTCAAATGGCCCCAAACCACCACGACGACGCCAGGCGGCCATGGCTCGCCGCAAGGCATCTGCTTTGTCGGCTGAAAACCCCGCTGCTTCCATGGCCAGCTCCATGGCTTGTTCCTGAAAAATAGGTACGCCCAGGGTGCGTTCCAGCACATGGCGGATTTCGGGGGCGGGGTAGTCGACTTTGCTGTGGTCGCGACGACGTTCCAGATAAGGATGCACCATACCCCCTTGAATAGGGCCGGGCCGCACAATGGCCACTTGCACCACCAGGTCGTAAAAACACTTGGGCCGTAGGCGCGGCAACATGCTCATCTGAGCGCGGGACTCGATCTGGAATACGCCTGTGGTGTCAGCGCGCCGTATCATGCGAAAGGTTTTGGCGCTTTGCAAAGGGATGTCCTGCAAGCGGAATGGTTTTCCTTTTTGCTGACTGATACTGTCCAGACAACGACGCAAGGCGCTCAACATGCCCAAGGCCAGAATGTCGACTTTCAGAAGGCCCAACACATCCAGATCATCCTTGTCCCATTGCACAACACTGCGTCCCGGCATGGCGGCGTTTTGAATGGGCACCAGCCTGTGCAAGGGTGTTTGTGAAATCACAAAACCGCCTGGGTGTTGTGACAGATGACGTGGGAAACCCATTAGCTGGCGGGTCAAGGACAGCCATTGATGCGCTTGCTCGGGCGGGCACTCAGGAAAACGCGCCAAGACTTCATCCTGAATGTGGGTGTCTTTAAGCCAGGCACGATCGCATTGGATCAAGGCCTCGATCAAGGCTTGAGGAATGCTCAGCGCCTTGCCGGTATCCCGCAAGGCGCTACGGCGTCTATAAGTGGTGATCACCGCGGTTAAGGCCGCTCGTTGACGGCCATATTTGCGGTAAATGTATTGAATGACCTCTTCGCGGCGCTGGTGCTCGAAGTCCACATCAATATCGGGTGGCTCCGCTCGTGCTCGGCTGATGAAGCGCGCAAACAAGGTATGGCTGCTGGCAGGGTCAACCTCGGTAATGCCCAGGCAATAGCATACGGCCGAGTTGGCGGCGGAGCCTCGACCCTGACACAAAATCCCCTGACTGCGTGCGTAGCTGACGATGTCATGCAAGGTCAAAAAGTAGGACTCGTATTGAAGATCTGCAATCAGGCTGAGTTCATCTTCCAGGCGAGTCCGCAAGCTGTCGCTGATCCCTTTCGGGTAGCGCCTTTGCGCACCACGTTCGGTTTCCTGCCGCAGATATTCAATGCCACTAAGTCCGGGTGGAACAATCTCGACCGGGTATTCGTACTTGATTTCGCTTAAGCAAAACTGGCACAACTCCTGAATGTGATCGCTAGTCTCACGCAGTTCCGCCGGGTAGAGGTTGGCCAGTTGGAAGCGACTGCGTAAGTGATGTTCTGCATTGCTGGCCAGGGACCAGCCGCATTCTTGTACAGGTGTTTTCAGGCGTATGGCGGCCAAAGTATCGTGCAAAGGCTGGCGAGAGCGCACATGCATATGGACGCCGCCCAAAGCGGCACAGCGCAAGCCACAGGCTTGTGCTGCCAGCCGGACGGCGCGTAAATGCTGCATGTCCTGATCGTGTCTATGCAGACTGATGCCTAAAAACAGGCGGCCTGCAAACAGCTCCAGCAGACGCTGCGTTTGATGATGAATGTGTTCGCTATCCAGGCCATATGCTGGCTTGTAGATGACCAGACAGTCCGGCAAAACCTCTTGTTGGGAACCTTGGCGGGCTTGCTGCAAAAAAGACCAGTCAATCGAAGCCTCCTGCTTCAAGTCCAGCGACTGATGTACGTGTGAGATGAACTGGCAGAGATTGCCGTAGCCTTCCTTGTTACGCGGCAGAATCAGCAGTTCATGGGCCTGTGCAGCCTCGCTGGCCCTTGTTTTATGGGTGGTTATTTCTGGGTTCGGACTGTTCCAAGCGCCCGTAAAGCGAAATCGGCTCCCGACCAGCAGCCGGATCTCCGGATGCAGCCTGGCCTGCGCATAAGCACGCACCACACCGGCCATGGAGGCGTAATCGCACAAGGCCAGCGCCTTGTAGCCCAATTCGGCGGCGCGGCTGATCAGCTCCTCGGGGTGAGACGCACCATTCAAGAAGCTGTAATTGGACAGGCAGTCCAGCTCGGAATACAGCAGGTCTATAGGGGGTTTCATCCAAAGACTCCGTGCAGATACCAGGCATGTTCCTGGCTCAAGTCCCGATAAACCCAATACAAGCGTCC
Organism: Alcaligenes faecalis; assembly: GCF_009497775.1. NCBI lineage: Bacteria > Pseudomonadati > Pseudomonadota > Betaproteobacteria > Burkholderiales > Alcaligenaceae > Alcaligenes > Alcaligenes faecalis. The sequence continues at coordinate 2,078,915 of NZ_CP031012.1, forward strand.
TTGCGGACACAAACCAATAAAGTAGTCGCGTTGCTGATGCCCGGAGCCGCTCCACCAACCTGTCTGTACCCGTTCCGGGCCTTGAACCAGGCGTAGGCGCTGATTATCCAGAAGCGGGGATTGCTGATCGTGTTGTAAAGGCTGAGCCGGGTCCAGCATCCAGCAGGGGCGTTGCAAAGCCGGACGGGTGGTATCGACAGGCTGATTGCTGGATAGGGGCAGCCATTGATTGGCTTGTTCCGGCAAATAGCTGGCCTGGGCGGCAGGCGTCAAAATCTGTTCAGCCCCCAGCCTGGCCTGTAAGCGCTCCAACAGTTGTTGATCTTGCTCTTGCCAATGACGCGCATCGGGAAACAGGCTGCTGGCATGGGTTTGACGCGGGTGTAGTTGCTGGGCTTGCAGCACCATGCTCTGTACGGCGGCATGCAATTGCAGCTGCTGGAACTGTTCTTGCCACACAGGCAGAAAGTCCTGGCTGCGCCAGCAGGACCGGGCCATCTGCAACTCCAGACGGGTGGCGGTGGGGTAGTCCTTGTATCTTTCCGTGCGCAGGACCAGCTCCAGGCGTCCACAGGCCAACTGGTACTGATTCAGCCAGGTCTCCAGCTTGATCAGCAGGCGATTTAACGCCCGCAAGACCGTGGGCTTGTTATTGGACGGGGTGTCCATCTCCAGCTTGTGCGTAAATTGCGGGGCGGCATGCACCCATTCCAGCGTCCAGCTTTGTGTGCCGTAGGCTTGGTCCAATTGCAGCAGCAGGGCGCGCAGCCCGCGTTGGGACAGGCCATCGCGGGGGAGCTGATGCAACTGGCCCAGGGTATGGCAGCCCAGGCTATGCAACCACTGCAACTGGTCGGCAGGTGGTGCCAATAAGTGGATGGGTAGCGGGTTCAGGCAGGCCTGCAAACGCCGTGCGCAACGGCGCTGCTTGCGCTGGGATAAAGCCAGCAAGCAGGCCGCACGGGCGGTGGGCGCCAGGGCCAGACAGGGCTGGGGAATCAGGGTTTGCAAGTCAGCCCGAAGCTGTTGGTACAGACGACGCAAACCACCAAACAGCCGAATGCTGGCGCTGATATTCAGTACCCATAAATCCGCTTGAACCTTTGCCAGTTGGGGGCTGTAGCGCAGCAAAACAGCCTGAATCCCATCCTGCTGCTCGGGGCTGGCCTCAGGCGTAAGCAGGCTCTGGGGCAGTCGCAGGCACAGGTACATGGGACGGAATGGCCGCTGGCGGCATCAAGGTGTGGTGAGGGGCCAAGGCAATGCTGTTCTTGCAAGGAGGCCCCCGTCGTTTGCGGATATGAACATCCAGCCAAGGCTGCCCCTGCTGGTCTTGCCGAGTCTGAAGCTCCAGACGTAAAAGGGCCGGGCTGTTGGCCTGACTGTGCGCCGGACGCAAACAAAAAAACAGGCTGTCGCTATGGCTGGCCAATAGCTGCAACTGACGCAAGGCCGCTAATGGCACGTGGGCAGGCAACCAGCTCAGTACGGCAGCGCAGTGGCCGTGACGCAAGGCCTGGGCGCTGGCCCACAAAGTGTCATTCAGGTGCTGGCTGCGTATCCAGATCATGCGGGCGGGCAACGCGTTCTCTGATGAGGTGCCTTGCCGAGTTGCAGCAGGGGTGCCGCGCCACCGTTCTTGCATGGGTTGATAGGGCGGGGCGACTAAAACACGCAAGCGTTCTGCTTGCAGAGCGTTCAAGGCAGGCAATAACAAGGACAAGGCGCTGCTGTCTTGTGGTGCAAGCAGCTCGATCAGACTGCCCACAGGCCAGCCGCCTCCCGGCAATTCAGCATCCAGGGCATCAAACCCGCTGGGCAGGCAAGCGCCTGCGGCATGCGCATAATGCTTGCCCGTCCACAGGGAAGGATGAAGATCTAAAAGGGAACGAAGTGCGCTTACCATAGGTGTACTCCTGATTGCTGTATAAATATACAGTAAATCTGTTTGTCAGCAAACCAGGCATCTGTTTCAAAGCAGAACTTTTATATACTGTGGCCTTCTGTTTGGCGCTCTCGCATGAATTCTTCCCCTTCCTCCCGTCCAGGCCGCTGTGCACAGTGCCAGCGGCCTTTGGCTCGTTGCTTGTGTCCCTTGATTCCTTCGATAGAAGCGGCGTGTCCTGTTCTGATTTTGCAGCATCATTCCGAAGCCCGGCATGCGCTCAATACCGCACGTCTGGCGTATTTGGGATTGAAGGGGACGGAGCTATGGGTGGGGGAGCAATTTGATGAGCTGGAGGCCCGCTTGGCACAGGCGCATCGCCCTGTCTTGCTGTTTCCGGGGCCGCAGGCCAAGGTGGCGGGTTCAACAGGCCTGGAAGAGAAACCGGATTTGATCGTGGTGCCGGATGGCACCTGGCGCAAGGCACGCCTGATTTTGCACAGCAATCCGGTTTTGCAAACTCTGCCGTATTGGGTGCTTCCAGAGGGAGGGGAGTCGCGCTACAGACTGCGCAAAGCGCCCGACCCTCAAGCGGTGTCTACCTTGGAAGCCATTGTCCGGCTGATGCAGATTATGGAGCCGGAGCGGGATTTCAGCCCTTTGCTACGGCCTTTCGAGCATTTGATCGAAGAACAGATCCAGGCCATGGGCCTGGATACGTATCAGCGCAACTATCCTACTTCCAGGTGAAGTTCAGTTCGCGGGACTGGCCTTCAACAATGCTGGCCTGACGCTCCTGGGTTTGACCCTGATAAGTGGCAAAGACCTTGTAATTGCCGGGGCCAAGACGGATCAGGCAGTAAGGGCCGTCGATCAGGCTGTTCAGCACGGTTTGGTCGCCACTGTTGCGGATGACCAGTTGCACATCGGAGATATAGCCGACGCGCTCGCCCTGGTTGGCTGAAAAGTTCACGGACAAGGGAAAGGTGTTGCGCACCATGCGAAACAGTTGGGCTTCATCGCTGCCTATGCCGCCGCTGATGTATTCGGTTGAACCGTAGTACTGGCTGGCAGGCAGTTCCTGGGCGTGCACAATGGGGCTGCTCAATAAGGCCAGCGACATGGCAATGCCGATCAAAGAAAGACGAGGACTCATGAGGTTTCCTTGCTTGAAGTAGGGTGGCTAAGCGGGCCATCAATGGCCCTGTTGCTGTTATGAAAGCTGGGCCACAAAAGGGGCCAGTCATGCTGACGGGTCGGTTCTGCTTGCGGATTGAAACTGCGCTCACGCAGCATGCCGTGCCCGTGCTGATTAATGGTGATGACGGTGGTGCAACGGGTGCCGTAATCGGGGCTGACAATAAACGGGCTGCTTAACAGGCGTTCGTGTTCAAGACTTAAGCCGGTCTGGGGCAAGTCGGCATCGGCAGCGACTTCCTGATTGCGCAAACTCTGAAACAAGCCTTCTACCGCTTGCGGCGAGCCATCAAAATGCTGTGCCTGCAGGGTTTCTTTCAGGAACAGGCTTTTGGGCCAAGGCGTATTGAGCCAGGCATTACTCAGGACATGCACACCCGGTTCCAGCATGTGCGGGCTGCCATTGGGGTGACGATTGCTGTAATAGCCCAGGCGCAAAGGCTGTTGCTTGTCAGGCCATTCCAGCACAAAAAGATTGAAGCCGGCGTAATCGGCCCCTTCCTGGGCCAACTGTTCCAGATAGTCGGCGGGACTGCGCTCATCCTTTAGAAACTGTGGAATCAACTCGCCGCGTGAGCGCTGCTTGCTGTTTTTGCTGCTGGGGGCTTCGCGGTAATTGGTCAACAGGGCCAGCCGACCACGGCCTTGCGTCAGGCCCAACCAGGTGCCTCCGGCTTGCAGGTCCCGACCCGCCAGAATCTTGGGCTCGTCCCGCCAGGGCTGAGCGGCCTGACTGGGGCGAGCATGATATTCGTCGCGATTGGCGGCAATAATCAGCGGCCAATCTGCATTAACTCCGACGGCGATATAAGCGATGCACATGTGCCGATTGTAGGATGGCTATGCAGGCTTTGGTAGCCAAAGTACCGCCAAGTTCCGCTTTTTTTCTCAGTATTGAGAATGCCGTTTCAGGTTTGGGGTTCAGGGCGTGAATCCCAGGCTCACGGTCTATGGAAGGGTGTCGTAGTCTTGTGCCAGGCGCACGACGGTGACACCGGGCCGTAGCTGGCGCAGGGAAGGCATCACCAGGGTGCAGTTATCGTAAGGCGTCAGCAAGGGCTGGCCATCGGCTTGCCCGATTGTCGTACCTGCATCGGCCAAGGTTTCCAGACCTTGCCAGTTCTGGCTGAAACTGACTTGCATGGAAGGCGCTACCAATGCATGGGTGACTTGCAGAATGCGCTGCGTATCGGGCGAGGCTCGCCGCCAGTCCGGGGGCAAATCCTCTTCCTCCACAATCTCGGAGGCGATCAGAAAGCGGGCAATCAGATCCAGTGCGATCGCCGGCGTATCAGGATCGCCATGAAAACCGCATTCCAATAACAAGGAGCGCGCCTCATTGGCATCTGGATCAGAGAATCGGCCGTAATCGCGCATGCGCACGCCGTCCTTATGGCCGCTATCCACAATCACATGCTCGGGGGCGCCCAGGGTTCGGGCCAGCTCGATATTGCGCGCCAGGGTGCCGGTCAATAACAAGGGGGCGCTGGGTTCATGCATGGAGTGCAGGTCCAGCAACCAGTCGGCTTGTTCCAGCCAAGGCAAGATGGCGCGTGCGCGACGCTGTTCTTGTGTCTGTGTTTGAGACAGCTTCTGCTCGCTCCAGACACGGTTCATGTCTTCGTCCACATAGCGGCTGGCATCGTGCTGTTCAGGGTCAAAGCGATCAAAGGCGTCCAGATTGCAAAAGGCCAGAATCAGTTTGCCGCGACGGGGCTGCAAGCCGCTGGCCAGCACGGCTTTCAAGGCCCAGGCCCCGCACAGTTCGTTGCCATGAATCAGGGCGCTGATCATGACGGTACGGCCTGCTTTACCCGAGTCCAGACACCAGAGGCCAGGAACGCCGGTATTGCCCTGACGCTCTTCGTGAATGTCAGGGAAGGAAAGAGAAAATTGCATGGAAGGACTCCAGCGCCCCAGCAGCCAGCCAGGGCGCATGTGTTTTATTCGGCTTGCAGCTTGGCCAGTTCGACCAGACGGGCGTATTTGTCGACCTCTTTGGCCTGGAACTCTGCCGCGTTCATGCCAGGGGCGTAGAGCGTAGCCCCATTGGATTGCATCTTTTCTTGCAGGGTGGCGGATTGCAGACTGTTGTCCAAAGCCTGACGCAAGGCGTTGGTGACGGACTCAGGCAGATCCTTGGGGCCATACAAGCCAAACCAGACGTTGATATCGACCTTTTCAAAGCCGGGGGTATCGGCCAGTGGCGGGATTTCCGGGGCAGCCGGAGAGGCATGGGTTTCAGTAATGCCCAAAGGCACAATCGCCCCTGCGCGGGCTTGTGACAGACCCGAGGACAGCACAAGGTAAGCCGTATCCAGCTGACCGCTCATTAGGTCCGAAACCAGAGGGGGAACACCGCGGTAGGGCACGTGCATGGCAGTGGTGCCGGTCGAGGCGTTCACCATTTCACCGGCCAGGTGCAAGGTGGTGCCTACACCCGAGGAACCAAAGCTGAAGGCTTCCGGTTTGGCAGCACGCAGCTTTTGCGCATAGTCTGCGGCAGAGCGAATGCCGGACTCTTTGGAGGCCGCCAGCAACAAGGGCTGGGAGGCAATCATGCCAATAGGCGTGAAGTCTTTTTGCCCGTCATAGCGTACGGCCTTGTTGATCATGCCGGCGATGATCATTTCGTTGGTCGAACCCAGCAGCAAGGTATAGCCGTCGGCTGCCGCACGCTGCACGCGTTGAGCACCAATGGTGCCCCCTGCTCCGCCTGCATTTTCGACAACGACGCTTTGGCCCAAACGGCTGCTGAGTTCTTCAGCCAGCAGGCGGGCCGTCAAATCCACGCTGCCTCCAGCGGGGTAACCCACGACCAGAGTCAGGCTGCGTGAAGGGTAGGTATCGGCGTGGCTGATCGAGGCTTGCAAGAGGCTACAGGCGCCCAGAATGCCAAGGACCAAGCTGCGCTTGGAGAAAGAAAAAGACATGATGTGCTCCCCGTTCGATGGATAGGTTTCCAGGCAGCGGCCAGTGCGCGCGCTGTGGACCTGTTTATCCTTAGTTATGAAAGGGTATTGTGTCCGCTACGGCTATTTGCGTTGTGCCGTTACAGCACATGGTCGTGCTTTTTCAGTTGGGTCTGATGTTAGCGGCCTTGCTGGGTGAAGGCCCAGACAGACTCCGCCAGGTCCGAGAGTGGGGCTCGGGAGCGATACAGACGAACTTCAAAGGCAATTTCATCGCCTTTGCCGCCCAATTGCACCAGCGTGCCGCGACGGCATTCATTGGCAATCATGGACAGGGGCAACCAGGCTACACCCATGCCTTTCAAGACTGAGCCCATGGCCGTATCCAGTGAATCGCAACGCACGGTGCTGACCAGGGGATAGGGGAAATGATGCAGCTTGTCGCCCAGGATGCGGGCCATGGCCAAGCCGCCCGAATATGAAATCAAAGGAATGCTGCGCCCGCTATCGGCATTGAGTTCATACAAGGGTGTGCCATTCTTGCGGCGCTGACAGGTGGGCACCAGCTTGTCCGTGGCAATGGTCATGTATGTCACTTGCTCGGCCAGCAGTTCAATCGACAAGGCCGGGTGTTCATAACAGCATAGAAAGTCGGTTTTGCCCTGGGCCAGCAACTTGGCCATATCGGCCATCATGCCGGTGTTGATGTCGATAGGTACATGGGCCGACAAAGGGGCATGGCTACCTTTTTGCAGACGGCTAACCCAGTCCGTGACCAGAGTGCGTGCCAGGCTGCGGCCAGTGGCAATGCGCAAGTTGCCTTGCCCGGCCTGATCCGAGGCCTGTAATTGCCGACGAACACGGTTCAATTGCTCCAGCACTTGATTGGCCGTGTTGTAGAACACCTGTCCCTCTGGCGTCAGCGTGATGGGCAAACTGCTGCGTTCTACCAAGGGCGTTCCTACCCAGGCTTCCAAGGCCCGAATGCGACGTCCAAATGCCGGATGTGTGACGTGGCGTTGCTCTGCTGCCCGAACAAAACTGCCTGCACGAGCCAGGGTCACAAAGTCTTCAAGCAGTTTGAGCTGGGACACAGAGGGGGCGCTCCTTACAAAAGGGAAGGCAGGTCAGAAACCGAAGCAGGGCGTCAAAGCATGAACAATAACAAAGCACCATAAAAACGCCCCAAAACTGGCTGGGAAGCCAAGGTTTGGGGCGTTAGGTACTGCCAGGACTGATGCGATGTTCAGGCTCGATGGACGCCTTAAAGCATGGCCAGGCCGTTGGATTTTTCAACCAGATCGCGAATGCGCACGGCGTCACCAATACGCGAGTAACGACCCGAGGAATTGAGCAGCACAATCGCCACTTCACGATCCTCGATCTTGGTCAGCATGACCAGGCATTCTCCCGCTTCGTTGATGAAGCCGGTTTTGGAAACCTGAATATCCCAGTTGGCGTTCTTCACCAAACGATTGGTGTTGTTGAACACGAGTTGGCGACCGCGTACAGGCTGCACGGAATACTGATCGTTGGTGGTGTATTGCTGGATACGGGCATGCTGGCTGGTGGCGGTCAGCAGCTTGACCAGATCACGCGGGCTGGCCACGTTGTCGCTGGACAAGCCGGTAGGCTCCACAAAACGCGTATTGCGCATACCCAAGGCACGAGCCTTGTCATTCATGGCGCGCACAAAGGCAGGCAGGCCACCGGGATAGCTGCGACCCAAGGCATGGGCAGCCCGGTTTTCCGAAGACATCAGCGCCAGGTGCATCATGTCGGCACGGCTCAGTTTGGAGCCAACGCTAAGACGCGAACTGGAGTATTTGACGCGGTCCACATCTTCGTCGATGATCTCCAGCATTTCATCCATGGGCAGGCCGGATTCAGCCACGACAAGGGCGGTCATCAGCTTGGAGATGGAGGCAATGGGGCGAACCGCGTCGCTGTTTTTCTGGTACAGCACGGTGGACGATTCCAGATCCTGCACAAAGGCAATTTCCGAACGCAGGGCCGCGTGCTGGATCAGGGCGTCGTGTTTCAGGGCATTAAGTGCGCGACGGCTATCGTTTTCGCTATAGCTGATAGGCTGCAGGTTTTTTTCGAAAACCAGATGCGGCACGTTGTAGCTGATGGCGGCTGTGGCTTCATCCAGTGTGGATGGCTCGGCCAGCGCCAGTGTCTGCGCAAAGGACGAAATCGAAAAAGGCGCTAAAAATAAAACACATAGCGCACGTCGAATGAATTTATTTGTTCTGGTCTGAGGCATTTTTCAGTTCCCGGTAGGCGAGAAACAGAAGGGCGAATAGAATTTATGCGCTTATGCTACCAGAAAAAATCCTCTTTATATTAGTATCTTACGGCCCAAAGTTAAAAAAAATTTAAGATGTCTGCGCGGTATCATTAAGAAACTTATTTTTATCTGTATAAAAACACAGCTTATGTTTTTTTCGAAATTCCAAAATAATAAAAAACCTGTTTTTATAAACAGTTTTTTGAATCGATTTCTTGTTCCCTTTGCCCTGGTTTTGACACCGCTGGCAAGTCACGGGGCTTCCTTGGCCTGGGATGGGGAACAGCTAAGCAATGCCATCACCACCAGCTCGCCCAGCACCCAGCAAAGCTTCCTGCCTGCCGAGGCTGTGCGTGCGCAGGCGGCAAGCATAGGCAAGGTGGAAGTCAGCTATCACCACAATGGGCGCGCCGTTCTGAAAAGCCGCTTGTGCTTGCAAGGCGGCTCCTGCGTGGACATGAATGGTTCGGTATTAAGTACCAGAGCCTTTGTCGGTCAGGATGCGCGTCTTGGCTTTGTGTTGGTGCATGAGGTGTGGAGCTGGGCGGGCAGTACCGAACCTGTGCGTGTGCAGGCCTCGATCCGGGTGAATTACCAGCGTTAGTCTGTGATTGATGAGGCAGCTTTCCAATAGACGATTTAATTCGTTTTGTACTTGATCCACCTCAAGGTCTAAGCCTAAAGAAACCCGCCGCACTGCCGATATGTAGTCCTGATGCCCATCGGGCCCATTACCAGGACTTGTGCATGAACCCCTCTACTCTGATCGGCATCGTAGCCAGTGTGCTGCTGTTTGCCGTGATCTTGTTTTTTACGGCAGAAAACCCCGCCTTGTTTGTGGACCTGCCCAGTCTGGCTGTGGTGCTGGTGGGTACCTTGGCAGCGACGTTTATCAGTTATCCCCTAAGCGAAGTTGTCCGTATTTTTGGCCTGATCGGCACCGTGCTGCGCAACGAACGTCTGTACACCCAACAGGATATGGATGAGCTGATCAATATCTCTCGTCTGTGGATGATGGGGGATATTCGTGCAGTGGAAGAGGCTTTGGAAAAAGTGGCCAACCCGTTTCTGAAAACCGGCGTTCAGCTGGTGATTGACCGGGCACCGCAGGAAGATATTGAAGACCTTTTGCAATGGCGTATCAGCCGTTTGCGTGCTCGTGAACATGCAGAGGCACAACTGTTCCGTTTGATGGCCAGCTTCGCGCCCGCCTTCGGTATGGTCGGTACGCTGATCGGTCTGGTCAATCTGATGTTCTTGCTGGGTGATGGCGACATTACGTCTATCGGTCAGCAAATGGCTCTGGCCCTGATGACGACTTTCTACGGCGTGTTGCTGTCCAATCTGGTCTTCAAACCTGTGGCGGTGAAGCTGGAGCGTCGTACCGAACAGCGTGTGGTCTTGATGAACATGATCATGCAAGGGGTGTCCATGATGAGCCAGCGCCGTGGTCCGGCCCTGATGCGTGAGACGCTGAACTCCTTCATGGCCCAGTACCAGGACGAGATCAATGACCGAGGCGGCCGCGACGATGATGCGGACCCGGCTCCGGAACGAGGTTGATCCCATGGCAAACACGGAGCAGGACCTGACCTTGGGCGAGCTGGCCGATCGCCAGAAAGCCTTGCAAAAGGAACTGGAGCAAGCCCGAGGAGCCAAGATCGAGCAACAACTGGCCAGCAACCTGGGCAGTCGCCGTCGCAGCCGTCCCTGGAATGATCCGGGGCTGGCGGTGCCCGAGGAAGAAGAAGCCTGGCTGACCACGTATCTGGACATGATGACCTTGCTGCTGGTTCTGATGATTGTGATGCTGTCCTTTGCGGGCAAGCGGGCACAAACAGCGGCGCAGGGGCAAGGACAGGGAGGGGCTACGGTCGTTGCGCAAGCGGGCAAAGACGGAGCTGGTTTGCTACCTGCCGGAGCAGGCCTTTTCCCGGATTCCGGCCAGGGTGAAGGGCAAGGCCAAGGCAATCACGGTCTGAATCTGGACGGCTTGGGCGACAACATTGATGTGGTCATGAACGATCAATCCGTAAGCTTCCGCATCAATAGCGAGATTCTGTTCAATTCGGGCGGTGCGGATCTGGGGCTGGAAGGTTTGGCGGTACTACGTCAATTGGCCGCGGTACTGCAAAAATCCACCCACCCGATTGTGATTGAAGGCCATACGGACTCGGTGCCGATTCGTAGCTATCGCTATCCCTCCAACTGGGAGCTATCCGGTGCGCGTGCAGGCAGTGTGGTGCGTTATATGGAAGCCAACGGGATTGGCAGCCAGCGCCTGAGTGCTGTCGGTTACGCCGATACGCGGCCTTTGGGGGATAACGGCACCTCGCAAGGTCGCGCAACGAATCGACGGGTTGAAATCATTGTGCAGACTCCCCAAGCACAGCCTGAAAGCCCCGTGGAATAAGCCCTTAAAACAAAACCCCGGTTTGCGACATACAAATCGGGGTTTTTGTTGTGAGCCTGAATCCAGCGCGTTCGGGTTTAGTCCAGCAGGCGTGTGGAGGAAGCCAAAGTCCCCAAATCGAACTTGGGCAGATGACGGCGTAAAGGCATGATCAGAACGCTGATGACGACCGGCACAATCGCGGCCAGCAGGAAGGATTCCAGCAGGTAATCCATAGGGCCATTGGGGCGTGGGAATACGGCCAGACCGGCCACCAAACCACCGATCGTGCTGATCGTCGCCGTAAAGCCATCATAGCGGCGGCTGTACAGACCAAAGAACACTGGGAAGGCCGCAGCGGAGCACAGCAAGTCTGCCAGCAGGAACAGATACAACACGCTAAAGCCTTGCGAGGATGCATACAGCACCGGGATGGAGCAGAACCAGATCAGGGAACGCGCCAAACTCATCATTTGAGCGGTGTTGCGATGAGGCATGATGCGGCTCAAATCCACGGCAATCAGACTGGAGACCGCGCTGATCGCAGTATCGGCGCTGCTCATGACCAGGGACAGGCCCAAGGGAATCAGCAGCACCAGGAACCAGACCGGCACGTGCGGCAAAATCACATTGAACAAGGCCACGGAGCTGTCACCGGGCGAGCCCAGGCCGACAAAGGCCAGGCCAAACAAGCCCATCAGGAAGATGAAGGGCGCCACAAACAAGCCGCCTAGCAGGAAGCCACGACGCATGGATTTGATGTCTTTGGCGGCATAGATACGCTGCCAGTTGCCCTGGTGAAACAGGCCGGTCAGCAAGATGGCGACAAAGAACGTCAGGCCGGCTTTCACGCCCACGGGATCGCTCAGTTCGATCAGTCGTGGGGCTTCCAGCTTCACGCTGTCAAACAACTGCACCGGGCCGCCTACGGCTTGCCAGCCAAACATTACGATCAGGAACAGCATGGGCAGGATGACAAACATCTGCACCTTGTCGGTAAAGATGGAGGCGCGCAGCCCGCCGTAGGAGGTGTAGATCAGCGTGGCCAGCAACACAATGCTGGCGGTGACCCACAGAGGAATAGGGGCAATCAGGGTGATCATCTTGGACATGGCGGTGATTTCAGCCGTCATGGAGATGAACATGTAAAACAGCATGATGACCAGGGTCAGCGCATACATGGGGCGACCGTAGCGGGCAATCACAAACTCGCTCAGGCTGTGGCCGCGTGGCAGCAATTCGCGCATGCGTTTGCCCAGCGGAATCATGGCCAGACGGGGCGACATGGAGCCAATGGCATAGCCGATCACGGCGCTCAAACCGCCCCAACTGGCCGCTTGTGCCGGCGAGAACAGAATCCAGGCGCCCAGCGAGGAGGCCAGTAAAGTCAGAATGGTAGCGACCGAGCTTTGGCTGTTGCGAGCCACCACAAAGTCCTCCAAGGAGCTGTTGTAGTGGCGGGCGTACAGTACCCCGGCCAAGGCAAAAGCGGCAGAAAAAACGATCAGCCACAAGAGGGTGGCGGTTTGGTCCAGCATGAGATCTCCCCAAAAGCCTGTTTGAACAGGCACAAACCGGCCAAGCTGGCAGGGTGCCAGAACAGGGCGCAGAAAAATGGAGGGATTGAAATGGGGCGTGTGAGCTTGTGAATGCGCCGCACAGACAAGAGCGCGCAGGCTGCCAGGCCGCGTTTCCTTTCCCTTCGCCGGCATGATCCGGATCAGGTTCTAAGGGTTACCGCATGAATGCGGAGTCTCAGCCCGTTAAGGACTCCCCCAGGAACAGGCTAGAAGAGTAGGAGAGCTTCTTTCAAATGTCAATAATACGGTTCACTGCAATTTATGCTATGGTCTGGCTGCGGCACGGGGTGTCCTTCTTGGAAAGGGCTGAGATAAAACCCGTCGAACCTGATCCAGCTCATACTGGCGAAGGGATGTCCGAATCCATAGCCCTGCGTCCGAACTGGGCCGACATCCTCGCCGAATTTTTGCAAGGAATGTCATGTCTGTGGAACACGTCTCGGAACTCTCCCAACAACTTGTCCTGGTCACCGGCGGCGCACGCGGCCTGGGGGCTTGCCTGGTACGCGCTTTTGCACGTCAAGGCGCCAAAGTTGTCATCAATTACCTGAAAAGCGAAGCAGCCGCCCAGGCGCTGGCGGGCGAGTTTCCGCAGCAATGTCTGGCCGTACAAGCGGACGTGACGGATGCAGCGGCTGTCCAGGCCCTGTTTGCCAAGGCGCAGGCGCACTTTGGCCAGCCCATCACCACGGTCGTCAATAACGCCTTGCCCGCGTTTTCCTTCAATGGCGATGCCCGCCCCCATGCTGATACCTTGACGTGGGCGCAGCTGAATCAGCAGTTGGAAGGCATTGTGGGCGGTGCCCTGAACACTACACAGGCTGCCTTGCCTGGAATGAAGCAGGCCGGTTTTGGCCGCATCATCAATATCGGCACAAACCTGTTCCAGAACCCCGTTGTGCCTTACCACGACTACACCGCTGCCAAGGCCGCCTTGTTGTCCATGACACGCACCTTGTCGCACGATCTGGGACCGGATCAGATCACCGTGAATATGATTTCTGGCGGTTTGCTGCGCACAACCGATGCGTCCGCGGCCACGCCTGAAGCGGTGTTTGATTTGATTGCGGCCAGCACACCGTTGCGTCGTGTGACTACGCCGGAAGAATTTGCGGATGCGGCTTTGTTTTTTGCAGGCCCGTGGGCACGTGCAGTGACAGGTCAGAACTTGGTGGTTGACGGTGGATTGGTGAAAAACGGATGAGGCAGTTGCATTTCAATTTGTTCATTATGGGCTGCGGACATCACAAAGCAGCCTGGCGTCATCCCGATTCTCAGGTCGAACGTTTAGGCGATGTCCGATTTTACGAAGAGCTGACCCAGATTGCCGAGCGCGGCAAGCTGGACGCTATTTTCTTTGCCGATGGTCAGTCCAGCGACAACGTGTCCGATGGCCCGCGCTGGTTTCTTGAACCCTTGACCATGATGGCTGCGCTGGCGCGAGCCACCGAGCGTATCGGTCTGATCAGCACCGTTTCCAGCACTTTTTACACGCCCTTTGTGGCAGCGCGCATGTTGTGCTCTCTGGATCATGTGTCCAAAGGGCGAATGGGCTGGAACGTGGTCACATCCATGTTTGATTCGGAAGCACGTAATCACGGCTACGAAGCCATGCCCGACCATGCCTGGCGCTATGCGCGGGCTGAAGAGTTTGTTGATACCGCATTGCAGCTGTTCGACTCCTGGAGCGACAGTGCCTTGGTCATGGACCGACAGGGTGATTACGCCAAAGTGGATCAGGTCCGCCAGATCCTGCATAAAGGTGATCACTTTCTGGTAGATGGTCCCTTGACCCTGCCGCGCTCGCCACAAGGGCAGCCCGTGCTGTTCCAGGCCGGTGCGTCTGAACAAGGCCGGGATTTGGCCGCGCGCAAAGCCGAAGCCATTTATGCCGTGGCTTATGACTTGCCCTCGGCTCAGTCCTATTACCGCGACATCAAACGACGCGTGCGTGAAGCGGGCCGTGGCGTGGACGTGCCCGTTATGCCGGGCTTGGTGACCTATGTGGGTTCCACCATGGAAGAGGCGCGCCGCAAGCAGCAAGAGCTGGACGAATTGCTGCCCGCCGAGACTTCCTTGCGTCAGCTGGGCATGTTTGTCGGCCAGGATTGCATGAATTGGGAGCTGGATGCACCAGTGCCCCCACTGCTGCCATTGGAAAGCTTCAAGGGCCCCAAAGGGCGCTACGCTACCATGCTGCGCATTGTGGAAATGGAAAAACCGACGGTACGCCAACTGCTGGGTCGCATTGCGGCTGGCGGCGGTCATTGCACCATGGTCGGGACGCCAGAATCCATTGCCGATCAGATTGAGCAATGGTGGCGCAACGAAGGCGCGGATGGTTTCAACCTGATGCCGCCTTCCTTGCCTAATGGCATTCGCGACTTTGTTGAGCAGGTGATTCCAGTTCTGCAAAAACGCGGTCTGTTCCGCCAGGAATACGAGCACACCACCTTGCGCGGCCATCTGGGCCTGGAGCGTCCTGCGGCCTGATGCCAGGAGCAGAAAAAGGCGGACATTTCCGTAGACGGATTTGTCCGCTTTTTCCCTAGGGTGAAGGGGCTACGAAGTTCCTGAAGTTTGCTATCCTTAATGCTTTAATTGTCGCCTGCTTAACGAGCAGCGAGCTGTATAGGGATCGCACTATGAAAACCGCCGTTGTCACCGGGGCCTCCTCAGGGTTTGGGGCTGCGCTTGCCCGTAAATTGGTATCTGAAGGACACACCGTGCTGGGTCTGGCGCGTCGTCAGGACAAGCTGGATGCGCTGGCCGCCGAGCTGGGCGAGCGCTTTGTGCCGGTCAGCGTGGATTTGACCGATCGTGCGCGTGCCGAAGCGGTGCTGGCCGATCTGACGGCTCGTTTTCCCAATATTGATGTGCTGATCAATAACGCCGGTTTGGCGCTGGGCGTGGACAAGGCGCAAGACGCCAAGATGGATCAGTGGGACACCATGGTGGCTACCAATATCAGCGCGCTGCTGCACATTACGCACGCTTTGTTGCCTGGCATGGTCAAGCAAAACAAGGGGCACATCATCAATCTGGGTTCGACTGCGGGTGAATATGCCTACGCAGGCGGCAATGTGTACGGCGCCACCAAGGCTTTTGTGCATCAACTGGGTCTGAACCTGCGTGCCGACCTGTCGGGTACGGCAGTTCGTGTGTCTACCGTGGCTCCTGGCCTCTGTTCCGGTACGGACTTCTCTACCGTTCGTCTGGGCGATAAGGATAAAGCCGCTGCGCTTTACCAGAACGTGGATGCGCTGACGCCCGACGACATCGCCAACACCATTGCCTGGATCATGAACGCGCCTGCCCATATGAACGTCAACTACATCGAGTTGATGCCTGTGGCGCAAAGCTTTGCTGGTTTGAGCGTGCATCGCAAGGCTTAAGCTTGGCGACCGGCCCTGGTCTGGCTTGATTAGACTTGGGCTCCGGTCTTACACTGCAAACGTCTTCAGGGCGGGGTGAAATTCCCCACCGGCGGTAAGGGAGTCACTCCCCAGCCCGCGAGCGCTTTCCCCTTGGGAAAGGTCAGCAGATCAGGTGAAAAGCCTGAGCCGACGGTAAGAGTCCGGATGAAAGAAGATGAAGCATCGCTGCCTTGTGATCAAGGCAGCGGCGTGTTTTATTGCTGCCCGGAGGACGCATTGTTGAATCAAGGATGCGTTCAAATGAAAAATCTGAAAATCTCCCCTGCATTAGCCGTTGGTCTTTTGCATGAATTCTGCGAAGGAGCGTGCTGATGTATACCGGAATTGTTAAAGCGGTTCGTCCTCTTACTGCGGTCAAGGCCGAGCTGGGCCGCACCGAGTTTGAAATCGACTTCACCGACGAGTTGCTGGTGGATCTGCAACTGGGTGCCAGTGTCAGCGTGGAAGGTACATGCCTGAGCGTCACCAGTATCTCCGGCCCCAAAGTCACCTTTGATGCGATTCCCGTCACGCTGGAGCGTACGAACCTTGGCACGCTCAAGACCGGCGATCTGGTCAATATTGAGAGATCGGCCAAGTTGAACGAAGAAATTGGCGGCCATGTGATGGCTGGCCATATCGCAACGACGGCTGAAGTGCTGGAACTGAGCGTTACCGAGGCTGGCAACCGACTGCGTTTTCGTGTGCCAGAGGATTGGGCGAAATACGTGTTCCCGCGCGGTTTTCTGGGCGTTAATGGTTGCAGTTTGACCGTGGCGGATGTGGAAGACGGCGTTGTGACCATCAACCTGATTCCTGAAACCTTGCGCCAGACGACATTCTCCCGCTACAAGGCAGGCGATAGGCTCAATATCGAAGTGGATCAGCAGACGGTTGTTCTGGTTGATGTGCTGGAGCGCACGGTTGCAGGCACGTTGGCGCGCGTGATGCCTGGTCTGAAAGGCTGATTTACGCCTTAATGAAGTAAAAAGAGCTGTCAGTTTTAAGACTGGCGGCTTTTTTTTATGAGGGCTTTGACTGTGTCTTTTGCTGTACGGGATGCTTTGGGGGTTTGTGTACAAAGCCTGGAGTGAAACGCAGCCCGAAAGCGGATTATGGAACAGTGTGAGCCTGACCCTTTTCTTGACCTGGCATCTTGTATAGCAAAGCTGTAATCACACTTGACCTAGCGCCTTCAAGACAAAATCCGCACGCTTTTCTACGGTTGTTTTGGGCAGCGAGCTCACTTGGTATCCCAGCAGGGGATAAACACGCTCAAGGCGCTCATATTCACGCAAAGCAGCGTCCATATCGTGGCGACGTTCTGGATCAGCCTCGTATATTTCAGGCCAGGGCGGGGTTAAAAACACCTGTGAATGATAAGGACAGGACTTGTTGAGTTCATCCAGCAGTGGCGTACCCTTTAATTCCTGCAAAGCCGCGGCCGCATCAATCAAGCCTCGATCAAAAAACACCCAGCCGCCATTTTTCGAAGCGCTGAAATAGTCATCCTGTGCGGTCTTTATCGCTTCTTTCAGAAAAGCCTCCATATCCAGCCAGGGAAGGGCAGAGCCACCACTGGCTAGTTGCTCCTGAACAATACGTCGCCCAGGTTCCTGGATAACCGTATAGCCACGATTCTGCAGCTCGGATAACAAAGTAGATTTGCCGCCACCAGAGCAGCCGGAGATAAGAACAAAAGGATTCATAAGCGTAGATCAGTAGAACGAGAAGACTTGCACAGGCGTATTCAAGCCCCCGAAACTGAAGCCGGATGTAGGGATGTAGGGATGTAGGGATGTAGGGTGGGGAAGTCTGGAACAGATACCCGCGAAGATCGTGTAAGTTTAACGCATTTCTGCATTTTCTATACTCGTACACCTAGCCCAGCTGGCAAGCAGACCAACTTGAAAATAATAAAATGCAATTAACGGAAAAGAACTTTCTTCATTGAAAAGATAGTCTTCAACAAAAAGAGGGCGAATTTACTTACCATCGGCTTGCTTATTGATGTGACACCAGAGAGAAGTACAGCGATGGGGAACATTTCTGTTCTCATGCTCTTGTACCCACGCATTCACATCAAGGGCTTTCTTCAAAAACAAGTTGGAGCTTTGAACAAACAAGCCTCCAGACGCTCATAAGCAAGCCAAAGAAAAACGCCGATCATCCAAAGGACAATCGGCGTTCTTATCTTTCAAGAACCTCTTGAAAGAGGGGGCGCGTTTAAGCCGACAACTTTTCTACCTTGGCGGGCAGGCCTTGACGCACGGCAGCGCCCGAAACCCAGTCAATCCAGACGTTGTCCTGGCCATCACCACGGGTTGGGTCGGCAAAACCCAGCTCGTTCAGGTTCACGCCAGCAGCCAGATCGCTCAAGTGGGGCATGGCCTCGCCATCAATCTGGTGCGAACGTGCACCCAGCTCGGTATGTCCAAAACCGTGCTCGATAGCGATGGCCCCGCGCATGATACCGCCGCGCACCAAAGCCACACCTTCGACAGCGCCGCCCGGTGTGCTGACGCGAATGCGATCACCGTTGCGGATGCCCATATTCTTTGCATCATCCAGATTCAAGGAAATCGGGTTGTGCGGGTGCACCTGACGCAAACGGGACATACCGATGGACATGGAGCTCATCAAATTGGATTTGTAGGAACTCATCAGCAACGGCCACTCTTGTTCAGAGAAATGTTCACGCATTGGGCTGCCGTCGGCCAGACGGGTAGGGTACCAGGTAGGGCAACCACTCAAGCGTTCGCCCGTCATGGTGTGACGCATCTTGGCCAGATCTTCGTTCCAGACCTGCAAAGCGTTGTCGTAGCGGTTTTTCAGCTGATTCCCTTTCCAGGCGTTTTCGATTCGGTCGAATCGGCCACCACGTGTCAGCAACATTGCTACTTTGCGCTGTTCTTCAGGGTGCAGGCGCGATTGCAGATCCGGGAAGAGGCGATCTACACCCGTCATGCGCATATCGTCGTCGGATGCGTCGCCAACCGGGCGGCCAGCACCAAAAGCAATATTGGCCATGCCACGCAGATAGAAATCCTCGGCGCGCAGCAAATCATGAGCATTGCCTGCCTTGTCTTTCAGAACGCCTTTACCAAAACCAGGCAATTCCAGACGCAAGGCAACCGCAAACAGGAAACTTTCCAGGTTGATAGGCTGGCCATCGGCCGTACGATCTACTCGTGGCTGCACCACAGGCCAACGCAAGGTGGAGGACTTGGCGATCACGTCAGCCCAAGGCGCCGAAACACCCCAGCTTTCGTAAGTCACCGTGTCGGGCACGATGTAATCCGCGTAGGCATTGGTTTCGTTGATGAACGGGTTCACCGAAATCGACAAAGGCAGAACAGCGGGGTCTTTCAGCTTGTGCAGCAAGGCATTTTTGAAGCCTGCAATCGCGTAGACCGGGTTGCTCATGTGGTTGATCCACACTTTGCTGGTGTAAGGGTAGCCGTTCAGGCCCGAAGCGATCATTTCGCTGCTCAAGGCACCCACAGCGGGATACCAAGGAGCGGGAGCGGGGTACAAAGCCTCACCATTTGCTTGGCGACGCTTGAATTCGCTGGATTTCTCGTAAGCGAAGCGATGGCGCGACAAGGACACGCCTTTGGCCGTCACTTTTCCGGGAAATTGAGCGAAGTTGTAGCGGGGGCCGGGGCCGAATGGACCAAATGGGCCGGCATCCAGCACCAAACCACCTTTCAGGTTCAGGTTACCCACCAGGGTATTCAACATGGCAATGGCGTAAGCCGTGTAGAAGCCGGAACCGTTCATGGTGCCGCCGTGTGCGTCGGCTACGGCCTGGCGACCGTAGCTGGTGAATTCACGGGCCAACTCGATCAGGGTTTCTTCTTCCATGCCGCAGCCCTTGGCGTATTCGGCAATGGATTTTTCCTGACTGCGCTCGCGCAGCATATTCAAGGCGGTACAGACGCGTACGTCCTGGCCTTCCAGTGCCACTGTGCGGTCGACAAACAGCGTGGCGCGATCCAGATCAGTATGGGCGCGCAGCTCACCTTGTTCATCCTGAACGATAAAGGGCGACTCAGTGCCTTCGGCCACTTCCCAACCCAGGTCTGTACCGCGCAAATAGCGGCCAAAGCCAGGATGTTTGGGGTCAGCAATCAGCAAATGGCTGGCGTTGGTCCAGGAAGCCGTGTTTTCGTCCTGTTCGGCAGGAGCGTGAGGCAGAGACAAATGTTCTGCATCAAAACGCTCTTGTTCCAGAATCCAGCGCAGCATGCCCATGACCAAAGACAAGTCAGTGCCAGGCAAAACAGCTTGCCAGCGGTTGCCACTGCCCGAGGCCAGGCTGGACGAGGTTGGCAAAATTGGGGAAACAACTACGTACTTGAAGGTATTTTCAGGACGCGAGCGGGCTTCTGCCAATTCACGGCCCTGACGCTGGAAGGGGTTACCGGACTGAGCCGGTGCGGCACCAATAAACAGACCAAAACGCGCGTTTTTCCAGTCAGGCTTGCCGTGTGGCATACCCTTGATGTCACCCATGGCCGCACCCGTACCAACACGGAAGCTTTGGCCACAGTAAGAACCGTGGTTGCTGACGTTGATCGTGCCAAAAGCTTGCTCGGCAAAGCGTTTGACCAGCGGTGTACGGCCTTCGTTAGCGGCATCCGTGAACAGCAACTGGTTGGCCAGCGGGCCAAACTCGGGGTTTTGCGGGTCAATCAGAGTTTCGTGATCCCAAATAGCACGCAAACCGTCTATATGACCTTCTTTGAACAGATCGCCGCCTTCGCAGACTTCTTCAATCAACTGTTCAAAGCTGATGCGCTCCCATTGACCCGAACCACGAGGACCAACACGCTTCAAAGGCGACAGAACACGATAAGGACTGCTGTGCTGCTCCAGCATGGAAGCACCACGGGCACAGGCGCTGGCACGGCCTTCCAGGCCGTTTTCACCGCCCAGCATGGCGTAAACCTCGCGTACAGGCTGGTCCATGGGAGCGGACTGCGTGGTTGCCAAAGGATGGTAGGGGTTACCGGCGATACGCAGAATCTTGTTGTTCTCCGTATCAATCCGTACGCGCACACCACACTGTGTCCAGCAACCCAGACAGCTGGAAGGGCTCACAATCTGGCCGGGCTGCGTATCAAGCAGACCGGTGATCGGATCAATGCGGAACTCGGCCTGCAAGGAGTTGCCACGGGTAGCGTGTGCGGTAGGCACACCGGCGGTACCTTGGCCCAGACCTTGCACCGCCTTGACCACGGTGTCGCTATAACCTGCCGCAAAAGCAGCCAGACCACCCACAGCGGCACCGCCGCGGGTCAATACCTGTCGACGCGACAGGTTAGGGGTTTCTTTTTTCTTGCTCATGACGATAAGTACCTGAAAGCTAGTGAGTCTGTGAGACCTAGGCCGTCAAAGACGAACGGCGGGCCGGGAACAGAGAGAGCAGGGTAGTGCTGGCGGCGAGCAAGGCAACACACAAGCCCAGCACACCCAGCATCCCCAGCAGACCATCGCTGCCTAAGGGCATGGTGTAGAGGTACAAACCGGCGCCGTATTTAGGCACACCCTGTACCGCCATGAAAATAATCCAGCGAAACACCCAGGCAGAACCGAGCATGAAAGCTGCACAGAACAAGCTATAAAGATTGCCTTGCAGGGTTTGGATAGGACGGCTGAGCATGTACAAAAGCAGCAGACCGAATGCAGAGGAACCCAGGAAGCCCAAACGCCATACGGGGTAGCTCTGGAACAGTTCCCAGGCCGAACCGAAGGAATGGCTGTAACCCATCAAACCGGAGCCAACCCAGAACAGGGCGACGACGATCAAGGTCAGAACCACACCCAAAGACCAGCGGCGTACGTATTCCAGCGGCAAATTGGCCACGCCACCGGGCAGGAAGCGAGCCACCAACAGGATGGCACCCAAACTGGCCAGAGCAGCCGTCAAGGCGAAGTTGATAGGCAGGAATGCGGTATTCCACAAGGGACGTGAACGCAGCACCATCACTTCAAAACCGCTGTACACCAGAATCGACAAGGCCGAAACCAGCAGGGCCAGGCTCAACCAGCGCCACAGGGCGCGTTTGTTCAACCACCAGGCCAGCACGTTGGCCATGGATAGGCCGACGAACAGAGGCAGCAGCACAGCACCCAGCGACATCCACGACCAGGGAGTGAAATGGGCGTAGAAATGCCAGAAGCGGCCAGGTTGGTGCAAGTCAGCCAGCAAGGACACCGGAGCGGCAATGCTGCTGCACAGCAGCACAATCATCAGAGCGGGCTCCAGACGACGCAAGGCGCTATCGCCGGACCAGGCGCAACGCCACACCCATACGGTGCTGGTGGCGGCCATACCGACCAGGAAAAAGTATTGAACCGCCCAAGGTAACCAGGCAACTTCGTAGGCGGGGGTCAGAATTTCGATAATAGACATAGCGGCCCCTTAGAACTGATTGGTCAGACGCACACTGGCCTGGCCATCCACACCATCAACGAACTCATCTGGCAGACCGATGTAGAACACATGCGGGTTGGTATTCATGCCAGGTTTGAGTACGCGGATTTCCTCTTTGTGCTGTTTGAGCAGCTGGGAAATCGTGCTGGTTTCATCGTTCATATCGCCAATAACGCGTGCGCCACCGACGCAGCTTTCCACACAGGCGGGCAACAAGCCCACTTCCAGGCGGTGCTCACAGAAGGTGCACTTGTCGGCGGTTTGTGTTTCATGGTTAATGAAACGGGCATCGTAAGGACAGGCTTGAACACAGTAGGCACAGCCAACACATCGCTCGTTGTCGACCAGCACCACACCATCTTCGCGCTGGAATGTGGCCTGTACAGGACAGACCGGCACACAGGGCGGGTTGTCGCAGTGGTTACAGAGGCGTGGCAGGCTCAGCATGGCCGCCTGCTGCTGTTCATCGAGTACCTCGTATTGCAGAACCGTAGTACGGAACTGCCCGATAGGTGGTGCATTTTCGATAGAACAGCTGACCGTACAGGCCTGGCAACCGATACATTTTCTTAGATCAACCACCATGCCGTAGCGGGCCCCATCTTTCCCACCGCTACGTCGTGGAGGTTGGCTGTTCATTGCGGCTTGAACAGGCTGGATAGGAATGATCGTGGCCCCGGCACTCAGGCCCAGCAATTCCTTAAGAAAACGTCGCTTGCCCTTTTTGGGCTCGGCGCTTGGAATCATGTGTTTTCCTTTTTTATGCTTGGGTTGAACCCATTTACATTATTTGTAGTTATAAGCATATGAAGAATACAAAGTTCCGGTCTTGATGAAGGTCAAAAAGAACATTTAAAGGTTGAAATGTTGACGCGCGGCTGTATTTTTCAGGCATAAAAAAACGCCCCTCCAAAAAATGGAGGGGCGCTATATACCTTGATTGTAGACGAAAACTGCTTAGAACGTCCCGCTCAATCCCAGGAAGAAAGTGCGACCAGGTTGGTTGAAAGTCTGGGCTCCGGCGCCGTAAATATAGTTGGCGTTTGTCAGGTTCACACCGATGGCATTGCCGCGACGGAACAGGCGTTTGTCAAAGAGGTTATCAACCCCCGCATTGATCCGGAAATGCTTGTTGATCTTGTACTGCGTGCTAAGACCAAACAAGGCGTAAGGGGAGACCTTGTCGGTTGCAGAACCTGTCAAAGGCTGACCGTAGAAGTCATATTTAGGCGGTTTTTGCTCACCATAGAAGGTTGCCTTGGCACGCAGAGACCAATCGGCGTTCACGTTCCAGTCCAGCGTGGTGTTAATGGTGTACTTGGGAATCGTCGACAGCGCTTCACCTGTGGTCTTGTTTTTGGACTCGATCATGTAGGTAAAGTTGGTTGACCACAGCCAGTTCTCGGCTAATGGCAATGTCAGGTTACCTTCCAGACCGGATACCACGGCTTTGGGAATGTTCTCCCATTGCAGGACCAATTGGTCTCTGTTCATGTCCCAGAAACTGGATTGTGCAAAACGACCCGCTTCCACTTTGTTGCGGTAATCGTTGTGGAAGTAAGTCAGGCTAGCTCCCAAACCATCATCGCCCACGTACTCAACACCAAGCTCTTTATTAAGGCTGGTTTCTGCTTTCAGATTCGAATTACCCTGAAGAAAACACCCAGCCTCTACAACATTAGCTGCACCTGTATTTCCCCAACAACCATTGCCCGCACTGTACAAGGTGTAGCCATCGTTACTTTGATATAAGTTGGGGGCTTTGTAAGCACGTGCGATACCTGCCTTGAGCAGCCAGTTATCGGTCACTGCATGTGACAAGTTCAAGGAAGGACTCCAATTACTACCATGTATATCGTGGTAGTCAAAACGCAGCCCTGGGGTCACGGTTGTCTTGTCTGTGGCATAAATATTGTCCTCGACAAAGACCGAATAAATATTCGCACGTGCCTTGGGCTTATAACTTCTAGGGCTGTTTGGAACCTTTTCTGGATTGCGTGCGGCCAACTCAGAAGATTTGTCGTTCAATTCCTGCCCGACCCACTCCAGACCAAATGTGGCGTACTGCTCAATACTTCCTGTTTTGAACCGATGACTCAATTCGGTATGCGCCGTCATCGTGGTCAGATCAATAGTCCCAAAACCACCGTCTTTCACACGCAGAGGATCATTGAAAGCGCCTTCTGTACCACCGGCCAGACCTTCCAAAATCCGATAATTACGCGTCTTTTCGTATTGGAAATAGCTCAGTGTATTCGTCTTGTCATTCCAGTCACCACGATGCGTCAGCGAGTAGCTCTGGCGATACATCTTGTTCGTCTCATCGCCCAGCTGACGTTTGACCTCGTCGTTGGTATTCGTATTCTGGGTATCACCCGTGTAGATATTGCCCTGACGGCTGTAGGAAGCCTCCAGATCCACGGTTTGGCGGCTATCAGGACGCCAGGACAGCAAACCATTGATGTCCTTGTTACGCACACCCTCACGGCCGGCTGGCAAACTGTTCGCGTTGGCACCGCCACGCTCGGTCTGGTGTCCTTTATTGATCTCCGGATCGTCCGAGTCTGTCTTGTTCAGGTTCCCGTACAGACGGAAAGACAGGGATTCGCTGATCGGGCCGCTCAAGCCAAAGCTCATGCGACGCGTTGCGCCTTCATCGCTGTGCTCAGGCAGGTTGCCATACAGGGAGTAGGTGCCCTGGAAAGTGTCTGTTGTCGGTTTGGTGATGATGTTGACCACACCACCCGCAGCACCATTACCGTAACGAGCCGCTGCCGGGCCGCGCAGCACCTCCACACGTTCGATCTGCTCCGCTGGCACCCAGTTGGTGTCACCCCGCGAATCGCGCTCGCCACGCCAGCCGAAACGCACGGCAGAGCGGGAGCTGACGGGTTTGCCGTCAATCAGGATCATGGTGTTTTCCGGGCCCATGCCACGGATATCGATCTGGCGATTATTACCGCGCTGGCCGCTGGCCGAGTTACCGGTCAGGTTCACGCCCGGCATGGTGCGCAGCACTTCGGAAATATCGTTGGCGGGAGGGGACTTCTGGATGTCTTCGGCGGTGATGACGGAAGAACCCAGGGTTTGCTTGAGCTCATCCTCGGCCTTGACCACGATACGGTCCAGTTCCTCGACCTGCTGCGCTTGCGTCTGATAGGGGAAGGCCAAAAACAAAGCCACTGCCAGACTGCTTAAAGGCATAAAAGATACGCCGCTAGGCACCTGGCGCTTAGCGGCGAGAGACGAGGACACCGACATAATGAACACCCAGCAGTAATGAGATTGATTCGTGATTATAAACAGGGTGAATCATGTTACAGGGCGTGAATCTCGTAAAACCAACACATTGGGCCGGACAAATTCAGCCAGGGCTACGCCCCGTCACTGTTACAGCAAGGGCCTGTCAGGGCTGACAGCTTGCGGAGCAAGGGGGCTGATTGTATTTAGGCGCAGACGCTGCAGCCGGGGCCCATACAGGTGTGGATGACAGAATTTCGGGTGCTGGAACGGGTACCGGGCCCGGTCACATTATTGCCTGCCAGGGCTTGTTGGGGCGTCAGGCCGCGTGTGGGGCTGGCTTTGCTGAACAAGCGTCGTGGTGCGCTCAATTGCAGCAAGAGGCTGCCTTTTTCACAAGCAGGGCAGGTCTGGGGATCATTGCGGGTGGCAATGCTGCGCAAATGGCTGCTGCGTTCCAGGCAATGATTACAAAGGTAGTCGTACAAAGGCATGGCGAATCCGAGTAAAGCAAGCCCTGGCCTCGAAAAGAAGCCAGGGCCAGAGACCGATCAGGTCAGGTTACAGCGTGTGCCTGGACGGCCAAAACGGGCCGCATCATTCAAGGCACCTTTAGGCAGGATATCGGTATCAAAAATACCGGTAGGCAGTGCCAGAGAAGCGGAGCTGTTAGGCAGATCCACCACGCCGCCGTAACGGCCTTCAACCGGAGCCGCTGTCAGCAGCATGTACGCCTGCGCACGCGACAGGTCTGTCGTGCGGCTGATGTAGTCAATAGCGGCCAAACAGGCTTGACGGTAGGCAACCGTGGAATCCAGGTAGTAGTTGACGCCTTCTTCGACACTGATGCCGGTGAAGTGCATCCACTGATCGTACTTGGGATCGTGACGGCCAGGAACGTAGATAGGCGCGGTCAGATTGTATTTGGCCATACCGCCTTTGATCAGATCAAAGCCAAGGTGGGCCGCACCGTCCATTTCAATGGCGCCACAGAAGGAGATTTCGCCGTCGCCCTGGGAGAAGTGCAAGTCACCCATGGACAGGCCTGCTCCTTTCACATAGACGGGGAAGTAAATCCGCGAGCCAATGGTCAGGTTCTTGATGTCCAGGTTGCCGCCGTGCTCACGTGGAGGCACGGTACGAGCAGCTTCTGCCGCCATGCGGTCAAATTCAGCGCCTTTCACACCGCGCAATACGGCGGTTTTGGCATCTGGCGGGTTGGCGTGGCCCTTGGGCACCAACAAGGCTTCACGGCGATTCCACTCGCGCAGCAATTCATGCGAGGGCAGGGTGCCAATCAGGCCGGGGTGCATCATGGCCGCAATGCGTACGCCAGGGATGTGACGCGAAGTGGCGTAAACACCATGCAGGTCCCAGATGGCCTTGTCGGCTTCGGGGAAATGCTCGGCCAAAAAGCCACCGCCATTTTCCTTGGCAAAAATGCCCGAGAAACCTACAGGAGTAATGGCGCGAATATCCAGCAGATCCACCACCAGAATGTCGCCGGGCTCAGCGCCCTCTACATGGATAGGGCCGGTCAGAGGATGAGCGCGGGTCAGATCAACGTCGCGTACGTCGTTGGCGCTGTCCGTGTTTTTGATCTGGGCGTCCAGAAAGTCCATGCATTCTAGAATCATTTCTTCGCCAGGCTTCACGCTGGTCAGGTCTGGAATGTCCGGGTGCCATCGGTTGTGCCCGATTTCAGCTTGCTCGGCCAGGGGTGCGCCGGGTTTGATTTTTATATGCTGCATGTGTTCTCCGAATAATGTGTGCGAGGTCCGCACAACAGCGCTTTTAATGCGCTTGGCGACATCATTAACATGACTGAACAGGCACGGTCAAAATGTGTGGATATGCGGGTTTATATGTTTTTTTATGCCAATAAATAAATTCTTAAGCGAGTCAATGATTTAGGCTTTAAGCGATTAAAGGACAATAATCCCGACTTTTTGTCCAGAGGATAAATCCTGATTTTGAACAACTTTTTTATGTCCCGGCATGCCGTAAAAAAACGGCAGCTCTCTATATAAGAATCCTTATAGAAGACATAAGAGTTCCTGGATGGCCTAGCAAGACTCAAGGCTTGGAGCGGAAAAGAGCACGGCTATGGTTCGGCCCCAAATAACCCTTATCACAGCGGGTATATAAGTCGGCAAGTCGAACTGACAACAATAAAAAGCAAATAAAAACGCAGGAGACACAATAATGACTAGCCGTTCCCCGATCCTGTGGATTCGCGATCCACTGGCCTGTTCAGATGCACAAGCTGCCGGTGGCGTACTGGTACAAGACAGCCGCATCATCGAAAAAGTGGCCGCCGGTCAGCAGCCCAAGCAGGCTTACGATCAAAGCTGGGATGCTTCCCGGCACGTTTTGCTGCCCGGTTTGGTGAATACTCATCATCACTTTTACCAAACCCTGACACGGGCCTATACCCCGGCACTGAATAAACCCTTGTTCCCTTGGCTGACTACCTTGTATGACGTCTGGGCCGGTCTGGACGACGAGCAAATGCAGGTGGCCAGCGAACTGGCCATGGTGGAACTGCTGCAATCGGGCTGTACGACGGTGGCCGATCACCACTATGTGTTTTCGGGTGCCTTGCAACATGCCATTGATTGTCAGGCTGAGACGGCTCAACGCCTGGGCGTACGTGCCGCATTGACTCGTGGCTCCATGAGCGTAGGCCGTGATCAGGGTGGTTTGCCCCCGCAAAACGTCGTACAGGACGAGCAAACCATTCTGGACGACAGCCAGCGCCTGATTCGCCAATATCACCAGCGCGAAGATGGGGCGATGATTACGCTGGCCCTGGCTCCATGCTCGCCTTTCTCTGTCAGCCGCGAGCTGATGAGCGAAAGCGCCAAGCTGGCCGAACGTGAGGACGTACGCCTGCACACCCATCTGGCGGAAACCGACGACGAAACCGCCTACTGCGAACGCCTCTTTGGCATGCGTCCACTGGATTATCTGGATCAGCAAGGCTGGCTAAGCAATCGCACCTGGCTGGCGCACGGCATTCACTTCAACGACGAAGAAATCCAGCGCCTGGGCCGCGCAGGCACGGGTATTGCCCATTGCCCCTCGTCCAATATGGTGCTGGGCAGCGGTCTGTGCCGCACCATCGAGCTGGAAGCCGCCGGTGCTCCCGTCGGTCTGGCCGTGGACGGCTCGGCTTCCAATGATCACTCCAATCTGGCTCAAGAGATGCGACAGGCACTCTTGCTGGGCCGCCTGCGCTACGAGCCGGGTCAGGTCACCCATCAAGCCGTTATCCGTTGGGCTACTCAAGGCTCGGCCCGCTGTTTGGGGCGCGAGGACATTGGCGGCCTGAACGTGGGGCAGCAGGCCGACCTGGCCTTGTTCACCCTGGATGAATTGCGCTTTTCCGGCGCAGAAAACCCCTTGGCTGCCTTGCTGCTCTGCGGCGCAGACCGGGCCGACCGTGTGATGGTCGCCGGTCAGTGGCGCGTGGTTGACGGCCAACCCTGCGGCATTGATTTGCAAGACCTGATGCAACGCCATCAAGCCGCTGCTCGTCGTTTGCGCGACAAGGTACTGGATACCGCAGCGACAGCTTGAGTTCAGTAGTGACAGGGCCTCTAGAGCCCTGCCTATTTATTTTCGGAGACATCCAATGACAACACCTACAACGGCTACGGGTGCAGCGACTGCGCAGCGCCCCGAAGACGAGAATCTGGGCCTGGGCGCGAATCTGGCCTATGGCTTTCAACACGTATTGACCATGTACGGCGGCATCATTGCCGTGCCGCTGATTATTGGCGAAGCCGCGGGCCTGCCTGCCAATGAAACAGGCTTGCTGATTACCGCCTGCCTGTTCATGGGCGGCCTGGCCACCTTGCTGCAAACCCTGGGCGTGCCATTTTTTGGTTGCCGCCTGCCGCTGGTTCAAGGGGTGTCGTTTTCCGGTGTCGCCACCATGATTGCCATTCTGGGCACGGGTGGCGGTTTACCAGCGGTCTTTGGTGCCGTCATTGTGGCCTCAATAATAGGGCTGCTGATTACACCGATCTTTTCACGAGTCATCCGCTTTTTCCCACCCTTGGTAACAGGCTGCGTCATCACGACGATTGGGCTTACCTTGATGCCCGTCGCGGCATTCTGGGCTATGGGCGGCAACCCCTCATCGCCTGATTTTGGCAGCGTTGGCAATATTTCTCTGGCCGCCATGACCTTGCTGATTGTGCTCCTGCTCAGCAAGCTGGGCAGCGCCACCATCTCGCGCCTGTCCATCTTGCTGGCCATCATCATCGGTACTGTCATCGCCGTAGCCATGGGCCATGCGGATTTCTCCGCCGTCAGCGAAGGTGAGGTCTTTGCCTTGCCCAGCCTGTTCCACTTTGGCATGCCCACTTTCCAGACTGCCGCGATCATCTCCATGTTCATTGTGATCATCGTGACGTTGGTGGAAACCTCGGCTGACATTCTGGCTGTGGGTGACATTATTGAAACCAAAGTCGACGCACGTCGTCTGGGCGATGGCCTGCGTGCCGATATGCTCTCCAGCCTGATCGCGCCTGTCTTTGGCTCCTTCACACAAAGCGCCTTTGCCCAGAACGTAGGTCTGGTGGCGGTAACCGGCGTAAAAAGCCGCTACGTCGTGGCCTTTGGTGGCTTGATTCTGATCGCGCTGGGCCTGCTGCCCATCATGGGCCGTCTGGTTGCTGCTGTTCCCCCAGCCGTACTGGGTGGTGCGGGCATGGTTCTGTTTGGCACCGTCGCTGCCAGCGGTATCCGTACCTTGGCCAAGGTGAACTATGAAAACAATATGAATCTGATCATCGTGGCCACGGCTATCGGTGCCGGCATGATTCCTATTGTGGCTCCCAAGTTCTATGAGCACTTCCCGGTCTGGTTTGCGACGATTTTCCACTCCGGCATCAGCTCGGCTGCGCTGGTGGCAATTGTGCTGAACCTCTTGTTCAACCACTTCACCTTGGGCAATCCCGATCAGCCTTCTGTATTTGCTGCCGGTGGGGGCCGCTATCTGCGGGTTTCGGACGTGGCAAACCTGAACGAGGGTGACTACGTTGAGAACGGCAAGATCATGGACAAGGATGGCAAGGAAATCCCGGTTATTGCGGATGAACACCCTGCACCCGAACAGCCTCCTGTGCTACACACAAAACCGGGTTTAAGCGCCACCTGAGCCCATAAAAACGCTGCTAAAAGAATATAAGGTCGTACCTTTAGCCGCCTTGTCTCTCTAGAGAGCAAGGCGGTTTTTTTATCTAAGCACTTGAAATATCAGGGACTAACCTCATCTCCTCTTACGTAGGCGACCGAGCCCACGCCTTCCATTGCAGCAGGGCTCAGCAAAGGAAAAATGGAGATCAAGCATGGCAAGTCATTTGACACGTTTTAATCCCTTTGGAGATCTGGCAGGTCTGGACACGTGGCGGGATATTGAAGACATCTTCCGACGCGTCCCGGTAGTCGGTTCTCTGGCCGGAAACACACCGCCCAGCATCCGTCTGGATGTCAGCGAGAACGAAGAGGCCTATCAAGTCAGCGCAGAAGTGCCTGGCATCAACAAAGAAGACGTCCACGTCAGTGTTGAAGGCAATGTTGTTTCTATCCGCGTGGAAAGCCGTCGCACTCAGGAAGAAAAGGATGGCGATACGGTTTTGCGCAGCGAGCGCTATTACGGGGTACAAACCCGTCGCTTCAGCCTGGCGCAGGATATTGACGAGGCCCAGGCGACAGCCAAATGCGAAAACGGTGTGCTGGAGCTGATTCTGCCCAAGAAAAAGAGTGGGGCAGGGGCCAAGAAGCTGGAAATTCGCTAAACAAGCCTGTTAAATTGAAAACCGCGCCATTTACGGCGCGGTTTTTTTTGTTCTCCATCTGAAACCATCAAGATGGCTACGGTTTTTTGTGATCCATCATATAAGTCAAAGAGCTGGCTACCAAAGCACGAGTACCGATGCGCAAAGCCTTTTCATCAATCATGAATTCAGGCGAATGATTAGGTGCCCCCATCTTGTCGGAATACGGCGAGGCGTTCAGACGCCAGAAAACTACGGGTACGTCCTTGCCAAAAGCACCGAAGTCCTCGGAGCCCATGCCAGGGGCTACTTCCTTGGCACCAATCCCGTCAGTAGCCAGATCCAGAGCTGGAATCACGGTTTGGGTGGCTTTAGGATCGCTGACCAGAACTTCATAGCCCGTGTCGATACGCACAGTAGCCTTCAAATCGTGGTTCGCAGCAATGTTTTGCGCATAACGCTGAATCAGCTCATGTGCCGTTGCCTGGTTCTGCTTGGACAAGGAACGCACGGTGCCACTGATGTCGGCACTTTCCGGCAACACATTGGGGCGGTTACCACTTTGCAGCGAACCTACCGTCACCACAGTTGTACCGTCCTGGGGATTGGTGCGCTGGGCAATGATGTTGTTCAAGGCCACAACGGTTTCAGCCGCAGCGACAACGGGCGAGGCCGCATTCCAGGGAGAGGAGCCATGGCCGCCTTTACCTGCCAAAGAGATGGAGAACACATCACCACTGGCCATCAGACTGCCTTGGCGATAGCCGATACTACCTGCGGGGTAGGAAGGCCCAATATGCTGGCCCATCACCACATCCACTTTAGGCTGGTCCAGCACGCCTTCGGCCATCATGGCGTTGGCACCGCTCAGAGGTTTGCCAGGGCCTTGTTCTTCAGCAGGCTGGAACAGCAGCACAATCGTGCCGGGCAGTTCATCGCGCATATCCGAAAACACCTTGGCCGCGCCTAGCAGCATGGCTACATGGGTGTCATGACCGCAAGCGTGCGATACCGACACTTCCTTACCTTGCCAGGTGCCTTTGGCAACGGACTTGAAGGGCAGGTCATTACGTTCCTGCACGGGCAAGGCATCCATATCGGCTCGCAGGGCCACGACAGGACCAGGCTTTCCACCTTTCAATACCGCCTTGACGCCGGTTTGTGCAATGCCGGTCTGGATCTGATAACCGGGCATGGTTTCTAGAGCGGCTTTGATATAAGCCGCTGTGTTGTGCTCTTGATAAGACAGCTCAGGATTCTGGTGAATATGACGACGCCACTCAATAACCTGCTGTTCCAAGGCATCGGCCTTGCTCATCGCAGTATCCATCATGGGATTGCTGGCTTGCGCCAACGCCGTACCGGCCATTAAACACGTCGCTGCCAACAAGCTCAGGCGGAATGAATGCTTCATACAGTCTCCTCTCTTTTTAGTAGTAATACCGACTGATCATAGCACTGGTATATACAGTAAACGGAGTAATTAATTGACACCTATACTAGTTAGAATCCCCTAGTGCATTCGCCCATTGCTGCCTAATCAAAATAACGTTTCTGACGGCTGTAATGGCCGGGAGTCAGGCCAGTCTGCTCCTTGAAAAAGGCAATGAACGCACTGTCACTGGCAAAGCCCAGGTCTGAGGCCAATTGGGTTACACGGTCTCCGCTAGACAACTGCTCGATCGCCTTGAGCAAACGCCATTGTTGTCGCCACTGCTGGTAATTCAAGCCGGTATCCCGCTTGAAAAGGCGGCTGATGGTTTTTTCGCTGGCACCCAAATAGCCGGCCAATTCGTTCAGCGCGGGAGGCAGGGTATCCAAGGGGATTTGCCGCAAGCGGCTATCTTGCGGTAAGGGCAGAAACAGGGCCTGATCGGGTGCCCGTTGCAGTTCATCCAGCAAGACCAGCATTACATGCAGACCCGGTGGCTGGTCCCAGTCTTCATCCAGATCCGCTTGGGCGATGCGGTCCAGCGCGGCCGTCAGCAAGTCGTTCGCGGCCAGCAGTTGGACTTGCGAAGGCAAATCCGGGTAATGAGTCGGGTCCAGATACACCGATCGGTAATCCACTTGTTCGCTCATTTGCGCCTGATGGGGCAGCAGGGCGGGAATCCAGATCAAGCGCCCTGGCGGCAGCAAGCACAATTGCTGATCCAGGGTGACGGTAATGCAACCGCTGTGCGTATACAGAATCTGGCCCCAGGGATGCTGATGCAGGCCGGAATCATGTTGCGCCAAACGGGCGGCAATACCCAGCGCATGGCGTCCTGTCAGGTCGGGGAATGGGTCACTGGCATCCAGGTAGGGCATGTTTGTCCGATTTCATGGGTTTTTAATCAGAATACGTGTAATAGAAAAAACTGACCAGAGCTACGCTGATTCTTTTCAAATTGATGTGTGAATTGGCATGCCTCGTTTTCTTCTTTTAATGATCGCCCTGATCATGTTTCCGCAGGTGGTGGAGACCGCCTATAGCCCCGCCTTGCCCCTTATTGCCCACCGTTACGCGGTCTCGGCCAGTGAGGCGGGCCAAACCCTGTCCGTCTACTTTATTGCCTTTGCGGTCGGGGTGCTGTTCTGGGGTTGGCTGTGCGACCGGGCAGGGCGCAGGCCAACTGTTCTGGCAGGTTTAACGGTGTATGGCCTGGGTTGTCTGCTTGCCTTGTTCAGCCCAAATTTCACGGTGCTCTTGCTGGCCCGCATGATTAGCGCATTTGGTGCGGCGGTCGGCTCCATTGGCGTGCAAACCATGCTGCGGGACCGTTATCAGGCCGAAGAATTGGCCAAGATTTTCGGCACTATCGGGGCAGCTCTGGCGCTGAGTCCTTTGCTGGGTTTGGCCATGGGGGTGGCCTTGTCCTCGGGTGCTGAAGTGATGCCGGTTTTTATCGGCTTGCTGGTGCTGGCCTTGGTTCTGCTGGGCATCAGCCTATTGCAGCTTCCTGAAACCCGCCCCGTACAAAGTCAGCGCAGCAGCTTGTGGCAGGTTCTGATTCGCTTGTTGAAAGATCCCGCAATCTGGCAATCAGCCTTGCTGGTGGCGCTGTTCAACACCACGATTTTCGCGTTTTATCAGTGGGCTCCCTTTTTGCTGCAAGGCCTGGGCTCGGAAAACTGGCCCATGATGATTGCCGGTGTTCTGCTGGCTGCGGGCACGCTCATGGGAGCATTTTTGAACCGCCGTTGGCTGGCAGCGGGGCAGTCGTCCCACAGGCTGATTTGGCGGGGCATCGCGCTATTGGCGGCAGCGGCTATTGGCCTGGAGTTCGCGGGCAAACAGCTGATTTTTCTGCTGCCTGCCATGTTGCTTGCGCTGGCCTACGCGGTTGCGATTCCTAACCTTTTGTCCGGTGCCTTGCAGCACTATCGCTCGGTAGCCGGTATGGCAGGTGCTGTCTTTGGTCTGATGTACAGCTTGTTGCTGGGTCTGGGCTTGGCCTTGTCAGCCTGGTGGGAGGATCTGGCTGATGTGACTCTTATTTGTGCTGTTCTGGCCGCTATTTGCCTGGCTTTACCTCTGAAAAAGGCTTGAGAAAAACCCTGTTATGTCATTCGTAAGGCACCTCACTATAGGGTATATACTAATACATATGTATTGACATAGATTAAGCCGAATCACCATAATCCTTCATGTTTAAAGCAATTGAAGAGTGTGCCTGACAAACACTCAGCTTGAACATTTATCCAAAAGGAGAGGATGACATGGTGGAACAGGGGGTTATGTGCAAGGCGCTCGACAAGGCCAAGCCACGCGGCACAGTGGCCTTGCTCATGCTGTTGATGGCCGTGATGGGCGAGATGTGCCTGGCGGCCGACTTTTATGGCTTTGCAGCCGTTATCAAAATTGTGTCGGCAGACCTGTCACTAAGCCCCGCGCAAGCCGGCTTGGTGCAGGGTGCTTTCGGTGTTTCGTTCGCACTGGGCATGTTGTTCTGGGCGCCACGCGGTCGCTCCATGAGTTCGGCCCGTCTGTACCTGATTGGCTTGGGTGGTAGCGGCTTGCTGATGCTGTTGCAGACTCAGGCGCAGGATTTCACGCAGCTATTTCTGCTGCGTCTGGTTGTGGGCTTTTTTGATTCCGCCGTCTGGGTTGGGTCCATGAAAATCGTCATGCAATGGTTTGCTCCACGCCGCCAGGGTCTGGTCCTGGGCATCATTCTGGCCGCCTATTCGCTAGCCATTACCCTGGATTTTGCCTTGGGTCTGCCTTATGCCATGGCGCATGGCTGGCGTGCTTTCTTCCTGGTTCTGGGCGGGCTGACTTTAAGCGCCTGTTTGATCACGCAACTGGTAGTGCGCGCCGGTCCTTATCAGGATCCTCACGACAAGATCAAGACCGATGCCGGTGTGTTGCGCTCCATTGCCGCACGTCCCTGGATCTGGGTGGGCATTCTGGCGATTTTTGGTGCCTTGTTCTCCGTTGCGGCAACCGCTACCTGGTTGATTCCTGCCCTGATTGATGTGCAGAAAATGGCCCCCGAACAGGCTCCCTTGTTCGGCACCATCATGGGCTTGTCCCAAGTCTTTTTCCTGATTCTGGGCGGTTACGTCAGCGATCGCTTCACCCGTGTTGGCGTGATGCGTGTGGGCATGTGGTTAACCATTCTGGCGGCCAGCGCCTGTGTTCTGGTTGCCTGGCAGGCCTTGCCCTACAGCGGCTTGCTGATCGTGGCCATTCTTTGCGGCGTAGGGGTGTTTCATGGCGGCGCTATTTTCAGCTACGTGGGTGAACGCTATGGCGTGAACCTGGGCCCCTGTGCCGCGGGCTATGCCGAGATGGGCGGTGTGTTCGCCACCTTCGTTGCGCCGTCCTTGCTGGGCCTGTTGCTGAGCCTGACCGGCTCCTACGTCTGGGCCTTTGGCAGCTTCCTGGCTGTGGAAGTGCTGGTTTTCATTGGTTTCCTCATGTTGAACCGCTTGCCGTCGGCACAGGCGGAATAAAGAAATGAACAAACTTGTTTTCGATCCGGCAGACCTGGAGCAATACCGGCTCCAGGCCTCGGTGGCTGATTTTGACGCTGAAATGGCCGCCTACAAGCAGGCCAGCGAACGGGCCCGTGCTGCCTTGGGCACCTGTTTCAGCACCCATGCTTACGGCGATGACCCGGCAGAAAAACTGGATGTTTATGCGGCCAGCCAGGCCGGTGCCCCGGTTTATCTGTTCATTCATGGTGGTTACTGGCGCATGTTGTCCAAGGACGACTCGGCCATGATGGCGCAAAGCCTGCATGCCGCCGGTGCCACGGTGATTTGCCTGGACTACGGCCTGGCTCCGGCTTACCGCTTGCCGCAGATCGTGGCGCAATGCGAACGCGCCTTGCAGTGGGTTCACGCTCACGCAGCGCAATTTAATGGCGACCCGCAGCGTATTCATATTAGTGGCAGCTCGGCAGGGGGCCATTTAAGCGGCATGTTGCTGGCGGCCGATGCCCAACGTGAACAGCGTCTGATCCACAGCGCCAGCATTCTTAGCGGCGTGATGGATTTGCATCCCATCTTGCAGACCGTCGTGAATGACTGGCTGCAGCTGGACGAAGAACAGGCCCAACGTTACAGCCCGGCCTTGCATCCACCCGCGCAGGGAGTTCCCGTGCTGGTGGCCTGGGGCGCACTGGAACCGGCCGTCATGCAAGAACAAAGCCGTCACTACGCCCGGCAATGCGAGTTGGCGGGCTGCCTGGTGCAGAGCATGGCCGTGCCAAACCGTAATCATTTCAACGTCTTGATGGATCTGGAACAGAGCGACAGCGCATTGACACTGGCCGTGTTGCAGACCATGAATCGTCATACCCAGGAGGAGAGACTATGACACAAGCAACTTCCCACTCCACCCAAACCGCGTGCTTTGAGCCCCGCCGTCTGGGCCACGTCAACCTGTGGGTTGATGAACTACAACGCGGTGAAGATTTTTACAGCCAGGTCTGCGGCCTGAAAGTGGAATTTACCGAACCTGATCTGGTGGCCACTTTTTTGGGTACCGGCCACACGCCTCATGACCTGGGCATGATGGAAACGACCAAAGGCGTGAATCGCTATGGCCGCGATGGTCTGCTGCAACTGCCCGGAACAATCGGCCTGAAACCCGGCCTGAATCACCTGGCCTGGGAGCTGGAGAGCGAGGCTGAACTGGTTTCGGGCTGGAAACGCGCCAAAGAACAGGGGCGCGACATTGATATGACGGTAGACCACCAGGTCGCCCATAGCGTCTATATGTTTGACCCCGATGGCAACTACAACGAGTTCTACTGCGACACCATTAAAGACTGGCGCAGCGTGCTGGGTGGCCCCATGGAATTGCTGACCAGCCGCTGGGACCCTGAAGGTCAGGAACCCTTTACCGAAGGCCGCTACGATTCCGCCCCGACTCTGGAAACCGTGGCCGACGCCCCGGTGCAACCCCGCCGCGTCACCCACGCCGTATTGCGTACCGCCCAACTGGACGCCATGCGCCGCTTCTACACCGACGTCGGTGGTCTGGAAGTGGTTTATGAAAACGAACACGTTGTCTACTTGCGTGCCGGTCTGGCCAATTATGATTACAGCCTGATCCTGGTCCGTGACGAAGAAGCCTCCTTCTCGCATGGCAGTTTCGAGCTGGCCAGCGTCCAGGATCTGGAACAAACACTGGAGCGCCTGAAAGCCCAAAACATCACTCCCGTTCACGATGTAAATCTGCCCTGGAAGCGCGCTTTCTTCTTGCGTGATCCCGACGGTTTGCTCAGCGAGTGGTACGTAACTCTGGCTGGCAACCGGGTTCTGGATAGCAATCACTCTTTGCCTTTGTGGGCGCAAGTTTAAGGAAACGAGCATGTCAGATAAAAAACTAAGTGCCTTGATCGCAGGCGGTGGCCTGGGTGGTCTGGCAACCGCCGCCGCTTTGGCGCAACGCGGTTGGGATGTCACCGTGCTGGAGCGCCAGTCTGAATTGCGCGCCAATGGCTCCGGTATCTATATCTGGGAAAACGGCCTGCGCGTTCTGAAAGCCCTGGGAGCTTACGAGCAAGCGATTGAAGGCGCTTTCTACGGTAGCCACTTTGAGCAGCGCGATCTGAATAATGAAGTCATCGATTGCGGTCCCACGCCACCCGATCGTCGTCTGATTACCGTGATGCGCTCGCAACTGCTGAAATCGCTGGAGCAAGCCGGCAAGCGCGCAGGCGTGAAAGTTCGCACCAATGTCGAAGTCATTGCCGCCAGCGCACGCGGGGAAGTTCAACTGGCCTCGGGCGAGCGTCTGCGTGCTGATCTGGTCGTGGGTGCCGATGGCATCTGGTCGCGCATCCGCCAATCTCTGGGTCTGGAACTGGTGCACGAACAAACCCGTGAAGGAGCCTTGCGCACCATGATCGAGCGCAAGCCGGGCGACACCGATGAACAAGATGCTCAAAAATACATCGAAAACTGGAACGGTCTGCATCGCTTGCTGATTACACCCGTCAGCGAAACCCAAACCTATCTGGCCCTGACTTGCCCGCATGACGACATACGCGCCAGCAATACCCAGATCGACAAGGAATACTGGTCCGCCTTGTTCCCGCATTGGGCGCACCTGATTGAACGTGCAGATGGCCCGGTCAGCTGGGGCCGTTACAGTGTGACGCGTTGCAAAACCTGGTCCAGTGGACGCACGGCGATTCTGGGCGACGCCGCCCACGCTCAACCGCCAAACCTGGGGCAGGGTGGGGGCATGGCCATGCAAAATGGTCTGGCTCTGGCCACCTTCCTGGAACAGGTGCAGGATGCGCGCGATATCCCCGAAGCCCTGGAAGCCTGGGAAAACAATGAACGCGAGATTGTGGAGCACTGCCAGAAGTGGTCCTGTCTGTATGGCGAGATCAGTGCCTTGCCCGATGCCGTGCGTACGCAGGTCGTGCGTTCTGCCATGGCCAATCCCTGGAGCTACGCGCAGATTTTCCGCGCCGCCAGTCACACGCCTACGGGAACCGTCCAAGCAGAGCTCTGCTAGTATACTGACGGTCCGCTTGTCGCTCCGGTTTCATGGGGCGACAAGCGCAGGACTGACTCTCCCAAGGCATTATGAGCAAAACTCCCGTCTCCATCCCTGACAGCAGTGTAGAAACCAATCTGGCCTTCCAAATGGCCAACATTATCTACAAGCTGGACCAAACCCTGAGATCGACCACCCTGCGTGAGCACAATATGACCTATGTGCACTTCCGGGTCTTGCAGTACCTGTGGGATAAAGACGGGCGCAGCATCGGGGAAATTGCCAAGGCCATTGTGGTGCATCAGCCGGTCTTGAGCCGGGTGATTGACCAGATGGAAGAGCGTGAATTGGTGCAGCGCCGCACGGATGAAAACGACAGCCGCTATATGCGCGTGTACCTGAGCGAAACGGGCCGTGAGCGCTATGCGCAAGTCTGGCCCGCCGCCAAGGAAATGATTGATGATGCGCTGTCCGTGCTCAATCCGAATGAGCGCGAGGACCTGGGCCGCATGCTGCGCAATGTCGCCACCCATCTGGCAACCTGAATCACGCTTTAGTTCTTGGCCTGCCCCGGTAGATTGGCCCGAATCAGACGACCCGCAATGGAATCGGTATGGGGCAGATCGGGCAGGGCATCACCAGGGCCAAACCAGCGCGCATCATTGATCTCGTCAGCCTGAATGCGCAAATCGCCACCGGCATACTCGGCGGTATAAGCCACCATCAACGAATGCGGGAAAGGCCAGGACTGGCTGCCGAAATACTGGATATTGTCCACGCGCAGCCCCACTTCCTCCATGACCTCGCGGTGAATGGCTTCTTCCAGGTTTTCTCCAGCTTCTACAAAACCGGCCAGGGCGGTGTAGCGCGCCGTTGCATAAGTGGAGTGGCTGGCCAGCAAGATACGATCCTTGTCGCGGATCAGCACCATCATGGCCGGGGAGATTCGGGGATAGGCCGAGAAGCCACAGGAAGTGCAGCGAAAACACAGCTCATGCTTCACTCGCTCCATGGCCGAGCCACACACACCACAGTAACGATGGCTGCGCGCCCATTCCGAAACTTGAAACGCCCGGTTCACAATACTGGCTTGATCGCCCAGCTGCGACAGTACTCCGCGCAAGTGGCGGAAGATAAAGCCATCCGGAGCCGGAGTCTCTGCCGCTACGTGGCAGGCAAAATCCTGACAATCGTCGCCCGGGAAAAGGGCATGCCATTGCGCCGGCGCTAAATCCAGCGCGGGTTTGGCGGGAATCAAGGCTTGTCCTTCTTGGCTGCTGACCAATATTTCATTTCCACGAAAAATGAAATTCATGTGTTTCCTGTCCTTTAATAAGCCGCCTAAGAGCAGCACAGCGCTGGCTATTGTACGGGAAGGGCGAAGGCGAAAAAAAGCAGAAAAAAACACAAGGAGCCGAGGAGAGCATCCAGACCAGGCGCAGAAAAAGCCGCCGTTTTAAAACCAGAAACACAAGTGTCAAAAAGATGACGGTTTACATGGCCTTGTCGAGAAAATCCCAGGACAAAACTGGCAAGCCGCCTAATTAGCAGACAGATAATTAAGTATGAATTTATTTAAAACCAGCGATTCGTTTTTAAACTTTTAAAAGCAGATTCATTATTTATAAAAACCATTTCTTATTTTTGTTTTATTTTTTTGTTTTAAAAATCGCTATTTTATTTTTATATATTAAGGCAGCTTATAAAGTGTCTGTATTTATTCCTGGCTTTACTAGACCACTTTCAAAAAAAACAGTAGCAGGGAGTTTGGAGCTGTTCAGAAAAAGCCCACAAAAAAACCGCCTGGCCTGAGCAAGACGGTTTTCTTGAAAAAACCGCATAAAACCTGGGGTTTAAGACGGTTTAAGCAGACAGCAACTGAAGAAAAAACAGCTAGCAGGCAAAAAAATACGCTGCTGGCTGGTTTTACTCGATGTTTTGGGTCTGTTCGCGCAGCTGCTCAATACACAGCTTCAAGTCGATAGAGGCACGCGTCATGTCCATGCTGCCTGCCTTGGAGCCCAAGGTATTAGCCTCACGGTTCATCTCCTGGAACAGGAAGTCCAGACGCTTGCCGGTACTGCCTTGGCGTGTGCTTTTCTTGTTGGACGCCACACTGGTATCGCCGTTCAAAATCAGCTCCAGCTCGGTCAAATGCGAACGCAGACGGGCGAGTTCCTCGGCCACATCAATACGCAGGGAGAAAACGGCCGCTTCCTGAGCGACGCGGGCAGACAGCTCTTCGCCCGAAATCAGGGCAAAACCGTCCGGGCTGGCTTGCAGCAAGGCGTCATGCAGACGAGTAGCAATCTTGTTCTTTTGCTCCGTCAGGATCGAGGGCAGGTGCTGCTCGACTTCATCCACAATGGCGCTCATGTCCTGGCGAATATCCAGCATGGCTTGGGCCAGACGCTGGCCTTCACGCTCTCGGGTCGCCTGAAAATCCTGCAAGGCCGCCTCGAAAGCCTGGCTGATCATGGGCAGCCAGACTTCGGGGTCCATGCCCGAATTATTGCCGCTTTGATTGCTCAACAAGGTATGCAGCTCGGGCGCAGGCAGGTCAGGGATGGCAACACGTGCGACTTGCAGCATCTGTGCCGTGCGCTCCACCGCTTCCATATCCAGGCTGCGTTGCTGATCCGTGCCGCTGCGGGCAAAGTTGACCCGCAATTCCAGCTTGCCGCGCTGCACGCCCTGGGCGGCCAGCTCGCGCAGCAGATTCTCCGCAAAGCGCAGTTCCTCGGGCAAACGCAGATTCAGGTCCAGAAAGCGGTTGTTGACGCTGCGCATCTCGATATTGATGGTGCCTGCTTCGGACTCGGCCTTGGCGCTGCCAAACGCGGTCATGCTACGGAT
The DNA here is from genome assembly GCF_009497775.1 of Alcaligenes faecalis. Classification (NCBI taxonomy): domain Bacteria; kingdom Pseudomonadati; phylum Pseudomonadota; class Betaproteobacteria; order Burkholderiales; family Alcaligenaceae; genus Alcaligenes; species Alcaligenes faecalis. The sequence continues at coordinate 2,120,865 of NZ_CP031012.1, forward strand.
CATGGGTGGGTCACTTTAAGAATGGAATAAAGCCGCCAATTGTACTCTCAGGTCCCGGCTTTGGCCGCGCCTCTTGCCGCGACAAAGCTCTATACTTTAGGCATTCAAGGCCTCCAAGGGCCGATTTTTTTATCATCACTAAGGGCAGTCATGCTACGAATCCTGCATACAGCCGATTGGCAAATAGGTCGCCAGTACTCGCGTTTCGAGCTGGAGGACGCGGCCGCCCTGGCTGAGGCGCGTTTCAAGGCGATCGAAAAGCTGGCCGCGCTGGCTACAGAACATCGTGCCGATCTGATTGTGGTGGCAGGCGACGTCTTTGATTCGCAGACCCTGAGCGATCGCAATCTGCGCCGCAGTTTCAATGCCATGGCGGGTTTCACCGGCCCCTGGCTGCTCCTGCCCGGCAACCATGACGCGGCCTTGAGCGAAAGCGTCTGGACACGCGCCCGCCGCTTGAACTGCATTCCCGATTACGTGCATGTGCTTGATACACCGGCGCTTTTTCTGCTGGATAGCCTGAAACTTGCGGTCCTGCCCGCGCCTTTGACGCAACGTCAGACCTATCAGGACTTGAGCGACTGGTTCGATCAGGCCGAAAGCCCGGCAGGCTACTGGCGTCTGGGTTTGGCACACGGCAGCGTCAGCGGGGTGCTGGAGCATCTGGATAGCCATAATCTGATTGATCAGAACCGCGTACAGCGCGCCAAACTGGACTATCTGGCGCTGGGCGACTGGCACGGCACCGTCAAAATCAACGAACGCTGTTACTACAGCGGCACACCCGAGCCGGACCGCTTTCGGGATAACGATTCCGGCCAGGCCTTGCTGGTGGAAATCAGCGAGCCGGGCGCAACGCCTGTGGTTCAAGCCTTGCCGGTTGCACAGCACCCTTGGCGCAGCATCCAGCAGCATTTGAATGACGACACGGATCTGGACCTGCTGGAGCGGGATTTGAATGCCTTGACCGATCAAAGCGTGGTGGAGCTGGAGCTGTCTGGCCAACTGAGCCTGAGCGGTTTTGAGCGTCTGGAGAGCATTCTGGGACAGGCCCAAGCCCGTTGCCGCGCCTGGGATTGCCAGCGCGAGGCCTTGCGTCTGGCGCCTTCTGAAGAAGATCTGGACGCCTTGCAAGCCGATGGTTATCTGCAGGCTGCACTGAAACAATTGCAGGAGCTGCGTCACGGCAGCCAGCAGCAAGCCGCTGAAGATGCCTTGCTAATTCTGGCCGGTTTGCTGCGCGATAAGGAAGGTGGTCATGCACCTTAAGTCCCTGCGCGTAGAGCAATTCAAGCGCTTTCGCCAGCCCGTCTCACTGGACAAGCTGGAACCGGGCCTGAACATCATCAGCGCCCCGAACGAGGCCGGTAAAAGTACCTTGGCCGAAGCCCTGCGCACGGTGTTTTTCGAGCGCTATGGCACGGGCAGCCTGACAAAAATCCTGCCTTGGGGCGATTCCTCGGCCGCACCGGAAATCGAGCTGAATTTCAGCCTGAACGGCCAGGACATGCGCCTGAGCAAGCGTTTCCTGAAGCGCAAGCGCTGCGATTTATACATCGGCAATCAGCACCTGGACAATGACGAGGCCGAGCAATACCTGGCCCAGCAAATGGGCTTTGAGTACGCCGCCAAAGGCAGCAGTCAGGCCCGTAACTGGGGCGTGCCTGGCCTTTTGTGGATCGAGCAAGGGCAGGGCCAGGACCTGCGCAGCTCGGTTGAACACGCCAGCGGCACCTTGCAGCAGGCTTTGGGTAGCGAAATTGCCGATCTGACCAGTGCAGACGGAGATTATCTGATCGAACAGGCCCAGCAACAGCTGGACCAATATGTGACTCAGGCTCAAGGACAGCCTCGCGGCGTCTGGCTGGCAGCGCAGAAAGAAGCCAAGGAGCTGGAAGAACAGTTACAGAGCCAGCAATCCGCCTTGCAGCAGTACCAGCAATGGGTGGACGAACTGGCGCAGGCCCGCAAGCAAATTGCCAATGCGGAGGCTAACCGCCCTTGGGAACAGTTGCGTGAGCAGGCCAAGCAAGTACAGGTTCAGTTGCTTCAAGCCCGTCAATTACAGGAACGTGCCAAGGAGCTGCAACAAGCGCTGACCATGCTGGCAGAGCGTGAAAAGCTCTATCAGCAAGCTGGGGAACGCGACCAGGAATGGGCCAGCCAACGCAGCCAGCGTGCCGAGCAGGTGAAATCCTTGGTCGCCAAGCTGGAGCAAGAGCAGGGCACACTCAACAACCTGAACCAGCGCCTGGAGCTGGCCCGCAGCCATAAAGACGCCAGCCAGCAGGAACAGGAACGCGCCCGCACCTGGCAACAATGGTTTCAGGATCAAGCCAGCTTTGAAGGCACGCAGCAACAATTGCAACAGGTGCAAGGGCAGTTGGAAGAGCTGGGCAAGCTGGAAACCCAGCTGGCACAATGCGGTGCCGCCTTGGTGCAGCTGAAAATAAACGACGAGGCACTGGATCAGCTACGCCAACAGCACCAGCTTATTCAACGCTTGCAGCACCAGCTGGAGACGATTTCCACCGAATTGCAGATCGAACTGCAAGACGGAGCCAGCCTGCTGCTGGATGGCGAATCCATTCAAGGCCAGCACCGGGCTCACCTTAGTGCCAGCACCCTGATTGAGCTACCCGGAATGGGCCAGCTACGCATCATTCCCGGTGGTCGCGACCTGGGTAAAGTGCAGCAGCAATTGGCGCAAACCCAGCAAGAATACGCACAAGCGCTTGGCCAACTGGGCGGGAAAAGCCTGGAAGAGCTGGAGCGCCGCCGCGAGCAATATCGGGAACAAGAGCAGCAAGACCGACTGTTACGCAGCTCCATGAAAGCGCTGGCCCCGCAAGGCAAAGCGCATTTGCAAGGTCTGGCTCAGGCCGCTCAACAACGCATCGCACCGCAACGTCCACAAGGCGAAGCCATCGAGGCCTCGGAGCTGGGCCGTATCGCCCAAGCCGCCACCATGGCCGAGCAACAGTACCGTGCGCTGGAAAGCGACTGGCATGATGCCCGCGAAGCCGTCGCCCGCACCCAGACCCGTCTGGAACAGGCCCAGGCTGAAGCCAATAGCCTGGAACAGCAATGGGCTGACCCGCAACGCCAGCAAGCGCAGCAGGAGCGCGAACAGCAGTGGGGGCAATTACGCCTGCAACGCGAGCAGCAACTGGCTGATCAAAAGGCGTTGGAAGCCGAACTGGCCGCCTTGCCCGTCTCGGTTCTGGAGCAGGACCTGCAACGTTTGGAGCGCAGCGCCCAGCAGCAGGAGCAAAGCTATAACGAGGCCCGTCTGGCCGCCCAACTGGTGCAAACCAAGCTGGAAACCCACGGAGCGCAAGGTCTGGAAGAACAAATCGACCAGACCTCACTACGTCTGCACGATTGCCAACGCCGTTGTGCCACTTACGAGCGCCGTGTCGCGGCCCTGCGCCTCTTGCTGACCGTTCTGCGAGAGCAACGCAACGCCTTGACCCAGCAATTGCACGAGCCTCTACAAAAGCACATCAACCACTATCTGCGCCTGCTTCTGGGCAAGGCACGGGTGGAGCTGGACGAGTATCTGGCCCCTCGCTGGCTGCAACGCGATAGCGGGCAGGGGTTAGCTGACGATATTGATGGCCTGAGCTTTGGCGCACGCGAGCAAATCGGCCTGATTGCCCGTCTGGCCTATGCGGATTTGCTGCAACAGGCAGGCCGTCCTACCTTGCTGATTCTGGATGACGTGCTGGTCCACAGTGACAACGATCGCCTGGGGGCCATGAAGCGCATTATTCACGACGCCGCCCAGCGCCATCAGATCCTGCTTTTCACCTGCCAGGCCGATAAGTGGATGGACATGGGTGTTGCGCTACGGCCCGTCCCGCAAGGCGTACAATAGGCGTTTTGAATTTTGTCCGGAGTCCAGCCTTGTCTGAAAACGCTACGATTGCACGCCCCTCGGGTCGATCCGCTGCACAATGCCGTCCTATCGAACTGGTGACCGGTTTTACCCGTCACGCCGAAGGCTCGGTACTGATCCGCTTGGGTGAAACCCATGTTCTGTGCAATGCCAGCGTGCTCGACAAAGTTCCTCCCTTTCTGAAAGGCAAGGAACAGGGCTGGGTCACGGCGGAATACGGCATGTTGCCTCGTTCCACGCACACTCGCTCGGACCGTGAAGCCGCCCGTGGCAAACAAAATGGCCGCACTCAGGAAATCCAGCGTCTGATCGGCCGCAGCCTGCGCGCCGTCTTCGATCTGAAAGCTCTGGGCGAGCGCACCATTCACATTGACTGCGACGTGCTGCAAGCCGACGGCGGCACCCGCTGCGCCAGCATCACGGGCGCCTGGGTTGCAGCCAGCCTGGCCGTACGTAGCCTGCAAGAGCAGGGCAAGCTGCAAGCCTCGCCCATTCTGGATCAACTGGCGGCCGTCTCGGTTGGTGTGTTTGAATCCAACCCTGTGCTGGATCTGGACTATCTGGAAGACTCCGCCTGCGGCGTGGACATGAATATCGTCATGACAGGCAGCGGCAATCTGGTGGAAGTGCAGGGCACGGCCGAAGGCCAGACCTTTGCGCGTCCCACCTTGAACCGCTTGCTGGATCTGGCCGAGCAGGGCATTGCCGAGCTGATGCAAGCCCAGAAACAAGCCTTGCAGGGCTGATCACGATGAAACGGGTCTGTCCTGCTCCCTGCGCGATACCGCCAGGCAGCGGGACAAACCTCTATTGGGACGCCGTCCCATGCAGCACACACTGCCTGGCACGGCGCCTTGCCATTTTTACTGAACAGGGCGCTTTGCCGCCTGCAGCGACTTATGAACACTGAATCCAAGCGTGTAGTCCTGGCCTCCAACAATGCCGGCAAGCTCAAGGAGTTTTCCGCCATCCTGGCCCAGGCCGGTATCAGCATGGTTCCGCAAGGCCAATTGAACATTCCCGAGGCCGAGGAACCCTTTGCCACTTTTATCGAGAATGCGCTGGCCAAGGCTCGTCATGCCAGCCAGCTAAGCGGCTTGCCCGCCTTGGCCGATGACTCCGGCCTCTGTGTGCGCGCCCTGGACGAAGCCCCCGGCGTGTACTCCGCGCGCTTTGCCGCCCGCGAACTGGGCGGAGAAAAGTCCGACTCTGCCAATAACGCCTTGCTGGTCCAGCGTCTGCAAGGACAAAGCGACCGCCGCGCCTGTTATGTGGCCGTTCTGGTGTATGTGCGCCATGCCCAGGACCCACGGCCCATCGTGATTGAAGGCGTCTGGGAAGGGGAGATTCAGGATCAGCCCGCTGGCGAGCACGGCTTTGGCTACGACCCCCACTTTTATCTGCCCGAGCTCCAGCAAACCGCGGCACAGCTCTCGCCGGAAGTGAAGAACAGGTACAGCCACCGGGCGCAAGCCATGCAAGCCTTGTTGACCCGTCTGGCCGCCGAGTAAAAACATGACTGTTTTCTCTCCCGAGGTGCGCATCCGGCCTGGTTCCGGGCCTGCCACTCTGCTGCCCAGCCTGCCGCCCCTGTCCGTCTACGTGCACGTGCCCTGGTGTGTGCGCAAATGCCCGTACTGTGACTTCAACTCACACGAAGCACCGGCTGAACTGCCCGAAAACGAGTATCTGGACGCCTTGCAGGCCGATCTGGAACAAACCCTGCCGCTGGTCTGGGGCAGACAGGTAATCTCCGTGTTTATCGGTGGTGGCACGCCCAGCCTGCTGTCGGCCCAGGCGCTGGACCGCATGCTGGCCTTGCTGCGTTCCCATCTGAACCTGTTACCCGACGCAGAAATCACGCTCGAAGCCAATCCCGGTGCCTCGGAAGCCTCGCGCTTCATGGATTTTGCGCAAAGTGGCGTGAACCGAATTTCCTTGGGTATCCAGAGCTTTAACGATGAAGCCCTGCAAGCACTGGGCCGCATTCACGATAGCCTGCAAGCACGGCAAGCCATTGAAGCGGCCATGAAGGCCGTGGACCGTGTGAACCTGGATGTCATGTACGCCTTGCCGGGCCAGACGCCTGCGCAATCCGAGCAGGACATTTTGCAGGCCATGTCTTATGAGACAGAGCACTTGTCGCTCTACCATTTGACGCTGGAACCCAATACTGTCTTCGCCAAATACCCACCCGCCTTGCCCGATGACGACGATAGCGCCGCCATGCAGGACCGCCTGATCGAGCTGACCGCCAGCCGTGGCTGGAACCAGTACGAGATCTCGGCCTACAGCAAGCGCGGTGGTCATAGCCGCCACAACCTGAATTACTGGGAGTTTGGCGACTATATCGGCATAGGCCCAGGGGCCCACGGCAAGCTGTCCTTTCATGACCGCATTATCCGTACCGCCACCACCCGCAGCCCGGCGCAATGGATGCAGAACGCCATCAAGCGCGACGGCAGCCACTATGCGCACAATGCCCGCGTCACGCCCAAGGACTTGCCCTTTGAGTTCATGCTGAACGTGCTGCGCCTGAAAGAGGGTGTCCCCTCGCAGTACTTCCAGGAGCGCACCGGTGTGCCGCTGGTGCAGATCCTGCCCGTGATCAAGCGCAATATCGAGAAAGGTTTGCTGGCTTCCGATCCGGTTCGTATTCGAACCACGGATTTAGGCTGGCGATTCTTAAATGATTTACAGGAAGCATTCCTTCCTGATGAAGGTTCCTGACATTTAATTGTTTATTTAAGACATTTTTTATTGTGCATCTGCACAATTGCTCTACAATTAATTTCTGGTAAGTCCTATGCCATAACTACTTTATCGGTATTGCGCTGTTTGGATCAGATTCAGTTGCAATCCCGATAAACGTAATTAAGACCTGCCGTAGTGGGTTACACAATGATCCGCGCCACTCCTCCTCACTTTTTGTTAACGTCATTGACGCTGGAGTAACCATGTCCTCCCCCGAAGATGTTCTGAAGATCATCGCCGAACGCGAAATCACGTTTGTCGATTTCCGCTTTACCGATACCCTGGGCCGTGAGCACCACTTGACCACCCCCGCACACGCGGTGGACGAGGATCGCTTTGAGTCTGGTGTCGCCTTTGACGGCTCTTCCTTGCCTGGCTGGAAAGGAATTGAAGCCTCGGACATGTTGCTCATCCCGGACGCCAAAACCGCCCGTATGGACCCGTTCCGTGAAGAGCCCACCCTGATTCTGACCTGCGATGTGGTCGAGCCTTCCGATCTGAAAGGTTACGACCGCGACCCACGTTCGCTGGCCAAGCGTGCTGAAGCCTACCTGCGCTCCAGCGGTTTGGGCGATACCGCGTACTTTGGTCCCGAGCCAGAATTCTTCGTGTTCGACGGTATTACCTGGAACGACGATATGTCGGGCAGCTTCGTGAAGATTCGCTCCGACGAAGCTCCCTGGTCGCGTGGTCTGGAACTCAATGGCAACAACCTGGGTCACCGTCCTGGCGTCAAAGGCGGTTACGTTCCTGTTTCGCCTACCGACTCCTTTGCAGACCTGCGCTCCGAAATGTGTTTGCTGCTGGAACAGCAGGGCGTTCCTGTTGAAATCCACCACCACGAAGTGGCAGCCCCCGGCCAGCTGGAAATCGGTACTCGCTTCTCGACCCTGGTCGAGCGCGCAGACTGGAACCAGATCATGAAGTACACCATCCATAACGTGGCTCACGTGTATGGCAAAACGGCTACTTTCATGCCCAAGCCTGTGGTCGGTGACAACGGTTCCGGCATGCACGTGCACCAGTCCATCTGGAAAGACGGCCAGAACTTGTTTGCCGGTAACGAATACGCCGGTCTGTCCGAGTTCGCGCTGTTCTACATTGGCGGCATCATCAAGCACGCCCGTGCCCTGAACGCCATCACCAACCCCACGACCAACTCCTACAAGCGTCTGGTTCCGCATTTTGAAGCTCCGGTCAAACTGGCGTACTCCGCCCGTAACCGTTCGGCTTCGATCCGCATTCCTTACGTCAGCAACCCCAAGGCACGTCGTGTGGAAGCCCGCTTCCCCGATCCAATGGCCAACCCATACCTGGCTTTCTCGGCCTTGATGATGGCTGGTCTGGACGGTGTGCAGAACAAGATTCACCCCGGCGATGCAGCCGACAAGAACTTGTACGATCTGCCACCCGAAGAAGATGCAAAAATCCCAACCGTTTGTGTGTCGCTGGAACAAGCGATCGAGTCCCTGGACAAAGATCGCGAATTCCTGACCCGTGGCGGTGTGTTCAGCAATGAAATGCTGGACGCCTTCATCGAGCTGAAACAAGCCGAAATCACTCGTCTGCGTATGGTTCCGCATCCGGTCGAATTCGACATGTACTACAGCCTGTAAGATCGAAGGCGCTGGCTTTGGCCAGTACGATCCAAAAGAGCGGCTTTCGAGCCGCTCTTTTTATTCTGCCCTCGGACGATTACCATACGCAGTCACCCACCCCTTATCGTCATGGAAGTAAAGATGGACCTGGTTTTTCAATGGAAAAGGCTGGACGATCTGTCCACGCGGGAAATGTACACAATCATCCAGGCGCGCGAAGCGGTGTTTGTGGTGGAGCAGGAGTGTGCTTACCAGGATGTGGACGGCCTGGATCTGGATTCCTGGCATTTGTCCATACTCAAGGACGGCGAACTGGCTGCGTATGCCCGTGTTGTTGAACCTGGCTTCAAGTATGAAGAGCCTTCCATTGGCCGTGTCCTGACCCTGGCCAAGTTCCGCAGCCTGAAAATCGGCTATGCGCTGGTGGCTGAGGCGATCCGTTTTACGGAAGCCCGCTATCCTGGCGCAGGCATACGCATTGGCGCACAAGCGCATTTGCAGAAGTTCTACGGTTCTTTAGGGTTTGAACCTGTGGGCGAAATCTACGACGAGGACGGCATTCCTCATATTGATATGGTCAAAGCGGCCGTCATTGCTTGATAAAGCCTACTGCTCACTCGACCCAGGCAAGGTAAAAATATCAGTTTGCGCCTTCAGATACTCGATCAAGGCACGTGCCGAGTTCGACAAATGCCGTCTATGCGTATACGCCAGTACCAGACGCAAAGGGGCGGGAGGCAAGGGCAGGGGAACCGAGACCAGACGCCCTTGGGCAATCTCTTTTTCACATCCTTGCTGCACCAGAATCGCAAAACCCAGCCCTTTAACCGCAGCGGCTCCTGCCAGCAAGCCGCTATTCACACAAAAACGGCTGGGGACATTCAGAATTTGAAAGCGACCATCGGGTAAGACAAACTGCCAGGCCTGGCCATCCAAAGCCGTGTCAGTCGTAATGCAGGGCAAATGCTCCAACTCTTCCAGACTGCTGGGCATGCCGTATTGCTCGATCAAAGCAGGCGCGGCCACAACCTGACAATCAAAAGAGCACAACTCCTGCACCACCAGGCTGCTGTCCGGCAACGCACCCCGGCACATCAGTAAAGCCAGATCAAAATCCTGCGTCAGCACACCTGGGCCTTCCAGATTGGTCTGACAATGCAGCTCCAGATCCGGATGTTGCGCCGCAAAATCCGCCAGAACACCCCCCAATAAAAACGGCCCCACCTCGGAGGGGATGCAAATCCGCAAGCGTCCCGACAAACGGGTACGCTGATCCAGTAAATCCTGTTCGGCCTGCTTTAACGCTCCCCACCAGGGCTGCACGGTATCGAACAAGCCTTGGCCCACGCTGGTCAGGCGCAATTGCCGGGAACTGCGTTCCAGCAAACGCTGGCCAATCTGCCGCTCCAGTTGCGCCACATAGCGGCTGACATTTGAGGTGGGCAAATCCAGCACCTGGGCGGCGGCCGTAAAACTACCGCTTTCAGCGACCTGGACAAAAACCCGCAAGGCATTCAGATTCAGCTGGGAAGTCATGGAATTATCCCGGTTTTGATAATTTAATATTCAAATTATAGAGACTACATATCAAAACCGCGAAAAATTAGGCTAGAGGCTTCTTTCTTTATACGTATCGCCATGTCTGACTCTGAAGTGTTACGCCCCCGACTGCGTGCCCGTGCCGTGTCTTTTATCCAGTTTGTTCATGCTCTGGAATTCATGGCCTTGACGCCTTTATTTGTCTGGATGGCAGTGGACTTTGATGTTCCTGCTACCTACGCCGGATATGCCGCCTCTGCCTATATGGGAGCCGCCGCTTTATCGGGCGTACTGGCTGCTCGCTGGATGCACCGGGCAGCGTTAAAGCCATTACTGTTGCTGGCTCTGGTTCTTCTGGCTGTGCTCACGGCTTTGGGCGCTGTCAGCTCTGAATTTGGGCTGTTTATCCTGTTGCGTCTGGGGGCCGGTTTGCTGGGTGGTTTTTTGATGAGCGCCGCCCTGACTTTGCTGCTGAACGGCATGAGTGCCGAACAACGGACCGACGCAATTGCGATTGTGGTCAGCGCATTTGCCCTGGTCAGCATCGCCGGAATGCCTGCGACCTTGTTCATCGCCGTCGAAATGGGCTGGCGTATCGCCTTGCTGGTTCTGGCTGGGCTCAGCCTCCTGGCCTGCCTGATCGCGTACTTTTACTTGCCGAATCAAGCCTCAAGCAATGTCAAACCCGAGTTCACCGCCTTGGGCAAAGCTGCCTGGTCCTGGCTAGGCCTGCCTGCCATTGCACAAGCTGGTTCTTTATTGCTGATTCCCGTCTTGATCCCCGTGCTGGCTCTGCGCTACGGCACGCAACTGTCTGAAATGCCGCTGGTTTTCATCCTGGGCGGAGTTGCCGCCTTGCTGGCCTCACGCCTATCCGCCTTGGGGATCAAGAAATGGGGGGAAGCCTTCACGGCTGATATTGGGACTTTCCTGCTACTGGCCGCCTTGCTCGTACTGGCGACAGGCTGGGGTTCCGCCCTGGGCTTCATGATTCTGTTCATGGCAGGCAGCTATACCCGGCTGGTTTGTGCCAGCGCCGCCAGCGCCAGCTATCCCACGCCAGCCCAGCGTGGCCGCTTCATGGCTTTGCAAACCACGGGCAACCACATCGCCAGTTTCATCGCTTTGGCAACCCCGTCCCTGATTCTAGGGAATCAGGAAATCTCCAACACCGCTCTGAACGCCTTGCTGATACTGACCGCCTGCGTGGCTCTGGCTTTGCCTTTAATGATGCGCTTTGTCGCTATAAGGCCTGCGTCAGCAATGAACAAACCAGCAGGCTGAACGCCACAATCAGGAAACTCCTGCGGCGGGCTCACCACGCAAAAAGGCCTGAGCCCGCTGTGCCATGATGGCTTCGCGACGAATGAAGTCCGCCACAAAATCATTCACTGGACGATGGTGCAAGCTGTAGGGCGTATCCCACTGGATGATCTTGCCAGCCTGCATCACGCCAATACGATCAGCAATCGCAAACGCTTCGGCCTGGTTATGGGTCACCAGAATCGCGGTAATGCCTGCGCTTTTCAGGATATCGCGCACCTCAAACGCCAAGCGCTCGCGGGTATCCACGTCCAGATTGGAAAAAGGTTCATCCAGCAACAGCAGGGAAGGTTTGGGAGCCAAGGCCCGTGCCAAGGCCACGCGTTGTTGCTGACCACCCGACAATTCATGCGGATAGCGCTGCGCCAAACGAGCCAGGTCCACCAGTTCCAGCATTTCCAGCACTCGTGCCTGACGCTGGGTTTTATCCCATTTACGCAGACCGAACGCCACGTTCTTTTCTACCGTCAGGTGAGGAAAGAGGGCGTAATCCTGGAACATCATGCCCACATGACGATCTTCCGGCGGCACTTGCTGAGACACAGCTGACAAGACACGGCCATTCAATAGAATATGCCCGGCCCGCAAAGGCTCGAAACCGGCAATCGCCCGCAAAACCGTCGTCTTGCCACAGCCCGATGCGCCTAGCAGACAGCCAATTTCCCCTTGGGGCAAATGCAGGCTGAGCTGGTCAACAACTGGCCGAAAGCCTTCGGACGTTTCGTAAGACAGGGTAATTGCCTGCAAATCCAGAAAATCGTTCATGATGCGCGTGGGCCAGAGGCCATCAATTGAGTACGTGCCAATAAAATAACGGGGATCAAACCGGCCAGAACAATGGCCAGGGCAGCAACCGCGCCTTCCTCATACGTCCCGCGAGCCGCTTCCGCATACAGCCAGGTTGCCAAGGTCTCGAAATTCATCGGACGCAGCAACAAGGTTGCGGGCAGCTCCTTCATGGCATCAACAAAAATAAGCAGGGCAGCCGCGCCCATGGCGGGACGCAGCAAGGGCAAGTGCACACGTTTCAGCGTGCCCGCCGGGGTTTCACCCAATAAACGGGAAGCCTGCTCCAAGGAGGCGGGGATACGCGCCAGCCCGGCTTCAATACCGCCAATTGAGATCGCCAGAAAACGCAGGGTATAGGCCAACACCAGAGCCAGCGTTGAACCCATCAGGAACAAACCTGTTGCCGAGACCCCCAACCAGGACATGACTTGATTGTAGAAAGAGTCAAACATGACCAAAGGCGTCAACAGGCCAATTGCCAGCACGGTGCCCGGAATGGCATAACCCAGACTACTGACACCGGCCAGAAAGCGGGTCAGACGCGGTTTGCGTCCCGAACGTACTGCACGAGCCGCCCAGGCGACGACCAGACCACAAGAAAGCGTCGCAATGGTTGCCAGAGCAGCTATATACAAGGTGTTCCAGGCGCTGCTCAGTAATTGCGCCGACACACCGCCAGCCAGGCTCACATGCTTGATCGTCTCGTTCAACAAGTACAGAGACGGAGCCACAAAACCCACCAGCACAGGCGCCACACCCAAAGCAATGGCAATACAGGCAGCCGAGCCTTTCAGCCGGGTAGGTCGAATGGGTTCGGAGCGTTGATTACTGGAATAGGCTTGGCGACGGCGACCATAACGCTCGATGCTGATCAGCGCCGCCACCAGACAGAGCATGGATACGGCAATTTGTGCTGCGCCTGCCAGGTCCGAGCGCGTCACCCAGGTGGTGTAGATGGACACCGTCAGGGTCTGCACACCCAGAAACTCGGAAGCACCAATATCATTCAGCGTTTCCAGCAAGGCCAAGCTGACACCCACTGCAATCGCAGGGCGGGCCATCGGCAACACGACACGGAAAAACACGCTGCGACCCGATTCACCCATAATGCGGGCGGCCTCCAGCAAACTGGCCGATTGCGTGGCAAACATGGCGCGCGTGCTCAGATACACATACGGGTAGAGCACCGACCCCAGCAGGAAGATCGCACCACCCAAGGAGCGCAGATCCGGCAAACGGAATTCACGTGGGCTGCTATAGCCTAAGACATAGCGAATGGCAGACTGAATCGGGCCGATCGGATGCAGCAAATCCAGATACGCAAAGGCCACGATATAGGTCGGCACTGCCAAGGGCAGCAACAAAGCCCATTGCAGGACCCGTCGTCCGGGAAACTCGTAGGCCGTAATCAGCCAGGCTGATCCCACTCCCAGACAGCTCACCACCACACCTACCCCCAAGAGCAACAGCAAGGTATTGCTCATGGCTTGGGGCAGAACGAACTGGAACAGATGCGACCAGTGCTCGGTCGAGCCGCCTAAGGCGTAGGTCAGCAAGGTAATCACAGGCGCTGCCACGATCAGGGCAATCACAGCAGCAGCCAGGGACCAAAAGGGCAGACGACGAAAAAAGGGCATTATGAAAGGCTAGGTATTACAGGCGCTTAAATGCGCGACGACCGCCACTCTGATTTCTCAAAGCTGGCGGTCGTAGAAAAAGAGTAGGGCGATTTTAGTTGTCGAAGCCAACTTTATCTACCAACTCGCTGGCTTGCTTGCGATGTTTGGCGATTTCAGTCAGTGGCAAGGGATCAATCGTCATGGGGCCGAAGCTGGCAACCACAGGGTCCAGCTCAACACCGGCACGTACGGGGTATTCGTAGTTGGCCTTGGCGTACAGGCTCTGGGCTTTCTCGGAAACCAGATACTCCAGCAGTTTGACGGCGTTGTCTTTATTAGGGGAGTGCTTGGCTACAGCGGCACCGGAGATATTCACGTGTGTGCCACCGCCCTTGGTGTCGGCAAAGGTAGGACGCACTACATTGATGGCTTCACCCCATTTGTAGGCATCGCTACCGGGTTCGGAGTTCTTCATGCGGCCCACGTAGTAGGCGTTGGCGATACCTACATCACAAATACCGCCCAGAATGTCGCGGGCTACATCGCGATCACCGCCGGCTGCCTTGCGGCCCAGATTGTCTTTCACGCCACGCAACCATTGTTCGGTCGCTTCTGCGCCGTTATGGGCAATCATGGCGGCGACCAAAGCCGTGTTGTAAGGGTGCTGGCCGGAACGGATACACACCTTGCCTTTCCATTTGGGATCAGCGAAATCTTCGTAGTGAATGCTTTTCACATCCACGTCCTTGGCAATATAGGCCACACGATCACGCAGGGACAGGGAATACCACTGCTTGTCTGCACCACGCAGATTGGCAGGAATGGCACCGTCCAGGGTCGCGGACTCAACGGGCTGGGTAATACCGGCTTCAACCAGATCCAGCAAATTGCCAATGTCCACTGTCATCAGAATGTCGGCAGGGGACTTGTCGCCTTCGGTCTTCACGCGCTCGATCAGGCCGTCTTTCACAAACACGGTATTGACCTTCACGCCCGTGTCCTTGCTGAAGGTTTCCAGCAGAGGAGTGATCAGACCAGGTTCGCGAGTGGTGTAGAGGTTGACCTCGCCAGAGGCAAAAGCCGCCACCGACATAGTGCCCATTGCGGACAGAAGCAAAGCTTGGGTCAGGGCACGGCTACGAAGAGTAAAGCGCATTATCAACACTCCAAAACAGGCAGAAATAGCGTAAAAACCGACTGGAAGCCAGCAAATGTGAATGATTATCAAACGTATGCAGAAACTAGGCAAGCGCTAATTAGCGGCCAGGCGCTTCAATCCTCATCTTTCACGGTGAAATCCCTTTCAAAACAGGAAAATCGCGGCTTCCAAAACTTAATGGTTAGTCCTGATTGCGATCAAATCGTATTGATGAATGAGCATGGATTTACCTTGGGAACTCGGTACAATGGGCAAATATTTGCTTACTGATCCGGGCAATGTTGCCCCTTTAGACGACAACTACCATGGCAGCTTTCAATACCGAACAAGTGCTCAGCGTCCACCACTGGAATGACACTCTGTTCTCATTTACCACCACCCGCGACGCCGCCCTGCGTTTTCATAATGGGCACTTTGTAATGATCGGTCTGGAAGTCGATGGCAAGCCGCTGATGCGCGCTTACAGTATCGCCAGCGCCAACTACGAAGAAAACCTGGAATTTCTCAGCATCAAGGTACAGGACGGTCCATTGACCTCGCGCCTGCAACACCTGAAAGAGGGCGACACCATTCTGGTCAGCCGCAAACCCGTTGGCACGCTGGTCATTGACGATCTGCGCGCAGGCCGCAATCTGTTCCTGTTTGGCACCGGCACCGGCCTGGCTCCTTTCATGAGCATCATCAAGGACCCCGACACCTACGAGCGTTTTGAAAAGGTGGTACTGGTTCACGGCGTGCGTTTCGTCAGCGAACTGGCGTACTCGGATTTCATCCAGAACGAACTGCCAGCCAACGAATACTTTGGTGAAGTGGTACGCGAAAAACTGCTGTATTACCCCACCGTCACCCGCGAAGAGTTCCGCAATACCGGCCGCATTACCGACCTGATCGAGACTGGCAAGTTGTGCGAAGACCTGGGCATTCCTCAACTGGACCCGGCTCAGGATCGCGCCATGCTTTGCGGCAGCCCCGCCATGCTGGCCGATATCAGCGCCATGCTCGATAAGCGCGGTTTTGAAGTGTCGCCCGGTGTAGGTCAGCCCGGTGACTACGTGATTGAACGCGCCTTCGTGGAAAAATAATCACGCCAAGATCTGTTAATTTTAGCTATAGGCGCTTAAACTCTGATAGTACAACACTCATCAGAGGTTTCTTATGACTAAGCAAGTTGTCTTCACCGATGCCGCTCCGGCAGCTGTAGGCCCATACTCTCAGGCCATTATCGCTTCGGGCGGCAAGACAGTATTTCTGTCTGGCCAAATCGGTCTGGAGCCTGCCACTGGCGAACTGGTATCTGAAAATTTTGAAGGTCAGGTACGTCAGGCATTTGCCAATCTGGAAGCTGTGGTCAAAGAAGCTGGCGCCAATCTCAGCGACATCGTCAAACTGACTTTGTTTTTGACAGATCTGTCCCGCTTTGCCAGCGCCAATGCCATCATGGCCGAACTGATTCCCCAGCCTTTCCCCGCACGCTCCACCATCGGTGTGGCCAGCTTGCCCAAAGGCGCTCAGTTCGAGGTCGAGGCCATCCTCAATTTCTAAAGACGTATTGCCATGACCGCAGGTCGGCCTGCGCCTCAGGCCAAACGGGCTGCGCCACGCAAAGCGCTCAGTCTGGACCAGAAGTTTGAAAAGCTCGGCCTACGAGAGCCTGCCGACTTCGTGGTCCATCTTCCTTTGCGCTACGAGGACGAGACTCAGGTCGAGCCCATCGCCCATCTTTACCCCGGCAAGATGGCGCAAATTGAAGGACAAATCCTCAGTACGGATGTCCAGGCTCGTCCCCGTGCGCAGTTGCATGCACGTATTGCCGATGAAAGTGGCGAGCTGGCCTTGCGCTGGCTGCACTTTTACCCCAGCCAGCTCAAGCAGTTGCAGGGGGATTTGCCGCTGCGAGTGCGCGGCGAAGTGCGCCAGGGCTTTCATGGCCTGGAAATGGTGCATCCCAAAGTCACCAAAGCCGGCCAGCCCCTGGCCCGCGCCTTGACCCCTGTTTATCCCACTACCGATGGCTTGAGCCAGGTACAACTGCGCAAAGCCATTGCGGATGCGCTCAACAATGCGGACCTGCGCGACACCCTACCTGAAGAAGTGCGTACCGAATATGGTCTGATGCCTTTTAACGAGGCTATCCGGCTCTTGCATTACCCGCCGCCTGAGCTCAGCTACGACGATTTGTTTGAACACGGCCATCCGGCCTGGAGCCGCATCAAGTTTGATGAATTGCTGGCTCAACAATTGTCCTTGGCCCAAGCTCGCGCCGCCCGTCAGGCTCAACGCGCCAAGCCCATGCGTGAGGGCAATAGTGATCTGGCCAAAGCCTTGCTGGCCTCTTTACCCTTCAAGTTAACGGCAGCTCAGAAACGCTGCGTCAAGGAAATCAGCGCGGACATGAAGCGCTCGTATCCCATGCACCGGCTGTTGCAGGGAGATGTGGGCAGCGGCAAAACCATTGTGTCGGCCATTGCCGCCGTGCAAGCAATTGCCAGCGGTTTTCAAGTGGCCCTGATGGCACCTACTGAAATTCTGGCCGAGCAGCACTATCTGAAAATGCGCGCCTGGCTGGAGCCTTTGGGCGTAGAGCTGGCCTGGCTAAGCGGCAGTTTGGGCGTCAAAGCTAAACGTCTGGCTTATGAAGCCATCAGCTCCGGCCAAGCCAGACTGGCCATCGGCACTCAGGCCCTGATTCAGGACAATGTGCAGTTCCAGCAATTGGGTTTGGTGATTCTGGATGAACAACACCGCTTTGGTGTTGGTCAACGTCTGGAACTGAACCGCAAAGGGGATGCGCAGGACAAGAAAGGTCAGGCCTACTTGCCGCATCAGCTCAATATGAGTGCCACGCCCATCCCGCGCACTTTGGCCATGGCTTTCTTTGCGGATCTGGATGTCTCCGCTATTGACGAACTGCCGCCGGGCCGCAGTCCCATCATTACCAAACTGGCTGCTGACAATCGCCGGGATGAAATCATGGCGCGCGTTCGAGCCGAAGTCGCTCAAGGTCGTCAGGCCTACTGGGTCTGCCCCTTGGTCGAAGAAAGCGAAGCGCTGCAACTACAAACCGCCGTGGATACCCATGCCGCTCTGGAACAAGCCTTGGCCCCTTTGCGGGTAGGCCTGATTCACGGCCGTCTGTCCTCCACGGAAAAAGCGGAGGTCATGGAGGCTTTTCGCAGCGGTAATCTAGACGTGCTGGTTGCGACCACCGTGATTGAAGTTGGTGTAGACGTGCCCAACGCTTCTTTAATGATTATTGAACATGCCGAGCGCTTTGGTCTGGCCCAGCTTCACCAGTTGCGTGGCCGGGTAGGGCGAGGACAGATTCAGTCTGTCTGTGTGCTGCTTTATCAGGCACCGCTGTCAGCCATCGCCCGGCTACGTTTGCGCGCCATGTATGAAACCACCGATGGTTTTGAAATTGCCCGCCGCGATCTGGAACAACGCGGGCCGGGTGAATTCATGGGCATGCGCCAATCCGGACAGGCAGGCTTGCGTTTTGCCAGCCTGGAGTCCGATGAGGATTTGATCGAGCAGGCCCAAACATTGGCCAGCACCTTTCGCCGTGATTATCCAGACCACGCTCACCACCATTTACAGCGCTGGATGAAGGGCCGGGAAGAATTACTCCGTAGTTAACCCAAGGTCTTAATGCTGTTTTGCACAAGGAATTGTCATGACATTGACCGAGCTGAAGTACATCGTTGCCGTAGCACGCGAGCGTCATTTTGGCCGTGCTGCCGAAGCCTGCTTTGTTAGCCAACCGACCCTGTCGGTGGCCATCAAGAAGTTGGAAGACGAATTGGGCGTGGTCATCTTCGAGCGTGGCGGGCCCGAAGTGGCTATTACCCCCATTGGGCTGCGCATTGTCACCCAGGCACAGAAAGTGCTGGAAGAGGGTGCCAACCTGCGCGAGATTGCCCGCCAGGGTCACGATCCTTTGGCAGGCCCCTTGCGTGTCGGCATTATTTACACGGTGGCACCGTACCTGCTGCCCAAGCTCGTTCCCAAACAGATCGAGCTGACCCCGCAAATGCCACTTTTATTGCAAGAAAACTTTACCGTGCGTCTGCTGGAACTGCTGCGCCAGGGTGAGATTGATTGCGCCATTGTGGCCCTGCCTTTGCCCGAAACCGGCCTGGTCATCCGCGAGCTGTACGACGAGCCTTTTGTGGTGGCTATGCCCCATGAACATGCCTGGGCCAAGCGCAAGGAAATCGATCCTGAACAGTTGAAAGATCAGACCATGCTGCTGCTTGGCGCCGGTCATTGTTTCCGCGATCAGGTGCTGGATGTATGCCCGGAACTGTCGCGCTTTTCCGCGTCCAGCGAAGGCATACAGCGCACCTTTGAAGGCTCTTCGCTGGAAACCATCCGTCATATGGTGGCCACCGGCATCGGTCTGACTGTCCTGCCAGCCAGCTCCCTGACAGCCCCCGGTCAGGCCAATGAACTGCTGGCCTATGTCCCCTTCAAGAAACCCATTCCAGATCGTCGCATTGCCTTGGTCTGGCGCAAAAGTTTTCCACGTATCTCGGCCATTGATGCCTTGACCCGTGGGATCATGGAAAGTGGGTTAGCTGGGGTCAACTACTTAAAAGTCGAATACAACAGCAATTTCCCGTATCCTGAACTAGCGTAAGTCGCACACCTACTGCGTGTTATTCTGCTTCAGTACCTATTTAGCCCTCTGTTCAACAGGAGTCCACTATGGCAAAAGCCGTGAAAGCAGTGAGTAAAACCGCCAAGGTCAGCAAGGCCGAAGAAGCCCCAAACACTGATACCAAGGTCGCAGTTGCAGCCGATGTAAAGGCTGAACCTAAACCGGCAGCCGCCAAGGCCCCCGCCAAAAAAGTGACCGCTAAAAAGGCCGTCGCCAAAAAGCCTGCCACCGCAGCCAAAGCGCCCGCCAAGGCAGCCGCTAAACCCGCTGCGAAGCCTGCTGCCAAACCAGCCGCTGCTCGCAAGCCTGCCGCGACCAAGCCCATTGCACCTGCCAGCGCCGCCAGCAGCGCACTGAAGATTGATATCGGTATTTCGACGGCAGACCGTGCTGCTGTGGTGAAAGAGCTGTCCAAGGTACTGGCCGACTCCTACACCGTGTACCTGATGACGCACAACTTCCACTGGAACGTCACCGGCCCCATGTTCAAGACACTGCATGAGCTGTTCATGACGCAGTACACCGAACTGTGGCAAGCCCTGGATGACATCGCTGAGCGTATCCGCGCCCTGGGTCACTACGCCCCTGGCACCTACGCCGAATTCCAGAAGCTGTCCTCCATCACCCAGCCTGCTTCCGTGCCTAACGCCACCACCATGATCGAACTGCTGGTCAAGGGTAACGAAGCCCTGGCTCGTACCGCACGCGCCGCTTTTGATCGTGCCGACTCGGCCGACGACCAGCCTACCGCTGACTTGTTGACCCAGCGTCTGGACGTGCACGAGAAAAATGCATGGATGCTGCGCAGCCTGCTGCAGTAATTTCCGTCTTATCGCCATCAAATAGCGATAAAAAAAGGCCACCAAGCGGTGGCCTTTCCTATTCCTCCTATAGAAAACCCTGAATTCAGGCGCAAGGCAGGCATAAAGCCCTGTTATCGGTGTATGCTTTCCTGCATATTCACGGAGGTGTTTTCTATGAAAATTCGTTTCACTCCTGTTGCAGCGGCCATGAGCCTGGCAACGGGTCTGCTCTTGTCCGGTGCTGCTCACGCTGACAACATCCGTATCGCGCTGGCGGGTCCTTTCACAGGCTCGGTCACCCAATATGGCGATATGGTCAAGCAAGGCGTCGATACAGCTATCGAACAGATCAACGCTGCCGGTGGCGTTCTGGGCAAACAGCTCGAACTGGTCACTGTTGACGATGCCTGCGAACCCAAGCAAGGTCCCGTCGCAGCCAACCGTATCGTGAATGACAAGATCCACTATGTTGTCGGTCACGTTTGTTCGGGCGCTACCATCGCGGCCACTGATATCTACAACAACGAAGGCGTGTTGATGGTAACTCCATCGGCAACAGCACCTGCTGTTACCGACGGCAAAGGCTACGAAATGATCCTGCGCACCATTGGTCGCGACGATCAGCAAGGCCCAGCCGCTGCAAAATTCATTCTGGAACAGATCAAGCCTACGAAAGTTGCCGTCCTGCACGACAAACAGTCCTATGGCCAAGGTATTGCCGCTTCGGTTCGCTCCGAACTGCAAAAAGCCGGTACCGAAGTTGCCCTGTTTGAAGGCATTAACGCGGGCGACAGCGATTATTCCGCCGTCATCACCAAGCTGAAATCCACCGGCGTGGACTTCGTGTACTTTGGTGGCTACCACCCTGAAATGGGCCTGCTGCTGCGTCAAGCCGCTGAGCAAGGCGTGAAAGTCCACTTCATGGGTCCAGAAGGCGTGGGTAACCCTGACATTAACGCGATTGCCGGCAAAGCCGTTGAAGGCATGCTGCTGACCTTGCCTGCGGACTTCTCGCAAGATCCGGACAACCAGGCCATCGTCCAGGCGTTCAAAGACAAGAAGCGCGATCCTAGCGGTGCGTTCCAACTGTCCGCTTACGCCGCTACCATCGCGATTGCCGAAGGCATCAAGGGCGCTGGCGCTGACGATCCAGTCAAAGTGGCCGACTACCTGCACGCCAACAGCGTGAAAACGCCAATCGGTCAAATCAGCTGGAACAAGCAGGGCGACCTGAACGACTTCAAATTTGACGTCTTCAGCTGGCACGCTGACGGTTCCAAGACCGTCTACGGCAAGTAATCCCTGATTCTTGCTAAAAAAAACCGGCCTTCGGGCCGGTTTTTTATTGCACATCGTTTTGGACCTCTTTGCTGTAGGCCCATTAATCAGGCCTATCAATCAGGCCCGTTGCTCAGGCCTCGATACGCAAGCCCGTATCGCGGTCAAACCAATGCAAAGGGTGGGGCGGCATGTAACCGATCTGGATGGCCTCACCAATTTGAATTGGGTATTCGCGGGTCTGCTCAATCGGGCAGCGCACGATAATGCGGTAATCGCCACAACCCAGATGCAGCAACTGCTCAGAGCCCAGAATCTCCACCATCTCCACTTGCGTGGTCACACCGGGCACATGCAGCTTGATGTGCTCTGGTCGTATGCCCAGGAACACCTTACGACCACGCACCGCCGCAGGCACCATCTCCGGGCCAAACTGCACAGGTTGACCATTGTCCTGCTTGATCTGGCCTTGCTCATCCACCTGCACTGGCAGCAGGTTCATGGGCGGTGATCCGATGAACGTGGCCACAAAAACAGAGGCAGGCTTCTCGAACACCTCGGCCGGTGTACCAATCTGCTCGGGCATGCCCTGATTCATCACAATCATGCGCTCGGCCAAGGTCATGGCTTCGATCTGATCGTGGGTTACGTACAAGCTGGTCGTCTTCAGGCGGCGATGCAGCTTCTGAATTTCCAGACGCATCTGCACCCGCAGCTTGGCATCCAGATTGGACAGGGGCTCGTCAAACAAGAACACCTTGGGTTCACGCACAATGGCACGACCCATGGCCACACGCTGACGCTGACCACCCGACAGTTGCCCTGGACGGCGCTCCAGCAAGGAGCCCAGTTCCAGAATCGCCGCAGCGGCATTAACGCGCTGTTTGATTTCATCCTTGGAGAGCTTACGGATCTTCAAGCCATACGCCATATTGTCAAAGACCGACATATGGGGGTAGAGCGCATAGTTCTGGAACACCATGGCAATATCGCGTTCCGCCGGTTCCAGATCATTGACGACTTTGCCGTCAATCAGCACCTGACCCGCCGTGACGGACTCCAGACCCGCCACCATACGCATCAAGGTCGATTTACCGCATCCAGAGGGGCCCACAATCACCACGAACTCGCCGTCCTTCACGTCCACATCAATGCCGTGAATAACGACCGTCCCGTTCGGGTAGGTTTTCTTGACGCCTTCAAATCGTAAGCTAGCCATTCAATAAAGCCTGTAGAGAATTACTTTTCAGAGTCGATGAGACCTTTGACGAACCACTTTTGCATCAGCATCACCACCAGGGCAGGCGGGATCATGGCCAAAAGAGCCGTTGCCATCACCACGTTCCACTCGGTCACGCTGTCACCACCGGAAATCATGCGTCGGATACCGACCACAATCGGGTACATATCCTCTTTGGTGGTAATGATCAGCGGCCACAAATACTGGTTCCAGCCGTAGATAAACTGAATCACAAACAGAGCGGCAATGCTGGTCTTGGACAAGGGCAGCAAAACGTCCTTAAAAAATCGCATAGGGCCAGCACCATCAATACGGGCAGCCTCGATCAATTCATCGGGCACCGTCAGAAAGAACTGGCGAAACAGAAAGGTAGCGGTTGCAGAGGCGATCAAGGGCAGGATCAGGCCCCCATAGCTATCGAGCAACTGCAGGTCTGCCACGACCTTGTACGTGGGCATGATGCGCACTTCCACCGGCAGCATCAGGGTGATGAAAATCATCCAGAAAAACAGCATGCGGAAAGGGAAGCGGAAATACACCACGGCAAAGGCCGAGAGCATGGAAATAATGATCTTGCCAACTGCGATACCCAGCGCCATCACCATGCTGACCAGCAACATGCGTCCCACGGGCGGGGAGTTGGTAGCCGTACCCTGCAAGGCAGTAATGTAGTTCTCCACCATATGCGAACCCGGCCACAGCGACATGGGCGCACGGGCCACTTCTGCACTGGTCTGGGTGGAAGCCACAAAAGTGATGTACAGGGGCAGGGCGATCACGATCACACCCAGAATCAGGGTCAGATGCGTGAAAAAATCAAGAATAGGGCGTCGTTCAACCATGACTTTGTTCCTTGCTGCGCATCAGCTGTACGTCACTTTGCGATCAATATAGCGGAACTGAATCACGGTCAGCGCCACAACCACTGCCATCAGCACCACAGACTGGGCGGCTGAAGAACCAATATCCAGGCCACGGAAACCCGTGTTGTAGACACGGTAAACCAGAATCGAGGTGGCTTCGCCCGGCCCGCCCTGACTGACCACGTCAATAATGGCGAAGGTGTCAAAGAAGGCATAGATAATGTTCACGACCAGCAGGAAGAAGGTCGTCGGGGCCAGCAAAGGAAACACAATGCCCCAGAAACGGCGCATGGGACCGGCTCCATCCATGGCCGCGGCTTCAATCAAGGAGCGCGGAATGGCTTGCAGGCCGGCCAGGAAAAACAGGAAATTGTAGGAGATCTGCTTCCAGACCGAAGCGATCACCACCAGCAACATGGCGTCATTGCCATTCAAGCGTGGATTCCACTGAATGCCATGCTCCAGCAGGAACACGGCCACAATCCCCACGGAAGGGGAAAACAGGAACAACCACAGCACCCCGGCTACCGCCGTTGCAACGGCATATGGCCAGATCAGCAAGCTGCGGTACAGCAGGGCACCCCGTATCACCCGGTTCGCCATCACGGCCAGGACCAGCGCCACCACCAGGCCCAGTACCGATACGGCAAGCGAAAATACTGCCGTCGTCTTGAACGAGGCCATATATTCCGAGCTGCTGAACAGCTCGGCAAAATTGTCCAGGCCTACAAACTGCGAAGACAGGCCAAAGGGATCTTCCAAATGAAAAGCCTGCCACAGCGCTTGACCGGCAGGCAGGAAAAAAAAGATCAGGGTAATGGCTAGCTGCGGAGCAAGTAGCAAATAGGGCAGTGTCTTATGACGAAAGACGACACGTTTTTCCATAGGTTTGCGCGCAATGGGAAGGGAGCGCCACCATCAGGGTGGACAGACTTCTAGTGAAACGAAAAGCGTATGAGCGGCTTGGACGACAGGGTGACAGCTTGCTGGCCTGGAGTCAGGACAGGACGTCATCAGCGCGCTCATACGCTAGATTGTAAACCACCCGCACAAGGCGGGTCGGGCTTACTTCACGCTCTTTTCAAAGCGCTCCAACAGTTCGTTGCCACGGCTTTGCATGGCTTTCAAACCTTCTTCAGGGGTGACTTTGCCCGCAAAAATCTGCTCCATCACACCGTCTTCGATGTCACGAATCTGCGGCAAGGAACCCAGACGAATACCGCGCGAGTTCTCGGTAGTGCTGGCGTCCAGCTGTTTGACGGCAACGTCTGCGCCCACGTTCTTAGCGTAAAAATCGGAGTCCTTGGTCTTTTCAAAGCCCGCTTTGGTCACAGGCACATAACCCGTGTCCTGGTGCCAGGCCGCCGCTTGCTCAGGGCTGGAGATGAAGTGGAAGAATTCAGTCACGCCTTTGTAGACATCATCCGACTTCTTGGCAAAGACCCACAGGGAAGCGCCACCAATAATGGAGTTCTGCGGCGCGCCTTGTACATCGCTGTAGTAGGGCAGACTGCTGGTGCCAAATTCAAATTCGCCGGTTTTGATGATGTTGGCGCGGTTACCGCTGGAGCCGGTAAACATGCCGCACTTGCCGCTGGTAAACAGGGCATTGGCCGTATCACCACGACCACCGTAGGAGAAGGAGCCGTCCTTGGACATATCCGCCAGGAAGGCCATGTGCTTCAGGAACAGCGGGTTATCCAGTTGCAGGCGGGCGCTGGGGCCGCCAAAGCCGTTGTTCTCGCTGGCAAAGGGGATGTTGTGCCAGGCCGCAAAGTTCTCCAGCAGAATCCAGGAGGGCCAGGACGATGTGTAGCCACACTCTTGGCCGGACTCACGCAGTTTCTTGGCCGCTTCATGCAGTTCCTGCCAGGTCTTGGGTGGCTTCTCGGCATCCAGACCGGCTTTCTTGAAGGCGTCCTTGTTGTAGTACAGCACCGGGGTGGAGCTGTTAAAAGGCATGGAAATCAGCTTGCCTTCGTTGGAAGAGTAGTAACCGGCCACAGCCCCCAGGAAGTCGTTCGGGTTGATGGGCTTGCCCACTTTTTCCGACATTTCCTGCACAGGCTGAATAGCGCCCTTGGCGGCCATCATGGTGGCGGTACCCACCTCAAACACTTGCAGAATATCGGGGGCATTACCGGCACGGAAAGCGGCAACACCAGCGTTCATGGACTCGCCATAGTTGCCTTTATACGAGGCTTTAACCTGGTAGTCCGACTGAGATGCGTTAAAGTCTTTGACTAATGCATTAACCCGTTCGCCCAAGGCTCCTTCCATTGAGTGCCAGAACTGAATTTCTGTGGCCGCTTGCGCAGTGCCGATAGAAGCAATCAGACCGGCTAGAGACAGAGCAAATAGTTTTGTTCGCATCAGGCTTTCTCCTGTATAAAAGGTGCCGCTAAGGTGTAGCAGGTTTTAAAACTCAAGCTTATGACTTGTTTATGACACTCTCGTGAATGTATCCATGACAGCGTTATATAAGCAATGACTAATTACCCTCAAACGCTAACGAAACGTGTCAGAGGACAGATTTTTAATGGGAGCGATGATGAATCCACACGATACCTCTTTTAAGCTGGCGTTTATTGGCGCGGGCAATATGGCCAGTGCCTTGGCCGCTGGTTTGATCGGGAAGCGCTGCGGCGGCTCGGATGTTTTAGCCATTGATATTTACCCGCCAGCTTTGGAATCCTGGGCCCAGCAGGGTGTACAAACCACCCATGAACCCGGCCCGGCCCTGGCCAAGCAACGTATCTGGGTTTTTGCCGTCAAGCCCCAGGTCATGAAAGAAACCGTGCTGGCCTGCAAACCCTATCTGCAAGAAGACACCCTGGTGATCAGCGTGGCCGCCGGTATTCCGGCAACGGCTCTGGCCCAATGGCTGGGTGAACCCGGCCAACCGTACCAGCGCGTGATTCGCTGCATGCCCAATACCCCGGCCTTTATTGGCTGTGGCATTACCGGCCTGATGGCCCTGGAGCAGGTGGATGAAAGCGATAAGGCCATTGCGCAGCAATTGTTGAAGTCCGTTGGGGAAGTAGTCTGGGTTGAAGACGATGCCGCCATTGATGCCGTCACGGCAGTATCGGGCAGTGGTCCAGCTTACGTGTTTTTGTTCATCGAAGCTTTGATCAAAGCCGGTATCGAGCAAGGTTTGTCCCCTGAACAGGCCCGCCAGCTGTCCCTGGCTACCTTGCACGGCGCCACCCAACTGGCCACCTTGTCGCCAGAAGAGCCCTCGGTCTTGCGCGAACGCGTCACCTCCAAAGGTGGCACCACGGCAGCCGCCCTGAACGTCTTTAACGAAGGCGGCTTTACCCCTCTGGTTCAAAAAGCGGTCAATGCCGCCAAAGTGCGTGCCGGAGAGCTGGCCAAAGAGTTTTCCTGATCCCCGGATTACTCCCTATAGCATCGTGAAAAATTGATATAACGCAATAAAAAAGCAGTAAATAAACAGAGTAGGGGGGGCTCCCTTGGGAGTTCCCCTTTTCTTTTATAAATAAGGCTTTTAGTATGCGGGCGGGTTTTGGAAACACCCTGTTAACAATGCCTTATTATTTTCAAAATAAATAAGCAGGGCGCTAGGGCTTATACGAAGTGACAAGTTTTAGGCGGCTCCCCCAAAATGGGTTCCCCTGGAGCATAACAATGCCTATCCAGACCCCAGAATAAGCACTTTCTAAAAAGCAATGCCGGGAACCCCCGGCCTCGGGAGACAGCTGCTATGACCTTTACTCGACGCTTTACCCCCGCTCTGACCGCCTTGGCCACCGTACTGGCCATGGGCACTGCCTATGCGGCGGACACCATCAAAATTGGTATCCCTCAACCCATGACTGGTCCCTCCACCCAATACGGTGACCAAATCCAGGCCGGTGCATTGACCGCAATTGACGCGATTAACGCAGCAGGGGGTGTCAAAGGCAAAAAGCTGGAAGCCGTCCTGATTGACGATGCGTGCGAACCGAAACAGGCCGTGCCTGCCGCCAACCGTGTGGTCAACTCCGGCGCAAAATTCGCCGTAGCCCACGCGTGCTCGGGTACCACGGTGCCTGCCGTGAACATTTACGAGCAGGAAGGCATTGTGGCGATTACTCCCGGTGCAACCTCGCCCCTGGTCACCGACACCATCAAGCCTCATTACTTTTTCCGCACCATTGGTCGTGACGACCAGCAAGGCCCATTCGCGGCCGACTACATTGCTGATGTTCTGAAACCCAAGAGCATTGCCGTCCTGCACGACAAGCAGACTTACGGCTCCGGTGTCGCCACGCAAGTGCGTGATGCGCTCAAGAAAAAGAACATGAACATTGTCATGTACGAGGGTATCAACGTCGGTGACAGCGATTACTCCGCCGTGATCACCAAACTGAAGGGCGTGAACCCCGATCTGATCTATTTCGGTGGTTACCATGCCGAGCTGGGCCTGCTGCTGCGTCAGGCTCGCGAGCAAGGCATGACCAACACCTTCATGGGTCCGGAAGGCGTGGCCAACCGCGATCTGGTAGCCATTGCCGGCCCAGCTGTGGAAGGCTTGCTGGTGACTTTGCCAACCGACTTCACCAAGATGCCGGCCAACAAAGAGGTGATGGAAAACTTCAGCAAATACAAGCGCAATCCTAACGGTGCCTTTACCTTCCCGGCCTACGCGGCGGTGCAGATTATTGCCGATACGATCAACGCTGTAGGGGAAGATTCGGCCAAGGGAGCCGACTACATGCACGCAAATGCGTTCAATACCGCCATTGGCAAGGTAGAATACGACGCCAAGGGTGATTTGAAGCATTTCGAATTTGCCGTTTTCAAGTGGGATAAAGAAGGTAACTTTGATCTAGTTGAGAAATAAGACTGGATTATGTGCCCCCGCTCTTTACGAAGAACGGGGGCATTGCTTTTGGATGCCCACAAAGCCTCAGAACAAAACGACGGACTCAACGGAAAAAAACAAGCATGTCTGATTTACTCCCTCAGATCGTGCAGCAGCTGTTCAATGGATTATCCTTGGGCGCTATTTATGCACTGATCGCCATCGGCTACACAATGGTCTATGGCATTATCGGAATGATTAACTTTGCCCACGGCGAGATCTACATGATCGGCGCCTATGTCGGGCTGGTAACCCTGACTGCGATTGGCGTAGGTTCGGGTCTGCCCATCTGGCTGATCATTCTTATCATGTTGCTGGTTGCCATCCTGGTAACCGCGGTATACGGCTATGCGATTGAAAAAGTCGCCTATGCGCCGCTGCGTGGCAGCCCTAGGCTGGTCCCGCTGATCTCGGCCATTGGTATGTCCATTTTCTTGCAGAACTGGGTTGCCCTGGGCCAAGGTGCACGCGATATGGCCGTGCCCACACTGCTGTCGGGTTCTTTCCAGTTCAGCCTGGGCTCAGACGGCTTTACCGTCACTGCGCCTTACTCACGCGTCATGATCATTGTCGTGACCGTGGTGCTGATGATCATGCTCAGCCTCTACATCAAATACTCGCGTCTGGGTCGCGCCTCGCGTGCATGTTCACAAGACTTGCGCATGGCCAACCTGCTGGGTATCGACACCAATAAAATCATCTCCTTCACCTTTGTCATCGGCGCCATGCTGGCGGCTGTGGGTGGTGTGTTGATTGCCACCGCCATTGGCAAACTGAATCCCTTCATTGGCTTTATCGCCGGTATCAAGGCCTTTACAGCCGCCGTGCTGGGCGGTATTGGCAGTATCCCGGGCGCCATGCTGGGCGGTGTCCTGCTGGGTCTGGCAGAAACCTTTGCTGCTGCCTTTATTTCGTCGCAGTACAAGGACATCGTGGCCTTTTTACTGTTGGTCTTTATCCTGCTGTTCCGCCCAACGGGCCTGCTGGGTAAACCCGAGGTGGAGAAAGTCTAATGATGAACCGCTTTAGCAATGCATTTATCGCCGCTGTCCTGGCAGGCATTATTGTGGCCCCCGTCTTTGGCCTGCAAATTGTGCGCGCCGGGATGAACACCCATCTGGAAAGCGATTGGCAGATCATCTTGATCGGTATGGCACTGGTCTTTGTGGTTCAGCTGATCCGTCCTAACGTCAATCGCACCAAGGTGCGCGAAAGCCGCTGGACCTTGCCCAAACTGAGCATGCAGCACAAGAAGATCCTGCTGTACATCGTGATCGCTTGTGCCGTGGTCTGGCCCTTTTTTGGTGGTCGTGCCCAGGTGGACATCGCCACTCTGGTGCTGATCTACATCATGCTGGGTCTGGGGCTGAACATTGTGGTGGGCTTTGCCGGCCTGCTGGACCTGGGTTTTGTGGGCTTTTACGCCGTGGGTGCCTACACCTACGCCTTGCTCTATCACTACGCAGGCTGGGGCTTCTGGGAAGCGCTGCCGCTGGCCGGTGGTATGGCAGCCCTGTTTGGCTTCCTGCTGGGTTTCCCTGTGCTGCGCTTGCGCGGCGACTATCTGGCCATCGTCACCCTGGGTTTTGGTGAAATCATTCGCCTCTTGCTCATCAATATGTATGACCTGACCGGCGGCCCGGACGGTATTTCCGGCATTCCCAAGCCAACCGTATTCGGTTTCCCCATGGCACGCCGTGCAGCAGAAGGGGAGACTACCTTCCACGACCTGATGGGCTGGACCTTCAGCAACCAGGACGTGGTGGTGTACCTGTACTTGATGGCCCTGGCCTTGGCGCTGATCACCTTGCTGGTCTCCAGCCGCGTGGTGCGCATGCCCATTGGGCGTGCCTGGGAAGCCCTGCGCGAGGACGAGATTGCCTGCCGTTCGCTGGGCCTGAACCCCACCACCATCAAGCTGTCCGCCTTTACCATGGGCGCCATGTTTGCCGGTTTTGGTGGTGCTTTCTTTGCCGCCCGTCAGGGTCTGGTTAACCCAGAGTCCTTCACCTTTATTGAATCCGCCTTGATCCTGGCCATCGTGGTGCTGGGTGGTATGGGTTCACAAATCGGCGTCATTCTGGCGGCCATTGTGCTGACAGTAGTCCCTGAATTGGCCCGAGAGTTCGCGGAGTATCGGATGTTGATTTTTGGTCTGGTCATGGTGGCCATGATGGTTTGGCGTCCACAGGGCTTGCTGCCTGTGCAACGTCCTCATGTGGAGTTGCGTACATGAGCCCATTACTCCGAGTATCCGATCTGTCGATGCGTTTTGGTGGTTTGCTGGCGGTGGATTCCGTCAGCTTCGATGTGGCTAAAGATGAAGTCTTTGCCATCATTGGCCCCAATGGCGCCGGTAAAACCACGGTATTTAACTGTGTAGGCGGTTTTTACAAGCCCACGTCCGGTTCCGTCACCCTGGAAGACCAGCCCATTCACGGCCTGTCCAGCCACAAAGTGGCTCAAAAAGGCCTGGTGCGTACCTTCCAGAACGTGCGCCTGTTCAAGAAACTGACCGTGCTGGAAAATCTGTTGGTCGCCCAGCACAGCCAGCTCAAGGCCGGCTTTCTGTCCGGCCTGCTGAACCTGTCGCGCTACAAGCAATCTGAAAAAGAGGCCAAAGAA
Source organism: Alcaligenes faecalis (assembly GCF_009497775.1). Taxonomy (NCBI): domain Bacteria; kingdom Pseudomonadati; phylum Pseudomonadota; class Betaproteobacteria; order Burkholderiales; family Alcaligenaceae; genus Alcaligenes; species Alcaligenes faecalis. Next base: position 2,151,886 of record NZ_CP031012.1, read on the forward strand.
CGCGCAGTCACTTGGCTGGACTTCATGGGTCTGACCGATATGGCCAACCGTGAAGCGGGCAACCTGGCCTACGGCCACCAGCGCCGCCTGGAAATTGCACGTTGCATGATCACCCAGCCTCGCTTGCTGATGCTGGACGAGCCTGCAGCGGGCCTGAATCCCCAAGAGAAACGCGACCTTCAAGCGCTGATCGACCAACTGCGCCGCGAATTTGGCGTCGCCGTCCTGCTGATCGAGCACGATATGAGCCTGGTTATGGGCGTATCAGACCGGATCCTGGTAATGGAATATGGCAAACCCATTGCCACCGGCCTGCCTGAAGAAGTGCGCAATGATCCGCGCGTCATCAAAGCCTATCTGGGGGAAGAATAAGTGCTGAAGCTGGACTCCGTATCTACCCATTACGGCGCTATTCAGGCGCTGGATCAAGTTAGCGTGGACGTGAATCAGGGCGAAATCGTCACCCTGATTGGCGCGAACGGCGCTGGCAAAACTACCTTGCTCATGACCGTATGCGGCTCGCCCCGAGCCAGCTCGGGCAGCATCAGCTTCATGGGCGAGGACATCACCAACGCCGACACGCACCGCATCATGCGCAAAGGCATCGCCATCTCTCCCGAAGGCCGTCGCGTCTTTCCAGACCTGACCGTGTCGGAAAACCTGAAGATGGGCGGTTTCTTTCTGAATCGCAGCGAGATCGAAGAAGGGGAGGAGCACGTCTACAAACTGTTCCCCCGCCTGAAAGAACGCGCTGCGCAACGTGCAGGAACCATGTCGGGTGGAGAGCAGCAAATGCTGGCCATCGGCCGTGCGCTGATGAGCAAACCTTCCTTGCTGCTGCTGGACGAACCTACGCTGGGATTGGCTCCGCTGATCATTGCGCAGATTTTCGACATCATCCGCACCATTCGCGATGAAGGCGTAACGGTGTTCCTGGTCGAGCAGAACGCCAACAAGGCCCTGCAAGTTGCAGACCGTGGTTATGTGCTGGAAACCGGGAAAGTAGTGATGCAGGATACCGGCGCCAATCTGCTGGCGAATCCGGATATTCGGAAGGCCTATTTGGGGGCTTAGCAAGCAACCACAAAGCAATAGGTAGTCAATAAGCCTGGTTCCTTCACTCGAAGGCCAGGCTTTTTTATATGCATTTTAGTTTTAGGCATATTTTAAAACTGAAATTAAAAATCCAGCGTCAATCATTAAAAAAGTTAATTTCAGCTTTTAGACCAAGTGGCAAGAACCCCACTATTTTGAAGATTTTTTGCCCTATCAGTATTAGAAATCACATGAGACATACATCTATAAGCGTCCTCAGAGCGTCTGGTATCAGCCATATAAAGAACCGGAGCCTCAGCCAAAGAAAAAAATGCGTTCCGCAAGTCTTTCTCTAGATAAAAATCACACATTCCAATACTAAAAAATGGATTACCTTTAAAAATACAGGGGAGAACAAAACCATATTTCTCTCGCCAAAATGAAGGTACTACCCTTAAAAAATAACCAGAAAGAGACCCCTCACCCAATAAAAAAGATCTCATCTTATCCATAAGTCCTTCATCATACTCAATCGTAGAATAGCCCTTCCAACCAGATATACCACCTCGCCAGAAAATACTAATGGCGAAATAGAATATTGCCTTTGAATTAACAGGAACCAGTACTCCGCTTAATCCAAGGGATGTCAGACCGTAATGAGGGGAGTATGAAAACATGTTATTCCAGTTTGGAATTAAACAAATCTTCAAAATATTTAGAAATTCTGGAATTGGATTTTGCTTAGATGGCAACATATTTTTAGCAAAATAATCCTCTCCATTTTTGCTAAACAATCCCTCACAGTCATCACACAGCAAATACTGACTAATTTCTTTTCCAAGATTAAAAATGCGACTATCCTGAATCATCCTCAAAGCAGTCCCAGGAGCCAATAAACCACGATAACTCCTATATACGCTTTGAGGCATGAAATGGCTATTTCTTAAAATAGCGGCAGATCCACATAGAGCACATGATTGCAATTTCAAAATATCCAATAATAAAAAATAAAGCCGCCTCCTATAAAAACCACCTTATAGGAGTAATTTGAATTAACTCTTCAACAAACCCTCACTGAGCAGCGCCGCCTTCACACCTTCGTTCTGCTCCATACGAGCAAAGAAAGCGTTCAGGTTCTTCATACCCGACAGGTCCAGCTTCATCAGGCCAGCCCAGCGCAGGACTACGTACAGGTAAGCATCAGCCACAGACAAGGAGCCCGATAGGGTTTCTTTGCCTTCCAGGTGCTTGTCGATCACACCCAGTTGCTTGGTCAGCAGGGCAGCGGTCTTGGCTTTGACTTCGGCCTGGGTCGCTTCCTGATCAGCGTAGCGATGCACACCGAACACCACGCCCACGTTGCGGTGGATTTCGGCGTTCAGGAAGGCCAGCCAGCGGCGGGCTTCAAAGCGTTGTTCGATGGTGCTGCCCAGCAAATTCGCCTGGGGATTCTTCTCGTTCAGGTATTCCAGAATGGCAATGCTTTGGGTCAGGACCAGATCACCGTCCACCAGAACCGGCACAGCGCCGTTGGGGTTCAGTTTCAGGAATTCTTCTTGTTGCAGCTCATCGCGGCTGACGCGCTGGGATTCAAACGGCTTGCCTATCCACTCCAATGCAATGCGGGTCACCAAAGGACAAGCACCGGTCATGTAATACAGTTTCATAAGTTCTCTTTCCAAAAGTGCGATAAACAAAATGGCGCGAGCTTGTCGCGCCACTCCAAAACAATTAAGGCTGCAAATGTCGCGCCAGGAAGCGTTCCATGCGCTCGTAAAACTCGAACTTGTTCTCGTCGTTGTGGAAACCGTGGCCTTCGTTATCCTTGACCATGTATTCCACATCCACGCCACGCGCCTTCAAGGCATCGACCATTTGATCACTTTCTGCCTTGTTTACACGTGGGTCATGTGCGCCCTGGGCAATAAATAACGGCGTGCGGATCTTGTCGGCGTGCAGAACCGGGGAATTGGCTTCCAGCAGCTCTTTATCCTTCTCCGGGTCACCCACCATGGCGTGCATTTTCACCAGCAAAGGCTTCCAGTACGGCGGGATGGTGTTCATGAAGGTCAGCAAGTTGGACACACCTACATAGTCCACCGCAGCAGCGTACAGATCAGGGGTTTTGACGATACCGGCCAGGGTCGCGTAACCACCGTAGCTGGCACCGTAAATGGCAATGCGCTTGGGATCAGCAATCTTTTGATCGATCAGCCACTGAACGCCATCGGTGATGTCGTCCTGCATGCTCAGGCCCCATTGCTTGAAGCCCGCTTCCCAGAACTTGCGGCCATAGCCGGTGGAGCTGCGGAAGTTGATCTGCAAGACAGCGTAGCCACGGTTGGCCAGGAACTGCACTTCGGGGTTGAATCCCCAATAGTCACGCGCCCAAGGGCCACCGTGCGGGTTGATCACCACAGGCAGATTACGGCTGGGCACACCCAAAGGCAGGCTCAGGTAACCGTGGATTTTCATGCCATCGCGTGCCGTAAATTCAATGGGGTGCATGACCGCCATATCGCTTTCAGGCAAGGCGCTATTGATAACAGCCAGCTTGTGCAAGCTGTTGCTGTCTACGTCGTAGAGGTAGCGCGAGCCTGGATTGCGGTCGCTGTAGCTGGCCACAATCATTTTCTTTTCATCGCGCGTCATGGACTGAACGCTGATCTCGTAGCCCGGCAGTTGGCGCGCAATTGCCGCGTGGATCTTCTCGCTGCGCTCGTCAAAGAAATGCTGACCGGGTTTGTCGGTGTAGTAATCCACCGAAGTCAGCACCTGACGCAGGCGGGAATAGCCAGCGCCCATCAGATCGTGATTGGGTAACTCGTAGATTTTTTCTTCATCGTCCGGCTTGGCGGGGTCAATCAGGACCAAGGCCAAAGTGTCACGACCACGATTGCTCAAGGCATAGAAGCGCTGATTATCGGCGTGGAAGAAGAGGGGGCTGACTTCGGTACGGAAGTCTGTTTGCAGAATGCTGCGGAACGGTTCGGAGTCGCTATCGCGGTAACGCAGTTCGGAATCCACACCCGAGATGGAAATGGCCATACGCACACGACCCTGATGGTCCGTGCTCCAGCCCAGCACATCACCGGGGTTCTCAGCCGCCAGGGTGCTTTCCCCAGTCAGGACGTTAACCTTGTAGACATCGAACACTTCCGGGTTACGGCCGTTGTGCGACACCAGAATGTGCTCCGGGTCGTCGGCTAGATCGTCCTGCACACCGGCACGTACACCTTCCAGCGGTGTCAGATCAGTCACCTTGCCAGTCAGCACGTTCACCGCCAGCACGTGATAGTTCTCGTCGCCGTTCACGTCTTTAGCGTAAATAACCGTCTCATCGCCTTTCCAGAAGTACTCGGCAATATCACGCTGGTGTTCGGCGGTGACGCGGCGAGCCTCGCCCACGGGCTCACTGCCTTTCAACTCTTGCACAAAAATATTCTGGCGGGCGGGGTGGCCTTCAATTTTGACGGGCTCCATAAAGCCAATCATGCGTCCCTGATCTGAAATGCGGAAACCGCTGCGCTTGGGATTCTGGAAAAAATCCCGAATGTCGTACAGTGGGGGAGTGGCGCTAGCGACGTTATCCGGTATCAGGGCGTGGGCACCCAAAGAGAGCAAGAGGGACAAGAGCATAAGCAATAACCTATAAAACAGGGTTATGAGGGTGAGACCAGGGACAAGCCTGCATCAATCCCATTACTATATCGGATGATGGTCCCAAGCAAAGGCAAGAACCCTCTGAAAATAGGGCCGGAATGCCAGGGGCAGCTCAGGACAAGGACAGGCATGACTTCTTTGACTCGTATCGTTTTTCTGGATAGGGAAACACTGTCAGACAGCGTAGAGCTGCCACAGGTTCCCTTTAAGCATGAACTGCAAGTTTACGGACGTACGGCGCCCGATCAAGTAGCCGAACGTATTGCCGATGCCGACATTGTCATCAGCAATAAAGTGGCGCTGCGACGCGAGCATTTGCAGGCCGCGCCCAACTTGAAAATGATCGCCTTGGCCGCCACCGGTAGCGACAATATTGACCTGGATGCCGCCCGCGAGCGCCAGATTGTGGTCAGCAATATCCGCGACTATGCCGTACGTAGTGTTCCGGAGCACGTTTTTGCGCTGATCTTTGCCTTGCGTCGCAATATCTGCGCCTACCGCCAGTCCGTCAAGGAAGGTCGCTGGCAAGAGGCCCAGCAATTCTGTTATTTCGACTATCCCATCCGCGACCTGGCGGGCTCCACCCTGGGGCTGATTGGTTCGGGCTCTCTGGGACAAGCCGTTGCCACCATGGGCCGCGCCTTGGGCATGAAAGTCATCTTTGCCCAGCGCCGTGGCCAGACCATTGTCAGCAATGCGGACGACCGCTTGCCCTTTGACCAAGTGCTGGAACAAGCCGACATCCTCTCCCTGCATTGCCCCCTGACTGCTGAAACGCAGAACATGCTGGGCATGGCCGAATTCGAGCGCATGGCTGCACGCCGTCCCTTGTTGATCAATACCGCCCGTGGCGGGCTGATCGACAATCAGGCACTGGAGCACGCCTTGCGGCAAGGCTGGCTGGGTGGTGCCGGCATTGATGTGTGTACACCCGAGCCGCCACCCGCTGACCATATCCTGATGCGCTTGTTAGACTTACCCAATTACATTTTGACGCCGCACATAGGCTGGGCCAGTCAGGAAGCCATGCAGACTTTGGCAAACCAGCTGATCGACAATATTGTGGCTTTCCACCGTGGCGAAGCACGCCATACGCTGTAGACAATGACTGATTTAAGCTCCTATCAAGCCAATTTCTCCCTGGCCGGTCGCTGCGCTCTGGTTACTGGCTCGTCCGCCGGTCTGGGCCTGGAAATCGCCCGTGCCTACGCCGCCCATGGCGCTCATGTGATTCTGCATGGCCGCAACGCCAGCAAACTCCTGCCGCTTGCCCAGGAACTGAAAGCCGTCGGTGCCCAGGTCGATACCTGGGAGCACGATCTGGCCGATCTGGTCTCCTTGCCCGATTCCTACCAGGCCCTGTGCCAGCGCGTCGGCACTCCCGACATTCTGGTGAACAATGTGGGCGTACGCCTACGCAGCCGCTTGCAGGACGCCGATTGGGACGATATTGAGCACCTGCTGCATGTAGACCTGCTGGCCACGCTGAAGCTGTCCAAATACGCGGCCCAGGCCATGCTGCAAGCTCAAACCCGCCAAGGCCGTATTGTGACCCTGACCTCGATTGCAGGCCCGCTGGCTCGTCCGGGCGACGCCATTTACCCCATCGCCAAGCAGGGACTGGCCGGTATGGTACGTGCGCTGGCAGTAGAATTTGGCGGGCAGGGCATTACCAGCAACGGTATCGCCCCCGGCACCTTTGCCACGGAAAGCAATGCGGCGCTGGCCCAGGACCCGGTCAAAGGTCCCCTGGTGGTAGGCCGCAATCCCTTGGGACGCTGGGCCAATCCGGATGAAATCCGCGCTGCTGCTGTATTTCTGGCCTCTCCGGCTGCTTCCTATGTCAATGGCCATATCGTGGTTGTAGACGGCGGATTCTCCATTACTTTCTGATTTTTCCTGATCATGCCGCTACCTCGTCCCATCCGCATCGCGATCAATGGCTATGGCCGCATTGGCCGTTGCCTGCTGCGCGCCATTTACGAATCCCCACGGCGCCAGGAATTTGATGTCGTGGTTATTAATGAGCCCGCCACGATCGCCACCATGGCGTACCTGACGCGCTTTGATTCGACCCATGGCGTGTTCCCGGCCCAGGTAGAGCACAACGAGCACGAGCTGATTGTGGGTGGCAAAGCCATCCGGGTGCTGCATGAAACCGACCCCAAAGCCGTAGACTGGGCGGCGCTGAATCTGGACATGCTGATCGAGTGCAGTGGTGCCTTTGGCAGCCGTGCAGAATTGCAGCAGTTTCTGGACGCCGGTTGCCCGCGTGTGCTGGTCTCAAACCCCGGCAATAGTGCTCAAGACGTAGATTTCACCGCCGTATTGGGCATTAACCATGAACAACTGCAGGGTGACGAGCGGATTGTCTCCAACGCCTCCTGCACCACCAATGCCATCATCCCGGTTCTGGCCGAGCTGGATAAAACCTTTGGCATACGCCACGCCTTTTTAAGCACGCTGCACTCGGTAATGAACGATCAGCCCATGATCGACGGCTACCACAGCAGCGATCTGGCCCGCACCCGTTCCGCCTTGCAATCCATGATTCCAGTTTCTACCGGACTGGCGACCGGGGTAGAGCGCCTGTTACCGCAGCTAAAAGGCAAAGTTCAGGCCAAGTCTATCCGCGTGCCTATCTTGAACGTGTCGGCCATTGATCTGATGGTCAATCTGGAGCGCGACACCAGCCGGGACGAAATCAACCAACTGTTCCAGAAAGCGGCCCGGCAATGGCCTGGTATTCTGGACTATTCCGATCAGGCCCATGCCTCGATCGACTTCAATCACAATCCACACTCTGCAGTAGTGGACGGCTCGCAAACCCGAACCAATGGGGATGGGCTGGTCAATATGCTGGTCTGGTTTGACAACGAATGGGGGTTTTCCAACCGCATGCTTGATATTGCCTGTGTGTGGGCTGCGCGCTTCTTGCGCCAGCCGTGAACACCCCATTTTCAAACTGAACTGTCTTCCGAATTCTTACAGGAGCCATGATGAGTACGACACGTATTGAACAGGATTCCATGGGAACCATTGAGGTTCCCGCCGACCACTATTGGGGCGCGCAGACACAGCGCTCGATCCAGAACTTCCCGATTGGCCGCGACCGCTTCCAGTGGGGCCGCAGCATGATCGAGTCGCTGGGTATCCTGAAAAAATCCACGGCCCTGGCCAACCAGGAACTGGGCGAGTTGCCCGACGAGCTGGCCCAGCTGATTGTCAAAGCGGCTGATGAAGTGATTGCAGGCCAGTGGGATACCGAATTCCCGCTGGTGGTGTTCCAGACCGGCTCTGGCACCCAAAGCAATATGAACGTGAACGAGGTAATCTCCAACCGCGCCATTGAACTGGCCGGTGGCGAGAAGGGCAGCAAAAAGCCCGTCCACCCGAATGACCACGTGAACCGCGGCCAATCCTCCAACGATACCTTCCCCACCGCCATGTACATTGCCGTGGGTCTGGAATGTCAGCGCCGCCTGCGCAAAGACGTAGGTCAGCTGCGCGACACCCTGGCCGCCAAAGCAAAGCAATTCAACAGCATTGTGAAAACCGGCCGCACCCACTTGCAAGATGCCACGCCCATCACACTGGGCCAGGAAATTGGAGCCTGGGTTGCGCAGATCGATTTCGGCCTGCAAACCGTGGACAAGGCGCTGGACGGCATCTACCAACTGGCTATCGGCGGCACTGCCGTGGGTACGGGTCTGAACGCCCATCCCCAGTTTGGCGAGCGCACAGCCGCCCATATAGCCAAGATCACAGGCCTGCCATTCCAGGCTGCTGAAAACAAGTTCTTCGCACTGTCGGCCCACGACGCACTGGTGAACCTGTCCGCTTCCTTGCGTACCCTGGCCGGTGCCTTGATGAAGATGGCCAACGACGTGCGTTGGCTGGCCAGCGGTCCTCGTTGCGGGATTGGCGAGCTGCAAATCCCCGAGAACGAGCCCGGTTCCTCCATCATGCCCGGCAAGGTCAACCCCACTCAGTGCGAAGCGCTGACCATGGTGGCCGTGCAGGTATACGGTAACGATGCAGCTGTGGGCTTTGCTGGCAGCCAAGGCAACTTCCAGTTGAACGTCTACAAACCTGTGATGGTGCACAATGTGCTGGAAAGCATTGCCCTGATCAGTGACGCTTGCCTGGCTTTTGACGAGCATTGCGCCCAGGGTCTGGAGCCCGTCATGGAGAAAATCCAGCACAATCTGGACCAGAACCTGATGCTGGTGACCGCCTTGAACCGCCACATCGGCTACGACAAGGCTGCCTACATTGCCAAGACTGCCCACAAGGAAGGCCTGACCCTGCGTGAGTCCGCCCTGAAATCCGGCTATCTGAGCAACGAGCAGTACGATCAGTGGATTGTGCCGCTGGATATGACCCACCCAGGCTAAGTTTCAGCCTCGGCTATGCTAGACCGTATTCGCCCCTTTACTGGGGCGAATACGTAAACAGCGTAGCCATTGACCCTATGAAAGAGTAGGGGAGTGTTTCATGCCACCTATCTGCCTTTCACTGCCTTATGCATATAAAGAAAACCTTCAGCTTGTCCTCTGCATTTGCAGCCACCGTGCTGGGCCTGGCTGCGGCCATTTCTCCGGTAGCGATCCAGGCACAATCTGAACCTGTTCCTGCTATCAGCGGGCCGGCTGTCTCGGTCGAAACCCTGGCCAGCGGGCTGGAACACCCTTGGGCCATGGCTTTTTTGCCCAATAATGCCGGCATTCTGATTACCGAACGCCCAGGCCGCCTGCGCGTTTGGACCAAAGAAAATGGCTTGTCCGAGCCGATTGCTGGTGTGCCTAAAGTCCACGCGCAATCCCAGGGCGGCTTGCTGGATGTGGCGCTAGCCCCGGATTTTTTCCGTAGCCGCCGCATTTATCTGGCTTATGCCGAGCGCCGCGACAAACAGAACTCCGCCACAACCGTGGGCTACGGCGTGCTGTCCTCGGACCTGAAACGTATCGACGCCTTCCGCCCGATTTTCCGTCAGGAGCCAGCCTTGTCTACGGGACAGCACTATGGTGTGCGCATGGCCTTTGATCCGGGTGGACGAGACCTGTACATCGCCCTGGGCGAGAACAATCAGCCTGCCACCGCGCAGGAGCTGGACCACCTTCAAGGCAAGGTCGTGCGCATTCGTCCGGATGGCATTGTGCCGCGCGACAATCCTTTCCGCAGCCAACGGGGTGCCAGAGCAGAAATCTGGAGCTACGGCCACCGCAACCCGCAAGGCATGGCCTGGAATCCCTGGACGAACGAATTGTGGGTCGCTGAGCATGGCCCGCAAGGTGGTGATGAACTGAACCGGATTCAAGCCGGTGCCAACTATGGCTGGCCTTTGCGTACCGAAGGGCAAGGCTATGACGGCAAACCCATTCCCAACGCCAGCTCAACCCCTATTGAGGGGCTGACCGAACCTTTCCATTACTGGTCAGTCTCGCCCGCCATCAGCGGCATGGCTTTCTATAACGACGAACGCGTCCCGGACTGGCAGCACAGCCTGTTTGTGGGGGCCTTGAAAGAACAAGCCTTGATTCGTCTGCAGTTTGACGAAGAGGACGGCCATATCGTCGGTGAGGAACGCCTGCTCCAAGACCTGAAGCAACGTATTCGGGATGTTCGTGTCGGACCGGATGGTGATGTCTATGTGCTGACCGACGAAAACGACGGCCAGCTTCTGCGCATCCAGCCCAAGTCGTGAACTCTTAAGCCGGTTTGCGACTGCGCGTCGCAATAAAGCTGGGCAGGTATTTCTCGATCTCAAAGCGCGGGGCGGGGTGCATTTCTTCGATGTAATCGACCAGATGCAAACCCGCTTCCAGCTGCCCGCCAATCTGCTGCGCCAAGGAATGCCCAAAAACCAAAGGCTCCATACGAGCCTGCTTGGCTTGCAGTACCTCGGCATCCAGACTGCTCAAGTCCGAGTAAGGGACCGTAAATTTGGGGCGAATCAAGCCCTGCTGAGCATAGCTGGGGTCCCGGTCTGCAATAAACACCGCCGGATTGAAGAAGCTGGACATCAAACACCCACCCGGACACAGAACGCGGGCGCATTCTTTCCAGACCAGGCTGATATCGGGCACATACTGGTTAGAAATCGGGTGCAAGATCAGATCAAAACTCTCGGAAGCAAAGCGCGACAAATCGCACATATCGCCTTGTTCGATCTGCAAGGACAAGCCATCACGCTCGGCCACCATACGGTCTTTGTCCAACTGCCCGGCAGACAGATCAAACACCGTTACCTTGGCCCCGGCAGCCGCCAGAATAGGCGCTTGCTGCCCACCGGCACTGGCCAGACATAAAACGGACTTACCTTGAATATCGCCCAGCCAATCCGCAGAAACTGGCGAGGGCAGCAAATGCACTTGCCATTGCCCGCGACGGGCCTGTTCAACCTGCTCGCTACTGACAGGCAAGGACCAGGGGCTTTCGGTTTGCGCTTGTTTATCCCAGGCGCGGGCATTGTGATCAAGTAAAGAGGAATCTGACATAAGTGGTTCTTTTGTAGTCACTATCGCTGTATTGAAACACAGCCCTATCGTGCCCGGCGGCCGAGTGAAGATTTTTTTATGCCCTCAGGCTCTAACAAGAGCAGCAAACCGAGCTTCAAAAGCATAAAAAAAGGCCGTCTCAAGGACGGCCTGCACAGACTGAAAAGTCAGCTCAATTACTTGATCAGGGTCACGGGCACGTTCACCAGGCTCAGCACCTTGGTGGTAACCGAACCCAGCACCAGACCGGGCAGGGCGCTCAGGCCACGCGTACCCATCACAATGTGATCAATCTGGTTCTTTTCCACATAGTCCTTGATGGTCTGGGCAGCGTTACCAGCAATAATGCTTTCCTTGATCTTCAGGGGCGAACCGGCCAGCACGGCACGAGCAGGCAAAAGCGCATTGCTGCCTTCGTCCTGGTAGTAAGCCTGCAGCACATCTTCCGAGAAAAAGCGTTTGACGTTGCCCGACACAATCGGTGTAGGAACAGCCAGCACGTGCAAAGTGGCTTCTGGTTTGCCCGTTAGGATATCCACGGCTGTTTGCAAAGCGCGAGTGGAAGCATCAGACCCATCGACAGGAACGAGAACATTAAGCATGAAGACCTCTTGTAGTGTGTGAACTGTTTAAGTATGAAGCAATAACTTCTACTAGGACATTACAGAATAAGCGCGCAGACCAACTTGATCAGTATCAAGACCCACCGCTATTTGCTAAAGGCTGTTCTATCATAACCGTATGATCTCGATGTGGATGCCACATCGCCCCGTTTATATGCGGAAAAATACAAGCGTAACATCCCAGGCAGAACCCCATTTCTTGCGCCCGTTTTACTTAGGAGGTACCCCTCATGAGCTTGAAGCAGCTACTGGTCTGTACGGCCTTGTTCAGTGCCGGTTTCACCGCCCAGGCGGCCGAGGCCAGCTTTGACTCGGTCAAGGATGTGCTGACCAGAAATGCTTGTCTGTCCTGTCATACCGTAGACAGAAAAGTGGTCGGTCCGGCGTACAAGGACATCGCCACCAGGCGCAAGGACGATCCGGCCAACGCTGACGTGATTGCCCAGCATATCCGTCAAGGCAGCAAGGGTGTGTATGGACCGCTGCCCATGCCTGCGAATGCGGCCATTTCTGATGCCGATATCAAGGCGGTGGTGGATTGGATCATGGCGGGTGCGCCAAAAGAATAAGCAGGGTGTCTACACACAGGGAAACGGTCATCGGAGGGTGGCCGTTTTTCTTGCCTGTTCCTCTGCTCATAACTGCGGTTTTATATGGATTGCGGTTTTCCATGCAATCCTGCGGCCATCATCTTGAGGTGAAAAGACAAACACAGCATCTTCGACCAAAGGCGAGTCCACAAAACCCCAAGGCAATAAAAAAGCCTGGTTGCATCAACAGCCAGGCTTTTTTCTACAACATCAGATCGACTTAAAGGCTGTCGTCCCGCTTCATCTTTTTAGCGTACTGCGATGGCTGGAAGCTCCAGGCCATGATCGCGACCAGAACCGCCATGGCCGCATGCAGCATCCAGCCCGCCTGAAAGCCATTGCTCATCTCACGCAGCTGCACGCTGATCATGGGAAAGAGGGCCGCAATCGGAAAGCCACCACCTTGCATCAAGGCGCTCAAGGTCCCGGCACGTGCCGCATCCGGGAAGTGATCCAGAGCCACCAGAAGCAGCAAGGAAAAGCAGCCGCCCAAGCCAATGCCGATAATAATCGCCCACAGATAGGGGGCCATATCAGGAATATAGGCAAAAGCCAGGAAACCGACGAACTGACACGCCAGCGCCAACCACACCCACATGCGACGATCTTTATTCTTGGCTGCCAAGGTAGGCAGGCCAAAGGCGGCAATCGCTTGTGCCACCGACAAGACCGCCACCAGACTACCGCTGGCTTCTGCCGTCCAGCCCCGGTCCTGATAGAACGTTGCCAGCCAAGTCACCAAGGAGGCATAGCCGCCATTGATCAGGCCAAAACACACAATCAAGGTCCAGGTACGAGGACGAGCCAGCAGGGACAAGGAGGGAGGCGACAAATTCGCACCCGGCACCTCACGCGGCACCACTTTCCAGGCAATCCACAAGGCCACGCTGATCGGCAAGGCCCAGAACGCCAGAGCAATACGCCAGCTATCCGTCAAGGAACTGACCCAGGGCGTAATCTGCGCACCCAAGGCACCGCCGCCCATCAAGGTGGCGGAATACACGCCGGTAACCTGAGCGATATGGCGCGGAAACTGCTCCTTGATCAAACCGGGCATCCCGGCTTGCAGCAAGGACACGCCCAAACCACAGATCAATGCCGTTGCAATCAGGCTGGCTCCGTTGGGCACAAACCAGCGCAGCACACAGCCCAGACACAGCAGGAGCAGGGACGTAATCAGCACATGACGCAGCGCCAGAACGCGCCGCAAGGAGGGCATACAGAAAGCACCCAGACCCATCACCATCATGGGCAGCAAGGTCAACCAGGCCAGGCTGCTCAAGGGCATGTCCAAACCCTGGGCAACCTGTCGTGCCAAGGTACCGCTGGATGTCAGAAAAGGGCGCAGGTTCAGCCCGACCAGAATGACGAAAGCCAGCCATAAACCTGGGCTGGCCTGAACGCTCGTCGACGACGGAGCAGTCTGAGTAGAAGACATAAAATCGTTGTTGTTGTGATTAGAAGAAAAATGCTGCAACCACGCGGCTTGTGCTTATGGATTCGCTCCGGCCTGTTCCAGAATCTCGGCCATCTCGGTCTGACTGCGCTGTCGGGCCAGGCTCAAGGGCAGAACACCCTGACGATCCGGCAGATTCACATCTGCCCCGGCCTTGATCAGCAAGCGCAGCACTTCCTGATGCTCCGGGCCCCCGTCGGACAGCACAATGGCTTCATGCAAGGCAGTCCAGCCCAGATAATTCACGTGATTGGGGTCTACGCCCGCCGCCAGTAAAAGACGCACGACATCGACATAACCATGCTCAGCGGCCGGAATCAGCGCCGTACCGCCATAGCGGTTCACGCTACGCAGATCGGCGCCGTTGTCCAGAGTCATGCGCAGGATTTCCAGACGACCTTGTGCGCCCGCAACCAGATACGGGCTGTCGTGAATGGAATCGGCCTGGTTTACATCTGCACCGGCACGTATCAACTGCCGGGCAATATCAATATGGTTCAACCACGTTGCACGCAACAAGGGGCTTTGCCCTTGCTCGTCGCTGACACTGACGCTGGCGCGAGCTCGTTTTTCCGAGAGAATTTCGCGCACCTTGGCGCTATCGCCTTGCTCTACCGCTTCCAGCAATACTGTTTGCGACCACACACTGCCACTCCCCAAGGCCAAGCTCATCGCCATTCCAGCCAGCAAGCTTTGCAGTGATACTTTCATGCGCTTCCCCCGTCATGGCATTGGCCCCGCAGGACCAAACGTCTATAAATAGCATAGTTAGGCCTTGGGCAACACAGATTCATAAGCATACTGCTTATTTTCTTAAGGGTAAGCTTGACCCGCTGCGGCCACATCCAGTTCAGGCTGGGACATCAATCGATCCAGCTCGCTGCGCAGATAATTCAGGAATACGCGGGTTTTCTGCGGCATCAGACGCGAGGGCAGCAAAGCCAGAATAGGGAAGGGTGCAAACTCCCAATCAGGCAAGACGCGCTCCAGGTGCACACAATCCGGATCCAGTTTTCGTTCCAGCAAGGAAGAGGCCGTAATGCCCAGATCATGCACGGCCAGCTTGCGCATCATGATGGCGTTATTGACGGTGATGGAACCTTCCACAATCGCGTCATAGCGCTCCTGATTCGGGCCTCGCAAGGACCAGATCCGGTCCGGGCTGGCGGGGCGGGCGCAAATACAGGTATGTCCTGCCAATTCGGAAGGATGCTTGGGACGCCCCTTGCGGTCCAGATAATTACGGGTGGCATACAGCCCCAGGCGAATCTGCCCCAACATGGTGGCCACAGCGCTGGAGTCCGGCTGAGCTCCCACGCGGATCACGCAATCGTAGTTGTCTGCCTGCAAATCAATAGGCCGTATGGTCAGGTCAAACTCCAGCTCAATATCCGGGTACTGTTGATTGAAACCACGAATAATGGCGGGCATCAGCACGATGCTGAAACTGGCCGGCATGGAAACCCGCAAACGTCCTTTGGGGGTCTGGGCTACATCCAGCAATTGCTCATGAGCCAGACGAGCCTGCTCGACCACGGCCAGACAGCGCTCGAAATACACTTGCCCGGCGTCGGTCACATCCACATTGCGCGTGCTGCGCTTGAGCAGGGCCACGCCCACTTCTTTTTCCAGTTCCCGGATGCGGCGTGACACAGTAGAAACCGGCATACCCAGGGCTTGAGCGGCACGGCTAAAGTGGCGGGCGCGGGCCACTTCCACGAAAATCGCGATGTCGTTGAGCAGGGGCCCGGCGATAATGGTACTCATTTGAATTGTTCCATGAATGGAAATACGTTTGCAATATTAAGGGTTTTTACTAGGTCTGGAAAGGCTCATACTCCATCTAACGATTCGCTAAACACAACAGCGAACCACCGAAAAACACACCGTAGATTTGGAGTAAATAATGAAAAACATCGCACGCGCAACTATCGCCAGCCTGATTCTTGGTGCCACCGCTTTGAGCGGCACTGCCATGGCAGCCACCAACAATGTCGCCACTGGCGAAAACCTGAACTACCCAACGATTCAATCGACCGACGCTCCTTTGAGCCGTCAGCAAGTGGTTCAGGAACTGGCTGCTGCACAAGAGCAAGGCTACATTAGCACGGGTTCCATGGGCGACTACCCACGTATCGATACCCGTTCCGAGCTGAGCCGCGATCAGGTTGCTGCCCAAGCCAAAGACTGGAACAACAACAACGGTTCTTTCGTCGCCTACTAAGCTGATTGATCCCTAGTTAGTCCTGACTTCCCCCTTGAAACGCCTCTTCGGAGGCGTTTTTTTTTATCAGCTGTTGACCTTCCCATCGGGTCAAGCCCTAAAGTGGCTGCATTGACGATCCATTGAAGGGTGATTTCGATGACAACAAGCGCTTCAAACAAGGGCTCACGCCTGACTTTAGATGTGGAAGGCATGACATGCGCTTCCTGCGTCAGTCGGGTTGAAAAGATTATTGGCAAAGTCCCCGGTGTGCAATCGGCCCAGGTGAATCTGGCGACCAACAAGGCGACCGTGGAATTTGAGGGTGCCGCCCCGGTCGATGCCATTATGCAGGCAGTGGAAAAGGGTGGTTACAAAATTTCCCAGCAAGACATTGTGCTGGATGTGCAGGACATGACCTGCGCCTCCTGCGTGGGCCGGGTTGAAAAAGCCTTGCTG
Organism: Alcaligenes faecalis; assembly: GCF_009497775.1. Taxonomy (NCBI): domain Bacteria; kingdom Pseudomonadati; phylum Pseudomonadota; class Betaproteobacteria; order Burkholderiales; family Alcaligenaceae; genus Alcaligenes; species Alcaligenes faecalis. The sequence continues at coordinate 2,168,415 of NZ_CP031012.1, forward strand.
AAAGTGCCGGGCGTGCAAAAGGCCTCAGTCAATCTGGCAACCGCCAAAGCGCATGTGCAAGTGGCACAAGGCGTAAAGGCTCCTGACCTGATTCAGGCGGTCAGCAAAGCCGGTTATCCCGCCAGCCTGGCCGAAGCTACTGTCACGAATGACCAGTTCGAACGCGCCGAGCAAAGCTACGAAACCCTGCGCAAACGTTTCTGGCTGGCAACGGTTCTGGCCTTGCCCGTTTTCATTCTGGAAATGGGCGGCCATATGGTGCCCGCTTTCCATCATTGGGTAGCCAGCACCATAGGAACTCAAAACAGCTGGCTGATCCAGTTTGTGCTGACCACGCTGGTCTTGCTGTTCCCAGGCCGCGAGTTCTACACCAAAGGGATTCCCGTCCTCTTGCGTGGTGGCCCGGACATGAACTCGCTGGTCGCTGTGGGTACCCTGGCGGCCTACACCTTCTCGCTGGTGGCCACCTTTGCGCCGCAATGGCTGCCTTCCGAGTCCGTCTACGTGTACTTTGAAGCGGCTGCTGTCATCGTCGCCCTGATTTTGCTGGGCCGTGTCATGGAAGCGCGCGCCAAAGGCCGTACGTCTGAGGCCATTCAGCGCTTGCTCAGCCTGCAACCGCCTACCGCTCGTGTACGTCGCGACGGTCAGGAAATCGAGCTGCCCTTGGCCGATCTGCATACCGGCGACGTCGTATTAGTTCGCCCCGGCGAGCGTATCCCGGTTGATGGTGATGTCCTGGCCGGTCAAAGCTATGTGGATGAATCCATGGTGACGGGCGAATCCATTGCAGTGTCCAAATCCCAGGGCGACAAAGTCATTGGCGGTACGGTGAACCAGAAAGGTTCGCTGGAATTTGAAGCCACCGCCGTGGGGCAGGACACGGTGCTAGCCAATATTGTCTCCATGGTTGAGCAGGCCCAAGGCTCCAAACTGCCGATTCAAGCTGTCGTCGACAAGATCACGCTGTGGTTTGTACCCGCCGTCATGACACTGGCCGTCCTGACCGCGATTGTCTGGCTGATCTTTGGTCCATCGCCCGCATTGAGCTTTGCACTGGTCAATGCCGTGGCCGTGCTGATTATTGCTTGCCCTTGCGCCATGGGTCTGGCCACGCCAACCTCCATCATGGTGGGAACAGGCCGTGCCGCGCAGGCAGGAGTGCTGTTCCGTAAAGGGGACTCCCTGCAAGCCCTGCGCGATGTAAAAGTCGTGGCCGTGGATAAAACCGGCACCCTGACCAAAGGCGCACCCGAACTGACCGACTTTGTCTGCGCTCCCGGGGAAAACCAGGATCAGGCTTTGGCTGCCATTGCCGCTCTGGAAAACTACTCCGAGCACCCGATTGCACAAGCCATCGTCAGCGCCGCCAAGGACAAGCAAATCACGCTGCCTAAAGCCGAGCAATTTGAATCCCTGACAGGCTTGGGCGTCACCGCCCAGATTGGTGCCGACCAATGGCATGTGGGCGCAGACCGCTTGATGACACAGCTAGGCGCAGACCTGTCTGCCTTTACCGAGCAAGCCCAGACCCTGGCCCAGGACGGCAAAACCCCCATGTACGCCGCCCGTAACAAGCAAGTGATTGCCTTGCTGGCCGTAGCTGACCCCATCAAAGAAACCACCCCGCAGGCCATCGAGCAACTGCACGCCCGTGGCATCAAGGTCGTCATGATTACTGGTGATAACCGCCACACGGCCAATGCCATTGCCCGCCGTCTGAACATTGATGAAGTGGTGGCAGAAGTCATGCCTGAAGGCAAGGTACAAGCGGTCCAGGCCTTGCGCGACACCCATCAGCATCTGGCCTATGTCGGGGATGGTATTAACGACGCACCCGCTCTGGCCGTCGCTGACGTGGGGATTGCGATTGGCACCGGAACAGACATTGCCATCGAAGCCGCGGATGTGGTCCTGATGTCGGGCGATATGCAAGGCGTGGTCACCGCGATTGCCTTGTCCCACGCCACCATGCGCAATATCCGTCAAAACCTGTTCTGGGCCTTTGCCTACAACGTGGCACTGATTCCAGTAGCGGCAGGCGTGCTGTATCCCTTTAACGGCACCTTGCTCTCGCCCATGTTTGCCGCAGGCGCCATGGCCTTGTCCAGTGTCTTTGTGGTCAGCAATGCCTTGCGTTTGCGTCGGGTGAAGCTGAGCTAAAATCAGGGCCGTGCTTATCATAAGCACGGCCTTATTTTTCTCCAGTCCTCTCCTTCATGCGCCAAGCTCGCTGAACTATGCAAGAAACTCGCCCCATCGACATGCAAGCGCTGCGGATCTTTCTGACCACGGCTCAGGACTGCAATATGTCCAAGGCCGCAGAACGACTGGGTATTACCCAATCTGCTGTCTCCCAGTCCATACGCTTGCTGGAGGAGAACTTTGGGACGCCCTTGCTTAACCGTTCGGCTCGGCCTTTGACCTTGACCGCCGCCGGTCTGACCTTGGTGAATAGAGGGACAACGCTCTTGAATCAGGCCATGAACCTGCGCGGCTCCGTGATTGAAGCCAGCCAGGGGATCAAGCCTAATTTACGGGTCGGACTGGTGGACTCCTTTGCCGCCAGCTGCGGCACGCCCTTGGTTCAGGAGCTACTACGTGGCACCGCACAGTTGTCGGTACGCACGGGTTTGACGCCTAATCTGGCCGAAGCGCTGGTACGGCGGGAACTGGATCTGGTGATCTCAACCCGCACACTGGATATAGAGGGAATAGGGAATCACTTTCTGATGTCGGAGCGATTCCTGGTCATTGCCCCCAAGGGGCTGGCTTTTCCATGTACCAGCATGGCGGACCTGGTCACGCTGTCCAAGCAACTGCCATTGATCCGTTTTAACGCCCAATCTCACTTGGGTACGCAAGTCGAGCGCTCCCTGCGTCAAGCTGGCATCAGCTCAGCCCGTCGTCTGGAAGTGGAAACCGCGGACACACTGACGTCCATGGTGGCGGGGGGAATTGGCTGGGCGGTCACGACACCCTTGTGCCTGCTTCAAGGTGCGCGATCTGCAGGGGCCTTGCATTTGGGCTTTGTGCCCGAGCTGAATGCCGAGCGCCGGCTGTATCTCCACGTTCGCACAGGCGAATATGGTCAGTTGGGCAAGGAAACCTTTGAGCTGGCCGCCACTGTTTTGGGGACGCATGCTCGCAATGAACTGCAAGCCATCAATCCCATTTTGCCGCAGCTGATTCAGCTGCATCCCTGGGTAGATGCTCCCTAAGCACACTTAGGGAGCGCACACCATTAAAAAGCGGGTACTGAAGCCTTCTGGATGGCCTGCAAAGCTTCTTCTTTAGACAGAATCCCGGACTCTTCCAGAATGTCCAGCAAGGGGCGCTGCTCTGCTACCGATTGACGGGCCAGCTTGCTGACGTTGGCATAGCCCAATGTGGGCACCAAAGCCGTGGCAACTGCCATGGAACGCAAGACATGGTTTTCATTGCGGGTACGGTCCGCACTAATGCCTGCCACACACAAGGCATTAAAACGCTGAATCCCTTGGGTCAGCATATGGATGCTGTCAAAAACCCGTGAAGCCACGACCGGCTCGAAATGGTTGATTTCCAGCTCGCCATATTGCACTGCCTGTGCCACAGCCACATCATTCCCCACGACTGCAAAGCTGAGCTGAATCATGGCCATGGGCAGAACCGGATTCACCTTGCCCGGCATGATGGACGAACCGGCCTGGGCTTCTGGTAAACGCAACTCACCCAAACCACCTGTCGGCCCGGAGGACAGCAAGGTCAGATCTGCGGCGACCTTGGCCAAGGCCGTTGCGCAAGTACGCAGCTCGGCCGAGACTCGGGAGAAGGTATCCATGTTCTGCATGGCATCGAACGAATTATCCGGAGCCTGGTAGCGAACACCTGTCAGCGTCGCCAAATGGGCATACACCGCCGCACGATACCCTTCAGGAGCCCCAAAGCCCGTGCCAATCGCGGTACCGCCTAGTGGCAAGGTGCAGAGCTTTTCACGTACTGCTACCAGCTCCGCTTGCAAGCGGAGCGCCAGAGCGGCATAGCCTTCAAACACATGGCCCAGTCGCATGGGTTGAGCGTCCTGTAAACAGGTGCGACCCAGGTGCAAAATGTCAGCAAACTCCGCCGCTTTCTGACTAAAGGTCTGGCCCAGTTCACCCACAGCCTCAATCAAGCCCGCCAGCATGTCATACGTCGCCATTTTCTGGGCAGACGGATAGGCATCATTGGTGGATTGAGAGCGATTGACGTGGTCATTCGGGTGCACCACTTCGTAAGAGCCAACAGGCTTGCCCAGAATCTCCTGGGCTCGATTGGCGATCACCTCATTGAAGTTCATATTGGTGGATGTCCCACCCGAGCCTTCCATCAGATCCACAATCAGGGAGTCGGCCAGTTTCCCGTCCAGCAACTCCTGGCAGGCCTGCGCAATCGCATTGGCAATCTCGGGACTGATTACACCGCAGTCCCGGTTAGCCAGGGCAGCGGCCCACTTCACCTGTGCAAAAGCCTGAATAAAAGCAGGGTAGTGGCCCACGGTCTGAGTCGAGATGGACAAATTGTCCTTGCCCCGTACGCTATTGACGCCGTAGTACTTGCTGCAAGGAATGGAGACCTGGCCCACGTAATCGTTTTCAGTACGTACTGGCTCAAAGTCAGAAGACACTTCCATATTTACTCCTACGATGCTGACAAGTGCTCCGCCCACAACGGGCAGAGCACCCTGAACATCCATGTCCTGTTTTTTGAAAAAATCCCGGCTATGTGCTGGCAGGGTGGGGACGAGAGGGGATCGCGACCGTTTCCATCCGGTGGCCCGTCAGAGCCAGAAAACGGTTGAAATCCTCTTGGCTGATAGAAACCGTGGCGGTATTGCGCAGCGGATGAAACAGAAACTGGGTTTCACCCGACAAACTCGCATCCCACAACAAACGGACTTTCTGCGCCTGGGCATCTCCAACAAGAGCAAACGGACTCAAGGCTCCCGATGCCACCTGCAAGAGCTCATGCATCTGTTCAGCAGGGCACAGAGACAATCTGCCTGCCCCCATTAATTGCCCCAAGGCAGCCAAATCAATACTGGTCTCGGGCGCCAGCACCACCAGAAAGAAAACCCGGCTCTTCTTGTCTCGCACCAGCAGATTCTTGCAACGGCGTCCGGACAAGGCGATGTTCAGTTCGGCGGAGTCCGCCATCGTAAACACGGCCGGGTGGCTGACCCGCTCAAACCCGATACCTGCCTGCTCCAGATAGACCAGCAAGGTCTCCTGCGTCCACTCTTCAAAGCCTTGGACGCTTTGCCATTCATGCGGGGCGAGAAAATGGGTGTTAGACATCAGCCAATCTCATGCGCGATGTTTCAGGGGCCCACAGATACGAGACCAAAGCACCGAAGAGCAAGACGACGACACACGCTCCCAGAGCAATGGAAACCCCGTGGCTTTGAACAATGCTGGGCAGCAGGAAGGTACTGATGGCTGCACCAAAACGGCTGGTTGCGGTGGCAAAACCCACACCCGTACCGCGCAGATGCGTCGGAAACAGTTCAGGTGGGTAAATAAATTCCAGATTGGCCGAGGCCGACAGAATCAAGGCAAACAGGGCAAACGCGATAATCACACCCGTCGAATCCAGCACACCGGCCGCCATCACGGACAAGACTGCGGCACCAGCAATGAACGTAGCAATCAGGAAGGAGCGGCGCGCAATTCGGTCTACCACCATGGTTCCGATGACCGCACCCAGCAGCAGGAAAGCGTTATAGGTCAGACCACCTACATATTTGTCTGTCACATTGAGCGACTCAAGAATCTTGGGCAAGAAGGTGCCCAGAGCAAAGTAGGGGATCACCTGGCACGCGTAGAAGATGCCGCCCACTGCCGTGTTCTTGCGCCATTTCCTGGAAAACAGCTCTTTCCATTCCCCGCCTGTTTTTTGCTGTACGGGGCCAGTTGCCGGCAACAAGATGCCATCGCCCAGCTTTTTGCGCACAATCTCCTGCGCTTCCTGTACTCGGCCCTTACGGATCAGCCACAGTGGCGACTCCGGAACACCCAATCGGAACACAAAGATCAACAAGGCTGGCACGGCGCTGACCATCAACATATAGCGCCAGGCATCGGGGCCCAGATCACGCAGCAAAAATCCGGCCGCATAGGAGCAGGCATAACCAGCCACCCAGGCAATGGCCATGATGCTCAACAAACGGCCCCGAAAACGCACGGGCGAGAGCTCGGTCAACAGTGCTTTACTGACCACATAATCAAAGCCCAGCACCACCCCCAGCGCAAAGCGCAACAAGAGCATTTGCCAGGCTTCGGTGACAAAAAACTGGGCAATCGAGAGCACGGCGGCAAACAGCATGTCCCATGCAAAAATCTTGCGTCGACCCACTCGGTCCACAATCACGCCCGACACCAGGCTCCCCAGGAACAGGCCAGCCAAGGCCGCTGCTCCCAACAAACCCATCCAGACGGCATTCAGGTTCAGCGGTACAGCCGCCAGGGCAATGGCCAAACCAATAATCCCCAGCTCAAAACCATCTGCAAACTGTCCTCCGCAGGCTGTCGACCCCACACGAAGGTGAAAGCGCCGAAACGGCACATTCTCAAATTGGGTCATCTGACCCGACATGGCCCCACTCATATTTTGTCTCCTCTATTTGCGACTGAGCTGTGTTAGGAGCGCATTGTAGGCAGCATAAGAAGTGAAAAAAATGGTGAACGGCATAGTATTAATTTATTTTATAGTTTGCCCGAAGCGGAGCTTATTAAGGATAGCCACGGCTATGCCAATTCTAAAAATCAGACCATTTCGAGCATATGGGTATCGTGCATTTCCCGGCTCAAGCCTTGATAGCAAGGAATCCATCTTGCTTGGCTCACCCCAGGGAAGAAATCTCTTCATCCGCTAGCGTCAGACTCAGCCCCGCCCCCTGGATCACCGCCACTGACGCCCTTTAAAACCTGTTGTTTTAAAAGCAAGCCTTTTTATTCTTGTTTCCAACCATAGGTAAAAACCCTTAGTTGCATTTATTTAAATTTAAAACAATTAGATATTTTATCAAAAGTTTCAATGTTAACTTTATTGTTCTAAAAAATATCTCGATCAAGCCTTACATATTTCAGTTCCAGCAAGAAAGACCTGTCAACAAAAAAGGGAGAGATTATGCGCAAACCACGGTTTCAGCACAAATTGACCTATTCAATACTGATACAAGCGCTATCCATGGGGCTATTAGCCAGTTCCATTTCAACCACCGTTAATGCTGCAATGTTGCACCTTTCTGGAGATCTAACGGGAAGCAATCCTTACGATATTTACAACTCCGGCATAATAAAAATAGAACTGGATAAAGAAACAAGAGGAGCTCAAATTTATGTCTCCAAAGCCTATACCTTGAAAACCACCGCTGGCGACACCGCCCCTCTGGTATTCGTGCGTAGCGGCTCTGAAATCAAGCTCAATACCAGCGACATTACGGACGCCAACGGCGTACCGCAAAAAAACGATAAGTCTGTCTTGAAAATTACCGGTTCCGGCTCGGAAACAGCTGCAATCTGGATTGGTCGAGAATTGCCGCCGTCTCAACAAGCCGTCATTACAGATAAAGACACGGTCTTTAAAGGTCAGTATTTAGACATCATCCAAACAAATGGTGTGGGAATAGACGGCGAGGGTAGTCAGAATAGCCAGGGCGGTTCCGCACAAACCACACTTTCGCTGAAAGACAGCAAAATTACGGCGCAAGAAGGAATACGCTGGGGTGATTATGCTAGTAAAAGTCTGATCGAATTAAGCGATGTCACGATTACCGCTGACAATACCGGCATGTCGATCAGCTCCTCACAGGGATCGGAGACCAAGCTGGTCACTGACAAGCTGAAAATTACCAGCAAGGGCGTCAAGGTGGGCGTGGATCCGGGTACTGGTCTGTTCCTGGGCGGCGCTGGCATGGATGCCTCCTTGAATGACACCACCATCATCAGCAAAACCTCGGGCGTTCGGGTCTCGAACCTGTCCAAAGTGCATTTCACCGGCTCCACGGTGATTGAAGCAGCCGACTCCAAGTCCACCGGCCAGAACGGCATCATGGCGGGGCGGGATGCCGAAGTCACAGTCGATCATCTGGAAATGTTCTTCCAGTCCGAACAAAACAGTGACTATAGCGGGGCGATATCAGCGTCCAGTGACGCGTCCATCACAATTGGCCAGACCGGACAGTCCCAGCGCAGCAAAATTGAAGTTTTCAACCTGAAGAATGCGTCTCGCAGCAATGATGTTCAAGGTGCGAATGCCTTTTTAGGCGGAAAAATCACCCTGAACAGCGTGGACATGGTGAACTTCCGCAAGAAAACGCTGGGCGAGGAGATCAGCGACAAGGTTCTGGGGCTGGATGCCCGCTACAACAGCCACATCACCTTGAACGACAGTACGGTTACGCTGAAAGACCTGAAAGATGAGCCTTTTATACGCATAGGCGCCAGTATTCAGGAAAACTCCACGCTGACCCTGAATCAAGGCTCTCGCATTGAGGCAGGCCAGTTTGCAGTGCGGATGACTGCCAAGTCCTCGCTGGAGATGAATGACTCCAGCCTTCAGGCGGGGCGCTCGGCCATTTATGCCCAGTCCACCACTGGCGACAAGGCCAGCAGCTTGCTGACCGCGACCTTGAATAACAGCCAGGTCACGGCACTACAGCAAAAAGCCAAAGATCCTTTGGGCACGGCTCTGCAAGTAGGGATGGAAATCTATGGCAAGCAAGCCTATTTGCAGCTTGATGCTTCCAATGGTTCCGTCATCGAGGGCGATTATCTGTATCAGGTCAACCAAGGGGAGCTGGAGCTGACTGCCAAGCAGTCACTGCTCTCGGGTGCAGCCAGAATTGCAGCGCCCACCAACTCTGGCGATCCACGCAATATCGCCAATCTGCAGCTTAGTCAGGGCAGTATCTGGCAACTGAAGAAAGATCCCAATCCGGCCACCGTTCCCACTGCAGCTGACTATGTTCAGGTCAACACCTTGAGCCTGGACGATAGTGAAGTGCATTTTGCCAAACCGGCGGATATGCAGGGTTTCCAGACCCTGAGCGTAGATACCTTGAATGGTAATAACGGCCTGATTGAACTGTGGACAGAGCTGCAGGACGATAGCTCGGCCACGGATCAGCTGATTGTGCGCAATCAAGCCACTGGCACCACCCGTCTGCGAATCAAGCGCTTTGATGACGAGATGGACGACGGCGCACAAACCAAGGTTGGGATCAAGGTCGTGTCGGCAGACAGCGGCACCGCCACCAATACCGCAACAACCTCCGCCACTGCGTTCAGCCTGGATAGTGGCTCTACCGGCTATCGCGCCAGTTCCACCCCCAGTCTGGTCGCGGGTCTGTATGACTACTATCTGGTCAAAGGCGGCAAGGGCGGGGAAGCGGAAAGCTGGTATCTGAATTCGATTGCCGGTGACCCGGTCATTCCGGACCCAGATCCTGATCCCGACCCAGACCCGGATCCAGATCCAGGGCCTGATCCGGGCCCCGGTCCTGGACCAGGCCCGGAACCGGATGAACCAACCGCGTATCGTCCTGAAATTGACGCCTACTTCTCCAACCGTCAAATGGCCCTGTCTACCCAGCGGCATCGCTGGCAAGAGCGCCAGGAAGCCCGTGGTCCCGGCCATACCGCCTGGGCGCGTCTGGTTCACAAGCAGGAACGCTTTGATAACCAGTTCGGCAATCAGCGCAAAATGGACAATACCCTGATCCATTTTGGTTCGGATGTCTGGCAAAACACCTATGCCAATCAAAGTCAGCTCAGCCTTGGGGTGATGGCCTTGTACTCGGATGGCAAGAGCAAGACTCATAACGAGCGCTTGAAGGCTGAAGGCAAAGTCCAGGGCTACAACCTGGGTCTGTACGCCACCTGGCAACAAAAGCCCACCGAGCCGGAAACCGGGGCCTATGTAGACAGCTGGGTAATGCAAGGCTGGTTCAGAAACAAGGTCAAGGGCGATGGACTGGCCGAGGAGAAGTACAACTCGCGCAGCCTGTCGGCCTCTTTGGAAGGCGGCTATGGTTTCTTGCTGTCTGATTCCGGCCAAACCCGCTATTACCTGCAACCTCAGGCGCAAGTGATCTGGTCCAACTTCAATGCCAGCGATGTGTATGAACAAACCCAAACGCAGATTCACAAGCAAAACATGAACTCGGCGGCTTATCGGGTGGGTCTGCGCTTCAAAGCAGATATTGAAGGCAGCCAGGGCATGCAGCTGGCTCCTTTTGCGGAGCTGAACTACTGGCGCATGCCGCGCATCTCCCATATGTCCTTTAACGACAAATCCGTGGGGGACCCCATGCCCAAGCATGTCATGGCGACTACCTTGGGCCTGAACGCCCAACTATCCAAGAGCACCAGTGCCTTTGGGCGGGTTTCCTACATGATGGGTAGCGAGAAGTACCGGGAAAGCAATTTCCAGCTGGGCATCAGATACGCCTGGTAAGACAGTCTGGCATCCGGATTTGAGCGGATGCCAGCCCGTCACATAGCGATTGCCTGATCCACAAAACATTGCCCCCGAAGCCTGGATTCCATGCAGGCTTCGGGGGCAATCTGTTTAGTCCGCAGCAAGCGGTAGTCAGGCTTTCAGCGTGTAGCGCAAAATATCGACAATCTGCTCGGGCGTGGTCGCCCAGGCTTGTGCGCTGGCATCCACTTCTTTTAAAGGATGGATGATGTCTTCGGCATGCAAAGTCACATACGGTTTGCCCAAGGCGGCACAGAAGCCAGCATCAAAGGCCGCATTCCACTGCTTGTACTTGTCCCCGAAACGCACCACGACCAGATCCGCTTGCTCAATCAGGGTTCTGGTACGGATGGCATTGATTTTGGAGGATTTGTGATCACGCCAGAAACCTTCGCTGGTCGGCCCCAGGTGATCGCCTGCGGCATCGCTGGCATCGTGATCGGTCACAGGACTGGTAAAGGTGATATCCAATCCAGCGGCCTTTGCACCTTGAGCAATCTGCTCGCGCCAATCCGTGTGAATTTCGCCGGACAGATAGACGGTGTAAGTCATTACGCACTCCATAAAGAAAAGCCGGACGCCTCTTCAACAGGCGCCCGGCGCATTCAAACCCACCCAACAGTAGCATATTGAGCGCTACCTAACAGCAGGCAGACTCGATAGCCCTTATTCGTAAATACAGCAGGTGGCCACAGGAGAGGGTTCTTGACGGAGCCTGACTTAGCGGATCGGGATGGCAACCGGGCGCAGCGGAGCCGCATCCCCACCACGGATCTTGAGCGGGCCACCAATAAAGGCGAACTCATAGACCTTGTCCTTGGACAATTCATCCAGAGCAATCAGCTCAATAATCGGGGCACCTTGTTGTGCCAGCAGGTAGGTATGCAAGGGCACGTAGTCGTCGGGGACTTCGGAAGGGAAGGTTTCAAAGCTCAAGTTGTCCGCGCCCACAATCATGGCGCCGCCTTCTTCCACCAGGTAGCGAGCAGCATCCAGACCCATGCCAGGAGGTGCATTCATATAGGCTTTGGGATCATTAAAGAGCTTCATGCGTCCGGTACGGATCAGGACGATATCGCCTTCTTTCAGTACCGTTTTCTGACGGGCCAGGGCATCCTTCAAGTCCTGGCGTGTAATGCGGTATTGGTCAGGCAGCATGTCTACGCCTTTGGCGGCGGCCACATCAATCAGGACACCGCGGGCGATCAAGGGCGGGAATTTTTCGATGCCGGTACGTTTCCAGCCACGGTCGCCCAGATGTTCATCGGCCTTGAAGCCATTCCAGATCTTTCCATGAATCCCGAAGTGATTCAGAGCGTCGATATGAGTGCCCGTGTGGCTGTACATGGAAAAAGCCGTGCCTGTGTAGCTGCGAACCGTGTTCATGTCATCACCGACTCCCATCGGGTCATCCACCGCGGTGCCGCGAGGGGTATGGGTCATCCAGAATTGATAGTGCGGGTCGCCCGCGTCCTGCCAGCTGGGCATGCCCAGGTAGTAGTCCGTCGCCAGGTCATAGACTTTGCTGCCGTCCAGTCGGGACAGGATGGCGGCTCGGGAAGCAGGGGTGATCAGGTTCAGGCGGCCAATTTCATCATCCGGCCCCCAGGGGCTGATGCCCACTTCCTGGGCGCCAAGAGACGGGGTGTTACTTGTTGGGTGAGCAGAATGCGCCAGAGAGACGCTCATGCTGCTTGCGCCAACCAGCAGTAAACCGAAAAGACGGTGAGAGAAACGAATCGACATGGGATGTCCTTTTGTGGAACGTAGATAAAAAAGAGGGGGCAGCGTTTACAGCAGGGCCTGCAAACGACTTTTGAGCATTTCGACGGACTGGGTCTGCAAACGGGCCAGCACCTGGCCTGTCTCGCGCGAGGAAACTAATAAAGTGGGGATGGACTGAATACCTAACCGTGCTGCCTCGGCGCGATCGGCTTGAACTCGCTGATGCGCAATATCGCTATCCATAGCGTTCAGAAAAGCTTCGCCGTCAAAGCCTTGCGCAACCGCAATTGCCAGCAGGGTGTCCATATCACCGATATTGCGGCTGTCTGCCAGATGCGCACGCTGCACGGCATCGAAGTAATCCCAATGGCCTGCCTCGCCAGACAGCAGTTGCGCTGCCTGACAAGCCAGGGCAGACAACATGCCGTGGGGATACTCGAAGCTCTGTGCCCGCATGCCCTCGATATTGATGGACTGCGTATCGTCGTGTTGGGCGCAAGCGGCCCAATGTCCCAGAATTACGGTTTTGGCCCGCTCCATGGAGCCAAAGGCGTGCAGCATCTGCTCACGGCTGTCTTGCAGCACAAAGCTGTGGTGACGAACCTGAATGCCCAGATCGGCGGCAACTTGCCGCAGGCGTGGCGACATGACATAACACCATCCACATACGGCGTCATGGAAGAAATCAATAATTAAAGGGGAGGCGAGCGGGGGATTGCTCGTGCCGGGCTGTGTCTGAAAGTGCATTGTGATGTCCTTGTAATAAGGTCATCACAATAGCAATCTCCACGGCCGAGAATAAGCACGTGGCGGTGCAGACAGTTTTTACTCCAGGTTCAGAAAAGCCTGTTTATCGAACCTTGGACATGGCGTTTGGGAGATGTTCCGCCAGGTAATCCACGAAGGCTTTGACCTTGGGCTGCAAATGCCGATTGGTCGGGTACACGGCATAGATATGACGTGGCTCATTCACGTATTCGGGCAAGACGCGCTGTAGTTGTCCGCTGGCAATCGCCGGATCTGCCAGAAAGGACGGCAGGGCTCCAATCCCCAAACCTGCAATCAGAAAATCGCGCAGCATCAGGCTGTTATTGACTTGACTGTGTTCACCAGAAAATAGCAAAGCCGTAGCGCTGGGGGTGGGCTGTTGAGGACTGCTGTCGAAATCACTGTCAAAAACAAGGCCTTGGGTATGCGCCAGGCTGTAGCTGATCATTTTATGATTGCGCAGAGCCTGCAAGGTCTGAGGCTGGCCATGCTGCTTCAAATAGGCGGGGGCGGCGCATAGCTTTTGCTCTATGGTGGCCAGACGACGAGCAATCAGGGTGGAGTCATCCAGACTGGTGCGCAAACGCACCGACACATCAAAGCCATGGGCTACGGCATCCACAATCCGGTCTTCCATCACCAGTTCCAGCTTCAGGTCTGGATACTTGCATAGAAAATCCGTAATCAATGGGGACAGGACACTCAGTGCAAACGACAAGGGAGCATTCACGCGCAGGGTGCCCGTCACACGTTGGGACTGCTGTTTTACAGAACGCTCCAGAGCGTCCAGCTCATCCAGTATCCGACAACATTCGGCGTAGTAGCTGCGGCCGGTTTCGGTCAGGCTCATGCTGCGCGTGGTGCGTTGAATCAGCACGGTATCCAGATGCGCTTCCAGAGTACGCAGTTGCTTACTCAGTCCCGCCGCTGATATCCCCAGGTCCTCGGCGGCTTTGGCAAGCCCGCCCAGCTCCACAATGCGCCGGAACGTGCGCATGACATTAAAGGTGTCCATAAGGGATAGGTACTCCAACAATCAGCTATAGCAGGGCTTGGGCGGGGAGCATGCCCGGAAACAGGAACGCCGCCACTTCAGGAATCGTATCCTACCGCATTGCTGCCGGCAGTCGGCAGTCGGCAGTCGGCAGTCGGCAGTCGGCAGTCGGCAGTCGGCAGTCGGCAGTCGGCAGTCGGCAGTCGATTTTCCCACATAAAATCGGACAAAGACTGATAGCTTATTTCCAACCCAAGCTATGGGATTGCTCCAGGGCTTGATGACGCTGATCATCATCCGCATGCAGATAGATATTGGTCGTGGCGATGGACTCATGGCCCAAGGTGTCGCGGATGATACGTAAATCCACCCCTTGATCAGCCAAGTGCGAGCCTGCCGAGTGCCTCAGCCAGTGTGCCGAGGCCTGTTCCAGAATACGAGCCTGCGACTCCTGGTCAGGATGCAGACTCCGTAAACGATCTGCACTGCCTTGAAAAACCTGTTTGACCAGAACATGCGCCATGGCTCCGGTCAGGTGTCTGTCACTGGCGCCGGCCGACATCAATAAAGGATAGGGCTCCAAAGCCTGGGGCGGTCCTTCCAGGCCATGCGCCTGTCGATAACGCATCAACTCGCCATACAGTTCCTGCGTCAAAGGCACACGACGCCATTTATCCCCTTTGCCGTGGATATGCAGCCACCACTGGGCTGTCGTTCCCGCATCGGCACGCTCCTGAACATCGGCCATACGGGCCTGAACCAGCTCGGAAATACGCAGAGCACCGCCATAAAGAATGGAAAATAGCCAACGCACACGGGCTTTATAGCGCAGTTCGCTCTGCGTATCTTCAGGCAGAGCCTGGATGTAATCCTGCACCCAGCGCCATTGCAGTCGGCTCAAATACCGTTGCTGGGGGGCGCTAGTTTTCTTTTGACGACGCCCTTGATGAGACAAGGCCAAAGGATTGCCCGCCAAATATCCCGCCTGCACCAGCCAGCTAAATAAAGAGTTCAGGATCAATAAAGCCTGATTCCGGCTGCTTTCCGACAAAGGCCCGGCAAATGGTCGCCATGCGGCATGGTGACGGGCAGGGCGAGAACGCCCTTGAACCACCCAGCGATGCGCAGGTTGGGGATCAGCCAGAAACAAGCGATAGGCCAGGATGTCTTCCAGGCTAAGCGAAGACAAATCCTTGCGACGCTCCAAGACCGCCCATAACAAGAGACGCTCCGCCTCCTTGCGGTAGTTCGCGTAGGTGCGCGGACTATCTATATAGCGCGCCAACCACGCTCGCAATGCCTCTATATCTGTTTGCGCCTCAATCTGCGCACGCCCGCCGACAGAACGGTTTGCCCCTTGCCGTCCGTCAAAACGAGCCAGCAATTGAGCAATATCGTCCGATCCCAAATCTGTTGAGGGCGAAGTTTTGGCTATTTCCATGGATAAACAGAAAAACGGAGGCGTTAAGAGAGCAGGGAAGGGCTTTCAAACCCGTACCTGTGCAATTCGGGCTATTAAAGGTTAGATATTTGACATTATAGAGATAATGTCAAATTATAGAATCTAATTTGTTGATAATTTTATATATTACGTTGTATTATTAATTAAATTATCAAGGAAGGTGGAAAAATGGAGCAAAACCAGCCAAACGAGGGGCAAATCCTGGCCGATGTTGCTGAATTACGTGATCGCTTCAGCCATACGCAGACTCTGTACAAAGAAGTGGCTGCACTCCTGTTTTTTCGCTATGGCGTCACACCTACGGCCAACAAGCTGTACCAATTGGTGCGCAAGGGCAGCATGAGCGCTCCTGCTCAGGCGCTACAGACGTTCTGGGAAGATTTGCGGGATAAAAGCCGGGTTCGGCTGGATGTGGCAGACATGCCCGAAGAGCTGCAAACCCTGACAGGGGATCTGCTGGGCCGTATCTGGCAAGAGGCCATGGAGCAGTCAAAACAGCAGATGCTGCATTACCAGACTCAGGCTGATGAACGCGTCGCACAGGCTCAAGCCCAAAGCCACGAAGCTCAGCAGGCGCTGGAAGTAGAGCAGGGCGCTTTGAAAAACGCTCAAGCCAGCATAGAAAAGCTGAAAGAAGAGCTACAGGAAGCCGGTCAGGAACAAGCGGTTCTGAAACAAGACTTGCTGCACGCCAAGCAACGCCAGAACGAGCTGGAGACCGAAAAGCAATTGGTCCAGCGGGAACTACGACGCCAAGGTGAGCAATTCACCCAGGATCTGGAGCGACTGCAAAAAGCCATTGAATTGACCGAAGAACGCGCCCAGGCCAACGAGCGCCGTGCTTTGCTGGAGATCGACAAGGAGCGCTCCATTCAAACGCGACTGCGTCAGCAAATAGAAGAAGCCGAACAAGCGAACAAGGCCCAGCGTCAGGCTCACGAACAGGAGCTGAACAAGCAGCAGGATCACATGCAGAAGCTGCGCCAGGAGTTGGGACAAGAGCAGGGCGAGCGCCGAGCCATGCAGGCGGCGATGGATATAAGCCATAGTTTGGCCAAAGAGATGCAAGGGCAATTGCAAATGCTGCGTACTCGCGCTGCTTTGCTGGAGCGGGAGAATGAAGAGGCGCGCAAGAAAGCCCAGCTACTTAGTCAGGAACTGGAGCAAGCCCAAGCGCAGCCCGTACGACCTGTGCGCTTGAAACGACGTTTGATCAAGAGCGATCCTGAACAATAAGGCTCATTCAGCAGCCTAGACCAGCATGCAGTACGGCAAGCTTGTTTCGCTTATGGACCACTGCATGTAACGGTCTGTTTTTGCTCAAACGACGCAGGCAAGCCTCATGCTAAGCTTTTGCCCATGCTGCGCGCACCCATTTCATCTCGCAAAACGATAGGCTGGCTTTTATTAGTCGGCCTGCTTGTTTTGTTTGGCAGCATGGGGCTAGGCACCAGCTTTGCCGCGCACGCCACGGCTCAAGATACAGATCACAGCACCGTTCAGGGGCAACACGCCTCGTCGGGACAGTCTCACCATAGCGCTCCCAACCACTGCAGCACTCCGCTGAAAAGCGGCTGCTGCGCTTGTCTGGCAACACAGGCTCCACCGTCGGAAACGGTCGCATTACAGCCCGCTTTCCCTCCGGTTCCCCTGCATCAAAACTACATCTCCCGGCTGATTGGTCCCGCCCAGCCACCTCCGCGCTCGTCCTGATCATCTCGTTTTAATTGCCGCCCCAAGCCCAAAAAGCCTGTGCTAATCAGGCATGGGCGGCGCATATGTATTGATGATTAATAGGGATAAACCCATGAAACGACGCGATTTTTTCAAACTGACTTTAGGTGCCAGCCTGTTGAGCAGCCTGCCTATGCGAAGCTGGGCGCAAGGCATGATGGGGCACCACGGCTCCATGTCCGGCGATATGCCCGGCCACGGCATGAGCACCCGCCAAGGACTGATGCCCATAGACAAAATGCCGGCTGGCCAGGCTCTGCAAGTGTTGCCTGTGCTTAAAAACAGTAGTCAAAAAAAGGGGCTTTTCCAGGCCAAAATTACTGCAGCTGCCCATCAACGCGTTCTGGCGGATGACAAAAGCACCGAGCTCTGGCTATACAATGGCCAAGCTCCCGGCCCGCTGATCGAGCTGTATGAGGGTGATCAGGTAGAAATCGAATTTGAAAACCAGCTGGCCCAAGCCACTACCATTCACTGGCACGGTTTGCCGGTTCCCTCGGATCAGGACGGCAACCCGCAAGACGCCGTCATGCCAGGACAAAGCCGCTACTACCGCTTTACCTTGCCCGAAGGCTGCGCCGGTACCTACTGGTATCACCCGCATCCTCATGGCAAAAGCGGGGAGCAGGTCGCCCATGGGCTAGGCGGGACAATTATTGTTCGCTCTCCCAAAGACCCGTTAAAGGACTACACAGAGCAGCACTGGGCCATTAGCGATTTGCGGCTGGACATCAATGGCCACATCCCGGCCAACACAGGTCCCGACTGGATGAATGGCAGGGAAGGGCAGTTCGTCCTGCTGAATGGTCAACGCCAACCGCTTATCCAGGCAAGCACTGCTGAACGCATCCGTATCTGGAACTCGTGTTCTGCCCGATATTTAAAGCTACATATCCCCGGCGCCCGCCTGGTTCAAGTCGGTACGGATGGCGGACTGTTGGAACAGCCCTTGGCAGCCACCGATTCGATTTTGATGGCCCCGGCCGAGCGGGTGGAGTTCTTTATCCAGGCGGACAAAGACCTGGATAGCCGCCTGCAAGCGCTGTACTACGACCGGCAAAAAATGATGGTGCAGGAAGATCCCGAAACCTTGACACTGGCGACACTAAAAATCCGCCATCAGGAAATCCAACTGCCCGAGCAATTGCGCGCAATTCCTGCGATTCCAGCAGCCTCCAGCACCGCAAAAGTCGTATTCAGCGAAGTCATGCCCATGAACCATGACATGCAATCCGGGCAAGGCTCTGGCATGGCAAGTTCGTCCGGGATGAATCATCAGGGCATGGCAGGAATGGATAGCGACGCCATGATGCCCGGCATGGCTGCCATGCGCTCCATGTTTCGCATCAACAATCAGGTCTACGACATGGACCGCATCGACCTGCGTTGCCCGACAGGGGAGTGGCAATACTGGGACGTGATCAACGACTCCCATATGGACCATCCTTTCCATCTGCACGGAACCCAGTTTCAGGTATTGGCGCGTCAAACCGGGATGCTGTCCGTACCGGAGGCTTTCCGGGCCTGGCGCGATACGGTGAATCTGCGCCCCAACGAGACAGTCCGGCTGGCATTTCGCCAGGAATTACCGGGTCTGCGTATGTTCCACTGCCACATCCTGGAGCACGAGGACCTGGGCATGATGGCGCAGCTCATGGTGGAGTAGCCTGATCCCTGACGTAGCGCCTTGAAAACATCCGCCCTGCAAGCCTGTGTGCCAGCAGGGCGGACAAAGCAGTCCTGCTTGAAAAAAACCCGACGTCGCCTGCATTACAATACCGCTTTTGAATTCCTCATTTTCAGCGGAGCACGCGCCATGAGCCTGTTGGGCACCCCTTTATCGTCGTCGTCGGACAAAATCATGCTCTTGGGCTCGGGAGAGCTGGGCAAAGAAGTGCTGATTGCGCTGCAGCGCCTGGGGGTTGAAACCATAGCGGTAGACCGCTACGAGAACGCACCTGGCCAACAAGTCGCCCATCACTCGCGCACCATCACCATGAGTGACGCCGAGCAACTGCGCGCCCTGATCGAAAAAGAAAAGCCCACCCTGGTCGTGCCCGAGATTGAAGCCATTGCCACCGGCGTGCTGGAAGAGCTGGAAGCCCAGGGCAAAGTGCGCGTTATTCCAACCGCCCGTGCCGCTCGTCTGACCATGGACCGTGAAGGCATCCGCCGCCTGGCCGCTGAAACCCTGGGCGTTCCCACCAGCCCCTACCAGTTCTGCGAATCGCTGGAAGAACTGCAAGCCGCTATCGATGGCAAGATTGGCTATCCCTGCGTGGTCAAACCCTTGATGAGCAGCTCAGGCAAAGGCCAAAGCAAGATCAGCGGCCCAGATGATGTTGCCAAAGCCTGGGACTACGCCATGGCGGGTGGCCGCGTCAGCCAATGCCGCGTCATTGTTGAAGGCTTTATCGACTTCGACTACGAAATCACCTTGTTGACCGTCCGTGCCGTAGGCGCAGACGGCCAGATAGAAACCCAATTCTGCGATCCTATCGGCCACAAACAAGTGGATGGCGACTACGTGGAAAGCTGGCAGCCACAGCCCATGAGCCCTAAAGCTCTGCAAAGCGCGCGCGAGATTGCCCAAGCCGTTACCCAGAACCTGGGCGGTCAGGGCTTGTTTGGCGTAGAGCTGTTCGTGAAGGGCGATCAGGTCTGGTTCAGTGAAGTCAGCCCCCGTCCTCACGACACCGGCATGGTTACCATGGCCACCCAATGGCAGTCCGAATTTGAGCTGCATGCACGCGCCATTCTGGGCCTGCCTGTGAATACCGCCTTGCGTATGCCCGGCGCCAGCGCCGTGATCTACGGCGGTGTAGACGCAAAAGACGTGGATTTCCTGAATGTGGCCGAAGCCTTGCGCATCCCGCAAACCGATATCCGTCTGTTCGGCAAACCCGAGAGCTTTGAAAAGCGCCGCATGGGTGTCGCCCTGGCAGCAGACGCTGACCTGGAAACAGCCCGCGCCAACGCCCGCCAAGCGGCTGCCACCGTCAAAGTCCAAGCCCGCTAAAACAAGGAGTTTTCCACCATGCCCATCATCGTCGTCCTGCTGTTCATAGGGATTATTGCGGCGCTTGTGTATGGTGGAATGCAGCTCTTTAGTCTGGTCAGCGCCAGTGCCGGGGTCATCGCCGCTATCTTGAGCCTGCTGATCGCGGCGGCCATTCTGGTGACCCCCTTTATCGTATGGCGGCGCCGTTATCTGGCCATCCACGGCAAAAAACAGCAAGGCCAGCGCATTCTGGAACTGGCTTTACCTGATGGCTCGATACGCCTGGATGCTCTGCAAAAACGCGGCCAGATTCAAACCGGGCAGGGCGCGCGCGGGTTTATTTTTGCGGATATAGAAGCAATCGAGCTGCAGGGCAGGGGATTGAAGCTGACTTTGCGTAACCCGGCACAAAGCTGGGACATTCAACCCGCCCATGCCGCAGAAGCCAAGCGTTGGCACAAGATACTAAGTCTGGCAGCGCGGCAGGATTTATAAGGCTCGTTGTCTCTACAAGCAGACAGCACATCCTGCAGAAGTAAAACCGTCACTCCCTAATACAGTACGCAGCAAAGCCTTGCCGGAAAAAAACACTTGCAGCCTTATACCTGCTCACTGACCTGATCAGACAAGGCCGGCTCATTCAAGCTGATCATGTGTTCATCCAGGGACTCCAGCGTTTCGACTACCGTGCGCAGCACCTGAATACGAGCGGCTTTCTTGTCCTTGCTGGGCACAATATGCCAAGGTGCCATGTGAGTATCGGTCTGGGCGAACATCTCCTGGGCGGCGCGTTGATAGGCCGTCCATTTTTCCCGATTACGCCAATCGTCTTCCGTAATCTTGTAATTCTTGAAGGGCGTTTCCTCGCGGGCCTTGAAGCGCTTGAGCTGCTCGTCCTTATCAATATCCAGCCAGAACTTGATCACAGCTGTGCCGTTGGCTAGCAACTGCGCCTCAAATTCGTTGATTTCCTCGTAAGAACGATGCCAGGCGGCGCGAGAAATCAATTTTTCCACTCGCTCGACCAGTACACGGCCATACCAGGATCGATCAAAAATCGAGATTTCACCCAGACGCGGCAGTTTGCGCCAGAAACGCCATAGATACGGGCGCGCCAACTCCACAGTGTTAGGGGCAGAAATAGGGTGGATATCGTAAGTGCGTACATCCAGGGCTTCAGTCAAACGTCGAATAGTGCCACCTTTACCCGCCGCATCACGCCCCTCGAACACCAGCACTAAAGAGTGCTTGCGGAAGGCTTTGCTACGTACCGCGCAGGACAAACGACCTTGCCAATGCAGGAGCTCAGCATCGTAATCCTGTACAGGTTCTTCAGGAGGAGGGGACTGCAGCGAGACAGTCGGGACGTTCAAGCGGAACGGGAAAGCATGCGGCTCTTTCACCTGACGCGGGACGATAGGCTTATCCATCGCCTCCAGAACCACCTTGGCCAAAGACACATCACGCAGGTTCTTATCCGCGCTGGGGATCACCACCCAGGGCGCGTAATTTCGATGAGTCAGATTGATGGTTTGCGTAGCGGCATTGCGCAAACGATTGAATTGCTTGTGAACTTTCAGGTCAGCCTTGCTGACGCGCCAGGCTGTATTGGGATCAGACATCAGGGTTGCGCATCGATCCAGCTGAGCCTGGGCGGAAAGATGGAACCACAGCTTCAGAACCTGCACGCCTTGATATGCCAACTGCGCCTCAAAACGATTGATCAGATGGGTATACAGCGCAATCTTCGCCGGATCCGGTTCTTTACGGCCCAATTCTTTCATCAAAGGGGCGTACCAGGAACCAAACACCAAACCTGTCTGACCACGAGCCGGCAGACTATTCCAATAACGCCACATCAAAGGGCGCATGGCTTCTTCTTCACTTAACTTGCCGAACGCCAGAGTGTGCACATGGCGAGGGTCCAACCACGTGTTCAAGGTATTGATCGCAGAGCCTTTACCCACACCATCCATACCCGCCACCACAATCAGCAGAGTTTGATCTGCTTTATCCAGGCGTTCGTACTGCTTGGACAGCAAGGCTTCGCGCAGAACCTCAATCTGCTCCTTGGCCAAGTCATCACTCAAGCTGGGATCGCGTTCGGCAAACTGTAGTACATGGCCCATGGTGCTTTGCTCCGGTTTACATAGCTGCTCACTATAACCATGCAAGAACAAGAAAAACTACCGTTTACGCAAAAATAAGTGGCTCGATGAACAGGGAAGGGAGCAGGACCACACATGGACGAGACCTATCAGTCCACACGTCACCATTCAGGCATCTAAACAACAGAACCCTAATATTTTTATTATTCTTGAATTTTCTTTTTTTAAAAATATTTTTATTTTTAGACCTGCTTATTCTTAAAAATAACCAAAATCTGTTTTTTCTTGTCATTATTCATCTTCATTAGCCAACCAATTCATTAAAACAAAAAATTCAGCTATCTTATTTTTTAAAAACCATCCTAAATATCAATAAGTTAGTTTGGTTAATATTTCATCTAACTTAAGCTATCCATAATCAAGAAATTTTTTGATTTTTGTTTTTCTTTTAATGTCGCAGTATCTTTTCATTCCTCACAATCTGGAGAACACAATGTCAAGTACAGCTGAAATCACCTACGACCAAAAAGAAATAGCGAAATTCTTTTCCGAAAAAATCGTTGAAATCTATAGAGAAATTGACCCAGCCCGCTCGATAGATAATGATATTTCCGATATTTTGGCTGATGGTTTGCTGCAAGAGTACAAAACATCACGGTCTGAAAAATCCTTTTCTGGTGAAGCCCCAGGGAGTTTTGAGAACACACGAAGAATTTCCACCTTCAGCGCTACCAGATCCAGCACCATACTGGACAAGACCTTAGATATCATTCCAGTTTTAAAAATAAATATAAAAGTTGTAGAAACTGGTGGAGGAGGTCATGTTGTGAAGATCACACCTATTGCGTTCGGAAAGAATCTGGACGGAATGGATTTGTATTACGAAAATGGTAAAGCCTCAGTGACGCATAAATACCTATCACCATTGGTTGATATTTGGTACACCATCAAACTCAATGTCCATAACGGCTTTCATGGCGAGTTCGATGCCGATATCAAAGTTGTCGGGATTAAAAAGTTCCATGTCGGTCCACTGAATCTGGACATCTAAACTCTCGTTTAGGCAGTCCCAAGATCCAACAAGAGTTCCAGACAGCGCCTTAGGGCGCTTTTTTGTTAAATACCTGAACGTAGCATCTTTAGGATTGAGACCAGGACCAGGATCAAGCTCGTCATCACTGACAGAATCGGAAGCAGCGCCCAAGCCACTTCAAAGCCAAGGCTCGAGACACACGGCGAAAAGTGGGTGAGCAAACATAGGCTTCTATGTCTGGCAGGAACAAGACAAAGTGAAAGGAGTATTTAAGTCCAACAGGAGAAACAGGGCATTACCGAGATCAGTTGAGCTGCCTTTATAAACATGACTTTACATAATATACATTATGCGGTTATTCATAATACTCAGACTACCATCCACCAAGGGCCTGAAATCCTGCATGCTGTCGATACAAGCCCTTGATATATACTCCCCAGTCTTTCGATCTTCAGGCTGCACCGCTAAATAGCAAACCGCGAGTCTTGCGCTACATAACAGAGCCAACCAACATGATGAAATTCGTTTTAGTAAGCTCCTGCCTGCTTGGCAAACCTGTCCGCTACAACGGCACCCACAAGCTTGCAGAGAATGAAGTGTTGGCGCGCTGGCTGAACGAAGGTCGTGTCGTCTCCGTG
Source organism: Alcaligenes faecalis (assembly GCF_009497775.1). NCBI lineage: Bacteria > Pseudomonadati > Pseudomonadota > Betaproteobacteria > Burkholderiales > Alcaligenaceae > Alcaligenes > Alcaligenes faecalis. The sequence goes on from NZ_CP031012.1 coordinate 2,192,381, forward strand.
TGCCCTGAGCTTGCAGGTGGCATGCCGGTCCCTCGTCCTCCTGCTGAAATTATCGGAGGCGGTGGCATGCGGGTGTTTTCAGGGCTGGCGCGTGTTGTGGATGCTCAGGGAAATGACGTGTCGCGCGCTTTCGTCGCTGGCTCCGTGCAAACTTTAGAGCAAGCAAAGCTCAAAGGTATTCGGGTCGCCGTTCTTAAAGAAGACAGCCCATCCTGTGGTTCCAGCTCTATTTACGACGGCACCTTCACAGGTAACCGTATTCAGGAACAAGGCGTCACCGCCGCTTTACTGGAATCCGAAGGCATTCGGGTCTTTAGCGAGACGCAGTTTGCACAGGCTGAGGCCTATCTCCGTAGCTTGGACGCTGAGGCTACGGAGTAAGAGAATCCCCTTGTTGTCCCCTGCCCGGCTGGATCCAACTATTTGCCCATCCAAAGAAATCTCCCGGCCTTGCGCGAAGGTATAGCCCAGACGCCACTGCGATGCTTGGCTCATACACAGCAAGAGCAACCGCCTAAGCAAGCAGCTTCTCCCAAGGAGCACCACTGGAAAAGGCCTTTTCCACCCATGCTTTGAATGCTGCTGTTTTCGATGGCGTGAACTTGACGGAGGGACGGATAAAGTAGATGGCTGACTGTCTGTCGAATGTCCAGCCAGGCAGAACAGGCACTAAAGTCCCTGCCGCAATATCTCGCGCAACCAGCCAGTTGCTGGACCCAAGTATGCCTATCCCTTGGCGCGCGGCGTCCAGCAAGGCTTCGCCATCATTGCTGACAAAGTTTCCCCTTGCCGTGACCGCAAGCGCTTCCTCACCTTGATATAAAACCCACTCAGGATAGGTACGCAAGCCTGTATGACCAAGACAATTGTGATTGGCCAAGTCTTTGGGATGAGCAGGACGAGTATGTGTTTCAAGGTACTGGGGAGAAGCACACAAAATTCTGCTGTGACTACAAAGCCGATTCGCAATCAGGCGGCTATCCTCTAAAGCGCCGACTCGAATGCAAGCGTCATATCCCTCGGCAATCACATCCACGTACTTGTCCGAGTAGTCCGTGTGCACCGTCAAGCGGGGCTGGGCCTGGGCGAATCGCGCAATAATCGGACTAAGCCACATCCTGCCTAACGCACCAGGCAGGCTAATCCTTAGACTGCCCACTATCTCTTTAGACAGGTGCCCAGCTTCCTGCTCTGCCTCGTCAAGTATTTGAGCAGCCTCACTCAGCCTTTCATAAAAGCGCTCACCGGCATCTGTCAGCTTGATACGCCGTGTGGAGCGTTCAATCAAGCGCACGCCCAAACGCTCTTCAAGCGAGGCAATCCGTTTGGAAATAATTGATGGATGACGTTGCAGTTTCAGGGCCGCCGCAGAAAATGATCCGGCACGGACAATTGCAATGAATGCAGCAAACTCATCTGATTGCTGGCTGGCAAATGAGGAAGCGCCCACTTAGCACCTCTCCGAAGACTGACTGTACATAGCACACTCCTGATCAAGCATAGCCCGCACACAGACTATTTCCTTACATATCAGTTGTGCATCATACGCACTAATCACGCTTATGTTTTTTGATAAGGTAAAAAACACGCCCATTTCAGGGCAAGACACTTATCCAAGCAGGTGCTTATATGCAGGTTAAATTCAAGCAAGTTGATGTTTTTGCCAACACCTCATTCAAAGGCAATCCGGTCGCCGTCGTGCTTGATGCCACGGGCCTGACCGAGTCCCAGATGCAAGGGATTGCCAACTGGACAAACGTCTCAGAAACGACTTTTGTGTCTTCCACTACAGATCCTGCCGCAGACTACAAGATCAAAATCTTTACTCCAAGCTCGGAACTGCCCTTTGCGGGACACCCAACGATTGGAACGGCACATGCGCTGATTGAAGCCGGTATCGTCCAGCCCAGAAATGGCTGGATTACCCAGCAATGTGAAGTCGGCTTGATTCCAATCCGGGTAGAGCGCGAAAGCAATGGGTCTGCCCGGATTTTCTTTGAGCTGCCCAAATCAGAATTTACAGAGCTGAACACCGAAGAAATCCAGCGCGTTCAAGACATTCTTGGAGCCCCTGCCCTGTCTGCCATCACACCCAGGTTTGTGAATGTCGGACCCATTCATACCGTGGTGCAACTGCCTACTGCGCAGGACGTATTAGCGCTGACACCCAAGCTGGATGATCTGCATAGATTCAGCAAAGAGCACGGTACAGCAGGCATCGTCGTATTCGGTGCCCAGAAAAGTGGCGCGGAAAGCGCCATCGAAGCCCGGTCCTTCTTCCCCATACTCGGCATCAACGAGGACCCGGTGTGCGGAAGCGGCAATGGCGCAATCGCCGCATTTATTGCCGAGACTCAGCAAACCAGCGTATTCGGCAATCACTTTTCAAGCTCTCAGGGCCGGGTACTCGGGCGCGAAGGAAAGATAGCACTCAGAATTTCTCCAGACTCCCGTATTCAGGTGGGCGGAGAAAGTGTCACGACTATTGATGGACTCATTTCAATCTAAGCGGCTTGCACATGCACAAATCTATTATTTCGACTGAACATGCTCCCAGCACTTTGGGGGCGTACTCTCAAGGTGTCCGAACAGGGGATTTTCTCTACACCTCCGGGCAAATTGGCATTGATCCCGTCTCAATGCAGCTTGTAGACGGCGTTGAGAATCAAATTCGACAGACCTTTCAAAATATCCAGGCTATCTGCGCAGCAGAAGGTGCAGATCTCTCGAACATCATCAAATTAACCGTGCTTCTTGTTGATCAAGATTCGTGGGTCTTGGTCAACAAGGTGATGCAGGAGATGTTCAGCAGCCCATACCCCTCTCGCACGGCCTTTGGTGTGGCATGGCTTCCCCTTGGGGCCGCGATCGAGGTCGAGGCTGTGATACGCCTGGGTTCTTCTGAATAGAAATCACGCCAATTGCACTTTTCCCGTCCAAATTCGGCGTACCCAGCAAAGCTGGAATGCCTGGCCCCAGTCAGACTCAACAGGATCTATGCTGAACTGCTGCGTGCTGGGACGCCGATGTAGATCGGCTTGTCTTCCAGGGCCCCTGAAGCTCAGATCAATTTCGACCTGTCTGTCTTAAGGGGCCAGGGGCAAAGCCGGCTTCGTCTTCATCGGTGTATCCGGGTTCGTGATTCCCAGCGCCGAGTTCAGCACAGGACTGCCCACCTGTAAGTGGCCTTTGAATTTAAAGGACTGCAAGTTGGCCAAAGAAATAGCTAGTTTGGCATTGATAAAGTTGAAGGGAACGATGATTTCCAGCTCCGTTGCTGTGTGAGGGCCTCTGTAGATATACCCTTGCAGCCCAAGTGTCTCGATCAGTGGTTTGCTCTCGGGAATTTGGATTCCTATATCACTTAAGGCTTTTCTGACCAGTCTGGCTTTTTCTTTTTGCGGGACACCAGGGTCCGCTATTTCACTGCCTGTAATGTCTACAAACTGGGTTTTCTTGCCCTTACCATCAAAATTATTGACGGTGGATGCCTCAATGTAGATCAAGTTTATGTAGGCATCGCCGGTTCCATTTTCAGGTAAGGAATCCGGTAAGTACCCCTCTGCCGTCGCACGGTCCTCGGCCACATAGAACCCAGCCCAATCGTCTTTTTTTCCTTCGGGATACGACTTTATAAGCTCTCGATAGCTCTTGTTCTTGGCGGTAATGCCTGAAGACTTGTAGCCAAGAAAGACGCATGAAGGTCCTGGCTGTATGGCAATAGTCGTTACTTTCGCTTTAACGGTCATCTCAGTATCTCCCTGTTCAGAATATTCACCACAAGCTCAATAGAACCCTCGGTATCTATAATTCTCTTTTTAATTATTAATAAAAATAATAGAAAAAAATACCACAGGCAAAGATATAGCGAGAAAGCAATTACCGTCAATCAATCCAGGCGGCTAACTAAAATTATTTATTCCATATAATCAGCAAGTTAAGAAGACATGCTTAATCTATCAGCAGGCATACCAAATTAGCTCTTGGGGATTTTAGAAAGACATGTAAAACCCATTACGCCCCATCCAATATGAAATAAATAAATTTCAATACAGCAAAAAAGAGCTGAAACTAAATGAATGGAATTATGCTGCGCTCCCCATAATCCAGCCGTACGCAATGACCGAGAAGTGTCTCCTGAGCACTGAGCACTGAGCACTGCATTCAGCCTATGCGGTTTTTATAGTTATTGTTCGCACCGCGCTTAATGACTGATTTTCAGAGAAAAACCGTCTTACAGGGTGAGCTTGAAACCCTTGTGGCTAGCCGTAAAGCCCAGTTGCTCATAAAACCGATGTGCATCGGTTCGCGCCATATCCGAGGTCAACTGCACAAGTCGGCATTGACGCTGACGGCATTGTTCTACCGCCCACTGAATCATCAAACGCCCCAATCCCGAGCCACGGGCAGAGCTGGCGATGCGCACGGACTCGATTTCCCCACGCCAGGCACCTTGGTGCGACAGGCCGGGCATATAGGTGATCTGCAAGGTTCCGACAACGGCGCCATTCAGTTCTACAACAGCCAGATACTGATTTGGATCCGCTTCTATCGCTGCAAATGCGTCCAGATAGGACTGAGCCAAAGGCAGGCTGGTGTTCTCACGCTTCTGACCCAGAATATCGTCCGCCAACATGGCCACGATCGCTTCCAGATCTGCTGCTACAGCACGACGAAAAACAGGTGTCGACGTCACTTCAAACTCCTCATCAATGAATAGACGAAATGAACCTGAAATTATGCCTTCAGTAGCTGACTAATCTGTGACTAGCCCCTTCATTCCGAATGCGTATTCTCTGTAATGGCGGGATTGTCAGGTGTTTTCTGTGCATCCAGCCACGCCAGCCAGGATGCTTGCAAACGCCAGGCGCTGGCGGCACCGGGGGCGTAGCCCATAATTTCTTCGATTTCGGGTAGAGAAAAACCACGTTCGATCAAGCCTGCACCAAAGGTATTGCGCAGCCTTTGGGGCGTCATTAACAGATCCATCTGCTTGATCCCCCATTTGCTGACGATACGGGCGAGCGTAGCGGGATTCATCTGCGCTTGGGGCCGGGCAGCACTGATCTGACGGCTCCCAGGAAAGACACGGCTATCTTTTACCCAGGCTGAAGCGTCTTCGGCTCCACTAAAGATCAACCAGCTACGCAAAATGCCTTCGCACCAGACGGGTACAACAACTTCACGTTTTGCCGCGCCAGCAAGCTTGAGCAGGATAGTGCCATCACGCCAGTGGGCTGATTCTTCGTCATCTGCTTCATCTGTTTCTATGGGTTCCACTGAGCGTTTGGCTACGCCTATTGCGGAAGGGTGCAACTGCCCCAACTCCACCGGGCGCAAGCCTGTGCCGAGCATCACAGCCACAATCGTCATATCTCGATATTCACGCCAGCGGGCAGCGATGGTCATATCACTGGCCAGTTCCAGGACTTGCAGCCGGGAGCGCAGGGCCTTGATCGTGGCAAGGCATTGATCTACGGAAAGAAATTGGGTGGCCTGGTTGTCAGGGGCCTGGCGCCAGGTTTCCTTGAAGGGGTCATTAATAGCGGGGGCTAGTGCGGGGTTTTCCGAGCGGCCATCCTGGCGGCAGAGCTCTTCGTAAGCACGGGCGATGACTTGTTGATAACGCTCGCGCTGCGGCCGGCGCACTTCGTCCAGATTGCTCAAGAAGTCCCGAATATCAACGGGTTTGATCTGGGTGTACTGCTTTTTGTGGTCTTGCAGCGCCTGCAAGAAGCGTCGCCATAAAGTGCGATAAACCCGCTGCGTGCTCGGTGCCATGGGCGGGCGTTGATGCTGCAGCCACGTATCAAACAAGGCCTCTGCCGAAATATCTGCAGCCTGCGAGCCCAAAATGGGCAGGTCAAACTGCCCTTCTTCTTTTGTAGACCGTTTTTTCATTTTGCATCCATCTTTTCCGTTAATTGCATTTTATTGTCAGGCTAGACAGTATGGCAAGGGGCCTTGCAGCGATAAGACAAGGCAAATAAAGGGAAAACAGGAAAATGTCTTGGTGTGCATGGCAGACTTATGAGAATGCGTACAATGCTGCAGCCTGACAACCTTTACGAGCCACGCCACGATGAAGTACTTGGTCACCACCCCACATCGCTCTGAATATCCCAACCCCTTGGTCCTGAAAAAAGGCGACTTTCTTAAGATCGGAGAGCTGTGTCAAGGTCCGGAAAATTGGGATAACTGGATTTATTGCTCTACCAATGAACACTCCGGCGGATGGGTGCCTGAGCAAATTATTGAACGCCTGCCCGAAGCGGGTACAGGGCAGGCGCTGCAAGATTACAGCGCCCAGGAAATGGATGTGGATGAAGGTGATCTGGTTCAAGGGGAGAAAATTCTGAATGGCTGGTGCTGGTGTCAGCGCCCCCGGGATGGTGCCCGGGGGTGGGTGCCTATCAGCCACCTCTCCGCCCTGCTTTCTGAAACCTGATTCCTTGCGGCACGGCTGGCAACAGGAACAGCAGCAGCAACAACAACGACACCAAGGCAGACATTTGCATCAATAAACGTGGCAACGACCGCCTAATTGCGGCACTTGCCACGCGCAGCTCATTTGCAACCCAGCCCTTCGACGATGCCAAGCATCCGTATTGAATCGGACTATCTATAAAGATTCTGATGAACCCAGCCCTTATTGGTCAGAATCATCCTGGCCTGCCCCTCTACTTCCTGCGCTGTCAAAGCACGTAGATCCTCGTAGGTATCCTGAACCGCACTATCCTTGATCCAACCCGCCGCGTCGGCCAGATGGTAGACATAGTTCACCTGACTGACCGTAAACCCGCCAGTGCTGGCCGGCTCGGTGAAGTAGCTGATTCGGTCTAGAACCAGACGGCCTGTGCAGAAAGCGTCATGTTCGCCTTGGGACTGCTCGGAGCTGGAGCGGCGTAAATAGGTATCCGCATTCGCAGCCAGCTCGTAACGCGGCGCATCGTCCTGACCCACCTGACGCAGCAAACCCACCTTGGCCAGGGCTGCCAGACGAGCCCGGTCCTCCACAATCAAGGGGGAATCATGCTCGGCCTGATAGGGATACACCCGTCCAGGCACACCGACACACAAGCCATCTCGCGTATCCAGATAGCTCTGAATTGCCGTGCTGAAATTTTCCTCATTGGCCTTTTTCGAGTCCTGGCACCCTGCCAACAAACCGGCTACCACGACGACCAACGCTGTTTTCCACATAAAAACTTCCTTGCTTGCGAGCTGAAAGAGGGAGTTTAGCCCGCCCCCACCCTGCACTAAAAGCCTTGTCACAAGCTGCAAGAAAATAGCCGTCTTGCAGGAGTGCAAGAGCAATACCCCTCAATATTGCATTACTGCGTTGCAAAATCTGGTCTTTTACGATGCTTACAAACAGGTTAAAGTTTCTTGGCTTCGTAAATGAAAGGCATTATCAATGAGCATCACCCCTGTTCCAGTGAACCGCCAACGCTACACCCGGGTAGCACGCATCCTGCATTGGCTGATGGCACTGGCCCTGACCGCCTTGGTGACCGTGGGCTACACCATGAAAACCTTGCCCCTGTCCCCGCTGAAACTGCAAGTCTATTCCTGGCACAAGTGGGCCGGCATTTCCCTGCTGGTACTGGTAGTCCTGCGCCTGCTCTGGCGTTTGTTGAACCGCCCCCCTGCTCTGCCCGCCGGCATGTCCTCCTTCAGCCGGGTTCTGGCCCACTGTGGTCATGCCGCTTTGTACCTGTTGATGATTGGCATCCCCCTGACGGGTTGGCTGATGAGTTCCGCCAAAGGTTTCCAGACAGTGTGGTTTGGTGTGATCCCCCTGCCCGATCTGGTTTCCAAAGATAAACCTTTGGGCGAGCTGCTGGTCCAAGTCCACATCTTTTTGAATTACGCCCTGATTGCCATGGTCAGCCTGCACATTCTGGCGGCCTTGAAGCATCAGTTCATAGACCGTGACGGCTTGCTTGGCCGCATCACCTTTACTTTAGGCAAAGCCAAATCATGAAAAAATCTGTCTTCGTGTCCCTGCTGATCGGCTCTCTGGGCCTGAGCGCCAGCCTGTCAGCCAACGCCAGGAATTACCAGGCTCTGGACACCCAAAATAGCGAAATCGGCTTTCAGTATTCCCAAATGGGCGTGAAGCTGGATGGCCAGTTCCGCAAATTTGAAGGCGAGCTGAACTTCAACCCCGAAGCCCTGGATCAATCCAAGGTGGTGTTGAAAGTGGCACTGGATAGCGTTGATACCGGCTCCGAAGAAGCCGACGATGAGCTGCAGGACGTGCGCTGGTTCGATATCGACGCGCATCCCCAGGCCGTTTTCAGCTCCAAGAGTTTCCGCGCTGTCAGCGCCCAACAATATGAAGTGCAAGGCACGCTGCAAATCAAGGGCCGTGAACAGCCTGTCACCGTCATGGCGACCATGGCTCCCGAAGGCGACAAAGCCACTTTTAGCGGTGCCTTTGAAATCAAGCGTGGCGATTTTTCGATCGGTGAAGGCTCCTGGTCCACCTACGACATCGTGGCCAACGAGATCACCGTCAACTTCAAGATTGATGCGAAGTAAGCAGACGCATCAGCGCCCCCTCCCCCTACCCGCATAACAAGGATTACACTCTCATGATCAAGCCAGTGATTGCCCTGTCCGCCAGTTTTCTGTTTGCTTTTGCCGCTCAGGCAGCGCCGGTGACCTATCAGGTTGAACCCAGCCACACCTTCGTGCACTTCAGCTACAAGCACTTGGGCCTGAGCACGCAAAGCCAGCGCTTTGACAAGGCCCAGGGCACCGTAACCCTGGACCAGGAAGCCAAGACCGGCAGCATCGACATGAAAGTTGACACCCGTTCGGTCAGCACCGGCTTTCCGCTGTTCAACGAACACATCCAGGGCAAGGATCACTTCAACACCGAGCAATTCCCCGAAGCGACTTTTGTGTCCAAGGACATTCAGTTCGACGGTGACAAGCCTGTGTCCGCCAAGGGTGATCTGACCATCAAGGGCATTACCAAGCCCGTGACCATGACCATCGAGTCTTTCCTGACCATGCCCAAGCACCCCATGATGAACAAACCCGCTCTGGGCGCGGACGGCAAGATCGAGATCAAGCGCAGCGAGTTTGGCATGGCTGCCAACGTGCCTTACGTGGGTGACGAAGTCACTATCCGTATCGCACTGGAAGCCATTGCCCAGTAATAGCGAGCCACTCGCGACTCAGGAAGTCTGATCAGAGGATTTCCTGAACCACTTCCAGGGGACGCGCCAGACGCGTCCCTTTTTCTGTCACCACGATAGGACGGTTCAACAAAATGGGATTGGCCTCGATGGCAGCCAGCAAGTCCTCGTCGCTCAGATCAGGATTGCCCAGATTCAGCTCGCTGTAGACAGCCTCTTTGCTGCGCATGGCCTCGCGTACCGTCAAGCCCGTTGCCGCAATCAGCGCTTTGAGTTCGCTACGCGACAAAGGCGTTTTCAGGTATTCGATGATCTCGGGTTCCAGACCTTTTTCACGCATCATGGCCAGGGCATTACGCGAAGTGCTGCAGCGAGGATTATGATAGATTTTGCTCATGACAGTCTTTGACTTCCTATAAACCGTATTCAGGCGAACAATAGTAGCCCAGCGCCGCCGAATACGTCATCTGGGTAGCTTGCTGCAGACAGGCCAGCGTCTTCACTTAGCCAGGAGAACACATGATCGACCTGTATTACTGGACCACTCCCAACGGACATAAAGTCACGATGTTTCTGGAAGAGTCCGGTCTGCCTTACACGATCCACCCCATCAATATTGGCCAGGGCGATCAATTCAAACCTGAATTCCTGCGTATCGCCCCCAATAACCGCATTCCCGCCATTGTTGACCAGGCCCCGCAAGACGGTGGCGAGCCCATCTCCCTGTTCGAGTCTGGAGCCATCCTGCAATATCTGGCAGAAAAAACCGGCCAGTTCCTGTCTAGCGATTTGCGCGTGCGTACTGAAACCTTGCAGTGGCTGTACTGGCAAATGGGTGGCCTGGGCCCCATGGCCGGTCAAAACCACCACTTCAACGTCTATGCACCTGTCAAAATCGAGTACGCTATCGACCGCTATGTGCGTGAGACAGGCCGCCTCTACGGTGTGCTGAACAAGCATCTGGAGCAGCGCGACTTTATTGCCGGGGACTACTCCATTGCCGATATGGCCAGTTACCCCTGGATCGTCTCCCACCAGCGCCAAAGCCAGAATCTGGACGACTTCCCGCATTTGAAGCGCTGGTTTCAGCGTATTGGCGAGCGTCCAGCGACTCAGCGCGCCTATGCCCTGGTCGAACAGATCAACCCTGGCTCGCCCGTGCATGACGACAAGGCCCGTCAAATCCTCTTTGGCCAAGATTCCAAAACTATCCGATAGGACTACGATCCCATGACCTTACAGCGCCCCTATCAGCTGCTGCTTATTGGCCTGACAGCCATGGCTCTGTCTGCGTGTTCCAGCACGCCCAGCAATATCTCCCTGATTCCGACGCAAACCCAGGATCAGACTGAAAAAGATGGTGTCTTTACCCAGTCCCTGAACTACAAGCACGTCAAACCCGGCTGCACGGGTGAATGTCCACGTCTGGAAGTGAAGTCCCTGATTTTCCCTGGCAACTCCGAGCTGACCAAGCTGGTCGATGAAAGCCTGGCCCATATGACCGTCATTTCGGATCGTCACCCCGGCTATCGTGGCCTGAAGGAGTTTGAGGACTACTACTGGGTCACGGCCAATAATCGCGACGAAGTGCATTTGTCCGCCCGTACCCGCTACCGCAACCGGGATCTGACTGTCGTAGAACTCAGCTCGGGGATTTACATGACGGGTGCGGCTCATGGCATTACCGCAACCCAGTTCATCAACTGGGACAATCGCCTGAAAGTCGCTTTGCCCGTGGACCGCATTATTGCCCCCGGCAAGCTCAAGCCTTTCCAGGAGCTGGTTCGTCAGGCACACAACACCTGGGTTTCCAGTCTGAGCGAAGCACGTGAGGATCGCGCAGGTTGGGACAGAATGTGGCCCTTCCAGCCCGCCCAGAACATCGCACTGACTGATCAGGGCCTGCTGGTGAAATACAACCCCTACGAAGTCGCCCCCTATTCCTTTGGTCAGCCAGAGCTGCTGCTGCCCTACTCGCAACTGCGCGGTATTCTGCGTCCTGACTACCTGCCCGCCAATTAAGCGTTCGGCTCATATAAAGCACACAGGCAGCGCGTCTCGCGCTGCCTGTTAATAAACACAGTATTTTTTGTACGCTATGCCAAACCCGGAATCTTGAGCCCTGGCAAGCCGGAACCGAGCATGTCCTTAGCGTCCGATTCCCCCCCTCTTTCAAGCTCCCATACCATCATGTCTGATAACTTGTTCCGCTTTCACGACCTGTTTGCTCAACTGGGTCTGCCCAACACCCCCGAGGCGATTGCCAGCTTTCTGGAAAAACACCGCCCTTTGCCCAATGACGTGCTGCTGGCCGACGCCCCTTTCTGGGACGAATCCCAAGCCGAGTTCATTCGGGAAAAACGCCTGCAGGACTCGCCCGAGTGGATTCAGGTCATTGATCAACTCAGCGAAGCTCTGCGTCAAACGACCGGCGTGGTGAATCTGTCCGGCCCTTGCCGTGTGCTGGCCCTGTCCGGCAGCCTGCGTCACAGCTCCTTCAACACGGCCCTGGCCCATGCAGCCCAAGCCCTGGCTCCCCAGGGTATGGCGATTGAAGTGGCCACCTTGCACGGCATCCCTCTGTATGACGGCGATATCGAGAGCAAGGACGGTATTCCAGAAGCCGTGCTGGCCTTGAAGGAAAAAATCCTGAACGCTGATGCCCTGCTGCTGGTTACCCCCGAATACAACAATGGCGTACCCGGTGTGTTCAAGAACGGGATTGACTGGCTGTCCCGCACGGACATGAAGGCCATCTTCTCCGGCCGCATTACCGGAATGATCGGCGCTTCCATGGGTGGCTTTGGCACGATTTCCTCCCAGGCCGCCTGGTTGCCCACCCTGAAAATGCTGGGCGTGTCCCTGTACAGCGGCGGCTCTTTGCTGGTGTCTCGTGCGCAGAATTCCTTTGATGCGGAAGGCAAACTGCAAGATGAGAATATCCAGAAAATGCTGAGCAGCTACCTCCAGGGCTTCCAGACCTTTGTGCATGCTTCCCATATGGCCAAGGCGCAAGAAAAGGCCAATTAAGCGGCAATAGATCAAAGGGGTTATGGTTCTCTGCCCATAGAGATACTGAATGATCCGGCAGCTTGGAATGCGCTGCAAGACGTCAGTATCACTACAGGCACTCCCAAAATCGCTGCAACAAAAAAGGAGCCTTCAAGGCTCCTTTTTTCATCCTGTCAGTCAATTACGGCTGTACAGGCTTGTCAAAACGGTCCAGGTCGAAATAACGACTGGTACTACTGGACGAAGCAGGCTTGGAGCTTGAGCTGTCCGCAGCAGGAGCGGGCTCAGGTTCTACCGTCACCGTTTGCACCCGGTTCAGATCAGGCTGCTCTACCCGCTCTGGCACACCGTAGGTCTCTACCGCGCCACCCGAATAAGTCCCCGCTGCGGCAGGCGCAGACGCCGCTTTGCGTGCGACGGCCTGATCCAGATAACTGGCCAATTGTTCATGGTTGGCCGAACGCGCCCAGTCTGCCGGGCTCAAGCCTTGAGCATTTTGCATGCTCGGGTCTGCGCCAGCGGCCAATAGCACATCCACCACGGCCCTTTTGCCGGACAAAGCCGCCATCATCAAAGGGCTGGTTCCGTCGGGTGCAGGTGCGTTCACAATCGCTTTCTGAGACAGCAGATAGCGCACCGTCTCTTCATGCCCTTTGGAGGCGGCGTAATGTAGAGGCGACCAGCCCACCCGATTCACCTGCCCACCCCGTGCTTGCAGATCTCGCAAACGAGCGGTTTCCCCCATCAGGGCCAGATACATCATGGGAGTTTCGCGGGCCTCGTTCTCGATATTCACATTGGTTTGGCGATTGGCCAACAAGGTGTCCACCACTTTCCAGGACTTGTTGCGGATCGCCAGCATCAAGGAAGGATTGCCCTTGGAGTCCACGGCATTGGGATTCGCCCCCTTGATGAACTCCTGCTCGATGATGTTCGGGCGATCATTTTCCAGCGCCAAATACCAGTTTCGGCTTTCCAGCTGCGGTTCCTGCGCCGACACAGGGGCTGAGAGCAGAAAGGCCAAGGGAAGCACCATGGAAAGGATGGTTTTATTGGGTATTTTTCTTTTAAAAATCATGCTATTAAATCCTTTTCATAAAGTGCTTTATCAGGTTATGAAAGTACAGACAGGTGCTGCTCCAAGCGCTGTTCTTCCCTGTTCAGGATAGGCAGCATTTAACTATAAACAGCTTCAAGAATCACCAATAAGCTATTGATTATTAATAAAAGTTAACCTTTTAAAGCAGATTCGCACCGAGTCAAAAAGGCAGTGAAAATTATGGAAATTCCTATTTTTGTCTTTAATATCAATGAATTAAACGATCATCTTGATAAAGTAAATTAACTGTTGATCTCTTCTGAGCAAGATCCTGAACCTTGGCTAAAACAGCTACTACAGCCCTGGAAAAATCTCTAAACAAGATTAAATTAGAGCTGTACCTTACTGAATAATTTGAAGAAATTTTCTGCGCTAGCCTCTTCCACTTCCTTCACCGAGATCCCGCGCAGCTCCGCAATCTTCTCGGCCACATGAATCACCAGTGAAGGATTGTTGGTTTTGCCGCGATACGGCACAGGAGCCAGAAACGGCGAATCCGTTTCGATCAGCAGACGATCCAATGGCACTCGTTGCGCCACATCTTGCAGCTGGGTAGCGTTCTTGAAGGTCACAATCCCGGAAAAGGAAATGTAGAAATTCAGATCCAAAGCCGCTTGCGCCACTTCCCAGGTTTCCGTGAAACAGTGCATCACGCCCCCGGCAATCTGCGCCTGTTCTTCGCGCATGATGGCAATCGTGTCTTCACTGGCCGAGCGGGTATGGATGATCAAGGGCAAGCCCGACTCACGGCTGGCACGGATATGGGTACGGAAACGCTCACGCTGCCAATCCAGAGGTTCTTGCAAGCGGTAATAGTCCAGACCCGTCTCACCAATCGCCACTACCTTGGGATCCTGGGCAAGCTTGATCAGTTCCTCGGCAGTAGGCTCGGTGACTTTCTCGTAATCCGGGTGTACCCCGACAGAAGCAAACAGATGGCCGTGAGGACGCACCAGGTCCATCAAACCGGGCCAGTCGTCCATATCCACGCTGACCACCAGCGCACAGCCCACCTGGTTCTGGCGCATCCTGTCCAGGATATCGTCCAGATTTTCAGCAAGTTCAGGAAAATTAAGATGGCAATGCGAATCAACAAACATGATTAGACGGTACTTTTTTAAACACGACGACATGCCTGGTGCAATCGGTCCAGGGCATGATGAATAAACAATTTAGCATTGAGCGGATGATTCCCCAGCCTCTTTTGCTGCACCAGCCACTTCAGGGCTTCTGTCACCGCTGTGGTGTTGGACTGGGCGGCCAAGGCATCAATGCGCTTTTGCAGGGAAGGATAGTAACGCGCAGCCTGGGCAAAACCAGCCAGCTGGATATCGACAAACAGACGTTGCCAATGGTCAATCCACTCTTGGGCGGGCAGTTTTTCCAGCGTATCGGCCAAGGACAGATCCGCCTCTCGACCCGCTTTCAGCACCCCATCCATCCAGGCGCTGAGCCAATCCGGGCATGGCGCATTCATATCCTGGCTGGCACTGAGTGCTTTTAGCGGTGCTCCGCCCCAGGCGGCCAACCAGTCCGAGGCCTGATCCACCCCTTGTTGCTCCAACCATTGCACCGATTGCTGGGCACCCGGCGCCGGTAAAGGCAAACGGCGGCAACGCGACACCAAGGTCGGCAAGAGCCGGTCGGGTGCATCGGCAACCAGCAGAAAGACAGTACGATCTGCGGGCTCTTCCAGAACCTTCAGCAAGGCATTGGCAGAGACCAGGTTCAAGGCTTGAGCCGGATACAGCACCGCAACGCGCCAGCCCCCTCTATGGGTGGCAGTATTGAACCAGTGCTGCAACTGACGCAATTGCTCCACCCGAATTTCCCGAGAAGGATTTTTACGGGCGGCTGTATCCTTGGACAAGTCCCCTTCCTGGGTATCCGGCCCCTGCTCTTCAAGAGCAACAGCATCCGGGCGCAGCAGGCGCAAATCAGGATGGTTACCCCCCCGCACCCACTGACAGGCCTGACATTGGCCACAAGCCAGACCCTGCACCGGCTGGTCGCACAATAAACTGGCCGCGGCCGCACGGGCGAATTGCGTCTTGCCGATGCCCGGCAGACCATGGATCAGCCAGGCATGGGCAAAACGATCCCGATTGCCCAACCAGCTTTGGGCGGTCTCGATTTGCCAGGGTAGAAAAGTCAAACTATCAGACACCGTATTGCCTCAAGGTTGCACATCAAAAGGCCTGATTCACGCAGGAAACACAAGGCAATCGCCCCCGCTTGAACAGCTCAGCGCACATTGTAATATGAACCGGTAAAATGCCTGCTCCACTACCAAGGATGATGAAGTGAGCTTATTGATCGGGCTGGCCGCCAAAGCGCGTTCAGGCAAAGATACCGTCGCCAATCTGCTACTGGCACAAAACCCTTTATTGGCAGCCTATGCCTTGGCCGACCCCGTGAAAATGGGCTGCGAAGTGCTGTTTGGCTTAAGCCCGGCCCAGGCCTGGACTGACGACAGCCTGAAAGAAGTGCCTATTGCCCTGTGGCAGCGCTCCCCCCGTCAGTGTTTTCAGCTACTGGGGACGGACTGGATGCGGCAGCGCGATCCTGATCACTGGCTACGCCGTGCCCAACATGTGCTGGAGTTTGGGCCAGGCGCCCCCCTTGTCAAAAATATTCAGGACTATTCGGTGTGGGCGCTGGCCCTGGCCGCGATTTACGGCATGTCGCCCGAGCACCTGAACGACGAGCGGGCTGATCAAGTGGATACTTTCTGGGGGTTGAGCCCGTGTCAGGCGGCCGAACACCTGCGCAATCAGGTTCTGGCCGAATACCCGGATTACGAGCACCGCCGCCAAAGCCTGCCCCTGTTCCTGCCCTACCACCAGTTGCCTGATATGAGTCAGGCCCGCTGTCTGCTGATCAAGGACATTCGTTACGAAAACGAGGCCAATTTCATCCGTGAGCATGGCGGGGAAATCTGGCATATCGAACGTCCCGGCAATCCGGTGATCAGCCAGCACTCTTCCGAGTGGGGTGTAGAGCGCGCCCCCCAGGACTATCTGATTCGCAATGACGCGGGCCTGGATGAACTGTCCAGCAAGGTCCATGATTTGTGGACAGGGTTCACACAACGGCACGGCTTGAAACTTTGACGCCGTGACGCCTGAGTAGCGTTTAGCCATACAGGCACTGGCGCATAGTCCCAAAAAGCATTCAGGCCCCTGATGGGGCCTGAGTGGTTTAGCGCTTCAGAATATATTTGGCGACTGCCCGATTATGCGCGGCCAGATTTGCCGAAAACTCGCTGGTTCCGTCCCCACGCGACACAAAATAGTAGAAATTGTGCTTTTCCGGGTGCAAGGTCGCCATCAAGGAAGCCTTGCCAGGACTAGCAATCGGTGTAGGTGGCAAACCCGTGCGGGTGTACGTATTCCAGGGCGTATCCGTCGTCAAATCCCGCTTGCGGATACGGCCGTCATAGGCCGAGCCCATGCCGTAGATAACGGTTGGGTCCGTCTGCAAAGGCATCCCTACCCGCAAACGGTTCATGAATACCCCGGCCACACGTGCCCGGTCCTGACTATGGCCCGTCTCACGCTCCACGATAGAAGCCATGATCAGTGCTTCGTAAGGGGTCTTCAAAGGCAAATCCGCATCCCGGTCTGCCCACATTTGTTCCAGCAACTCCTGCTGGGCCTGAAAACCGCGACGCATGATATCCACATCCGCCGTACCCGGTACAAAGACATAGGTATCGGGATAGAACAGCCCTTCGGGGTGCACGGCCTCCACGCCAAAGCGCTGCAACAAGTCCGCATCGCTGACATCACTCAAGGTCTGGCGAACCTGCGGATTGCTGGCCAGCGTGTCGCGAATGCGTTGATAAGTCCAGCCTTCAGGAATGGTCAGGCGGGTTTGCAGCATATTGCCGCTGGACATGCGCTCCATCACCATCCAGGGCGTATCACCGCGCACGGCCTCGTAGGCACCGGCTTGCAAGGAGGTATCCAGACCGGAGAGTCGCGCCATCAAGACAAACGCATCCTCCTGAATATCGATCCCGGCCTGCTGCATGCTGCGTGCAATCGCGCGAGGGCCGGAACCCGCAGGCACCACATAGTCGATGCGTTCAGCACTCATGGTCACGGGCTGTTTCTTGGCCCAATACCAGGCGCCACCCGCTATCACACAGGCGGCAACCACCAAAAGGCCCAACAGGGCAGAGAAGATCTTGACAGTTTTTTTCATGCGAGCGCTATTGTAAACAGAATGAGGCGGCATATTCCTGAATATGTGTCACAGCTAAACACAGAAACCGGGACCGACCCGCCAGGCAGGATCCTTCTATCCAGCCCATGCCCTGATCCCAGCGGGGATATGCCCCTGAAACCGGCCTGACACACGGTATCATTGATGTTTAAATTTATTTTTTCGCTCAGCCATGACCGGAATGCCTGCCCCCTCCTCCTTCGCCCTGCCTGATTTGTGCGTCCTCCAGTTTCAGGGAGCCGATGCCGTTTCCTTTCTTCATGCTCAAGTCAGCAATGATCTGGAGCACCTGGCTGCCGACCGCGCCTGCATCGCCGCCTATTGCACCGCCAAAGGCCGCAGCCTGGCGACCATGGTCTTGTGGCGCGAGCAGGACGAGACCGTCTTTGCCCTGGTACGCCGTGATCTCAGCGAGGCCCTGATCAAGCGCCTGCGCATGTTCGTGCTGCGCAGCAAGGTCACGATCAGTCTGGCCGAGTTGCAGGTTTATGGTGTGGCCGATCAATCCGCCGCCCAAGCCGTCTGGAATTTGCAGCGCGAAGGCGACGACACTCTGATTCAAGCCCCCGGCGATCTGGATGGCTTGAATCGCCACTGGCGGATTTCTCCTCAGCAAGATACGAACGCTCAGGCTTCTGAAGGTCGTTGGGAAACCGCGGATATTCTGGCGGGCCTGCCCTGGATCAGCGCCGACACGCAGGATTTGTTCATTCCGCAAACCCTGAACCTGGATCTGATCGACGGCATCAACTTCAAGAAAGGCTGCTATCCGGGCCAGGAAGTGGTGGCACGCAGCCACTATCGGGGTACGATCAAGCGCCGCATGATGGCCGCCCGTACCGCCGTTCTGGACACGGCTGTACAGGTACAGGAAGCAGCCGATGTGGTTTTGGTCTCGCAGAACGCGGAGCCCGTTGCCGCTGCGCGCATTATCAACCGAGCCTGGCAAGCCGAGCAGCAGCGTCTGTACGTCTTGATGGAAGTGGTACTGGCAGACCTGGAGCAAGGCCAGTTTCAGCTGGAGCAAGGACAGGCGCTGGAATTGCAGCCCCTGCCCTACGCGCTACCAGAACTTAGCTCTTCTGACGGTACAAATTAAGAATGCTGGAGAAATCCAGCCCTGCATTCTGACCCTGTGCGGCGTGCAAGGCGAACAGGTTACGTGCCAGTTCGCCTAAAGGCGTCGCACTGTTTTGACTCACCGCCGCATCGGCCGCCAGGCCCAGGTCTTTCAGCATCAGACCTGTCGCAAAACCCCCCTGATAATCACGCGAAGCCGGTACATCCGGCATCACGCCGGGCCATGGGTTGTACAGCTCGGTCGCCCAGTTACGGCCGGAGCTGCGCGCCATGATCGACGAGAGCACCGCAGGGTCCAGACCGTGAGCAACTCCCAAGGCCAAAGCCTCGGCAGTCCCCGCCATCAAAATCCCCAAGAGCATATTGTTGCAAATCTTGGCCACCTGACCCGCACCGGCTTTACCGGCGTGGAAGATGTTCTTGCCCATGGCATCCAGATAAGGACGCGCCTTTTCCAGCGCCTGATCCTCGCCCCCGACCATAAAGGTCAAGGTGCCGGCAATGGCGCCACCGGTACCACCGGAAACAGGCGCATCCAGCATGATCAGTCCCAGCTTGGCCGCTTTGGCCGCCAGGTCCTGGCTGGTTTGAGCATCAATCGTGCTGCAATCGACCAGCACCGTGCCGGGGGCCACGGCCTGCAACAAGCCGTTCTCGCCCTCGTAAACCTGACGAACGTGGCGACCTGCGGGCAGCATGGTAAAGACCATCTGCGCATCCTTGGCGATTTGCACCGCCGATTCCCCTACCTGCGCCCCCGCTGCCTGCAGTTCCTTCATGGCATCCGCATTCAGGTCAAAAACCTTCAGGCTATGGCCAGCTTTGAGCAGATTCAGCGCCATGGGTTTGCCCATATGGCCCAGCCCGATAAATGCAATCGTGTTACTCATTTTGTCTCCTCGTAATTATGAAAACGGCGCCGTCAGGCGCCGCAGCGGTCTGCCTGGATCACAGGTCAGCCAAGGGATGAGTCGTTTCTGCAGGCCAGGCAGGAACAAAAAAGCGTTCCACCCAGCGGGCATCAGCCTGTTCCAGCGACGCCGGATTCCAGCGTGGCTGTTTGTCTTTATCAATCAGCAGTGCGCGTATGCCTTCCTGGAAGTCGCCCTGTACGCCACACTGCAGCGACACAATGTATTCCAGACGGAAAACATCGGCCAAGGACAGGTGGTGTACCCGCTCCAGCAGCTCAAAGGACAAGCGAGCCGAACCAGGAGCACCTTTAGCGAAGGTTTGCGCGGCGCGAGACAGCCAGGGGTCAGTACTGTCCTGCCACTGCTGCAGAGCCTGTGTAATGCGTTCAAATTCACGGCTGGCGCAGACATCACGCAGCATGGCGTAATTTTGCTCCAGCGGGCCGCTATCAGGGCGAGCCCCATCTGCCAGACTGCGCAGGGCCTGATGCAGGCTGCTGTCACGAGCCGCGCGTTCATCAGACCAGTTCGTGGCTTGCAGGGCCTTGAGCAAGGCGTCGAAATGCACTCGTGGCAGGTAGGCGTCCGCCAGGCCCAGGAACAAGCAGTCCGAGGCGTTGATTTGCGCGCCGCTCAGCGCCAGGAAATGGCCGATCCCCGCAGGCAGATGCGACAGCATCCAGGTGCCGCCCACATCAGGGAACAAGCCAATGGAGATCTCGGGCATGGCAAAACGCGTGGTATCTGTCACCACACGATGGCTGGCGCCGTTGAACAGGCCCACGCCGCCGCCCATCACAATACCGTCACCCCAGCACAAAATCGGCTTGGGGAAGGTATGAATCAGATAGTCCAGGCGGTATTCCACATCGAAAAATTCGCGGGCGTACTCGTTATTCCAGGCCGAACCACCCTGGTTCTTTTGCATGGAGGCGTACAGCGAATGCAGATCGCCCCCTGCACACAGCGCCTTTTCTCCGGCGCCGTGCAAGACGATCATGGCAATACTGGAATCCTGCGCCCATTCCTGAAACTGCTTGAACAGCAGCTGGCACATTTCCAGATTAAGTCCATTCAGGGCTTGCGGGCGGTTCAGCGTAGCAACACCAATCGCCTTCCCGTTCTGGCCGGGCAGGCGATCAAACAAAACAGAATCCGTCATCGAATATCAGCTCCAAGATCAATGATTTGTCGTGCAATGATGACACGCATGATCTCGTTTGTGCCTTCCAGAATCTGGTGCACCCGAGTATCGCGCACCAGTCGCTCAACAGGATAATCCTTCAGGTAACCATAACCGCCAAAGAGCTGTTGTGCATCCACGCAGGCTTGAAAACCCAGATCCGTGGCCATGCGTTTGGCCATGGCGCAATAAGTGCTGGCCTGGCTGCTACCGGCGTCCAGGTGGGAGGCGGCCAGACGCACCATTTGGCGGGCGGCGACCACGCTGGTCAGAATATCGGACAATTTGAATTGCAGAGCCTGGAACTGGTCCAGATGTTTCCCGAACTGGCGGCGCTCCTGCATGTATTGGCGGGCGGCATCATACGCGCCCTGGGCGGCTCCTACCGAGCAGCAGGCAATATTGATACGCCCACCGTCCAGGCCCTTCATGGCCAGCTTGAAGCCCTCGCCTTCCTGGCCCAGCATGGCCGAGGCAGGAACGCGCACGCGCTCAAAGGTAATGCCACGTGTGGACTGGCTGTTCCAGCCCATCTTCAATTCTTTACGACCGTAGGTGATGCCGGCCGCATCAGCAGGAACGGCAAAGGCGGAAATCCCCTTGGGGCCATCGCCACCGGTTCGAGCCATGACCACCAGCAAGTCCGTATCCCCGGCACCGGAGATAAAGGCTTTGCTGCCGCTGATCAGATAGTCGTCGCCATCACGCTCGGCGCGGGTGCGCAGCGAAGCGGCGTCCGAGCCTGCGCCCGGTTCGGTCAAACAGTAAGAACCCAGTTTCTGGCCGCTGCTCAACAGCTCGCCCCATTGGGATTTGACTTCGTCCGTACCCCAGGTGCCGACCATCCAGGTGACCATATTGTGGATAGTCAGAAATGCGGTAGTCGAGGGATCAACCGCCGCCATTTCTTCAAACACCAGGCTGGACTCCAGACGTCCCAGGCCCAAACCGCCGATGGATTCCGGGGCGTACAAGCCGCAAAAACCCAATTCACCGGCTTTACGGAACGCCTCGATCGGGAAAATCTGTTCCTCGTCCCAACGCGCCGCATGCGGTGCCAGTTCCCCTTGTGCGAACTCGCGAGCCGCTTGCGCAAAAGCGTTCTGATCGTCTGTCAGTATCATGTCTGTCTCCTTATTTTTACCCACCATAATGCGAGCCGCCCCCTTTAGTTGTCGTGCTGATGACAATCAGCCGTTTCATAGGAGGCAGTGCAAGGCAGGAGGCGACAGTCTAGCTGAAAGTAGCGACCTGATGATCAGGCGCAGAAGAACTAGGCGCGGGCAGGTTTGCGGCGGGGTCTGGCGGCAGCGCGGGCGGCCAGCTTGTGTGCGTAGCGACGACGGCGGGAGTCCATGGGGTCAAAGACCAGCTCACGGTAGACTTCCACCCGGTCCTGATCCTGCAAGAGCTGGTCCAGCTGGCAGCGTTGGCCGTAGACACCGACGTGCAACGCGTCCAGGCCCTGTTCATCGTCCAGCGGCGGCAAGCCGCACTCACGCAGCCCTTCGGCAATCCCTGCTTTTAACAGGGCATCACGGACACAACTGCCCGCAGGCAAACGCAGGGCGGCTTTCCAGACCTGGGCCTGGGTCGCCACAATCACGCTGACGGATAATTCAGTCACCGTAGACCTCTTGGGCACGGCGGGTGAAGGAATCGATAAAGCTGTTGGCAACGCGGTTGAAGATGGGGCCGACCACCATTTCCAGCGCCCGGCTGGAGAACTCGTACTCCATGGTGAACACGATCTTGCAACCGTCTTCGCCCAAAGGAGTAAACTGCCAATCCCCCGTCAAGGCCGAGAATGGCCCTTTGACCAGGCGCAAGACAATACGATTGGGATAATCGTGTTCGTTGCGTGTGGTAAAGGTTTGACGAATACCCGCAATGCTGATGGTAACCGAGGCTTCCATCCCCTTTTCGTCGCGCTGGTTGACGGTCGCGCCACCACACCAGGGCATGAACTCAGGGTATTTTTCCACCTCTGCAACCAGGTCAAACATCTGTTCGCAGCTATAAGGAAGGAGGACGGAGCGTTTTACTGTATGCATCAGGTCTGGTTAATAGATAGAATGTTCTGATTTTACAATCTATGGTTGGCAATTAATTCATGAGTATTGTTGATAATCGCAAGGCTACCCACGAATATTTTATCGAAGAGCGCTTTGAGGCTGGTCTGGTCTTGGAGGGTTGGGAGGTCAAGGCGATCCGAGCTGGTCATGTACAGCTCAAAGAAAGCTTTGTCATCGTACGCGAAGGCGAGCTGTTTATTATCGGGATGCACGTCAGCGCTTTGCCGACAGCGTCCACCCATATCCGGCCCGATGCCACTCGTACACGTAAACTGCTGCTCAAAGCCGAAGAAATCAGCAAGCTGATCGGCAAGGTTGAGCAACGTGGTTACGCCTTGGTTCCCCTGAACCTCCACTACAAGAAAGGTCGTATCAAGCTGGACTTCGGTCTGGGCCGCGGTAAAAAACTGCACGATAAACGTGATGTTTCCCGCGACAAAGACTGGAAGCGCGAACAAGAACGCTTGATGAAACACGACACCCGCCGTAAGACGAATGAATAAAACGGGCTAAAAAGCCCGTTTTGTTCCAAATCTCAATGTAATTTAACACGAGGGGCGGCCCGTTTGCTGAGCAAGCGGCCCAAAGCCAAGGTTGCCGTTCGCGCAACCCCCAAAATCGCCATGTGGTGCATCAGGTGCAGGCTCATGTACATGATGCGAGCCAGCAAACCTTCCACAAACCAGCTCTTGCCGGACAAGACCCCCATCAGGCTCCCTACCCCACGGCTATGGCCCACGGAAACCAGCGAGCCGTAGTCCTTGTAGACAAAGGGTGCTTCATCCACCGGCTTGCCCTGAATGCGCGCAGCCAGACGTTTGCGCAAGTAACTGGCTTGCTGGTGCGCGACCTGAGCGCGTGCGGGCAGGAACTGGCCTTCCTTGTCCCAAGGCACTTGTGCGCAGTCGCCCAGGGCCCAGATATAGGGGTCGGGCGTGGACAGACAGGAATCCAGCACCAGCTGATTGATACGGTTGACGGGCAAGCCCAGCTGACCCAAAAAGGCTGGGGCTTCAATCCCGGCCGCCCAGACGCACAAATCGTTGGGATACTGGCCACCGTTTACATCCTCGATGTGATCCGCTGCCAGACGGCTGACCCGTACCGAGGTCCGTACCGCCACGCCACGCTGTTCCAGCAGGCTTTGAGCCGTGGCGGACAGCTTGGGCGGCAAGGCGGACAGAATGCGATCTGCGCCTTCCAGCAAGGTAATACGCACTTCCCGGTCCGAGCTGCTGCCCGGAATGCTGTAAATACTTAAATCGGCACGGGCCTCCAGCAGCTCGGCCGCCAGTTCCACCCCGGTTGCCCCGCCCCCGACAATATTGATGTACAGCGGTGCACCCGGCTCCCGTTGCGCGCGGCGTGTGACACTGATCAGCTCATTGAGCAATTTCAAACGGAAACGCTCGGCCTGATGGGTCGAGTCCAAGGCCAGTGCGTGTTCGTGGGTGCCAGGCGTATTGAAGAAATTGGATTTGCTGCCCACGGCCATCACCAGCGTGCCGTAAGACAGGCTGCGTTCCGGAAAGACTTCTTCGTGATCGGGCCCCAGAACAGGAGCCAGCGTAATAACGCGCTGTTCACGGTCTATGCCGGTCATTTCGCCCTGAATAAAGGTAAAGCCGCAGTCACGCGCCAGCATGAAGTACGACAGCCCTTCACGGTGAATATCCAGGGTGCCGGCGGCAACCTCGTGCAAAGACGGTTTCCAGATATGGTCACTGTCCTTGTCAACCAGAAAGACATGCTGACGCCCGAACTGACGTCCTAATTTGGCAGCCAGCTCCAGGCCACCTGCCCCGCCCCCAACGATCACCACTTGATACGACTGCGTAGTAGACATCCAAAACTCCTTGGGCCTTGTCTTAAGCAAAGAGAGTATCAGAACCGCCGCCTTATACTTTAAATTAAAACAGATAAGGACTATAGCGATCTGTAGACGCCGCCAGGCGCCTCCAGAAGCGCTGGCCTGTGCTACCACCCGAATGTGTGGCACTTTTGCGCTTTAATAGGCCTTAGATCAAAGACTGAAGCAAACAAATAGGTCCAGCAGCAGTGCATGTCGTAAAATTAAGGGGTTTGGTCTTGCTTCCCCTTAACGATCGAAATAGAGCAGCAGCACAGCAGCCATTGATACGGTATGATGCTGACTTTGTCCTATTCACTTAATTTTTGCCTGCCATTATGCACGACGATGTTCCCCGAAAATCCCAACGCGCGACTCGAAAGGGGCGCGAACGCCGCGACAAAATCCTGGAAGTTGCTTCCGAGGTTTTTCGCGAGAATGGTTTTGAGGCCACATCCATGTCCCAAATCGCTGCATTGGCAGGCGGCTCCAAGGGCACACTCTACAACTACTTCCCGTCCAAAGAAGACCTCTTGCTGGCTGTCCTGCTGACAGGCGCCCAGGAATTTACCGAGCAGGTCCTGACCAAGCTGGACTGCGAAGGCGAGATACGCGAAGAACTGAAGCGCTTTTTGCTGCCCATGCTGCGCAATCTCTACTCCAAGCAAACCGCCCAGCTCTTGCGTATCGTTGTCTCGGTAGGCGGCCATAGCGATATCGGCAAACGCTTCATGGAGATGCTGGATGATCAGATCTGGGACGGCGTACAGTGCTTTTTTGCCCGACATATCGAGCGCGGCACCTTGCGCAAGCTGGACCCGGCCTTGATGGTGGAACACTTCCGCTGCCTGAGCGAAGGCGAAATCGTGCTCCTGCTGATGGGTGCCATGGAGCCCTGGAGCGAAGAGCACATCCAAAGCGAAACCGAACATATTCTGGATATGTTCTTGCACGTCTACCAAAACGACACAGCCAACTAAGGTTTCATCACGCCGCTGCGCCGCTGGCTATCAGCACCCTACCCACCGTAGCAACAAGCAAACACCCCATACAAAAACACCCCGGCATGGAAGCTCCATGCCGGGGTGTTTTGTTTTGACTGGCTTGACCAGCGTACTGCCAGAGAAACTTCTCTGGCAGTAACTTAGGTCTTAGGCCTTGGCCAGACGCTGCCAGGTGTCCACAACCGTGTCAGGGTTCAGCGACAGCGAAATAATGCCTTCTTCGCTCAGCCACTTGGCCAGGTCGGGGTGGTCGCTGGGGCCTTGGCCACAAATACCAACGTATTTGTTTTGTGCCAGACATGCCTTGATGGCACGGCTCAACATGAACTTCACCGCTTCATCGCGCTCGTCGAAGTCGGCAGCCAGCAGTTCCATACCGGAGTCACGATCCAGACCCAGAGTCAACTGAGTCATGTCGTTGGAACCGATGGAGAAACCGTCAAAGTGCTGCAGGAACTTCTCGGCCAGAATGGCGTTGGAAGGCACTTCGCACATCATGATCAGGCGCAGGCCGTTTTCGCCACGAGCCAGACCGTGGGAAGCCAGCAGCTCAACCACACGCTCTGCCTGACCCAGGGTACGCACGAATGGCACCATGATTTCGACGTTGGTCAGACCCATTTCGTCGCGCACTTTCTTCAGGGCTTCGCATTCCATCTTGAAGCATTCTGCGAAATCTTCGGACAGGTAGCGAGCCACACCGCGGAAGCCCAGCATTGGGTTCTCTTCCTCGGGCTCGTAGCGCGAACCACCCACCAGCTTGCGGTATTCGTTGGACTTGAAGTCCGACAGACGCACGATGACGGGCTTGGGGTAGAAGGAAGCGGCCAGAGTCGCAATACCTTCAGCCAGTTTTTCCACGAAGAATGCACGTGGGCTGGCGTAGCCACGAGCAGCCGATTCCACCGCCTTTTTCAGGTCGCTATCCACATTGGGGTAGTCCAGAACAGCTTTGGGGTGAATCGCAATGTTGTTGTTGATGATGAATTCCAGACGAGCCAGACCCACACCATCGTTAGGGATTTGCGAGAAGTCGAAAGCCAGTTGTGGGTTACCCACGTTCATCATGACTTTCAGGCCGATCTCGGGCATTTGGCCCCAGCTGACTTCTTCGATCTCGGTTTCCAGCAGACCGTCGTAAATACGACCTTCGTCGCCTTCAGCACAAGACACCGTCACTTCCTGGCCTTCTTTCAGCACGTCTGTGGCGTTGTTGCAACCGACCACGGCGGGAATGCCCAGTTCGCGAGCAATAATCGCCGCGTGGCAAGTACGGCCGCCACGATTGGTGACGATAGCCGAAGCCAGCTTCATGATGGGTTCCCAGTTAGGGTCCGTCATGTCGGTCACCAGCACGTCGCCGGGTTTGACCAGATCCATCTCGGAAGCGTCAGCCACGATACGGACTTTGCCCGAACCGATCTTCTGACCAATCGCACGACCAGTCACCAACACTTCGCCGGTGGCTTTCAGGCGGTAACGCTCTTGCACATCGTTGCTGCCTTGCTGGGACTTGACCGTCTCAGGACGGGCTTGCAGGATGTAGATCTTGCCGTCGATACCATCACGACCCCACTCAATGTCCATAGGACGCTGGTAGTGTTTTTCGATGATGGTGGCGTAGCGGGCTAGTTCGATCACTTCTTCGTCGCTCAGGGAGTAACGGTTGCGCTCGGACACAGGCACGTCCACGGTACGCACAGCGTGATCGGTGGTACGACCTTCGTCAAATTCCATCTTGATCAGCTTGGAGCCAATACGGCGGCTGATGATGGGGTAGTGACCGGAAGCCAGTGTTGGCTTGTACACGTAGAACTCGTCGGGATTGACCGAACCTTGAACCACGGTTTCGCCCAGGCCGTAGGAGGAAGTCAAAAAGACCACGTCCTTGAAGCCCGATTCGGTGTCCAGGGTGAACATCACACCGGCGCTGCCCTTGTCGGAGCGCACCATGCGCTGAATACCAGCGGACAGAGCCACTTCAGCGTGGGCGTAGCCCTTGTGCACGCGGTAGGAAATAGCGCGGTCGTTGTACAGGGAAGCAAACACGTGGTGAATCTTGCTCAGCACCTCGTCAATGCCCACCACGTTCAGGTAGGTTTCTTGCTGACCGGCAAAGGAAGCGTCAGGCAAGTCTTCAGCGGTTGCGGACGAACGCACGGCAAAGGAACCCTTGCCATCGGCGTCCAGCTCAGCAAACGCGTCACGTACGGCTTTTTCAAAGTCGGCAGGGAATGGCGTGTCGATGATCCACTGACGGATTTCGGCACCGGCAGCAGCCAGTTCACGAACGTCGTCGGCGTCCAGCGTATCCAGACGCTGCTGAATGCGCTTGTCCAGATCGTTGTTTTTCAGGAAAACGCGGAATGCTTCGGCTGTTGTGGCAAAACCACCTGGCACGCGCACACCGGCGTCAGCCAGCTGGCTGATCATTTCACCCAGCGAAGCGTTTTTACCGCCCACTGTGTCGACGTCCGTCATGCGGAGCTTGTCGAAACCAATTACGTAAGACATAAGTCACCTTGAATAGAAAAAAAAGCGTGTTTGCTTAGGGCAGTGATCCCAGCGTTGCCGTCTGTGTGATCTGTCCTAAGCAAACCTGCCTTTCCATACCCCGATTCGAGCGGTAAATGGTAATCTTGCAAATTGTACCGTTTCCCGAGCATTGTGCACGACTTATTCCATGTCTTCTTCTCCTATTGAGCGTACCGTCTTTGTCGTTTCCGACAGCACGGGCATTACCGCCGAAACTTTCAGCAACTCCGTCCTGTCGCAATTCGCTCAATTCGAATTTCAGGCCATCCGGATTCCCTTCATCGATACCATCGAGAAAGCCCAGTCTGTCGCTGACCGCATCAATCAATGCGCCCAGGAACAGGGCCAGCAGCCTTTGGTATTCAGCACCCTGGTTGACCCCAAGATGGCGCACATCATTGGCGCGGCCAATTGCACCTTCCTGGACTTGTTTGGTGCCTTTGTACGACACATTGAACGCGCCCTGGGAGTGAAATCCAGCCGTTCTGTGGGCCGTTCGCACTCCGGTGGCATGTCCAAGCGCTACAACAACCGCATTGAGGCCATCAACTTCAGCCTGGCGCACGACGATGGTCAGTACGTGAATGGTCTGGAACAAGCCGACGTGATTCTGGTGGGTGTGTCCCGCTGCGGAAAAACGCCTACTAGCTTGTACTTGGCGATGCAGTACGCCGTCAAGGCCGCCAACTACCCCATCATTCCCGAAGATTTCCAGCGCGGCACCCTGCCCGCCACGCTGGCCCCCTACCGGAAAAAGATTTTTGGCCTGTCCATTCATCCGGACCGTCTGTCTGAAGTGCGTAATGAGCGCCGTCCGGGTAGCAAATACGCCACCATCGAGCAGTGCCGTATGGAAGTGGCCGAAGCCGAGCGCCTGATGCGCATGGAAGGCATCCCCTGGTTGTCTACCACCACCAAATCCATCGAAGAGATCTCCACCAAGATTCTGGACGATGTCGGTTTGGACCGCCGCTCTTACTAAGGATTGAACGGCTAGTCCACGTGATACGCCCCCTGCGGGTGTATTCGGACAGCCTCAACATCAAGGCCTGATCTCGGTATCACACCGAACTCAGGCCTTTTTGTTTGCTGTGGGTACGGTATCAGGTCTGCTTCGCCCCCGTTTGCGTCTCTGCGGGTGTCCATCTGCCTGGACCTGCTTGTCTCCACTGGGCTTGCCCCCCTCTTAGTCCAACTTGCCCACCCAGACCTGCGGATGCTGATCGGCCCAAGGCAAGGCTTGCTCCAGTTGCCCGGCCAGCCCAAACAAGAGGCATTCCTGACCATAGCCGGCGGTAAACATCATCCCTATGGGTAAAGAAGTGGCCACATCCTGCCCAGCAGGCACGGACATGGAGGGGGAACCGCTGATATTGGCCAAAGCCGCAAAAGGCGCTTGCCGGAAAACATGGGCAATCCAGCCCAGGCCATCTACCTGATCCTGTACCTTGTTGTACTCCCCCACCTTCATGGGCAACGTGGGCACGGTCGGCGTCATCAAGACATCGTATTTCTGGAAATACGCCCCCAGATTCCGGGAGACCGTATTACGCACGGCAATCGCCCCCAGAATATCAATCCCGCTTATCTTCTTGCCGTAGGCATAGGCCGCCAGCGTGGCCTGCTCCAGATACTCCTCATTTACCGGCCGTCCTGTGGCCACGGCAATGCTGTCTATCCACGCCGCCGTGTTCACGTTCCAGAACTGGGCATTGGCGTGCACAAAAGCTTCCCAGCTGACGCCGAAATCAAACACCAGGGGCTCCACCTGATGACCCAGGGACTCCAGCACCGAGGCCATATCAATCGCTTTGGCCGCAATGGCAGACTGGGTTTTATCGCCACTGGGTGGGTCCATCATCAGCCCGATACGCAAGGAGCCTGGGTTTTTCTTCACAGCCGACAGAAAGGTTTGAGGTGGCGCTGCCGTGTAATACGGCTCTCCAATACCAGGGCGGCTAATCGCATCCAGCAAGGCTGCACTGTCCCGCACACTGCGGCTGACACCCAGGTGGGCCAGCAAACCGCTCCACACCTCATCTTGCAGAGGGCCGCTGGAGACACGCCCCCGAGTCGGTTTCAAACCAAACAGGCCGTTCACCGCCGCAGGGACACGAATGGAGCCACCGCCGTCGGTTGCATGAGCCACCGGCACCATCCCTGCTGCTACCGCAGCGGCCGAGCCTCCTGTGGAGCCGCCTGCATTGAACGCAGGGTTCCAGGGGTTCAGCGTAGGGCCTACGCAGCGTGCTTCCGTCGTTGTACTGATGGCAAACTCCGAGGTGGTCGTCCGCCCCAGGGTGACCAGTCCTGCCTCCTTGTAGAGGCTCATCAAGGTACTATCCGCATCCATCACCATGTCTTGCGCCAGCTTGCTACCCAACTCGTAGCGTTTGCCCTTCATGGTGATGGCCAAATCCTTAATCAAAAACGGGACGCCGTACAGTACGGAGTCCCGGTCGGCATGGGGGTCAATCTCCCCGTCCCAGCTCTCTACAACCGCATTGATTTTGCTGTTCAAGCTGTCGACGGCTTTTTTGCCCACCTGGCTTAATTCTTGAACACTGATTTGTTTCTTGGCGACCAGCTCAGCCAGCGCCAGGGCATCATAGGTCGCGTATTCGCTAAGTTTCATTGTTGACCTCATCTGAAAAGGATTGGGAATCCAGCCGGATACAACGATGGAGCGATACAAAGGGAAAAGGCGGCTCTGCGGGAGCCTCTAGCAGACAGGCGTCTACTACGCTATGCACTCAGTGCTAGCGTACCGATAAGTAGGCGCCTTACTAGATGATTTACTTGATTTTACAAGTAGAGACAAGTGCTATATCAAGACAGAATTAGCGCATACAGGCTAACTCTGCTTAACACCGCGCAATAAAGCCGCTGGGACTAGCGGCTATGTTGACGACGTTGCTCGTACAGGCAAAGTGCGGTGGCTATGGCCACGTTCAAGGACTCCACGCCAGGAGCCTGAGGGATGAACAAGCGTTGAGTCGCTTTGGCCAGCAAGGCCGGGCTGACACCCTGCCCTTCATTACCAAAAACCCAAATCCCTTGGTTGGGCAGGCTGGACTCATACAGGTCCTGGGTATCCAGGCCCAGAGAAGTCACCAGCACCGGCAAGGCGGCTTTTTCAAGCAATGCCACGCCATCGACCTGCTCATGGATTTGAATGGAGAAATGAGCGCCCTGCGCACTACGCAGCACTTTCTGCGACCAGACGCTGGCACAGCCGGGGGTCAGATACACCGCTTCCAATCCCACCGCTACCGCCGTCCGCAGCACCGTACCCACATTGCCCGGGTCTTGAACCTGATCCAGCAAGATGGCGCATTTCGTGGGAGTTGTCCAAGCCTGTCCACGAGGCACACGGACAATAAAACCTATGCCCTGCCCCTGGCCAACCTGGGACACCGCGTTCATCAAGGTGGCATTGAAGGTGACGCTGCTATGACCGGGCAGGAAGCGCGCCAGCTCCAGCAGTTCATCCGAGTGACGATCCATCTCGAAAACGGCCAGTTCCGGCAAGCCCCTCCGTTCCAGCCACATTTGGCACAGATGGATGCCTTCCAACCAAATCAGCTGATCGCCCCCGTCCAGCTCGCGTTTATCGTGAGCCAGGCGCTGTACTCGTTTGAACAGCGCATTATCTTTGGATTCAATCAGCCTCATTTTCTTCAACTTACCTAACTAAAGATGCGCGTACAGGCGCGAAACTTCGACGATGCTCGGGACAAGGCCCGTGCTGGGACAAACGATCCAAATGCAAGGCCGTCCCGTAGCCTTTGTGCTGGTCAAAACCGTATTCGGGATAGTCTCGGTGTAATTCCAGACAGACCGCATCCCGCGCGGTTTTGGCCAAAATCGATGCGGCCGCAATGGCAGCATGGCTGGCATCACCTTTGATGATGGCTTCTGCCGGGCAACACAGGCCGGTTGGAATGCGATTGCCATCCACCAAGGCTTGTTCCGGTTTGACGCTCAGCCCATTACAGGCTCGCTGCATCGCCAACATGGCAGCGTGCAGGATATTGATGTCATCAATTTCCGCCACGGTAGCGCTGGCAATTTCCCAGGCCAACGCCCTTTCCTTGATCAGCACTGCCAAGGCTTCACGCCGTTTGGCGCTCAGCTTCTTGGAGTCGTTCAGGCCTTCAATGGGATTGTTGGGGTCCAGAATCACGGCAGCGGCAAAGACGGGACCTGCCAAAGGGCCACGCCCCGCTTCATCCAGCCCCGCAACCAAACCTGCCGAGACATCACTGACTAATAAATCCAGCTGCTTCATGCACGCGCCATATTCAGAATGACCTCGGCCGCCAGGGCCGGTGTGTCCCGACGCAAGGTCAAATGCATCTCGGTAAAGACCTGCTCGATATGCGCCACGTAGCTCTGATCGCTCAAGGCCTTCCAGCACTCCTGCGCCAACTTCTTGGGCTCGGCATCCTCTTGCAGCAGCTCCGGCACGACAAAATCCCGAGCCAGCACATTGGGCAAACCCACCCAGGGCACATAAGGCCGGTCCTGACCGGACTTCCACCGTATGATGCGCTCCATCATGGGGCTGAGCACATACGAAATAACCATAGGACGCTTGTACAAGGCCGTTTCCAGGCTGGCAGTACCACTGGCTACCAGAACCGCGTCACTGGCCTCCATCACCGTCCAGGCGGGTGGACGGACCACACCTTCCGAATCCGGCTGACGAATACCGGCCGTATTGGCATCGATAATGTGCAAATTGCGAACGGGGTGTTGGGCCAGTGCTTCCTCAAACTCCTGACGGCGCTTGGGATTGACCATAGGTACCAGAATCGTCAGATCCGGATCCTGGTCCTGCAAGATCCGTACGGCCTGCAAAAAGCGCGGCGACAGCATCTTGACCTCGGAGGAGCGGCTGCCGGGCAATACGCCCAGAATACGGCCTGTCTCGGGCAAGCCCAGGCGACGGCGCGCATCAGCCTTGTCCGGCTGCACAGGAATATTCGCTGCCAAGGGGTGGCCCACATAGGTCACTGGAATGCCTTCCTTTTCGTAGATCTCGGTCTCGAAAGGAAACAGCACCAGCATATGGGAAACCGCTTCGCGGATCTTGTGGATACGCTCATAGCGCCAGGCCCAGATCGAGGGCCCCACAAAGTGCACCGTAGGCACACCAGCCTGACGCAAACGATGCTCCAGGCGCAAATTGAAGTCCGGGGCGTCAATACCCACAAACACATCGGGACGCTGGCGCAACCATTGATTGCGCATGCCCAAATAGGTGGAGACCAGACCCGGAATACGTTTGAGCGCCTCGACGTAACCAAATACTGTCAAGGCGTCCATGGGATAGTATTGGTGAAATTGCTGGGCGGCCATCTCGGGGCCGCCTATGCCTTCTACCTGCAAGCCAGGATTGCCCTGGCGCAGCCCTTGAATGATGCGAGCGGCCAGCAAATCGCCAGACGGCTCCCCTGCCACCATTCCTATACGCAGATCCCGCTTGGCCCCTGTTTGCCCCGACCCGTCTGAACGCGCCGCTAATGGGCTGGAGGCGCTGCTCATGGTCGGCAAATACCCCGGCTGGAGTCGTTCAGAAAGTCGATCATGACCTGAACGGCCGCACGGCATTCAGGCTGCGTTTCCTGCAAGGCTTGCATCTGCTCTACCGCCTGCTCCACCGTCAGCTTGCGACGATACAACAGCTTGTAGCTTTCCTTCACGGCTGAAATCGCTTCAGCCGAAAAGTTGCGACGGCCCAGGCCTTCGCTATTCACACCAACAGGGCGGAAAGGATCGCCTGCACCGATGACGTAAGGAGGAATATCCTGACGCACCGAGCTGGTGCCACCAATCATGCTGTGCGCGCCGATACGACCGAACTGATGCACAGCAGTCAAGCCGCCCAGAATGGCCCAGTCGCCGATATGCACGTGACCGCCCAGCTGGACGCTATTGGCAATAATCGTGTGATTGCCGATCTGGCAATCGTGAGCAATGTGGGTGTAGGCCATGATCCAGTTGTCATTGCCAACACGGGTCACGCCCACATCCTGCACCGTGCCGGTGTTGATGGTGACGTATTCACGAACCATATTGCCATCGCCAATTTCCAGGCGAGTCGGTTCACCAGCGTACTTCTTGTCCTGCGGCATGCCCCCGATGGAGCAGAAACGGTAGAAATGGTTGTTGCGACCAATCGTGGTCACCCCATCTATCACGCAGTGAGGGCCCACTTTGGTGCCCGCCCCTATCGTGACATTGGGCCCAATGATGCTGTAAGGCCCGACCTCAACATCATCTGCAAGCTGAGCGCCTGCTTCGATGATGGCCGTTTCATGAATACGCATAAACTATTCTTCCAATTGACGGATAGCACACATAATTTTGGCTTCGGCAACCACTTGGCCATCGACCAGGGCGCGGCCTGTGTACTTGCACAAAGCGCGGCTGATACGGTCAGCCGTCACTTCCAGACGCAACTGATCGCCTGGCATCACGGGTTTGCGGAAACGTGCGCCATCCACACCGACCAGGTAATAGGCCAGCTTGTTGTCCACTTTGGCGTACGGATCCTCGGGATCGGTAAAAGAGAACAGTGCGGCTGCCTGAGCCATGGCTTCAATGATCAAGACCCCAGGCATAACCGGCATGTGCGGAAAGTGGCCCGTAAAAAAGGGTTCATTCATCGACACGTTTTTAATGGCGACGATGCTCTTGCCGGGCACCAGTTCCAAGACGCGATCAACCAGCAGCATCGGGTAACGATGAGGGAGGCGATCCATAATTTGTCGAATGTCGAGTTCCATGTCCTGTCCTGCTTATTTTTGTTTATTGATATGTTCAGATGATTCATTTGCCCCATCCGCCTGCTGACGTTCCAAAGAACGCAGGCGACGGCGCAAACCGCTCAATTGTCCCAACACGGCAGCATTTTTCTGCCAGTCCTGGTGTCCTGCAAAGGGATAAACCCCGGTATAACGTCCGGGCTGGCTGATGTTGGAGGTAACAGCCGTACCGCCAGAGACGTGTACATCGTCCCCCAGAACCAGATGCCCCGAGAGCATGGCGGCCCCCGCAATCGTACAACGCGCCCCGATCTGGGTAGAGCCGGCCACCCCCACACACGCCGCCATAGCGGTATGTTCGCCGACCTGCACGTTGTGCCCGATCATGATCTGGTTATCCAGCTTGACGCCGTTGGCCAGCACCGTGTCATCCAGTGCGCCACGATCCACCGTGGTATTGGCACCGATTTCAACATCGTCACCAATACGTACGTGACCGATCTGCGCAATCTTGGCCCACGCCCCCTTCCCTTTCACAGGATCCGGCGCGAAACCAAAACCGTCAGCACCCAGCACCACGCCCGAATGCAGAATGGCGCGCGCGCCAATGTGCACCTGGTGGTACAGGGTGACACGTGCGTGCAGCAAACAGTCCTGCCCAAGAGTCGAACCCGCAGCAATCACGCAATGCGCACCCAAACGGGTGCCGCGTCCGATCTTGACGCCAGCCTCGACCACACAGAATGGCCCAACCGACACACCCTCACCCAACTGCGCACTGGGATCAATCACCGCAGTGGGATGAATGCCCTTGGGCAAATCCGCCATGCGTACCTGATCAAAACGCTGCGCCAGCAGCGCATACATCAGATAAGGTTGCGAGCACAAAACCGGGATAAAGGATGGTGTAAAGCCCAGACCTTCATAGACTTGTGGCGTCAGTATCACCACCGCGGCAGAAGTCTGCTCCAGCAGATCCTGCATCTTGGGATTGGACAGAAAGCTGATTTCCTCCGGGCCCGCAGAAAGCAAAGAGCCTAGGCCCCGAATCCGGGGCATAGGCTCTTTAATGCCTTCTGGCAGCTTGCAATCCAGTCCGGTCTTGTTGATGGCGTCTATGAGTTCAGACAGTTGTACAGCCTGATCAACGTTCAGCAATACCGGCATAGTGCATCAACCGCCCAGTGCTTTCAGAACTTCCTCGGTGATGTCCACGCGTGGGCTGACAGTGACGGCGTCCTGAATGATCAGGTCGTAGCCTTGGGAGTCAGCAATACGTTTGATGGCGGCATCAGCCTGCTCAACAATGGCCGAGAACTCTTCGTTACGGCGACGGTTGAAGTCTTCCTGGAATTCGCGGCGCTTGCGCTGCAAATCGGAATCCAGATCAGCCAGCTGACGCTGACGCTTCACACGGTCGGACTCGGACAGCACAGGAGCGTCCTTGTCGAACTTCTGAGCTTGCGAACGCAGGTTGTTGGCCATGCGCTCCAGCTCTTCGTCACGGCGCTTGAATTCTGCTTCGATTTTGGTCTGGGCAGCTTTGGCTGGTTTGGAGTCACGCAGAATGCGTTCCGTGCTGACAAAACCAATTTTGGTCTGGGCCTGAACAACAGGAGCAGCGGTCATGGCGCCGACACCCAGCGCGGCAGCCAGAACGAGCGCTTTATTGCCACGCGACAAGCTGCGGGCGATGTTTGTAAGTTTTAATGCGATGTTTGACTTCATGAAAAATCTACCTTGCTAATTAGGCTGCAGAATAGTGCAATTGTGCCACTAAACACGAACATCAGAAAGCGGTACCAATCTGGAACTGGAAGGCCTGTTTGTCGTCACCTTCCTTGGCGCGCAAGGCACGACCGTAGGACAACTGCAGAGGACCAAGTGGGGATTCCCACGACAAGCCCAGACCCGCAGCGTATTTCCAACCGCATGGGTCTTCCGACAGACGATCAGGGCGACCCATTGCACAACCACCGCTAGTGTTGTCGACCTTACCGGCATCGGCAAAGACGAACCAACGCAACGTGCGGTCACGTGATGCACCAGGGAATGGCAGGTACAGTTGGGCGTTGGCGATCATGCGGCGCGAACCACCCAGGTAGTCACCGGTCAAGGTGTCGCGAGCGCCCAAAGAGGCACCCTCGTAACCACGTACCGAACCAATACCACCGGCATATACGTTCTTGATGACCGGGAAGGTCTTGTTACCTACGCTACGGCCGTAATCAATTGCACCGTTCAGAGCCAAAGTGTATGAACGGCCCAGCGGGATGTAATGCTGGTGACTGGCGCGCAGCATGTAGTAGCTCAAATCCATCGTGCCCAGATCGGCCGATAGACTGGTCAAGCTACCTTTCTTGGGAGCAATCGCGCTGTCACGGGTATCTTTGGACCAGCCCAGATTGAAGATAAACGTATTGGTACGCTCGCCGTACTCTTCCACGTAATCCTGATAAGCACGTGGCGTATTCTGTGGGCTCAAACGCGAGAGTTTGTTCTGCTCAAAGTTCACGCCCATGAAGATACGATCGTATTCCGAGATCGGAACACCAAAGTTCATGCCAGCACCGATCGCTGTATTCTGGTAATCACCCCAACCGTCGTTCGAACGATAAGGAGTGGTACGGCGGTAGTACAGCGATGTCGTCTTGCTGATACCGTCACCTGTCCAATAGGGATTGGTGTGGCTGATCACCGCGGTACGATTCACCTTACTGGTGTTGACCTGCAAGGACAGGCTGTTACCACTACCGAAAATGTTGTCCTGGCTGATACCCGCCGACAACATCAGCTTGTCGGTAGAGCCGTAACCAATACCCAGGTTAACCAGACCGGTCGGTTTTTCCTGAACCACGACGTTCACATCCACCTGGTCAGGCGAACCGGGAACGGGTTTGGTGTTCACGTCCACTTCATTGAAGTAGCCCAGACGGTCCACACGGTCACGCGAGAACTTGATCGCGTCCGAGTCGTACCAGGCTGCTTCCTGCTGGCGTATTTCGCGGCGAACTACTTCGTCACGGGTGCGGACGTTGCCACCGATTTCAATACGACGCACGTAGACACGGCGACCGGGGTCAACGTAGAAAGTCAGGTCAGCCGTGTGATTTTCACGATCCAGAACAGGGTTCGGGTTGGCATTGGCAAACGCGTAACCCAAGCCACCCAGGTATTCCGTAATTGCTTTCACGGTGCCGGTGGTTTTACCCGAGGAGAACACCTCGCCTTCTTTCTGTTGCACCAGTGGCTGAATCTTGTCTTCCAGACCCAGCAAATCACCGGACAGCTTCACGCTGCTCAGCGTGTAAGGCATGCCTTCGTGTACGGTCAAGGTGATGTAAATGTCTTTGCGATCGGGCGAGATCGATACCTGAGGCGCTTCGGCCGAGTACTCCAGGAAACCACGATTCAGGTAGTAGGAGCGGATACGCTCCATATCGCCTTCCAGTTTCTCGCGGGAGTACTTATCGGTACCGGTGTACCAGGTCATCATGCCCGAAGTGGTCAATTCCATCTGATCAAGCAAATCGCTTTGCGAGAAAGCCTCGCTACCGACAATGCGGATTTCCTTGATCTTGGCCAGGCCACCTTCAAAGATGTCAAAGCTGACACCCACACGGTTGCGTGGCAAAGGCGTGATGATAGGCGTGATTTCCACACCGTACTTGCCCTTGGACAAGTATTGCTGTTTCAGCTCGAATTCAGCTCGTTCCAGCATGGAACGGTCAAAAACCCGGCCTTCTCCAAAGCCTACCTGGGCCAGGGAGTTGGTAATATTCTTGGCATCGAACTCGCGCATGCCGTTAAAGGACACGGAGGCGATAGTTGGGCGCTCTTTGACGTTGACGATCAGCACATTGGTGCCGGTGTCAATTTGCACGTCACTGAAAAAGCCCGTGGCGTACAGGCGCTGAATCGCGTCCGCTGCCTGCTCTTCCGAGAAGGACTCACCGACCTTGACGGGCAAGGACGAGAACACGGCGCCGGGATCGACCCGCTGGATGCCGTTGACTTGAATATCGCGCACGACAAACGGTGCAAATGCATTCGCCAAGGCGGGAGCAAGCAGACTTGCCACCAATACGGGCAGAACACGCAACGCAAAAGTAGGTTTCCGGCTAAACGACATCCTGGACAATCCTTGGTCGGTCAAATGGTTGGAAATTGTATGCCACCCGCTCTCAACTGAAAAGGCGGGTGATGTCATTAAAAAAAGCAATACTCATCAGCACGGCCAACAACGCCAGGCCCAGGCGCTGACCGACAAGCATCATACGCTCCGAAGCGGGCTTGCCGCGCACAGCTTCGATGGCATAGTACAGTAGATGCCCCCCGTCCAGCATAGGTACGGGCAATAAATTCAGTAAACCAATGCTAATACTGATCAAGGCCAGGAAATTCAGGTAGGCAATCAAGCCAATACGTGCGGTCTGGCCCGCATAATCCGCAATAGTAACCGGCCCGCTGACATTACGTACAGAGACTTCCCCGGTAATCATGCGCCCGATCATCTTTAAAGAGAACCAAAAGGTCTGCCCGGTACGGGTAAATCCGCGTTCCACGCTCTCGATCGGGCCATAACGCACCAGCGTCATCGGCATGTCCATGGCCACTTGCGCACCAATTCGGCCTTGCTCGCTGGGATCGCCCTGGGGAGTCACCAGCAGGCGTTGAATTTCACCTTCGCGCAGTACATCCAGCTCCAGCGTCTTGCCCGCAGATTGTTGCACCTTTTGGACAAAGGGCGTGATAGCAGGCTCGATCAAATTATCCAGGCGGACAATAACATCGCCCTCTTTCAAGCCAGCCTGCTCGGCAGCACTGTCTTTAAACACTTCCTGGACGATGGAGCGCGCCGGGCGCAGTACCAGACCGGCCTGGGCCATCAGGTCCTGCCCATCCGGCAAAATCTCACCCGCCGGTAATCTCAGGTAACGATTTTGTTCCTGTCCAAGCGGGTCTTTGACACCCACTTCCAGCTCGCCGCCCGTGGACAAAGCGTCCATAAAGGCCCAGCGTGCCTGCAACCAGGAATCTACCGGCTTGCCATCGACTGAAACCAGGCGATCTCCGGCCTGGAAACCGGCTTGTGCAGCGGGTGTCCCTTCTGGAACGGGGCCAATTTGCGCAATGGGTTCCTGCGTGCCCAGCAAGCCCACGAAGGCATAGATCACCACCGCCAGAATCAGGTTGGCCATAGGGCCAGCCAGCACAATGGCGGCGCGTTGTCGCAGGGGTTTGTGATTGAAGGATTCGTCGATCTGCGCCTGCGTTGCATGAGCAGGCGGATCATTTTGCATGGCGACGTAGCCGCCCAGAGGCAAGGCCGAAACGGCCCACTCGGTGCCGTTCTTGTCGAAACGACGGTACAGCACCTTGCCAAAACCAATCGAAAAACGCTCTACCCGCACCCCGCAACGACGGGCCACCCAGTAGTGGCCCAGCTCGTGAAAGGTCACCAGCACGCCCAAGGCTACCAAGAACGCCAGAATGGTGAAGAGCATGTTAATTCCTGTTAAATACGCGCAGAGATTCGGCAGTAATCCAGCGCCAGCGAACGGGTTTCGCTATCCAGCTCCAGGACCCCGTCCAGGGCGTCCAAAGCCTGACTGGCACGGCCATTGAGCTTGTCCAGACAATGCTCGATCACAGCCGGGATCTGAGTATAGCCAATCTGCCGTTCCAGGAAACGGTCTACGGCGATTTCATTGGCCGCATTCAAGGTCACGCAAGCGGCCTGGCTGCTGCGCAAGGCATCATAGGCCAGTCGCAGACAGGGAAAACGCAGAAAATCGGGTTGCTCAAAATCCAGGCGACCCATTGTGGCCAGATCCAGCAAGCCTACGCCGCTATACAGGCGCTCCGGAAAGCCCAGACCGTAGGCAATCGCCGTACGCATGTCGGGCTGCCCCAACTGCGCCATTACGGAACCGTCGATGTACTCGACCATGGAGTGAATCACGCTTTGCGGATGCACCACCACATCAATCTGATCAACAGGCACGGAGAACAGCCAATGCGCCTCGATGACTTCCAGACCTTTATTCAGCATGGTGGCCGAGTCCACCGAAATCTTGCGGCCCATGCTCCAGTTGGGATGCGCGCAGGCTTGCTCGGGGGTCACTCCATCCAGTTCGGACAAGCTGCGCGAGCGGAAAGGCCCACCGGAAGCCGTGACCAAAAGACGGCGCAGAGCAGCCACGGGCTGACCGGGTTCTGGGGGCAGTTCACCCGCCAGACATTGGTAGATGGCGCTGTGTTCAGAGTCGATAGGCATCAACTGCGCCCCGCCCTCTTGCACGGCCTGCATGAAGATACGGCCCGCAGCAACCAGCGCTTCTTTATTAGCCAGCAATACGCGTTTGCCGGCACGCGCTGCGGCCAAGGCCGAGGGCAAACCGGCCGCGCCAATAATGGCCGCCATAACGGTAGTCACTTGCGGATCTGCAGCCGTATCGGCCAGCGCCTGGGCGCCCACCCGAATCTCCGGCAAGGTGCCGCCCTGCCAGGCCGCCAGAAAGCGGCTACGTGCGGCTTCATCTGGCACTAGCACCACACGGGCTGCACTGTCACGAGCTTGCTCGGCCAGCAGCTCCATACGAGTGTGGCCGCTCACGGCATAAACCGCCATCCGGTCAGGATGGCGAGCAATCACATCCAGTGTGCTGATACCAATAGAGCCGGTGGCTCCTAACACACATACATGCTGGAAACTCATGAGTTCTTCCTTGACGCAAACACTTTGAATCCACGCAGGACTAAAAGAGCCACGCCCCACTTAGCAGCAAGGCCACGGGAGCAACCGGCAGCAAGGCGTCGATACGGTCGTACACCCCACCATGGCCGGGCAATAATTGACTGGAATCTTTAACAGCGGCACGGCGCTTGAGCAGGGACTCGAACAAGTCACCCACAATAGAGAGAGCCGCCAGGGCAACACCCAAAGCAGCGGTGGCAAGCCAGCCCCAGCGGTGCACCACATCGGCACCGAAACTACCGGCCCAATTCGCGCTGATCAGCATCCATGCAGCAGCGGCAACCATACCACCTACCGCCCCGGCCCAGGTCTTGCCGGGACTGACACGCGGGGCCAGTTTGGTTTTACCAAAGGCACGTCCTGCGAAGTAAGCAGCAATGTCGGCCACCCAGATCAGGACCAGCAAGGAGAGCACGTAAACAATGCCCTGTGCATGCAGGAATAGATACAGACTGGCCCAGGCGACCAAAGGAGCGAGCACACCCATCACGCTCAGCAAGACGCCTTGCGCGCGCTGTGTGGCCTGACCT
The DNA here is from genome assembly GCF_009497775.1 of Alcaligenes faecalis. Classification (NCBI taxonomy): domain Bacteria; kingdom Pseudomonadati; phylum Pseudomonadota; class Betaproteobacteria; order Burkholderiales; family Alcaligenaceae; genus Alcaligenes; species Alcaligenes faecalis. Next base: position 2,234,577 of record NZ_CP031012.1, read on the forward strand.
TGCAGCACCAGCCCAGTGGCACCCACGACCCACAAGGCCGCCATCAAGGGCACCAGACCGCGGTACACCAGATCAGCAGCCTGCCCTTGTGGGCCTGTCTGATACCAGAACACGCTTAACCACAGCATCAAGGCACCGTTCAGCAAGGCCAGGGGCCAGGCCCAACGCTGCTGCTCCTGGGACAAGCTCAGGCGCTCCCATTCCCAGCAGGCCAGCGTACTCATCAGGACAAAAATAGCCAGCAATGGCCAGCGCACGGGGGCAAGCATGGCCGCGCCCAGAATGACCAGCAAGATCAGGGCGGTGATGACTCGTTGTTTCAACATAGATAAGGCTCCGTCAAGGCGCGGGGGTACCTTGCACCTGGGCACTGGTGCGCCCAAAGCGCCGCTCGCGCCCACGATACCACTCGAAGGCCTGCTCCAGCTGCGCCCGGTCAAAATCCGGCCAGTACGCGTCTGTAAAGTACAGTTCGGTATAGGCCATCTGCCAGATCAAAAAATTGGAAATGCGACGCTCTCCGCCCGTGCGGATGAACAAATCCGGCTCGGGGGCGTAAGACATCGCCAAATAGGGACTGAACATGGCCTCATCCAGCTGTTCGGGATGATCGACCAAATGGGGATGGGCTGCCAGCGCCTTTTGGGTCGCCTGCAAAATATCCCAACGACCGCCGTAATTGGCGGCAATCGTCAAATGCAAGGTGTCGTTATCGCGCGTTTGTTCTTCTGCGTCGGCAATCAGCCCGCGCAGTTCTTCGCTAAATGCGGATAGCTCACCAATGATATGGAGTCGGACGCCGTTTTTTTTCAGTGTTGCCACTTCTTTTTGCAGCATCTTGACGAACAGCCCCATCAACAGGGACACCTCTTCGGGAGGACGTCGCCAGTTCTCGGAGCTGAAGGCAAACAGGGTCAAATAGCGCACGCCGAGCTCGCCACAGGCCTCGACAATGCGTCGGACGGTTTGCACACCACGCAAGTGCCCTGCCGTGCGTGGCAAAAGACGACGGGTTGCCCATCGTCCATTGCCGTCCATGACAATCGCCAGGTGGCCAGGAACCTGACCGTGTTCCGGAATAGTTTGGGTAGAACTGAAAGAAATCACCTAGCCACCTGTGCAAAAGCCGTTAGACCGTCATGATCTCAGCTTCTTTCTGGGCGATCAGCTTGTCGACTTCGGCCACATACTTGTCGGTCAGCTTCTGGACTTCTTCCTGGGCGCGACGCTCGTCGTCCTCGGAGATTTCCTTGTCCTTGACCTGCTTTTTGAGCGTGTCATTGGCATCACGACGCAGGTTGCGGATGGCGACCTTGGCATCTTCGCCTTCGCCACGCACCACTTTGGCCAGGTCACGACGACGCTCTTCGGTCAGAGCGGGCATGGGCACACGAATGCTCTCGCCCATGGAGATGGGGTTCAGACCCAGCTCGTTGTCGCGAATGGCTTTTTCAATCGGGCCAGCCATATGCTTTTCCCACACTTGCACGTTCAGCGTGCGAGCATCCACCACCGTGATGTTGCCCACCTGGCTGACAGGCACCATGGAACCGTAGTACTCAACCTGAATGTGATCGAGCAAGCCTGCAGTAGCACGGCCAGTGCGAATTTTGGCCAGGCCTGTCTTGAGAGACTCGAGGGACTTACCCATCCGGCTGTCGGTCGATGCTTTAATCTCGGAAAGACTCATGGACTAAATTCCTATAACTTTAAACGTGAACCAGGGTGCCTTCGTCTTCACCGGAGACCGCGCGCGTCAAGGCGCCGGGCTTGTTGATGGAGAACACTTTGATAGGCAGTTTCTGATCGCGACACAGCGCAAAGGCGGTCGCATCCATCACTTCCAGACGACGCACGATGGCCTCATCAAAGCTGATACGCGCGTAACGGGTCGCACCTGGATCTTTATTGGGATCGGCACTGTAGATGCCGTCGACTTTGGTCGCTTTCAGTACGATTTCCGCACCCACTTCGGCGCCGCGCAAGGCCGCTGCCGTATCGGTGGTGAAAAACGGGTTACCCGTACCGGCTGCAAAAATAACAACTTTGTTTTCTTCCAGGTAACGCAGTGCCTTGGGACGAATGTAAGGCTCCACGACCTGCTCAATATTCAGGGCAGATTGCACACGGGCATCCAGGCCACGGTGCTTCAAGGCATCTTGCAAGGCCAGCGCGTTCATGACGGTAGCCATCATGCCCATGTAGTCGGCTGTCGCACGATCCATGCCCTGGGCACCTGGAGCGATGCCGCGAAAGATATTGCCCCCGCCAATCACGATAGCCAGCTGTACCCCCAACTGGGCAACCTGGGCGATCTCCTCCGTCATGCGAATGATTGTGCTGCGATTAATACCGAACGAGTCCTCGCCCATCAGCGCTTCGCCGGAGAGCTTCAACAGAACACGTTTGTAATGAGGGGTAGTCATGGGTGGGATTCCAAGTGACGAAGACAGAAGAGAGTGTAAAGCAGCAGGGCAGGCACCGCCACTACGGTGCCTGCCCTGAAAAAACAAGCTAGATTAGGCTTGGCCGGCAGCGGCAGCTACCTCAGCGGCGAAATCTTCAACACGCTTCTCAATGCCTTCACCCACAACGTACAGGGTAAAGCCAGCGATCGATGCTTTTTTCTCGTCCAGCATTTGCTGCACGCTTTGCTTGTCGTTCTTGACGAAAGGCTGGCTCAGCAGAGTCACTTCTTTCAGGAACTTGGCAACAGCGCCGTCAACCATTTTGGTGACGATGTCAGCAGGCTTGCCGGATTCAGCGGCTTTCTGAGCAGCCACGGAGCGCTCGGCTTCGATTTCAGCAGCGTCAACACCCGAAGCGTCCATTGCTTTAGGACGAGTCGCAGCGATGTGCATGGCCAGATCTTTACCCACTTCTTCGTCGCCACCGGCGAAATCAACCAATACGCCGATCTTGCCACCGTGAACGTAGCTGGCCAGTTGGCCGGCTGTTTCGTAGCGCTGGAAGCGACGGATCGAGATGTTTTCACCAATCTTGCCAACCAGAGCAGCGCGCACGGTCTCGACATTGCTGTCGGCCAGTGGCAGTTCAGCCAAAGCGGCCAGATCTGCTGGGTTGTTCTTGGCGACCAGTTGGGCGACGTCGTTGATAAAGCCGATGAAGTCATCGTTCTTGGCAACAAAGTCGGTTTCGCAGTTAACTTCAACTACGGAGCCGGTCTTGGCATCGTCAGCGATGTAAACAGAAACCAGGCCTTCAGCGGTAACGCGGGTAGCTGCTTTGCTAGCCTTGCTGCCCAGCTTCACGCGCAAGATTTCTTCAGCACGTGCCATATCGCCGTCGGCTTCGGTCAGTGCTTTTTTGCATTCCATCATGGGCGCGTCGGTTTTCTCGCGCAATTCTTTAACCATCGATGCGGTGATTTGAGCCACGGTTTTCTCCAATTCTGTAGAACATGCCCCGGCAAGCCGGGGCGATACGAAGGGTCACTGTAGCTGTCTGCCATGACAACTGATGGTGTCTGGCAGACAGCGTGAACCTGTTACTCCTGGGTGTCAGCCTGAACTTCGACGAATTCTTCGTCAGCGGCGATTTCTTCAACCAGACCGTTCAGGTTCTGTTCGCGGCCGGCCAGCACGGCGTCAGCCATGCCACGTGCGTACAGAGCGATAGCCTTGGCCGAGTCATCGTTACCAGGAATCACGAAATCCAGACCTTCTGGCGAGTGGTTGGTATCAACCACGGCCACAACAGGGATACCCAGAGTGCGGGCTTCAGCCACAGCAATCTTGTGGTAGCCGACGTCGATCACGAACAATGCGTCAGGCAGGTTGTTCATATCCTTGATACCGCCGATGGCCTTGTTCAGCTTTTCCAGTTCACGTTCGAACATCAAAGCTTCTTTCTTGCTCATGGTTTCCAGACGGCCTTCAGCCATCTGACCTTCCATTTCTTTCAGACGCTTGATGGAAGTCTTGACCGTTTTGAAGTTGGTCATCATGCCACCCAGCCAGCGGCTGTCGACGTAAGGCATGCCGCAACGTTCGGCTTGCTCAGCCACCAGTTCGCGAGCAGCACGCTTGGTGCCTACGAACAGCACGTTGCCGCCACGAGCAGCCAGTTGACGCACGAATTTGGTTGCTTCTTCGTACTGAACAACCGTTTTTTCCAGGTTGATGATGTGGATGTTGTTACGCTGACCGAAGATGAACGGAGCCATCTTGGGGTTCCAGTAACGGGTTTGGTGGCCAAAGTGCACACCAGCTTCCAGCATTTCACGCATTAAAGACATAAAGTTCTCCAAGGGTTTGGTCTTGTAACTGCCCGGTATCCGGTAAGGGCCGCAGCCTGTGCTGCATTCCAGACACCCCGAGACGGACAGTCACGCGATTTACAACTAAAAACATAAAAACGTTGCCCGACATGAGCGAACGTCTGCACTGCAACGGACTCGTGCCTGTAGGCAGACTGGATATCTGCCGTCCGGGCCCGGGCCTGAAACTTTTCTGGCTACTGCCTGCATACAGCGCACTGTTCGCAGGTGTATCCTAGAGGATTGCTTGGTCGGCATCGTCTGAACAAGAACCGGGCTGCTGCCCTTGTTGCTTTTGCAACGCTTGTTATCGTGCTGACCCTGTATGTGTTGTGAATTTTGCTTGTTTTTGCTGGCTCGCAACGGCCTGAGGCGTTTTTTCCCAATCCCGGGACAAGATTTCCTGATGCCTGACTTTGCTCATCCAACCTGACAATTCAGGTGGCCCGAGAAAAGCCGGTCAAACCGGGAAAGCCCAGATTTGGCGCGGTGTTCCGCGTCATTCGTGGGATTGCCTGCCAAGCCATCGACAGGCCGCTTGATCGCCCCAAACGGGACGGTGCGTCACTGCAAAATTCACAAAAGCCTATAATTCTACTATTTTTCAATAGACCTGTTCAAGTTGCTATGAGTATTCTCGTCACAGACCCCACTGATCTCGAAAAAATGCGCGCTGCTTGCCAGACCGCGGCATCCATCCTTGATTACCTGACTCCCTTTGTCAAAGCAGGTGTCACGACCGGCGAACTGGATCGCCTGTGCATGGAGCGCATCAATGAACTGGGGGTCAAATCTGCCACCGTGGGCTATGCGCCCCCTGGCTACCCACCCTTTCCAGGCTCTATTTGCACCTCCGTCAACCACGTTATCTGTCACGGCATTCCCGGCGATAAAGTGTTGAAAAATGGCGACATTCTGAATATGGACGTCACCATTATTCAAGACGGCTGGTTCGGTGATACCAGCCGCATGTACTACGTAGGTGAGCCCAGCATCCTGGCCCGCCGCCTGACCGAAACCACCTACGAATGCATGTGGTTGGGTATTGACCAGGTCAAACCCGGCGCCACTTTGGGTGATGTCGGCCACGCCATTCAGCAACACGCTGAAAAACAAGGCTTTTCCGTTGTACGCGAGTACTGCGGACACGGTGTGGGCCAGAAATTCCACCAGGATCCGCAGGTGCTGCACTACGGCAAGCCCGGTACCGGCGTAAAACTGGAAGCCGGCATGATCTTCACCATCGAGCCCATGATCAACGCTGGCCGTCGCGAACTGCGCACCCTGGCTGACCAATGGACCGTCGTGACCCGCGATCACAGCCTGTCGGCCCAATGGGAACACGCCGTGCTGGTAACCGATACCGGCTACGAAGTGCTGACCGTCTCGCCCGGCATGCCTGCCCCTCCAGCCATTATCAACAAGGCCTGAACCATGTCTTTCCTGGCCCAGCTTCGCGACAGAATTGCTTGCCGCCGGGCTCGGGCCTACGAACGCTTCAGGCAAGACCTGCATTGCGATCGTCTGCTGAAAAGCCTGTGCCAGATTTGCGACCAAGGCCTGCGCGAACTTCTGGACCGTTACCCCCTGCCCCGCCAAGCCAGCTTGGCGGCTTTGGGTGGGTATGGTCGCGGGGAACTGTATCCGCACTCGGATGTGGATTTGCTGATCCTGTTGCAGCGCGAACCGAATGCAGAGGACATAGACCGGATTCAGGCACTGGTCGCCGCCTTGTGGGATATAGGTCTGGCCCCCAGCCACAATGTGGCCACGCCCGCCCAATGCCTGGAACAGGCCAGCCAGGACATCACTACAGAAACTGCCTTGCTGGAAAGCCGCTGGCTGGCGGGCTCCCGCCTGCTGCTGCGCCATGCCCAACAGCAGTTGCAAAGCCAGATGGACCCGCAGGCTTTCTTTTTGGCCAAGCAGGCTGAACAGCAGCAGCGTCATGCGCATCTGCAAGACACCCCCTACTCCCTGGAACCCAATTGCAAAGAGTCTCCCGGCGCCTTGCGCGACTTGCAAGTGCTGCTCTGGATGGCACGGGCAGCCGGTTTGGGACGTACCTGGGTGGATGTCGCGCAGTCCGAGCTGCTCACCGAATCGGAACTGAAAGCCCTGCAACGCGTGGAAGAAGCCTTCAAGCGCCTGCGCATCGAGCTTCATCTACTGACCGGTCGCGCCGAAGACAGACTGCTGTTTGACCTGCAACCGCGTCTGGCGGAAATTTACGGCTTTCAACCTACAGCCACCCGCCGCGCCAGCGAACTGCTGATGCAGCGCTACTACTGGGCCGCCAAAATTGTCAGCCAGCTGAATCTGATCCTGATGCGCAGCATCGAGGAGCACCTGTTTCCGCAAACCGATCAGGAACCGCTGATTCTGGACAACCACTTCCAGATTCATCATGGACAGCTGGAACTGCGTCAACCGGACGGCTTCGAGCAAGATTCTTCGCTTATTTTTGTGGCCATGCTGCATTTACAGCAGCAGCCCAATCTGCGAGGCCTGAAAGCCGATACCTTGCGCGCCCTCTGGCACGCCCGCCGCCTGATTGATGCCAAGTTCCGGGCCGAACCGCGGAATCGACGTCTGTTTCTGGAAATCCTGCAGCAGAATAAAGGCATCGTGCATACCTTACGGCTGATGAATCTACTGAACCTGCTGCCACGCTACTTGCCGGTATTTCGACGCGTAGTCGGGCAGATGCAGCACGACCTGTTCCACGCCTACACCGTGGACGAGCACACGCTGAAAGTCATACGCAATCTACGCCGCTTCACCATGGCCGAGCACAGTGAAGAGCTGTCCATGGCCAATCAGCTGATGAGCGGTTTTGATCGCCACTGGCTGCTCTATATTGCCGCCCTCTTTCACGACATTGCCAAAGGACGCGGCGGCAATCACTCCGAGCTGGGTGCGCAAGACGCCTTGGCGTTTTGTCAGGATCACGGCCTGATGCCCGTGGACGCAGAACTGGTGGTCTTCCTGGTAAGGGAACACCTGACCATGTCGCAAGTCGCCCAGAAACGCGATTTGAGCGACCCCAATGTCATCTTCCAGTTCCTGCAAACCGTAGGCACGGAGCGCCGCCTGACGGCCCTGTATCTGCTGACTGTCGCAGACATTCGCGCGACCAGCCCGACCGTCTGGAACTCCTGGAAAGGCAAGCTGCTGGAAGACCTGTACAACCTGACGCTGGCGGCTTTGGGACGTCAGGCCAAGGACGGTGTCTCCGTACTGGATCAGCGCAAACGCGACGCTGCTGGCGAAATACGCTTGGCCGGCCTGCTGGACGAAGCCCGCGAGGACTTCTGGCAATGGCTGGATAAGCCCTATTTCCTGCGCCACGACGCCAGCGAAATCGCCTGGCATACCATCCAGCTTTACCACCAGTCCCACAGCCTGACACCCATCGTGCGCATACGCCCTGCCGGGCAAACCGATGCCTTGCAGGTACTGGTCTACACCAAGGACGCCAGTGGCCTGTTTTTACGCATCTGCCGCTACTTTGACAGCCAGGCCGTCAGCATTCAGGACGCCCGCATTTACACCACTCGCCACGGCTGGGCACTGGACAGTTTTATCGTCATGCTGCCCGCCTACGACCACGCACTGCGGCGCGACCCCTTGCTGATCGAAACCGAACTGTGCCAGGCCTTGAAGCAGGACCCGCTCCCTAACGAGCACCCTCACGACCACTACCGCGACATCCGCTCCCGCCGAGCCCGCGTCTTCCCGATTCAGCCCACCGTGGATCTGCGTCAGGAGGAACAGGGTCAAGACTGGATTTTGACGCTAAGTGCTACAGACCGGCGCGGTTTGTTGTACAGTCTCGCCCAAGTATTCGAGCACCACGACGTGCGACTGCGCTCGGCCAAGGTCATGACCCTGGGCGATCGCGTGGAAGACGTCTTTATCCTGAGTGGTGCCGCACTGGAACAAAACCGTAATCAATTGCGCCTGGAGCGCGATGTACGTTTAGCCCTCTCTCAACAAGCCACCCCGCCTTAATGGAACTCTCCTCCGTATTTGCTGATGTCAGCCGCAGCTTTCTGTTTGCATTGGCGACGCTATTGCCCATGCTGAACCCGCCTGCGGCCGCCCCCATCTTTCTGACCCTGACCGAAGGGGCCAGCGTGCCCGATCGCGCTCGCCTGGCCAAGAAAGTTGCCATCAATATTTTCATCATGCTGGCCATTGCCATGGTGGCGGGCAATATCGTGCTGAATTTCTTTGGCATTTCCCTGCCCATCATTCGTATTGGCGGGGGTCTGCTGGTGATTGCCACGGCCTGGCGCCTGATCAACGCCTCGGACTTTGACGCGGCCCATGCCCAGAACATGGCCGAGTCCTATTCCTGGGAACAGATTCGCTCCAAAGCCTTCTATCCCCTGACCTTCCCCATGCTGTGCGGCCCCGGCTCCCTGTCCGCCGCGCTGACGGTAGGTGCGACTTTGCATGACAACTCGGTCACCGGCACCATGAGCAAGCTGGCAGGTGCACTGCCCGCTATTGCCGCCGCCAGTTTTATCGTGTTTCTGGCCTTACGTTTTGCATCGCAATTCCTGTACAAACTGGGTAAAAATGGCACGGCCGTCGTGATGCGCCTGTCCGCCTTCATCCTCTTGTGCCTGGGCGTGCAGATTACCTGGGCCGGTTTCCATGAACTTTTCCTGGGTTTGCTGCACGAAGCATCTACCTTTCATTCTTTAAGTTCTTCTTGATACCATGGCCGCATCCTCCCGCCAGTCCGCTGCACCCTACTATCTGATCGCCCTACTCGCCTTTTCCGGCGTAGGCATTGCGCTGCTTTCCCAGCACGTCTTCAGCATCCCACCTTGCGCCTGGTGCGTACTGCAACGCCTGATTTTCATTGTGCTGGGCGTGTTCAGCCTGGTCGCTGGCGTACTGCGTCAACTAGGCCATCAGCGCAGCTCCACCGTCGCCAGCCTGCTGGGCCTGGCCACAGCTGTTGGCGGCATTCTGGCTGCCTGGTATCAAGTATCGGTAGCGCAGCACTTGTTCAGCTGCGACCAGACCTTTGCCGATCGCTTCATCACCCAGTCCGGCCTGGAAAGCGGCCTGCCTTGGTTGTTTGGCATCTACGCCTCCTGCATGGACGCCCGCCAACCGCTGCTGGGGATTGAGTACGCTTACTGGAGCCTGGCGCTGTTTGTAATTCTGGGCCTGGGTTTGTTGGTGACCTTGTTCAAGCGTCGTGGTGCCTAAGCACTTCAATCAACACGCAAACCCCGCCTGATTGCATAAGCACCCCACAAACCGGACACAAATCCGATTTGTGGGGTGTTTTTTATGCCCAAGAGCAACAGACAGCCTTATCCAGGCATCAGTCCCAGGTCGGTATAAACTGCATCCCGTACTTGATCCGGGAAGGCACCAAACAAGCCTTCCGGAGCCGTGTTGGTCATGCTGACAATAATCACGTCCTGGTACGGGTCGAACATCCATTTCTGCCCGAAGGCGCCTACCCATTGCACACTACCCGCCGACATGGGCATGGTTGAATCAGGCTCCAATCGAGAAATCGCCGCACCGTAGGTGTAGCCCCAGTTCCGCCACATGCACTTGGCTGAATGCGGCACATGGTCGCTAAGGAAGGCCTGATAGGATGATCTGGACAGCAAGCGACCATTACGCAAACCCAGCAAGATACGCATCAAATCCGGGCCGGAGCCTAGCATGGAAGCACCGGCATAGACCGGCGTAGAAGGCCGGGACATCAGGCTCTCATCGAAGCGCAGCACGCCTATCCCCAAGTCCAAAGCACCTTCAGCACGGGATAAGCCTGCGGCATAATTTTGATAATGCGCCGCTATCTGGTAGTAATCGCGCTCGTAGAACGAGCAATGCTTCAAACCCAAAGGCGCACTGATTGTCTCTTCCAGCAGTTGCGCCAGCCCTTTCCCGGATGCGACCTCCAAGGCTTTGCCCACCACATCAATACCTAATGAATAGCGCCAACCAGTCCCCGGCACAAAACGTAGCGGCACGGAACACACACGACGGAAGTTCTCTTGCCAACTCAGATCAACACGATCAATGCCATCACTGATCTGTGCATGTGCATACAGGCTGTCCTCTCCATCAATAAAGCGATAGCTAAGGCCGGAGGTATGGGTCAGTAATTGATGAATCGAAATCGGCGGGCATTCCGACTCAAAGTGAGGACCAAAATTGGGGAGGTAACGTGTGATTCTGTCTTTCAAGGAAACCAGCCCTTGCTCGCTCAAGCACAAGGCCAACCAGGAGCTCACCGATTTGCTCAAGGAGCCCAATCTGAACACCGTATCCTCTTGCATGGGTCGAGCATTTTCCTTGTCAGCCCAACCACCCACATAACTCAATATCACCTGGCCTTTGTGAGCGACCAGAACCACCGCTCCCATCACTTGATTTTGGCTTAGAGCCTGCTCCAGGAATTGATGCAAGGCAGGAAAGTTTGTCCGTGAATGACTATTGACCAGGTTCGCCCCGGTCGAATCAGTGACCGCCAATGTTTGGCCTGACTCTATATCGCAGCTTAGGTCTTTCATCTTTGTATCCCGATAGAATGAGCGCTAGCGCTCATGGTTTATCAAAAGAAACAAAGCAGAAATATAAGTTAATTAATGAAAAATCGAAAACAAAACGAAAGAAATTATTATTATCAACAAGTTAAGAAAAATAAATTTATTTTATAAAATCGACTTATAATTAAAACTTAAATAAAATCGATTCAGACATAAAAACAAAAATCACAGAATGAAGAAATAAAAAACCCGCTATAAAAGCGGGTTTTTTATTCAATGAAAGAACCAGACGATCAATCCGTCACATCCGGCACGTCACGACCGCCTTTGCGGCCTTCTGCCAACAGATTCAAATACGCCTCGTCCACATCACCGGTCACGTACTCGCCACTAAAGCAGGAGGACTCAAAACCGGCAAAGCGTGGGTTCAAATCACGCAGGGACTGCTCCAGATCGTGCAGGTCCTGGTAGACCAGGCCATCCACACCAATTTCCTTGGCAACCTGATCCACGTCGCGACCTGTAGCGATCAGTTCGGACACGGTAGGCATGTCAATGCCGTACACGTTCGGGAAACGCACGGGTGGCGCTGCCGAGGCAAAGAACACCTTGTTTGCACCAGCGGCACGAGCCATATCCACGATCTGACGGCTGGTTGTGCCACGCACGATGGAGTCATCCACCAGCAGTACGTTCTTGCCCTGGAACTCCATGGGAATGGCGCTCAGCTTCTGACGCACGGACTTCTTGCGCACTTCCTGGCCGGGCATGATGAAGGTACGGCCCACGTAGCGGTTCTTGATGAAGCCTTCACGATAGTTCAGGTTCAGATGAGCCGCCAACTGCATGGCCGATGGACGGGCCGAGTCAGGAATAGGCATCACCACATCAATATCGGCCAGACGCAGGTTCTTGGCGACGTTCTCGGCCAGATACTCACCCATCAACAAGCGGGCGTCGTACACCGACACGCCGTCAACCGTGGAGTCAGGACGGGCAAAGTACACGTATTCAAAGACACAGGGGTTCAGGCGCGGGTTCTCGGCGCACTGGCGGCTGCTGAGATTGCCGTCCAGATCAATGATGATGGCCTCACCAGGCTCCACATCACGAACCAGCTCGAAGCCGCAACCGGTCAAGGCTACGGACTCGGAGGCAACCATCCATTCCTCACCCTTGGGGGTCACGTTGCGACCCAGGCACAAAGGACGAATCCCGTTCGGGTCACGGAAGGCAACCAGACCAAAGTTCGCAATTTGCGAGACCACAGCATAGGCGCCACGGGCACGACGGTGCACGGCAGCCACGGCTTCAAACACCTCGTCCTCGGACAGCTCGGGGCCGGTGGCAGCACGTTGCAGTTCGTGCGCGTACACATTCAGCAGAACCTCGGAGTCCGAGTTGGTGTTGATGTGGCGACGATCAATGGTGAACAGTTCTTCACGCAGCTCACGCCAATTGGTCAGATTGCCGTTGTGCACAAAGCTCAGACCAAAGGGGGCATTGACGTAAAACGGCTGCGCCTCCTCCACGCTCTGGCTGGAGCCTGCGGTGGGGTAACGCACGTGGCCAATGCCGCTATTGCCCGGCAAGGAGCGCATGTTGCGGGTACGGAATACGTCCCGCACCAGGCCAAATGCCTTGTGCATGCTGAAGAACTGGTCGTGCCAGGTCGCCAGGCCCGCTGCGTCCTGCCCGCGATGCTGCAGCAAGAGCAAACTGTCATAGATCAACTGATTTACAGGGCTGCGCGCAACAACCCCTACAACTCCACACATGATTGGTTCCCGTTAGTGTGTTCTCAATAAGGCAGCCATTCTGCCAAAGACGGCGGCAGCATGGCCTTAATCGACTGCACCGCGCGGATCGCAGGCTCAGCCAGCTTGGCCTGCTCCCACCACGGTTCTTTAGGTAAATCGGTATGCCCGGCCAGAATGACCAGTATCAGCACCAGCAACACCCCGCGAGCCAGACCAAACAGGCCGCCCAGTCCGTGATCGGCGGGCGTCAAACCTGTTTGCTCGATCAGACTGGCCAGCAGCATGTTCAACAGGCCCACCAGCAACAAGACCATAAAAAAAACGGCTCCGTAGGCCAAAGCCGTACGTAATAAGCCGTTTTCTACCCAGACTTGTATCCAGCCTGATGTGCGTGGCCCCCACCAGATTGCGGCCATGAAAGCCAGCAAATAGGCGCTGAGCGAAAGAACTTCCTTGATCAATCCGCGTATCAGGCCCAGAAGGCCTGACACACCCACAATTCCAAGGACGATATAGTCGAAGCTGCTCACTTAGCCGAGATAAAACTGTTCTCGTAACCGAGCGAGCGCAAGCGGGCCTGAGCTGCCTGTGCCGCTTCACGGGTGGGGAATGGACCCACACGCAAACGATAGGTTGGCTTGCCACCGCTTTGTGCCGTCTCTACATAGGCATTGGTCACACCGGCCGATACCAGCTGATCACGACGCGACTGGGCATCGTTCTGGTTGGAATAGGCGACAATCTGCAAAATGAAGTTGCCTTGTTGCGCGGCCGGTTTAGGGGCTGCAGCGGGGGCAGGTTTGTTCGGTACACGGCCTTCCAGCAGGGCCAGCGCGTAGGAGCCGTCATCCGTACGGCCATTTTGTGCAGGCGCTGGGGCTGGCTTGGGTTTTTCGACAGGCTTGGGTTTTTCAACCGGCTTAGGCGGCTCTGGACGGGTGGTCACAGGCGGCGGCTCAGTTGGAGTGCTTGGCGTAGCCACATGCGCAGGATCGGTTTCCAGACCGGGATTGACCACAGCCAGGCCACCATCAGTACTGGTGGAAGGATCAGCGACCAGCGGCTCGTCAGGTTGCTCGATAACAGGAGCGGGCGTGCCCTCTTGCACCACCAGCTCGCCAGGGCGAGTTTGCACCGTGCCCTGCCCCGTTGTCTGGCCAATCGGCCCCAAAGCCAGAGACTGCTCGGGCTCGGGCGGGGTTTTGTCGGCAGTCAGCATGGGCACCAGCACGACCACGGCCAGAACCAGAGCCAGCGCGCCAATCAGACGGCGGCGAGCCCGTCCACGCAGTTCCGATAATTGTGAATCGCTGGAAGCACTAGCGCGGCGACCCGACGATGAGGAAGTATCGTTACGTGAAAATAAACCCATGAGCCCTAGACCTATGAAATAAGCAGTCTTACCGATATTCAGGAAGATGAACGGTCGTTTGCGGCTTCAAGTATTGGTCCTACTGTCGCAAACGAGCCAAACACGACAATTCTATCATTGTCACTGGCCTCTTTTAATGCCGCCTCGTAAGCGAGCTGAGGACTGTTGTAACTGGATACGACCGCTGACGCTTTACTGACCGAAGCACGGGCAACCGGTCGAACACCTGGGCGATGCGAACTGGATTCGGCTTCGGGTGCCAGCACATCATCAGGCGTCTCACCACTGGCCAGAACGGTACGCACATGATTGGCCAACTCCTCGCCCGACAGGCTGCGCGGGCCTTCCAGGCTGGCACACATCCAGTGGTCGATACGGGTAGCCATGCGGGCGATTACGCCATCCACATCCTTGTCCTTGTACATGCCCACGACGGCAATCGTCTTGGGGTACGGGGGCATATTGTCCAGGTTCTGTGCCAAGGCAGCTGCGGCATGGGGATTGTGGGCCACGTCAAAAATCACGCAAGGCTGGCCGGGTTGAATCTGGAAGCGGCCTGGCATGTGGGCACGCAGCAAACCTGCACGCACAGCCTGTGCAGGCACCGCCAAACGGGGATGCAGCGACTCCAGCGCAGCCAATGCCGCAGAGGCATTCAGGAGCTGGTTCGCTCCACGCAAGGCTGGGTAAGCCAATGCAGCGCGGCGCTGGTTACGGCCACCGTAAGCCCATTGCTGGCGGTCGCCGGAATAGTTGAAATCTTTGCCAAACAGCCACAATTGGGCACCAATCTCCTGGGCGTAATCCAACATGGTTTGTGGTGGCACGGGATCGGCACAGATCGCAGGACGATCAGCGCGGAAAATATGGGCTTTTTCCCAGGCGACCTGCTCACGGGTATTGCCCAGGTATTCAGCGTGGTCGATATCAATGCTGGTAATGATGGAACAGTCCGCATCGATGATATTGACGGCATCCAGTCGACCACCCAGGCCCACTTCCAGTACAGCAACGTCAACCCGCTGCTCCTGGAACAGCAACAAGGCGGCCAGCGTGGAAAACTCAAAATAAGTCAGCGTCAGATCGCCACGGGCCTCATTGATACGGGCAAACTGCGCCGTAATCTGGGCATCCTCGGCCATCTCGCCATTCAAGCGAATGCGCTCGTTGTAGCGCACCAGATGCGGGGAGGCATACACACCCACCTTGTAAGCCGCGGCCAGCAAAATCGCTTCCAGCATGGCGCAGGTGGAGCCTTTGCCGTTGGTGCCACCCACCGTAATGACGACGGAATCCAGTTTGATGTTCAGACGTTGGGTAACCTCGCGAATCCGACCCAGGCCCAGATCAATGGCCGAGGGATGCAAAGTTTCCAGATAGGACAGCCAGTCACTCAGCGAGGAGTCGGCTTTCAGAACAGGATTAGTCATGGACAACACCAATTACAAAATAAAAACGGCAGGCGCTGATGATAGCACCTGCCGTGATCCAATACGCCTTAACTATCAGGCGAATACTGGTATTACTTGCGACGTGTGGGAGGCAAGTCCGTGCACGTCCCTTCTGCGACGGCAGCAGCCTTGCTGACGGACTCGCACAAGGTCGGGTGTGGGTGGATGGATTTGGCCAGATCGACCGGGTCCACACCCATTTCGATAGCCAGCACCAGCTCGCCAATCAGCTCGCCCGCATTGGTACCGACGATACCGCCGCCCACGATACGGTGAGTTTCAGCATCGAACAGAACCTTGGTAAAGCCTTCGTCGCGGTTGTTGGCAATGGCACGACCCGAGGCAGCCCATGGGAATACGCCCTTCTCGACCTTGATACCGTCTTTCTTGGCCTGATCTTCTGTCAGACCCACCCAGGCGATTTCTGGATCGGTGTACGCCACCGAAGGAATCACGCGAGCGTCAAAGAAGGATTTTTCACCAGCGATGACTTCAGCAGCCACGTGCGCTTCGTGCTCGGCTTTATGTGCCAGCATGGGCTGACCCACAATATCGCCAATCGCGTAGATGTGCGGCACGTTGGTGCGCTGTTGATTATCAACCTGGATGAAGCCACGGTCGCTAACCTGCACACCAGCTTTCTCGGCACCGATCTTCTTGCCATTGGGCGAGCGGCCCACGGCTTGCAGAACCAGGTCGTAACGCTGCGGCTCGGCCGGCGCGTTCTTGCCTTCAAAGGTTACCCAGATGCCATCTTCGCGGGCTTCGGCAGCTACGGTGCTGGTTTCCAGCATCATGTGGTCGAAGCGGTGCTTGTTCATCTTTTCCCACACCTTGACCACGTCGCGGTCTGCGCCCGGCATCAGGCCGGTTTGCATTTCCACCACGTCCAGGCGTGCACCCAGAGCCGAGTACACCGTACCCATTTCCAGACCGATGATGCCACCACCCACGATCAGCATACGCTTGGGCACAGACTTCAGTTCCAGCGCGCCGGTCGAATCCACTACGCGTGGATCGTCAGGCAGGAACGGCAGTTTTACCGACTGGCTACCGGCAGCAATAATGGCCGAGCCGAACTTGATCACTTTCTTGGTGCCGTCATTGGCGGTCACTTCGATGTGATTGGGGTCCAGGAACTGGCCGTTACCAACCACAACCTGTACCTTGCGGCCCTTGGCCATACCGGCCAGACCACCGGTCAGCTTGCCGATCACCTTGTTCTTGTAGTCGCGCAGCGCGTCGATGTCGATTTGCGCTTCACCGAACTTGATGCCATGTGTTGCCAGGGACTTGGCTTCCTCGTAGACCGCTACGGTATGCAGCAAGGCCTTGGAAGGAATACAACCCACGTTCAGACACACACCACCCAAGGTGCTGTAGCGCTCGACCAGAGCCACTTTCAGGCCCAGGTCAGCGGCACGGAAGGCTGCGTTGTAACCGCCAGGGCCAGCGCCCAGAACGACCACATCCACGGAATCATCCGCGCCACCCTGATGGCTGGCAGCCTGCGGAGCAGGTGCCGCGGCCGGAGCGGCAGCGGCAGGAGCCGCAGCAGCTGCTTTAGGTGCTTCTTGTTTGGCGGGTGCAGCAGCGGGAGCCGCCTGGCCCTCCGCTACTTCGATCTTGGCAATGGCCGAACCCTGGGAGACCTTGTCACCCACTTTGACCAGCAATTCCTTGATCACCCCTGCCTGAGCGGCAGGGATTTCCATGGAGGCCTTGTCGGACTCCACGGTGATCAGGCTTTGCTCGACTTCGACCGTATCACCGACCTGCACCAGCACTTCGATAACATCCACCTCGCCGGAGTCACCGATATCCGGGACCGTCAGATCAATCAGACTCATGACAACTCCTTACAGTGCGATGCGACGGAAGTCGGCCAGCATCGTTGCCAGGAAGGCATTGAAACGGGCGGCCGAAGCACCATCGATAACGCGGTGGTCGTAGGACAGGGACAGAGGCAGCATCAGGCGTGGCTCGAACTCCTTGCCATTCCAGACTGGCTGCATGGAGGAACGCGACAGACCCAGAATGGCCACTTCTGGCGCATTGATGATGGGTGTGAAGTCCGTACCACCAATACCGCCCAGCGAGGAAATAGTGAAGCAACCACCTTGCATCTGAGCGGCGCTCAGCTTGCCGTCACGGGCAGCCGCAGCCAGTTCACCCGTTTCACGAGCGATATCCAGAATGCCTTTCTTGTCAGCATCGCGGATAACCGGCACAACCAGACCGTTAGGCGTATCAGCGGCAAAACCGACGTGGTAGTACTGCTTGAGCACCAGATTGTCGCCGTCCAGCGAGGCGTTGAACTCGGGGAATTTCTTCAGGGCAGCCACAGCAGCCTTGATGACGAAAGCCAGCATGGTGACGCGAGCGCCGGACTTCTTGTATTCCTCGTTCAGCTCCTTACGCAGGGCTTCCAGAGAGGTGATGTCAGCCACATCGTTATTGGTGACATGAGGAATCATGACCCAGTTGCGATGCAGGTTGGCACCCGAAATTTTCTTGATGCGCGACAAAGCCTGGGTTTCGACGGGACCAAACTTGGTGAAGTCGACCTTGGGCCAGGCCAGCACGTCCAGACCGCCAACCTGAGCAGCAGTACCAGCAGCAGTCACGGGGGCGGCGCCACCAGCAACAGCCTGCTTCACAAAGCCGCGCACGTCGTCAGCCGTAATACGGCCCTTATTGCCCGAACCGTGAACCTTGGCCAAGTCCACACCCAGTTCGCGAGCGAACTTACGGACGCTAGGCGAAGCATGGGGCAGATTGCGCAAGGAGCCTTCGGCTTCCGCAAAAGCGGCGGTAGGCGAAACACGCTCTGGAGCCGGGGCACCAGCACCGACCACCACCGAAGAGCTGGCGGCAGGAGCGGCGGCGGGAGCAGCTTCCGCTTTAGGAGCGGGAGCCGCTTCGGCCTTGGCAGGCGCAGGAGCGGCGGCAGCGCCTTGCACCGTCACTTCCAGAATGTCGCTACCCTGGCTGACCTTGTCACCCAGCTTCACTTTGATGGCTGTAACCACACCGGCGTGGGAGGACGGCACTTCCATGGAAGCCTTGTCCGATTCCACGGTGATCAGGCTTTGGTCCACTTCAATGGTGTCACCCACTTGCACCATGATTTCGATAACGTCCACATCGCGGGCGTCGCCAATATCAGGGACTTGAACGGTAACTTGCTGTTCACCACCAGCCGGAGCTGCCGCAGCGGCGGCAGGAGCCGCTGCGGGCGCAGCTTCCGCTTTAGGAGCGGGAGCAGCCTCGGCCTTGGCAGGCTCAGCGGCAGGCGCGGCCTGCGCGCCTTCGGCGGCTTCCAGTTCCAGAACCAGGCTGCCTTCCTTGACCTTGTCGCCCAGCTTGACCTTGATCGACTTGACCACGCCAGCGTCGGACGATGGGATTTCCATGGAGGCCTTGTCGGACTCCACGGTAATCAGGCTTTGCTCGACCTCAATGGTCTCGCCTTCCTTGACCAGGATTTCGATCACTTCGACAGCGTCGTCAGCACCGATATCCGGGATTTTGACTTGAATGATATTGCTCATGGTTCAGTCCCTTATGCGTGGTGCGGGTTGGCCTTGGAAGGATTGATGCCGTATTTGGCAATCGCCTCGGACGCTTTGCTGAACGGAATCTTGCCGTCTTCAGCCAGAGCGCGCAGAGCAGCCAGCACCACGAAGTGACGATCAACCTCAAAGTGCTCGCGCAGCTTGAAGCGGTAGTCGGAGCGGCCGAAACCATCGGTGCCCAGCACTTTGAACGTGCGATCCTTGGGTACGAACGGACGAATCTGGTCGCCAAAGGCCTTGATGTAGTCGGTGGAGACCACGATAGGACCGTCGGTTTTGGCCAGCTGAGTCGTCACGTAAGGTACGGGCAGATCCTTGCCTTCAGGATTCAGCAGCGCAGCGCGCTCGCAATCCAGACCATCACGACGCAATTCGGTAAAGCTGGTCACGCTCCAGACGTCAGAGCCAATGCCCCAGTCTTTTTCCAGCAGTTCTTGTGCAGCGATCACTTCGCGCAGAATCGTGCCCGAACCCATCAGCTGAACGCGCAGCTTGCTGTCCTTGGCAACCGACTTGAACTTGTACATGCCGCGCAGGATGCCGTCTTCGTCGCCTTCGACCAGACCAGGCTGAGCGTAGTTCTCGTTCATCAGGGTGACGTAGTAGTACACGTCTTCCTGATCCTGAACCATGCGCTTCAGACCGTGCTGCATGATGACAGCCACTTCGTGAGCGAAGGTGGGGTCGTAGGATACGCAGTTAGGAATCAGCGAGGACTGAATATGGCTGTGACCATCTTCGTGCTGCAAACCTTCACCGTTCAGGGTGGTGCGACCGGCCGTGCCGCCCAGCACGAAACCGCGTGCCTTCATGTCACCCGCTGCCCAGGCCAGATCACCAAAGCGCTGGAAGCCGAACATGGAGTAGTAAATGAAGAACGGGATCATGATGCGGTTGCTGTTGGAGTACGACGTGGCCGCCGCAATCCAGGAGCTGAATGCACCCTGCTCGTTAATACCTTCCTGCAACAACTGACCATTAGCCGTTTCGCGGTAGTACATGACCTGGTCTTTATCGACCGGCGTGTACTTCTGGCCTTCCGGTGCGTAAATACCGATCTGACGGAACAGACCTTCCATACCAAAGGTACGGGATTCGTCAGCCAGGATAGGTACGGCACGAGGACCGACCTGCTTGTCGCGCAGCAAGGTGTTGAAGAAGCGTACAAATGCTTGAGTCGTGGAAATTTCACGGCCTTCGGCAGTGGCTTCCAGCATGGGCTTGAACGCGTCCAGTGCAGGCACGGTCAGCTGTTCATCGGCCTTGTTGCGACGCTTGGGCAGGTAGCCACCCAATGCCTGACGGCGGGCGTGCAGGTATTGCATTTCTGGAGAATCGTCAGCTGGCTTGAAGTAAGGCAGCTCTTCCAGTTTGTCATCAGGAACCGGGATGTTGAAACGGTCGCGGAATTCGCGCACGGCGTCCAGATCCAGGCTCTTTTGTTGGTGCGAGGGGTTCTTGGCCTGGCCAACGTGACCCATGCCGTAGCCCTTGATGGTCTTGGCCAGAATAACGGTAGGCTGACCTTCGTGCTTGGTGGCGGCGTCAAACGCAGCGTACACCTTGTGAGGATCGTGACCGCCACGGTTCAGACGCCAGATGTCCTCGTCGCTCATGCGGCTGACCATTTCCAGCAGCTTGGGGTGCTTGCCAAAGAAGTGCTCACGAACGTAGGCACCGTCGTTGGCTTTGTAGGCCTGGTATTCGCCGTCCACGGTTTCTTCCATGACCTTGCGCAGAATGCCTTCCTTGTCGCGGGCCAGCAATGGATCCCAGTAACCGCCCCAGATCAGTTTCAGCACGTTCCAGCCAGCACCACGGAAGGTACCTTCCAGTTCCTGGATGATCTTGCCGTTACCGCGTACAGGACCGTCCAGACGCTGCAAGTTACAGTTCACGATGAAAATCAGGTTGTCCAGTTTTTCACGTGCAGCCAGACCGATGGCGCCCAGGGATTCGGGTTCGTCCATCTCGCCGTCGCCCAGGAACACCCAGACTTTACGGCCGCTGGTATCGGCAATGCCACGGGCATGCAGGTACTTCAGGAAACGGGCCTGGTAAATCGCCATCAATGGGCCCAGGCCCATGGAGACGGTGGGGAACTGCCAGAATTCGGGCATCAACTTGGGATGCGGGTAGGATGGCAAGCCTTTGCCATCGACTTCCTGACGGAAGTTGTTCAACTGGTCTTCGGAGATACGGCCTTCCATGAAGGCGCGGGCGTAAATACCGGGCGAGGAGTGGCCCTGGAAAAACACCATGTCGCCGCCGCGATCTTCGGTTTCAGCGTGCCAGAAGTGGTTCTGACCGCAGCCAATCATGGTGGCCAGCGAAGCAAACGAGGCAATGTGACCGCCCAGACCGCCGCCATCAGGAGGGGTTTCGCGGTTAGCGCGCACCACCATGGCCATGGCGTTCCAGCGAATGTAGGAACGGATACGCTCTTCGAGCACCAGGTTGCCGGGGTGGGCAGGTTCCAGACCGGGAGGAATCGTGTTCTCGTAAGCTGTGTTGGGCGAGAACGGGATGTGAGCGCCGGAGCGACGGGCCAGATCGATCAGCTTTTCGATCAGATCATGAGCACGGGCCGGGCCTTCACGGTCCACCACCGCTTCCAGGGCGTCAAGCCACTCTTTTGTTTCTAGGGCTTGGTCTTGACTGACCTGAGCCGAACTATTGTCTTGGGTTGAGGACATATAGTGTCTCCATATATGTGGTAGTAGTCCGGTCTTGCTCGACGCTGAGCCGCCCATCTAATAAGAAGTAAAGCGATCCTGACCGAAGCGGGTTTTGCGGACTGTGAGCGTTCAAGGCGGGGTACGCCTGCACCAAACCATTCTAGGAAAGAACGCTGAAACGCTCAAGCAAAATTTCATTTTATGGTATGTGTTTTCATAATACGAAATATCACTAAAAAAAATAGCCCTACATTACAATCCAGCCATACTTCTTTTCTTGCTGTTATGGCCACTCATCCCAAAAAGTCTCTGATCCCTTCAACCTTCTATGATCAGGCTAAGCAGAATCGGCGTGGATTCTATTGGCTGACACCGGTTGTCGTGCTGTTTCTCTACCTCTGTGTCATGGGGGTATTCCTGTGGCTGCAACGCCTGCAAAACGACAGTGTCATGTTTGTGACCATCGATCAGGAAACGCGCCAGCAACGCCTGATGATGGTGATTCTGGCCCTGTCCCTGGTGATTGTGGTCAGCTTGCTGGCCCTGTGGCGCTATACCCGCTTCCGTACCCACGCCGAAGCCGCCCAGACCGCCGAAACCGGTTTCCGGCGCGCCATGGAAAACTCCATGTCCACGGGGATGCGCGTGTTTGACATGCAGGGCCGCATTGCCTATGTGAACCCGGCTTTTTGCAGGATGATTGGCTGGAACGAGGCCGATCTGGTCGGTCGTACCGCCCCCTTCCCTTACTGGTTACCCGGTCGTCATCAACAACACCAGGAAACCCTGGACCTTTTGCTGTCCGGCCGCACGCCCAGCAGTGGTCTGGAAGTGGAGGCTCAGCGCCGTGATGGCTCGCGCTTTACTGCCCGTATGTATGTCTCGCCCCTGCGTGCTCCTAATGGAGAGCAGATTGGCTGGATGACCTCCATGACGGACATTACCGAGCCCAAGCGCATTCGCGAGGCCCTGACCGCCGCGCATGAACGCTTCATGACGGTGCTGGAAGGTCTGGATGATGCGATTTCCGTGGTGGCCGATACGTCAGATGGCCTGGAGCTGCTGTTTGCCAACCGCACCTATCGCCGCTTCTTTGGTGCCCAATCCAATGGCCACGCTGAATTGCTGGGTGGCCGCCTGGGCCGCTTCACGGATGAAACCGTAGAGATTTACTCCGAATCCGCCGCCCGCTGGTTTGAAGTCCATCACCGCATGCTGGCCTGGACGGATGGCCGTCGTGTGCGTCTGCAAGTGGCGCGCGATATTACCGACCGCCGCAAGCACGAAGAAGCCTCGCGTATTCAGCAGGAAAAAGTACAGCTGACCAGCCGCCTGACTACCATGGGTGAAATGGCCTCCTCGCTGGCGCACGAATTGAACCAGCCGCTGACGGCCATCAACAACTACAGCATGGGTGCCGTCGCCATGCTGAAATCCGGTCGCTACCAGCCTGAAACCCTGCTGGCCGCGCTGGAAAAAGCCGCTCAGCAAGCCGAACGGGCAGGCAAGATCATCAGCCGCATTCGAGAATTTGTGAAGCGTAGCGAACCGCGCCGCGTCCGCGTCAAAGTCATGCGTATTGTGGAAAATGCCGTCGGCTTTGCCGAAATCGACGCCCGCAAGCGCCAGATCGAGATTGAATTAAGCATTCCGGACCCCGTTCCTGACGTCATTGCCGACCCCATTCTCATAGAACAGGTATTATTGAATCTGCTCAAAAATGGGATCGAAGCCATGGAACACAGCGATCATCATGTGCTTCAATTGGTGATTACCCAACAAGAATCGCTTTTGGAGATGGCCGTCATCGATCGCGGTCATGGCTTGAAAGACCCCGAGCGCCTCTTTGAACCGTTTTACAGTACCAAGTCCGAAGGCCTTGGGATGGGCCTGAATATCTGTCGCACAATTATTGAATCGCATCACGGCCGCCTGTGGGCAGTCGGCAATCCAGAGGGTGGAACGATTTTCCGTTTCAGTCTACCTTGTGCGGCACCGGATGTAGCGGACACCCTTGATAACAAACTGGAGATACCCGAATGACCAGCCCGCAAATGCCATGCACCATTTACGTAGTCGATGACGACGAAGCCGTACGGGACTCCTTGCGCTGGCTCCTGGAAGCCAATGGCTACCGGGTCCGCTGCTTTGCTTCGGGCGAAGAGTTTCTGGGCGCCTACGACCCGGCCCAGGTAGCCGTCCTGATTGTGGACGTGCGCATGCCCGGCATGAGCGGCCTGGAGCTTCAGGAAGCCCTGATCGCTCGCAAATCGAATATCCCGATTGTGTTCATTACCGGTCACGGTGACGTGCCCATGGCCGTGAGCACCATGAAGAAAGGCGCTATCGACTTTCTGGAAAAACCCTTTAACGAAGCCGATCTGCGCACCATTGTCAGCCGCATGATCGAACAGGCTACGGCTCGCGCCTCGCAAGCGCAGGCGCAAAAAGATCAACAAGAAGTCCTGGGCCGCCTGACAGCGCGCGAGCAGCAAGTGCTGGAACGCATTGTTGCCGGTCGCCTGAACAAGCAGATTGCTGGGGACTTGAATATCAGCATTAAAACTGTCGAAGCGCATCGCGCCAATATCATGGAAAAACTGGAAGTCACTACGGTTGCCGACCTCATGAAAATCGCCCTCACCAAGTCCGAGGATGCGTAAATGAGTGCTCGCATTATTGATGGAAAAAAGCTATCCACCGCCATCAAGGCGGAAGTTGCAGAACGCGTTGCCAAGCTGAAGCAAACTCACGGCATTCAGGCCGGTTTGACCGTGGTGCTGGTCGGTGAAGATCCGGCCTCCCAGGTCTATGTACGCAACAAGGGTCTGGCATGTGAAGCCGCCGGCCTGAAATCCGAAATCATCCGCCTGCCGGCCGACACCACCGAAACCAAGCTGCTGGCCCTGATCACCCGCTTGAATCAGGACAGCTCGGTGCACGGCATTCTGGTTCAACTGCCCCTGCCCGGCCACTTGGACGAGCACAAGGTGATTGAAACCATTGCTCCGCACAAGGACGTGGACGGTTTCCACGTCAGCAATGCGGGCATGCTCATGACGGGCAAGCCGCTGTTTGCCCCTTGCACGCCCTACGGCGTCATGAAGATGCTGGAATCGGAAAACGTGGCGCTGCGCGGTGCAGAAGCCGTGGTGGTCGGCGCCAGCAATATCGTGGGCAAACCCATGGCCATGCTCTTGCTGGCTGCGGGCGCTACCGTCACCCTCTGTAATTCCAAAACGCGTGATCTGGCCGCCCAGACCCGCCGCGCCGATGTGCTGGTCGCTGCCGTAGGCCGCCCTGGCATCATTACCGGCGATATGGTCAAGCCCGGTGCTGTCGTGATTGACGTCGGTATCAACCGCGGTGCCGACGGCAAGCTGTGCGGTGACGTGGACTTTGCCAGCGCCAGCGAAGTGGCCTCGGCCATTACGCCCGTACCCGGCGGCGTCGGCCCCATGACCATTGCCATGCTGCTGGTCAACACCTTGGAAGCGGCCGAACGCTCGGCCAACATCAGTCTTTAATTTAATCAACGGTTTATGACGACAAATCCCTTACTGGTTCCTATCGACAGCCTTATTGACTATCCCGCCATCCAGCCCGAGCACATCGAGCAGGCGGTGGACCAACTGCTGGCCTTGGCCCGCCAAGCCGTAGACACAGTCTCCAACGACGATAGCGAACCCAGTTGGGACAACATCGTCGAGCCCATCACCGACGCCACCGAAACCCTGTATCGCGCCTGGTCGGTGGCCGGTCACCTGAACTCGGTCATCAATACGCCCGAGCTGCGCACGGTGTACAACCAGTGCCTGCCCCGCATGAGCGAGTTCTCGACCTGGGTGGGCTTGAACCGTCCTTTGTTCCTGCGTTATCAGGCTCTGGCCGACAGCCCGGCCTTTGCCGCCCTGACGCCCCAGCGCCAACGCATCATTACCCTGGCCCTGCGCGATTTCCGCCTGAGCGGCGTGCAACTGGAAGGTCAGGCGCGTGAAGACTACGCCCGTATTTCCGAAGAGCTGGCACAGACTTCGCAGCAATTCTCTGAGCATGTGCTCGATGCCATTGATCAGTGGCACTACCTGTGTACCGATCTGGCCGAACTGGACGGCATCCCGGACGACGTGCTGGCCGCTGCCCAACGCGCTGCCCAGGAAAACGATCAGCAAGGCTGGCGTCTGACGCTGAAAATGCCTTGCTACCTGCCCGTCATGCAATACGCACGCAACCAGACCTTGCGTGAGTTGATGTACCGGGCCTACACCACCATTGCCTCTGATCAAGGCAATACCCAATTTGATAACTCCCAGGCGATTGAAACGCTGCTGGACCTGCGCGCCCAGGAAGCGAGCCTGCTGGGATTTGCCAGCTACGCCCATATGCGTCTGGAAACCCGCATGGCCGACACCCCTGAACAGGTGATGAGCTTCTTGCGCGATCTGGCGACCAAGGCTCGCCCCTACGCCCGCCAGGATCTGGACGAGCTGCAAGCCTTCGCCCAGAAAGAACTGGGTCTGGAAACCCTGCAAGCCTGGGATGTACCCTTCAGTGCCGAGCGTCTGCGCGAACAGCGCTACGCCTACTCGGAAGACGAGGTCAAACAGTACTTCACGGAACCTGCCGTTCTGAACGGCCTGTTCAAAGTCATCCAGCGTTTGTTTGACGTGACGCTGCGTGCCGCCGACGTCCCCGCCTGGCATCCTGCCGTGCGTCCTTTTGAAGTCATGGCTTCGGATGGCAAGGTTCTGGGCTATCTGTACATGGACCTGCACGCCCGCCAAGGCAAGCAAGGTGGCGCCTGGGTTGATAGCGAACGCAGCCGTCGCCGTCTGGGTGAAGATCTGTGCCTGCCTATCGCCTATCTGGTGTGCAACTTTGCCGAACCCCAGCCCGGTCGCCCCGCCCTGCTCACGCATGACGATGTGATCACGCTGTTCCACGAATCCGGCCACGCCCTGCATACCCTGCTCTCGCGTGTGGACGATCCGGCCGCCTCGGCCTTCTCCGCCGTGGAATGGGACGCCATCGAACTGCCTTCGCAGTTCATGGAAAATTTCTGCTGGGAATGGCCTGTAGTGCAAATGCTGACTGCCCATGTGGAAACCGGCGAGCATCTGCCCCGTGCGCTCTACAACAAGCTGAATCTGGCCCGCAACTTCCAAAGCGGCATGCAAATGGTGCGCCAGCTGGAATTCTCCCTGTTCGACATGCTGATCCACTCGCGTGACAGCGGTATGAGCATTGATGCAGTCATGGAGATTCTGGACCAGGTACGTCAGGAAGTGGCCGTGCTGTTCCCGCCCGAGTGGCACCGCTTCCCGCATCAGTTCTCGCACTTGTTTGCGGGTGGATATGGCGCGGGTTACTACAGCTACAAATGGGCTGAAGTGCTGTCCGCCGATGCCTACTCGGCCTTTGAGGAAAAAGCCTATACCCACTCGGATGGGGCGCGTGATACCCTCGACAGCAATACAGGGCATCGCTTCTGGCGCGAGATTCTATCCGTAGGGGGCGAGCGCCCGGCTGCCGACTCCTTCCGTGCTTTCCGTGGTCGCGATCCTTCAATTACCGCCCTGCTCCGTCACAGCGGGCTCACTCCAGAGCCAGCCTGAACCCAGAGGACGTCCATGACACCCAGCCCAGCAAAGTCCATTCCTGTCTTGTTTAAACAGTTTGGCCTGACACTGGCGCTGGGCTTGTTCCTGCTAGGCAGCGCAGCCGCTGCCAATCTGCATCCCGTACGTGGCTTTCTGCCCGATCTGCGTTTTTCCCTGCAAGCCGCTGGCCCCAAAACCGTCACCCAGGATGACTTCAAGGATAAAGTCGTCATGATGTTTTTTGGCTATGCCAGTTGCCCGGATATTTGCCCCACCACTTTGGCCCAGCTGGGTCTGGTCATGGAAGAACTGGGGAACGATGCCGATCAGGTGCGCATCATCTTTGTCAGTGTGGACCCCCATCGCGATACGCCCGACTCCCTGGCCCGTTATGTAGCCGCCTTTGATGGCAAGCACACCATGGGGCTGACAGGCTCAGAAAAGCAGATTGCCGATCTGGCCCGTCGTTACCGAGTGGCCTTCCAGATTGAAAAACCCGATCCCAAAGCGCCCGAGAACTACGAAGTCTCGCACAGCCGTGGTGTGTATATCTTCGATCAGCAAGGCAGAGCCCGGTATTTGGCACCGGACACCGAATCAGTACAGGTTCTGGCGGATGGGGTACGCAGTCTGCTGAACTAAACGGGCTTGGCCCTGAATCAAACCTCAGATCAGACTGGCCAACAGCGCCCTCAGCACAACAACCGAAGCATCAGGGCGGGTGTTCCCGTGCCTGGTTAGACACAGGAGCACCCACCCCCTTTGCCATCAGCCTCCGTGCCGTGTGCTCTGACGTTCAGCCACCAGATCCTGCACCATGGACTTGGGCACTTCCGCGTAGCGCTTGAACTCCATGGTGTACGTTGCACGGCCCTGAGACATGGAACGCAGCGTGGTGGCATAGCCAAACATCTCGGACAAAGGCACTTCCGCCTTGATCAGCTTGCCCGCCCCCACCATGTCATCCATACCTTGCACCATGCCACGGCGGCTGGACAGATCTCCCATCACATTGCCGGCATAGTCTTCAGGCGTTTCCACTTCCACCGCCATCATGGGCTCCAGGATCACGGGTGATGCCTGCTTGGCCGCTTCCTTGAAACCAAAGATCGCCGCCATTTTGAAGGCCTGCTCGGACGAGTCCACATCGTGGTAAGAACCGAAGGTCAAGGTGACTTTCACATCCACCACGGGATAGCCCGCCAGCACACCACTGTTCAGGGCCTCCAGCACGCCTTTTTCCACCGCCGGAATGTACTCACGCGGAACCACCCCGCCCTTGATGGCATCGACAAACTCAAAGCCCTTGCCCGCCTCTTGCGGCTCCAGAGTAAAGACCACATGGCCGTACTGTCCTTTACCACCGGACTGACGGACAAACTTGCCTTCGACATCGCGCACGGTCTTGCTGATGGTTTCGCGGTAGGCCACTTGCGGTTTGCCCACATTCGCTTCCACACCAAACTCGCGCTTCATGCGATCCACAATGATCTCCAGATGCAGCTCGCCCATACCGCCAATAATCGTCTGCCCCGATTCCTCGTCCGTGCTGACACGGAAGGACGGATCTTCAGAAGCCAGACGCGAGAGTGCAATCCCCATCTTTTCCTGATCAGACTTGGTCTTGGGCTCCACAGCCTGACGAATCACCGGCTCGGGAAACTCCATGCGCTCCAGGGTGATGATGGCCGAAGGATCACACAAGGTTTCCCCTGTGCTGACCTCTTTCAGGCCAACGCAGGCGGCAATATCACCCGCATGCAGTTCATCCACCTCATGCCTGTCATTGGCATGCATCTGCACAATCCGGCCAATACGCTCTTTCTTGCCACGGCCCGGAATATAGACGCTATCACCCTTGGCCAGCACGCCGGAATACACACGCACAAAGGTTAGCTGGCCGACATACGGGTCCGTCATCAGCTTGAATGCCAATGCCGAGAACTTCTCATTGTCGTCGGATTGGCGAGTGACGATTTCGCCAGCCTCGTTCAAGCCCTGTACAGCGGGCACATCCACGGGAGAAGGCAGCAGTTCCACCACCGCATCCAGCATGCGTTGTACACCCTTGTTCTTGAAGGCCGAGCCACACAGCATGGGCTGAATCTCTCCGGCAATGGTGCGCAAGCGCAGGCCCAGCGTAATCTGGGCCACGCTCAAATCACCCGTTTCCAGGTACTGATTCATCAACTCTTCATTAGCCTCTGCTGCCACTTCCAGCATGCGCTCACGCCACTGCTTGGCCGCAGCCAGCAGATCATCAGGGATCTCCTCAAAACTGAATTTCATGCCCTGAGAGGCCTCGTCCCACACAATCGCTTTCATCAAACGCAGGTCGATCACGCCCTTGAAGCCATCTTCAGCACCCATAGGGATCACCACAGGCACAGGATTGGCCTTGAGGCGGTCCACCATCATCTGGCGTACGCGGAAGAAATCGGCCCCCACGCGGTCCATCTTGTTGACGAAGGCCAGGCGCGGCACCTTGTACTTGTTGGCCTGACGCCAAACCGTTTCAGATTGCGGCTGTACCCCGCCGACGGCGTCATACACCATGACCGCGCCGTCCAGCACGCGCATGGAGCGTTCAACCTCGATGGTGAAATCCACGTGGCCGGGGGTATCGATGATATTGATGCGGTGCTCGGGCAGCGAGCCATCCATGCCTCGCCAAAAGCAGGTGGTGGCCGCCGAGGTAATGGTGATGCCACGCTCCTGCTCCTGGCTCATCCAGTCCATGGTGGCCGCCCCGTCATGCACTTCCCCCAGCTTGTGACTGACGCCGGTGTAGAAAAGAATGCGCTCGGTAGTGGTGGTTTTGCCAGCGTCAATATGCGCCGAGATACCAATGTTCCGATAGCGAGTGATGGGTGTATGGCGAGCCATGATGATTGTCCTTGGAGTCGTCCTGCCTTGCGGTGCAAGGCACCTGGGCTCCTGTTGTTCCAGTGGTTGATAACAATCAGATAGTACGCCTACAATCGTACTATAAACAAGATTTTTTCCACGCACTCGTGCATTCAAACCACAGCACAAGGCGAAAACGGTACGTGGACACAGGTACAATCACCGCGACGAATAATGACAGGACTCTACATGCTTCCCAATCATCCCGAACGCGCGCAGATTCGCTTGGAAAATGTACTGACTGCCCTGGGCAATCCCTTGCGCCTGGCCGTTGTGCGCGCTCTGGCCTCTGAGGGCGAACGCGCGTGTGGCTCGCTGCTGCAAGGCCAAACCAAATCCACCATGACGCATCACTGGCGTGTCTTGCGCGATAGCGGCGTGATCTGGCAGCGGCCTTCTGGACGAGAAAACCTGCTGTCGCTGCGCAAGGATGATCTGGAGGACCGCTTTCCCGGCCTGCTGCATTCCTTGCTGGGCGCGCTGGAAAATGACCCGGTAACCGAAGCAACCACTGCACAGCATCTGCAAAACGCCGCTAAATAATAAAAATGCCCTGAAAATCAAACTGCCCGCCAAAGGCCGGATTAATATCCAACTTTTGGCGGGCAGTTCACAGACAGGGTCGAGATTGCCGGGGCAAGAACCCGAGCACGAAATCAGACCTGTTCAGACGGGCTTATTTGCCTCGCAAGGCAGATTGCGCACCGCGCAGAGCCGTGCGCAAGCCCTCTTCCAATACGGGATGGTAGAACGGCATGGCCAGCATCTGATCCAGGGTCAGCCCCATCTGCAAGGACCAGGCCAACAAGTGGGCGATATGTTCGGCTTGAGGCCCGACCATCTCGGCCCCCAGGAACTTGCCCTCCTTGTCCGCATAAACATGCAGCAAGCCACGGTTGACCAGCATCACGCGGGCACGGCCCTGATTGCCGAAGTTCACGCTCCCTGTCACCGCGCCTTCTGGCAGTGATTTAAAGGGCGTACCAACGACAGCCACCTGCGGATCACTAAACACCACCGCCATGCGCGCACGACGCGCCATGGGCTCGTCCTGGCCATTGCTGATGGCCTGCAACGCGGCCAGACGACCATCATCCGCTGCCTCGTGCAAGATAGGCGCACGCTGGTTCACATCACCCGCCAGATAAATGGAAGTGCCTTTCAGTTGCAGGCTGTCCATGTCAAAGACCACACGCCCTTTGCTATCCCACTGCACAGGCGTATTTTCCAGGCCCAGATTGTCCAGCTGCGGACTGCGCCCGGCGGCTCCCAGCACGTAGTCGTAATCCTCGACCACTTCCTTGCCGTCCACCTGCAAACGCACGCGTGCCTTGCCATTGACGACTTCGCTCCCCAATACGGCTACGTCAGCGCGAATGTTCAGCTCCTGGCTGAAAATCGCCCGTCCAGCTTCACGCACCTCGGGATCAGAAAGACCGGCCAGACTCTGGCTGCGGTTAATAATGGACACCTTCACGCCCACACGCGCCAGCGCCTGGCCCAGCTCCAGACCAATCACGCCCGTACCGACAACCAGCACGCTTTCCGGCAAATCCGTCCAGTCAAAAACATCCTCATTATTGATCAGCAAGGCGCCCAGCGGCTCCAGCTCCTTGGGGCGCACGGGCGTGGAGCCGGTAGCAATAATCACGTGCTTTGCGGTGATACGGGTATGGTCATCCACTTCCAGCACATGCTCGGACACAAAGCGGGCATGGCCACGTACTTTGTCTTCGGCATCAAAGCCTTCCACATCGTCCACCACAAACTGCACAAAACGATCTCGCTCGCGACGCACGCGGTCCATAACCTCTTTGCCTTCAATGCGGACACTGCCGTCAACGTGAACACCAAAGGGAGCGGTATGGCGGGCATGATGAGCGGCATCCGCCGCTGCAATCAGCAATTTGGATGGCATGCAGCCAACACGCGCGCACATGGTGCCATAGGGGCCTGATTCAATCATCAGCGTTCGTTTACCGGCGCGTTTGGCCGTGCGATACGCTGTCATGCCTGCTGTCCCCGCTCCAATCACGGCAACATCACACTGAATTTCTTTCATAACCGCTCCTTGAGTCCATACTAAGGCAATCAGGGGCCTGATGACCTGCCCGACCACCCGTTCTACAATGTGCAGAATTGACTCTTTCAATCATAACGCAGTCCCCTTGCACTGCCCGAGGAAAGCCCATGCTGATTAGTGAAGCGGCCCGCGTAACCGGCCTGACACCCAAGATGATTCGGCACTATGAAGATCTGGGACTCTTGAATAGTGACCGTGCCCCCAATGGCTACCGCGTCTACCAGGATCAGGACCTGGATACCTTGCACTTTATTGTTCGTGCCAAGGACCTGGGTTTCAATCTGGCGGACATTCAGCAACTGACCAGCCTGTGGCGCGACCAGCAGCGTCCCAGCAGCGAGGTCAAGCAACTGGCTCAGTCTCATATTCAGGATCTGGAAAGCCGCGCTGCCCTGCTGCTGGACATGGCCGCCAAGCTGCGTGTGCTGGCGGAGCAATGCCAGGGAGATCAACACCCCGACTGCCCGATTCTGGATGGCCTGGAGGGCGCGTGCTGCCATACAGACGCTTCATTGAAAACAAGAATATAAAAAAGGCCTGAGTTCATCATCGAACTCAGGCCTTTTCATCAAGACTGCGAGCTTGGCTTACGCAAGCTAGCGCACCAGCTTAGGCGGGCTGCCACTCCGTCACGAACTTCTGTGGCTCGGGACGCTGTGCAGGACCCAGATTGTGAATAGGCGTACCTACCGACACAAAGCCCAGGAACTGGTAATCCAGGGAATCAAAACCCAAGGCTTCAGGGACTTCTTCACCATAGGTGCCCAGGCCTGTGCTCCAGAAAGCACCAAAGCCCAACTGGTGAGCCGCATGCAGCATATTGCTGACGGCTGCGCCCGTCGCCAGAACACGTTCCAGTTCAGGGATTTTTTCTTCGCCATGATCGATGTGGCTGGCCACAGCAATCAGCATGGGCACTTTGGCCAGCCAGGCGCGAACGCTGGCGGCTTTCTGCTCGGTCAAGGGATTACCGGCACGCTCGTTGGCGGCAATGGCCAGTTCACCCAAAGCCTGTACGTTTTCACCACGAATCAGGCAAAAGCGCCATGGCTGCAAACGGCCATGGTCGGGGGCGCACACGGCAGCGCGCAAAATCAGGTCCAGTTCCTGCTCGTTCGGGCCGGGGCCTTGCACCAGCTTGATGGAGCGGCGGGACAACAGGGAATCAATGGTACTCATAGTGCTTCCAGAATCAGTTAAGAGTGCCCTGCCTTGATGGCAGGGCTCAGTCAGGCTTGAGCAGGAGCGCCCGCTTGCACCAGCAAGGCTTTCATGTCGCGCACGGCTTTTTCCCAACCGTCAAAGACAGCCTGGGCAACAATGGCGTGACCAATATTGAGCTCCGTCAGCCCCGGCAAGGCAGCAATCGCTTGTACGTTGCCGTAGTGCAGGCCGTGACCGGCATTCACACGCAGACCTTGCGATACACCTTGAGCAATACCGGCACGGATACGTTCCAGTTCGCTGGCGGCCTGCTCGGGCGTTTGAGCATCCGCATACGTGCCTGTGTGCAATTCAATCACGGTAGCGCCCACTTCACTGGCAGCACGGATTTGCGCCGGGTCGGCATCAATGAACAGCGAGACACGAATGCCGGCAGCCTGTAATTGCTGCACGGCTGCCTTGACCTGGTCCAGACGGCCGACCACATCCAGACCACCTTCGGTGGTCAGTTCAGCACGGTGTTCGGGAACCAGGCAGACATCGTCCGGCTTGATACGGCAGGCAATGTCCAGCATTTCGGTGGTGATGGCGCATTCCAGATTCATCCGGGTACGCAGCACGGGGCGCAGGGCCTCGACGTCGGCATCCTGAATATGACGCCGGTCTTCACGCAGATGTAAGGTGATCAGGTCCGCTCCGGCTTCTTCTGCTCGCAAAGCGGCCTGAATTGGATCAGGGTATGTGGTCAGACGCTGCTGGCGCAGCGTCGCCACATGATCGATATTGACGCCCAGTTCTAACATTCCCCAAGGACCTCCGTAGTTTCAGGGATGAATGACCAGACGTATTATCGCCTGTTTATTCCGGTGCTGTCCCGGCGGCCTGGGTCTTTGTTTCAGGCTTGACGGTTTCAGCTGTCCAGCCGCCACCCAAAGCCTTGTACAACTCGACCCGGTTCATCAGGGATGCCAAGCCAGTCTGAATGTAGGCTTGACGCGTACCGTACAGGCTGACTTCCGCCGTTTGCACCTGCAGGAAGCTGTCTATACCCACTTCGTAACGCAGCTTGGCCAAACGCAAGCTTTCGCTGGCAGCCTGATCAACCTCTTGCAAGGCGTCGATCTGCTGACCGTAGGTGGCTTCACCCGCCAGAGCATCAGCCACTTCGCGGAAGGCTTCCTGAATGGTTTTTTCATACTGGCTGATCGCAATGTCACGACGAGCCTCGGCCAGATCCAGATTGGCCCAGGTGCTGCCCGAGAGCAGCGGCATGGTAATTTGCGGCTGGAACTGCCAGTAACGGTTACCCGAACTGAACAGACCGCCCAGCTCGGGGCTCATGAAGCCCAGCAGGCCGGTCAGGCTCAGACGCGGGAAGAAAGCAGCGCGTGCTGCACCGATGCTGTAGTTAGAGCCGCGCAAGACGTGCTCGGCCGCCACAATATCAGGACGACGTTCCAGCAGTTCTGCCGACAGCCCCACGGGCAAGCTAGGCATCAGCTGCGCACGGGTAAACGGCAAGCCTGCAGGCAGATCTGTGGGGATTTCACGTCCCAGCAAGACCTGCAAGGCATTTAGTGCACGCTGGCGGTCACGCTCGACAGCCTGCATATCGGAACGCACAGTGTTGTATTGCACCTTGGCCTGGTTCAGGTCCAGCGCAGACACGGTACCGGCATCGTAAGAGGACTGCACCAGACGCAGTGTTTCCTGACGGCTACGCAAGGTATTGCTCATCAGGGCATGCAGCTCTTCTGCAGTACGCACCTTGAAGTAGGCTTCCGCCGTGCCCGCCACCAGGGCGATATGGGCAGTACGCTGGGCCTGCTCGGTGGCAAAGTACTGTTCTTGAGCGGCACGGGCCAGATCACGCACGCGGCCAAAGAAGTCCAGTTCAAAGGCTGTGATACCGACGCCAGCCTGGAAGCTGCGGGTCACCGGAGCCGAGGTCGGGCCGCCGGGACGCAGATCAGCCGGTGTGTGGGTGGCCTGCTCGGCCGCCTGCACACCAATGCTGGGCAACTGGTCACTGCGTGCCACGCCATACTGCGCACGAGCTTCCTCGATACGCTGGGTGGCAATACGCAAGTCGCGGTTGTTTTCCAGAGCCTGCCCGATCAGGGCATGCAGACGCGGATCGGTAAAAAATTCGCGCCAGCCCAGGTCAGCCACCTGTGCCGCATCCGCCTGGCCCTGCTGGGCCAGAGGGAATTGTGCAGGCACGGGGGAATCAGGACGCTCGTACTTCGGTGCCAAGGAGCAAGCCGACAAGGCAAACGCCACGGCCAGCACCAAGGGGCTACGTAAAAACATGCTAGACATCAGTGCTGTCCTCCTTGCGAACCGGCCGGCTGTGCAGCCTGCTTGGCCTGTTCTTCCTCGTGCAATTTGGCGGCTTCGCCAAACAGACGAGGTTTGGTTTTAAAGAGCTTGAGGATCACGACAAAGAAGGTCGGCACCATCAAGACCGCCAAAGGCGTTGCGGCCAACATACCACCCAGCACGCCCAGACCCACGGCGTTCTGGCTGGCAGCACCCGCACCGGTGGAGGTAGCCAGAGGCACCACACCCAGCACAAAGGCGAAGGAGGTCATCAAGATAGGACGGAAACGCAGGCGAGCGGCTTCCAGAGTGGCGTCGATCAAGGTAGCACCACGTGCGTAGGCATCCTTGGCAAACTCCACAATCAGAATCGCGTTCTTGGCCGACAGACCGATCACCGTCACGATACCCACCTGGAAGTACACGTCGTTAGGCATGCCCAGACCGGAGACCAACAAGACCGAACCCAGCATACCCAGTGGTACGGCCAGCATCACGGACAGCGGGATCGCCCAGCTTTCGTACAAGGCAGCCAGCAACATGAACACCACCAGGACAGCCAAGCCCATCAGAATTGCCGACTGACCTGCAGCCTGGCGCTCCTGATAAGACAGACCTGTCCAGTCCACACCAAAGCCGCTAGGCAACTGCTTCATCAGGTTTTCCATCTCGATCATGGCTTCACCCGAGGTATAGCCTGGAGCGGGGCCACCACCGATACGGACGGATTCATAGCTGTTGTAACGCACGATCTGTACTGGACCTTGTTCGGTCGTCTGGCTCACAAAGGCCGACAGCGGAACCATCTTGCCCTCGCTGTTGCGAGCGTTGAGCTTAAGCACATCGTCGATGGTCATGCGGTACGGCGCATCGGCTTGCACCCAGACACTTTGCACTCGACCCTGGTTGGTAAATTTACCCACGAAGGACGAGCCCAGAGCGCCGCCAATCAAGGCAGAGGCTTCGCTGAAGTTCACACCCAAGGCCGCAGCCTTGTCACGGTCAATTTCCAGACGGATCTGTTTGCCAGGTCCCAAGCCGGTAATACGCACGCTCTGTGGATCAAACACAGGACTTGCCTTGGCCAAAGCCAGCAACTGATCAGCTGCTGCCATCAGGGCATCGTGACCCATGCCGCCACGGTCTTCCAAACGCATATCAATACCCGAGGAGTTACCCAGAGCAGAAATAGCGGGTGGCACAATCGCGATCACCATGGAGTCGGGCAAACCGAACAGCAGTTGGCCCATGGCCTTGCCAGAAATGGCTTGAGCCGAGTTTTCCTTGCCTTTACGTTCGTTGAAGTCCTTCAAGGGCACAAAGGCAATAGCCGAGTTCAAACCACTACCGTTAAAGCTGAAGCCCTGCACGGCAATGATGTTTTCAACCTGAGGCTGCTCTTTGAAGTAGTTCTCGACCGCGGAGATGGTTTCAATCGTACGGTTGGCTGTCGAACCGGCGGGCAGCTCGATGTTGGCAATCACGTAGCCCTGATCTTCCTCGGGCAAGAATGCGGTTGGCATGCGCATGTACAGGAAACCCAGCACCAGCACCATGATCAGATAGATGAACATCATCCGACCGCCACGACGCAGGGTCTTGCCAATGAAGCTTTCGTAGCCTTTGGTCGTGCTCGTAAACGCACGGTTGAACCAGCCAAAGAAGCCACGCTTGGTTTCGTGATGGCCCTTAGGGATCGGTTTCAACAAGGTCGCGCACAAGGCAGGCGTAAAGGTCAGTGCCAGGAAGCCGGAGAAGGCAATCGACACGGCCATGGCCACCGAGAACTGACGGTAAATCACACCCACCGAACCGGCCATGAATGCCAGGGGCAGGAACACGGCCGACAGCACCAGCGTAATACCCACAATAGCGCCACTAATTTGCGGCATGGCTTTCTTGGTGGCTTCTTTAGGCGAGAGCCCGTCTTCCACCATGATACGTTCGACGTTCTCCACCACCACGATCGCGTCGTCCACCAAAATACCAATGGCCAGCACCATCGCGAACATGGTCAGCACGTTCACGGACATGCCCAGCACCTGCATCACCGCAAACGCTCCCAGAATAGCCACCGGCACCACCAGTGCAGGGATCAGGGTGTAGCGCACGTTTTGCAGAAACACGTACATCACGATGAACACCAGCACCATGGCTTCCAGCAAGGTGTAAACCACCTGGGTGATGGACTTGTCCACGTAGGGCGAGGTGTCGTAAGGAATGTCGTAGCGGATGTTTTCCGGGAAGAACTCGGCCAACTTCTCCATTTCGACTTTAATTGCCGCGGCGGTATCCAGCGCGTTCGCTTCAGGCAGCAAGGAGATAGCAAAAGCCGCTGTCGGCTTGCTGTTCAGACGAGCACCAAACTGGTAGTTGTCCGCCCCCACTTCCACACGAGCCACGTCCTTGATACGCACGGTCGAGCCATCAGCCTGCGAGCGCAGAATGATGTTTTCAAACTCTTCCACGGTTGCCAGCTGACCATTAACCGTAATCGGCGCAGCCACACGTTGGCTGTCCTGGTTAGGCGGGCCACCCAGAATACCGGCAGACACCAGCATGTTTTGCTGACGAATGGCGTTGGTCACATCCGCTGGGCTCATCTGGTAACCGACCAGCTTGGCAGGGTCCAGCCACACACGCATGGCGCGACCGGCTGCAAACAGCTGGAAGCGAGCCACACCAGGAACACGGGAAATCGTGTTCTTGATATTGCGTTCGATGTAGTCGGCCAGAGCTGTCTGATCCAGGCTGCCGTCCGTGGAGGACAAGGTCACCACTTGCAGAAAGCCTGTACTGGACTGCTCCACGTGCAGGCCCTGCTCCATCACCGCTGTCGGCAAGGACGCGGTAATGTTGCTGACCCGGTTCTGGACGTCCACCTGAGCCATGTCAGGATTGGTACCAGGACGGAAAGTGGCGGTGATTTCGGTCGAGCCGTAGGAGTCACTGACGGACTCGTAGTACAGCAGGCCCTTGGCACCGTTCAGCTGATCTTCGATCACACTGGCTACCGTGCTGGCAACGTCTTCCGCCGTTGCACCCGGGTAGGTCGCCCGGATGGAGACTGAAGGAGGTGCCACATCGGGATACTGCGCTACTGGCATATTGGGCAAAGCCAATAAGCCAAATAGCGTGATCGCCAAGGCAACGACCCACGCAAAAATGGGCCTTTCAATAAAAAACTGAGGCATGTCGCTTACTCGCTAGACTTGGCTTCGTTTGGCTCAGCAGCGGCGGCCGGTTCCTGTGCGGGAGCCGCATCAGGGGCAGGCGCAGCGGCTGACTTGTTGCCCTTCCAGGGAATTGTCTGGACAGGAGCACCGGGACGAATTTTCTGGAAGCCTTCGACAATGATCTGGTCGCCGGCTTGCAGGCCTTTGTTGACCACATACTGACCATCGCTCTCAGGTCCCAACACGACAGGTACGGACTGGGCTTTCTCTTCACGAACCACGTAAATATTAGAGGCACCATCCGAGGTGTACTGAACAGCCTGCGCGGGCACCAGCAAGGCATCCGGAATCACGCCTTGTTCCAGACGGACGCGTACGTACATGCCGGGCAAGAGGATTTCATCAGGGTTCGGGAACACGGCACGCAAGGTGACCTGCGAGGTAGATGGATCCACGCTGACACCGCTAAACAGCAAAGCGCCGTCCTGATCGTACAGGGAGCCATCCTCCAGCACGGCCTTGGCTTTGGCCTGACCTTCACCGGCCGACTTCAATGTACCGGCGGCCATGGCGCGACGCAGTTGCGTCAGTTCAGCAGTGGAACGCGTCACGTCAATATAGACACGGTCCAGTTGCTGCACGGTAGCCATATGTGTGGCGTTGGCGGCCGAGACCAGAGCACCTTCGGTAATCAGGGACTTGCCAATACGACCCGACACGGGCGACACAATCTTGGTGTAGCCCAGATCAATATTGGCGCTGTCCAGAGTTGCCTGTGCAGCGGCAATGGCAGCATCAGCCTGCATGGCGCGGGCCTTGGCGTTGTCGTAATCCTGACGGGAAACCGCATTTTCCTTGATCAGGCGCTCGTAACGCTGGGCCAATTGCTTGGCGCTTTGTGCGTCGGCCTGAGCATTTTTCAGCTGAGCGGCAGCCTGGTTGCGAACTGCGCGGTACGGAGCCGGGTCAATGGTAAAC
This sequence comes from Alcaligenes faecalis, assembly GCF_009497775.1. Taxonomy (NCBI): domain Bacteria; kingdom Pseudomonadati; phylum Pseudomonadota; class Betaproteobacteria; order Burkholderiales; family Alcaligenaceae; genus Alcaligenes; species Alcaligenes faecalis. The sequence goes on from NZ_CP031012.1 coordinate 2,274,458, forward strand.
AAGAGCTGGTCTTGTTTGACATCAGCGCCCTGCTCAAAGTTGATCTCTTCCACAATCCCGGAAACACGGGCGCGGATTTGTGCATCTTTAATTGCTTCGACTCGTCCAGGCAGCTCGGAGAACAACTCGGTAGAGGTCGGTTGGACGGTAATCACACTGACCGGGACCTTCATCCCGCCGGCCGGAGCTTGAGGCTCTTTGTTGCCGCAAGCGGCGAGCAGAACCAAGGAAGAGAAGGCAGCAATGCGAAAAGTCTGCCGACCCAACAAGCTTTGAAATGACATGAAGAACTCCTGAGCTAAGCGTTGCATGGGAGTTTAACGCTTAAACTGACTGGATTGTATGGTTTGGACAAGCAGCAAGTATATGTCGAAAAAGCCCAAATCAAACAGGAAAATTTGCGATGAGACTCATTCCTATCTTGCAATCGTTTGGCGACTACGATTAGCCAGTTACCCCCTTGCACTTGCCCCGTCGTCTGCCCACGTCAAAAGAACACGTATTATCATATACCTAGGGTTTTTTGAATATAAAAAAACCGCGTTTACCCCCTAGAGTTCACGCGGTTTTCCAGATCCGGAATAGTGCTTTCTAACCTAGCAATAAACTATCATCGGCTAGTGTTTCACCCCGCACCCGCTCGAACATCTCCAGCAGATCCCGCACATCCAGACCCTGGCGCTGCTCGCCGCTGACATCCAGCACCACCTTGCCCTGGTGCAGCATCACGGTGCGGTCACCCACATCCAGAGCCTGACGCATGCTGTGCGTAACCATCATGGTGGTCAGGCCACCTTCACGCACAATACGATTGGTCAGCTGCAAAACAAAGTCCGCTGTACGCGGGTCCAGTGCGGCCGTATGTTCGTCCAGCAGCAAGATCTTGGAAGGACGCAAGGCTGCCATCAACAAGCTGACCGCCTGACGTTGGCCACCCGACAATAAACCGATGCGGTCTGTCAGACGGTTTTCCAAACCCAGACCCAGCGTTTCCAGACGCTCTGCAAATTCAGCGCGCATGGAGTGACGGACGGCACGGCTCAGACCACGGCGACTGCCACGGCAGGTGGCCAACGCCATATTCTCTTCAATGGTCAGATCTTCACAGGTCCCGGCCATCGGATCCTGAAATACACGCGCAACCCAGTTGGCACGTTCCCACACCGGGCGGCGAGTCACGTCCACGTTATCGATCATGATTTGGCCATCATCGACAGACTGGTCGCCCGAGATCGCATTCAGAAAGGTGGACTTGCCCGCGCCGTTCGAACCGATCACAGTCACAAACTGCCCTTCGGGAATGGTCAGGGACAGCCCGCGCAAGGCACGGGTTTCAATAGGCGTACCTGGGTTAAAGGTCAGGGACAGGTTTTTTGCTTCTAACATTACTGGGCCCCCTTCTGTTTACGAGCACGCTTTTTCTTGAGCAATGGAATCACCAGCGCCACGGTAACCAGCAAGGCGGTAACCAGGTTCAAGTCCTGAGCTTTCAGGCCGATCACATCGGCATTCAGGGCCAAAGCAATAAAGAAGCGGTACAGAATGGCACCCAGCACCACGGCCAAGGTGGCGTAGAACAGTTTGCGTGCGGGCAAGATACTTTCACCCACAATCACGGCGGCCAGACCAATCACGATGGTTCCGATACCCATGGAGATATCCGCCCCACCCTGCGACTGAGCAAACAAGGCACCGGCCAAGGCGACCAGCGCATTGGAAATCGCCATGCCCAGCAAGAGCATATTGCCGGTGGCCACGCCTTGCGCACGCGCCATACGCGCATTGGCACCGGTAGCACGCATGGCCAGACCCGTTTGCGTACCAAAGAACCAGTCCAGCGCCAGCTTGGCAATGATCACCAAACCGATCAGCAGCAAAGGACGGGCAATATAGTCAGCGATGGATTCAGGCTGCAGAATCGTGAAGACCGTCGGTTCCATGATCAGGGGCACATTGGGGCGACCCATGATGCGCAAGTTGATGGAATACAAGGCAATCATCATCAGGATACTGGCCAGCAGATCCATGATTTTCAGGCGTACGTTCAACCAGCCGGTAATCGTGCCAGCAATGGCACCGGCGAAGGTGGCCACTACAGTCGCCAGAAAAGGATCATTACCCTGGCTGATCAGGATGGCGGCAACGGCCCCACCCAAAGGAAAACTGCCATCGACCGTCAGGTCAGGAAATCGCAAGATGCGAAAAGAAATCAGAACACCCAGAGCAACCAGTCCGAAAATCAGACCAATCTCCAGGGCCCCCCACATTGAATAAATAGACATATTGTTGGACGTCTAGGATACAAAAGAAACAGGCGGGCAGCTTGTGGCAACCCACCTGCAAGAAGCAGTCAGCTCAGGCTTATTCGACGATTTTTGTAGCGGACTTCACGAAGTCCTCGTTGAGCGAAACGCCTTGGCGCTTGGCAGCGCCCGGATTGACATACAGTTCCAGATTGCTGCTGGTCTCGGAGGCCATATCGCCGGGTTTTTCACCCTTCAGAATACGGACAACCTGCTGACCGGTTTGCAGACCCAGGTTGTAGTAGTTCACGCCCAAGGCCGCGATCGCACCACGGGCCACACTGTCGGTGTCCGAAGCAATCAAAGGTACTTTGGCATCCACGCCCACTTTCACCAGGGACTCGTAAGCCGACACCACGTTGTTGTCGGTATTGGTGTAGATCACATCGACCTTGCCCACCAGGCTACGGGCAGCCGCACCCACGTCCACGGTACGAGGCGCGGTGGCTTCCACCAGCGTCATGCCGTGCTTGGGCAGCAGTTCTTTCATTTCCTTGACGACCACGGCGGAGTTGGCTTCACCGGGGTTGTAAACCATACCCACGCGCTTGGCATCGGGGACGACTTTCTTGATCAGATCAACCTGAGCTTCCAGTGCCAGGGCATCGGACACACCCGTCACGTTGGTGCCCGAAGGCTCCATGCTGGGCACCAGGTGCGCCACCACGGGATCGGTCACAGCCGAGTACACCACCGGAATGGTCTTGGTTGCCGACACGACGGCCTGAGCCGAAGGAGTGGAAATAGCCACAATAACGTCAGCCTTGTCGCCAACGAACTTGCGCGCGATCTGGGCTGCAATCGCAGGGTTGCCCTGCGCGGTCTGAAACTGCCATTTGAAGCCCGAAGCTTCGTTGTAACCGGCATCGGTCAGTGCTTTGTGTACCCCATCCTTAATGGCGTCCAAGGCCGGATGTTCCACAATCGACGATACCGATACAGATTGCGCATGAACTGCAGCGCCCGACATCAATCCCACACAAGCCAAAGCGGCCGCCACCTGATGCACCGATCTGATCAGTTTCATCCAATACTCCTTAGATGCAAAAAAACGAAAATTTTAGGTGTTTAGTCTAACGCGAACGGCAGGACTTTGACCCTTGAGGTAATCCCTGCCCCGCTACTTTACTGGTCCTGCATCTGGCGACGGAACGAGAGCAGTTCCCTGGCCCAACGTGTAGCCGGCAAACCATAATCGGCCTGCACCTGCTCGGCCCGACTGAGCAGCTCTCCGGCCGTCATCTCCAGCGTGCTGCCCTTGAAGGCCAGAACCACCTGATTGCCCTCGTCCATCTCGGGCAAGAGCAATACTTTGCCATTAAAGGCTTCACGAATGTTGTCAATATTATGTTTGAAGCTGGGATGTGCGCCAAAAAGATTGACGGTCATGATGCCTTCGTCGTCCAGAACCGCACGGCAATCCTGGTAGAACTCCAGGCTGTCACGCACCGGGCCTTCGGCGTGGGCGTCGTACAAGTCCACCATCAAGGCGCGATACTGGCTGTGCTGCTCGCTATCTTGCACCCAGACCCCGGCGTCGGCCTGATCAATCAGGGAGCGCGGGCTGCGCGGCAAGCGAAAGAAGGCATTGCACATGCCAATCACCGATGGGTTCCACTCCACCGTCTGCACCTGGCTGCTGGTCTGCTTCAAACAGAAACGCAGCAAGGAACCCGCCCCCAGGCCCAGAATGGCCAGTTTGTGTTCGGGTTTGGGGTCTTCCATAAATAGCAGCCAGGCCATCATCTGTTGTGTGTAGGCCAAGACCAATTCAGCGGGCTTGCGAATACGCATGGCACCTTGAATCCACTCCGTTCCAAAGTGCAGATAACGGATCCCTTCGCTTTCCGACAACGTAGGACTATCGTCCCCCTGCTCACCAGCCATGAAACTCTTCCTTGCAAATCAGTCAGACCACCCCGCTCAAACAAGTGCCACGCGGCACCCGACACAATCCTGAACCTGGATATAAGCTGACGACAGAGAAAACAGCGCCGGAAGGCGGCATTGCGCCACTTCCGGCGTTTTTTAGCAAGGCGCCATCATAACAGCGATCACCTGATGGGGAACGGCTCACTGACGTTCGATAATCATGGCCACTCCCTCACTACCGCCATGACACATGGTGACCAGAGCATATCGCCCCTGGATACGCTGCAACTCGTGCAAAGCCTTCACCACCAGTGCCGCTCCTGTCGCCCCCAAAGGGTGCCCCATACTGATACTGCCGCCATTCGGGTTGACGCGCTCCGGATCAAAATCCAGTTCTTTGGCAACGGCGCAAACCTGTGCTGCAAAAGCCTCATTGGACTCGATCACATCAATATCGCTTACCGACAGTCCCGCTCGCTTGAGCGCCAGGCGAGTCGCGGGCACCGGCCCCATTCCCGCAAATTGTGGATCCACGCCCGCATGTGCCCAGGAGCGCAGCTTGCCCATGGGCTTCAAACCTTTACGGCGCGCCTGCCCCTCTTCCATCATCAGCACCACCGCCGCCGCATCGGCCAAGCCCAGGATATTACCGGCCGTCACCGTTCCCCCGTCGCTCTGGAAAATAGGCTTCAAGGCGGCAAGCTGCTCCAGACTGCCATCATGCCGAACACGCTCATCCTGCTCGAAGGCAATCCCATCGGGGGCCACCACAGGGACGATCTGCTCTTCAAAGTAACCATTTTCAATGGCACGAAGTGCTCTACGGTGCGACTCCAGGGCTAACTGATCCTGTTCGCAACGAGACACACCATACTTTCTGGCGACATTCTCTCCCGTCACCCCCACATGCTCCCGAGTTAAGGGGCTGATGAAAATTTCCGACAATACATCGACCAAGGCCACATTACCCATGCGGCTCCCCCAGCGCTGGCTTGTCGCCATATACGGCATTCGACTGGTGCTTTCCACGCCGCCCGCCAAGGCCACGCTGGCCTCACCCAATACAATCGCTTGCGCTGCCGAAATAATGGCTTGCAAACCGGAGGCACACAAACGGTTCACGCTCATGGCAACCGCCTCATGAGCGACTCCTGCTTTCATGGAGGCGGCCCGCGGCAAATAGATATCCTGGGGCTCGGTCAGCACCACCTGCCCCATCACCACCTGCTCCACCTCCGAGGCCGATGCTCCGCTTCTGCCCAACACTGCCTGCATGACCGCAGCCCCCATCTCAACGGGTGGGACACTCCGTAAGGCGCCGCCGAAATTACCGAAAGCGGTTCGACACCCCTGAACCAGGACGACTTCTTGCATACGAATCTCCTTTTATTCTGACGAGAGAAAACAAGGGCTTCATGCTCAGCCACACAAGCCACGCATTACTTTTAAAACAATTCGATGCAATTGGCCGGATGCTTAGGGCCCGCTACAAAAACAAATAATCAAGTCGGCGTTTTTATAAGATTTACTTGTATATGCCGCAAAAAAAGCCGGAAAGTGGTTTGAAACCACTTCCGGCTTTCTGGCTCTCCAAACCAAACTTGGAGAGGGACTATCCGCAAGGCTTAGGGGCGCTCGAAAATCGCTGCAATGCCCTGCCCGCCACCAATACACATGGTGACCAGCGCGTAACGACCTTGAACGCGCTGCAATTCATGCAAAGCCTTGACGGTAATGGCCGCGCCGGTCGCCCCAATGGGGTGACCCAGGCTGATACCGCTACCGTTGGGGTTCACACGAGCCGGGTCCAGACCCAATTCACGCACGACCGCGCAAGCTTGGGCGGCGAAGGCTTCGTTGGACTCGATCACATCCAGATCCGACACGCTCAAACCGGCACGCTCCAGCGCCAGACGGGTTGCGGGCACAGGACCAATCCCCATAATGCTGGGATCCACACCAGCATGGCCCCAGGAGACCAGCTTGGCCAATGGCTTCAGCCCACGTTGACGCGCTTCTTCCGCGCACATCAGCAAGACAGCGGCCGCACCGTCATTCAAGCCCGAGGCATTCCCCGCCGTCACACTGCCGCCTTCGGGCAGGAACACGGGTTTCAGACCGGTAAAGTTCTCCATCGTGGCATCAAGACGTACGTGCTCGTCCTGATCAAACACGATCTCACCCTTACGGCTTTTCTGGATGATGGGCACGATCTGCTCTTTAAAGTAGCCTTGCTCGATCGCGCGACGTGCACGCTGGTGCGATTCCAGCGCCAGCTCGTCCTGGTCGGCACGGGTCACGCCGTATTGGCGCGCCACGTTTTCAGCCGTAATACCCATATGAACGCGATCAAAAGGATCGGTCAGCGCGCCGGTCATCATGTCCATCATGACCGAGTCACCCATGCGGGCGCCCCAGCGATGAGCGCTGGACATATAAGGGGCGCGGCTCATGCTTTCTGCACCGCCTGCCAGGGCTACCTTGGCATCACCCACCAGAATGCCCTGCGCGGCCGACACAATGGCCTGCAGACCAGAGCCACACAAACGGTTGACGTTCATGGCTGGTGTTCCGTGTCCCACGCCCGCCTGCACCGAGGCCACACGCGACAAATACATATCGCGCGGCTCGGTCTGAATGACCTGCCCCATCACCACATGTTGAACGTCTGCCGCCGATACGCCACTTCTGTCCAGTACCGCGCGCAACACCGTAGCCCCCATCTCGATTGGCGACACATTCTTCAGCCCACCACCAAAATCACCAATCGCCGTACGGCATGCCTGGACTACAACCACTTCTTTCATATGAATCTCCCTCAATCCCATTGGGATATGATGACCAGCATAAAAAAGCCAAGCTGACAAAAACGTCCACTCGAATATACACGGCTGCCATGGAAAACCATAAAGCAGACACAAAGACCGTAATTCGCAGTATGGTTTGATACCTTACCCACAAGACACGTTCTTGATAACCCTTTTTATAGGATTCCCCCTCATGTACGAGCGTATCCTGGTATGCACTGACGGCTCAGAACTGTCCGCCCACGCTGTCACCCATGCCCTGAACCTGGCCAAAACCAGCGGCGCCAAATTGCTGGCCCTGCGCGTCATTCCGCGCTATCGCCAAAGCTACCTGGAGGGCGGCCCCATTATTGATCAGAAGCTCGATAGCCGTATCGAAGCCTCCTGGGTAGAGCACGCGCAATCCGAGCTGGCCGCCGTCAAGCAAGCCGGTAAAGACATTGGTGTGTCGGTCAAGGGTCTGGTGGTGAAATCGGAACTGGTGGCCGATGCCATTATTTCTACCGCCGAAAAACAAAATGCCGACCTGATCGTCATGTCCTCGCATGGCCGCAAAGGCTACAAACGCCTGCTTTTGGGCAGCGAAACACAGCACGTTCTGACCTACTCGGAAATCCCCGTACTGGTTATCCGCAAGAAAGCCAAGAAAAAATAAAACGTGGCCAGGCATCAAAACGCAAACTTCGGTTTGCGTTTTTTATTCTCAGGAGCCCCGCATGAACATCAGCACACAGGAAAAACGCCGCCGTTTTCGAGCCTTGCATGAAAGCGGCTTACTGATTTTGCCCAACCCTTGGGACATAGGTGGTGCCAAGCGGCTGGAACGGCTAGGCGCAAAGGCGATTGCCAGCAGCAGCGCTGCTTTTGCCTGGTCAAACGGATTGGAAGATTTTGAGGTGGGTCGGGATGCCCTGTTGGCGCATCTGCGAGAACTGGCCGCCAGCACGGATTTGCCACTGAACGCCGACTTTGAAAACGGCTTTGCCGATGAGCCGGAACAAGTCGCGGACAATGTCCGCCTGGCCATTGAAACCGGCATTGCAGGTTTGTCCATTGAAGATCGTCATGGAGACGAGCTGTACGAGCTGGATCTGGCTGTCGCCCGCATACAGGCTGCCAAGCAAGCCATCCTTAACAGTGGCGAGGACGTGCTGTTAATAGGCCGCAGCGAAGGCATGCTGATTGGCGCACTGGATCTGGAGCAAACCATAGCCCGGCTGCAAGCCTTTGCCCAGGCCGGTGCCGATGTGGTCTACGCCCCCGGTTTACGCGAGCTGGACGATATTGCCCAGGTGGTCCAGGCACTGGCACCTACGCCCGTGAATGTGCTGCTGATTCATCCGGGACTGAACGTGCCTGATTTGGCCGCCATTGGCGTACGCCGGGTCAGCACAGGCTCACAACTGGCTCTGGCCACCTGGAACCGCTTTGAAGAGGCCAGCCTGCAGCTGCTGGAACAAGGGCATCTGCCGCCCACCCAAGCCCATCGCCGCTGGTCCTGATGCACAACAAGCAGGCATAAAAAAAGCGCAAGCTGCGAGGCTTGCGCTTTTTAACCCTTCAGTCAGAACTTAGCTGTCCTGAGCCTGGTCGCTGGACGCGTCCACTTTGGCTTCCTGATCGGTTTCTACAACTGCTTTCTTGGGAGCCACCCAATTCAGGGGCTCGACCTCAAAGGCTTGTTTACGACGTACTGGTTTCGATTTGCTCACGAATAACTCCTGCTCAATATCGACAGGGGGCGCTGCCCTTAGCGCCCCGATTTCTTTATTATATCAATGATTAGACCACAAATCAATTTTGACTATTACATGAGCACATTATGGATGCAAATTAGGCGACGTTAGAACAAGATAAAGACAATTTGAAACAGGTCTTTTTCATAGACAATTCAGGCCAAAACAACTGCCCTGAATACGTCGCGACTCACACAGACCCAAGGCACCCTTAAAAACTCACTTTTCACAAATTTGAGCACAACAATAAAGAGACAATGGCATGCACGATTTACGCCCCACCGATAATCTGGATCGCTCCTTGCGCTGCTTTTTACGCATTGCCCAATTAGGCTCGGTCAGCAAAGCGGCTGATGATTTGGGACAAAGCCAATCCAGCCTGAGTAAACAATTAAGCTCGCTGGAACAAAGCCTGGGCCAGACCCTGTTTACCCGCACCGGACGCGGAGTCAGCCTGAATGATGCGGGCGAACTGCTGCGCCAAGCGATCGAGCCCGCCTATAGCCGCATTGACAGTGCCATCCATGCTGTACGCCGGGATCACGGGGTCAATTCAGGCACCGTGCGGCTGGCCACCGTGCATACCTTGAGCTACTACTTCATGTCCGACGTGGCTGCCGCTTTCATGAGCTCGCACCCTGGCGTGAATCTGTCCTTGTTGGGACGCAGCTCGCCCGAGGTGGTGGCTTTGGTGGAAAGCGGCAAGGCCGATGTGGGTTTTGTGTACGACTCGGCGGTGGACTGTGGTGGGCTGATCTCGCACACCTTGTTTGACGATCAAATGTGCTGCATCTCCGCCCGGCAGGAGCCCTTTCCCAATGCAGATTTAAGCCACCAGGCCTTGCGCCTGATCGGCTTTCCGCCCCACTACGCCCTGCGCCGCATGATTCATAGCAGCGGTCTGCATCCCGAATTTGTGGCGGAAGTTGAAACCATAGATGCCATGTTGCGGCTGGTGGCTTCAGGATTGGGGGACTGTATCTTGCCCAGCCGCATTCCCGACAGCCTGTTGCACGAACACAATCTGTACAAGTACCCAATTGAGCAACCCACTCTGCAACGCCGGGTTGTGGCGATCTTGCGGGCAGACCGGGATCCCCAAGCCCTGACCTCGCGGCTATTGGAATGTGCTTTACGCACAGCTCAAAGCCTGTAGCAAGAATCTGCAACAAGAACCCACCACAATGGTTCGTCTCAGATAAACAGCCATAAAAAACGGGCCTGATGAAAGACACTTCAAGTCTGGATATTTTCCAGAATCCTGAAGCGCCATCACCAGGCCCGTTTGCTTTCCTGCTCTACCTCAAGGCCGACTCCCTGCCCCGGCCTTGGATAGCAAGCTGCTTTACTGTGCCACGCAATCCACGTAGTAACGCTTCTGACCGGAGGCATCCACCTCTTCCACAAAACCGTGGATATCCGTACCAAAGCCAGGGCACTGGCGATGCAGTTCACGCGAGAACTTCAGGAAATCCACAATCGTCTTGTTGAAGGCTTCGCCAGGAATCAAGAGCGGAATACCGGGTGGGTAAGGCGTGATCAGGTTGGTCGTCACGCGACCTTCCAACTGATCAATCTCGACCCGCTCAGTGCGACGCTGCGCGATGCAGGCAAAAGCATCAGCCGGACGCATGACAGGCACCACATCCGACAGGTACATATCGGTCATCAGGCGGGCAATGTCGTGCTTGGCGTACAACTGGTGCACGTGCTGGCACAAATCGCGCAAGCCCATTTCCTCGTAGCAAGGATACTGGCGCGCAAACTGCGGCAGAACACGCCAGACAGGCAGGTTGCGGTCGTAATCATCCTTGAACTGCTGCAGCGCGGTCACCAGAGAATTCCAGCGGCCTTTGGTAATGCCGATGGTGAACATGATGAAGAAGCTGTACAGGCCAATCTTCTCCACGATCACGCCACGTTGCGCCAGGAACTTGGTCACAATGGAAGCCGGGATACCGGTTTCACCAAAGGTGCCCGTCAGATCCAGACCGGGGGTAACAATGGTTGCCTTGATCGGGTCCAGCATATTGAAGCCATCAGCCAGTGGGCCAAAGCCGTGCCATTCGCTGTGCTCCACATCATCCGTGATGATCCAGTCCTCAGGCTTGCCCACACCGTCTTCTGCCAGTGTTGGCGGGCCCCAGACCTTGAACCACCAGTCGTCCTCATCAAACTGAGACTCGACCTTGCGCATGGCACGGCGGAAGTCCAGGGCTTCAATAATGCTTTCCTCAACCAGCACACGACCACCGGGTGGCTCCATCATGGCAGCAGCCACGTCGCAGGACGCAATAATCGCGTACTGCGGGCTGGTGCTGGTGTGCATCAGATAGGCTTCATTGAACAAATGACGATCCAGGCTACGGGTGACCGAGTCCTGCGCCAGCACGTGGCTGGCCTGGCTCAAACCGGCCAGCAGCTTGTGCGTGGACTGGGTGGAGAACACCAATGTCTCTTGAGGACGTGGGCGGTTCTTGCCCATGGCATGGAACTGGCCGTAGAACGGGTGGAAAGCGGCGTGCGGAATCCAGGCCTCGTCAAAGTGCAGCACTTCCACGTAACCGTCCACGGCATTCTTGATCACCTGGGTGTCGTAAATAATGCCGTCGTAGGTGGACTGGGTCAGCGTCAACACGCGAGGTTTGACCGTATCGGCATCCAGATGCGAGAGCAAGGGATGCTTGCGGATCTTCTCGCGAATGGTCTCGATATCAAATTCGCTGCGTGCAATTGGACCAATAATCCCGAAGTGGTTGCGCGTAGGACGCAGAAACACGGGGATGGCGCCTGTCATCACAATGCTGTGCAGGATGGACTTGTGGCAGTTGCGATCCACCACCACCACATCGCCCGGAGCTACCGCATGGTGCCAGACAATCTTGTTGCTGGTACTGGTGCCGTTGGTCACGAAAAAGCAGTGGTCGGCGTTGAAAATACGCGCGGCATTGCGTTCGCTGGCGCCAATGGCCCCGTTATGATCCAGCAGCTGGCCCAGTTCTTCCACGGCATTACACACGTCGGCGCGCAGCATGTTCTCACCAAAGAACTGGTGGAAAATCTGCCCGACCGGGCTTTTCAGAAAGGCTACGCCACCGGAGTGACCGGGGCAATGCCAGGAATACGAACCGTCCTCGGCGTAATCGAGCAAGGCTTTCAGAAACGGCGGCTTGACGCCTTCCACATAGCTGCGCGCTTCACGCACGATGTGACGCGCCACGAACTCGGGCGTGTCCTCGAACATGTGAATAACGCCTTGCAGCTCGCGCAAGATATCGTTTGGCATATGACGAGCTGTTTTGGTCTCGCCATACACATAAATAGGTACATCGGTATTGCGACGACGCACAGCCCGAATAAAGGCACGCAGATTCACCAGCGCCGGGGCGCTGTCTCCATCTTGCGTGAACTCCTCATCATCGATGGACAAAATAAACGCGCTGGCACGACTTTGCTGCTGGGCAAATTGACTCAGATCGCCATAACTGGTGGTTCCCAACACCTCGAAGCCTTCGGCCTCGATCGCATCTGCTAATACACGAATGCTCAGACCAGACGCATTTTCAGAACGAAAATCCTCATCGATGATCACAATGGGGAATTGATATTGCATGCCATGTCCTTAATACAAGGGAGTGCCGCAGCGGCGGCAAAAAAAGGAGGGACGTCAGTCGCTTTTGTGCAGCAGATCGTACCGGGTTTCACGTCCCATCATGTGACACTTGCTTTTCCCTACGTCCTTGGGCATAATTCTACATGTCCCAGGACAAAACAAAAGGCGTGGTGACAGATTGGCTATGTGACGGACTGCAAATCCGTTCAGGTTGGTTCGATTCCAGCACACGCCTCCATCTTGCTTGCATTCAAGACAGACAAAATTGGCCTTCTTTCCGGTTTTGATCACACAGAAAAAGTCGCCATTACGGCGATTTTTTTATTCCCTTTTCCTGTACAGCAAATCCTTGCACTACGCGCTGCGGCCAAGCCCTTTCATCGGTTTTGGCCCACCGTTCCAACTTGGCCTGCAATTTAACACAAGCAGGCGCGTGATCTGCGCAAAAAACCCTCTTTTTAGTGCCCTAAAAACATCAATCCGCCCACAACGCCCTTCAGGTCTTGAACCCTGACTTTGTAGCTGTTACATGCAGATGGTTTGAGGGCAAATTTATTGTCTGAAAATGTCGGTTTTTCACTACGACCTAGAACAAAGTTGAGTCCATCACGCATCACGGCAGCCTCGTTCTTTTGGAGCAAAATGCAACGGCTGTGGTCCTAGTAAAAGTACGTTTGAATGTTTCGCCATCATTTTCTCCACTCTCTTCTTGTCCCTGCTGAGTGGATCGAACGCCAATGACTCGTTCCCGCTTGCCGTGATGGTGACCACCGCCGCTGTCATCTGGAACTTTCTGTTCGACAAGGTATTTACACTTCCACGGCATCAGGCCGCGTAAAGCCACACACAACAAGAAAAACCGCCACGCTTTCGACTCTTCAAAGCGGGGCGGTTTTTATTTTCAAATACGGAAATGGACCTGAGAGAAGAGCCGATTGCAGACACATTCCACTGGCCCAAGCCCAGGGGTCAAATGCTGCTAAAAACCTGTGCGCTGATATGATAGTGGCATCCGCGCAACATGGGCGCCGCTGGCACAGCAAGGACTGGGTAGGCCGTGAACTGAACAGGCCAATCAAACGATGCCAGCGCCCCCATGCAACACCCTGAATTCAAAAGAATATCTCTACACCATGAAACTAACCACCTGGAACGTGAACTCCCTGAACGTCCGTCTTCCTCAAGTTCTTGACTGGCTGGCCGCCAACCCCGTAGACGTGCTGTGTCTTCAAGAGCTGAAACTGCCCGACGAGCGTTTTCCTTTGGAGGCTTTTCAGGAAATGGGGTATCACGCCCACTGGGCCGGTCAGAAAACCTATAACGGCGTGGCCCTGATTTCCCGTGAACCGGGCATCGACGTGCAGCGCAATCTGCCCAATTACGACGACCCGCAACAGCGCCTGCTGGCCGCCACGTACCCATCACCTGACGGTCCGGTGCGTGTGATCTGTGCCTATTGTCCCAACGGGCAATCGCTGGAGAGCGAGAAGTACACCTACAAGCTGGAATGGTTTGCCGCCTTGCACGACTGGCTGGAAAAAGAATTGCAGCAGTATCCCCGTCTGGCCATTCTGGGCGACTATAATATTGCCCCAGCCGACCAGGACGTGTACGACCCGGCCAAATGGGTAGACGATGTTCTGGTTTCCCCGCCCGAGCGCGCCGCGTTCGAGCGTTTGCTGGCTCTGGGCTTGCACGACGCTTACCGCCTGTTTGAACAAAGCGGCAGCCCCTTTACCTGGTGGGACTATCGTCGTTTTGCCTTCCGCCGCGATGCCGGGCTGCGTATTGACCACGCCCTGCTGTCCGACGAGCTCAAGGCCCGTTGCTCGGCCTGCGATATTGACCGCGAGCCGCGTGCCAATGAACAGCCTTCGGATCACGCACCCGTTACCGCTACCTTGTCTTTTAGCTGACACACTCATTTCATTATGCAAATTCAAAGCCAAATCATCGAGCAGACTGACTCGGCCTATGTGCTTGAGATCACCTTGGAAGAGGAACACAAGGTCTGGGCCTATCTGGCCATCAGCGAGCCTGATCTGGATGCGGTCGCCAATATTGTCCCGCCCGAGCAATTCGAGGCCGGTGGCGATGTGCACGTAATGGCCATTGCCCAGCCCGAAGATGCCCCGCAGGAAGTGGAGGAAGTTCTGTTCTCCATGAACCCCAACGACACGGTGGTCTTTCTGTGCGCGGACCAGGCCAGCGTCATGGCTGTCTTGAATGAGTTTGGGCAAAGCGACCCAAGCAGCAATTAATTCTTTTATAAAAATCTACTTCTAGAGTCTGCTCTCCATGTCCACGAGCTATCCTGGCACTGTTTTTATGGTTGTCGCCCCCAGCGGGGCTGGCAAATCCAGTCTGGTCAACGCCCTGCTGGCCAATGATTCCAACATCATGCTGTCCATCTCGGCCACCACACGCGCCCCCCGCCCCGGCGAGAGCGACGGCGAGCACTACTTCTTTGTGGACAAGGCCCGCTTTGAAAACATGGTCGCAGAAAACGCCATGCTGGAATGGGCCAAGGTCCATGACAACTACTACGGCACGCCCCGCGAACCCATTCAGAAAGCCCTGAATGCAGGCCGTGATGTGTTGCTGGAAATTGACTGGCAAGGTGCCCGTCTGGCTCGTGAACATTTCCCCGAAGCGGTGGGTATTTTCATTCTGCCGCCCTCCCTGCCCACCTTGCAGGCGCGTTTGCGCAAACGCGGGCAGGATAGCGAAGAGATCATCGCCCGACGCGTCGAGGCTGCCGAGCACGAAATCGCCCATGTTCGTGACTGTCAATATGCTATTATCAATGAGGATTTTGATACGGCATTACAGCAGCTATTGAGTATTGTGCAGGCCAGTCGTTTGCGCACTGCCACTCAGTCAGTACGGCATCGCCAACTCTTTCAACAATTAGGCGCAGATGCCCTGCTGAATCAGGGCTGATCTCCTTCTTATTACTTTTTGATAACAGGTCTACTATGGCTCGCATCACTATCGAGGACTGCCTGGAGCAAGTCCCCAATCGCTTTAAGCTCACCTTGGCAGCCGCCTACCGTGCGCGCGAACTGGCTCAAGGCCACGAACCACGCCTGGAAAGCAAGAACAAGCCTACGGTTACCGCCCTGCGAGAAATCGCCTCCGGCGCGACCGGTCTGGAAATGCTGCGCAAAGTTCCTACCTGATAGGCACAGGCGGAGCACGGTATGGCATTTTCTGGTTTACGGGGCGCATCGTCTGGGCTGTTGGCCGTCCTTAAAAAAGGTTCACGGCTAGGTCGTCGCAAGCCTAAAGACAAGGACACCCCGGCACTGGCACAAACTGCCCAGGAAAGTGCCAATCCCCCTATTGCCTCGCTGGCTCCGCTTAACAAGATCATCTCGCAGTACCTGGACCCGAAAGATGTAGAGCGGGTACGGGAGGCCTATCGTTTCTCCGATCAGGCCCATCTGGGGCAATTCCGCGCCAGTGGCGAACCCTATATCTCGCACCCCATTGCCGTCACGGAAATCTGTGCGGGCTGGAAGCTGGATACCGATGCCTTGATGTCGGCCCTGCTGCATGACGTGATCGAAGATCAGGACGTCACCAAGCAGGAATTGGCTGAAAAGTTCGGTACCGATGTGGCCGAGATTGTGGACGGCTTGTCCAAGCTGGAACGCCTGGAATTTGCCACCAAGACGCAGCAACAAGCCGACAGCTTCCGCAAGATGCTGCTGGCCATGTCGCGTGACGTGCGCGTCATTCTGATCAAGCTGGCCGACCGCCTGCACAATATGCGCACGCTGGATGCGGTCAAGCCGGAAAAACGCCGCCGCGTGGCCCAGGAAACCCTGGATATTTACGCTCCGATTGCACATCGCCTGGGCCTGAATGCCCTGTTCCGCGAGTTGCAGGACCGCTGCTTCAAGGCCATCTACCCCAATCGCTACAAGGTGCTGCACAAGGCCTTGTTGGCCGCTCGTGGCAACCGCCGTGAAGTGCTGGGCAAGATCACCGAAGCCGTCAAGATCGCCCTGCCTGCTGCCGGGATTGATGCCGAAATTTCCGGTCGTGAAAAGTCGCTCTACAGCATTTTCTGCAAGATGGTCGAGCAGAAAAAGTCCTTCTCGGACGTGCTGGACATTTACGGCTTTCGCATCATTGTGCACACCCTGCCCGAGTGCTACTTGTCCCTGGGCACGCTGCACCAGCTGTATCGCCCCGTACCGGGCAAATTCAAGGACTACATTGCCATCCCTAAAGTGAATGGCTACCAGTCCCTGCACACCACCTTGATTGGCCCCTACGGCACCCCCGTCGAGTTCCAGTTCCGCACCCGCGAAATGGATCACGTGGCCGAAGAAGGCGTGGCCTCTCATTGGCTGTACAAAGAAGACGACGTCACCCTGAACGATCTGCAAAAGCGTACACACCGCTGGTTGCAATCCCTGCTGGATATTCAAAGCCAGACAGGTGACTCCACAGAATTCCTGGAGCACGTCAAAGTTGACCTGTTCCCCGATGCGGTTTACGTCCACACGCCCAAAGGCAAGATTATTTCCCTGCCACGTGGTGCAACTCCCGTGGACTTTGCCTACAGCATCCATACCGACATCGGTAATCACGCTGTGGCCTCCAAGATCAATGGCGAGTTTGCCCCGCTACGCACCGAGCTGAAAAGCGGTGACTCGGTGGAGATCATTACCTCCCCTGCCGCCCGCCCAAGCGCTCAGTGGCTGAACTATGTTCGTTCGGGCCGTGCCCGTTCGGAAATCCGCCATTACCTGCGTACCGTTAAGTACGAAGAGTCCGTGGCCTTTGGTCGCCGCCTGCTGGATCAAGCCTTTGATCAGCTGGGCCTGCCCCACGCAACGGACAACGATCCAAACTGGGACAAGCTGGCCAAGGGTTCGGGCGCGGCTTCCCGCGAAGAAATTCTGGCTGATATCGGCTTGGGCAAACGTCTGGCTGCGGTTGTAGCCCGCCGCTTTGCTCCAGAAAACCCTTTGCTGGAAACCACCGCGGCCGAGTTTGACGAAATCAATGCCAACACCTCGGCACCGATTCTGATTCACGGCAACGAAGGTCAGGCTGTGCAGTTGGCCCCCTGCTGTGGTCCTCTGCCTGGTGACGCCATTATTGGTGGCATCCGGCTGGGTCATGGTCTGGTCGTTCACATGGCTGAATGCGCGGTGGCACAACGCGCCCAGGCCAAAGAGCCCGAGCGTTGGGTGCCGGTGATGTGGGACAGCAATACCGCCCGCCACCTGTCCACCCGTCTGGATGTGACTGCAATCAACGAGCGTGGTGTTCTGGGCCGTCTGGCGGCTGAAATCACCGATGCCGACTCCAACATTCTGCATATCTCCATGCCGGATGAATCGGCTGCAACCTCGGTGTTGCACCTGACCGTTCAGGTTGATAGCCGTACCCACCTGGCACGCGTGATTCGCTCTATCCGTCACGTGCCGCAGGTTCAGAAGATTGTGCGTGTGAAGGGTTAAACCTGTCTCAAATTACGCTTCAGCGAAAAAGCGCCTGCTAATAAGCAGGCGTTTTTTATGGTTTAAAAACAATCAAAACCGAACCCTAGGCCAAGGTCTCACGCACATGTTGCTCCAAGGCCTGAATAAAAATCTCCACTGGCTCGTGCGCGTAATCGTCCTGCGGCAAGAACAAGGAAACAGAAGGCAATGCAATCCCGTCAAAAGGCAAAGGGACGACTCGCACGACGCCCTGTTCGCTGAACTGTCGGGCCGAAATAGAACCCAGCAAGACCAACGCCTGGTTCTCGCGCAGCACGGCCAGGTTCGCCAGGGTCAGGGTTGACTCCAGCAGACAGCGGGGCTCCTGAAAGCCCTGACGGGCCAACCAGAACGCCAGGGTACGACGCAAAGGAGCACCTTGAGGGGGCAGGACCCATTCATAACTCAAGGCCTCCTCCCAATCCACAGTGGGTTTGGAAAAAATAGGGTGCTGCGTGTCGGCCACCATCACGATGGATTCGTTATACAAATGCAGGGTGTCAAAGTCTTCCAGATCCTGACTGTCCAGCACCCGCCCCAACACACAGTCCAGACGTCCGTCGCGCAAACGCTCCAACAAGCTGGCGCTGCTCCCCTCCTCGATACGCAAGACCACATCCTGATCGGCGGCCCTCATGGCGGCCAAGGCTCCAGGAATCACTGCACCACAAGCGGGCGACACCCCCACACGAACCCGCCCCTTCGCACCTTGATGCGCCACCTGGACCTCTTCGCCCAAGCCATCGACCATGCCCAGGAAGCGCTGGGCTCGCAACACCAAGGCCGCACCGGCGGCGGTCGGAAGTACCCCGCGATTGCTGCGCTCGTACAAGGTGGCACCGATCAAGGACTCGGCCTCCAGCAAAAGCTTGCTGGCCGCCGGCTGGCTCATGCCCATCATTTCTGCTGCGTGTTTCAAGCTGCCATGCTCACCCAAGGCCGCCAGCAGCTCCAGATGTCGCAAACGAATACGGCGCGACAAGGGAGGAAGTGGGGGGGAAATGCTTGTATCCGTCATATCACTGCTCTCCGAAACCGTCTTCTCGGCAACCCAGGAAGTGGGCAAACTGAACCAAGGCTTGGTGCAGCTCCGGCTCACTCTGAACATGAGAGCCCAGCAGCAAGAACGCTGGGGCATCCATGCCTGGGTCATCCAAAAGCTCCAACGGCCTCACCACCCCCGCCTGCTGCATAAACAAGGCCTGAGCTGCAGGCAAGCAGGCTACGGCATCTGATTGAGCCACCACGGTACTCAATCCTTGCCCGGCAGGAATCTTCCAAATACGGGCAAGTGTTTCTATACCGACCTTTAGCATCCAGTCCCGGAATGCCCGGTGAAAAGAATCCGCTGCCGTAGGCAAAACCCAATCCAAGGTCTGCACATCCTTGGGACTCAAAGGCCTGCCTGCCTTGAACAAGGAATGATGTGTTCTTAAAACAGGCACCATGCGACTGCTGATCCGCCACTGCCGGGGCCAGTCACGCAAAGGCTCGTCCAGCAAAACCACATCCAGCTCCGCCCGACGTAAAAGCGGCAACACTTGTTCAGACCCCAATTCCAGCAGACGCAGCTTCAAGGTTTGCGAGCGACGCCACTGCACAAAGGCATTTCCAAGCGCCAAACCATGCCAATCCGAGACATAGCCGATCTTGAGAACGGGGGCTTCTTTGTCGTGATGCCCAGGGCCACGATCGAGCACATCCAGCAAATGCTCCACCCGTCGTAAAACCAGCTGCCCCAGTGTGGTGGCCTCAATTCCCTGACGGCTACGTGTAAACAAGGCCGCCCCCATCTGCACCTCGATCTCGGCCAAGGCCTTGCTGACTGCGGACTGGGTCAAGGACAAGTCTCGCGCAGCACTATGGATACTGGAATTACGCCCCAAAGCGGCCAAAACCAAGAGCTGACGCGGTTCCAGGCGCTTCATCAGAGCACTGAAAACACAAAGAAAAATCCGTTTCTGGTATTCATCATAGTTATAACAAGACGTGAATTTTTCATTAACTGGGAATAGATGGCCGAGCATACCATGAACTTCATGTTCAACAGTTACCCGGATTTATCTATGTTTTCCCTTAAAACTCTGCTGATCCACCAGGCCCCTGTAGCTTGCCTATCGATAGACGGAAAGGACTATTCCATTGCCGCCTTATGCCAGCGTTTGAACGCTCCCGCCCTGCCTGACAGCGTGTTTGATCTGCTGGCTCAGTGGGAGACAAATCTGCCCAAACTAAAGAGCTTGGCTGAGCAAGCGACAGCTCATACAGACCTGGTTCTGAGCGAAACAGCGGCCACACTGCCGCCCGTGCTGTATCCCGGCAAGATTCTGTGCGCCGGCGCCAACTACTACGACCACCTGCAAGAAATGGGGGTTCCAGCAGAGAAAAAAGACCAGCGCCTGTTCTTCTTTTTCAAACCCGCACGCCAGGCCGCCATTGGTGACGGCCAGCACGCACCCATCCCCAAGAACTGCCAGAAATACGATTGGGAAATTGAACTGGCCATGGTGATTGGTAAAACTGCCAAAGACCTGACATTGGAAAACGCGATGGAGCACGTGGCCGGTTACACCATCGCCATTGACCTCTCGGCCCGCGACTTTGCCCGCGCCCCCGAGCAGTTCTACAAATTTGACTGGGTCGCCGCCAAAGCCAATGACGCCAGTTGCCCCATCGGCCCTGCCCTGATACCTGCCTGCTTCGTCAAGGATCCGCAAAACCTGGATCTGAAACTGGAGCTGAACGGCCAGCTCAAACAAGACGCCAACACCTCCGGCATGATTTTTGATCTGCGCGAGCAACTCGTGCGTCTGACAGAAATCATGACACTGGAACCCGGTGACATCGTCCTGACGGGCACCCCAGCTGGTGTCGGCGCAGCCCGAGGCGAGTTTCTGACCCCCGGCGACCAGCTATACGCTCACATCAGCGGCCTGGGCACGCTGAGCACCACGATTGCCTAAGCCCTTTCTTTTCATCATCAGGAGATCATCATGAGCATCGAACGCTTTCACCAAAACAAGAACATGAGCAAATACGTCATTCACGACAAAATTGTGTATATGTCGGGGCAAGTCGCCATGGACCCGTCCGGCTCGTTTGAAGAACAGCTGCACCAGATTCTGAATCAGATTGACGAGCAATTTCAGGAAATCGGCATAGACCGCAGCCACATTCTGCGTGCCATGATCTGGATCGACGACTACAAGAAATGGCCATCATTGAACGAGATCTGGAATGCCTGGATTCCCGCTGACAAAAAACCAGCCCGCTCCTGCGTGGAATCCAAGTTGGCCTTTCCACAATACCAAGTCGAAGTTGAAATAACCGCCGCGCTCTGATCTCCAGACAGAGCGCGACACCGGGAGACAACATTATGAAAAAAATCAAAATAAACGTGGGCGCAGCAATCATCACTTCCTTTCTTTGCGCCGGGGGCGTAGGGACGGCTCAGGCGGACTCGGCCCCCACAGCAAGGATTCTGGTTGGCTTTCCAGCTGGAGGAAATGTGGATCTGGTTGCACGACTGATTGCCCCTGATCTGTCCAAAGCATTGGGGCGACCGGTGATCGTGGATAACCGACCGGGAGCCTCCGGGCGGCTGGCGATCAATTTGGCGACCACCTCAGCACCCGATGGCTCAACTTTTATTTTGACTCCCGGTGTGGCGCTCAGCCTGTATCCACATACTTTCACCGAACTGCGCTACGAGCCCTTCAAGGACCTGGCCCCTATCAGCAACGCAGTGAACTGGAATCTGGGGCTGGCCGTGCCCAGCAGCTCGGGCATCAAGACCTTTGCGGACTATGTGCAAAGTATCAAAGCCGACCCGAATCAAACCTTTTTTGCCAGTTCCTCGACCGGCAGCGGCCAGCATCTGGCCGGACTGTACTTGGGACAGACCCTGGGCGTACCACTGGAACACGTGGGCTACAAAGGAGCCAGCGAAGCCATCGTGGCGCTGGTCGGCGCGCAAATCCCAGCTGCGGTGCTGAATATTGGAGAGCTGATTCAGCAATCCGAGGCTGGCAAGATCAATGTGCTGGCCTTGTTTGACAGCAAGCGGGATCCTTTACTGCCCGACACCCCTTCCATTGCCGAGTTAGGTTATCCTCAACTGACGGTAAATGGCTGGCTGGCCTTTTACGCTCCCGCAGGCACCCAGCCTGAGCTGATACAGGCGGCACAAACGTCTATTGCCACGACCTTGAACAATGAGGCGGTCAAAGAAAAACTGCGTCTAGCAGGCATGCAAAGTGCCAGCAGTACACCTGAGGAACTGGACGCCAAAGGCAAGAAAGAGTTTGAGCATTGGCAGACAGTGATTCAAAGTCTGCCAAACTTCAGCAAGTTTTAAGGGGGCCTCAAACCAACCTTAAAGGGCCCCAAACAAGAAGCCGGAAGCTTAGCTATATGCTTGCGGCTTCCTCTTAGCCATCAGTCTGCATCAAGAGCAACACGAGGCTGAGCTACACACCCACATAAGCCACGCACAGGCCGTAAGCCAGCACGCCGGTCAGTGTCGAGCCCGCAATGCCACCCGGCCAGCGGCGACCCAGCAGAACCCCTGCCAGACCTGCCAGCAAAGGTGGCAGGTCCAGGGACATATGCTCGGGGCGCAGCAAGGAGATCAGGGACACGACCAGCAAAGACACCACGCCTGCCGGGCCGATTGCGCCAAACAGACGTGGCCAAATCGACACGCGGCTGGGGTCTGCCTTGCCTTGACGCCCACCCAGGCGCAAAGGCAGGTAACGAATCAAAAATGTGCCTATGCCTGCCAGCACAATCATGAGCAGAAAACTCCAATCCATCTCTACTCCTTAAGCACGGCGCAAGGCCATCAAACCACCGGCCAGCATGCCGACAATAATGGCCAGATACGATGGCAGGAAAGCCATGGCCAGCACAGCTCCCACGGCGGCAGCCACCAGCACCGGCAAAGGTGCAGAACGGCGGATTTCCAGCAACAAGGCAAAGAACAAGGCAGGCAGGACAAAACCCAGCGTCTTTTCCAGCACGGGGGATTGACCGAGCAAATCGCTGGCGAAGAAAGCCCCTACGGCGGTCCCCAGCACCCAGGACAAATATGAGCCCAGTTGCAAGCCGCAGTACCAGGACTCCTGTTCCTGAGCCGGTTGGCGGGCCACGCCGGCGGCGGAAGCGGCAAAGACCTCATCGGTCAGGCCAGGAGCCATGAACAGGCTGGACACGGTTCTGGGGCCAGTGAAAAAGCCCATCAAGGTTGGGCCGTAGAACACATGGCGCAGGTTCATGAGCAGCACAATGCCCAAAATACTGGGATAGGCGGCACCAGCCACCAGCAAGCTGATCAAAATGAACTGGCTGGCCCCCGCGTACACAATCAGGGACACCATCACTGCCAACCAGGGCGACAAGCCGGCGTGCACCGCCGTCAAGCCAAAGGAAATCGCTACGGGGACATAGCCCAAGGCGATAGAGGCGCTGTCCCGCAAGCCCCGTCGATATGCCGAACCGATGATCATGAAAAACCTTGCAGCGCCTGCCTAGGCCTGGAATGCACCAATAAAGATAGCCGGGTCCACCCGTGCGTTATTCAGACTGACGTTCCAGTGCAGATGAGGGCCGGTTGCACGGCCTGTCGCACCGGAGCGCGCCACCACATCGCCCTTGCTGACACGATCACCCACGCGCACGTCAAAGGCCGACAAGTGACAGAACATGGTGATCAGGCCCTGACCGTGATCCACAAATACGGTTTTACCGTTAAAGAAGTAGTCCGCCACGATGGTGACAATTCCGTCGGCGGGCACTTTGACCGCCGTGCCGGTAGGTGCAGCAAAGTCCAGGCCCGAATGTGGGTTGCGCTCTTCGCCATTAAAGAAACGGCGCAGACCAAACGGACTGGTCAGGCGACCCGGAACCGGCTTTTCAAAGACCACATTGCTGGGGCCTTCTGTGCGGAAGCTGGCATAGGCCTGCATCTGCTCTTCGTATTCGCGCTCAAACCGGGCCTGCTGCTGCGGGTCCGGGTTCACATGCGATTTGTTTTTCAGGGTAATGCGCTGCTCGCGGTAGCGCTTGCTACCCACCTGAAACGCCACGCCCGACTGTCCTTGCACGGAGATGCTGTGCTGGCCCGGCTGGGTTTTCAGGTCCAGCCCAACAATTGCTTTCCAGCGCTGATCAGCATCCTGAATCACCAGCACACGGTTGCCATTAAAGTGCACCACCGGGGCCGAGCTAGCTGTACCCAGGTCCAGCACAGCCACGCCACCCGGCACAGGGCGATGCAATGTACGTTCGATAAACGTGCCCTGCCCAGGCGCAGCATAAGCCAAGTACGGTGCCGTCAGGCCCCAAACAGTTGCGGCGCCTAAAAGGCGCCGCCGTACCAGGGAAATATCAGTGTAATTCATCAGAATGCTCTTTGAAAAACACCCTGGAGCCAGCAGGCTCCAGGGTTACAGGCTCTGATTCAAGCCGCTTTATTCATTCTCACCGCTGGAGGTCAACTCTTTTTCCGCTTCTGGCAGAAGCTGCACTTTCTCTTCCACACGCATGGCTTGCAGAACAGCCTGGGTCTCGGTACGGGCCATGGCTTGCGTCAGCTGTGCAGTCAGCATGTCCAGACCAGGATTGCCGGACTTGCCGGGCTCGTGGCTCAAAATCTGCACCACGGTGTAGCCCTGAGGCTGACGATCACCCACATAGGCAGGCAGCTTGTCCACGGGGTTGGCCAGCACCTTGTTCAACAAGGCTTCGTCCATTTCCGGGAACTCAGCACGGCTCACAGCAAACTGGGCCGAGAAGTTTTCAGGTTCGGTACCGGCTTGCAGCTGTTTCAGGTAGTCCTCACCGGCTTGCACGGCCAGGGCAGCTGCCTTTTCACGGCGCAGGTTTTCCTCGGCAATACCGCGTACTTTATCCAGTGCAGGCACATGAGCGGCAGTCACGTCGGTGACGCGCAGGGCAATCAAAGTGTCAGGCGACACTTCTACAACGCCTGCATTCTTGCGCGAAGCCAGGGTCTCGGCATTGAACAAGGCTTGGCGAACACGGCTGTCATCCAGCACGGCTGCATCGGGGCTCTTGGCGGCAGCCAGATCACCTTCAACTTGCGAAGCTGGAATCAGACCTTGACGGCTGATGCCTTCAGCCTGCTTCAGGGTCAGGCCCAAAGCGTTGGCGGCGGCTTCCAGATTGTCTTCGTTGTCGTAAACCAGATTGGTCAGCTTGCTGGCCATATCGGCAAAGCGCTCGGAAGCCAGTTGCTTGCGCACTTCGTCCTGCACCTTGCTACGGGCTTGCTCAAAGGACTCGCCTTGCTCGGGCTGAACTTCGTTGCTCTTGAAGATGTGGAAACCGTTGGGGCCTTCGATCACGCCGGACACGTCGCCTTTACGCAGGGCAAACACGGCGCTTTCCAGCACGCTGGGCCAGGAGCCCTTGCTGATCCAGCCCAATTCGCCGCCTTCACGGGCGCTACCTTCGTCCTGGGAGTTGGCACGGGCCAGGTCGGCAAAGCCTTCTTTATTGGCCTGAGCTTTTTCAGCCAGTTCGCGGGCTTTGCTCTGAGCCGCTTCACGCTCGGCATCGGAGGCACCGGCAGGCAGTGTCACCAGAATATGGCTGATGTTCACACGACCAGCTTGCACGTAACGAGCCTTGTTTTGCTCGTAGTATTGCTTGAGCTGATCCTCGGTAGGTGTTGCCAGATCTTTGGAAGCCGCCGCTTCATTCAGCAGCAGGTATTCCACTTTGACTTGCTGAGGCAATTCCAGCGATTGCTTGTTGGCGTCGTACCAGGCTTGCAGATCGGCATCGCTGATCTGAACCTTGGACTCGAAATCGCGGGTCAGGAAGCTGCGTGTGCGCACACCGCGCTCTTCGGTCAGGGCGATTTCCAGCTTGTTCATCACGCTGGGCAGCATGGAGGAGCTGGCAGCCACGGGGCCGAGCACGCGTTGCAGAGCCATCTGGCCGCGCTGGCTTTGCTCGAAGTCACGGGTATTAATCCCTGCCGAAGCCAGAACCTGGCTGTAAAGGGCGGGCGAGAAAGAACCGTTTTCCTGAAATTCCGGCATAGTGGCGATGTAGTCGCGCAGGGCAATGTCGGAGACGTTAAAGCGAGCGGCCGTGGCCACTTCGATTTGTACACGCTGATCAATCAAGGATTCCAGCAATGCACGACGGCTATCCAGGCTGTCGGCCTGGGCCAGATCAAAACCGGAAGGATTGTTGCGCTGCATATCGTCCAGTTGCATGCGGCGCGCACGATCAAATTCCTGGGATGTAATGGCGCTATCGCCAACTTTGACAATATCGCTATCGCCAGAAACGTAGCTGGAGTAGCCGCTGACGCCAATCAGTACAAAAGACGGCAAAATCAGCACTAACAGGACCAGCTGCATGACGCGTTGGTTCTTACGGATAATCTCGAACATTAATCATCACCTACTTTCGCTTGCAGCAGGGCGCTGCGGGTGGCGCATCAGGCCGCAAAGCCCGGCTCGGCCTGAAAATATACCGTATATGAAAACCGTACAGTGTACAGCCCCGGTTAAAATAGTACATTGGCTTTTTATCACGCCTCTTGCGAGTCCGCCATGCCTTCAATGAATCATCACTGGCCCTACCCCGCTTTGATCGCCCACCGTGGCGCCGGCAAGATTGCCCCGGAGAACACCCTGGCCGCCATTCGGGTCGGTGCCCAGAACGGTTTTCGCATGATGGAGTACGACGTCAAACTGAGCCGTGATGCGGTTCCCGTGCTGCTGCACGATGACGAGCTGGACCGCACGTCCAATGGTCAAGGGATTGCCTCCAGGCTGACCTTGGCCGAGCTGTCCGCTCTGGACTTCGGGGCCTGGCATTCCTCCGCCTACGCTGGGGAGCCCATGCCCACATTAAGTTCGATAGCCGCCTTTACCCTGGCCAATCAGGTTCACAGCAATATCGAAATCAAGCCGACTACCGGCGACGAAGCCGAAACAGGCCGACAGGTCGCCCTGGCCGCCCAGGCCCTGTGGGCACAGGCCAGCTTGCCGCCACTGCTGTCTTCCTTTTCTGAAGAGGCTCTGGAAGCGGCGCAGCAAGCCGCCCCCACCCTGCCCCGCGCCCTGCTGATTGAAGAAGAAGTTCCGGCAGACTGGGCCGAGCGTCTGGAGCGTCTGGGCTGCATGGGTCTGAATTTGAACGACCGCTTCGTCAACCAGGCTTTGGTTCAGGCGATTCGGCAAAAAGGCTATACGGTGGCTGTATGGACCGTGAATGATGCCGAGCGGGTACGCGAACTGCTGGATTGGGGGTGCAATGGCATCTTCACTGATAAAGTCACCACCATTCGCCCCGACACTCTTTAATTAAACCGCAACACCAGGATTTCTCTTGTTCAGTTACCGTCACGCCTTTCATGCTGGCAATCACGCGGACGTGCTCAAGCACGCCACCTTGCTGCATATCTTTAATTACTACGCTCAGAAAGACAGCGCCTTCAGCATTATTGATACCCACTGTGGTGCCGGTATTTATGATCTGGAGCACGACTGGGCGCAAACCAAGGGCGAGTTCTACGACGGCCTGGACCGGGTCTTGCAGCAAGACGACTACCCGGAGCTGGTGGAACACTATATTGATGCCATTGCCGACCTGAACCCGGACGGAACCGCGCGCTACTACCCCGGTTCCCCCTGGTTGGCGCTGGAGCGCTTGCGCACGCAAGACAGCTTTCACGGCTTTGAACTGCATCCATCCGAATTTGAAGTGCTAAGCGACAACGTGGCGCAACTGTTCCCCCAGGGCAACCGTCGGGTGCGTCTGTATCCGGAAAATGGTTTTGAACAGTTGGGACGCCTGCTACCGCCGCCGTCACGACGCGCCATCGTGGTGATGGACCCCTCTTACGAGGCTAAATCCGACTACCAGCAGGTCTTGAACAGCGTGAAAAACGCCCTCAAGCGCTTTGCTCAGGCCTGTATCGTCGTGTGGTATCCCATTGTGCAGCGGCCCGAAGTGCAGGCCTTGCAACGCAAGCTGGAGCAACTGGATACGCCCTGGCTGCATGTCAGCCTGTCGGTTCGTGCTCCGGCCAAAAATGGGTTGGGATTGCATGGCAGTGGCCTGTTCATCAGCAATCCTCCCTGGACGCTGCTCAAGGCTCTGGAACAAAGCATGCCGTGGTTAACAAAAACGCTGGCCCAGGATGACAAGGCCAGCTTTCAACTTCGTCACTCGGGGCTGTAAGCCGCCCCTTTGCCTTTAGGCCAGGCTCTCGGATTCTTTCATGTAGCGCCACTGGCCCATAGGCAGGTCGCCCAGCACCAGATCGCCAATACGCACGCGCTTCAGACCCACAACCTTCAGACCGACCAGTTCACACATGCGGCGAATCTGGCGTTTCTTGCCTTCGCGCAGGATAAAACGCAGCTGGTCATCGTTCTGCCAGGACACTTGGGCTGGCAGCAAGGGCTTACCGTCCAGGCTCAAACCAAAGTTCAGCAGTTCCAGACCGCGCTCGCTCAGCTTGCCGGTTACACGCACCAGATATTCCTTGTCGATGACCGAGTCTTCGCCAATAATCTGCCGCGCAATACGACCATCCTGAGTCAGGATCAGAAGGCCGGTGGAATCAATATCCAGACGACCAGCCGGAGCCAGACCGCGCAAATGCGCCGGGTCAAAGCGTTGACCACCGCGGCCACCCTTGTACTGTGTGGCAGCACCGATCAGGGAAACCGCATTGCGATAACCGGCTTCGGCTTGCCCCGACACATAGCCTACGGGCTTGTGCAGCAAAATAGTGGCACGTTGGGTCTGACGCTGACGCGCTTGTTTTTCCAGTGTGATTTTCTGATTGGGGTAGGCTTTGCTCCCCAATTCAGAGACGATTTGACCGTCCACACGCACCCAGCCGCGCTCGATGAAAGCATCCGCCTCACGGCGTGAACACATGCCGCGCTGGGCCATTAATTTTGAGATACGTTCTTTTTCCATGAGCGCTATTTTATGGCTTTGGCGATAATACAGGACATGAAATTTCCCTCCAGCACAAAAAAACCCTGGCATGAGCAGGTTCACCCCTCTGCCACCCCTGCTCAAAAGTACTGGCTACACCGTCCCGGCGCCCTGACCGGCGGTCTGCGCCGCTTGGGCAAAGTCCATCTGGAAGTCGTCAGCGAATACGCCTGCCGCCTGAACCCGCAAGAAGCCGCTTTGATTCGAAAGCCGCCAGGCACGCTGGCCTGGATACGGGAAGTGTCCATGGCCGTGGACGGAATTCGCTGCGTGATTGCCCGCAGTTTCACCCCCCTGCCCGCTTCGCACAGCGTCTGGCAAGGCATACGGCGGCTGCGCAGCCGTCCGCTGGCCGACATGCTGTATAACGATGCCCAGATACAACGTTCCGCCTTTTTAAGCTGCCGTTTGAATCGCGGCATGAGCTTTTTCCGCACGATCGAGCGCGCCCTGAACCCCAGTGGCGAACCGGTTCCGCAGGCTCAGCAGATTCTGTCGCGCTGCTCCGTCTTCTGGCGGCACGGTCAACCCCTTCTGGTGGCCGAATCCTTTATGCCAGCCTTCTGGGCACGCGGTGCTACACTGGTTTAGCTGAAATTCAGCATTAACTAATAAAACAAAGTTATATACCGAGCCAAACCATGTCCACGCAAGCCGATCCAAGCCGTCGCAACGCCTTTATTCTTTCTGGAATGCAAGCACTGGGCGGGGCCAATCCGGCATTGGTGGTAGCGCTTAGCAGTCTGGTTGGCCAGAAAATGGCCAGCAGCCCGGACCTGGCAACCTTGCCGGTGGGTATTTTCAACCTGGGTCTGGCTGTAGGCATTTTGCCCGCGGCCTATCTGATGCGCCGCCTGGGACGCCAGGGTGGCTACATCATCGGTGCCTTGCTGGGCATAGGAGCGGGTCTACTGGCCGCCGCCGGGATTTACAGCCTGTCCTTTGTCATGTTCTGTGTGGGCACCCTGCTGGCCGGGCTGTATGCCTCTTATGTCCAAAGCTATCGCTTTGCCGCCGCCGATGATGCCAGTGACACCTTCCGGCCCAAGGCCATTTCCTGGGTCATGGCCGGGGGGCTGCTGGGAGCGATTATCGCCACGCAGACGATTATCCATACGCAGGATATCTGGCCGGAGCACCCTTTTGCCGCCGCCTTCCTGGCACAAGCAGCCCTGGCGGCCCTGGTACTGCCCTTCGCCTTTGGCCTGCGCCTGGCACCAGGCACACGGAATCAGCAAGAGAAAATCCCCTACACCGGACGTCCCCTGCGAGAGATTGCCTCCAATAGCTACTTCATTATTGCGGTCGTAGCCGGGGTCGCTTCTTATGTGCTGATGAACTTTCTGATGACGGCCTCGCCCTTGGCCATGGTCATGCACGGCCATAGCCTGAAAGAATCCACCCTGGGGATTCAGTGGCATATTCTGGCCATGTTCGGCCCAAGCTTTTTTACCGGCAACCTGATCAAGCGCTTTGGCAAAATCCCTGTCACCTTTGCAGGCGTGCTTTTGCTGGGACTGGCCAGCATTGTGGCGTTGCTGGGCATGACGGTGCCTCACTTCTGGGTCAGCCTGATCTTGCTGGGTCTGGGCTGGAACTTTGGTTTTATCGGTGCCACCAATATGGTGGTGGACTGCTACCGCCCCGAAGAGCGTGGCCGTGTACAGGCTTTGAATGACTTCATCATCTTTACCTGTGTGGCCTTGTCCTCCTTCACCTCGGGCCGCGTGCTGGCCGTGTATGGCTGGTACGGCGTCAATACCTGGACGCTACCGATCTCGGCAGTGGTGATGCTGGCGTTGGCCTGGCTGTATTTCAAGAACAAGCGTCAGCCCTACTTCGCCACTTAAGCAAAACGACAGCCGCAAAGCGACGGCTCATGGAAAACGGCCCCAAAGCCTGGATTAATCCAAAGCTTTGGGGCCGTTCTTCTTGCATTCAAATCATTGGCAAATAAGCGGGCTTGGGTCCACGTGGAAACTGAGCATCCAGTGCCTGGATATGCTCAGGCAGCAATATCAGATCCCCAGCGGCCGCGTTTTGCTGGGCATGAGCCGCACGCGATGCCTTGGGAATCACAAACACATTGGGGTCACGCAGCAAAAAGGCCAAAGCCACTTGGCGTGCGGTGGCCTGATAGTGGCTGGCAATCTCGGCCAACAAGGCCCCGCCTTCAGAGTCCGGCTCAGGGAAATCATCGTGACCGAAGGGGCTGTACGCCACCACATTGACTTTGTGCTCCTGACACCAGGGCATGACCGCATGTTCAATTGCACGCTCGTTCAGGTGATACAAAACCTGATTGCAGGGAATCTCGCCCGGACCCACGATGCCGTACAGCTCTTCCAGATCCGGCACATCAAAATTACTGACGCCCCATTGCTTGATCTTGCCTTGCTGTACCAGCTGATCAAAGGCCGCGCAGGTTTCTTCCAAAGGAACCTGGCCGGGCCAATGCAATAAATACAGATCCAGATAATCCGTACCCAAGCGCTTCAAGCTGGCCTCGCAAGCGCGGATCACACCCTGACGGCTGGCATTGAAGGGCAAAACTTTAGACACCAGAAAAGCCTCGTGGCGGCGGCCTTGCAGCGCCTGACCGATCAAGGTTTCAGCCTGCCCGTCGCCATACATCTCGGCGGTGTCGATATGGTTCATGCCCGCATCCAGCCCGGCCTGAAACGCAGCCATGCTTTGCGACCAATCGGCCTGCTCTACATACCAACTGCCCTGGCCCACCCGCGAAACACGCGGTGCCGACCCTAGTTTTTCATATCGCATCAGCTTGTCCTTCCATAACTACTGTCCAAACCCGCCCAGCTATAAGCACCTTACAGTGCGTCGCGGCCGCTTTCCGAAGTGCGGATACGAATAGCCTGCTCGACCGGCGTCACAAAAATCTTGCCGTCACCAATCTTGCCCGTATGGGCCGCTTTGATAATGGCTTCGATAATGGCATCACAACGATCAGCCGCCACCACGATATCCACACGAATCTTGGGCAGAAAATCCACCACATACTCGGCACCGCGATACAGCTCGGTATGGCCTTTTTGACGACCAAAGCCTTTCACTTCAGTCACGGTCAGGCCGTTAACGTCCAGCTCTGCCAGGGCTTCGCGAACTTCATCCAGCTTGAAGGGTTTGATGATGGCCGTAATTTGTTTCATGGTTACTCGCACGTCAAATTTAAAGAGGGTCTTTGGCACCGCCCGGCAAGGACGGGCGATGACTTTCTGCCGCCAGACTCAAGCCCAGGCTCAAGTCGCGACCGGTAGGCGACTGGAACAGACGCAAGCCGATTTCAGGCAGCACAGCCAGAATATGGTCAAAAATATCGCCTTGGATGCGCTCATGGTCCACCCAGGCGGTTTTATTGGTAAAGCAATACACCTCGATAGGGATACCGTCTGCCGTGGGCTCCATCATGCGCACCATCTGAATCATGTCCTGATGGATTTCAGGGTGGCGCTTGATATAGGCCATGCAGTAGGCACGGAAGGTACCCAGATTGGTCAGGCGGCGGTAATTGACCGCATCCATGCCCGCACGGCTCAACTCCTGGTTGGAGCGCTCCAGATCTTCTTTCTTCTCGTTCAGATAATCGCGCAGCAAGGCAAAGCGCGACAGGCTGTCCACTTCAGACGGAGTCAGAAAACGAACGCTGGAAGCATCAATGCTCAGGGTGCGCTTGATACGACGGCCACCCGACTCAAACATCTGACGCCAGTTGCGATAGCTCTCGGAGAACAGCTTGTAAGTGGGAATAGTGGTGACGGTCTTGTCCCAGTTCTGGACCTTGACCGTATGCAGCGCCATATCAATGACAAAACCGTCCGCCCCGGCCTGCTTCATCTCGATCCAGTCACCGATGCGCAACATATCGTTGGTACTCATCTGCGTGCTGGCCACCAGCGACAGCAAAGTGTCTTTAAAAACCAGCAAGAGCACCGCCGACAAGGCACCCAGACCGGAGAGCAGCAGAACGGGGGATTGATCCAGAATGATGGAGATCATGACAATAATGCCAATCGCCCACACCGCTATCTTGGCCACTTCCACATAGCCCTTGATGGACTTGGTGCGCCCCTTGCTGGAATTGGCGTAGACCTCTTGCCACGCCCCAAGCAGGCTGACAATCGCCATGATGAGAAAGACCAGAAAGCCCAGCAAGGCCACCCGTTCTATGATTTCCAGCAACGTCTTGGCCAGGGGCAGCAAGGTCAGATTGGAGCTGACCACCAGCAAGGGCACGGCATAGCCCACATTGCGCACAAAGCGCTTCTTGACCAGGGCACGCGCCCAATCGTCCTTGCCCGCCACTTTCAGCAAGCGCCGCACCAGGCGCGACAGTACGGAACTGGTCAACCAGCTGACAATCCAGACCAGCACCGTCAGCATGGCCAAACCGGCCAAAATCTGTACCCAGCGATCCTGCGGTAAATACGCTTCGATCCATTGCCATCCCAACAAATCGGCAAAGGTGCGTTCTTGCTCCATGTATTCTTCCTTGTCCAGCCAGCCCCAAAAAGGGCCCGCATGGTTTCCTAGAGTCTGAAAACTATCTAATATACTGCACAGCGTCTGTTTCCTGCGGGACTGGATGACCTGCGTCAGCCCGTCCGATCCACTATAATTGCCCTCTATGTCATCAAACACCCCCTCCTCTTCCCAAGACCAGTTCGCCAATAAGGCCATGGCCTGGTCGGCTCGCTTTTCCGAGCCCGTCTCTGACCTCGTCAAACGCTACACAGCGTCGGTGGACTTTGACAAGCGCATGGCCCGCTTTGATATTCAGGGTTCCCTGGCCCACGCCAGCATGCTGGCCGCCGTCGGTGTGATCACCGAGCAGGACAAGGCCGACATCGAGCGCGGCATGAGCCAGATTCTGGACGAAATCGCCCAAGGCCAGTTCCAGTGGTTGCTGGACCTGGAAGACGTGCACCTGAACATTGAAAAACGTCTGGTTGAACTGATTGGCGATGCCGGCAAGCGCTTGCACACGGGCCGTTCACGCAATGACCAGGTCGCAACCGATATCCGCCTGTGGCTGCGCAATGAAATCGACATTGCTCTGGACCTGCTGGCCCAGATGCAGCGCAAGCTGGCTGAATTGGCCCTGGCTCAGGCAGACACCATTTTGCCCGGTTTCACCCACCTGCAAGTGGCACAGCCCGTTACTTTTGGCCACCATTTGCTGGCCTACGCCGAAATGTTCCAGCGCGATGCCGAGCGTCTGCAAGACTGCCGCAAACGCGTGAACCGCCTGCCTTTGGGCGCTGCCGCTCTGGCCGGCACCAGCTACCCCATCGACCGTGAAATGGTCGCCAAGCTGCTGAACTTTGACGATGTATGCCGCAACTCGCTGGACGCGGTGTCGGACCGCGACTTCGCCATCGAGTTCTGCGCCGCAGCCGCCCTGATCATGACGCACATCTCCCGCTTCTCCGAGGAGCTGGTGCTGTGGATGAGCCCCCGCGTTGGCTTTATTGATCTGGCGGATCGCTTTTGCACCGGCAGCTCCATCATGCCGCAAAAGAAAAACCCCGACGTTCCCGAGCTGGCCCGTGGCAAGACCGGTCGCGTCAATGGTCACCTGATTGCCCTGCTGACTTTGATGAAAGGCCAACCGCTGGCCTACAACAAGGACAATCAGGAAGACAAGGAAGGTCTGTTCGACTCGGCTGATACCATTCGCGACACCCTGACCATTTTTGTCGACCTGATCTCCGGCATTAAGGTAAAGCCAGAAGCCATGCGTGCTGCTGCGCTGCAAGGCTTTGCGACCGCTACCGATCTGGCTGATTACCTGGTCAAGAAAGGCCTGCCTTTCCGTGACGCCCACGAAACCGTGGCTTTGGCCGTGCGTGAGTGCGAGCAACTGGGTTGCGATCTGGCTGATCTGAACCTGGAACAACTGCAAAAATTCGACAGTCGTATTGAATCGGATATCTTTGGCGTGCTGACCCTGGAAGGCTCTGTTGCTTCGCGCAAACACATTGGTGGCACCGCCCCCGAG
Source organism: Alcaligenes faecalis (assembly GCF_009497775.1). Classification (NCBI taxonomy): domain Bacteria; kingdom Pseudomonadati; phylum Pseudomonadota; class Betaproteobacteria; order Burkholderiales; family Alcaligenaceae; genus Alcaligenes; species Alcaligenes faecalis. The sequence continues at coordinate 2,309,310 of NZ_CP031012.1, forward strand.
CGTGTTCGTATCGAGGCACAGCGTATTCTGGATCGTATTCCAGGCTGATAAGAGCTTCGGCTGGAAGCAGAAAAAAGCCGCTCCTGTTCTAGGAGCGGCTTTTTCTATAGGTATCGAATCAGATTTGATCTGACGTGCTTTGTCAGTTGCGTCAGGGTTGGGACTGGAACTGCTGCTTTCGGCCAGAAGCAGGCGTTTAGTTCGGAAAAAGAAACCCATCCCATTTTTTAGTGAGAGATTCCGCCACCCTCCATGTCGGTGGCGGATGGCGGCAATGCCAGCACTTGATGGGATCAGCCGCCCACTAGATCTTCAAAGTGCTCTTCGCAGTAGAAAGTTGAGCCTAAGGCGTGCGCTGCAGGCTCTGCGCAGCAATCACAGGAATGGCCGTCTAAGTCAGCCCTGAACTGGCAGTTCGGACAGTGGCACTTGGTTTCGTCAAATTCTGTGTCAACGAACTCGAAGTCATACAGCGAAAACACACAACCACACTGGCTGCAGATGAAGCCCTCCTCTGCCATTTCTACACCCTCAAAGTCGTTATCTAGAAAGGGTGTCATAGCTGGGCCTCCAACTGGGTACGCACATCACGGGCCGTTGGGTGCCCTTGGGCCTCCGCCTGTTTAAGTAGCTTATAGGCCAGATCAATGTCCTGTTCAACCCCTTGACCAGTTGCCAAACACCGCGCTTGGTTAGTCAGCCCGACTGCTGAGCCCATTTGGGCTGCCTCCGAGAAAAGAATCCAGGCCAAGTGATGATTTGGTGCACCGCACTGACCGTTGAATTCGATCGCGCCCAACACATTGAGCGCATCGCCATTCCCATACTTTGCAGACATTTTGAGCCAATAACGTGCTTCACGCGAGTCAACCGGGATACCTTCGCCGTTTAGGTACATCAGCCCGAGGTTTAATGCAGCGTCAGCATCGCCCGCGTTGGCAGCTATACGAAACAGTCGTCGCGCTTTCACGACATTTTTACCAACTCCGTTGCCATGTAGGAAGCACAGCCCCAGGTTCAAGATAGGCATGACGTGATTGAGTTTACGGGCCGAGCGAGCAGCCGCCCGGTAAAGGGCAAAGGACTCAGGTGTGGATACTCCACCATTCTGATGGTCGAGGATGGTCGCCACCGTATTAAGGCTGTGATCGTCGCCCAGCCGAGCGGCATGTATCAGCAGATTGATGGCACGATTTCGGTCTTTGTGCACCCCATTGCCATTGAGGTAGATCATTCCCAGGCAGCCGATCGAAGCGGCGATACCGCCCTCAGCAGCTAGCTCAAAATGCTGGATAGCGTCGGGGATGCTTTTGGGAAAGTTTTCAGCCCCCTCCAAGTACATCCCACCCAGGTTATGGTGGGCAGTAAGTAGACCAAGTTCGGCTGCACGCTCGTACAGCTCGGCCGCTTTGATGAAATTACGACCATGGCCTAACCCTTCGCTGTACATCCAGCCAAGGTTAAAGGCGGCCATTGGATGTCCTTTCTCCTGCGCTTCCTGAAAGCGCTGCTGGGCCGTGTTGTAGTCTTTCTTCCAAAGAGCTGATAGTCCAGCGTGGTACAAGCGATCCTTCAGCTCGCGCCCTGTGGGATCATCGGCGATAGAATTATCAGCGTTTCGAAGAGTAACCCATTCCGGAGTAAACACATCCCGGCAAAGCCAAAATGGAACCGGTGAACGGCTGCATACCGCCCACTTGCCATCACCCATAGGCTTTATGTACGGCTCAGCGTCGACAAAGTTGTCACGCCATACGCCGTCGATTTCCGTTTTGCTCAGGGTGTGATTCAGAGCTGCTTGCCAGATCTCAATGCGCTCCGCTGGGCTAAGCTTAAAGGCCACGGGAAGCGGCCAGCGCCAGATTTCTGCTGGCATCGAGATTCCATACGCCTGCTTTAATGCACGACTCAAGCGCTCAAATATTGCAGCGCCGAACGGGATGGGGGAGTGTTTGAGCTGACCATTCAGGAGCTCATTGCTGGACCTGTTTGTAAGCGCGTGAGACACAAGCTCGCGAACAGCACTTAGGCTGCCGTCGAAGTCAGGATGGTGTTGCTTGAGATGCTGCTGAAGGGCTTTAACGAATGGGCTGAACTGATCTTTATCGATCATGGCTAACTCCGATATCCAATCCCTCCCCCAATATCGAGTTAGAACCATAGCAATTGTGAACTGCATTGAGTTCAGATGCTGGCGTTACAGAAGGCGATTCGGTAGGGGAGGGATGCCCTGGCTCACCTTAGGCTCTTCGAGCCGCTTAGCCAGCGGTCATACTTTAGAGGATATCTGCTAGAGAATCAAGGGACAAGATGAGTAGTCAGCTTCGCTGCTGATACTGGCGAGTCCCTTACTAATTACATCTCCAGGCCTGCTAAACCCCTCCAGCAACGATCGAAGAAGCGGCACCGCCCCAAAGTGCAGGTGCCGCACTCAACGTTAAGGCTGAGGCTGAATCAACAGCATCGTGCTGGTTTGCGCATTACGGCGAATGTCCGAGTGCGTCACATCCATCGTCTTGCACTCGAAGTTCTCGTACAGCTTTAACTGATCCTCGTAATGCGGGCTGCGTACGCCATTACGATCCGTGAATCCGCTTTGGCCGGGCGGCATGGCATCGCAGAACTCCACGCCCTGGGTATCAAACACCACACGGTTGTTTTCCGTGCCACGGTTCTGATAGCCGGTAAAGGCAAAGGTATTGCCAGAAGTCGTCTGCGGGGTGCCTGTGAAATTCTTGTCACTGAAGCGATGCACCGAGGTCGGCATGGTCCAGCGCTCCATCTGAGTGCCCTGCTCCTGGCTCAAACGAGCCTGCGCATTTTGCAAAGCAGTGTGCATGATTTCCTGAGAAGAACGCTCACCAAAGACATTCACACGCTTGGGATCAGGATGTGCTTCCAACGCCAAAGCACGCAACAGAACCTTGGTGCCCATGCTCAAGTTGATCGAACCGGGGTTGGGGCCTTGCTGGGTAGCAAAACCAGTCTGGCTGTACATGGCGCGGTGGGACTCGGGCACGACAGGCATCAGGACCTGCTTGTACATTTCTTCCAGCCAGGTTTTGAACAGCACCCGTGCCGGTCCGGTATTTTGCCCAGCTTGATCGTGTTCCATACCATCCCATGCCAGCAAGGTCGTCAACGCAGCCTTGCTACCATCATTGGCAGGCAGACTTTGCGCCAGCTTTTCCAGATGCGGACGGAAATAGCGCCAGTTCACATCGCTATAGGACGCCTTCTTGTTGAACGCCCAGATCTCCTGCACGCTGAACACGTCTTTCTGCTGATACTGGCTGGCCAGCTCGTTCATACGGTCGCCATAGGTCCAGTAGTAAGTATCCGTATTGGTTTTGTCCGGCGCAGGCTTGTTGTTCCAGTTAACCAGATAGCCTTGGGGTGGGTTGTAGGCTTTGGGAATCGCGTCGAAGCTCTTGGTGCCCTGCCACTCCATGCTGCCATCCCCTTTAGCTGGCACGCGGATATCCTGATCGGCAGGACGCTGGGGCAAGAAAGCAGGCGAGACATAGCCGATATTGCCGTGCTTGTCGGCGTAGTACCAGTTAATGGAAATAGCCATCTTGCTGGCCTGATCCAGAAACTCCGTCCAGTTGCGTGCCTTGGCAACGTTCAACCACGCCAGCAAGGACTGCACCTCATAACCATCCCAGCTGCGTTTCTTGCTGTAAGCCGCACCCTGATCGTAATCAAACTGCATCACAGGACCGTGTACGGTGCGCCAGATCGTCATTTCACGATCAGCCTGACCACGCACCTGGATGCGCTCCTTGCGTTGCTCCATCGTGCGCCAGGCATTGTTGAACCAGTACTGATCAGCACGCGCCGGATTCAGTTTCTCCTGGTACATATCCACCACGTCCTGAGGACCAGCTGTCGCCCCCCAGGCAATCTCGCTATTGGTGCCAAACAGAACAATCGGATAAGCAAAAGGCGTGTTGCCCACTACATCAAAGCCCGCACCGTGCAGACCGATACCGTAGGTGTAGGCCGGGTTGTACCAGCCAAACTGCGGGCCGTTGATCAGGACCGTAGATCCATCCTGAACACGTTCGGGGCGAGTACTCCACAGATTGCTGGCCTTGGGTGCAAAGTCTGGGCCACGGCCACCCCAGTGCTTGTCCTGACGCTCCAATTCGGCTTCCAGAACTTCCGAAGAAACATGGGCCAGATTCTGCGTCCCTGCTTGCGCCTGTGGTTTACGTTCGGCAGCGGGTGCCGGAACGGTGGTGGGAGCGGTCGTGTCATTGACCCACAGCAATTCATCAAACAAGGCACGGCCACGTTCCGGGCCGTGCTGTTTTTCCAGAGACTGACGCATGGCCAAGGCGGTCACTTCCAGATTCGTGTCCGAGAAGCGATTGGCCATGGAGCCCACCCAGATCATGACCACATCAAAGTCCGTCAGCGGCTCGGGCTGGAAATCAAAATCCACGTATTCTTTGGGCAGCAGCTCTGGACGACGGCGCACCTGCTCCAGATAGGCGTTATAGCCATCGGCATAGCCACGGAAAATGTCGCACTCGTCCTTGGACAAGGCTGCGATCTGTCGCTGTATGGAAGCGGGTGTGAAGTTCTGCCGTACCTGCATGTCGTACTTGACGTAGACATCCTGATCGCCAGGGCCCAGGACGGCGGCGGTTGTGCCTACAAAGGAGCGACGCGCCATATCCATCTGGAACAGCCGGTCTTGGGCGACCGCATAACCATAGCCGTAATACAAACCATAGTGGCTGTCGGCAAAGACGTGCGGCACGCCATAGCTGTCACGCATCACCTCTACCGACTGCACCTGCGCGTGGGCCGGTGCCCACGCCAAACCCAAGATCAAACCAGCGGCCGCAACCCCTGTACGAACAAGCCCTTTCTGCATATCTGTCCCTTGTTTTTATGATACTGAAAATTCTTATGAACCTAAAATATTGAAGCCAATACAAATAGGAAATCACAATGTAAAGCAATCAGGATCGAAAACAAGTAAGGGCTTGCCCTAGTCAGCGCTGCTGAACAGGGACTTGAAAACGGACTTAGAAAGACACCAGACGACCGGGATTTACCGCGCTCATCATGCCTATCGCGGCCTTGACCACAGGGATAGCCAGACCCGATAACTGGTGGCCCAGAGGAATGCTGCGGTGGGTGATGTCCGTCAGCATGGCAAAGTCCTCGTTACGACCCATCACGTCGTCACTAATGGCTTTACCAATACGCACGGTTTGCGCCACGCCGTGGCCACTCCAGCCATGCACCATGTAGACGGGCACCGCGTCCTCGGTTTTGCGCGAGTCGGTCGCCCCGTTCAGGGTGAAGTCACTGATCCCGCTCCAGGAAAAGTCCAGCTGCACCTGCTCCAGCTGCGGGAAAACCGTCTGGATACGATCCAGCAAGTAGTCATTGATACGGTCAGGGGACCAACTGGTACCTGTACCCTGCCCGCCAAACAACAAGCGGTTTTGACGCACGGCACGGTAATAGTCGATCTGGAATTGCGTGTCATACACCGCGCGGTCTGTTGGCAGAAGCTCACTGACCGGACACTCCAGCGGCTCGGTCACACCCACATAGGTATAGAACGGGACGGTGGTATTGGACTGCGTAGGCAAGAACTGCGAGGTCGTGTCATGCACGGCCAGCACCAAAGCCTGACGCGCCAGAATCGTGCCACCGGGGGTGATGGCCAAAGCACCTTTTTCTGTCTGCTCGATCTCCTCGACCGGGCTGCCTTCATACACTCGACCGCCATGCTGAACCAGGCCGTAAACCAGACCACGCAGCAGCGCCAAGGGATGCAGTTGACCACCCAAGGTATCCACCACGGCACCGTGATACAGCGGCGAGCGGATTTCCTGCTCCAGCTCGTAGCTACCCACAATTTCCACACTGGTATCACCCAGGTAGCGGCGGGCATCCGCCCCCTCCACCAAAGCACCCATATGGCCTGCATGAACGGCAGCCGTCAAATGGCCACGACGACGATCAAAGTCCAGCTCGTAATCCTGAGCAATCTGATCGAGCAGATCCATGGCTTCATGCGAGGCAAAGCGCCACAAGCGACGAGCCTCATCCAAAGGCAGATGGGCAATCATGTCTGCGGCCTCCCAACGGGCCAGGCCTGGTGTTAACTGGCCGCCGTTACGGCCTGATGCCGCGGAGCCAATACTGTCTTTTTCCACCAGCACCACATCCAGACCGGAGCGGGCCAGGTGCAAGGCGGTAGAGGCACCCAGCAAACCACCACCCACGACCAGCACATCACATTGCGTGTCGGCTTGCAGAGGGTCAAAGCGGTTCCAGGGAGCAAGTGATGCTTCGTAATACGTCGCGGGCGCGACGGTTTCGTTCAGATGATCTTTTCGCCAGTTCCACAATCGGGGGTTACTGACCAGCAAGCTCTCTGCACTGGAAACATCGTTTAAAAGAGTGGGTTTAGAAATAAGCATAAATGTCCTGTGTCTGTCACGGCCTTTTGGCCGCCTGGATCACAGAGCGGAATGCTCCGGTGACGCCCCGTCAACGCGGCGTTCCGTTCTGTCTCGTTATCAACACCGCGTCGTAAAAACGGGGTGGAACGATCTTCTTCTACACTGTAGAATTAATTTATTCTACTCTGTAGAGTTAAACTTGGCAAATCTGCCCTCTCCACTATCTGGTTCGACAAAGGAACTCTATTGGCCCAAGCACCCGCCACGCGCACGCGAAAACTAAATAAGGACGAGCTGGTCATGGCCGCCGTCACCTTGATGGAGGAAGCCGGGGACAGCGGCTTTTCTTTACGCAAACTGGGGGAGCGAGTCGGCTGCGATCCAATGGCCGTGCTCTATCACTTCAAGTCCAAAGAAGGCTTGTTACGTGCAATGGCGGATTATTTAACGGGTCGCATTCAAGCGGTAGACACCGACTTGTCGTGGACAGAGCGACTTTATGAACTGGCCCGGCAGTACCGCGAACTGGCCTTGAACCATCCGCAGACCTTCAGGCAGATGCAGCGGTTTCTGAATACCGGCAAGGCTGACTATCTGGTTCTTGAGCAGGTTTATCGCGCTTTGCGTGATGGCGGCTTGAGCGACGCCGAAATCCCCGCCGCCTGTGTAGGCTGGTACGCCGCCCTCTACGGCTTGATTCAAGGAGAGCTGGGCGGGCTGATACGGCCAGTGACCGAGGAAGAGCTGAAGGAACTGGAACAATGGCCTGCCGAGGACGTGCCCATGTTGCGCCAGATTCTGCCCCGCTTTGTGCACCTGCAATCCGAGCAGGTATTCAAAATGATGATGGAACTGATACACGATGGTTTGATTGCCCATGCGGGGAAAGCGGCGACGCCTGCCACAGAGCAATAAGCCAGAGGCTGGTTTAGCAAAGGCCTCCTTGGGAAAACAAGAACGCCCCACAAACTGGAACTTTGTCCAATTTGCGGGGCGTTTTATATTCAGCCCGCCTGGGCGTTCTTAGCGCGTAAAGACCGCAATCGATTCCACGTGTGCCGTGTGCGGGAACATGTTCACCACACCGGCCGATTCCAGCGTATAGCCACCTTGGTGAACCAATACACCGGCATCACGAGCCAGGGTACCTGGGCTACAGGACACATAAACCAGACGCTCAGGACGTTCGTGCTTTTCCAGCTGAGCCAAAGCGGTAGCCACAGCAAAGGCACCATCACGAGGCGGGTCAATCAACATGCGATCAAAATGACCCAGATCACGCAGCCATTGCACGTCCACTTCAAACAGGTTCAGCGTTGTGAACTTTGCCTTGTCCTGCAAGTCATGAGCCAAGGCCGCTTCACCGGCACGCTCGGTCAAGGTGCTGCTGCCTTCAATCCCGACCACTTCGGCGGCACGACGTGCCAGCGGCAGGCTGAAGTTACCCAGGCCACAGAACAGGTCCGCAACACGATGCTCGGGCTTGACGTCCAGCAAGGTCAAGGCGCGCGAGATCAGGCTGCGGTTAATGTCGTGGTTCACTTGCGTAAAGTCCGTAGGACGATACGGCATGCGCAAATCAAATTCAGGCAGTGCGTAAGCCAGCTTGTCCGCATCTTCTCGCAGCAAGGGATGCGCCGTCTCCGGGCCCTTGGGCTGCAGCCACCAGCTAATGTCATGCTCTTGGCCGAAGCTCTGCAAACGCTGGATATCCTCGCTGGTCAACGGCTCCATATGACGCAAGGTCAAGGTCGTGATCTTGTCGCCCATGGCCAGCTCAATCTGCGGCAGGCGATCCGGGCGGGACAAGCCAGCCAGACAGGAGCGCAAGGGTTCCAGCAAGGCAGAAACCTTGGCGGGCAGCACTCGACATTCAGTCATGTCCACCACATAGCGGCCATTCTTTTCACGGAAACCGACCAGCACCCCACCCTTTTTAGGCACGTAGCGCATGGAGAAACGGGCGCGATAACGGTAGCCCCAGTAAGGGCCGTGCAAGGGCGCCAGCACGCGGCCTGGCTGAACCTTGCCGATATGGCCCAGAGAATCTTCCAGCACACGCTGCTTGACCGCAACCTGAGCCGAGGGCTCCAGATGCTGCATGGCACAGCCGCCACAGACACCAAAGTTGGGACAGGGAGGCTCGGCACGCTGCGACGAGGCTTTCAACAAAGCCGTCATGCGGGCTTTATCGTAGGAATCCTTGGAGCGCACCGTCTCGGCCAGCACTTCCTCGCCGGGCAAGGCGCCTTCCACAAACACCACTTTGCCGTCTTTATGAGCGACGCCGCGCCCTTCCAGATCCAGCGATTCAATTAACAATACGTCAGACATTCGATAAAAACCTAAATAAGCGTCCTGCCAAGCAGAATGGCGCAGTTGCATTGCTGCAAACGATGGCGAATCGCTGATTTTACAATGAGCATTCGGCACAACGGGTAAAAACAAGCAGAACGCGACAATGGCGGTTCAACAACACGATGGAATCCCTTATATCCGAGCCGAACAGGAGACATAGCCATCAAGTCCGGGGGATTTCCTTTCACCCCGTCATTCCGTACCAAACCGCCAAACGCGATCCACAAAAAAAGCGGCCAGAAGCCGCTTTTTTCAGTCCAGATACCGAGCTTAACGCGTAGGCAGATACGAGATCGGGTTGACCGGCGTACCGGAACGACGAATCTCGAAGTGCAGTCGTGGCGAGGTGGTGTCAGACTGACCCAGATCGGCAATACGCTGACCCTTGGTCACTTGCTGGCCAGTTTTGACGTGCAAGGTGCTGTTGTGAGCATAGGCCGTAATAAAGCCATTGCTGTGACCGACCAGAACCATGGAGCCCAGACCGCGCACACCGTTACCGGCGTACATGATCTTGCCATCAGCAGCGGCAACCACGGGATCGCCTACTTTGCCTTCAATATCAATACCCTTGGTCGAGGCATTGAAACCCTGGATGATCTTGCCGCTGGCAGGCCAGCCCCAGGCGATCAGGGCCGCATCACTGGCGCGAGGTGCAGACACGGGCGTCTCAGTCTTGACCGGAGTGGCCGGGCTGACTGGCGAGGTCTGTGTGCTACCGCTACCGGCTGGGCGAGTTGCCACCGCCGCCATCGAGGTGTTGCCATCCAGACGCAAGGTTTGACCCACGCGCAGCATGGAAGGATCCGTAATCTGGTTCAACTGGATCAGCGAGTTCACGTCCATGCCGTGCGCTTGTGCAATCTTGTAGAGCGTATCGCCAGGGCGCACCACATAGGTACCCGAGGCACTGCTGACGCTGCCTGCCGCCGAAGAGGAACTCAGGTCAGTGACTGGGGCACGCTCATTACGGCTTGCACAACCAGCCAGCAGGGTACTGGTGACCACAGCCGCCACCAGGCACTGACGAGGCGTCAAGAACCACTGTGTACCGGTGGAAGCAGCGGTTAACGGTAACCTGACTGCATGCTGCATATAAATCTCCTGAGAATATCTGACTAAATCTGGGTTCCGGCTCGCATCGGTACGAAGCGAACCGCATCAAGTTCTTCACGACGCCAAGTAGCCTGTCCGGTGCGTTCCACCAAAACCAGACGCTGTTGTGTCGTACCTTCAGGGGCGATCAGTCTCCCCCCCAATGTTAATTGTTCCAATAAGGTTCTGGGAATGACCGGACCGGCTGCCGCCACAACAATAGCATCATATGGTGCAGCCGCAGGGTAACCTTGCATTCCGTCACCAAACATTATTCGAGCCCGTTGCGACAGCCCTAATTGGCGCATGTGATCGCGGGCCATATCGCACAAACCTTTGATACGTTCTACGGCATACACTTCTTTGACCAATTGTGCCAAAACAGCAGCCTGATAACCACATCCAGCTCCCACTTCCAGCACCTTGGCCGGTATTTTCTGGTCACACACCAGGCTGATCATATGGGCCACCACCCAAGGCTGAGAGATGGTCTGCGCAAAGCCAATGGGCAAGGCATCATCTTCATAGGCCCGGCTGGCCAAACCCTGATCAACAAACTGATGGCGCGGTACTGCTTGCATGGCCGCCAGCACTCGTTCGTCGGTAATTCCCTGACGGCGCAAGCGCTCGATCATCATGCCACGCGAGCGTTCCGAGTTCAAACCCAGGTTGACACTTGTTGACACTTGCGGTGACAAACCGGCCGATGGTGTCGGTTGTAACTGACCCCGTTGCACAATACGTGTATTGCTGTTGCTGGCAGACAGACCACTACCCAGGCTGGACTTGCCAAACCGGTTCCGAGTGCCGTCTGCAAAAGGATAGCGCTTGCCTGGTTTACTTGTCATTGCATCCAGTCCCGCAATCCGGCCAGTTGCTCATGGTGGGTCAGGTCCGCGCGCAAGGGGGTAATGGATACCGCTCCTTGTTCAACTGCACCGAAATCCGTGCCCTGCTCGCTATCGGACACGCCACCGACACGGCCAATCCAATACACGGGCTCGCCATAAGGCGTCTGGCTTTTGACAACCGGCTCTGAAGGATGACGCTTGCCCAAGCGGGTGACTTGCGTACCCTTCAAGGCTTCGTAGGGCAAACAAGGAATGTTCACGTTCAGCAAGGTATTGGCCGCCAGCGGCTGCTTCTGACAACGCTGTACCAGATCCCGTGCCACGCGCGCCGCGCTATCCAGGTTCTTCCAGCCGCGCTCGATCAAGGAAAACGCAATCGCGGGAATACCAAACAAATGGCCTTCCATGGCGGCCGCTACCGTGCCCGAATACAGGGTGTCGTCGCCCATATTGGCGCCGTTATTAATGCCGGACACAATCAGATCGGGGCGAAAATCCAGCAGGCCTGTCAGGGCCACGTGCACGCAATCGGACGGTGTACCATTAACAAAATAAAAACCATTGCTGGCCTGGCGCAGCGACAGGGGACGATTCAAGGTCAGGGAATTGCTGGCACCGCTGCAATTGGTCTCGGGTGCAATGACAGTCAGCTCGCCCAGTCCTTGCAAGGCTTCATACAAAGCCTCGATACCGGCTGCTGTATAGCCATCATCGTTGGAGACCAGAATACGCATGCTTTACTTTTTCCGTTAAAAATCTAACAGGGGCAGCAAATTGTACCTGCTGCCTTTGGTATTTTGCTGCAAGGCCGGTAGAATCCGCGCAACAATAATTGTGGAGCTCAATCCTCATGAACGCCGTTTCTTTTGCTGTGGCCGCCCCGCTTGTCGCCCTCTTGTCCTATTTGCTGGGATCCCTGCCGTTTGCCGTAATCGTCAGCAAGATCATGGGCTTGCAAGATCCTCGCACCTTTGGTTCGAAAAATCCGGGAGCCACTAATGTACTACGTAGCGGCAATAAAAAAGCAGCCATTCTGACCTTGCTGGGCGATGCGTTCAAAGGCTGGCTGGCTGTCTTTCTGACCCAACAAGCAATCAGCCTCTGGGGATGGCCCGCCAGCCTGCTGGGCATCAGCGCCTTCTTTGCCTTTTTCGGCCATCTCTACCCTGTCTTTCTGGGCTTCAAGGGTGGCAAGGGCGTCGCGACTGCCATCGGCGTCATCCTGGCTCTCCTGCCCTGGCTGGCGTTGGCAACCATCGCTACCTGGCTGATTATTGCCTATGTCAGCCGCTACTCGTCCCTGGCGGCCATCATCAGTGCCATCTTCGTGCCCTTGTTTTACCTGCTGGGTGCCAAGGTCGCCTGGCCCATGAATGCGTCAATTGCCACGGCTTTTGTTCTGATCAGCGCCTTCTTGCTGTGGCGTCACCAGGAAAACATTCGTCGTCTGATGACGGGCAAAGAAAGCAAGATCGGTTCCAAGAAAAAATAAGCGCTAGCGCTCTTGCTGGGAGACAGGCTGATTCACACAGGCCAGATCCCAGCGAGGCCGGATGGCAAAGCCATGCTGGCTGTCATCCAGCGTCACCAAACCGTGCTTGACCCGCATGGCCGCCGCAAACGCAATCATGGCACCGTTATCGGTACAGAATTCCAGCGGCGGAAAAAACACCTCGCCCTTCAAACGCGCCACGGCTTTTTGTAAATAAGCCCGCAAGTGACGGTTAGCACCCACACCACCGGCCACCACCAGACGTTTCAAGCCCGTTTGCTTCAGGGCCTTGATGGCTTTGGCAGCCAGCACGTCCACAATCGCGGCCTCGGTCGCGGCCGCCAGATCAGCGCGCTGCTGTTCGCTAATCCCACCCTCTTCCGCTTCCAGCTTGCGCAGGCGCGTCAGCACGGCGGTTTTCAAACCACTGAAGCTGAAATCTAGATCCTTGCTGTGCATCATGGGGCGCGGCAGTTCGTAGACGCTGGGGTCACCGTGTTCAGCCAGACGCGACAAGGCCGGGCCACCGGGATAGCCCAGGCCCATCAGCTTCGCGCTTTTATCAAAAGCTTCACCGGCCGCATCATCCAGCGTTTCACCCAGCAATTCATATTGACCCACGCCATCTACACGCATCAGCTGAGTATGGCCACCCGAGACCAGCAAGGCCACAAAGGGAAACTCGGGACGCGGCTCGGCTAATAAGGGCGAGAGCAAATGGCCTTCCAGGTGATGGATGGCAATGGTCGGCTTTTTCAGCGACCAGGCAATCGACTGCGCCACACTGGCTCCCACCAGCAAGGCCCCGGCCAGACCGGGACCAGCGGTATAGGCAATGGCATCGACCTGATCGAGCTGCATATTGCAAGAAGCCAACACCTGACGTGTCAAAGGCAGGACACGACGGATATGATCGCGAGAGGCCAGTTCAGGCACCACCCCACCGTATTCACGGTGCATGGCGATCTGGCTGTGCAAGGCATGGGCCAGCAGGCCCTGTTCCGTGCTGACCAGCGCCACGCCAGTTTCATCGCAGGAACTTTCAAATCCAAGAATATTCATGGCGCTTATTTTAGCCTGCTGTATTGGGGAAAATAGGAATTTATCCCCTCAAGACAATAAGCGGATAGTGTGTGGGTTGTGCCGATACATCGCGACAAAGGGGGGCGACGCAGTGGCACACTCGTGGTTAAAATCCCGCATCGATAATTTCACGCTCCGATCGCCTAATAATCACAAGGAGGCTGCCCATGTTTGAACGTCTCTTCAAACTCACTGAGCATGGCACCAACGTCCGTACCGAGGTCCTGGCAGGTATTACTACCTTCCTGACCATGTCCTACATCATTTTTGTGAATCCAGACATCCTGTCGTCCACGGGGATGGATCGCAATGCCATTTTTGTAGCCACCTGCTTGGCCGCTGCTCTGGGCACCTTCATCATGGCCTTTGTGGCGAACTGGCCTATCGGCATGGCGCCGGGCATGGGTCTGAACGCCTTTTTTGCCTTCACCGTAGTCGCCACCCTGGGCTATACCTGGCAGCAAGCCTTGGGCGCGGTCTTTATTTCTGGCGTGATCTTCCTGATTCTGACGGTGACCGGCATCCGGTCCTGGCTGATTCGGGGCATTCCCAAATCCCTGCAAAGCGCAATTGCCGCCGGTATCGGCATGTTCCTGGGCCTGATCGCCCTGATGAACTCGGGTATTGTGGTGGCCCACCCCGCCACCAAGATTGGTCTGGGTGATCTGACCCAACCTGCTGCCCTGTACGCAATTCTGGGCTTTTTCATTATTGCCGCCCTGGACGCGCTGAAAGTACGCGGTGCAATCCTGATCGGGATTCTGGCCGTGACCATTCTGTCCATGCTGACGGGCCATAGCGAATTTGCCGGTGTGGTCTCCACCCCACCCTCGCTGATGCCCACCTTCATGCAGCTGGACATCATGGGTGCCCTGCACACCGGCTTTGTTCACGTGATTCTGGTTCTGGTGCTGGTAGAAGTGTTTGACGCCACCGGCACCATGATCGGGGTTGCCAAGCGCGCCCGCCTGATCGAAGAGGGCAAACCCAACCGCTTGGGCCGCGCCCTTCTGGCTGACAGTACCGCCATTGTGGCCGGTTCCATGCTGGGCACCAGCAGCACCACTGCCTACGTGGAAAGCGCCTCCGGTGTGCAAGCCGGTGGCCGTACCGGTCTGACGGCACTGACCATTGGCGTGCTGTTCCTGCTGGCCCTGTTCTTCTCGCCTCTGGCCGCAACCGTTCCTGGTTACGCCACTGCCCCCGCCTTGCTGTACGTGGCGTGCTTGATGATGCGCGAAATCACTGAAGTGAAATGGGACGACATGACCGAGGCTGTGCCTGCTGCTCTGGCTGCCTTCACCATGCCCTTCACCTACTCGATCGCCAACGGTCTGGCCTTTGGTTTTATCAGCTACGTGATCCTGAAACTGACAACCGGCCGCTGGCGCAGTATCCACCTGGCCACACTGATTGTCGCCATCTTGTTTGTGATCAAGTACGCAATCGCTACGGAATGAAAAACCCTACAGCAAACTCGTTTGGCGCTTTAGGGCTGTCTGGAAAACGAGTACACTGATTGCATGTTTAACGAAGCGGCTGAACACCATCAGCCGCTTTTTTATTGCGGAGGCTCCCCCATGAGCATCGTCGAACTGAACGAAGAAACATTCCAGGCTGCGGTAGAAGACGGCAAACCCCTGATCATCGACTTCTGGGCTCCCTGGTGCGGTCCATGCCGCCAATTCGCCCCCGTCTTTGACGCGGCAGCGGCCAAGCACCCCGGCGTGACCTTTGGCAAGGTGAACACGGAAGAAGAGCAGGAACTGGCCGCTGGCCTGCGTATTCGCTCCATTCCTACCCTGATGGTTTTCCGTGAAAACGTCTTGCTGTTCTCGCAAGCCGGCGCCCTGTCCGCTGCCCAGCTGGACGACCTGATCGAGCAAGTCCAGGCCGTGGACATGGAAAAGGTCCACGCTGAAATTGCTGCCCAGCAAAACCAGCAGCCTGACCAGGCTTAATTAGTCCGACTTGGCGGCTAGAGCATTACGCTGCAAGTTACCAAAAAACGGCTAAAAACAGGTTTGAAGCAAGACCTGTACGCAACAGCACAACGCTCTGAAAACACAGGCAGATCGTTGTGCTGTTTGCCTTCTGGCTACGCCAGACTCTCTAAGTCGCGGCAGCCATCACCTTGGCTTGTCCTGCACGAGCCCCCAGCGACCGATCACGTGAGGCCGTAATGGCTTTCACGATCTGCTTTGCATCGTCGCCCACTCCCATCACCAGAGCGGAAGCGCGGTTACGTTGCCAGGGTCGTCCCAGAAAATAAAGCCCTGAAACAGGCGACACCCCTTCTTCCTGCAAGAAACGGCCTTGATCGTCCAAGGCATGGCGGACCTGCAACCAATCAGTCTGGTCCCGGTAGCCTACGGCCCAAACGACAGCTGCAATCTTGTGGCTTTGGCCCCCATCAAAAATGGCCTCCCCACCCTTGGCTTCAAGCAGGCGAGGCATCAAGACAATTCCCCGCGCCGCCAGGCTTTCCAGGCTGCGATCCCGGTCCGGGAATGGATCCTTGCGCTGCATCAGACGACCAATACGGGATGAACCCGAGACATTCAGCAATCCCAGACGACGTAGCCACCACCAGATTGATTTCCCGAAAATACGTTCGGGCAGCATCTTTCTGGGTTTACCCCTTGCCAGTATGACTTCATGCCCGTTCCGGGCAAGCACAGCCAGATCACGTCCGCTAGCACCATCGCCTACCACCAGTACGGTTCCTGCTGGCACGCTGGAGCCGTCTCCGAAGTTTTCAGGTGTCAGCTGCAGCACCTCTGGGCCGAAACCTTTGGCCAAAGCGGGTATCACAGGATTTTGAAAACCGCCGGTGGCAATAATGACCTGACTGGCGCTGACGGACTCTCCGCTGGAGAGCAAGGCCGTGAATAGCCCGGCCGAGTCTCGTGTCAGTTTCTCCACCGACACGCCCAGACGTACAGGCAAACCGAAATGCTGAGCATAGCGCTCCAGATAGTCCGCGAACTCGTCACGAGCGGCGTAGCCATCTGGATCGCCCTCCAAGGACAAGCCCGGCAAAGCGCTGAACTCCCGCGTTGTGAACAGGCTTAGGGAGGCATAGCGCCGCCGCCAGCTATTACCGATCCGGGTTTCGGCTTCGAGGATCTCAAAAGAGAGGTTTTCCTGTTTCAGCCAATAGCCGGCTGCCAGCCCAGCCTGGCCAGCGCCAATGACCAGAACATGCTCCAACTTGCGCGTAGAACTTTGCGTAATCATGTCACCCTGCTTAGGTATATTTCCAACACCCAAGAGGCTAAAGATTGCAGTTACTTTAAGGTCAAGCATGATCTTCAGTCACCCACCGAAGGCAATATCGGCCTGATGCAGGTCTGTTTCTTTGCTATTGAAAGTCGATTTCAAGCGAGGGATAAAAACAAAAACGCCCCTTCTGTTGATAGAAGGGGCGTTATGGCTTCAAGCCTTCATGACACTAAAGCCATGTAGCCGCTCAAAGCAAAGCCGACACAAAGATTACTCGCAGTTTTCCAGCTCGATGATCGCGAAACCACTGCGTTTGATTTCATTCTCTACCGGCGCAGACGCCATTTCCGTATGGCAAAAGCGGCACTCGCGCGAGGTGAAATTTTCCACATTCACCCCTTTGGCCGCCAGATAACGCTGGCCATAGCTCAAGACTTTGTCCATATCCTTGGCATCGTCGCTGACCAAAATATCAAAGTGCATACGACGCCCGTCGGGACGCACAACATAGGTATCAAACACCGCAATCTTCATGACAAACCCTTTTCAGCAAAAAACCTAATAGGTACAGGTAGGCCCAGAGGAGGAAGAACCTTCCTTGTCGGTAATCCCCTCTTTCTTGTCCGCTTGCGCGGGGTGGCGAGCAATCAGCTGGCCGACAAACGCGCCCAGCCGCAGATCGTCCAGATGGCCCAATTCCTTCAGGGCCAGATTGCCGTCACGATCAAAAATGATGGTGGATGGCGTCCCGCCCAGACCCCACTCCTTCATGGTGCGCGGCAAAGGGCCGCTGTCTGAGGGCTGATCAATGGCGATGGGGAAATTCAGCCGGTACTCATGGACAAAAGCCTGCAAAGCCGCAGGGCCCATTACCTCGTGATGCTCGAACACGCTATGCAGACCAATGATGCGCAGATCATCGCGCGAGAACAGCGTATCCAGCTTCTTGGCTTGCGGCAGGCTGTTAATGACACAACCAGGACAAAGCATCTGAAAGGCCGTGACCACCACCACTCGGCCCCGCAAGGACGCCAGGCTTAATGGCGCGGTCGTATTGAGCCACTGACTGGCATGGATCTCGTAGGACATGGCATACACCCACAATGCTGACTAAACCCGATCATACCCGCAGGCTGGATGCAGACTTAGAAGGAATCAGAGGTATTTAGTATGGCCACAGCCTGGACGGTGCAGAGGGACAATCGTCTGGAAAAGATACCTTTGCGTCCAGAAGGCCACATCAAGGCAGATGGCGGCAAGAGGTCCATTGCGGACCTTGGGCTGAACAGAAAATGACTTACGCTTGCTCCAGGGGCTCACATTCACCCTGACCGCGCGTCATATTGATAAAGGACTGCTGAAAATCCGCTTTATGCTCGACCGGCAGATTCAAGAGCCACTGCACGCCTTCCGCATCGAATTGCTCGTCCTGAACCTGAACACCAAAGCTGTCGAAACGGGATTGAACCAGTGCCAGATCCGCAAAGGAGCAGCGGCAGCGCAAGGCTGCCATGGGAATCAGCTCCTGCTTGTCGGCAAGACGCAGACATTGAGCGGCCACGCCCCCATAGGCACGCACCAGACCGCCCGTACCCAGCTTGACGCCCCCAAACCAGCGTATCACCAGCACCGCGACACGGTCGCAGTCCTGGCCTTCTATGGCTTGCAAAATGGGACGCCCGGCTGTACCACCGGGTTCGCCATCATCATTAAAGCGGTATTCAGACCCGATCTTGTAGGCCCAGCAATTATGCGTGGCATCGGGCACACCCTTGGCCTGGAAGAAGGCCAAAGCCTGGCTGGCACTGTCTACAGGCGCAGCCAGTGCCAGAAAACGGCTTTTTTTGATGTCCTGCTCAAAGCTGGTGGGCTCACGCAGGGTAAAGACGGCCACCCCTAGCCTCAGTCCTGCTCGCGGCTGGCCAGGTAGTCTTCGTAGCCACCGCGGTAATCCACCAGACGGCCTTCAGGCATCACTTCGATAATGCGGGTTGCCACGCCAGAGACGAACTCGCGGTCATGGGACACGAAAATCAGGGTGCCTTCAAACTTCTCCATGGCCATCTGCAAGGACTCGATCGATTCCATGTCCAGGTGGTTGGTTGGTTCGTCCAGGAGCATGACGTTGTGACGGCCCAGCATCAGGCGCGAGAAGGTCATGCGGTTTTTCTCGCCACCGGACAACACTTTCACGGGTTTGATGATGTCATCGGCCGAGAACAGCATGCGACCCAGCACGGAGCGCAAGGACTGATCGTCGTCGCCCGCTTGACGGTAGTGGCTGATCCAGTCAAACACATTGTCTTCGGTGTCGAACTCGTCCGACACGTCCTGAGCCATATAGCCAATATCGGCGTTCTCGGACCAGACGACCGAGCCGCTGTCCGGGGTCAGATCGCCAGCCAGCAAGCGCAGCAAGGTGGTCTTACCCACACCGTTTGCACCCACAATCGCGATTTTCTCGCCCGCATCAATCATGGCCGAGAAGTTCTTGATGATGGGGTGATCGTAGGACTTGCTCAGCCCCTCGATGGTGACAGCCAGACGGTGCAGAACTTTTTTCTGTTCAAAACGGATAAATGGGTTCTGACGCGAAGAAGGCTTCACCTCGATGGTGTCTGCCTTCAGACGACCAATCTGTTTCAGGCGAGAGGTAGCCTGACGGGACTTGGACTTGTTGGCGGCAAAACGACGCACAAAGTCCTGCAGCTCGCCAATACGCTCTTTGGCCTTGGAGTTGGCCGCCAGCACGCGTTCGCGCGATTGCACCGAAGCCAGCATGTAATCGTCGTAGTTGCCGGGGTAGACACGCAGCTCGCCGTAATCCAGGTCGGCCATATGGGTGCAGACCTGATTCAGGAAGTGACGATCGTGACTGATGATGATCATCGTGCTCTGGTAGCTGTTGAGCACATCTTCCAGCCAACGAATGGTGTTGATATCCAGGTTGTTGGTCGGCTCGTCCAGCAGCAGAACATCGGGGTTGGAGAACAGGGCCTGTGCCAGCAGCACACGCAGTTTCCAGCCCGGAGCAACTTCGCTCATGGGCAACTGGTGCTGTTCGACCGGAATTTCCAGGCCCATCAGCAACTCACCGGCGCGGCTCTCGGCGGTGTAGCCGTCGTACTCGGCAAAACGGGCCTCCAGCTCGGCGGCCTTCATGTAGTCTTCTTCGGTGGCTTCCGGGTTGTCGTAGATAGCATCACGCTCTTGCATGGTGCTCCACATTTCGGTGTGGCCCATCAGCACCACATCCAGCACACGTTTGTCTTCGTAAGCAAACTGGTCCTGACGCAGCTTGCCCAGGCGCACGCCTGGATCCAGCGATACATTACCCCCGCTTGGCTCCAGGTCGCCGCCAATGATTTTCATGAAGGTAGACTTGCCCGACCCGTTGGCACCAATCAGGCCATAGCGGTTGCCTCCGCCCAGTTTGACACTGACGTTTTCAAATAAAGGCTTGGCACCAAACTGGATCGTTAAATTAGCGGTGGAGATCACGTAAACGTACTTTGAAAAAGGTTGAGTTCAACCCAGTAGTGTATCAAGCAGGCGCGAAATCCGTTAGTGCTCGTGTTCATCCAGGACCAGATAAGCCATGCCGTCCTCGGTGGCCAGGCCCACTTCCTTGCCAACAGGCAGACTGACCTTGACGTCCACATGGCCATAAGGCAAGCCCGTTACGACCGGAACCTTGACGGTCTCACGCAACCAGCGCACCACCGAGTCCATATCAAAGCCGTTATCCGAAGCCCCGGTCTTGTAAGCCGTGAAACGGCCCAGCACCACTGCCATCTGGCGATTCAGCACGCCAGCATGCCAAAGTTGCGTCAACATACGCTCGACCCGGTACGGAGCTTCGCCCACGTCTTCCAGGAACAAGATGCCACCATCAATCTGGGGGAAGTACGGCGTGCCCAGCAAGGAGCAAACCAGGGCCAGATTGCCCCCCCACAGAACACCGTGGCCATCGACCGCATCCGAATCCTCGGACTCAAAGCTGAACAGCTCCAGCTCGCCACGCATCAACTCCCCAAACAGCTCGGTCGTCAGCTCGTCAGTTTCATCGCCACCGAAGTCGGCAATCGCGGTCGGGCCGGTATAGCTGATGGCCCCGGTCTGCGCCAACAAGGCCAGATTGAAGGCCGTGAAATCCGACATGCCCACAAAACGTTTGCCGCTATCGGCCACTGCACGCCAATCGATCTGGCCCAGAATGCGGCTTAAGCCGTAGCCGCCGCGTGTCGCCATCACAATAGGCTGGGGCTGCTGCAAGGCGCGCTGTACAGCGGCCAGACGCTGGGCGTCCGTACCGGCAAAGCGTTCGTGCACTGCCAGAGCGTCCGGGTCTATGTCCACGGCAAAGCCCAGCTGGTTCAGACGCTGGCTGGCCAGCTCCAGGCGTTTGGGTTCAAGGATCTGGCCAGAGGGCGAAAACAGATAAATGCCCGAACTGTCCTGCTGCCCACAATGGTATTCGCCATGTTCGTGGTGATGGTGATGATGGTCGTGCTCGGGGCTGCTCATGATTAACCTTGAAAATAAAGTGCTGCTATTTTAGCGAGACTACTGGGCGTCATCCAGCGGCGATTGGACAGTTTGAGCCTGCTTTTGCAACTTCTTTTGTTCGCGTCGTTGGCGGAAAAAATCCCGCAGGGCCTGGGCCGCATCCTCGGACATCAAACCACCCGAAACCCGCGTGTGGTGATTCAGGGTGGGATGCAGATGCAAGGACTCCACACTGCCACACACCCCGGTCTTCGGATCGGCTGCGGCCCACACCACACGCGACAGGCGCGCATGCAACAAAGCGCCCAGACACATCATGCAAGGTTCCAGCGTCACAAACAGGCTGGCGCCGGGCAAGCGGTAATTGCCGACTTTACGCGTCGCGGCGCGCAAGGCCACGATCTCGGCATGCTGGGTGGGATCATGGTCACAAACCGTGCGATTGGAGCCTACAGAAAGCAGCCTGCCGTCCGCATCCAATAGTACGGCACCTACGGGCACCTCTCCGATGCTGGCCGCCAGTTGAGCCTGTTCCAGAGCTAAAACCATAGCCTGAGCATCACTCAAAACGTCACTCTCTGTTTGCGGTGGTA
Source organism: Alcaligenes faecalis (assembly GCF_009497775.1). Lineage (NCBI taxonomy): Bacteria > Pseudomonadati > Pseudomonadota > Betaproteobacteria > Burkholderiales > Alcaligenaceae > Alcaligenes > Alcaligenes faecalis. The sequence goes on from NZ_CP031012.1 coordinate 2,330,953, forward strand.
AGCTAGTTGGCATCGTTAAATCCATTGCGTTATTCAAACCCTGTCGGCACAGCAAAAGGGTCATTTTACTGTCTATGCAGAACACTCCTGATTCTCACGCTATTTTGCGTGTTCGAGGCCTGAGCAAACAATACGCAAACGGGCATCAAGCCCTGCACGCTTTGGACCTGGACATCTGGCGGGGCGAGATTTTCGCCCTGCTCGGCTCCAACGGCGCAGGCAAAACCACCCTGATCAGCATTATCTGCGGGCTGGTCAATCGCAGCAGCGGCACTGTGCTGGTAGATGGTGCAGACAATGTCATCGACTACAAGCGCGCCCGCCAGAAAATTGGGCTGGTGCCACAAGAGCTGAGTGCCGACTCCTTCGAGACGGTCTGGAATACCGTCAGCTTCAGTCGTGGTCTGTTTGGCAAAGCGCCCAATCCGGCGCTGATCGAACAGATTCTGAAGGACCTGTCACTGTGGGACAAAAAAGACAGCCCCTTGATTACGCTCTCGGGCGGCATGAAACGCCGCGTGCTGATTGCCAAGGCGCTTTCCCACGAACCGGAAATCCTGTTTCTGGATGAACCCACCGCAGGGGTGGACGTGGCCTTGCGTCAAGGCATGTGGGCCTTGGTGAAGCGGCTGCGCAGCCAGGGCGTCACCATTATTCTGACCACCCACTACATCGAAGAAGCCCAGGAGATGGCCGACCGCATTGGCTTCATCAATAAAGGTTCCTTGCAACTGGTGGAAACCAAAGACAATCTGATGCGCCGCCTGGGCGGTAAAACCCTGAATCTGAATCTGGCCGAGCCCATCAGCACCCTGCCCGCCTCTCTGGATGCGCTGGGACTGCAAACTGCGGCGGACGGAATGAGCCTTCTCTACCCCTTGGCCAACCGCGCACAGGACCATGACTTGAGCAGCTTGCTGGCAGCGGTTGGACAGGCGGGCTTGACGATTACCGACATCCATACCCGCGAGCGCAGTCTGGAAGATATTTACGTTGAGTTTGTAGGGGCACAATCATGAACTGGTACGCCATTCTGGCCATTTACCGCTACGAAATGTCGCGCACCCGACGCACCCTGCTGCAAAGCATTGTGGCACCCGTGATTTCTACAGCCTTGTATTTTGTGGTGTTTGGCGCTGCCATTGGTCATCGCATCAATGAAATTGGCGGTGTGCCCTACGGCGCCTTTATCGTGCCTGGTCTGACCATGCTGTCAGTGCTGACCCATAGCGTCTCCAACGCCGCTTTCGGGATTTACTTTCCGCGCTTTACTCGCAATATCTACGAGATTCTGTCTGCGCCCATTTCACACTTCGAGGTGACCCTGGCCTTTGTGGGCGCAGCAGCCACCAAGTCGCTGTTTCTGGCCGCCATCATCCTGATCACGGCGCGGCTGTTTGTGCCTTACGAGATTGCCCACCCCATCTGGATGCTGTGCTTTCTGGCACTGACCGCCCTGACCTTCAGCCTGCTAGGTTTCATTATCGGTATCTGGGCCGACAACTTTGAAAAGCTGCAATTCGTGCCCATGCTGATTCTGACCCCGCTCACCTTTTTGGGCGGCACCTTCTACTCCATCGACATGCTGCCCGAGTTCTGGCAAAAACTGACCTTGCTGAACCCGGTGCTGTACCTGATCAGCGGCTTTCGCTGGAGCTTCTTTGATCTTGGCGATGTGAATGTGTGGCTGAGCCTGGGCATGACACTGCTGTTTTTAAGCGTGTTTCTTGCCGTGGCGGGCTGGATCTTCAAAACGGGCTATAGATTGCGCCCGTAAATAAAAAAGCCGGGAATATCCCGGCTTTTTTTTGGCAAGTCGAACAGAACACGCATTCGCAAAATACTGAACGCGCAGTCAGGCCAGATCAATCAGGACGCACCGCGCAATCCATGAAACTGGCTTGCTCACCATACTGGCGCAGCTTTGCTTCCAGCACGGGTGCAGGTACACCTTCAATCGGCTTGTAGCCCAGACGCTGCCAATAGCCCACGGCAGGTCCCAAGGACACCAGACTGCAACGACGCAAGCCACGCTGCCAGGCATAGCGGCGACCGGCTTGCAACAAGGCTCCGGCTACCCCACGACCTTGCGCACGACGCATCACAGCGCAGTCGTGAATAAACCATTGGTCTGCAGGTGAAGGCAGGCTGTTCAGCGCATCGCCCAGAGACGGTGGCAACAGGCCCGCCCACGGATAGGACACCAAATAGCCTTGCAATTGATTGTCGGCATCGCGTGCCACCCAGCAGCTGTCAGGCGCCAGATCCAGACGGTTCTGATAAAAGCTGCGGTCTTCCAGAATATCCGCGTCGTACACATCCGCCTGGACTTCCAGCACCTGGCCCAGATCGTGCAAACGCATTAATTCAATTCGTAAATTCATGGCTGATACACGGCAGCGTCACGCCACCACCGTGCCGTTTCACTCGGTTTAGTCGCGGAAATTATCGTACTGCAAAGGCAATTCCACTTCGGTCTGTTTCAACAGAGCGATGGCAGCCTGCAAGTCGTCCCGTTTCTTGCCGGTTACGCGCAGTTTTTCACCTTGAATCTGCGTGTCCACTTTCAGCTTGGCGTTCTTGATGGCGGCAATCAGTTTCTTGGACGTAGGCTGGTCCAGACCCTGGCGCACTTTCACTTTCTGACGGGCACCAGCCACGTTTTCCAGAACCTTCTCGGTGTCCAGGCAACGCACATCAATACCGCGGGCAGCAATACGGCCACGCAGAATCTGCATCATTTGCTCCAGCTGAAACACGCTGGGTGCCGATTGCAAGATGGTGTTCTCGTCTTCAAGTTCAAATTTGGCATCCGTACCTTTGAAGTCAAAACGGGTGGCCAGTTCGCGGCTGGCTTGTTCAACTGCATTACGCAGTTCGTGGGTGTTGACCTCGGATACAACGTCAAAAGATGGCATTCCTAACCGTCCTGTTCCTTAAGTGCAGACAGGCCGCCTAAAGCGACCTGTGTGCTTTTTAGAAAACGCTGGTCTTAGTCCGAAGCGGCTTGCTTGGCCTGCTGACGCAGCGCGAATTTCTGTATTTTACCTGTTGCCGTTTTTGGCAACTCAATAAAACTGAAATGTCGCGGTATTTTAAAGCCAGCCAAGTACTGGCGGCAATGCGCGCGCAGTTCTTCCACGGTCACCTCCGCACCTGGGCGCAGCTCCACATAGACGTGCGGTGCTTCACCCCAACGCTCGTCAGGCTGAGCCACAACGGCCGCCGCCTGCACGGCAGGATGGCGATACATGACGTCTTCAATCTCGATGGAGGAAATGTTCTCGCCCCCGGAAATGATGATGTCCTTGCTGCGATCCTTGATGCGTACATAGCCGTCCGGCTCGCACACGGCCAGGTCGCCGGTATGAAACCAGCCGCCGCCCAGAGATTCTTCCGTGGCCTTGGCGTTTTTCAGGTAGCCCTTCATGGTGATATTGCCGCGGAACATGATCTCGCCCATGGTCTCGCCATCGGCAGGGACGGGTTCCATGGTTTGCGGGTCCAGAACCTGTACGCCCCCTTGCAGGTGGTAGCGCACCCCTTGACGAGCATTGCGCTTGGCGCGTTCCTGAATATCCAGCTCCCCCCAGGGAGCATGCTGCGCACAGACCGACGCGGGACCATAGGTTTCGGTCAGGCCGTAAACGTGGGTCAGTGCAAAGCCCATGCGCTCCATGCCTTCGATCATGGTGGCAGGAGGCGCAGCACCCGCCACCATGGCTGACACGCCCTTGGGCAGGCGGGACTTCAAGGCTTCGTCGGAATTGACCAGCAGGGAGTGCACAATCGGCGCGCCACAGTAGTGGGTAACACCGTAATCGACCATATTGTCGACCATGGCCTGGGCTTCCACCTTGCGCAAACAGACGTTCACGCCAGCGCGAGCCGCCACCACCCAGGGGAAAGTCCAACCATTGCAATGGAACATGGGCAGGGTCCACAGATAGACCGCATGCTTGGGCATATCCCATTCCAAGACGTTGGACAAGGCACCCAGATACGCGCCACGGTGGTGATAGACCACACCTTTGGGCTTGCCGGTGGTACCGCTGGTGTAGTTCAGGGCAATCGCGTCCCACTCGTTGGCGGGTAGTTTCCAGTCGTAATCCGGGTCGCCACCGTCCACGAACTCCTCGTAGCTTTGCGAGCCGATACGCTCGGCACCCGTGTCAAAGTAGTTGTCCACGACGTCAATGACCAGAATGGGCTCTTTGCTTTCGCGCAGGCTCAAGGCTTCTTTCATGACGGCGGCAAACTCGCTGTCCACCAGCACCGCACGCGCTTCGCCGTGATCCAGCATATAGGCGATGGTGCTGGCATCCAGACGGGTATTCAAAGTGTTCAGTACAGCGCCGCACATGGGCACGCCAAAGTGTGCCTGAACCATGGGCGGAGTATTGGGCAGCATCACGGCCACAGTGTCGCCTTTGCCAACCCCGGCCTTGGACAGCGCACTGCCCAGCTGACGGGTGCGGGCGTACAGCTGCGACCAGCTCATCTTGATGCCGTTTTGGGCGGGCCCGTAAACCAGAGCCGGGTAGTCAGGGTAGACAAAAGCACTGCGCTCGATGAAATCCAGCGGGGACAAAACACGGTAGTTGGCGTCTGTCTGGGGCAAATCCTGATCGTAAATACTCACCACAAAGTCTCCAAAAAAGGGCGGGCTAACCGAAATTCACGGCGGTCCGTCTGATAATTGCGCTCTTACATTAGCTGGCTACGGGCCTTTGGGCAAGGTCGCCTTTTCAGCCATAGAAGCGCATAATGACACGCTATCTTAGGTATATATCGCGACCGGCTGACTGCTCGCTGACAGTTTGCCCCCTACCTGAAGGCCTTTCATGCCCGTAGCCATGCTGTATATCGCCGCCGGTGGTGCCCTGGGCGCATTGGCGCGTTGGTTCTTGAGTCAGGCTTTGAATGCCCTGTTCCCTACACTGCCCCCTGGTACTTTGCTGGCTAACTTGATTGGCGGCTATCTGATGGGTATCGCGATGGCCTATTTCAGCGGCCTGGGCCTGGGTCACGAAGGCTGGCGCATGTTTGTCATGACGGGTTTTCTGGGCGGCCTGACCACTTTTTCTACCTTCTCTGCCGAGATCATGACCTTGATGATGCAACAGCGTTATCTATGGGCCATGGGCGGCATTGCCATCCACGTTGTCGGTTCCCTGCTGATGCTGGGCCTGGGCATGGCCACGTGGAGTCTGTTTCGGGGGCAAGCATGATAGATGTACATTTTTTTCAAGCCGGTTCCCCTCCTCCCGATGTCGAGCAGCGCTTTGGCAATCAGAATGCCTGGTTCAAGCGCGCCTTGCAGCCTCTGGATGTGAATATCCACACCTGGCGAGTCCATCAGGACGAGGCCCTGCCTGCACCGGATTGCCCGGACCCTGTGGTGATCAGCGGCTCCTGGAGCATGGTCACCGACAAGCTGGACTGGAGTGAAAACCTGGCTGCCTGGATTCGGGAGCGTTATCAGGCACAAATGCCCTTGCTGGGTATTTGCTATGGCCATCAATTAATGGCTCACGCCTTGGGCGGGCACGTGGATTACCACCCCAAAGGGGCCGAAGTCGGTTATCTGCCCATTCACTTGTCCGAACAGGCCCACGAACATGAGCTGCTGGCCAATCTGCCCATGCAGTTCCCTGCTCTGCTCACGCACCAGCAAAGCGTGCTGAGCTTGCCGGCCCATGTAGAAATACTGGGCAGCTCTGCGCACGATCCGCATCAAATTCTGCGTTACGGACCCGCGCAATGGTCGATCCAGTTTCACCCTGAGTTTTTTGCTGGACTGCTACGTTACTGCGTGCTGCGCAAGGCCGAATCCTGGCGTGCCCAGGGCATAGACCCGCAAACTCTGGCAGATCCCATTCAGGACACGCCCGACGCCCATCGCCTGCTGTGCAATTTTGTGCAGACTTATTCGTCCAGCGGCCCCAATGGGCGGCGAAAAAACTCACCGGGCGTTTGACCCATCAAGTCCCGAAAAGCGGCCACAAAGGCCGACATGCTTTCATAGCCACAGGCCAAAGCAACGTCGGTCACACGCTCCTGTCGCTCCAGCAAGGGCAAGGCACTCATGACACGCAAGCGCTGACGCCAAACACGAAACGTCAGCCCAGTTTGCTGACGAAACAGACGGCTCAAGGTTTTTTCGGACAAGCCCTGTTGCTCGGCCAAATCCTGCAAACTCCAATCGCCTGATGGCTGGGCCTGCAATTGCTCGCATACCTGCAAGAGGCGCGGGTCTGAAGGCCAGGGCAGAATCAGGCCACTTTCAGGCGCGGCCAACAAACGATCCAGCAAGACCTGTACCAGACGTCCCTGCGCCCCCTCGCGTTCGTACAGCACGGGCAAAAGGCTGAACTCGCGGATCAGCTCGCGCAATAAACGGTCTACGACCACCACCCGACACACCGTAGGCGCCTCTGGCAAGGCGCTGACATCAATATACAGACTGCGAATCTGGGCATCGGGCGAGCTGCGCACCCCATGCTCCACGCCCGCTGGCACCCACACCGCCTGTTGAGGCGGCGCCATGAAGCGCCCGCTGGCCGTACGCACTTCAATCACCCCCGTCAACGCATAGGAAAACTGCACCCAGGGATGCCGATGTGGGCGAGCAATGGCCTGATTGGGCAAGGTGCGCTCCTGACCGTATAAAGGTCTGGGCAGATAACGCAGCTGCTGCAAACTCTCTGGAATCCGCTCAGCAGGCATCAGAATGTCCGTTTGTCGATAATCCATATCCGTTTAGCGATAAACCCCCAAAAAGGTCTACGGTAAAGTGATGCCTTTCATTACGCAAGCCTTTCAAGCCTCTAACAAACCCATGCTCTCTCAACTGCGACTGCTTTTTGACAACTTCACCCTGATCCTGATCAGCGTTGTGGCACTGGCAAGCTTCTTTCCCGCCTACGGCCAGGGCGCAGTGATCTTTGACGTGATCACTGGTCTGGCGATTGCCCTGCTGTTCTTCATGCACGGGGCCAAGCTGTCCCGCGAAGCCATCATTGCCGGGGCCACCCACTGGCGTTTGCACCTGCTGGTCTTTGGCTGCACCTTCGTGATGTTTCCGCTGCTGGGCCTGCTGTCCAAGCCCCTTTTGCTGCCCTTGCTGGGCATGCCCCTGTTTGTGGGCATTCTGTACATGTGCGCCCTGCCCGGCACCGTGCAATCGGCCATTGCCTTTACCTCGATTGCTCGCGGTAATGTGCCCGCCGCGATTTGCAGCGCCTCGGCCTCCAGCCTGATCGGTATTGTGCTTACACCCGTTTTGCTCAAGCTCCTGCTGGATGCAGACGGTGGCTCGGCTACCTCGACCCTGGATGCCATCAAGAAGATCAGTCTGCAATTGTTGCTGCCCTTTGTGGTCGGCCACCTGATGCGCCCCCTGATTGGCAAATGGATGGACCGCAACCGTAAATGGCTGCGTAGTGTGGACCAGTCCTCCATCTTGCTGGTTGTCTACACCGCTTTCAGTGCTTCGGTGATTGGTGGCCTGTGGCAAGCCGTACCGCCCAAGTCCCTGGCCATCCTGGCCGTGGTCTGCCTGGTCTTGCTGGCTATCATCCTGTTCCTGACCACCTGGCTGGCTCGTAAGCTGGGCTTCAATAAAGAAGACGAAATCACGATTGTCTTCGGTGGCTCCAAGAAAAGTCTGGCAACTGGCGTGCCCATGGCCCAGGTGCTGTTTACCGGCGCTGCCATTGGCCCGGCCCTGCTGCCCATCATGATCTTCCACCAGATTCAGTTGATGGCTTGCGCATTCATTGCGAATCGTTATGCGCAGCGCCCGGAAACGCCGGAAGAAAAAATCAGCCTGCAAAAGGCCTGATCACAAGGCAAATAAAAAAGGCCTGGTTTCCTGGAAACCAGGCTTTTTACTGAGTAGATCTCAAAGCAAAACCGGCACTTTGAATTGCTCCTGCAGGCGGCTGGATAGCCAATCTTCAGGCGCTTTTTCAATGGCCGGTTTCAGCCTATTTACAGATCCGAGATGTACACAAAAATATTGGTCCCGTCGTACTTGAACGAGCCATCCGGATTCTTTTGATTCAGCACCTTGCGCAAATCAACAGGATGCAGCCACCCCGCCCCCAGCAGACCACCATTGATTGCCCGGATCTCGGTCCCGCCCACCGCAATGGCTGCATGGAAGAACTGCATGCCAGTAACTCGGCAAAACCCAATGGCTTTCCCACCGGGTAAAGAGCTTTGTCCATCCCACTTCCTGCCTTTGGGGAAATTAAATAAAGGCAACCAGTTCTGGGCAGATATGGATGTTAATTGTTCATAGCTGATTTTGGCGTTATATAAATAACGCATATAAGCCGCGGCATCATAACAAACACCTTTCATATAGGCCGTAATATCATCCGGCCCATGAATAAGATGGTTGTCTGCATAAATAACTCTATCGGGTGCTGAAAGCTTGGCAGTCTTCGTGCCTTTATCTGTCAAATTCATGGATAAATCCTTATAAACAGATGAAAAACCTCGGCACATAGTAGCAGTGGATATAGTCTTAAAACTCAAAAAAAACACTATTCCCTGATTGAATTAAATAATCAAAAAACAGCATCGCACCTAATCAATGGATTAAGACAAAAATAAAAATATTTAAATTAAACATTATTAAATATTAAAAACCCAATAGAGGACTTATCAAACAGCAAACAGCAAACAGCAAACAGCAAACAGCAAACAGCAAACAGCAAACAATTTATTCTTGGCTGATATCTGCGCAAGACCCCAATTTCAAGTTCAAGCCAAAAAAAAGCGCTGAAGCAGCCCTCTGCTCCAACGCCCTGCTTAACACGCAGCAAACAATGCCACCCACGTGCCAGACCCGAACATCGAACCTTGGCCGCGGCAACGGCAACGGCAACGGCAACGGCAACGGCAACGGTAAAATTCTGGCTTAAATCGTCCTGTCCCCGTTCAGGCCAAACCCATTTTGTTTACTGCAACTTGTTGATCTTGTCGTTCAAGGTTGCGGCGGACAACTCTCCTGCCCGCACGTCCACCAAGCGCCCCTGTTCATCCAGGAACAAGGTGGTTGGCAAGCCTCGGCTACGCACAGCCTGACCCAGCTTCATTTGCGGGTCGCGCCACATATTGCCCAGCTCCAGGTTTTCCTCGTTCAGATACTGCTGGATCTCTTTCAGTTCCTCGCCTTGATTGGCGAACACGATATTCACATCAGACCGGGTCGATTGCACTTGCTTGAAGGCGGGCATCTCGCGGCGGCATGGGGGGCACCAACTGGCCCACAGGTTCACAACCGTGACCTTGCCTTTATACCGATCCAGATTTTCCGGAGCACTGACATCCAGCTGCATGGGGATCAGGTCTATCTCGGGTAATGGCATGGCTGTTTCTACCCCACCTCTACCTGTCGCCACCATGATCAGTGAAAAAACCGCGACACCAACGGCCAGTCCACCCGACACCGCAGGCAAAACGGCCTTGTCACGCAGCACACGCCAGAGCACATAGAACCAGCCTGCGGTGACCGCCGCCGGGATCATGAGACCGCCATCGCGCAAATCCAGCCAGCTCAGGGGTTCGCTTTGATAAAACTGCCACTGCTGGATCAGAAAGCCCAAACGGCCGACCAGAACGCCCAGAATAATTGCGCGCCACAACACCGATTCCGCTCGGGTCTGCTTGCGTCTATCCAGCCAGGCGGCCAGAAACAGCCCCAGCAATGCCGCGACCATAAAAGCAAATAAAGACGTGGCAAAGGTAAAGGGACCGAGCTGTATGCTTTGCATAAACATAAATCCTGACAAGACCAAATAAAACCCGACCCGCCATAAGCGGGTCGGGGCAATAAGAACAGACAGCGTCGCGGCTAAAAGATTCCCTAAGTCAGGAAGCGCTGCTCAATATCTGCATGAATTGGCCCATTTTCGTGCGGCATTTGATACCGGGTTCCAGCTCGACTCCACTGCTGACGTCAATGGCATAGGGACGATGCAAGGCGACGCGTTCAGCCACATTGTCGATACGCATGCCGCCGGCCAGCACCAGCGGTGGCAGGCCGTCCTGGCCTTGCAGACGTGCTTGCAGCCCCTGGATCAGCTCCGGATCAAAAGCCGTACCTGTACCGCCATAGGCATCGTGATAACCGTCCATCAGCCAGGCACGAGCATCCTGATACTTCAAGCATTGTTCCAGCAGGCCGTCCACCGTATCCAGACCGGGCGCGCCCACTCGAAAAGCCTTGATATACGGATGTGCGTAGCGACGGCATTCTTCCGGGCTTTCTTCACCGTGAAATTGCAGCAGATCCGGCTGCACTTGCTCCAGAATTTCGCGCACAAAACTCTCGGAAGCATTCACGAACAGGCTGACCGCCTGCACAAACGCCGGGACGCGGGCACGCAGGGCAACCGCCTGCTCCGTACTCAACATACGGGCACTTTTCGGGTAGAAAACAAATCCCACCGCATCCGCGCCCAATTGCACGGCAGCATCAATATCCTGCGCTCGGGTAAAGCCACAAATCTTGACTCGGGTACGGCTGAACATCACACATCCTTGAATAAAAAAAACGGGGGCCAAGTGCCCCCGTGTGAATCATGAAATAAGCTTATTGGAAACCGCTGGCTGCGTCATTCGTCCCAAACCCATAGCTGTCAGAACCGTAAGTCGATTCCGTGCCGAACTGGATCTGCGAATCTTCCAGCAGTACCTCACCATGCTTGTAGTGCGTGACCAGCCCAGGGAAGACCAGCACGGCAGCTACCATCAACAACTGAATGATAATAAACGGTACCGAGCCCCAGTAAATATCCGTGGTGGCCACACGCTTGATACGCTCGCCCGTGACCTTGTCGGTGTAGTCCTCTTTCGGGGCCACCGAACGCAGGAAGAACAGCGCAAAACCAAAGGGCGGGTGCATGAAGGAGGTCTGCATATTGACCGCCAGCAAGACACCGAACCAGATCAGGTCAATGCCCATCTTGTCGGCAATCGGCCCAAGCAGCGGCACAATAATAAAGGCCAGCTCAAAGAAGTCCAGGAAGAAAGCCAGCAGGAAGGTCAGGAGACTGACGATGATCAGGAAACCCCATTCCCCGCCGGGCATGTCGATCAGCAGGTGCTCCACCCACAGGTCGCCATTGATGCCACGGAAGCTCAGGCTAAAGACGGTCGAGCCCACCAGAATGAAGACCACAAAGCAGGACAGACGAGTGGTGGATTCCATGGCCTGACGCAGCAGCTTCCAGGACAGGCGACCACGGGATACGGCCATGATGATGGCACCCACAGCCCCCATCGCCCCACCCTCGGTTGGAGTTGCCACGCCAATAAAGATCGTGCCCAGCACCAGGAAGATCAGGAACAAAGGTGGCACCATCACAAAGACCACGCGCTCGGCGATCTTGGACAGCATTTTCAGTTTGAGCAGCTTGTTGATCAGTGCGATCACCCAGGCCGTCACGCCCCACAGCAGCAGCACCACAACCACGTGCTCGTCCATCGGGATATTAGGGTGCGTGACAAAGTAGTGCTGCGAACCGAAATACGCCACCGCAGTTGCGACCAGCGTCAGAACAATCAGGGATGTCAGGCCGCGGCTACCGTTAGCTTCAACATAGATACGCGCTTCGGGCGGCAAAGCCGGGGCCGATTTGGGCTTGATGTAGGACATCACCACGATGTAGAGGATGTAGACCGCCGTCAACAGCAAACCGGGGAGCATGGCGCCACGGTACATATCACCAATGGAGCGACCCAACTGGTCAGCCAGAATGATCAGTACGATGGAGGGCGGAATGATCTGCGACAAGGTCCCGGAAGCGGCAATCACCCCCGTTGCCAGCCTGCGGTCATAACCGTAGCGCAACATGATGGGCAAGGAGATCAGACCCATGGAAATCACGGAAGCTGACACCACACCAGTTGTGGCGGCCAGCATGGCGCCAACCAGCACGACGGCAATGGCCAGGCCACCACGTAGCGGGCCGAACAACTGACCAATAGTGTCCAGCAAGTCCTCCGCCATCCCTGATCGCTCAAGAATCAGCCCCATCAGGGTAAAGAACGGAACAGCCAGCAAGGTATCGTTTTCAACAATGCCAAATACCCGTTGCGGCAAGGCCTGGAACAAGGCCGGCTGCATCATGCCCAATTCGATGGCGACCAGACCGTACAGGACACCGATCGCAGACAGCGTGAAGGTAACCGGGAAGCCCAACAGCAAAAACACGATCAAGTTGATGAACATGATCGGGGCCAGATTATCAGTCAAGAATTCCATTGTTACTGGCCCTTGGAAACAGAGAGTGTTGCTTCATTTGCCTGGGCAATCTCGCGGATTTCCTGGGCAAGCTCTTCCTCGGCACTCAGCCCCCCATTTCTTAACAAGGGATTAGGACAAGCACCACGCAAAAAGCCTATGCATTTGATCAGATGCGACACACCGGCCAGGGCTAACAAAAAGAAGCCAACGGGAATCAATAACTTGACCGGCCAACGTATCATCCCCCCGGTATTGGAGGAAAGCTCGTTAAGCACATAGGATTGCTCGAAAAAGGGAATCGAGAGCCAGAAAATAAGCAGTGTGGCGGGTAGAAGGAAAAAGATCACGCCGATAACATCGATCCAGACCTGAACCCGGGGCGGGAATCGTTCCGCCAGGGCATCCACCCGTACATGCTCATTGACAAAGAAGGTGTAACCCGCTGCCAGCAAGAAAATTGCACCGAACAAATACCATTGCAATTCAAGCCAGTAGTTCGAGCTGACGCCGAACACTTTACGCACGATGGCGTTAATCGCACTGACCAACACCACGATCAGGGTCAGCCAAGTCACGGACTTACCAACGACCGTATTCAGACGGTCGATCAAACTAGACAATCGTAAGAAGAATTTCATGGCCTTGCTCAGGATATGGTCGCCTTCTGGATTCGCTTGTGGCTAATGCCCGAAGGTGGTCGGCCTTATACAGATAAGAATGTAAGAGAAGAAAATGGCTTCACATTTTATACGATTGAAGCATGTGAAACCGATTCGAATACCGGGGATAAACCCTTTAGAAACGGGCTAAATCATGATTTTTTTCAGGCCGTTTCACCAAAGCGCAATCCACTTAACTCGTAGAGCAAATCGTAGGGATTGCTGGTGGGAATGCCGAACTGCTCGGGATAATCTACCCCGGCCAGATACAGGCCGCTGGCATCGAAAGTCGGAGCCGATAAACGACGGTCCCGTTGAGCCAGCAAATGCAGCACCCAGGATGGGGGCTGGCGTCCTTGTCCGATATAAATCAGCATACCCATCAGATTGCGAATCATGTGATGCAAAAAGGCATTGGCGCTGAAACGGAACAGGAAAAAATCGCCCTGCTGCTCAATCCGTATCTGCGACATGGTGCGCACCGGACTGGCCGCCTGGCATTGCGAGGAACGAAATGCGCTGAAGTCGTGCTCGCCCACCAGATGCTGGGCAGCCTCTTGCATCAGGGCCAAGTCCAAAGGACGAAACACCCAGGCCACTCGGCCATGCAACAAGGGGGAACGCACCCGGTGCTGACGCAGCAGGTACACGTAGTGACGACCTTGGGCCGAGAAGCGGGCATGAAAATCATCCGGCACTTCGCGCGCCCACTGCACGGAAACAGAGTCCGGCAGCAAGGCATTCAAACCGCGCACCCACGACTCCAGGCTGCGCTCGGCAGCCGTATCCAGATGAACTACTTGATTGAGGGCATGAACGCCGGTGTCGGTACGACCAGCACAGATCGTAGAAACAGGCTGGGCCGTAAAACGGCCCAGTGCCTGCTCCAAAACATCTTGAACGGTGTTGCCACCGGCCTGACTTTGCCAACCCAGCCAGGGCGTCCCTTCATAGCAGACACCCAATGCGATACGTCTCATGGTGGCTTGGCCTTACTGACGAACGGGAGGCTCGTCCGAAGGCGGCTGGTCCAGATCCAGATTGATTTTTTCCAGCTTTTCCCGAACCATCGCTTCGCTGACAGGCGCAGGAGAATCATCGCCATTGCGATTTTCGGTATTGGCACGGCGCAAGACCCAGGTCACCAAGACCACAATCAACGCCAGTACCACGGCCATCACGGCCAACATATGTTCTTGAATCCAGGACACGGTCTTTTTTGCCTTGTTAACTGCACCGGCCATCTTGCCCTGCTCGGACTCGGATGGCGCGGCAATCGCTCCTGCCACGGCGGCAGAAGCAGCGGCGCCTGAAGCGCCAGAATGAGTATTACCCGTCGCAGCATCGCTGCCGGAGTCACCCAGACCCAGCTCTTGCGCTGAATCCAGGACTAGATCTTTAGCGGCCTCGCCCTGGGACTGCAAGGCACGGCCCAGAGTGGAGACATTCTCTTCCAGTTGCGAGACACGATCGCCGGTTTCGCGCAGCTCGTGCTGCAACTGCTGTTTGGCGTCACGGGCTTCTGCCCCTGCCGACAAGAGCAAACGATCCTGGCCTTGTGCCTGAGCACCTGGCTCGCTGGAACCAGTTTGTGCCACACCTTGGGACGCATCCGCCTGATCCTGCCCGGTTTGCATCGCGGAACGCAAGGCCTGAGCCTGATCAACGTAGAAACGGCGAGCCTGGGCATCGTCGATGGACAACATGGCCGCCGCATCAGGAATCTGTAGTGTTTGGCCCGCTTTCAGGCGGTGCATGTTCTGGTCGATGAAGGCATTCGGGTTCTGTTTTTGAACCGCCATCATCCACTGATAAGAACTGACACCGTCCACCGCATGGCGACGCGCCAGAGCATGCAAGGTATCACCCGATTTCACGCGTACCGCGCTTTGGGTCTGCACATTGGAGGCAGAAGCCGCCGCAGAGGCTTGCACGGACACGAGAGCCTGATAGCCTGCTTGTGGCTGAGCCACTGCCTTCACGGCCACCGGGGCCGGAGCCAGCACGCTGACCTGATGCAGGAACTGCCCACTATCACTTTGAATCTGCAAAAGCACATCGGCCACGGAACCCGAGAACATCTGCTCGGAGGACAGCCGAATGCGTCGTACTTGCCCCTGCCCGTCCCGGTCGATGACGGCCTTCAGGGAGTCCAAATCAACCGGAGGGGTCAAGCCAGCCTGTTGCCAGGCCGACAAGGGAGCGGGTGTCACCTTCAGGGACAAGCTTTCTTCAGGGCTGATCTGTCGAATGCCCACATCCAGCTTGAAAACCTGATTGGGAGCCGACACCAGACGACTATGGCCGATTTCCAAAGCGGAAACCGGCGCAGCCGCCAGCATCCCGGCCAATAGCAGGGCCGAACCCAGCGTACGTACAGGATGCAGACGGCCAGCCATGATTAAAGCTCGCCCAAAGCGATGCGCAACATGCGGCGCAGCGGTTCAGCCGCACCCCACAGCAACTGATCGCCTACCGTGAAGGCGCTCAGGTACTCGGGGCCCATGTTCAGCTTGCGCAGACGGCCAACGGGGATGTCCAGCGTGCCGGTCACGGCAACAGGAGTCAAAGCCTGAACCGTCGCCTGACGCTCGTTAGGAATGACTTTGGCCCACTTGGAACCTTCAGCCAGGATGTCGGTGATCTCGTCCAGCGGAACGTCACGCGTCATCTTGATGGTCAAGGCCTGGCTGTGGCAGCGCATGGCACCAATACGTACGCACAAACCGTCGATAGGAATGTGCTTGTCCTGTGCGCCACGGCCCAGGATCTTGTTGGTTTCCACGCCTGCTTTCCACTCTTCGCGCGTCATGCCATTGCCCAGGTCGGAGTCGATCCAGGGGATCAGGCTGCCGCCCAGTGGTACGCCGAAGTTTTTCTGAGGCAGGTTGGGATCGCGTTGTGTCTGCAAGACACCGCGGTCGATATCCAGAATGGCCGATGCAGGATCGTCCAGCAGGCTGGAGACCGACTGGTTGATCAGACCGAACTGTGTCAGCAGTTCACGCATGTGTTGTGCGCCACCGCCGGAAGCGGCCTGGTACGTCATGCTGGTCATCCACTCAACCAGGTTCTGGTTGAACAGACCACCCAGACCCATCAGCATGCAGCTAACGGTACAGTTTCCACCGATGAACTGCTTGCCACCTTTGGCCAGTGCAGCATCAATAACAGGACGGTTGACCGGGTCCAGCACGATCACGGAGTTTTCATCCATGCGCAGCGTGCTGGCCGCGTCAATCCACAAACCGTTCCACCCAGCGGCACGCAGTTTGGGGTAGATCTGGCTTGTGTAATCTCCACCTTGGGCGGTCACAATAATTGGCAACTTCTTCAAAGCGTCAATATCGTGAGCGTCCTGCAATGGGCCAGCGCCGTCAGCCCACGTGGGAGCTGCGCCGCCAGCATTGCTAGTCGAGAAAAACACCGGCTGAAAAAGGGAAAAATCGCCTTCGTCGCGCATGCGCTGCATGAGCACGGAGCCCACCATCCCACGCCAGCCGACCAAACCTACCGCTTGAGTCATGGTAATACCACCTGGATATATAAAAAAAATAAAACGATAAAAGATACTATCGCAAAGCCTTGAGCACTGCATCCCCCATAGCACTGGTGCTCAGCAATTGGCAACCGTCTTCGTAGATGTCGCCGGTACGCAGACCTTGTTCGAGCACGCTGGCAACCGCCGCTTCGATACGCTTGGCCTGGTCTTCTGCATTGAGCGAGTAGCGCAGCAACATGGCAGCAGACAAAATGGTGGCCAAAGGATTGGCCTTGTCCTGACCGGCGATATCGGGTGCCGAGCCGTGGCTGGGTTCGTACAAACCTTGCTGGGATGCGTTCAGGGACGCCGAGGGCAACATGCCAATGGAGCCTGTCAACATGGCTGCTTCATCCGATAGGATATCGCCAAACAGGTTGCCTGTGACGATCACGTCGAATTCTTTTGGTGCACGCACCAATTGCATGGCGGCATTGTCCACGTACATATGGCTCAATTCCACGTCCGGATACTCACGGGCCACATCAATCATGATGTCGCGCCAGAACTGCGATGTTTCCAGCACGTTGGACTTGTCCACGCTGCACAAGCGCTTTTGACGCTTTTGGGCAGCCTGGAAACCCACATGGGCAATACGGCGCACTTCGCTTTCGGCGTAGTGCATGGTGTCAAAACCCTGACGCTCGCCCGCGAAATTACCCTCTTCCACGGTACGCACGCCACGGGGCTGACCGAAGTAGATATCGCCCGTCAGTTCACGCACGATCAGGATATCCAGACCGGACACGACTTCTGGTTTCAGGGTGGAGGCGTTAGCCAGTTGTGGGTACAGAATGGCGGGACGCAGATTGGCGAACAGACCCATGGCACGACGCAGGCCCAAAATGGCTTGCTCGGGACGCAGGTGGCGCTCCAGCGAGTCGTATTTCCAGTCACCCACGGCGCCGAACAACACGGCGTCGGAGCTTTGAGCCAGGCTCAGTGTTTCGGGTGGCAGGGGGTGGCCGTGCAGATCGTAAGCGGCACCGCCCACAGGAGCCACGGTCATTTCCAGATCCATGCCCAGAGCGCCCAGCACGCGCTGAGCCTGTTCGGTAATCTCGGGACCGATGCCGTCACCGGGCAACACTGCAATTTTATGAGTCATGATGAATAGGACGTAAAAATTAGGGAGTAAGAGTGAAGAACTCCGGCCTGAAGGCCGGAGCATCTTGGCCGCCTAGAAAGGCAGCAACAGCGAGACTGCTACAAAACCTGCTCCTGGGCTCAAGGTTGCCCAACCAGCCAGGGGTGGCGGGCCAGACGCTCGGCTTCGTACTGACGGATCATGTCCGCTTTCTGCAAGGTCAGGCCAATTTCATCCAGACCATTCAAGAGGCTGTGCTTGCGCGAAGCATCAATGGTGAACGGCAGCTCACGACCTTCAGGCGTGATCACGCGCTGCTCGGCCAGATCAATACGCAACTTGTAGCCGGGGAAGGCTTTGACTTCGTCGAACAGGCGGGCAATATCCAGCTCGTTCAGGACGATGGGCAGCAAGCCGTTCTTGAAACTGTTGTTGAAGAAAATATCGGCAAAGGACGGCGCAATAATGGCGCGAAAGCCGTATTGCATCAAAGCCCAGGGAGCGTGCTCGCGGCTGGAGCCACAGCCAAAGTTCTTGCGCGCCAGCAGCACGGAAGCGCCCTGGTAGCGGTCCTGGTTCAGCACAAAGTCCGGGTTCAGCGGGCGGCGGGAATTGTCCATGCCGGGCTCGCCGTGATCCAGATAGCGCAATTCATCAAACAAGTTGGGGCCAAAGCCGGTGCGCTTGATGGATTTGAGGAACTGCTTGGGGATGATCAAGTCCGTATCCACGTTCTCCCGATCCAAGGGAGCGACCAGACCTTCATGAGTAGTAAATGTTTGCATGGTGTGGATTTCCTCAGTTGAACGAACGCACGTCGACAAAATGGCCGGCAATAGCGGCGGCCGCTGCCATGGCTGGGCTGACCAGGTGGGTACGACCACCCTGCCCCTGACGTCCTTCAAAGTTACGGTTGGAGGTCGAAGCGCAACGCTCGCCAGGTTCCAGACGGTCGGCGTTCATAGCCAGACACATGGAGCAACCAGGCTCACGCCATTCAAAACCAGCGTTCAGGAAAATCTTGTCCAGACCTTCTTGCTCGGCCTGACGTTTCACCAGACCGGAGCCCGGAACAATCATGGCCTGCTTGACGTTGGACGCCACTTTGCGACCCTTGGCCACGCTGGCGGCCGCACGCAAGTCTTCAATACGGGCATTGGTACAGGAGCCGATGAATACGCGGTCAATGCGGATGTCAGTCAAGGGCATATTGGGCGTCAGACCCATGTACTCCAGAGCGCGCTCCATGCCGTTGCGGGCAACTTCGTCTTTTTCTTTCTCTGGATCGGGTACGCGGCTGTCGATAGGCAGCACCATTTCTGGCGAGGTGCCCCAGGTCAGCTGAGGAGTGATCTGGCTGGCATCGATACGGATCACGCGGTCAAACTGCGCGCCTTCGTCGGTGTGCAAGGTGTTCCAGTAAGCCACAGCCTGATCCCACAACACGCCTTTGGGGGAGTAAGGACGGCCACGCAAGTACTGAATGGTTTGCTCGTCCACAGCCACCATGCCCGAACGTGCCCCGGCTTCAATCGCCATATTGCACACGGTCATGCGGCCTTCCATGGTCAGGGCGCGAATGGCTGAACCACCGAATTCAATGGCGTAGCCCGTACCACCGGCAGTACCAATCTGACCAATCACGTACAGGATCAAGTCCTTGGCGGTACAGCCAAAAGGCAGCTTGCCGTCCACCTGGATCAGCATGCTTTTGCTTTTCTTCATCAGCAAGGTCTGGGTGGCCAGCGTGTGCTCAACCTCGGACGTACCGATACCGAAGGCCAAAGCGCCCACGGCACCGTGCGTGCTGGTGTGGGAGTCACCACACACCACAGTCATGCCAGGCAAGGTTGCGCCCTGCTCGGGGCCGACAATGTGCACAATGCCCTGACGCACGTCATTCATGCGGAATTCGGTAATGCCGAACTCTTCACAGTTGGCGTCCAGAGTATCGACCTGCAGGCGCGAGATCGGGTCTTCAATACCGTTCTGGCGGGAGGTGGTGGGGACGTTGTGGTCCGCCACAGCCAGGTTGGCACTGATGCGCCAGGGCTTGCGGTCGGCCAGTGTCAGACCTTCAAAGGCCTGGGGGCTGGTCACTTCATGCAGCAAGTGGCGATCAATGTAGATCAAACAGGTGCCATCCGTGTCCTGATGCACGACGTGTTCGTCGAACAACTTATCGTATAAGGTTTTTGCCATTGCGCTCTCGCGATTCAGTTGAGATTACAGCCCGCACAGAGTGGGCTGCACATAAATTTTTTCTTATTATGACAGGCGCAGTAACTGGGACAAGACCAGTCACTATCCTAGTATTGGAACTACTAGGATAGAACACAAGGCAAGGGGCTAGACCTAATTCCAGCCAGACAGCACCAACTTGCCAATACTACGGCCACTTTCCAGCAGTGCGTGAGCCTTGCGCAAGTTTTCTGCCGTAATCGCCCCCAGGGATTGCGTGCGAGTGGTGATGATTTTCCCGGCTTCAGCCAGTTGCGCCACCTTTTGCAAAATGGCTTGCTGTTCGGCCATATCGGCGGTTTGCATCAAGGAGCGGGTGAACATCAGCTCCCAATGCAAAGACAGGCTTTTACGCTTTAGAGGCATGATATCCAGAGACTTGGGATCGTCAATCAAGGCAATCCGGCCTTGCGGCGCAATCAGCTCCACGATGCTCGGCAGGTACTGGTCCGTATGTGTGGTAGAGAACACAAAGGCCGGTTCGCCTATGCCCAGCGCCTGCACTTGCGCGGCCAGTGGCTGGCTGTGATCAATGACATGATGGACGCCCAGCTTCTTGACCCATTCCACCGTCTCAGGGCGGGAGGCGGTGGCAATCACCGTCAAGTCCGTCAAGGCACGTAGTAGTTGGATGGTCATGGAGCCTACGCCCCCTGCCCCGCCCACAATCAGAATGGCATTGGCGGCACCTGCCACAGGTTGATCAATCTTCAGGCGATCAAACAAGGTCTCCCAGGCTGTCAATGCGGTTAAGGGCAAGGCGGCGGCATCTTCAATACTCAAATTGGCAGGAACATGGGCTACCAGACGCGCATCCACCGCTTGCAATTGGGCATTGCTGCCCGGCCTGTCTATGGCACCGGCGTAAAACACCTGATCGCCCACTTTGAAACCCGTCACACCTGCACCCAGCGCGCGCACACGCCCCACGGCATCCCAGCCCAGAATGCGCCAGCTGCCTGGCTCCGGCTGTGCCGAACGTCGCACTTTGGTGTCGACCGGATTGACGGCAATCGCTTGCACCTCGACCAGCAAATCCTGTTCGCCGTATTGGGGGTCCGGCAAATCCAGATCCTGCAAGGATTGAGGATCAGAAACAGGCAGGGCTTGATTGAAACCAATGGCTTTCATGCTGTACTCCAATTAATGAATCATGAAGGCTATTCTGGCTTCTATTGCCGCTTTAGGTAAGAACGCACATAATTTGCAGATAGTGTCTAAAAATATACTGTAAGGCATCATCATGGCCCGCATCACTCACAAGTCCTTTGATTGCACCGTCGGCTGTACCGTGGAAGCCACGCTGAACCTGATTGGCGGCAAATGGAAAGGCGTCATTCTGTATCGCCTGCTGGTGGGCGATGTGCTGCGTTTTAACGAGCTGCGCAAGCTGCTGCCCAATATCACCCAGCGCATGCTGACCAATCAGCTCAGGGAACTGGAAAGCGATGGACTGGTGGCGCGCAAGATCTACCCCGAAGTCCCACCCAAAGTGGAGTACCGCCTGACCGAATACGGGCAGACGCTGGCTCCCATTATTCATGCGCTCAAGGAATGGGGCGACACGCATATCAAAATGCAGGCGGTGCAGGCCCAACAAGCGCAAACCGGGGGCGGATAATCTCGACTACCGCCCCTTTTCCCCACAAGACACGCCTATGCAAATCAATAAAAACAGGGAGTTCACCGGACTAGGCGCTCTCCTCTTCTTTGCCCTAGACGCTGCACACCGGATTGTCAGAAATACTGTTGGTATTCAGGGTTACGGTCCATGAATCATGGATGCGTGGCCGTCTACTGGAAAGACCCAGTCATCGCCACACCCAAGCGCTGCACCCAATCATTTGCCATATTCTGATCGCTGATACTGGCAAAGCCCATCAACAGCCCCTTATGCGCGGCAGGTGGTATTTGCCAATCGCTCAAGGCCTGAACTGCCAAGCCTTTTTCCTGGGCAAGCTTGGCCAAAGGCCGGTCCTCTTCCGGCTGCCTCAGATTGGCAAGCACATGAATCCCGCCTGCCTGGCTTTGCACCTGCAAGCGCTCTCCCAATGTCTGTTCCAGCGCCTGTACCAGATAGGCCCGCCGTTGCGCATACAAAACCCGCATCTTGCGCAGGTGCCGCGCAAAATAGCCCTGCTCCATGAAATCCGCTACGGTTGCCTGCGTCAGAATGGACCCCGGCCCGCCTGAATAATGAGCCGCCTGTCGGAAGCGCTCCACCTGAGACAAGGGAGCAACCAGGTACGCAAGACGCAAGCCGGGATTCAGAACCTTGCTGAAGGTGCCGGTATAGATCACCCTGTCGTCCCTATCCAGGCTTTTCAGAGCGGGCAAAGGACGACCGTGGTAGCGAAACTCACTGTCGTAATCGTCCTCCACAATCCAGGCCTGCTGCTGTCTGGCCCAATCCAGCAACTGCAGACGTCTGGGCAGAGACATCGCCATGCCCATGGGACTTTGATGGGCCGGTGTCACGATGGCAAAGCGAGCCTGTGGGCAGTGCTGCTGCCCGGCGATAACGTCCAGACCTTCCTCATCCAGCGGCACCGCATGCACCTGCATACCCGCCTGTTTCAGAAATTGGCGGGCGAAGATATAACCGGGGTTTTCGTACCAGCCCGCATCTCCCGGATTCAGAACGCTACGACACACCAGTTCCAGCGCCCCCCAATAGCCCGCCGTCACAAACACCTGCTCGGGCAGACACGCTATGCCACGTGATACGCCCAAATACGCCGCAATGGCCCGCCGCAACGGTACATAGCCCACCGGATCGGGATAACGCATTGCCAAGGCCCCCAGGGCGCGCTGATTCTGATTGGCCAGCCGTGCCCAGGTCTTGCGCGGAAAAGCGTCCAATGCAGGCAAGCCCATTTGAAATGGCAAAGGTGGCGAGTCCTCGGCAGGTACATATGGCGAAGACCGTAGGGAAGCAACAGGCACACTGGCATATCGTTTCGCATCCAAGCTGGTCAACTGCGGTGACACCACCGTTCCTGCTGGCCCTCGGGCGAGGAAGTAGCCCTCACCCAGCAGGATTTGATAGGCTTGCTCGACCGTGCCCTTGGCTACGTTCAGCTCACTGGCCAGACTGCGCACGGAGGGCACCCGGTCGCCGGGGCGCAACTGGCCTGCGGCAATCGCATCCCGAAAGCGCTCGTACAGTTGCTGATAAATAGGAGTGCCCGGTTCCCGGCTGGGTTTCCAGTGGTGCAGATCCATACCTATGTCCTAGTGATTTATTAATTTCTTGTCACTGATCACTAGGACATTACTCATGGATAATCAACAAGTAAAGCAGGCCGCCCAACTTTATGATCAGACGGCGACAAACCCTGAATCACACACAGCCACAGCAGAAAGGTTGCCCTGCTCCCCTGTCTTACTTTCGATTGGATACACCATGAGTACACTTCGCCTTCCCTACGACACCCTGTCTCCCAAAGCCTATCAAGGCCTGCTGCAAACGAAACTGGCATTGGACAAAAGCAGCCTGGGTAAAGAGTTGATTGAGCTGGTGAATTTGCGCATTTCGCAAATCAACGGCTGCTCCTACTGCCTGGAAATGCACGCTGCATCCTTGCGCAGTTCAGGCGTTGCGAATGCCAAGATAGACAGCCTGGCAGGCTGGCGTGTCAGTACACACTTTGACGAACGCGAGCGTGCGGCCCTGGAGTGGACGGAATCCGTGGTGGATGTCGCTCACACCCATGCAGCCGACGAGCACTTCGAACCTTTAAAAGCCCATTTCAGTGATGCAGAAATTTCGGACCTGACTTTTGCAATTGCCTTGATGAGCGCCTTCAATCGTCTGGCTATCAGTATGCGTAAGTGAGCGTGAGTGATGATTCTGCAGCGGCAAGAAACAAAAACCCCGCGCCAGAAGTCAATCTTCAGACGGAATAAGTCCGTTCAGCGGCAACACTGAACGGTCGGCTTATTTGCCAACAATCCCGCCTTTACCGCAGGCCGTACCGCCATCACATGAATCGACCACTGAATTAGCCATGTAATAACCCCGAAGCTTGGAATAATGTCCAAGTTCCGGGGGCTCAGTTCAGGGGCGGCTCCCCAATCTGCAGGAAGGCGTTTACTTCAGATCGGCCTTCAGGGTTTCCAGGGCCCCTACGGCGCACGCCTCGTCCAGGTGGCCACCAGGCGCGCCGCCCACGCCGATGGCGCCTATCGTGTCATTACCAACCTTGACCGGCACACCACCGCCCAGCAGCAGAAAACCCTGGATATCACCCATATTGGCGGCGCCAGCATTTTTCTGGGACCCCTCCAGCATGGCACTGGTCAGGCTGCGGGCCGAAGCGGACGTATAGGCCTTGTCGATACTGGCATTGACCGTATGCGGTCCGGCCTGGTCAGCGCGTTGGAACGCACGCAGCACGCCAGCACGGTCAACCACAGCCGCCGACACGTTGTAGCCTTTGGCCGAACATTGCTTGACGGTTTCGACAGCCAGACGATTAGCCAGATCCAGGGAGATGTTTTTTTCGGTCAGCACACCCTGGGCCTGGGCGGCGCCAGCGGCGAACAACAAAGCCGTCAGAAGGGAAGAGCGCAACATAGCGGTAATCTCCATTTATCAGTTCCGACACTATTGTCGGCATGGAAAAACTATACTTGCGCCGCCCGAACGGGACCATTCGGACGCTTACCCTCGCTTCTACGTAGTTTTACGGAGAGGCACTCACCAAGCTGGCGTAATGCCGAATCAGGTGGGCCAGGTTATCGACCTGCAGTTTGGCAAACAAGTTGGCACGATGCGTTTCCACCGTGCGGGGCGACAGCACCAACGCCCGACCTATCTCCTTATTGGTCAGGCCCTCGACAATCAAGGCCAGCACCTCGCGCTCGCGCTCGGACAAACTGGTGTAACGCTCGCGCACCCATTGATCGGCTGCAAGACGCTCGCGGCGACGCACATGCTGGCGCACGGCCTGCTGAACCGTATCCAGCAGCACATCGTCACTGACCGGCTTTTCCAGGAACTCGATAGCACCCGCCTTGAAGGCGCGCCGACACATGTCCACCGTGCCGTGCCCGGTCAACAAAATGATGGGCTGATCCACGCCTTGCTCGACCAGGGTATCGAGCAAGGTCAATCCACTGATGCCGGGCATGCGCACATCCAGAATCAAGGCCCCGATAGACTGCCGATCGAAAGACTCCAGAAACTGTTGCGGATCCGCCCAAGTCTGCACGCGTAACCCTACCGTGCTGATCAGCAAGGATAAGCTTTGACGCACGGCGGCATCATCGTCCAGCAGATGGATCAAGGGCGACAGGCCAGAGCTATTTTCGGTCGGGTTCATGATGATTCTTCATCCACTCGCTGCAGTTCCAACGCAAATACGGCCCCGCCTCGGGGTTCGTTGAACGCCCTCAAGCCGCCCCCCATGGCCTGAGCCAGCGACTCGCTCAAGCTCAGGCCCAGACCTAGGCCGTCGGAACGCGTCGTGAAAAAGGGCTCGAACACGCGATCCAGATGCTGGGGGTCTATTCCAGGGCCATTGTCACGCACGATCAAGTCCACGCGCCCTGGTCGCAGCAGCACCTCAAGCCAGATACGCGGATTGCTGGTCTGGGCAGCGCCCAAAGCGGATACGGCATTATTGAGCAGATTATGGATGATTTGTCCAAGCGCCACAGGCTCGCCGACAACATCCACATCATGTGGAGGAAGGCGTTTTTCCAGAGTAATACCATGCCGCTCCAACTCCGGCATCAGCAAGTGCACAGACTCGCCCAGCACCTGCGTCAAGGACACCGGGCGGCACTGCTCAGCCAGACCGCTTTCACGCAAACTGTGCCGCAGACGCGTCAGTACGCTGGCCGCGCGTTTGATCTGTTCTACCGAATGCGTCATGGCCTCGCGCGCCGGTTCCAGGTCGGGGGGATCTTCCTGCAAGAGCCGCAGGCTGGCTTGTGTATTGGCCAGCACGGAGGTTAAAGGTTGGTTCAATTCATGCGCCAGACCCGCAGCCATTTCACCGAGCGCATTCAATCGGGCCACCTGACCGATACGCAGCAGCCCCTGAGCGCGCAAGGTCTGTTCACGTTGTTTGCGCACATAGATGACCAGCGCCACCAGCAGGGCACTGACCAGGGCAACCAATGCCGCCTGTCCCCAAGGCAGGTCGGCATAGCTCACAACGCGGCGCGTGTGGAACTGAAAGGGCTGGCTGGTGGAAGCCAGCACTTTGCCCGACTGGAATACCACAGGCCCGGCATGCTCCAATCCAGGACTGATCACCCATTGTTGATCCTGCCACTCCAGCACCACGCGCACTGGACTGCCATTACGCTGAAAAGGCCATTCGTCCCAAGCGATGGCGGCATTCAAATCCAGCTGCACGGCAAAGTTGGCCGGGTGCGCCGCCACCAGCAGAACATAGCGCCCTTGCGCCAGTTGCACATCCGTCAGCACGGCACGCTCGGCCTTTAGAGACTGCAACTGCGCCTGCTGCCATTGAGGATTGGCCCACGCGGCGTCACTCTCTTGGCGATAAATCGCCAAAACCTGGGGAAACATGGCTTCCAACGTTCCCAGACGCTCAATGCGCTGCACGGGCGGTTGCAACAGGGCGAGCATCTGCAAAATGGCGTCCTGCTGGGCCAGACGCTGGCCCAGCAGCCGGTAGGCTATATTGCTTTGTACCGTGAATGCCTCCTGCTGCCGCGCCAGTTCAGCACGCGTCAACATGATGGCGCCGGTCAAAGACAGGCCGAGCCAAATCAAAAAACCATACAGAAAGGTACGATGGCGCGATTTCATGGATGCAGTTTGAGGATGGGAGGCAACCAGATAACTAGGCCGACTGGTCAAGAAAACCAGGCTTTCCTATATTAAACAATGTCCCTGTCCCGCGCCGTTGCGACCGGCAAGGTCTGGATCTTCAAGATTCGATATCAAAAAATCAGCCTTTCACGGCTTGGCCGCCTGCTGATACAACGGCATGACCCGTTCCGAAATCGCCTGCAAATCCGCAATACGGGTCGAAGAAGCCGGGTGGGTAGACAGGAATTCCGGCTGGCTTCTGCCCTGCTCCAAGGCACCCATCTTCTGCCACAAGGTCACCGCGGCACGCGGGTCGTAGCCTGCACGCGCAGCCAGCTCAACACCAATCAAATCCGCCTCGGACTCATGGGTGCGGCTATTGGGCAGCTCAAACATCACTTCGCTCAGCGTACCGCCCAGATCATTCACAGCTTGCACGCCGGTCAGGGCGGACAAAACAGTCAAGCCGAAAGACGTCGCCATTTTCTGGGAAACCTGCTCACGCGAGTGCTCGCGCAAGGCGTGGGCCATTTCATGGCCAATCACGGCAGCCAGTTCTGCATCAGTCGGCTGAATCCGTTTGATCAAGCCACTGTAAACCGCCATCTTGCCACCTGGCATGCACCAGGCATTGACTTCGTCCTGATTGATGACGTGAACTTCCCAGTTCCAGGAGCGGGCGTCGGCCCGGAAAACACCCACTTGCTCAATCAAGCGTTGTGCAATGGTTTTAACCCGACGAGTCTGGGCCGCATCCGTATCCAGCGCTTTTTGCTGACGCGCCTGAGACAGCACCTGAGCATAGTTCTGAGCGGCCGCCTGATTCAGCTCGGCCTCGGACACCAGATTGGAAATGAATTGTTTGCGCTCAACCCCCACCGACCCGCTTTCTGTCGTCTGTACCGTGGCACAGCCCGTCATGGCCAGGATTGAAACCACCGCCAAAAAGCGTTTTCCTTTCGCAATACCTTTCATGCTCAGCTCCAAGAAACAAACCTGACAAGAAAATGAAGTGCTAGGGTCGTCCTGCGCAAACCCTCACATTCAGACACCGCACTGCGAGCGATGACGCAGACAATGATCCATCAGCACAATCGCCAGCAAGGCTTCGGCAATCGGCGTGGCACGAATGCCCACACAAGGATCGTGACGGCCCAGGGTCTGGACTTCAACCGCTTCACCGGCACGATTCACGGAAGGACGCATGGTACGGATACTGGCGGTAGGCTTGATCGCCAGGGAAACCGTCACGGCCTGCCCGGAGGAAATGCCACCCAGCACGCCACCAGCCTGATTGGTCTTGAAACCATCCGGGTACAGCGCATCACCGTGCTCCGAGCCTTTTTGCGTAATGCAGTCAAAGCCAGCGCCAATCGACACACCCTTAACGGCATTCAACCCCATCATGGCGTGGGCGATATCGGCATCCAGACGATCGTAAATAGGCTCGCCCCAACCGGCAGGCACGCCTTCGGCCACGACTTCAATGCGGGCACCAATAGATTCACCTTCTTTACGCAGCTCATCCATATAGGCTTCCAGCTGTGGCACTACGTCCAGATCCGGCGCGTAAAAGGGGTTTTGCTCGACCACATCCCAGCTTTTGAAAGGAATGGCGATGGGGCCCAGCTGGCTCATATAGCCGCGAATCTTCACGCCGAAGTGTTCGGCCAGCCATTTCTTGGCAATCGCACCGGCCGCCACGGTAGGCGCGGTCAGGCGAGCCGAAGAACGGCCACCGCCACGCGGGTCGCGGTTCTCGAATTTCTTCCAGTAGGTGTAGTCGGCATGACCAGGGCGGAAGGTGTCCAGCAGATTGCCGTAATCCTTGCTGCGCGCATCGGAGTTGCGAATCAGCAGGCTAATGGGCGTGCCGGTTGTACGGCCTTCATAAATGCCGGACAGGATTTCCACCTGATCGGGCTCACGGCGCTGAGTCACGTGGCGCGACGTGCCAGGACGGCGGCGATCCAGTTCAAACTGAATATCCTGTTCAGACAGCTCCAGGCCCGGAGGGCAGCCGTCGATCACTGCGCCAATCGCTGGACCATGAGATTCGCCGTAATTCGTGACGCGGAAGCTTTTACCTAGAGTATTGCCGGACATAGAGAGAGTGAACGCAAAGAAATGAGGAAAAATAAAAGACAGGCACGATTATGGCATTGTTCCCGAATCCGGACATGCCCTGGACCGTGCCTGGTCTTTTAGGAAGAGCAACTGACTGCCAGCTCCGCACTGCCTTCAGGCGGCGGCATGGCATAGGCCTCAAAACCGGCCCGCTCGGTGTAAGGGTCGCGCAGCAACATCAGCAAAGTGTCGATTTCGCTGTCGTCGTCCTTGGCAGCGGCCTGAATGGCCTGCTCGGCCAAGTGGTTACGCAAGACGTACAAGGGATTGACGCGATTCATGGCCTCGCGCTGCTCTGGCGTGTCGGAACCGTCCAGTGTCAGACGCTGGCTATAGGCTTGCCACCAGGCCTGGGCCTGATCTTCGGAGCCTTCAAACAGACTCAAGAAAGCCTCGGGCGCCTTGCTGGCCTGGGCCAGAGCACGGAAGGACAAGGTGAAATCCGCCCCGCTGTTGTGCAGTAAACGCCACCAGTCATCGACCAGTTGTGCATCATCCGCCTGCCAGGTACGCAGGCCGAACTTGGCCTGCAAATTGGCGTGATAGCGGTTCAGGAAACTGGCTTCAAAAGTTTGCAAACGTTCTTTTACCGCATCCACATCCGGATCAAGCACCATCAAGGCGCTGGCAAGGCGGTACAAGTTCCAATGCACTATCGCAGGCTGTGCATTCCAGGCGTAACGACCTTGATTGTCGCTGTGATTACAGACGTGATTCACTCGGAATCGGTCCATGAAGCCGTAAGGGCCGTAATCAATGGTCAGGCCCAGAATGGACATATTGTCGGTATTCATGACGCCGTGGCAAAAACCTACGGTTTGCCAGTCGGCCACCATTTCGGCACTGCGGTGGGTGACTTCCTGCAAGAAGCGGCAGACGCGCTCCTGCTCCGAATCGCCTTCAACCAACAGTTCCGAGTAGAACTCACGCAGCACATAATCGAGCAGTTCACGCACACGCGTGGGGTCGTTGGCCCAATGCTCAAAGGACCCAAAACGTACAAAGCTGGGGGCCACACGTGTCACAATCGCGCCCGTTTCCACCGTTTCCCGGTACACAGGCGTATCTGAAGTCACCAACGCCAAAGCCCGGCTGGTGGCAATGCCCAAACCGGCCATGGCTTCACTGGCCAGATATTCACGCACACTGGAGCGCAGCACGGCGCGGCCATCACCCATACGGGAATACGGCGTTTTACCAGCGCCCTTCAACTGCAATTCCTGCGGACCCGTGGGGGTGTCGATTTGCCCCAGCAAATGCGCACGGCCATCGCCCAACTGTCCTGCCCAGACACCGAACTGGTGACCGCTATAGACAGCCGACACTGTCAGGCCACCCGGCAAGGGGGCTTGGCCGCTGACCACATCCAGAAATTCCTGCTCACCCAAACGGGAGACATCCAGGCCCAGTTGCGCCGCCAACTCCTTATTGACGTGCAGCAGGCGGGAATTGGCCAGGGGTTGTGGCGGAACCGCCGTATGGAAAGCCGACGGCAGATCCGCAAAATGATGACTGATGGCCAGGCCATCGAACAAGCTGGACATACAGACCCCCTTAGGCCGATTTGGCGGCTTTTGCAGCCTCGGCTTTTTCGGCCTTGATGCGCTGCTTGGCTGCTTTCTTGGCAGGCCAGAGATAGAAAATGGCGCAGAAATAATAAATCAGGGACAGGACAATTTCTGCAATCGCCCAGGGCATGACTTCTGCCACCGGGTCCGACCAGGCACGCATGACCCCTTCTGCGAAATACAGCAGAATCATCATGGACGTCCATTGCAGGGTATATAAATTGCCCTTGAGCACGCTGCGCAGCGGCAGCACCAAAGGAATCACTTTCAGCACCAGCCAGGAGCCGCCGGGTTTCAAGGGCGCAAAATGAAGCTCCCAGGCCAGGCACAAAGCAATCAAGGCGACCAAAGCCAGGGCCGCCACTCGATGAAGTATGGGGTTTAAAGGTTCATGCATGCTGTTATTATCACCTGAACCCTGTCGAAAAGCAGCGTCCGCCGCATCAAACCGCTATGAAAAACGACGAGAACTTCCCTATGCCCTCTGAGCAAGCTGAACAAACAGACTTGAACCCAGACAACACCGATCCTGTCTCCCCGCAGGAGCCCTCGCCTGCCCCCACTGCCAAGCATCACTTTTTAAGTGTGGCGCGCTTTGCCATCAAGCGGGTGGCTGAAAAAGATCTGATGAAGGTGGCCTCCAGCCTGACCTACACCACGATCCTGGCCATTGTGCCCATGCTGACAGTGGTGCTGGCGCTGTTCACCGCTTTCCCGCTGTTTCAGGAATTTGAACACGCTCTGGAAGGTTTTTTGACCCGTAATCTGATGCCCGAAGTGGTGTCGGAAAACATCATGCTGTACCTGAACCAGTTTGCCTCCAAGGCCTCCGGCCTGACAGCAGTGGGCAGCTTGTTCCTGATTGTCACGTCCATCATGCTGATCATGACCATTGACGAGACCTTCAACAATATTTTCCAGGTACACGTGCAACGCCCCTTGGGGCAACGCCTGCTGGTGTACTGGGCCATTATTTCGCTGGGCCCGATTCTGACCGGTGCCAGCTTGTGGGCCACCACCATTCTGGCACGGGAGTCCATGGGCTATA
Source organism: Alcaligenes faecalis (assembly GCF_009497775.1). Taxonomy (NCBI): domain Bacteria; kingdom Pseudomonadati; phylum Pseudomonadota; class Betaproteobacteria; order Burkholderiales; family Alcaligenaceae; genus Alcaligenes; species Alcaligenes faecalis. Next base: position 2,362,282 of record NZ_CP031012.1, read on the forward strand.
TCGGTGACTTGTCCGGCATTGTGTCCTTCGCCCTGGCCTATGTACCGTTTGTCTTTACCGCCCTGGGGCTGACGGCGCTGTTCATGTATGTGCCCAACCGCCGCGTCTGGTGGCGCGATGCCCTGATTGGTGGTGTTGTCACAGCCGCCTTGCTGGAGCTGATGAAAGCCGGTTTCGCCTTCTACCTGACGCGCTTTCCCACCTACACGATTATCTACGGTGCCTTTGCCATCCTGCCGATCTTCCTGCTGTGGATTTACATCTCCTGGCTGATCGTCCTGCTGGGCGCCTCCATGGTGGCGATTCTGCCCGACTGGCGTGGCCGCAACTGGGTCAAGACCAATGTGCCCGGCATCGCCTTTACCGATGCCGTGAACCTGCTCTATCAGCTGTGGCTGAACCGTCAGAACCAGCAGGGACTTAGCGTGCGTGAACTCAGCCACAAGCTGGAACGCGACCCGGACGAGCTGTACGGCATTTTATGCAAGCTCAAGTCCATGGGGCTGATTGCTGATACCCAGCAAGACAATGACGAACAATGGGTGCTCAGTTGTGATTTGCGTCAGGTCAGCCTGAAACAACTTACCCAGGCATTTCTGCTGGACCGCGCCCATACCCACGAGGGTCCGCTAGAATATGTACTCAATTATCTTTCTCAGTTTTTCGATCAGCGACTATCCAATCTGGAAGAACTGTTTGAGTCGCCACAAGGCATTCTGACAGGACAACCAGCCATACTAAACGCCGATCCCGGTCAGGAGACCCAGTATGCTAAAAGTCAGTGAAATCCTGCGTGTCAAGGGAGACACGCTTTATACAGGCACCCCCGAAATGACCGTTGAAAAAGCGGTACAGAGCATGAGCGAGCTGGATATTGGTTCGCTGGTGATCATGGAGCATGGTCAGTTGGTGGGTATGTTGACCTTTCGCGAGATCATTCGCCACTGGCACGCCCAGGGTAATAAAGCCCAGGGCTTTACCGTGCGCAGCATCATGGATGACGCCCCAGTCAGCGTCACTCCCAACACCAGCGCCGACGAAGTACAACGCCTGATGCTGAACAACCACGCACGCTACATGCCCGTGATGGACGGTCCGGTGCTGATGGGGGTTATTTCCTTCTTTGACATGGCGCGCGCCATTGTTCACGCCCAGCAGTTCGAGAACAATATGCTCAAAGCCTATATCCGCGACTGGCCTACCGATTCCGAGCAAGCCAGCGCTTCCTAAGACGCTGTTTCAGCCAGCCTTTACTGGCGGCTTTGCAATTCTTCCCAGGCCTGCGCAAGCAGGCCTGGATCGTTTTTGGCCAGCCAATTGTGATCCGACAAGGTACGACGCCACTGACGTGCGCCCTTCTTGCCGTGCGGCCAGCCCAACATGCTCTTGATCACAATACGCAGCGGCACACCGGCCTGCACATGAGGGCGGGCGTAGGCAATCATCTGTTCGACGACCGCGTCTTCATCCAGCAACACATCCTCGGGCCACAGGCGGCGGTGAATATCGCTCAAGACCGCCGGGGTATGCCAGGCGGCACGACCGAGCATTACGCCATCAAACTGCTCTTCCAGCTCGACAGCCTGATCGGTCTCGTGAATGCCGCCATTCAAAATGAACAGTGCTTCGGGGAAATCCTTTTTCAACTGCATGGCCATGTCATAGCGCAAAGGCGGGATCTCCCGGTTGTCCTTGGGCGACAAGCCTTTCAAGACTGCATTGCGAGCATGAACGGTAAAAACACGGCACCCGGACTCGAACAGAAGTCCCACAAAATCCCGCACAAAATCATAGGACTCGTTGTAATCCAGCCCCAGCCTGTGCTTGACAGTAACAGGTACAGAAACCGCATCCTGCATGGCCTTGACGCAGTCGGCCACCAATTGCGGCTCATTCATCAAACAGGCACCGAAAGCACCTTTTTGTACCCGCTCCGAGGGGCAGCCACAGTTCAGATTAATTTCGTCGTAGCCCCACTTTTCACCGGCCAGAGCGCTGGTGACCAAGGCATCCCGGTCACTGCCACCCAGTTGCAAGGCCACCGGATGCTCTGCCTGATCAAAATCCAGATGACGTGCCTGATCACCGTGCGTCAATGCGCCCGTGGTGATCATTTCAGTAAACAGCAAGGCGCGCGGCGCCAACAGACGATGAAAAAAGCGGCTGTGGCGGTCAGTCACGTCAATCATGGGCGCCACACTCAAACGCCACATCTGGCTGTCCGGCATCACAAAAGTAGTCATAAACAGGGAGCAAATCGCCTGATCGCAGGCTTGGTGAGAAAGGGAAAACACCCATTTTAATGGTTTCAGCCGACCACAGGATGAAGATAAAGCGCGGTAAATCCCCACAAGGCTCCAAAAAGCGGGCGCACTGGTCTAAAATCGGCCGTTTGACATACTTGCGCGCCTGATAGTGCGCCAACAACCGGATCCTCACTGAAAGCATGGCTGTTTTTACTTCTGTCAGCGAACTTGACGCCCGCGAACTGCTGGAACAATACACAATTGGCGAATTTGTTTCCTTACGTGGCATTACCGCCGGCATTGAAAACACCAATTACTTTCTGAGCACCACCCAGGGCGAGTACGTTCTGACTTTGTTTGAAGTCCTGACGCTGGAGCAACTGCCCTTCTACATCGAGCTGATGCACCACTTGGCCGCCAAAGGCGTGCCGGTGCCCGAGCCCATGACCCGTCGCGATGGCAAGCGCATCTGTGTCATGCACGGCAAGCCTTGCTCGATCGTGACGCGCCTGCGTGGTGGTTACGAGCCCGAGCCTACGGTTGAACACTGTCGCCAGATCGCCCGCACGCAAGCCCAGGCCCACTTGGCTGCCCAGGATTTCCCCCTGGAGCAACCCAATCTGCGTGGCCTGAGCTGGTGGCAAGCTACGGTTCCCCAGGTTCTGCCTTTCCTGGACGAAAGCCAGTCCGAGCTGATCCAGACCGTTCTGCAAGAACAAAGCAGCTTTGCCGACAGCGACACCTATCGCTCCTTGCCTCAAGGCCCAGCCCACTGCGACCTGTTCCGCGACAACGTGCTGTTTGCCGGCACCTCCGAAGCGCCCCAGATGGGCGGCATCATCGACTTTTACTTTGCCGGTTGCGACACCTGGCTGTTTGACGTGGCCGTGGCCGTGAACGACTGGTGCATTGACCGTCTGAGCGGTGCCCTGAACCTGGAAAAAGCCCAGGCCTGGCTGGAATCCTACGCCCAGGTGCGCCCATTTACCGAAGCCGAACACAGCGCCTGGCCTATACTGATCCAGGCCGCCGCGCTGCGCTTCTGGATCTCGCGCCTGTACGATTTTTATCTGCCCCGCCCCGCTCAAACCCTCAAGCCGCACGACCCACGGCACTTTGAGCGTGTGCTGCGCCAGCGTCGCGACCATGCTGTACCGGCGCTCCCTCGATAAATACGGATACTGATATGCAAGCTGCCAAGCTCCCCTTTCTTTACGGGTGGTACTGGATTCAGGAAGGATTGCGCTTGTTCAAGCTGCAACCGGCTGCTCTGTTCTTCTGGAGCCTGATCACCTCCATCCTGATCAACCTGAGCAATATTTTCCCCATCGTGGGCCAGATGGTGCTGATCGTGCTGGTCCCGACCATGACCTTCATCATCCAGAATGCCTGTCGTCGCATCCATGAGGGCGAAGTCATTCGCCTGGGCATGTGGACCGAGCCCTTGAAGCCCGCCCCGGTGCGCAACCGCCTGATCAAGCTAGGCTTTGTTTACCTGCTGGCCTGCCTGGTCGTGGGCTTTCTGGCGACCTTCCCGTTTGTGAATGAACTGTCGCAATTGATGGACAACAGCAATGCCACCCCACAAGCCATCATGGCGGCATTTCGCAAACCCATTATTTTGTTCTTCGTGCTGTACCTGGGCCTGTCCGCCCTGTTCTGGCACGCCCCCGCCCTGGTAGGCTGGCACGCCATCCCGGTAAAGCAAGCCCTGTTCTTTTCCATGATTGCTTGCTGGCGCAACAAGGCCGCCTTCCTGCTTTACGGCCTGTGCTGGGCGGCTGCCTTCTTCGCCATCCAGACCCTGGGCGAATTGCTGCTGGGTGCAGGTTTAAGCCCAGGCACGGCCACCATGGTGCTGACGCCCATCAATCTGGCGATGGCCGCTATCCTGTACGCCAGCTTCTACCCGGCTTACCGCAGCGTGTTTGGTGATCCGATGCGCGATCCACAAGCCGTCTGACACGCCTGCTCATCGGCGTACCAGGCTCCTCCCAAGGCACGATACAGGCCCACCGCTGCCAACAAGCGGTCGGCCTGGCGCTGTACAACAGCATCCTGTGCGGCGTAAAGCGAACGCTGCGTATCCAGCAGAACCAGCACCGTATCTACCCCCTCGCGGTAACGCGTTTGAGCCAGAGAAAAAGCGCGCTGGGCCTGGAACAGAACCTCTTGCTGTGCCTCCCATTGCTGCTGCGTCCCAGCAACCGCATCCAGCGACATTTGCACATCGGCAAAGCCGTGAAGAATGGCCTGACGATAATGGGCAAGCAGTGCCCGACGCTGCGCTTGCGCAGCCTCATGCCCTGCAGCCAGACGCCCTGCGTTAAAAATTGGTGCCAGCAGACCGCCCGCCACTGAATAGACCGGATTATCAAGCACCTGCGAGAGTCGCCCGTCCGCGCCCCCTACTGTGGCTGAAAGCCTCAAGCTGGGAAACATGGCCGCGCGAGCAGCCGCCACATCGCCATCAGCCGCGCTGAGTCTGGCTTCCGCCGCCTGTATATCAGGACGTTGCACCAGCAAATCAGAAGGCAGCCCCGTATCCAGTGCCGGTATCTTCAAGCTCGCCAAATCCATGGTGACAAAATCCGGCTGCGTAGTTTGCCCCAACCACAGCGCAAGCAAGGCTTCCGCCTGCGCGGCCTGCTGACGCAGCAAGGCAATGCGTGCAGCTTGCCTGGCGAGCAGGGTTTTCTGTTGCGCCAAAGCCAGTAGCGACTCTGAGCCGGCTTGCACACGGGTACCTACCAATGCCGCCAAGCGCTGTGCGCTGTCCAGATCGGACTCGGCAATTGTCAGCCGTTGGCGCAGGTCGTACAGGCGTATCCACGCCGCCGCCGTCTCGGCGCTAACTGTCAGTGCGACGGTATGTGCATCCCACTCACTGGCCACGGCATTGAATACGGCTGACTCGCGCTCTGCGCTCAAGCGCCCCCAAAGATCAAGCTCATAACTGGCCGTCAGACCCAGTGCAAACCTGGACCCAGCCGTATCCGCATGCCCAGCCAGGCGCTCTTGCCGGGATACGTTCAAGTCGGCAGAAACTTCCGGCCCACGCGAGGCTCCGACCATGCGAGCCATCGCCCAGGCTTGCTCCAACCGGGCAACGGAAGCAGCCACATCCTGGTTATTCACCAGGGCCCGATTCACCACCGCTGTCAGCTCCTGACTCCCAAACTGCGCCCACCAGTCCCTGGAAAGTGCCTCGCCTGCTTTATCCTGCTGCAAGGGCAGACGATGCCACTGCTCAGGCAAGGCAGTTTGAACATCGTCAGGAGTCTGCTGAACCGCACAACCCGCCAACAGAGCAGCCACGAGCAGCGGATACAAAGAAAAACGACGCATCTTACTCCCCCGCCAACGCCACGACCGGATCAAGCTTTGCCGCCTGACGCGCGGGCATGATGCCAAACACCACGCCCGTCCCCAGCGCACACAAGAAGGCCACCAACATGGCCCGTACCGAGAAGATCACTGGCACGCCCCACAACATCAGCAAAGCACCGATAGCCAGTCCAATCACCACCCCGGCCACACCACCCGTGAAAGACACAACCACCGCCTCGCTCAGAAACTGTCGGCGGATGTCGCGCTGACGCGCGCCGGTGGCCATGCGAATACCGATTTCCCGAGTACGTTCCTTGACGGACATCAGCATGATATTCATTACGCCCAGCCCGCCGACCACCAGAGAGATACCGGCGATCAGCGCCAGCAGCAGCGTTTGCTGGCGCAGGACTTCTTTCCTGCCCTGCACCACGGCAGCACTGTTGCTCACCCTGAAATCACTCGCCCGCCGGGTTTCACGTAGTACCTGTTCGATGTCCGTCACCGTCTGATCCAATGCGTCCAGGTCATGGACCACGACCGAGACAAAGCTCAATTGAGGTTTGCCAAAAATACGTTGGCTGGAGGTTGAGTAAGGAATCAGCACCAGCTCATCATCATGACTGCTGCCACTGATCAAGCCCTTCTCCTCCAGCTCCCCAACGACCCGCAACGGTGTGTTGTTAAGCAGCAAATATTGGCCAATCACTTCCTGGGCAGGCGTATCAGGGAACAATCGTTCCCTAGCCTCTTTTCCCAGAACAATCACGGGCGCCAAGGCTTCGTCATCCTCGGGTGTAAAGAACATCCCATGACGCACATTCCAGTTCAGGACCGCAGGTGCATCCGATGTCACGCTCCAGACTTCGGTGGCAAAGGTCTGTGAACCTGCCCGCAACAAGGCAGACTCGGCCAGATACGGCATCGCAATACGTACATTGGGAACCTGCGCCAACACCTTGGCATCCCGTTCGTAAAACTCCCCCCGCATTCCGGTCGCAGCATCCACATCCGGGCGAACATACATGCGATGCGTCCCCCACAAAGCGATCTGTTGCAGCAACTTTTCGTTATTCCCCTGACCGACTGCGACCAACACAATCACCGAGGTCACGCCAATCACAAAGCTCAGCAAAGTCAGGAAAGTACGAAAGCGGCTGACCCAAAGAGCACGCCAGGCGCTGGACAAGAGCGTGCCAATATCTTGCAGCCAGGACGCGGATGAGGCTTGCGAGTCTGTGCCGACACGATCCAACAAGGTATGGGACGGAAAACCGGCCTTGTCGACCGGCATGGGACTATCTTTGCTGCCTTCACTTGCCACAGCCAGACTGTCCTGCCCGCCCGGCTGGACTCTATCCTCGACAATTTCCCCATCACTAATACGCACGATGCGTCGCGCCTGCGCTGCCACCTTGTCATCGTGGGTAATCAGAATCACGGTGTGGCCTGCGTCGGATAGCTCATTGAGCAAAGCCATTACCTGCGCGCCACTGCGGCTATCAAGCGCCCCCGTAGGTTCATCGGCCAGGATGACCTGACCGCCATTCATCAAGGCGCGCACAATCGACAAGCGCTGCTGCTGACCACCCGAAAGCTGTTGAGGGCGGTACGTCGTCTTGTCGGCCAAGCCCAGGCGTGCCAGCAGGCCGGTTGCCCGCTCTTCACGCCTTTGCACTGGCATGCCTGCATAGACCGCAGGCATTTGCACGTTATGCAAGACATTCAGGGTAGGAATCAGGTGATAGCCCTGGAACACAAAACCAAAAGCCTCGCGACGCAATCCAGCCAGCTCATCACCGGACATCTGCGCCACGTCGCGGCCCAGGAAACGGTAGCTGCCTGATGTAGGCCTATCCAGGCACCCCAGGATATGCATCAGGGTGGACTTGCCCGACCCCGACGCACCCACAATCGCCACGAACTCTCCGGCCTGTATGTTCAGCGAAAGCCCATGCAGAACTTCCACCGCAGGAGCCCCATCCCGGCCACCGTATTGCTTGCGGATATCAGTCAGTTCAATCAGCGCAGGTCGCGGCTGAATCTCGTTCACCATCGCAACCTCTTGGCACCGCTTTCTTCGCTTAAACGCATGACCAGCGCCTCGCCTTCCTCCAGGCCGGACACAACTTCAACGTGCAAACGGTCCTTCATGCCGATTTTGATTGAACGAGTCTCCAGACTCTCATTACCGGTCCAGACGCGGGCAGTAAAGACATCCTGATCCGGCGTGGCCTGCATCCCGGCCAAAGGTGCCAGCAAGACATTCTGGGCACTGGCCTCCACAAAGAAAACGCGGGCGCTCATCTGCGGCATCAGGCTACCGTCCGTATTTTCCACATCGAACAAAGCGGTGTAGCTGACAGCCTTGCTGCCAGAGGAAGAATCCACACCACCCTCGCCGCTTTTAACAGGCGGTGCAGGCAGCACCTGCCGCAAGCGACTTTCCCACCGGCGCGACTCCCCCTTGCCATCCAGCAAGCCCAAGGTCGTGAAATACACCGGCATACCCGGCTTCACCCGCCCCACATCCGCCTCGGACACTTCTGTCCAGACCGTCATGCTTGTCAGATCAGCCAGACGCAGCAAATTTGGTGTCTGGTAAGTGGCGTTCAGCGTCTGGCCTTCACGCGCTTCCAGCGTAATGATGGTGCCGTCCATCGGGGCATAAATGCGGGTATAGCCCAGCAAGGCCTCGTTACCCTCCAGCGTGGACTGCGCGCCCGCAATTTGCGCCGTCAGGCTGCTGACCCGCGCCTGCGTAATCCGCACATGCGCCTGCGCATCTTGCAGCAATTCAATACTGGTCGCTTCATTCCGGTGCAAACGCTGCTGGCGGGTCGCCTTGAGTTTGGCCAGTTCCAGCTGGGCCTGCTGCTCGGCCAATTGGGCGCGCAGGCTGTCCAAGGTAGCGCGGTTCGCATTGACCATAGCCAACTGCACCGCAGGATCGATCTCCACCAGCAGATCCCCTTTGACCACGGTATCGCCCACGTCCACGGCAATATGCTTGATCTGACCGGACACCTGCGCACCCACATCCACATATCGATGCGGTTGCAGGGTTCCCAAAGCCGAAACAGACAGCTCCAGACTGCCACGGCGCACTGGCTCGGTCTCAATAGCCAGATCGGTGCGCCACAAGGCTCGCCAAAACAACAGCACCAGCAAAGCCAGGGCAAGGACCGCCAGCAGGCGGCGCACCATGCGCCGGGAAGTTACAGCCATTTAACTCATGCTCCATCCAGGTTTCACACCAGGAAGCCAGCCAACGGTGGCGCTGTAGGCACCCGTCCAAAAAGGAAGATTGGCTGGCTTCTTGTCATTTCACAGTGCTTGCAAGTCGATACGAACCACTTGGTCCAGCACGGCCGGTTGCCCTTCCTCGGCAAATAGCTGCTTCACACTGACATACAAGCGCTGGCCATCCGGCGTTACCGCTACCGTATTAGGATGAGCTGGCAAAGCAATACTGTGTTTGATGGCGTAGCTGGTGGCGTCGATCACGCTGAGCGTGCCGCTATCGCGGCTGGCGACATACACTTCATTGCGGATCGGGTTGTAGCGTATCCCCACCGGAGTTTCTCCCGTCGGAATCGTGTGCAGAATCGAACCCGTCTTCATGTCAAACACCAAAGTGCCTTCGCCGTTATTCAGCTGATTGGCAAACAGTCGCTCGCTCTTGCTATCCAGCGCGGTATTCACCAGAAAGCGCCGTCTGGCATCGGAGGAATCTCGCTTCTCGGGAATGCGGTTTTCACTGATCTGTTCCCAGCTACGGGTATCAAACACGGCATAGGCCGCGGTGCCGCTGACCAGCAATTGATGATTTGCGGCATCCAGGGTCAGACCTGCGGTTGGCGCGTCAATGTCGCGAAGAATGCGCTCGGTGGCGAACTTCTTGCTGTCGATTACCCAGATAAAACCGCCGTCCGTCACACCGCTGACGATGACCTGGCCAGCATCTTCATCGACAACAATCTGACGCGTATGCACGGCCTTGCCTTTGGCATTGTTCACGCCATGATGCAGGGTGCCCTTGACCGTCCCGGTAGAGGCATCAATCGCTGAGACAGCGCCATCCAGCGTATGCCCTGCGTAAAGCGTATTGCTGCGTGTGTCCAGCGCCAGGGCAAATGGCTTGAGTGGTAAAGCTATGGTTTTCTGAACAGCCAGTGTCTTTGGGTCCAGTTGATAAATCGCACCGCCCCCTTTGCCGGAAAATTCCGCACTACTGGCGACGAACACAGCGTTGGAACCGGGGCTATAAACCAGCTCGTAAATTCCCTGCGCAATATCCTGACGCAAGACAGCGCCTGATACCGGAGCGGAGACAACAGAAGCGGCACCCGCCTGCTTTTCTGATGCTTGCGACGTGCAGCCCAGCAAAAACAAGGGGAGCAACGCAACCGATACGCAGCGCAGGCCATGCGCTACAAAAGTAGATTTCTTGGACATATAAATCCTTAAGAGGCAGCCCTGGCGTAAAACGCCAGGAAAACGAGGAAGACAAGGCTGACGTGCCGCTCATTCAAGGCGGCACAGAACAAGGTTCACTAATGATGAATATGGAATCTGCGGCGATTAATACTTCCAGCGCAGATTCAGCATGACGTTGCGCGGCGCACCGTAAAAGGTGCTGAACCCGGCGGAGCCGACCTGACGCAGATAGGTACGGTCGAACAGGTTGTCGACCAGCAGATCAACATTCCAGTGCGGATCAATCTGATAGCCAATTTTGGCGGCCACGGTGGCGTAGCCCCCTTGGGTATAGATGCCGTTATAGGTGTCACTTTGCACATTCAGCCCTGCCCCCACCGTCCAGCCTTGCAAGGCACCATCCAGCACCTTGTTGTTGAAACGATATTGGGTCCACAGCTTGAACATATGCACGGGCACGGCAGCATTGACCGGGGCACCCAAATTGGCCCGGTTAGTGTCTTTAACGATCTTCGAGCGATTCCAGGTGTAGCTGGCGCTGATATCCCACTCCGGCGTAGGGTTGCCGGTCACCTCCAGTTCTACACCCTTGCTTTCCACTTTGCCGGCGCTCTGATAGCAGGTGCCTGCCGCCGTGCCACCGCAACCAATATGCTCGTTATCGACCATGGAGCGGTTCTTGTCCTCCAGATAGAACAAGGCCAGGGTGGTTTTCAAGCGACCATCCATAAACTCGCCCTTCAGCCCTGTTTCGGCCTGCCAGCCCACACGTGGCTTGAGGATATTGCCCGAGTAATCAAAATTGGTTTGTGGCACGAAGGTATCCGCATAGCTGGCATACCAGGTCATATCAGGATGAAAATCCCATACCAGGCCACCGTAAGGGGTGAACTCATTGCTGGCTTTCGCATTGCTGCTGTTCCAACGGGTTTGCGAAGGCCATGTCGTGCGGCTCTTGCTGGAGTAATCCGTCCAGCGACCACCCAGAATCAGCCTGAAATCGTCCGTAAGACTAAACCGGGCGGCGGTATATACGCCCGACTGCTTGGTGACGGTCTGGCTACGGCTGGTGGGGGTGCCAAACTGATAACTGCCATGATCATCCAGCACGTAATGGGGTGCCGTCGCGGTATAAGCCTGAGCGGAGCGGTAATCACGTTCCGTGATGTTGTAGCCCAGGGTTAACTCATGCGTTTGCCCAAACAGATCAAAGGGACCCGTGGCACTGATGTCGCCGCCCTGATAGATACGGGACTCGTCCAGATAACCGGCATCGCCGCCCTTGGACAAGCCCGTCTTCTCATCAATCCGCGTATTGAAAAATGAGTAAGCCTCGGTATCCACTTTGCCGTAGTTGTAGGTCAACTTGGTTTCCCAGCCATTATCAAAACGGTGGGTCAGATCGGCAGACAGCTCCGGGCTCTTGCGGGTCGAAGGCTGATCCGAGCCTACATAAGCATCACGGCCAGGCAGCTCATCATTCATGTATCGCGGCAAGCCCCAATTCACGATGTTTTTCTGATAGCCATAGGTTCCCGTCAGGCCAAACGTCGTGCTGGGGGTCAGATCATATTCAATGGCCCCGTAAATCAGGGTGTAGCGGTTGAACCAGGTTTCGTAGAAGGTTTTCTTGTCGTCATGAGACAAGACCCCACGCGCACGCAGTCGCCCGTCTTCAGTCAAAGGAGCGCTGACATCCAGATCCACTCCCCCATGTTGCCAGGACCCGGCACGCAGTGCGCCCGACAGGCCAAACTCTTTAAGCGGCCGTTTACGAACATAATTGACCGTACCTCCGGGCTCGCCGGTGCCCGACAGCAAGGCAGAAGGTCCACGCAGCACTTCGATGCGATCATATTGCGCGATCGTGTTATTGCCCGTGCCACCTGTATAGCTGCTTTGTATAGGTACGCCATCCGCCTGGATGTTGGCGGAAAAACCGCGAATGCTGGGAGATTCCTGGCCTTCATAGCCTGACAGCGTCACCCCTGTCACTTGCCGCAGTGCATCAGCCGAGGTTGTCCAGCCCCTGTCTTCAATCTGCTGACGAGTCATCACCGACACAGACTGGGGAATTTCTCTCAAGGAGGTCACACCTCTGAACAGAGTGACGGAGTCAGCGGCATAAGAGCCACTGCCTTCTGTCGTCGCCCCCGAGTTGCCGACCACGGTCACAGGCGCTAATTCCGTGACCTCGGACAAGCGGGACAACATGACATTTTTGCCCTCCCGACGATATTGCACCGAGGTCCCTTGCAGCAGGCGCTGCAGCGCTTGCTCCGGTGCCATCGTGCCCTGTACCGCAGGGGCCTGAATACCAGCCACCACTTGCGGGGTATAGAAAAACTGCAAATCGGTCTGCCGTCCCAACTGAATCAGCGAGTCGTCCAGCGACTGCGCAGGCAGCTTGATTTGTACAGCCACCTCCTGTGCCTGCACATTCACGGGCATGCTCAAGGAAAGCGCTCCCAGCACGGCCATCGCCGTCAGGTTGATGCACAAGGCAGAGCGTGAAGCCAGCCGTCTGCTGGTGGAGCGGAATGGACGGTTGCCCATGATTCGGTTCATCCTTCAAGAAAAAAGACTGCTGGGGCGTGTCGAAGCCTGTTGCCAAAGCTAGATTGCATGAATACGGAGAGTGCCCGTCCGAGACGCGGCACCTTCATGAGTAAAGCGCTTTGCCACCCCCTCCTCCTGAATGGAAACCTGAATCTAAATTGAAACTATTTGCAACTACAAAAAATGCCGCCATTTCACGCACACAGCTACAGATGCGTGTGCACTGGCGTACACCACACAGATCAACAAAAAGAGAAAGGAAATGCGGCCCGTACCCTATGACCTCAACAACCCATAGGGGCAGAACGAACTAGCGGGCCAGAATATCCACCGCCGTCCCATCCGGGCGTGGCTGCACCTGCACCGGCACGATATGTGGCAAGGCGGCCAGGAAAGAAGCCGGGTCGTCGATATTGAATACGCCAGAGACACGCAAGCCAGCAATCTGGGGATCTGGCACCACCAGACGTTGGGCGCTGTAGCGATTCAGCTCCTGAACTGCATCAGCTAGTGACGCCCCTCGGAACACCACCTTGCCCTCGCGCCAGGCCACGGAATTTTCGACATCCGTGCCTTTGCCTGAACTGAGATGATCAGGCTTGGTAACACGCGCCACATCGCCGGGCCGCAGCATGGCAACCTGCCGACGCCACCAGGGACCCGCGCTCACTTCCACCGAGCCCTGCAAGACATCAACTGAAAAAGCCTGATCGATACGGCGCACATTAAATTGCGTACCCGTCACTCGGACAGCACCGCTCTCCATCTCGACCACAAAGGGCGTGCCTTGTGTGCCATCCACCTGGAAAAACACTTCACCCTGCTCCAGGCGAACCGTGCGCTGATGTCCATAAAGTGCGACCGTCAGGCTTGTATCGGTATTGAGCAACAGAGTGGAATCGTCTGGCAGAACAATCTCGCGGCGCTCGCCATGAGCCGTGGCAAATTGCGCCTGATACTCGGGGACAGCACGCCAGTGCATGGGGTCAATAGCGGCAACCGTCAGTGCAGCCACACAGGCAACTCCCAGGCTATAGCTCCAGAATGCGCGGCGTGATGGCTTACGATCCACAGCCGGCCCTTGCGCCCTGCCAAGTTTTTGCACTTCGCTTTTGGGCAGCGAAGCCGCCATGCTCCAGATGTACTGGACCTGCTGGTAGTGCTGTTGATTGTCCGGGTCCGCCTGCTGCCACTGCTCAAAGGCGACCCGTTCTGCCGCCGTAACATCGTCCGACTGCATGCGCTCGTACCAGTACGCCGCCTGATCGCGCGGGTCGGTCAAGGTAGCGGGATCTATCCTGTCAGTCATGATCGTCTGCCCTCCAGGAGCAGGGCAAAACATGCCCTCTTATAAGACAAGACGCTTGATGGCACCGAAGTCCTGAGCGACTAGTGAGCATTTTTATATAACTGATCTTGTAAATGGCGCAAGGTACGCATCATATAGCGCTCGACCATATTACGAGAAACCCCCATCTTCTCGGCTATTTCAGCATTGGACAAGCCGTCGGCCTGACGCAACTGAAAGGCAATCTGGCAGGCCTGGGGGAGCTCATTCAACGCGGCCAACATCCTGCGTGCCATTTCATCGGCCTCATACCAATCATGCGTACTTGAGGCAGTCGGGTGGTTTTCTTCCGGCAAAGCATCCAGCGATTGGGTCTGACGTACCTGTTCCGCACGATAAATGCTGATGGCCCGGTTCGAGACAGCGCGTTGAAAATAGTAATGCTCATGATCACGCAATACCGCCGTGTCCTGCTCCAGCATTTTCAAGGCCACATCCTGAAGCGCGTCTTCGGCATCCTGCCGATTGCCTGACTTGCGCGCCCATGAACTCACCAGCTTGCTGTAATGAGCGAGCCAGCCTTTCTTGGGCGTGGGTGGGCGAGACATGACAAATGCGAGGGGATTGGATCGTGGAACTCGCCATATTAACAATAATTCTCATTTCGATATACAAATATGTAACCCTGTCGTACTACCCCCTTTGTTTTTCGTAGTTCCTGCAGAGCGACGGCCCAAGGCGCAAACTGCTCCGGTCCGCACAGATAGCCAAGCGGCGCTTCCAGGACCGATCTGGCTTTTCTATGCCAACGTACCGCCCCTGGCGCTACTGCCGGACAAAACCTCAAGGGCTGATCGCTTTCATCCAGAAAGCAGATATCCAGAGCCTGGCGCATTCCCCATAGATGAACCGCTCTGCAAGGCCGCAGCCACACAGCAGTTGCGAAACCCTTGTTTTGTGGCAGTGCCTTCCAGCCACGCCAACGGGTCCAAAAAGTATGGGCATCGAATAAATACAGGGGCTGGAGTTGCGCCTGTCGCAGCGGCTGTTTGATCAGTACTGATATGGACATCACCCTAACCTCCCCCTGCCAGCCAAGGGCCTAACAGGCTCATCGCAATCACCAAGAACGTGCAGGGAAAAATGCACACGACCAAAGGGGCCAGTAGATAAACGGGCAGCTTGAGGGCTCTTTGCTCGGCTTCCAGGTGTAAATGACTACGCAGTTTTTCTGCTTGAGAACGCAGCAACAAGGCCAAGGACAAGCCCGTGTCCTGCGCCAGCTCCAAAGACAAAGCCAACTCCTCCAATTCTGCCTGCCTGAAGCTTAAAGCGACATTGCGCATCGCCTGCGGCAAACGCCGTCCTGCCCGAACTTCGCCCTGCACCTTGTTCAAGCTGATCAGCAGGCTTCCTTGCGGTACAGCCTCCATTGCACGCGCCCAGGCCTGCTGCAAACCCAACCCGGATTCGACAGCCAGCACCAGCAGGTCCAGAAAGAATGGCAGGTCCCGGCGGCAACGGGAATGATGCTGACGCTGCAGTTTTCTTCCCCGTGAGATAGCTTGCAATACGCTAAGGAAGAGACCTGTCACAGCCAGCCCTGCAAGCTCCATCAATGAAGCCCCTTGAGTCAACAAGAAAGCACTGACAAGGCCTGTGAGCAATCCAGTCAAGGCCACACGTTTGCTTAAACCCCCCCGTACCTCTTGCGCATACGAACCCCACAATCGCTCCGGCCACTCATGCACAAAAGGCAGGGACAGGCAGAGATTAAGGACTCTGGAAAACGGGGCTTCCCAAGCCTGCCAGGCCGCCTGCTTCAAACTGCTGCCTCCTTGCAGCAAAAGCAGATAACGGCCACGCCAAGCCCACAGAAAGGCGACCAGGAACAAGGCTGCACTCAAGGCAGAGAGCAGCCAGATCAGTGTGAGCATGATCACCCCTCCCCTCGCAGAATCACTTGCATCCACCACAGCCCCATCACCAACATGGCCACCAGCGTTCCCGCCACCCAAACGCCCAATGTGTTGAACCAGGCTTGCTCAAATGCCGTGGTATCCAGAAGGTACAAAGCCCCCGCCACAAAACCCGGTAGACAGAACATGATTCGTGCCTGCAAACGAGCCTGGGCAGTCAAGGCAACTATCTTGTCCTCGATAGTCAGCCGCGCTCGAATGGTTTGCGCCAGTATCTTCAAACGCTCCCCCAGCCCCGCCCCCGTACTCTGGCCCATCTGCAAGGCACTGATCAGCATGGCCAGTTCTGCCACCGGCACTCGATCCAGAAGGTCTTGATATGAATCCTTGGCATTCAGCCCCAAGCGCTGCTGACGCAAGAGCAAACGCAGCTCTTGCCCCAAGGGTGCTGGCAAGGATTGAGACAACTGCTGCAAAGCCGCTTGCAAGGCCAAACCTGCTTGCAGGCTCAAGGCCAACGACAGCACAAAGTCCGGCAGTTGTCGTCGTAGCGTTTCCAGACGTCGGCGTGCCATCCAGCGCAGAAGTACTAAAGGCGTTACCGCCGCCAGCAAGGCCACAATCGCAGCCAGCCAGAAGGACTGCATCAGCCACCATGCCGTCAGAAAGATCAGAGGCAATAAAGCCCAGGCTCCAAAAGCCAGATACTGGCTGCTCACAAATACAAAATGCGACTGCAAGCTTTGCTCGGACTGCTTAAGCAATTGCTGCCCATAGCGCGTGGCAAGATGCTGTCCTGAACGCAGCAACACATACGCCAACGCAGTGGTGCTCAAGACGATCAGCAAGATACTTAGAAGTCTCATGCTTGCCCCTCTGCGGGGGAAACATGCTCGGACCGCAAGCCACTGGCAGCAAAGCCAAACTCCGGGCGATAGCTGTACAAGGTTTGCAATTGAATACGTTGCGCCTCGATGCCGGTCACCTCCACAATCTCGTGCACCAAGCGCTTGCCATCGGGCAGACGGCTGAGCTGCACAATAATGTGCAAAGCCCGCGCAATATGCTCTCGCACAACCAGCAAAGGTAAATCCAGGCCTGCCATCAGCACCATCCCTTCCAGACGGGACAAGGCATCACGAGGTGTATTTGCATGCAAGGTCCCCATCGACCCTTCGTGGCCGGTGTTCATGGCCGACAACATATCGAAGGCCTCTGCGCCCCGACACTCTCCCACTACGATACGGTCTGGCCGCATGCGCAAGGCTTGTCGCAACAGGCTCCGTATATCCACCTGCCCCTGACCTTCTGCATTCGCAGGCCGGGACTCCAACGCTACCCAATTGCTGTGCTGTAGCTGCAACTCGGCCGCGTCTTCCAGGGTCACGATTCGTTCGCCAGAATCAATGCAGGTGCTAAGCACATTCAGCAGGGTGGTTTTCCCCGTACCGGTTCCGCCCGAGACCAGAATATTGCAGCGCCGCCGCACCGCCTGTTGCAGGAAAGCGGCCATCTCCGGTGACAAGCTGCCCGTCTGCAAAAGATCCTCCAGCCCCAGGCGTCGTTTGGGGAATTTGCGTATGGTGACGCAGGTTCCCTTGACCGCAATGGGCGACAGTACGGCATGGAAACGCGAGCCATCCGCCAAGCGCCCATCCACTGCGGGCGAGCTGATATCCAGCCGCCTACCCAAGGGAGCCAGGATACGGTCAATAATCGCCCGCAAGGCCGACTCACTGCTGAACACCAGGGGATGCGCCTGTAGCCGCCCCGCCTGCTCAACAAATACCCGGTCGTAATGGTTGACCATAATTTCCGAGACCGAGGTATCGGCCAACAAGGGCTCCAGAGGTCCCAAACCCACTGCCTCGGCGCAGACGCTGGCTTGCAGCCTGGCCTGCTCATGCTTAGGGACAGCGCATTGGGCCTGGATCAAACGGCCCAAGCAATCAAAGGCTTCCTGCTCCAACTGTTTGTCTGTCACGCGGGACAAATCCCGGCGCTCCAGTTCCAAAGCGCTCAACAAAGCTTGATGCAGTCGTTGCTGTTCTTGCCTGAACAGTTCATTGTCGGATACGGGTAGATCTGCTTGTCCAGGAGTGAAAAAGCCTTGCCCGCCTTGTGCTGGCTGTCGAGATTCCTCCATCGCAAAGGACTGTGGTGTTGAGGTTTCCGGTGGATTTCCCAAGTCCGAAACGGCCGTATCACTTAGGAGCTGAACCTTCTGCCCAAAACCGGCAATCCGCAGCTTGAACCCACCCAGTGCCAGCACGTCACCCAAGCGCAAGGGCCCATCGTCATAGACCCGTTTGCCGTTAAGCTGCACGCCCGTCAACGAGCCATGATCCTGGATGTACACGGCCCCCGCTCGCTCCAGCAAACTGGCATGCTGACGCGCGATACGCCACGATGGCAGAACAACATCACAGGCAGGATCACGCCCTATCAAGGCCGGCAGACTGACAGTGCAGGGGCGCGTCGTCCCCAGCTCCGACTCAAGCTCAAGGTTCAACACGAAACACCTCACTATCGGGTTCTACCCATTGCGACCAAGCTCCTCGCCCTGCCCCCTTGGGGACAGCACGCACGGGGGTGTTCAAGCGTGGAGCATCGGGAAAAGTCTGGTCCAGCCACTGGGCAGCATTCGCCTGCCGAGCCAGCAAATCAGGATGTTCTGCCGCTACCAAAGTCGGAGTCACAAATACCGCCAATTCCGTTTCCTGCCGGGCAAAACGCTCGGAACGAAACAAGGCGCCCAACACAGGCAAACTGGCCAGCCCCGGCAAGCGGTCCACATGCCGGGACTCTTCCCGCGAGATAAACCCTGCCAGCACCAGCGTCTGCCCTGAGCGCACATTGAACTCGGTCGAGGCTCGTCGGGTTTTCAAGGACGGCCCGGCAGGTTGGGACAAGCTGGCATCAACGGAGCTGACCTCCACCTCAATCTGCGAACGCACCAGCCCACCACGCTCAACTCGCGGCACAATGCGCAGCGACACACCGTAGGGTTTGAAACTGGTCTTGCTGTTTCCCTTGTCGTCCGTGGTGGTGTAAGGCAGCTCGCCCCCGGCCAGAAACTCGGCTTGGGAGCCACTACGTGCCAATAACTGCGGCTGCGCCAGCACCACCGCATGCCCTTCCTGTGCCATGGCCTGAACACGAGCAGACATCAAGGCACCAACGCCAAAGAACGCCGCCCCCTGCTTGGCAGGGAATGCCAAAGGCAAGACCGCTTCGCCCGGCCTGTCCAGAAACTGATGAGTGGCCGCATCCCAGGCCCCGCCCATACTCAAACCGCCCTGGGAGCTGCCGTCCCAACGCACACCCAGCTCCCGCAGGCTGTTGCGCGGCACCTCGACGACCTGCACATCCAGCAAGACCATAGGCTCCCAACCATCTTGCTGCGTGAAATCCAGCAGTTGAGGATGCTCCTGGCTTAAGGCCTGAATGCGTTGCTTGTCCTGATCGCTTAAGCCTTCTCCTTCCAGCACCAGCTTGCCGCCCAGCTCGCTGATACGTAGTTCGGGAATGCGCTCCAGCAAGCTACGTAGCTCCGCCAAAGTTTGCCTATGGTTTTCTGGTGACACCTCAACTTGGTAGGACTGGCTTTGCCCCGAATGGGACCAGACTTGCACCACGGTGCTACCCGTCTTGCGTGCAAACAGAATAAGCTCACCCGATTCCGTGGTGACGGCATGCACAATATCACCATCCCCTACTGCCACCCGCTCTACCTGCGTGTCAGGCAGAACCATCAACTCACCCACTTGCAGCCCCAGGCCCTGAGCCTGACTTTGCAGGCTTGCGCCAAACAAGGCACCAGACAACAAGCTCACTGCGGCCCGCCTGGGCCAATAGCGATTTCTACTCATGGCTGCTGCCCCATAGAAAAGCTGTCCGGCATATCCAGCCAACCCAGGCGCTCCACTTCTGCCTGTCCAAGTTGCCCAGCCGGTCTGTTGCCGTACAAAACCTGTACAGGCTGTTTGGGGCCTGCACCCGGCCCCAGCCCCAGAATGTCGGCCAGCTCGCCCCGCACGGCAGCCTGATGGGGCGTATGGTCATCCGGATTGCGTAGCAAGGCGCTGATGCGTCCATGCTGTCTGGCCGCCAGCAACTTCAAGGCATCGTCCGGCCCTACGTCCAGCGTCAAGGTGGTGTAGGCATCCTTATCTAACCGGGCCGAGGCTGAACCTTCACCTGACTTTTGCCCCGTTGCCAAGACAAGCACAGACTGCAACAAGGGAGCCGTTACCCGCCGCTGCCTGTCGTCAAAGCTGACATAGATATCAATCAAATCCCCAGGCCGAATCAGACCCGATACCGAACTGATTGCATCCACTGGCACAGTCAGCGCACGCCTGCCGGATAACAACTGCTGTGAAAACGGGCTGCTGACTGCCTGCACATGCGCCTTGCTGATCAAGTCTCCCGCCCGCAAAGGCTGGCTTAATACCTGCCCTAATAGATTCTCAAACTGCGCCACATCCCAGCTGTCACTAGGCACCAGTTCAGCAGGAAAAGCACGAGCAGCCAGATGCTCTGCTTGCAGCACCGTTCCTGCTGCCAGACTGGACGCGGCCACCACCCTATCCAACTGCACACGATGCGCAGCCTGCCGCAGAGCTTCTTCCTGCCGATCCAGATAACGACTGCTGGTCCCGGCTGCCATCAAACCAGCCAACAAGGCCAGAAGGCCAAACCCTGCGCTGGGATGACGACATAGCCACAAGAGTTTTACCCGAATCATGAGGCCTCCTTTTCACAGGCACGGCAGATCAGGAGCAAGTAACGCTGCTGCTCATGCTCCAGTTCCATCACATCCAGCTCGGCTGGGCCTTTGCGCCAATAACGCTCGCCCGCCTCCGCCCCCCAATCCTTGCGACGCAGATCGGCTTGCCATCCAGGTTCGGCCATCAGCAGCCAGCTTTGCACTTGCCCTGGCTGTTCGTGCTGCCACAAGACAGCACCGGCGATGGGAGCTGTTGACCAAAGAGATGAGGGGTGAGCAGCCTGACTTTGCTCGGAAACGCTTAACAAACCCGACAAGGTAGGAGCCTGTATATCCTCCAGCCACAAGACGCAGTTCCTGCCATCTCTGGCACGCAGAAATACCCATTGCCCGTCCACTCTGATGGCTCCGTAATGTGCACCACAGAAGACTTCCAAACGAGAAGCCAAAGTCTGCGCGTCCAGGTCTGTACTCAGACCCCAGCTATACACAGGTCCAACATCAGTCTGTGCCGTTTGCACTTGATCCCACTGAACTTGGGAATCCTGCAAAGGTAGGAGCAAGGGCTGCGTTTTGGCCGGCACAGGGCTGAGCATCAGCAAAAACAGCAAGAGCAAAGCTAGTAGCTGTCTCATGGCCGCCCCTTGGGTCTATGATCCGGCACGTAGTCCTGCCACCGGCTCAGCCAATCCAAATCGGCTGGTGTCCGGCCCCAGGCCGCGTCCATAGGCCCTGCATACCGTATCGTTTCTCTGGCAGCAGGCCGACTTGATGCCACTGCCTCACCCCAAGCCGTCGTACTGCTCTCCAAGCGCTGACGAGTCTGCTGGGTACTGGCAGCCTGCCCTGCCGCCGCCCACAGCCAGGATTGGCGTTGCAATTGCGTCTTGGTAGACAGAGCCGCCAGCCAGCGCGGCCATGGAATAGAAACACGCGACTGTGCCGCCCAGAATCCACTACGCAGACTCAAGAGCTCCCATTGCAAGGACTGGGCTGCCGCTATCGGGGACTCCAAAAAACGGGCTGGTGCTACTTCTTGAACTGAACTACTCACTGCTGAAACCGGCTTGCCATGAGCATCGTGTATGAACAGACTTAAATGCGTGCTTTGCTGCATTTGCTGCAAGCGATACTGCTGCAGCATCAGCCAGCGACCCGCCATCACCATCAAGCCCAACACCACGCCCAGCAAGCAGGCCTCGACCAATGCCATCCCTTTTTGTTGCTTGCTCATGATCGACGGCCCCCTGCATCCATCAACCGTGCCTGCCAGAAAGGCAGAAACAGGCTGGGCTCCGTATCCTCCCTAGAATCTGCGCTATCCGGTGGCAAGGAGAAAAAAGATTGAGCCGCCGCGCGTGTATGAACGGTCTGCCCCAAATGGCCTTGGGCCTGCAAACTCAGCACCAGATCGGGGCCAGCGCTCTGCTCGGGAGCTGACAAGGCATATCCGTCTACCCACGGCCTTTGACTCCAGGGTCTGGCGTCTCGCCGCGCCCAGGATTGCGCCACTGTATTGCCTTGAGCCGACAGCAAGGAGCCATTGCCTTGCTCCAGCGCCCACTTCCAGAAACTCTGCCCGGAAAAGTCATCCGGCGCATCAATCCCCGACGCATGCGCAGGCGTTTGCAAGGCCCACGCCATGGCATATTCACGGAAATAACAGCCTATCCAACGGTTGGAGCGCACCATATGCATGGACTGCGTATCGTTGGAATGCCAGCGTCCCGAGCTATCAAATTCAGTACGACCAGCGCGACGCAAACGATGTTGCCACAAGGGGCAACGTCGATCGACACCGGGATAAGAACGAGCCTCGTAATCCCGTGGGGCCAGAAACCCGTACAAGGAAACCAGATGCCTCAACCCCGACTGCCATTGCGCTTGTCCGGATTGCAAGGCCAGGAACAACGGCCAATCGTCCTGCTCCAGCTGCCAGCGAATGGCTTGTGCAGGCCAATCCGGCAAACTGCCGTCCAAGGTCGCTTGAATAATGGCTTGCCGTCGTTGTGGTAAGCCCTCTACCAATTGCTGCTGTGCCTGCGCCAGCACGTCATGAATCAAACGCTGATGGGCTTGAAAAGCCTGCTCCAAAGCCTGTTGATTGTCTCCAGCAGAGCGCGCCTGGGTATAGGCCAATCCATGTGCAGGGCCAAACATCATGGCGACCAAATGCGCAGGCGGATTCGCCCGACGCGCTTGCCCGGACTGGGTTTGCGCGGCCCTGTCCCAGCTTGCCAAGGTCAATAAATGCCCCAAGGCCAATTGATGCCCCAACTGCGCCCGGTTGATATAGGCCAGCAGATTCAAAGTGCGCGCCTGCTCGGTGGCGGCACCATAGGCAGCAGCATCCAGCACCAGGGACAAGCGCCCTTGCTGCTCGGCAATCTGGTTTACGTGAAAGTAGCCGCCCCAGGCGACAGACAGGAGCGCCAGCGCAATCAGCCCCCAGGCCAGCGCTGCCCCCTCTTGTGGATGCTCGGGCGACCTCATTGCGCGTTGCCCGTAAAGGATTTCAGGCTCTTGCCACTGCCTTGAGCCGCCGCAGCAGAAGCGGCCGATTGCGCTTGTTGAGTCTGCTCGGAACCATCCTCGCCCGCCAGTTCCTTGGCCATGGCCGCGGTCTGGTTGCGAATCACCTGACCGAAGGACTGGTAAACGGCAATGGCCGCCACCGCAACCAAAGCCACAATAATCAAATACTCGACCATGCCCTGGCCGCGCTGCCGCCTGATGAACTGTCTCATTGGAATCTCCCAAAAGTCAGTTCACAGTCTGCCCCTTGGCAGCGGGCCAGAATATTCGCAAAAACCGAGCCGGATGGGCTTGTCCGGCTGTTGGTAACAATCAAGCGGCCGTCGGAATACTCAGCTCATATTGAGAACCTAAGAGATTCAAGCGCACCCTGTTCGCATTCACTCCAATATCTCGTGCGTAGCCACCTTATCCACCACTTCCCGACGCTGCCACCCCAACACTTCCGTGGCCTGCACCACAACCTTAAACACCATTTCTTTAGAATCATCTAGAGGCCTGGAGTACTCAATCAACACTTGCTTGCCAAAACGGGAGCGCAATGTAACGGGCTCAATGACATACACCGACCTATCAATTGCGGGTACGCACAAGAAACCTTCACTAAAAACACTCAACACTTGGCAACCCTCCTCAGTAACCACAACACTTATGTCTTGTAAAGCCCCAATCCCTAAAGCCTTAGCCATCCTATCCACGACAAAACTCGGATTATTCGACAAAATGAGCAGAATAATAAATCCAACCGCACCCAGCCCACCTGACACCTTGAGCCGCATTGCAAGGGTATTGCATGAGGCCACCACTCCCATGCAGACTGATTGAGCGAGCAACCATACTCCAAATCCTGTCCACTGAGCCACATCATCAATGCCCGGCTGTACCTTATAAAGCTGCAAAAAAAGTATCGCGTTATAAGCTGTAAGAACTGCGCCGATGAAAGACGCACCAGCTGCCATCCCCAAATCTGCTCCGACCCCTTGGCGTGGCCACGTTGACCTGAGGACTCTGAGCCTCCTGACTCCGAATACTCCGCAAAATACTACTAAAACGATTAACACACTAACGGCAACGACCTGAATCAGTCGCGGTGCTTCCCCCGGGATGGTCATCGCCGCGTAGACACCACTAGCAGAACACATGGCAAATAACGTTGCTATCTGGCCTCGTAGCTTTGCATCAGCTCCCCAGAACCAGCTGCACATAACCCAACCACCAACGGTAGTCACCATAAAGATCGAAAGAATAAGAAACAGACTGACAAGTGACACGCTGGCTAACAGCGACACCGCTCCCAACAAATCCAGCTCGGGCAAGAAACCATTACTCAGGACAAAAGCTAGCAGTACGAGTCCACCCAGAACCAAAACGAAATTCCAAAGCAACGCCAATCCATTCACAGACTTCAGCGTTTTCCATACCGAAAATTCCGGCTCTATCTTTTCCATAGATCAATGCCCTCACCAAAGCGTGAATCAAAATCAAAATTAAAAGATCGGCAATCATGATGCCCGCCACAAAATATCTTGTCCCCGCGAAGTAACACCCAAATACACAGACACATCACAGAAAAAAGACCAGCAACCCAAGCATTCATAATTAAAACAAGAAAGGCGTTACGATCGACTAATACACAAGCCGTGCCCTATTTATCCGTCAAGCCGCAGCCGAACAAGTAACCTCTGCTTTCTGAATACAGCACCATACCGTAATCATCGGCATCTACTCGACAATCTATGCGACACCTAACATCGCCGCCGCTATTACTTAGCTTGCAACGTGGCCAACCCTAAAATCAGAAATGGTGGAAGGCTCGCAAGAGATGCCTTCATTTACCCAGTCTTGATAGCAAGTCTGTATGCCGTTGACCTGTATCAAAGGCCCATACAAAAACCCGTCTGGAGACTGCTCTCCAGACGGGTTCATGACCAGCTATTCAGACCTGGATCAGACCAGACGCACGTCTATGCTGCCCAGGCCGTCGATCGCCCCATGCATCACATCGCCACGTTCCACCGAGCCGACACCGGCCGGGGTTCCCGTGAAGATGATGTCGCCGGGGACCAGCTCGAACAGACCCGACAGATAAGCGATGGATTCAGCTACATTCCAGATCAGCTGATTCAAATCGCCAGTCTGACGACGTTCACCGTTGACGTCCAGGGTGATGGCACCTTGGGACAGCTCGCCAATACGGCTGCGTGGCACCAGAGGGCCAGTCGGTGCGGAGTGGTCAAAGGCTTTGCCCACTTCCCAGGGACGACCGGCTTTTTTGGCTTGCGTCTGCAAATCCCGACGGGTCATGTCCAGACCCACTGCGTATCCCCACACACATTCAGCCGCCTGCTCCACCGTCAGATCACGCCCGCCCTTGGACAAAGCCACGACGAGTTCGATCTCGTGATGCAGATCCTGGGTGCGGGAAGGATAAGGCATGTCGCAGACTTGGCCGGGCAGCACATTCAAGATGGAGTCTGCCGGTTTGCAGAAGAAGAAAGGATCTTCGCGGCCGGTAAAACCCATTTCCTGTGCATGCTCGACGTAATTGCGGCCGACGCAATAAATGCGGCGTACAGGAAAAACCTGCTCACTGTCCTGTACGTTCAGTGCCGCAATCGCTGGCGTGGGGATGACGGTACTCATTTTGCCTGGCCGTCAGCAAAGCGCTTGGCACCGTCTACCAGTTCTTTCTTGGCAGCTTCGATACCGTCCCAGCCCTTGACCTTGACCCACTTGCCTTTTTCGATGTCTTTGTAGTGCTCGAAAAAGTGCTTGATGCGCTCCAGCTCTTCAGGCTGCAGATCTTCAGGCGACTTCACGTTGCGGTACAGGGGGTACAGCTTGTCGGTAGGCACGGCCAGCAGTTTGGCATCGCCGCCGCCTTCGTCGTCCATATGCAGCACGCCGATAGGACGGCAAGGAATCACGGCACCGATCTGGATTGGGAAAGGAGCAATCACCAGCACGTCAACCGGGTCGCCATCGTCCGAAATGGTTTGCGGAACGTAGCCGTAGTTGCAGGGGTAGTGCATGGCGGTCAGCATGAAGCGGTCCACAAAAACCACGCCGTTTTCGTCAACTTCGTATTTGACGGGATCCGAGTTCATGGGGATTTCGATGACTACGTTGATCTCGTCGGGCAGTTTTTTGCCAGCAGGTACTTGGGCGAGGCTCATTCGTGCAAACCTTTAAAAATAAAAGAAATTAATCGTTGGAGCGTCGAGGACGATCCGAAGTTTGAGAGAGATCGACCCCAGGGATGGGAGCCGTATCAAAGTAATCATCCATATCCGAAGAGGAGCTCAGGCTGTCTTGCTCAGGCGTGGCAGCAGGAGGCACAGGCTCGGCCACAACAGGCAATGGACGGCCATGATCGGGCAGGTCCTCGGCCACGACGCTGGCGGCATAGGTGTAATGCGGCAGATCGTCGTCATCCTGGGATGGCAGGCTGTCTGCGTCCGTATGGCTGGGATCGTGACGGGTATCAGCCGCTGGCAAGGCCGTGCTGACGGCCAGAATCGGCAAAGTACCGGCCATAGAGGCCGCCTTGCGCCAGTAAGAGATGGCTTCGTCGTGCCGACCCAGGCTGTCGTACAAATTACCCAGCAAAGCGTGATTGCGCAGATCGCCCTGGATTTTCAGGCTACGCAGCAGGTAATGCTCGCCCTGCCCCCACAATTGGCTGGTCAGGCACAGATGGCCCAGGGTGGACAGCAAGACTGGATTGTTGGGCTGGCTACGCAGCCACTCTTCGGCCTTGGCCAAACGACGACCCACATATTCAGGCGGGCACTGGGCGTAGGCTTCCAGCAAGCGGCTGTCGAAGCTGGCGGCAATCGCAGGTTCCAGGATACGACCGGCTTCTTCAAAATTGCCTTCGTGTTCTTGAATCAGGGCTGCTTCCAGCGCTACGCCAGGCAAGACCTTTTCTTCAGATTTCAGATCCGACCACAAGGCCTTGAACTGTTCAGCCCCCCCCACACGCAAACGAGCAGCAGCGGCAAATTCAATGTGGTTAAGCGCCTCTTGACGTTCGATCCCACTACGACGCACCAGCAAACGGGTCAATTCGTAAACACGCTCGGCATTACCTTGCTGGCGATAGGCGCGCAGCAACAAACGCGTAGCGTGCAGATGACGTGAACTGGCGTCCTGCAAATCCTGCAGCAGCTCGATGGCTTCTTCGGTACGGTTCTGATCCAGGTACAGCTCGGCCGAGGCCACGGCACTGGCTTCTTTCAAACGTGCATCATCGCCTGCGGCGGCACGAGCGGCAGCCAAGGCTTCATCACGTTGAGCGATCTGACCTTGATAATGCGCAGCACGAGCTGCGGCCAAACCTGCCACGACTTTGCTGGACTGCGAGCGGGTTTTGCTCATCAGCTTCATCATGTCTTTTTCGGCTTGCTCGTAACGGCCTTCCAGAATGCTGATCCAGCCAGTTTCCAGCAAAGCCTGATCGCGGCGTTGAGCACGACGACCACGCCACAGGCGGAAACGCTCCGGGCCATCGCTGAACCAGGCCAGCAGACGCAGCAGCACGTACAGGACGATGAACAAGCCCAGCGTGCACAGAACCACATAGGTCAGCGAGGCACGTGCCAGATAATGCGGCGTGACCAAATAGACGTTACCGGCGTGCTCGCGCAAGACCAGCGCCAGGGCAACCGCGGCAATAAATAAGATGAGAGTCCAAAACCAAGTACGCATACCTTACCCCTGCGCCTGAGCGGGCTGCTCCGTCCCGGTTTGAGCGGGAGTAGCAGACTCAGTCTGTTCGGCAGCAGGAGCAGCGGGCTCCTCCTGGCTGGCAGGTTCTGTGGATTGAGGCGGGTCGGACAGGATGTGGTCCGTGTCGCCCTGCTCGGTGGTGGTGTCGTCGGCATTGTCCTGGCTACGACCGGCCTGAGCCTGACGCAGGCTTTCAATAGCCGCCAAGGTGTTATTCACGGTAGGCAAACGAGCACCGATGCGGGTGTCTTGCAATTGACGCGTCAGGCGCAAGGCCTGTTGAACCTGATTCGACTGCGTATCAAAACGTTTTTCCAGAGCCGTCGCCACCGCATTCAGCTCGGTCTGCCAGACGGCGGACTGGTTCATCATCATGGCCAGTTGGGCGGCCATAATGCGCAGACGCAGGTTTTCACGCAAACGTGCAGCCTGATCAGGCGACATCAGCAAGGCGGCGGCATCGTCTACACGACGGATGGAGACAAACTGCCCCAGATCGTGGCTGACAGAGCGCCAGGCGCTGCTACCCCACTGCTCCACCGTATTCCAGCTGCGCTCCCACCAAGGGGCATCAGCGGCCAGTTCCGTAGGTTCCTGAACGTCGGACTGCAAGTCCAGTGCTTCAGTATTCGCACCACCGGCAACGTCATCCGGCACCAGCAAAGGGGCTTCCGAGACATAACGCGACAAGGTGTCCAGCTGACGCGACAACGAAGCCACATCCACCGTGGCAGCGGCGCGCAGACGCTCCAGATCGCCATTCAGTGTTTGTTGCAGGGAGGCCAGACCCACACGATTGGCACGTGCCAATTGCGCCTGGGCTGCTTCCAGAGAAACGATGGCATTGGCCACATTGCCACCCAGCATCAGTTGCTGCTGAGCAATCGTGGCCAGGTGATCAATATCGTTCAGCAAAACCAGTTCCGAACCGCTGTCCGTCATGGTCTGGAAAGCCTGGCTCAGATCATGGAACTGTTCGGTGGAATCGTTAAAGGATTTTTCCAGCTGGGCGAGCTTGTCGGACTGACGCTGCGCCAGGGCCAGGGCCTGCTGCGCGGTTTGGCGCGCCTGCTCCGTGGTATTGATATTGGTTGCCAGCTGGGCTTGCAGCTCGGCCTTGTGCTTTTCCAGCAATGAATTCTGGTACCAAAGACCGGCAGCGGCCAGCACTACAACAACAGCCGTCAAAGCATAAGCCGGACCCGCGCCACTTTTACGCTTTTGGGGCGTGGTGGTGCTGTCTTTGGGTTCGGAATACGGACGAGGAGCCGCTGTACTGGCTGGGCTGGAAATGGGAGTCTCCGGTTCGCTTGCGGATGCGTTCTCTGTTTTATCGTTCATGGCAAGATTGTAATCCGTGTGAGGCTAATCGCGCGAGAGCACCGCCATCAAGGCAGCGACAATGTCATCATCGTCTGGCGTACACCTTTTTACCATTGGTGGCGCTGCGATTCCAGCCTGCAACAATAAGGACTGTAAATGTTCTTCAATACGCGGATGTATGACCACATAGGCACATTGCGCCCAAACATCCTGTAAACCCAGGCTTTGTACATTGGCAAAAACCGCATCGGCGCTTTGAGAGCTGCTGAGCAATACGGCCAGACGGCCTGTCTGCAAACTGTCACGAATTTGACGGCCCTGCTCCGCACTCCACTGGGAGGGGCTGCGCTGGTAAATCGCCAGACGCTGGACCTCAATACCGTGATTCTCCAGCTGCTGCCCCAACCATTCACGACCGCTATGGCCGCGCACAATCAGAACCCGCTCAAGTTGCGCAAGTCGGGGCTCCAGCACCGTCCACAGGGCCTCTGAATCCTGCAAGGAATCCGCACTTTCAGGATGAAGTACGGTTTCCGGGGAGACGCCCGGCTGGGCGCGCAGACAGGCAGCGGTGGCAAAACCCACGGCAGCCAGCAATACCTTGTCAGGCCAGCTTTGGTCACGCGCCTGCAAGGCCGCAAAGTAGAAATTGACCGCACTGCTGCTGACAAAAAGCACCAGGTCAAAATCCTTGGGGTCTTGCCATTGCGCTTCGGACAGGTTTTGCGCTTTCAGGCTCAAGGCAGGCAAAACCAAGGAAGAAAAACCCTGCGCGGCCAGGGCAGCCGACAGGGTTTCGTTCCGTCCCGCGGGGCGGGTCAGTAATACACAGGGCAGGTTCATGCCGCTTTACTCGCCTTCTGCGGGCTGTTCCGTAAGCAAGCGATCCAGAATGGCTTGGGCACCTTGCTGCTTCAGGTCTTCCGCCAGGGACAGGCCCAAGGCTTCTGCATTGTTAGCCGCACCATTGATCTGGGCGCGATACACCGTTGAGCCATCCGGTTCGGCAACCAGGCCGCTCAGGCTCAGTTGTTCGCCGTCCAGCGTGGCATAAGCAGCCAATGGAACCTGACAGGACCCACCCAGAGCGCGCGATACGGCTCGTTCGGCCAGCGCACATACATGGCTGGTGGAATGCGCCAAAGGCGCCAGCCATTGAGCCACATCGGTACGGGTTTTCAGAATCTCGATGCCCAAGGCCCCCTGCCCGGCGGCAGGCAAGCTGTCTTCAATCGAGATGTAATCGCGGATACGCTCGGCCAATTCCAGACGGCGCAAACCGGCCGAAGCCAGAATGATGGCGTCGTAATCGCCACGATCCAGCTTGGACAAACGCGTCTGCACATTGCCACGCAGCGGACGGATGTCCAGGTGCGGGTAGCGTTCACGAATCTGGGACTCACGGCGCAAGCTGGAAGTGCCTACGATGGCACCAGCAGGTAAAGCCGCAAGATTGGGATAAGTATTGGAAACAAAAGCATCGCGTGGGTCGTCCCGTTCCATGATGATGGGCAGATCAAAGGACTCGGGCAACACCACCGGCACATCTTTCAACGAGTGCACCGCCAGATGGGCGCGGCCATCCAGCAAGGCGGTTTCCAGTTCTTTGACAAACAGGCCCTTGCCACCCACTTTGGACAGCGTGCGATCCAGAATCTGGTCACCACGGGTTGTCATTTCCAGCAAGGACACCTTGCACTGCGGGTACAGCTGCTGCAAACGGTCGCGTACATGCTTGGCTTGCCACAAGGCCAGCTGACTGGCGCGAGTGGCAATAACCAATTCCTGAGGAGTAGAAGCCACAGCGGTCATGCAGCAAAGTAGCGCACGATGGCGGCAGCAACAATACCGATAATGGCCAGGATCCCTAAGCCTTGCAGCAGGGACAAACCGCTTTCCTGACCTTTGGCGTCGGAGGATTTAAAAATTGCCATAGAACTAAGCTTCCTTGGTAGAACCTTTACGGTGCGCCAGCCATTTGCCCAGCGCCACCACTAATAAGGCACAAACAATCTCGACCCCGAGTTTAACAGGCTGGGGCTGCACGCCAAATTGATTTTCCACAATACGGTCGGTGATGAGCATGCCGCCTGCAATCCAGCCCAGCAAGGCACCACCCAGGGTCACGACAATAGGGAAACGGTCAATCAGTTTCAGAACCAGGGTACTGCCCCAGACAATAATGGGGACACTTAGCAATAAACCAAAGATCACGTAGCCCAATTGGTGATCCAGGTGCGCATTTTGCGCCGCACCGGCAATGGCAATCACGTTATCCAGGCTCATCACGAAGTCCGCGATGATGATGGTTTTGACAGCGGCCCAGATAGTGCCGCCCCCTTGAATATTGCCGTGCTCATCGTCCTCGGGCATCAGCAGCTTGACGCCGATCCACAAGAGCAAGAGACCGCCCACCACTTTCAAAAATGGCAGATCCAGCAAGGTCAAGGCAAAGAAAATCAGAATGACGCGCAGAATAATCGCGCCAACGGTACCCCACATAATGCCCTGCATACGCTGCTGCTTGGGCAGGTTACGGCAGGCAAGCGCGATCACGACCGCATTGTCGCCACCGAGCAGAATATCAATCAGTACAATTTGAAACAGTGAACCCCAATGCAGGGTTTGGAGAAATTCAATCATTTCGTTCCCGTGTCGCTAAACGTGAGTTCTCTTCCCGGCCGCTGGACAATTATTGTTTTTGTCGCAGGCCGTCCCAAGACAACAATGCCCCTTAAAGCAGCAAACTAATCCTAGCCTGTGCAACATCGGGGCTTCTTTTTCTTACTTGATTCGTTTCAGCATGATCAGGCTGGCCAGATTCGGGAAGGAATGCGCCGGGTTGTGGTGTTTTTCTTGACGAAACCGGCTGGCCAATCTTGCCCGGCTGCCCAGGGCAGCCAGACAAAGAGCCCGCCAAAGCGGGCCCTGGTACCACTATTTACAGCACTTCTTTGAGCAGCTTGCCCATTTCGGATGGGTTGCGAGTGGTACGAATACCGCAAGCTTCCATCACTTCCAGCTTGGCGTCGGCCGTGTCGGCACCGCCGGAGATCAGGGCACCAGCGTGACCCATGCGTTTTCCGGGAGGCGCTGTCACACCAGCGATAAAGCCAACAACAGGCTTGGTCATATTGTCTTTAGCCCACAAAGCCGCGTTGACTTCGTCTGGACCGCCGATCTCGCCAATCATGATAACGGCATCGGTATCAGGATCGTCGTTGAACATCTTCAGTACGTCGATGTGCTTCAGACCGTTGATTGGGTCGCCACCGATACCCACAGCCGAGGATTGACCCAGGCCCAGTTCGGTTACTTGAGCAACGGCTTCGTATGTCAGCGTGCCGGAGCGGCTGACCACACCGATGCGGCCCTTGCGGTGAATGTGGCCGGGCATGATACCGATCTTCAGCTCGTCAGGAGTGATCAGACCGGGGCAGTTCGGGCCCAACAGCAGGGTTTTGCGGTTTTCAGCGCGCATGCGGTTGCGAACTTCCAGCATGTCACGAACAGGGATACCTTCGGTAATGCAGATAACCAGGTCCAGGTCAGCTTCAACAGCTTCCCAGATGGCAGCGGCAGCGCCTGCGGGTGGAACGTAAATAACCGACACAGTCGCGCCAGTTTCAGCCTTGGCGTCGGACACGGAGGCGTAGATAGGTACACCTTCGAAATCCTCACCGGCACGCTTGGGGTTCACGCCAGCCACAAAGGCTTCCATGCCGTTACCGTATTCACGGCACATGCGGGTGTGGAACTGGCCGGTCTTGCCGGTGATCCCTTGCGTGATGACTTTGGTGTCTTTATTGATCAGAATCGACATTTGCTAATCCTCAACCTTTTCTTACTTGGCGGCAGCGACAACAGCAGTCGCCGCTTCGGCCATGGTGTCAGCACTGATGATGGGCAGACCGGAATCGGCCAGCATTTTCTTGCCCAGCTCTTCGTTGGTACCCTTCATGCGTACCACCAGAGGCACGTTCAGGTTGACGGCCTTGCACGCAGCGATCACGCCTTCAGCGATCACGTCGCAGCGCATGATGCCGCCGAAAATGTTAACCAGAATGGCTTTGACGCCCTTGTTGGCCAACATGATCTTGAAGGCTTCAGTAACTTTTTCGGCCGTAGCGCCACCGCCCACGTCCAGGAAGTTGGCAGGCTCGCCGCCAAACAGCTTGATAGTGTCCATGGTAGCCATGGCCAGACCGGCACCGTTCACCAGGCAGCCAATGTTGCCGTCCAGCTGGATGTAGGCCAGATCGTATTTGCTGGCTTCAACTTCAGCAGGATCTTCTTCGGCCAGGTCACGGAAAGCCACGATATCGGGGTGACGGAACAAAGCGTTGCCATCAAAGTTGAACTTGGCGTCCAAAGCAATGATGTCGCCCGAGCCGGTCAGGATCAGAGGGTTGATCTCGGCCAGTTCAGCGTCAGTTTCGGTGTAGCACTTGTACAGCTTCTGGAATTCAGCAACGGCTTTTTCGATAGAAGCGTCAGGAACGCCAATACCGCGAGCCAGCTTGGTGGCTTGCTCGTTGGTCAGGCCAACGGCTGGGTCCACGAACTCTTTCAGAATGGCGTCGGGGTCACGCTCGGCCACTTCTTCAATTTCCATGCCGCCTTCGCTGGAAGCCATCACGGCCACGCGCTGGGTAGCACGGTCGGTAACGATACCGACGTAGTATTCCTTCTTGATGTCCGCGCCTTCCTCGATCAGCAGGCGACCCACTTTCTGGCCTTCAGGGCCAGTTTGGTGAGTGATCAGCTGCATGCCCAGGATTTCCGAGGCCAGTTGACGCACTTCGTCCATCGAGCGAGCCAGCTTGACGCCACCGCCCTTGCCACGGCCACCGGCGTGAATCTGGGCTTTGACAACCCACACAGAGCCACCCAGCTCCTGCGCAGCTGCAACCGCTTCATCGACGGAGAAGGCAGGAATTCCGCGTGGCACGGCAACGCCAAACTGCTTAAGCAGTGCTTTGCCCTGATATTCGTGAATTTTCATGTGATACCTGTCAGTCTAAAAACACAATAAAAAAAGAAGGCAGGAACTCCAGGCCTGAGCCCGAGACCTGACTAAAACAAAAAACTAATCCACCCCGTCTGTGACTTTGGGTCGATACCAGACGGGATAAAATTCCTCAACCACGGGACCGCTCAAACGCAAGGCATGGCAGCCATCCAGATGGAAGGGCTGCTTATCGGTGCGATAAATCTCTGATTCCCCGCTGCTGCGACGTCGCCCGGCCATGGTCTGTACGGCGGCGGTTGGCAACACTTGTGCCAGCTCGCTCATGTGCGTACAGCCAGCCGAACGCCCAAAGCGCTCTTTGACACCCTGCCGAAATTGCTTGAGCAAATTCAGGCCCACCAATTTCTGGTAGGCGTCCGAAATGGACGAACAGTTGTCCTGGTAAGGGGCTGCATCGTAGACCGCCACGGCATCCACAATGGCAAAGCTGCTATCAATAGTGATACGCAGATGCATCAGGTGGACAGGATCACCTGCCTTATGGGTTTGGCCGTTGCGTATGGGAAAGTCGTAGGACTTCACATCCAGTAGCGAGGCCTCCAGGTCCCAGAGGCCATCTTCCCGTGCAAACGACTGTACCGTGATGGTACGCGTATGCAATGGTTCACGGGCGACGGACGGCGGGGGCAAAGGCATTGATATGAACGGGGCGGCAAGATTGAAACTGATCAAGTATAACGCACCTCGTATGTTCCGTATCAGCCACTTACATAATCTGTAAGTGCATCCAAAGCGGGCCAAACACAGGATCTACGCGGCGTCGATCCTACGGTATACCAAATTTGCATGAAAAAAACGACCACCTGACGGGCGGTCGTTTTCATCCAGGCGGGGAAATCGGGCAGCAGGACGGAAAACGCCCTGCCCCGACATTCCATTCAGGCGGCTTATTTTAAGCCTGCACTAAATCAGGCAGCCGCTCGCAATGCCCTGGCCGCATCCACCATGGCCAGCAAGGAAGCTTCAGTTTCAGCCCAGCCCCGTGTCTTCAAACCGCAATCCGGATTCACCCACAAACGGTCGGCGGGCAGGCGCTTGGCCGCCTCCCCCATCAAACGCACCATCCAGTCCTTATCGGGCACATTGGGCGAGTGAATATCGTAAACACCAGGGCCAATGTGGTTGGGATACTCAAAGTTCTCGAAGGCATCCAGCAAGAGCATATTGGAGCGCGACGTTTCAATCGTGATCACATCCGCGTCCATATCGGCAATGGACTGCATGATGTCGTTGAACTCCGAATAACACATATGGGTATGAATCTGGGTTTCGTCGGACACCGCGCTGGTGGACAGACGGAAGCAATCCACCGCCCAATCCAGATAGGCTTCCCAATCGCCCTGGCGTAGCGGCAAGCCCTCGCGAAAGGCGGGCTCATCCAGCTGAATGACACGAATGCCGGCCTGTTCCAGATCGGAGACCTCATCCCGCAAGGCCAAAGCCAATTGACGACACGTATCGGCACGCGGCTGATCGTCACGAACAAAAGACCACTGCAACATCGTCACCGGGCCGGTCAACATGCCTTTGACGGGACGCTCGGTTAATGACTGGGCGTAGGAGGACCAGGCCACGCTCATCGGTGCCACGCGCAGCACATCACCAAAGATAATCGGCGGCTTCACGCAGCGCGAACCGTAGCTTTGCACCCAACCATTTTGCGTAAAGGCAAAACCACCCAGCAGTTCACCGAAGTACTCCACCATATCGTTGCGCTCGGCCTCGCCATGCACCAGGACGTCCAGACCGATCCGCTCCTGAAAACGAATGACCTGCTCGATTTCAGCCTGCATGGCTTTTTCATAAGCCGCATCACTTAGAGCACCACCGCGCCAGTCGCGACGGGCGGTACGAATTTCCGTGGTCTGGGGGAAAGAACCAATTGTGGTGGTGGGATAATCGGGCAAATTCAGCTTGTTGCGCTGGGCCTTGATACGCTGAGCAAACGGAGCACGTTGACGCTTGAGCTGGTCAATTTTCTCCATCTGGGCTTGTACTGCAGGATTGTGCGTACGCTTGGACTCACGACGCGTTTTCAAGGCCGCTTGCTGCGCTTGAACCGCTTGCTGCCCCGCTTCATCCAAAGTGCCATCCAGCAATCCTTGCAAGAGCTTCAGCTCATCCAGTTTCTGCACCGCAAAGGACAGCCAGCTCTTTAATTCAGCATCCAGGCCGGTTTCACTTTGCACATCCACCGGCACATGCAGAAGCGAGCAGGATGGTGCAATCCATAGGCGCGCACCCAAGGCGGCTTGCAAAGGCTTCAAGGTCTGAACCGTTTTTTCCAGGTCTGTGCGCCAAATATCGCGCCCCGAAATCACACCGGCAGACAGCACCTGAGCTTGGCCCAATACGGCTTGCATGGCCTGTAAAGCAGCCGGAGCGCGCACAGCATCGACATGCACACCCGCCACGGGCAGGTCTTTCAATACCGCGACGTTTTCATGCAGATCATCAAAATAGGTCGCCAGCAGCAGCTTCAAGCCGGACTGATTCAGGCCTTGATAGACGCGGCGGAAAGCGTCCTGCCACGCCTGGGGCAAATCCAGAACCAGAACAGGCTCATCAATCTGCACCCATTCCACACCCTGTGCTTTGAAGCGGGCCAGCACTTGCTCATAAACAGGTAGCAAGGTATCCAGCAGATCCAGCTTGCCCGTATCCGCCAAGCCCTCATAAGCATCGCCCTTGCCCAGCCACAACCAGGTCAAGGGACCAGGAATCACGGGCTTGACCTTGTGTCCTAAAGCCTTGGCTTCTTCAATCTGTTCAAACAAGGACTCACGCGCAATACGGAAGCTTTGACCCGGTGTGAACTCGGGGACGATGTAGTGGTAATTCGTATCGAACCACTTGGTCATTTCACAAGCAGCGGCAGGCGTGCCGCTGG
The DNA here is from genome assembly GCF_009497775.1 of Alcaligenes faecalis. NCBI lineage: Bacteria > Pseudomonadati > Pseudomonadota > Betaproteobacteria > Burkholderiales > Alcaligenaceae > Alcaligenes > Alcaligenes faecalis. The sequence goes on from NZ_CP031012.1 coordinate 2,399,307, forward strand.
GCGCACGACCTCGTGCCATGCGAAACAAGGTATCCAAAGACAGGGGCGCATTGTCAGCCTGGCCGAAACGGGCAGGAACCGCCCCCAGCAAGGTGCTCCACTCCAAAATCTGGTCATACCAGGCAAAGTCACCCACCGGCACGGTGTCCAGACCCGCCTTGCTTTGCACATCCCAATGCTGAGCGCGCAAGGCTTTGCCCGTCTCCAACAGCTCTTGCTGGCTTACCTGACCGGCCCAATAGGCTTCCAAAGAGCGCTTCAATTCGCGCTGCGCACCCATGCGAGGAAAACCCAAATTATGAATAATAGTCATAGTAAGCCCATAAATTAGAAATAAGAGGCCCGTATCAGGCGCTTGAAATCTATTGTGCCTGTATAATTACTTGAAAAAAAATCAAATACACCATGCTAATTATGAGTTTTCCTCAACATGCTTGAAATTCGCCATCTAGAGACCCTGACCGCCATCCGCGATAGCGGCAGCTTGCAGGAAGCCGCCGAGCGCCTGCATGTCACGCAGTCCGCCCTCTCGCACCAGCTACGCGATCTGGAAGTACGACTTCAAGTGCAATTGCTGAACCGCCGCACCCGCCCTGCCCGCCTGACCACGGCTGCCTTGCGCATCCTGATGCTGGCGGATGACATCCTGCCGCGCGTCCGTGCCACCGAACGCGACCTGCAAAGGCTGGCCGCC